>NZ_CP192749.1:0-2132500 GCF_050749075.1 Kitasatospora dryopteridis | reverse complement strand
GAGGTCGCCGAGTACACCGCCGCCCTGCAGCGGCTCAGCGAGGCCAGCCTCACCCCCGAGGATTCACTGGCACTTCTCCGCTCTGTTCTCGGAGACATCTGATCGTCGGTCAGTAGGATGAGATTCCGTCAAATCCGTTCGCGCGGACGGAACTCATCGAAAGGCAGCGGATGTCTCACTTCACGGAACTGTCGCAGCAGTACATCGACGGCGTGTGGCGCCCCGGCAGCGGCTCGTGGGACATCGTCGACATCAACCCGTACAACGGGGAGAAGCTCGCCTCCATCACCGTCGCCACCGCCGACGAGGTCGACCAGGCCTACCGGGCCGCCGAACGCGCCCAGCGCACCTGGGCCCGCACCAACCCCTACGCCCGGCGCCTGGTGTTCGAGCGCGCCCTGCGCCTCCTCGAGGAGCGCGAGCAGGAGATCACCGACACCATCATCGCCGAGCTCGGCGGCACCCGCCTCAAGGCCGGCTTCGAGATATCCCTCTCCAAGGACATGCTCCGCGAGTGCATGCAGCTCTCGCTGCGCGCCGAGGGCCGCATCCTGCCCTCCCCCGTCGACGGCAAGGAGAACCGCCTCTACCGCCTGCCCGTCGGCGTCGTCGGCGTGATCAGCCCCTTCAACTTCCCGCTGTTCCTCTCCCTCAAGGCCGTCGCCCCCGCGCTCGCCCTCGGCAACGGCGTCGTCCTCAAGCCCCACCAGGATGCCCCGATCACCGGCGGCACCCTGATCGCCAAGCTCCTTGAGGACGCCGGCCTGCCCGTCGGCCTGCTCAACGTCGTCCTCACCGACATCGCCGAGATCGGCGACGCCTTCATCGAGCACCCCGTCCCCAAGGTCATCGCCTTCACCGGCTCCGACGCCGTCGGCCGGCACGTCGCCACCGTCGCCGCCTCCCACTTCAAGCGCTCCGTCCTCGAACTCGGCGGCAACAGCGCCCTGATCGTCCTCGACGACGCCGACCTCGACTACGCCGTGGACGCCGCCGTCTTCAGCCGCTTCGCCCACCAGGGCCAGGTCTGCATGGCCGCCAACCGCGTCCTCGTCGACCGCTCCGTCCTCGACGAGTTCACCACCCGGTTCGTCGCCAAGATCCGCACCCTCACCGTCGGCGACCCGCAGGACCCGGCCACCGACATCGGCCCGCTCATCAACACCGCCCAGGCCGACTCCGTCACCGCCCAGGTCGACCAGGCCGTCGCCGACGGCGCCGAGGTCCTGCTCCGCGGCTCCACCGTCGGCACCCTGATGGACCCGGTCGTCCTCACCGGCGTGCCCCACGACGCCCCCGTGCTGCGCCGCGAGATCTTCGGCCCGGTCGTCGTCGTGGTGCCCTTCGACGGCGACGAGGAGGCCGTGGAGATCGCCAACGACACCCCGTTCGGCCTCAGCGGCGCCGTCCACACCGGCGACATCGAGCGCGGCGTCCGGCTCGCCCAGCGGATCGAGACCGGCATGATCCACATCAACGACGGCACCATCGCCGACGAGCCGATCGTGCCCTTCGGCGGCGAGAAGAACTCCGGCGTCGGCCGCCTCAACGGCGACGCCACCGTGGAGGCCTTCACCACCGTCAAGTGGATCTCCATCCAGCACGGCCGCAGCCGCTTCCCGTTCTGACCCGGCTCCCGATGTGACCCGCCGTCGGCCGGGGCCCGCTGTCGGCCCCGGCCGGTAGTGTGCGCACCATGACGGAGACCGCCCTCACCCTGCCCGACGGCCGCACCCTCCGGTACTACGACACCGGGCCCGCGGACGCCCCACTCACCGTCGTCTGGCACCACGGCACGCCCAACCTCGGCGCACCGCCCGAGCCGCTCCTCCCCGCGGCCGCCCGGCTCGGCATCCGCTTCGTCTCGTACGACCGCCCCGGCTACGGCGGATCCACCCCCCGCCCCGGCCGGGACATCGCCTCCGCGGCCGCCGACACCGCCGCCCTCGCCTCTGCCCTCGGTATCGAGCGCTTCGCCGCCCTCGGCCACTCCGGCGGCGGCCCGCACGCCCTCGCCTGCGCCGCCCTGCTGCCCGACCGCGTCCTTGCGGCCGCAAGCATCGCCGGACTCGCCCCGTACGGCGCCGACGGTCTCGACTGGTACGCCGGGATGACCGCCTCCGGGGTCGCCTCCCTGCAGGCCGCCGTCGCGGGCCGCACCGTCAAGGAACACCACCAACACGCCCACGGCGCCGACTACGACCCCGAGTTCACCCCGGCCGACCTCGCCGCCCTGCACGGCCCCTGGTCCTGGTTGGACACCGTCGTCGGCCCCGCCCTCTCCGCCGGCCCCGCCGCACTGATCGACGACGACCTCGCCTACACCGCCCCCTGGGGCTTCACCCCCGGCCGGATCCGCACCCCCGTCCTCCTCCTGCACGGCGACCGCGACCGCATCGTCCCCAGCAGCCACAGCCACTGGCTCGCCCGCCGCATCCCCGGCGCCGAGCTGTGGACCCGCCCCGACGACGGCCACATCTCCGTCCTCACCTCCGCAGAGGACGCCCTCACCCGACTGCACGACCTCGCAGACCGCTAGAGCAACAGGGCGACCCTCAGGGGCGCGTGGGGGGCACCTCCCGGCCGAAGGCCGGGGGAGAACTACGCCCTAGTGGTCGCCCGGCTGCCCCGAAGGCGAGCCCGCTCAGCCGCCTGCCCCCGCCACCGGTGTCCGCAGCACAGGACGCTGCGGCCGCCGCGGTGCCGCGCCACCGGCCCCGCCGCATGCAGTGCCGCCAGGTGGTGCGACACGTTCGGCGCCGACAGGCCCGTCCGCAGAGCCGGTTCGGTCGTCGACGCCGGTGCCGGTGCCGCCGACTCCATCGGCAGCTGTGCCCGGGCCCGCCACGCCACAGCGCCCGCCCCTCCTCGACGAACCCGGTCCACAGGGAGCTTCTACTGCCCGCCGTCTTGGCCGCGGGCCGGCCCGCCGTCCGGGCCGCCCCTGGGCACCTGCGGGGCACCCGTCGCCAGGTCCAGAACCACCCGGCCGTCCAGCGGACCGTCCAGCCGGACGTCCACCGGCGAGTAGTGCATCGCCAGATCGCACACCGTCCCCGGCGACACCGCCGACCGCACCCGCGCGATCAGCACCACGGCCTTCCCCGTCTCGTACGCCTCGACCCGCTCCACCCGCTCACAGCTGCCGTGCGCCACCCCCGCCGTCAGGACCGTCCCGTCCGCCGACGCCGCCGAGAACGCCGCAGGCCGGGCCCCCGGCACCTCCACCCCGGCCCCGGGCGGCACCGGCGGCTGCTGCGCCGCCACCGCCGGATACACGAACGGATCCGCGTACCCCGCCACCGAGAACCGCCACACCGGGATCTCCGCCCGGCCGCGGCTCGTCGACACCTCCCGCGTCCCCGGCTCCGCCCCCGTCACCTTCAGCGGCCGGTCGCACTTCCCCTGGCAGCCCGGCTTGCCCTCCGTCAACGAGCGGAACACCGAGTCCGCCGACCGCAGCGGCAGCGTCAGCTCCGACCCGTCCGCCCACCGCACCTGCGCCAGCCCCGAGAACGTCTGCGGCAGCCCGCCCGCCAGCACCAGCCGCCCCGCGTAGTACGCGGCCTTGTCCTCACCCCCGTGGAAGGCGTCCTTCGGCAACCACTCCACCGGCACGTCGACCGGGTAGTAGCCGGACCGCCACACCCGCTCCTGCTCCGACCCCGGCCACGCCGCCGCCACCTGCGCCGCCCGCTGCCGCGCAGGAGCGTCCGCCGTCGCCGACCCCTCCTCCGGGCCACTGCTGCGTACCACCGTGCTGGCGCACCCCGACAGCACCAGCCCCAGCAGCGCCGCCACCACACCCCTGCGCATTCCGCACACCCCCTGCCGGTACCAACCCGGTACGAACCGAACCGAACGGCAGTGGGACGCAGCACCCCGCCCCCGGGTTCCCGAAGCGCGCGGACGCCGCCGGGGCGCGACACTGGTGAGCGGCCCACGCACCCGCGAGGCCCGAGGAGGTGCCCCATGACCGAGTACGAGCTCTCCTTCCCGCACCCCGGCCAGGACACCGACGACATCGTCGTGGTTCACCCCACCGGCACCCTCGGCCCAGGCGGCCACCCGGTGTACACGGACGACAGCGGCATCGTCCGCGCCGAGATCAGCGACCGCGACGAGGTCCGCATGCTCGCCACCGGCGGCCGCCAGGAACTCACCCCGCCCTCCACCGTCCGCCGCCGCGCCTGACGGGCCCCGCCCGGCCGTGCCGGACGGGAGCCCCGCCGGGGGCGCGGGGGACCGCGCAGTCCCCCGCGCCCCCTACGGCGCACCCACGGGCCGAGCCGGCCTAGAACACCGGCACGCCCGCGCGGACCAGGCGCCAGGTCACGCCGCCGAAGTCCGCCGGGTCGATCACGCCCTTGGCCTTCACCCAGGCGATCATGGTGTTGCGGATCTCCTCGGAGTTCGACCACACCGACTTCGCCGCCGCCACGTGCGGGAAGTTGCCGCCACCGCCCGCCCGGTAGTTGTTCACCGCCAGCACGAACTGCGCCGCCGGGTCGATCGGAGCACCGTTGAACGACAGCCCCACGATCCGCGAACCGGCCGGCTGCGCGATGTCGATGTCGTACGAAACCCCGTACACCGAGTCGAAGTTGTAGTCCGGCGTCGACCCGGCATTGGTCAGCGTCGCGAGATCCACCGGCGCACCCGGGGCCAGCTGCGCGAAGTACCGCGCCGAGAACTCCAGGTAGTCCTTGATCTGCGCACCGGTCAGGACGCGCGCCTCCAGGGTGTTCTCGTAGATGTACAGACCCGCGGCGTCCCGCAGCCGCACATCGCCCGCCGGAATGACCGCCGTGCGGTTGAACGGCGCCGCCTGCGCCAGCACCGGCAGGTTCGCGTACTCGGTGGACGCCAGCGCCGCCTTCACCGTGTCCGCCTGCACCCGGGCGATCAGGTCGATGATCGGCACGTCCTTGAACGGCGCCTCGGCGATGGACAGTTCGGACTTGCAGGTACCGATCACCTGGTTGACGTACGCCACCACCTTCTTGTGCTGGCCGGAGATCAGCTTCACGATCGCCGGGTCCTCCGGCACCGTGTTGGAGTTCAGCACCCGCGAGGAGACCGAGGTGACCTGCCAGGAGCCGTGCGAGAACTCCACCTCGAAGTCGAAACAGGTCAGCCTCTGGCCCCAGCACAGCGGCTCGGAGAGCACCACGTTCTTCCCGGTCTGCTTGTTCACCACCAGGCGCTGCGGGATCTCCTTGTGCGCGTGGCCGACCAGCACCGCATCGACGCCCGGCACCTCCTCGGCCAGCTGCGCCGACACGTTCTCGCCCCACGGCAGCTGGTCGCCGTACGAGGTGGCGCCGTCCGCACCCGAGTGCGAGGAGACCACGACGACGTCCGCACCGGCCGCCCGCATCCGCGGCACGTACTTCTTCGCCGCCTCCACGATCCCCGGGAAGACCATCTTCCCGGACACGTTGGCCTTGTCCCAGATCGCGATGCCCGGGTTGGTCAGACCCAGGATGCCCACCCGCAGCGGACGGCCGTGCCCGAGGTGCATCTCCTTGATGACGTACGGGTCGAAGGCGGGCCGCTCGTTCTTGGCGTACAGCGCGTTGGCGCCCAGCAGCGGGAAGTCCAGCTGCTCCTCGTAGGCGCGCAGCAGCGGGATGCCGTAGTTGAACTCGTGGTTGCCGAGGGCGGCGGCGTCGTAGCCGATGGCGTTCATCGCGGCGGCCATCGGGTGGCGCGGCGGGCGCTTGGCGGTGATGGGCTCGACGCGGGCGTAGTAGTAGCTGAGCTGGGTGCCCTGGATGGTGTCGCCGGAGTCGATGAGCAGGGTGCGGTGGCAGCCCTTCTCGGCGCGGACCTGCTTCACCAGGGTGGAGATCTTGGCGAGGCCGACGTCGTTGTGCGCCTTGTCGTCGTACTCGGCGTCGGTGAAGTAGTCCCAGTTGAGGACCCGGCCGTGCAGGTCGGTGGTGCCCATCACGGTGAACGTCTGCTTCTGCGGGGCCCTGCGGTCGGCGCCGTCCGCGCCCTGGGCCGCGGCGGCGGGGGCGGCGGCGAGGACGGGCAGTCCGCCGGCCAGGGCGGCGCCGGCCGCGGTGGCGGCCGAACGCGAGACGAACTCACGGCGGTTCAGGGGCATGGACGACTCCAGCGTGGTGCGGCGGACGGACGGTCAGCGACGGAGGCGTCGTTGACGCGCGTAGAGAAACGCGCGTAGAAGTCTGCCGCCAAAACGCCCGCCGCGACAGCCCCCCGACGTTGCGGACAGGTGAGATGTCGATGACCCCGGCATGACGCCCGCGGCACCCGGCCCCACCGCCGCACACCCGCAGCCCGTCCGACACTCCGTCAACCCGCCGCCGCACACATCACCCTCCGGACCGTCCGCACCCGCCCCGGACCGGCCTCCCGCCGCGTTCGCGCTGGTCGCCGACGACCGCTTCGGACGCCAATTCGACCTCACAGCGCCAAAGGCCACGATGTGTCAGGTTGTTAATCAAAACTTTCTGCAACAGCCGCAAGGAGGCCCGGCGGAACAGCGGTGTTACGCCCCGGTAATCCCTACGCTCTACAGGCATGCGCCGAGCAAAAATCGTCTGTACCCTCGGGCCCGCCGCCGACTCGTACGACCAGATCAAGGCCCTGGTCGAGGCCGGCATGGACATCGCCCGGTTCAACCTCAGCCACGGCTCCCAGCTCGAACACGAGGAGCGCTACCGCCGGGTCCGCAAGGCCTCCGACGAGACCGGCCGCAGCGTCGGCATCCTCGTCGACCTCCAAGGCCCGAAGATCCGCCTCGGCACCTTCGCCGACGGGCCCGTACTTCTTGAACGCGGCGACGAGTTCACCATCACCGTCGACGACCTCCCCGGTACCCGCGACACCTGCAGCACCACCTACGCCGGCCTCGCCGCCGACGTCGTCCCCGGCGAACACATCCTCGTCGACGACGGCCGCGTCTGCCTCCAGGTCACCGCCGTCGACGGCCCCCGCGTCCGCACCACCGTGCTCGAAGGCGGCCTCGTCTCCGACCACAAGGGACTCAACCTCCCCGGAATCTCCGTCTCCGTGCCCGCGCTGAGCGACAAGGACGTCGACGACCTGCGCTGGGCACTCCGCCTCGGGGCCGACCTCGTCGCCCTCTCGTTCGTCCGCAGCGGCAAGGACGTCGAGGACGTCCACCGCATCATGGACGAAGAGGGCCGCCGCCTCCCCGTCATCGCCAAGATCGAGAAGCCCCAGGCCGTCGCCGCCCTCGAATCCATCGTCGACGCCTTCGACGGCCTCATGGTCGCCCGCGGCGACCTCGGCGTCGAAATGCCCATGGAACAGGTGCCGATCGTCCAGAAACGCGCCGTCAAACTCGCCAAGCGCAACGCCAAGCCGGTCATCGTCGCCACCCAGATGCTCGACTCGATGATCCACGCCTCCCGGCCCACCCGCGCCGAAGCCTCCGACGTCGCCAACGCCGTCCTCGACGGCACCGACGCCGTCATGCTCTCCGGCGAGACCTCCGTCGGCAAGTACCCCGTCGAGACCGTCCGCACCATGAGCCGCATCATCGAAGCCGCCGAGGCAGACGTCCTCGCCGCCGGCCTCCCCCCGCTCACCGAACGCAACAAGCCCCGCACCCAGGGCGGAGCCGTCGCCCGCGCCGCAGCCGAGATCGGCGACTTCCTCCACGCCAAGTACCTCATCGCCTTCACCCAGAGCGGCGACACCGCCCGCCGCCTCACCCGCTACCGCTCGCCCATCCCCGTCCTCGCCTTCACCTACGAACCCGCCGTCCGCAGCCAACTCGCCCTCACCTGGGGCGTCGAGACCTTCCTCGGCCCCTTCGTCCCCACCACCGACGAAATGGTCGCCCAGGTCGACGCCCAACTCATCGGCCTCGGCCGCTGCCGGAAGGGCGACATCGTCGTCATCACCGCCGGCTCGCCCCCCGGCCTCGCCGGCTCCACCAACCTCGTCCGCGTCCACCACGTCGGCGAACTCGACAACTGACCACCCCCGCCGGCGGCGCAGCCCCGCCACGGCTGCGCCGTCACCGCTGCGAACCGAACACCGCAGCCCTGCGACGATCCCGTCCCGGACGCGTCACAGCACCCCACCCGCCCCGACCGCCCCGGTAGCGTCACAGCCACGGCCGGCCCCCAACGGCCCGGCGGCGCAGCCCCAACCATGGGGGGAGGGCTGCGCCGTCACCACTTCGGCCCGACGTGACGGTCCATCAACTTCACCGACGCCCGCCGCGCGACGGAGACGTCCAGGTGGCCGGTGCGGCGCTCCCGGAGGCGCCACTCGACCCCGAGCGTGTCGAAGGTGCCGGTGAGCAGCCGGACGATGTCGTGCGAGGCGCTGGTGAAGAAGTAGCGCGGGTACTCGTACCGGCGGACGGTGTCGCCGGTGCGGCGGGTCGTCCGGTTGACGGTGCGGCAGCCGTCGGAGTGGATCAGGCCGCGGACGAAGGCCCAGGGGTGGGCCGAGACCACGGACTGCTGCCATCCGGCGAGGCGGATCGGGCGCAGGTGCTTGGGGCCGGGGCCGTGCTGCGGGAAGAGACAGGGCCAGTGCTTGCCGGTGCTGACCACGCTGGTGCAGCCGGGCGCGGGGACACGCAGCACGGCACTGGTGGGCAGTACGGCGCGGACGGCCCGCTCGCACTCGTCGATCAGGCCGGGCCAGGCGTCCCCGCAGGCGATCCGCAGGGCGTACACCCCGCGGCGGCCCTCGCTGAGGCAGCCGTCGCCGAGGTAGAGGCCGAGCAGGTAGCCGTAGTCGGCGGCGGGGCGGTCGGGGGCGAGCGCCCCGTGGCGGAGCGGGCACTCGGTGGTCGTGCCGGGGGCCGGCTCGACGCGGCGCGTCCAGGCGCGGATCGCGGAGCGGGAGATGCCCGTCGCCCGGCTGGTCTGGCTGAGGGTCAGCCCCGAGCGGTGGAGGTCGAGCGCGTGCCGCCGGGCGGCCATGTCGTACACAGTGCCGATCGTCGGCGACGGTACGGGGGATTCGGCCGTCCGGCGGAGGATCATCACTCGAACCGGTGATGATCGACGGGTCAGGTAGCGACCTTGGAATTGAAGGAAAAGTGCCCCGAGTGGGATTCGAACCCACACTGTATGGTGTTTGAGACCATCGCCTGCTGCCGATTGGGCTATCGGGGCCTAAGGTTTGAAGGCGAAGTGCTCACCCTCGTGACACCAACATACCGTGTCTAGGTAGGCTCGTGCATGCAGCACCCCGCCGGAACAAGGAGCCCCGTGAGCACCGCCGACGAGCAGCCCCAGCCGCTTGAGATCGAGTCGCCCCAGATCACCCGAATCGTCATTGCCGAGGACGAGGCGCTGATCCGCCTGGATCTCAAGGAGATGCTGGAGGAGGAGGGATACACCGTCGTCGGTGAGGCCGGGGACGGCGAGACGGCGGTGCGGCTGGTCGAGGAGCTGAAGCCGGACCTCGTGATCCTGGACGTGAAGATGCCCGTCCTGGACGGCCTGTCCGCGGCCGAGCGCATCCACGAGCAGCACCTCGCCCCGGTGCTGATGCTGACGGCGTTCTCGCAGCGCGAGCTCGTCGACCGCGCCCGCGACGCCGGTGCGATGGCGTACATCGTGAAGCCGTTCAGCAAGAGCGACCTGGTGCCGGCGATCGAGATGGCGGTCTCGCGCTACACCGAGATGCGGACGCTGGAGGAGGAGATCGCCGATCTCTCGCAGCGGCTGGAGACCCGCAAGCTGGTGGACCGGGCGAAGAGCGTGCTGCAGACGAAGTTCGGGCTGACCGAGCCGGCCGCGTTCCGCTGGATCCAGAAGACCTCGATGGACCGCCGGATGACCATGGCCGCGGTGGCGCAGGCCGTGATCGAGGAGGGCGAGGCGCAGGACCGCAAGAAGGCCGACGCCGGCAAGGCGGAGGGCTGACGGAGGCGTCCTGCCGCTGCCCGGGGGCTGCGGGGGCACGCGGGAGAGCAGAACAACGGAGAGGGGCCCGGCCGCCGATGCGGCCGGGCCCCTCTCCGTCGGTGCCGGGGTCAGTCCTCGCCGAGGTACGCCTTGCGGACGGACTCGTCGGTGAGGAGGTCGGAGCCGGTGCCGGTGAGGACGATGCGGCCGGTCTCCATGACGTAGCCGCGGTCGGAGAGGGAGAGCGCGGCCTGGGCGTTCTGCTCGACGAGCAGGATGGTGGTGCCGGAGGCCTTGAGCTCGACGATGGTCGCCATGATCTTCTGCATCATGAGCGGGGACAGGCCCATGGAGGGCTCGTCCAGCATGAGCAGCTTGGGACGCGACATCAGGGCGCGGCCCATGGCGAGCATCTGCTGCTCGCCGCCGGACAGGGTGCCGGCGGCCTGCTTGCGGCGCTCGCCGAGGATCGGGAAGAGCGCGTAGGCGCGCTCGATGTCCTCGGTGATGCCGGCGGAGTCCTTGCGCAGGAAGGCGCCGAGGAGGAGGTTCTCCTCGATGCTCATGCGCGGGAAGATGTGCCGGCCCTCGGGGGAGTGGGCCAGGCCCAGCGACACGATCTTGTGGGCGGGGACGGTGGAGAGCGCCTGCCCGTCGAAGGTGATCTTTCCCTGGGTCGGCTTCAGCAGCCCGGAGAGGGTGCGCAGGGTGGTGGTCTTGCCGGCGCCGTTGGTGCCGATGAGCGTGGTGACCTCGCCCTGCTTGACGGTGAAGCTGATTCCCTTGACGGCTTCGATCTTGCCGTAGGAGACGCGGAGGTCCTCGACCTCGAGAAGAGCTGTCACTGGTCTGCCTCCGTGCTTGCTGCCGTGTCGGTGGCGCCCTCGAGGGGCGCGCCGAGGTAGGCGGTGATGACGCGCTCGTCGTTCTGGACGGTCTCCTTGTCGCCCTCGACGATCTTCTGGCCCTGGACGAGGACGGCGGTCCGGTCGCACAGGTTGAAGATGAACCGCATGTCGTGCTCGATGACGAGGATGGAGATGCCCTTGTCGCGGATCGCGAACACGAGCTCCTCGGCGGCGCGGGTCTCCTGCGGGTTCATGCCGGCGGTGGGCTCGTCGAGGAGCAGCAGGCCGGGCTCGCTGGCCATGGCGCGGGCGATCTCGAGCTTGCGCTGCTCGCCGTAGGGGAGGTTGCGCGAGAGGTGGTCGGCCTTGTGGTCGAGGCCGATGAACTCGAGGAGTTCCATGGCCTTCTCGCGGCCCTCCGCCTCGGCCTTCTTGTAGCCGGGGCCGCGGACGAGGGCGGAGATCAGGCCTTCCTTGGTGCGGGTGTGGCGGCCGACGAGGACGTTCTCCAGGACGGTCATGTTGGCGAAGAGCCGGATGTTCTGGAAGGTCCGGGCGATGCCGGCGGAGGTGACCAGGTGGGGCTTGGGCGGCAGGACGGTGCCCTGGTACCGGACGGTGCCCTCGGTGGGGACGTAGAGGCCGGTGAGGCAGTTGAAGAAGGTGGTCTTGCCGGCGCCGTTGGGGCCGATCAGGCCGACGATCTCGCCCTTGTTGACGGTGAGGTCGACGTTGTTGACGGCGGTGAGGCCGCCGAACCGCATGACGACGCCGCTGGCTTCGAGCAGGGGGGTGGCCGCCGTGGTGCCTTCTGGGCGGGGGGCCGGGACGGTCTGGGTGGTCATGGTGTGTCTCACGCCCCTGCGGTGGTGAGGCCGGCGGGGCCGGGTTCGGTACGGGCGGGTGCGTCGTCGCTCTCGGCGGGGGCCGCCGGCTCGTCGTCCTTCTCGTGGAACTCCAGCTTGGCGCGGCGGTTGGCGATGAGGCCCTCGGGCCGCAGGCGCATCAGGAGGACGAGGGCGATGCCGAAGACGAGGAGCTGGTACTCCTTCAGGAAGACGAGCTTCTCGGGGATGAGGTAGAGCATGGTGGCGCCGAGCAGCGGGCCGGCGATGGTGCCCATGCCGCCGAGGACGACGGCGGCGACCAGGAAGGCGCTGTTGGGCGGGACGGCGCCGGCGAACTGGTAGGGGTCCGGGACGACGCTGTAGCTGACGTGGGCCATGACGGTGCCGGCGAGGCCGGCGAGCGCGGCGCCGAGGGCGAAGGCGAGGAGCTTGAGCTTGAAGCCGTTGATGCCCATGGCCTGGGCGGCGGTCTCGTCCTCGCGGATGGCGACCCAGGCGCGGCCGATGCGGGAGTCGTTGGCCCGGCTGAAGACCGTCACGACGAACGCGGTGACGAGCAGCATCAGCAGGAAGTAGTTGGCGAAGCGTCCGAGGGTGAAGGCGCCGAAGGTGTGGGCCTGCCCGAAGTCGAATCCGAGGATGTCGAGGTCGGGGATGTTGCGGATGCCGTTGGGGCCGTTGGTGACCTTGGGGCCGGAGACGCCGTCGAGGCTGTTGACCGCGATGCGGAAGATCTCTCCGAAGCCGAGGGTCACGATGGCGAGGTAGTCGCCGCGCAGCCGCAGGGTGGGGGCGCCGATGACGACGCCGAAGACCAGGGCTGCGGCCATGCCGACCAGGGCGGCGCCCCAGAAGGGCAGGTGCAGGCCGGTGGGGGAGCTGGTGGAGCCGGAGACCAGGGCGGCGGCGTAGGCGCCGACGCCGAGGAAGGCGACGTAGCCGAGGTCGAGGAGGCCGGCGAGGCCGACGACGACGTTCAGGCCGAGTGCGACGGTGGCGAAGATCAGGATGTTGACGCCGACCGAGGCGAAGTGGTCGTCGCTCTGGGTGAAGGGGAAGGCGGCGGCCGCGGCGAAGGCGGCGGCGGTGGTGGTGCCGCGGTGGCGGGCGGTGAGGGCGGTGAGCCGGGAGATGAGTCCGGCGCGCATCAGGGCCCAGGTGCCGAGGCCGGTGAGGATGAGGAAGCCGATGAACAGCTCGCCGTACTCGGTGACGATGCCGTAGGTGAAGACGGTCAGGCCGAGGGCGGCGACCGCGATGATGATCAGCGTCTCGACCCAGCGGTTGAGCGGCTTCGCGGGGGCCAGGTCGGGGTTGGGGCCGACGAGGCGGGTGAAGGCGCCGAGGTAGTGCTTGGTGATGGCGAGAACGCCGCCGGAGGAGGGGAGTCCGACGGTGGAGCCGGTCTGCGGCAGGCCGAGGGCGCCGATCAGCGGGAGGAGGGAGGCGACGCCGGCGATCCAGCCGCCGGGCTCCAGGTTGGCGAGGCCGCCGAGTTCGGTGCTGATCGCGATCAGGGTGAACCAGGTGGTGGCCGCGGCGGCCGCGCCGAGGACGAGCAGCGGCGCGTTGGGGCCGGCGGGGGTGAGCCAGCGGGTGCCCTTCACGCCGTACAGCGGCAGCGAGAAGAGGGCGATGAGCAGGCCGGCGGTGAGGGTGAGGATCTGCAGGCCGCCGGGGTAGCCGTCGACGGTGAGGTCGCCGGGGAACTCCGAGGTCCAGGTCCAGTGGATGAACGTGGAGGCGGCGGTGGCGAGGCCGCCGGCGAGGACGAGCGCCTTGGCGGCCGGGAGCGGCAGCGGGAGGGCGGGGCTCTTGGTGATGGTCATGGTGGCTGCTCCGTTCCTCAGGCTCGGTCTGCGACGCGTTCGCCGAGCAAGCCTTGTGGCCGCACGAGGAGGACGACGATCAGGAGGACGAAGGCCCAGACGTTGGCCCAGGAGCCGCCGCCGAGCTGGTGCATGCCGGGGATCTCCTGGATGTACGCGGTGGCGAGGGCCTCCGCGACACCGAGGACGAGGCCGCCGAGCATGGCGCCGTAGATGTTGCCGATGCCGCCGAGGACGGCCGCGGTGAAGGCCTTGAGGCCGGCGAGGAAGCCCATGGTGGGGGAGACCTGGCCGTAGCGCAGGCCCCAGCCGACGGCGGCGACCGCGGCGAAGGCGGCACCGAGGGCGAACGCGATCACGATGATGCGGTCGGTGTTGATGCCCATCAGCTTGGCGGTGTCGGGGTCCTGCGCGGTGGCCTGCATGCCGCGGCCGGTGCGGGTCTTGCCGACGAAGGCGGCGAGCGCGCCCATGCAGAGCGGGGCGGCGACGAAGAGGAAGATGTCGGCGGGCTGCAGGGTGACGCTGCCGATGTGGTACGGGCCGCCGGGCAGCTGCGGGAAGCTGCGGCCGGACTTGGCGCCGGGGTAGAACTGCTCGACGACCTGCTGGAGCGCGAGGGAGAGGCCGATCGCGGTGATGAGCGGTGCGAGCTTCGGGGCGCCGCGCAGCGGGCGGTAGGCGAAGCGCTCGGCGGCCACGGCGACGATGACGGAGATCAGGACGCCGCCGAGGAGCATGAGCGGCAGGGCGAGCCAGAGTCCGGTGCCGGGGGGCAGGATCAAGTATGTGGTGAGGGCTCCGAACCCACCGGTCATGAAGATCTCGCCGTGGGCGAAGTTGATGAGCTGGACAATGCCGTAGACCATTGTGTAGCCGATCGCGATCAGCCCGTAGAGGGAGCCGAGGATCAGGCCGTTGGCCAGCTGCTGCGGCAGTTCGTGCACCGCTGGGCCTCCGAGTGGATTCGGGGTGGGGTTCGCTTGCGGGGTGGGGACGAACCGTTGTGGAACGGCGGGGACGCTGGTTCTCAGCGCCCCCGCCGGTGGTTCGTTCTGTTGCGTGGTGTCCGGTTGCGGCTGGTGTGGGTCAGCCGTGGGTCAGCCGGGGGTGGGTCAGCCGGAGTAGGTGCCCGACTTGGCGACGGCCCAGGCGCCGTCCTTGACCGTGTAGACGGTGAGCTGCTTGTTCACGGCGTCGCCGTACTCGTCGAAGCCGACCTTGCCGGTGACACCCTCGAAGCTGACCTTGCTCATCGCGGTGACGACCTTGGCGCGGGCGTCGGACGGGACCTTGCCGCCGTTGTCCGCGACGACGGCCTTGACGGCCTGGATGATCGACCAGGCGGCGTCGTAGGAGTAGCCGCCGTAGGCCGCGTACGGGTCGGAGTAGCCGGCCGCCTTGTAGTCGGCGACGAACTTCTTGGCGGAGTCGAGGGACTCGACCGGGGCACCGACGGAGGTCGCGAAGTCGCCGTTGGCGTTCTTGTTGGCCTTGTTGATGTACTCCGGGTCGTACATGCCGTCGCCGCCGAAGACGGGGGCGGTGACGCCGGCCTTCTTGAGCTGGTCGGAGAGCGGGCCGGACTGCGGGTACTCGCCGCCGTAGTAGATCACGTCGGCGCCGGCGGCCTTGGCCTTGGTGACCACGGCCGAGAAGTCCAGGTTGTTCTCGTCGATGTGGTCCTGGCCCTTGATGGTGCCGCCGAGCTTGGTGAACTCCTTCTGGAAGGCGCCGACCAGACCCACGCCGTAGGTCTTCTTGTCGTCGATCAGGTAGGCGGTCTTCTTGCCGAGGTCGGTGTAGGCGTACTGGGCGGCGAACGGGCCCTGGATGGCGTCCGTGGTCGCGGTGCGGAAGTACGTCTTGAAGGTGCGCTTCTTCTCGGTCTCGAACTTCTCGCCCTGGGTCAGGGCGGGGTTCGTGTTGGCCGGGGAGACCTCGACGAGGCTGGCCGACTCGAAGACCTGCTGCATGGACTGGGCGACGCCCGAGTTCAGCGGGCCGACGACGCCGAGGACGCTCTTGTCGGCGACGAGGGCGGTGGCGTTCTGCTGGCCTTCCTGGGGCGACTTCTTGTCGTCCAGGGCCTTCACCTTGAAGGTGACGCCGGGAACTTCCTTGTTGTCGTTCGCGATCTTGGCGGCCAGCTCCACGGAGTGCTGGATGCCGAGGCCGAGCGCGGAGAGCGGGCCCGTCAGCGGCGCGTCGACGCCGATGGTGACGGTGGTGCCGCCCGCGTCGCCGCTGGTGCCGGACTTCTCACCGCGGGAGCCGCAGGCGGACAGGGTGAGCGCTCCGACGACTGCGATGCTCACGACAAGCATTGAACGGTTACGCACGAAGTTCCCCTTCTGGATCAGGTAGGCAGTGCGCCGGAGTGGCGGTGCCGGGTCGCGCGCTGGGGGGGCCTGGCCCGATCGGTTGGCGCGGTGACTGGCCGTGACTCTAGAACGGCTTCGGCAGGCTCCGGCAGACCTGCGGACATGCTGTGATTCTCTTGTTATGCGGACCTCTTCGAAAATCTCGAATATTGGTCATCCGCGCCCCGTTCTGCGCGGGCTGCTAAGCGGCGTCTCGCCCACCGAAACGGTGTCGTACCGGAAAACCCCTGCTACCGGCGGTGTTCGACTATCGGACGTGAGTGTTCGTCACTGTATGTGCGGACACCTGTGTCCGATAGCCGGAAATCGGGCATGCCGAATGCAGTCTTTCGGACAGGTCGCGGGCGTACCTTGCGCCGAGGATCTGGCTCACGGTCTCGATTGCGCGCGTGTTACGCAGCGTTACATCGAGGAAAGGCATTCCGGCGTCCGGCGGCGCCCCCGCGCAGTCCGTCACCCGGTACTCGACGGTCAGCAGCACGGACTGACCCGGGATCACCCGGACCGGCAGTCCCCCGGTGACGGATACGGACAAACCCGGATAGCTCTGGCGCACCGCCGTGACCTCGTACGGTTCGTCCGCCTCCGCCGACACCCGCAGGGCGAAGGGTGCGCCCGGCCCGCCCGGGGGTCCGACCGGGCCGGCGTACCTCAGGTGGGAGACCACCGAGGGTATGCGCGGCGGATCGGACGGCGGCGGGGGCTGCGGCCGCTGGACGGGGTGGCGCACCGTCAGTAGCGCCACGACCGCCGCGAACACTCCGGCCAGCACCAGCTTCTGACGCCTGCTCAACAGGTCGCGCAAGGGCAGCGGGGCGGGCGGCGGCGCCTCGGTGCCCTCGGCCGGCTCGACCGGGCCGAGGTATCCGTGACCGCCGGGCCGAGCTCCGCCGCGCCGCGTGCCGGACATGCCGGTACCCCCTCGTCCGGGAGGATCTGCCCCCATCCACCCGTGGCCAAACAAAGCCCGCCGCCCACCGGCCGGCAGCGGCGGGTGGGCGGCGGGGGAGGCGCGCGGAGCGGCCTGCGCTCCGGGTCGCGGCTGCTACAGGTCGCGCAGCATGCAGGTCAGCCGGCAGCTGGTGATCCGCTTGCCGGTGTCGTCGGTGACGGCGATCTCGTAGGTGGCGGCGGTGCGGCCCTTGAAGACCGCGGTCGCCACCCCGGTGACCAGCCCGGAGGTCGCCGAACGGTGGTGCGTGGCGTTCAGGTCGACGCCGACCGCGTACCGGCCCGGCCCGGCGTGCAGCATCGCGCCGATCGACCCCAGCGTCTCGGCGAGCGCCGCCGAGGCACCGCCGTGCAGCAGCCCGTACGGCTGCTGGTTGCCCTCCACCGGCATGGTGCCGACCACCCGGTCCGGGGAGGCCTCGGTGATCTTGATGCCGAGCTTCTCGCCCAGGTGGCCGCCGGAGAAGGTCTCCGCGGTGACCCCGAGCTTGGCGAAGTGGTCGAGGACGTCCTGGGGCACGTTGAGTACTACGGGGGCCGCGTCGGTCATGGCGCTCCTGCCGGTGGGGGACACGTCGTCGTGCTCTCTGTGATCGTACGACCGCGCCCGGGCCCCGCCGCCCGCGGCCCTCGGGCCGCGGCCGCCCCTGCGAAGTGGCGGGCCCTGTCGGTGCCGCGCCCTAGGATCGGGGGGTGGCAGAGGAACCGGCAGGAACGGACGTTGACGTGGCTGTGCAGGGTGCGGACAAGGACGCGGCGGGCGGCGGGCGGCGCCGGCTGATGCTGCTCGACGGGCATTCGATGGCCTACCGGGCCTACTACGCGCTGCCCGTGGAGAACTTCAACACCACCACCGGGCAGCCGACCAACGCCGTCTACGGCTTCGCCTCGATGCTCGCCAACACCGTCCGCGACGAGCAGCCCACCCACCTCGCGGTCGCCTTCGACCTCTCCCGGCAGACCTTCCGCTCCGCCGAGTTCCCCGACTACAAGGCGAACCGCTCCGCCACCCCGGACGAGTTCCGCAGCCAGATCGGCCTGATCGGCGAGCTCCTGGACGCGATGAGCATCCCCCGGATCACCGCCGAGGGCTTCGAGGCCGACGACGTCATCGCCACCCTGGCGACCGCCGCCGCGGCCGAGGGCTTCGAGGTGCTCATCGTCACCGGCGACCGGGATTCGCTCCAGCTCGTCGGCGAGCACACCACCGTGCTCTACCCCACCAAGGGCGTCTCCGAGCTCACCCGCTACACCCCCGACAAGGTCTTCGAGAAGTACGGCGTCACCCCCGCCCAGTACCCGGACCTCGCCGCGCTGCGCGGCGACCCGTCCGACAACCTGCCCGGCATCCCCGGCGTCGGCGAGAAGACGGCCGCGAAGTGGGTCAACCAGTTCGGCTCCTTCGACGAGCTGGTCGCCCGCGCCGACGAGGTCAAGGGCAAGATCGGCGAGAAGCTCCGCGAGCACCTCGACTCCGTCAAGCGTAACCGCGTGCTCACCGAGCTGGTCCGCGACGTCCACCTGCCGCTCGGCGTCCCCGACCTCGTCCGCGCCCCCTTCGACAAGGCGGGCGTCGGCCGGATCATGGAGGCCCTGGAGTTCCGCAACCCCAACTTCCGCGACCGCGTCCACGCCATGGACCCGGCCGGCGCCGCCGAGACCGAGACCCCGGAGACCGTCGCCGGCCCCGAGGTCGCCGGAGACGTCCTCACCGCGCCCGGCGCCCTCACCGCCTGGCTCGCCGAGCACGGCAAGGACCGCACCGCGATCGCCGCCGTCTACACCTGGTCCCTCGGCACCGGCAGCGTCCAGGAGATCGCCCTCGCCGCCGGCGAGGCCGCCGCCTGGTTCGACCCGGCCGGCCTCGACCAGACCGACGACCAGGCCTTCGCAGCCTGGCTCGCCGACCCCGGCCACCCCAAGGCCCTGCACATCGCCAAGCACGTCATGCGCGCCTTCGCCGAGCAGGGCTGGACGGTCGCCGGCGTCACCGCCGACACCGCCCTCGCCGCCTACCTGGAGAAGCCCGGCCGGCGCACCTTCACCCTCGACGTCCTCGCCGAGGAGTACCTCGCCCGCTCCCTGGAGCCCACCGCCGCGGCCGAGACCGGCCAGCTCGCCTTCGACGCCCCCGAGGAGGACGCCGGCGCCGCCGCCCGCGCCCTCATGGTGCAGGCCCGCGCCATCCTCGACCTCGCCGAGCTGTTCGACACCCGGCTCGCCGAGGTCGGCGCCGCCGAGCTCTTCCACGACATGGAGCTCCCCATCGCCGAGCTCCTCGCCCGGATGGAGCGCTACGGCATCGCCGCCGACCGCACCTGGCTCACCGGCCTGGAGTCCCAGTTCGCCGCCGAGATCCAGCGCTGCGTCGACGAGGCGCACGCCGCCGCCGGCCACCCCTTCAACCTCGGCTCGCCCAAGCAGCTCCAGGAGATCCTCTTCGGCGAGCTCGGCCTGCCCAAGACCAAGAAGATCAAGACCGGCTACACCACCGACGCCGACGCCCTCACCTGGCTCGCCGGCCAGACCACCAACGAACTCCCGGTCATCCTGCTCCGCCACCGGGACCAGGCCAAGCTGCGCACCACCGTCGAGGGCCTGCTCAAGACGGTCAGCCCGCAGGGCCGCATCCACACCACCTTCAACCAGATGGTCGCCGCCACCGGCCGGCTCTCCTCGCAGGACCCGAACCTGCAGAACATCCCCGTCCGCACCGAGGAGGGCCGCGCCATCCGCCGCGCCTTCGTCGTCGGCGAGGGCTACGAGTCGCTGCTCACCGCCGACTACTCGCAGATCGAGCTGCGCATCATGGCCCACCTCTCCGAGGACGAGGCCCTGGTCGAGGCCTTCCTCAGCGGCGAGGACCTGCACACCACCGTCGCCTCCCAGGTCTTCGAGGTCGCCCGCGACGCCGTCGACGCCGAGATGCGCCGCAAGATCAAGGCGATGTCCTACGGCCTCGCCTACGGCCTCTCCGCGTACGGGCTCTCCCAGCAGCTCGGCATCAAGCCCGCCGAGGCCCAGGGCCTGATGGACACCTACTTCCAGCGCTTCGGCGGCGTCCGCGACTACCTGCACAACGTCGTCGAGGAGGCCCGCGCGGTCGGCTACACCGAGACCCTGCTCGGCCGCCGCCGCTACCTGCCCGACCTCACCAGCGACAACCGGCAGCGCCGCGAGATGGCCGAGCGGATGGCCCTCAACGCCCCCATCCAGGGCTCCGCCGCCGACATCGTCAAGATCGCCATGCTGAACGTCGACCGCGCCCTCACCGAGGCCGGCCTCGGCTCCCGGATGCTCCTCCAGGTGCACGACGAAATCGTCCTGGAGATCGCCCCCGGCGAGCGCGAGCAGGTCGAGGCCCTCGTCCGCGAGCAGATGGCCGGCGCCTACCCGCTGCGCGCCCCGCTCGACGTCTCCGTCGGCGACGGCCCCAACTGGGAGGCCGCCGCCCACTGAGCCGGCCCCTGTACGGCACGGTGCCGCGGTCCTGCCCTCACCGGGCGGGGCCGCGGCACCGTGCCGTTCGCGTCCGGGCGCGCCCCGCTTCTGCAAGACATTGCTGCAACTTTCAGAAATTCTTTGCGAACCGCCTTGACCCGCCCGGCCGCCGGGCGGGAGGGTCGTCCCTGCGGGCGAGCGCGCCGCTCCGCGGCCGACCCACTCCACCCGAGAGGCACCTCCGCATGCCCGGACACGTTCCGCCCGTCACCGACGAGCGCCACGCGCTGCTCGCCTACCTCGCCCAGCAGCGCCAGTGCCTGCGCGTCACCGCGCACGGCCTCACCGACGAACAGGCCACCTCGACGCCGTCCGCCAGCGAGCTGAGCATCGCCGGGCTGGTCAAGCACGCCGCCCGCTGCGAGCGCGGCTGGATGGACCTCGTGCTGCAGCGGCGCCGCGGCCCCGAGCGCGCGGCCGACGAGGACGACGCGTCCGACTTCGTCCTCGCGCCCGGCGAGACGCTCGCGGGCGTGCTCGCCGACTACGCGGAGGCCGCCGCCGAGACGGACGCGATCGTCGCCGGCATCCCCGACCTCGGCCGGCCGGTACCCGTTCCCAAGGGCCTGCCGTGGTTCCCCGCCGACGTCGACGCCTGGTCCGTGCGGTGGGTCCTGCTGCACCTCATCGAGGAGACCGCCCGGCACGGCGGACACGCCGACATCATCCGCGAGACCCTCGACGGAGCCACCCTCTACCCGCTGCTGGCCGCGGCCGAGCAGTGGCCCGACCCGTGGTTCCGCCCCTGGGAGCCCGCCCCGGCCGGGGGCACGGTCTGACGGCTCCTGTCGCCGCGGGTGGGACCGGCGGCGGCCGGGGGCCCGGGTCCGTCTAGAATCCGCGCCACGATTCAAGATCGCAGAGGGGTGCGGAGATGGACGAGGACGGGAGAGCTGTCCGCAGCCGCCGGCGCCGGGTGCTGATCGGCGCCGGTGCGGGCGCGGCACTGCTGGCGGTCGGCGGCAGCGCCTGGGCGCTGTCCGGAGGGTCCGGGCACCCGCCGGCCGCCCGGCCGGTGCCGACCGCCTCCACCCCGGCCGCCCCGACGGCGGCGCCGTCGGCAAGCACCGCGGCCCCGGCTTCGCCGACGCCGTCCGCCTCCCCGACCGCGTCCCCCTCGCGGGCGCCCTCCAAGGCCGCCACGCCCGCCCCGAGGGCCACCAAGAAGCCCCGCACGCAGGTCAGCCCCCGCACCGACGACCCGCAGAACGACGGCGGCAGCAGCACCCGCAACGGCAACTGCGCCACCAACCCCGCCGGCGAGATCATGACCTGCGACCCGGTCAAGACCGGCACCCCGCTGCCCCGCTAGCGCGCGCCGTTCCGCGCCGGGCGGAGGGCCGTCTCGGTGGAGGCGGTCAGGGCCGGATCACCTTGGCGCGGCGCAGGGTCAGGGCTTCCTCCAGGCAGCGCACGCCTCGCCGCGGCGGCCCTGCTCGTGGTGGTGCTCGCCCAGGTGCTGCAGGGCGAAGTCGACCGGGCCGGGGGCGCTCGTCCGGGCGGTGTCCAGCGCGCGGAGGCAGTGCGGCTCGGCCTCGTCCGGCCGGCCGCGGTAGCGGTGGACGTCGCCGAGGTTGATCGACACCGCCACGACGGCCCTGGCGTCCCCGCCTGCCGGGGCCGGGCCGAGTGCCCGGTCGAGGGCCTGCTCCGCGCGTCGGTGCGCGCCCGGGGCGAGCAGCCCGATGCCGATCCGGCGCAGCCGCCGCGGGTCGCCGTCGGGCTCGGCCGACAGCCGTTCGACCGCTTCGGCGAGGGCGGCGCGCTCGGTCGGCACCGTGCGCCCGCGCCCGTCGAGGGCGATCAGGTCGTCGATCACTTGCGCGGGTTGGTGCGGCGGGTGGGTTCGGCGGTGGCCGGGTCCTCGGGCCAGGGGTGGCGGGGGTAGCGGCCGCGGAGGTCGGCGCGGACGGCGCGGTAGCCGTCGCGCCAGAAGGAGGCGAGGTCCCCGGTGACGGCGGCCGGGCGGCCGGCGGGGGAGAGCAGGTGCACGGTCAGCGGGACGCGGCCGCCCGCGAGGGCCGGGGCGGCCTGCCAGCCGAACAGCTCCTGGAGCTTCACGGCGAGTACCGGCCGGTCCCCGGAGTAGTCCACCCGGATCTTCGAGCCGCTCGGCACGGTGATCCGCTCCGGCGCCAGTTCGTCCAGCCGGCCGGCCTCGCCGCTCGCCCAGGGCAGCAGGCGCTGCAGGGCGGCCGCGGTGTCGATCCGGGCGAGGTCGGCGCGGCGCCGGGCCCGGGACAGCTCGGGCTCCAGCCAGTGGCCGGACCGTTCCAGCAGCGCCGCGTCGGAGACGTCGGGCCAGGGGTCGCCGAGCGTCCGGTGCAGGAAGGCCAGCCGCTCCCGCAGCCCCTCCGCGGCGGGCGGCCAGGTCAGCAGCGCGGACACGCCCTCGCGGGCCAGCCCGTCCAGCAGGGCGGCCCGCACCAGCGCTGGGTCCGGGGCCTCCAGCGGGGCCGCGGTCAGCTCCACCGCGCCGAGCCGGGCGACCCGGCGGGCGGTGAGTTCGCCGCCGCGGGCCGACCAGAGGACCTCCTCGCGCTCGGTGACCAGGGCCGCACCGGCCCGCCGGGCGGTCGCCTCGTCGAGGGCGACGGCCCGTTGCACCCGGGCCGAGGGCGAGCCGGCGGGGCGGTCGGCGACGGCCACGGCGAGCCATTCGGTGCCCGCCAGGTGGGAGCCGGCGCCGAGTTCGGCGGCCGTCCCTGAGGCCATCAGGTAGCCGCGGTCGCCGCCCCGGGCGCGGGCGATCCGCTCCGGATGGGCGAGCGCGACGACCAGCCCGGCGGCGGCCGGGTCGGCCACCGCCGCCGTTCCGTCGCCGCCCTCGCGGCGCAGCCGCCGGACCTCCTCCCGCCAGCGCCTGGCGTACGGGTCCTCCGCGTTGCGCACGGCCCGCCAGACGGCGAGCAGGTCGTCGCCGAGGGCCCGTGGCGGTTCCTCGGAGAGCAGGGCGACGAGTTCGGCGGCGCGCCGGGCGCCGACGAGTTCGGTGCCGTCGATCAGGGCGCGGGCGAGCCGCGGGTGGAGGCCGGTGCGGGCGATCCGCCGGCCGCGGTCGGTGGCCCGGCCGTCGGCGTCGACGGCGCCGAGTGCCTGCAGGGTGGCCCGGGCGGCGGCCATGGCGCCGGCGGGCGGGGCGTCGGGGAGGGCGAGGCCGCGGGCGTCCGGGTCGCCCCAGCAGGAGGCCTGCAGGGCGAAGCCGGTGAGGTCGGCGAGGGCTATCTCGGGGGTCGGGTAGGGCTGTGCGCGGGCGTCCTCGACCTCGGCCCAGCAGCGGTAGACGGTGCCCGGGGCCTCGCGGCCGGCGCGGCCCGCGCGCTGCCGGGCGGCGGCGAGCGAGGCGCGGACGGTGACCAGCCCGGCGAGGCCGCGGGCGTGGTCGGTGCGCGGTTCGCGGGCGAGGCCGGAGTCGACGACGGTGCGCACGCCGGGCACGGTCAGCGAGGACTCGGCGACGGAGGTGGCGAGGACGACGCGGCGGCGTCCGCCGGGGGCGAGCGCGGCGTCCTGCACGGCCTGCGGGGCCTGCCCGTGCAGCTGCAGGACCTCGGCGCCGGTGCCGAGCGTCCCGGCGACCCTGGCGATCTCGCCGACGCCGGGCAGGAAGCAGAGCACGTCGCCGTCCTGCTCGGCGAGGGCGCGGCGGACGGTCGCCGCGACGTGCTCCAGCAGCAGTGGGTCGGTGCGGGTGCCGTGCGGGGGCCGGACGGCGCGCGGCGGTGGCGCCCACACCACCTCGACGGGGTGGGAGAGGCCGTGCGCCTCGACGACCGGGGCGCCGCCGAGCAGCTCGGCCCAGGCCGCGGTGTCGGAGGTCGCGGAAGCGCACACGAGCTGCAGTTCGGGCCGCAGGGCGGCGCGCACGTCGAGCAGGAAGGCGAGGGCGGTGTCGGCGTCCAGGTGGCGTTCGTGGCACTCGTCGAGGACGACGGCGTCGACGCCGGGCAGTTCCGGGTCGCGCTGCAGGCGCTGCAGCAGGACGCCGGTGGTGACCACCTCGACCACCGTCCGGGGGCCGGTCCGGCGCTCGCCGCGGACGGTGAGGCCGACCTCCTCGCCGACGGCGGAGCCGAGCAGCCAGGCCATCCGGCGGGCGGCGGCCCGGACGGCGAGCCGGCGCGGTTCGGCGACCAGGACGCGGCGGGCCGGCCCGGGCAGGCCGTCGGCGAGCCCGGCGAGGGCGAGCGGGACGAGGGTGGTCTTGCCGGAGCCGGGCGGTGCGGCGAGCACGGCGGCGCCGTGCTCGGCGAGGGCGCGCTGCAGCGGTGCGACGGCGGTGCGGACGGGGAGTTCCAGGCCGGCGGGGCGCACCGGTGCTCAGCCCCGCTGTGCGACGAAGATCGCGGTGCCGGGGATGAGCCGGCCGCGCAGCGGGGACCAGCCGCCCCACTCCTGCTCGTGGTCGGCGGGCCACTCGGGTTCGACGAGGTCGAGCAGCCGGAAGCCGGCGGCGGTGAGCTCGCGGACCCGGTCGCCGAGGGTGCGGTGGTGTTCGACGTAGGTGGCGTGGCCCTGCTCGTCCTGTTCGACGTAGGGGGTGCGGTCGAAGTAGGAGGCGGTGGCGGTGAGGCCTTCGACGCCGGGTTCGTCGGGGAACGCCCAGCGGATGGGGTGGGTCACCGAGAAGACCCAGCGGGCGCCGGGCCGCAGCACCCGGTGGACCTCGCGCATCAGGGCGGCGGTGTCGGCGGAGAAGGGCACCGCGCCGTAGGCGGAGCAGGCGAGGTCGAAGGCGCCGTCGGCGAAGGGCAGCACGGCGGCGTCGGCCTGGACGACGGCGACGGGCTCGGTGCCGCGGCCGAGGTCGATCCGCCGGGAGTGCTGGAGCTGCCGGTGGGAGATGTCGAGGGCGACGGGGCGGGCGCCGCGGGCGGCGAGCCAGCGGGAGCACTGGGCGGCGCCGGCGCCGAGCTCCAGCACGTCCAGGCCCCGGAGTGCGGCGGGGTCGCCGAGCAGGCGGGCGTCGGCCTCGTCGAGGCCCTCGGGGCACCAGGTGAAGCGGTCGTCGCCGAGGAAGGCGCCGTGCTCGTCCTGGTACTCGTCGGCGTTGCGGTCCCACCAGTGGCGGCTGGCCCGGCTGGACTCGCCGGGGCCGGCCGGGCGCCGTACGGCGTCGTCCTCGTCGCTGTCGTCGCCGGCGAGGTGGTCGGGGGTGGTGGTCACGATGCTCAGGCCCGTCGCGTAGGGTGTCGGATGCGGAAGCGCCGCTGCCGTGAACCGGCTCCGTACGGGGCCGGGTCGGGGCGGTGGCATCCGGGGACGTCATCCCTGCGACAGCCGCCGTCCGGGTGCGCTATCGGAGGATATGGCCTGGAATCTCCCGGCCTCCACCGGTCTCGCCGTCTTCGGCGTTGACCGTGCCCGGCTGTCCCCGTATGCTACAAGTTGCGCTGCGGGCCTGCGCGCCTCGGACGGAGCAGGTCGCGCTCGCATCTGTCGAAGACCCCACGGTCTGCAAGACGGACACCTACCCTTCAGGATTTTTCATGGGGGTCGGTGTGCCGTGTTCTTGGCTGTCCGGCTTTCGGTGGGAGCGATCAGGGCCCTCCGCGTGGCATTACCTACGACTTCATGTCCGTACCGGAGCCCTTTTCCTAATGACGAGCCCCACCGACACCTCTGTCAGCACCACCCCGCAGGTTGCGGTCAACGACATCGGCGACGCGGACGCGTTCCTCGCGGCGATCGACGAGACCATCAAGTACTTCAACGACGGCGACATCGTTGAGGGCGTCATCGTGAAGGTCGACCGTGACGAGGTGCTCCTCGACATCGGTTACAAGACCGAGGGTGTCATCCCGTCCCGCGAGCTCTCGATCAAGCACGACGTCGACCCGCACGAGGTTGTCGCCGTCGGCGACAACATCGAGGCCCTGGTCCTCCAGAAGGAGGACAAGGAGGGTCGCCTGATCCTGTCCAAGAAGCGCGCCCAGTACGAGCGCGCCTGGGGCACGATCGAGAAGATCAAGGAAGAGGACGGCATCGTCACCGGTACCGTCATCGAGGTCGTCAAGGGTGGTCTCATCCTCGACATCGGCCTCCGCGGCTTCCTCCCGGCCTCGCTGGTCGAGATGCGCCGTGTCCGCGACCTCCAGCCGTACGTCGGCAAGGAGCTCGAGGCCAAGATCATCGAGCTGGACAAGAACCGCAACAACGTGGTCCTGTCCCGCCGTGCCTGGCTGGAGCAGACCCAGAGCGAGGTCCGCCAGACCTTCCTCACCACCCTGCAGAAGGGCCAGGTGCGCTCCGGCGTCGTCTCCTCGATCGTCAACTTCGGTGCCTTCGTGGACCTGGGCGGCGTCGACGGCCTGGTGCACGTCTCCGAGCTGTCCTGGAAGCACATCGACCACCCGTCCGAGGTTGTCGAGGTCGGCCAGGAGGTCACCGTCGAGGTTCTCGACGTTGACATGGACCGCGAGCGCGTCTCCCTGTCGCTGAAGGCGACCCAGGAGGACCCGTGGCAGCAGTTCGCCCGTACCCACCAGATCGGCCAGGTCGTTCCGGGTAAGGTCACCAAGCTGGTTCCGTTCGGTGCGTTCGTCCGCGTGGACGAGGGCATCGAGGGCCTGGTCCACATCTCCGAGCTGGCCGAGCGCCACGTCGAGATCCCGGAGCAGGTCGTCCAGGTCGGCGACGAGATCTTCGTCAAGGTCATCGACATCGACCTCGAGCGTCGTCGCATCAGCCTCTCGCTGAAGCAGGCCAACGAGTCCCTCGGTGCCGACCCGGCGTCGGTCGAGTTCGACCCGACCCTGTACGGCATGGCCGCGTCCTACGACGACCAGGGCAACTACATCTACCCGGAGGGCTTCGACCCCGAGGCGAACGACTGGCTGCCCGGCTTCGAGAAGCAGCGCGAGGAGTGGGAGCGGCAGTACGCCGAGGCCCAGGCCCGCTTCGAGCAGCACCAGGCCCAGGTCATCAAGAGCCGCGAGGCCGACGCCGCCGCTGCCGCCGAGGCCGGCGAGGAGGCCCCGGTCTCCGGTGGCGGTTCGTACTCCTCCAGCAGCGACGAGGGCTCCGGCGCTCTCGCTTCGGACGAGGCGCTCGCCGCTCTGCGCGAGAAGCTGGCCGGCGGCCAGAGCTGATCGCAGCCTGAGAGCTGAGCAGTAGGCGGAACCCCCGCCCGGTTGATCCGGGCGGGGGTTCCGCTTTGTTGTCCGATATTTCTTATGTGTCTTTTATGTGTGGGGAATTGTGAGATGAGGCTCATCGTCCCTCTATAGGACGAATCGGACTTTGCGCCTACATTGAGGGGGAACTGCCCGAAAGGCTCCTTCATGCGCAAACCCCTCCCCGCTGCCTCGCCCTCGCCCGCCGACCACCGTGTCAGCGGGCGGCTCGCGGCCCTCGGTCGAGCGTGTTACCGCCACCGCCGCTGGGTCCTCGCCTTCTGGGCCCTGATCCTCGCGGCCGGCGTCCTGATCGGCGGCCGCGTCTTCGAGAGCTCGGTCGCAGGCGGCGGGACGGGCGGCTCCGAGGCCGCCCGGGGCACCGCGGTCGTCCAGGCCGCCGACCCGGTCAAGGGGACGGTCACCGCCGTGGTGGACGGCGCCCCGGTCTCCGACCAGGCCGTCCGCACCGCGGTCACCACGGCCGCCGACGACCTCGCGCACCTGCCGGGCGTCGCCTCCGTCGCCGACGCCTACTCCGGCGCCCCCGGGATGGCCTCCGCCGACGGCCGGGCGAGCCTGGTCGCCGTCCGGATGGCCGACTCCTCCACCCCCGCCCAGATCGAGGCCGTCACCGAGCGGCTGGAGAAGATCGACGCCGCGGGCGCGCACGTCACCGTCGGCGGCGACCTGGTGCTGGAGCAGGAGGTCAAGGACCAGACCGAGAAGGACACCCGCTTCGGCGAGATCGTCACCCTGCCGCTGACCCTGATCGTCATGGTGCTGGTGTTCGGCGGCCTGGCCGCCGCGGGCCTGCCCGGCATCGGCGCGATCGCCTCGGTGGGCGGCGCCCTGCTCGCCATGTTCGGCTTCAGCCGGATCATGGACATCGACACCAGCGTGCTGCCGATCGCCACCGTGCTCGGCCTCGGCCTCTCCATCGACTACGCGCTGCTGATGGTCAACCGCTTCCGCGAGGAGCGCGGCCACGGCGCCACCATCGCCCAGGCCGTGGAGCGCACCTCGGCCACCGCGGGCCGCACCGTCGCCTTCTCCGGCCTCACCGTCGCCGTCGCCCTCTCGGGCCTGTTCGTCTTCACCAGCCCGGTCTTCCGGGCGGTCGGGGTGGCGGGCGTGAGCGTCGTGGTGATCGCGATGGCCGCCGCCCTCACCCTCGTCCCCGCGCTGCTCGGCTTCGTCGGCCGCCGGATCAAGACGCCGACCGAGCCCGTTCCCGACGAGGGCTTCTTCTCCCGGACGGTCCGCCGCGTGCAGAAGCGCGCGCTGCCCGTGATGCTGCTCTGCGTCGCCCTGCTGACCGCCGCCGGCGCGCCGTTCCTGGGCGCCGAGCCGCGCAGCTCCGGCGCGGACGTGCTGCCGAAGTCCTTCGCCTCCCGGCAGGTCGCCGACACCGTCGCGCAGCGCTTCCCGGACCAGGCCCCCGCCCCCGTCACCGTGGTCGTGGCGAGCAACCAGAAGGCCGCGCAGGCGTACGCCGACGACGTGGTCGCCAAGCTGCCGGGCGTCTCAGGCGTCCGCGCGGTCACCCCGGTCGGCGACGACCTCACCACCGTCGACGTCATGGTGAAGGGCGACCCGCAGGGCGACCGGGCCCGCGAGGTGGTCGACGAGCTGCGGGCCGACCGCGGCGGGCTCACCACCTACGTCACCGGCGACGCGGCCTCCGTCGTCGACTTCCAGCACGAGGTCTCCACCCGCGGACCGTGGGCGCTCGGCCTGGTCGCGGTCGGCACCCTGGTGCTGCTCTTCCTGATGACCGGCTCGGCCGTGATGCCGGTCAAGGCCCTGCTGATGAACCTGCTGTCGCTCGGGGCCTCGCTCGGCGCGCTCACCCTGGTCTTCCAGCACGGCTGGTTCAGCGGCCTGCTCGGTTTCACCCCGGCGGGCGGCCTGGAACCCTTCGTCCCGGTGCTGGTCTTCGCCTTCGCCTTCGGGCTGTCGATGGACTACGAGGTCTTCCTGCTCTCCCGGATCAAGGAGCTGTACGACCAGGGCCACGACAGCACCCGCTCCGTCCAGCTCGGACTCCAGCGCAGCGGCCGGATCATCACCTCGGCGGGACTGCTGATGGTGATCGTCTTCGCCGGCTTCGCCGCCGGGCAGATGCTCATGGTCAAGCAGATGGGCATCGCGCTCGCGGTGGCCGTCGCGGTGGACGCCACCCTGGTGCGGTGCCTGCTGGTGCCGGCCGCGATGAGCCTGGCCGGCGAGTTCAACTGGTGGGCGCCGGCGCCGCTGCGCAAGCTGCACCGCCGGATCGGCCTGAGCGAGCACGTCGACCTGCCGCCGCTCGCCGCACGCCCGGTGCTGCCGGCGCAGCGCGCCGACGCCGAGCCGGTGGCCGTCGGGAGCTGACCCCGGGGGAGCGGACACGGCGGGGGAGTTGACACGGACGCCGCGGACGGCGGTCGGCGCGGGCATCGCCCGCTGCCGGCCGCCGTCGGCGTTTTCGGCGTGCCCGCGTCCGGTCAGCGATTGATGCAGGCGTTGCCGAAGCCGGGTGCCAGGCCGGCCGCCACGTCCAGCGGGCCGCAGGCGGCGGCGGAGCCCGCGGTGCCGAGCAGCAGGCCGCAGACTGCGGCGGCGAGGACCAGGGCGGTACGGACGGGGGTCATGGCGGGCGTCCCTTCGGAGGCGCGGAACCGGGCGGCCTGACCAACGCGCGTCCGAGCCGCCCGGCATGCACCCGTCCGGGTGAGTCCGGCAGGGCCGGCCCTGGTTCGTGCAGTGGCCCGCATCCGAATTGCGCAGTTCCCCGCGCCCCTGTGCGCTTCCCTAGGCCAGGCGGCGCAGGAGGGGGACGGCCTGCTGGAGGACGTGCAGTTCTTCGGGGGTGAGCCGTTCGGTGAGGGCGGTGGCGATGGTGCCCTCGCGGCGGGCGCGCTGGGCGTGCAGGGCGGCGGTGCCCGTGTCGGTGGCCGTGATCAGCAGCTTGCGGCCGTCGGTGGCGTGCGGGCGCTGTTCCACCAGGCCGGCCTCGGAGAGCAGGGCGACCGTACGGGCCATCGACTGGTGGCGCACCCGCTGCAGGGCGGCCAGCTCGCTGGTGGTGCGGGGGCCCTCGCGGACCAGCCAGCCGAGGACGGCGGCCTGGTTCTGCGGCAGTTCGTCGCCGGGCCGCAGGGTGCGTACCAGGGTGCCGATCGCGGTGCGCAGTTCGGCGGCCAGCTCCAGGGGGTCGACCTCGTCCATGGGGACGATGCTACCGGAAATATGTGCAGCACATCTGTGCAGTCTTGCTGTACTGTTTTGCCCATGCGACTGACAAAACTCGGGCATGCCTGCGTCCGGATCGAACACCAGGGCACCACCGTCGTCATCGACCCCGGCCTGTTCACCGAGGCCGACGCCACCCGCGGCGCGGACGCCGTCCTGATCACCCACGAGCACATGGACCACTTCGCCGAGGAGCGGCTGCGCGCCGCCGTCGAGGCCGACCCCGGGCTGCGGATCTGGACCAACCGCTCGGTGGCCGACAGGCTCGAGGGCATCGGCGCCCGCGTCACCGCGGTCGGCGAGGGCGACGCCTTCGACGTCAACGGCCTCGGCGTCAGCGTCCACGGCGAGTGGCACGCGGTCATCCACCCCGAGATCCCGCGCGTCGGCAACATCGGCTTCCTGCTGGACGGGCGGGTCTTCCACCCGGGCGATGCGCTGACCGTGCCGCCGAACCCGATCGACGTGCTGCTGCTGCCGATCGCCGGGCCGTGGGCCAAGGTGTCGGAACTCATCGACTACGTCCGCGAGGCGGGCCCCGGCCGGGCGTTGGCGATCCACGAGGCGGTGCTCAGCGATGTCGGGCAGACGGTGCACGGCCGTCTCCTCGGCGAGGGCGGCCCCGGCACCGGGGCGCCGTTCGCCCAACTCGCCGCCGGGGAGCAGCTGGACCTCGGCTGAGCGGCCCGCGCTGCCGGGCCGGCTTCGCCGCCACCCTGACAATTCGTAAGCGGATTATGTGAGTTGTCGTTATAAACACCCGATTGGCGGTGGTATGTCCGCTCTTGCTCCGGGACCCTTTGGGGCCAGGGGACCGCGGAACGGTCGCGGCTCCACGGGCAAGGAGGACAGATGTCGGTTGGGACGAGAGCGGGTGCAGCCGCCGCCGTGGCCTGCGGAGTGCTCGCGATGCTCACCGCAGGCGCCGCCGCCGCACACGCCGACGGCGGCACGGCGACACCCATCAAGGGCCGTACCGAGGGCGGCAGTCTGGAGCTCGTGAACGGCGACATCGTCGCCTGCGCCGGAGTCGGCGACGTCCGTGTGGCGCAGACCCAGGGCGGCGAGCGCATCCCGGGAGCCCCCGGCACCAGCTTCACCACCCCCGCCGGAACGAAGGTCGTCACCAAGAGCGCCGGGACGGTCGAAGTGACCGTCGGCAGCGCCTCCGCGGTCATCACCTGCGGCCCGGAGCTGTTCCCGACCACCAATGCGCCCGTGCCCAAGGGCCCCTCCCTCGCCGGAGGCGGGGGAGGCGTCCTTGGTGCCGATCCCGTCGAGACCGCCGCCGGAGGGGCCCTGCTCGCGGCCGGCCTCGCCGGCGGCACCCTCGCGCTGCGCCGCAGGCGCCCGTCCCGGGCCTGACGGGCCCAGCGCGAGAAAGGCGCCGACGGTGCGACGACCCATGACCCGCGCGGCCCGTGCAGGCCTCGCCACGGCCACGGCCGCCGCAACCGTCGGCGCCTGGCTGGTGGCCGACGGCACGCACACCGAGGCCCCGCCCGCGCCCGCCGCGGCCGACGCCCGGCCCGCGGACACCCGCCCGACACCCACCGGCCCGACCCCCGGCGCCTCCCGCGCCGCGGCCGGGCAGGCGGCGATGCCCTTCTCCGTACCGACCCGGCTGCGCATCCCCGCGATCGGCGTGGACGCCCCCGTCACCGGCGTCGGCCTGGACCCGGCGGGCGGACTCGAGGTGCCGCCCGCGACCGACCGGAACCTCGCCGGCTGGTACCGCCTCGGCGCCGCTCCCGGCAGCGCCGGCAACGCCCTGCTGGTCGGCCACGTCGACACCGACCGCGGCCGCGCCGTCTTCTGGGCGCTCGGCTCCCTGCACCGCGGCAACACCCTCGACGTGCAGCGCGCCGACGGCGCCACCGCCCGCTTCGAGGTCGACGCCGTCGAGGTGCACCCCAAGAACGGCTTCCCCGACGACCGGGTCTACGGCGCCACCGCCCGGCCCGAACTGCGGGTCATCACCTGCGGCGGCGGCTACACCCGCGCCACCGGCTACCAGGGCAACGTGGTGGTCTACGCCCACCTGGTGCAGGCGCTGTGACGTGACGATCCGTCAGGCAACCGGGACCGGCTCGGCGGCCGGGGTGAACGGACGGCCGTCCAGGGTCCAGTGCGGGTCGGGCACGATCTCCAGCGCCGCGTACACGTGCGCCGCCACATCGGTGTGGTGCAGCGGCAGCACCGGCCCGCCCGGGACGATCCCCGGGCCGCACGCCGCGATCCACGCCGTGCGCTCCAGCTCGGTGCGCCCGCCGTGGCCGCCGCCGTCGAGGTGCCCGTGGTCGGTCACCACGATCACCGTCCACTCCTCCCCGGCGTACCCGGCGCGGCTGCGGACCGCCGCCAGCAGCCGGCCGAGCCGGGCGTCCGCGGTCTCCACCGAGCGCCGGTACTCCTCGCCGCAGCCGAGGAAGTGCGCCGTCTCGTCGACCGCGCCCAGGTAGACGAACGAGGCCTGCGGATCGTCGTCGCTGCGCCCCAGTACGTACTCGGCCTCCGCGGTCACCCGCTCGTCGCAGACCTCCCACGCCTCCGGGGTGTCCTCCAGCGGCGCGATGTACGCCAGCCGCCCGGGCGCCGCGAACAGCGGGCCGCCGCTGCGGGCCAGGAACAGCGGCTCCCAGCCGCCCGCCGCGAAGGTCCGGCGCCGGTGCACGGCCGCCAGCCGGGTGGTGAAGTCCGGGAAGACGTCCAGCCGGTTGCCGCCGAAGTGGTTGCCGAACACACCGTGCTTGGCCACCCCGACACCCGTCACCACGGTCGCCCAGCACGGCCCGGACATCGTCGGCGTCGCCTCGTCCACCTGCACCCCGGCGAGGAAGCCCGCCGCGGCCACCGCGTCCAGGTGCGGGGTGTGCAGCGACGGCAGCAGGTCGAGCCGGACGCCGTCGATGCCGACGACCAGCACCCGCCTCGGACCGGCAGGCCAGGTGGGGGACATCGGTGCTCCTCTCGGGTGGGACGGTCCCCGGCACCCTAACCAGCGCCGAACGTCCCACCTGCCCGTTCGCGCCCCGGGCGGCAGGGAATTCGCCGTACCGCCGCCGGATGTTCGACCCGCGTTCCCCCGGCCGCGACCGGCCGGGGGAGCGACCGACGGCCACAGGTGACCGGGCGGTAGCCTGGCGCCATGCTGAGGATCGGACTGACTGGCGGGATCGGCGCGGGCAAGAGCGAGGTGTCGCGGCAGCTCGCGGCACTCGGCGCGGTGATCGTGGACTCCGACCTGATCGCCCGCGAGGTGGTCGCCCCCGGCACCGACGGACTGCGGGCCGTTGCCGCCGAGTTCGGCCCCGGGGTGCTCCAGGCCGACGGCTCGCTCGACCGGCCCGCCCTCGGCCGGCTGGTCTTCGGCGACCCCGACCGGCTCGCCGCCCTGAACGCCATCGTCCATCCGCTCGTCCGCGCCCGCTCCGCCGAACTCGAAGCCGCCGCAGGGCCCGACGACATCGTGGTGCACGACGTGCCGCTGCTCGCCGAGAACGGGCTCGCCCCGCTCTACGAGAAGGTCGTCGTCGTCGACGTGCCCGACGACGTCCGGCTGGAGCGGCTGGTGCAGTTGCGGGGCATGGCCGAGGACGAGGCGAAGGCCCGGATGGCCGCCCAGGCCACCCGCGAGGAGCGCCTCGCCGTCGCCGACATCGTCATCGACAACAGCGGCTCGCTGGACGCCCTGACCACCCGCGTCCACGAGGTCTGGGAGCAGCTGGGCAACCGATAGGGGCGCGGGACTGCGGGGGACCACCCCACGCACCCACGAGTGGTCGCCCCGGCCCCGGAGTTGCGCAGTTTCCCGCGCCCCTGCCGGCCTCAGGCGAGGGCCTCCAGACTTCGGGCGCGGGCCGTGAGGTGGCGGCGCTCGGGTGCCCCGGCCGTCCGGGCCGCGGCCTCCCGGTACGCCTGCGCGGCGGCCTCCCGGTCGCCCGCAGCTCCAACAGGTGGGCACGGGTCGCGAGTACGCGGTGGTGGCGGGCCGTCCGCCGGTCCGCCCGGAGCACCTCCACCAGGTCGAGTCCGGCATCCGGGCCGTGGACCATCGCCACCGCGACGGCCCGGTTCAACGTGACCACCGGGTTCGGCCCGAACCGCTCCAACAGCTCGTACAGCACGAGGATCTGCTGCCAGTCGGTGTCCTCCGTGCGGCCCGCCTCGGCGTGCACCGCGGCGATCGCCGCCTGCACCTGGTACGGCCCGGCCTCCCCGCGCGGCAGCGTACGGCCGATCAGGTCCAGGCCCTCGGCGAGGAGCCGGCCGTCCCACCGGCCGCGGTCCTGTTCCGCCAGCGGCACCAGGCCGCCGTCCGCCGAGGTACGGGCCGGCCGGCGGGCGTCCGTGAGCAGCATCAGCGCCAACAGCCCCGCCGTCTCGGCGTCCTGGGGCACCGACCGGTGCAGCAGACGGGTGAGCCGGATCGCCTCCGCCGACAGCTCCGGCACCGTCAGATCGGCGCCCCCGCTCGCCGTGTACCCCTCGTTGAAGATCAGGTACAGCACGTGCCGGACGTCGGCCAACCGCTCCGCCGCCTCCGCCCCCTCGGGCAGCGCCAACCGGGAGCCCTCGGCCCGCACCGCCTGCTTCGCCCGGCTGATCCGCTGCGCCATCGTCGCCTCCGGCACCAGGAACGCCGCCGCGATCTGTGCCGTCGTCAGACCGCCGACCGCCCGCAGCGTCAGCGCGATCCGGCTCGGCGCGGACAGCGACGGACGGCAGCACAGGAACAGCAGCGCCAGCGAGTCGTCCAGGTCCGCGGCCGGGGCGGTGTCCGCGGCGTGCGACAGCAGCGCGGACTGCGGGGTGGCCAGTGCCAGCGCGTCCTCCCGGCGGCGCCGGGCCGCCTCACTGCGCACCTGGTCGACCAGCCGCCGGGAGGCCACCGTCACCAGCCAGCTCCGCGGGCTGTCCGGCACCCCCTGCTCCGGCCACTGCACGGCGGCGGCCAGCAGTGCCTCCTGCACCGCGTCCTCGCAGGTGTCGAAGGTGCCGTAGCGGCGCAGCAGCGCGGCGAGGACCTGCGGCGCCAGCTCGCGCAGCAGGTCCTCCACCTCGTGGGGCACGCGGATCACAGGTCCGCCCGGGACTCGTGCAGGACCGGCCACAGCTCCACCGGATCGACGTCGGCGAACGGCATGTCGGCGGCGATCTGCTGCGCCCGCTCCAGGTTCTCGCAGTCCAGCAGGTAGAAGCTGGCGATGTACTCCTTGGTCTCCAGGTACGGGCCGTCGGTGACGGCGGGGGCGCCGTCCTTCCGGCGCACCAGCTGCGCGGCGGCGGCGTCCGCGAGGCCGTACGCCCCGAGCAGTTCGCCGCTCTCGCGGTACTTCGTGTTGAACGCCTCCTGCTTGGCGATCGCCTCCGGCCACGCCTCGGCGGGGAAGGAGTCCCACTTGGCCTGGTTGCCGTAGATCATCGCGACGTACTTCATTCCGGGTGTCCTCCCCGTCCTGCGTGCCCCTGCGGCACGCCGTCACCCATCAGTCGGAGCGGGACACCGGTCCTCGACATCCGGTCCCAAAGTATTTCGGACAACCGCCCGGGGCGCGGAGGAATACACAGTCAGATGCGGTGGAGGGCCTCGCCGGCGGGTTCGCGGGCGGCGCGGAGGGCGGGGAGGGCGGCGGTCCCGGCGGCGGCCGCCACCGCGGCGAGGACGAGGGCGGCGAGGGCTGCGGCGGACGGGGTGTGGGCGAGGCCGGCGCCGACGCCGGTGGCGGCGCCCTGGGCGTCGATGAGGGCGAGGGCGAGAGGCACACCGACGGCGGTGCCGAGCAGGGCGCCGAGCAGGGCGACGGTGGCGCAGCGGATCACCACGAGGGCCATGGCCTGCCGCGGGGTGAGGCCGATGGTGCGCAGCAGGGCGAGGTCGCGGCGGTGGGCGCGCAGTGCGGCGGCGGCGACGGTGAGCAGTTCGGCGAGGGTGATCAGGGCGAGCAGGGCGACCAGGCCGACGACGGCGGCGCGCAGGGTGGCGAGGCCGGTGAAGGGGGCGCTGGTGGGGCGGACGTCGAGCCGGCCGGGGAAGGCTGCGGCGAGGGCGGCGGAGACCCGGTCGGGGTCGGCGCCGGGGTGCAGGGTGATCGTCCAGTAGTCGGGCTGCGGGTCTGCGGTGGCCGCGTCGGCGAGGGTGTCCAGGGTGGTGGAGACGATGCGTCCGCCGCGGTCGGGTTCGACGACGCGTCCGACGACGTGGAGGATGCGCGGGGTGCCGTCGGTGGTGACGCGGGCCCACTGGCCGACGTGGATGCCGAGCAGGTCGAGGGCGCCCTGGCCGGCGACGGCCTCGTTGACGGCGCGGACGGGTCGGCCCTCGACGACGTCGAAGGGGTAGGGGCGGCCGGTGGTGCCGAGGGCGCGCAGGGTGACGGTGGCGGACTGGCCGGGGGCGAGGGCTTCGCGTTCGGCGCCGGGGTGGACGCCGGAGACGGCGGGGTCGGCGGCGAGGGCGGCGGGCAGCGGATCGGCGGGTCCGGCGGCGCGGACGGTGAGGGTGGCGGGGGAGCCGGCGGTGGCGGTGCGGCCGAGGCCGTCCAGGGTGGACCAGGCGGTGAGGGCGAGGGTGCAGGCGACGACCGGTACGGCGATGCGGACGGCGGCGAGCGCGGTGCGGCTGCGGCCGCGGACGGCGCCGCGGACGCCGAGCACCAGGGCGGGCGGCATCCGGCGGAGCAGGGCGAGCCGGGCGGGGCGGGGCGGGCGGTCCGTGGCGGGTTCGCCGTCGGCGGGCGGGACGGCCGGGACGCGGGCGGCTCGCAGGGCGGGCAGGGCGGAGGCGAGGGCGACGGTGAGCAGGCAGGCGGGGGCGGCGAGGACGGCGAGCGGTCCGCTGCCGAAGACGGCCTGCCAGAGCGACCAGGGGGTGGTGGAGACGCCGGGTTCGGGGGCGAGGGCGGGCAGCAGGGCGGCGGCGGTGAGGGCGCCGATGCCGCCGAGGAGGAGTCCGGCGCCGGCGAGCAGCAGGTGCTGGAGGACGAACATCCGGGTGATGCCGGCGGGGGTGAAGCCGAGGGCCTTGAGTGTGGCGATGTCGCCGAGGCGGGCGCCGATGCGTCCGGCGGCCGCTCCGGCGACGGCGAGGGCGGCGGCGGCGAGGGCGGCGAGTCCGCATAGGCCGAGCAGCAGGCCGGCGGGCCGGCTCTCGCGTTCGTGGGAGTCGCGGGCGTCGGTCCAGGTGGCGACGCGGGTGACGGTGTCGCCGCCGAGGGCGGTGACGGCGCGCTGGGCGGTGTAGTCGGCGTCGACGGGGTGGGCGAGGCGCAGGCCGACGGCGTGGCCGCGGCGTTCGGCGGCGGGTTGGACGGCGTCGAGGGTGCCGGGCAGTACCCAGGCGAGGCCGGGCCGCAGGTCGGGGTAGCGGGCGCGGTCGGGGCTGTCGGCGATGCCGCGGACGGTGACGGTGTGCACCTGGCCGTCGGGGCCGCGGAGGGTGAGCAGGTCGCCGGGGCGGGCCCAGGCGGCGGCGGCGAGGGAGTGTTCGAGGACGATGCCGTCGGGGTGGGCGGTGTCCAGCCAGCTGCCGGAGGAGGGCAGCGGGGTGGAGACGGCGGGCGGCTGCGGGTCGGCGGCGCGCAGGGCGAGGGGGAGGGCGGGGCCGGTGACGGGCCGCCCGTTGCGGGCGGTGACGGTGGCGGTCGCGGTGGGGTAGGGGCCGGCGATCGCGGTGACGCCGGGCAGCAGGGCGAGTGCGGTGTCGGCGTGTTCTGTGCGGGTCTCGATCCACACGTGGGCGCCGTCGGCGCGGGCGAACTGGCGCTGCCAGGGCCCGGTGACGTTGTTGAGGAGGGCGCCGGCGAGCAGCAGCGCGGCGGAGACGCCGGCGGTGGCGAGCACGACGAGCAGGGCGGGCAGCCGGTTGGCGGCGAGGTCCGCGCGTATCCAGCGGAGGGCGGCGCGCACGGGATCAGCCGCCCAGGTCGAGGACGTCGCCGACGCCGCGGGCGGGCGGGGTGTCCGTGACGCGGGCGTCGTCGGTGATCAGGCCGTCGAAGAGGCTGACCACGCGGTCGGCGCTGCTCGCGACCCGGGCGTCGTGGGTGACGAGCACGATGGTGCGGCCGCGGGCGTGGTGGCGGGTGAGCAGGGCGAGGACCTCGCGGGCGCTGCGGCTGTCGAGGCTGCCGGTGGGTTCGTCGGCGAGCAGCAGGTCGGGGTCGTTGACGAGGGCGCGGGCGAGGGCGGCGCGCTGGCGTTCGCCGCCGGAGAGGGCGGCGGGGGAGGCGGCGGCCCGGTCGGTGAGGCCGAGGTCGGCGAGGAGTTCCTCGCGGCGTTCGCGGGCGGCGCGGGCGCTCTGGCCGGCGAGCAGGGCGGGCAGTTCGACGTTGTCGGCGACGGTGAGGTCGGAGACGAGGTTGCCGGTCTGGAAGACGATGCCGATCCTGCGGCGGCGCAGGACGGCCCAGTCGGCCTCGCGGAGGGTGTCGACGCGCCGGCCGTCGAGGTGGATCTCGCCGGCGTCGGGGCGCCGCAGGCCGCCGAGGAGGTGGAGCAGCGTGGACTTGCCGGCGCCGGAGGGGCCGGTGATCGCCACGAAGTCGCCGCGTTCGACGGTGAGGTCGACGCCGCGGACGGCCTTCACCTCGGCGCCGCCGCGCCCGGCCCGGTGGGTCTTGACGAGCCCCGTGGCGCGCAGCACCGGGACGGCGTTGTCCTGGCCTGTCACGTGAGTTCCTCCTGGCAGCGCTCCAGCCAGTCGAGGTCGGCCTGCAGGTGCAGGACGGCGCCCTCGATGAGGAGCTGGGAGACCTGGTTTCCGCGTTCCTCGGCGGCCATCCGGTTGAGGCCGCGCATGACGTTGAGATAGTGCCGGCGCTGGTTGTTGATCAGCGTCAGCCGGTCGGCCAGTTGCGTCTCGGGTGCCAGGATGAGTTTGAGGAAGAACTCGTCGCGGACCCTCGGCCCCTCGGTGGGCTCGGTGAGCCACTTGGCCACCTCCTGGCGGCCGGTGTCGGTGATGGCGTAGACGCGCTTGTCGGGCTTGCCGTCCTGGGCGACGTCCCGGCCTTCGATGAGGCCGGCCTTCTCCAGGCGTCCGAGGGTGACGTAGACCTGGCCGATGTTCGCACGAGGGTACGCCGCGCCGAAGGTCTGCTCAAGGGCCTGCTTCAGCTCGTATCCGTGGGCGGGCTCCTTGGCGAGCAGCGCGAGCAGCGGTAGCCGCACTCGGACCCTCCCCTCCCTTCTTCGCCCGGCATACTCTGTGGTCATTGGCGTGTCGTCCGGCCGGTCCCGAGGGTCCGGCAAGGTCACACGGTACGCGAGGCAGACCGTCTGGCCCATCGGCGGGCGGAGTGGAGGTCGGTGCGGTGCGCCGTCGGAGTCTTGGGAAGTTGGCGGGGCTGCTGGCCGGTGTGCTGCTGGCGGGCGGGTGTTCGCTGCCCGACGGGGATGCGCAGCGCGGCGACGAGTCGGGGATCGGGCCGGTCACGCTGGTGACCGGCCGGGACCGGGCCGGGTATCTGCAGGGGCTGTTGGACAGTTGGAACACCGGCCATCCCGGGGAGCGGGCGACGCTGGTGGAGCTGCCGGACGCGGCGGACGAGGTGCGTGCGCAGCTCGCCGAGGGGCTGGCCCGGGGCAGCGACCGCTTCGACGTGGTCAACCTGGACGTGGTGTGGACGGCGGAGTTCGCGGAGAAGGGCTGGATCGCGCCGCTGGACGCGGCGCAGGCGCCGACCGGTCCGCTGCTGCCCGCCGCGGTGGGCACCGGGCACTGGCACGGGAAGCTGTACGCGGTGCCGTTCACGACCAATGTCGGCCTGCTGTACTACCGCAGTGACGTGCTGGCCGCGGAGGGTGCGCAGCCGCCGCGCACCTGGGCCGAGTTGGAGCGGCTCGCGCGGGAGGCGGCGCCGCGGCACGGTCTGGACGGCTACGCGGGGCAGCTGTTGCCGTACGAGGGCCTGACGGTGAACGTCGCGGAGGCGGTCGGTTCGGCGGGCGGGCGGCTGCTGGACGACCGGGGTGCGGTCGCGGTGGACGGCCCGCAGGCCCGGGCGGGGCTGGAGTTCCTGTCGCGCGGGGTGCGGGAGGGCTGGATCCCGCGGGCGGCGCTCGGTTACCGCGAGGAGGAGTCCCGGCAGGCGTTCCAGGACGGGCGGCTGCTGTTCCTGCGCTGCTGGCCGTACGCGTACCCGCTGGCGGAGGGGCCGGGGTCGGCGGTGGCCGGGAAGTTCGGGGTGGTGCCGCTGCCGGGGCCGGACGGGCCGGGCACCTCGGTGCTCGGCGGTTCGGACCTGGCGGTCAACGCGGGTTCCCGGCACCAGCGGACGGCGCGTGAGCTGATCCGCTTCCTGACCGGCCGGGACGTGCAGCGCCGGGTGCTCACCGAGGGCGGTCTGCCGCCGGTGTGGGCGGACCTGTACACCGACCCTGAGCTGGTGCGACGCTATCCGTACCTGCCGGCCGTCCGGCAGGCGCTGGACGGCGCGGTGCAGCGGCCGGCGTCGCCGGAGTACCAGCAGCTGAGCCTGGCGGTGAGCGCGGCGGCGTACGACGCGCTGCTGGGCCGCAGTAGTGCGGACGAGGCGGTCACGCGGATGGCCGCAGACCTCAAGGCGATCACCGGCTGAGGCCGATCCCGACCCGACGAGGGCCCAGATACTTACTTGTTAAGTATCTGGGCCCTCGACTTTTGCCCTCATCTATAAAGTTTTGTCTGTGTTTACGGCATGCGGGGGCTCTGGACTCATCCCGTCTACCTACCTAACATGCATGTATCCCCGCCGCCCGGGACGGCGCGAGCGGGGACCGTGCTCCTCCGCGGCGCCGCTCCGCCGTGTCCTCCCTGAAGGTGACGAATGCTCACGTCCCCCACCCCGGGCGACCCGCCGGCCACCCCCGGCCGCGCCCTGCTCACCGCCCCGCCGGCCGCCGGCCCCGACCGCCGCTGGTGGCGGGACGCGGTCGTCTACCAGGTCTACCTCCGCAGCTTCCAGGACTCCGACGGCGACGGCGTCGGCGACCTCGCCGGCGTCCGCACCCGCCTCCCGTACCTCAAGCGCCTCGGCGTGGACGGCATCTGGCTCAACCCGTTCTACGCCTCCCCGCAGCACGACCACGGCTACGACGTCGCCGACCACTGCGCCGTCGACCCGCTGTTCGGCAGCCTCGACGACTTCGACCTGCTCGCCGAGGACTGCCGCCTGCTCGGCCTCAGGCTCATCCTCGACGTCGTGCCCAACCACTGCTCCCGCGAGCACCCGTGGTTCAGGGCCGCCCTGCGCGCCGCACCCGGCAGCCCCGAGCGCGCGCTCTTCCACTTCGCCGACGGCCGCGGCGAGGGCGGCGAACTGCCGCCCAACAACTGGCGCGCGATGTTCGGCGGCCCCGCCTGGACCCGCATCCGCGAGGCCGACGGCAGTTGGGGCCAGTGGTACCTGCACCTGTTCACCCCCGAGCAGCCCGACCTCAACTGGCGCCGTCCCGAGGTCGCCGCCGAGTTCGAACGCATCCTGCGCTTCTGGCTCGACCGCGGCGCCGACGGCTTCCGGATCGACGTCGCCGCAGGCCTGTTCAAGCACCCCGAACTGCCCGACTCACCCGACCCGGAGGCCGACGAACGCACCCGCGACTCGGTCAACCCGCTCGCCTGGAACCAGCCCGAGGTGCACGGCATCTGGCGCCGGTGGCGGGCCGTCTGCGAGGAGTACACCGCCCGCGACGGCCGCCAGCGCCTCCTCGTCGGCGAGGCCTCCGTGCCCACCGCCGCCGAACAGGCCGCCTACCTGCGCCCCGACGAACTCCACCAGGCCTTCTTCTTCCACCTGCTGCACGCCCCCTGGGACGCCGCCCACTGGCACCGGGTCGTCGACGACGCCGTCCGCGACATCGCCGCCACCGGATCCACCGTCACCTGGGTGCTCAACAACCACGACCAGGTCCGCACCACCACCCGCTTCGGCGCCGACGACCCGCTCACCGGCGCCGCCCGCGCCCGCGCCGCCGCCCTCCTCATGCTCGCACTGCCCGGCGCCGCCTACCTCTACCAGGGCGAGGAACTCGGCCTCCCCGAGGTCGAGGACCTGCCAGACGAGGCCCTCACCGACCCCATCTACCACCGCACCGGAAACCGCACCGGCATCCGGGACGGCTGCCGCATCCCGATGCCCTGGTCCGGGCAGGAGCCCCCGTTCGGCTTCGCCCCCGAGGGCGCCAAGCAGCCTTGGCTGCCGCAGCCCGTCCACTTCGCCGCCCACACCGCCGAACGCGCCCTCGCCGACACCGGCTCCGCCTGGCACCTCTACCGCGAGGCGCTCCACCTGCGCCGCGTCCTGCCCCAGCTCGGCGAAGGCACCCTGCGCTGGATCGACACCCCGCCCGGTGTCCTCGCCTTCGTCCGCGGCGACGGCCTGATCTGCGCCGTCAACTTCGGCGACGAACCCGCCCTGGCCCCCGTCGACGGCGAACCGCTGCTCGCCAGCGGCCCCTGCCCGCCCTGCACCCTGCCCGCGGCCACCGCCGCCTGGTGGATCGCCGGCAACGCCAAACTCTGACGCATCGTCACCACCGTTCCGGCACACCCCCGGACGGGCCGCGCGCCCACACCCGCGGCCCCGGCCGCCCCGGACCTCACCGGTGCGGCGGCCACCGGCCCGCCCCGCGGCTCCCACCCGCCCCCGCGGGACGGGCCACCCCCTGAAACGTCCGCGCGACCTGCCTCCCCGCGCGGCGCCGGCCGCCCACACGGCCGAGCCCGCCCCGCCGCCCGCTGCGCCACGCACCTGCGCGGCGGCGGGGCGGGCACCCACGACACTCCTCCACCGGCAGACCGGCCGCCCACGGCCGGCCCCACCCCCGCACGGCTCCCGGCCCCGGCCGGGAGCCGACGAGAGGACACCACCATGCGATTCCTGCGAACGGCCACCGCCCTGGCGGCCACCCTCGGACTGGCCGTCACGGCCACCGCCTGCGGCAGCTCCGGCACCGCCGGCGACAACGCCGCCGGCAAGACCTCCGCCAAGCCGCTCGACGGGCAGACCGTCAGCGTCGCCGCCGCCTGGACGGGCGTCGAGCAGAAGAACTTCCAGAAGGTGCTGGACGCCTTCAGCGCCAAGACCGGCGCCAAGACGGTCTACATCTCCACCGGTGACAACGTCTCCACCCTCGTCGGCAGCAAGATCGAGGGCGGCGACCCGCCGGACGTCGTGATGATGCCGCAGCTCGGCGTCCTCCAGCAGTTCGCCCGCAAGGGCTGGCTGGAACCGCTCGCCCCCGCCGTTGCCGACAGCCTGAACCGCGACTTCGCCAAGATCTGGGCCGACTACGGCACCGTCGACGGCAAGCTCTACGGCCTGTACTTCAAGGCCGCCCACAAGTCCACCGTCTGGTACAGCCCTTCGGCCCTGGAGACGGCCGGCGTCAAGCCGCCCGCCACCTTCGACGAACTGCTCGCCGCCGGCCGCGCCGTCTCCGACTCCGGTCTGCCCGCCTTCTCCGTCGCCGGCGAGGCCGGCTGGCCGCTCACCGACTGGTTCGAGAACATCTACCTCTCCCAGGCCGGCCCCGACAACTACGACAAGCTCGCCAAGCACCGGATCCCGTGGACCGACCCGACCGTGGTCGCCGCCCTCACCACCCTCGGCAAGGTCTTCGGCGACCCGCAACTCGTCGCCGGCGGCGGCAAGGGTGCCCTGCAGACCGACTTCCCCGAGTCCGTCCAGGCCGTGTTCGGCGACAAGCCCGCCGCCGCCATGGTCTACGAGGGCGACTTCGTCGGCGGTGTCATCTCCGGCGAACTGAAGAAGAAGGTCGGCGAGGACGCCAAGTTCTTCCCGTTCCCGGCCGTCGGCGGCGGGAAGCCCCCGGTGGTCGGCGGCGGCGACGCGGCCGTCGTCCTCAAGGACGCCAAGCACAGGGACGCCGCCCAGCAGCTGCTGGCCTACCTCGCGAGCCCCGAGGCCGGCGAGGTCTGGGCCGGCGCCGGCGGCTTCCTCTCGCCCAACAAGGCCGTCAAGCCCGCCGCGTACCCGGACGACACCACCCGGCAGACCGCCGAGTCGCTGATCGCCGCCGCGGACGGCTTCCGCTTCGACCTCTCCGACCAGGCGCCCGCCGCCTTCGGCGGCACCCAGGGCAGCGGCGAGTGGAAGCTCCTGCAGGACTTCCTGGCCAACCCCGCCGACGTCAACGGCACCGCCCAGCGCCTCGAAGCCGCCGCGGCCGCCGCGTACAAGGGCTGACGGACCGAACCATGAGGACACCCACCCGTCCCCGGAGCTCCGGCGCCGCCCTGCGGCGCCGGGGCCTGGCCCTGGTCTTCCTGCTGCCGGCCCTCGCCCTGCTCGGCGCGTTGGTGCTGTACCCCATCGGCTGGTCCGTGGTCCGCAGCCTCTTCGACGCCTCCGGCACCGGCTTCGTCGGACTCGGCAACTACCGGGCCGCGTTCGCCGACGACGCCACGCTCACCTCGCTGCGCAACAGCGCGATCTGGGTGGCCGTCGCCCCCGCCCTGGTCACGGCCCTCGGCCTGGTCTTCGCCGTGCTCACCGAGAAGGTCCGCTGGGGCACCGCGTTCAAGCTGCTGGTCTTCATGCCGATGGCGATCTCCTTCCTCGCCGCCGGCATCACCTTCCGGCTCGTCTACGAGCAGGACCCGCAGCGCGGCGTGCTGAACGCCGCCGCGGTCGCCGTCCACGACACCTTCGACCCGGACCCGTCCTACCCCGGCGCCCGGCCCCGCCCCGGCGGGCCCGCAGTCGCCCCCGACGGCTCCGTGCGCACCGCCGCGGCCGGACCGGGCGCCGCCGTCACCGTGCCGCTCGTCGGCATCAAACCGGCCACCCTGCCGGCCGCGGCCAGGCCCGCCGCCGCACCCGCCGACGGCGGCGGCGTCCACGGCACCGTCTACCTCGACGTCACCCCGGGCGGCGGCACCCCCGGCACGGTCGACCCGGGGGAGCGGGGGCTCCCCGGTCTCACCGTGAACCTCCTCGACGGCGGGAAGGTCGTCGCGGTCACCACCACCGCGCCCGACGGCTCCTTCCGGTTCGCCGGGCACCCGCGCGGCACGGTGGAGCTGCCCGCCGCGAACTTCGCAGCCCCCTACCGCGGCGTCGCCTGGCTCGGCCCCGGGCTCGTCACCCCGGCGATCATCGGCGCCTACATCTGGATCTGGGCCGGCTTCGCGATGGTGATCATCGCCGGCGGCCTCGCCAACCTCCCCCGGGAGACCCTGGAGGCGGCCCGGATGGACGGCGCAGGCGAATGGCAGATCTTCCGCCGGATCACCGTGCCGCAGCTCGCCCCCGTCCTCGGCGTGGTCCTGGTGACCATGGTGATCAACGTGATGAAGATCTTCGACCTGGTCTTCGTCATCGCCCCCGGGCCCGTCCAGCAGGATGCCGGCGTCCTCGCCCTGCGCCTGTGGCTGGTCTCCTTCGGCGGCGGCAACGACCAGGGCCTCGGCAGCGCCCTCGGCGTGCTCCTGCTGCTGCTCGTGGTACCCGCCATGGTCCTCAACATCCGACGTTTCCGGAGGAGCACACGATGACCGAGCTGCTCTCCCGCGCCGCCTCCGACCCGGCCCCGGCGCCGGCCCGGACCGGCCCGCCGCGGCGTTCCCTCGCCGCCCGGCTCGGCGCCCGCACCCGCAGCGGCATCGTCCAGGCCGTCCTGCTGGTCGCCGCCGCGCTGTGGCTGATGCCCACCGTCGGCCTGCTCGTCACCTCGCTGCGGCCCAAGGAGGACAGCGCCGCCTCCGGCTGGTGGACGGTACTCGGTGCACCCGCCCGGCTCACCCTCGACAACTACACCGCGCTGCTCGACGGCGGTCAGGTGGTCGGCGCGTTCTGGAACACGGTGCTCATCTCGGTGCCCGCCACCGCACTCACCGTCGCCCTCGCCGCGCTCGCCGGATACGCCTTCGCCTGGCTGGACTTCCCCGGCCGGGACTGGCTCTTCCTGGTGGTGGTCTGCCTGCTGGTCGTACCCGTGCAGATCGGCCTCATCCCGGTCGCCCGGCTGCTCGGTGCCGTCGGCCTGTTCGGCACGGTCCCCGGCGTGGTGCTCTTCCACGTCGCCTACGGGCTGCCGTTCGCCGTCTTCCTGCTGCGCAACCAGTTCCTGGAGATCCCGCAGGAACTCCTGGAGGCCGCCCGGATGGACGGCTGCGGCGAGTGGACGATCTTCCGCAAGCTGGCCCTGCCGCTCGCCCTGCCCGCCCTCGCCTCGCTGGCGATCTTCCAGTTCCTGTGGGTGTGGAACGACATGCTGGTGGCGCTGGTCTTCGCCGGCAGCGACTCCCAGCCGCTCACCGTCCTGCTGCAGTCCCAGATGCGGCAGTTCGGCAGCAACCTGGACGTGCTCGCTCCGGGCGCGTTCCTGTCGCTGCTCGTGCCGGTGATCGTGTTCTTCTCGTTCCAGCGCTACTTCGTGCAGGGCGCCATGGCCGGCTCGGTCAAGTAGCCCGCCGGCGGCGCCCGTACCCCGGTACGGGCGCCGCCGCGCGTGCGCTCAGGGCTTGCGTCCGACCCCCGCCCAGATCGCCACCTCGGCGTCGGTCGGCGCGGGCGCCGTGTCCGGCCGCCACAGCGGCGCCGTCACCAGGCCGGGCTCCAGCAGCTCCAGACCGTCGAAGAACTTCAGCACCTGCTCCCGGCTGCGCATGCTCAGCTGGGCCGTGGCGCTGCGGTAGATCGCCGGGCCCTTCGCCGCGTCCTCGGCCGGCACGAAGTCGCCGGTGGCGTGCGAGATCGCCAGGTGGCTGCCGGACGGCAGCGCGTCCACCAGCGTCCGCACGATGCCGTACGGGTCGTCCGCCTCGTCCACGAAGTGCAGCACCGCGAACAGCAGCAGCGCCACCGGACGCCCCAGGTCCAGCAGTTCGCGCACCTGCGGGTCGGCCAGGATCTTCGCCGGGTCGCGCAGGTCGGCCTGGGTGACCGTGACCGTGCCGCGGCTGGAACCGGCCAGCAGCGCCCGGCTGTGCACCAGCACGATCGGGTCGTTGTCCACGTACGCCACCCGGGCGTCCGGGTGCAGCAACTGCGCCGTCTCGTGGGTGTTGCCCGCGGTCGGGATGCCGGTGCCGATGTCCAGGAACTGCTTCACCCCGGCCTCGGCGAGGTGGCGCACCGCCCGCTGCAGGAACGCCCGGTTGGCCAACGCACTGATCCGCACCAGCGGGCTCAGCGCCAGCACCTTCTCCGCGGCCTCGCGGTCCGCCGGGAAGTTGTCCTTGCCGCCCAGGTAGTAGTCGTACATCCGGGCCGGGTGCGGGACCTCCGGGCGCAGGTCGACCGGCACGTGCGCCTCGCCGCCGCCGGACATCCAGTCCAGCGATATGTCCTGATGCTCGGTCATGTCCGCTCTCCCCGAAGCCGTTCGACTCTCACCCCGGCAGCATAGACGGGCAGCACGCGCCCCCAGCGGCCGAACGCCCGATCAGGCCCGCCGTCCCGCATACCGGTCAGGAGCCCCGGCACGAAGGCCCCGTCGGTCCGTCAGCCCGTCCCCTCCGCCGGGCCCGGCTCGGGGCCGCCCGCCGGGTCCTGGGTCAGCAGGTACCGGGCGCCGGGACCGGTCGCCGCCGCCCGGTCGCCCGCGTTGTACAGCGCGCAGCGTGACAGGGACAGGCAGCCGCAGCCGATGCACCCGGTCAACTTCCGCTTCAGCAGCTCCAGTTCCTCGATCTGCCGGTCGATCCGCTCGTGCCAGGTGACGGCCACCGCACTCCACTCGGCGGTGCTCGGCGCCCGGTCCTCCGGCAGCCGGTCCAACGCGGTGCGCGCCTCCTCCAGCGACAGGCCGACCCGCTGCGCCGCCCGGACGAAGGCGATCCGCCGCAGCGTCGCACGGGCGTACCGGCGCTGGTTGCCCGCGGTGCGCTCGGCGGAGATCAGCCCCATCCGCTCGTAGTAGCGCAGTGCCGAGGGGGCGAGGCCGCTGCGGGCGGCCAGTTGCCCGATGGTCAGCAGGTCGTGCCGGGTGGGTCCCATGCGGCCGAGGATAGCCGCTTGACCTGAAGCCGACTTCAACTTGCAGGCTGGTCGGCATGACCACCGCAACCACCCGGCCGCGGCCGTACGGGTTCACCGACCTGCCCGCCCTGATGGGCCTGATGACCGGCGACGAGAAGCACGGCCCCGCCGCCACCTCCACCCTGGACGCCCTCTGGGTGCTCTACGACCGCGTCCTGCGCGTCACCCCGCAGACCGCCGACGACCCCGACCGGGACCGCTTCCTGCTCTCCAAGGGCCACGGCCCGATGGCCTACTACGCCGTCCTCGCCGCCAAGGGCTTCCTGGACGAGGCCGTGCTGCCGAGCTTCGGCGCGTACGACTCCCCGCTCGGCCACCACCCGGACCGGCTGCTGGTGCCCGGCGCCGAGATCGCCTCCGGCTCGCTCGGCCACGGACTGCCGCTCGCCGTCGGCACCGCCCTCGGCCTGCGCGCCCAGGGCCGCACCGACCCGGCCGTCTGGGTGCTCGTCGGCGACGCCGAGTTCGACGAGGGCAGCAACCACGAGGCCGTCGCCTTCGCCGGCGCCGCCGGCCTGGAGCGGCTGCACACCGTGGTGATCGACAACTCCTCGGCCACGCACGGCTGGCACGGCGGCATCGCGGCCCGCTTCGCCACCGAGGGCTGGTCCACCGCCACCGTGGACGGCCGCGACCACCGGGCCCTGCACGCCGCCTTCACCGCCCCGCACCCCGGCCGCCCGCACGCCGTCGTCGCCCGCGTCGAACCCAAGAACTGACCCCGAACTCCGGACACCCCCGCCCCGAGAAAGGCCCCGCACCCGTGGACACCATGCGCGAACGCTTCGCCGCCGTCACCACCGAACTCCTCGACGACGACCCCCGGCTCGCCCTCGTCCTCGCCGACATCGGCGTCGACGCCTTCCGCCCGGCCGCCGACCGCCACCCCGACCGCGTGGTCAACGTCGGCATCCGCGAACAGCTGCAGATCGGCGTCACCGCGGGCCTCGCCCTCACCGGGCTGCGCCCGATCGCCCACACCTTCGCCAGCTTCCTGATCGAACGGCCCTGGGAGCAGGTCAAGCTCGACCTCGTCCACCAGGGCGTCGGCGCCGTCCTGGTCAGCGCCGCCGGCTCCTACGACTGGCCGGCCGGCGGCCGCACCCACATGGCACCCGGCGACGTCGCCCTGCTCGACACCCTGCCCGGCTGGACGGTCCACGTCCCCGGCCACCCCGACGAGGCCGAGACCCTGCTGCGGCACGCCGCCGCCGACGGCGACAGCCTGGTCTACCTGCGGCTCTCCGCCCACCAGAACGCCGCCGCCCGGCCGGTCGAACCCGGCCGCCTGCTGCCCGTCCGCACCGGCCGCCGCGGCACGGTCGTCGCCGTCGGCCCCATGCTCGACGCCGTCCTCGAGGCCACCGAGGGCCTCGACACCACCGTGCTGTACGCCGCGAGCATCCGGCCGTTCGACGCCGCCGGGCTGCGCGCCGCCCTCGGCGACCGGGCCGACGTCGTCCTCGTCGAGCCGTACCTGGCCGGCACCTCCGCCAATGCCGCCCACGACGCACTCGCCGACCTGCCGCACCGCGTCCTCGCCCTCGGCGTCCCGCGCGAGGAGCACCGCCACTACGGGTCGATCCCCGAGCACCTCGCCGCCTACGGCCTCGACGCGGCCGGCCTGCGCGCCCGGATCGCCGCCTTCCTCCGCTGAGCGGGCCCGGTCCCTGGTAGCTTCGCGGACGAAGGGGGATGCCATGACCACGCAGTACCGCACACCGCTGGACGTCCGCTGGATCCACGGATCGACGTCCTCGAAGCACAACACCGACCCCGACCTGCAGGTCCACCAGGTCGACGAGGCGACGTACATCCTGCGGCAGAACAAGGCCGTCCACTACGAGGCGCCCTTCCTGTACCTGCTGTTCGGCACCGAGCGGGCCGTGCTGATCGACACCGGCGCCACCGCCGACCCGGCGCACCTGCCGCTGCGCCGCACCGTGGACGAGCTGATCGAGCGCCGCAGCCCGGGCCTGCCGCTGCTGGTGCTGCACAGCCACGGGCACGGCGACCACACCGCGGGCGACGGCCAGTTCGCCGGCCGGCCGGACACCGAGCTGGTGCCCGCCGGCGAGGCGCTCGCCTGGTTCGGCTTCCGCGGCGAGGAGAGCCGGGCACTGGACCTGGGCGGCCGGGTGCTGGAGTGCCTCGCCACCCCCGGCCACCACGCGGCCGCCATCACCTATTTCGACCCGCGGACAGGCTTCCTGCTCACCGGCGACACCGTCTACCCGGGCCGCCTGTACGTCGGCGACTGGCCGGCCTTCACCCGCACCGTCGACCGCCTGGTGGAGTTCGCCGCCACCCGCGAGGTCACCCACGTGCTCGGCTGCCACATCGAGATGACCACCGAGCCGGGCACCGACTACCCGCTCGGCACCACCCACCAGCCTGACGAGCCCCCGCTGGAGCTCTCCGTCGCCGACCTGCACGAGCTGCAGGCCGCCTGCCGGGAGATCGGCGACCGCCCCGGCCGCCACCCGTACAAGCGCTTCGTCGTCTGCAAGCCGGAGTAGGAGCACCGACCGAGCAGCGGGCGGCCCCCGGTGGCCGCCCTAAGCGACTTGCAGGACGGCAGTCGACTCCGCCGCCAGGTGCAGGGAGCCGTCGGACTCGGGCCAGCAGTCGCCGTACAGGGCGAGGGTCTGCGCGTAGGGCCGGTCCAGGGTGATCCGCCGCGGGCCGTCGGTGCCCAGGTGCACCACCACCCGGTACGGCCCGCGGTGCACCACCAGCCACTGCTCCGCGGCGTCGTACGCCACCCGCACGGCGCCGAGGTCCGGGTCGGTCAGCTCCGGATGGGTGCGCCGCAGCCGGATCAGCCGCCGGTGCCAGTCGAGCAGCCCGGCGTGCGGCTCCCGGGTGCGTTCCGACCAGTCGAGCGTGGATCCGAGCACGGTGGCGCGGGCCTGCGGGTCGGGCACGTCCTCCGGCTGCCAGCCGTGCGCGGCGAACTCCCGCCGCCGGCCCTGCCGGACGGCCTCGGCGAGGCCGGGGTCGGTGTGGTCGGTGAAGTACTGCCAGGGGGTGCTCGCCCCCCACTCCTCGCCCATGAACAGCATCGGCGTGAACGGCGAGGTCAGCACCAGGGCCGCGCCCGCCGCCAGCCGCCCGGGGGAGAGCGTCGCGGAGAGCCGGTCCCCGGCGGCCCGGTTGCCGATCTGGTCGTGGGTCTGGGCGTAGCCGAGCAGCCGGTGCCCGTACCCGGCCGGGAACGGCCGGCCGTGCGAGCGGCCGCGGAAGGAGGACCAGCTGCCGTCGTGGAAGAAGCCCCGGGTGAGCGCCTTGGCGCAGGCCGCGTACGGGTCCGCGGCGAAGTCCGCGTAGTAGCCGCCGGACTCGCCGGTGAGCAGGGCGTGCAGGGCGTGGTGGAAGTCGTCGCTCCACTGGGCGGTCAGCCCCAGGCCGCCGGCCTCCCGGGGGGCGGTGGTGCGCGGGTCGTTGAGGTCGGACTCGGCGACCAGGAACAGCGGCCGCCCGGTCGCCTCGGCCAGCTTCTCGACCTCGGTGGCGAGTTCCTCCAGGAAGTGCAGGGCCCGGTCGTCGGCGAGGGCGTGCACCGCGTCCAGCCGCAGCCCGTCGATCCGGTAGTCCCGCAGCCAGCCGAGCGCACTGCCGATCAGGTAGCGCCGCACCTCGTCCGAGCCCGGCGCGTCCAGGTTCACCGCCGAACCCCACGGCGTGTGGTGCCGGTCGGTGAAGTACGGCCCGTACACCGGAAGGTAGTTGCCGGACGGGCCGAGGTGGTTGTGCACCACGTCCAGCACCACGCCCAGCCCCTTGCGGTGCGCCGCGTCGACGAACCGCTTCAGGCCGTCCGGCCCGCCGTACGGCTCGTGCACCGCCCACAGCGACACCCCGTCGTAGCCCCAGCCGTACCGGCCCGGGAACGGGCAGACCGGCATCAGCTCGACGAAGTCCACCCCCAGCGCCACCAGGTGGTCCAGCCGCTGCGCCGCCGCCTCGAACGTCCCCGCCGGGGTGAAGGTGCCCACGTGCAGCTCGTACACCACCCCGCCGGGCAGCGGCCGCCCGCGCCACGGCGTGTCCGACCAGCGGAACGCCGCGTGGTCGACGGCCCGGCTCAGCCCGTCCGGGCCGTCCGGCTGGCGCGGGGAGCGCGGGTCGGGCAGCGCCCGGCCGCCGTCCAGCCGGAAGCCGTAGTCGCCGGCCGGCGCCTCGCCCCGCCACCAGCCGCTGCTCCCGTCGCCCTCCCGGGCCATCGGGTGCGGCCTGCCGTCGACCTCCACCTCCACCATGTCCGCCTCGGGCGCCCAGACTCGGTACGTGGTCAACGGCCCTCCGTGAGCAGTGCGACCGGGTGGCGTTCCAGCAGCCAGGAGACCGGCAGCGGCCCGCCCTCGTAGCGGCGCTGGGTCAGCTCGTCCGTCCAGTGGCCCTCGGGCAGCTCCAGCACCGTGTCGCCCCAGCCGCCGGCCCGCTGCAGCCCGTACGGCAGCCGCGTCACCGCGGCGATCACGCCCGGGCCGCGGAAGAACGCCAGCAGGTGCGCCGCCTGCGCCCCCGCCGCGGGCAGCGGGCGGTACGCGCCGAGCGGGCGGCTGCGGCGCAGGTGCAGCGCGGTGGTGGTCAGGTGGAGCTTCTCCCGGGCGAGGTCGCCGCCGCGGTCGACCGCCGAGTCGGTCAGCCGCACGGCCAGCGCCCCGAGGTCGACCGGCGCCCGGTTGTCCGGGTCGACGAGCGTGTACAGCGGCTCCTCGCTGCCCTGGTACACGTCCGGCACGCCGGGCACGGTCAGGTGAAGCAGGGCCGCCGCCAGCGTGTTGACCCGGGCGTACGGGGCGAGCAGCTGGACGAACCCGGCGATCCGCGGGCACAGCCCGGCGTTGGCGAGCGCGCCGCGGGCGTAGCCGGTCAGCGCCCGTTCGAAGGCCTCGTCCGGCGCCGTCCAGGAGGTGCGCAGCTTCGCCTCCCGGGCGGACTTCAGCACCACCTGCACGAGCCGTTCCTCGCCGATCGGCCAGGCCGCGACCATCGTCTGCCACAACAGCCACGCGGTGGAGCGGTCCGGGCAGGGCCCGGCCGCGGCCGTCCAGGCCGCGCACTCCGCCGCCCAGGCCTCCGGCAGCTCGGCGAGCACCGCCAGCCGGGCCCGGGCGTCCGCGCTGCGCTTGGTGTCGTGCGTCGACAGCGCGGTCATCCCGTCCGGCCAGTCCCGCTCCTGGTCGGCGCACCAGCGGTGGAAGGCCGCCGGGCTCAGGCCGGGCCGGCCGGGCTCGCCGCCGACCTCGTTCAGCGAGACCAGCGCGTTCCAGCGGTAGAAGGCGGTGTCCTCCACGCCCTTGGCGGCGACCGCGGACGTCGTCTGCGCGAACCGGCGGCAGAACTCGTCCTTCTCCGGGCTGCGCCCGAGCCGCCCGAGGGCGAGGTCGCGCAGCAGCCGGTCGCTGCTGCCCTCCGCGCCGCCGGCCAGGTGGGCGACGGCCTCCTCCGGCGCCGTCTCGCCCGGCACCACGTACGGCCGGTACACGGGGTGGTCGGTGAGCAGCGCGCACAGCGCGTCCCGCACGGCGGGCAGCGGGTGGTCGGCCAGGGCCGGATCGGCGGCGCAGATCCGGCGGACCAGCCGCAGCAGCCGGTCGACCTCGGCGGCGAGCTCCCCGCGCGGGCCGGTCAGCTCGGCGCGGCCGCGCAGCGCGGCCTCCGCCGCACCCGTCCGGTCGGCGACGTCCCGCTGGTAGGCGGCGACCAGCCGCTCGGCGCCGGCGTGGTCGGTGAGGACGCCGTCGATGCGGCGCAGCGCGTCGTAGCCGGTGGTGCCCGCGCACGCCCAGTCCTGCGGCAGCCGCTCGCCGCCGGTGAGGATCTTCTCCACCACCGTGTACGCCCCGCCGGTGGCCTCGGCCAGCCGCTGCAGGTAGCCGCGCGGGTCCGCCAGGCCGTCCGGGTGGTCGATCCGGAAGCCGTCCAGCACGCCCTCGCCGTGCAGCCGCAGCAGCACGCCGTGGGTGGCCTGGAAGACCTCCGGCACCTCCACCCGTACCGCGATCAGGTCGTTGATCGCGAAGAACCGCCGGTAGTTCAGCTCGCTGCTGGCCAGCCGCCACCAGGCCAGCCGGTACCACTGGCGGTCGAGGAGGTCCGGCAGCGGCAGGTGCGCGGTGCCGGGGCGCAGCGGGAAGGCGTGGTCGTGGTAGCGGAGCACGTCGCCGTCGACCACCAGTTGGCCGAGCACGGCGCCGAGCCGGTCGCCGAGCAGCGGCAGCAGCAGCCGGCCGCGGCCCGGCGCGTCGGACGGGCCGGGCTGTGCCGTCCAGTCGATGTCGAACCAGGTCGCGTACCGGGAACCGGGGCCGTCCCGCAGCACCTGCCAGAGCGGCTGGTTGAGCTGCTCGGGGACGGGCAGCGCCATGTGGTTGGGCACCACGTCGGCGATCAGCCCCAGCTCGTGCCGGTGCGCCTCCTCGGCCAGGGCGCGCAGTGCCGTCTCGCCGCCGAGCTGCTCGCTGATCCGGCTGTGGTCGACGGTGTCGTAGCCGTGGGTGGAGCCGGGCGCGGCCTCCAGCAGCGGGGAGAGGTGCAGGTGCGAGACGCCGAGCGCGGCCAGGTACGGCACCGCGCGCTCGGCGTCGTGCAGGGTGAAGCCCGGCTGGAGCTGGAGCCGGTAACTGGCCGTCGGAGGATGTGCGGCGGCGGACGTCATGGGCTGATCCCTACCCGGGCCCGGGCAAGGCTATGGCCCGGGTGGCACGAATGGCCCACCCCGGCCGCCGGGGACGCCCCGCCCGTCACGCGGGTCGCTGCAGCACCATGAGCGAGCGGTCGGTGAGCCACAGCGAGTCGCCGGCCTTCACCCGGGTGCCGGTGCCGCGGGCGGGCAGCACGGGCAGCGCGGTGTCGACGGCGATCTGCCAGGCCTCGCCGTGCCCGGCGGGGACGCTGAACTCCAGGGGCTCGGAGTGGGCGTTGAACATCAGCAGGAAGGAGTCGTCGACGATCTTCCCGCCGCGGCGGTCCGGCTCGGAGATGGCGTTGCCGTTGAGGAAGACGGAGAGCGACTTGGCGTAGCTGGTCGACCAGTCCTGTTCGGTCATCTCCTCGCCGCCGGGGGTGAACCAGGCGATGTCGGTCAGGTCGTCGTGGGTGCCGGAGACCGGGCGGCCGTGGAAGAAGCGGCGGCGGCGGAAGACCGGGTGGTCGCGGCGCAGCCAGATCATGCCCTGGGTGAACTCCAGCAGCTGCGCGGCGGCGCCGCCGCGCTCGGGCCAGGCGACCCAGGTGATCTCGTTGTCCTGGCAGTAGGCGTTGTTGTTGCCCTGCTGGGTGCGGCCGAACTCGTCGCCGTGCGCCAGCATCGGCACGCCCTGCGACAGCATCAGGGTGGCGATGAAGTTGCGCTGCTGGCGGGCTCTGAGCTCCAGCACCGCCTCGTCCTCCGTCCCGCCCTCGGCGCCGCAGTTCCAGGAGCGGTTGTGCGACTCGCCGTCCCGGTTGGACTCGTGGTTGGCCTCGTTGTGCTTCTCGTTGTAGGAGACCAGGTCACGCAGGGTGAAGCCGTCGTGGCAGGTGACGAAGTTGATGGAGGCGATCGGGCGGCGGCCGTCGTCCTGGTAGAGGTCGGAGGAGCCGGTCAGCCGGGAGCCGAACTCGGCGAGCGTCGCGTTCTCGCCGCGCCACAGGTCGCGGACGGTGTCGCGGTACATGCCGTTCCACTCCGTCCACAGCGGCGGGAAGTTGCCGACCTGGTAGCCGCCCTCGCCCAGGTCCCACGGCTCGGCGATCAGCTTGGCCTGGGAGACGACCGGGTCCTGCTGGACGAGGTCGAAGAACGAGGACAGCCGGTCGACCTCGTGGAACTGCCGGGCCAGGGTCGCCGCGAGGTCGAAGCGGAAGCCGTCGACGTGCATCTCGGTGACCCAGTAGCGCAGCGAATCCATGATCATCTGGAGTACGTGCGGGCTGCGCATCAGCAGGCTGTTGCCGGTGCCGGTGGTGTCCTCGTAGAAGCGGCGGTCCTTGGCCGCCAGCCGGTAGTACGAGGCGTTGTCCAGCCCGCGGAAGGACAGCGTCGGGCCCAGGTGGTTGCCCTCCGCGGTGTGGTTGTAGACCACGTCGAGGATCACCTCGATGCCCGCCGCGTGCAGCGCCTTCACCATCGACTTGAACTCCTGCACCTGCTGCCCGCGGTCGCCCGTCGACGAGTACGAGGAGTGCGGCGCGAAGTACCCGATGGTGTTGTAGCCCCAGTAGTTCGACAGGCCCAGGTCGCGCAGCCGGTGGTCCCGGACGAACTGGTGCACCGGCATCAGCTCGATCGCCGTCACGCCGAGCTTCGCCAGGTGCTCGATCAGCGCCGGGTGGGCCAGCGCCGCGTACGTGCCGCGGATCTCCTCCGGGATGTCCGGGTGCAGCCGGGTCAGGCCCTTCACGTGGGCCTCGTACAGCACCGTGCGGTGGTAGTCGGTGCGCGGCGGCCGGTCGGTGCCCCAGTCGAAGTACGGGTTGATCACCACCGAGTGCATGGTGTGCGGCGCCGAGTCCAGGTCGTTGCGGCGCTCCGGCGCGCCGAAGTGGTACCCGTACACCGACTCGTCCCAGTCGATGTCCCCGCTCATCGCCTTGGCGTACGGGTCCAGCAGCAGCTTGGCGCTGTTGTGCCGCTGGCCGAGCCCCGGGTTGTACGGGCCGTGCACCCGGAAGCCGTACCGCCGGCCGGGCTGGACGCCCGGCAGGTAGGCGTGCCGCACGAAGGCGTCCGTCTCCCGCAGCTCGATCGCCGTCTCCGAGCCGTCCTCGTCCAGCAGGCACAGCTCGATCCGGTCCGCGCTCTCGGAGAACACCGCGAAGTTGGTCCCGGCCCCGTCGTACGTGGCGCCGAGCGGGTAGGGCTGCCCTGGCCAGACCTGCATGGGGGACCTCAACTTCCTTGCTCCGTGGGGGAACTGGCGCTCCCTCGGATCTGCCCGGGGGCGGGCCCCGGCATGTGCGGACCGCCCTCGGCGTGACGCACGGCACACGTACGGCACATGTCGCATACTCCCCAACCCCCGCCCGCCGACCGAACCCATTCACCTGTTGTTCGCCCGAACGGGTGTCCGTGGCGCGAAAACCCGGCGCTCGGGCCCACCGCCCGCCCTCCCTTCGAATTGTTGTGCCGTCAACAGGCTGCGTCCCGCCCGGAGCGGGCAGTACCCTTGATCGTCCGGCGGCGCACACCCGTCGGCCCATGCGGAGACAGGCTCTGCCAAGGCCGCCATGGTTGAGACGCTGTCAGTGACGGCCCGCCACTCACGGTGAGTGGCAGGGTCGAGAGGTGAGGTAGTGCATGGGGTTCCCCGTCGACGGCCGGGGCGACGGCCTCGACGGGCCGGAGCCCGGCCGCAGCGAGGCGCCGACCGTCGTCATGCGCTCCGGCCTCCCCGGCCGCCAGGCCGGCCCGGCCCCCGGCGACGGCCCCCCGCTCGGCTGGACCGCCCTCGAATGGGAGGGCGCCTACCGCCGCGTCCGCCTCACCGGCCGCGCCTACGTCTGGCTCAACCTCGTCGAACAGCGCCTGCGCGCCCTCGTCGACGAGGCGCTGCGCCCCGTCTACGCCCCCGCCCACGGCGAGGACTGGGTCACCGCCGCCGCCGGCCCGGCCGGCGAGGAATGGGTGCTGCGGTCAGGCGCCGTCCGCGAGGTCAGCCGCCGCAAGGGCTACCTCCTCGACCCCGCCGACGACGACCCGCTGGTCTTCCTCACCCTGCCCCAGCTGCGCGAACTCATGGTCCAGCACTGGCCCTGCTTCGAGCCGTACGTCGTCGACCGGCGCGAGGTCGAACTCGCCCTCGACGAACTCGAGGTCGCCCGGCACGTCGTCTCCCGCAACCGCAGCCTCTCGCAGACCGTCCTCGACCAGACCGAGCGGGCCGCCGCCCGGCTGCTCGCCCTCCTCGACGGCGGCACCGGAGGCGTACCCGCCGACGTCGTCGAGGAACTCGTCGCCGGCCGCTACGCCGACGTCGTCGCCGTCCACGCCGACCGCGTCCGCCTCCAGCGCGAGCTGCCCGTCGAGGACCTCCTCGACGGCGCCCGCCGCCTCGACGCCCTCGGCATAGGCCTCGGCATGCTCTGCCAGAACTACACCGGCAAGCGCCTCGTCCGGCTCGCCACCGACGGCTGCCGCGTCCGCCTGCTCTTCCTCAATCCCGCCAGCAGCGCCGTCCGCCGCCGCGAGCGCGAACTCGGCCTCGGCCGCGGCGAACTCGGCCGCTCCATCGAGATGAACATCATGCACGTGCGGCGGGTCCGGGCCCGGCTGCGCGACCCCGGCGGCTTCGAGATCCGGGTCTTCGACGAGATGCCCCGCTTCACCGCCTACCTGGTCGAGGGCCCCCGGCTGCCGGGCCAGCCCGGCAGCCGCCGCCGCTCCGGGGACATCGGCGTCGTCCAGCCCTATCTGCGGCGCGCCCGCGGCATCGAGTCGCCCGCCCTGGTGCTCCGCGGCGGCGCCGGCCAGGAGCCCGGCGGCACCGAACCGGGGCTGCTCGAGGTCTACCGCGAGGAGTTCGAGGGCAGCTGGGCGGACTCCCGCGCGGTGTCCTGACGGACCGTGCGGGCCGTGCGGGGCGAGCCGACCGCACAGGGCATCCCTTGGGGCGCGGGGAACTGCGCGCAGCGGAAAGGGCGCCGGCCCGCAGTCTTCCGCCTGGCGCAGTTCCCCGCGCCCCTTGTGGTTGGCCGTGCCTGACAGGGCGACGGCTGTCCCGGTGCGGCCGGTCGGCGGATCGGGGGTTCCTCCGGGGTGCGGTGGCGGGCTCTGCGCAGCACCGTTGATCCGTGTGCGAAGCGGCCGCGACGGCCGACCGCCGCCAGCCCCCACTTCGCCCGACACCGGGAGCCCCCGATGACCGAGCCCGCCGCTGCCGCGCCCGCCCGCCGCAGCTTCGTCAAGGCCACCCTCGCCGCCGGCGCAGCCGTCGCCGCCGGACCGGTCCTCGCCGCCGAGCCCGCAGCCGCCGAGGCAGCCGCAGCCACCGAGGCGGCCGCCCGCCGGGAGGCCGTCCCCTTCCACGGCGCCCACCAGGCCGGGGTCACCACCCCGCCGCAGCGGTTCGCCGCCTTCGCCGCCGCCCGGGTGACCGTCACCGACCGGCAGGGCCTCGAGGAACTGCTGCGCACCCTGACCGCCCGCATCCGCTTCCTCACCGCCGGCGGCACGCCGCCGCCCGCAGGCGCCGGCGACCCGCCCTCGGACACCTGCCTGCTGGGCGCCGAGGTGCCCGCGGACGGACTCACCGTCACCGTGGGCGTCGGCGCCTCCCTCTTCGACGGGCGCTTCGGGCTGGCCGCCGCCAGGCCCCGGCGGCTCACCCCGATGCCCGCCTTCCCCGGCGACGACCTCGGCACCGAACTCCACGGGGACCTCTCCCTGCAGGTCTGCGCCGACAACCGGGACACCGTGCTGCACGCCCTGCGCGACCTCGCCCGGCACACCCGCGGCGCGCTGCGGACGGTGTGGCGGGTCGACGGCTTCCAGAACCCGGCCCGGCCCGACGGCGCCCAGCGCAACCTGCAGGGCTTCAAGGACGGCATCTCCAACCCCGACGCCGGCTCGGACCGGCTGATGGACCGTCTGGTGTGGGTGCAGGCCGACGGCGACGAGCCCGCCTGGGCCGTCGGCGGCAGCTACCAGGTGCTGCGCATCATCCGGATGCTGGTGGAGCCCTGGGACGCCGTCCCGGTCGCCACGCAGGAGCGGATCGTCGGGCGGCGCCGCGACACCGGCGCACCCCTCGGCGGCACCGCCGAACAGGACGCGCCCTCCTACGGCCAGGACCCGGACGGCGCCGTCATCGCCCTGGACGCGCACATCCGCCTCGCCAACCCGCGCACCGCCGCCGCCGCCGACTCCCGCATCCTGCGCCGCGGCTACAACTACGACCGCGGCACCGACGCCGCGGGCGACCTCGACATGGGCCTGCTCTTCTGCTGCTACCAGCAGGACGTGGCCCGGCAGTTCGAGGCCGTCCAGGCCCGGCTGAACGGCGAGCCGATGGCCGCCTTCCTCGCCCCCACCGGCGGCGGCTACTTCTTCGTCCTCCCCGGCGTGCCGGACGAGGACGGCTGGCTCGGCAGCGGCCTGCTCGCCGCCGGCTGACCGGCCGGCCCGCGGCGCCCGCGCCCGCCCCCGACGGCACCGGAGAGCACCGGTGACGGCCCCGCCCGGCGACCCGCCCGGCGGGGCTGTCACTGGTGCGGGCGATGATGGTCCCCGTCACGGCAGGAGCGACGGAAGGAACGCCAGATGACCAGATGGAGGGGGACACCGGCCGCATCCGCCCCGGCCGGCCGGGGCGCGGCGAGGGGCCTGCGATGAGCTGGCTGGGCGCCAGCCTGCTGGCCTTCGACCTGGAGACCACCGGCACCGACATCGAGAACGACCGCATCGTCACCGCGGCCCTCGTCCGGCTCGAACCGGACGGCAGCGCCTCGGCCGAGCGCCACTGGCTGGTCGACCCGGGCATACCCATCCCCGCGCAGGCCACCGCGATCCACGGGATCGACACCGAGCGGGCCCGCGGGCGCGGCGTCCCGGCGGCCGGTGCGGTCGAGGAGATCACCCGGGCGATCGCCGAGGCGCTGGGCTCGGGCATCCCGCTGGTGATCATGAATGCGCGCTACGACCTGTCGCTGCTCGACCGCGAGTGCCGCCGGCACGGCGTCACCCCGCTGTCCGCCCGGCTCGGCGGCACGCCCGCCCCGGTCATCGACCCGCTGGTGCTCGACAAGCACGCCGACCGCTACCGCCGGGGCAAGCGCAATCTGCAGGCGCTCTGCACGCACTACGGGGTGGCCCTCGACGGGGCGCACCAGGCCGGCGCCGACGCGGTGGCCGCCGCCGGCGTGGCCCGCCGCCTCGGCGAGGTCTTCCCCGCGGTCGGCGGTGTGCCGCTCGCGGACCTGCACGCGCTCCAGGTGCGCGCCGCCGCCGAGCAGGCAGCCTCCTTCGAGCAGTACCTGCGCCGCACCTCCGACCCGGAGGCGCGGGTCGAGCCGGCCTGGCCGGTCGTCCCGTACGGCGCGGTCGCGGCGGCCGGCTGAGGCGGGCTCACCGGAGGCGGTGTCGGGGCGGGGCGTCAGCCGCCGGCGGGGAAGTCGAAGGTGTAGCCCTGGGCCTGCAGCCAGGGCAGCAGCTGCTTGAGCGCCTCGATGGTCTGGCTGCGGTCGCCGCCGCCGTCGTGCATCAGCACCACCCCGCCGGGGCGCAGGTGCTGCTGGACATTGGCGACGATGGCGGGCGCGCCGGGCTTCGCCCAGTCGCGGGGGTCGACCGACCAGCCGAGCGACGTCATGCCGTGGTCGGCCGCTATCTGCTCGTTCTCGGCGGTGAAGTCGCCGCCCGGCGCCCGGAACCAGGGCACCTCGGCGCCGGGCCCGGCGGCCCGCAGGATGCTCTGCTTCGCATCGGCGATCTCGTGCACCTGCCGGTCGTGCGGGCGGCTGTGCAGCGGCTGGGGGTGGTCGACGGTGTGGTCGCACAGCCGGTGGCCCTCGGCGACGATCCGGCGGACGGCCGCCGGGTCGCGCTCGACCTCGTTGCCGACCAGGCAGAAGGTGGCGTGGGCGTGGTACTCGCGCAGCAGGTCGAGGATCGGGCGGGTGGCCGGGCCCGGGCCGTCGTCGAAGGTCAGCGCGACGCTGCGGCCGCCGTGCGCGGTCCAGCGGACGATCTGGTGGGACCGGCCGTCGCCGGTCGGGGACGGCGTGGCCGAGGGGCTCGCGGGGGCGCTGCTCGGTGCCGCGGTCGGCGAGCCCGTGGCCGGTGCGGACGAGGGGCTCTTGGCGGCGGTGGAGGGCGGCGCGGTGCGCTGCCCGGGGATGCTCGCGGAGGGGCTCGCGGGTGAGGGCGAGCCGGTGGTGCCGGCGCTGTCGCGCGGGGTGACGGCGGCGGCGGTGGTCCGGGCGCCCTCGGCGCTGGTGGTGCGTGCGGCGGTGGCCGAACCGCAGGCGGCGATCATGGACGGGGCGAGCAGCGCGGCGAGGCCGAGGCCGAGGGTGCGACGGGATCGGGGGCTGGGCATCCGCATGGTGACGACTCCTGACGTCGTACCGGCCACCCCTGCTGGGGGCATGTGCCGGGGACGACGCCGCGCGGAGACCGCCGGTTCCGTCGTCGTGTACGAACGGACCCGGTTGTCGGGTCTCAGAACGGATACCAGCGTACGGAGGTGAGGCCGTCGCGCAAGGAGTCCACCCGGCGGCGGAACTCGGCCGCGGCGGCCGGGTTGCCGGGCACCTGCTGGGCGACCCAGGCGGCGCTCGCGGTCTCCCGGGCGCCGCGCAGCACGGCGAAGCCGTCCCACTCGCGCACGTCCCAGCCGTAGGCGTCGGTGAAGGCCCGGTAGTCCTCCTCCGGTACGCCGTAACGGTCGTGACCGAGTGCCAGGACGACCAGGTCGTGCTCGCGCAGGTCGACGCAGGCGTTCTCCAGGTCGAGCAGGACCGGCCCGTCCGGACCGACACGGACGTTCCTCGGGAGGGCGTCGCCGTGCACCACGCCGGGGGCGAGGTGGGGGGTGAGGGCGGCGACCGCCGTGACGAAGCTCTCCTTCCGGTCGCGCAGGAACGCCGCGTCCTTCGGGTCGACGTGTCCGGCGGCTGCGGCGAGCCAGCGGTCGACCGGGGCGAGCAGGTCGCGGCGGCCGAGCGGCAGGCCGGGGGAGGGCAGGGCGTGCAGGGTGCGCAGCAGGGGCGCGAGGTCGGCCGGGCGCGCCGGGCGGACGGCCTCCGGCAGTCGGTGCCAGAAGGTGACGGGGTGCCCGTCCGCGGTCACCGGAGCGGTGTGCCAGGGGCGGACGACCGGGACGCTGCGGGTACCGAGCCAGCCTGCGACGGCCAGTTCGCGCTCGGCGCGGGCGAGGAGCCCGGGGCTGCGGCCGATCTTGGCGACGACGGCGGGGGAGCCCAGGTCCAGGACGGCGTTCTCGCCGAGTGCCAGCAGCCGGGCGCCGTCCGGGGCGGGCAGGCCGGCCGTCCGGCAGGCCCCGGCCAGCAGCTCGCGGGCGCGGGCTTCGTCGAAGGCGGTCACGGCGCTCTCCTCGGGTGCGTTCCGGTCCATCCTGGCGCACGGCGGCCGGGCCCCGCGCAGTGCGGGGCCCGGCCGTGGGGGAGTGCGCTCGGGGCGGGGTCAGACCCGGGCGCCGCCGGCGGGCTGCCCGTCCGGCAGGCTCAGGCCGGCCGGGGCGGGGGCGGCCGGGGTGACCGGCGGGAAGGACTCGCCGTGCGAGAGGTTCGGCAGCCAGTTCAGCCAGCGCGGCAGGTACCAGTTGCGCTCGCCGAGCAGGCTCATCACCGCGGGCAGCAGCACGGCGCGGATCACCGTGGCGTCGATCAGGACGGCGACGGCCAGGCCGACGCCCATCTGCTTCATGGACTGCATCGACAGGGTGCCGAAGACCGCGAACACACCGACCATGATCACCGCGGCGCTGGTCACCACGCCGGCCGTGGAGCGGATGCCGTACGAGACGGCGGCCGCGGTCGCCAGGCCCCGGTCGTGCGCCTCCTTGATCCGGGAGACCACGAAGACGTGGTAGTCCATGCTCAGGCCGAAGAGGATCACGAACAGGAACAGCGGCACCCAGGACTCCACCGCGCCGACCCCGGCCGTGCCGAACAGCGAGGCGCCGACACCGTGCTGGAAGACCAGCGCGAGCACGCCGTACGCGGCGCCGACCGACAGCAGGTTGAGCACCACGGCGGTGAGGGCGATGCCCAGCGAGCGGAACGAGCAGAGCATCAGCAGGAAGGCGAAGGCGACGACGAAGCCGAACACCGGGAGCATGGAGTCGGACATCTGCTCGTTGAAGTCGTGCGAGCCCGCCGTGCTGCCGGTGACCGGGGCCTCGGTGCCGGGCACCTTGAGCACGGTGTTCGCGACCACGTCGCTGCGCAGCGCCTCCAGCGCCTCGGTGCTGGCGGTGTCGTTGCCGGTGCCTGCGAGCGGGATGTCGACCAGGGCGATGTTCTGCTCCTTGTGCACGGTGACCTGGATCGGCTCGTGCATCTTCCCGGAGGCCAGCGCCCGGGACTTGAGGTCGGCGAGCGCCTGCTGCATCTCGGGGGAGTCGACGGCGCGGGCCTTGACGACGACCGTGGCGGGCGCCGGGCTGCCGGGGAAGGCCGTCTCGATCCGCTGCGAGGTGGCGACCAGGGCGTTGCCCTTGGGCAGCTGCTGCTGGAAGGTCAGGTTGGCGGTGTGCATGGTGAGCAGCGGGGCGGCGAGGCCGAGCAGCAGGCCGCCGGCCAGGACGGTGGCGGCGAGCGGGCGGTTCAGCACCGGGGTGAGCAGGGCGTTCCAGAGCTGGCCGCCGGCCGCGGCCTCGTTGCGGCGCAGCTTGTGCAGCAGCGGGAGGCGGCCCTTCTCGACGCGGTCGCCGAGCATGGACAGCAGGGCGGGCAGCACGGTGAGCGAGCCGAGCACGGCGGTGATCACCACGAGGATGGTGGCGAAGGACATCGCCTGGAAGTCGGCGATGCCGGTGAGGAAGAGGCCGGCCATGGCGACGACCACGGTGACGCCGGAGACCAGCACGGCCCGGCCGGAGGTGGCGGCGGCGACCTGGAGGGCGGTGGCGGCGTCGCGTCCGGCGGCCCGCTCCTCGCGCTCGCGGCGCAGGTAGAACAGGCAGTAGTCGACGCCGACGGCGAGGCCGACCAGCAGCATCACGGAGCTGGCGTCGTCGCTGGTGTGCAGGATGCCGCTGGAGAGGGCGACCAGGCCGCCGGCGGCGATGAAGGCGGTGATCGCGAGGACGACCGGCAGCACGGCGGCGACCATGGCGCCGAAGGCGATCAGCAGGATGCCCAGTGCCAGCGGGACGGCCGTCCACTCGGCGCGCTGGAAGTCGTTCTGGAACTGCTCCTGGAACCACTTGCCGGCGCTGGCCTCGCCGAACTCCTCGACGGTGAGGTCCTTGTGCTTCGCCTGCACCCCGGCGACGGCGTCCAGCAGCGCGGGCACGTTCTCGACGGCCTTCTCGCGGTCCTCCCCGACCACGGTGAACTGCAGCAGCGCCGAGTGCCGGTCGGCGGAGACCGCCCCGGTGTCGTACGGGCTGCGCACGTCCGCCGCCTTGCCGGTGGCCCCGACGGCGGCGGCGGCCTCCTCGACCACGGCGCGGAAGGCCGGGTCGTCGGCGGTCAGTGCGGCGCTCTGCACGAGCACGGTCTCGCCGGCGGGGGACTTGATCCCGGCGTCGTCGAGGATCTTCGCGGCGCGGGCCACCTCGCCGGGCATCATCTCGGAGTCGGTGACCTTGGTGCTGCCGTGGAGGCCGCCGAGGAAGGCGGCGAGGACGACGAAGAGCAGCCAGCCGAACACTGCGGTCTTGCGGTGTCTGGCGCTCCATGCGCCCATGGCGGCGGCGAGTCCGAGCTTGGGTGTCACGGGTCCCCCAGGGAGAGCGGCGGGTGCGGTCCGCCGGAGCGTGGTGCCGGGGTCTCCCGGCTGCTGGAACGACCCTAGGGAGCGGGGAGTTGACGGAGTATCCGGCTGGCGGGTGAGTCGTCCCTGGGCCTGCCCCGAGGTCCGGGGTGGGGTTTTCCCCACCCCGCGCTCCTCCTGGCGGGCAGGTCCGGCTCCACCCTGAGGGGGAGGCGAATCCGCCCGAAGCAGGAGGTGCGCAGGGTGTGCCGCAGGTCAGGATGGTCGGGGGAGCCGGCCGGTACCCCCTAGGGGTGCCCCTGGGGGCAGGGTTACCTGCCGACCGGCTAGTGGCATCGCATAGGATGCCGACACACGTACTTGCCTGCCGACCGGCTAGGGATTTTCCCGGGCCGGTCCTGCCGTTGCCCGGTTTCCGTCCCCCGAGGGCTGCGGTGAACCATGCCCAGGAGGCATCACGAGCATGTTCCACCGAATCGGACACTTCGTCGTCAGGCGGGCCTGGTGGGTGATCGGAGCCTGGCTGATCGCGGCCGTCGCGATCATCGGCTCCGCACCGACGATGACCGCCCAGACCGACGAGAGCGCCTTCCTCCCGAAGCACTACGAGTCGATCCAGGCCGCCGAGCTCCAGGCCAAGGCGTTCCCGGCGAACTTCTCGCCCGGCGCCTACGCCGTGTTCGAGCGGAAGGACGGCGGCAAGCTGGATGAGGCCGACAAGGCCACCGCCGAGAAGGTCGTCAAGGGCCTCACCGACAAGCACATCGAGTACGTCGAGACCGTCCTGCCGGTCGGCAAGTCCTACTCCCCGGACGGCACCTTCGGCATGTCGATGATCGCCGTCGACAAGAAGGTCATGCAGAAGCCCGAGGCCGCCGACGCCGCCAAGGCGCTGCGCGAGGCGGGCGCCGAGCTCACCGCCGGCACCCCGGTCAAGATGCTGCTCGGCGGACCGGCCGCCAGCATCCTCGACCAGCAGGACTCCTCCAAGCTGGCCGAGGCCCTGATCGGCGTCGGCACCGTCGTGATCATCCTGCTCACGCTCTGGCTGATCTTCCGCAGCCCGATCGTCGCCCTGCTGCCGATCGTGTCGATCTTCGTCTACTCGATGGTCGCCAACGGCCTGATCGCCGACGCGAGCAAGATCTTCGGCCTGAAGGCGGACAACTCGATGTCCGCCATCCTCATCGTGGTGCTCTTCGGTGTCGGCACCGACTACTTCCTGTTCCTGATGTTCCGCTACCGCGAGCGGCTGCGCGCCGGCGACGACCGCAAGGAGGCCGTGGTCAACGCGGTCGGCCGGGTCGGCGAGGCGATCGCCTCCGCGGCCGGCGCCGTCGTCGCGGCCTTCGCCGTCCTGGTGCTCTCCAGCCTCGGCATGTTCACCGCGCTCGGCCCGGCCCTGGCCATCGCCGTCGCGGTCACCGCCTTCGCCTCGATCACCCTCGTCCCGGCCGTGCTGTCCGTGCTCCCCGAGCGCGTCCTGTTCCGCCGCGTCGTCGAGTGGTTCCGCTGGGACTGGCGGCAGCTCGCCTGGCTGGCCCGCGGCGCCCGCCGCCCCCGCCCGTCCGGCGGCTTCCCCGAGCACTGGATGCGCCAGGCCAAGGGCACCCGCTTCGCCGCCCTCGGCGGCGGCGTGCAGCGCCGTCCCGCGGTCGCCGCACTGGCCTCCGGCCTGGTGCTGGTCGCCCTCACCGTCGCCGCCCTCGGCTACAAGGGCACCTTCGACCTGGCCAGCGGCTCGATGCCGAAGACCAAGGAGTCGATGGTCGTCCAGGACAAGATGATGAAGGCCTTCTCGGCCGGCGCCGCCGACCCGAGCCACGTCTACCTGACCTCGACCGGCGGGGCCAAGCTCGACCCGGCCGGCCTCGACGGCTACCGCTCCGCGCTCGCCGGTACTCCGGGCGTCGCCGCGGTGCCCGCCGAGCGGACCCAGCTCAGCAAGGACGGGCTCACCGCGGACATCACGGTGATCCTCAAGGACGCGCCCGCCACCAACAAGGCCATCGACACCATGGACGGCCTGCGCGACACCGCCCACGGTTCCGCCCCGAGCGGCACCAAGGCCCTGGTCGGCGGCCAGACCTCGGTGTTCAAGGACATCAACACCGCGATGGTCCACGACTACACGCTGGTGTTCCCGCTGGCCGCGCTGCTCATCCTGGTCATCCTGGCCCTGCAGTTGCGCAGCGTGGTCGCCCCCTGGTACCTGATGGCCTCGGTCGGCCTCGGCTTCGGCGCGACCCTCGGCGCCACCTCGCTGATCTTCCAGAAGATCGGCGGCGAGCCGGGCCTGATGTTCATGCTGCCGATCTTCATCTACCTCTTCGTGGTCGCGATCGGCACCGACTACAACATCCTGATGATCGCCCGCCTCCGCGAGGAGGTGAAGGAGGGCCGCACCCCGCGCGAGGCCGCCGGCGAGGCGGTCAAGCACGCCGGTCCGACCGTCGCCGCGGCCGGGTTCATCCTGGCGGCCACCTTCGGCACCATGCTGCTGGCGGGGAACTCGCTCTTCAGCCAGATGGGCTTCTCGATCGCCTTCGGCATCATCGTCTCGGCCTTCGTGATGGCGATGTTCTTCACCCCGGCGATCACCGCGCTGCTGGGCCACGTCGCCTGGTGGCCGGGCCACGGCGACAGCCCGGCGCAGGACGGCCCCGCCGCCGTCCGGGACGCCGAGCCGGAGCCGGCCGGCCGGCTCTGACCGCACCCGAGGGCGGGGCATACGAACCAAGCCGTATGCCCCGCCCTCGGGCCGTTCAACCGTGCCCGGCGCACGGTGTGACGAGGAAGACTTTCCCGATCATCGCCGGCTGCCACCGTGCTACAGTCGAAGCAGTTGCAGTTTTGGTTCCCATGAACGTGTGTGTGCGCCTGCTGGTTCCAACCGCCAGGCGCATTTGTTTTTATCCGGTGTTTTGTCTCCGGATGGGGATCGCGGCTACTCGGGGTCTGCGAGGTGCAGTCCCCTGATGCCCCAGAAAGAGGAGACGGTTATGGCTACCGGCACCGTGAAGTGGTTCAACAGCGAAAAGGGCTACGGCTTCATCGAGCAGGACGGCGGCGGCGCCGACGTCTTCGCCCACTACTCGAACATCAACGCCCAGGGCTTCCGTGAGCTCATCGAGGGCCAGAAGGTCGAGTTCGACGTCACCCAGGGCCAGAAGGGCCCGCAGGCGGAGAACATCCGCCCCCTCTGAGTCCGGCCTGCGCCGACTCAAGCAATAAACGAGTGAGGGTCCGCACCTGCGGGTGCGGGCCCTCGCCCATTGCCGCCGAACGGCCGGGGCGGCTCCGCATCCACACCTGACGGCCGACCCGCAAGGTCCGGGCGCACGGCACCGCCGTGCCCGCCGGCCGATCAGGATGGAGCAGCATGACCGATCAGGCACGCCCGCAGCGCGGCACCACCTCCCGACGGGCCGCCGGTACCGGCCGCCCCCAGCGCGGCAGCGGCCCCCGCGGCGGCGCCGAGCGCCGCATCCAGCGCGCACCGCGAAACCCGCGCCCCGCAGCCGCCGAAAGCCAGGACTTCACCGTCGTCCAGGGCACCCCGGCCCGCCCGCCGGCGGCCACCTTCGCCGAGCTCGACATGCCGAAGGCGCTGCTCACCGCGCTCACCCGCGAGGGCGTCACCGAGCCCTTCCCGATCCAGTCCGCGACCCTGCCGGACTCCCTGGCCGGCCGCGACGTCCTCGGCCGCGGCCGCACCGGCTCCGGCAAGACCCTCGCCTTCGGCCTCCCGCTGCTCGCCCGCACCGCCGGCAAGCGCGCCGACGCCCGCCGCCCGCTCGCCCTCGTCCTGGTGCCCACCCGCGAGCTCGCCCAGCAGGTCACCGAGGCCCTCGCCCCGTACGCCCAGGCCCTCCAGCTGCGGATCGCCACCGTCGTCGGCGGCATGCCGATCGGCCGCCAGGCGAACCAGGTGCGCCGTGGCGTCGAGGTCCTCGTCGCCACCCCCGGCCGGCTCGACGACCTCATCAACCGGCAGGACGTCAACCTCGGCGACGTGGTGACCACCGTCCTCGACGAGGCCGACCAGATGGCCGACATGGGCTTCCTGCCGCAGGTCAGCAAGCTGCTGGAGCAGGTCGCCGAGGGCGGCCAGCGGATGCTCTTCTCCGCCACCCTCGACCGCAACATCGACCGGCTCGTCCGCCGCTTCCTCGACGACCCGGTCACCCACTCGGTCGACCCGTCGGCCGGTGCGGTCACCACCATGGACCACCACGTCCTCCAGCTCGACCCCGCCGACAAGGCCGCCGCCACCGCCCACATCGCCTCCCGCGAGGGCCGGCTGCTCATGTTCGTGCACACCAAGCACGGCGCCGACCGGCTCGCCAAGCAGCTGCTCGCCAGCGGCGTCAAGGCCGCCGCCCTGCACGGCGGCAAGTCCCAGCCGCAGCGCAACCGGGTCCTCGACCAGTTCCGCGACGGCCGGGTCACCGCACTGATCGCCACCAACGTCGCCGCCCGCGGCATCCACATCGACGGCCTCGACCTGGTCGTCAACGTCGACCCGCCGATCGACCACAAGGACTACCTGCACCGCGGCGGCCGCACCGCCCGCGCCGGCGAGTCCGGCACCGTCGTCACCCTCGTCCTGCCCGAGCAGCGCCGCGAGGTCAACCGGCTGATGGGCACCGCCGGCATCCGGCCCACCGTCACCAAGGTCCGCCCCGACGACGCCGAACTGCGCCGCATCACCGGCGCCCGCACGCCCACCGGCGTGCCCGTCACCATCGCCGTCCCCGAGCAGGCCGCCCCCGCCGACTCGGCGGCGGGCGAGAAGACCGCCGCCAAGGCCGGTACGCCGCGCCGCCGCCCCGGCAAGCGCTCCGGCCTGCCCAAGGACGTCGACGCCAACGGCAACGCCCGCCAGCCCCGGCCCAAGCAGCGGATCGGCGGCGGCAGCAGCCGTACCGCGGCCGGCTTCATCGGCCGCTCCTCCGGCCGCTCCAAGCCCGGCTCCGGCTCGCGCAGCGGCGGCAACTACGGCACCGGCCGCCAGCGGCACGACTACAACTGACCCACCGTCAGGGAAGGGGCGCCGACCGCACCGCGGTCGGCGCCCCTTCGGCTTTTCCCCCGTCGGTCCCGGCACCCCGCCGGATCGGCGACGAACCCTCACATCACCCGCCGCAGTGCGCGCGAACAGGTGTGTTAGCTTCTTTGTCCGTTCATGGCTTTTCCATGACCTGAATCGGATGTTCCATCAATTCCGCGCCGCCCGAGGCGCACTGCACGGGGGAGGACACGTCGTGTCAGGGGAGTACCGCGTCGATCCGGAGGCCCTGCGGCGATTCGCCCGCACCTCCGCCGACCGCTCGGAGAAACTGCGCGCCATCCGCGCCGAACTCGGCGCCCACCAGCTGTCGGTCGGCGCCTTCGGCAAGCTGCCCGAGGCCGAGGAGACCGGCCGCGACTACACCGAGCGCGCCGACGGGGCGGTCGAGAACCTCACCTCCGCCGCCGACACCATGGCCCGGATCGACGAGCACATCCAGAGCGTCGCCCGGAACTACGAGCAGGCCGAGGCCGCGACCGCCGATTCCCTCAACGCGATCGTCAGGGGGCTGTGATGAGCGGACCTGTTTCGGGCGCAGTCGACGCCTACAGCAAGATCAACCAGTGGATGAGCCCGCTGGGCAGCGTGATCGACGAGATCATGCGGCCCATCGTCGAACCGCTCGCCGAACCCCTCGAGTTCGTCACCGGCGACCCCGAGGGCCTGGAGGCCGCCGCCCAGCTCTGGCGCCGTCAGGCCGTCGAACTGCGCGAGGTCGTCGCCGACCAGCGCCGCGACCGCGCCGCCCTCGCCTACGACTGGCAGGGCGAGGCCGCCGAGAAGTTCCTCCAGGAACTCGCCGAGTACGAGACGGCCCTCGAGGCCGAGGCGGACGACATGGACGCCACCGCCGAACTCCTCGAGGAGGCCGCCGCCGAGAGCCGGATGGCCCAGGACCTCGTCGAGACCGTCATCCGCGAACTCATCGAGTGGGCCATCATCACCCTGGCCGCCTCGCTCGCCTTCAGCGTCGTCACCGCCGGCATCTCGCTCGCCGCCGAAGCCGCCGCGGCCGCCGCCGAGGGCGCCATCGCCAGCGCCCGCATCGCCAGTCTGGTCGCCAAGCTCGCCCGCGCCCTCAAGAAGGTCGCCGACGCGATGAAGGCCCTCAAGGCCATCGGCAAGCGCCCCCACCTCAACCCCGCCAAGCCCTGGACGTGGAACAGGCCGATCGACATCCCGGCCTACCTCGCCAAGAAGACCACCAAGACCATCGGCAAGGCCGCCCTGGGCGCCATCGGCCTCACCGGCGACCCGGTCGGCCAGACCGTCCAGCAGGCCGTCCAGTCCGGCGCCGGCATCGTCGCCGACGAGATCGACGACCGGATCGCCGGCAACCCCCACCCCTCCACCGCCGCCCGCGAACACGCCGGCATCGCCCAGCCCCGCCAGGAGCCGGAGCTCAGCCCGGAGGAACGCAAGGCCCGCTTCGACGCAGCCTTCGGCTGACCGGGAGGACCACCGTGCTCAACCGCGACCGCGACATCGTCGCGCCCTTCCTGCACCCCGGCGAACAGCTCCTCGGCGCCGCCTCCATCGACCTCGCTCCCGGAGTTCCGCGCCCGCCGGCCGAACTCCTCGCTCCCCGGCGGCCCAGTGAGCTGGAGCAGAAGCTCGGCAAGCCGTTCAACGTGCTGCGCCGCGCCTACGCCGTCGTCAACCCGGTCTCCGCCACCGTCGGCGCGGTCGAGGACCGGATGATGGACGCCGTACCGGACTCGGTCTGGCACGGCGAGGGCATGGCCGGCGGCTGGCACAGCGAGGCCGGCCGGTTCGTGCTGCGCATGCGCGAGGAGAACAACGGTGGCGGCACCTTCGCCGTCACCGACCGGCGCCACCTCGTGATCGTCGACCGCTCCAAGCTGTGGCAGCTCAAGGAGCAGTACGCGCTGCACTGGGAAGCACCCCGGCACGCCGTGGCCCTGCACCGCAACCCCACCGGCGTCCTCCAGCGGGGCCGGATCGACCTGTGGTTCGCCGACCGTTCCTGGGCCGCCGTCACCACCCCGCTGCCCTCCACGGCCGACGAGGTCGCGGCCGTGGCCGCAGGCCCCTACCGCTGACCCGCGGTCAGGCCCGGGCGGACGCCAGATCCGCAGAGGAGGCCGGGACGAGCCGCCGCAGGCGCTCCCCGGTCTCCTCGTCCCGCGGCGAGGCCACCACCACCTGCAGCCCGCCCGGCGCACGCAGCACCACCTGGTCCAGCCGCAGCACGCCCACCACCTCGTGCCGCACCTCCTTCTCGGTGCCGGCCTTCTCGCTCACCCGGTGCTCGTCCAGCCAGCGGTCCGCCTCCGGGAACGACGACCGCAGCCGCTCGATCAGCGCCGCCAGCCGCCGCGCCCGCGGCGAGCCCGCCCCGCCCTGCTCGCCGTACGCGGCCCGCAGCTCCGCCAACGTGCGTCGGGCGTGCCGCTCCCAGTCCACCGTGCGCGTCCGGATGTGCCCGTCCGCGAACACCAGCCAGGCCAGATTGCGATCCTCCGGCGGCAGCCCGGCGAACTCGAACATCGCCTCGGCCGGAGCATTCCACGCCAGCACGTCCCACTCCGCGTCCATCAGGAACGCCGGCGCGGGCGCCTGAGCGTCCAACAGCCGCCGCAGTGCCTCCGGCACATCCGCCGACGCCTCGTCCCCGCACCCGTCGGGGTACGGCCCCGCCCCCGCCAGCCGGAACAGGTACGCCGTCTCCGCGGCGTCCAGCCGCAGCGTCCGCGCCAGACTCGCCAGCACCTCAGGCGACGGATTGATGTCCCGTCCCTGCTCCAGCCAGGTGTACCAGGTCACCCCGACCCCGGCCAGCAGCGCCAGCTCCTCCCGCCGCAGCCCCGGCGTCCGCCGCCGCACCCCCGGGGCGATCCCCACGTCCGCCGGGGCCAGCGCCGCCCTCCGGGTCCGCAGGAAGTTCGACAACGCCCGCCTCCGCACGTCCTGACCGGCCAAGGTTCCTCCCCCTAAAACTGGTGGCCCGACTACCAGTATCGCCACGCACTGCCGCGCGGCCGCACCGGGCGGAAGGCTGGAAACCGTCCGAACACGCCGTACTGACGGGAAATCAGATGAACCGCCGCACCCGCAGCGCCGTCCTGCTCGCCGCCCTCGCCGCCGCACCCGCCGTCCCGGCCGCCGCCGCGCCTTCCACCGCCGTCCACTGCGGGCCCGCCGCGATCGCCGGCCACGCCGACACCCTGCACCCCGAAGGCGCCACCTGGGACGCCGCCCGCGGCCGCTTCCTGGTCGGCTCGCTCCGCCACGGCACCGTCTCCGCCGTCCGCCCCGACGGCACCACCACCACACTGGTCGACGACCCGGCCGTGCTGGTCTCCACCATCGGCATCCACGTCGACGCCGCCCGCAACCGGGTCCTCGTCGCCAACGGCGACCCCGGCACCTCCCTGCGCACCGACCCCGCCGGCTCCGGACGGATCGCCGGCATCGGCGCCTACGACCTCACCACCGGCCGCCGCCTCTTCTACACCGACCTCGCAGCCACCGCCGGAGACGGCGGCCCCCACTTCGCCAACGACCTGGCCCTCGGCCCCGACGGCACCGCGTACGTCACCGACTCCTTCGCCCCGATCGTCTACCGCGTCGCCCCCGACGGCACCGCGGGCATCCTCCTCCGCGACACCCGGCTCGCAGCGCCGCAGGGCGGCTTCGGCCTCAACGGCATCGTCCGCCACGGCAGCACCCTGGTGATCGGCAAGTACGACGACGGAACCCTCTGGCGCCTGCCGATCGACCGCCCCCGGGAGCTCGCCCGCATCCCCGTCACCGGCCCGGCCGGCTCCCTCACCGGTATCGACGGGCTGCTGCTCCGCCCGGACGGCACCCTGCACGGCATCACCAACCACATCGGCGGCAACGGCGCCAACGCCCGGGTCGAGATCCGCTCCACCGACGGCTGGCGCACCGCCCGCAGCTCGGTGCACCCGCTGACCGATCCGGCCCCCACCGTGCTCACCCCCGGCCCCGCCGGCAGCACCTACATCCTCGACGGCCGCGCCGACCTCCTTTTCGCGGGCACCCCCGTCGACACCTTCACCCTCCACCGCCTCTGAACCACCAGCCTTCGGCCGGCCCGGCAATCGCCAGGGGCGCGTGGGGGCACCTCCCGGCCGAAGGCTGGGGGAGAACTGCGCGAGACGGAAGGTCACGGTCCGCACCTTCCGTCTCGCGCAGTTCCCCGCGCCCCTGTTGTGGTACCCGAACCGGCCACCTTGCGATATCCCGGGCTGCGCAGTTCCCGCGCCCCCTTGGGGTTCCCGGTTCTCCCACTCCGTCAGGCCGCGACTGCGGCGGGTTCCGGTGCGGTGGCCGGTGCGGTGCGGCGGCGGGCGGCGGCGAGGCCCACGGCGGCAAGCCCCAGGCCGGCCCACAGGAGCAGGGTCAGCAGCGGGCCGCCGGCCCCCGCGCCGTCGAAGTAGGACACCGACCGCAGCAGCGTCCCGGCCGCCCCCGGCGGCAACTGCTGCCCGAGGACGCCCGCCGGGGCCGGCAGCATTTCGGGTGCGGAGGCGACACCGGAGAAGGCATTGCCGATCAGCACCATCAGCAGGCCGGCCACGGCGAGGCCTGCGGTGCCGAACAGTGCCGCCGCTCCGGCGGCCGTGGCGCCGACCGCGAGGACGGTCAGCCCGATCACCCCGGCCTCGGCCCACCAGTCGCCGGTCAGCGTCCCCAGCCAGCCGTGCGCGAGGGCGGCGCCGCCCAGGCCGGTGAGCAGTGCGGCCCCGAGGAGTGCGGCGATCGCCCGGCCGCCGCGCAGCCGCATCGCCGTCACCACCCCGCCGGCCGCCACCCCGGCCAGCACCAGTGGCAGCAGCCCTGCGCCGAACGCCGCCCCGCGCGGGTCGGCGGCCGGGGTCGGCACCACGTCCGTCACGTGCACGGAGGTGCCGGCCGGGGCGGCGGAGTCGGCGGCCGTGCGGAGCAGCTGCGCCACGGCCGGCCCGGCGGCCGAGGCGGTGAGCAGCTCGGGGCCGCCGGGGCCGGCCACCAGGGCGCCGTAGACGTCGCGGTCCTCGACGGCCTGCCGGGCGGCGGCCGCGTCGGCGTAGTGGTGGATCTCGAAGGCGCCGGGGTGGGCGGCCAGCCGCTGTTCCACGGTCGCGGTGGCGGCGGCCGGCCCGGCGACGCCGATCGGCAGGTCGCGCGGGGCGGTGCGGGCGGCGGGCCAGGCGAAGGCCCAGAGGGCGAGGGCGGCCAGCAGCGGTACGAGTGTCCAGACGGCGACGAGGCGCCGGGAGGCGGGTGCGGACTCGGGGGAGGCGGACATGGCAGCCCCTCGATTCAAAGAGAAGGATCGTTCGTTTTACGTGGCTCACTCTCCGCCCGCCCGTCGCGCTTGTCAAGAATGAACGTTCGTTTTACTGTTGCCCCATGGCTCGCGTATCCCAGGCGCACCTCGACGCCCGCCGCCGGCAGATCCTCGACGGCGCCGCCCGCTGCTTCGCGCGCAACGGCTTCCACGCCACGTCCATGCAGGACGTGCTGCGCGAGTCCGGGCTGTCCGCCGGCGCCGTCTACCGGTACTTCGCGAGCAAGGACGAGATCGTCGCGGCCATCGCCGACGAGGCCTTCGGCCTGGTCCGCTCCGCCTTCGCGGACGCCGCCGCGGCCGTCCCCCCGCCCACCCCGGACGTCCTGCTCGGCCGGGTGCTGACCGCCGTCTTCGACCAGGCCCCGCCCGAGGGCGACCGCCAGGCCTTCGCCCGCCTCATCGTGCAGGTCTGGACGGAGACCCTGCGCAACCCCGCCCTCGCCGCCACCCTCAACGAGGGCTACACCGCCATGCGCAAAGCCTGGGCCGACCTGGTCGGCACCTACCGCGAGGCCGGCCTGATGCCGCCCGGGCCGGACGCCGACCACGTCGCCCGCACCCTGATCGCCACCGCCCAGGGCTTCATCGCCCAGCAGGCCCTGTTCGGCGACGCCGACCCCTCGGTCGTCGAGGACGGCCTGCGCGCCCTCACCACCATGCGCAACGACGCCTCCCCGGAGGCCCGGTGAACGGCGCACCCGGCCCCGCCGCCGAACGGCTCGACCTCCAGGAACGCGCCCTGGACGACCTGCTCGCCGCCCTCGGCCTGCCCTTCGAGGAACCGGACGACCCCCGGGTGGCCCGCCTCGCCGAACGGCACCCGCACTACCCCCAGTACCACCGCATCGGCCACAAGCGGCAGACCGCCTACCGCGCCCTCGCCGCCGACCGCAGCCTCACCCGTACCCACGAGGACGCCGTCTACCGGGCCCTCGTCCACGACGACGACCCGAGCTCCCCGCGCTGGCTCGCCGCCGTCCTGGTCACCGCCACCGGCGCCCGCCGCCTCCAGGACCGCCTCCTCACCACCCTCGCCACCGGCACCTCCCACGAACGCACCTGCGCCGCCCGGGCCTGGCGCTGGGCCGACGCCGACCCCGCCGACCCCCGCTACATCGCTCTCCTCCCGCGATCGGGCGAGTGACCGCGGGGCCTCCGCCTCCCGTCGCGTCCGGCCCACCCACGGCGGGGAGGCCGCCACTGCGGTCAGCCGGTGCGGCGGGAGCGGGTCAGGGCCAGCCCGCCGAGAACCGTGGCCACCAGGCCCACCAGCAGGGCCACCACGGCACCGCCCAGACCGTTGCCGGTGCCGAGACCGCCGGAGGCGGTGGCCGCCACCAGCCCGCCGAGGGCCATGCCGGCCGGCCCCGACACCAGGGCCAGGACGGCTCCGCTCCGCCCGGCGCCACCGCCACCGCCGGTACGACCGCGCGAGCGGGACAGGGCCCTGCCGGCGGCGACCACGCCGACCACCGCCAGCAGCGCGGCCACCACGGCCCCCAACCGCCCGGCGCTCATGGTGAGGACACCCGCGGCCTGCTGGACGGTGGCGTGCGCGGACGCCGGTGCGGCGAACACGGATGGAACAGACATGGGTTCCCCTTCTTCTCCCACGGCCGGACACCTCCTGCGCCGGACGCCCTCCGAGCATGGCCGCCCGACCCGCCGCCGGTCGTCCGACGGACGCGGACAATCCGCGCTGCCGCCCGTGCCGCACCCGGTTGCGGCGGACGCAGCAGGAACCGCGGAGGTACCGCGGCTGCAGTAGTCGGCCGCTCATTCCCACGCAGGACCCCGCCCGCGCCGCCGTCCGGCTAGGGTGCGCGCATGGACAGGGGACGGATCGGTGTCGGGGACTGGGCGATCGCCGGCGGTGTGGCAGCGGCGCTGCTGGTCACCGGGATGTCCGGACGGCATCCCGCCACCGGCCCCGACCTGCTCGGCTGCGTCCTGCTGGCGGCCGGCGGTCTGGGGCTGGCCGCGCGCCGCCGGGCCCCGGTCGCCGTCCTGGCCGGTACCGGGCTCTGCGCGGTGGGCTACCAGGCGGCCGGTTTCGACGTGCCCGCCGTCGCCTACCTGTTCGCGGTGTACGCGGCAGTCCGGGCCGGACACCGCACCGCCGCGGTGGCGGTGAGCGTGGCCGTGCTGGCGGCCCTCCTGCTCGCGGCCCTGGCCTCGGGCCTGCACGACACGGGCGAGGCGTTCGCACGGGCCCGGGGAGCCCTCGAACTGGCCTGGCTGATCGCCGCGGGCGCCGCGGGCGAAGCGCTGCGGCAGGCAGAACGGCGGGCGGACGAGGCCGAGCGCACCCGGGAGGAGGCCGCACGGCACCGCGCCGACGAGGAACGGCTGCGCATCGCACGGGAGTTGCACGACTCGCTCACCCACCAGATCTCGATCGTCAAGCTGCAGGCCGAGGTCGCCGTGCACGTGGCCCGCAGACGCGGCGAACCGGTCCCCGAGGCCCTGCTGGCGATCCAGGCGGCCGGCCGCGAGGCGGCGCGGGAGCTGCGCGCGACCCTGGAGGCGCTGCGCGACGACGACACCACTCCGCCGCGCGGGCTCGACCACGTCCCGGAACTGGTGGAACGGGCCCGGTCCATCGGCTTGGACGCGACCCTGACGATCGAAGGACAACCCCACGACGTGCCCGCCGCGGTGGAGCGGACCGCCTACCGGATCGTCCAGGAGTCGCTCACCAACATCGCCCGCCACGCGGACGCCGCCAAGGCCTCCGTCCGGATCGACTGCCGTTCGGACGTCCTCGCGATACGCGTCGACGACGACGGCAGGGCCGCACCGGACAACGCCCCGACACCGGGCATCGGCCTGCTCGGCATGCGCGAACGGGTCACCGCCCTCGGCGGCCGGCTGCGCGCGGAACCGCGGAGCGAGGGCGGTTTCACCGTCCAGGCCGAACTCCCCGTGGAGGGGACGGCGTGATCCGTGTCCTGCTGGTCGACGACCAGCCGCTCATCCGCAGCGGATTCCGTGCACTCCTCGACCTCGAGGAGGACATCGAGGTGGTGGCCGAGGCCGCCGACGGGCAGCAGGGCCTGGCCCTCGCCGGGGAACACCTGCCCGACGTCGCCCTCGTCGACATCCGGATGCCGGTCCTCGACGGCATCGAGGTGACCCGGCGCATCGCCGCGGATCCGGCCCTGGCCCGGGTGCACGTCGTCATCCTGACCAACTACGGCCTGGACGAGCACGTGTTCAACGCGCTGCGCGCCGGGGCCGCCGGATTCCTCGTCAAGGACATCGAGCCGGAGGACTTCCTGCACGCCGTCCGGGTCGCCGCCCGCGGCGACGCCCTGCTCGCACCCTCGATCACCCGCAGACTCATCGACAGGTACGTCACCCAGCCGCCCGACACCGGCACCGGCACCGGCCTCGACGAGCTGACCAACCGCGAACGCGAGGCAGTGGCCCTGGTCGCGCGGGGCCTGTCCAACGATCGGATCGCCGACCTCATGGTGATCACCCCGATGACCGCCAAGACCCACATCAACCGGGCCATGACCAAGCTCCAGGTCCGCGATCGCGCCCAACTCGTCGTCCTCGCCTACGAATCCGGCCTGGTGACCCCACGCACCTCCTGACGTCCGCCGGCGCTGCGGTCTCCGGAATTCCCCGCGTGTCAGGGCCGGTGGGCGGGTAGTGTGCCCGGCATGCGATGCGGCATGTGCGGCTCTGAACGGCTGAGCGCGGTGGGGGACCTGACGACGGATTCGATGGCGACGGAGCGCATGCGCCTCCGTTTCCCGCGGCCCGGGAGATTCAAGTCCCGGCCGACCTTCACGGTCGCCTCGGCCCGGGCCTGCCGCGACTGCGGCACCCTCTTCCCCTGCCTCGGCGAGTACGAGCGGATGCAGCTCGACGCCACCGCCGACGACCTGGCCGAGTGACCCCGGGGGCCGGTCAGGCGGAGAGCGCCGCCGGGGCGGCAACGGCGAGGCGCGCGGCGTCGTAGCGCTGCAGTAGGAGTCCGGCGACCTCGGGGGCGGCGCCCAGCACACCGGCCAGCAGGTCGGCGCCGTCCGCGGCGGCCGCGATCCGGTCGGGCAGCAGCCCGGGCGCCAGCAGGTAGGGGGCGACAGCCACGGTGTCCGCACCGGCCTCCCGCAGCGCGGCGACGGCCTCCGGCACCCGCGGCCCGCCCGCGGAGGCGTACGCGACCTCGACGGCGGCCCAGCCGCGACTGCGGCGCCAGGTCTCGGCGACGGCCCGGGTGGCGGCGTCGGCGGCCGGGTCGGAGGAGCCGGCCGCGGCGAGCACACCACGCCGGTGCGGGCGCGCACCGCGGCACAGGCGGTGTCGAGCCCGGCTTCGGCGAGGCGCCGGTCCAGGGCGTCCAACAGCAGCGGGGAGGGGCCGAGCACGTCGGCGAGCGGCAGGTCGGCGCCGGCGGCGCGCAGCGCGGCGGGGATGTCGCTCTTGGCGTGGAAGGCCCGGTTGAGCAGCAGCGGCACGGCGACGGCGGCGCCGAGCCGGCCGGCGACCTGGGGGATGCGCGGGGCGCAGTGGTCCAGGTAGGAGGTGGCGACGGTGAGCCCGGGCCGCAGGCCGCGGACGCGGTGGACGAGGGCGTCCACGGTGGCGGCGTGCCGCGGGTCGCGGCTGCCGTGGGCGATCAGCAGCAGGGCGGGGCTGCCCGCCCCGCCGTGGCGGGCGGGGGCGGGCAGCAGACCGGTGCGCATGGCGGCCGTCCTCAGCGGGTGGTGACCAGCAGGCCGCGGTTGCGCAGCACGCGGCGCTCGATCGGGGAGAAGACGAGCAGGTCGATCGCCACGCCGACGACGAGGATCAGGACGATGCCGAGCAGGACGCCGGACATGTCGTTGAACTCGCGCTGGTTCTCCAGGTAGCGGCCGAGGCCGAGGCCCAGGTCGGGGGAGGAGGCGATGAGTTCGGCGGCCATCAGCGAGCGCCAGGAGAACGCCCAGCCCTGCTTGAGGCCGGCCAGGTAGCCGGGGAGGGCGGCGGGCAGCAGCACGTGGCGGGCGCCGGCCAGGCCGGTGGCGCCCAGGGTGCGGCCGGCCCGCAGGTAGATCGGCGGCACCTGGTCGACGCCGGAGACCAGGCCGTTGGCGATCGACGGGACGGCGCCGAGCAGGATGACCGCGTACATCGCCGAGTTGTTGATGCCGAGCCAGATGACCGCGGCGGGCACCCAGGCGACCGAGGGCAGCGACTGCAGGCCCGCGAGGACCGGCCCGAGGGCGGCGCGCACCGGCTTGACCCGGGCGACCAGCAGGCCGATCGGGGTGCCGATGGCGACCGCGGCGACGAAGCCGGACAGGCCGCGCCACACGCTCGTCCAGATGATCGAGAAGAGCGTGCCCTCGTACCAGAGGTCGGTGAGCGAGGACCAGACGGCCGCCGGGCTGGGCAGCTTGTCCGGGGTGGTCAGCTCCAGGCTGAAGGCGAGCTGCCACACGCCGAGGACGAGCAGGACGCCGAGGACGGGCGGCAGCACCTTCTGGCGCAGCACCTGGGTGATCGGGGTGCGCTGGACCTGGACGGAGTCCAGGGCGTCCAGGCCGGCCTCGACACTCGCGGTGTCGCCGGACCGGTCCTTGACCAGGGCGGTGGTGTCAGTGCTGGACATGGCGGCGGATCTCCCCACGCAGCTCTTCGGTGATCTCGATGGACAGATCCGCGACGCCGGCGTCTTCGATGCGGCGCGGCTGGGGCAGGTCGATCCGCCACTCCTTGGCGACCCGGCCGGGCCGGGAGGACAGCAGGACGACGCGCTGCGCGAGCCGGACGGCCTCGCGCACGTTGTGGGTGACGAACAGGACGGTCAGCTGCCGCTCCGCCCAGATGCGGGTGATCTCGTCGTGCAGGACGTCGCGGGTGATGGCGTCGAGCGCGGCGAACGGCTCGTCCATCAGCAGCACGCTGGCGCCCTGGGCGAGCGAGCGGGCCATCGCCACGCGCTGGCGCATGCCGCCGGACAGCTCGTGGACGCGCTTCTTGTGGGCGCCGCCGAGGCGCACCAGCTCCAGCAGCCGCTCGGCCTCGGCGCGGCGCTCGGCCTTGGGCACGCCGGCCAGGCGCAGCGCGAGCTCGATGTTCCTGCCGGCCGTCAGCCACGGGAACAGCGCGTGGTCCTGGAACATCAGGGCCGGGCGGCCGCCGGGCACCTCGATGTCGCCGGAGGTCGGCCGGTCGAGGCCGGCGACCAGGTTGAGCAGGGTGGACTTGCCGCAGCCGGAGGCGCCGAGCAGGGTGACGAACTCGCCGGGGGCGACGTCCAGGTTGATGTCGTCCAGGACGGGGGTGGCCGCGCCGGGGCGGCCGAAGGACTTGTGCACGTGCGAGAGGCGGACGGCGGGCCTGTCGAGCGTGGCCGCGGCAGCGCTGGTGGTGGCGGGCTCCGTGGTGGTCAGTGCCGGGGTCATCCGGGGACCTCCTCCGTGAGTGGACGGGCAGCTGGCTGGTGGCTCTCGGGGGCCGGGGTCCGGCCCCGCCCCGCCCGGTGACTGGGCATCGACTGGGCAGGGGCGGGGCGGACCGCGGGGTTATCGGGTGCGCGTCACTTGGCGCCGAGTCCGGCGTCCGCCACGGCGGGCTTGCCCTGGGCCTGGAGCACCTTGTTCAGCAGGGTCAGGTCGTAGATCCCGGCGAGGTTCGGCTTCTTCAGCAGGCCCGCGGTGACCGCGTGGTCGGCCTCGGCCTGCAGGGTGTTCGCCAGCGGGTCGTCCAGGAACTCGATGTCCTTCCACGCCGGGTCGAGGATCGCGGCGTCCAGCGCGTTGCCGGCCGCCTCCTTGATCGCGGCGTTGGCGGAGGCCTTGGCCTGGTCCGGGTTGGCCTTGATGAAGGCGTTGGTGTTCACCGAGCCGCGCAGCACGGCCTCCACCACGTCCGGGTGCTCCTTGAGGAACTTCTGCGAGACGATGATGTTGGTGATGACGAACTTGCCGTCCGGCCAGACCTGCTTCTCGTTCAGCAGTTCCTTGGCGCCGAGGCTGACCAGCTTGGAGGCGGTCGGCTCGGGCACCCAGGCACCGTCGATCGAGCCGGACTTGTAGGCGTCCGGGGTGACCTTGTTGTCGGTGCGCACCACGCTGACGTCGCCGGCACCGGACGCGGCGTCGACCTTGTAGCCCTTGGTGGCCAGGTAGTTGAGGAGCGCCACGTCCTGGGTGTTGCCGAGCTGAGGGGTGGCGATCTTCTTGCCCTTGAGGTCGTCCAGGGTCTTGATCTTGTCGGGGTTGACCACCAGTCGCACGCCGCCGGAGGCCGAACCGCCGATGATCCGCAGCGACTTGCCGTCGGACTTGGTGTAGCCGTTGATGGAGGGGGAGGGGCCGATCCAGCCGATGTCGATCGAGCCGGCGTTGAGCGCCTCGATCTCGGTCGGGCCGGCGTTGAAGATCTGGGTCTTGATCTTCGTGCCGCCGAGCTCCTTCTGGATCAGGCCCTCCTTGAGGCCGACCAGGGCGGTGCCGTGGGTGAGGTTGGCGAAGTAGCCGATCTTCACGGTGTCCGCGGAGAGCTTCGCGCCGGAGGCAGCCGTGGCGGGGGCCGCCGAGCTCTTGTCCTCGCTCTTGGAGCCGTAGCTGCAGGCGGACAGCAGGCCCGCGGCGGTGATCGCGGCGACGGCGACTGCGGCGGGCCGTCTGAAACGGCCGCTGCCGAACCGTCCGGAGGTATGCGTGGTGGCGGAGTCGAGTGCCATGGGAGTCGTCCCGTTCACGGTGGGCGCCGTGGGAAGCGCCGATGGAAGAAGTCGGTGTGGTGCTGACGGCATGTCGTATGCCGGGCAAGCCGGGCCGGTGCCCGCTGCGGGAAGGGACCGGCCCGGTGACAGGGGCTCAGCGCCCCTGTCCGCCTCCACATCGCGTCAGGCCGCCCTGGCCGCTGCCGAGGACGCCGCTGCCGATGCGGCCGCCTTCCTTGTCCATGCCCGAGAACGCCTCGCTGGGCATCAGACCCAGTCCTCCTCGATCGGTTCGGTGGTGGCGCGTACGGTGTCGAAGGCCTCGCCCGCCATGCCGGCGGTGAGGGTGGTGCCGTCGGCCGGGTCGATCAGCAGGAACGAGCCCGTCCGGCGGTTGTCGGTGTAGCTGTCGAGCGCCAGCGGCTCGGCGGTGCGCAGCACCACGTGGCCGATGTCGTTGACCTCCAGGCCGTCGGCACCGGAGCGCTGCTCCAGGGTGTCGATGTCGATCCGGTAGGAGATCTCCTTGACCAGCGCGCGCACGGTGCGGGTGGTGTGCTTGAGCAGCACCTTTGCGCCGGGGCGCAGGGCCCGCTCGTTGAGGTGGCAGACGGTGGCCTCGATGTCCTTGGTGGACACCGGGGCGGGACCGGCCGCGATCAGGTCGCCGCGGGAGATGTCGATGTCCTCGGCGAGGCGGACGGTGACCGACTGGGGGGCCCAGGCGATGTCCGTCTCCCTGCCGAGGGCGTCGATGCCCGCGACGGTGGTGGTGTGCCCGGACGGCAGGACGGTCACCGGGTCGCCGACCCGCAGCACGCCGGAGGCGAGCTGGCCGGCGTAGCCGCGGTAGTCCGGGTGGTCCTCGGTCTGCGGCCGGATCACGTACTGGACGGGGAACCGGGCGGGCTCGCCGCTCGGGTCGCTGCCGACCGGGACGGTCTCCAGGTGCTCCAGCAGGGTCGGGCCGCCGTACCAGTCCATGTGCGCCGAGGGCTCGACGACGTTGTCGCCGGCCAGGGCGGAGATCGGCACCGCGACGACGTCCTTGACGCCCAGCGAGGCCGCGTAGGCGGTGAACTCCTCGGCGATGGCCGCGAAGACGGGCTCGGCGTACTCGACGAGGTCCATCTTGTTGACCGCGAGGACGACGTGCGGGACGCGCAGCAGGGCGGCGACGGCGGCGTGCCGGCGGGTCTGCTCGACGACGCCGTTGCGGGCGTCGACCAGCACGACGGCGAGCTCGGCGGTGGAGGCGCCGGTCACCATGTTGCGGGTGTACTGCACGTGGCCGGGGGTGTCGGCGAGGATGAACCGGCGCCGGGCGGTGGCGAAGTAGCGGTAGGCGACGTCGATGGTGATGCCCTGCTCGCGCTCGGCGCGCAGGCCGTCGGTGAGCAGCGCCAGGTCGGGCGCCTCCTGGCCGCGGTTGCGGGAGGCGTGCTCCACGGCCTCCAGCTGGTCGGCGAGGACCGACTTGGAGTCGTGCAGCAGACGGCCGACCAGGGTCGACTTGCCGTCGTCCACGGAGCCGGCGGTGGCGAACCGCAGCAGCGAGGTGGCGGTGGTCTCCGGAGTGGCGGTCATCTTAGAAGTACCCCTCACGCTTGCGGTCCTCCATCGCGGCCTCGGACAGCTTGTCGTCGGCCCGCGTGGCGCCGCGCTCGGTGAGGCGGCTGGCGGCGATCTCGGTGATCACGTCGGCGATCGTGGTGGCGTCGGAGTCGACGGCGCCGGTGCAGGACATGTCGCCGACGGTGCGGTACCGGACGAGGCGGTTCTCGACCGGCTCGCTCTCCTTGGGGCCGCCCCACTCGCCGGCGGTCAGCCACATGCCGTTGCGCTGGAACACGTCGCGGTGGTGGGCGTAGTAGATCTCGGGGAGCTCGATGCCCTCGCGCTCGATGTACTGCCAGACGTCCAGCTCGGTCCAGTTGGAGAGCGGGAAGACCCGGACGTGCTCGCCGACCGCGTGCCGGCCGTTGTAGAGCGACCACAGCTCGGGGCGCTGGCGGCGGGGGTCCCAGGCGCCGAACTCGTCGCGGAGGGAGAAGACGCGCTCCTTGGCGCGGGCCTTCTCCTCGTCGCGGCGGCCGCCGCCGAAGACGGCGTCGAACCGGTTGGTCTCGATGGCGTCGAGCAGCGGGACGGTCTGCAGCGGGTTGCGGGTGCCGTCGGGGCGCTCGCGCAGCCGGCCGTCGTCGATGAAGTCCTGGACGTGGGCGACGTGCAGGCGCAGGTTGTGCTCGGCGACGGTGCGGTCGCGGTACTCGATGACCTCGGGGAAGTTGTGCCCGGTGTCGACGTGCAGCAGCGAGAACGGGACCGCGGCCGGCCAGAACGCCTTCAGCGCCAGGTGCAGCATGACGATGGAGTCCTTGCCGCCGGAGAAGAGGATCACCGGCCGCTCGAACTCGCCCGCCACCTCGCGGAAGATGTGCACCGACTCCGCCTCCAGGGCGTCGAGGTGCGACAGCGCGTACGGGTTCTCCTGGGTGTCCAGGAGGCTGTGCGTGGCGGTCGTCATGCGAGGCCCCTTGTCGTCAGGAAGGCGTGCAGCTCGGCGGCGGATTCGGCGACCGCGCGGCCCTGGGTCTGCAGGCGCAGCTCGGGGTTCTGCGGTGCCTCGTACGGGTCGTCGACGCCGGTGAGACCGGAGATCTCGCCGGCGGCCTGCTTGGCGTACAGGCCCTTGACGTCGCGCTCGGCGCAGAGCTCCACCGGCGTGGCGACGTGGATCTCCAGGAAGTCGGTGCCGTTGGCGGCGTGCCGCTCGCGGACGGCGGTGCGGGAGTCCGCGTACGGGGCGATCACCGGGGCGAGGACCTTGACCCCGTTCGAGGCCAGCTTCTCGGCGACGAAGCCGATCCGGGTCACGTTGGTGTGCCGGTCCTCCTGGGTGAACCCGAGGCCCTTGGAGAGGAACTCGCGGATCTCGTCACCGTCCAGGACCTCCACCTTGTGGCCCTCGGCGCGCAGCCGCTCGGCCAGCGCGAACGCCAGGGTGGTCTTGCCCGCGCTGGGCAGCCCGGTCAGCCACACGGTGGCGCCGCGCTCGCAGGGGGCGGCCGCGCGGGCCGCCTCTGCGGCTTCCCCGGCGTCCAGTGTGTCGGCTGTGGTCACGGTGATCTCTCCTGAGGTCTCGTCGGTCTGGCGGATGGTCAGAGGTGGATGCCGCACTCGGTCTTGCCGGAGCCCGCCCAGCGGCCGGCCCGGCCCTCCTCGCCCTCACCGGGCTTGGCGGTGCAGGACAGCGGCGAGCAGCCGATCGAGGTGTAGCCCTCCCACAGCAGCGGGTTGAGCAGCACCCCGTTGGCCTGGACGTACGCGTCGACGTCTTCCTGCGTCCAGCGGGCGATCGGGGCGAGCTTGACCTTGCGGCGCTTGGCGTCCCAGGCCACCACCGGGGTGTTGGCGCGGGTCGGCGACTCGTCGCGGCGCAGCCCGGTCGCCCAGGCGTCGTACCCGCCGAGGCCGCGGTTCAGCGGCTCGACCTTGCGCAGCGAGCAGCACAGGTCCGGGTCGCGGTCGTGCAGGTTCGGCCCGTACTGGGCGTCCTGCTCGGCCACGGTCAGCTTCGGGGTGAGCGTGATGACGTTGACCGGCATGGTCGCGGCCACCGCGTCCCGGGTGCCGATGGTCTCGGCGAAGTGGTAGCCGGTGTCCAGGAAGACCACGTCCACGCCGGGCAGCACGCTGGAGGCGAGGTGGGCGACGACCGCGTCCTCCATCGAGGAGGTGACGCAGAACCGCTTGCCGAAGGTGTCGGCGGCCCACTGCAGGATCTCCTGCGCGGTCGCGTCCTCGAGGTCGCGGGCGGCCGCGGTGGCCAGTGCCTCGTAGTCGGTCGTGGTGCTCACTCGCCACCTCCTTCGGTGTGCTCGGTGTCGGTCGTGGTGCCGGTGGAGCCGGTCGTGGTGCCGTCGGGCCGGAGCAGGCCCAGGAACTTCAGCTGGAACGCCCTCCGGCAGGAGGCGCACTCCCAGCAGCCGTGCCCGGCCTCCGAGGGCCGCAGGTCCTCGTCGCCGCAGTACGGGCAGTGGAACGGGGCCGCGCGCTCGCTCACGCGTCCACCTCGCTGCGCTCGGCGGTCGCTTCGCGAGACACGCAGTGCTGGACGGTTCGCTCGCTGCGCTCGCTCACGAGAGCTGGTCCTCGGTGGCCCGGGCCGTCCACTGGGCGAAGCGCTCGCCCTCGGTGCGGTCGGCCTGGTAGCGGGTCAGCACGCGCTCGACGTACTCCGCCAGGCCGTCCTTGGTGACCTTCAGGCCGCGGACCTTGCGGCCGAAGCCGGCCTCCAGGCCGAGCGCGCCACCGAGGTGCACCTGGTAGCCCTCGACCTGCTCGCCGTTGTCGTCGGTGACCAGCTGGCCCTTGAGACCGATGTCCGCCACCTGGATGCGGGCGCAGGCGTTCGGGCAGCCGTTGATGTTGATGGTGAGCGGCTCGTCGAAGTCCGGCAGGCGCTGCTCGAGCTCGTCGATCAGGCGGCGGCCGCGCTCCTTGGTCTCGACGATGGCGAGCTTGCAGTACTCGATGCCGGTGCAGGCCATCGTGCCGCGGCGGAAGGTGGACGGCTTGACCTGCAGGTCGAGCGCCTCCAGGCCGGCGACCAGCGACTCGACGCGGTCCTCGGGGATGTCGAGGACGATCATCTTCTGCTCGGCGGTGGTGCGCAGGCGGTCCGAGCCGTGCTGCTCGGCGAGGTCCGCGATCTGGCCGAGGATCTTGCCGTTGACCCGGCCGACGCGCGGCGCGAAGCCGACGTAGAAGCGGCCGTCCTTCTGCCGGTGCACACCGACGTGGTCGCGCCAGCGGGCGACCGGCTCGGCCGGGGCGGGGCCGTCGGCCAGCTTGGTCTTGAGGTACTCGTCCTCCAGCACCTGGCGGAACTTCTCCGCGCCCCAGTCGGCGACCAGGAACTTCAGGCGGGCGCGGTTGCGCAGCCGGCGGTAGCCGTAGTCGCGGAAGATGCCGATGACACCGCCGTACACGTCCGGGACCTGCTCCAGCGGGACCCAGGCGCCCAGGCGCACACCGAGCTTGGGGTTGGTGGACAGGCCGCCGCCGACCCACAGGTCGAAGCCGGGCCCGTGCTCGGGGTGGACGACGCCGACGAAGGCGACGTCGTTGATCTCGTGGGCGACGTCCAGCAGCGGGGAGCCGGAGACGGCCGACTTGAACTTGCGCGGCAGGTTGGAGAATTCCTTGTTGCCGATGAAGCGGCGCTGGATCTCGTCGATGGCGGGGCTGCCGTCGATGATCTCGTCCTCGGCGATGCCGGCCACCGGGGAGCCGAGGATGACGCGCGGGGTGTCGCCGCAGGCCTCGGTGGTGGACAGGCCGACGGCCTCCAGCTTCTGCCAGATCGCGGGGACGTCCTCGATCCGGATCCAGTGGTACTGGACGTTCTGCCGGTCGGTCAGGTCGGCGGTGCCGCGGCCGTACAGCTCGGAGACCTCGGCGATCGCTCTGAGCTGGGCGACCGTCAGCCGGCCGCCGTCGATGCGCACGCGGAGCATGAAGTACTCGGCGTCCAGCTCGTTGGGGTCGAGGACGGCCGTCTTGCCGCCGTCGATGCCCTCCTTGCGCTGGGTGTAGAGGCCCCACCAGCGCATCCGGCCGCGCAGGTCGGCGGGGTCGATGGAGTCGAAGCCGCGGTGGGCGTAGATCGTCTCAATGCGTGTCCGCACATTGAGACCGTCGTCGTCCTTCTTGAACTGCTCGTTGGCGTTCAGCGGCGTGAAGTGGCCCATGCCCCACTGGCCCTCGCCGCGGTGGCGGGTCACCTTGCGGGCGGCGGCGGGGCGGCGCACGGGGGCGCCGGCGACCGTGGGCTCGACCGGTTCGGGGCTAGGGGCCATGGTGTCTCGTCCTTTGGCAGCTGGCTCTGATGGGGGGTTCGGCATCCCCGGGCACGCAACTGCTCTGACCTGCGCTGTTGCTGCAGGCGTCAGGGTGCAGTGACGCTGGCCGGAGGGCGCCCGCGCATCCGCATCGGCGGGGATTCGCGAGGTGCCGGCGCCGGTGCCGTGGTGGCGGCGGGGGTAGGGCTCAGGTCACCGGACAGATGGCGCTGGACACGCGGAGGAGATCGACGTGCAGTCGACCTACTAGGGTGGCTCCGGCGCTTGGCATGGCAAGAGATTCGCACGGCGAACGACCCTCGGTCCACTAACGTCCGTATTTTGGACGTGGATGTTTCGCATCATGGGATGCCTACCCGATTTGCCGTCGTCAGCGCGGTGCGCGCCTCGACGCAAGGCCCCGCCGAAGGTACCTGACGACCCCTCTGCAGCCCCTCTCCGGAGCCCTCGCGCGCGTGTGCGCGGGGGAGGGGTGCAGGCCAGTACGGTAGGGGCGTGCAAGCAGCAGGCAGTACTCCGCGGGAGATCCCAGGCCCGGCCGCCGAACGGCACCCGCGCCGCCGGGGCGGGCGCCGCCGCGCCCGCCGGAACGGCTGGCGCCACACCCTGTGGGCCCTGCTCAAGGACACCACCAACACCTGCGTCGAATACCGGGTCACCGGCCTCGCCGCCGAGGCCGCCTTCTTCACCCTGCTCTCGATCCCGCCGCTGCTCCTCTGCCTCGCCGGCACCCTCGGCTACCTCGACGACATCCTCGGCGCCGGCACCATCGACAAGCTGAAGAACGACGTCGTCTCGGCATCCGAAACGGTCCTCTCACCGGATTCGGTCGACCAGATCGTCCAACCCCTGCTGACCAGCGTCTTCGACAACGGCCGGCCCGACCTCATCTCCATCGGCTTCCTGCTGTCGCTCTGGTCCGGCTCCCGGGCGCTCTACATCTTCATCGACACCATCACCGTCATGTACGGCCTCGACGGCAAGCGCGGCATCGTCAAGACCCGCCTCATGTCCCTCGGCCTCTACCTCGGCGCCCTCGTCATCGGCTCGCTCGTCCTGCCGCTGCTCGTCGCCGGCCCCGGCCTCGTCATCGGCGCCCTCCCCGACTCCGCCGGCCTCGTCCAGGCCCTCTACTGGCCCGCCGCGATCCTGCTCCTGGTGATCTTCCTCACCACGCTCTACCACGTCGCCGTCCCCGCCAACACGCCCTGGCGCGAGGACATCCCCGGCGCCCTCGTCGCCCTGCTCGTCCTCGTCGTCTGCAGCGTCCTGCTCCGCGTCTACCTGATCAGCTCCGTCGAGGGCCCCTCCGTCTACGGCTCCCTCGCCGCCCCCGTCGCCGTGCTGCTGTGGATCTTCGTGGTCGCCCTCGCCGTCCTCATCGGCGCCGCCATGAACGCCGCCATCGACCGCCGCTGGCCCAGCGTCGAGACCGCCGACGCCCGCGCCGAGAACGAGCGCGCCAGCGAGGCCGCCGCCGCCACCGTCGTCCGCGAGGCCGCCGCCCGCCGCGCCCAGCAGCGCGCCTTCCTCGTCCGGGAACTCGGCCTCGCCGACGGCGGCGAGGACGACGACGAGGACGACGACGACATCCACGCTCCCGCCGAGTACCCCGAACGCTGGGCCGAGGTCCTCCCGCCGGACAGCCTGCTGCGCCGCATCCTCGGCGGCGGAGCCCGCCGTCGCCAGGCCCCGCCGCCGCCCGACACCGACCGGCCCACCGCCCCGCCGCGCAGCTCCCCGCACCACCACCCGCAGCCGCCGCACCCCCTCCAGCAGCAGCACGGCCAGCTCTACCCCCCGCCCCCACCCCCGATGCCCCCCGTCCCCCCGGCCCAGACCCCCCGCACCCCCTGGGACAGCCGCTAGCACCGGCCCACTCGGGTGCGCTTCGGGCCGGCCAAGCAGGGGCACGTGGGGGCACCTCCCAGCTGAAGGCCGGGGGAGAACTGCGCGACCCGGCAGGCGCCGGACCGCACCCTCTTTCCCGCGCGGCACCACTCCCCGCCCAGGTCCCATGCGTGCGGCCCGCCCGCCCCGCACGAAGCCATGCCACGCCTGCTCTCCCGGCTGCACCCCACCTGTGCCGGTGATGCGGAGAAAGAGGAGAAAGCGTGAAGAGGGTGCGGCCATTCGGAGGTGTAGGGCTTGGCGCGCCGATGCCCGGGCAGGCGCGCGAGCAGGATGCGGAACCGGTCCGTCCGTCCATGAACAGAGGGAGTAGGCCCATGCCGCTGATCAACTACGTCGTGCTGGGTGCGCTGGTCGCGGAGCTGGACGCCCTTGCCGACGTGGCCGTGCCGGACGCAGCCGTCCGGCGGCGCCGGGAGGACGCCCTCTACACCGTGTGCGTGTACACCGGCGTCCGCGACCCCCTGCGGGCCCTCGTTCGGGCCCGCCGGCTGCTCGCCCGGCACGATGCAGCGGTTCTTGCCTCGCCGGTGGTACGGGCGGAGCCCGCCGTCCCCGCCGAGCTCGCCGTACCCGCGGAGCCTGTCGTCGCCGCGTAGCACTGCCGGGGCGCTGCGGCGCCCCCCGAGTCCGACGGGCTCGGCCGTGAGACTCGGCCCCCGTCCCGGAGCCCCCGCGCCGGAGGGTGTCGCCCGGGACGGGGGCCGACCACGTGGCCCGCACTGTTGCGGGGCGGCCCCGAGATCGACTTGTGAGCGCGAACAATTACACTCCCTTCCGCACACGTGAGACAGTTGCAGCGCGCATCTGGCTCTGCACCGACAAGGGGGCTGTGAGTGGGAAGTGAGACTGCCGGGACGGAGCCCCGACAGCCCGTGATGGCCGACGTCGCGAAGCTCGCCGGAGTGTCGCACCAGACCGTGTCCCGAGTCCTGAACGGCGCCCCGCACGTACGGCCCGACACCCGCGACAAGGTGCTCGCCGCCATCAGGGAGCTGGACTACCGCCCCAACTCCGCCGCCCGGGCCCTGGTCACCCGCCGCTCCCAGACCCTCGGTGTGGTGAGCTTCGCCAGCACCCTCTACGGCCCGGCCTCGATGCTCGACGGCCTGGAACAGGCCGCCCGCAGCGCCGGCTACTTCGTCAGCGTGGCCAGCCTCCGCTCGCTGGACGCGCGTTCCGTCCAGGAGGCCGTGGACCGGCTGCGCGACCAGGGCGTCGAGGGCGTCGCCGTCATCGCCCCGCAGATCTCCGCCGTCGGCGCGGTCGCCCGGCTCTCCAGCTCGGTGCCGGTGGTCGCGGTCGGCTCCGGCAGCCGCTCCCGCGTCCCGATGGTCGCGGTCGACAACCTCACCGGTGCCGCCGCGGCCACCCGCCACCTGCTCGACCTCGGCCACGGCACCGTCCACCACGTCGCCGGCCCGGCCGGCTGGCTGGAGACCCAGGACCGCCTGGACGGCTGGCGCGGCACCCTGGAGGAGGCCGGTGCCCCGGTGCCCCAGGTCTACAGCGGCGACTGGAGCGCCCGGTCCGGTTACGAGGCCGGCCTGCAGATCGCGGCGGACCCGGAGGTCACCGCGGTGTTCTGCGCCAACGACCACATGGCCCTCGGCCTGCTCCGGGCCCTCCACGAGGCCGGACGCCCGGTGCCCGGCGCGATCAGCGTGATCGGCTTCGACGACATCCCGGAGTCCGCCTACTTCACCCCGCCGCTCACCACCGTCCGCCAGGACTTCGGCGAACTCGGCCGCCGTGCCCTCGAACTCCTCGTCGAGGAACTCGCCGGGGTGGCCCACGCCCGCAGCCACATCCTGGTCGCCCCGGAAATGGTCCTCCGCCGCTCCACCGGCCCGGCCCCGCGCCCGGCCTGACCTACCCGGGCGCGCGTGCATCCAAGAGGGGTGCGACGAGCGGCGCGCGCAGCGGCAGGCCGACCACCGTCACTCCCGCTCCGCGCAGCTTCCCGCGCCCCCTCGGGGTGAGCCGTCCCCTTGGGCAGTGCACTCAAGGGGACGCCGCACGGCCGCACGGCCGTCCCGCCCGTGTGACCTGCCCGTTCCGGCCCGCCCGACCTCGTTGCACGGCCCCCGCACCCTTGACAGCCAAAATGTGAACGTTAACAATCACAGCATCCGGAGTCGCCCGGCCATCCGCCACCGGCCGTCGCGACCACCCGCTCCGCCGGCCGGCGGCCACCCCGCTTCGGCCCGTCCGCCCGGCGGCAGACGTTCCGCTCCTCGTGAGGGTGAGGCGGCGGAACACCGGCCGGCCGCCGGCCCGCGACGGGGCGGAACAGCCGGCGGCCGGCCCCGAACGCCACCCCGTTCGTCCCCACCCCCGTTCGAAGGATGAGACAGTGACCGAGACGCCCCCCACCCGGGCCGAGCAGACCGGCACCGAGCAGACCGGTGCGGACAGGACCGCTGCGGACCACCCCGCCACCGGCGACACCTACGTCGTCGGCGTCGACTTCGGCACCCTCTCCGGCCGCGCCGTCGTCGTCCGCGTCCGCGACGGCGAGGAGATCGCCACCGCCGTCCACAGCTACCCGCACGCCGTCATCGAGGACCGCCTCCCCGGCACCGGCCGCCGGCTGCCCCCCGACTGGGCCCTCCAGCACCCCGAGGACTGGCGCGAAGTGCTCCGCACCGCCGTCCCCGAGGCCCTCGCCGCCTCCGGCGTCGACCCCGCCCGCGTCATCGGCATCGCCACCGACTTCACCGCCTGCACCGTGCTGCCCGTACGCGCCGACGGCACCCCGCTCGCCGAGACCCCCGAGTGGGCCGCCCGCCCGCACGCCTGGCCCAAGCTGTGGAAGCACCACGCCGCCCAGCCGCAGGCCGACCGCATCAACGCCCTCGCCCACGCCCGCGGCGAGAAGTGGATCCACCGCTACGGCGGCAGGATCTCCGCCGAGTGGCAGTACGCCAAGGCCCTCCAGGTCCTCGAGGAGGACCCGCAGGTCTACGCCGCCTGCGAGCGCTGGATCGAGGCCGCCGACTGGATCGTCTGGCAGCTCACCGGCACCGAGACCCGCAACACCTGCACCGCCGGCTACAAGGGCATCCACCAGGACGGCGGCTACCCCGCCGACGACTACCTCGCCGCCCTCCACCCCGGCTTCGCCGACTTCGCCCGCACCCGCCTGGAGCACCCGCTCCTCCCGCTCGGCAGCCGGGCAGGCTCGCTCACCGCAGAGGCCGCCGCCTGGACGGGCCTGCCCGAGGGCACCGCCGTCGCCGCCGGCAACGTCGACGCCCACGTCGCCGCACCCGCCGCCCGCGCCGTCGACCACGGCCAACTGCTCGCCATCATGGGCACCTCCACCTGCCACGTCGTCAACGGCGCCACCCTCGCCGACGTCCCCGGCATCTGCGGCGTCGTCGACGGCGGCATCGTCGCCGGCTCCTACGGCTACGAGGCCGGCCAGAGCGCCGTCGGCGACATCTTCGCCTGGTGGCTGCGCCAGGGCATGCCCGCCGACTACCTCGCCGAGGCCGCGGCCACCGGCGAGGACCTCCACCAGCTCCTCAGCCGCAAGGCAGCCGACCAGCCCGTCGGCGGCCACGGCCTGGTCGCCCTCGACTGGATGGGCGGCAACCGCTCCGTCCTCGTCGACCACCACCTCTCCGGAGTGATCGTCGGAATCACCCTGGCCACCCGCCCCGAGGAGATCTACCGCGCACTCCTGGAGGCCACCGCCTACGGCACCCGCACGATCGTCGAGGCACTCGAGGACGGCGGCGTCCCCGTCACCGAGTTCGTCGTCGCCGGCGGCCTCAAGAAGAACCCCCTCCTGATGCAGATCTACGCCGACGTGCTGCGCCGCCCCGTCTCGCTCGCCGCCTCCGAGCAGGGCCCCGCCCTCGGCTCCGCCATCCACGCCGCGGTCGCCGCCGGCGCCCACCCCGACGTGCGCACCGCCTCGGCCGCCATGGGCCGCGTCCACCGCCACGCCCACCTGCCCGACCCGGCCCGCGCCGACGCCTACGACGCCCTCTACGCCGAGTACCGCGCCCTGCACGACCACTTCGGCACCGGCCCCGACAAGCAGCTGCACCGCCTGCGCGCCATCCGCAACGCCGCCCTGACCGCCGACCGCACCAGCGAGGACCGATGACCTCCCCGATCGACCTGCTCCGCCGCCAGGTCAGCGACCTGCACCAGGAACTCGTCCGCTACAACCTGGTCGTCTGGACCGCGGGCAACGTCTCCGCCCGCGTCCCCGGCGAGGACCTCATGGTCATCAAGCCCAGCGGCGTCGCCTACGACGAGCTGACCCCCGACAACATGATCCTCTGCGACCTCGACGGCACCGTCGTGGCCGGCGACCACAGCCCGTCCTCCGACACCGCCGCCCACGCCTACGTCTACCGCCACATGCCCGAGGTCGGCGGCGTGGTGCACACCCACTCCACCTACGCCAGCGCCTGGGCCGCCCGCGGCGAGGCCGTCCCCTGCGTGCTCACCGCCATGGCCGACGAGTTCGGCGCCGAGATCCCCGTCGGCCCGTTCGCCCTCATCGGCGACGACTCCATCGGCCGCGGCATCGTCGACACCCTGCGCGGCCACCGCTCGCCCGCCGTCCTGATGAAGAGCCACGGCGTCTTCACCATCGGCAAGGACGCCAAGGCCGCCGTCAAGGCCGCCGTCATGTGCGAGGACGTCGCCCGCACCGTCCACATCTCCCGCCAGCTCGGCGAACCCCTGCCCATCGCCCAGGCCGACATCGACCGCCTCAACCACCGCTACCAGCACGTCTACGGCCAGCAGCCCGCGGCCCGGTGAAGGAGAACCACCCCATGACGCACACCGCCGACACCCGCGAGATCTGGTTCCTCACCGGCAGCCAGGGCCTCTACGGCGAGGACACCCTGCGCCAGGTCGCCGAACAGTCCCGCGAGGTCGCCGCCGCCCTCTCCGCCGACGGCGGCATCCCCGTCCGCATCGCCTGGAAGCCCGTCCTCACCGACGCCGCCGCCATCCGCCGCACCTGCCTCGACGCCAACGCCGACGACAACTGCATCGGCATCGTCGCCTGGATGCACACCTTCTCCCCGGCCAAGATGTGGATCGCCGGCCTCGACGCCCTGCGCAAGCCCCTGCTCCACCTGCACACCCAGGCCAACCGGCAGCTGCCCTGGTCCACCATCGACATGGACTTCATGAACCTGAACCAGGCCGCCCACGGCGACCGCGAGTTCGGCTACATCCAGTCCCGCCTCGGCGTCGCCCGCAAGACCGTCGCCGGCCACGCCACCGACCCCGCCACCGTCCGCCGCATCGCCTCCTGGGCCCGCGCCGCCGCCGGCCGCGCCGAACTCGCCACCCTCAAGCTCGCCCGCTTCGGCGACAACATGCGCGACGTCGCCGTCACCGAGGGCGACAAGGTCGAGGCCCAGCTCCGCCTCGGAGTCTCCGTCAACACCTACGGCGTCAACGACCTCGTCGCCGCCGTCGACACCGCCGCCGACAGCGACGTCACCGCCCTCACCAAGGAGTACGACGAGCTCTACCGCCTCGCCCCGGAACTCCGCCCCGGCGGCGACCGCCACGACGCGCTGCGCTACGCCGCCCGCATCGAGGCCGGCCTGCGCACCTTCCTCACCGACGGCGGCTTCGGCGCCTTCACCACCAACTTCGAGGACCTCGGCGGCCTGCGCCAGCTCCCCGGCCTCGCCGTCCAGCGCCTGATGGCCGACGGCTACGGCTTCGGCGGCGAGGGCGACTGGAAGACCGCCGTCCTGCTGCGCACCCTCAAGACCGCCGCCGCGGGCCTGCCCGGCGGCACCTCCTTCATGGAGGACTACACCTACCACCTGGAGCCCGGACAGGAACTCATCCTCGGCGCCCACATGCTGGAGGTCTGCCCGACCGTCGCCGCAGGCACCCCCTCCTGCGAGATCCACCCGCTGTCCATCGGCGGCCGCGAGGACCCCGTCCGCCTCGTCTTCGACGCCGCACCCGGACCCGCCGTCGTCGTCGGCATGGCCGACATGGGCGACCGCTTCCGGCTGGTCGCCAACGAGGTCGACGTCGTCGAGCCCGTCGAACCGCTGCCCCACCTGCCGGTCGCCCGCGCCGTCTGGAAGCCCCGCCCCGACCTGCGCACCTCCACCGAGGCCTGGCTCACCGCCGGCGGCCCGCACCACACCGTCCTCACCCGGGCGCTCGGCACCGAGGAGCTCGACGACCTCGCCGAGATGCTCGCCGTCGAACTCGTCCTCATCGACGGGGACACCACCATGCGCCGCTTCACCCGCGAACTGCGCTGGAACCAGGCCTACCACCGCCTCGCCCAGGCCCTCTGAGCCCACGTCCACCGGCCGCACCCCGCACGCATCGCGGGGTGCGGCCGTCCGCGTGCCGCCGCCTCCACCGCCGCGGGCACTGCCGCGGTCACCGTCACGGGCCCGGGACCGGGCGGCGCAGCAGGTACAGCCCGGCGAACACGGTCAGCAGCGCCATGCAGACGATGAACACCACCCCCGCCTCCTCCAGGCCGACCGGTTCGGACAGCACGCCGACACCGATCACGGGGATCGAGATCCCCGTGTAGGCCACCACGAACAGCGAGGAGATCGACCCGGCCCGGTGCTCCGCGGGCGCCGCCGCGGCCACCGCCCCGACCGAGCCGCGCAGCGACAGCCCCTGGCCCGTCCCGCCGACCAGCGCGCTCAGCACCAGCAGCGCCAGCACCTCGGCCAGCAGCGAGCCGCCGAGCAGCGCCAGCCCCGCGAGCAGCACCGCGCAGCCCAGCGGCAGCGCCCGCCGCGCCCCGAGCCGCCCGGCCGCCAGCTGGCCGCCCGTCGACGCCAGGAACGTCGCGAAGACGATCAGCCCGATCAGCGCCCGGTTGTGCACGTCCAGGGTCTGCGCCAGGAAGGCCGGCGAGACCGCCGTGAACACCCCGAGCAGCGCGAACCCGGCGAAGGACGCGACCCCGGCCGGCACGAACACCCTGCGCACCTCGGGCGGCAGGCTCGGCGCCTTCAGCCGCGCCGCCGACAGCCCGCCCGCCCCGGCCACCGACTCCGGCAGCACCAGCAGCACCCCCGCCGCGACCGCCACCATCACCAGGTGCACCACGAACGGCAGCACCAGCGGATCGGGCGCGTACTCGGCCAGCACCCCCGACAGCAGCGGGCCGAGCCCCAGCCCGCCCATGTTCGCCGCCGTCGCCGCGAACGCCGCCCGGCCCTCCCGGCCGGCCGCGCCAGCTCCAGCACGTACGCGGTCGCGGTGCCGGTGAACAGGCCCGCCGAGAAGCCCGACATCAACCGGCCCAGGCAGAGCATCGGCACCCCGCCCTCCGCCAGGAAGCAGACCGCGCTGAGCGCCGCGAAGCCGAGCCCCGCCAGCAGCACCGGCTTGCGCCCCACGGTGTCCGAGACGTTGCCGACGGCCAGCAGCACCCCGATCACGGCGAAGGCGTACACCGCGAAGACCACCGTGACGACCAGTTCGGAGAAGCCCAGCTCCTCCTGGTACAGCGAGTAGAGCGGGGTGGGCAGGGTGGTGCCGGCCATGCAGACCGCGAAGACGCCGGAGGCGGCCAGGTACGCCGTGGAACGGGTCGGGCGGCCGGTCTGACGTTCACTCATGCGCCCACGGTACGGGCCGGCCGGCACGGCGCCACGGGGGCGCGCGTCAGGCCGGTTCCAACCGCCACCACTGCGCGGGATCGTCGGCGTCCTCCTGCTGGCGCACCGAGCCGTCCGCACAGCCCTCCACGGCCTTGCCGCTGATCACCGCGACGACCGTGAACGTGCCCGGCGCGTCCACGTGCTGCTCGAACAGCCACTCCTGGGCGCCGAAGCCGTTCGGGGACCACTGCTGGATCGGCACCCCGTCCTCCGTGCGGGCACCCATGACGTCGAGGCGCTTGCCGCTCGCCGCGTTCTCCAGGTGGTACAGGCCCGCCCCCGGATGCACCGGTGACACCCGCCAGACCTGGGCCTCGCTGCCGTCGTCCGACGCGTGCCGGGCCTTCGCCCCGCTGCCGCCGCGCCCGCCGGCGATCTCCAGCAGCAGCCCGCTGCCGACGTTGCGCAGCCGGTAGCGGCCCTCCGCCACCGGCCCGTGCGCCGCCCCGCCCGACCGTGCTCCGCCCATGTGCCGTCCCGCCGCCGCCCGGCCGCCCGGGTGCGGCCGTCCTCGGAGGTCCACGCTACGCGCCGGGACCGACAGGAACGGCTCCGCCCGGTGTGCGCACACACCGGGCGGAGCCGTCGCGGGCCGGGGTCAGGAGCCGACCTTGCGCTTGTTGTAGACGTCGAAGCCGACCGCGGCGAGCAGCACCAGGCCCTTGATGACCTGCTGGTAGTCGGTGCCGACGCCGACCAGCGACATGCCGTTGTTGAGCACGCCCAGCACCAGGCCGCCGATGATCGCGCCGAGCACGGTGCCGACGCCGCCCGAGGCGGAGGCGCCGCCGATGAACGCCGCCGCGATCGCCTCCAGCTCGAAGTTGATGCCGGCCTGCGGGGTGCCGGCGTTCAGCCGGGCCGCGAAGACCAGGCCGGCCAGCGCCGCCAGCACGCCCATGTTGACGAAGGCGAGGAACACCACCCGCTTGCTCTTCACACCGGAGAGCTTCGCGGCGGGCTCGTTGCCGCCGATCGCGTAGGTGTGCCGGCCGATGATCGAGTTCCGCATCAGGTAGCCGAAGCCGACCAGCAGTGCGCCGAGGATCAGCAGCACGATCGGGGCGCCGTGGTAGCTGGCGAGCAGCAGGGTGAAGACCACGACCGCGGCGGTGATCGCGGCGAGCTTGGCGAGGAAGAAGCCCACCGGCAGCAGCTCGAGTCCGTACGAGGCGGCCTGGCGGCGGCCGCGGACCTCCTGCAGCACGGCGATCGCGAGCACGCCGAGGCCGAGCAGCAGGGTCAGGTTGTGGTAGTTGGTGTGCGGGCCGACCTCGGGCAGGAAGCCGCTGGAGATCTTCTGGAAGCCCTTGGGGAACGGCGCGATCGACTGGCCCTGGAGCAGGATCTGGGTGCCGCCGCGGAACAGCAGCATGCCGGCCAGGGTGACGATGAACGACGGGATGCCGATGTAGGCGATCCAGAAGCCCTGCCAGGCGCCGGCCACCGCGCCGATCAGCAGCGCGAACACCAGGGCGAGCGGCCACGGCAGGTCGTGCCGGACCATCATCACGGCCGCGGCCGCCCCGACGAACGCGGCCAGTGATCCCACCGACAGGTCGATGTGCCCGGCGATGATGACGATCATCATGCCGATCGCGAGGATGAGGATGTAGCCGTTCTGCTGGATCAGGTTGGTGATGTTGAGCGGCTTCAGCAGGGTGCCGTCCGTCCAGATCTGGAACAGCACCACGATCAGCGCGAGGGCGACCAGCATGCCGTACTGGCGGACGTTGCCGCGCAGCGCCTGGACCAGCACGGCACCGGCGGAGCGGGGCTCTGCGGGGGCCGCCGGGCCCGGCGGGGTCTTCGGGGTGGTCTGGGTCTGGGCCATGCCTTACACCTGCTCGGGTCGGGATGCTGCGGTCTGCGGGGCGGCGCTCACGGTCATGAGGCGCATCAGGGACTCCTGGTCGGCGTCGGCACGGGCCACCTCGCCGGTGACCCGGCCCTCGGCCATCGTGTAGATCCGGTCGCACAGGCCCAGGAGCTCGGGGAGTTCGGAGGAGATCACCAGCACGGCCTTGCCCTGTGCGGCGAGGTCGGCGATGACCTGGTAGATCTCGGCCTTGGCACCGATGTCGATGCCGCGGGTCGGCTCGTCGAGGATCAGCACCTCCGGGCCGGCGAAGATCCACTTGCTGAGGACGACCTTCTGCTGGTTGCCGCCGCTGAGCTTGCCGGTCTCGGCGAACACCGACGGCGCCTTGATGTTCATCGACGCCCGGTACGACTCGGCGACCTTCGTCTCCTCGTGCCGGTTCACCCAGCCCCGCCGCGCCACCTTGCCGAGCGCGCTCAGCGTGATGTTCCGGCTGATGTCGTCGATCAGGTTGAGGCCGAGCTGCTTGCGGTCCTCGGTCACGTACGCGATGCCGTGCCCGATCGCCTGCGGCACCGTCCGGGTGGAGACCTCCCGCCCGTGCACCAGCACCCGCCCGCCGGTGTACCGCCCGTACGAGCGGCCGAAGACGCTCATCGCGAGCTCGGTCCGGCCGGCGCCCATCAGGCCGGCGATGCCGACGATCTCGCCGCGCCGCACGGTCAGCGAGGCGCCCTCGACGACGTTGCGGTGGTGGTCGATCGGGTGCTGGACGGTCCAGTCCTCGACGGCGAAGGCGGTCTCGCCGATCTCGGGGGTGCGCTCGGGGTAGCGGTGCTCCAGGTCGCGGCCGACCATGCCGCGGATGATGCGGTCCTCGGCGATGCCGTCGGCGCCGACCGGGATGGTCTCGATGGTCCGGCCGTCGCGCAGCACGGTGACCGCGTCGGCGACCCGGGCGATCTCGTTGAGCTTGTGCGAGATGATGATGCAGGAGATGCCCTGGGCCTTGAGCTCCAGCATCAGGTCGAGCAGCTTGCGGCTGTCCTCGTCGTTCAGCGCGGCGGTCGGCTCGTCCAGGATGAGCAGCTTCACCTCCTTCGCCAGCGCCTTGGCGATCTCGACGAGCTGCTGCTTGCCCACGCCGATGTCGGCGATCCGGGTGTGCGGGTTCTCCTGCAGGCCGACCCGCTTCAGCAGGGCGGCGGCGTGGGTGAGCGTCCTGTTCCAGCTGATGATGCCGCGGCTGGCGTGCTCGTTGCCGAGGAAGATGTTCTCGGCGATCGACAGGTACGGCACCAGGGCGAGTTCCTGGTGGATGATCACGATGCCGCGCTGCTCGCTGGCCCGGATGTCCTTGAAGCGGCAGGGCTCGCCCTCGAAGAGGATCTCGCCCTCGTAGCTGCCGTGCGGGTACACGCCGCTCAGCACCTTCATCAGGGTGGACTTGCCGGCGCCGTTCTCGCCGCAGATCGCGTGGATCTCCCCGGCGGCGACGCTGAGGTTGACGTCGGAGAGGGCCTTGACCCCGGGGAAGGTCTTGGTGATCGAACGCATCTCGAGGACAGGTCCGGCCATGGTGGTGCATCCGTTTCGACGGGGGCGGTGCGGGCGGGGGCGCTGGGGGTGGCACCCCGCCCGCACCGCCGGATCCAAGCGGCCCGCGGCGGGCGGGCCCGGGACTGGTCGGGCTACTTGAGCTGGTCGGCCGTGTACTGGCCGCCGTCGACCAGGACCTTGGCGTAGTTCTCCTTGTCGACGCTGACCGGCTGCAGCAGGTAGGCCGGGACGACCTTGGCGCCGTTGTCGTACTGGGTGGTGTCGTTGGTCTCCGGCTTGCCGCCGGTCAGCAGCGCGTCGCCCATCTGGACGGCCACCTTGGCGAGTTCGCGGGTGTCCTTGTAGACGGTCTGGGTCTGCTCGCCCGCGATGATCGACTTCACCGAGGCCACCTCGGCGTCCTGGCCGGTGACGATCGGCAGCGCCTTGCCGGAGCTGCCGTAGCCGACGCCCTTGAGCGAGGAGAGGATGCCGATGGAGATGCCGTCGTAGGGCGAGAGCACCGCGTCCACGTGGGCGCTGGTGTACGACTTGCTCAGCAGGTTGTCCATCCTGGACTGCGCGACGCCGCCGTCCCAGCGCAGCGTGGCGACCTGGTTGAAGGCGGTCTGGCCGCTCTGCACCACGAGCTTCTTGCTGTCGATGTACGGCTTGAGGACGCTCATCGCGCCGTTGAAGAAGAACTGGGCGTTGTTGTCGTCCGGCGAGCCGGCGAACAGCTCGACGTTGAACGGGCCCTTGCCGTCCTTGAGGCCGAGCTTGTCGGCGATGTACGTGCCCTGCAGGACGCCGACCTTGAAGTTGTCGAAGGTGGCGTAGTAGTCGACGTTCTTGGTGCCGCGGATCAGCCGGTCGTAGGAGATCACCGGGATGTGGGAGTCGGCCGCCTTCTGCAGGACGTCGGTCAGCGAGGAGCCGTCGATCGCGGCGACGACCAGGAGCTTCGCGCCCTTGGTGATCATGTTCTCGATCTGCGACACCTGGTTCTCGACGACGTTGTCGCCGTACTGCAGGTCGGTCTTGTAGCCCTTGCCCTGGAACTCCTTGACCATGTTGTTGCCGTCGTTGATCCAGCGCTCGGAGGACTTGGTCGGCATGGCGATGCCGACCAGCCCGCCCTTGCCTCCGTCCTTGGCCGCGCCGTCGCCGTCGCCGACGCCGTTGGCGCTCTGGCCGCAGGCCGCCAGCGACAGCGCGAGACCGGCCGCGGCGAGGGCCGTAGAGAGCTTCCGCACAGGTTCCTCCAGGGATGTGCCGCGACCGGGGCGGACGGGGGGCGCCGGGTCGGTCGAGCGGGGGTGGGGGGCAGGGAGTGGGCCAAGGGCTCCGGTGTCGGGCCCCTGGCCTGGCGTTACCTGAGTGTTAACGCTCACAAGAAGCCCGTCAAGAGGGGCTGGAGTCACCATCGGGTCACGTGCGGGCATAGATATGAAAGCGCTGTGCAGGCTGCTTGACGAGCTGGCTGTTAGCGCTAACAATTTGCCCGGAGAGGCTGCCCTGACATGCGGAAGCCGCCCCCGCCGGTGGGCGGGGGCGGCTCTGCGGCCCTGCGGTCGTCAGCCGGTGAAGCCGGCCGTGATGGAGGTGAACTGCCAGTTGTTCTGGCTGATGCCGGAGCAGTTCTCGGCCACCCCGCCGCCTGCGCACGGCCGGTCGCGGTTGACCGACCAGAAGGCCAGACGGGCGATGTGGTTGGCGTTCGCCCAGTCGCGGATGCTCGTCCAGATCGCCGGCGTGGTGGTCTCCTGCTGGTCGGAGAGGCCGTTCATGCCGGAGATGCCGACGTGCGCGTACGCGGTGGCGTCGTCCCAGCCGAAGGTGGTCTTCAGCTTGTTCTTCAGGCCGTTCGCCGCGCTCACGGTGTTGCCGTACATGTCGGCGCCGCCGCCGAAGTCGAACGGCATGATCGTGAAGACGTCGATGTCGGCGCCCAGGGCCTTGGCCTGCTCGATCAGCCGGTTGCCGTAGTAGGTCGGGCCGGTGGTCGCGGTGCCGAAGGTGAGGATCGTCCTCAGGCCCGGGTTGTTCTGCTTGACGATCTTCAGCGCGCCGAGGATCTTGTCCTGGACGGCCGTGTTCTCGAACTCGTCGGTGTTCTCGATGTCGACGTCGATCGCCTTCAGGCCGTAGGCGCTGATCACCTTCTGGTAGGCACCGGCCAGGTCGGCGGCGGTGGCGCAGTTCGGGCCGAGCTTGTTGCCCTGCCAGCCGCCGATCGACGGCACGATGTCGCCGCCGGCCGCCCGGATCGCGTTGACGGTCTGCTGGTCGACGCCGCCGGTGAGCGGGCGCTGGCCGTCCCAGGACGGGTTGCAGCCGCCGGAGGAGAGGATGAACGCCATGGTGAACCACTTGATGCCGGTCGCGCTCATCACCGTGGTCGCGGACGGCGGCTCGCCCCAGCCCATGTACAGGTAGGGCGCGGCCTGCTTGAAGCCGGTGCCGCCACCGCCGCCGGGGTCGGTGGTCACCGCGACGCTGTTGGACGCCGCCGAGGTGTTGCCCGCCGCGTCCCGCGCCTTGACCGTGAAGGTGTACGCGGTGCTCGCGGCCAGGCCGGTCACCGTCGCCGAGGTGCCGGTGCTGCTCGCCACCACGTTGGCGCCGCTGTACACGTCGTAGCCGGCCACGCCCACGTTGTCGGTGGAGGCGTTCCAGGACAGCGAGACCGTGGAGGAGGTCTTGCCGGTCGAGGCGAGGCCGCCCGGCGCGGTCGGCGCCTGGGTGTCGCCGCTCCCGCCGCCCGGGCCGTCCAGGCTGATGTCGTCGGCGTAGTAGGTGCCCTGGCCGTACCAGCCGTGCGTGAAGATCTGCGCGCTGGTCTGGCTCGCGCCGGTGGTGAAGGTGACGGACAGCTGCTGGTACGAGGCGGCGGACGGCGTCCAGGTGGAGGCGCCGCCGGTCACGCCCAGGTAGACGTAGTTGCCGCGGACCCAACCGGACAGCGTGTACGTGGTGTTGGGCTGCACCGAGACGGTCTGGGTGCACTGCGCCGAGTCGCTCGCGCTCGCCGCGCCGGCCAGCGCCCTGCTGCCGGAGTGGACCGGGCTGCTCACCACCGAGCCGAGTCCGCCGGTGCAGGACCAGCCGCTGAGCGTGCCGCTCTCGAAGCCGGGATTGGTGAGCAGATTGGCCGCCTGGGCCGTTCCAGGCAGGGCGACGGCCGCGGCCGAGCCCAGCGCGACGGCGCCGAGCGCCGCCACGAGGCGGTTCCGGGTACGCACAGGACCTCCAGTGGGGGATGGGGGTTGCGGCCGCAGGGGAGGTGCGGGGGAGCCGTGCAGGCCGCGTGCTCCGCCAAGATGGACTAGACCAATGTCAGGTGTCAAGGGCCCGTCAACACCCATCGGCGGCACCGCACTTGGCCGAAGCGGCAGCAGCGCAGGTGAACCGCCCCGACCCGGCCGAAAAACCGCTGGCGCCGCGCCCGCCCGATGGCTAGCGTGGACGCCGTTCGGGAGGCCCGCCGAGGGCCGCCCCTGTCGAGCCCCGTGAAGCCAGGAGGTGAGGACCGTGATGACCGTCGTTGCGATGGGCGCTGCCCGCGTCCGTACGTCGTCCACCCCCACCCCCGTGGCCACCGGCTGACCCACACCGATCACACAGCGCGTCGACGCGCGCACCGCCGGGGCCACCCTTTCCCGTGAAGGGCCCACCCCACCGTGACCAGCAACACCTCTCTCGCCCACCCGCTCTCCGCCTACGGCTGGAACGACGACCGGGCCGACGAGTTCACCTACTTCGCCGAGGCGGGGCTCACCCCTGCCCTCATCTCCCGCGTCGACCGGGGCCGCTGCGACCTCCTGGTCGCCGACCCCGACACCGGCGAACTGCGCACCGTCCGCGCCGACACCCGGCCGGTCGGCGACCCCGACCCGGTCAAGTGCCCCTGCACCGGGGACTGGGCCGCCGTCGACCTCGCCGCGCAGCCCATGCCCACCGTCACCGCCCTGCTCGACCGCACCACCGCGATCGTCCGCAAGACCGCGGGCGGCCGCTCCGACGGCCAGGTCCTCGCCGCCAACATCGACACCGTCATGATCGCGGTCTCGCTCGCGGCCGACCCCGACCTCGGCCGGATCGAGCGCTTCCTCGCCCTCGCCTGGGAGTCCGGCGCCGCACCCCTGGTCGTCCTCACCAAGGCCGACCTCGTCGACGACGCCGACTTCATCCACGAGGACGTCGAGAAGATCGCCCCCGGCGCCACCGTCCTCACCGTCAGCGCCGAGACCGACGAGGGCATGGACGTGCTCCGGGCCTGCCTGCACGGCGCCACCGCCCTCGTCGGCCAGTCCGGCGCCGGCAAGTCCACCCTCACCAACGCCCTCGCCGGGCGCCGGGTGATGGCCGTCCAGGAGACCCGCTCCGTCGACGAGAAGGGCCGCCACACCACCACCACCCGCGAGCTCGTCCCGCTCGAGGGCGGCGGAGTCGTCATCGACACCCCGGGCCTGCGCGAGGTCGGCCTCTACGGCGGCGAGGGCGTCGACCTCGCCTTCGCCGACATCGCCGGCCTCGCCGAGCAGTGCCGGTTCGACGACTGCAGCCACCGCTCCGAGCCCGGCTGCGCCGTGGCCGCCGCCCTCGAGGACGGCACCCTGCCGCAGCGCCGGATGGACAGCTACCTCAAGCTCCGGCGCGAGAACGACTGGATCGCCTCGCGCAGTGACGCCCGGCTCGCCGCCGAGCGCCTGAGGAAGTGGAAGACCGTCAGCAAGTCGATGCGGGGGCCGAACAACCCCACCCGGCACGACCCGGCCCGCCGCTGACGCGGACGGCCGTGCACCCGTACGGCGACCGCGCCGCACGCACGCACGGCCGCCGGGTCGAACGGATGCACGGCCGATCGGCCGCCGGGCCCCGCCGGGCCCGGCGGCCGCCCACCGCACCACCGGTGTACCGACCCGCACGGCCGCCCCGAGCCCCCACAGCCCAGGGCGGCCGTACGGCGCACCACCGCCGGCCCCACCTCAGGCCGGCAGATCACCGGTGCGGATCACCTCCGCGTACCAGCGCGCACTCTCCTTGGGCGTGCGCCGCTGGCTCGCGAAGTCCACGTGGACGATGCCGAAACGCTTGCTGTACCCGAACGCCCACTCGAAGTTGTCGAGCAGTGACCACAGGAAGTAGCCCTTCACCGGCGCCCCGTCCCCGATCGCCCGGCGCACCGCACCCAGGTGCCCGTGCAGGTAGGCGATCCGCTCCGGGTCGCGCACCGCACCCGACGGGTCGCTGTAGTCCTCGTACGCCGCGCCGTTCTCGGTCACCAGCAGCGGCAGCCCCGGCAGGTCGTCCCGCAGCCGGGTCAGCAGCTCGTACAGCCCGTCGGCGTCCACCGGCCAGCCCATCGCGGTGCGGCTGCCCTCCGCGGGCAGGAACCGCACCCCGCGGTCGGCCGGCCACGGCGAGATGTCGCCCGCGTGCCCGTCCTGCCGCGCCGCCGGGCGCTCCGGGTCGTCGGCCGCGACCACCGTCGGCGTGTAGTAGTTGATCCCCAGCGAGTCGATCGGCCGGGAGATCTCCGCCAGGTCGCCGTCCCGGACGAAGGACCAGTCGGTGACCTCCGCGGTGTCCGCCAGCACGTCCGCCGGGTAGCGGCCGTGGAACACCGGATCCAGGAAGATCCGGTTCGCCAGGCCGTCGATCCGGCGCGCCGCGTCCAGGTCCGCCGCGTCCTGCGACAGCGGGCGCACCGCCGCCAGGTTCAGCGTCAGCGACACCTGCGCCGCCGCCGGCAGCGCCGAGCGCAGCGCCGCCGTGCCCAGCCCGTGCGCCAGCAGCAGGTGGTGGTGGGCCGTCAGGGCGTCCGCCGGGTCGGTGCGGCCCGGCGCGTGGATGCCGCTGCCGTAGCCGAGGAAGGCGCTGCACCAGGGCTCGTTGAGCGTCGTCCAGGTGCCGATCCGGTCGCCGAGGCGCTCGGCCGCGACCTGGGCGTACTCCGCGAAGCGGTAGGCGGTGTCCCGGTTCGTCCAGCCGCCCCCGTCCTCCAGCTCCTGCGGCAGGTCCCAGTGGTAGAGGGTCGCCACCGGGGCGATCCCGGCCCCCAGCAGCTCGTCGACCAGCCGGTCGTAGAAGTCCAGGCCGGCCTCGTTCACCGGGCCGCGGCCGCCGGGCACGATCCGCGGCCAGGCCAGCGAGAACCGGTACGCGCCGAGCCCCAGCGAGGCCATCAGCGCCACGTCCTCGCGGTACCGGTGGTAGTGGTCGGCGGCGATGTCGCCGGTGTCGCCGTTGCGGACCTTGCCCGGGGTGCGGCTGAAGGTGTCCCAGATCGACGCGGTGCGGCCGTCCTCGGCGGCGGCACCCTCGATCTGGTACGCGGCCGTGGCCGCGCCCCAGACGAAGCCGGCCGGGAAACCGGTGCGGACGGGGGAGGGGAGGGCTTCGACGGACATGTCGCCTTCCGGAAGGAGTGGTTGGGGAAGCACGGGCGCGGAGTGCGGGTCAGCCCTTGACGGCGCCCTGCATGATGCCGCCGACGATCTGCCGGCCGAGCAGCGCGAACACCAGCAGCACCGGCAGCGTGCCCAGCAGCGTGCCGGCCATCACGACCGACTGGTCCGGCACGTAGCCCTGGCCGAGCGACTTCAGCGCCACCTGCACCGTCGGGTTCTGCGAACTCAGCGCCACGATCGGCCAGAAGAAGTCGTTCCAGGTGGCCATGAAGGTCAGCATGCCCAGCACGGCCATGCCCGGCCGGGCCACCGGCAGCACGATCGACCAGAAGATCCGCAGCGCCGAGGCGCCGTCGACCCGGCCCGCCTCGATCAGCTCGTCCGGCAGCGCCTGGATCAGGAACTGCCGCATGAAGAACACGCCGAAGGCCGACACCAGCGCGGGCAGGATCACCGCCGGCAGCTTGTTCTGCAGGTCCATCTTCACGATCACCATGAACAGCGGGATCACACCCAGCTGCGGCGGGATCATCATCGTGCCGATCGTGAGCGCCAGCAGCAGGCCCCGGCCGCGGAAGCGCAGCTTCGCGAACGCGAACCCGGCCAGCGTCGAGGACAGCACCACACCGACGGTCACCGCACCGGAGACGATCAGCGAGTTCCACAGCGCGGTGCCGATCGCCGCCTGCTCCAGCGCCTCGCCGAGGTTGTGGAACAGGTTCGGGCCCGGGGTGAACGCCGGCACCGCCGCACTCAGCTCCGCGTTGGTGCGGCTGGCCGCCACCAGCGTCCAGTAGAACGGGAAGACGAACATCAGCGTGGCCGCACCCAGCACCGCGTAGGCGAGCGGGCCGCCCTGCAGCGGGGAACGCTTGGCGAGCTTCATCTCGATCACCGGTCCGTACGGTTGCGCCGGGCGGCGATCGCCGCGTTCAGCAGGGCGAGTACGACGATCAGCAGGAACATCACCCACGCCACGGCCGCCGCGCGGCCCAGGTGGAAGAACGTCCAGCCCTGCTCGTACATGTAGAGGCCGAGGGTCTGGTACTGGTGCGAGATGCCGCCGCCCGCATTGCCCTCGTACAGCAGCGGCTCACCGAACAGCTGGGTCGCGCCGATCGTCGACACCACCACGGTGAAGACGATCGTCGGCCGCAGACCGGGGATCGTCACGTGCCGGAACTGCTGCCAGCGCGAAGCGCCGTCCATCGCCGCCGACTCGTACAGCTCGCCCGGGATCGCCTGCATGCCCGCCAGGTAGATCAGCGCGTTGTAGCCCGTCCAACGCCAGGTGACGATCGCCGACACGCCGAACTGCGAGGCCCAGGTGCTCGCCTGCCAGTCCACCGGGCCGACGCCCACCGAGGTCAGCAGCCAGTTGATCAGCCCGTAGTCCCGGCCGAACAGCTGGGCGAACACCAGGGTCGCCGCCGCCACCGACGTCGCGTACGGCATCAGCATCGCGACCCGGAAGAACGTCCGCCCGCGCAGCCTGTAGTTCAGCAGGTGCGCCAGACCCAGCGCCATCAGCAGCTGCGGCACCGTCGACAGCACGCCGATGGTGAACGTGTTGCCCAGCGCGTTCCAGAAGAACGGGTCCTCGAACAGCCGGGTGTAGTTCTGCACACCCAGCCAGTCCATCCGCTCCGAGGTCTGCAACTCCACCCGGTGCAGCGACACGTACGCCGTGTACAGCAGCGGGAACAGCCCGAAGGCGGCGAACAGGACGAAGAACGGCGCGACGAAGCCGTACGGGGCGAGCCGCCCCGCAGCACGCGGACCGGACCGGCGGGCCGCCGCGGCCGGCGCCGGCACACCGGGTCGCCGGCCGCCGCCGGGGCCGGGGGAGAGGAGATGGCCATGGGAGTCCTTCGACAGGGCCCCCGGCCGCACGGGCCGGGGGCCGATGGTGGGGCGTCAGTTACCGCTGGCCTTCTTGATGTTGTCCAGCGCGTGCTGCCACGCCGTGGCCGGAGCGGTGTTGGTCCGCTCCACCTCGCCCAGCGCGTCCGTGAACGCCTTGTTGACCACACCGTCGTCCGTGCCCAGCACCTGCGCCGGCATCGCCGCCGCCGACTCCGCGAAGATCTGGCCGATCGGCGCGTTGTTGAAGTACGGGTCCTGCACCGACTTGATCTCCGACTGCGCGGCCGTGCTGGAGGGGAAGGAGCCCTGCTTGGTGAACAGCTTCACCTGCTGCTCCTTGGCCGTCAGCCACTTGATCAGCTCGGCGGCCTCCTTCGGGTGCTTGGCCGTCCGCGGGACCGCCAGGTACGAGCCGCCCCAGTTGCCGGTCTTGCCCGGGCCCGCGGCGATGTCCCACTTGCCGGAGGAGGCGTCGCCGGCCTGCCCCTTGATGTAGCCGATCATCCAGGCCGGGCAGCTCAGCGTCGCGAACTTGCCGGTGGAGAACGCCTTGTTCCACTCCGGCGTCCACTGCGGCAGCTTGGCCGACAGGCCGTCCGCGACCAGCTTGGTCGCGTCCTCCCAGGCGGTCTTCACGGCCGGGCTGCTCTCGTACACGGCCTTGCCGCTCTCGTCGGAGTAGCGGACCTTCTGCTGGCCGACCTCGGCGGTGAACATGCCCGCCGCGCTGTCCGTCCAGGCGTTGCCCGCCTGGGCCTTGGCCACGTACTGCTTGCCGAGGTCGAGGTAGCCCTGCCAGGTCGACCACTTGGCGGCCAGCTCGGTGCGGTCGGTGGGCAGGCCGGCCGCCTTGAACAGGTCGGTGCGGTAGCAGATCGCCTCGGGGCCGATGTCGGTGCCCGCGCCGAGCACCTTGCCGTCCGCGGTCTTGACGGCCGCGCCCTTCCAGGGGACCAGCTCGTCGTTGACGTTGCCGATGCCGAGCGTCTTGAGGTCGGTGAACTTGTCGGCCTGCTTCTGCACCACGCTCGCGACCCGGCCGACCTCCAGGCCCTGGATGTCGGCGACACCGCCGCCGCCGGCCAGCTTGGTCTGCAGGGCCTGCCAGTACTGGGCCTCGTCCTGGGTGTCGGACTGCTTGATGGTGATGTTCGGGTGGGCCTTCATGTACTCGTCGTAGAGGCCGGTCTCCTTGAACCCGAAGGTGCCGAAGAGGTCGATCGTCAGGGTGACCTTGCCGTCGGCGGCGTCCTTGGAGGCGGTGCTGCCGGAGGAACAGGCGGAGAGCAGCAGGGCCGCCGCGAGGGCGGCGGTGCCGAGGGCGGCCGGGCGGGCTCTGAACGGACGCATGGGGATGTCTCCTGACCGGGCAGGGTGGGTGGCGTGGAGTCTGCGAGGGGAGTGCGCTCGTGCCGAGCGCGCACCGACCGAGGGCGCAGCCGTGTCCTGGCGTACCGGAGTCCCGGAGCCATTTCTGAGAGCGCTCTCAGCGATGCAAGGAGAGTGCCGGGGCGGCAGGGCGGGCGTCAAGGGGTCGAAACCTGACCGTAATCTCCGGCCGGGCAGCGCTCTCCCGCCGATCGGGGGCGCTACCGCCCTGGCCAGGCAAGGAATCCCGGCGTGCGCCACAAGCCCGGTCGGGCCGCCCGGGGGATTCCGTTCAATTCATTGACACTCCGTCGGATCGGGCCCTACGGTCCGATCGCTGAGAGCGCTTTCACTTCTCATCGTCCCCCACCCCCACCCGAGGTGGACCCCATGAAGCTCAGATCCCTGCGCAGCCCGGCCGCGGCGGTCACCGCCCTGGCCCTGGCCGCCGCCGCAGCCCTCACCGCCACGGTCGCCGCCGGCAGCGCCGCCGCCGCGACCGTCCCGGTCGGCCTCGGCGGATACGCCGACACCCGCCCCGCCGGAACCGTCGGGCCGAGCAACGCCGACGGCGCCCCCGTCACCCCCAAGGTCACCGCCAGGATGGCCGGCAAGGCCGTCCCCACCAACGACTGGTGGTCCTCGCTGGTCTACCAGCGCTACGCGGGCAACCCGTACTCCGAGAACATGTACGCCCACCCGTTCACCTTCAAGGCCGCCGCGGGCGGCCTGGAGGTCGGCTACCCCACCACGCCGACGATCACCGGCGACGGACGGCAGTACGACTACACCCACACCCGCGACCTCACCCTCGGCGTCGCCGGCCTCAACTCCCCGGACACCAAGGTCGACGGCTGGTCCGACTGGACGGTCACCCCCTACTGGGCCGACGGCAGCCGCACCTTCAGCGCCACCGTCGGCCACGGCCTGCCCTACGTCTACGCCCACGCCACCGGCGGCGCCGCCCAGATCACCGCCGCCGGCACCCCGACCGTCTTCGCCGACCAGGGCAACGTCCTCGGCATCACCGTCGGCGGCCACCACTACGGCCTGTTCGCCCCCACCGGCACCGACTGGACGGTCAACGGCACCACCCTCACCGCCGCCCTCGGCGCCAAGGACTACTACTCGGTCGCCGTCCTGCCCTCGCCCGCCGACCTCGCCCAGTACCGCACCTACGCCTACAGCTTCGTCACCGACACCAGGGTCGACTGGAGCTACCAGGAGGCCGCCGGCACCCTCTCCACCTCCTACACCGCCACCACCGTCCCGCAGGAGGGCAGCCAGACCGGCACCCTGCTCGCCCTCTACCGGCACCAGTGGCAGGCCACCGCCGACCAGCTGACCGGCCTCACCTACACCTCGCCCCGCGGCCAGATGAAGGTCCGCCAGGGCAACGGCTTCACCACCACCCAGACCGTCACCGGCGTGCTGCCCTCACTGCCCGGCGTCGGCTCCTACGACCGCACCGCGCTGGCCAACCTGGTCAAGGCCGAGGCCAACGCCTCCGACCCCTGGCAGGGCGCCACCGACACCTACTGGACGGGCAAGGCCCTCGGCCGGCTCGCCCAGCTCGTCCCCGTCGCCGACCAGCTCGGTGACGGCGCCACCCGCGACAAGCTGCTCGGCCTGATCAAGGGCAGGCTCCAGACCTGGTTCAAGGGCACCGGCTCCACCGTCTTCGCCTACGACAACACCTGGAAGACCCTGATCGGCTACCCCGCCTCCTACGGCACCGACGCCGAACTCAACGACCACCACTTCCACTACGGCTACTTCGTGCAGGCCGCCGCCACCGTCGCCCGCTACGACGCCGCCTGGGCCGCCGACTCCGCCTGGGGCGGCATGGTCAAGCTCCTCGCCAAGGACGGCGCCAACGCCGACCGCACCGACGGCCGCTTCCCGCTGCTGCGCAACTTCGACCCCTACGCCGGCCACGGCTGGGCCTCCGGCCACGCGGGCTTCGCCGCCGGCAACAACCAGGAGTCCTCCTCCGAGGGCCTCAACTTCAGCTCCGCGCTGATCCTCTACGGCTCCACCACCGGCGACACCGCGCTGCGCGACCTCGGCGTCTACCTCTACACCACCGAGGCCAACGCCGTTCAGCAGTACTGGTTCGACGCCGACCACGCCGTCTTCCCGAGCACCTTCGGCCACTCCACCGTCGGCATGGTCTGGGGCAGCGGCGCCGCCTACTCCACCTGGTGGACGGCCTCGCCCGGCATGATCCACGGCATCAACTTCCTCCCGGTCAACGGCGGATCGCTCTACCTCGGCCGCCGCCAGGACGACCTGCGGGCCAACCTCGCGGAGCTCAAGGCCAACAACGGCGGCGCCTTCACCGACTGGCGGGACATCCTCTGGGAGACCGAGGCCCTCACCGACCCGGCCGCCGCCAAGGCCGACTGGGACGCCGGGAACGCCGGCTACACCCCCGAGGAGGGCGAGTCCAAGGCCCACACCTACCACTGGATCTACGACCTGGCCTCGCTCGGCACCCTCGACCCCGCGACGACCGCCGACACCCCGACCGCGGCGGTCTTCAGCAACGGCGGCACCCGCACCCACGTGGCGCACAACTACACCACCGCCGCCCGCACCGTGCACTTCTCGGACGGCTACACGCTGACCGTGCCCGCCCGGTCCACCGCCAGCGAGCGCGGCAGCCGCGAGGACGGCGGCAACGGCGGCGTCACCCCGTCGCCCACCCCGACCGGATCGCCGACCGCGACGCCGACACCCACCCCGACCCCGACGCCCAGCCCGACCGCGACGGCCACCACCGGCAACACCTTCTACCTGCAGCCCGGCGGCACCCTGACCACCGCCTACGGCACCGCGGCCGCCACCGACACGCTGCCCTCCGCGGGCGGCACCAACCACGACGGCACGCCGTACCAGGCGAAGGCCTACGAGATCCGCAACCTCAGCGGCACCGTGAAGCCCGGCGCGGCCACCGACTTCGACCTCTGGGTCGACGCCGGCAGCGCCGTCGGCCTCGGCCAGCAGGCCCGGATCTCCTACGACCTCACCGGCGACGGCACCTTCGAACGCGTCGAGACCTACCGGTACTTCGCCACCGACCCGGTCGCCGGCTGGGAGCGCTACTCCGGCGCCGCCACCGGCCCGAGCTCCGTCACCGGCACCCTCGGCACCCTCGACCACGGCACCGTCCGCATCGAGATCTGGTCCGCCATCGGCAACGCCCCCGCCCAGCTGCGGGTCGGAGCCACCCAGGCCCAGGGCAGCGCCTCGGTGCTGCGCATCCCGTTCAACTGACCCGTACGCGGCCCGTGGGCCCGGCCGTCACCCGACGGCCGGGCCCACCCGCTCCACCACGCGGAACCGCTGCAGCACCAGCAGCGTCGACCCGTCCACGGTGAACCCCGGGTCCTCGAGCTCGGCCCGGATCTCCGCGCTGTGCCAGAAACCCTCGTGCCCGGCCCGCCACTCGGCCACCGAGGTGTAGCCCTCGCCCTCGTCCACGGCGTGCGCGAGATCGACCTCCGAGAGCGGCGCGATCCGCACCTCGGTCAGCTCGATCACCGCAACCACGCGGTCCGCCGAGTCCACCACCGCCTCCAGCAGGCCGGCCTCGGGAAGGGCCTCACCGAACTTCTCGTACTCCACCAGCAGCCCGGTGGTGCTGGTCTTCGAGCCGTCCAGGATCGCCCCGACCAGGGCGTCCCGCAGCGGCCCCGGAAAAGCGAACTCGGCCTTCGGCAGGCCCTCGTGGGCAGTACGGTCCATCCCGCCACACTAGGTCGGCACACGGACGGCCCGCATCCGAATTGCGCAGCGCCCCGCGCCCCCGGCAGGTCAGACGGTGTCCTGGACCGGCAGCGCCGCCACCATCGGATGGTCCTTCTCGATCAGGCCGAGCTTCGCACTGCCGCCGGGGGAGCCGAGGTCGGTGAAGAACTCGGCGTTCGCCGTGTTGAACGGCCGCCACGGCTCCGGGGTGTCGTCCTCGAAGTAGATCGCCTCGACCGGGCAGGCCGGCTCGCAGGCGCCGCAGTCGATGCACTCGTCGGGGTGGACGTAGAGCATCCGCTCCCCCTCGTAGATGCAGTCGACGGGGCACTCGTCCAGGCACGCCTTGTCCTTGACGTCCACACAGGGCAGGGCGATCACAAACGTCATCGGGCTGCCGTCCTCTCCGGGTCGGTGCTGCTTGCCGCTCTGGCGCAGCCGACCGTAGGGCCTCAAGTAAACTTGAGGTCAACAGGAGGCGGTGCATGACGATCCACCAGCCCGACGGCGCCGGGGCCACCCCCGACGACCGGCTGGGCATCGGCGAGGTCAGCGCGCGGACCGGGGCGGCGGTGTCCGCCCTGCGGTTCTACGAGGAACTCGGCCTGATCGCGTCCGAACGCGACGAGCGCAACCAGCGCCGCTACCCCGGCACATGCTGCGCCGGGTCGCCCTGATCTCGGTGGCGAAACGGATCGGCATCCCGCTGCAGGACCTCCGGGAGGCGTTCGCCGACGTACCGCTCGACCGGCCGCCGAGCCACCAGGAGTGGCAGCGGGCCTCGCGCGGCTGGAAGCGCCGCCTGGAGGAGCGCCGGCAGACCATCGAACGGCTCGAGGCCGAACTCACGGGGTGCATCGGCTGCGGCTGCCTCTCGATGAAGGCCTGCGCCCTGCTGAACCCCGGCGACGCACTCGCCGAGGACGGTGCCGGACCCCGACGCCTGTAGGGGTTCCGGGTCCACCAGGGTCTGTCCGGCGGATCTTGCCGGGCGCGCGACGCCGCGCGCTGATCCGACAAGCTCCGCCGGACAGGCCCCTGGGGCGCGTATCGAGTCGTGATCAATTTGCGGGATGTGCCTTCGTGGCACGGTCCGGTCCGATAGACGGTCTTACGTGGCGCGAGTGCAACTGACCGATCCGGATTGGGAGTTCATCGAGCCGTACCTGCCGATCGGCGAGTACGGCCCGTACCCCGAGCGACTGCGGCAGCAGTTCGAGGGCGTGATCTGGCGGTTCAGGACGGGCGGGCAGTGGCGGGAGATGCCGACGGGGTTCGGCGCCTGGTCGACCGTCCACAACCGCTTCCGGCAGTGGGCGTGACGCCGGCGTCTTCGAGGCCCTGCTGGAGGGCCTGATCACGGAAGCCGCGAAGCGGGGTGAGGTGGACCTGTCCCTGGTCGGCATCGACTCCGCCATCGCCCGAGCCCACCGCGACGCGGCCGGGACGCACTTCGACGATGACGGCGTCACCGCCCTGGAGAAAGCCGCGGCCGAGGAGGAGAAGGCCAGGTCAAAGGGGGCGGCCTCGAAGAGCAAAACGGGCAAGAGACCGAAAGTGATCCCGCGCTGGAAGAACGACGACGCATCCGGCGTCGGCGGAAACTCCGGCTGAAGGCCGCCCTCCTCGGACGTTCCAGAGGCGGGCGGACCAGCAAGGTCCACCTCGCCGCCGACCGCAAGTGCCGCCCGCTGGCGTTCATCCTGACCACAGGCCAGGCAGCGGACAGCCCGCAGTTCATCCCCGTCCTGAAGAAGGTGCGGGTACGCGGGCCCGTCGGCCGACCCCGCATCCGGCCGGACGCGGTCGCCGGGGACAAGGCGTACTCGTCCCGCGGAAACCGCGCCCACCTGTGCAAACGCCGCATCAAGGCGGTCATCCCGGAGAAGAAGGACCAGGCCGCCAACCGGAAGAAGAAGGGCTCCGGAGGTGGCCGACCCGTCAGCCGCGACGCCGATCCCTACAAGGAGCGGAACACCGTCGAACGCCTGATCGGCAAGCTCAAAGCATGGCGAGGCATCGCCACCCGATACGACAAGACTCCCGACGGCTACCTCGCCGGTCTCCACCTGCGCGCCTCGATGATCTGGATCAAGGACCTCACCAGGACCACCCGATGATCACGACTCCGTATGCCCCTGGGTGACGCGCTGAGGTGCCGGACGCCGAGGGCGGGCAGGAGTTGAGTCAACGGTCAACCAGCCGTGGACGCGGGGCCTCACCCGTGGATTCGGCGTCGGTGTCGTCGGTGCCGACCGGGCCGCGGGGGAGCAACCGGTCGAGCCACTTCGGCAGCCACCAGTTGGTCCGGCCGAGGAGTGTCATGGTCGCCGGTACCAGCACCATGCGGACGACCGTGGCGTCGATGAAGATCGCGGTGGCCAGGCCGAGCCCGAACATCTTGGCGGAGGGGTCCTCGGCGACGGCGAAGGACAGGAAGACCGCCACCATGATGAGGGCGGCCGAGGTGATGATCCGGGCGGTGCGCGAGATGCCCTCGACGATCGCCGTGCCGTTGTCGCCGGTGCGCAGGTACTCCTCGCGGACGCGGGAGAGGAGGAACACCTCGTAGTCCATCGACAGGCCGAACAGGATGGCGAAGAGGAACATCGGGATGAACGACACGATCGGAACCGTCGCTTCCAGCCCGATGAGTGCGCCTCCCCAGCCCCACTGGAAGACCGCGACCATGACGCCGTAGGCCGCGCCGATGCTCAGCAGGTTCAGCAGGACCGCCTTGAGCGGTACGAGTACCGAGCGGAAGACCAGCATCAGCAGCAGGAACGACATCGCCAGCACGGCGGCGACGAACACCGGCAGGCGTTCGCTGGTGCGTCGGCCCACATCGGACAGGCTCGCGGCGGCGCCGCCGACGTGGGCCCTGGCCGGGCCGTGCCCGATCGCCGCGGGCAGCACGTCGGTGCGCAAGCGGGCGATGGTGTCGGCCGTGGCCTTGTCCTGAGGGCTGGTGGCCGGGAACACCACGAGGGTCGCGATGCCGGTGGCCGGATCGATGTGCGTCGGCGCGACGGATGCGATGCCCGGATCCGCCGCGACCGTCGCGACGAGTCGGTCCAGCACTCCCGGATCACCGGCGGGGTCCGCGGCGAGGACGAGGGGACCGTTGGTGCCCGGGCCGAACCCCTCGGCGACGAGGTCGTAGGCCCGGCGCTCGGTACGGCTGTGGGGCAGTGAGCCGTCGTCGGGCAGGCCGACGCGCAGGCCGAGCACGGGCAGCGTCGCGGTCAGCAGCAGCCCCGCCGCGCCGACCGCGTACGGCACCGGGTGCCGGCTGACGTGCCCGATCCAGCGACGCCACCCGGCGGCGTGGGCGGCGCCTGCCGCCGGGTCCCGCCGCCGTGCGAGTCGGCCCGGCTTCCTGGTCTGCAGAGCCCGGCCGATCCGGCCGGCCCGGGCCAGGCGTGGGCCGGCGGCGCCGAGGAAGGCCGGCAGCAGCGTCACCGACGCGACCACCATGATCAGGACGACGATCGAGACGGCGAGCCCGCCCACCGTCATGAACGGGACGTTCGCGACCGCCAGGCCGAGGATCGACACGACGACGGTGCCGCCGGCGAAGACCACGGGCCTCCCTGCCGTGGCCACCGCTCGCCCCGCCGCCTCGCGGGGATCGAGCCCGCGCGCGAGGTACTCCCGGTGCCTGGCGAGCACGAACAGCGCGTAGTCGATGCCCACTCCGAGCCCGACCATGCTGCCCAGGACCGGTGCGAAGGTGGGGACGTCCGTCACCCCCGCCAGTACGGTCATCGTGGCGACCCCGACGGTCAGTCCGAAGACCGCCATGCCGATCGGCAGCGCGGCGGCGGCGAGCGAACCGAACGCCAGGAACAGGATCGTGGCCGCGGCGAGGAGGCCGATCAACTCGCTGACGCCGCCGTCGGGGTCGGAGAAGGCGTAGAAGAGGCTCCCGCCCATCTCGATGCGCAGGGGCAGTTCGGCGCGCAGCCGGTCGCCGAGATCGACGAGGGCGTCGAGGTCTTCGGCCGACAGCCGGCTCTGGTCGGGGTACTGCACCCGGACGACCGCGATCCGCCCGTCGACCGAGACGAGGCCGCCGCGCACGGCGCTGTCCCCGCCTGCGTCGAGTGCCCCCGCCGGGTCGCTCGTGCCGAGCACGTGCGGCAGCCGCTTCACCTCGGTCTGCAGCCGCGTGAGGGCGGTGCGCGCACTGTCGTGGTCGAAGAACGTCGCAGCGCCGTCGAGGGGGGTGACGACCACTTGGGCGGTCATCCCCTCCTGGCCGGTGCCGGCCCGCTCGATCAGTTCCGCGGCCCGCTGGGAGTCCAGTCCCGGAGCGGTCATCGAATCCGCACTCCGCCCGCCGAAGGCGACGGCGGCGAGGACGGCGAGCGTAGCGGCGACCAGCCATGTCGCGATCACCCGCCAGGGATGGCGGGCGGCGCCTGTGCCCAGGCGCAACAGGGCTTTCGAGAGCATCGGGTCCTCCAACCACCTCGTCGGCCGTCCTTGTACGGCCGCCGATACCGAGGCTCGTCGCCACGGCGCTTTGCGGCATCGGCCCGCGGGCCGCGGATCCGTCGGCCCCGGGGCGGAGTGACGACCCGTCCTTTCGGCCGATGCGCGGCACGCCGCGGTCCCTAGGCTGGGAACCGTGCTCCGAGACGACCTGCGAACCCTGTGGACCGAACCCCGGCCGCCCGACCCGCCCGCCCGGGTGCGGCGGGACTGGGCCCTGCTCGCCGCCGGCCTCGCCGGTGTGGCGCTGGAGGCCGCACTGCGCGAGAACGTCGTGTGGCGTCCGGTGGCGACGGTGTTCGCGGTATGGCTGTGCCTGCTGCCCCTGTGGCGCCGGACCCGCCCGCTGGCGATGGCCACGCTGGCGTTCGGTTCGGTGATCCTGCTTCAGGTGGTCGCGCTCGTCGCCGCACCGGGCGGGCCCGTCGGCCTGAACACCGGCGTGGTCGTGCTCGTGCTGGTGTACGCGTTGCCCCGGTGGGGATCGGGACGGGAGATCGTGCTGGGCGGCGCGGTGATCGTCGCGGCGTGCGCGCTGTGTGCCGTCACGGCCGAGACCCCGGTCGTCGACAAGGTCGTGGGCTTCCTCTTCGGCCTGCTGCCCGGCGTGCTCGGGGCCGCGATGCGGTTCCGGGTGACCGCTCGCGAGCGGCAGTTGGAGCAGGTGCGCTCCCGCGAGCGCGAGCAGCTCGCCCGGGAACTGCACGACACGGTGGCCCACCACGTGTCGGCCATGGTGATCATCGCCCAGGCGGGCCGGGTGCTCGCGGGCACCGACCCGTCCGCCGCGGTCGAGGTGCTGGAGGGGATCGAGGAGGAAGGGGCGCGCACGCTGGAGGAAATGCGCGCCATGGTCGCCGCGCTGCGCGACCGCGGGGTCGGCGCCGAGCTGGCGCCCCCTGCCGGCGTCGCGGATCTGGAGCGCCTGGTGCGCACCCCCGGCGGTCGCATCAGGGTCGACCTGGGGCTCGACGGCGAGCTGGACACGCTGCCCCCGGCCGTGGACGCCGCCGTCTACCGGATCGTGCAGGAGTCGGTGACCAACGTGCTGCGCCACGCGGTCGACGCGACCGAGGTCGTCGTCCGGGTCGCCGCGGAACGGCACACGGTACGGGTGAGCGTGCGGGACAACGGCCGGCGCACCGGCCGGGGTCGCGACGGATACGGACTTACCGGACTGCGCGAGCGCGCGACCCTGATCGGCGGCACACTACGAGCCGGCCCGGGCACCGACCGGGGCTGGCATGTCGAAGCCGAGCTGCCGAGAGCGAGGAGCGAGAGCGGTGTCCACGCGCGTCCTCGTCGCTGACGACCAGACGATCATCCGCACCGGGCTGCGGATCATGCTGAACGCCCAGCCCGGCATCGAGGTGGTCGGCGAGGCCGCCGACGGACAGGAAGCGGTACGTCTGGCCCGCGAACTGCGCCCCGACGTCTGCCTGTTCGACATCCGCATGCCCGTACTCGACGGGCTCGAGGCCACCCGGCTGGTCGCCGGCCCGGGCGTCGCCGACCCGCTGGCCGTGGTCGTCATCACCACGTTCGACCTCGACGAGTACGTCTACGGCTCGCTGCGTGCCGGCGCCCGCGGATTCCTCCTCAAGGACACGGGACCAGACCTTCTGGCCCAGGCCGTACGGTCGGCGTCCGACGGGGAGGCGCTCATCGCGCCCAGCGTCACCGTCCGTCTGCTCCAGGCATTCGCGGACCTGCCCGCCGGCCGGCCCGCGGCCCAGCCGGTCTCACCCGTCACCGCCCGCGAGGAGCAGGTGCTCCTCGCCGTCGCTCGCGGGCTGACCAACACCGAGATCGCCGATGCACTGCACATCAGCCTCAGCACGGTGAAGACGCATCTGGCCAGCCTGATGGCCAAACTCGGCGCCCGCAACCGGGTCGAGATCGCGATGTGGGCCTACGAAACGCGCCGTATCCTCCCCGGAACCTGAGCCGGGTGCCGGGCCATGTCCCATGAGTCCCCGCCCGGACATCAGCGCACCGGTCGGCTCACGTCTGCTCCACGTGCCTCACCCGCCCCAGAGCGTGACGTACCAGGAGGCCGGAACCGGGACGGTGAGACACCCGATACGACAAGACTCCCCGACAGCTACCTCGCCAGTCTCCACCTGCACGCCTCGATGATCTGGATCAAAGACCTCACCAGGACCACCCGATGATCACGACTCGATACGCGCTAGGCGCCCTGGGGCTTCGCGCGGACGTGCATCCGTTCGCCCTGGGGGCCGAACAGGCTGAGGACCTCCACCGGGCCCTCACCGGTGCTGCCGAACCAGTGCGGCTGCCGGGTGTCGAACTCGGCGGCCTCGCCCGCCTTCAGCACCACGTCGTGCTCCGCGAGCACCAGCCGCAGCTTCCCGCCGAGGACGTACAGCCACTCGTAGCCCTCGTGCGTCCGGGGGTCGGGCTCCTTGCGCGAGGTGGGGATGACCATCTTGAACGCCTGCACACCGCCCGGGTGCTGGGTCAGCGGCACGATCGTCGCACCCGCCCGCCTGATCGGCTTCAACCGCACCCGCGGATCACCCACCGGCGGCGCACCCACGAGCTCGTCCAGCGGCACCTGGTAGGCCCGCGCGAGCGGCAGCAGCAGCTCCAGCGTCGGCCGGCGCTCGCCCGACTCGAGCCGGGACAGTGTGCTCACCGAGACACCGGTGTTCTCCGAGAGCTGGGCCAGGGTGATGTCCCGCTTCCGGCGCAGCGCGCGCAGCCGCGGCCCCACGGAGGCCAGCACCTCGGCATCGTCGTTTGCCATACCGGCAAGGTTACTTTGCCGAACCCGCCGGTCGGCCGCACCGTGAGCGGCGAGCGAAAGGAGACCCGCGGTGGAAGACGCACACAAGACCGTCGCGGCGGGCAACGGCCCCCAGGCACCTACCGACACACCGGCATCGACAGGTACGTCGATGCCTACCGGCATGCCGACGTCGACAGGTACGTCGATGCCTACCGACACGCCGGCATCGACAGGTAGGTCGATACCTACCGACGCGCCGACACGGACAGGCTCGCCGGTGCGTTCCGGAGCCCCTGCACCCGGCCGCCGCCGGGAATCCCGCCCCCGGGTACCGAAGGCACCTGCGGCGGCACCGCGAACCCCGTCCGCCCGCCGGGCACTGGCCGCCCTCGCACTGGCCGTCCTGCTCGCCTCGCTCGGCACCAGCATCGCCAACGTGGCCCTGCCGACCCTCGCGCAGGCCTTCGGCGCCTCCTTCCAGCAGGTCCAGTGGATCGTCCTCGCCTACCTGCTCGCCATGACCACCCTGATCGTCGGCGTCGGACGGCTCGGCGACCTCACCGGCCGCCGCCGACTGCTGCTCGGCGGCATCCTGCTGTTCACCGCGGCCTCCGTGCTGTGCGGCCTCGCCCCCTCGCTCCCGGTGCTGATCGCCGCCCGGGCGGCCCAGGGCCTCGGCGCGGCCGCCATGACAGCGCTCGCCATGGCCTTCGTCGGAGCGACCGTGCCCCGCGCCAGGACCGGCAGCGCCATGGGCCTGCTCGGGACGACCTCCGCGATCGGCACCGCCCTCGGCCCCTCGCTCGGCGGCGTGCTGATCTCCGGACCCGGCTGGCGGGCCGTCTTCCTGGCCGGTGTCCCGCTCGGCCTGCTCGCCCTGTTCCTCGCCCACCGCCACCTGCCCGCCGACCACCCCCGGCCCGGGGCCGACCGCCCCCGCTTCGACCGTGCGGGCACCCTGCTGCTCGCCCTGACCCTCGGGGCCTACGCCCTCGCCATGACCACGGGACGCGGCAGCTTCGGCCTGCTCAACCTGGCCCTGCTCGCCGCCGCCGCCCTCGGCACCGGCCTGTTCCTCCTCGTCGAGACGCGAACCGCGGCACCACTGATCAGACCGGCGATGTTCCGCGACCCCGCCCTCGGCGCCGGCCTCGCCACCAGTGCCCTGGTTTCCACCGTCATGATGGCCACCCTCGTGGTCGGGCCCTTCCACCTCTCCCGGGCCCTCGGCCTCGCCGCGGCACCCGTCGGCCTCGCGATGTCCGCCGGCCCGCTCGTCTCCGCACTGACCGGCATCCCCGCCGGCCGCATCGTGGACCACCTCGGCGCACCGCGGATGACCCTCCTCGGCCTCGCCGCGGCGGCCACCGGCTGCGCCCTGCTGGCCGTCCTGCCCGCAGCGCTCGGCCCCGCCGGCTACCTCGTGCCCGTCGTCGTGGTCACCGCCGGCTACGCGCTCTTCCAGGCGGCCAACAACACCGCGGTCATGGCCGACGTCCACCCGGACCGGCGGGGCGTCGTCTCGGGCATGCTCAACCTGGCACGCAACCTCGGGCTGGTCACCGGCGCGTCCCTGATGGGCGCGGTCTTCGCCCTCGCCTCCGGCAGCGCCGACATCACCGCGGCGGGCCCCGTCGCCGTCGCCACCGGCACCCGCACCACCTTCGCCGCCGCGACCGCACTGCTCCTGCTCGCCCTCGCCGTCGCCGCCGGAAGCCGGGCCCGCGCCCGGCGCTCCCCGACGGCCTGACCCCGGCACCGGACCGACCGTCGTGGCCGCCCACCGCACCGACTCGCCGGGAGGACGGGCTGCGGCGCCCCTCCGCGACTACTCCGGGGGACGCTCGGCGGGCAGCGGCCGGAGGCGGGGCCAGCGGGCGAGCATGCTGTCGCGCACGGCGGTGCAGAGGCGCCCGAAGGCCTCCGGCCCGCCGGTGTCGGCGGCCGACCGGGCGACGACCCCGAGGCGGTGCACCAGGCGCTGGCGGGCGGTGGCGGTGCCCCAGGTCCAGTCGCGGTGCGGGAGCCGGCCCAGGTGGTCGACGCCGCCGCGGTGGGCCCGCTGGACGAGGGCGTCGCCCCGCAGCAGCCAGCCCGCGCAGGCGTCGGTCGGGTCGCCCAGGACCTCGGTGCCGGTCGCCGCGTGCCAGGCGGCGCGGTAGGCGGCCTCGGCCGCCTCCAGCTGCTCCGGGGGAGGGGCGGTGGAGCACCAGCAGGTCGGGAATCCGATGCGCAGATAGGCGAGTTCGACGATGCCGTGGCCCAGCGAGGCCTGTTCGAAGTCGACGAACCGGACGCCGTCGCCGGTGTGCAGGTCGTTGCCGGGGCAGGGGTCGCCGTGCAGCAGGGCGTGGCCGGGGGTGCCGGTCAGGCGGTCCAGAAGGGCGTCCAACTCGGCGGGCACACCGGACGGCACCGCGACGCCGAGCGCCCGGGCGAGCGCGAGGAAGGCGTCGGCGTCCTGCGCGGTCGGCCCCGACCAGGCGGGCAGGCGGCCGACCGCCCCGGCCCCGGCGGCCGCGTGGAGCCGGGCCAGCGCCTCCGCGTAGGCCACCATCCAGTCCCCGCGCGGCTGTCGGTGCTCCACATGCTCCAGGACGAGCACCCGCTGCTCCGGGTCGGCCCCGAGCAGCCGCGGCGCCACGGGCGGGTCGACCCGGGAGGCGAGCTCCAGCGCGGCCGTCTCGCGCGCGTACCGCTCGGCGGCCTCCGGGGCGTCCCGCAGTTGCTTGACCACCACGGGTGTGCCGGACACCTCGACCCGCCACACCCGCGACCGCGGGCTGCTGGCCAGCCTGCGCGCCGGGCCCGGCGACCCCAGCTCGGCCCTGAGCCCCTCCCCGAACGGCAGTCCCGACCTCATGCGGGCATCCTGCCATGCGTACGAACCGTCCGGGCGGCGAAGAGAACTGACGCCCGGTCCGGGGATCTCGCGGTGGCGGTCAGGCCGAACCGCGGACCACCAGCCGGGTCGGGGTTATCACCGAGGTCGGACCGCGCCGGCCGGTGGCGGGCTCGGCCGCGCCGGACAGCCGCCGCAGCAGCAGGCGGGCCATCAGACGGCCCATGTCCTCGATGTCCTGGCGGACGGTGGTGAGCGGCGGCTCCGTCCAGGCGGAGATCTGCTCGACGTCGTCGAAGCCGACCACGGCCACGTCCTCGGGGACCCGGCGGCCGGCAGCCCGCAGCACCCGCAGCGCGCCGGAGGCCATCGCGTCCGAGGCGGCGAAGACGCCGTCCAGGTCGGGCCGGCGGGCGAGCAGTTCGGCCATGGCCCGGCCGCCGCCGTCCGGGGTGAAGTCGCCCTCGGCGATCAGGTCCGGGTCGCCGTAGGGCAGCAGGTCGCGGTAGCCGTCGAGCCGGTCGAGGGAGGACGTCTGGTCGAGCGGGCCGGTGATGGTGGCGATCGTGGTCCGGCCGATGGACTGCAGGTGCTGGACGGCGATCCGCCCGCCGCCGCGGTTGTCGCTGTCGACGTAGACCAGCTCGCGGTCGGACTCGGCGCCGGGCCAGCCGGGGCGTCCGCCTATCACGAACGGCAGCCCGACCCTCCGTGCCATGTCCGGCAGCGGGTCGCTGTGGTGCAGCGAGAACAGCAGGGCGCCGTCCACGTGGCCGCCCGCCAGGTAGCGGCCGACCCGCTGGTAATCGTCCTGGTCCTCGACGAGCAGCAGCACCATCTGGTTGTCCGCCGCGGACAGCTCGCGGGAGATGCCGCGCAGGTGCTGGGCGAAGAACGGGTCGGAGAACAGCCGGCTCTCCGGCTCGGCCACGACGACCGCCACCGCGTGGTTGCGGCGGGTGACCAGGGTGCGGGCCGCCAGGTTGGGGACGTACCCCAGCTCCTCGACCGCCCGCTGGACCTTCTCGCGCAGCGAGGCGCGCACCCCGGCCCCGCCGTTGACCACGCGGGACGCGGTGGCCCGGGAGACCCCGGCGAGCTCGGCGACGGACTCCAGGGTCGGTCTCGGCGCAGCCCCCGGGGGCTCGCTGCGGCCGGGGTCACTGCCCGCGGCCCCGGGTGCGGGGCGGCCGGCGGCCCGGGCGCGCCGGGACCCGCCGGAGGACGGTGCGCCGCCGGAGGGCTGGGCGGCGGAGGGTCCGGCGCCGGTGGGCTGATGCTGCGACACCCTGGGCTCCTCTCACGGAACGGTTCGCATCGAAGCCTATCGGGTGCGTCGAGGGGTTGAGAGCGCTCCCAGAAATCGGCACACACCGGACGCAGCCGCACCGCGCGATGCTGCCTGCCGAACGGCGCGGCGAGGCCCGGGCCCGCCCCGAGCCGAAGGGCCTGCCGGTGCCGAAAGGGTGGGTCCCTCCTGCCCGTCGGCGGGCAGGGAGGGCGAGCGAGGGAGCGCCCCCGCCCCGAGCCGAAGGGCCCGCCGGTGCCGAAAGTGAGGAGCGAGGGAGCGCAGCGACGGAGCGACGACCGTCGGCGCCGGGTCAGGAGGGCCCGGAGGCGAGCGGGCGACAACACAGCGCCCGGAGGCGAGCGGGCGACGATCAGCCCCCACGGTGATGTCCGAATCCCGCCAGTCGGCGCCCCGGGGATGGCGCAGACTGGAGGGCGTGATCGACGACGACACCAGGTACCGGGCCGTGGACAGCCGGGACTCCCGCTTCGACGGGGTCTTCTTCACCGCCGTCCGCACCACCGGCATCTACTGCCGGCCCAGCTGCCCCGCGGTGACCCCCAAGCGCGTCAACTGCACGTTCTACCCCACCGCCGCGGCCGCCCAGGGCGCCGGCTACCGCGCCTGCCGCCGCTGCCGCCCGGACTCCGTCCCCGGCTCCCCCGAGTGGAACCACCGCGCCGACCTGGTCGGCCGCGCCGTCCGCCTGATCGGCGACGGCGTCGTCGACCGCGAGGGCGTCGCCGGCCTCGCCGACCGCCTCGGCTACAGCGCCCGCCAGCTCCAGCGCCAGCTCACCGCCGAACTCGGTGCCGGCCCGCTCGCCCTGGCCCGCGCCCAGCGCGCCCAGACCGCCCGCCTGCTGCTGCAGACCACCGACCTCCCGGTCACCGAGATCGCCTTCGCAGCCGGCTTCGCCTCCGTCCGCCAGTTCAACGACACCGTCCGCGAGGTCTACGACCGCACCCCGAGCGGACTGCGCGCCGAGACCGCCGGACGCCGCACCGCCCCGGCCCCCGCAGCCGGCACCCTCGCCCTGCGCCTCGCCTACCGGGGTGCCCTCGACAGCGACCACCTGCTGGACTTCCTCGCGCTGCGCGCCGTCCCCGGCATCGAGGAGGTCGTCCCCGGCAGCCGCCCCGGCGTGCGCACCTACCGCCGCACCCTCGCCCTCCCTTACGGTCACGCGGTCGCCGAGGTCGACGGGCTCGCCGCCGGCGACGCACCCACCCGCGGCTGGCTCGACTGCCGCCTCACCCTCACCGACCTGCGCGACCTCACCACCGCCGTGCACCGGCTGCGCGCCCTGCTCGACCTGGACGCCGACCCGGACGCCGTCGACGAACAGCTCGCCGCGGACGGCCTGCTCGGCGCCGCCGTCCGCGCCCGGCCCGGTGTCCGCTCACCCGGCCACGTCGACCCGCACGAGCTGGCCGTCCGCGCCGTGCTCGGCCAGCAGATCACCGTCGTCGCCGCCCGCACCCTCACCGCCCGGCTCACCGAGCGGTACGGCGCCGCGCTGCCCGTCCCCAGCGGCAGCCTCCGGCTGCTCTTCCCCACCCCGGCCGCCCTGGCCGAGGCCGAGGACTCCGACCTCGCCATGCCCGCCGCCCGGCGCCGCGCCCTGCGCGGCCTGTGCGCGGCGCTCGCCGACGGCACCGTCCGGCTGGACGGCGGCGTCGACCGCGAGCAGGCCGCCGCCGACCTGCTCGCCCTCCCCGGCATCGGCCCCTGGACCGTCGGCTACCTGCGGATGCGGGCCCTCGCCGACCCCGACGTCTTCCTGCCCGGCGACGCCGGCGTCCGGCACGGACTCCAGCGGCTCGGCCGCCCCGGCGACCCGGCCGCGGCACTGACCGCCGCCCGGCCCTGGGCGCCGTGGCGCTCGTACGCGGTGCACCGGCTCTGGCTCTCCGCCGCAGCGCCCGGACATGCGGCGCCGCGGCAGGCCGCGGGGGAACGGACGGCGGCACGGGCGGCGGCGGTGCGGACCGTGTCTGCCGGGCTGCCGCAGGACGGCGCACCCGCCGAGGAGGTGGCGGTATGACCACGGTGTTCACCACCATGCCGAGCCCGCTCGGGCAGCTGCTGCTCGCGGGCCGGGCCGACGGCGACTGCCCGGTCGCCCTGCTGTCCGTGACGGCCCCCGGGAAGCAGGGGACACCGGCCGAACCCGAGCCCGAGTGGCTGCCCGACGCCGAGGCCCTCGCCCCGGCCGTCCGCCAGCTCACCGCCTACTTCGACGGCACCCGCACCGAGTTCGACCTCCCGCTCGCCCCCGAGGGCAGCCCGTTCCGGCAGACGGTCTGGGCCGCACTGGACGACATCCCGTACGGGAGCACCGTCACCTACGGCGAGCTCGGCGCCGCGGCCGGCCTGCCGCCGACGGCCGTCCGGGCGGTGGGCGGAGCGGTCGGGGCGAACCCGCTGCTTGTGATCCGCCCGTGCCACCGGGTCGTCGGCGCCAACGGCACGCTCACCGGATTCGCCGCGGGCGTCGACCGCAAGCGCTGGCTGCTCGACCACGAGCGCGGAGCCACGCTGTTCTGATCCTCCGCGGGCCCCGGAGACGGGTGCGTGGGCCCGGTGGGGGAGTCAGGGAGTCGGACGGTCCTCGACGGAGACGTCCCCGGCGAGTGAGCGGGCGAGCTGCTCCAGGCCGGGGAGGGCGCCCATCACGGCGTCGCGGTCGGCCGGCGACAGGCTCTCCAGGGCGTCGGCGAGGCGGCGCTCATGGGCCCGGCGCCAGTCGAGCAGCTGGCGGCGGCCGGCGTCCGTCAGCGCGATCCGGGCCGTGCGGCGGTCGCCCGGGTCGGCCTGCCGGTCCACGAAGCCGGCCTCCAGCAGCTTGCCGACCAGACCGCTCACCGTGTTCGGCGCCAGGCGCTGGCGGGCCGCCAGCTCGCCGACCCGCATCGGCGCGGCGGCCAGTGTCTGCAGCAGCTCCACCTGTGCCATCGGCAGCGACTCCCACGGGTAGTCCGTGCGGATGCTGCTGCGCAGGGCTCGGCGCAGCCGGGTGATCACATCGGTCAGCCGCTGCGCCCGTTCGATCGCCAGCGCCTCCTCGACCGCGGAGAACCCGCTCACGTCGGCAGGCAGGGGAGGCGGCGGCGCTGTGCGCGGTGCGGGGGTGGACGGCTCCGACATGGCGGACAGCGTATCGGCTCACCGGCGGCCCCCGGTCGTCCGGCGATCTTTGCGGGGGCGGGACGGGTCGTGTTCCGACACGATCCGCGGCCGATCGCGGCCGCTCCGCCTTCGACCGGCTCCGGGGCGGACAGTTCTGCAGGCCGACAGAGTCCGTTTATGACAGAGTCTGTTTACGAGTATGTCTGTTGCAGAGATATCATGGCGCCGTGCCCTCCTTCGTCGACCGCCCCCGCCTCGTCGCCGGCGTCCTGCAGCTGGCCGAGCGGCCGCGGCCCCGTGCGGTCGCCGGCTGGCGGCACGCGCACTGGCTGGCCGTGGGCACCGTCTGCCTCGGCGCGTTCCTCGGGCAGCTGACCGCGAGCATCACCGCCCTGGTCTTCCCCGCCCTGGAACGGAGCTTCGACGCCGGGTTCGCCGCGGTCGCCTGGGTCTCCCTCGCCTACCTGCTGGTGCTCGTCGCGCTGCTGGCCCCGGTCGGCCGGCTCTCGGACACCGTCGGCCGCAAGACCATGTACCTCGGCGGTTTCGCCGTGTTCGGGCTGGCCTCGCTCGCCGCCGGCTTCGCCGGAGGGCTGGGGACGCTCGTCGCCTGCCGGGCCGTCCAGGCAGTCGGCGGGGCGATGATGCAGGCCAACAGTGTCGCACTGGTCGCCCGTGGGGTCCCCGGCCGGGCCATGCGCACCGCGCTCGGCATCCAGGCGGCCGCGCAGGCGCTCGGCCTGGCGCTCGGCCCGACCGTCGGCGGCCTGCTGGTCGCGCACGGGTCCTGGCGCTGGGCGTTCTGGATCAACGTCCCGATCGCCCTGCTCGGCATGCTGGCCGGCTGGTTCCTGCTGCCCCGCAGCCGGTCCGCCACCGCCGAGTCCCCGGTCGCCACCGTGCCCCCGACCACCGCACAGGGAGGACCCGCGGGCCGCCACGGCACCCACCGCGAGTCCCGCTTCGACCTGCTCGGGCTCCTGCTCCTCGCGGCGGCCTCGTCCACGTTGCTGCTCGGCCTGTCCACCGCCTCCGGCCTGCCGCTGCCCGGCTGGGCCGTGGTCGTCCTGCTCGCCGCCTCGGCGGTGTTCTCCGTCGCCCTCGCGCGGCAGGAGCAGCGCGCCGACCGCCCGATCATCGCCCCCGGCCTGGTCAACACCCCCGGGGTGCGGGCTGGCCTGGCGGTCGCGCTGATCGGCTACCTGCTGCTGTTCTGCCCGCTGGTCCTCGGCCCGGTCATGCTGGCCGGCGCCGGAGTGTCGGCTGCGACCGCGGGCCTGGTGATCACGGCCCTGCCGGCCGCCTTCGCGGTGGCGGCGACGGTCGGCGGTCTGCTGCTCCCCCGGCACTGGTCGGACGCCCGACGAGGGCGCACCGGTGCCCTGGTGACCACGGCGGGTCTGCTCGCCCTCGCGCTGCTGCCGGTGTCCCCGCTGCTGTCCCCCCTGCCGCTGGCGGTCGCCGGCTACGGCCTCGGGCTGCTGCTGCCCGCCAACAACGCCCTGGTGATGCGGTCGATCCCGGCCGAGAGCTCGGCGGTCGGTGGCGGCATGGTCAACATGGTGCGCAGCCTCGGCACCGCCCTGGGTACGGCGCTGCCGGTGCTGGGCGTCCACCTGGCGGGTGCGGCCGCCGGCGGCCGTGCCGTCCTGCTGGTGCTCGCCGGTACGGCTCTGGTCGCGGTGCGCCTCTCCACCACCGCACGGGCCGCCGGCCCGTCCCGGCCCGCCCGGCGCTGAGCCCGGCACCGACGCCGAGCCCGCACCGCCGAGAGGGGCTGCCGCCGCGGGAGCAGCAGAAGAACGGCGGGCGGGCCGGGTGCCGTGCACCCGACCCGCCCGCCACCGTGCTCCGGCCGGCGCCGCTCCGCCCGTCCGCTCAGGACAGCGGTTGCGCCCCGCGCTTGGCCAGCATCGACGTCATCAGGTCGATCTCCGACTTCTGCCCGTTGACCATGGTCTGGGCGAGCCGCTTCTCGACGTCGTTGCGGGCCGCGTCCACGTAGGCCTGCGCCATCTCCACGCCGCCCTTGTGGTGCTCGATCATCAGCTGCAGGTAGAGCACCTCGGCGTCCCGGCCGCTGAGCGTGCGCAGCTTGGCCAGGTCGGTGTTGGTGGCCATGCCGGGCATCAGCGAGCCGTCGTGGGCCTCGTAGGTGTGCCCCATCCAGGCCATCGGCTTGGCGGACGTGCTCTGCGTCAGACCCCACTGGTCGAGCCAGCCCGTCATCATGCCGCGCTGGTTGGCCTGCGTGTTGATGATGTCGAACGCCAGGTTGCGCACGTCCTCGTCCTGCGTCCGGTCGCGGACGATGAAGGACATGTCGATGGCCTGCTGGTGGTGCGTCGCCATGTCGCGGGCGAACCCGGCCTCGGCGGAGTCGGTGGTCGGCGCTGCCGCCGAGGACCCGCCGGAGTCCGACCCGCCCGCGACCAGCGCGGACACGCCGAGGCAGAGCGCGATCACCGCGGCGATCGCCGCCGGCCACCACAGCAGTTTCCGGGAACGGCGGGGGGTGCCGGCCCGGTCCTCGTGCTCCTCGACCGGGGTGGCCGAGGTCTCCTCGGCGCCGGTCATCACTGCATCACACCCGCGCTGCAGGACGCGCCCGGCTCCTGGGTCTGCGGGCCCTGGACGTACTTGGTGAAGAACTGCTCGACCCGCGGGTCACTGGCGCTGTCCACGTTCAGCTGGGTGCCCCAGGCGGAGAGCGTGATCGGGCTCTTCTCGTCCGGGTAGGGGCTCATGAAGGTGTACGGCGTCGCCTTGACCTTCTCCGAGAGCTTCTTGATGTCGTCGGCGGAGGCCTTCGAGTTGTACGTCACCCAGACCGCGCCGTGCTCCAGCGAGTGGACGGCGTTCTCGTTGGCCAGCGGCTTCTCGTAGACGTCGCCCATGCAGTTCGCCCAGCGCGGGTTGTGGTCGCCGCCGACCGGCGGGGTCTGCGCGTAGGTGACCTTGGTCTCGACGTGGTTGCGCGCCAGGTTGTCGTAGGTCTGCACGCCGGAGATCGGGGCCTTCGCGGCGGCTTCCTTGGCGTCCTGGTCGTGCTTGGCGTCCAGGGCTATCCAGGTGCCGGCGCCGATCATGCCGGCCAGCAGCACGCCGGCCACGCTGAACGCGAGGATCTTGTTGCGGCGGTCGCGGCGCTTCTCGGCCTCGCGCAGCTCGGCGATCCGGGCACGGCGGTCGGCCTGGCGCTCGTTGTGGCTCTGCCGGTTGCCGGGGTTGCCGGACGACTTCGACGGCTTGGACTGCCTGGAGGCGGAACCCATGAGTGTGTGTCCTTGTCTCCGCGGTGCACACGGGCACGGCGGTAGGGCGAGAGGTGGTGGGGGCAGCGGAGCCGCCGGACGACCCGGTACGCAGGGCACGGGTCACGGCCGGCGGTGGGTTCCGCTCAGGACCTGTGGACCTGCAGCACGTGGAGGTCGGGCGCAGGGTCCGGCCCGGCCGACGTGCCGGGCGGGAGGGCTGCGGGCAGCGCACGCACCGCCACCAGCTGCGGGAGTGCGACCGGCAGCGGATGCGGCGGGGCGTTCGGCAGCTGCGCCTCCAGCCCCCGGAACGGGTGGCTGGTGCAGCCCTTCCCCGGTCCGGGGTGGCTGCCGTCCGCCGAGCACCACACGTGGTGCCCGCCGTCGTCGGCCCGGAGCGCCGCGGAGTGCGCGGTGCGCTGCGGGGCCGGGGCCGCGTCGGAGACGTGCGGCCCGGTGGCGGCCGTGGCCGGAGGGGCGGACGGGGCGTGCGAGCTCACCGCCTTCGCGGTTCCTGCGCAGGGGAGCAGCGCCAGCAGACCGACGACGAGCAGCGCCCACAGCACCACGGCCGGGCGGCTGCCCGCGCGGAGGGACCGCACCGGCTCACCGGTCGCGGATGCTGGCACGCTCATGCGCACATATTAATCAGCCGAAGGGGTGAAGCGGTCCCCCTCTTGGTCCACGGTTTCAGGGCCGGAAGGCCCTCGCAACCACACCCGGACCCCAGTCGGGCACCTCCGGTGCGGACAGCCGGACGATCACTGCACGGGTGGCCGAATCCCGTCGGGTCGTGCCCGGCACTGCACCCGGCGGGTGGTCCGGTGTCCCCGAAAGCCGGACACCGTCGTTCTCCTTCGGGAGAATGACCACCGAGTCCGGCCGACCGGTCCGCTCGGCAGACGGCAGACACGGCACGAGGAGCCACTACGTGAGCAACCAGGGTGCAGCCCCGCACCATCGGCCGGAGGACGGCTGGTGGCACTCCGTCTACACGGGCCCGGCAGGCACCCTGCCGGACGCCCCCGGGGCGGCCGCAGGCGAGGGCAGCGTCGACGACTGGTTCGACTCCGCGGCAGGCATGATCGGCCCCCGGCCCACCGCCCCGGCCGCGGAAACCCCGGCCCCGCCCGCCGCGCCCCCGCCGCCCGCTGGACCCCCGCTGCCCGTTGCCGCCGAGCCTTCGGCCGCCGCGCCTTCGCCGATACCTCCGGCCCCTGCACCCGCACCGGCTGCGCCGACGCCTCCGCCCGGCATCCCGCCGCAGGCCGTACGGACTCCGTCTCCCGGGCCCGCCGAGCAGCCCGCACCGCAGCCGGGCCGGACACCCGGGGCCGACACCACGAGCGTGGACGACTGGTTCGACACCGCCGCCGGCGTGATCGGCGACCCGCGGCCGGCCCCGCAGCAGCAGCCGGTCCAGCAGCCCGTACCGGTCCAGCAGGCCGCAGCGGCGCAGCAGCCCGACGCGGATGCGGAGCCCGACCCGACCCTCGACCTGCACACCGTCGACCGGACGGCGCGGCAGCCCGCCCCCGAGCCCGGTCCGACGGTCGTCCTGCGCAAGCTCACCCCCCGGGAACCCGAACCCGCCCCTCCGGCAGAGCCCGCGAAACCCGCGCCGGTACCCGCACCGGCCGGTCGGCCCGCGGCACCACCCGCCGCCGCGGAGCCGCCGCCGCGGCCCGCGACGCGCCGGCCTCCCCTGGAGCCGCCCGTGCCGCACGTCGGCGAGCGGCCCCCGACCTACGGGCCGGAGCCGACCGCGCTGCCCGCCGCCGACCCCGCCGGCCTGACAGCCGTCGTCCCGGACACCGTCCTCGACGGAGCCCAGTACGGCCCCGCGATAGTGCGCGCGGCCTCCGTACGCGGGGACTCCGCACGGTTCCGCGGCGAGCCCCGGCGGGACTCCCTGCTGGTCACCCGCTTCGGCGAGGGCGAGGACGGCCTGCTGCTCGCCGTGATCGCCTCACCGCCCCGCAGCGCGGACGCAACCGCCGGTGCCGCAGCCGCGGCCGAGGCCGCCCGGCAGCTGGCCACCGCAGTCGGACGCAGCCGGGCCGAGCTCGCCGCCGACCTGCGCGCCGGGGCCCGCGACCGGCTCCGCTACGGCCTGCAGCGCCTCACGGTCGGCGCGGCCGCACCGCTCCGCCCGGCCGGCGACACGGCCCAGGGTGAATGCGGGACGGAGGACTCCGGAGCACTGCACTGCCTCCTCGTCCCGCTCGACGGCGAGGCCGGCCACCGCGCCGCCTTCGGCACCGGTCCGGGCGGCCTCTACCTGCTGCGGTCCGGCCACTGGATCGACGCGTACGCCGCCCGGCTGCTCCACCACCCGGACGGGGAGCCGCCCGCGGCACCCGCCGCAGCGCCGCGGTCCTTCCGGTTCCGGATGGTGCCCGCCACGACCGGCGACATCCTGCTGCTCTGCACGGCCGGCCTGGCCGGTCCGATCGCGGACGAGCCCGCGGTGGCCCGTTTCCTCTCCAACCACTGGGCCCACCCGCACCCGCCGGGCACCGTCGACTTCCTGCGCCAGGTACAGGTCCGGGCGAAGGGCTACGCGGACGACCGCACGGCCGCCGCACTCTGGACGGAGTGACTGCGCCGGGGCGTGCTCAAAGGTGCACGCGTCCCTGACGGGGTCAGTCGAGCAGAGCCGCCGTCACGGACGCCACCTGGGCGATCGCGTCCGCGCGGTCCGCTCCGGGCAGGCCGATCGCCAGGGGAACGGCGAAGCCGTCGAGCACCGCCCGGATCTGCCGTGCCCGGTCCTGCACCGCGGCCGCCGCACCGGCGGCGCCGGAAGCGGCGGCGTCCGGGCCGGCCGCCACCCGGAAGTCGCCGGCGGCGACGCCCTCCTCGATCAGTGCGACCAGGTCGGCCTGCCAGGGCGCCTCGATCTCCAGCTGGCCCTGCCGGATCTCGGCACTGGCGGGAGAGCGCCCCCAGACCTCCACCCAGAGGATCCAGCGCGGATCGCCAGGCCCCTCGGGCAGATAGAGGTCGCCGTACGCGGCGAGCCGCTGCCGGACGGTGAGGTCGGTACGGGCCAGCGCCTCACGCCGGCGCTCGCCGAGCTGGTCCTCGCTCCAGCGGAGGGTCTCCAGCAGCAACTGGTCCTTGCTGCCGAAGTAGTAGAGGAGATGGCCGGCGCTCATCTGCAGCTGCTTGCCGAGGCCGGCCATGGTCAGCTTGTCGAGTCCGTGCTCGGCGATCGCGGCCCGCGCGGTCGCGAAGACCTCCTCGCGGGGCTGTGCCGGCCGGCGCGCCCGCGGCTCCGCCATCTGCTGCTCCTCCTCGGCCTGCCCGGCTCGTGCTGACCCGACCCGTCCTGCCGGGCCCGTCCTGACCGACTCGTTCTGACCGGTCCCGCCGTCCGACCTCCCACGATAGGGGCGCCGCCCCGGGCCGCGGGTGTCGGCCCCTGTCGCGGCCCCCGGCCCTGCGCCCCGGCCGGGCCCGGGTTCACCAGCCGCTGTGCTCCTGGCCCTCGGCGGCCTCCTGGCGTCCGGCGGTGCGGCCCGCCTCGTACACCTTGCGGACGAACTCGGCGGCCTGTTCCTGGTCGAGGTCCTCGGTGAGGCGCATCAGCTCGTCGGTGAATTGGATCAGCCAGTGTGTGGTCATGCCCTCATGACACCGTGCCCCGTGCCGGGGCGCCCGCCGGACACCGTCCGGCAGGCGCCCCGGCATGCACAATCACTCGTCCGGCCGGGCCCGGTCAGGCCCGGCCGGGGCGGATCAGAACGCCGAGTCGTAGGTGTAGAACCGGGTGTGGTCCAGCATGTCGGCGGGGGTGGTGTCGTTCCACGGCTTCATCGCCGTGTTGAGTGCGACCACGTTGGTGGTGGCGGTGGTCGGCAGGTAGCCCTGCTGGGGGTGGCGGCGCTGCCACTCGGCCCACAGCTTGTCGATGAAGCAGTGGTGCAGCCAGAAGACCGGGTCGTTGGGCGACATGCCGGTGCCCATCAGGCCGCCGACCCAGACGTGCACCCGGTTGTGCAGGTTGACGCCGCGCCAGCCCTCGAGCTGGTTGCGGAACCCGGCCGAGGAGCTGTTCCACGGGGCCGCGTCGTAGGTCTGCACGGCCAGCACGGACTCGACGTCGGCGCGGGTGGGCAGCTGGGCGACGCCGGTGCCGAGCGAGCGCCGCAGGTAGTCGCGGCTGTCGGGCCGCACGGTGATCGTCCACTGTCCGCCGCCGGCGGCGAACGGGCCGGTGGTGACGCGGTTGTCGCCCGAGCGGCCGTTGCCGCCGAGCATGTCGTCGGCCCACAGGCCCGCGCCGGCCGTGCGGTCGGCGGTCCAGTCCCAGTACGGCAGGGAGACCGAGGGGTTGACGGACTGCAGGTCCTGCTCGAACTGGAGCAGGAACTTGCGGTGCCAGGGCAGGAACGACGGCGAGCGGTGGCCCGTCCGCTCGCCGTTGTCGGTGTCGCCGACGATGAAGCGGTTGTGGGTGCTGACGTAGGTGTCGTAGCGGCCTAGGCGCTTGAGCTGGAGCACGGCGTCGACGAAGTCGCGCTTCTCCTTGGCCGTGAGGGTTGCCTGGTTCTTGCGGACCGCCATGGTGTCCTCCTGGAGGTGCGGGTGGGTGTTGCGGGGGAGGGGCGGTCGGGTCAGGCGATCGGGACGAGCGCCGCGCCCTGCAGTTCGACCACGGCGGCGCGGGCGAGCGCACGCGGGGTCTGGTGCGGCTGGTAGTGGTTGACGACGCTGATCCAGGTGCCGTCGGCGTTGCGCATCACGTGCAGTTCCTCGCCGTCGATCAGCACGGTGTAGTCGCCGCCGTGGTGGTGGTGGCCGCCGCCGGAGGCCGGTCGGCCCTGGATGCGGCGGCCCTTGTAGAGCTCGTCGAAGGTGTCGCCGCCGGGGCCGGCCGCGGCGGCCGGGGTGCCGCCCGGTCCGGCGAGGCCGATGACGGCGGTGCCGACGGCGGCGGTGAGGGCGACGCCTGCGCCCTGCAGCATTCGACGGCGGGTCAGCTCGGTGCGGTGACCGGCTTCGGGCATGGGTGGTTCCCCCCTGGTGGCGCGGATCTGACGATGCATCGGCAACGGCACGTGCTTTTGGCATATGCGCCGTCGCGGCGGGACCCATGCTGGCAAGGCGGGGCGCGGCCGCGGAACCGTCCATCGGCGGGGGCCGGTCGACAGACCGAAATCCGGACACGGGTGAACGATCAACGAACGCGGTGGCGCGCGGGCGTGTGCCCGCTGGTGACGGGGAGTCGGACGGCTGCGGGTCAGCCCCGGTCGGCGGCGGCGTCCGGGGAGTCGGAAGGTGCGGCGGGCTCGGGCCGGGTGCCGTACTCGGCGGCCCAGCGGCTGCCGAGCAGCACGATGTCGGCGGTCTCCACCGCGCGGCCGGTGGCCGGGTCGTAGTGGGTGCGTTCGACGGCCAGCACCGGTGCGGCGGGGGTGGTGCCGAGCAGGGCGGCCTCGGGGCGCGAGGCGCCGCGGGCGACCACCCGTTCCACCGGGACGCCGACCTCGATGCCGATCAGCGCCATCCGCTCGGCGACGCCGATGCCCGCGTACGGGCCGGCCTCCGGCAGGACGACCAGGGTGCCGCCGGTGACGGCCATCGGCTCCCAGGATTCGGCGAGCTGCACCGGCTCGCCGTCGGCCCGGTAGACGTACGAGGTGTGCATCACCGGGTCGCCGGCGGCGATGCCGAGGCGCTCGGCGATCCGCAGGTCGGCGCGGGCCGTGGTCGACTCGCTGTCCCAGCTGGCCCGGACGCCCTGGGCGTCGAGCAGTGCCGCGGTCGGCGATCCGGAGCCGGGGGCGACCCGCGGACGGCGCACCAGCAGGGGCCGCTCCTCCTGTGAGCGGACGAAGTGGCCGCGGCCGGGGCGGGCGACGACCAGGCCCTCGTCGACGAGCACGGCGTAGGCGCGCTGGCCGACCGTGCCGGAGTAGCCGGTCTCCTCGCGGATCTCGGAGAGGGAGGGCAGGAGGTCGCCCGGGGCGAGGTCGCCGGACTGGATGCGCTGGCGGAGCTGCTCGGCCACCCGGAGGTACGGGGGCGGCGAGCTGTCCTGACTCATCCTGTGTCCTCTCACTGTGTGACTGCGAGGTGACAGAGTATCCGTCCGGCCACTAGTCTATTAGTACAGTTCCAGTCTGTTACTAGGGAAGGGGCGGTGCAGGTCAGCGTGCGTGCGAACGTCCTGCGCGAAGCCCTCGAACGGGCCACCGGCGAGGTCGCGACCACCGCCCGGACCGCCCCTGGCACTGTCCGCATCACCGTGTCGATCCCGGAGCGGTGCACCGACGAGCAGTGGGCCGCCGTCCTGCGGGCCCTTGCGTCCGTGGCGCGTTGGGGCGCCACCGACGGCGCCGGTCGCACCGTCGTCTGGGCCGAGGTCCAGGAGGACCCGTGCTGAATCCGTCCACCGGTCCCGACCGCGAACCGCGGCGCCACGTCGCCCCGCCCGACCCGGTGCCGCGCTACCGCCGGTGCGGGCAGTGCAGCCGCTGCCACGGCGGCGGTGCCGGCCCCGTGCCCCCGGGCGACTGCTGGGCCGACTACCTCGACGCCGTCACCGCCGCGCTCACCCGCCCCTCGGCCGACGACGCCGGCGCGGCCCCGGCGGAACGGCCGACAGGCCCGCCCGATCGCCGTTGACGGCGACCCGGACGGGCCTGTCGGGAAAGCCGGCTAACCGTCAGCCCTTGGGCTGCTGCTGGGTGATGCAGTGGATGCCGCCGCCGTTGGCGAAGATCTCGCGGGCGTCGACCAGCTCCACCGTGCGGCCGGGGTAGGCCTCGGCGAGGATTGCGGCCGCCTCCTGGTCGCGGGGGTCGTCGAAGGCGCAGAGGATCACGGCGCCGTTGGCCACGTAGTGGTTGATGTACGAGTAGTCGACCGGCTCGCCTTCCTCGTCCAGCAGGACGGTGGGGGCGGGGAGTTCGACGACCTCCAGGGTGCGGCCCCGCGCGTCGGTGGAGGACCGCAGGATCGCCACCAGCTCCCGGCACACCTCGTGGTCGGGGTGCTCGGGGTCGGGCTGCACGTGCGCGACGACCACGCCGGGGCGGACGAAGGAGGCGACGATGTCGATGTGCCCGCGGGTGCCGAACTCGTCGTAGTCGCGGGTGAGTCCGCGCGGCAGCCAGATCGCCTTGGTGGTGCCGAGGAAGGCGTGCAGCTCGGCCTCGACCTCCTCCCGGGTCCAGTCGGCGTTGCGGCCCTCGCCCAGCTGCACGGTGTCGGTGACCAGGACGGTGCCCTCGCCGTCCACGTGGATGCCGCCGCCCTCGTTGATCAGCCGGGAGGCGAAGCGCTGGACACCGGTCAGGCCGGTGATGTGCTCGGCGACGTGCTGGTCGTTGTCCCAGCGCGCCCAGGACTGGGCGCCCCAGCCGTTGAAGATCCAGTCGGCGGCGGCCACCGCACCCTTGCCGTCGACCAGGAAGGTCGGGCCGATGTCGCGCATCCAGGCGTCGTCCAGCGGGCGCTCCACGATCTCCACCTCGGGGGCGACGTACTTCCGCGCCTCCTCGGTCTCACCGGTGTTGACCACCAGGGTCACCGGCTCGTACCGGACGACGGTGTTGGCGACCTCCGCCCAGGCCTCGCGGCCGGCGTGCAGGTGCTCGGGGGAGTCGAAGGTGGGGTTGGCGGTGGGGAAGGCCATCCAGGTGCGCTCGTGCGGGTGCCATTCGGCGGGCATCCGGAAACCGAGCTGGGCGGGAGTGGTCATGAGGGTGCGTTCCTAAGCGGTGGTGGGGGTCAGAGGAAGTAGAGGCGGCTGAGCGAGACGCTGTCGGCGGGCTCGGAGCGCAGCGGTTCGCCGTCCAGCGAGACCAGGCCGGTGGCGGCCTCCACCTGGACGTGGCCGATGCGGGCGTTGCGGACCATGTCCTTGGGGCCGATCCCGCGGGTGTTCCGGACACCCACCCGGCGCCTGCGGGTGGGCAGTTGGTCGCCGGCGACGTCCAGGTAGGAGGCCCCGGCGGCGGCCTGCGAGACGAAGGCGACCGAGATGTCCGCGGCGGTGGCCCCGTGCGCGCCGAACTGCGGCCCGAGCACCAGCGGTTCGCAGCGGTCGGTGGAGGCGTTGGGGTCGCCGACCACGCCGTACGCGGGGAAGCCGGCCTTGAGCACCAGCTGCGGCTTGGCGCCGAAGTGGTCGGGCCGCCACAGCACGATGTCGGCGAGCTTGCCGACCTCCAGCGAGCCGACCTCGTGGGAGAGGCCGTGGGCGATGGCCGGGTTGACGGTGAGCTTGGCGATGTAGCGCAGCACGCGCTCGTTGTCGTCGCCGCCGGCGGCGGTGCCGTACGAGCCCTCGCCGTCCATGGGGCCGAGTTCGGTCTTCATCTTGCCGGCCATCGCGAAGGTGCGGCGCACCGTCTCGCCGGCCCGGCCCATGCCCTGGGCGTCGGAGGAGGTGATGCCGATGACCCCGAGGTCGTGCAGCACGTCCTCGGCGCCCATGGTGCCGGCCCGGATGCGGTCGCGGGCCATCGCGGCGTCGCCGGGCAGGTCGACCTTGAGGTCGTGCGCGGAGACGATCATGCCGAAGTGCTCGCCGAGGGCGTCCCTGCCGAACGGCAGGGTGGGGTTGGTGGAGGAGCCGATGACGTTCTCCACACCGGCCATCTTCAGCACGTTGGGCACGTGCCCGCCGCCGCAGCCCTCGATGTGGAAGGCGTGGATGGTGCGGCCCTCCAGCACCTTGAGGGTGTCCTCCACCGAGAGGCACTCGTTCAGGCCGTCGGTGTGCAGGGCGACCTGGACGTCGTACTCCTCGGCGACCCGCAGTGCGGTGTCCAGGGCGCGGGTGTGCGCGCCCATGTCCTCGTGCACCTTGAAGCCGGAGGCGCCGCCCTCGGCGAGGGCCTCGATCAGCGGCGCCGGGTCCGAGGACGAGCCGCGGCCGAGGAAGCCGATGTTGACCGGCCAGGCGTCGAAGGCGTTGAAGGCGTGCCGCAGCGCCCAGGGGGAGTTGACGCCGACGCCCCAGACCGGGCCGAACTCCTGGCCGATGATCGTGGTGACGCCGGAGGCCAGCGAGGCCTCCATGATCCGCGGCGAGAGCAGGTGGACGTGGGTGTCGATGGCGCCGGCGGTGGCGATCATGCCCTCGCCGGAGACGATCGTGGTGCCGGTGGAGACGACCACCTCGACGCCGTCCATGGTGTCCGGGTTGCCGGCCCGGCCGACGGAGACGATCCGGCCGTCCCGGATGCCGATCGAGGTCTTGCGGATGCCCTGGACGGCGTCGATCACGACGACGTTGCTGATGACGACGTCGCAGGTGTCGCGGATCGCGGTGGCCTTGAGGTGCAGGCCGTCCCGGGCGGTCTTGCCGAAGCCGGCCAGGAACTCGTTGCCCGGTTCCTGCGAGTCGGACTCCACCCGGATGATCAGGCCGCTGTCGCCGAGCCGGATGCGGTCGCCGGCGCGGGCGCCGTGCACCGAGATGTAGTCGTGGGGGGAAATGGCTGTCACGACTCGACCTCCGCGTCGTCGAAGCTGGTCAGGTAGCCGGTGGCGCGCGCCTTCTCCAGGGCGGCCTCCTTGGCGCCAGGTGCGTCCAGCGGCCCGTCGACCAGGCCCGCGAAGCCGATGGCGACCCGTTCGCCGCCGATCGGGACGAGGCCGACCTCGACGGTCGCGCCCGGGTCGAACCGCACCGAGGAGCCGGCCGGCACGGCCAGGTGCGTGCCGTACGCGGAGGCGCGGTCGAAGGCGAGGCGCGGGTTGGCCTCGAAGAAGTGGAAGTGCGAGGTGACCGAGATCGGCACGGCCGCGGTGTTGTGGACGGACAGCACGACCGTCTCCTCGACCGGGTCGTAGCCGTGCCCGGGGCCGGCCAGGGCGGCGCCGGGGGCGTCGTCGCCCAGTGAGCCGGCGCCGCGGAACGGGTCGTCGACCACGGCGAGCCGGGTGCCGTCGTCGAAGACGGCCTCGACCTGCACCACGGTGACCACGTCGGGCACGCCGGGCAGCACGTCGTCGGCGGAGAGCACGGACCGCCCGGCCTCGATGGCCTCGGCCAGCCGGCGGCCGTCGCGGGCGGCCTCGCAGACGGTGTCGGCGATCAGCGCGGTGGCCTCGGGCACGTTCAGTTTCACGCCGCGGGCACGGCGGGCGCGGGCCAGCTCGGCCGCTGTGAAGATCAGCAGCCGGTCCCGCTCGGTGGGGGTCAGTCGCACGGTTCCTCGCTCCGCCGGTGGTCACGGTTAGAACGTCGTTCAAACATCTTCGGCCATTGAACCCGGCCGAGCCCTGCCTGTCCAGCGTTGCTCTCCCCGGGTCGCCCTGCCTGTCGGGCCGGGCCCGGCGCCCGGGGCGGGGCCCGGCCCGTGTCGGAAAGCGGCTGCACCCGGTGCCGGGGCGGCCGTGGCCGTCCCGGACGGCGGCGGCCGGGGAGCCAAACCTCCCCCCGGTCGCGGAGTGGATCACGGTGCGCCGCCCGAGCCCCGCTTCACCCCGGATGGCCGGGTACGGACTGTTGGGTGCGGCCTGGAATGGGCATGAGGACCTTCGACGGCTGGACGCCCCGGAGGGGGACCGGTGGGGCGTTCCTGAGCAGGGCGGGGGCGTTTTGATGGACGGTCAGGCACGATTTCCGCGCCAGCGGTCGGCGGCTTCCGGCTCCGGCGCGGGCGGCCACGGAGAATTCCGCGGCAGCGGCGCGACCAGTGCCACCGGTGCGGCGCATTCGGCGGCCTCGGCGAGCGCGGCGGGCCCGCCGGGCGGCCGCGGCGGCGCGGGCGGACCGGCCGGCCGGCCGGACACCGCACGACCGGGGCCGGCGGCCGGTACGGGGGCTGCGGACCGGACGGCCGGGCCGCCGCCGCCCAGGGCGGCACCCGACGACGCGCCGCCACCCGCCTCCGCGCCCGGGGCGGGCCCCGCCACCGCATCCGCCACCGCGCCGCCACCGGTGCGCGAACCCGGCTGCGCGCTCCATCGCCGGCTGCACGCCGCCCTGGAGCCGGCCGACCTGGCCGCCGTGGGGATGGTCCGCCGCAGGCTGCGGGCCGCGCTCGACCGCTGGGGCGTGCCGCCCGAGGCGGTGGACACGGCCGAACTGCTCGCCACCGAACTGGTCACCAATGCACTGGTGCACACCGGGCAGCGCGCGGTCTTCGACGCCGTGCTCACTCCCGATCGGCTGCTGCGGATCGAAGTCCGCGATGGCGTGGCGCGCGTCCCGGGGCGGCGCAGCCCGGCCGAGTACGCGACCTCGGGCCGCGGTCTGCTGCTGGTGGAGGCCCTGGCGGACGACTGGGGAGTGCAGCTCCGGGGAGACGGCAAGGTCACCTGGTTCGAGCTCGGACCGTCGTGAAACGTGTACGAACCGTTACCCGCTCCCCATCTTTGTGACACCCGGACGGCACTCCGGGATTGCCGCCTTGCCGAACATACGAGAGGCTAGTGAGAATGTGTGCGCGGTGCGCGGCGGGAAGAACCGATTCCCGACCGGCCCCACCGGCCGGCACACCGATCCGATCACGACACGGCCGTGTCGCCCCCCGGAGGGCGACACGGCCTGGCAGCGGCAGGAGACACATGGCGACAGAGCCCGAGCCGCAGGGGCCCGCGCGCCGCAGCCCACCGGCCCAGGCGGTCCGCAGCGCAGCAGGCCATGCGCTGCGCACCGCGACCGCCGGCCTGTCGGTGCCCGCAACGACCCACGGCCTCTCCGGCCGCGGCGGCGACTCGACACCGGACTGGCTCGAGCCGGCGATGGCCGCCAACGGCATCGGCTCCTTCGACTGGGACATCCGCCGCGACCTCCTCGAGGGCGACCAGCGGGCCTGCGACATCCTCGGCCTGGACCCCGACCGCTTCGACCGCAGCTCCGCGGCCTTCCTGGCGCTGCTCCACCCCGAGGACGCACCGGTGGTCCGCCGCCGGGTCGAGCGCGCCGTCGCCGAGCTCGGCCAGTGCGGCGCGTACTACCGCACCGTCCACCCCGGCGGCGAGATGCACGCGGTGCGCTTCCGCGGCCGGGTCCTCGCCGACGCCTTCGGCCGCCCCTCCCGCATGGTCGGCTTCGTCTGGGACGCGACCGTCGAGCTCCACAAGCGGGAGAAGGCCGGCGAGATCGCCGCGCTGCGCGAGGATCGCTCCCGGTTCATCAAGGAGGCCGCCCGGGCACTGTCCGAGGCGGTCACCGTCCGCGACGTCGCCCGCGTCTTCACCGAACTCCCGCTGCCCGGCCTCCCGCCGGACGGCCTGGTGCTCGCCTCCATGGAGGCCGGCCGGCTCGCCGTCCTCGGCGCGAGCGGCTACCGCAGCGAGCTGATCGCCCGGCACGACCGCTCCCCGCTGGCCGCCGACCACCCGATGGCGTACGCCGTCCGCACCCGCACACCGGTGTTCATCGCCGACCGCGACGAGTACCGCGAGCGCTACCCGCAGGCCTGGGAGCAGCTCGGCGCCGGCACCGGCCGCAGCGCCTGGGCCTTCCTGCCGCTGGTCGTCAGCGGCCGGGCGATCGGCGTCTGCGTGGTCAGCTTCGACGACGACCGCGAGCTGGACGCCGACGAGCGCACCCTGCTCTCCACCCTCGGCGGCCTGGTCGCACAGTCCCTGGCCCGCGCCCAGCTGCACGACGCCGAGCACGAGCTCGCGGCGAGCCTGCAGCGGGTGATGCTGCCCCGCGCCGTTCCGTCGGTGCCCGGGGTGACCACCGCCGTCCGCTACCTCGCGGCCGGCTCCGGCCTGCAGATCGGCGGCGACTGGTACGACGTGGTGCCGCTGCCCGGCGGCCACGTCGGCCTGGTCATCGGCGACGTCCAGGGCCACGACGTGCACGCGGCCGGCATCATGGGCCAGCTCCGGATCGCCCTGCGCGCCTACGCGGCCGAGGGCCACCCGCCGGCCGCCGTGATGGCCCGCGCCTCCCGCTTCCTCGCAGACCTGGACACCGACCACTTCGCCACCTGCACCTACGCCGAGGTCAACGTCGACTACGGCGTGGTCTACGCGGTGCGGGCCGGCCACCTCGACCCGGTCGTCCGCCGCGGCGACGGCTCGGCCGCCGTCCTGCCGGTCGCCGGCGGCCTGCCGCTGGGCGTCGACCCGGACGAGGAGTACCGCGTCACCCGCTTCAGCCTCGACCCGGGCGAGACCGTGGTGCTCTGCACCGACGGCCTGGTGGAGGCCCGCGGGATGGACCTCGACACCGGCTTCTCCCGGCTGTGCGAGGCGGTCTCCGGCCCGCTGGCGGCCCGCGACGAGTCCGCCCGCGAGCCGCTGGAGGAGCTCGCCGACCGGGTCGCCGCCGGCGCCGCCGACTCCAGCGAGCGCGAGGACGACATAGCGCTCCTGCTGCTCCGCTGGGACGGCCCCTCCGGCGGCCGCGCCGCCCAGCAGCTGCGCCGCCGGATCGGCCAGGCCGACCTGGCGCGCATCTCCGAACTCCGCGGCGAGCTGCGGGACGCACTGCGCCGCTGGCAGGTGCCGGACCTCATCGACACCGCCGAACTGCTCTCCTCCGAGCTGGTCACCAACGCCATCCGGCACACCGACCGGGACGCGATGTTCACCGCGCGGCTCTACCAGGTGCCCGGCAACGGCCGGGCCCGGCTGCGGGTCGAGGTCGAGGACGAGTCGGACCTGTGGCCGACCCGCCGCACCCCCGGCGAGCAGGCGTCCTCCGGGCGCGGCCTGATGCTGGTCGAGGCGCTGGCGGACGGCTGGGGCGTGGAGCCCCGGGGCTCCGGCAAGCGGATGTGGTTCGAGCTGTCTGCCGAGGGGTCCGCCCCGGCGGACAGCTGATCCGGGGCGTGTCCTGCGACACGCCCCGGCCGTCAGCCGAACTGCTGCTCCAGGTCCTTGAGCTTCTGCTCCAGGGATTCCAGGCGGGGCAGCGTGATGGTGTCCTCCTCCGGCGTCAGGTCGACGCTGAGCGGGGCCGCCCGGACGGGGAGCCCGGTCCGGGCCGCCGGCGTCTCGGCGGGACGGGCCTCGGCGGGGCCCGCCTCCACGGCTATGACAGGCTCCGCGCCGCTCCCGGCCTCCAGCTGGCGGGCCGCCGCGCGGTGCCGCCAGCCGCTCTGGTGCCGGCCGATGGCGCGCAGCTCGGCCCGCTCACGGCGGTTGGCGAGGCGGCGGCGCTCCCGGTCGGCGGCGGCGGCCCGCCGGTCGTCGCGGACCTCCTCGACCGCCTCGTCCAGCGTGCGCACCCCCTCCAGCAGCATCAGCGACCAGGCGGCGTACGTCTCCCGCGGGGCGCGCAGCCAGCGGACGATGCGGATCTGCGGCAGCGGACGGGGCACCAGGCCCTGCTCGCGCAGCGCGGCGCGGCGGGTCTGCTTCAGCGCCCGGTCGAAGAGCACGGCCGCCGACAGCGACATGCCGGCGAAGAACTGCGGTGCACCGGCGTGCCCCAGCCCGCGCGGCGCGTGCACCCAGTTGAACCAGGCGGAGGCGCCGGCGAAGAGCCACACCAGCAGCCGCGAGCCGAGCGCCGCGTCACCGTGGCTGGCCTCGCGGACGGCCAGCACCGAGCAGAACATCGCGGCGCCGTCGAGCCCGAAGGGCACCAGGTACTCCCAGCCCCCGGAGAGGTTGAGGTTCTGGACGCCGAAGCCGACCAGACCGTGGAAGGACAGCGCCGCGGCGACGGCCGCACAGCAGAACAGCAGGGTGTACGAGGCGGCCCCGTACAGGGATTCCTTGCGGCGGCGGCGCTCCTCCGAGCGCTCCCACGAATCGCCCCCGCCCGCCGTCGCGCCGGCCCGGTTGCGGGCGAACGCCACCAGTACGGCGGCGACCACCAAGAGGGCCCCGCCGGTGGCGGCCCAGCCCAGTGGTATGTCCGACAGTCTCATGACCTGAACCAGCCTCGCTTTCCTGCGTGGGAACGGCTGGTCCATGATGGCGGAGAATTCCCGGGGCCGAAGGCCGGATTAAGGGCGATGCACCGGTGCGGGGGAATTATCGAGGAATATTCGAATGGCAATCACCTTTCCTGCTGTCGCGGGCAGGTGAAACACGCCTCGTTCGGGCGAACCGTGTAGAACAGACAGCAGGTCGCCCGCGTACGTGTACGGATTCCGCCGGAGAGGCGGAAGGCCGCCCCGCCGACGAACGGCGCCGGGCCGTCACCGGGCAGCAGCGCCGTCAGCTCCGCCGCCGCGCGGTCCTCCTCGCCGAGCAGGCCGGCGAGGTACCACAGCCCCTCGACCACGTCGTCGGTCGCCGTGCCCCAGAGCGTCCGCGGTCCGCGCCGCAGCCGCGGGCGGAACGCCGCCACCAGCGGCGCCATGTGCTCGGCGAGGGCGTCCAGCAGTTCGGCGCGCAGCGCGGCCTCGTCCGGCACCACCCGCAGCAGTCCGGTGCCGGCCAGCGGATCGTCCGGCAGCCCGGTCAGGCCGGCCGGGTGCACGGCGAGTTCGCCGGTGGCCCGGCGGATCGCCACCCGTCCGACCGGCAGCCGGGGCACCCGGCGCTCCAGGAACCAGGGGAGGGTGAACGCCAGGGCGGTCGGCCACAGGTGGCGGTGCAGGCAGAACCCGGCTGCGACGTCCGGGCGCAGCGGCGTGCCGTAGTCGCGCAGACCGGCCTCCGCGTCGAAGGCGATCGCGGTGTGCACGGCGTCCGGGTCGGCGGCCAGGTCGGCGGCGGACATCCAGCCGCCGCCGGACGGCAGCGGCCCGCAGCGCACGCGCAGGGCCGGGTGGGCGGCGGCGAGGCGGCGGTAGCTGCCGGCGAGCGGCGGCTCGGCGGCCTCGGCCGGGGCGGCCTCCACGGTGGTCACGGTCATGCGGGCCCCAGCGGGACGGGGCTCGGAGGAGCCCGGGGACGGCGTAGGCGGCCCCGTCCGGGGCACTGCTCTCCCCGGACAGGTTAGCCTTACCTTAGCTCACGCCGTCCCCGGTGTCCGCGCCGCGGTACCGTCCGGTAGGCCGGGCTGCGCGGGCACCCGCAGCCGTCCGGCCAGCCACACCGGCACCCCGCCCAGCGCCTGCACCAGCCGGGCCGCCTCGGCGCGCAGCCGGGCCGCCTCCGCCGGGTCCGCGACCTCGGCCAGCGCGGCCAGCGCCGGCGCCACCCCGACCGTGAAGCCCAGCTCCTCGCGCAGCCGCAGCGAGGCCCGGAAACCCTCCCGGGCCCGCTCCCGGTCGCCGCCCGCCAGCGCCAGCCCCGCCAGGTGCCGCCAGGTGTACGAGCAGAGCAGGTCGTCGTGCCGCTCCAGTGCCGCGTCGTGCGCCCGCCGGTAGGCGATCCGGGCCGCCACCGGGTCGTGCAGCAGGTGCTCCGCGACCAGGCCGCGCCGGAAGTCCAGCAGCGGCCGGCCCGGCGCGTCCGGCGCCAGCAGGGCCGAGGTGCGGCCGAGCGCCGCCTGTGCCTCGTCCAGCCGGTCGCGCCGGCCCAGCACGCTGGCCACGTACGCCAGGAAGCCGCGCGCACACGCCGCCGCGGCCCGCTGCGGGGGCGCCGCCGCCCCGGCCTCGGCGAGGCGCAGCGCGGCCTCCGCCTCGGCCCAGTGCGCGGCCGTGAACAGGCACTGCTCGATCAGGAGTTCGGCCCTCTGCAGGGCCGCCGCCGGATCGCGCCCGGCCTGCGGGCGCAGCAATTCGGCAGCCTCCTGCCAGCACCCGCGCGACCGCAACCGCCACACGGCTTCCGCCAGGCCGCCCTGGGCCCTCCCGTGCTCCGACAACGCCACCTCCTCGTGTGCGCCATCCAGCAGGGCGCGGGCCGTCCCCATCGACCTGCGCTGTGGCGGCAATTCAACACGGGGGCGCGCTTGTGCACCAGATCACGAGCGGCACTGATTGCGGAGGGCCGCCCTCCGCCCGACGGTGGATCAGGACGTCCAGCCGGTCTCCATCAGGGCCTCCGCCGCGCCGTTCGCCGGTTGCGGGATGCCCGCCGCGTCCACCGTGAACAGCGCCACCAGCAGCTGTTCGCCGCGCACCACCGCCTGGTGCGAGAACCCGGCCAGCGTGAACATCGCGGCCGCCATCTCCTCGCTGTGCAGCGTCTGCATCCACAGGCACTCCACGGCCTTCACGTCCGCCGGCTCGGACCAGGTGTCCACCTGCGCCACCATCCGGGTGCCGAGCAGTGTCACCGCCTCGCGGTCCTGCCCCTCCGTCAGCTCCAGGTCCTCGAAGCCCAGCCACTGCAGGTAGCGCGCCGCCGCCAGCACCGCGTCCTGCGAGGTGCGCACCGGCTGCGGGCGGAACGGCGGCCGCATCAGCCGGTGCCGGCCCGGCTGCGGTGCCACCGGCTCCGGCGGCACCGCCGTCGTGTACGGCCGCGCACCGGCGGGCCGCCCGCTCGGACCCGCCGCCGGCAGCCGCGGCGCCCGGTCCACCGGGAGCCGCACCGTCGCCCCGCAGTTGCAGGTGAACTCCGGCTGCGGCCACTGGTCGTTGCGCCCGCAGTGCGGACAGCGCATGCTCAGCCAGGAGTCCTCCCACGACCGGAACCGCACCTGCACCGGCACCCCGCCCCGCAGCAGCGGCACCCGCAACTGAGCTCCGCACGGGCACGGCAGGCTCGGCGCCTCGTACACGTGCTCGGCCCGGCAGGCCGGGCAGCGGATGGTGCTGGCGCTCGCGGCCGGGACGGGACCGGCCGCCTGGTCGCTGAAGTCGTCGGGCAGCGGCACTGCGGTCATGGCTGGCACCGTCCGTTCGGTGTCGGCTGGGCAGGTCACCCCCATCTTCGCTGATCCGGGCAGGTGACGGAGTGGATTACGGCAAACCTCAGGGAGAGTTAAGGGGCATACAACCCGACCCCGGCGCCGCCCCCTCCGAACGGCGGGGGCCGCTGTGCCACCAGCGCACGAGAGTGGCCCAACGGCCTTGTGCAGAGGCGACGTTCACCCCTGCGAGGCCGTCCAGCGGGCCAGGTCGGCCGGCGTGTCCAGATCGTCCGGCACCGCCACGTCCCCGCACTCCACCAGCAGGAGCTCCCCGGCGTGCGCGGCGAGCAGGGCGCGCGCCCCCGCATCCCCCTCGGCACCGGCCGCCGCCTCCGCGAACAGCCCCGCACCGATCAGCACCGGATGCCCCCGCCGCCCCCCGTACGCCGCCGCCACCAGCCCGCCGCCGGCCCGGTGCGCCGCCAGCAGCCGGGCCACCGCCTCCGGCGTCACCCCCGGCGTGTCCACCAGCATCACCAGCACCGCCGAGACGTCCGCCGGCAGCGCCGCCAGACCCGCCCGCAGCGACGAGCCCATCCCGCTCTCCCACGCCGGATTGTCGACCAGCAGGCAGCCGGCCGTCTCCGCCTCCGCCCGCACCCGCTCCCGCGCCGCCCCCAGCACCGCCACCAGCGGCCCGCAGCCGCCCGCCCGGACCACCCCCAGCGCGTGCTCCAGCAACGGCCGCCCGCGGTACGGCACCAGCGCCTTCGGCCGCCCGCCCAGCCGCCGCCCGCCCCCCGCCGCCAGCACCAGGCCGGCCACCCGAAGATCCGTCATGACCCCAGTCTCCCGACCCCGCGCCACCCGCGGCAGTTGTGCGATCCCACAAGGGGATGTCGCGGGTCGGCGCCGCGCCCCGGCGCTTCCGCCGCTGGCCGCACCCCCCGTCCGGCGCCTGTACTGGGCCCATGGCACCCAGTACCACCGCCCCCGGCAACGGACAGCCGCACCGCGCGCCCCTGGTCGACCGCTACGGCCGGGTCCACACCGACCTGCGGATCTCCCTCACCGACCGCTGCAACCTGCGCTGCACCTACTGCATGCCCGCCGAGGGCCTGAACTGGCTGCCCCGCCCCGAACTCCTCACCGACGAGGAGGTCCTCCGCCTCGCCCGGATCGCCGTCCACCGCCTCGGTATCCGCACCCTGCGCCTCACCGGCGGCGAACCCCTGCTCCGCCGCGGCCTGCCCGGACTGCTCGCCGCCCTCGCCGGCATCCCGGGCCCCGACGGCGGCCCGGAGCTCTCCCTCACCACCAACGGCATCGGCCTCGCCCGCACCGCCGCCGACCTCAAGGCCGCCGGCCTGCACCGGGTCAACGTCTCCCTCGACACCCTCCGCCGCGACCGGTACACCGAGATCACCCGCCGCGACCGGCTCCCCGACGTCCTCGACGGACTCGCCGCCGCCCGCGCCGCCGGCCTCGACCCGGTCAAGGTCAACGCCGTCCCCGTCCGCGGCACCAACGACGACGAACTCTGCGACCTCGTCGACTTCGCCGCCGGCCACGGCTACCGGATGCGCTTCATCGAGTCCATGCCGCTCGACGCCCAGGGCGCCTGGGACCGCAACCGCATGGTCACCGCCGAGGAGATCCTCACCACCCTCGGCCGCCGCTGGGACCTCGTCCCCGTCGGCCGGCACGGCAACGCCCCCGCCGAGGAGTGGCGGATCGCCGGCACCGACACCGTCGTCGGCGTCATCGCCTCCGTCACCCGGCCCTTCTGCGGCGGCTGCGACCGCGTCCGGCTCACCGCCGACGGCCAGCTCCGCAACTGCCTCTTCGCCACCGAGGAGTCCGACCTGCGGGCCCTGCTCCGCGGCGGCGCCGACGACGACCGGATCGAAGCCGCCTGGCGCGCCACCATCGCCCGCAAGGGCCCCGGCCACGCCATCGACACCGCCGGCTTCGTCCGCCCCGACCGCCCGATGTCCGCGATCGGCGGCTGACCGGCCCCGCACCCCCGCGGCTTGACCCGGCGGGACGGCCCCTGCTCTGCTGGTGCGCCGCTACCGCCACACCGTCGGGGGAGAACCCGTGCGCGCCCGCCGAACCACCGCCCTGTCCGCCCTGCTGCTGCCCGCCCTCCTGCTCACCGCCTGCACCTCCGGCGCCACCGGCACCTCCTCGGACGGCGCCGCCGCCCTCGGCACCAGCCCCCTCCAGAACCCCGACGGCACCAGGCCCGGCCTCGCCCCGCTCACCACCGCCGCCGACCGCAAGGCCGGCCACGACCTGATCGCCGAGGTCCGTACCGCCCGGCCCGGCCCGCGGACCGGCTACGACCGCGACCAGTTCGGCCCCGCCTGGACGGACAACGTCGACGGCACCGCCCTCGGCCACAACGACTGCGACACCCGCAACGACCTGCTCGCCCGCGACGGCCGCTCCGTCCAGCACAAGTCCGGCTCCACCTGCACCGTCACCGCCATGACCATCCACGACCCGTACACCGGCAGGACCGTGCAGTGGACGAAGGCCCAGGCCACGAAGATCCAGATCGACCATGTGATGCCGCTCTCCTACGACTGGCAGATGGGCGCCTCCAAGTGGGACAAGGCCAAGCGGGTCAGGATCGCCAACGACCCCCTCAACCTCGTCCCCGCCGACGGCTCCCAGAACTCCGCCAAGGGCGACTCCGGCCCCGCCGAATGGCTCCCCGCCGACCCGAAGATCCGCTGCGCCTACGCCGTCCGCTTCGCCCAGGTCTCCCTCAAGTACGACCTCCCGGTCACCCCCGCCGACAAGCAGGCCATGCTCGCCCAGTGCAGCTGACCTCGGTCGCCAGCCGTGGTCAGGGGCGCACCCGGACCGGTTGGGCCGGCAGAGGAAGGGGCGCGGGGAACTGCGCGCGTCGGAAGGTGCCGGTCGGCTTCTTCCGCTGCGCGCAGTTCCCCGCGCCCCTTCGGGTCGGCCCTGCTACTTGGCTGCGGTCAGGTCGTAGAGGGTGGTGCTGCCGACGGTCTTGGCGGTGAAGTTCTCCTGGACCCAGCTCGCGATCTCCGAGGAGTCGGAGGAGCCGCCCATCCCGCCACCGCCGCCGAAGCCGCCGCCACCGATGAACCAGTGCACCTTGCCCTCCTCCACGTACTGCTGGAACCGGGCCAGCGTCAGCGACGGGTCGGTGCCGTTGAAGCCGCCGAGCGCCATCACCGGCTCACCGGTGGCGAGCTGGTAGCTGGCCTGGTTCTGCGAGCCGACGGCGGCCGCGACCCAGGTGTACTTCCCGGCGTCCTGCTTGAGCAGGGCGGCGACCTCGCTGCTGACCTGGGCGCCGTTGAGCAGACCGCCCATCCCGCCGGGCCCGCCCGTGCCGCGCCCGGTCCGGCCCTCGCCGCCCGCCCCGTTCATGCCGGGGAAGCCGTTCTGGCCGTTCATGCCCGGGAGGCCGTTCTGCCCGTTCGCACCCGGGAAGCCGTTCTGGCCCTGGGCCTGACCCTGCGCCTGGCCCTGGCCCTGCGCCTGGCCCTGGCCGTTCTGGCCGCCCTGCACGCCCGGGGGGAAGCCCGTGCCGCCGGGCGCGCCGCCCGCCCGGAACCGGCCGCCGCCGGGGCCGCCGAAGCCGCCGCCCTGGACCTGCGGGCCGGCCGTGACGATGGAGCCGCTGTGCCCGGTGGATACGGTCTGCAGGGCGTAGGCGGTCGGCCCGCCGAGTGCCGCGGCCAGCGCCGCCAGCCCGGCGACCGTGGCCAGCCGTGCCCCGAGCCGCCCGCTCACCCGGCCGGCGAGCGGCAGCGCGACCGCCGCGGCGAGTCCGCCGACCAGCACCGCCCACTTCAGCCACGGCAGGAAGTCGGCACTGCGGCCGAGCAGCACGTACGCCCAGACCGCGGTGACCGCGACCACGGCGCCCAGCAGTGCCGCGTACGGCAGCCGGTGCCGGGCCCGCCAGAGGCCGTCCGCGCCCATGCCGACGAGTGCGGCGACCGCGGGGGCCAGGGCCACCGTGTAGTACTGGTGGAAGATGCCGGACATGAAGCTGAAGGTCAGGGCGGTGCAGAGCAGCCAGCCGCCCCAGACCAGGAAGCCGACCCGGGCGCTGTCGGTGCGCGGGTACCGGCGGGTCGCCCAGAGGCCGAACACCAGCAGGACGAGGGCAGCCGGCATCAGCCAGGCGATCTGCCCGCCGATGTCGCCGTCGAAGAGCCGGGTGATGCCGGTCTCGCCCCACATGCCGCCGCCCGTGCCGCCGCCGCCGCGGCCGCCGCCGACGCTGCCGGTCTCGTCGCCGGTGATCCGGCCGAAGCCGTTGTAGCCGAAGGTCACGGACAGGAAGTCGTTGTCCTGGGAGCCGCCGATGTAGGGGCGGGCGGAGGCCGGGACGAGCTCCACGATCGCCACCCACCAGCCGCCGGCGACCACCATGGCGAGGCCGGCCCACAGCAGCTGGCGGACCCGGCGGCCGAGCCCGGTCGGTGCGGTGACCAGGTAGATCACCGCGAAGGCCGGCAGCACCAGGAAGGCCTGCAGGGTCTTGGTGAGGAAGCCGAAGCCGAACATCACGCCGGCGAACACCAGCCAGCGGGTGCTCGCGGTCTCGGTGGCCCGCACCACGCCGTACGCGGCGAGGGTGAGCAGCAGCACCAGCAGCGCGTCCGGGTTGTTGAAGCGGAACATCAGCGCCGCGACCGGGGTCAGGGCCAGGGCGGCACCGGCCACCAGGCCGCCGAGGGCGGAGAACCGGCGGCGGACCGCCGCGTACACCGTGGCGACCGTCGCCACCGCCATCAGCACCTGCGGCGCGAGGATGCTCCACGAGCTGAGGCCGAAGATCCGGACCGACAGGGCCATCGGCCACAGCGACATCGGCGGCTTGTCGACGGTGATGAAGTTCGCGGCGTCGGAGGAGCCGTAGAAGAAGGCCTTCCAGCTCTGCGAACCGGCCTGCACCGCGGCCGAGTAGAAGGAGTTCGCCCAGCCGGAGGCGGACAGGTTCCAGAAGTAGAGGACGGCGGTGGCGGCCAGCAGGGCCAGCAGCGCCGGCCGGGCCCACCGCGGGTCGTCCGGGCGGCCGCGCCAGGCGCGACCGGGCAGCGTCCGCAGCCGGTCGCCCCAGCCGGAGGGCCCCTTGGGGCCGGGCGCCGGAGGGTCGGCCGGCGGGAAGAGCGGATCGACCGGGGCCCGATCGCCGGCTGGCGACGGCGGCGGGTAGTTCGCAGCCTCGGGCCACGGTTCGCTGGTCGGAGGAACGGGACGGGTCGTGGTCATGGGCGATACGCTCGCCGCGCAGGCTGAGAGCTCCATGAGAGCGGCCTATGAGCCCGGTGTGATCTTCTTCGGCCCGCCCGGCCGCCCTCCACCCGTCCGGATGCGGCCTGCGGCCCGTCGGTGTGTCAGCCCGCGGGCTGCGGCGGGGCCAGGCGCCGGCCGAGCCACTCCAGGGCGGGCGGGATCTCCCGGGTCCAGGTGTGGAAGTTGTGGCCGCCGCTGTCGAGGGTGATGGTGGACACCTCGGTGGGCGCCTTGAACGCGGCGACCATCTTCTGGGTGGCCGCGTAGTTGTGCTCGTTGCGGCTGGTGGCGAGCAGCAGCGAGACCGGCACGCCCGGCTGCGTGCGCAGCCGCCACAGCAGGTCGTTCTCCTGCTTCAGGCGCGGCCTGCCGCCGAACAGGTCGCCGGTGGTCGGGTCGACCGGGGCGGTGTAGTAGCCGGACAGCGAGATCGCCGAGCGGTACGACTCGGGTTTGCGCAGCGCGAACTTGAGGGCGCAGTAGCCGCCGGTGGAGTCGCCGATCGCGGCGCGGGCGTCCGGCCGGTCGAGGATCCGGTAGCTGCCGGCCATCGCCCTGGGGAGGTCCTCGGTGAAGAAGGTCTCCACCTGCGGGCCGTTGGGGACGTCCATGCACTCGGTGTCCCGGTTGCCGACCAGTGTGGGCCGCATCATCACCAGCACGGTCGGCGGCAGCTGCGAGGCCTGGATCGCCTTCAGGGTGGAGTCCGGGTACTCCAGCAGCGAGATGAGCTTCTCGGCGGAGCCGGGGTAGCCGGAGAGCACAAGCGCCATCGGGAAGCGGCTGTGCGCGTACTCGGGCTGGAAGTACTGCGGCGGCAGGTACACGTACGCGGGGGTGCCGATCAGGCCGGAGGAGGCGCCGCGGATGCGGACCTTCTCGATCACCCCGGAGCGGTCCTGGGCGGACCCCTGCGAGGAGTACACCTTCTGTTGGCCGGTCACCGAGACGGCCTTGCCGCCGGGTTCGTGGTCGACGACCGTGCCCTGCTTGCCGTCGGTGCCGAGCAGGTCGCTCCAGGTGGTGTAGAAGCCGAAGTAGGCGTTGGCGACCAGGCCGATCGCCGCGAGGACGGCCAGCTGGGTGCCGAAGAACGCGCCGAGCCGGCCGAGCCAGGACTTCCAGCCGCGCCCGGCCAGCCTCGGCCACAGCCACATGGTGGCGGCGAAGGCTCCGGCGGCGAGGAGGACGGCGAGGACGCGCAGCGGCAGTCCGGTCAGGCTCAACACGCGTTGATCGTAGAGGACTGTCAGAAACCACTCAGACCGCCCCCAGGCTCTGTCAAGAATGTGCACGGACGGCCCGCCCGCCACCTGCGCCCGCCCTGCGACGCACCCGCGGTGACGGTCCGTCGGCAGCCGGAGCGGGTCGATCCAGGGCGTGTGGGGGCACCCCGTGTGCCTCTTGTGGGCAAGCCTGGCGGCGTCCGGGGGACGGGGCGGTGTGTCGGCCCGCCGCGCTGTGCGGCGCCTGCCTACGCTGCTGAGCAGCCGTCACACCGATCGCCCTCGCACCGCCGGCGCCGTCCGGCGTGCCCGACCCCCGGGAGGGCGCATGGCGTCAGCGCCGCAGCCACCGCCACCACCGCCACCGCCGAGCAAGACCGCCGAAAAGGCCGCCGTGCGGCCGGGGGCGCTGCACCGGCTGGGTTCGTGGTGTGCCCGGCACGGCGTCCTGGTGCTGGTGGCGTGGCTGGTCGCACTGGCCGGCATCCAGGTCGTGGACCGGGCGGTCGGCGGCACCTTCTCCGACGACTTCAACATCTCCAGCAGCCAGGCGCAGAAGGGCCTGGAGGTGCTGCGGGCGCACAACCCGGCCGCGGGCGGCGTCGGCTCGCAGATCGTGCTGCACGACGACCAGGCGCTGACCGGCTTCCCGGACCAGGTCGACCAGGTGGTCGCGAACCTGGGGAAGCTGCCGCACGTGCTGTCGGTGCAGAACCCGCTGCCGCAGCCCGGCCAGCCGACCACCCAGACGCCCAACGGCCCGCTCTCCACCGACGGCCTGACCGGCTTCATCAACATCAAGTTCGACGCCAACCCCAGTACCTACGGCGACGACTTCCTGGACCAGGTGGACGGTGCGGTGGCGCCGCTGCGCCAGGCCGGGGTGCAGGTGGAGTACGGCGGGCCGCTGGGCGAGGCGGCCCGGCCCAAGGCGGACGACCGCAGCAGCGAGGCGATCGGCTTCGCCGTCGCGATCGTCGTCCTGCTGATCGGCTTCGGCAGCGTGATCGCGGCCGGCCTGCCGCTGATCAACGCGCTGATCGCGGTGATCGTCGGCCTCGGCTGCCTGGGCCTGCTGGCCGCGGCGACCACCTTCGCGACCGTCTCGCCGACCCTGGCCACCATGATCGGCCTGGGTGTCGGCATCGACTACGCGCTGTTCCTGCTGACCCGCTACCGGCAGGGGCTGATGGACGGCGCGGAACCGGCGGCCTCGGCCGGGCGGGCGGTGTCCACCGCGGGACGTGCGGTGCTGGTCTCCGGCTGCACCGTCATCATCGCGCTGGCCGGCCTCTCGGTCTCCGGGGTCAGCTTCATCTCCAAGCTGGGCCTGGCCGCCGGCGTCACCGTGGTGACCGCCGTGGCGGGCGCGCTCACCCTGCTGCCGGCGATGCTCGGCATCATCGGCAAGGCGATCGACCGCTGGCACGTCCGCACGCCGGTCGCCGAGACCAACGCCGCGCCCGGCGAGGAGGCCACCGGCACCTGGCACCGGTACGCGCAGCGGGTGGAGCGCCACCCGTGGCGGTACCTGATCTCCGGTGTGATCGCGGTGTGCGTGCTGGCGATCCCGCTGTTCTCCATCCAGCTCGGGCACATCGACGACGGCGCCGACCCGACGACCTTCACCGACAAGCGGGCCTTCGACCTGATGTCGGACGCCTTCGGCCCCGGCTCCAACGGCCCGCTGACGGTGGTGATCGACCAGACGACGGTGCCCTCGGCGAACCGGCAGGCGGTGACCACCTCCGTGCAGCAGGCGCTGTCCGCCACCCCGAACATCGCGAGCATCGGCCCCTTCCAGCCGTCCAGCGACGGCGACGTGCTCACCTCCACGGTGATCCCGGCGCAGGCCCCGCAGGACGAGCAGACCACCGAGCTGGTCAACCATCTGCAGGACGACGCGCTGCCGCAGGCGGTCCAGGACACCCCGGCGGTCACCTACGTGACCGGCACGACCGCCGCCCAGGTCGACTTCCGCGACATCGTCGCCGGCCGGCTGCTGTCGATCATCGCGGTGGTGGTCGGGCTGGCCTTCCTGATCATCCTCATCGTCTTCCGCGGCCTGCTGGTGGCGGTGAAGGCGGCGGTGCTGAACCTGCTGTCGATCGCCGCCTCGTACGGCGTGGTGGTGGCCGTGTTCCAGTGGGGCTGGGGCGGTCCGGCGCTCGGGGTGTCGGGCACCGTGCCGATCGAGAGCTATGTGCCGATGATGATGTTCGCCATCGTCTTCGGCCTCAGCATGGACTACGAGGTCTTCCTGCTCTCCCGGGTGCACGAGATGTGGCTGCGCACCGGTGATGCCAAGAACAGCGTGGCCCACGCGCTGGAGATCACCGCGCGGGTGATCACCTGCGCCGCACTGATCATGGTGAGCGTGTTCGCGGCCTTCATCCTGAGCGACAACATCGTGGTGAAGATGCTGGGCCTCGGCCTGGCGGTCAGCGTGCTGATCGACGCCACCATCGTCCGGCTGCTCATGGTGCCGGCGGTGATGACACTGCTCGGCCCGCACGCCTGGTGGACACCGCACTGGCTGGACAGGATCCTCCCGCACCTCAACCCGGAGGGCGACGAGGACTGAGCCCGCCGCTCCGGCCGTGGGCGCGGCCGCCGCCCGGTGGACCGGGCGGCGGCCGCTGTTTCGTGACGGTCCTACTGGGTGGGGGTCAGGCCGTCACGGGTAGGAGACGACGTTGGACGGGGTGGTGGAGGTGCCGGAGGTGGGGGCGCCGGTGTCGTTCACCACGTGGGCGAACTGGCCGTTGCCGCCGAGGGAGTTGACGAGGATGTCGTGCAGCTTCACACCGGCCTTGACCGGGACCTCGAAGCCGTGGTCCATGACGATCGTCGGGTCGACGTTGAAGTAGCAGTAGCTGCCCAGGCCCCAGCCCTCGTGGGTGTTGACGGCGTCGTCGACCTTGTAGGCCGCGTAGCCGCGGGTGTTGCCGTTCTGGACGGCGGCCTGGTTGGGGGCGTCGTACGCCTTCTCGTTCTGGAAGAAGATCGTGCGGCCGCCGTTGCCCTTCCACCAGACGTCGTACTTGTTGAAGTGCTCGACGAACAGGCCGGTGGCCAGCACGTCGTTGCCGCCGACGACGAAGCCGTAGTCGGAGCGGTTGGTCTCCCAGCCCACGCCGGCGCCGTGGTCGGCGCGCCAGATCCAGGTGTGGTCGACGACGGTGTTGTTGCTGTTGATCACCATGCCGTTGGTGGCCTTGCCGGCGCCGGCGCCGCCCACGCGGACGAAGACGTCCTGGACGACGGTCGGGTTGGCCGCGTGGCTCGCGCCCGGACCGGCGTCGCCGACCTGCAGCAGGGCGGGGGAGTTGACGGTGCCGGCGTCCAGCAGCAGGCCGGCCAGCTTGACGCCGTCCACGTCGGCGACCTTCATCGCGGTCACGCCGTTGTCCGGGACGACGGTGGCGAGGCCGAGGCCGAGCACCACGGTGTTCGGGCGGGTGATGTTGATGGTCTGGTCGACGTGGTAGACGCCGGGGGTGAAGAGCAGGTTGAGGCCCTGGGCCAGCGCCTGGTTGATGGTGGCGGCGGTGGCGCCCGGCTTGACCACGTAGAACTGGCTCAGCGGCAGCGAGGAGCCCTGCGGTGCGCCGTTGCCCCAGGAGGTGCCGCGGGCGTTGGTGCGCTTCGCGGGCACGAAGACCTTGTAGTCGTTGCCGTCCAGGTAGAGGAACGGCTTCTCCTGCGAGACCGGGGTGGTGTCGAGCGTGGTGTACGGCGGGTTCGGGAAGCCCTGGGCGGGGGCGCCCTGGACACCGGAGAAGGTCTGGTTCCAGACGCCGTTGGAGAAGCCGCCGATCGAGCTGTCGCGGGTGTACCACTGCTGCTGCGAGTAGTTGCCGATCTGGCCGTCGATCTTCGAGTCGGCGATGTAGCCGCCGGAGGCCCAGCCGTAGCCGTCGGGGGCGAGGTTGAGACCGCCCTCGACGTGCATCCGCCGGAACGGCGCGGCCTGCGAGACCGCCCAGCGGTCGGTGCCGCTGACCGGCTTGAGGTGCAGGTTCTCGGCGGAGCGCCAGAAGTTCTGGGTGGCGTTGCCGTTGAACCAGCCGGCGTCGACGGTGACGTCGCCGTTGAAGGTGGTGTCGTCGGGGCTGAGGCCCAGGCCCTGGATCGAGGTGTAGAAGCCGATCTGGGCGTTGATGTTGCTGTACGTGCCGGGCTTGAACAGCAGCGCGTACCGCTCGTTGCCGAACTGGTTCGACTCCTGCTTGGTGAAGACCTCGTCGACCTTGGCCTGGATGTTCGGCGTGGACGGGTCGAAGACCATCACGTTGGGGCCGAGGTCGCCGCCGCCCTGGACGGGCGGGACGGTGCTGCCGCCGCCGGTGTGCACGGCGAACTCCCAGAGCGAGTAGCCCCAGGCGGTGCCGCGCTGGGTGCCGTAGACCCGCACGTAGCGGCCGGAGCCGGTGACGTTCAGGGTCTCGTTGCCGCCGGCGCCGGTGGTGGTGGAGTAGACCGTCGTCCAGTTGCTGCCGTCGTTCGACGTCTGGATCTGGTAGGCCTTGCCGTACGCGGCCTCCCAGTTCAGCTGGACCTGGCAGATGTCCTGGACGGAGCCGAGGTCGACCTGCAGCCACTGCGGGTCGCTCGCGGCGGAGGACCAGCGGGTGCCGGTGTTGCCGTCGACGGCGGCCGAGGCCGGGGTGCCGGCGTTCTCGGTGCTGGAGGCGGTGGTGGCCTTGCCCTGGGCCGCGTTGGTGGTCGCGCAGGTGCCCGGGGTGGTGCCCGCGAACGAGCCGAAGACCTGGAACTCCCAGAGCGAGTAGCCGTAGCCGGTCGCCCGGGTGACGCCGTTCATCCGCACGTAGCGGCCGGTGCCGGAGACGTTGAGGGTCTCGGTGCCGCCGGCGCCGGTGGTGGTGGAGTGGACGGTCGTCCAGGTGGCGCCGTCGGCGGAGGTCTGGATCTGGTAGGCCTTGCCGTAGGCGGCCTCCCACTGGAGCACGACCTTGCTGATGGTCGCCGAGGCGCCGAGGTCGACCTGGATCCACTGCTGGTCGCTGGCGGCGGAGGACCAGCGGGTGCCGGTGTTGCCGTCGACGGCGTAGGCGGCCGGGGTGCCGCCGTTCTCCACGGACGAGGCGGTGACCGTCCGGCCCTGGGAGATCAGGGTGTCCGCGGCGTGGGCGGCGCTGCCGGGCAGTGCCAGGACGGCGCCCGAGAGCAGGGCCATGCCGAGCAGGGCGGCGGAGCTGCGGCGGCCGGCTCTGGCGCCGGGGCGTGCTGAAGTGAGCCTCACGGGCTTCTCCTGCGGTGGGGTGGGTGGGGGTTTTTGTGGGGGCGCGGACGTCGTGCGTCGGCGTGGGGACCGGCCCGCGACTGGCGGGCCGGCGCGGCGCAGGGGCGCCGGAGAACTGCGGGGCAGGGCGGTGCCGGTCGTTGCGGCCGAGCCGAGAGAGCGCTCCCCGGAGGGAGTCTGTGGGGCTTCGATCTCGGGTGTCAAGTCCTTCGACCGGAGTTCCGGTACGGATCAACACGCCTGTGGGGAGCCGTCGTTGACCCGTCGCCGGCTGTCGGCCGCGGCGGGTTTCCGCAGGTGGCGAGGGGTCCGGCAGGGCTGCACCGGCAGACCCCGGCCGAGCGCCGGGCGGGGCCGCGGAGGACTGCACGGGACGGGACGCGTCCGTACGGCCGTTCCCGGTCCGCGCGGTCTCCCGGGCGTCCGACCGGCCGCCCCCGTGCCGTCGGCGGCGGCTCCCGGCCCGCCGCGGGTCAGGGTCGGCCGCCGCCGCCAGCCGGGCGGGCAGCTCGCCGCCGGACTGCAGGAAGTGCCACAGCGGCAGGGTCGCGGCGCCGACGGTCACGGCGTCGCCGCCGGACTCGAGGTCTGCGCGCGGGGGAAGCGCAGCGCGTACGCGGTGGCGGCGTCCATCGCGGCAGGGCGCGGCCCGAGCATCGCGGCGCCGACGGTCACGGCGTCCGGCCCCAGCCGGCCGAGGTCGATCGAGGTCTGCGCGCGGGGGAAGCGCAGCGCGTACGCGGTGGCGGCGTCCCGGATCGCGGGCAGCAGGCGCGGCCCGAGCATCAGCCCGGCCCAGCCGCCGATCACGATCCGTTCCGGGTTGAACAGGTTGATCAGGTCGGCGATGGCCGCGCCGAAGTACTCGGCGGCCTCGGCGAGCAGCTCGACGGCGTCCGCCTCGCCGGCCTCGGCGGCGGCCAGCAGGGCGGCCAGCCCCGCCTTCTCGCTGGACCCGGCGGGGGCCCGGCCCCAGCGCTCGACCAGCGCCTCCGCGCCGACGTAGGCCTCCAGGCAGCCGCGCGAGCCGCAGCGGCACAGCCGCCCGCCGACGTGCACCTTGGTGTGGCCCCACTCGCCGGCGCTGCTGGTGGCGCCGCGGAAGCGGGCGCCCTCGGCGATCACGCAGGCGCCGACGCCGGAGCCGAACAGTGCGACCACCGCGTGCCGGGCGCCCCGGCCCGCGCCGAACCACATCTCGGCCTGGCCGAGCGTCTTGGCGCCGTTGTCGACGTACAGCGGCAGGTCGGTGCCGGCCCGCAGCATCCGGCCGATCGGCACGGCGTCCCAGTCCACGGTCTGGCTGTGCACCACGATGCCCGCGCCGTCGGTGCCCGGGTCGCCCTGCTCGACGATGCCGGGGACGCCCACGCCCACGCCGAGCACGGTGGCCGGGTCGGTGCCGGTGGACTCCAGCACCTCGGCGAGCCCGGTGAGGATCAGCTCGACGACGTGGTCGGAGTCGTGGCCGCAGTCCGAGAGCGGGTGGTCGCTGGCGGCGAGCTCGGTCAGCCCGAGGTCGAACAGGGCGACCCGCACCTGCGTCTCGCCGACGTCCACGCCGACCAGGTGGGCCCGGGCGGGCGGCACCTGGAGCAGGATGCGCGGGCGGCCGCCGTCCGACTCGACCGAGCCGCACTCCTCGACCAGCCCGTCCGCGAGCAGTTCGCCGACCACGTTGCTGACCGATCCGGCGCTCAGACCGCTGACCTGCCCCAACTCCTGCCTGCTCAGGGGCCCTTCGAAATACAACCGTTGCAATAGGGTCGATCTGCTGCCGCGCCGCAGGTCGCGGACCGTCTGCTTGCCTCGCTCTGCCATCGGTACTCCCTCCTGCAGCGAATCTATCGCTGCCCGTCCTCTTGACGCCAGCTTTTCTCACACGTTAAATCACGGCCTGAAGAAAGCCTCGGAAGGTCGATCCGGGGCCCTTCCACCCCCACCACGCCATCCACCCGCCCGAGAGGGGCATGGTCATGCGTATCAACCGTCTGGCTGCTGCGACCGCCGTCGTCGCGACTCTTGCACTCACCGCCACCGCCTGCGGAGGCGGCTCCAGCACCTCCGGCTCCGGCGACAACAGCAGCCCCAAGACGCTCACGTACTGGGCCAGCAACCAGGGCACCAGCCTCGAGAACGACAAGCAGGTCCTGGAGCCCGAGCTCAGAAAGTTCGAGCAGCAGACCGGCATCAAGGTCAAGCTCGAGGTCATCCCCTGGTCCGACCTGCTCAACCGCATCCTCGCCGCCACCACCTCCGGCCAGGGCCCCGACGTCCTCAACATCGGCAACACCTGGTCCGCCTCGCTCCAGGCCACCGGCGCGCTGCTGCCCTTCGACGACGCCGCCTTCGGCAAGATCGGCGGCAAGGACCGCTTCCTGCCCGCCACCATCGCCTCCGCCGGCGCCGCCGGCAAGGACCCGGCCGCCGTCCCGCTGTACTCCATGGCCTACGGCCTCTACTACAACAAGAAGATGTTCCAGGCCGCCGGCATCGAGCGCCCGCCGACCACCTGGGACGAGCTGGTCGCCGACGGCCAGAAGCTCACCAAGGACGGCAAGTTCGGCATCGCCGTCGAGGGCGGCAACGTCTCCGAGAACGTCCACCACGCCTTCACCCTCGGCAAGCAGCACGGCGCCGACTACTTCGACGCCACCGGCAAGCCCGCCTTCGACACCCCCGAGGCCGTCGCCGCGATCAAGCAGTACGTCGACCTGATCGCCAAGGACAAGATCGCCGCCCCGGGCAACGCCGAGTACGCCAACAACCAGACCGTCACCGACTTCGCCACCGGCAAGGTCGGCATGATGATGTGGCAGTCCGCCGGCGCCAACCTCAAGTCGCACGGCATGAACCCCGACGACTACGGCGTCGCCCCCGTCCCCGTCCCCGCGGGCGCCTCCGGCACCAAGCTCACCAGCTCCATGGTCGCCGGCATCAACCTCGCCGTCTTCAAGAACACCAAGAACCTGAACGGCGCGCTGGACTTCGTGAAGTTCATGACCAGCAAGGACGAGCAGATCCAGCTCAACAAGACCTACGGCTCCATCCCGCCGGTCAAGGACGCCCAGGGCGACCCGGCCTTCGCCACCCCCGAGCTCCAGGCCCTCTCCAAGGTCCTCGGCACCAGCGCCCAGCCGCTCCCGCAGGTCGCCAACGAGAGCCAGTTCGAGACCCTGGTCGGCACCGCCGTCAAGAACCTGCTCGCCGCGGCCGCCGCCGGCAAGCCGGTCACCGACGAGTCCGTCAAGGCCGAACTCACCAAGGCCCAGCAGCAGATGCCGGCCAACTGACGTGCGACAGCGACTCGGCCGAATCGGCCTGCCCCACCTGCTCCTGCTCCCGGCACTCGCCCTGGAGCTGCTGATCCACCTGGTGCCCATGGTGGTCGGCATCGTGATGAGCTTCAAACAGCTCACCCAGTTCTACATCCGGGACTGGTCGTCCGCACCGTGGACTGGCCTCGGGAACTACCGCATGGCGGTGGACTTCAACGCCCCCGTCGGCCAGTCGCTGCTCAACTCGTTCTGGGTGACCTGCGCCTTCACGATCCTCGCCGTCGGCCTCTCCTGGCTGGTGGGCACCACGGCGGCGATCATGATGCAGGACTCCTTCAGAGGCAGGGGGCTGCTCCGCGCAGCCTTCCTGCTGCCCTACGCCCTCCCCGTCTACGCGGCCGTCATCACCTGGTCGTTCATGTTCCAGCGGGACACCGGGCTCATCAACCACGTCATCCACGACCAGCTCCACCTCACCTCGGACCGGCCGTTCTGGCTGATCGGCGACAACAGCTTCACCGCACTCGTCGCCGTCTCCGTCTGGCGCTCCTGGCCTTTCGCCTTCCTCACCCTGACGGCCGGTCTGCAGAACATCCCCCGCGAGCTCTACGAGGCCGCCGCCATGGACGGCGCCGGCATCTGGCAGCAGATCCGCCGGATCACCCTGCCCTCGCTGCGCCCGGTCAACCTGGTCCTCGTGCTCGTCCTCTTCCTCTGGACGTTCAACGACTTCAACACGCCGTACGTGCTCTTCGGCAAGTCGGCACCGGAAGCCTCGGACCTCATCTCCATCCACATCTACCAGTCCTCCTTCGTCACCTGGAACTTCGGCGCGGGCTCCGCCATGTCGGTGCTGCTCCTGCTGTTCCTGCTGCTGGTGACGTCGGTCTACCTGTTCATCACCTCGCGTCGGAGGGGCGCCGATGATTAACCCGCCCGCGTCCTTCCGGTGGATCCGGCGGATCGTGCTCGCCCTGCTCGCGGTCTTCACCCTCGTCCCGGTCGGCGTCATGGTCAGCTCCTCGCTGAAGCCGCTCCAGGACGTCCAGGGGCCGTTCCGCTGGATACCGAGCACGCTCACCGTCCGGCCCTACTTCGACATCTGGAAGACCGTGCCGCTCGGCAAGTACTTCCTCAACTCGATCATCGTGGCCGGCGGAGCGACGATCTTCTCGGTGCTCATCGCGATCCTCGCCGCCTACGGCGTCAGCCGCTACCGCTTCCGCGGCCGCCGGCTGTTCACCGTCACCGTGCTGTCGACGCAGATGTTCCCCGGCATCCTCTTCCTGCTGCCGCTGTTCCTCATCTTCGTCAACATCGGCAACAGCACCGGCGTGGCCCTCTACGGCAGCCGCGGCGGACTGATCCTCACCTACCTCACCTTCTCGCTGCCCTTCTCGATCTGGATGCTGGTCGGCTACTTCGACTCCATCCCGCGGGATCTCGACGAGGCCGCCCTGGTCGACGGCTGCGGCCCGGTCCGGGCCCTGGTGCGGATCATCATTCCGGCCGCCATCCCCGGCATCGTCGCCGTCGCCGTCTACGCCTTCATGACCGCCTGGGGCGAGGTCCTCTTCGCCTCCGTCATGACCAACGACGAGACCCGCACCCTCGCCGTCGGCCTCCAGGGCTACGCGACGCTCAACGACGTGTACTGGAACCAGGTCATGGCCGCCTCCCTGGTCGTCAGCGTCCCCGTGGTCGCCGGCTTCCTCCTCCTGCAGCGCTACCTCGTCGCCGGCCTCACCGCCGGCGCCGTCAAGTGACCCTGATTGAAAGGCCAGTTGTGAACGACCTCAATGCCCTGCCGGACGACTTCGTCTGGGGCGCGGCCACCTCCGCGTACCAGATCGAGGGTGCCGTGGACGAGGACGGCCGCGCGCCCTCCATCTGGGACACCTTCTCCCACACCCCCGGGAAGATCGACAACGGCGACCACGGTGACACCGCCTGCGACCACTACCACCGCTACAGCGAGGACATCGGCCTCATGAAGCGGCTCGGCCTCGGCGCCTACCGCTTCTCCGTCGCCTGGCCGCGCGTCGTGCCGCAGGCCGACGGCCGGGTCAACGCCGAAGGCCTCGCCTTCTACGACCGCCTGGTCGACGGCCTGCTCGAGGCCGGCATCACCCCGCACGGCACCCTGTACCACTGGGACCTCCCGCAGGCCCAGCAGGACCGCGGCGGCTGGCCCGAGCGCGCCACCGCCGAGCGCTTCGGCGAGTACGCGGCCGTCGTCGCCGACCGCCTCGGCGACCGCGTCAAGCACTGGGCCACCCTCAACGAGCCGCTCTGCTCCTCCTGGATCGGCCACCTCGAGGGCAAGATGGCCCCCGGCTGGACGGACCTCACCGCCGCCGTCCGCACCTCGTACCACCTGCACCTCGGCCACGGCTACGCCGTGCAGGCACTGCGCGCGGCCCACGCGGACGTCCGGGTCGGCATCGTCAACAACCTCAGCCCGATCATCCCGGCCTCCGACAGCGAGGCCGACCGCCTCGCCGCCGTCCGCGCCGACGGCCACATCAACCGCTGGTGGCTCGACCCCGTCCTCGGCCGCGGCTACCCGGAGGACATGGTCAAGCTCTACGGCGTCGAACTCCCCGTCCGCGACGGTGACATGGAGCTCATCTCGGCCCCGCTCGACTGGATCGGACTCAACTACTACTTCCGCCAGTTCGTCGAGGACGACCCGACCGGCCCCGTCCCGCAGTTCCGGCAGGCCCCCGGCCGCAACGCCGAACACACCGCCATGGGCTGGGAGGTGGACGCCGAGGGCATCCACCAGCTGCTGATGCGCCTCACCGAGGAGTACGGCGTCCGGAAGATCTACATCACCGAGAACGGCTCCGCCTACCGCGACACCGTGACGGCGGACGGCCGGATCGAGGACCGGGAGCGCACCGCCTACCTGGAGGGCCACCTGGACGCCTGCGCCCGCGCCGTCGCCAAGGGCGCCCCGCTGGCCGGCTACTTCGCCTGGTCGCTGCTCGACAACTTCGAGTGGGCGTACGGCTACGACAAGCGGTTCGGCCTGGTGCACGTCGACTACGACACCCAGCAGCGCACCGTGAAGGCCAGCGGCGAGCGGTACGCGGAGATCATCCGCACCCACCGCGCCCGCTGACACACAGACCGAGGGGTCCGGCGGCGGCGGCCGCCGGACCCCTCGTCGGTCACCCCGCGCCCCCAACCGGTCGCCCGTACGCGTCCGCAGAAACTAGGATCGCGGGCATGGCCCTGATCATGAGCGACGTCGACCGGTTCGAGGCGGCCAGGCCCCGGCTGGAGGCCATCGCGTACCGGATGCTCGGCTCGTCGAGCGAGGCCGAGGACGCCGTGCAGGAGACGTTCCTGCGCTGGCAGGCGGCCGACGTCGAGCGGATCGACGTGCCCGAGGCCTGGCTGACCAAGGTCCTCACCAACTTCTGTCTCAACATGCTCACTTCGGCACGCGCCCGGCGCGAGACGTACGTGGGGGCGTGGCTCCCCGAGCCGCTGCTCGCCGGGGACCCGATGCTCGGCCCGGCCGACACCGCCGAGCAGCGCGACTCGGTGTCGTACGCCGTCCTCGTCCTGCTGGAGCGCCTGTCGCCCAACGAGCGGGCGGTGTACGTGCTGCGCGAGGCCTTCGACTACCCGCACCGGGAGATCGCCGAGATCCTCGGCATCAGCGAGGCGGCCAGCCAGCAGATCTACCACCGGGCCAAGAAGCACGTCGCGGACGGCAGGGCGCGTACCGAGATCGACGAGGCCGCCGCCCGGAGGATCGTCGAGGAGTTCCTGGCTGCGGCGACCAGCGGCCGTACCGAACCCCTGGTGCGCCTGCTCACCCAGGACGCCGTCTCGGTCGGCGACGGCGGCGGGAAGGTCCCGGCCCGCGCGAAGGCGTTCGAGGGCGCGCTCGCGGTCGCCAAGTTCCTGCGCGGCCTGTTCAAGCCGAGCGAGGCCAAGCGGGCCCATGTCGGCGGCGCGGCCGAGATCTACGCCGCGGACGCCAACGGCGGGCCCGCCATCGTGGCGGTCGTGGACGGCCGGGTCGTCGGGATCACCTGTCTGGAGGTCACCGCGGACGGCATCGCCGCGGTCCGCAGCCAGGTCAACCCCGACAAGCTCGTCCGCGCGACCGAGCAGTGGGCCGCCGCGGACCACGGGAACGCCCCGCTCCACACCCTCTGAGCCGATGTGACGTGCTTCACATCCCGACCCTGTCAGGAAACGCCGGGCTGCCCGGTTCAGGAGGCGAAACCGCGCGAAGACAGCGGCGGAACCCTCCAGACAGGAGCAGGCACATGCAGCACCGCATCGTCGTCCTCGGCGCCGGCTACACCGGAGCCACCGCCGCCGGCCGCATCGCCAAGCGGCTGCACCGCGAGGACGTCACCATCACCCTCGTCAACCCCGAGCCCGACTTCGTCGAGCGCGTCCGGATGCACCAGCTCGCGGCCGGCCAGGACCTCAAGCCCCGGTCGTTCGGCGAGATGTTCGCGGGCACCGGCGTGGCACTGAAGCTCGCGAAGGTCACCGCCGTGGACGTGGACCGCAAGACGGTGACGGTCACCGCCGCGGACGGCCCCGGGCGGGAGGAACTGGAGTACGACACCCTGGTCTACGCCCTCGGCAGCGGCTGGAACGACGGGGGTGTCCCCGGCACCGCCGACCATGCCCACGAGGTCTCCAGCCGCCCCGGCGCCCTCCGCCTCCGCGACCGCCTGGCCGCCCTGGACGCCGGCCGTCCCGTGGTCGTGATCGGCGGCGGCCTGACCGGCCTGGAGGCCGCGACCGAGATCGCCGAGGCCCGCCCGGACCTCGACGTCGCCCTGGCCGCCCGCGGCGCCCTCGGCGACTGGCTCTCCGAGAAGGGCCGCGCCCACCTGCGGAAGGTGGTGGACGGGCTCGGCATCACCGTCCACGAGGACGCCGCGGTCACCGCCGTGGAAGCGGACCGCGTGACGACGGCCGACGGCCGGATCATCCCCGCCGAGGTCACCGTCTGGACCACCGGCTTCGCCGTCCACCCGATCGCCGGGGCCACCACCCTGGAGGTCACCGACCGCGGCCAGATCGTGGTCGACAGGACGATGCGCTCGGTCTCCCACCCGGACGTGTACGCCGTGGGCGACGCCGCGATGGCGATCGGCCCCAATGACAAGCCCCTGCGCATGTCCTGCGCCTCGGGCGTCCCGATGGCCTGGCAGGCCGCCGACGCCGTCGCGGCCCGGCTCGCCGGCACCAAGGTCCCCCGCGTCCCCATCCGCTACTTCCAGCAGTGCATCTCGCTCGGCCGCAAGGAGGGCCTGATCCAGTTCGTCACCGCCGACGACCGGGCGGTCGACAGGGCCCTGACCGGCCGCGTGGCCGCCCTCTACAAGGAACTGATCTGCAAGGGCGCGGCCTGGGGCGTCGCCAACCCGACCGCGGGCGTGCCGGCCCGCCGCCGGCGCGTCGTCCGGGAGGAGCTCCCCGGCCGTGCACGGGCGGAGGCTGCGGCCTGACGCGGCCGGTGCCGAGCTGCTCCCATGGGTCACCACCCGGGTGCCCCCGGCGCCCCTGGGTGGTCGACCGTTCACGTTCGCGGCAGGCGGCGGCGCCAGTTGCGTTCGTAGAGGACGTCGCCGCCCTCCAGGGCGCGGATGTGGTCGTGCACGGTGATGTGCCCGGCGTCGCAGCTCGCCTCGGAGCGGATCTGCAGGGTGACGTCCCAGCCGATGTCCGTCCGCTCCAGCCGCAGGGTGCGATCGGTGCGCGCCCGGGCGCTCAGCGGGTCGTCCGAGCGGATGCGGTACGCCTCCAGGACGTGCTCCTCCTCGGCGAGGCCGTCGGGGTGCACCACCGCGCCGGCGGGGCGGGCCAGCTGCAGGCGCCATTCGCCGGTGCCCACGTCGTGGACGGCCTGCCGCTCCGGGGGGGCGGTGAGCGGTTCGGGGCGGAGTCCGGCCGGGGCCGGCGCCTGTTCGGGCGGGTCGAAGGCGACCGGCCCGCTGCCCGCGTCCGCCGCCAGGTGCCGCACCGGCAGGGTGAGCACCGACGCGCCCGGGTCGAGTTCGAAGCCGCCGGTCCCGGCCACCGGCCACAGCCACGGCCAGTACGCGGAGGAGAGCGCGAGCCGGATGCGGTGCCCGGCCGGGAAGGCGTGCGCGACCGCGGCCAGCCCGAATTCGACCTCCACCGGCCCGATGCCGCCCGCCAGGGCCGCTGCACCGCGGCTGACCAGCGTGGACGAGCCGTCCGGGGCGACGTCGCACAGCCGTGCCGCGACCTGCCCGTGCCGCGCGTCCAGGCGCACCCGCAGCCGTACCGAGGCGGCGCCGAGCAGTTCCTCGGGCTCGGGCAGCGGCACCGAGTCGAAGCAGACCGAGCGGCCGTCCTCCTCGCGCTGGTCCGGCGGCAGGTCGGCCGGCCCGCCGAGCGGCTGCACGGCCCCGGCGTCGATGCCGGTGTGCTGCGGGGAGCGGACGGGGACGAGGCGCTCGCCGGAGGGTGTCCCGGCGGTGCGCAGTGCGTCGTCGAGGCCGTAGTGCACCTCGCGGACGTCGGGGGAGGGCCAGCTCTCGTCGCCGACCCAGCGGCCGGGCCGGTTGGCGTAGGAGGTGGCGGGCGGCACGGACTCGTTCATCCAGCTGCGCAGGGCCGGCTCCTTGAGGACGCCGGTGTCGGCGCCCCTGAGCCAGTGGTCCCACCAGCGGAGGGTCTCCTGGAGGAAACCGATGGCGGGGCCGGGCGGCAGGCCCTGGTCGGGGTACTGGTGCGGCCAGGGGCCGAGGACGCCGCGGGCGTTCTCGCCGAGCTGTTCGACGAGGCGGAGCACGGTGTCGGCCTGCGGGCCGGCCCAGCCGCCGAAGGCCAGGACGGCGGCGCGGACGGCGTCCAGGCCGAGCGGGCCGCCTTCGTCGGGGTCGTCCGGGCCGACGGCGGCCAGCCGTTCCAGCCAGAGGTGTTTCCAGTCGTCGCCGGTGTACCGGGGGTCGGGCGGGCGGCAGGCGGCGGCGAGCCGGGCGGCGGAGTCGGCGTGCACGGCGGCGGCGAGCGGGGCCCCTGCTAGGTCCCGTACGGGTGCGGTGCGGTCGTCGGCGCAGACGGCGACGACCGCGGCGAGCGTCTCGGGGGCGCGGGCGGCGAGGGCGAGGGCGGCGGTGCCGCCGCGGCCGATGCCGAAGGCGCCGGCCCTGCCGTTGGACCAGGGGCGGGCGGTGAGCCAGTCGAGCAGGGCGAGCCCGTCGGCGGTGCCGGCCGGGGAGGCCGGGTCGGTGGGGATGCCCTCGGAGCTGCCGTGGCCGCGGGCGTCGACCCGCAGCGAGGCGTAGCCGTGCCCGGCGTACCAGGGGTGGCGCTGGGCGTCGCGGACGGCGGTGGTGTCGCCGATGCCGCCGGGGTGGTACTCGAGCAGGGCGGCCACCGGGTGGTCGGTGATCGGGAGCCAGAGCCGGGCCGCGAGGCGGGTGCCGTCCGGCATGGCGATCCGGACGTCCTCGCGGGTGGTGCGGTAGGGGTACGGGGCCGGCGGCTGCATGGGCCCTCCGTGGGTTGTGCGGCGGCCCGGGGCGGGCCCGACCTCCCCAGGATGGGTGCGGTCGGGCCCCATTTCCACCGGGCCGGGTGCAGGGACGTGCCGCCGCCCCTGCGGCGCGCGGCGGCGCCGCAGGGGCGGTGGTTCACGAGGCCTTGCTGAGCCAGGCGGTGGCGTTCAGGGCCAGCGCGGCGTTGGTGCCGGCGGTGTCGTTCCAGCCGTCGTACAGGGTGTTGCCGGACTGGCCGGTGCCGTCGTCGGCGGGGGAGCTGTCGCCCCAGGCGGCGACCCGGCCGCTGCCGAAGGTGCTGGTGACGAAGAAGGCGCCGGTGTTGCCGCTGTAGCCGGTGCGGTAGACGAGGCCCTTGACCGAGGAGTTGGCGGAGGGGGTGAGGGTGAAGGTGGTGCCGGAGCGCAGGATGGAGCCGGTGACGTTGCCGAAGGCGCCGTGCAGCACCGGGTTGGCGGCGTCGTTGACGGCGCGCGGGTTGTCGGTGCTGATGGTCTTCACGTCGACCGAGAAGCCGAACGGCGAGGTGTTGTCGACGCCGTTGCTGGTGAAGAGGTCGTTGATGATCTCGGGGGAGTCCCAGCCGTCGTTGTTGCGGTCGCTGTTGCTGTGGTCGGAGATCAGGAAGAGCCCGCCGCCGTTCTGGACGAAGCGCATGATGGCGGTCTTCTCGGCGCTGGAGAAGCGGATGTTGGGCTCGGGGATCACGAAGGTGTCGAAGTTGGCGAGGTCGAGCGCGGCGCCGGTGCCGTAGCTGATGGTGGAGCCGGCGGGCAGCGTCTTGAGGCTGTAGCCGCCGGCCTTCTGCAGGGCGACGCCCCAGGCGGAGAGGGCGCCCGTCCAGCTCTTCTCGGTGCTGGGGCTGGCGTTCTGGGCCAGCGGGTCGGGCTGGCTGGTGGAGATGATCCAGTCGGCGTTGCCGGCGGTCTCCGCCTTGCTGTTGTCGAAGAGCACCCGGTGGGGGGTGGCGGCGGCGGCCGGCGCGGCGGGCGCCGCGAGGCCGGTGAGGGTGGCCGCCAGGACGGCGGAGGCGGCCAGTGCCGCCTTCGTACGGATGGTGCGAGTGCCGATCATCTGCCGTTCCTCCGTGGGGAGTTGGGGGATTGGGGGGCAGTTCTGTCCGCATGACCCGCGCGCGGGACCGCGCGCGGACAGTTGGGGTATCCGCGCGTAGATCCGCGCATGGAACCGAGTATCCGCGCGTAGAAGAAGCCACAGGAAGACGCGGGAGGTTAAGGGATCGGGTACGTCGTGTGACATGTCCTGCGCGGAATGCGCCCCCGGTGCATCCGTGCAGGTCGCCATGCACCGGCCCAGCAGTTGCACATGACTTGCAATTGACTCTCCGGGGCGACAGGATGGCTCGGCTCATCCGTCCGCTGCCGGGAGGACCCCATGTCGACACCAAGCCGTCTCCGCGACCGGCTCACCCGCGAGGAGTGGCTCCGGCTCGCCGGGATGGGCGGCTTCGTGCTGGCCCTCCACGTCGTCGGCTGGTTCACCCTGCTCGCCGTGATCGCCCCCCGCCACTACGACGTCGGCGGCCAGGTCTTCGGCGCGGGCATGGGTCTCACCGCCTACACCCTCGGCATGCGGCACGCCTTCGACGCCGACCACATCGCCGCGATCGACAACACCACCCGCAAGCTGATGGGCCAGGGCAAGCGCCCGCTCTCCGTCGGCTTCTGGTTCTCGCTCGGCCACTCCTCGATCGTCTTCGGCCTCTGCGCGCTGCTCGCCTTCGGCATCCGCTCGCTGGCCGGCCAGGTCGAGTCCGACGAGTCCGCGCTGCACACCGCCACCGGCCTGATCGGCGTCACCGTCTCCGGCACCTTCCTGGTGCTGATCGGCCTGATCAACCTCGGCGCCTTCAACGGCATCCTCAAGGTCTTCCGCAGCATGAAGGCCGGCGAGTTCGACGAGGAGGAGCTGGAGCGCCAGCTCGACAAGCGCGGCTTCCTCAACCGCATCCTCGGCCGGGTCACCCGGGCCGTCACCAAGCCCTGGCACATGTACCCGGTCGGCCTGCTCTTCGGCCTCGGCTTCGACACCGCCACCGAGGTCTCGCTGCTCGTCCTGGCCGGCGGCGCCGCCGCCTTCTCGCTGCCCTGGTACGCGCTGCTGGTGCTGCCGGTCCTCTTCGCGGCCGGCATGAGCCTGCTCGACACCATCGACGGCTCGTTCATGAACTTCGCCTACGAGTGGGCGTTCTCCAAGCCCGTCCGCAAGATCTACTACAACCTCACCGTCACCGGCCTGTCGGTGCTGGTCGCCCTGGTCATCGGCGTCATCGAGCTGGTCGGCCTGCTCGCCGAGAAGCTCGGCATCACCTCCGGCCCGATCGGCTGGATCGCCGAACTCGACCTCAACATGGTCGGCTACGCCATCGTCGGCCTGTTCGTGGTCACCTGGGCCGGCGCCATCGCCTACTGGAAGCTCGGCAAGGTCGAGCAGAAGTGGTCGGCAGCCGTCCGCGAGCCGGCTGCCGTCGAGGCCGACTGAGGCTTCCGGGGCGCCCCCGGAAGCCTCGCGGCAGGCAATCGGAGCACCGGCCGCGCACTGCTCCGTCGCCCGCTCACCCGGGCCGACATCGGCTCGGCGTGCGAGCCGGCGCGCGTGTCCATCGACTCCGGGGTCGAGGGTGATCGCATGACCGTCGCCTGATCGGACGTCGAACCGCAGGACGTAATCCCGGTGTGCCAGGATCTGCTGCCGTGACGGACGGCGACCCTCTCACCGGCCTGGACGATGTGCCCTGGGCTCGGCTGCAGCACTCCTACGGCACGGCCGACGACGTCCCCGGACATCTCCGGGCGATGCAGGCGGGGGTCTGGGAGGGCCGGTACCCGCCGAGTGCGCAGCTCGCGAACCACATCGTGCACCAGGGCACGCGATCGCAGGCCGCGGTGTACACCGTTCCGTTCCTCGTGCGGATGGCGCTCGACCCGAGACTGGTCAACAGGCACCGGTTCGTCGGTCTGTTGATCGCCATCGCGATCGGGCTGGACAACAACTACCTGCCGGACGGCTACGGCCCCCGGGAGGACCGCGCCTACCTGGAGGGGCTGCGCGGCGAGGCCGACGACCGGGCCCGGTGGATCGCGGAAGCGGTGGACGACGAGCAGCGCACACAGCGCGAGGCGAGCTGCGCGCAGGTGCTCATCGACGCGGAGGCGGTGGTGCGCTGCTACGACGCCGTTCGGGAGGCACTTCCCGAACTCGCCGTCCTGCTGAGCTCGGACAGCCCCGAACTGCGGGCCGAGACGGCGAACCTGCTCGCCTGGTTCCCCGAGTCCGCGGCGACGTCGGTTCCGCTGTTGCAGGCGTTCGTCGCCGACGAGGTCTCGCCCGGCGCCGCGGCGACGGGAGTGGTAGCACTCGGTCTGCTCGGCGACCCGGCGACCGTCCCCTTCATCGAGCGCTACCTGGACAGCCCGGTCGTCGAGCTGCGCTGGGCCTCCGCCTTCGCGTTGACGCGGTTCGGCATCGCCGGCCCGGCCGTCGTCGACGTGCTGACGCAGGCCGTCGCCCGGCCGCCCGAGAAGACCGGGACGATGTCGTTCCTGAGCGGCTCCTACCGCGGCCTCGCGGCGATGGCCCTGGCCGGAACGTCCGGGGCCACGACGCTCCGGGCGGTCGATGCCATGCTGGCCGGCCTGGCCGACCGTACGGGCGCCGAAGGGTTCTACGACAGGTATTACACGGCGCAGACGCTGTTCACGCTGGTCTTCCCGGGCGATCCCGCCGAACCGCCGCAGTCCTTCGGCGACCTGAGCAACCTGCAGCAGCGTGTCGTGCGTTTCGCCGCCGACCAGGAGGACGGTGCCTGGCCGTACGCGGCAATGGACGCCCTGGACCGGTGGAAGGTGCCGACCGGGCGCTCCGACCTGCGCGTCTACGCCGGGACTGCCCAGGCCGGCCAGTAGTCCGGCGCCCGGTGCCTCTTCGAGCGGTTCCGGTGACCCCGTTCCCGGACGGTGGCGGATCGCCTGACGGCGGGTGGTGCTCGGGCGGGCGCCGACGCGGCCGCGCCGGACCGATCAGCGCCATGTGTGCGGGCGCGCAGGAGGTGTGAGGTGCGGACGCGGTGCCACCCGTGCGGAATATTCGGTTGCGCTGCCGGTGGGAGCGGCTAGTGTGCTCTCGTCCTCGCGAACGCCGTGCGAGGACCTGACGTCGAGGAGGTGTGTCCGGATGGTTGCCGCCGTGTCGCGGCGCGCCTTTGCGTGCGCGCCATACGCCTCCCTCGATCGTCACCTCCCCACCGGCTGACAGCGCGTCGCATCGGACGCACCCGGTGGGCCGTTTCCCAGGAGCCACCGCAGTGCGCGAGCGCTTTGCCGACAGCGATTCCTTCTCCCGCATCCGTCCCAAGGGCGGGCCCCGGCGCGGCCGCCGGTCCGACCGGTTCGACGACTTCGAGCCCGAGTACTTCCCCTCCGATGCCGTACTGCCGGAGGGCTTCGACGACCCCGCGTCCGCCGCCCCCGTGTCCGACGGCCCCGCCGAGGGCGACCGCTGGTCCACCTGGGACCGGTCCACCCCCACCGAGAAGGGCCCCGAGCCGCGCCCCGACTGGGTGGTGACCGAGCTGGCGGCCGTGGACACCGAGCTCGGGATCGTGAAGACCGGCAAGGAGGCCGACGTCTTCCTGCTGGAGCGTGCGGTGCCGGGCACCGACCGCCGCACCCTGATGGCCGCCAAGCGCTACCGGGACGCCCAGCACCGGATGTTCCACCGCGACTCCGGCTACCTGGAGGGCCGTCAGCACAAGGAGTCCCGGATCACCCGGGCGATGGCCAAGCGCACCGCCTTCGGCAAGGAGGCGATCGCCGGGCAGTGGGCCGGGGCCGAGTTCGCCGCGCTGTGCCGGCTCTGGTCGGCCGGGGTGGCCGTCCCGTACCCGGTGCAGATCACGGGGACGGAGATCCTGATGGAGTTCGTCGGCGACGAGGACGGCGCGGCCGCGCCCCGGCTGGCCCAGCTCCGTGCCGAGGAGGCCGATGTCGAGGACCTGTGGGAGCAGCTCGGCCGCAGCCTGTCGCTGCTCGCGGTGGACGGCTACGCGCACGGCGACCTCTCCGCGTACAACATCCTCGTCCACCGCGGGCGGCTGGTGATCATCGACGTGCCGCAGATCGTCGACGTGGTCGCCAATCCGCGCGGGCTCTCCTTCCTGGAGCGGGACGTGCGCAACGTCGGCGCCTGGTTCGTCTCCCGGGGCCTGCCCGAGGGCCGGGTCGAGGAGCTGGTCGGCTCGCTCGCCGCCGACGCGCGGCTGGGGTAGCCGGGCGCGGTGTCCGTGCCGGTCGGGCCCTCCCGGCCCGTCCGGCACGGACCCTGACGGTGCCTCCGGCGGCGGGAGGGCATGCGGCGTGTGCCAAGAGTTAACGCAGGACGTCTTGTCGTGTCACCTTCTACGCGCGTATCTTTCTGCACGGTATCTACGCGAGTAGTCACCCACTCTGACACACCCTCAGCACCCGGCGAGCCCACGTCCGCCGGGTGACCGTGCTGCCCGCACGCGGTGGTCCCGCGTCCGCCGGCAGATTAAGGAGCCTCTCCCGGTGACCGAAACCACCACCGCCCCCAACCCCCGCTCCCGCCGGAGACTGCTGCGCGCGACCGTCCTGTCGTCCTCCGTGGCGGCCTCGCTGGTCCTCGTCCCGCTGCCGGGCGCCACGGCCGCGCCCTCGGCCGACGCGGTGATCGCCGAGGTCTACGGCGGTGGCGGCAACTCCGGTGCCACGCTGAAGAACGACTTCATCGAGCTCGCCAACAAGGGCGGCGCCGCCTTCGGCCTCGACGGCTGGAGCGTCCAGTACATCTCCGGCAACCCCGGTTCCGGCAGCGCCTGGAGCGTCACCCCGCTGACCGGCTCCGTCGCCCCCGGCGGCCGCTACCTGATCGCCGAGGCCGCGGGCACCGGCGGCACCGTCGCCCTGCCGACCCCGGACGCCACCGGCACCCTGGCCCTCTCCGGCACCTCGGGCACCGTCGCCCTCGTCCAGGGCACCGCCCCGCTCACCTGCAAGACCGCCGCGGACTGCGCCGCCGACACCCGCATCCGCGACCTGGTCGGCTTCGGCACCGCCGTCGTCCGCGAGGGCAGCCCCGCCGCCGGCGCGAGCAACACCGCCTCCGTCGCCCGCGGCGCCAACCTCGCCGACACCGACGACAACGCCGCCGACCTGAAGGCCGGCGCGCCCACCCCGGTCAACAGCAAGGGCGAGGCCGCCGAGGGCGACACCGGCTCCACCGGCCCCACCGAGCCCGGCACCGTCCGCATCCACGACATCCAGGGCAGCACCCGGATATCCCCGAAGTCCGGCAGCACCATCGCCGGCATCCCCGGCATCGTCACCGCCGTGCGCACCACCGGCTCCAAGGGCTTCTGGATCCAGGACGCCACCCCGGACGCCGACCCGGCCACCAGCGAGGCCGTCTTCGTCTACACCGGCAGCGCCGCCCCGACCGTCAAGGTCGGCGACTCGGTGCTGGTCACCGCCAAGGTCACCGAGTACTACCCGGCCTACAGCGGCGGCGGCCAGTCGGTCACCGAGCTCACCGCTCCGAAGACCACCGTGCTCTCCTCCGGCAACCCGCTGCCCGCCGCCGTCCGCCTGGACGGCCGCAGCATCCCCGCCGCGTACGCGCCCGACGCCGCCGGCGCCACCATCGAGAACCTGCCGCTCAAGCCCGCCGAGTACGCCCTCGACCGGTTCGAGTCGCTGGAGGGCATGCGGGTCGAGATCGCCGACGCCCGCGTCGTCCAGGCCACCGACAAGTACAACGAGCTGTGGGTGGACGTCGACTGCGAGGACCCGGCCACCCGCCGCGGCGGCGTCGTCTACCTCGGCTACGACAAGCCCAACGCCGGCCGCCTGATGGTGCAGTCGCTGATCCCCGCCGCCGAGCAGGCCTTCCCGGTCGCCAACGTCGGCGACCGGCTCACCGGCACCACCGCGGGCCCGCTCGACTACAACCAGTTCGGCGGCTACACCGTCGCCGCCGACACCCTCGGCACCCTCAAGGACAACGGCCTCAAGCGAGAGGTCACCGCCCGTCCGCTGCCGAGCGAGGCCACCATCGCCACGTACAACGTGGAGAACCTCGACCCGTCCGACCCGGACGAGAAGTTCGCCGAGCTCGCCCAGGGCATCGTCACCAACCTGCGCGCGCCCGACGTCGTCGCCCTCGAGGAGATCCAGGACGACAACGGCGCCGTCAACGACGGCACCGTCACCGCCGGCGCCACCCTCGCGAAGTTCACCGCCGCCATCAAGGCCGCCGGCGGCCCCGCCTACGAGTGGCGCTCCATCGACCCGGTCGACGGCAAGGACGGCGGCGAGCCCGGCGGCAACATCCGCCAGGTCTTCCTCTTCAACCCCGCCCGGATCTCCTTCACCGACATCGCGGGCGGCGACGCCACCACCGCCGTCGACGTCACCGGCACCGGCAAGGCCACCGCGCTGACCGCCTCCCCGGGCCGCATCGACCCGGGCAACGAGGCCTGGAACGCCAGCCGCAAGCCGCTGGTCGGCCAGTTCTCCTTCAAGGGCAAGCCGATCTTCGTCATCGCCAACCACTTCAACAGCAAGGGCGGCGACCAGGGCATCGACAGCCGCTTCCAGGCCCCGACCCGCAGCTCCGAGGTGCAGCGCGGCAAGCAGGCCGCCGCGGAGCACGCCTTCGTCGCCAAGCTGCTCGCCGCCGACCCGGGCGCCCGCGTGGTCTCCCTCGGCGACTTCAACGACTACCAGTTCTCGCCCGCGCTGCAGACCCTCACCGAGGGCGGCGTGCTGCGCGACCTGGTCGACGAACTGCCCAGCTGGGAGCGGTACTCCTACGTCTACCAGGGCAACTCGCAGGTGCTGGACCACATCCTGGTCAGCCCCGGCCTGAAGCGTCAGCACGTCGACTACGACGTGGTGCACATCAACAGCGAGTTCGCCGCCCAGGCGAGCGACCACGACCCGCAGATCGTGCGCATCAAGCCGTGACCCGCGGCTGAGACCGCACCACCGGACGGTCGAACGGCGGGGCGCGGCCCGGGGCTTTCCCCGGGCCGCGCCCCGCCGGCGTTCCCGGCGACCTGCTGCTCGGTCCCGTCGCACCAGGAGCAGGAAGGGAGCGTGACGCGGTTCACAGGGAAAGGGTGACAGGACGCTGTCGCGGACAGCTGCAACAGTCGACGGCATGACGATCACTGACGAGGACTGCCTCCCGGAGACCCTGGCGTTCAACGAGCAGTTCGAGGCCGCCGCCGCAAGCCGCCCGGCTCGCGGGCAGGCTCCGAATGCGGCCGTGCTGGCGCTCCTGCGGCGCAACCGGCTCGGCGGGGACGCGCCGCCGGTGAGGCTGGTGCACGGCAAGGACCGCGTCGTCGAAGGCGGCGTCAGGGTGAGGGTCTTCGCCCCGGGCCACGTGACCGGCGTGTATCTGCACATCCACGGAGGCGGCTGGGCGTTCGGCTCCGCGGACGGACAGGACGAGCGGCTGTGGAGGATCGCCGAGCAGGCACGGCTGGCCGTGGTGAGCGTCGACTACCGCCTCGCACCGGAACACCCCTTCCCCGCCGGGCCCGACGACTGCGAAGCGGCCGCCCGATGGCTGGTGGACCACGCCGCGTCCGAGTTCGGTACCGAACGGCTGCTGATCGGTGGTGAGTCGGCCGGCGCCCACCTCGGCGTGGTGACACTGCTGCGCCTCCGCGACCGGCACGGCCTCACCGGAGTGTTCCGGGCTGCCAACCTGCTCTTCGGCCCCTACGACCTGTCGATGACACCGAGCCAGCGGAGCTTCGGCCCACGACGGTTGCTGAGCAACACCGACACGCTCCGGGGCAGCTACGAGCTGTTCACGCCCGGGACGGGGGAGGAACGGCGCCGCAGCCCGGAGATCTCGCCCCTGTTCGCGGACCTGACCGGGCTTCCACCCGCCCGGATCGTCGTCGGCACCGAGGACCCGCTGCTGGACGACTCGCTGTTCCTGGCCGCACGGTGGCGGGCGGCGGGTGCGCACGTGCACCTCGGCGTCGTCGCCGGTGCGATGCACGGCTTCACCCTGTTCCCCCTGACCGTCACCGAGCGGGAACTACGGCGAGAGCGGGAATTCCTGGCCTCCGCATGACGGTAGCGTCGGCGGCGTGAACCGAACCGCACGACTGTACGCACTGGTGGAAGAGTTGCGCGCGGCGGCGCCGCGGCCGCTGACGGTCGCGGTGCTTGCCACGCGGTTCGAGGTCGGCACGCGGACGGTGCAGCGCGACCTCCAGGCACTGATGCAGGCCGGCGTCCCGGTGCGTGCCGCATCCGGGCGAGGCGGCGGCTGGTCGATCGACCCCGGGACGACCCTTCCGCCGATCCGCCTCACCGCCGACGAGGCCTCGGCGCTGACCGCCGCGCTTGCCGCGGTCGACGCCGCCACCCCCTATGCCGGCGCGGCCCGCACCGCAGCCCAGAAGATCACGGCCTCGATGACCGGTCCCGCCTCGGAGGCAGCCCGGGAGTTCGCCGCACGCATCGTCGCCCTGCCCACGCGCAGCGACCCCGCGATCCGTACCACGGTCGAGCAGAGCCTCGCCGCCCACACGGTGCTGCGGCTGTCCTACACCGACGCGGCAGGACGGGAGAGCGACCGTGTCGTGGAACCGGCGGGACTGCTCACCGCCGACGGCCGCTGGTACCTCATCGCCTGGTGCCGCACACGCCTTGCCGGCCGGGGCTTCCGGCTGGACCGGATCGCGGCAGCGGCTCCGACCGGTGAACGGGCGCAGCCCCGTGACCTGGCCGGACTGCTGCGCGACTCGGCCGCCGCCGGCGCGGGACAACCCGCGGTACTGGCCGCACTCGCAGCCCGACCACGGGAACCCGAAGGCACCGGCCCGGCGAACCGTCCCGGCCGCCCGGCTGTCGGTGCCGGCCGCTAGCGTGCGCCCGTGACCAGCCGGACGACCGCCGAGGCCCACCGGGCCGTCCTCGACCACGTGCTCGCGACCGCCGCCGGCGCACCCTGGATCGACGGCCTGGTGCTGCGCGGCAGCGCCGTCCTCGCCGCCTGGTGCCCGGACACCGCCCGGCCGCCCGCCGACCTCGACTTCGTCCTGCGCGCCGTGCCCGCGGTGCCGATCGACCCGCTGGACCCGTACCCGTACCTCGACACCCCCGACGCCGTGCTCTGCGAGCCCGAGACGGCCCACGGCGCCGGCACCGCCGAACTCTGGGACCCGCAGGGGGCCGAGCCGCGCGGCCCCCGCGTCCGGCTCCCGCCCGAGGGACTGCGCTGGCTGCACGACACCCGGCCGGAGGACGTGCCCCACGGCGACCTGCTCGACCGGCTGCAGGACGCCCCCGAGGCCGCACCCGGCCTGCGGCTCGACGCCGAGTCCGCCCGGCACGAGGGCCTCGGCGGCTACTACGCGCCCTACGGCGGCGGTGCCACGGGCCTGCGGCTCACGATTCCGTGGGCGGCGGACGGGCTCGCGCCGGGCACCCTGCGGATCGACTTCGCCCTGGACGAACCGCTGCCCGAGGCGCCTGTGTTCACCGCGATACCGCGGGCGGACGGCGGGCCGCCGGCCGTGCTGCCCACCGCGAGCCGCGAACTCTCCCTCGCCTGGAAGCTGCTGTGGCTGCTCACCGAGGGCACGGCCGACGGCGGCACCGCCCGCGGCAAGGACCTCTACGACGCCGTCCTGCTCGCCGAACACCCGGCCGTCCGCCCGGCACCCGAACTCCTGCACCGAGTGCTGGGCCGCGGCCCGTACCCCGTTGCGCCTGCGGCGCTGCCCACCTGCCGCGTCGACTGGCAGGGTTTCCCGGGCACTCCCGAGGAATGGCTGGACCGCCTGACACGTGCCCTGGCGGTGAAGTCCTGAGGGGCGCGGGAACTGCGCGAAACGGAAGTGAGACGCCGTCACTTCCGATTCGCACAGTTCCCGCGCCCCTACGGGCTCGCCCGTTTGCCCTTACTTGCCGAGAGCGGCGAGGACGGCGCGTGCCATGACCTGTTCGCCGGTGGCGTTGGGGTGGAAGGGGACGGCGGGGGAGCCGGGGAGGGCACCCTCGATCCAGCGGTCGTTGGAGCAGACGTCGTGGCCGCGGGTCGGGGTGAGGGTGTCGACGTAGGTGGCGCCGTTGGCGGCGGCCGTGGCGGCGAGGGTGTCGTTCAGCCTGTGCAGGATGCCGCGCAGGTAGGCGACGTCGCCGGTGGTGATGGGCTGGCGGCCGATGCAGTTGCGCTCGTTGTCGGGCAGCACGGAGGGGTAGCCGACGAGCAGCACCTTGGCGTTCGGGGCCTTGGCGTGGATCTTCTGCAGGGCGGCGGCGATCCTCGGGCCGCTGGCGTCGATCCGGTTCACCAGGGTGTCCTCGCCCCACTTCCAGGACCAGGACCTGAAGTCCCAGTGGCCGTGGGCGTAGACGTCCTTGCAGGGGGTGCCGAAGGGGTTGACCACGGCACCCGCCATGCAGGTGGCGATGACGTCGCCGATGCCGAGGTCGGAGGTGCCGAGCTCGTTGCCGCCGATGCCGAGGGTGACCAGGTCGGTGCCGGAGGAGACGGAGTCGAGCTGGGGGTCGTTGACCCGGATGAAGGCGTCGTACTGGGCCTCCGTCAGGTCGGAGATCTTGGCCGCGCCGCAGGTGGCGTCGCGGTAACTGGCCGAGCCGAGTGCGGAGGCGACCAGGTGGCCGTAGTTCCGGTTCGAACGGAGGCAGAGGCCCGCGTACTGGGAGGGGACTCCTGCTCCGGATGCGTACGAGTCGCCGAGGGCGACGTAGTCGCCGTTGATGTCGGCGGCGCTTGCGCCGGGGGCGCCGAGCAGGCCCGCGGCGGCGGTCGCCAGGACGGCGCTGACCAGGACGGACGAACGCTTCAGGGCACGGCTGAACACGGTTCCTCCTGGGGAAGAGAAACGGGGCGAGGGTGGGGGAGCTACTGTTCGGTAAGTTACTGGCAGGTTAACGCAGTTGTCCAGATATTCGACATGCAATTCGCGTCTGAATTTCCGTCAGGCCGCGCCCGAATTACGCTCCATGGTGAAGCGTTCGGGATTTCCACTACCCGGTGGAGCGAAATTCCCGGGCGCGGAGGTTACCGGCCGGTTGACCGCCGCTCCGCCAGGGCGCACCATGCTGGTCACCGAGATCGACAAGCCCGCTCCCAGCCCTGGAGGACCGCCCGGATGGCACTCGACGCCGACGTGATCGTGATCGGAGCGGGCCTGGCCGGCCTGGTCGCCACCGCCGAACTGGCCGAGGCGGGCCGCAGGGTGATCCTGCTCGACCAGGAGCCCGCCGCCTCCCTCGGCGGCCAGGCCCACTGGTCCTTCGGCGGCCTCTTCCTGGTCGACTCGCCCGAGCAGCGGCGCATGCGCATCCGCGACTCCCGGGACCTCGCCTGGCAGGACTGGCTGGGCACGGCCGGCTTCGACCGCCCCGAGGACGAGTGGCCGCGCCGCTGGGCCGAGGCGTACGTCGATTTCGCGGCCGGCGAGAAGCGCGCCTGGCTGCACGAGCGCGGAGTGCGCTTCTTCCCGGTGGTCGGCTGGGCCGAGCGCGGCGGACTCACCGCCACCGGCCCGGGCAACTCGGTGCCCCGGTTCCACATCACCTGGGGCACCGGCCCCGGCCTGGTCGAGCCCTTCGCCCGCCGGGTGAAGGCCGCGGCCGGCAAGGGGCTGGTCGACTTCCGCTTCCGCCACCGGGTCACCGGGCTGTCGGCGACCGGCGGCAGCCTGGACACCGTCAGCGGCGAGATCCTGGCGCCCAGCACCGTGCAGCGCGGCGAGTCCAGCTCGCGCGAGGTGACCGGCTCCTTCGAACTCCGGGCCCAGGCCGTGATCGTGGCCTCCGGCGGCATCGGCGGCAACCACGAACTGGTCCGCAAGGCCTGGCCCGCCCGGCTCGGCACCCCGCCGGAGCGGATGCTCTCCGGCGTGCCCGCCCACGTCGACGGCCTGATGCTCGGCATCGCGGGCGACGCCGGCGGCCACCTGATCAACGGCGACCGGATGTGGCACTACACCGAGGGCATCGAGAACTGGGACCCGATCTGGCCGATGCACGGCATCCGCATCCTGCCCGGCCCGTCCTCGCTCTGGCTGGACGCCCGCGGCCGCCGACTGCCCGTCCCGCTGTTCCCCGGTTTCGACACCCTCGGCACCCTCGAGCACATCATGACCACCGGACACGACCACACCTGGTTCGTGCTCACTCAGAAGATCATCGAGAAGGAGTTCGCCCTCTCCGGATCCGAGCAGAACCCGGACCTCACCGGGAAGTCGATCAAGGGCGTGCTCGGCCGCGCGCTGCCCGGTGCCACCGGGCCGGTCGAGGCGTTCAAGAAGCACGGCGTCGACTTCGTCGTCGCCGACACCCTCGACGAGCTGGTCCGCGGCATGAACGCCAAGACGCCCGAGGCGCTGATCGACGCCGCCGAGCTGCGCCGCGAGGTGGAGGCCCGCGACCGCGAGATGGCCAACCCCTTCTCCAAGGACCTCCAGGTCACCGCCGTCCACGGGGCCCGCCGCTACCTCGGCGACAAGCTGATCCGCACCGCCTCCCCGCACCGCCTGCTCGACCCCAAGGCGGGCCCGCTGATCGCGGTGCGGCTCAACATCCTCACCCGCAAGTCGCTCGGCGGCCTGGAGACCGACCTCTCCTCCCGCGTGCTGCGCGCCGACGGCACCGTCCTGGACGGCCTCTACGCGGCGGGCGAGGCCGCCGGCTTCGGCGGCGGAGGCGTCCACGGCTACCGCGCCCTCGAGGGCACCTTCCTCGGCGGCTGCCTCTTCTCCGGCCGCGCCGCGGGCCGCGCCGCCGCGAAGGCCACCGCGTAGGGCACGGGCGGTGACAGCCAGGGGCGCGGGGAACCGGACGGTTCCCCGCGCCCCTGCGTGGTTCGCGCAGGGTCAGCGGCTCACGTAGATGCTGTCCATGAACTCGATGATCTGGCGGTCGGTCAGGCGCTGGCCGTCGCGGTGGCCCATGGCGAGGTCGGCCTCGCTGATCATGCCGACCAGCTTGCCGTTCTCGATCACCGGCATGCGGCGGATCTGGTGCTGCTCCATCTTCTTCAGCACCGTCTCCATGTCGTCGCCGGCCTTGACGCAGTGCAGGTGGCCGGCCATGTCCATGGCCTTCATGGTCGACGGGTCCTTGCCGGCCGCCAGACACTTCACCACGATGTCGCGGTCGGTGATGATGCCCTTCAGCATCTTGTCCGGGCCGCAGATGGGGAGGGCGCCGACGTCCAGGTCGCGCATCATCTTCGCGGCGGCCATCAGGGTTTGGTCGGCGTCGATGCACTGGGCACCGCGGTGCATGATGTCACTGGCTGTGGTCACGAGAGGTCCTCTCGGTCGTCCGCGGGGGCGGTCGCCGGTCGCGGCCGCGACGGCCCGCGGAGCGTGATGGTGCGATCACCATATGCATCCCGCTGCGGGGTCGCGCGCGGAGCGGGAGGGCGGCTGCGGCAGAATCTTCCCAGGTACCGGCCGTCCGGACGGTGCCGTTCGTACCGGTCCGCCGTCCTCGGAGCCGTCACCCGTTCGGCGGTGCGCGGCGGTGGCCACCAGGGAGGGAACCCATGGCCCGTCGTCCCCGCAGCCGGCCGCCCGCGGCGGCCGCACCGGTCACCGTCACCGTCTGCCGCGGCTGCTGCTGCGGCACGACCGCCAAGCACCCCGGGGTCGACCACGCCGGCCAGCTGGCCCGGCTCCGCGAGGGCGTCGGCGACGCCGGCCGGGTCCGCGCCGTCGACTGCCTGGACACCTGCGGCCACTCCAACGTGGTCGTCGTCGGCCCCTCGACCGAGGGCAGGCTCGCCGGCGGCCGGCCGGTCTGGCTCGGCTGGGTGCTCTCCGAGGACATGATCGACGAGGTCGTGGAGTGGGTGAAGGCCGGCGGCCCGGGTGTGGTGCCCGCGCCCGGCACCCTGGACCTCCAGGAGTTCACCGTCTCCCGGCGCGTGCGCGAGAATCTGCCCGGCTGACCGTCAGGCCGTCGCCCGTGCCGCCCCGTTCGGCCACACCACCAGGACGGGCACACCGGCCCGCCGGGCGGTGGCCACCATGTCGGCGGTGCCGCCGAGGCCGAGGCCCGGCAGCCCGTCCCAGACCGCGACCACCAGGTCGGCCCGGCGCAGCAGTTCGGCGTTGGCCGCCTGGTAGGCGGCGTCCGACTGCTCGCGGTACGGCAGGGCGACCGCCTCGGCGGCCGCCGCGAGCAGCCGGTCGAAGGCGGGGCGGTCCGGCTCGGCCAGCCAGCGCCGGTAGTGCGGCGAGGGCAGCACGGCGACCAGGCGCCCGCCCGCCGCCAGCACGGCCTCGGCGAACAGCGAATCGGCCCCCGGGGCGAGGCAGGACAGGCCGGTCAGCCCGGACGGCGGATGGTCGGCCAGCAGCGCCCGCAGCTCCGCCCGTACCAGCGGCACGGTCTCCGCGGAGAGGTCGAGGTGTCCGGTCACCGCGATCGCCGTCATACCGTCCTCACCGGTCGCCGCCACCGTCGGGCCCGTACGGGCCGAGCCGCAGGTTATCGCGGTGGCGGCTGCCATGCTGGGCGCATGGCGGAACTCGACGGGCGGCCGGCCACGGCCGCCGAACTGCAGGCGCTGGCGCTCACCAACTACGGCCACTTCACCACGATGCGGGTGGCGGACGGCCGGGTCCGCGGGCTGCGGCTGCACCTGGACCGGCTCGACCGGGACTGCCGGGAGCTGTTCGGCACCGCCCTCGACCCGGAGCGCGTCCGCACGTACGCACGCCGGGCGGCGCCCCCGGCGGGGGAGGCGGTCGTGCGGGTGACGGTCTTCGACCCGGAGCTCGACCTCGGACGGATCGGCGCCGAGGCCCGTCCGCGGGTACTGGTGACGACCCGTCCGGCCGGGCCGGACGGGCTGCCGCCGCTGCGCGTGCGCACCGTCCGGTACGAGCGGGACGCCCCGCACATCAAGGGGGTGGGTCTGTTCGGGGCGCTGCGGGAGCGGCGGGCCGCACAGGCGGCCGGCTACGACGACGCGCTGTTCACGGACGCCTCGGGGGCGGTCTCCGAGGGCGGCACCTGGAACATCGGCTTCGTCCGCGGCGGCGAGGTGGTCTGGCCGGAGGCCGAGGTGCTGCGCGGCACCGCCATGGAGCTGCTGCAGGCCGCCCACCCGTGGCGGGCCGAGCGGGTGTCCGGCCCGGACGGCTTCGAGGCGGCGTTCGCCACCAACGCGGCGGTCGGCGTCCGGGCGGTGGCGGCGGTGGACTCGACCGTCCTCGCCGCGGTGCACCCGGTGCTGGACGCCCTTCGGGCGGCGTACGGGGCGGTGCCGGGGGACCTGTTGTAGAGGGCGTGCCGCTTCAAGGCGGTCGGGCACCCCCGGGGCGCGTGGGGGCGCCTCCCCGCACCCCCGCGGGGCCGGCCGGTGCTCAGGCGTTGTGCTCGGCCTGGGCCATCCAGGAGTACTTCTCGAGGTCGGCGGTGAGGCCGATCAGGATGTCCTGGCTGACCGGGTCCGGCTCGCCGGTGGCGTCGATCCGGGTGCGCATCCGCCCGATCACGGCGCCGAGGGCGGCCACCAGGGTGGCCACCGTGTCGGTGTCCTGGATGCGTCCGGCGGCGGGGGCGGTGATGCCGCTGGTCTCGGCGACGGTGCGGGAGCGGCCGTCCGGGGAGACACCGATGGCCGCGGCCCGCTCGGCCACGGTGTCGGCGTGCACCCGGGCCAGGGCGACGACCTCGTCCAGCTGGAGGTGGACGGAGCGGAACCGCGGGCCGACCACGTTCCAGTGCAGCTGCTTGGCGACCAGGGAGAGGTCGACCAGGTCGACCAGGGCGCCCTGCAGCGCCTCGCCGACCACGGCGCGGTCGGCGTCGGGCAGCGGGCTGTTGATTGCGTACATCGGGGCTGCTCCTCGGGGGTCGGATCTGCCCGTCAGCCTCTCACAGGGAATCTGCCCAATCGGGCATATGTCACTTTTCGCCGAGGGCATGCCGGACGCCGCCCAGCAGGTGCGCCCGGAAGCACGCGTCCCGGTAGGCCTCCGGGGCGTGGCCGATCGAGGTGTAGAAGGTGGGGGCGCCGTCGTGCTCGCCGGACCAGGCGATCGGGTGGTCGGGGCCCATCAGGCCGCCCTCGTAGCCGCCCTCGTCGACGGTGAGCAGCACCCGTGCGCCCAGCTCGCGCGGGTCGGTGCGGAAGTTGTACCACTCGTCGGTCCACGTCCAGGACGGCGGCAGGTGGGAGGTGGCGGGGTGGCCGCTGTCGGCGGTGCGGACGGTGGCGGTCTGGATCGGCGGGTGGCTGTGGAAGCGGGCACCGACCAGGCCCTCGTACCAGGGCCAGTCCAGCTCGGTGCCGGCCGCGCAGTGCACGCCCATCCAGCCGTTCCCGGCGGTGAGGTGGGCGCGCAGGGCGTCCCGGCCCGGCTCGTCCAGGACCTCGCCGCCGGTGGAGAGGAAGACCACGGCGGCGTAGCGGCGCAGCGATCCCGGCCGGAACTCCGAGGGCTCGTCGGTGGCGTCGACCTCGAAGCCGTGGTCCGCGCCGAGTTCGCGCAGGGCGCGCACGCCGTCGACGACGGACTCGTGCGGGAAGAGCAGATTGCGGGTGTGGATCAGAATCCTGGCGGTCATGGGCCTCGATCCTGCCGCAGCGGGTGCCGGGCGGGGGAGTGCTTGCACGAACCGTGCGCGGAAGCGCGCCCGATCCGTGCGCGGTCCGGCAAGTCCGGCGGTCGGACGGTCCGGCAGGTCCCGCCGCCGGACGGGGGCGCCCCCGGCAGCCGGGGTGCGGTTGCCGGGGGCGCGGTGAGGGGAGGTCAGCCGGCGAAGGCGACCGCGGCGAGGCGCAGTGCCCCGCGCAGCACCAGGTGCACCTCCTGGACGCCCTTGGCGGGGGCGGCGAGTTCGGCCCGGACGGCCGTCCAGTCGTAGCGGCCGCCGGTGGCGGGCACCGCGATCCGGGTGACGGCGCCGCCGGCGTGCACCTCGACGACCGCCGGGCCGGGGGCGGTGCGGGAGACGGTGAGTTCGGCGGCGGTGGCGCCGTCGCCGAGGTCGACGGCCCGGAAGGAGAGCCGGGCCGGTGCGCCGCCGTCGGTCTCGACGGCCTCGCCGGGGCCGTCCGGGGCGAGCCCGACCAGGCGGACGCCGGTCGCCTCGTCGAAGTCCCGGGCGGCGATCGGGGTGTTGAGGCCGGGCCGGGGCGGCGGTGCGGGCCCGTCGACGGTGATGCCGGCGCTGCTGCGCAGGTCGGTGGCGGAGGCGCCGGCGGCCAGGGTGTGCCGGCCGGGGTCGACCGTCCAGCGGCCGTGCGCCGGGTCGAAGCGGCCGAGGGCGGCCAGCGGGACGCGGAAGGAGACCTGCCGTTCCTCGCCGGGGGCGAGCTCGATCCGCTCGAAGCCGACCAGGCGGCGCAGCGGGGTGGCGACCGGCGCGTCGTGGGTCCGTGCGTACAGCTGGACGACCTCCGCGCCGGTGCGGCCGCCGGTGTTGGCGACGGTCAGCTCGGCGACCGCGTGGTCGCCGTCGACGGCGGCGGAGAGGGCGCCGTAGTGGAAGGCGGTGTAGGAGAGGCCGTGGCCGAAGGGGTAGAGCGGCTCCTCGTCCAGGTAGAGGTAGGTGGTGCGGGCGGTGAGGATGTCGTAGTCGAGCAGGTCGGGGAGGTGCTGCCCGGCGCGGTACCAGGTCTGCGGGAGGCGGCCGGCGGGGGAGTGCTCGCCGAGCAGGACGTCGGCGAGTGCGGCGCCGCCCTCCTGTCCGCCGTGGGCCGTCCACAGCACGGCGGGCACGTGGGCGTCGGCCCAGTCGACGGCGTACGGGTAGCTGCTGACGACGGCGAGGACGGTGCGCGGGTTGGCGGCGCGGACGGCGCGCAGCACCTCCTCCTGCTGGGGCGGCAGGGCGAGGTCGCGGCGGTCCTCGGTCTCCCGGCCGTTGATGTGCGGGTCGTTGCCGAGCACGACGATCGCGGTGTCCGCCCCGGCGGCGAGCCGGGCGGCGTGCTCGGTGCCGGACGAGACGGTCCGGACGGTGAACGGCTCGGCCTCGTCCCGGGAGGCGGCGTAGGTGGTGAGGGCGGCGCTGCCGGCGGCGACGGCGATCCAGCGGCCGCTGCCGAGGTGCTGGATGCGCACCCGGCCGTCCTCGCCGCGCTCCAGCCGGAAGGTCTCCTGGACGACCCACTCGTCGGGGTGCCCGGCGGTGGCGGCGAGCAGGCCGTACTCGTCCTTGGTGAGGTAGCGGCCGTCGTGGGCCTGCAGGGTGGTGACGCCGTGGCCCCAGTCCTGGACGGCGAAGCCCTCGGCCGCCCCGACGGTGCCGGAGGCGGCGGTGAGGGTGCCGTCGGGTGCGGCGCCGAGGTAGCGGCCGGTGGCGGTGGAGCGCAGGGCGATCCGGTCGAGGCCGTCGGAGTGGGTGACGCGGTCGGCGCCGAGCCGCTCGCGCAGTGCGTCGAGCAGGGTGGTGCGGTGCAGCAGCGAGCCGCTGTACCAGTCGCGCAGCACGTCGTCGCCGAGCGGGCCCAGGACGGCGACGGTGCCGCCGGCGGGCAGCGGCAGCAGGCCGTCCTCGTTGCGGAGCAGGACGACGGCCCGGCGGGCGGCCTGCCGGGCGAGGTCGCGGTGGGCGTCGCAGCCGATGACGTCCTGGCCGGTTCCGGCGTACGGGTCGAGGCCGGGGTCGAGTTCGCCGCAGTTGATCCGCATCAGCAGCTGCCGGCCGACGGCGGCGTCGATCTCGGCCTCGGTGACCAGGCCGCGCTCCAGGGCCTCGGTGAGCCGGGCGGTCGTGACGGGGGAGTCGGTGCCGTGGTCGGTGAAGCTGTCCACCCCGGCGCGCAGCGCGGCGGCGTGGGCCTCGGCGTGGTCGGCGTAGTGCCGCTGGGCGGCGACCAGGTTGGACGGCGCCTCGGCGTCGCTGCAGACCAGCAGGTCGGCGCCGTTCTTCCACTGCCGCAGCTCCTCCTTCAGGTACGGGGAGACGTGCGCGGGCCGGCCGTTGACCAGGTTGTACGAGGGCATCACGGCGGCGACCGCGCCGGCCTCCACCGGGCCGCGGTAGCAGGGCAGCTCGTACTCGTGCAGGACGCGGGGGCTCAGGTCGGAGGAGGTGCTGGTGCGGTCGGTCTCGTTGTTGTAGCCGAGGAAGTGCTTGAGGGTGGGGGCGGTGCGCCAGTGGACGGGGTGGTCGCCGCGCAGGCCGCGGGTGTAGGCGGTGGCGAGTTCCGCGGTGAGCAGCGGGTCCTCGGCGTAGCCCTCCTCGTTGCGGCCCCACAGCGGGTGGCGCAGCGGGTTGACCACCGGGGCCCAGACGTTGAGGCCGGTGCGGGCGCGTCCGGGGGCGGCGGGCCGCTCGTGGAAGGCGCGGACCTCGGTGGAGACGGCCTCGCCGACCCTGCGGAGCAGCTCGCGGTCCCAGGTGGCGCCGAGGCCGACGGCCTGCGGGAAGGACGTGGCCGGGCCGAGCCAGGAGACGCCGTGCAGGGCCTCGGTGCCGGTGGTGTGGGCGGCGAGGCCGAGCCGGGGGATCGCGGGGGCGTGCTGGTGCAGCAGCGCGATCTTCTCGTCGGTGGTGAGCCGGGTGAGGAGGTCCTCGACCCGCCGGCGGGCGGGCAGCCGGGCGTCGCGGTAAGGGGCGTCGGGCATGGATGGTCCTCCGGTGCGGCTCTGGAGCGGTGCTGACGCTTCACGAGGTGGTCGATCGAAGCGCTTCGAAATTGGCAGTGCGACTGCGGGCTGTCAAGACGTCCCCGACCGTCGGCGGAGTGGGCGGCGCTGGTGTTCCTGCTGGTCCAGACCGCTTTCCCGGCGTCGCAGGTCGGTGTCTGGAAGCGGCCGCACGGCCTGTGTCGGTGTCAAGTCCTGAACTGAGAAGCTCGTGCAAACCCTTGTGCGCCGGCCTCGGCTGGCCTAGCCTCGGCGCCACGTTGAAGCGCTTCGACAGTGCGACGGACCACCCCCGCACCGGAGCCGCGCAACCCCGCACCACGCACCCCCGCACCGGCCGCACCGTGCCCGCCCGCCCCGCCACACGACGAAGGACTCCACCCGCCATGACCAGCGCTGACAGAGTCGGCCCCACCCCCCGTGCCTCCCGCCGCACCTTCCTCGGCGCCGCCGTCGCCGCGGCCGCCGCGGTCACCGGCGGCAGCCTGCTGACGGCCTGCTCCTCCGGCACCGGCCGGTCCAGCAGCAAGGGAGGTGTCGCCACCGGCAGCGCCCTGCAGAACGCCCTGCCCGCCTTCGCCGCCTCCACCCTCGTCACCCCGGACATCCCGGGCGCCAACGGCTCCACCCCGGCCTTCCTGAAGTTCCCCGCCGAGCTGAAGGCCTCCGTCTCCGGCAAGCCGGGCAAGGGCGGCTCGTACACCTTCTTCACCCCGCTGTGGGGCTCCGACCCGGGCAAGGGCAGCAAGTACTTCGCCGCCATGGACGAGGCGCTCGGCGTCAAGATCAACTGGCAGCTGCAGGACGGCGTCACCTACCAGGACAAGCTCGGCGCCGTGCTCGCCGGCGACAGCATCCCCGACCTGTTCTGCGTGCCCGGCTGGAACATCACCGGCCAGATCCCCAACGCCATCGACGCCAAGGCCGCCGACCTCGGCCCGTACCTGTCCGGCGACAAGGTCAAGAAGTACCCCAACCTCGCGGCCATCCCCACCGACGCGTGGAAGATGTGCATGTTCGGCGGCAAGCTCCGCGGCCTGCCGATGCCCAACCGCCCGCTCGGCGGCGTCGTCCCCTACTACCGGGCCGACGTCTTCACCGAGAAGGGCTGGACCCTCCCGAAGACCGCCGACGAGTTCCTCGCCCTCGCCAGGGAGATCACCAGCCCCACCGCCAAGGTCTGGGCCTGCGAGGACATGTGGTGGACGGCGCAGGTCATGTTCAACTGCGTCCCCGGCACCATGCCCGGCTACTGGAAGCAGCAGGACGGCAAGCTGCTCCACCTCGTCGAGACCGACGAGTACATCGAGGCACTCTCCTGGACGCAGAAGCTCTACGCCCAGGGCAGCGTCCACCCCGACTCCGTCGCCGGCAAGGCCAACGACGCCAAGACCCGCTTCACCTCCGGCCAGTCGCTCATCATGAACGACGGCGACGTCATGCGCGGCATGATGAACGAACAGGCCGCCGCCAACCCCAAGTTCCGCATCAAGCCGATGGACTTCTTCGCCCACGACGGCGGCAGGCCGGAGCTCTACATCGGCAACCCGGCCGGCATCTTCAGCTTCCTCTCCGCCAAGCTCCCCGCCGCGAAGATCGAGGAACTGCTCGCCGTCGCCGACTTCGCCGCCGCCCCGTTCGGCAGCAGGGAGTTCGTGCTGGAGAAGTTCGGCGTCGAGGGCGTCCACTACACCAAGGACGCCTCCGGCACCCCCGTCCAGACCCCGCTCGGCACCAAGGAGGTCCTCTCCTCCTACGAGTTCGTCGCCTCCCCGGCCGCCACCATCGCCTGGCCCGACCAGCCGCAGGCCGCCACCGACTTCGCCGGCTGGATGAGCCGCATGATGGCCTTCGCCAAGAAGCCGCTCTTCTACGCGATGCAGATCCAGGAGCCGACCAAGTACGCCTCCCTGTACACCCCGTTCGACGACCTGCAGAAGGACGTCGTGCGCAACCGCAAGAAGATCTCCGACGTCAAGGACGCGGTCGACAACTGGCGCAAGAACGGCGGCGAGGAACTCCGCGCCTTCTACCAGGACATCCTCGCCAAGACCTCCAGCTGACCCGCGCGCCGGCCCGCACCGGCGCCCCCACGACATGCACTACGGCCGCCCGGTGGCGCATCGCACCGGCGGCCAGGGCGGAGCACCCACCATGACCAGCAGGGCCCCAGCAGCCGACCGGACGGCACCGCCGCCGGCACCACCCGCCGACGGCCGACCCGCAGGGCCGGCCGCACCCCTGCGCGGCATCACCCGCATGCAGCGGCTGCGCCGCGACCGCACCCTGCTGCTGATGACCCTGCCCGCCCTGAGCCTGCTGCTGGTCTTCAACTACGTCCCGCTGCTCGGCAACGTCGTCGCCTTCCAGGACTACGACGTCTACGGCGGCGGCATCACCGGCAGCGCCTTCACCGGCCTCGAGAACTTCGCCGCGGTCTTCGGTGACGCCCGCTTCTGGGAGGTCGTCGCCAACACCCTCTCCATCACCGCCGTCCAGCTGCTGCTCTTCTTCCCGATCCCGATCGCGCTCGCCCTGCTGCTCAACAGCGTCGTCAGCGGCCGGCTGCGCACACTGGTGCAGAGCATCCTCTACCTGCCGCACTTCTTCTCCTGGGTGCTCGTCATCACCGTCTTCCAGCAGATGCTCGGCGGCGCCGGCCTGATCGCCCAACTGCTGCGCCGGCACGGCATCGAGGGCTTCGACCTGATGACCGAGCCCGCCCTCTTCAAGTACCTGCTGACCGCCCAGTCCGTCTGGAAGGACGCCGGCTGGGGCGTCATCGTCTTCCTCGCCGCCCTCAGCGCCGTCTCCAGCGAGCTCTACGAGGCCGCCGCCGTCGACGGCGCCGGCCGCTGGCGGCGGATGTGGCACGTCACGCTGCCCGCGCTGCGCCCGGTGATCGCCCTGCTGCTGGTGCTGCGCGTCGGCGACTCGCTCTCCGTCGGCTTCGAGCAGATCCTGCTGCAGCGCGACGCCGTCGGCGTCGGCGTCTCCGAAGTCCTCGACACCTACGTGTGGTTCCGCGGCATCCGCAGCGGCGACTTCAGCTACGCCGCGGCGGCGGGCCTGGTCAAGGGCCTGTTCAGCCTCGGCATGGTGCTGCTGGCCAACAAGGCCGCGCACAGGCTCGGCGAGCAGGGGGTGTACTCCAAGTGACCACAGTGACCGAATTCCGCCCCTCCCGCAGCGACGGCCGCCCGGTCTGGGAGGAGGAGGCCGGACCCGTCGGCAAGGGCCTCAAGGGCCTCTCGCTGACCGCCATCTGCCTGCTGATCCTCGGCCCGCTCTGGGTCGTCGTCGTCACCAGCCTCTCCGACGCCGAGACCGTCAACGACGCCGGCGGCCTGGTCGTCGTCCCCGGCCGGCTCACCGTCCGGGCCTACGCCGAGGTGCTCTCCGGCGGCGCCGTCACCCGCGCCGTCCTGGTCAGCACCGGCATCACCGCCGTCGGCACACTGATCTCCATGGTGGTCTCGGTGCTCGCCGCGTACGGCCTCTCCCGGCCCCGCAGCTTCGCCCACAAGCCGATCCTCGCCACCATGATGATCACGATGTTCTTCGGCGCCGGCCTGATCCCCACCTACCTGCTGGTGCAGAACCTCGGCCTGATGGACAGCTACTGGTCACTGATCCTGCCCGGCTGCGTCTCCGTCTTCAACCTGCTCGTCCTGCGCTCCTTCTTCATGGGCACCGCCCCCGAACTCATCGACGCCGCCCGGATCGACGGCGCCGGCGAGTGGCGCATCCTGCTGCAGGTCGTGCTGCCGCTCTCCCGTGCGGTCGTCGCCGTCATCTCGCTGTTCTACGCGGTCGGCTACTGGAGCTCCTGGTTCGCCGCCTCGCTCTACCTCAACGACCAGAACCGGTACCCGCTGCAGAACGTGCTCAACTCCTTCGTGCTGCGCCACCAGGCCCCCACCGGCATGTCCCAGGCCATCAACACCGGTGCCGTGCCCGGCCTCTCCGTGCAGATGGCGGTCATGGTGATCGCGCTGGTCCCCGTGGTCTGCGTCTACCCGTTCGTCCAGAAGCACTTCCAGAAGGGCATGCTGATCGGCGCCGTCAAGGGCTGAACAGCGAGAGGCCGAGCAGCGAGAGGCTGCGCTCCGAAAGGCTGCGCCCCGAAAGGACCCCCATGCCGTCCCTTGCCGACACCACCCGCGGCCGCATCCTCTTCGGCGGCGACTACAACCCCGAGCAGTGGCCAGAGGAGACCTGGCCCGAGGACGTCCGGCTGATGCGCGAGGCCGGCGTCACCACCGCCACCGTCGGCGTCTTCTCCTGGGCCCGGCTCGAACCCACACCCGGCGCACGCGAGTTCGGATGGCTGCGGCGCATCCTCGACCTGCTCCACGACGGCGGCATCGAGGTCTGCCTGGCCACCCCCACCGCCTCCCCGCCGCCCTGGCTCGGCGAACTCCACCCCGGCACCCTGCCCGTCACCGCCGACGGCACCCGCCTGCACTGGGGATCGCGCAACCAGTGGTGCCCCTCCTCCGCCGACTACCGCCGCCGCGCCCTCGCCCTCGTCGACGACCTCGCCGCCGAGTTCGGCCACCACCCGGCCGTCCGGATGTGGCACGTCAACAACGAGTACGGGCCGGTCTGCCACTGCGAGGAGACCGCCGAACGCTTCCGCGACTGGCTGCGCAAGCGGCACGGCGGCCTGGAGGCCGTCAACGCGGCCTGGGGCACCGCGTTCTGGAGCCAGCACCACAGCAGCTGGTCCACCGTCACCCCGCCGCGCGCCGCCCCCTACCTGCCCAACCCGGCCCAGCAGCTGGACTTCCGGCGGTTCTGCTCCGACGTCCTGCTCGAGTGCTTCACCGCCGAACGCGACGTGCTCCGCCGGCACACCCCCCACCTGCCGGTCACCACCAACTTCATGACCCTCTACCCGCACGTCGACTGCTGGTCCTTCGCCGCCGAGGAGGACGTCGTCTCGCTCGACGCCTACCCCGACCCGGCCGACCCGCGGGCCGCGGTGTACGCCTCGATCGGCCAGGACATGACCCGCTCCCAGGCAGGCGGGCCCTGGCTGCAGATGGAGATGGCCGCCTCCGCCGTCAACTGGCGCGGCACCAACCGGGCCAAGCCCGCCGAGCGGCTCCGCCTGGAGGCCCTGCAGGCCGTCGCCCGCGGCGCCGACGGCCTCTGCTTCTTCCAGTGGCGGGCCTCCCGGCAGGGCGCCGAGAAGTTCCACTCCGCCCTCCTCCCGCACGCCGGGGCGGACACCCCCCAGCACCGGGCCGTCCGCGCCCTCGGCCGCGAACTCCCGCTGCTCGCCGACGTGGTGGGCACCCGGGTGCAGGCCGAGGTGGCCGTCGTCTTCGACTGGCCGAACTGGTGGGCCCTGGAACAGCGCGGCCGCCCCTCCGGCCGGGTCGACCTCGAGCCGATCGCCCTCGCCTGGCACGGCGCCCTCTGGGACGCCCACCTCACCGCCGACTACGTCCACCCCGAGGCCGACCTCACCCGCTACAGGCTGGTCGTCGTCCCCAACCTCTACCTCGCCTCCGACCGGGCCGTCGAGAACCTGCTCGCCCACGCACGCCGCGGCGGTACCCTGGTCGCCGGCTTCTTCACCGGTGTCGCCGACGACCAGGACACGATCCGTCCCGGCGGCATGGACGGACGGCTGCGCGACCTGCTCGGCATCCACCCGCTCGAGTGGCGCCCGCTCGACGCCCCCGCCGACCTCGACGGCGGCGGCACCGCCGACCTGTGGAGCGAGGAGCTCCGCCTCGGCGAAGGCACCGAGGTGACCGCCTCCTTCGCCGACGGCACCCCCGCCGCCACCCGGCGCGGCCGCGCCCACTACCTCGCCACCCTGCCCGAACCCGCCGTCCTGCGGCGGCTGCTCGCCGACGCCGCCGACGCCGCCGGCGTGCACCCCGAGCTGCCCGGCCTCCCCGACGGAGTGGAGGCCGTCCGGCGCGGCGGACTGCTCTTCGTGCTCAACCACACCGCCGCCCCGGTGCACCTGCCCCTGTCCGGCCCTCACCGGAACCTGCTGACCGCCCGCGACACCGCCGCCCTGCACCTCGCCCCCCACGGCGCCGCGGTGCTGCGACCCATGTGACCCGACAGGACTCCGCCATGCCCGACGCCCCCACGCACGGCATCCACGACACCGAACCCGCCGCCCGCTGGGAGGACGCCTACCTCGGCGGCAACGGCCGGCACGGCGTCCTCGTGCACGGCCGCACCGACGACGAGCAGCTGGTGATCACCCACCACGACCTGGTCCGCCCCGACCCCGCGAGCGGCGCCGAACCGCCGCTGCTCGCCCCGGTGCTCGGCGCCGTCCAGGACGCGCTGCTGGCCGGCCGGCAGCAGGAGGCCGTGGCCGCCTTCGGCGGCGACTGGGAGCCCCGGTACGTCCAGCCCTTCCACCCGGGCTTCGCCGTCCGCATCCGCCGCCCGGCCGCCGGGGCCGACGGCTACCGGCGCAGCCTCGACTTCCGCACCGGCGTCGCCTCCGCCGAGTGGCGCGAGGCCGACGGCTGGTGGCGCTCCGAGTCCTTCGTCTCCCGCGCCGACGACGTGGTGGTGCACCTGCTCACCGCCCCCACCGGCGGCACCGTCGAGGCCGAGGTCTGCCTGGACACCCGGCTGCCCGGCGCCCCGGAGGACCTGCGCGCCGCCGTCCGCTCGGTCTACCGCCCGGCCGAGATCCCCGCACCCGAGGCGGACGCCCCCCGCGACACCGCACTGCTGCGGCTGCGCGTCCGCTACCCCGACAGCGAGCTCGGCTACCGCGGCGCCACCCGGCTGATCGCCCCCGGCGGCACCGTCCGCTGCGACGGCCCGCGGGTGCACGTCACCGGCGCCCGCCAGGTGCTGCTGCTCACCCGCACCGCCCGCGGCCCGGTCGCCGAACCCGGCGGCTGCCTCGGCCGCCTCGACACCGGTCTCTACGCCCTGCCCGACGACCACGAGGAACTGCTGCACCGCCACCTCGACGTGCACACCGGGGCGTACGACCGGGTGAGTCTCGACCTCGGCGCCCCGGAGGCCGACCGCGACCTGCCCGCCGGCGAACTGCTCGCCCGCCAGGAGCAGGACCCCTCCACCCTGCAACTCGCCCTGCTGGAATCGCTGTTCGCCGCCGGCCGGTACCACCTGCTGGCCTCCTCCGGGGACCGCCCGCCGCGGCTGTGCGGCCTGTGGACGGGCGACTGGGACACCGCCTGGGGCGGCGCCTTCACCACCAACGCCAACCTCAACCTGCAACTCGCCGGCGCCGCCGCCGCAGGACTGCCCGAGGCCTCGCTGGCCCTGGCCGCCCTCGTCCGCGACCAGCTGCCGGACTGGCGCACCAACGCCCGCCGCCTCTACGGCACCCGCGGCGCCGTCGCCCCCGCCCACACCGACGGCACCAACGGCCTGCAGTACCACTTCAACCACAGCTGGGCGCACCACCTGTGGACGGCCGGCGCCGACTGGCTGCTGCATCCGCTGCTGGAGCACGCCGAGACCACCGGCGACACCGCCTTCCTCACCGGCGAACTGCTGCCCGCCCTGCTGGAGACCGCCGCCTTCTACGAGGACTTCCTCACCCGCACCGGCCCCGACGGCCGGATCGCCGTCGTCCCCTCCTACTCGCCGGAGAACCACCCCGTCGACCCGGACACCGGCGAACCGGCGCCCGCCGCCGCCTCGGTCAACGCCACCATGGACATCGCCGCCGCCCGGCACGCCCTCACCACCGCCGCCGACCTCGCCGAACGGCACCGGGCCGCCCCCGCCGCCCGCACCGCCGCCTGGCGGGCGCTGGCCGCCCGGCTGCCCGACTACCGGGTCAACGAGGACGGCGCACTCGCCGAATGGGCCTGGCCCGGCCACCGCGACGGCTACGACCACCGGCACGTCAGCCACCTCTACCCGGTCTGGCCGCTCGACGAGATCACCCCGGACACCACCCCCGAACTCGCCGCCGCCGCCCGCACCGCCCTGCTGCTGCGCGGCGACGAGAACCGCTCCGGCCACGGCCACCTGCACCGCGCGCTGGCCGCCGCGCGGCTCGACGACGCCGGCCTGGTCACCCGCCAGATCGCCCAACTGCTCGTCGGCGGCTTCTTCTTCCGCTCCCTGATGAGCAGCCACTATCCGCAGCGGAACGTCTTCAACGCCGACGTCGCGCACGCCCTGCCCGCCGTGCTCATCGAGATGCTGCTCCGCTCCCGCCCCGCCCGCGGCGGCCGCCCGGCCCACCTCACCGTGCTGCCCGCGCTCCCCGCGGCGGTGCCGCACGGCCGCCTCACCGGGGTGCGCACCCGCTTCGGCGCGGTGGTCGAGGAGCTCGCCTGGTCGCCGCAGCAGGTCACCCTGGCCCTGCGGGCCGACCGGGCCTGCACGGTCGAACTGCGGATCGCCCCACTGCACAAGGAGGGCGCGGAGCTGCTGGACCTGGCACCGGGCCGGCTGCGCACCTGCACCGTGGAGCTCTGACGGGAGTCCCGGACCCGCCCCTCCGCGCGGGGTCTCTGCGCAGAGGGGCGGGCATCCGTGGCTGCGTCGCTCAGCCCAGCTTGGCGAGCTCGGCGGCGAGTTCGTCGCTGTGGCGGAAGGTCAGGCCTGCCAGGGCGACGTGCTTCCAGCGGACGGTCAGATCGGCGTCCAGGATGAACACCGAGCGGCGCAGGCCGAGTCCGGGCACCGCGATGCCGTACGCCTTCGCGACGGTGCGGTCGGTGTCGGCGAGCAGCGGGAAGGCGATCCGGTGCTTGCGGGCGAACTGCTCGTGGCTGTCCAGGCCCTGCGGGCTGATGCCCCAGACGGTCGCGCCGAGGCCGGTGAACCGCTCCAGGTCGGAGGTGTACTCGCAGAGCTGCTTGGTGCACACCGGCGTGTCGTCGCCGGGGTAGAAGACCAGCACCAGCGGCCCCGCGCCCTTGGCGTCGGTGAGCCGGTACTCCTGCCGCCGGGAGGTGTCCCCGTCGAGCAGCAGGCCGGGCAGGGCGAAGTCGGGGGCCTGGGTTCCGGCCTCGGGCGGCTTGGGCATGGCTGTCCCTTCCAGGGCGTCTGGTAGACAGACCTGTCTGTCTACACAGGCCCGATGCTAACCCGCCCGTCCGGCCGGTGCGAGGGCGCCCCCGCACCGCCGCCGGGGCTGCGGGCCGCTACTGCCGGTAGGTCGCCAGGAAGCGCCCGATCCGGCTGATGGCCGTCTCCAGGTCGTCGGCCCGGGGCAGGGTGACGAAGCGGAAGTGGTCCGGCCGCGGCCAGTTGAAGCCGGTGCCCTGGACGACGTGGATCTTCTCCCGGAGCAGCAGGTCCAGGACGAACTTCTCGTCGTCGACGATCTTGTGCACCTCGGGGTCCAGTCGCGCGAAGGCGTACAGCGCGCCCTTCGGCTTGACGCAGCTGACGCCCGGGATCTCGTTCAGCGCCCGCCAGGCGACGTCGCGCTGCTCGGTGAGGCGGCCGCTCGGCAGCGTGAGGTCGTTGATCGACTGGTGGCCGCCGAGCGCCGCCTGCACCGCGTACTGCGCCGGCACATTGGGGCACAGTCGCATGCCGGCCAGCATGGTCAGGCCCTCCAGGTAGTCCGCGGCCTGCTGCCTGGGGCCGGAGACGGCGAGCCAGCCGCTGCGGAAGCCGGCCACCCGGTACGCCTTGGAGAGGCCGTTGAAGGTGAGGGTGAGGACGTCGTCGGCGAGCGCGGCCAGGCAGTGGTGCTCGGTGCCGTCGTAGAGGATCTTGTCGTAGATCTCGTCGGCCAGCACCATCAGGCCGTGCCGGCGGGCGAGGTCGAGGATGCCCTCCAGCAGCTCCTTCGAGTAGACGGCGCCGGTCGGGTTGTTGGGGTTGATGACGACGATCGCCCGCGTCCGGTCGGTGATCTTCGAGGCGATGTCGTCCAGGTCCGGGAACCAGTCGGCCTGCTCGTCGCAGAGGTAGTGCACCGCGCGGCCGCCGGCGAACCGCACCACCGCCGTCCACAGCGGGTAGTCCGGCATGGGGACGAGCACCTCGTCGCCGTCGTCCACCAGCGCCTGGACGGCCATCTGGATGAGCTCGGAGGCGCCGTTGCCCAGGTAGACGTCGTCGACCGTCATCCCGGCGACGCCGCGCTGCTGGTAGTACTGCACCACCGCGCGGCGGGCCGGCAGGATGCCGCGGGAGTCGCTGTAGCCGTGGGCGTTCGGCAGGTTGCGGATGATGTCCTGCAGGATCTCCGGCGGCGCCTCGAAGCCGAACGGCGCCGGGTTGCCGGTGTTCAGCCGCAGCACGCTGTGCCCGGCCTCCTCCAGGGCGTTCGCCTGGTCGACCACCGGCCCACGGATCTCGTAGCAGACGTCCTTGAGCTTGCTGGACTGCCGAAACTCCACTGCGGCCTCCCGACCTCGCCTCTGGTTGCTTTGTTCTACCAAGTAACCACTTGGAAAGTCCAACCTTTTGGCTATGCTGATCCCCATGCCACGCCGAAGCTACGACCAGTACTGCGCCGTCGCCCGCGCCCTGGACGCGGTGGGGGAGCGCTGGAGCCTCCTGATCGTCCGTGAACTCCTCGGCGGACCCCGCCGCTACACCGACCTGCACGCCGACCTGCCCGGCGTCTCCACCGACATCCTCGCCGCCCGGCTCAAGCAGCTGGAGGGCGAGGGCCTGGTCGAGCGCCGCCGCCTGGAGCGCCCCGCCAACGCCTCGGTGTACGAGCTCACCCCGCGCGGACACGCGCTGCGCCCCGTCCTGGACTCGCTCGCCGCCTGGGGAGTCGACGACCTCGGCGAACCGCGCCCCACCGACGCCGTCCGCGAGCACTGGTACACCGCCGCCGCCCGCTGACCGCCGATCAGGCGCGGGCCGCGGCCGCCCGCCGGTGTGTCCCGCACCCGGGCGCGCCCGCCCCGACCTAGGGTTGGCGGCGGGAGGCTGCACATGGCACGGGTCGTCACGCAGGCGTCGATGTCGCTGGACGGTTTCATCGCGGACCACTCCGACCAGGTCGGGCCGCTGTTCGACTGGTACGGCAACGGGGACGTCGAGTTCACCGGCGCCGACCCGGACCGGGTCTTCCGGGTCTCCGCCACCAGCGCCGCCTACCTGCGCTCGGCCTGGTCGAACGTGCGCGCCGGGGTCATCGGGCGCCGCCTGTTCGACATCACCAACGGCTGGGACGGCCGCCCGCCGGTCGGCGAGGCCGTCTTCGTGGTCACCCACAACCCGCCGGAGGACTGGGACTTCCCCGACGCGCCGTTCACCTTCGTCACCGGCGGCCCGGCCGAGGCCATCGCGCTGGCCAAGGAGTACGCCGGGGACGGGGACGTCTCCCTCACCCCCGGCGACGTCGGCGGCCAGGCCTTCGCGGCCGGGCTGGTGGACGAGGTCAGGGTCGACCTGGTCCCGGTCGTCTTCGGTGCCGGCGTCCACTACTTCGGCCGGTACACCGGCTCGCCGCTGATGCTCGACGACCCCGACATCGTGCAGGGCGACCGCGTCACCCACCTGCACTACCGGGTCCGCCGGAGCTGACCGGGGTGTGTCCTGCGGCTCAGCCGCGCCCGGCGGCCGAGCCGCCCTCCGCGGCAGAGCGCAGTGCGGCGTCGGCCGCCCGGAACTCCTCCTCCAGCAGCCCGCCGTTCGCCGCCAGGACGTCGGCCGCCATCGAGCCCGAGAAGGTCTCGCTGTTCACCACCCGGGTGCCCGCGCCGTCCGGGACCAGCTCGAAGCTGTGCCGACCCCACAGCAGCCCCGGCATCCCGCCCTCCCAGGCCAGCAGCCGCGGCGCCTCGGCCGCCACCACCGTGCCCTCGGCGGAACGCTCCTGCGGGGTGCCGGCGGCGATCCGCATGGCGAGGGCGGCCCCTGCCCGCGGCTCGCCCCGGAGGATCTCCAGGCTCGGATGCCACGTGCCGTAGCGGTCGAACGCGGTGAGCACCTCCCAGACCCGCTCCGGCGGGGCGGCGACGGTGACGGTGGTGCTGATCGTGTGGCCGTCCGTACGGCCCTCATTTTCCTGCATGGCCGTGCAGCATAATGGGTGGGCGGCAGGACCGCATCCGATAAACTCCGGGCCATCGCAGGGATCAAGGGACAGACGCAGCAGCGCGGCATCGAACGGCGACGGCGCATCGTCGATGCCGCCGTCGAGCTGTTCGGACGCAACGGCTACCGCGGCACCGGCGTCGCCGCCGTCGCGGAACGGGCCGGCATCACGCCCTCCGCCGTCATCCACCACTTCGGTTCCAAGGACCGGCTGCTGCAGGCCGTCCTCGACGAGTTCGACGCCCGCGCCGCCGCCCGCCTCGCCCACCACCTCGACGGCGGACTCACCGGACTGGTCGCCGCCCTGCTCGACGACGCCGACCACATGACCCGCCACCCCGGGCTCGCCACCCTGCACACCGTCCTGCAGGCCGAGCACCTCGCCGACGGCGACTCCCCGGTGCACATCCGCTTCCGGGAACGCAGCAGACTGCTCCGCCGCCACATCGCCGACACCGTCGGCACCGCCCATCGGCTCGGCCGCCTCCCCGCCGCCACCGACCCCGAGGCCACCGCCGCCGAACTCCTCGCCTTCCTCGAGGGCGCCCTCACCCTCTGGCTCCTCGACCCGGAGACCGTCGACCTGGTCGCCCTCTACCGCGGCTACCTCAACCGCATCTTCCCGCCGGAAGCCGACTGAGGGGCGCGGGGGGCCGCGCCCCTCAGGGTGCCCGAGGGCGTCGACCCGGTGCACAGACCGGGTCTCAGAACCCCGTGACGCCGTCGGTGTGTTCGCGGAGCAGGTCGGCGTGGCCGTTGTGGCGGGCGTACTCGGACACCAGGTGGAAGAGCACCAGGCGCAGCGAGTACTCCTCGCCGTCGAGCACGAAGGTGTCGTCGAGGGATGCGGCGGCCAGGATTCCGTCCGCGATCCGGCGCTCCTCCAGGAGCCGTGCGTAGTCCTCCTCGGCGCGGGACGGGTCCAGCTCCTCGAAGTCGGCGTCCTTCGACGGGCTCTCCGAGAACAGCCGCGGGACCGGCTCGGCGGCGAACCGCTGGCGGAACCAGGTGCGTTCGACCTTGGCCAGGTGGCGGATCAGGCCGAGCAGGGAGAGGTTCGAGTCCGGCAGGGGCCGCAGTGCCAGCTGTTCGCCGGTCAGCCCCTGGCACTTGGTCAGGAAGGTGTCGCGCTGCCACGCGAGGTAGCCGGTGAGCATCTCGCGCTCGCCGGCCACGAGCGAGCCGCCGGTACGGGTGACGTCGGGTGCGGTCCAGGTCATGTCCGGATCATGCCGCCCGGCCGTACCGCCGCGCCAGCCCCTTTCCCCGGGCGAAGCGGTACACCGCGCCGTACACCAACAGCGCTGCCCCGGCGCCCGCCAGCGAACCGAAGGCCGTGGTCGGGACCAGCTCGAACGCGGGTGCGTCCCCGGGCAGTCGGGACCAGCGGACGATCCGCAGCACCGTCCCGGCCGCGGCGGCCAGCCCGATCCAGCAGAACACCGCCCGCCGTGCCCGCGCCCCCAGTACCGGTACGACTGCGACCGCAGCCCCGTCCGCGGAGCGCCGCCGCAGCTCCCGCACCAGCCACAGCGCGAGCACACCCAGGGCCATCGCCGAGGAGCCGTACTGCACCGCCGTGTACAGCGGGCGGCCCGCGACCACCGTGTGCTCGAGGGCGGGGAAGAGGCGCGCTCCGGCGCGGCCCGGGTGGGTGAAGGCGTCCCATCCGACGTGGGTGGCGGCGCCGACCGCTGCGGAGACCGCGAACCACCACGCCTGCCGCGGCGATCGCAGTGCGGCCGGTGCCGGCAGCGCACAGACCGCCGCCCACCGTGCAGGCAGCAGCGCGAGCAGCGGCTCCCGCAACAGCCCGCACCACAGCGCCACCGCCGCGGCGGCGAGCAGCACGTCCACCGTTGCCACACCCCACCAGGCGTGCGTCACCGCGCCCAGGCCGAACACCCCCGGTACGACCGAGTCCGCGAAGTAGGGCACGTCCGGCACCGTCGAACCGGCCACCAGGGCGGCGGCGACCAGCGGGCCGCGGCCCCGCCCGCGGGCGATCAGCGGAAGAACGGCAGCGGGATGGCTGAAGGTGAACGGCACGCGCCCACGATAGGGCGTGCCCGCCGAGGCACACGGGTGACCACTCATGGCGCGTGGGGGCACCTCCCGGTCGAAGGCCGGGGGAGAACTGCGCGATCCGGATGCGAGCCGTACTGTGCGTCGGGTGGCGGGAGTTGACGGAGTGCCGGGCATCTCCTAACGTGATCACCCGGCGCACCGAGCGCCCGCCCCGCACCGTGCGGAGAAGGGAGGCACCGCGATGTACACCATTCACACACCGGCGCTTCCCCACGGAGTCGACCGGGCCGCCTAGAGCACACGACGTGCCTGCGGTCGGGGAGCGCCTGCCGACACTGCTTCGGAGGCAGCGTGCGCATCCGCCCCACCGTCGAGTCCGATCTCGACAAGGTTCTCTCCTGCACCGTCACGGCCCCGGTCAGTTGGGCCGACCCCGATCGCTACCGCCGGTTCCTCGCGGACGGCAGCTACCGCCCTGCCCACACCTGGATCGCCGAGGACGAAGAGGGCCGGCTGCTGGCCCGCGCCGTCTGGTGGACCTTCCCGGCCGGCGACCGGCCGCTCGCCCTGGACTGCATCTGGGTGGACGACTCGGTGGCCGACCCCGCCGCGCTGGCCGCGGAGCTGCTCACCACCGCCCATGCGGCCTTCCCCGCGGGGGAGTTGCCGGAGTACCACCTGTTCCTGCCGCCGGCCTGGCGGGACGACCCGGCCGTCCTGGCGGCGGTGGAGTGGCGCCGGGACGTCGCGGCCCGGGCCGGTCTGACCGAGGAGCTGGAGCGGCTCCGCTACGAGTGGACGCCGGGTGCCCCGGTGCCCGCCGACAGCGGACGGCTGGTCTTCTCGGAGGCCTCGGACGAGGAGTTCGTCGAGGTGTTCCGGCAGGTCGCGGTCGGCAGCCTGGACGACGACACCCGGCGCGGCCTGCTCCGCCTGGACCCGCAGGTGCAGGCCGAGGAGACCCTCGCCGACTACCTCCGGATGCCTGGTGACCGCTCCTGGTGGCGGCTGGCCAGGACCCCGGAGGGGGTGCCGGCCGGGTTCGCCCTGCCGTCGGCCAACAACGGCGGCCCGGTGGTGGGTTACCTCGGGGTCGTCCCGGAGATGCGCGGCCGGGGGCTGGTCGACGAGCTGCTCGCCGAGATCACCCGGAGCCATGCGGCCCGCGGTGCGGCGCGGATCGGGGCCGACACCGACTTCGGGAACACGCCGATGGCGGCTTCGTTCGACCGCGCGGGATATCGGAACTTCGGTGTCCGACTGGTGCTCTCGGGCCCTGCGTCAGCGGTCTGACGGATCGTCGGGTCGTCGGCCCGGCCGAACCTTAAGACAGTCTTAGGTGTCTCCGAAATTACGCCGCCCGTCATGATGCAGAGTGATATTGCACCTACTCTGTGCAATTTCACTATTTGACGGGGCGTCTAACGACAGATCACGAAACATAACTTTTCTATAAAGTCGTATGCGAAGGCGGCGGCGGGTCGGTCTGGACCAATCCGTCGTCGTCAATCCAACTCAACTTCTCCACAAGGAATTTGACGATCGTCCGGGTCGAATTGTGGAGACGTTGAACCCCGTACTTCTTCGCGCGTAGAACACGGGCGGCCCCACCGTTCCGGCGTTCTGGCAGTATTCCCGGCACTCAACCCCTCCCAAGGAATGAGGTGTGGTTTGTCCGGTCGTAGAAGAGCGGTCAAGCGGCGGCGCAACACCCGCGTGATGCTGGTGGCAGCTGCCGTGGCCGCGGCGGGGGTCTTCGTGGGCAGCGCTGCCATGGGCGGCGCTTTCACCGACGAACGGAGCACGGCTGCGGCCGGCGTCTCCGCCGACGGTGCCGCGCCGGCCTCCGATCCCGCGCACGACAAGGCCCCCGAACCGGTGGCCTCGATACCCAGCAACGACCCGCCGCGCGGCCTGGTGTACACCGGCCTCAAGGCCGCCCCCAAGGGCGACAAGTGCGTCGGCGTGCTGAAGACGGCCGAGGGCAACTGCACCCACGGCCCCGACTCCCCGCCCAAGGGCGTGGACATCAAGAAGGACACCGCCCCGGCGGTGAAGGCGGAGGAGCCCGCCGCCGACCCGAGCCGCACCGGCTCGACCGGCCAGGCCGCGCAGGCCCCGACGGCCGGTGCGGAGGCGGCCGTCGACGCCGCCGCCCAGCCGGCGGCCGCCGCGGCCCCGGCTCCCGCGGCGAGCACCCAGCCCGGCCGCACCGCGGCCGCCGGCCCCGCCGGCCAGACCGTCCAGTGCGACGGCGACGGCAGCACCGGCAACCGCGTCCAGGTGGTCTACGTGCACGGTCCCGGCAAGGACCGGTACGCGCAGTACGCCGCCTCGTTCCGCAAGTGGGCCGCGGACGCCGACACCATCTACTTCGCCAGCGCCCAGGAGACCGGCGGCGTCCGGCACATCCGGTACGTGACCGCGGCGGACTGCACGCCGTCCGTGCTCAACGTGGAGCTCCCGGACTCGGCGCTGGCCGAGTTCAGCGCGATGAACTCCGCGCTGGCGCAGAAGGGCTTCAACCGCAAGGACCGCAAGTACATGGTCTTCGCGGACGCCAACGTCTACTGCGGCATCGGCACCTTCGCCGGCGACGAGCGCCCGACCCAGGACAACCTGTCCAACTTCGGTCCCTCGTACGGCCGGACGGACTCCGGCTGCTGGGGCGGCTCCACCGCGGCGCACGAGCTCGGCCACAACCTCGGCGCGGTCAACAACAGCGCGCCGAACACCAGCCGCGGCGCGCACTGCACCGACGAGTGGGACGTCATGTGCTACTCCGACTCGCCCTACTACCCGGCGATGCGCACCGTCTGCCCCGAGCGCGGCCACGACGAGCGCCTGGACTGCAACCACGACGACTACTACAACACCAGTCCGAAGCCCGGCAGTTACCTGGCCACGCACTGGAACGTCGCCGACAACCGGTTCCTGATGACCGGCGGCGGCACCAACCCGAACCCCAACCCCAACCCGAGCCCGTCGCCGACCTCCTCGCCGACCCCGTCGCCCAAGCCGAGCCCGACCGGCCCGACCGGCACCACCGGCCCGGACCCGACGGTCGGCCGGCTCGCCTCGGACTCCGCCGTCCTCAACTGGCCCGCGGTCAACGGCGCCGAGTGGTACCAGGTCCGGCTGAACGGCAACTTCCTCACCTGGGTCCAGCAGAACTCGGTGCGCATCTACAACCTGCGCCCGGACACCGACTACAAGGTCTCGGTGGCGTTCCGCGACCGCTCCGGCAAGGACTCCGCACCCGGCCGCACCGTCGCCTTCCACACCCCGAAGGCCGGCGCCACCACCACGCCCACCGAGGCGTACACCATGGTCAACGGCACCACCGGCCTCGCCGCCGAGGTGTGGGGCGGCAAGTCCGCCGACGGCACCGTGCTGGTCGCCTCGCAGCCCAACGGCTACGCGGGCCAGCGCTGGTACTTCGACGACGCCGGCAGCGGCTACGCCCGGATCCGCTCCGCGGTGTCCGGCAAGTGCCTGCAGCTCGGGGGCGCCGCCTCCGCCGGCCAGTGGGTGTACCAGCAGCCCTGCAACGGCTCCAACACCGCACAGCAGTGGCGGATCGCGACGGCGGGCAGCGGACTGACCGTCACCGCCAGGGGCAGCTCGCTCGTCCTCGGCATCAGCAGCCGGCCGTACTACGGCGCCTGGCTGATGGAACTCCAGGACCCGGCCGGCTCCGGCTACCACAGCTGGACCGTCCAGAAGGCGTCCTGACGCCCCGCCGAGCAACCGGGGGCCCGCGCGCAGCCGCGGGCGGGCCCCCGCCGCACCACCGACTGCCCCAGGAGCGAACGCCCATGCGCACCCTCCGTACCGCGGTGGCCTGCACCGTCCTCACCGGCCTGCTCACGCTCGGCCCGGCCGCGACGGCCCACGCCCACGGCGACACCATCCGCCTCACCGTCACCGGCTCGACCACCGGGCACCCGCTCGCCACCGCCGTGTGGGAGAACGACCAGGACCCGGTCGACGAGCGGATCGCGGGCACCTTCTCCGCGACCGCTCCCGACGGCAGCACCGTCGGACCCTGGCCGCTGGTGGCCGTGCCCGGCAAGCCCGGCACCCTCACCACCGCACAGGCCCTGCCGCCCGGCCACTGGACCGTCACCGCCGAGACCGCCTTCCCCGGGCTCGGCCGCTACCAGGGGACCCTGGACGTGCCGGTGAGCGACCCGCCGGGCTCCGCCCCGTCGACCGGGCCGACAGCCCGTACCGCAGGGCCGACCACCGGCACCTCCCGGGCGCCGTCCGGCTCGCCGGGCGCGGTCACCGACCCCGTCCCGGCCGGCACCGCGGCCACCGGGAGCCCGGCACCCTCGGCGGCCGGCAGCGACCGCCCGGCCTGGCTGCTCGCCCTGGCGGGCCTCGGCACCGCCGTCCTCGCGGGCGGCGCGGTGACCGTCGCCGTCCGCATCCTGCGGCGCTCCGCCCGGACCTGACGGCCGGTCGGCCACGGCGGGCACCCCACAGGCCCGCCCCCTTCGCACGGCGCTGCGGCCGCGCATCCGCGCCCCGCCGCACCCGTGCCCTCTTGTCCCCGCGCCCGTGCGCACGCCCGGCCGGGCACACCCCGGCCCCGGGCGCCTCCGGTTCACCCGACCCGCCGCCGGCCACCCCGGCGGCCCGGGGCCGGACCCTCGGATCAAGGAGCACCATGCACAGACTCCGCGCGTCCCGCCGCAGGAAGACACTGCTGGCCGCGATCGTCGCCGCACTCTCCGGAGCCCTGCTCTTCGGCATCGGCGTCTTCGCCCAGGCCGGCACCGCCACCGGCACCGTGACCGCCGGCCAGGGCGGCTTCCGCACCATCAACCAGCGCGCCCAGCCCTCGCTGACCGCCAAGGTCACCGGCAGCTCCGCGGTCGGCGACCGCGTCCCCACCGCCTGCCGCACCACCGGCGACCGGGTCGAGAACAACACCCGCTGGATCTGGTCCGGCACCTACTACATCGCCGACGCCTTCATCAAGGAGAACACCAACAACCTGCAGGTCTGCGGCTCGACCACCCCGACCGGCACCGCCAGGACCCTCAACATCGGCATGCAGAAGCAGGTCAGGACCCAGTGGTGCTGGGACGCCTCCGGCGTGACCATCGCCAACTTCTGGGGCCGCAGCGCCACCCAGGAGGAGTTCTGCCGGCTCGCCGCCCAGGGCACCTGGGTGAACTGCAACAACCAGCCCGCGACGCTGGAGGACATGGCGAACGGCCTGGCCCGGCTGGGGATGTCCAACAGCGGCCGCAGCCTGTACCGCAACGCCTCGTTCGCCGAGTCCACCACCGAGATCGCGGCCGGCCGCCCGTTCGCCGTCCGGATCGGCTGGCGCACCGGCGGCGGCCACATGAACGTCGTCTACGGCTACGACAGTGCCAGCAACATGATCGCCGTCGGTGACCCCTGGCCCAGCACCCAGACCTACACCTGGTGGAACTACAACACCTACTCCAGCAACAACTCGTTCCAGTGGACCCACTCCCGCATCGGCATCCAGGGCTGAGGAGACGACAGAACGTGCCCATCACACCGCAGCTCCGCCGCACGGCCGTGCTCGCCGCCGGCGCCGCACTCGCCCTGCTCGCCTCCGCGTCCCCGGCCCACGCCGACGGGCCCGACCTCGGAACCGCCAAGCAGGTCCTGCAGTCCGGCCAGGTCCGGGACACCGTCTCCCGCTTCCTGGTCGCCACCCGGCAGCCCGGCGCCCCGGCCGCCGCGGCCGCCGACGGCGGCACCGTCGGCGCCCCGCGCAGCGACGCCGCCCCCGCCGGACCGCCCGCCTTCGACCTGAAGGACCCGGTCGCGCTGTACGAACTCGCACCCGAGTTCGTCTCCGGCAAGGCGAGGCCCACCGCCGAGAACGCCCTGCGGCTGTCCTACCTGGCCTCCCGGGTCGCCGCCGCCGACGGCCACCGCGCCTCCGTGCTGCTCGCCCCGCAGGACCGGGACCGCAGCTGGCAGCTGGCCGGCATCCGGGACGGCGACAGCGAGGTCTCCCTCGCCGAGCAGGGCACCGCCCAGGCCCGCACCTTCACCGAGCCGCAGATCCACGCCTGGTACCGGCTCACCGACAAGGGCCAGGTCGAGGCGCTCAACCAGGAGGCGACCACCGGCCTCGGCGGCCGCCGCAGCACCACCCTGGCCGCCTACCAGAAGCTCGTCACCGCCCGCTACGGCGACAAGCTGCCCGGCTCGGCCTACGACCGCAAGGGCCTGGCGGGCGGCTACCCCGGCCTGGACGAGTCCGCACCGCCGGCCGCCGGCACCGCCCCGGTGGCGGCCGCCGCACCCGACCGCGCCCCGGCCGGGCCGGCCACCGCATGGTGGGCCGCAGCGGCAGCCGCCGTGCTCGCCCTCGCCGGCGGCGCCGCCGTCCTGCTCCGCCGCCGCTCCGCCGGTACCCGCTGAGCGGACCCGGACCCGCCGGCGCCGCGGCCACCGTCCTGTCCGGTGGCCGCGGCGCCGGCGCCCCCGCGAACGGGGGCCGACACCGGCCGGGTTGCGGTGCGAAGCCCGCCCCCGCGGCCGATCCTGGGAGGGCAAGCCCCGCACAGTCCGCCCAGGGAGACCATCCATGACCATCGCCGGAGACTGGTACAACGAGTTCGGCTCGCACATGCGGCTCACAGCCGACGAGTCCGGCGGCCTCACCGGGACGTACGTCTCGAGCGCCGGACACGTCGCCGGACCGTACGACCTCACCGGACGCCAGGACACCCCCGCCCGGCCGGGCCACGGCACCGCCGTCGGCTGGACGGTCGCCTGGCGCAACGAGCAGGGCGACGCCGGCTCGGTCACCAGCTGGAGCGGCCAGTACCTGGACGGCGACGACACCATCCTCGCCACCTGGCTGCTCACCCGGTCGGCCGCCGCCTCCGACGTCTGGGAGTCCACCGTCGTCGGCCAGGACGTCTTCACCCGCCGGGCACCCAGCTCCGAGGAGGTCGAACGCCACCTCCGCGGCCGCCGTCCCGCCTCCCACCCCAGCTGAGGCACCACCCCCGGGGGCGCCCCCGAGCACGGGGCGCCCCTTCGTACCCGCCGGTAGCAGCTGCGCGTACGATCGTCGGGCCATGGAGAACACAGCCACCTTCACCAGCTACGTCGCCGTCGGGGACTCCTTCACCGAGGGCATGTGCGACGACCTGCTGCCCGACGGCCACTACCGCGGCTGGGCCGACCGGCTCGCCGCCGCACTGGCCGCCGAACGGAACGGCGACGGCTTCCGCTACGCCAACCTCGCCGTCCGCGGCAAGCTGATCGGCCAGATCTGCGACGAGCAGGTCGGGCCGGCCGCCGCCATGGGCACCGACCTGGTCACCCTGGCCGGCGGACTCAACGACGTGCTGCGCCCCGGCTGCGACATCGCCCACGTCAGGGAACGGTTCGGCATCGCCGCCCGCACCCTGCTCGCCGGCGGCGCCACCGTGGTCATGTTCACCAGCACCGACCCCAGCCGCCGGATGCCCGGCGGCACCCGCCTGCTGCCGGCCGTCCTGGAGCTCAAGGCCTTCGTCGAGGGCATCGCCCGGGACTCCGGCGGCAAGGCGGTCGTCGTCGACCTCTTCAGCGCCCCCTGCTTCGACGACCCGCGGATGTGGGCCGAGGACCGCCTCCACCTCTCCGCGGAGGGCCACCGCCGGGTCGCCGTCGCCGTCCTCGAGGCACTCGGCCGCCCCGCCGCCCAGGACTGGCGCATCCCGCTGCCGCCCGCGGCCCCGCAGAGCCGCACCGCGAAGCTCGGCGCCGACCTGCGCTGGCTGCGGAGCCACCTCGGCCCCTGGATCGGCCGCCGCCTCACCGGCCGCTCCTCCGGCGACGGCCGCCCGCCCAAGCGCGCCGAACTCCTCCCGTACGAGGGCTGAGCCCGTCCCGCCCGCTTCCGCACGCACGTCCCCGGGTACCCCCCAGAACAGGAGAACGAGCATGGCCGAGCCGCTGATCGCCGCCGTTGCGGGCCGGGTGCCCGCGGTCGACCCGACGGCGTTCGTCGCCCCCAACGCCGTCGTCGTCGGCGCGGTCACCGTCGCCGCCCGGGCCGGCATCTGGTACGGCGCCGTGCTGCGCGGCGACGCGGAGGCGATCTCGGTCGGCGCCGACACCAACATCCAGGACAACTGCACCCTGCACGCCGACCCGGGCTTCCCGCTGAAGCTCGGCGAGCGGATCTCGGTCGGCCACAACGCGGTGCTGCACGGCTGCACCGTCGAGGACGACGTGCTGGTCGGCATGGGCGCCACCGTCCTCAACGGCGCCCGGATCGGCGCCGGCTCGCTGATCGCCGCCGGGGCCGTGGTCACCCAGGGCACCGAGGTGCCCCCCGGCTCCCTGGTCGCGGGCGTGCCGGCGAAGGTCCGCCGACCCCTCACCGAGGAGGAGCGCGCCGGCATCAAGGCCAACGCCGAGGGCTACCTCCTCCTCGCCGACGCCCACCGCAGCATCGAGCCGCAGTAGGTGCCCCCACGCGCCCCTGTGCAGTCCCCGGGCCCCTGTGGGTGCCCCGCTCGACTGATCCGGGGTGGGGGGCGCAAGCTGGGGATCACCCCCCTGTGACGGCGGTGCCGGGTCAGGCTGCGGCCGGTCGGGGCGGGCCGAGGCCCGGCAGAGCGGAGGAGCCGTGTTCCAACTGCTGTGGATTCTGATGATCGGTTTCGTGCTCGGCGTCCTGGCCAAGCTGGTCCTGCGCGGGCCGCAGGCGATCCCGTGGTGGTTGACGATGCTGCTCGGCGCCGCCGGTGCGCTGCTGGGCAACGCGGTCGCAGGCTGGATCGGCGTCGCACACACCGGGGGAGTGGACTGGACCCGGCACCTGCTGCAGATCGGCTTCGCCGTCGCCCTGGTCGCCGTGGTGGCGCCGATGTGGGAGCGCCGGAAAACCGGCCGCTGAGCTGCGGCGTCCCCGGACGCGCGCCCGCCGGGCCCGGTCGATCGGCCGGGCCCGGCGGGCGTTCGGACGCAGGTCCGCGGCGTCAGTCAGCCACGAACTCGAGCAGATCCGTCTCGAAGGCCGCCCGGTAGGCGCCGTACAGGCCGTGCGAGCCGCCCTCGTAGATCTTGAGGGTGTTGTCCGGCACGTGCTGGGCCGTCTTCAGGGCGGAGGCCTGCAGCGGCACGATCTGGTCGTCGTCGCCGTGCGCGATCAGCGTCGGGACGTCGATCCGCTGCAGGTCCTCGGTGAAGTCGGTCTCCGAGAACTGCTTGATGCACTCGTAGGCCCCGCGCAGGCCGGCCTGCATGCCCATCAGCCAGAAGGCCCGGCGGGTGCCCTCGGAGACCTCGGCGCCGGGGCGGTTGAAGCCGTAGAAGCTCTCCGAGAGGTCCCAGTAGAACTGCGAGCGGTCGGCCGCCACGCCGGCCCGGATCCCGTCGAAGACCTCCATCGGGCTGCCCTCCGGGTTGGACGCGCTCTGCAGCATCACCGGCGGCACCGCGCCGAGCAGCACGGCCTTGCGGACCCGCGCGGTGCCGTGCCGCCCGATGTACCGGGCGACCTCGCCGCCGCCCGTGGAGTGCCCGACCAGGACGGCGTCGCGCAGGTCGAGGTGCTCGATCAGCGCGGCCAGGTCGTCCGCGTAGGTGTCCATGTCGTTGCCCTGCCAGGGCTGGTCGGAGCGGCCGTGGCCGCGCCGGTCGTGGGCGACCACCCGGTGGCCCTCCTCGGCGAGCAGCCTGAGCTGCTCGTCCCAGGCGTCGGCGTTGAGCGGCCAGCCGTGGCTGAACACGACGGGCCGCCCGCTGCCCCAGTCCTTGTAGAAGATGCCGGTGCCGTCGGCGGTCGTGATCCTCGGCATGTCGCTTCCTTGTCTCCGGGCGCCGGGACGGGCCCGCGCCGGGGTGGGGTGTGCGGATCGCGCAGCGGCCGTGGCCGGCGGGGGCGGAACCTGCGGCCGCAGTCCGCCGAACGGGTGGCCGGCGGCGGCCCGCCCCGTCCGCAGGCCGCGGACGGCGGGGCCGGGGCGGTGCCGTACACGGTGGCGCGGCGGCGCGGCCCGAGGGCGTGCGCGGTGGACATGCTTCGACCGTAGGGCGGTCCGGGCCGTGCGGCAGCGGTCGGCGGACCGGTGCCGCCCGGCCTCGGCCCGGTGGATCAGGCGGCGGTGGTGACGGTGACCGTGGTGAAGCCGAGCGAGCGCAGCAGCCCCTCGAGCATGGCTGCGGTGTTGGTCTCGGCGGTGGTGGTGAGGGCGGTGTCGCGGGCGGCGGTCTGGATCTTCTCGGTCGCGAGGATCTCCAGCCGCTGCTGGTCGCCGGGGTTGCCGGAGAAGAAGTCGCCGATCCGGTCGAAGAGGCCGCGCTGCTGGGAGAAGACGTACGAGCGGCGGACGTCGAGCGCGGCCTCGGCGAGGCGGGCGTGCGGCAGGGCGACGGTGGCCGTGCGGCGGTCCTCGGAGACGGTCACCGCGCCCTGCTGCAGGCCGCCGAGGTCGACGTAGGCGCCGACGGTCCCGGCGGCGACGTACAGGGTGCGCTTGCCGAGGAGCTGGGACGGCAGGAACTTCGCGTCCTGGTCGAGGTCGACGATGACCTGGAAGTTGCCGGTGGCGGCGGTGTACCGGCTCATGTTCTGGATGGACTTGAGGACGGCGGGCTGGCTGCGGTCGACCTCCCGCCGGGCGAACGGGTCCGGCAGGCCGGGCACCAGGTCGAGCCGGGCCGCCGTGAGCAGCAGGGCGACCACGGCGGCCAGGGCGAGCGGCAGCCGGAGGACGCGGGGGAGCGCGGGGAGCCGACGGCCGGCGCGGACCGGATCGTCCTTCCCGGTGGTGCGGTCGTTCTCGGCGGCGGTGTCGGGTACGGACCGGCGGGCCATCGCAGAACCTCCTGGGTCGGTGCGGGCGCGGGTGTCCGGCCCGCGCGCGCATCCTTCCCCCGATCGGCGGTTCGATTCGGCCCGCCCGGGGCCCGGCCGGTCCTGACTCCGACCGGGCCCGGGTTCAGCCGGCCCAGGGCGGGGTGACCGTGGAGCCGTCCGGGAGGACGGCCTGCAGGCCGACGGTGCTGGTGACCCATGCGGCGGCGGGGCCGGGGCCGGGGTTGTCCAGCCGGAGCACCGAGCCGGCCGGGGCGACCGCGGTGTCCCCGGGGGCGAGGACGACGGTGGTGCCGTCGAGGGTGACGGCCGGGGTGCCGTCGAGCACGTGCAGCACCTCCTCGTGGCTGATGGTGTGCTCCACGCCCCGGGTGCCGGCCGGGACGTCCAGGCGCCAGGCGCGGAGCCGGTCCGCGCCGGTGGTGGCCGAGGCGTGCGAGGTGAAGCGGGCGCCGTGCAGCTCGTACACGGTGGCGTCGGCGGGGCGGACGACCGGCATGCGGGATTCCTCCGGGCTCAATGGTCAGCTTGCTTGACTATATAGTCAGGAGGATTGACCATATAGTCAAGCGGCTGGACTTGTTTGTGGGTGGGCCGGCCCGGCCCGGAGCCCGGTGGATCGTCAAGTGCCTAGACTGTCCGCCATGGACGAGCATGTTGCCCGCGCCCTTCCGCCCCTGGTCCTCGGCCTCGCCGCGGACCTGGTCCGCACCATCGACGAGGGCGTACGGGCCCGCGGCTTCGACGACGTGCGGCCGGCGCACGGCTTCGCCTTCGTCCGGCTCGCCCCCGACGGCGCGACCGTCGGCGAACTCGCCGAGCACCTCGGCGTCACCAAGCAGGCCGCCAGCCAGATGGTGGAGGAACTCGTCCGCAAGGGATACGTGGAGCGCCACCCGCACCCCGGTGACGCCCGCGCCCGCCTGGTGATCCTGACCGCGCGGGGGTGGGCCTGCACCCGGGCCGCCGACGAGGCCGCCGCCGACGCCGTCCGCCCTTGGCAGGAGGCCCTCGGGGAGCAGCGCATCGGGCGGCTCACCGCCGACCTGGCGGAGCTGACCCCCAGTGGGAGGCTGCGCCCGGTCTGGTGACGCCCCCTCCGTCGGTGCCCCGCCGCTGATGCCCCGGACGGCCCGTCAGTCCCGGTCGAAGGAGCGGAGGAAGGCCTCCAGCAGCGAGGCGTCCCCGAAGACCTCCAGCCGGTCGTCGCCGACCCGGCCCCAGAGCCACAGCAGCAGGTCGGAGGCCTCGCCGCGGACGGCCACCGCACCCTTGGCGTGCTCGCGGGCGACCGTCCACGCGCCGTCGGCGACCCGCACCGACCACTCGCCCTCACCGTCGGTGGCGTGCAGGTGCACCCCGCCCTCCGGGAAGTCCGCCGGCGGGACGGCCTCGTCGTGGAAGAGCGCCAGGAACTCGTCGATGCCGTCGACGGCCACCGCGCGGGGGACCGGCTCGGCGAGACCGGCCGCGGACTGGGCGTCCCAGCAGTGCACGGCCGTCTCCTGGGCCATCCGGCGCTGGACGAACCCGGCGTCCTTGCGGGCGGACCAGGACCAGCGCGGCTCGTCCGGGTCGAGCTCCGCCAGCACGGCGGCCAGCTCCTCGCACTGCGTGCCGAACCAGGGGATCAGCTGCTCGTCGCCGACCGGGGCCGGGTCCTCGTAGCCGTCGGGGCCGGCGAGCTCGCCGGAGGCGATCAGGCGCCAGAAGAGGTAGACCTCGCCGGTGTGCCGGACGAGGTCCCGCACCGTCCAGTCCGGGCAGCCGGGGACGGGCAGGTCGAGGCGGCCGTCGGCGGCCTTTGCGAGGCGGGCGGCGCCCTCGCGGAGAGCTGACACGTAGTCGGATCGGTTCATGGGGCGAACGGTAGTCCGGCGCCCGGTGGCGGACCATCGGGTTTCGGGCCGCCGGACGGCCGCCGGCCTGCTGCTCAGGCCACCCGGATCGGGCCGCGGTTCACCCGCGGTGCCTCCTGCAGCGCCGCCACGGGGGAGACCGAGACCCGCCACAGCCGGGCCGCCGACCAGAGCGAGGCGGTCAGCAGCAGCCCGTTGCGGGCCACGATCACCAGCGTGGGCTGCCAGCCGCCCTTGATCATCGCGTCGAAGAACAGCGGGTAGTCGACCGTGGTGACGCCCACCGCCAGCAGGATGACCACCGCCACCGGGCGCTGCGAGGAGCCGCGCACCGTCAGGCAGACCGCCGCCAGGCCGATCAGCCAGATCAGGTACTGCGGGCTGATCACCCGGCTGGTCACGGTGAACAGCAGCACCGCGGTCAGCGCCGCGTCGTACGGCAGCGCGGGGTTCCACCGGCGGGCGCGGAACCGCCACAGCAGCAGCCAGCCGAAGGCGAGGGCGGTCAGCACCAGCGACACCTTCGCCACCAGGTCCACGTGCGGGCCGAGGAACTCCAGCGAGCCGTAGTGCATGTCGACCTCGCCCGGCCAGCCCAGCTCCCTGGCGACGTGCAGCACGCTGCCGCCCAGCGACTCGATCTCCACGCCGCGGCCGCGCTGCGCGGTCAGGAAGTCCAGCGCACCGTCGAACAGCGTCGCCAGCACCAGCAGCAGCGCCGCCGCCGACAGGCACATCGCCGTCCAGGCCTGCCGGGTGCCCCTGCCGCGGGGCGCGCCGAGCACCACCAGGGCCGGCCACACCTTGACCATCGCGCCGATCCCGGCCAGCGCCCCGCCGGCCCGCGGCCGGCTCGGCATCAGCAGCAGCGCGGCCATCGCCAGCGCCGTCACCGGAAGGTCGTACCGGCCGTACGGCAGGCCCAGCATCAGCGGCAGCGACAGCGCCCACATCCACGCCCCGGCGGTCGAGCGGCCCCGGTGCACCCCGCCGTTGCGGCGCAGCGACACCCGCACCAGCGCGGCCTGGGTGACGGCGTCCGTGAGCAGCATCAGCAGCACGAACGCCTGCAGGTAGGTGAGGTAGGGCACCAGGCCCGGCGCCAGCATGGTCAGCGCCGCACCCGGCGGGTACTGCCAGGTCACGTCGCCCACCGGGAAGTGGCCCTCGCGCAGCACCTCGTACCAGTGGAAGTAGGTGCGGTGCACCTCGACGGCCTGCTCGGCCTTGCCGGAGCGCAGCATGGCGATCATGACCAGCCGCGAGGCGATCCAGTAGCCGGCCAGGGCGAGGGCCTCACGGGGCCAGGTGGCGGGTCGCGTCCAGCGGAACGGCCCGTCCAGGGGCATCCCCCACTGGGTGACCGGTGTCGGACCCTGAGCCACCTTCGCCTCCATGGAGCTGCGCGTGCCTGTGATCTATCTCATACCAGACAAATCGGGCCGGGTGATCACGGTGCAACCGTGTGTCACCGACCGTCAGCACAACGCGCCACGCCGCCCGCAGGACACGGCCCGACCCGATCCGGCGCGCCGCACCTGCCAGAATGCAGGGCGTACCAGGAGGAACCCCGGGAGAAGGTGGCAGGCTCCGTGACCATGCCGGTCGAACGCAAGATCGCCGAAGAGCTGGGCGTCCGCGAGGGGCAGGTGAAGGCGGCCGTCGACCTGCTCGACGGCGGCTCGACCGTGCCCTTCATCGCCCGCTACCGCAAGGAGGCCACCGGCGCACTCGACGACGCCCAGCTGCGCACCCTCGAAGAGCGCCTGCGCTACCTGCGCGAGCTCGAGGAGCGCCGCACCGCCGTCCTGGAGTCCGTCGAGGCGCAGGGCAAGCTGGACGACGAACTGCGCGCCCGCATCCTGGCCGCCGACTCCAAGGCGCGCCTGGAGGACATCTACCTCCCCTTCAAGCCCAAGCGGCGCACCAAGGCGCAGATCGCCCGCGAGGCCGGCCTGGAGCCGCTCGCCGAGACCCTGCTCGCCGACCCCGCCCAGGACCCGGCCGCCCTCGCCGCCGGCTACCTGAACGAGGCCGTCGCCGACACCGCCGCCGCCCTCGAGGGCGCCCGCGCCATCCTCGTCGAGCGCTTCGGCGAGGACGCCGACCTGGTCGGCTCGCTCCGCGAGCGGATGTGGACCAGGGGCCGCCTGGTCGCCACCGTCCGCGAGGGCAAGGAGCAGGACGGCGCCAAGTTCTCCGACTACTTCGACTTCGCCGAGCCCTACACCAAGCTCCCCTCGCACCGCATTCTCGCCATGCTCCGCGGCGAGAAGGAGGAGATCCTCGACCTCGAGCTCTCCCCGCTGGACGGCTCCGAGGGGACCGACCTCCCCGGCGAGACCGACTACGAGCAGCGGATCGCCGCCCGCTTCGGCATCGCCGACCGCGGCCGCCCCGCCGACAAGTGGCTCACCGACACCGTCCGCTGGGCCTGGCGCACCCGCATCCTCGTCCGGCTCGGCATCGACCTGCGGACCCGGCTGCGCCAGGAGGCCGAGGACGAGGCCGTCCGCGTCTTCGCCGCCAACCTGCGCGACCTGCTGCTCGCCGCCCCGGCCGGCACCCGCGCCACCATGGGCCTCGACCCGGGCTTCCGCACCGGCGTCAAGGTCGCCGTCGTCGACGCCACCGGCAAGGTCGTCGCCCACGACACGATCTACCCCCACCAGCCCGCCAACAAGTGGGACGCCGCGCTCGCCACCCTCGCCGCCCTCGCGAAGAAGCACGCCGTCGACCTCGTCGCGATCGGCAACGGCACCGCCTCCCGCGAGACCGACAAGCTCGCCGAGGACCTGATCGGGCGCAACCCCGGCCTCGGCCTCACCAAGGTCATGGTCTCCGAGGCCGGCGCCTCCGTGTACTCGGCCTCCGCCTTCGCCTCCCAGGAACTGCCCGGCCTGGACGTCTCCATCCGCGGCGCGGTCTCCATCGCCCGCCGCCTCCAGGACCCGCTCGCCGAACTGGTCAAGATCGACCCCAAGTCGATCGGCGTCGGCCAGTACCAGCACGACCTCAGTGAGGTGAAGCTCTCCCGCTCGCTGGACGCCGTCGTCGAGGACTGCGTCAACGCCGTCGGCGTCGACGTGAACACCGCCTCCGCGCCGCTGCTCACCCGGGTCTCCGGCATCACCGGCACCCTCGCCGACAACATCGTCGCCCACCGCGACGCCAACGGCCCCTTCCGCACCCGCCGGGCGCTCAAGGACGTCGCCCGGCTCGGCCCGAAGGCCTTCGAGCAGTGCGCGGGCTTCCTGCGCATCCCCGGCGGCGACGACCCGCTGGACGCCTCCGCCGTCCACCCCGAGGCGTACCCGGTTGTCCGCCGCATCCTCGCCGCGACCGGCGGCGACCTGCCCGCCCTGATCGGCAACAGCTCCGCGCTGCGCGCGCTGCGCCCGGCCGACTTCGCCGACGACACCTTCGGCGTGCCGACCGTCAGCGACATCCTCGGCGAGCTCGACAAGCCCGGCCGCGACCCGCGCCCGGCCTTCCGGACCGCCACCTTCAAGGAGGGCGTCGACAAGATCGGCGACCTCGAGGTCGGCATGGTGCTCGAGGGCGTCGTCACCAACGTCGCCGCGTTCGGCGCCTTCGTCGACATCGGCGTCCACCAGGACGGCCTCGTGCACGTCTCCGCGCTGTCCAAGAACTTCGTCAAGGACCCGCGCGAGGTGGTCAAGCCCGGCGACATCGTCCGGGTCAAGGTCACCTCGGTGGACGTGCCCCGCAAGCGCATCGGCCTGACGCTCCGCCTCGACGACGACACCGCACCCCGCTCCGGCGGCGACCGGGCGGACCGCGGCGACCGCGGCGACCGGCGCGGCGGCGACCGCGGCTCGCGCCCGCCCCGCCAGGACCGCCGCGGCGGCGGCCGCGAGCAGGCACCGGTGGTCAACTCCGCCATGGCCGACGCCCTCCGCCGGGCCGGCCTGACCCGCTAGGCCTGGTGCCACAGGGGCGTGTGGGGTACCCACCCCACACGCCCCCGGGTGCTGCGGCCCCGCTATCCTCCTCGGGTTGTCCATGATCGTCGGGGAGGAAATCCATGGGCCGCCCTCGCGCCCTGCTCACTGCTCTTGCCGTCGCAGCCGCCGTCACCACCGGCTGCGCACCGAAGGCCGAACCGTCCGCCACCGCCGCCGTCACGGCCGCACCGGCCGCGGCCGCCTCCTCCGCCACCCCCACCGCCGCGGCCACGGCCGACGCGGAGATCCCCGACGGCTACGACGAGAGCCGCGACGCCGCCGCCGACATCAAGGCGGCCCTCGCGCTCTCCGCGACCGACCACCGCCAGGTGCTGCTCGACTTCGGCGCCGACTGGTGCCCGGACTGCCACGTCCTCGACCGGCTCTTCCACGCCGAGCAGGTCGCGCCGCTGCTCCACACCGACTACCGGGTGGTCGCCATCGACGTCGGCCGCTTCGACCACAACCTCGACCTCGCCGCCCGCTACGTCGACCTGAAGACGAGCGGCATCCCGGCCCTGGCCGTGCTCGCCCCGGACGGCACCGTCCGCACCGCCACCAACGACGGCTCCTTCGCCGACGCACGTTCGATGAGCGCCGGCACCGTGGCCGCCTTCCTCAAGCAGTGGTCCGCGAAGTGACGCTCCGTCCCCGGCACGCCGCGCTCCTCGGCGCGGCGCTCCTCCTGCCGCTCGGCTGCGCCGCCCCGAGCCGGCCGGAGCCCGCGCCGTCGGGCCGCTACATCGGCGGTGGCGTCACGGTCGAACTCCGACTGGACGCCGCCGACGCATCGCCCCGGCTCCTGCGGGCCACCTTCACCCCGCAGGAACCGGGCTTCCACCTCTACAGCGTCGACCTGCCCGAGGGCGGAGTGTCCGGCCTCGGCATTCCGACCAGGCTCGGACTCCGGGGGTCGCTCGCGGCGGCCGGCACGCCGAAGGCAGACCGGCCGCTGCGGACCGTCAGCCCGTCCGGCCTCGGCGTTGCCCTGCCGGTCTACCCGGACGGCCCGGTGACCCTCACCGTGCCGGTCCGCAGCACCGGGACGGGACAGGCCGGCGCCGTGATCAGCTACGGGGCCTGCAGCGCCCAGCGGTGCCTCGTCCCCGTCACGGAGCAATCGGTCCCGCTCGACCCGTCCTGAACGCAGGGGCGGCACGCGGCGTCCCGCCGGTCAGCGGTGCGCCGCGCGGGACTCCACGGCGAGGGCGACCAGTTCGCCCCACCAGGCGTCGCGGCCGCGGACGAGCAGGCGCTGGGCCTCCTCGGCCGGCATCGCCCGTACCTCGACCACCTGCTCGCCGTCGTCCGGGTTGGTCGGCAGTGAGTCGACCACCACCTCGGCCCAGCCCCACAGCCAGGCCTTCTCCGGGTGCGGCTGCCACGGCCGGTACGGCTCCGGGGCGTCGGTGACGGCATGGTGGGCGCCGATCCAGACCGGCGGTGAGAGCAGTCTCGCCCCCGCCTCCTCCCGCAACTCCCGCTCCAGGCACGACTCCACCGACTCGGCGGCCTCCCGGGTGCCGCCCGGCAGGAACCAGTGCCCGCGGGCGTCCTTGCAGAGGACCACCCCGCCTTCGGTGAAGCCGACGACATGGATGTTCGTGATCAGCTCGTCCGGCGGGAGCTCCGCCGAGAACTGCGCGTCGATACCGCCCCAGCCCCAGCGCTGCGGGGCGTGCAGGTGCGGGAACCGGGCCGCCAGGGCCGCGAGTTCCCCTGCTCTGTCCGTGGTGTCCGTCATTGATCGATACTAGTCCGCCCGCAGCCGCACCCGTGCACGTTCACGGTCGCGTCGGCCATACGGGTCAGTCCGGGACGTGACCCCTCACGACATCCGCGTGTCCGGAACCTCCTCGGACCGCCCGTCCGCGTCCTAGGGTGTCCTCGCGCGTCCGACAGTCCGCACCGGTACGACTCCACGAGCGACGGGGGAACGAACGACCATGCGCAAGTCCTACTACGCGGCCCACACCTACATGATCCTGGGCGTGGTGTCCGGTCTGTACTACCGGGAACTGACCAAGTACCACCACTTCGAGGGCGAGACGCAGCTCTCGGTGGTGCACACCCACCTGCTGGCCCTCGGCATGCTGGGCTTCCTCATCGTCCTCGCCCTCGACAAGCAGTTCGGGCTCTCCGGGACGAAGCAGTTCACCGCCTTCTTCTGGTTCTACAACGCGGGGCTCGCGATCACCGTGCTGGCGATGGTCTTCCGCGGCACCGGGACCGTGCTCGGCCGCACCGTGCCCGAAGCCGTCGCCTGGTTCGCCGGGCTGGGCCACGTCGTGCTCACGGTGGGGCTCATCCTGCTGTTCGTCCTGCTCGGCAAGCGCCTGACCGCGGACGAGCCGGCCGCCGCCGGGGCCCCGGAGTCCTCCGGGACCCGGGCCGGGTGACGGCCGGGCACACCCGGCAGCCGAACGGGGAGCGGCCCGGTGCGCGGCCGCTCCCCGTTCCGCCGTTGCGGACCGCTTACCAGGCGGCCTCCTGGTAGTCCTTGAGGAAGACGCCGGAGACCGGGGAGCCGGCCTCGCCGCGGACGATGGGGTCGTAGATCCGGGCCGCGCCGTCGACGATGTCCAGCGGGGTGCGGAAGCCCGCGGCGGACTTGCGGGCCTTGACCGGCGCCGGGGTCTCGTCGGTGATCCAGCCGGTGTCGACGGCGCACAGGTGGACGCCGTGCTTGGCCAGTTCGGAGGCGCTGGTCCGGGTGAGCATGTTGAGGGCGGCCTTCGCCATGTTGGTGTGCGGGTGGTCCGGGGTCTTGTTGCGGACGGCGAACCGGCCCTCCACGGCGGTCACGTTGACGATGTACCGGTTCGGGTGCGGCGAGGCGAGCAGCAGCGGCAGCAGCCGGTCGCAGAGCAGTGCCGGGGCGACCGCGTTGACCAGCTGGACCTCCAGGACCTCGGCCGCGTCCAGCGTGCCGAGCCGGGCCGACCAGGAGTTGTGCTCGGCGGTGTCGGGCAGCAGGCCTGCCTCGTCGGCCTCCGGCCGCAGCGCGGCCGGGAGGGCCGGGGCCGCGGCGGCGGGCTCGGCGGACTCGAGCTCGGCGGTGGGCCAGGCCGGGGCGAGCGCGGGCATCGGGCGGAAGCCGGGGGCGTGCAGCACCCGGGCACCGGCGGGCAGTTCGCCCTGCTCGCCGGCGGTGAGCAGGGCGTACGCCTCCGGGGGCCGGCGGATGGTCTGGGCGGCGTTGTTGACCAGGATGTCCAGCGGCTTGCCCTCGGCGTGCAGTTGCTCGCAGAGGCCGAGGACCTGGCGCGGGTCGCGGAGGTCGATGCCGACCACGCGGAGCCGGTCCCACCAGGTGTCGCTGTCGGCGGCGGCGCGGAAGCGGCGCAGGGTGTCGCCGGGGAACCGGCTGGTGACGGTGAGGTCGGCGCCGTCGCGGAGCATCATCAGGGCGAGCTGGAAGCCGATCTTGACCCGGCCGCCGGTGAGCAGGGCACGGCGGCCGCGCAGGTCGGTGCCGAGGGTGCGGCGGGCCGTGTTGAGGGCTGCGCAGCGGGGGCAGAGCCGGTGGTAGAACGCATCCATCTGACGGTATGTCGACTTGCAGACATAGCAGTGGTGGGAGCGTATGAGGGTGCCGATCGGCCCGGGGGTGTCCGGTGCGGCCAGCGGGGCGTCCTCGCGGCGGTCGACCGCGCCGGTGGCGGTGGCGTGCACGAGGGCGGTGTCGGCGACCCGGGCGAGGTCCTGAACCTGCTGCCGGCGCCGGCGGCGGCCTTCGCGGATGAACGCGTCGGCGGTCTTCTCCGCCCTGACCCGGACGGGGTGGTCGGCGGGGAGCCTCCGCAGGCGGGCCACGGTGTGCTCGTAGGCGGCCAGTTCGTCCTCGGAAAGCTCGGTGCGCAGCAGCATGGCCCCTCCGTTCGGGCTCGGTCGGCGGCCCGGCGGCGGTCGCGGGGCTCGCAGTGCACCGCCCGGGTCGCCGGGCAGCCGGCCGCCCCGGCGGTGCTGGGAGCCTAGCGACCGCCACCGTCAGGCCGGAATCGATTAAGACCGACCGGCACATGGGGGGCGGCGTCGCGGCGCCATGGCTCTCGCCCGAACGGCTTCTCCTCGGGCGCCGCAGCTCCGCTGCCACTCCCTCGTCGGCACCGCCCGGACTCGGCCCTACGCCGACATCAGCCGCTGGCGCGGCGGGCGCTCCTTCTCCCACCCCCATGTGCCGGTCGGTCTAGGACCGGCCGGCGCCGCCGTGCCGGGCCGTCACCAGGTGGGTGCCGGGACGGTCATGATCCCGAGGGTGCCGCCGGGCGGGAAGAGGCCGGCCCGGACGACGGTGAGGAAGAGCGGGCCGAGCAGGTCGAGCAGGCGCTCGGTGCGGTCGGCACCGAGGGCCTCCCAGGGCGCGGCCGCGAGCCGGTCGGTGAGCCGCTCCACCTCGTTGCGGCCGGCCCGTCCGAGGTCGGTGGCGCGGCCCTCGACGTCCACCCAGCCGCGGGCGGCCAGCCGTTCGGTGGCGGCGGCCCACTCCTCGCCGGTCCAGCCGCGGCCGGCGAAGTCGGGCACGGCGACGGCCCCGGTGGCGGCGAGCGACACCAGCGACTCGCAGGGGTCGAGGCCGGCGGCCTGGAGGGCGGTGAGGTGTCCGTCGCCGCGGTGCTCGCGGAGCACGGTGGCGGCCTGCCAGATGACCAGGTGCGGCTCGTCGGGCCAGGGGAGGGCGGCGTTGGCGGCGGCCAGCGGGCGCCCGGCGACCGGGGCGGACTCGGCGGCGGCACGGGCGAGTTCGGCGGCCTCGTCCAGACCGGGGAGGCCGGCGCCGTCGAGCAGGCCGCGGTAGAAGGCGTCCACGGCGCGCAGCCGGGCCGCGAGGACGTCCTCGGGGGCGGCGACCGACCAGGCGGCGGGGACGTGCCGGGCGACGGCGGCCGGGCTGAAGCTGTAGCAGACCGCGGTGGCGAGTTCGGCGCTCGCGGCGCCGAACGGCGCCGTCCGCCAGGCGAAGTAGCCGGGCCAGCGGGTGGTGGTGTCGTAGCCGAGCGCCGCGGCCTCGGCGAACGCCTCGGGGGCGTAGTAGAGCACGGCGTGCAGCGGCTCGAGGTGGTGCCAGGCGCGGCGCGGCAGGGCGCGGTCGAAGGGCATGTGCGGGTCTCCCGGGGGTCGGGGTGCGGTGGCGGGCGGCCGACGCCCATGATGCCCCAGGTGTGTGAGGGTCGGTCAGGTGTTCGACGGGTGGAATGGGGGCGACCCCCGGCGGGCCGGTTGGGGCTCCGCCGGGGGTCGCCGGTACGGGTGGGGCGGTGCGGTGTCAGCCCCGGTACTGCGCGAAGATCTTCGAGAACTCGTACGGGCTCTGCGGGATGTTGGTGCACTTGTAGAGGGCGCCGGTGCAGGCGTTGGCGTCGCGTCCCATCTCCCAGAAGGACAGCATGCCCAGGTGGTGCTGCTGGGCGAAGGCGACCAACTGCCGTGCGTCGTCCTGGTTGTAGATGCCGTGGTCGTCGTTCTCGCCGAGCATCGGGGTGACGCCGGTCATCGCCCACAGCTGGGCGTCGCTCTTGGCCGGGTAGAGGGTCGCGAGCTGGTCGCGGGTGGACTGGGCGGCCTGCACGGCGTCGGTGCCGTAGTCGGTGGCGGGCCGGTTGTAGTCCATGGCCATCACGTTGACCAGGTCGACGGCCACGCCGGCGTCCCGGGCTGCGCGGACGACGGAGACGCCCTCGGCGGTGAGGCCCTCGGGCAGCACGGGCAGGGTGAAGGAGACCTTCAGGCCGGGGTGGGCCTGCTGCAGCTTGGCGAGGGCGGCGCCGCGGCGGGCGTTGGCGGCGGTGTCGGGCACGGCCGCGCCCTCGATGTCGAAGTCGACGTACTTCAGGCCGTAGGCCTTCACCACGGCGTCGTACTCGGCGAAGAGCGAGTCCACGGTCGAGCAGGCCTGGGCGAGTTCGGTGCCGGAGGCGCCGCCGAAGGACACCTTGACGTCCCCGCCGGCCGCCCGGATCGCGTCGATCTGGTCCTTGCCCCAGCCGGTGCGCGGGTCGTAGGCGTTGAACCAGCTGGCCTTGCAGCCGGTCGAGGTCACGAAGGCGAGGGTGAAGGACTTGAGGTTCCCGGCGCTCGCCATCGCGGTCAGCGAGGGGGTCGGCCAGGCACCCATGTCGACGTACGGGGCGACCGGGACGGCCACCGCGGGGCCGGTGGAGGTGGGGGACGGGCTGGAGGTCGCGGTCGGGGTCGCCGTGGCGGTCGCGGTCGGGGTGGTGGTGGGCGTCGCCGTCGGCGTGGTGGTCGGGGTGCCGCCGGGGCCGGAGAGGACCAGGTCGTCGGCGAGGTAGGCGCCCTGGCCGTACCAGCCGTGCAGGTAGACGGTGACGCTGGTGGTGGCGGGGCCGGTCTTGAAGCCGGTGCTCAGCTGCTGCCAGCTGCTGCCGCCGGGCGTCCAGGTGGCCGGGTCGGTGACGCCGTTTCCGGTGGCGCCGAGGTAGACGTACTGGCCCTGCACCCAGGCGGAGAGGCTGTAGGTGGTGTTCGGCTGGACGGCGACGGTCTGCGTGCACTGCGCGGTGTCGCTGGCGGAGGCGGCGCCGCGCAGCGCGTACGAGCCGCCGTGTGCACCGGTGTTGACCACGGAGCCGGTGCCGGCGGAGCAGGTCCAGGGGCCGAGCGAACCGCTCTCCAGGCCGGGGTTGGCGAGCAGGTTGGCGGCGGCCGCGTCGGCGCCGGACGCGAGGACGGAGAGGCCGCCCGCGGCGAGGGCGGCCGCGCAGACGGCCGCGGCGATGCGGCCCTTGCGGCGGGCGGCATGGCGGTGGAGCGCGCGTGGCATGGGGAGTGCCTTTCGGGGACGTGGCCGGGTGCCCGCGCGGGTCGTGGGGGTGCGCGGGCGGGCCGAGGGGGCGGTGTGCGGCGCCGCTCACCACAAAATGGCCTAGACCATTGGGTGCGTCAACCCTCCTGGGCGCACATGGGCGAGGCTTACGGCGCCGTTAAGGTCCGCCGTCCCCGGCTCCGCCCCTCCGCTGGCTGACGGGTCGTCGGATTCCGACTTGACCTCGAGTGCACTCCAACCGGCAGGCTTGCCCTGCGACCGGATCACCACCGAAGGAGGAGCAATGCGCACCACCAAGCTCGGCACCGAGGGCCCCGAGGTCGGAGTGGTCGGACTCGGCTGCATGGGGATGACCTGGGCCTACGACCCCAACGGGCGGGACGACACCACCTCGGTCGAGGTGATCCGCACGGCGCTCGACCTCGGGGTCACCCTGATCGACACCGCCGACATCTACGGCCCGTACGACAACGAGGAACTGGTCGGCAAGGCACTGGCCGGGCCGTACCGCGAGCGGGCGGTGCTCGCCACCAAGGTCGGCCTGGTGCCCGGAACGGGCGGCGAGCGGGTCGGCAACGACGGGCGCCCCGAGCACGTGCGGAAGGCGATCGACGACAGCCTCCGCCGCCTCGGCACCGACCACGTCGACCTCTACCAGCTGCACCGGGTCGACCCGAAGGTGCCGATCGAGGAGACCTGGGGCGCCCTCGCCGAGGCCGTGCAGGCCGGCAAGGCGCGGCAGATCGGCCTGTCCGAGGTGACGGTGGAGCAGATCGAGCGGGCGCAGGCCGTCCACCCGGTGGCCTCCGTGCAGTCCGAACTCTCGCTGTGGACGCGGGACGCCCTCGCCGAGGTGCTGCCCTTCACCGAGGCCAACGGCATCGCCTTCCTGCCGTTCTCCCCGCTCGGCCGCGGCTTCCTGGCCGGCCGGTTCTCCTCGACCGGCGACCTGCCGGCCGACGACTGGCGGGCCACCCTGCCGCGCTTCCAGGCCGAGGCGCTGGAGGCCAACCTGGCGCTGGTGGCGAAGGTCAAGGAGATCGCGGAGCGGACGGGCGCCACGACCGCCCAGGTGGCGCTCGCCTGGGTGCTGGCACAGGGCCGGCTGGTGATCCCGATCCCGGGCACCAAGACGCCGAAGTACCTGGCGGACAACGCCGCCTCGGCCGACGTCCGGCTCTCCGCCGAGGACCTCGCCGAACTGGACGCCCTGCCGGCCCCGGTCGGCGACCGCTACTGAACCGCGACAGGGGCGCTGTCTTCAGGGGCGCTGGGGCACCTTCCAGCCGAAGGCTGGGGGCGGAACTGCGCGATTCGGATGCGGGCCGTCGTACAGATCACGGCTTGGCCCGTGCAGTCATGACTCCCGCATCCGAATTGCGCAGTTCCCCGCGCCCCTGATCTGACCACTCAGGTTCCTTCAGGCTGTCTTGTCCATCACCCAGATCAGCTTGCGGCCGGTCTCGGAGGGTGCGGTGATCAGCGACTCGTCGATCCGGTCCAGCCGGTAGCCGAGCTTCCGCGGGACGGCCGCGCTCGCCGTGTTGGCCTCGTCGCAGTGGATCTCCACCCGCCCGACCCCCGGCAGGGCCAGCGCGGCCTCGGTGAGCGCCCGCGCGCCCGCCGTGGCCAGGCCACGGCCGACGTGCCGCTCGGAGACCCAGTAGCCGATCTCCAGGGCGCCCGGCCCGATCCGCCCGTGCAGGCCGAACGCGCCGATCACCTCGCCCGGTTCGGCGTCCGGCGCGAGCACGTACATGAAGTCGGTGCCGGCGTCCCAGACCTCCTCGCCGGCCCGGGACATCTCGATGCTGTGCTCCATGCTCGGCGCGGCCTTCGCCCACGGCATCCACGGGCGCAGGTGGTCCAGGTTGGTGCGGACGGCCTCGTTGAGCGCGGCCGCGTCCGCCACCCGGCGGCGCCGGAGCGAGGCGCCGAGCGGCAGTGGAAGCAGCTCCGGCGGGCGGGCGTCGGACACCGGGCGCGGGCCGGTGTCAGGAACGTCGGCAGTGTGGTTCATGACAAGGATTATCGGTGCAGGCCAGCGGCGCCTTCAACGCCTTTCCCGGCGCGCCGGGGCGGGCGCCCGCCCCTCTCCGGGACCGGCGCCCGCCCTGACCGTCACAGCCGCACCAGGACTTTTTCCAGCCCCTTGCGTCGCAGATCCGACACAGCACACGGCGGGCCGGTGGCACAGACCTCCTGCGACCGTTGTCAGAGCTCGCGGACCCGGCCGCCCTCGACCACCAGCCGCCGGTTCACCGTGACCGCCTCCAGCATCCGCCGGTCGTGCGTCACCAGCAGCAGCGTCCCCGTGTACGAGGCCAGCGCCGACTCCAACTGCTCGATCGCCGGCAGGTCCAGGTGGTTGGTCGGCTCGTCCAGCACCAGCAGGTTCACCCCGCGGGCCTGCAGCAGCGCCAGCGCCGCCCTCGTCCGCTCACCGGGCGACAGCGTGCCCGCCGGACGCAGCACGTGCACCGCCTTCAGCCCGAACTTGGCGAGCAGCGTGCGCACCTCCTCGTCGCTGAACTCCGGCACCGCCGCGGCGAACGCCGCCGACAACGGCTCCTCGCCGAGGAACAGCCCGCGCGCCTGGTCCACCTCGCCGACCACCACGCCGGAGCCCAGCGAGGCACTGCCGCCGTCCAGTTCGAGCCGGCCCAGCAGGGCGGCCAGCAGCGTGGACTTGCCCGCGCCGTTCGCCCCGGTGATCGCGACCCGGTCCGCCCAGTCGATCTGCAGGTCGACCGGCCCGAAGGAGAAGTCCCCGCGCTGCGCCGTCGCACCGCGGAGGGTGGCCACCACGGCGCCGGAGCGCGGCGCGGTGGCGATCTCCATCCGCAGCTCCCACTCCTTGCGCGGCTCCTCCACCACGTCCAGCCGCTCGATCATGCGCTGCGTCTGCCGGGCCTTCGAGGCCTGCTTCTCCGTCGACTCGGCGCGGGTCGCCCGCGCCTTCTTGTCGTTGTCCCCGCCCTTGCGGCGGGCGTTGCGGACGCCGTGCTCCATCCAGTTGCGCTGCATCTGCGCGCGGGCCTCCAGCGAGGCCTTGGTGTCCGCGAAGTCCTCGTACTGCTCGCGGGCGTGCCGGCGGGCCACCGCCCGCTCCTCCAGGTACGCCTCGTAGCCGCCGCCGTACAGGTTGACCTGCTGCTGGTGCAGGTCCAGCTCCAGCACCCGGGTCACCGTACGGGCCAGGAACTCGCGGTCGTGGCTGATCAGCACCGTGCCCGCGCGCAGGCCCTTCACGAAGGACTCCAGCCGCTCCAGGCCGTCCAGGTCCAGGTCGTTGGTCGGCTCGTCCAGCAGGAACACGTCGTAGCGCGACAGCAGCAGCGAGGCGAGGCCCGCCCGCGCCGCCTGGCCGCCGGACAGCGCGGTCATCGGCAGGTCCAGCGACACCTTCAGCCCGAGCTGGTCGGCGACCTCCTCGGCCCGCTCCTCCAGGTCGGCGCCGCCCAGGTCCAGCCAGCGGTCCAGGCTCGCCGCGTACGCGTCGTCCGCACCGGGACGGCCCTCCACCAGGCCCTCGGTCGCCTCGTCCAGTGCCGCCTGCGCCGCGGCCACGCCCGTCCGGCGGGCCAGGAAGTCCCGCACCGACTCGCCCTCGCGGCGCTCCGGCTCCTGCGGCAGGTGGCCGACGTTCGCGGTCGGCGGGCTCAGCCGCAGCGCACCGCCCTCCGGCGTGTCCAGGCCGGCCAGCAGCCGCAGCAGCGTCGACTTGCCGGCGCCGTTCACGCCGACCAGGCCGATCACGTCACCGGGCGCGACCACCAGGTCCAGGCCGGAGAAGAGGGTGCGCTCGCCGTGGCCGGCGGCAAGGTCCTTGACTACGAGAGTGGCGCTCATGATGCGCCGATTCTAGGCCGAACGGGCCGCGGGCCCGTTCGGCACCGAGGTCAGGCGCTCTGCACCGGGCTGACCTCGAACACCCCGCACACCCGCAGGTGGAACGGGACGAGCTTCTGCTGAGTGCTCGCCGGCGGATACACCCCGAGGTAGGTCGAGGTCGTCCGGCAGGACGGCACCACACCCGGATCGTTGGTGCGGATCGTCGCCGTCGCGGTCCCGGCGGGGGCGAGCACCACCGTGCTCACCGGGACCCCGTTGCGGGCGGCCGGTGCGCCGATCATGGCGTGGCCGACCGTGAGCACGCTGACCCCGGGGTAGCCGCGCAGCGCACAGGAGTGGGTGGCGGTGTTGGTGAACACCACCGGGTACAGGAAGGAACCCGCGGCCCCCTGCGGGCTGCCGACGGCCAGATACAGGTCGCCCGCCTGGCAGGTGGGGGTCGTGGATGCGGCCTGGACGCTCTCCGCGGCGGCCACCGCCCCGCCGGCGGCGAGGAGGGCGGCTGCGGAGCCGAGGGCCAGGGTGCGCTTGCCGAATCGAATCATGACGTCCCCCGTCCGGGACCGGGGCAGACACCATCGACCGGCCTGCCCGCACTCCTGGAGACGCCTTCGGCACACCGAACGGTTCTGGACCGACACCCAGGGGCGGTCGGCTCGCGCCCCTGTCGTGGACTCCCCGAATAATCCGTTGCCGCTCCGCGGGGCGGTCCGTACGGTGGTGGGCGTTCGCACGACAAGCCCGTACGTCTGGAGAAGGCCCTTGCTCTTCTGAGGTCACGAGACACCGCTCGATGCTCCCGCCCGACCATCCGTCGGCGGTGGAGCGTGCGTGAGCGTGCGACCTCGGACGAGAGCCGGACCTTCCACGGTGCCCGTGCCCGCCCTGTGCCGTCCTACCGCTCCCGCGGTGTCTCCCGTGTTGCTCCCTCCCACACCAAAAGCAACCGCAGGAGGCCATCCATGGCGCAACCCACCACTTCCGTCCTGTGCACCGACCTGTCCTTCGAGTGGCCGGACGGCGTCCCCGTCCTCGACGGCTTCCACCTCGCGGTGGGGCCCGGCCGCACCGGTCTGATCGGCCTCAACGGGGCCGGCAAGTCGACGCTGCTCCGGCTGATCGCCGGGGAGCTGACGCCGACCTCGGGCACCGTCCGGGTCGGCGGCGAGCTCGGCTACCTGCCGCAGGGCCTCACCCTGCGGCAGGACGAGCGGGTCGACGAGGCGCTCGGCATCCGGGCGGCCCGCGAGGCCCTGCACGCCATCGAGTCCGGCGACACCGACGAGCGGCACTTCACCGCCGTCGGCGACGACTGGGACGTCGAGGAGCGCGCCCGGGAGACCCTGGACCGGCTCGGCCTCGGCCGGCTCGACCTGGGCCGCACCACCGGCGAACTCTCCGGCGGCGAGGGCGTGCTGCTGCACCTCGCGGCCCTGCTGCTGCGCCGCCCGGACGTCCTGCTGCTGGACGAGCCCACCAACAACCTCGACCGGTCCGCCCGCGCGCGGCTGTACGAGGCGGTGGCCGCCTGGCGCGGTGTCATGGTGATCGTCAGTCACGACCGCGAACTGCTGCAGCACGTCGACCAGATCGCCGACCTCAGGGACGGCTCGGTGACCTGGTACGGCGGCAACTTCGCGGACTACGAGCGGACGCTGGCCGCCGAGCAGGAGACCGCCGAGCGGCTGGTGCGCAATGCCGCGGCCGACGTGCAGCGGCAGAAGCGCGACCTGATCGAGGCCCGCGCCCGGCTGGAGCGCAGCGCCGCGTACGGGAAGGCGAAGTCCGCCCAGCGCAACGACCCGAAGATCCTCGCCGGGGCGTTCAAGAACAAGGCCGAGGCGACCTCCGGGCGGGTGCGCGGCATGCACGCCGAGCGGCTCGCCGATGCGAAGGAACGGCTGACCGCGGCGGAGGAGGCCGTTCGCGACGACGCCGAGATCCGGATCGACCTGCCGCACACCGCCGTCCCGGCCGGACGGACGGTGCTCGTCCTCGACCGGGTGCGCCCGGCCCACGGGCCGGTCGGCGCAGCGCCGATCGACCTGGAGCTGCGCGGCCCGGAGCGGGTGGCCCTGGTCGGCCGCAACGGCTCCGGCAAGACCACCCTGCTGCGCACCGTCGCGGGCGAACTCGCCCCGGCGGCGGGGGAGGTGGGCACGCCGGTGCCGATGAGGTACCTCCCGCAGCGGCTCGACCTGCTGGACGACGAGCTGAGCGTGGTCGGCAACGTGCGGCAGTTCGCCCCCTCGGCGGGGAACAACGCGATCCGGGCGCGGCTGGCCCGGTTCCTGTTCCGCGGCGAGCGGGCCGACCGGCCCGCCGCCACGCTGTCGGGCGGCGAGCGGTTCCGGGCCACGCTGGCCTCGCTGCTGCTCTCCGAGCCGCCGCCGCAGCTGCTGCTGCTGGACGAGCCGACCAACAACCTGGACCTGGCGAGCGTCCGCCAGCTCACCCAGGCGCTGGCCGGCTACCGGGGCGCGCTGGTGGTGGTCAGCCACGACCTGCCGTTCCTGCGGTCGATCGGCATCACCCGCTGGCTGGAGCTCGACGGCGACGGCCTGCGCACCGTCGACCCGCTGTAGCCGCAGGCCGTACGGGTCCGTGGCACCCGCCGTGAAAATGCCCGTGCGCCCGCACCGTGGGTGCGGGCGCACGAAGCGGAGGCGCCGGGGAGGGCCGACCCCCTGCGATCTTCCCTCCCCGGCGGGTTCTCGGAGGCCGGCGCCGTGCGGCGCCGGCCTGCGGCGGGTCAGCCCTTGACGGCCGTCTCCGCCGCGGACGCGTCCGCTGCGGCCGTCTCTGCCCCGGCGGCCCGGCGGCGCCCGCCGGCCAGCTTGGTGCCGAGCCGGTCGAGGCCGATCACCACGGCGCCCAGGACGACGAACTCGACCGTCAGCTGGGCGATCTGGCCAGCCACCCAGCCGTAGCCCTCCGGGTTCGGGTCGAGGAAGAAGTACGGGTACTTCAGCGGGAAGGACGGGAAGAGGATGGCCCGCGCCTCGGTGACCAGGGCGTACCCGAGCGGGAAGGAAAGCCACAGCGGCAGGTCCTTCCAGCGGGAGGCGTTGCGCGGCTTGAGGAAGAGCCAGTCGCCCACGACGAGCACCGGGGTGACGTAGTGCAGGAAGAAGCTCGACCAGTGCTGCAGCCGCTCCGGGCCGGACATCAGGCCGGGCAGCGGGTTCTCGCCGTGCTGGAGCAGGATGTGCGAGACCAGGCCGGTGATCACGATGTACAGCGTGGCGGCGCCGCGCAGCCGCGGGGCGGGCGCGTCCACCGTGTTGCGCTTGACCATCCAGTACACGGCGCCGATGAAGTAGCCGAGCACGATGACGTTGCTCTCGAGGGTGAAGTACACCAGCGAGCTGTTGCTGAGGACCAGCCCCAGGCCGGCCGAGAGCACGATGGCCAGCCGCCACCAGAGGGCGGGCTTGGTCCGGACTGTCATGGGTTCACCAGTTCTTGTCGGCGTGCGGACGCGGCCCGCCGTCGTGACCGATGGGTCGGCAGGCAGGCCGGTCGCCGCACTCTACCCGCCGGTAGGTGAGCTGTGGAAGCTGCGTGCGCGGCGCCGGTGGATCACCCCGCGGCCATGAATCCGGAGCGGTAGGCGAGCACCACGGCCTGGGTGCGGTCGCGCGCGCCGATCTTGGCGAGCACGTTCCCGACGTGCGTCTTCACCGTCTCCGGGCTGACCACCAGCCGTTCGGCGATCTCCCCGTTGCTCAGCCCGTCGGCCATCAGCCGCAGCACCTCGCGCTCCCGCGGGGTGAGCCGGTGCAGCAGCCGGCGGGCCTCCGCCGCCGCCGACTCCGCCGGCGCGGCCGGCACGGCCGGGCCCGGGACGATCCGGCGCACCGCCTCCGGGAACAGCAGGGAGTCGCCCCCGGCGACCGTCCGGACGGCCTGCACCATCTCCTCCGCGCGGGCCCGCTTCAGCAGGAACCCGGCGGCGCCCGCCCGCAGCGCCCCGTACACGTGGTCGTCGTGCTCGAAGGTGGTGACCACCAGGACCCGGGGCGCGTCCGGTTCGGCGGTGAGCAGCTCGGTGGCGCGGATGCCGTCGGTGCCGGGCATCCGGACGTCCATCAGCACCACGTCCGGGCGGAGCTCGCGGACCAGCGGCAGCACGGCGGCGCCGTCCTCGGCCTCGCCGACCACGGTGAGGTCGGGTTCGGCGTCCAGCACCACCCGCAGCCCGGTGCGGACCAGCCGCTCGTCGTCGGCGATCAGCACGCGGATCATGCGCCCGCCTCCTGCCCGGCCCCGGCGCGGCCGGTGGCCAGGGGGAGGCGGACGGCGAGCCGCCAGCCGCCGGCGGCGTCGGGCCCGGCACTGCCGGTGCCGCCGAGTGCGGCCACCCGCTCGGTGATCCCGGGCAGGCCGCGCCCGCCGCCTTGCCTCGTTGTCCGGCCTGCCCCCGGCGGGTTGGTCAGGTCCACGGTCAGCTCCCCGTCGTCGATCCGGATGTGCAGCCGGGCGGGCACCGGCCCGGCGTGGCGCAGCACATTGGTCAGCCCCTCCTGGACGATCCGGTACACCTCCCGGGAGAGCGCCGGCGGCAGGCCGCCCAGGCCGGGGTCGAGCCGTGCCTCCACCGCCACCCCGGCCGACGCCGTCCGCCGGAGCAGGGTGTCCAGCCCGTCGAGCGCGGGCCCGCCGCCGGCCGTCTCCTCCTCGCGCAGCAGTCCGAGGACGGCGTCCAGCTCGCCCACCGCGTCGCGGGCCACCGCCTCGATCGCGGCGAGCGCCTCCGCGGCGAACTCCGGGTCGCTGCGCAGCACCCGGCCCGCGGCGGCCGCCTGGATCGCCACCGCGCCTAGCGCATGGCCGACGGAGTCGTGCAGTTCGCGGGCCAGCCGGTTCCGCCGGGCCAGCTCGAGGGCCCGCCGTTCGGCGGCGGCGATGCGTTCGGCCGGGGTGGGGCCGAGCAGCGGCCCGGCCGCGCGGGCCAGCAGGGCGCCCGCCGCCACGACCGCGCCGGCGAGCAGCAGGGCGAGGCCGAGGGCGATCAGCGGTGCGGGCGGCGGGTGGTCGCCGAACCAGTACTGCTCCCAGTCGCCGTCCGCCGGCAGCACCAGCAGGGAGACCACGGCCGGCGGGATCGCGAGGGACATCCCGGCCACCACCCCGCCGAGGAACAGGTGCAGGGTGAACCAGGCCGCCGTGCGCCGCCGGGCCGCCCACGACCGGGAGGGCAGCACCGACAGCCGGGCCGCGGCCGTGCCCGCGCAGAGCGCCCGGGCGGCGGTGCTCTCCAGTGCCCGCACCACCGGGACGAGCCCGGTCACCGCGGTCATCGGCAGCGCCGCGGCCAGTGCCAGCAGCTGTCCGGCGAAGGAGTGCTGCGACGCCGTGCGGGGCAGCAGCACCCCGACCACGACCATGGTGAGCAGCCAGTACGGCATCAGCAGGGCGCCGCCGAGCACCAGATGGACCCAGCGCAGCGCGACCCGCCGCCCGTACTGCGCCGCACGGGACCCGCGGCGTGCTGGACGAAGGCCGTGCAGCGCACTGCGGCGGCGCACGGGTGTCGGAAGGCCGGTGGAGTCCATGCCCCGACCCTGCCACTCCCGTGGCGCCCGCCGCATCGGCAGGAAGAAGGGAACCTGCTCCCCCGGGCGGGGGAGCAGGTCCTGTCCTGCCGGAGGATCGGACGGTCGGTCAGACCGCGCTGCAGACGGTGCCGTTCAGGGTGAAGGCGGTCGGCGCGGGGTTGCTGCTGCCGTAGCTTCCGTTGAAGCCGAAGGCGTAGGAGGCGCCGGGGGCGAGGGTGGTCGCCCAGGAGGGGTTGGCCGCGGCCACGGCGGCGCCGGACTGGGTGAAGACCGCGCTCCAGCCCTGGGTCACCTGCTGGCCCGCCGTGAACTGCCAGCCGACCTGCCAGGGGCCGATCGCCGAGGTGCCCTTGTTGGTCACCGTGACGTTCGCGGTGAAGCCGCCCGTCCACTGGTTGGCGACGCGGTAGGCCACGGTGCAGCCGCCCGGAACGGGGGAGGAGCTGGGCGACGTGCTCGGCGAGGCGGAGCCGGACGGCGAGGAGGACGGCGAGGCGGAGGTGCTGGGGCTGGCCGTCGACCCGCCGAAGGCGGCCGCCACCGCGGAGTACGCCGGCTTGGGCTGCAGGTTCTCGTCGTACAGGGTGGCGGCGCCGTAGCCGGAGAAGACGCCCGGCACCCAGGAGTCGGCGTCGTCCAGGCCCCAGACGGTCACGCCCACGCACCGGGTGACGGCGCGGCAGGCGGCGATGACCTTGCGGTAGTCCTCGGCCTGGGTGGCCAGGGTGGTGGCGTTGGACGGCGTCTGCATCCGGACGTCCAGCTCGGTGATCGCCACGTCGACGCCGAGGTCGGCGAAGCGCTGCAGGTTGGCCTTGAGGTCGGACGGCACCTGGCCGAGGACCAGGTGCGCCTGGAAGCCGACGCCGTCGATCGGAACGCCCTGCTGCTTCAGCGACTTGACCAGGTTGTAGAGCGCGGTGCTCTTCGCGTTGACGCCCTCGATGCTGTAGTCGTTGATGTACAGCTTGGCGGCGGGGTCGGCCTGGTGCGCCCAGGTCAGCGAGTCCGCGATCCAGCCGTCGCCGAGGTTGTCCTGCCAGATGCTGCTGCGACGGGTGCCGTTGTCGTTGAAGGCCTCGTTGACGACGTCCCAGGCGTAGATCTTCCCGGCGTAGCGGCCGGCCTCGGTGGCGATGTGCTGTTGCAGCATGGTGCGCAACTGGGCTGCGCCGAAGCCGCCGTTGGTGATCCAGCCGGGCACCTGGCTGTGCCATGCGAGGGTGTGGCCGCGGACGACCTGCCCGTTGGCCTGGGCGGCGGCGACGAGGCGGTCGGCGGCGGCCCAGTTGAAGTTGCCCTGGCCGGGTTCGACGGCGTCCCACTTCATCGCGTTCTCGGCGGTGACCGAGTTGAACTGGGTTGCCACGAGCGAGGCGTAGGCGGTGGATCCGGTGAGCCGGTTGTCCGCCACCGCGACGCCGATCTGGCGGCCGTCGGCCGTGGCGAGGGTCCGCAGCGGGGTGTCTGCGCCGTGCGCGGACATCGAGGACAACGGGATCAGGACGGCGGCCAGCAGGGCGGCTACGAGCGCGACCAGGCTGCGGCGCGAAGTGGAGGCCACGGGGGCGTCCCTTCTCTGCGTGGAATGTGTACCCGGGGTACTGCGACACGCAGAGGCCCGGAGGGGATGGTGGTGCCTCCGAGGGTTGGTGCAGACGGTACGGGTGGGGCGCGGGCACGTCAACGGGTCCGGCGCACGAGCGCCGGACCCGTCGAAGGCAGCGATCGGCCGCCGGGCCGCAGCGGCGGCGGCACCGGCGGAGGGGACGCCCGGGTGGAAGCGGTCAGAAGGTCAGCCGGGCGGTCTCGTGGGTGCGGGTCTCGATGCCCGCAGCGGCCTTGTCGATGAGCTGGTGGGCGAGGTTGGAGCAGGCACGGGCGGCGGCGAGCTCCTCGCCGATCGTGGAGTCGGGCGAGTCGTCGGGGTTGCGGCGGGCGATGCCGATACCGCGCACACCGGGGGCGCTGAAGCCGCTGAGCGAGGCCGTGCAGCTCGTCCGGCTCTCGTCCTCCTCGAAGTTCAGGTCGACGATCCAGTGGTTGTGCATACGGATCACCTTCTCTGGCGGCGGTCGTCAGCCCCAGAATCCGCCCGCCGGGCGCGGTTGGCAACCGTGGGACCTGGCCGGACGCGACCCCCCGGCCCCTTGTTACCGGCGGGTCACATGCCTATCATCGCCACTGTGACAGCTGAACTGTCAAACAAGGGAGGACGGCGGTGACGGACTCGGTCGCACACGGCCCGCTGGCCGGCGTGCGCGTGGTGGAGCTGGCCGGAATCGGACCCGGTCCGTTCGCCGCGATGCTGCTCGCCGACCTCGGCGCCGACGTCGTGCGTGTCGACCGGCCCGGGCCGCCCCCGCTCGGCCCCGAGCCGGCGCTCGACCTCACCAACCGCAACAAGCGCTCCGTCCTGGTCGACCTCAAGGCGCCCGGCGGCCCCGCCGCCGTGCTCGACCTGGTGGCGCGCGCCGACCTGCTGGTCGAGGGCTACCGGCCCGGCGTCGCCGAACGGCTCGGCGTCGGTCCCGCCGCCTGCCTGGCCCGCAACCCCGCCCTGGTCTACGGCCGGATGACCGGCTGGGGCCAGGACGGGCCGCTCGCCGACCGGGCCGGCCACGACATCGGCTACATCGCCACCGCCGGCGTGCTCGGCCTGGTCGCCGGCGAACCCGGCGGCCCGCCCGGCATCCCCGCCAACCTGCTCGGCGACTACGCCGGCGGATCGCTCTACCTCGCCGTCGGCCTGCTCGCCGCCCTGCACCACGCCCGCACCACCGGCACCGGCCAGGTCGTCGACGCCGCCATCGTGGACGGCGCCGCGCACCTGACCACCATGCTGTGGGGCCTGAAGGCGGCCGGCCACTGGCACGACACCCGCGGCGCCAACCTGCTCGACGGCGGCGCCCCGTACTACGCCCTCTACCGCACCGCCGACGGCCGGCACATGGCCGTCGGCGCACTGGAGTCGCAGTTCTACGCGGAGTTCGCCCGCCTGCTCGGCCTCGCCGAGGACGCGCCCGCCCAGCACGACATCGCCCGCTGGCCCGAGCTCCGCGCGCTGATCGCGGCCCGCTTCGCCACCCGCAGCCAGGCCGACTGGACGGCGGTCTTCGAGGGCACCGACGCCTGCACCGCCCCCGTCCTCGCCCTCGCCGAGGCCCCCGACCACCCCCAGCTGAAGGCCCGCGGGAGCTACACCGAGCACCACGGGCTGGCCCAGCCCGCCCCCGCACCCCGGTTCTCCGCCACCCCGGCGCAGCTGCGCCGCCCGCCGGCCCTGCCCGGCGCGCACACCGCGGAGGTGGCCCGCGACTGGGACGTCCCCGCCCTCGACCCGCCGGGCCCCGACCCGAGGACCTGAGCCCGGCCCGCACCACCCCAGACCCGCACCGACCGTCCAGACCACCGAGGAGCAGCAGGTGCAGCGCGAGATCTACACCGAGGAGCACGAGGCGTTCCGGGAGACCGTCCGGGCCTTCCTCGCCAAGGAGGTGCTGCCGCACCAGGAGCGCTGGGAGCAGGCCGGCATCGTGGACCGCGGGGCCTGGCTGGCGGCCGGCCGGCACGGGCTGCTCGGCCTCGCCGTGCCGGAGGAGTACGGCGGCGGCGGCACCCCGGACTTCCGCTTCCCGGCGGTGCTCGCCGAGGAGTTCACCCGCGCCGGGGTGAGCGGGCTGGCGCTCGGCCTGCACAACGACATCATCGGCCCGTACCTGACCTCGCTCGCCACCGAGGAGCAGAAGCAGCGCTGGCTGCCCGGCTTCTGCAGCGGCGAGATCGTCACCGCGATCGCGATGACCGAGCCCGGTGCCGGCTCCGACCTGCAGGGCATCCGCACCACCGCCGTCGACGAGGGCGACCACTACGTCCTCAACGGCACCAAGACCTTCATCTCCAACGGGATCATCTCCGACCTGGTGGTCGTGGTGGCCCGCACCACCCCGGAGGGCGGTGCGCACGGGCTGAGCCTGCTGGTCGTCGAGCGCGGCATGCCGGGCTTCGAGCGGGGTCGCAACCTCGACAAGATCGGCCAGAAGTCACAGGACACCGCCGAGCTGTTCTTCGACGACGTGCGGGTGCCGAAGGCCAACCTGCTCGGCGAGGAGAACCAGGGATTCGTCTACCTGATGCAGAACCTCGCACAGGAGCGCCTGACCATCGCGGTCTCCGCGATCGCCGGCGCCGAGCACCTGCTGGAGCTCACCACCCGGTACGTCCAGCAGCGCACCGCCTTCGGCAAGCCGCTCGCCAAGCTGCAGCACGTCCGCTTCGAGATCGCCGAACTCGCCACCGAGTGCGCGGTCACCCGGACGTTCGTCGACCGCTGCATCACCGAGCACAACCGCCACGCACTCACCCCGGTGGACGCCTCGATGGCCAAGTGGTGGGCCACCGAACTGCAGAAGCGCACCGCCGACCGCTGCCTCCAGCTCCACGGCGGCTACGGGTACATGACGGAGTACCCGGTGGCGAAGGCGTTCACCGACGGCCGTATCCAGACCATCTACGGCGGCACCACGGAGATCATGAAGGAGATCATCGGCCGCTCCCTGCTCGGTTGACCCCGGCCCGCGCCAAGACTCCAGACCCAGCCGACCCCATGCACCGAAAGGCACCCACCGTGACCACTGAAGCGTTCGTCTACGACGCGATCCGCACCCCGCGCGGGCGCGGCAAGGCCAACGGCTCCCTGCACGGCACCAAGCCGATCGACCTGGTGGTCGGCCTGATCCACGAGCTCCAGGCCCGCTTCCCGACCCTGGACCCGGCCGCGATCGACGACATCGTGCTCGGCGTGGTCAGCCCGGTCGGAGACCAGGGCTCCGACATCGCCCGGATCGCCGCCATCGCGGCGGGTCTGCCGGACACGGTGGCCGGCGTCCAGGAGAACCGCTTCTGCGCCTCCGGCCTGGAGGCGGTCAACCTGGCCGCCGCCAAGGTCCGTTCGGGCTGGGAGGACCTCATCCTGGCCGGCGGCGTCGAGTCGATGTCCCGGGTCAAGATGGGCTCCGACGGCGGCGCCTGGGCGATGGACCCGATGACCGCGTACGAGACGAGCTTCGTCCCGCAGGGCATCGGCGCCGACCTGATCGCCACCGTCGAGGGCTTCAGCCGCACCGACGTGGACGCCTTCGCCGCCGAGTCCCAGGCGCGCGCCGCCAAGGCCCAGGCCGACGGCCACTTCGACCGCTCGGTGGTGCCGGTCCGCGACCGCAACGGCCTGGTCGTGCTGGACCGCGACGAGTTCATCCGCCCCGGCACCACCGTCGAGACCCTGGCCGGCCTCAAGCCCTCCTTCGCCGGGATCGGCGAGGCCGGCGGCTTCGACGCCGTCGCCCTGCAGAAGTACCACTGGGTGGAGAAGATCGACCACGTCCACCACGCCGGCAACTCCTCCGGCATCGTCGACGGCGCCGCGCTGGTCGCCATCGGCTCCCGCGAGGTCGGCGAGCGGTACGGCCTCACCCCGCGCGCCCGGATCGTCTCCGCCGCGGTCTCCGGCTCCGAGCCCACCATCATGCTCACCGGCCCCGCCCCCGCCACCCGCAAGGCCCTCGCCAAGGCCGGGCTCACCCCCGAGGACATCGACCTCGTCGAGATCAACGAGGCCTTCGCCGCCGTCGCCCTGCGCTTCATGCGCGAACTCGGCTTCGGCCACGAGAAGGTCAACGTCAACGGCGGCGCCATCGCCCTCGGCCACCCGCTCGGCGCCACCGGCGCCATGCTCATCGGCACCCTCGTGGACGAACTGGAGCGCCGCGACCTCCGCTACGGCCTGGCCACCCTCTGCGTGGGCGGCGGCATGGGCGTCGCCACCGTGATCGAGCGCATCTGACCACCCCACTCCCTGGAGAGACTTCCCCATGACTGAAGCAACCGCCATCCGCTGGGAGCAGGACCAGGACGGCGTGGTCACCCTCGTCCTCGACGACCCCACCCAGTCCGTCAACACCATGAACGAGGCCTTCACCGAGGCCCTCGACGCCACCGTCGCCCGGCTGAAGGCCGCGGACGACGTGCGTGGCGTGATCGTCACCTCCGCCAAGAAGACCTTCTTCGCCGGTGGCGACCTGCGCATGCTCTCCTCCGTCGGCCCCGACCAGGCCGCCGAGACCTTCGAGCACGGCATGCGGATCAAGCGCGCACTGCGGGCCCTGGAGACCCTCGGCAAGCCCGTCGTCGCCGCGATCAACGGCGCCGCCCTCGGCGGCGGCCTGGAGATCGCCCTCGCCTGCCACCACCGGATCGCGCTCGACACCCCGGCCACCAAGATCGGCCTGCCCGAGGTCACCCTCGGCCTGCTGCCCGGCGGCGGCGGAGTCGTCCGCACGGTGCGGCTGCTCGGCATCACCGACGCCCTGCTCAAGGTCCTCCTGCAGGGGCAGCAGTACCGCCCCGCGCAGGCCCTGCAGCACGGCCTGGTCGACGAACTCGCCGCCACCCCGGAGGAGTTGCTCGCCAAGGCGCGCGCCTTCGTGGACGCCCACCCGGAGTCCGTGCAGCGCTTCGACGTCAAGGGCTACCGGATCCCCGGCGGCACCCCGGCCACCCCCGCGCTGGCCGCCAACCTGCCCGCCTTCCCCGCCAACCTGCGCAAGCAGCTGGCCGGCGCCCCCTACCCGGCCCCGCGCAACATCCTCGCCGCGGCCGTGGAGGGCGCCCAGGTCGACGTCGACACCGCGATGGCGATCGAGGCCCGGTACTTCACCGAGCTGGTCTGCGGCCAGACCGCCAAGAACATGATCCAGGCCTTCTTCTTCGACATGCAGGCCGTCAACTCCGGTGCCGGGCGCCCCAAGGGCGTCCCCGCGCGGAAGGTCGAGAAGGTCGCCGTGCTGGGCGCCGGCATGATGGGCGCCGGCATCGCGTACTCCTGCGCCAGGGCCGGCATCGAGGTGCTGCTCAAGGACGTCACCGTCGAGGCCGCCGAGCGCGGCAAGGCCTACTCCGCCGCGCTGCTCGACAAGGCGGTCGCCCGCGGCCGCACCACCGAGGCCGAGCGGGCGGGGTTCCTCGCCCGGATCACCCCCACCGCCGAGGCCGCCGACCTGGCCGGCTGCGACGCCGTCATCGAGGCCGTCTTCGAGAACCCCGAGCTCAAGCACAAGGTCTTCCAGGAGGTCCAGGACGTCGTCGCCCCCGACGCCCTGCTCTGCTCCAACACCTCCACCCTGCCGATCGGCCTGCTCGCCGAAGGCGTCGACCGCACCGCCGACTTCATCGGCCTGCACTTCTTCTCGCCGGTCGACAAGATGCCGCTGGTCGAGATCATCCGCGGCCCGCAGACCGGCGACGAGGCGCTCGCCCGCGCCTTCGACCTCGTCCGGCAGATCCGCAAGACGCCGATCGTGGTCAACGACTCCCGCGGCTTCTTCACCTCCCGCGTGATCGGACAGTTCATCAACGAGGGCGTGGCGATGGTCGGCGAGGGCCTCGACCCGGTCTCCGTCGAGCAGGCCGCAGCCCAGGCCGGCTACCCCGCCAAGGTGCTCTCGCTGATGGACGAGCTCACCCTCACCCTGCCCCGCAAGATCCGCAACGAGTCCCGGCGGGCCGTCGAGGAGGCCGGCGGCAGCTGGCAGCCGCACCCCGCCGACACCGTCATCGACCGCATGGTCGACGAGTTCGGCCGCGAGGGCCGCAGCGGCGGCGCCGGCTTCTACGAGTACGAGAACGGGCAGCGCGCCCGGCTGTGGCCCGGCCTGCGCGAGCACTTCACGCAGCCCGGCAAGCAGATCCCGTTCGAGGACATGAAGGAGCGGATGCTCTTCGCCGAGGCCCTGGACTCCGTCCGCTGCCTCGAGGAGTCCGTCCTCACCTCGGTCGCCGACGCCAACGTGGGCTCCATCCTCGGCATCGGTTTCCCCGCCTGGACGGGCGGCGTCCTCCAGTACATCAACGGCTACCCCGGCGGCCTCGCCGGATTCACCGCCCGCGCCCGCGAGTTGGCCGCCGCCTACGGCGAGCGCTTCACCCCGCCCGCACTCCTGGACGAGATGGCCGCCGACGGCCGCACCTTCCAGGACTGACCCCCGCCGGCACCGCCCCCGCCCGCCCGGGCGGGGGCGGTGCCCGCCCCGGCGGCTACCCTTGCTCCGGAACGATCATCCGGAGGAGGGGGCCGCGGATGAAACCGCTGGCATGGCACGAACTGGCGGCATACCGGGCACGACTGCGCGGCTGCCTGCTCGGCGGGGCGATCGGGGACGCCCTCGGCAACCCGATCGAGATGAAGTCCATGGTCACCGTCGAGGCCGAACACGGCCCGACCGGCATCACCGGGCTCGTCCCCGACCGCGACGGCGTGATCGGCCGGATCACCGACGACACCCAGATGACCCTCTTCAGCGCCGAGGGCTGGATGCAGGGCTACCGCCGCATCATGGCCAGGGGCATCAGCGGCGCCGAGACCGCCATCGTCAAGGACGCCTACCTGCGCTGGCTGGACACCCAGCGGCACGACGCCCCGCCGCCCCAAGACGGCCTCCGGCACCGCTGGGGCGACCTGCGCGAACAACAGTGGCTGTACGCACGCCGCGCCCCCGGCCGCGCTTGCGAGTTCGGCCTCCAGGAGGACCACACCCCCGACGCGCACGCCCCCGTCGACGGCACCCCCGGCCCGGTCAACCCCGACGCCAAGGGCTGCGGCTCCGTGATGCGCTCCGCCCCCTTCGGCTTCACCGGCCGCGGCATCACCGGCAAGGGCGACCTGCACGCCTTCGAACTCGCCGCCCGCTGCGCCCGGATCACCCACGGCCACCCGACCGCCCAGCTCGCCTCCGGCGCCTTCGCAGCCATGATCAGCCGCCTGGTCGACGGCGAGTCGCTGCCGGACGCCGTCCGCAACGCCATGGAGCTGCTCACCCGCTACCCCAACCACCAGGAGACCCACGCCGCGCTGCGCAGGGCCGTCGACCTCGCCGCGGCCGGCCCGGCCACCCCGCGGACGGTGGAGAGCCTCGGCGGCGGCTGGACGGCCGAGGAGGCGCTCGCCATCGGCGTCTACGCGGCGCTCGCCCGCACCGAGCACTGGCACCACCGGACCCCGGTGGAGTCCGCCTTCCTGCTGGCGGTCAACCACTCCGGGGACAGCGACTCCACCGGCGCGATCTGCGGCAACCTGCTGGGCGCCCACCACGGCGACGGCATGCTGCCGCCGCAGTGGCTGTCCCGGATCGAGGGCCGCGCGGTGATCGCCGCCCTGGCGGACGACTTCGCCTCCGTCGTCCACCCCGGCGAACGGCGGCCCTGGGAGGAGTACTAGCCGCAAATCGGCAACCCATAGGGGCGCGTGGAGTTCTCCCCCAGCCTTCGGCCGGGAGGCGCCCCCACGCGCCTCTATGGGTTGCCCCGTTGCCCACGCAGCTGACCTCAGGCGGAGTCTGCGTGCAGGCCGTCGAGGCGGAGGCCCTCCGAGCGGCCCAGCTGGTAGGCCATCTGGACCCGGCTCTGGGCGTCGTACGCCTTGAGGATCTTGGCGATGTGGGCCCGGCAGGTGCGGACGTTGAGGCTCATCCGGCGGGCGATCGCGTCGTCCGGTTCGCCGTCCACGAGCATCCGCAGGATGGTCTGCTGGACCTCGTTCAGCCCGCGCCCGGCCGAGCCGTCGCGGTAGCGGACGCCGTACGGGCTGGCCCGCCGCCAGTCCCGTTCGAAGCCGTCGGCGAGGAAGGCGACCAGGGCGGGGTGGCGGACCAGCACCGCCCGGCGGCTGTCCTGGGCGGCGGAGACGAAGGCCGTCCTCCGGTCGAAGATCATCAGCCGTTTGGGCAGTTCGTCGAGGGTGCGGACCTCGGCGCCGAGCGAGCTCACCTTGGTCACGTAGTCCCTGATCGGCTCGCTGAACCTGGCCGGGTGCTGGTAGAGCGTGCGCAGGTGGGCGCCGCGGGCGAGCAGTTCCTCCGCCTTGCCGAGCGCCCGCGCCAGGGCGTCCGCGCCGCGGCCGTTGCCGGGCTGGGCGGTGAGCGCCTCCTGGGTGCAGTTGCGCATCGCCTCGTCGACGGCTGAGGTGATCATCTCCAGGCCGACCAGGTCCTGCACGGGCGCCGCCTGCGGGCCGTCCGAGGACGACTGGTCGTAGAGGTGGGAGAGCCTGGTCAGCTCGCCGACCATGCGGGAGCCGTACTCCTCGATGCGGGCGGACTGGAGGCGCACCCGCCGGCGGACGGAGGCGGCGGCGAGCTGCGGGTCCACCGGGACGAGCACGGTCGGGTCGCAGGCGTCGGCGGCCAGCAGTCCGAGTCTGAGCAGCTGTTCCCGGGCCGCCTGTTCGTCCGGCGAGAGTTCCGAAGGCTCCCCGGTGAGTGCGGTGTTGGGCAGTCCGCCGGTGCCCAGGGAGCGCACGTAGAGCCGCTCGGCGGCGGGGCTGAGCTGGGGGACGTCCTCCTGGCCGGAGCCCCCGGCCCGGTGTTCCGTGTTCATGACCACCCTCATGTTCATGCTGTTCATCAACATGAGCCAGCTGATCGCTTGCTCGACTCGGCCGGTCGGCCAAGAATTGTGCCCAGGCAGTGCGAGACCTTCGCAATTGCAGGCCAGAAATAAGGAGTTGACTGATGGTTGGCAAAGCTCCGGCAAACCTTCGCCGCTGGGTCGCCCTGCTCGTGGTTCCGGCCGCCGCCCTCGTGGGCCTGACGGCAGCCGCCGACCTCGGCGGCCACCAGGGCGCCGGACAGAGCACCCAGGTGCTCGCGGACCTCGAGTGGGACGTCGTCCCCGCCGGTCACTGACCCTTCGGCGGCCAGGCCTCCCGGCCGGCCGCGGGCGGCGGATCAGACGCCGCCGACCGGCCCTCCCGAGCGGGGCGGCCGACATCGTGCCGGAGCCTGTGGGGCGGACGCCCTCCGCCGGGCCGGCACCCCGGGCACCGAGTCCGGCGACGAATCCGGCCGGACGCTGATCTGCCGGTCGCCGATCCGCCGGGCGCAGCCCCGCCCGCCTGGCACACCGCACATCCCAGCTCCCTGTGTTGCCGCCCGCCCCCTGCGCGGCGCGGCGAAACTCGTCGCGCTCATGACCAGAGCCGATCGTACCCAACTGAACGGCCCCGTGGGCTGTAGTTCGACACTTCCGAGTGCTTGTCTACGCGCGTCCAAGTGCGGCGAGGTCTGACGAGTCGTCAGCCTCGGCCGCCGCCGCGACCGCCCCGCCCCCGCCGTTCGGACCCCGACACCCACCCCGCCCACCGGCGCCCGCGCGGCACCCGGTGCCGGCCGGGGCTGCCCGTCCAAGGAGGACACCCATGAAGAAACTGCTGCTGATCGAGGCGAACGGCATGGTCGGCGGTGACCTGCTCGACGCGGCACGGGAGTTGGGCGTCGAGGTGCACGTCGCCACCCACGAGGAGCTCTACCGCGACTACCGCCCCGAGCTGAAGGAGAAGATCGACGGCACGGTCTTCACCGACCTCGGCAACACCGAGACGGCCGTCCGCGACCTGCTGAACTTCGCCCGCGAGCAGGGCGTCGACGGCGTCGTCACCGGCTGGGAGTTCTTCTCCCCGCTGGTCACCCGCCTCGCCGGCGAGCTCGGCCTGCCCGGGCACGACCCGGAGAAGGCCTCGGCCGCCCGCAACAAGCGGGTGATGGCGCAGGTCTTCGAGGCCGCCGGCGTCCCGGCGCCGCGCACCGCCGTGGTGGCCACCGCCGCCGAGGCCCCCGGAGCGGTCGAGTGGGCCGGCTTCGAGTACCCCGTCGTGGTGAAGCCCTGCGAGAACGCCGGTTCGGTCGGCGTCTCGGTGGTGCGCAGCGAGGAGGAGCTCGCCGCGGCGGTCGAGTTCGCCCAGGGCTGGCCGAACGAGTTCCCGCACGGCACGCCGCTCGAGACCACCGTGCTCATCCAGGAGTACATCGGCGGCAAGGAGTTCAGCATCGAGACGGTGGTCTTCGAGGAGAAGTACCACCACCTGGCGATCACCGAGAAGTTCACCACCGACGACGCCACCCGCGCCGAGGTCGGCCACACCGTGCCCGCCGCACTGGACGACGCGGCCACCGAGGCGGTGCTCGCCACCGTCGAACAGGGCCTGGCCGCACTGGGCTTCCGCCACGGCGTCGCGCACACCGAGCTGAAGCTGCTCGAGGACAACACCGCGCGGATCATCGAGGTCGGCGCCCGCCCGCCGGGCGACCACATCGTCAAGCTGGTCCAGCAGGCCACCGGCGTCAGCGAGGCCCGCGCCTACATCCAGGCCGCGCTGGGCGAGCACCCCGACGTGCTGCCGACCCACCGGTGCGCCGCCGCCATCCGCTTCCTCACCCCGCCCTCGGCCGGCGTCTTCCGGGCCGTCGAGAACCTCCCCGAGGGGCCGGCCACGGTCGCGACCGCGGTGTACGTCGAGCCCGGCAAGGAGCTCGCCCGCCCGCAGGACAACATCTCCCGGATCGGCCACTTCGTCCTGACGGCCGACACCGCCGAGGAGGTCAACCGGCTCGCCGCCGACGCCCTGGCCGCCGTCCGCATCGAGCTGGCCTGAGATGGCCCGCATCGCACTGCTGCGGTCCATCGAGATCCAGCAGACCGACCCCTACGTGAAGGACCTGGCCGGGCCGGCCGCAGAGGCCGGCCTCACCCTCAAGCTGTTCTACACGGACGGTGACTGCGGGCCTGAGGACTTCCCCGGCGAGGCCGAGAAGCTGCCGCCCGGCCTGAGCTGCGACGAGATCGCCGACCGGATCGCCGCCTGGGGCGCGGACGGCGCCGTCTCGCTGTCCATCCCCGACGAGAACGCGCTGCGCGACGCCGTGGTGCGCGAGAAGCTCGCCGCCCGCGGCATCCCGATGGTGATGCACGGCCCGGACGCCACCTGCGTCCTGGCCAACAAGTGGGAGACCAAGCAGCTGCTCGCCGCCCACGGCCTCGACACCCCGAGAGGGCTGCTGATCGACGGCGACCTGCTGCGCGGCCGCAGCGTCCAGGCCCCGGCCTACCAGGACCTGCTGCTCGAGAAGGCGGAGGAGATCGGCTACCCGCTGCTCTCCAAGCCGCTCTGGGACTGCCTCGCCACCGGCATCCGCTTCCTGCCGGACCGCGAGGCGCTGCGCGCCTACCTCGCCGACCCGTACGACGGCAGCACCGTCCTGGAGGCCTGCGTCACCGGCGAGCTGTGCTCGGTGGAGGTGGTCGGCCGGCGCGGGCACTACGCCCTGCAGCCGCTGATCTGGAAGGGCCCGACCGGCGGCGCCCCGTCGTTCGTCTTCGACACCGTCCGGTACACCGCGCCGCGGCCCGGCCCGGACCGGGACTTCCGACCGGTCGCCGAGCGCCTGCTGCGGATGTGCGAGGACCTCGGGATCGAGGGCGCCGTCGAGGTCGAGATGATCTACGCAGACGGCGGCTACCGGATCATCGAGATCAACCCGCGGGTGTCCGGCTCCACCACGCTCTCCATCGCCGCCTCCGGCGACAACACCTACGCCGCCCTGCTGGCACTGCTGCTGGGCACCTGGGAGCAGCAGGCGCCCGGCTTCGGCCGGCGCCGCCGGATCGCCCTGCAGCTGCCGATCTGCCGGCCGACCCCCGAACTCACCGCCCTGCTGCGGGAGCGCCTCGAGCTCGTCCGCGCCAGCGAGTTCCACATCGACGGCCAGGCCTACGCCAACACCGTGCTCACCTGCGAGTTCGACCGCAGAGAAGAACTCGCGTCGACCCTGCGCGAGTTGACCGCCGACCACGGCCTGCTCGCCCCCGGCGTGCTCGCCCTGGCGGAGCAGCTGCTCGCCGCACCCGCACCACTGGCCGCCGCCACGGCCTGACCGGCACCAACCGCATCGTCCACACCCAACCGATAGGAACCGCACCCATGTTGGTCAGTGAGCAGAGCCCCGTCCTGGACGCCGCACCCGGCGTCGAGCTGCGCAGCGACATCACCGTCGAGCTGGTCGACCACGGCGCCAGCGACGCCGGCGTCGTCCGGGCCGCCCGCGTCTCGACGATCGGCGAGGACGCCCAGCTCGAGGACAAGGGCGAGGGCTACACCGCCGGCCTCATCAACTACCTGATGAAGAGCCGCCACGGCAGCCCCTTCGAGCACAACTACATGACCTTCCTGATCACCGCGCCGATCTTCACCGTCCGGCACCTGATGCGCCACCGCACCTGGTCGTTCAACGAGGAGAGCGCCCGCTACCGCGAGCTGCGCCCGGTCTTCTACGCGCCGGACGGCGAGCGGCTGCTGCGCCAGAAGGGCAAGCCCGGCCACTACCAGTACATCCCGGGCACCGACCAGGACCACGAGCAGATCCTCACCTCGGCGCACGCCGTCTACGCCAAGGCGTACGAGGAGTACACCGCGATGCTGGAGTCCGGCATCGCCCGCGAGATCGCCCGCATGGTGCTGCCCGTGGCCACCTACTCCTCGGTGTACGCCACCTGCAACTCCCGCGGCCTGATGCACTTCCTGAGCCTGCGCACCAACCGCGCCGACGCCACCTACCCCTCGCACCCGCAGCGCGAGATCGAGCTCGTCGCGGAGCAGATGGAGGACGCCTGGAAGGCCCTGATGCCGGTCACCCACGCGGCGTTCGAGTCCTACGGCCGGGTCAGCCCGTAATGCGGGTCACCGTCTACGCCGGCTCCTCGGCCGGCCTGGATGCGGTGTACGCCGAGGAGGCCGCCGCCTTCGCCCGCGAACTCGCCGAGGCCGGGCACGAGATCGTCTACGGCGGCGGCAGCGTCGGGCTGATGGGCGTGGTCGCCGACACCGCGATGGCGACCGGCGGCCGGGTCACCGGCGTCATCCCGCGCTCGCTGTACGACGCCGAGGTCGCCCACCTCGGCCTCAGCGAACTGCACGTCGTCGACACCATGCACGAGCGCAAGGACCTGATGGCCCGGCTCGGCGACTGCTTCGTCGCCCTGCCGGGCGGCCTCGGCACCGTCGAGGAGCTCTTCGAGGTCTGGGCGTGGCTGATCCTCGGCCACCACGGCAAGCCGGTCACCGTCCTCAACACCGACGGCTACTGGGACGGCCTGCTCGGCACGGTCGAGGGCATCGCCCGGGCCGGGTTCATGCGGCCCGAGGAGAGCGCCTCGCTGGTGCCCGTCCGCAAGGCCGGCGACCTGCTCGCGCTCTGCGCCGACTGGCAGCCCCCGCCGCCGCGCTGGGCCTGACCGGCACTCCAGACCCCCATCCCCCCGCCACCGACCGAGAAAGGCAGCGTCCGTGCAGCAGAGCATGGTCATCCCCGCCTTCTCCCGACTGCCCCGCTCGGCCCGGCTGGACGGCGACTTCGACGTCGTCCGGCTGGGCGCCGACCTGGACGCGCTCCGGCACGTCCACTGGCGCCGCCGGCGCCGGTACGCCGCACAGGCCGTCACCGCCCTCCCCGAGGACTGGCGGACCCTGCCGCTGCGCAGCATCGGCGGCGACCCGGACCGCACCGACGCCGGCGGCCCTGCCCAGGACGACTTCGCCGACACCCCGTGGCTGGACGAGACCCCGTACCTCGCCGAGGTGCTGGACGGACTGCCGGCCGCCAAGCGGGCCGTCCGGCTGATGGCGCTGGCGCCCGGGGTGTTCGGCACGCCGCACTGCGACGCCAAGAACGGCCTGGCCTGGGGCACGGTGCGGCTGTACCTGCCGGTCACCGCCCTGCCCGGGGCCGGGCTGGTCATCGAGGGCGAACCGCAGCACTGGCCGCCGGGCACCCTCTGGTTCGGCGACGTCAGCCGCACCCACCGGCTGTGCAACCCCGGCGCGGCCGGCACCCAGGTCCACCTGGTGGTCGACCTGCTGCCGAGCCGGGCGCTGCTGGAACTGTTCCCGCCCGCCTTCCGTGCCCCGGAGGTGCTGGACGAGATCGTCTTCGCCAGGCCGCCCGCCCCGCTCGACGACGCCGCGCGGGCCGCGGCCGGCCTCCGGTTCGACGTCCCCGAGTCATTCACCGACCGGGAGGAGGAGGACGGCGACTTCCTGCGGCACCAGCGCAGGCTCCCGGCGACCGTCCTGAGCCGCGGGGAGCACCTGTTCCTGGCCGTGCCCGGCGAACCGGAACTCGGCCTGGTCCACCTGGGCGGCGGCGAATTCCGCTTCGCCGGCTGGACGGAGGAGCGCACCCTCCGACTGCCCCGGCCCGGCGACGACCCGTCCGTCGTCCTGCGGACCCGCTGCGGCAGCACCGTGCGCGAACTGGCCGTGCCCGCCCGGCGCGACGCCTGACACCCGAGGGCCGGGACCCTCCCGCCCCCGTACCGACAGCAGAGAGGTGAGAACCGTGCCGACCATGGCAGCAACCGCCGCCCCGGCGGGCGCCCCGGTGACCCTGGTGGACGGCTACGTGCCGGTCATCGACCTGACCGGCGCCCGCTCCGGCGACCCCCGCAGGCGCGCCGAGGTCGCCGAGGCCATCGACCGGACGTGCCGCAGCAGCGGCTTCCTGGTGATCGTCGGCCACGGCGTCCCCGAGCATGCCATCGCCGAGATGTACCGGGCGACCCGCGAGTTCTTCGCGCTCCCGCAGCACCTGAAGGCCGCCCACCTGGCCGACCCCGCCGACCCGCTGATGCGCGGCTTCGGCCGCAGCGGCAGCCTCGCGGCGTCCAACGAGGACGCCTCCGTGGAGAGCGAGCGGGCGCTGCCCGACGTCTCGGAGACCTTCACCGTCAACCGGCTCGGCGAGCCGGAGGGTGCCCGCTCGCTGCCCGCCGACGCCGAGCCCGGGCTGCGCACCCCCAACCCGTGGCCCGCGCTGCCCGGCTTCGCCGAGGCCTACCGCGGCTACTACGCGGAGATGGAGCGCCTGGCCGGCGAGCTGATGCGGCTCTTCGCCCTCGGCCTGGGCCTGCCGGAGGACTGGTTCGAGGACAAGATCGACCAGCACATGACCAACCTGACCGCCAACTACTACCCGGCGCAGCCCGTCCCGCCGGCGCCCGGCCAGCTGCGCAAGGGTGAGCACAGCGACTGGGGCAGCCTCACGATCCTGTACCAGGACAACGGCACCGGCGGCCTGCAGGTGCTCGACCGCACCGGCGACCGCTGGCTGGACGTGCCGGTGGTGGAGGGCTCGTTCATCGTCAACATCGGCGACCTGATGGCGATCTGGACCAACGACGCCTGGGTCAGCACGGTGCACCGGGTGGTCAACCCGCCCCGCGAGGAGGCGCACAACGAGCGCTACTCCGTGCCGTTCTTCCACCAGCCGAACTACGACGCCCTGATCGAGTGCATCGCCACCTGCACGGACGAGGACAACCCGCCGCGCCACGCGCCTGTCCGGTCGGGCCCCTACATCATGGGCAAGTTCGACCGCGCGTACGGAAACTGACGCACCATCATTCATGCGGCGGCCGCCGGCGAGGCGGCCGCCGCGCGCACGCAGGAGAGTCATGGACAACAGCGCACCCCCGAAGCCGCGCGGACTGCGGCACACCCTCGGCCTGCCCGACCTCACCGGCAACGGCCGGTTCCTGGCGGCCAACATCATCGACAGCCTCGGCAACGGCCTGGTCCTCGCCTTCACCGTCGTCTACTTCACCCGGACGACCTCACTGCCGCTGGTCGAGATCGGCGCGGCACTGACCCTGGGCCACCTGCTCTCGCTGCCCGTGCCCGCCCTGGTGGGGCCGCTGCTGGACCGGATCGGCCCGCGTGCCGTGGTCGCCGTGGGCAACCTGGTGTCCGCCGGCGGCTTCCTCGGCTTCCTGTTCTGCCGCCAGGCCTGGATGATCGTGCTGTTCCAGCTGGTCGTGCAGATCGGCGCGAACATCTACTGGACGTCCAGCCGTTCGCTGGTCGTGCTCGCCGCCCGCGAGGGCGAGCGGCAGCGCTGGTTCGCACTGATCGGCTCGCTGCGCAACATCGGCGCGGGCTTCGGCGCGGCCGTCGCCGCCCTGCTGCTGCAGGTCGCCGGCGCCACCGGCCTGCGGGCCGTGGTGGTCGCCAACACCGCGACCTTCCTCCTCGCCGCCTGGCTGATCTCCTCCTGGCGGCCGACCGGCGAACAGCCCCGCACCGCGGGCCCCGCCGGCCCGGCCGACCGGCCCGCCGGCAGCTACCGGGACGTCCTGCGCGACCTGCCCTACCTGCGCCTGGTCGCCGCCAACCTGGGCTTCGTGCTGGCCGCGATGGTGCTGCCGGTGCTGCTCGCGGTGTACGCCACCGGGACGCTGCACGCCGCCGCATGGATCGTCGGTGCCCTGGTGGTGCTGAACACCGGCCTGGTCGCGCTGGTGCAGACCACGGTCGCCCGCTGGGGCGAACGCCGCCGCCCGGTACGGGTGCTGGCGCTCGCCGCCGTCCTGAACGCGGTCGCGTTCGCGCTGTTCGGCGCGCTGTCCGCGGTGCCGGCCTGGGCGGTCGAGGCGGGCCTGGTCGTGGCCGTCCTCGTCTACACCCTGGCCGAGATGGTCGGCGGTCCGCCGTCCAACGAGCTCAGCGTGGCGATGGCCAAGGAGCACATCCAGGGCCGCTACCAGGCCGCCTTCCAGCTGTCCTGGACGATCGGCGGCGCCGTCTCGCCCGTGGTGCTGACCGCCCTGCTCGACCGCGGCCCGCTCTGGCCGTGGGCGTTCCTGGCCGCGTTCAGCCTGCTGTCGGCACTGCTGGTGCAGGGGCTCACCGCCCGGCCCGAGGCCACCCCCGCCGCGGCACCGGTGGCCGCACCCGCCGGGGAGCCGTCCGCGCAGACCGCGGAGGTGACCGGTGCTGCGTGAACGGCTCGGCCTGAGATGGGAGTTGCACGGCGACGGTCGCGAGCCCCGGCCCGGCGCCTCCGTCCGGCCCGACCAGCGGCTCAGCTGGCCGCGGACGGCAGGCCTCGGCGCCCAGCACGTGGTCGCGATGTTCGGCGCCACCTTCGTCTTCCCGCTGGTGATGGGCCTCGACCCGAACCTCGGCATCATGATGTCCGGCATCGCCACCGCGATCTTCCTCCTGGTGGTGCGCGGCCGGATCCCCAGCTACCTCGGCACCAGCGCCTCGTTCGTGGGCGCGGTGGCTGCGATCCGGGCGGCCGGCGGGTCCAGCGCCGTCGTCACGGGTGCGGTCGCGGTGTCCGGAGCCGCGCTGGCCCTGGTCGGCCTGGCCGTGCAGCGGGCCGGCAGCGCCGTCGTCAACCGGCTGTTCCCGCCCGTCGTGGCCGGCGCCGTCGTCCTGCTGATCGGCTTCAACCTGGCGCCCGTGGTCGCGCAGATCTACTGGCCGCAGGACCAGTGGACGGCGCTCGCCACCATGGTCGTCGTGCTCGCCTCCGGCGTCCTGCTGCGCGGCTTCTGGGGACGGATCTCCGTCTTCATCGGCCTGGTCTTCGGCTTCGCCTTCTCCTGGCTGCTGGACCTCACCACCGGCCCGATCACCGCCAAGGACGCCACCGGCGCCGTCACCACCCACCTGCGGGTGAACCTCGACGCGGTGGCGAGCGCCGACTGGATCGGCCTGCCGTCCATGCACGCACCGGAGTTCCGGCTCTCCGCCGTCCTGCTCGCCCTGCCCGCGGTGATCGCCCTGGTCGCCGAGAACACCGGCCACGTGAAGGCCGTCGCCGAGATGACCGGCACCGACCTCGACGGCAGCCTCGGCCGCGCACTGTTCGCCGACGGCCTGGCCACGGCGGTGGCCGCCGGCACCGGCTCCGCCCCCACCACCACCTTCGCCGAGAACATCGGCGTGATGGCGGCGACCCGCATCTACTCCACCGCCGCGTACTGGGTGGCCGCCGGTACGGCCGTCCTGCTCGGCCTCTGCCCCAAGTTCGGGGCGGTCGTCGCGGCCACCCCGGGCGGCGTGCTCGGCGGCATCACCGTGGTCCTCTACGGCATGATCGGGCTGCTCGGCGCGAACATCTGGGTGAAGAACCGGGTGGACTTCGGCGATCCGGTCAACCTGGTTCCGACCGCCGCCGGCGTGGTCGCCGGGATCGGCGGCGTCTCGGTCGGCGTGACGGGCGGCTTCTCCCTCAGCGGCATCACCCTGGGCACGCTGATCGTCCTGGTCGGCCACCACGCCCTGCGCCGCCTCTCCTCGCGCCGCCCCGCCACCGCGAATCCCTCGCCCGCCCCCGCCGAGGCCGCTGCGAGCCCCGTACCCACCCCTGCCGCCGCACCCGCCGGCGCCGCCCCCGCCTGTTGAGGAGCAACCCGATGACCCGCCCCGCACCCGCGTTCACCGAGAACGCGCTGACCACCGCCTACCTGGCCGGCAGCCCGAGCGCCGAAGCCCTGGCCAGGCTCTGCGCCGACGACGAGCCGCTCCGGGCCGCCCTCGGCGGCAACTACCTCACCCGCCCGGTCTTCCTCGACGGCGCCGTCGCCCGCGACATCGGGCAGCGCCTCAGCGGCCTCTACGACCTGCTGCTCTCCCTGCCGGAGCGCCTTTTCGGCGGCGACGTCAGGGAGTTCGCCGCCGCGGCCGGCTGGTCGCCGCTGCAGATCGCCACCTCGCTGCGCCCGGACGGACGGCCGCGCACCGTGCCGCGGATCGCCCGCTCCGACCTCTACCAGGAGGCCGGCGGCTTCAAGCTGCTGGAGCTGAACGTCGGCAGCCCGCTCGGCGGCTTCGACACCCCGCTGATCAACCGGGCCATGCTCCGCGACGAGAACCTCCGGCGCTTCGTCGCCGAGCACCGGCTGGAGTACGCCGACACGCTGCAACTGCTGGTCGCCATGTGGCGCGAGGCCTTCCCCGCCCTGGACTTCGCCGCCTCCCCGGTGGTCGCCCTGGTGGACTGGCCGACCAGCTACCCGTACCTGGAGCCGCGGCTGCGGGTCATGGCCGACATGCTCGCACCGCTGGGCATCGAGGCGATCCCCTGCCACGCGGGCGAGGTCGAGGTCGGCCCCGACGGGGTGTACGTGCACGGCCGCCGGATCGACCTGGTGCACCGCTGGTTCGTCAGCGAGGACCTGGTGGACCCGGCCGACGCCGCGCTGGCCGCGCCGATCCTGGCCGCCGCCGACGCCGGCCTGGTCGAGCTGTTCGCCACCCTGGAGACCGAGCTGTACGGTGCCAAGGGCTGCCTCGCCCTGGTCAGCGACGAACGGCACCGCCCGTCCTTCGACGCCGCCGAACTCGCCCTGGTCGACGGGCTGCTGCCGTGGACGCGGATGCTCGCCGACCGCAAGGTCGAGGCCGACGGCGAACAGGTCGACATGCTGCCGTACGTGCTGGCCCACCGGGAGGAGTTCGCCCTCAAGGCCACCGCCGGACACGGCGGCCTCGACGTGCTGGCCGGCTGGCAGGCCGAACCGGAGGAGTGGCGCGCCCGGGTGGAGGCCGCGACCGGCGGACCGTACGTCGTGCAGCGGCGGGTCCGGCCGCTGGTCGAGCGCTTCCCGGTCGGCGACGGGACGGGCCGCACCGAACCGGTGGTCGTCAACTGGGGCGTCTTCATGATCGGCCACGGCTACGGCGGCGCCTTCAACCGCGGCATAGCCAACCCGGAGCCCGGCGTGATCAGCCTCGCCAACGGCGCCAGCTTCACCACCGCGTTCCACACCCCGGTGGACTGACCCCGCGCCGGTGCCTGCGGGCTACTCCGTGAGCGCCGCCGCGGCGGCCCGGGCGAAGCCCTCCGGGTTGTCCAGCATGATGTTGTGCCCGCAGTCCGGGACGGACACCACCGACACCCCGGCGGCGGCCAGCCCCTCCGCGCCCGGCAGCGGCCCGTCGGCCTCCGGCACCAGGAAGGTGCGCGGCACGGCCAGCCTGCACAGCACCTCCCGCACCGTCGGGGAGGTGTTGCGGACGAGGTGGACGGCGCTGCGGTACAGCGCCTCCCGGCCGGCCAGCCGCATCGTGGCCCACCAGTGCGGGCTCACCCGCTCGGCGATCTCGTCCCAGCCCTCGGCGAGGAACTCCTCCTCGGTGTACGCGGCGATGCCGCTGCCACCGCCGCGTCCGGGGCGGGGGGCCACCGGGTCGAGGTTCGCGTCTACCAGCAGCAGCCGGGACACCAGGTGCGGGTGGCGGTCGGCCAGCACGACCGCCACCGAGCCGCCCATGCTGTGCGCGACCAGCTCGGCACCGGCCACACCCGCGGCGGTCAGCGCCGCGGCCAGGGCGTCGGCGTGCGACTCGAGGGTGTAGTCGAAGCCGGCCGGCCGGTCGCTGATGCCGTGGCCCAGCAGGTCCACCAGCAGCGACCGGCGCCCGGCCAGCAGCGGATGCACGGCCGAGGCCGCGAAGTACGCCGGTGCACTGGCGCCCAGCCCGTGCACGTAGACCCGGGCGGCCTCCCGTCCTTCGAACTCCACCCAGCGCATCTGATCGCCCTCGGGCGTCACGGTTGCGGTCCGCACCGGCCGGCTCCTTCTGTCTCGTACATGTCGGCAGGAGAAGACCCTAATGCGTCCCGACACCTCGTCAGGCCGGGTTCCGGCAGGTCCGGCGTCCCGTCAGGACCGGCCGGGCAGACCCTGCGGCGACCGGCGCAGCCGGTACAGCACGCTCGGGCGCAGCGGGCTGCCCTCCGGGGCGTACGGGTCCTCGAAGTCCTCGGCCGGGTCGCGGACCATGCCGAGACGCTGCATCACGGCCTGCGAGCGGTGGTTGGCGGCGGTGGTGACGGCGAGGACCTCCGGCAGGCGGAGGGTGTCGAAGGCGGTCCAGGCAGGCCCGGCCGGCCTCGGTGGCGTAGCCGTGGCCCCAGGCGCTGCGGGCCAGCCGCCAGCCGACCTCCACACCGGTGAAGGGCATGTCCCCGTCGACGTCGTCCAGCCCGGCGAAGCCGACGAACTCCCCGGTGGCGGCGACCTCGACCGCCCACCAGCCGTAGCCGCGCCGCTCCATGTCGGCGCGGAAGGCGGCCACCCCGGCCTCGCACTGCTCCCGGGTCAGCAGCTCCCCGAGGTGCTCGCGCACCTCGGGGTCGGCGTTCATCGCAGCCCAGGGGGCCAGGTCGGACTCCCGCCAGGGGCGCAGCAGGAGCCGTTCGGTGCGCAGTTCGGTCATGGCCCGAGCCAACCCCGGGCCGACCGCCCTGTCGAGCGGATTTCCCGCGGCCGGTGCTACTCGGTGCTGCCGGTCAGTTCCTCCGCCAGGGAGCGCTGGAAGGCGGTGACGATCGCCTGCACCACCAGCGGCTGGATGCGGTCGGCGAGGCTCTTCATCCGGTCCAGGTCGGCCGGGGCCGGGTCGCTCTCCCGGTACGGCTTCCACACCGTGTCGCGGAACAGCCGGTGCAGGTCGTGCGCGGTGGCCCGGCTGTGCAGCCGGACGACCGCCCGCGCCGCCAGCAGGGTCTCCAGCGGTATCGGCACGTCCAGGATGCGCACACCGAGCGGCAGCAGACCGGGGTCGATCTTGAAGACGTCCGGTTCCCCGGTGCGGTGCAGGGCGCCCATGGCGGCGAGCCGGTCCAGGTCGGCGTCGGAGAGGTCGCGGCCGATCCGCCGGGCGAGCTGCGCCCGGTCGGCCTCCTCGGCGGCCTCCGGAGTCCACGAGGCGACCAGCGCCCGGTGGATCGCGAGGTCCAGCGAGCCGATGTCCTCGGGCAGTTGGGCGAGGTAGCGCTCGATCGCGGCGAGCGTCAGGCCCTGCCGCTGCAACTCCTCGATCAGCTCCAGCCGCCCCAGGTGCTCCGGCCCGTACAGGCCCACCCGGCGCGGGCCCAGCTCGGGCGGCGGCAGCAGGCCCTTGGCGGCGTAGAAGCGCAGCGTGCGGACGGTCACCCCGGCCCGGGCCGCCAGTTCGTCGACGGTGAGCTGCGGTGTGCCTGCTGTCATACGGTGCAACCTCTTCCGCCCGCACGCCCCCACCGGGTGCTGCAGTCCTGCTGTGACACCACCAGTGTGACAGTGCCGCGACCTGGCGGTCCACCGCGTCCGCGCCGGCCGGCGGCGGGGCCTGTCGGCGGGGTGCCTAGGCTCCCCGCGTGATCGTGCGTCCCACCGGGAGTGCGGAGGGGCCGTACGACGCGGCCTTCCTGCCCCGTCAGCAGATGGTTCTCCGAGCCGCCGACCAGCCGATTTCGGACCCGGTGGCCAAGTTCGGCGGCGAGCCGGTCTGGCTCTCCGAGCCGGCCTGGCCGGTGCATCCGGCCTCCGGCGAGCCGCTGGTGTTCGTCGGACAGTTCCCCGTGCCCGGCCCGGAGCTCCGGCTGGCCTACCTGTTCCTCCACGAGGAGGACATCGTCATGGGAGGGACCGACCCGGAGGCCGGCGACGCCGTCGTGCTGGTGCAGCCGGACGGCCGCATCCCCTCCTTCGCCGCCGTCGGGCCGCCCGGAACGCGCGGGCGGACCCTGTGGCGCCGGGGCCCCGACGACACGGAGATCCCGGTCGAGTGGCACGTCGACCTGCAGCCCGTACCACCCGCCGTCGACCGCTCGATCGACGAGGCGGCGGCGTACCAGAAGGGCATGCGCGGTGACGGCCCGTACGTCGAGGACTGCGACGGAGAGGAACTGCGCGAGTACTTCGGCGGTACCGCCTGCTACCCCAACCACCACGCGCGGGTCGACGCCCCCTGGCGGTTCCTCTTCAAGATCGGCGACGCCGGTGAGGGCCCGGACGATCCGTACTTCCTCAACTTCGGCTACGGCTACGGCTTCGCCTACGTCAGCCCCGACCACCGGGAGGGCCGCTTCTTCTGGGACTGCTGACGTGGCGCCCGTGCACCTTCGACGGCAAGCTCTAGGCTTGCGGCCATGAGCCCTTCGATCGCCACCAACACCCGGGTGGAGCTGGCCGGTTTGCTGGACTTCGTCCGTCCGCGCCACCGGGCGCTGCTGCTCACCCGCCGCGCCGACGGCACCCCGCAGGCCTCCCCGCTGACCTGCGGCGTGGACGACTCCGGCCGGATCGTCGTCTCCACGTACCCGGAGCGGGCGAAGACCCGCAATGCCCGGCGCGACTCCGCGGTGAGCGTGGTGGTGCTCTCGGACGAGTGGAACGGCCCCTGGGTGCAGGTGGACGGCGAGGCCGAGGTGCTGGACATGCCGGAGGCGCTGGAGCCGCTGGTGGAGTACTACCGGAACATCGCCGGCGAGCACCCGGACTGGGACGAGTACCGCGAGGCGATGCGCCGGCAGGGCAAGTCGCTGATCCGGATCACTCCGCGCCGCTGGGGCCCGATCGCGACCGGCGGCTTCCCGGCCCGTCTGGTGGAGGACCAGGCGTAGCGGAACCGGCGAGCGCGGTGCGGACGAGGGCCAGGACCTCCTCGTCCGCCAGGCCCAGGGCGCGGGCCTCGGCGACCAGCGCCCCGGCGGCCGCGTCGAGGCGGGCCCGGCCGGGTGACGCGGCGTCGGTGATCTGCGCCCCGCGGCCGCGGCGCAGGTCGAGCAGCCCCTCCTCGCGGAGGATCTGGTAACCGCGCAGCACGGTGTGCATGTTGACGTCGAGTGATTCGGCGAGGCCGCGGGCGGGCGGCAGCCGGTCGCCGGGCCGTGCGGTGCCGTCGGCGACGGCGCGGCGGACGCAGGCGGCGATCTGCTCGGCCAGCGGCTGCGGGGAGGCGGGGTTCACGCGGAAGAGCACGGGCAGTCCTCCCGCGGGCGCCGGACGAGCGCGGTGAGCAGCCCGGCGGCGGTGGCGGCGTCGGGGACGGAGACGGTGAACTCCCGTCCGTCGGTGAGCAGGACGGCGAGGGCCTCGCCGGGCCGCAGCACCAGGCCGCTGCGGCCGGGCCCGGAGCGGTACCCCTCGTCGCCGAAGACCCCGGTCCACCGGACCTCGCGGCAGTCGGCGGCGGCGATCCGCTCCAGCGGCAGCTGGATCCGGGGCCGGCGGAGCAGCGGCAGGCGCACGGTCAGGCCGTGCCGGTCGACGGTGACCCGGATGCGGCCGGCGGCCGTGGCGATCGCGCCGATCAGGGCGACCGGCAGCGCGCCGGCGCCGGCCCCGGAAACCAGCAGGACGGCGGCGAGCCCGAGCAGGGCGGGGCCGAGGGTCCGCAGCAGCGGCGAGCCGACCGTGCGGGACCAGGAGACGGCCTCCCCGGGGGCGAGCCGGATCGGGGCGGGCACCGGGGGAGCGGCCTGCCCGGCCGGAGCCGGGCGTAGGACCGCACCGCCCAGCAACAGGCCGAGTACCGCAGCGAGGGCCGCGCCGCCGACGCAGACCGCCACGGCGGTGCCCGACGGGCGGGCGTCGGCGGCGCGGGCGGCGTGCGCATTGGCGACGGGCACCAGGCAGCACAGCGAGCCGAGCAGGGCGGCCGCCGCCCAGCCGCCGGCGGTCAGGGCGCGCCGTGCGCGGGCCGGCAGGTCGTCGGCGAGTGCCAGGCGGGCGAGGGTGCCGCCGGTGAGCGCGATCAGCCCGAGGGCGGCGGCGAGGAAGCGCCAGGCCGGCAGGGTGCCGTCGGCGCCGTCGGCCGAGAAGTGCACGGCGAGTGGCTCGGGCAGCTGCGGCCGCAGCCGGGCGTACACCAGCAGGACCGCTGCGGCGGCGACCGCGGGCGGCAGGACGGCGACGGCCACTGCGGTGCGGGAGGGCCGGGGCGGTGGGGGTAAGGGCAGGGCGGGCACGGAGATCCCTCCAGGGACGCGAACGATCGCAGATTGTTCGCACCATGCTAGAACAATGCCAGGACGGTGACGGAACGATCTGCGATCGTCGGTGCGAACCTCCGTGCCTCCGCCCCGAAGAAGCCCGGGCAGCCCCGAGCGGTCCCGGGGCAGCCGGGTCCGGCCGTCAGGCTGCGGTCAGCGGCAGCAGGTCGGCGTGGTGGCGGCGGGTGACCTCGGGGTGGGCCCGGAGGTAGCCCTTGAGTTCGTTGCGGCCGAACTCGGCGAACAGCGGGTTGGCCGGGTCCTGGGTGGCGCCCGGGGCGTGGTGGGCCTGGGGGAACTCCAGCGGTTCGATGTGGGCGTCCAGCCGGGGGTTGTAGAAGAACGGCACGGAGAACCGCTCGCGGGCGCCGGGCGGGCTGACCACCCGGTGGCTGGTGGCCTTCAGGTAGCCGTCCGTGGCGACCTCCAGCAGTTCGCCGAGGTTGACCACGAAGGCCCCGGGCAGCGGCGGCACCTCCAGGAAGGAGCCGTCCGGGCGCTCCACCTGGAGGCCGCCCACGGTGTCCTGGAGCAGCAGGGTGATGAAGCCGTAGTCCTTGTGCGAGCCGACGCCCTGGGCGGCGCCGTCCGGGGCCGTGCCGGGGTACCGCACCAGCTTGAGCCGCAGGTGGGGGTGGCCCTCGAAGGCGTAGTCGTAGAAGTCCGGCTCGGCGCCGATCGCGGTGAGCAGTTCGTGCAGCAGCCGCTGCCCGACGCCGCCGAGCCGGTCGATCCAGTGCAGCGAGGCCTCCCGCAGTTCGGGCAGCGTCTCCGGCCACTGGTTCGGGCCCTCCAGCCACCAGTACGGGGGCTCGCCGGAGGTCGGCACGTGCGGGGGCAGTTCGGCGCCGATGTCGAGCTGGTCGCGCCAGTCGCGGTTGCCGCCGGTGCGTTCGTCGCCGGTGCGGGTGTAGCCGCGGAAGTGCGGGGAGTTGAGGTTGCTCACGGCCAGCCGGTCGGCCTCGGGGAGGGCGAAGAAGGCGCGCATGGCGGCGGTGAGCGCGGCGGTCTCGGCCTCGGTCACGCCGTGCCCGACGAGCTGGAAGAAACCGACGCCGGTGGCGGCGGAGCGGAGCTCCACGTGCAGCCGGGCGCGCTCCTCCGCGCTGCCGTCGGCGAGGGAGAGGTCGATCACCGGGAGGCCGGCCGAGGTGCCGGCGACGGGACCGGTGGAGGCTGCAGGACCGTTGGAAGGGGACTGCTGGGTCATGGGTGACATCACCTGGGTGTCGTGTGCCCCGGCGGGCCCGGCGGTCGCCGGGGACGCTGCCGCTGCCGCGCCGGGTGTGGCCGGTGCAGCGGGGCCGGGGGAGGGTGTGTGCCCTGAGGGCGGAGGACGAGCGGGATCAGCCGGAGCGTCGACAGGACATGCTCGTGACGCGGAGCAGGTCCACGTGGCGACGGCTGACGAGAAGGAGCACGTCACCAGCGTAACGGACCGCGATCGGCGGTGGCCGGGCCCGTAAGTCCCCCGCCGGGGCCGGGCGGCTCATCCGGCGAGTGCGCGGGCCGCCCGTTCCCTCAGCTCGTTCTTTCTGACCTTGCCGCTGACCGTCATCGGGAAGCCCTCGACGACGTGCACGTAACGGGGGGTCTTGTAGTGGGCGAGGCGGCCGCGGCAGTACTCGGCGACCTCCTCCTGCCCGAGGCCGGCGGCCGGGTCGTGGAGCACCACGAAGGCGCAGACCTCCTCGCCGTAGCGCTCGTCGGGCACGCCGACGACCTGGACGTCGGCGATCTTCGGGTGGGTGTGCAGGAACTCCTCGATCTCGCGCGGGTACACGTTCTCGCCACCGCGGATGATCATGTCCTTGATCCGGCCGACGATCGCCAGGTAGCCGTCCTCGTGCATCACCGCGAGGTCGCCGGTGTGCATCCAGCCCTCGGCGTCGACCGCCTCGGCGGTGCGCTCCGGGTCGTTCCAGTAGCCGATCATCACCGAGTAGCCGCGGGTGCAGAGCTCGCCGGGCTCGCCGCGGCCGACCGTCCGCCCGGTCTCCGGCTCGACCACCTTGACCTCAAGGTGCGGCAGCACCCGGCCGACCGTGCCGGTGCGGTGCTCCAGGTCGTCGTCGCGGCGGGTCTGGGTGGAGACCGGCGAGGTCTCGGTCATGCCGTACGCGATGGCGACCTCGGCCATGTGCATCTCGGTCTGGACGCGCTTCATCACCTCGACCGGGCAGGGCGAGCCGGCCATGATGCCGGTGCGCAGCGAGGTGAGGTCGTAGCCGGCGAAGTCGGGCAGGCCGAGTTCGGCGATGAACATGGTCGGCACGCCGTACAGCGAGGTGGCCCGTTCGGCCTGCACCGCGTGCAGGGTGGCGGCCGGGTCGAAGCCCTGGCCGGGGATCACCACGCAGGCGCCGTGGCTGAGCGCCGCGAGGTTGCCCATCACCATGCCGAAGCAGTGGTAGAAGGGCACCGGCAGGCAGATCCGGTCCTGCTCGGTGTAGCCGACCAGCTCGCCCACCCAGAAGCCGTTGTTGAGGATGTTGCGGTGAGAGAGGGTGGCGCCCTTGGGGAAGCCGGTGGTGCCGGAGGTGTACTGGATGTTGATCGGGTCGTCCGGCGCCAGGTCGGCGGGGAGGCCGCCGTCGCCGTCCAGCTCCCGGAATTCGGCCTCGCCGATCCACAGCGTCTCGCGCAGGCCCGGGCACTCCTCGCAGATCTCGGCCACCATCGCCCGGTAGTCGCTGGTGCGGTACGCGGGCTGGGCGACCAGCAGACTCACCCCGGACTGGTTCAGCGCGTACGCCAACTCGTGCGTGCGGTAGGCCGGGTTGATGTTCACCAGGATCGCGCCGAGCCGGGCGGTGGCGTACTGCACCAGCACCCACTCGGGGCAGTTGAGCGCCCAGATGCCGACCCGGTCGCCGCGGCGCACCCCGCGGGCCTGCAGGCCGCGGGCCACCCGGTCGACGTCCCGGCCGAGTTCGGCGTACGTCCAGCGGCGGCCGCTCGGCACGTCCACCAGGGCCTCGCGGCCGGGGTGGGCGGCGACCGCGCGCTCCAGGCACTGCCCGATCGTCTCGTCCAGCAGCGGCACGTCGGTGCGGCCGTGCGTGTGGGAAGCCTGCGCGGTCACCATTGACCTCCTGGGCTGGGCGGATCTGCCGGGACCAAGGCTTGCCATCGGGCGGCGCCGCGTCAAGGGCGTCCCGCGCACGGCGCGGCGCGTCCGTGGCATTCGGCGGGCGGCCGCCCCGACCCGGCGGCGCTGTCACAGAGTTGTGACGAAAGCGGGAAGAAACCCGGTACTCGGTGGACGATGGTTCGCCTAGGGTCGATCCCATGGCGCGTCAAAACTCCATCGGTCTGGGCAAGAAGCTCCTCCTGGCGGCCCGTTTCACGGGCGCGAGCGTACTGGGCGGTGTGGTCGTCGCAGGGCTGGCGCTCCCCGCGGTCGGGGCGGCCGGACTCGGCGCGCAGTCCGCGGTGGAGGACTTCGACAGCCTGCCGGACGACTTCGTCACCCCGCCGCTGTCCCAGGCGTCCGTGATCTACGACGCGGACGGCGGGACGATCGCCACCGTCTACAGCCGGGACCGCACGGTCGTCCCCGCCGACGGCATATCGCCCCTGGTCAAGGCCGCGCTCGTCGACATCGAGGACAGCCGCTACTACCAGCACGGCGCCGTCGACCTGAAGGGCGTGCTGCGCGCCCTCAACTCCAACGCGGCATCGGGCACCACCGCGCAGGGCGCCTCCACCCTCACCCAGCAGTACGTCAAGAACGTCTTCGTCGACCAGGCCGGCGACGACCTGCAGAAGGTCCAGGAGGCGCAGCGGCAGACCCTGGAGCGGAAGATCCAGGAGCTCAAGTACGCCATCAAGGTCGAGGAGACCCTGACGAAGGACCAGATCCTCACCAACTACCTCAACATCACCTTCTTCGGCGAGAAGGCGTACGGCATCGAGGCGGCCGCCCAGCGCTACTTCAGCGTCCACGCAAAGGACCTGACCTTGCCTCAGGCGGCGCTGCTGGCCGGCCTGGTGCAGTCGCCGTCCGCCTACGACCCGATCGTCAACCCGAACACGGCCAAGCAGCGCCGCGACACGGTGCTGCACAAGATGGCCGAGTACGGGCACATCACCGCCGAGCAGGCCCGGGAGGCGATCGCCTCGCCGATCGCGCTGAAGGTCACCCGGGCCCACCAGGGCTGCATCACGGCCGGCCTGGGCGAGGGCTTCTTCTGCGACTACGTCCAGAAGACCGTGCTGGCCGACCCGGCGTTCGGGAAGACCCCCGAGGAGCGGCGGGCGCTGTGGCAGCGCGGCGGGCTGCAGATCCGCACCACCCTCGACCCGAAGTCCCAGAAGGCGGTGCAGCAGGCCGTCACCGAGCACGCCGCGCCGTCCGACCGGCCGGCCGCGGTGACGGCGATGGTCCAGCCGGGCACCGGCAAGGTCCTGGCGATGGCGCAGAGCCGCCCGTACGGGCTGGGCAAGGACCAGACGACGATCAACCTGAGCGTGCCCAAGCGGATGGGCGGCGGCATCGGCTACCCGACCGGCTCCACCTTCAAGCCGATCGTGGCGGCGGCCGCGCTGGAGGCCGGAATCCCGGTGAGCCGCAGCTACACCTCGGGCTACAGCATGCCCTGGCCGGAGATGCGGGACTGCTCGGGCGGCCGCTTCCCGGAGGGCGGCGAGGTGCACAACGACAGCCGCACCCTGGTCGGCAGCTTCGCCATGCCGGCCGCGATGAAGCACTCGGTCAACACCTACTTCGCCAACCTGGAGGCCGAGGCCGGGCTGTGCACGGTGGCGCGGACGGCCGCGAAGCTGGGCATCACCCAGCAGGCGGGCGGCGAGAAGCTCAGTGTGGTGCCGTCGATGACCCTCGGCAGCAACGACCTCTCGCCGCTGGAGATGGCCGCCGCCTACGCGGCGTTCGCCGCCCACGGCACGTACTGTGCGCCGACCGCGATCACCGCGGTGACCGGGCCGGACGGCAAGCCCCTCGGCGTGCCGAAGGCGGCGTGCAGCGAGGCGATGTCCAGGACCACCGCGGACACGGTCACCGCGATGCTCCGGGGCGTGGTCGAGGACGGCGGCACCGGCGACACCGCCGGCCTGTCCGACCGCCCGACGGCCGGCAAGACCGGTACCACCAACGAGGGACGGCAGGTCTGGTTCGTCGGCTACACGCCGGAGCTGGTCGCCGCGACGGTCGTCAGCGACACCATGAACCCGGCCCCGCTGGAGGGCCAGCGGATGGGCGGCAAGCGGATCGACCAGGCGTTCGGCGGCGCCGTCGCCGGGCCGATCTGGCGGGAGGCCGTCGAGGGCGCCCTGGACGGCGTCCCGGCAGGGGAGTTCACCTACGTGCGGCTGCCCGCCGCCACCCCGGAGCCCTCCGACTCCACGCGGCCGACCCCGGACGCCGGACAGCCGACCCAGGGGACCGGTCAGCCGGGCCAGGGCGGCGGGCGGCCCACCCGGGGCGGCCAGCCGACCCCGGGCGCGGGACAGCCCAGCCCCGGCACCGGGCGCCCGACCCGCGGCACCGGCGAGCCGACCCCGGGCGCCGGTCGGCCGAGCGAAGGCACGGGAGAGCCGGGCCCGGGCACCGGCCAGTAGCCGGCCGGTGGCGGGTCAGTAGCCGGTGGCGCCGTCGATGCGTTCGCGCAGCAGGTCGGCGTGGCCGTTGTGGCGGGCGTACTCGGCGAGCATGTGGACCAGGATGCGGCGCAGCGACACCGGCTGGCCGGTGGCCCGGTGCACGCCGGTGACGTCCAGCGAGGGGGCGGCGGCGACGATCTCCCGGGAGCGCTCGCACTGCGCCCGCCAGACGGCCAGCGCCTTGGCCGGGTCGCCGTCGAGCCGTTCGAAGTCCTGCTCGGGGTCGTCGTCGGAGTAGTAGAGCATCTCCACGTCCAGCCCGGCGAACTGCAAGTGCAGCCACCACCGCTCGACCCCGGCGAGGTGCCGCAGCAGCCCGTGCAGGGTCAGCCCGGAGGGCGGCACGGTGTGCTCGGAGAGCTGGGCCGCCGTCAGCCCGGCGCACTTGAGGGCCAGCGTCTCGCGGTGGAACTCCAGGTACGAGGTGAGGATCTCGCGTTCGTCGCCGACCAGCGGCGGACCGGGCCGGGAATCGGCGTCGGCCCAGCCCTGGGCGTAGTTCTGCGGCGGAATCTCGGGTACGGGGTTCTCGCTCATACCGCCACCCTGGCACGGCGGAGTGACAGGTCGCCCAGGGGCGCGTTCAGGAGGCCTCGCCGTGCGGGAACGGGCAGCCGCCCGACTCGCGGGGGCCGAAGGTGCCGAGCTCGGAGATCCGGTACCCGTCGGGGTAGCCGCGGACCTGCCGACCGTCCCGGGCCAGGTGCGGCCTGCGGCGCGGCGGCAGCAGCCGCACCAGCCGTCCGCGCAGCCGCATCCCGCCGCGGACCAGTGCGGTCAGCAGTGCCGGCGGCGCGGGATAGCCGAAGGCCTCCCGCAGCGGGTCGTCCAGCAGACAGATCGAGGAGCGGCGCATCTGGCCGCCGAGCGGGCGGGGGTACCAGCTCGCGGTGAGGTCCAGGGTGGCGTCGGAGACCGCCCGGCCGCCCTCGTCGAAGGCGAAGTTGGCGCGCTCGTAGTCGTCCAGCAGCCGCTCGAACTCCTCGTACGTCTCCGGGACGTCCCGCAGGCCCATGTGGCGGCCGAGCTCGCGGTAGTAGTTGACCGCGGCCCGGATCTCGTGGGCGGAGTACGGGCGCCAGCCGTAGTCGTCCAGCCAGCGCTTGGGCACCACCACGAAGGTGGCGAGGACGTAGACGAAGTCCTCGTTGGAGATCTCGTACCGGCGGTGCATCCGGTTCATCCGGCGGATCGCCTCGCGGCCCGGTTCGGAGTCGAAGCCGTGCTCCAGCACGGCCTCCAGGATCAGCACGGTGTCGTCGTACCGCTTCTGCGCGCGGTTGGTGAACTCGCCCGTCCTGGCCAGCAGCCGGCCGACGGAGGGCACCGCGTAGGTGCGGTAGAGCGCGAAGCCCAGCGACTGGTTGGTGTCCCAGGGGAACTCGTACCAGCTGCTGATCCGGTAGATCTCCGCGTAGTCGGTCTCCGGGTCGAGCTGCTGGATGCGTTCCAGCCACTGGTGACGCTTCATCATGGGCCTTCCGGCGGGCTGGGGGCGGGATCGCCCCCGACTGTAGGGGCTGTCCAAGATCACGGTCAACGGCGCCGGTCGCGTCCGGCGGTGCCCGCCGGCGGTCGGGGGAGCGGCCCGGCCCGCCCGTGTCGCGGAGGTGCGGGGCCCGTCCCGGGTGCAGGGTGGAGGGGTGACGGTGCACGGACGGCGGCGCCAGGCCGCCCTGCGCGGGGCGTGGCAGCGAGCCCATGCGCTGGTGATGATCCCGCTGGGATTCATCGTGCTGATCTCGGTGGTCGACCTGGCCTCCCCGGCCGACGTGCACCTCGGCCCGCTGCTGGTGGTCGCCCCCGCGATCACCGCCTCCTTCGCCGGCGCCTGGCTCGCCGGCCTGATCGGCGCCCTGGCGGTGGCCGCGCAGGTGGTCATCGGGATCTTCCACGGCGGCCTGTTCACCACCAACCACGAGACGCAGATCATTGCGCTGATCCTGGTCTCCACGGTGATCGTGCTGTACTGCCGCGTCCGGGAGAGACGCGGCCGGGAGCTCACCCGGGTGCGCTCGGTCTCCGAGACGGTGCAGCGGGTACTGCTGCGCCCGCTGCCCGACCGGCTGGGGCCGCTCCGGCTCGCCGCCCTCTACCTGCCCGCCGAGGACGAGGCACTGCTCGGCGGTGATCTGTACGCCGCGACCCGGGTGCCCGGTGCCACCCGGGTGCTGATCGGCGACGTCCGGGGCAAGGGCCTGACCGCCATCGAGGACGCCGCCCAGGTGCTCGGCGCCTTCCGTGAACTCGCCCACCACCACACCGGGTTGCCCGGCCTCGCCGCCGCCCTCGACGCCGGCTTCGCCCGGCACCTGGCCGAGACCGCGGGGAGCCCGGGTGCCGCCGGGACCGCCGGGGGCGCGGACGGGGACGGGGTCACGGACGGGGACGGGGTCACGGACGCCGACGACGCCGTCGAGCGCTTCGTCACCGTGCTGCTCGCCGACCTGCCGGACGACCCGGTGGAACCCGTCCGGATAGCCAACTGCGGACACCCGCCGCCGCTGCTGCTGGCCGAGGGGAAGCCCGTCCGCACCCTGGAGGCGGACGGCTCCGCCCCGCCGATCGGGCTCGGCACCCTGCCCGGCGCGCACTACCGGCAGGACGCCTACGACGTGCACTCCGGCGAGACCCTGCTGCTCTACACCGACGGCGTCACCGAGGCCCGCGACGGCGAGCGCGCCTTCTACCCGCTCGCCGAGCGCGCCGCCCACTGGGGAGGCGTGGAGCCGTCCGCCCTGGTCGACCGGCTCCGCCGCGACCTGCTGGCGCACGTCGGCGGGCGGCTGAAGGACGACGCCGCGGCCGTGGCCATCGAGCGGGCATGAGCCGCCGGGGCCGGGTGCGGCCGTGAACCGAGGGGCAGCGGACGGGTACGTCAGTCGCGGGCCGGGCGTTCCTGCACGGCCCAGCCGTTGCCGTCCGGGTCGGTGAAGAACACGAAGGAGTTCCAGTCGCCGCCCCTGCCCTCGGCCTTGACGCCCTCCTCGAAGTGCTGCACCGGGCTGACGTCCACACCTCCGGCGACCAGGTGCGCGCGGGCGGCGTCGATGTCGTCCACCACCAGCTGGAGCCCCTGCATGGAACCGGGCCGGGAGTCGCTGATCCCGGTGCCGACGATGATCGAGCAGCCGGAGCCGCGCGGGGTCAGCTGGACGATCCGGGCCTCCTCGCCGATCCGGGAGTCGGTGTCGACGGCGAAGCCGACCTGCTCGGCGTAGAAGTGCTTGGCGCGGTCCACGTCGGAGACGGGGACGACCACCACCTCGAGCTTCCAGTCCACGGTTCCTCGCCTCCCGTTCCCCGGGCCCGTTCCGCCTGGATACGTGCCCCACCCACTGTGCTCGACGGGCCACCCGCCGTCCCGGCCGACACGCAGGGTGGCCGGCCGTGTGTTCCTGCAGCTCAGTCAGGCGATTCGGGCTCGAAGAGTGTCGAGTGCATGTTTCGATCCCGAGGATGCGTCCACCGCCGGAATGCGTTCGCACGGTCGGCGGCGGCGCCGCCCGCCTCTACCCGCTGCGGATCGGCCCGTGAACCGCCTCCGGGGGGTGTCAGGCCAGGGCCGCCGCCACCGCCGCCTCGGCGTGCAGCCTGGCCGTCGGGAAGACCGGCACCGGGCTGTCCTCCGCCCCGACCAGCAGCTCGATCTCGGTGCAGCCCAGCACCACGCCCTCGGCGCCGCGGGCCACCAGGCCGGCGATCACCTCCCGGTACGCCGTCCGGGACTCCTCGCGGACCACGCCCAGGCACAGCTCCTCGTAGATCACCCGGTGCACCTCGGCCCGTCCGGGCCCGTCCGGCACCAGCACCTCCAGCCCGTGCCCGGCGAGGCGGCCGCGGTAGAAGTCCTGCTCCATGGTGAACGCGGTGCCCAGCAGGCCGATCCGGCGCAGCCCGGCGGCCCGGACGGCCCCGGCCGTGGTGTCGGCGAGGTGCAGCAGCGGCACGTCCACCACCGCCGCGACCCGGTCGGCCACCTTGTGCATGGTGTTGGTGCAGATCAGCAGCAGGTCGGCGCCGGCCGCGGCGAGCGCCTGCGCGGCACCCGCCAGCACCTCGCCCGCCTCGTCCCAGCGGCCGGCGGTCTGCAGCCGCTCGATCTCGGCGAAGTCCACCGAGTACAGCACGCACTTCGCCGAGTGCAGCCCGCCGAGCCGCTCCTTGGTGAGCTCGTTCAGCAGCCGGTAGTACTCGGCGGACGATTCCCAGCTCATCCCGCCGATCAGTCCGATCGTCCTCATCGCGCCACTCTCGCACACCGCCCGGCCGAGCCCCGCGGGGTTTCCCTAGCAGCAGCGCCCCTCGGCGCCGGCCCGGGTGAAGTCGCCCGCCGCGAAGGCCCCGGCGGGGATGGTGAAGTAGAGCGACCCGGCGTCGCCCCAGCCCCAGTCGAGTTCGGCGTCGCCGGCGAGCTGGAGCAGGTGGACGGCGGGCCCGTCGGCGTCGCGGGCGGTCACCGCGGAGCCGTAGGAGGTGTCCGGCCAGCCGAAGGCGCGGTGGCGGTCGGCGGTGTTCCCGTCCAGGCCGTCCATCGCGTCGAGGATCAGCGAGGGGGCGCCCCAGTGCGCGTCCCGGTCGAAGGTGACGTCCTCGTCCTCGAGGTCCCAGCAGTCCGGGAGCATCACCACCCCGGTGGCGTGCAGCGGGACGGCCGGCCACCGCGTCGCCGGTGCGGGCGCGTCCGTCTCCACCGCCCGCGCCGGGTCGGCGGGGAGCACCCGGTACATCGCGGGGGAGGAGGTGTCCAGCTTCGCGTACTCCTCGTACGGGATGTCCGGGTCGAGCCGGAAGAAGTTCAGCGGGCCCGGCCGGACCGGCAGTCGGTCGCCCAGCCAGGGGGCGAGCACGTCGGTGTCGAGGACGGCGAGCAGGGAGAGCGGCATGCCGTCGTGGACGGGCCAGGGGGTGCCGGGCTCCAGCAGGGCGGGGCCGCCGAGCCGGCAGTGGCCGGTGGCCGGGGTGCCGTCCGCCGCGCGGTCCAGCCGGAATCCCCGTCGGGCCATCGCGGCGAACTGCCCGCCGGCCTCCTCGCCGAGCCGTTCGGCGCAGATCCGGTGCAGGGCGGCGTCGTCGTCGAACTCCATGCCGGTGATCATTCCAGCGCCCGGGAAACCGGTTGGCACCGGGCCGCCGCGGCGGGTACGACTGGTGGCCATGACCCTCACCGAACCCGGATTCGCCCCCGTCCCGCTCGACCTCGGGCAGGTCCGCCTCGTCCCGTGGGGCGCCGGGTTGCTGCGGTACGCCCCGGGTGTCGCCCGGATCACCGCGGACGAGGAGGTCGCCCGGTGGAACCCGATCCGCGAGACCGACCCCGAGGCTTGGATCCTCGGCCACGCCGACGGCGGCACCGGGGACGTGGCGGGCTTCGCCGTGCTGGACACGGCCACCGAGGCCCTGCTCGGCACCGTCGGCCTGTACTGGCCGAACCGCGCCGACGGCCAGGCCGCCATCGGCTACCGGCTGCTGCCGGAGGCCCGCGGCCGGGGCGCGGCCACCCTGGCCACCGCGGCCGCCACCCGCTGGGCGTTCACCACCGCGGGCGCCCGCCGGATCGAGCTCTGCCACGCGGTCGGCAACACCGCCTCCTGCCGGGTCGCCGAACGCTGCGGCTTCCCCCTGGAGGGCACCCTGCGCGCCTCGCACCGCTACGGCGACGGCCGCCACCACGACGAACACCTGCACGCCCGCCTGGCGGGCGACCCGGAGCCGCCGCCGTTCGGCGCCGCCCGATGAGGGTTCACTCCCGGGCCGTCGGCATGCCGATCAGGACGGGCCCGCCGTCCGGGGCGCGGGTGCAGGCGTCGTGGCAGTCGGCGTCCAGGCTGCAGCAGAGCGAGCAGACGGTGCCCTCGTGGAACGGGCAGTGCGCGGTGTCCGGCACTTCGTAGGCGGTCTCGCAGACCGTGCACACCCGGGTGTCGGTGGCATCGGCGTTGCCGGCGTCCGGGTTGGGCCGGGCCAGGTAGTAGCGCCCCTTGGTGGCCCGGGCGATCAGCGGGCTCAGCACCATGGCCAGCACCAGCGCGATGAACGGGCTGAACGCCTGTGCATACGTGCCGAACCAGCCGAAGAAGGCGGCGATGGAGACCGCGGCGGCCACGCACATCGCCCCGAACCCCGACGGGTTGACGGCGTACAGGTGGGCCCGCTTGAACTCGATGTGCTTCGGGCTCAGTCCCAGCGGTTTGTTGATCACCAGGTCGGCGGTGACGGCGCCGATCCAGGCGATCGCGACGTTGGAGTAGAAGCCGAGCAGGCTGCCCAGCGCGCTGAACATGTTCATCTCCATCAGCAGCAGCGCGATGCCGCAGTTGAGGAAGATGTACCAGACCCGGCCGGGGTGGCGGTGCGTCAGCCGGGAGAAGAAGTTCGACCAGGACAGCGAGCCGGAGTAGGCGTTGGTCGAGTTGATCTTGATCTGGGAGACGATCACGAACACACCGGCCAGCGGCAGCGCCGCCGCGCCCAGCCAGGGCCGCAGCGACTCCACGTACGGTGCGATCGGCTCCAACGCCCTGGTCTCGCCGACCGCGTCCAGCGCGGCGAACGCGAGCAGTGCGCCGCCGAGTTGCTTCAGCGCGCCGATCACCACCCAGCCGGGACCCGCGGCCAGCACCGCGAGGTCCCAGCGGCGCGCGTTCTCCGGCGTCCGCTTCGGCATGAACCGCAGGTAGTCCGCCTGCTCGCCGATCTGTGCGATCAGCGACAGCGCCACGCCCGTGCCCAGCCCGAAGCCGAGCAGGGTGAACCCGGAGCCGACCCCGTCGGTGCCGCCGAAGTGCGTGAACCCGCCGAAGACGCCGGGGGAGTGGAACGCCAGCACGACGAACGGCGCAATCAGCCCGGCGATCCACACCGGTTGCGTCCACGCCTGCATCCGGGCGATCCAGCTCATCCCCTTGAACACGATCGGGATCACGATCAGCGTGGTCAGCAGGTAGCCGACCGGCAGCGGGATGTGCAGCACCTCGTGGAAGGCCTGCGCCATGATCGAGCCCTCGAGGGCGAAGAAGATGAACGTGAAGCTCGCGTACACCAGCGAGGTCAGCGTCGAGCCGAGGTAGCCGAAGCCCGAACCGCGGGTCAGCAGATCCATGTCGACGCCGTTGGCCGCGCACGCCCGGGCGATCGGGATGCCGGTCAGGAAGATCACCGCGGCGGCCGTCAGGATCGCCGCCAGCGCGTTGGTGAAGCCGTACGACATCACGATGCCCGCGCCGATCGCGTAGTCCGCGAGGTAGGCGATGCCGCCGAGCGCGGTCGACGCCACCGCCGTCGGTGACCAGCGGCGGAAGGAGTGCGGCGCGTACCGCAGCGAGTAGTCCTCCAGGGACTCGTCCGCGGCGGTGCCCCGGTACGAGCGGCGCGGCCCGGTGCTTCGCCGTCCGCCGTCGTCGGGCCGGGTCGGGGCGTGCGGGCTGGTCGTGTCGGTCATGTCACCGCTCCCGTCTGTCCTCGGGTTGTGCGGCGAGGGTAGGGGCGGGGAGTTAAGCGCATCGGCTCGCCACGGTTTCACCGCCGTAACTGCATCCGATCGGTGACGCACCGTCAACCGGACGCGCCGACGGGCCCGGTCGGCAGGTCCCGACCCGCCGACGGGCCCGCCACGGCACTCAGCCCTGCGGGTCGCGGCCCTTCCCGGGCGGCCCGGCGAAGGCCTGGACGATCGGCAGCCAGGCGGCCGCGGTGTCACCGACCGCGGTGAGGGCGAGGTCGTCGGGGTGCCGCCGCCGGGTGGCGAGCAGGCAGAAGTCCAGGGCCGGGCCGGTGACCCGGTCGGCCGCGTCCTCCGGCCCCCACGCCCACGACTCGCCCGCCGGGCCGGTGAGTTCGACCCGTACCGGCGCACCGGGGGCGGGCAGGCCGTGCGCCGAGAAGGCGAACCCCATGGTGCGCACGCCGAGGTGGGCGATGTGCCGCAGCCGGGCGGTCGGAACGCGCACGGCCCCGAGGGCGTCGGCGACGTCCTGGCCGTGCGCCCAGGTCTCCATCAGCCGGGCGGTCGCCATCGAGGGCGCCTTCATCGGCGGGCCGAACCAGGGCAGCCGGGTGTCCTGCGGCACCGCGGCGAGCGCCGCCGCGAGCCGTGCCCGCCCCTCCCGCCAGCGGCCGAGCAGCGCCTCCGGCGCCTCGCCGACCCCTTCCGCGGCACCCCGGTCCACGGCGTCGAGGCCGTCCTCCGCGAACAGGCGCTGTGCCTCCGCCGCGAACCGCTCCGGGTCGCCGGCCGCCAGCAGCGACCAGCGGTCGGTCCAGGCGAGGTGGGCCAGCTGGTGGGCGACGGTCCACCCCTCGGCGGGCGTGGCCGCGGCCAGCCCGTCGGCGTCCAACCCGGCCACCAGGTCGTCCAGTTCGGCGCTCTCGGCGTCCAGGTCCGCGAGCAGTGCGGTGATGTCGGCCATCCCGTTCCCCCTCTTCTCCGGTCTTTCCCGGTCCTTCTCCGATCCGGAAGCCCATCCTGCTGCCGGACTCCTCCCCAAGCCAGGGGGTGCGTGTGAGAATCGCCCGGTGAGGAGCGCAGCCCCCGAGCCCCCGGACACGCGCGCCGCCGAGCTGGTCAGGTCCGCGGTACTGGCCGACCTGGCCCGGCGGGTGGTCGCCGACTGCGGCGCGGACGTCGGCCTGGTCGGCGTGCCCGACGGCCCGGACGCCATGGTGCTGCAGCACTGGGCCGGCACCCGCGCCGACCTGCTGCACAACCTCCGGGTGCCGGCCGGCACCGGCCTCGGCGGCCGGGCCCTCGCCGAGCGGATGCCCGCCTGGGTCCCGGACTACCGGGCCGCCACCACCATCTCGCACCACTACGACGCCGCGGTCGGCGCCGACGACCTGTACGCGATGCTCGGCGTGCCGCTCGTCCACGGCGGCGCGGTGCACGGCGTGGTGTACGCCGCGCTGCGCACGGTGGTGCCCTTCGGCGACGTCCGGATCGGCTCGGTGGCCGACCTGGCCGGCACCGCCACCCGGGCGCTGGCGGGGGCGGCCGCCTGGGCACCGGCCGGGGCCGCCGCCCGGGCGGCCAAGGCGGCCGCGGACCGGGCGGCCGGGGCGGGGCTGACCCCGCGCGAGCACGAGGTGCTGCGCTGGGCGGCGACCGGCCGGACGAATCCGGAGATCGCCGACCGTCTCGGCCTCAGCTGCCACACCGTGACCGGCTACCTGAAGAGCGCGATGCACAAGCTCGGCGCCCGCAACCGGACCGAACTGGCCATCGCCGCCCGCGAGTCCGGCATCGTCCGGTGAGCCCCGGCGGTCAGTTGACCTTGCGCTCCCGCCCCGCCCAGTACGGCTCGCGCAGCCGGAACTTCTGCAGCTTGCCGGTGGCCGTCCGGGTGAGCTCGGTGCGGAACTCCACCGAGGTCGGCGCCTTGTAGCCGGCCAGCCGCTGCTTGCAGTGCGCGATCAGCTCGGCCTCCTCGGCCTTCGAGCCGTCCCGGAGCACCACCAGCGCCTTGATCGTCTCGCCCCACTTCTCGTCGGGGACGCCGATCACCGCGACCTCGGCGACCGCGGGATGGCCGTACAGGCAGTCCTCGACCTCGATGGAGGAGACGTTCTCGCCGCCGGTGATGATGACGTCCTTCTTGCGGTCGGAGACGGTGAGGTAGCCGTCGGTGAGGGCGCCGCCGTCACCGGTGTGGAACCAGCCGTCCTGCAGGGCGGCCGCGGTCTCGTCCGGGCGCTCCCAGTAGCTGTCCAGCACGGTGTTGGACCGCACCAGCACCTCGCCCTCCTCGTCCACCCGCACGGTGGAGCCGAGCGCGGGCGCCCCGGCCTGCACCAGCTTCTCCGCCCGCTCGGCGGGCGACAGGACGTCCCACTCGGCGCGGGTGCGGTTGACGGTGAGCACCGGGGAGGTCTCGGTCAGCCCGTAGAGCTGCATGAACTCCCAGCCGAGCTCGGCCTCGACGCGCTGCACCACGGAGGTGGGCGGCGGTGCGCCGGCCACCACCATCCGCACCCGGTCCCGGCCGGGGACGGGCCCGTCCCAGGTCTCCGCGGCGGAGAGCACGGCGGCGACCACGGCCGGTGCGCCGCACAGCAGGGTCACCCCGTGCTGCTCGACCCGGCGCAGGATCTCGGCGCCGTCCACCTTGCGCAGCACGATGTGCTGCCCGCCGAGCCCGGTGAGCACGTACGGCATGCCCCAGCCGTTGGCGTGGAACATCGGCAGCGTGTGCAGGTAGACGTCCCGGTCGGAGACGCCGAAGTGCAGGCCCATCAGCGCGGCGTTCAGCCACAGGTTGCGGTGGGTGAGCCGGACTCCCTTGGGGCGGGCGGTCGTTCCGCTGGTGTAGTTGACGGTGGCGGTGTCCGACTCGGCGACCGGGTGCCGCACCGGCTCGCGGTCGAAGGCGTACAGCTCGCGGTCGCTCTCCTCGCCGAGCACGAACCTGTGCCGGGCGGGCACCCCGGCCAGCGCGTCCGCCACCTCGGGGTCGGTCAGCAGCACCGAGGCGCCGCTCTGCTCGACGATGTACGCGACCTCCTCGGCCTTCAGCCGGAAGTTGACCGGGACCAGCACCCGGCCGAAGCCGCTCACCCCGTAGAAGGAGGTCAGCAGGCGGGCCGAGTTCTGCGAGACGACGGCCACCCGCTCGCCGGGGCCGACGCCCAGCCGGTCGAGGCCGGCCGCCTGGGCACGGGCCAGTTCGGCCATCCTGCGGTAGCTCACCTCGCCCCAGGAGGCGGCCGGCTGGGACGGCTCGTCGACGATCCCGACCCGGTCGCCGTAGACCAGCTCGGCGCGGTCGAGGAAGTCCATGACGGAGAGTGGTGTCTGCATGGGGCCACTGTGCCCGCCCCCGCCGCCGCCCGGACACCCCCGATCGGGGGTGTTGACCGGAACGGAGTACCCCGGCCGTGGGTCCCCACCAGGGGCGACCACCCGAGTGCCTCTGGAAAGCGATCTCCAGGAGCCGCTGCCGCGCCGCGCGTCGCGTGCCCCGGCGGCGGCCGTGGACCGATGCTGGGGGGTGGGAGCGGTGGCGTACGGAGAGGCGGGCACACCATGGCGAGGATCGCGGTCTTTGGTGCCAACGGGTCGATCGGCCGGTGCATCGCCACCGAGGCACTGTCACGCGGCCACCGGGTGACCGCGGCGGTCCGCGATCCCGCCCGCTACCAGGGGCTCAGCCCGGAGGTGGCCCGCGGCGACGTGCTGCACGCCGAGGACGTCGCCCGGATCGCCGAGGGGCAGGACGTGCTGGTGAGCGCGGTCGGCGGCGGGGACGGCCCGGGCGCCCGCCGGCTGATCGAACCGGCCGCCCGGGCCCTGGTCGCCGGCCTGCGGGCGCTGGGCTCGGCCGCCCCGCGGCTGATCGTCGTCGGCGGCGCGGGCAGCCTGGAGACCGCGCCCGGCGTCTGCGTCTGGGACACCCCTGGCCTGCCCGCCGACGTGCAGCAGATGATGCACGCGCACGGCGAGGCGCTCGCCTACCTGCGCACCGTCGCCGATCTGCACTGGACGGTGCTCAGCCCCGCCGCGGACCTCGTCCCCGGCGAGCGCACCGGCAGCTACCGGACGGACACCGACCGGCTGCTGGTCGACGCCGAGGGCCGCAGCGCCATCAGCATCCCGGACTTCGCGGTGGCCGTGGTGGACGAGATCGAGCAGCCCGCGCACATCGGCGAGCGCTTCACCTGCGCCCACTGAGCACCCGCGGTGCGGCTCCGGTCAGCCGAGCTGGACGGACCGCTTGGCGAGGCCCATCCAGAAGCCGTCGATCACGCTGCGCTGGACGCCCAGGTCGGCCTCGCCGGCGCCGAGGGTGACGAACAGCGGGGCGAAGTGCTCGGTGCGGGGGTGGGCGAAGCGGCCGGCCGGTGCCTTGTGCTCGAAGTCGAGCAGCGCGTCGACGTCCTTCGCCTCCAGGGCGCGGCGGCCCCAGTCGTCGAACTCGGCCATCACCGAGGACACCCGGCCGTCGGTGCTCAGCGCCCGCAGGTTGTGGGTGAAGAAGCCGCTGCCGACGATCAGCACGCCCTCGTCGCGGAGCGGGGCGAGCCTGCGGCCGATCTCCATCAGCCGCTGCGGGTCCAGGGTGGGCAGCGAGACCTGCAGGACGGGGATGTCGGCATCGGGGTACATCTCGACCAGCGGCACGTACGCGCCGTGGTCCAGCCCGCGGTCCGGGATGTCCTGGACGGGCATGCCGGCGGTGCGCAGCAGCTTGCGGACGCCGTCGGCGAGGGCGGGCGCGCCCGGCGCCGCGTACTGCACCCGGTAGTAGTGCTCGGGGAAGCCCCAGAAGTCGTAGACCAGCGGCACGGTGGTGGTGGCGCCCAGCGCGAGCGGGGCCTCCTCCCAGTGGGCGGAGACCATGAGGATCGCGGTGGGCCGGGGCAGGTCGGCGGACCAGGCGGCGAGCTGGCCGGGCCAGACCGGGTCGTCGGCCAGCGGCGGCGCGCCGTGCGAGAGGTAGAGGGCGGGCATGCGCCCGGGGGCTGCGGTGCTCATGGTGGTCGTCCTCCCTGGCAGTCTCACCGGTGGTTCAAATTTTAACCATCTGTGTCGACGGTACACCCTCATTCAAATTTGAACAACCGCGGTAGGATCGACCCATGGACGAACCCCGTTGGCTGAACGAGAACGAGATGGCCGCCTGGCGCGGCTTCGTCGCCGCCACCAACCTGGTCGCCCGCCACCTGGAGCGCCAGCTCAAGGAGGACGCCGGCCTCTCGCACACCCAGTACGAGATCCTCGTCCAGCTCTCCGCCGCCCCCGACGGCTCCCTGCGGATGACCGACCTGGCCGACCGGCTGCTCACCTCCAAGAGCGGCCTCACCTACCAGGTCGGCCAGCTGGAGCGCAGCGGCCTGGTCTCCCGGCGCTCCTGCCCCAGCGACGTGCGCGGCGTCTTCGCCGAGATCACCGACCAGGGCTGGGAGGCGCTGCGCGCCGCGGCGCCCGGTCACGTCGCCGCCGTCCGCGAGGCCCTGATCGACGTCCTCACCCCCGCCCAGCTGACCTCGCTCGCCGACAGCCTCGGCACCGTGGCGAGCCGCCTCCGCTGCCGCGGCGACCGGCCCGGCGACTGACTTTCGGCCGGACCGGCTGATCAGGCGGCGTCGAGCGCGACCTCGGTGGCCTTGATCAGGGCGATGACGGGCGTGCCGACGGTCAGGCGCAGTTCGTCGGCGGCGTCCGCGGTGATGGCCGCGGTCAGCTCCACCCCGCCCTCGGCGCTGATCCGCACCCCCGCCATCGCGGGGCCGGCGGTGACCTCGGTGACCGTGCCGGGCAGCCGGTTGCGGATGCTCAGCCCGCTGATCGGACCGGTGGCCAGGGCGACCTCGGTGGCTTTGACCAGGGCGTGCACCGCACTGCCGGTCTCCAGGCCGAGGTCGCGGACGGCCTCGGTGGTGACGGCGGCGGTGAGCTCCACGCCCTCCGACACGGCCACGCGCACGGTGGCCATCACCGCGCCGGTGGTGACGCCGACGACGGTGCCCGGGATGCGGTTGCGGATGCTGAGACTCACGGACTTCTTCCTTGTGTGCAGGGGGTGCCTTGCTCGGAGGGGTAACGGGACGTCAACCGACGGCTGCGGCACGGACGCAGAGCACGTCGGGCAGGTGAGAGGTGATCAGCGACCAGTGGTCGCCCTCGTCGGCACTGCCGTAGACCTCGCCGTTGCGGTTGCCGAAGTACACCCCGGCCGGGTCGGCGTCGTCGGTGCACAAGGCGTCCCGCAGCACCACCCCGTAGTGGGGTTCGTCCGGCAGGCCGTCCGAGAGCGGCTGCCAGGTCTCGCCGGCGTCACGGGTGCGGAAGATCCGGCAGCGGTTGTCGACGGGGAGGCGGGCGTAGTCCGCGGCGAGCGGGAAGAGGTAGGCGGTGCCGCCGGTGCGGGGGTGGGTGGCCAGGCCGAAGCCGAAGACCGCGGGGAGGTTGCCGCCGATGTCCGTCCAGTTGGCGCCGCCGTCGTCGCTGCGGTACACGCCGCCGTGGTTCTGCAGGTAGAGGCGGTCCGGGTCGCCGGCGTCCCGGGCGACCTTGTGCACGCACTGCCCGAACTCCGGGTACTGGTCGGGCAGGAACTCGGCCCGGATGCCGTGGTTGGCGGGCGACCAGCTCTCCCCGCCGTCCTTGGTGCGGTAGACGCCGCCGGTGGAGACGGCGACCGTCACGGCCCGGGCGTCGCGCGGGTCGGTGAGCACGGTGTGCATGCCCTGGCCGCCGAAGCCGGCGTTCCACTCGGTGCGCTGCGGATGGTCCCAGAGCGCCCGGACGAGTTCGAAGGTCTCGCCCCGGTCGGTGGAGCGGAACAGCGCGGCCGGCTGCGTCCCGGCGTACACCACGCCCGGTGCCTCGTCGCCGGCCGGCCGCAGCTGCCAGACCCGCTCCAGCGAGGTGCCGGTGTCCTCGGGGAACCGCACCGCGGGCCGGGCCGGCTCCTGCCAGCTCGCACCGAGGTCGTCGGACCACCAGACGGAGGGCCCCCAGTGGCTGGAGTCCGCGCCCGCCAGCAGCCGCACGGCGCCGTCGCGGCGGTCGACCGCCAGCGAGTAGACGGCGTTCATCGCGAAGTGCGGGCCGGTGAACTCCCACTTCTCGCGGTCGGAACTCCGGCCCAGGAACAGGCCCTTCCGAGTCCCGACGGCCAACAGCACATCGGTCATGCAGCACCACCCGGTGAACGGTCGCGGCCCCCGCGCCAGTCTCCTCCGGGCCCGGTGCGGGTGCACGTCACCGCGCCGGGCGGCCGGCCGCGCCGTCGCCGGGACGGGCGGACCCCACCTCGGGCCGAAGGGCCCGCCGGTGCCGAAAGGGCTGGCCCCTCCTGCCCGTCGGCGGGGGAGGAGGGCGAGCGAGGGAGCGCAGCGACGGAGCACGGGGCACCTCCCGGCCGTCAGGCCGGGGGAGAGTGTCGGCGCCGGGTCAGGAGGGCCCGGAGGCGAGTGCGGCAGGCGGCGGCGATCCACGGGAGGGGCGTTCCCGGTCACTTCCCGTCGCGCCAGGCCTCCAGCAGCCGCAGCCACACCTCGCTCACCGTCGGGTAGGCGGGCACCGCGTGCCAGAGCCGGGAGACCGGCACCTCGCCGACCACGGCGACGGTCGCCGAGTGCAGCAGTTCGGCGACGGCCGGGCCGACGAAGGTCGCCCCGACCACCACCTCCCGGTCGAGGTCGACGACCAGCCGGGCCCGCCCGCGGTACCCGTCCGCGTACAGCCTCGCCCCGGCGACCGCGCCGAGGTCGTGGTCGACGGCGCGGACCCGCAGCCCGGCCTGCTCGGCGGCGGCCAGTGTGAGGCCGACGGCGGCGGCCTCCGGCTCGGTGAAGACGGCCTGCGGCGCCCCCGCGGTGTCGGCGGTCGCGCTGTGCGTGCCCCAGCGGGCGGTGTCGAGCCGCTCGCCGCGGGCCCGTGCGGCGATCGCGGCCCCGGCGATCCGCGCCTGGTACTTGCCCTGGTGGGTCAGCAGCGCCCGCCGGTTCAGGTCGCCCGCCGCGTACAGCCAGTCGCCGGGCACCCCGGCGACCGTGCAGCTGTCGTCGACGGCCGGCCAGGAGCCGGGCTCCAGACCGATGCTCTCCAGCCCCAGGTCGCCGGTGTTGGGGCGGCGCCCGGTGGCGTACAGCACCTGGTCGGTCTCGATCTCGGACCCGTCGGCGAGGGTGAGCACCACCCCGCCGTCCCGCCGCACAGCGACGACCTCGGCGTGCCGCACCCGGACGCCGGCGGCCTCCAGCCCGTCCGCGACCAGCTCGCCGGCGAAGGGCTCCATCCGGCCGAGCAGCCTGCCGCGGGCCAGCAGCACCACCTCGCTGCCGAGGGACCGCCAGGCCGCCGCCATCTCCACCGCGACCACGCCGCCGCCGACCACCGCCAGCCGCCGGGGGACGTCCTGCGCGGAGGTGGCCTCCCGGCTCGTCCACGGGTCGGCCTCGGCGAGCCCCGGCACCTCGGGCAGGGCGGGCGAGCTGCCGGTGCACAGCGCCACCGCATGGCGGGCCGTCAGGACGCGCCCGCCGTCGACCTGCACGGCGCGCTCGCCGACCAGCCGGCCGTGGCCGCGCACCAGGTCGATGCCGACGCCGTCCAGCCACGCCACCTGGTCGTCGTCGTTCCAGTGGTCGGCGAAGGCGTCCCGGCGGGCCAGCACCGCGGCCGCGTCCAGGCCCTCGCCGACCGACACCCCGGCCACCGCCCGCGCATGGGCGGCGGCCGAGTGCGGGCGCAGCAGCGCCTTGCTGGGCATGCACGCCCAGTACGAGCACTCGCCGCCGACCAGTCGGCTCTCCACCAGTACGGTGCGCAGGCCGGCCGCGGCCGTCCGGTCGGCCAGGTTCTCGCCGGTCGAGCCCCCGCCGACCACCACCACGTCGTACTCGTCCGTCTGCGCCACGTGTGCCCTCGCTTCCGCTCGCCGCCGTCCGGCCCGGGCCCATCCTGCCCCGTGGCGGCGCCCGCTGTCGGCTCGCCGCGCCCTCGGACCGCCGCGTCCTCAGACCACCGCCTTCGCGAGCCCGTCCTGCTCCTGCCGGTCCTGGCCCGGCGCCCGCATCAGCCGCTGCGGGCGCCGCACCAGGAGGTAGCCGAGCCCGGCCAGGGTGACCGCGCCGGTGCCGAGCAGCGCCGCCCACACCTGGTACCAGGGGGCTCCGGGCGGTGCCAGCAGGGCGCGCGGCCAGCAGATGTTGACCACCTCCAGGCCCGTCCACAGCACCGCGAGCACATTCAGCGGTGTGCCCCAGCGGCCGTACGAGACCTCGCCCGCAGGGCGCCAGGCGCCGCGCAGCCGGGCGGCCAGGGCGACCGCGGTGAGCAGGAAGAAGGGGAGGAAGGTGGCCGCGGTGCCGAAGGCGATCAGCGAGCCGATCGCGGTGGACTCCAGGCCGAGCGGCAGCGCCGCACTGCTGACCAGGGTGGCGGCGACCAGGCCGCCGATCGGCGCGCCGTGCCGGTTGACCTTCCGCACCTGCGCGGAGAACGGGAACACCCCGTCGCGGGCGAGCGAGTACAGACCGCGGGCGGCGCCGCCCTGCGAGGCCATCAGGCAGGCGGTGAAGCTGACCAGCACCACCAGCACGAAGGGCTTCGCCGACCAGTCGCCGAAGCCGGCGGTGACCGCGGTGGTGACCGGGTCGAGGTCGGTGCCGGCGACCACCGCCGCCGGGTCCGGGTGGGCCAGCGGCACGGCGACGGCGTTGAGGATCACCACCAGGCCGACGCCGAGCAGCGACCAGCGCATCGCCCGCGGCACCTGGCGGGCCGCGTCCTTGGTCTCCTCCGCGGTGGAGACGCAGGCGTCGAAGCCGATGAACGCCCAGCCGCCGACGGCGACCACCGCCAGGAAGGAGAGCAGCGGGCCCGTGCCGGTGGCCGCCGGGGCGCCCAGCGTGTCGGTGAGCAGCCCGAGCCCGTGCTTGCGGAAGAACAGCAGCAGGGCCAGGCCCACCAGCACCGAGGCGACTGCCTCCGCCGCGATCCCCAGCGAGACGAACCGGCGCAGCAGGGTGATCCCGTACGCGTTGACCAGGGTGCAGAACAGCATGAAGCCGAACGCGGCCAGCACCAGCTGCGCCGGGGTCGGGGTCGCGCCGAACAGTGCGAAGAACCAGGGCGCCGCCAGGTAGGCGACCGTGGTGTTGGCGAACATCACCGCGAACTGCCAGAGCCAGCCGGTCAGCCAGGCGAACGACGGTCCGGCGAGGCGCCGGCTCCACTGGTAGGCGCCGCCCGCCAGCGGCCACTGCGAGGCGAGCTCGGAGTACACGCAGACCACCAGCAGCTGGCCGAGCAGGCAGACCGGCAGCGCCCACACCCAGGCGCCGCCGGCCACACCGATGCCGACCTGGGCGACGGCGTACAGGCCGACGACGGGGGAGACGACGGCGAAGCCCATGGAGATGTTGCCGAGGACCCCGAGGCTGCGCCGCAGCTCCTGCCGGTAGCCGAGGGCCTCGAGCCGTTCGGCGTCCGAGGGGCCGCCGGGGCCGTTCGGTCCGTCCGTGCTGCCGGGGTCGTCAGGTCCGTGCGGTCGTGGGGGAGTGGTCGTCATGCGGTCCGCCTTGCCGTCGCCGAGCCGAAAACTAACTTAGTTAGTTCGGGACGGTAGCCCGGACCGGCCGGTAGCGGAAGGGACCGACACCAGGCTGTAACGTGGCCGCTCGACCGGGACGCGCGAACAGAGGACGGGACACGTGGGGCGACCGACCAGGCCGCTGCTCAGCAGGGCGGTCATCGCACGGGCCGCCCTGGACGTCGTCGACGCCACCGGCCCCGACGGCCTCACCATGCGCGCCCTCGCCGACCGCCTCGGCGTCAAGGCCGCCTCGCTCTACAACCACGTCTCCGGCAAGGACGACCTCCTCGACGACCTCGCCGAACTGGTCAACGCCGAGATCGACCTCGCCCCGCTCGACGACCCCGACTGGCGCCGCGGCCTCGCCCGCTACGCCCACGGCTACCGGGCCGTCTTCCTGCGCCACCCCAACACCATCGCGCTGCTCGCCCGCCGCCGCGTCGAGGCCGACCGCCAGCTGCGCACCTACGACGCCCTGCTCGCCGCCCTCGCCAGGGCGGGCCTCGACCCCGCCGACGCCGCCGAGGCCGCCGCCGCCCTGGACTACCTCGTCCTCGGCTCGGCCCTGGAGACGTTCACCGCCGGCTTCACCCGCGACGCCGCCGACTACCGCCCCCGCCACCCCGCGCTCGCCGACGCCCTCACCGCCTCCGCCGCCCGAGGCCCCGGACTCGACGACCGCGGCTTCGGCCTCGCCCTCCGGCTCCTCCTGAACGGCCTCGGGCGTTCCCCCGAAGGTCATGGGTGCCCATAAGGGGCGCGGGGAACTGCGCGATTCGGATGTGTGCCGCCGTACAAGATCGCGGCTTGCCCGTGCTGTCGTGGCACCCGCACTCGGACTGCGCAGTTCCGCCCCTGGCCTCCGGCCGGAAGGTGCGGCGCCAGTGAGCCCCTGAATCGACCCGAGCACCCTTGAAGCGCGTCTGTGCCCCGTCATGCAGCGGCGCCCCCGGGCCGGTGACCCGGGGGCGCCGCTGCATTGCGTGATCGCGTGCTCAGGACTGCGCCGCGGCCTCCGCCTCGGCGCGGGCCTTCGCCACCTTCTCGTGCACCTCGGCCATGTCGAGCTTCCGGGCCTGGGCGATCAGGTCCTCCAGTGCGGGCTCGGGGAGCGCGCCGGGCTGTGCGAAGACCAGCACGCCCTCGCGGATGATCGCCAGCGTCGGGATCGACTGCACGTCGAACGCCGCCGCCAGCTCCTGCTGAGCCTCGGTGTCGACCTTCGCGAAGACGAGGTCGGGGTGCCGCTCGGCGGCCTTCTCGAAGATCGGGCCGAACATCCGGCACGGGCCGCACCAGGCCGCCCAGAAGTCGATCAGAACGAAGTCCTTGCCCTCCGGACCGGGAACGATCGCGTCGAAGTTCTCCGTGGTCAGCTCGACCGTGCTCATCTGCCCTACCTGCCCTTCGGAAGTGGTCCGGTGGCGTCAACCCGGTCCGCCCCCGAGGTATTCCGAAGATTTTTTCCACCGCGTTGAGTCGATCCGGCGCCGCAGCCGTATTCACCGGTGCGGGCGCGGGGAGAGCGCCCGGACACACCGGACTCACACCGTGGGGGAATCAGCCATGCCCGACATCCGCCGTACCGCCCTGCTCGCCGCCTCCGCCGCCGCCGTGATCGCCCTGGTCACCGCCTGCGAATCCGACGGCTACGGCAGCAACAACGCGGGCGGGACCACCGCCCCGGCCGCGAGCGCGCCCGCCACGCCGAACAGCCCGTCGGAGCAGTCCCCGACCTCCCCGGCGCCCGCCGGCGGCGGTACGGGGCTGCAGACCGCGACCTCCTCGACGCTCGGCACCATCGTCACCGACGGCAGCGGCTACACGCTCTACCGCTTCGACAAGGACACCGCCAAGCCGCCGGTCTCCAACTGCAACGGTGACTGCGCCAAGCTCTGGCCGCCCGTGATGGCGAGCGACAACCCGCAGCTCAAGGGCATCGACGCCAAGCTGGTCTCCACCGTCACCCGCGCCGACGGGAGCAAGCAGGTCACCCTGAACGGCTGGCCGCTCTACCGCTACACCCCCGACACCAAGCCCGGCGACACCAAGGGCCAGGGTGTCGGCGGCATCTGGTGGGCCGTCACCCCGACCGGTGCCAAGGCGGCGGCCGCCGCCTCGCCCGCCACCGGCGGCGGCTACGGCTACTGACACCCGACGACCGTCACCGGCAGCCGGCGGAGAACCCGCGGCTGCCGGACAGGCCCGGCCCGCCGGCACGTCGGCACCGCCCGACACCGGCGGCCGCGGCCGACGGCACTGTGGGCCCGGCCGCCGGTCGGGGAGTCGGGTGCGGCGCGGGCGCCCGCGCCGCACCCACCACCGTTATCGACAGGAACCGCCCCCGACTTGAGGGCCTCGAGGGCCGCGGCGACCCCGGATCTTCCGGGGCGCCGCACCCTTTGCCCCGTCCCGATCCGTCCCGACCCGGGGCAACGTCTCGACCTGGAGGTGCGCGTGCGCAAGGATGGCGCCGTGACCGAGCATCCGTACCGTCGGAGGGCGGGCGCCGGAGGTCCGCCGTCCGACGGCGGCCCGGCCGCGGCGCCAGACGAGGAACTGATGCGTGCCCTGTACCGGGACCATGCGGGCCCGCTGTTCGGCTTCGTGCTGCGCCTGGTGGGCGGCGACCGGCAGCGGGCCGAGGACGTGGTGCAGGAGACGCTGGTCCGCGCCTGGCGCAACATCCACCGTCTGGACGACACCGCCACCGGCTCCCTGCGCCCGTGGCTGGTGACGGTGGCCAGACGGATCGTGATCGACGGCCACCGCAGCAGCATGGCCCGCCCGCGGGAGGTCGACCCCGCGCCGCTGGAGCTGCTGCCCGCCGAGGACGAACTCGAGAAGGCACTGCGGCTGATGACCATCTCCGACGCGCTGGACGACCTGACCGACGCGCACCGCGAGGTCATCGTCGAGACGTATCTCAAGGGACGTACCGTCAACGAGGCCGCCGCGGAACTCGGTATTCCCGCGGGTACGGTCAGGTCGCGCATCTTCTACGGGCTGCGCGCCCTGAAGATCGCGCTGGAGGAGCGAGGAGTGACATCGTGACGTCGCACCACGGGCAGCACGTCGACGTCGGCGCGTACATCCTCGGTGTCCTCGACCCGGAGGACCTCGAGCGCTTCGAGGTGCACCTCGCCGGCTGCGCGGTGTGCGCCGCCGAGATCGACGAACTCTCCGGCGTGGCACCGCTGCTGGCGGAACTCGCCGATGCCGGGCCGGTGGCCGCGCCCCCGTCCCCGCAACTGCTGGACCGGTTGGTCGGCGAGGTCTCCGCGACCCGGAGACGCAGTCGCGTGCGCCGACTGGCGCTGGTCGCCGCCGCGGCGGTGCTGGTGGTCGGCGGCCCGCTGGCCACCCTGGCTGCGACCGGCGGTGACGACCACACGCCGCCGCCCGCCGCGGTCGCGCAGTTCGCCGCCACCGACCCGGCCACCGGTGTCTCCGCGCACGTCGGCGTCGAGCCGAAGAAGTGGGGCAGCAGCATCAGCCTGTCGCTGTCCAACGTGACCGGGCCGAAGAACTGCGACCTGGTCGCGGTCTCCCGGACCGGTGAGCGGCAGACGGTCACCACCTGGGCGGTGCCTGCCACCGGCTACGGCACCGACGCACTGCAGACCACCGGCGGTGCGGCCCTCGCCCCGGGCGACATCGACCACTTCGAGGTCCGCACCCTCGACGGCAACCAGCTGCTGGTCTCCGTTCCCGCGAAGAGCGCCTGACGCCCTCCTCGTCCGACCCCCTGCTCCGCCCCGACCGGTACCGCGCCCCGGCCGGGGCGGCCGTGCGGGGGAGCCCGGTGGGCCGGTGCGGTCGGGCCGGTGCGGTCGGGCCGGTGCGGTCGGGCCGGTGCGGTCGGGCCGGTGCGGTCGGGCCGGGCGGTCATGTCGGGGCGAAGGTGCGGTGCAGCAGGGCGGCGATCCCGGACGGGTCGGCCGGGTGGACGCGGCCGGCGAGGTAGCCGTCCGGGCGCACCAGGAAGGCCTCGGAGCCGCGGGCCCCGTACGCGGTGCGGAACTCGTCCAGGCCGTCGCGCACGGCCGGGACGGCGAGCCCGTCCGCGCCGTTGCCGGGGGCTACCACGGCGTACACGTCGAGCTCGCCGCGGGCCGCCTCGCGGGCGGCCTCGGCGCAGGCGGCCGGCAGGCCGTCGGCCGCGTCGGGGCCCAGGTACAGCAGCAGGGTGTGGTCGGGGCCGCGGAGCAGGTCGAAGAGCCGCTGCGGGAAGGCCGCGAGGGCCTGGACGAGACCGCGGCAGTCCGGCGCCCGGTCGCCGGGCCGGACGGGTAGGTCCGCGGCGCCGTCCGCCGCGTCCGGGCCGAGCAGCGGGCTGTCCGGGTAGCCGACCAGCAGTTGGGCCTCGCGGCGCAGCACGTCCTCCATGCTGCGGCCGTCCGAGCCGATGCCCTGCCTGGCGTGCCGGACGGTGCGGCCGACGACCTCCTCGCCGATCGGGTGCCGTTCGGCGTGGTAGCTGTCGAGGAGGGCGTCCCCGGCGGCGCCGCGCAGCACCAGGGCGAGTTTCCAGGCCAGGTTGTACGCGTCCTGGATGCCGGTGTTCATGCCCTGGGCGCCGGTCGGCGGGTGGATGTGCGCCGCGTCCCCGGCGACGAACACCCGTCCCGCCCGGTAGCGGTCGGCCAGCCGGTGGCTGATCCGGAACACCGAGGACCAGCGCAGTGCCGAGACGGTCGCCGGCCGCGGTGACAGCCGGTCGACGACGGCCTGGAGGTGTTCGACGCCGGGCGGCCCGCCGGCGTCGAGGCCGTGCGCGATGCCGTCCGGGCCGCTCGCGTCCCGCACCAGCTCGGGGGCGGCGACCGCCGTCACCCGGTAGCGGCCCCGCCCGGGCAGCGGGATCGCGACCAGCCCGTCGTCGGGTGCGCCGTTCGGGAGGTGCCGCACCGCCCGCACCGCGTACCCCTCGGGCATGTCCCAGTCGAGCTCCACGTCGCCGAGCATGTACGACTCGGTGAAGGCGCCGCCCCCGAAGTCCAGCCCGAGCCCCTTGCGCACCCGGCTGTGGGCGCCGTCGCAGCCGACCAGGTAGCGGCAGCGGACGTGTTCCGTCCCGGTCGGCGTCTGCAGCACGGCGTGGACCCCGTCGGCGTCCTGCTCGAAGGAGAGCAGCTCGCAGCCGCGCTCCACCCGGGTGCCGTACCCCTCCAGGTGCCCGGTGAGCAGGTCCTCGGTGGTGTACTGCGGCAGCGCGGCGAAGCCGTACGGCACGTCGGGCGGCAGCCGCAGCTCGATCCGCGGCTGCTCCAGGCCGTCGATCCAGCTCAGCTGGCCGCGCAGCGGCACGGCGGCGGCGAGCGCCTGCCGGGCCAGGCCCATGGTGTCCCAGATCTCCAGGGTGCGGGGCTGGACGCCGACGGCCTTGGCGTAGCGGTGCGGTAAGGCCAGCCGGTCGACGATCCGGCAGTCGGCGCCGTGCCGCCGCAGCTCCGCGGCGGCCGTGAGCCCCACCGGCCCGGCCCCGACCACCAGTACGTCCGTGTCCACCATGGCCGGCTCCCTCTGCCGCGGGCGTGCTCCGCCTTCCAGCGTGTGCACCCCGCGGTGCCGCTGCCACTCGCGGCGGGCGGCGCGGCGGCGGGTGTCGACCCGGCCGGTGCGCGTGTGGGGTCAGCCGCCGGGTGCGGCCCGGCGGGCCGTGATCCTGCGCAGGGTGCGGCCGCAGTGCCGGGCGTAGAGCCGCTGGAAGAGCGGGACCAGTGGGCCCGCGAGGCGGGTCAGGAGGGTGCCGGGCCGGCTGAAGGCGGTGACGGTGAACCGGACGGTGCCGTCCGCGGCGAGCTCGACGACGAAGGACTCCTCGCCGCACTCCGGGTGGCCGGCCAGGGTGCCGTAGGCGAAGCCCGCGCGGCGGGGCTCGTCGACGGCCCAGACGACCTCGCAGGGCGCTGTGACCCGTACCGGCCCGGCCCCGATCGTGCACGTGACCCGGGTGCCGGCGGTGGCGTTCGGCGCATCGGCGGTGATCCGGACCCCGGCCGCCCGGTGCATCAGCCAGGTGGTGACCGCCTGCCCCGCCACCGCGAAGTCCTCCGGCCCGCGGCCGACCGTGGTGCGGTGGTGCAGGTGGTGGTAGCCGGCCGGGAGCGGGCCGGTGCCTGCGGTTGCCCCGACCTCCGGGTAGGTGAAGCTCATGCGCGGGCCTCCTGGAGTCGAACTGAACGCGTTCAAGATAGCTGGTGCTGCGGCGCCGGCCGGGCGCACACTGGAGGGGGAAGGAGGCCGCGCCCGCCCTGCCGGTCCGCCGCGCGGACGGCCGGACCCAGGCCGCCGCAGCAGGCGGTCCCGGCCCGACCGCGAGGCGCGGAAGCCGCCATGTCACCCGCCGTCCCGCTGATCTGCCCCCGCTGCGGACTGCCGCAGCGCGTCGTCCCCGGAGGGCCTCAGCGCCCGGTCAAGGTGGTGCACGCCGACACCGGCCGCGAGGGCTGCGAGCGCCCCGACACCGGCCCCGGGGCACCTGCCGCCCGCTGACGTGCCGCGAGGTGCCGGGAGGTGCCCCGGCCTCAGGCCGCCGCGACCCGCGGGGCCGCCGACAGCGTGGCGGATATGGCGCGGGCGGTGTCGAAGGCGCCGATCGGATCGTTCGTCCGCGTCCACGGGTAGGCGCCGCACCACGGCCCGATCAGCCGGAACTGCTCCAGGGCCAGGTCGTGGCGGCCCGCCCGCGCCAGGTAGTGCGCCAGCAGGTGCCGCAGCGCGGGCAGCCGCTCGCGCCGACGGGAATGCCCGGGGGCGCGCCGCCCGGGTCGTGTTGGCGGGGTTCCGGGCCGCGGCGCACGCTGGAGGGGAAACCCCAGGAGGTGTCCGCCATGATGCACACACTCGTCGGATGGCACATCGAGTTGGAGTTCCAGGAGGAGGGCGACCGGACGAAGGCGGTCGCGCTCGTCCGGCTCTCCGACGGCACCGAGGTGCGCTCGCACGGCTTCAGCACCCGGCACCACGCCGACAGCCCGCAGCCCAGGGTGGGCGAGGAGGTCGCCGGCGCGCGGGCGCTCAACGACCTGGCCATGCAGTTGCTCACCAAGGCCCACGGCGAACTGAAGGAGGGCGCCGCAGCCTCCGACCGCCCGCTGATGTAGCCCCCGGCACCCGCGGCCCGGCCGGGGCGCCGCACCCCGGCCGGTACGCCGCGGCGCTGCCCGGTGCTACCCGGCGGCGCCGACCGCCGGTCCGGGTCCCGCCGCGGATGCACCCCCGTTCCCGGCCGCCGCCGCGGACGGCCGGGAACGCTCGGCCAGCCGCACCGCGGGCCCGGTCGCCGCGCCCGCCAGGGCGAACAGCCCGCCCAGGACCAGCCAGCCCGCCGTGCCGCCGCCCAGCACCAGCGAGGTGAGCAGCACCGGCCCGACCATCCGCGCGACCGCCGTCCCGGTGCCGTAGAAGCCCTGGTACTGGCCCTGCCGGTCGGCCGGGGCCAGCCCGAAGCCGATCTCCCAGGAGCCGGCGGCCAGCATCATCTCCCCGGCCACCTGCAGGGCCGCCGCCAGCAGCAGCACGGCCGCCGCCGTCCACGGGGAGGTGCCCGACGAGGACGCCGCGAACGCGGCACAGCACGCCAGCAGCAGTACCCCCGCCCACCGGACGTACCGGGCGGCCGAGGCGAGCCCGTCCACCCCGCGCGCCACCCGCACCTGGCAGACCACCACGGTCAGCGTGTTCAGCACCAGCAGTGCGGCCGTCAGCCAGTCCGGTGCCGCCGTCCGCCCGACGGTCCAGAGCGGCACGATCAGCGACAGCAGCGGCATGTAGAGCAGCATCACCGTGTTCAGCAATGCCAGCAGCGCGTACGGCCGGTCGCGCAGCACGGCCAGCCGCGGCTCGCCCGCCACCACTGCGGCCGGTGCCACCGACGGCAGCCGCGACAGCAGCACCGCCGCGGCGAGGAAGCTCAGCGCGTCCACCGCCAGCACCGTCCGGTACGCGGCCGGGGTGTCCAGGTGCAGGGCCGCGCCGCCCATCGCCGCGCCCACCGCGAGACCCGCGTTGACCGTCGACTGCAGGTAGGCGCGGACCTCCGTCCGCCGGCCCGGCTCCACCAGCCCGGCCAGCAGCGCCTGGCGGGCGGCGGACAGGCCGCTCTGCGCGCAGCCGTACAGCAGCGCACCCGCCAGGAACACCCCGAACGAGCCGGCGGCCAGCAGGACGCCCACCGCCGCCGAGGTGGCGACGGCCAGCAGCACCGCCACGCCGCGCGGCCCGCGCCGGTCGGCGAGGTGCCCGAGCGGCACGCCCGCGACGGCGCCGGCCGCCCAGCCGAGCGTCAGCCCGAGGCCGATCTGGGTCGCCGACAGCCCGACGACGCGAGTGAAGTACAGCGCCGAGCAGACCAGGTACGCGCCGTCGCCGAGCGCATTGGTCAGCTGGGCGCCCGCCAGCCCGCGGGCCGGGCCCGGGGGCGGCAGCAGTCCTCGGTGCGGCATGGCGGTCCCTCCCCGGCGACGGTCTCCGGGCCGAACCCTAGGTCATGCCACCGACAGATCGGTCCGGCACCGGAACGCCCGTCAGCCCGCGAGCTCCGCCAGCGGGACGCCGGTGTCGGCGAGCCGGGCCGTGTCCACCGGCCGGCCCGAGCGGACCAGGTCGCGGATCGGGTCGACGACGTCCCACACGTTCACGTTCATGCCGGCGAGCACCCGCCCGCCCGACATCCAGAACGCGATGAACTCCCGCCCCGGGACGTCCCCGCGGAACACCACCTCGTCGTACCCCTCGGGCTCCGCGTAGCCGGTGTACTCCATGCCGAGGTCGTACTGGTCGGTGAAGAAGTACGGCACCCGGTCGTACACCGCGTCCTGACCGAGCATCGACTTCGCCGCCGTGGCGGGCTGGTTGAGCGCGTTCGCCCAGTGCTCGACCCGGATCGGCTTCCCGAACAGCGGGTGGAAGGCGTTGGCGACGTCGCCGGCGGCGAAGACGTCCGGGTGCGAGGTGCGCAGGTGCTCGTCGGTGCGGACACCGTTCTCCACCGTCAGCCCGGCGGCCTCGGCGAGCCGGGTGTTGGGGGTGATGCCGACGCCGACGACGACCGTGTCCGCGGGCACCAGGGCGCCGTCGGCCAGCCGCACCCCGCCGTCCTCCACCGCCGCGACCTTCACGCCGAAGCGCAGGTCCACGCCGTGCGCCCGGTGCAGATCCGCGAAGACCTGTGCGACCTCGCGGCCCAGCACCCGCAGCAGCGGCAGTTCGGCGACCTCGAGCACCGTGACTTCTGCGCCGGCGAGCCGGGCGGCCGCCGCCGTCTCCAGGCCGATCCAGCCGGCCCCGACGATGACGATCCGCGCGCCCGGGGCGAACTGCGCCCTGATCCGCTCGCTGTCGCCGACCCGGCGCAGCTTCAGCACCTCCGGCCGGTCGCCGCCCGGGACGGGCAGCGGGCGCGGCGAGGCCCCGGTGGCCAGCAGCAGCTTGGCGAAGCCCACCCGGCTGCCGTCGGCGAGGGTCACCGTGTGCCCGTCCGGGTCGATCGCGGTCACCGCCGTGCCCAGGCGCAGTGTCACGTCGTTGGCGGCGTACCAGTCCGCCGGGTGGACCTCGAACTCGGCGCGCGGCGTCTTCCCCTGCAGATAGCCCTTGGAGAGCGGCGGCCGCTCGTACGGCAGGTCGGGCTCCTCGCCGATCAGCTCGATCGGGCCGGTGTGGCCCTCCGCGCGCAGTGCCTCGGCGGCCTTCGCCCCGGCCAGGCTCGCACCGACGATGACGTACGGCTCCATGCTCGCTCCCTTGCTCGACTCCGCCGCCCGCCGACCGGGCACGCCACACCGGAGCATGCCTTCCCGCGGGCCGATCGGTGCCGTCGACACCCCGGCGCGCGCCCCTCCCGCGGCCGTGCCGGGGTCGTGCGCCCGGGGATGCGCGCGCTGATCCGACGCGAACGGTCCGACACGCCCTAGGCTGAGCAGCGCCACGAACCGGAAGGAGACGCCCGCATGGGTGAGCAGAAGGCCAGGGTGCGGTGCGTACCGGCGGTGCCGTGCTGGGTCAGCCTGATGGCCCGGGACCTCGGCGTCGCCCAGGCCTTCTACGGCCCCCTGCTCGGCTGGGCCTTCGAGCCCGGGCCGGACCGCTGGGGCGACTACGTGTGGGCGGTGGTCGACGGTGTGGAGGTGGCCGGCATCGGGGTGATGGCCGGGGACTGGCAGCCGCCGGTGGCGTGGACGACGTACTTCGGCATCGAGAGCGCCGACCGGGCCGGCGAGCGCGTCCGGGAGCGCGGCGGCACGCTGGCGGTCGGCCCGCTCTCCTTCGACGCGGGGAGGGTGGCGCTGGCCGCCGACCCGCAGGGCGCGGCCTTCGGGATCTGGGAGGGCGAGCCCGGGTTCGAGACCTGGATGAGCGAGCCGGGGGCCCCGGTCTGGATCGAGCTGCGCAGCCCGGACCCGTTCGCCGCGGCGCTGTTCTACGGCGAGGTGTTCCGCTGGGACTCCCGCGACATCGACCACTTCGAGGTCCGCTACGAGCACGAGCGGGTGGTGCTGCGCTCGGAGGGCCGCAGTGTGGCGGCGCTGCGGGCGGCCCTCGGCGGCGTCCCGCACTGGGAGGTGTTCTTCTCCGTCGCCGACACCGACGAGGCCGTCCGCCGGGCGGTCGAGCTCGGCGGCAGTGTCGCGGCGCCCGCCGAGGACGGGCCGTACGGCCGGACGGCCCGCCTGCGGGACACCGAGGGCGGGCACTTCTCGGTGATCGGTCCGGGCCACACCCTGCAGGAGAGCTGACCCGGGCGGGCTTCCCAGCGGCCGGCCTGCTCAGCGGTCGGCGGTGGCGTGCGCGAAGAGCCGCCGCATGGCCTCGGGGAGTTCCTCGGCGCACCGCACCGGGCGGCGGAACTCGAAGCGGGCGTCGAGCATCCGGCCGTCCTCGCCGAGCAGCCGCAGCCGCAGGCCGAAGCGGTCCAGGGCGACCGGCCGCACCTCGCGGATCGCGTCGGCGTCCGGTGCGCAGCGCTGCCCGGCGGCGCGCAGGCCGAGCGCGTGCACCTGGTCGGCGTGGGACGCGGCCAGGTGCTGGAGCAGCAGGGCCTCCTCGCGGGCGACCGGGTCGGGTGCGGCGGCGGCGAAGGCGGCCGGGTCGACGCAGCACTCGCTGCCCCACAGGTCCTCCACCGCGAGGTGTTCGGGCACCAGGCAGAGCAGCACCCGGCCCTCGGCGCGGCGGTGCGGGAAGAGCGCCTCGATGCGGGCCGGGGTGGCCTGCGAGAGCACGGTGAGCGGGCCCTGGACGGCGGCGCGGCCGCGGATGCGGTACGGCAGGGCGACCGGTGCGACGTCCACGGCGTCCAGCTCGGCGGTCACCGGGCCGTCCCCGCGGGCGAGGACGGCGATCCGGTGCAGCGGCGAGGTCTCCCCGACGAGGACGGCGACGGCCCCGTCCGGGAGCACCGCGCAGTCGACGAAGGGCGGGAGCCCGGGGCGCTCGACCAGGTCGATCCCCGGCACGTCCAGGACCACCGAGGAGGCGCACTCCAGCAGCGTACGGATTCGTTCTGCACCACTCGGCACGGCGTCGGACATCGCCCCTCCTCATCAGGTTAGGTAAGCCTAGCCTAATCTTCGGATTGCGCCAGAGGGGTCCGGGGTGCGCCCCGGGTGGGCCGTGGGTCAGCCGGCCTCCGCGCCCAGCATGCGCAGCACCAGGACGCCGTACCGGCGGCCGAGCTCCTCGGGCGACTCGGTGGAGCGGTCGGTGTACCAGCGGGCGACGTCGATGCCGAGCGAGGTGACGGCGCGGGCCGCCGTCCGGGCGTCCGGCACCTCGAACTCGCCGCGGGCGACGCCCTTCTCGATGATCCGGCGGACGGTGTCCTCGATCCGGATGCGCAGCTCGGCGACCTCGGCGAAGGCGTCCTCCGGCAGGGCGTGCAACTCGTTGTTGACGATCCGGCCGACCGTGTGGCCGCGCGCGTGCCAGGCGGTGAACTCCTCGACCAGGTGCCGCATCTGCTCGACCGGCTCGCCGCTGGACGCCTCGGCGTCCTCGACCAGGGCGAGGGTCGACCGGTGGCCCGTCCGGCTGATCTCGGACAGCAGGGCAGCCTTGGACGGATAGTGGATGTAGAGCGCGGCGGGGCTCATCCCGGCGGCCGTGGCGATGTCCCGGGTCGTGGTGGCGTGGTAACCGCGGCGGGCGAAGGACTCCACGGCTGCGAGCAGCAGCCGCCGGGCGGTCTCGGTGCGCTCCCCGGGCCACAGGTCGGCGGTTGCTTGGTCGGTCATGGCGTCAATCCTCGCAGACGGATCAAGGCCGGAGTGCGCCCGGCTGTTGACAGTGTGGGCCGTCGCCAACATGCTAAGCAAGCGCTTAGTCACCACCCTGTCGAAAGATTACGGCGAAAGGTTCGGCGATGACACCCTCCTTCAAGGGCCAGGTGGCCCTGGTCACCGGCGCCAGCCGGGGCATCGGCCTCGGCATCGCCCGCGAGCTCGTCCAGCGCGGCGCCAAGGTCTGCATCACCGCCCGCAACCCGGAGCCGCTCGAAGAGGCCGTCCGCGACCTCGGCGGCTCCGAGTGTGCGATAGCCGTGGCGGGCAAGGCCGACGACCCCGCCCACCAGGAGGAGGCCGTCGCCCGCACCATGGAGGCCTTCGGCCGGCTCGACATGCTGGTCAACAACACCGGCATCAACCCCGCCTACGGCCCGGTCCTCGACACCGACCCCGCGGTCGCCGCCAAGATCTTCGCCGTCAACGTCCTCGCCCCGCTCGCCTGGACCCGCCGCGCCCACGCGGCCTGGATGGGCGAGAACGGCGGCTCGGTCGTCAACGTCGCCTCCATCGCCGGCATCCGCGCCTCCGCGAACATCGGCATGTACGGCGTCAGCAAGGCCGCCGTCATCCGCCTCACCATGGAGCTCGCCGCCGAACTCGGCCCGAACATCCGGGTCAACGCGGTCGCCCCCGCCGTCGTGAAGACCAAGTTCGCCGAGGCCCTCTTCGAGGGCCGCGAGGAGAAGGTCGTCCGCGCCTACCCGCTCGGCCGCCTCGGCCTGCCCGAGGACGTCGCCGGCGCCGTCGCCTTCCTGCTCTCCCAGGACGCCGCATGGATCACCGGCCAGACCCTCGTCGTCGACGGCGGCGTGACCCTGGGCGGCGGGCTGTGACCGGCCCGGCCGGGCAGGGCGTCGTCGTCACCGGCGCCGGACGCGGCATCGGCGAAGCCCTCGCCGCAGCCTTCGCGGCCGCCGGCGCCCGTGTGGTCGTCAACGACCTCGACGCCGAGGCCGCCGAGGCCGTCGCCGCCCGGATCGGCGGCATCCCCGCCCCCGGCGACGCAGCCTCCGCCGAAGGCGTCGCCGCCCTGATCGCCGCCGCCCGCAGCGCCCTCGGGCAGATCGACGTCTACTGCGCCAACGCCGGCATCGCCCCCGTCGGCGGTGCCGACGCCGGCCCCGAGGTCTGGGCCCGCGCCTGGGACGTCAACGTGATGTCCCACGTCCGCGCCGCCGAGCAGCTCCTCCCCGAGTGGCTGGAGCGCGGCGAAGGCCGCTTCCTCGCCACCGTCTCCGCCGCCGGCCTGCTCACCATGCTCGGCTCCGCCCCGTACGCAGTGTCCAAGCACGGCGCGCTCGCCTTCGCCGAATGGCTCGCCGCCACCTACCGGCACCGCGGCCTCAAGGTGCACGCGCTGTGCCCGCAGGGCGTCCGCACCGACATGCTCACCGGCACCGGCGCCGCGGGCCAGGTCCTGCTCACCCCCAACGCCATCGAACCCTCGGAGGCGGCGGAGGCCACGCTCAAGGCGATCGCCGAGGAGCGCTTCCTGATCCTGCCCCACCCCGAGGTCGCCGACTACTACGCGGCCCGCGCCACCACCCCCGACCGCTGGATCGGCGGCATGAACCACCTCCAGCAGGCCATCGAGAAGAGGGAGGGCACCACCGCATGAAAGCCTGGCAGATCACCGAACTCGGCGAACCCGCCGAGGTCATGCGGCTCACCGACACCGAACGGCCCGTACCCGCCGACGGCCGGCTCCTCGTCAAGGTGCTCGCCGCCGCCGTCAACTTCCCCGACGCCCTGATGTGCCGCGGCCACTACCAGATCCGCCCGCCGCTGCCCTTCACCCCCGGCGTCGAACTCTGCGGCGAGATCGTCGAGGGCGACCGCGCCGGCGAACGCGTCATCGGCACCCCGCTGCTGCCCGACGGCGCCTTCGCCGAGTACGCCCTGATGGACCCGGCCGCGGCCTTCACCGCCCCGCCCGCCCTGGACGACGCCGAGGCCGCCGCCCTCCACATCGGCTACCAGACCGCCTGGTTCGGCCTGCACCGCCGCGCCCGCCTCCAGGCCGGCGAGACCCTCCTCGTGCACGCCGCCGCCGGAGGCGTCGGCAGCGCCGCCGTCCAGCTCGGCAAGGCCGCAGGCGCCCGCGTCATCGGCGTCGTCGGCGGGCCCGAGAAGGCCGCCGCCGCACAGGCGCTCGGCGCCGACCTGGTGATCGACCGCCACCGCGAGGACTTCGTCACCGCCGTCAAGGAGGCCACCGGCGGCCGCGGCGCCGACGTCGTCTTCGACCCGGTCGGCGGCGACGCCTACACCGGTTCCACCAAGTGCATCGCCTTCGAGGGCCGCATCCTCGTCGTCGGCTTCGCCGGCGGCACCATCCCCGCCCCCGGCCTCAACCACGCCCTCGTCAAGAACTACGCCATCCTCGGCCTGCACTGGGGTCTGTACAACACGTACGACCCGCAGGCCGTCCGCGACTGCCACGCCGAACTCACCGCCCTCGCAGCCAAGGGCATCGTCAAACCCCTCATCGGCGAACGCCTCGCCTTCGACCAGGCCGCCACCGCCGTCCAGAAGGTCGCCGACGGCACCTCCATCGGCCGCCTGACCGTCCACCCGTAAAACCACTGAAGGGGCGCGGGGAACGGCGCGGAGTGGAAAGGCACATGCAGTGCCCTCCCACTCCGCGCCGTTCCCCGCGCCCCAGTTTTTTTGTGCTTCGCCGTTCCAGCAGGGTGAACCCCGAGGGGCGCGTGGGGCCCCTCGGGGTTCGTCTCAGCCGGCGACCGGGGCCGGGAGGTCCACCAGGCGGGCCAGGGCGGACCGGTGGGCGCCCGGGGTGCCGAGGGCGATCTGGTCGGCCTTGGCGCGCTTGAGGTAGAGGTGCGCCGGGTGCTCCCAGGTCATCCCGATGCCGCCGTGCAGCTGCACGCACTCCTCGGCCGCCCGCACCGCCACCGCCCCGCAGTGCGCCTGCGCCACCGCGACGGCGATCTCCGCGTCGGCATCGCCCCGAGCCAGCGTGTCCACCGCGTACCGGGCGGCCGCCCGCGCCCCGACCGTCTCCAGCCACAGGTCCGCGAGCCGGTGCTTCAGCGCCTGGAACGACCCCACGGGCCGCGCGAACTGCGTCCGCTGCTTCAGGTACGCCACCGTGGTGGCCACGCACCACTCCGCAAGGCCCAGCTGCTCGGAGGCGAGCAGCCCGGCCCCCGTCAGCAGCGCCCGCCGCACGGCCGCCTCGGCCGCTGCACCGGCGGCCAGCCGCCGCCCGGGCACCCCGGTCAGCGCGAGGTCGGCCAGCGGGCGGGTGAGGTCCAGCGACGTCCGGCGGGCGACGGTCAGTCCTGCCGCCGCCGCTTCGACCGCATATAGAGCGGCCCCGTCCGGCCCGACGGCCGGCACCAGCAGCACGTCCGCGACGAGGGCGTCGGCGACCGAGGTGACCCGGCCGCTGAGGGTGCCCGCACCGTCGACCCGCACGGTCGCCGGGAAGTTCGCACCGGGCGCGGTGGACAGCGGTACGGCGAGCGCGGCCGTCCGCTCCCCGCCGGCGAGCGCCGACACCAGCTCCTCGGCGCCGCAGGCGAGCAGGGCGGTCGTCGCGAGCACGGCACTGCCGAGGAACGGCACGGGTGCCGCGCTGCGTCCCAGCTCCTCAAGCACGACCGCGGTTTCGCGCAGCGAGGCACCGGCACCGCCGAGCGCCTCGGGCACCTGGAGGCCGGTGGTGCCGAGGTCGGCGGCGAGCTTGCGCCACAGCGCCGGGTCGTACGGAGCCGACCCCTCGCAGCGGGCGAGGATCGCCTCGGGCGGGCAGTGGTCGTCGAGCAACGCCCTTACGCTGCTGCGCAGTTCTTCCTCGACCTCGGAGTACAGCAGGTCGGCCGGGCCGGTGGCGTCGGTCATCGCGGCAGCTCCTTCCAGGGCACGTTCTTGTCGGTGCGCGGCTCGCCGGGCAGGCCGAGGACGCGCTCGGCGATGATGTTGCGCAGGATCTCCGAGGTGCCGCCCTCGATGGAGTTGCCCTTGGCGCGGAGGTAGCGGTAGCCGGCCTCGCGGCCGGTGAAGTCGACGTGGTCGGGCCGGACCATCGTCCAGTCGTCGTACGCGAGGCCCTCCTCGGCGAGGAGTTCGACCTCCAGGCCGCTCAACTCCTGGGCGAGCCGGGCGAAGGCGAGCTTCATCGCGGCGCCCTCGGGGCCGGGCTGGCCCAGCGCGAGCTGCTGGCGCAGCCGTTCACCGGTGAGCCGGGCGACCTCGGCGTCCACCCAGCCCTTGAGGAGGCGCTGGTGCAGGTCGTGGGTGCGCAGTTCCGGCCGGGCACGCCAGGTCTCGGCGACGACGCCGACCATGCCGGCCTCGCGCGGTGCGGCCTGGCCGCCGATGGCGACCCGCTCGTTGTTGAGGGTGGTCTGGGCGACCTGCCAGCCCTCGCCGACGGCGCCGAGCCGGTGCGCGTCGGGGATGCGGACGCCGGTGAGGAAGACCTCGTTGAACTCGGCCTCGCCGGTGATCTGCCGCAGCGGCCGGACGTCGACGCCGGGGTCGGTCATGTCGCAGACGAAGTAGGTGATGCCCTGGTGCTTGGGCACGTCCGGGTCGGTGCGGGCGATCAGGATGGCCCAGCGGGCGGTGTGCGCGCTGGACGTCCACACCTTCTGGCCGTCGACCGTCCAGGTGTCGCCGTCGAGGACGGCCCGGGTGCCGAGCGCGGCGAGGTCGGAGCCGGCACCGGGCTCGGAGAAGAGCTGGCACCACACCTCCTCGCCCGTCCACAGCGGCCGCAGGAAGCGCTGCTTCTGCTCCTCGGTGCCGTACTTGAGGATGGTGGGGGCGGCCATGCCGAGGCCGATGCCGATCTTCCGCGGGTCGTTGCCGGGCGCCCCGGCGGCGGCCAGCTCGGCGTCCACGACGGCCTGCAGGGGCCGCGGCGCGCCGAGGCCGCCGAGCCCCTCGGGGAAGTGCACCCAGGCCAGGCCGGCGTCGAAGCGGGCCCGCAGGAAGTCGAGCCGGTCGGTGGTGGCGGGGTCGTGCGCGGCGAGCAGTGCCGCGACGCGGCCTCGGATCTCCTGTGCGCCGATGGCCATCTCAGCCCTCCTTCTTCTGGTAGCGCGCCAGTTCGCGGCGGGCGAGCGAGCGGCGGTGCACCTCGTCGGGGCCGTCGGCGAGCCGCAGGGTGCGGTTGCCGGCCCAGAGCTGGGCGAGCGGGGTGTCCTGGCTGACGCCGGCGGCGCCGTGTGCCTGGACGGCCTTGTCGAGGACCCACTCGACGGTCTGCGGGACGATGATCTTGATGGCCTGGATCTCGGTGTGCGCACCGCGGTTGCCGACGGTGTCCATCAGCCAGGCGGTCTTGAGCACCAGCAGCCTGGCCTGCTCGATCCGCACCCGCGACTCGGCGATCCACTCCTGCACCACGCCCTGGTCGGCGAGCGGCCGCCCGAACGCCACCCGGTCGACGGCCCGGCGGCACATCAGCTCCAGGGCCCGCTCGGCGATGCCGATGGCCCGCATGCAGTGGTGGATGCGGCCGGGGCCGAGCCGGGCCTGGGCGATGGCGAAGCCCGAGCCCTCCTCGCCGATCAGGTTGGCGGCCGGCACGCGGGCGTTCTCGAAGACCACCTCGGCGTGGCCGCCGTGGTCCTGGTCCTCGTAGCCGAAGACGGTCATGCCGCGCTTCACGGTGACGCCGGGGGTGTCGCGGGGCACCAGGATCATCGACTGCTGCCGGTGCTTGGCGGCGGTGGGGTCGGTCTTGCCCATCACGATGAAGATCCGGCAGTTGGGGTTCATCGCGCCGGTGATGTACCACTTGCGGCCGTTGACGACGTACTCGTCGCCGTCCCGCTCGATCCGGGTGGTGATGTTGGAGGCGTCGGAGGAGGCGACGTCCGGCTCGGTCATGGCGAAGGCGGAGCGGATCTCACCGGCGAGCAGCGGCTCCAGCCACTGCTTGCGCTGCTCCTCGCTGCCGAACTGGTCGAGGACCTCCATGTTCCCGGTGTCCGGGGCGGCGCAGTTGAGCGCGGCGGGGGCGAGCAGCACGGACCGGCCGGTGATCTCGGCGAGCGGCGCGTACTGGAGGTTGGTGAGGCCGGCGCCGGCCTCACCGGGGAGGAAGAGGTTCCACAGGCCGCGTTCCCTGGCGGCCGTCCGGAGGTCGCCGACGACCGCCGGGATGGTCCACGGCTCGCGGGCCGGGTCGGCGAGCTGGGCCGCGAGCACCGGCTCGGCCGGGTACACGTGCTCGTCCATGAAGTCGAGCAGCTGGGAGCGGAGCTCCTCGGTGCGGGTGTCGAAGGAGAAGTCCACGGGTCAGCGCTCCTTGAGTGCGGTGAGGCCGAACTGCACGAACAACGGGACGAGTTCGCCGACGCGGTCGAAGCCGGCGCCGACCGTGCCGCCCTGGGTGAAGCGGTAGTGGATGCCCTCCAGCACCACCGCGAGCTTGAACGAGGCGAAGCCGGTGTACCAGCCGAGCGCGGAGACGTCCCGGCCGGAGCCGGCCGCGTAGCGGGCGACGAGTTCGGCGGTCTCCGGGAAACCCTCGGCGAGCGCCGCACCGGGCAGCACGCCGTCGAAGCGGCGGGCGAGTTCGGTGTACATCACCAGCAGGCCGAGGTCGGTGAGCGGGTCGCCGAGGGTGGACATCTCCCAGTCGAGCACCGCCCGGATGCGGTCGTCCGGGCCGACCAGGACGTTGTCCAGCCGGTAGTCGCCGTGCACCAGCGCGGGGGCGGGGGAGGCGGGCAGGGTGCGGGCGAGCTGCTCGTGCAGGTCGTCGATGCCGGCCACCTCGCGGCTGCGCGAGGCGTCCAGCTGCTTGCCCCAGCGGCGCAGCTGTCGCTCCAGGAAGCCCTCGGGGCGGCCGAAGGCGCCGAGTCCGACCGCCTCCGGCTCGACGGCGTGCAGGTCGACCAGGGTGTCGACCAGGTGCAGGCCGAGCGCGTGGACGCGGTCGGGGCCCAGTGCGGCGAGGGCCGCGGCGTCCCGGTGCGGTGTGCCCTCGACGTACTCCATGAGGTAGAACGGCGCGCCGATCACCTCGGCGTCCTCGACCAGCAGCAGCGGCTCCGGCACCGGTACCCGCGTCGGGTGCAGGCCGGCCAGCACGGTGTACTCGCGGGTCATGTCGTGCGCGGTGGCGAGGACGTGCCCCAGCGGCGGGCGGCGCAGCACCCACCGCCCGGTGCCGTCCTCCAGCAGATAGGTCAGGTTGGACTTGCCGCCCTCGAACAGCCGCGCGCGCAGCGGGCCGGTGACGGTGCCCGGCAGGTCGGCGTCGAGCCGCTCGCGCAGCCGGTCCAGGTCGAGACCGGGTGGAGTCTCGTGGGTGTCGCTCATGGGCCTCGCCTCGGGAAGGACGGTGTGGACGGAGCGCTGACTAAGCGCTTGCTTAGCTTCGTCCCCGCGCCTTCCCGTTGTCAACGGCCCGCACCGTCTGCCGCACGGGCGACCACCCGGGAGGTGCCCCCAGCGCCCCTCGTGGATGTCCATGTGCCCCCAAAACCGGGGAGCCCGGCCGCTGTGGGGCGGCCGGGCTCCTGCTGGGGGTCGAGCGGTCAGTGGCCGCCCTCGTCGACGACCTCGACGTCCTCGATGTTCTGCTCGATGGCGTCGGCGGGCAGCGCGACGCGGATCGCCCAGGCGTAGATGCCCAGCGCGAAGGCCGCGACCAGGGCCATGTCCCACCACATCGGGATGCGGCCGACACCGTCGCCGAAGCCGCCCTGCCAGGAGATCAGGCCGAGGCCGATCAGGTACGCCGGCAGCCACTGCGCCGGGCGCCAGTCGAGCCGGGGCGCGTTCGGCAGGCCCTTGCGGGTGGCGTACGCGGCGTAGCTGCCGAGCAGCAGGTAGCCGATGAGGATCGCGATGCCCAGGCGGGCCAGGGTGTGCCAGCCGGTCCAGTAGATGATCAGGGTGGCGACCACGAAGGACAGCGGCGCGACGACCTCGCCGAACGGCAGGCGGTAGGAGCGCTCGCGGTCCGGCAGGCGGCGGCGCAGGGCGCCGAAGGCGAGCGGGGCGCCGGCGTACATCAGCACCGAGGCGGAGGTGATGAAGCCGACCAGCTCCTGCCAGCTCGGGAAGGGCAGGAAGCAGATGACGCCGGTGACGAAGGAGATGGTCAGGCCGAACCACGGCACGCCGCGCTTGTCGACCTTCTCGAAGAGCTGCGGCGCGTAGCCGTTCTTGCTCAGGCCGTAGGAGATGCGCGAGGTGGAGGTGGTGTAGATCAGGCCGGTGCCGCCGGGGGAGACGATCGCGTCGAAGTACAGCACCCAGGCGAGCCAGCCGAGGCCGACCAGGGTGGCGAGGCCGGCGAACGGGCCGGAGATGCCGGGGAAGTCGAGGTTCTCCCAGCCCTTGGCGAAGGCGCCGGCGGGCAGCGCGGCGATGAAGACGACCTGCAGCAGGACGTAGATCGTGGTGCCGATGGCGACCGAGCCGAGCACCGCGCGGGGGATGTCGCGCTTGGGGTTCTTGCTCTCGCCGGCCAGCTGGATCGCCTGCTCGAAGCCGAGCAGGGCGAAGATGATGCCGCTGGTGCTGATCGCGGCGAGCACGCCCTTCAGGCCGAACGGCGCGAAGCCGTGCGAGGTGAAGTTGCCGCCGTGGAAGTTGGTCACCGCGAGCACGAAGATCGTGAGCAGCGGGATGAAGATCTTGAACCAGGTCGCCGCGGAGTTGGTGTGGGCCAGCACGCGGACGCCGAGGAAGTTCACCGCGACGAAGACGCCCATCAGCACGACCGCGACCACGAAGCCGCTGGGGGTGAGGGTGCCGTTGTCGTTGAGGAAGCCCTTGGCGAACTCCCAGTGGCCGGCGTACCCGATCATGGCCTCGACCTCGATCGGGGCGACCGTCGCGGCCTGCAGCCAGGAGAACCAGCCGAACGACATGCCGGCCAGGCCGCCGAAGGCGTAGTGCGGGTAGCGCGCGGTGCCGCCGGCGACCGGGAAGAGCCCGCCGAGCTCGGCGTGGACGAAGGCGAGCAGGACGATGGCGACCGCGCCGATGCCCCAGGAGATGAGCGCCGCCGGGCCGGCGACCATGACGGCGTTCTTGGCGCCGTAGAGCCAGCCGGAGCCGATGATCGAGCCGACGGAGGCCCAGAGGAGGCCGATCAGTCCGACCTCGCGCCGCAGGGAGCGACTGCCTGTGCCTGACGGCGGGGCGGAGGACGGGGCGAGCTGGTCGACAGAAGCCATGGGTGGGATTGACCTCTCGGATGAATGGCAGGGGTTGAGAGTTGCCCAAGGCTAGGCGGATCGATTTGCCGAACAGAACCCCATGATTCCGAAAAGTTATCTCCGCAGAACGGAAATGATCATGAATATTCGTCAAATGCCTTGCGGGGTGCGAGAGTTGACGAATGTGCAGGTCGTCGGGAGGTTTCAAGATTTGAGCTTTTCTTGAGGAATTCCCGGGCCGGGTATCGAACCCCGCGGTAGTGCATAATGATGAGGCGGGCCGGTGGAGATTTCCAGGGTCTGTTGTGGAAGACTATGCAGATCTGAAAAATGGTGCAGACCACCATTCAGTGCGGTTCGGGCGCTGCCGATCCGGGCTCCGTGCGGGCCTCAGCCGCCCAGCACCTTGTCGCCGAGTGCGTCCACCGTGAACCACCGGTCGAACAGCTGTCCGCCGGCCTGCCCCGGCTCGGCGTCCTCGGCGAAGTAGTACAGCGGGTGCCCCTTGTAGAGCACCTGCTCCGTCCCGTCGGTGCGCTTGCCGATGCCGAGCAGACCGTCGTCCACCCCGGTGCCCGCCACCGGGACGCCCTTGGTGGTGAGCGGCGGCCACTGCGCCGCGCACTCCTCGTAGCAGGTCGACTGCGTGGAGGTGTCGCCGGCGAACAGGTAGAGGGTGCGACCCTGGGCGTCCACCAGGATCGGTCCGAGCCCGGCGTCCTCGCCCAGCGACACCTGGGTGCCCGGCATCAGCCGCTCGGTCGGCTCGGCCTCCGCACTCGGCACCGGGGCCGCCGGCTCCGACTCCTGCTGCGCGGGCCGGCCCGGCAGCGGCGCCGGCGTCGGGTCGCCCGGGGCGCAGCCGAGGCAGACGGCGGCGAGCAGGACGGAGGCAAAAAGGGCGGCCGGACGGACCTTGGGCATCGCGGACTCCTTCACCGGGCGTGAGCGGTCTGCTACCACTAGCGCCCGCCACCGCCCGCCCGGCCACCCGAGCGGCCCGTCCCTCGGCGGTTGGAGTGGTCCGATTGCCCTGGATGGCCGCCTCCGGCCGAGTGGCGCGCCGGTGTGCGCGGGGCGCCGCCGTCGCGCCGGACCCGGCTCAGTCGGCCGGGCCGTCCGCGGCCCACACCGTACGGTCGCCGCCGCGCCAGCCCACCAGATCGGGGTCGTCGAGGTCGGGCTCCGCAACCCCGGCATGGCGGATGAACTCCGCCACGTCCTCCTCGCGGTACGCCTTGCCGACCAGCCGGCCGTAGATCTCGACCCGGCGGTACGGGTGGGCCCCGTGGGTGGGCGGGCGCACCACGACGGGCGGGGTGAAGATGTCCCCGTCGTTCCGCTCCGGTGACGCTGCCATATCCCCAGTGTCACCCCTTGCGCACCCGAGCGGGTCGTCCGCGCAGCGGGATCGCCCGGCCGGCCCACAGTCCGCAGCCCCTCCGGTCGCGCCGGGTGATCGCCGGGGTCAGACCGGCCGGTGCCGCGGCGGGTCCGGCAGTGGATCGGTGAACAGCGGCGCCCGGTACAGCGGCGGCGGCTCGCCCGGCAGCTCGGCGAGCAGCCAGTAGTGCCGCAGCATGAGCTGCAGGATCCGCCGCACCCGCAGCAGCAGCGCCGCCGCCAGCGGCAGCTCCACCAGCAGTGCGGCCCCGAGGCTGGCCCACATGCCCTCTCGCCCCCAGGACAGCATCACGTCGAACCAGGCGTCGCAGATCAGCAGCACGCCCGCGGCCAGCGCCCACGGCACCAGCAGCCGGCGCCGCCGCCAGCCGAACCAGGCGGTCGCCGCGAGCGCCACCAGCAGGCCCAGGTCGAAGCCGACCCAGGCCACCCGCCACTGCTCCGCCACGTAGTGCGCGGGCAGCGTCGCCGCCAGGTACGCGATCCACGGCAGCAGCGCGGCACAGCACACCACCAGCACCCCGAGGCCCCGCCGGCGGCGGCGGTCGATGCCGCGCAGCTCCTCCTCGTCGAGGATGGTCCGCCAATCGGTGCCCTGCCCGCAGTGCGGACAGCTCGGACGGTGCTGCGCCATGGTGTCCTCCCGGGCCGGGCCGGTCGTCCCCTCCCGGCATTCTCGCGAACGGCCACGGGGCGCCGCACCAGGGGCGCCGCGCCCCTACTGGTTGCCCGTACGCCCGGACAGGGGCCGCCCCGCTCCTGCGCCCCCTGTGCCGGGCCTGCGCTCCTGTGCCCCCGGGCCTGCGCCTGGCCCGGGGCGGGGGCGGCGTCGTCCCCTTGAGGGGCGCCCGGGGGCGGTGCGGACCACCCGCCGCCCGGGCGACCAGCCGCATGCCCGGACGAGCTCAGGCCAGCAGGTTCACCCCGGCCTCGAACACCCGCGGCAGCCGCGCCGCCAGCGGTACGATCCGCGGCGCCAGCACCGGCCGCTGCCGCGCCCACAGCAGCGCCCCGGTCAGCAGCCGGTAGCTGCGCGAGGCCCGCCGCCACGCCTGCTCGTACGCCTCCGGCCGGCCCGCCCTGACGCACCGCACCAGCTCGCCCGCGCAGGCCAGCGCCACCGACAGTCCCTCGCCGGTGAGCGCGTCCAGGTAGCCGGCGGCGTCACCGACCAGCAGCGCCCGCCCCGCCACCCGTGCCCGGGCCCGCTGGTGCAGCGGACCGGCCCCGCGGACCGCCGTACCGGCCCCCGCCGGCAGCCGCGCCGCCAGCAGCGGGAAGCGCGCCAGCTGCTCGTCGAACGGCGCCCGGTCCGAGGTGAGCAGCGCCACCCCGACCAGTTCCGGCCCGATCGGCGTCACGTACGCCTCGGCCCGCGCCGACCAGTGCACCTCCACCGCCTCGCACCACGGCGCGACCGGATAGTGCCGGCGCAGCCCGTACCGGGCCGGCCGCCCGGACGGGCCCGGCCGGTGCAGACCCAGGGCCCGGCGTACGGGGGAGTGCAGCCCGTCCGCGGCCACCAGATGGCGGGCCGTCAGCCCGGCCGCAGCCACCGACCGGGCCCCGACCTCCACCCCCTCCACCCGCAACGGCACGATGCGGACGTCGAGTTCGGCGGCGCGGGCGGCCAGCGCCGCGTGCAGTGCGGTACGCCGCACGCCGAGGCCGTGGCCGGCCCGGAAGTGCGCCTCGGCACTGCGGCCGCCGTCGGCCTCCAGGTAGCGGATGCCGTGGAAGGCCCGGCCCGGCGGCTCCACGCCCAGCCGCGCCAGCGCGCGGACGGCGGCCGGCATCAGCCCCTCGCCGCAGGCCTTGTCGACCGGGGTGGGGCGCGGCTCGGCCACCACGACCTCCAGCCCGGCGAGCGCGCCGTGCACCGCCGTGGCCAGCCCGGCCGGCCCGCCGCCGACCACCAGCAGGTCGATCACTGCGCGGCCGCCGGCGCCGCCCCGCCCAGCGCCGCCTCCTCGCAGCGGATCCGCACACCGAGCAGCCACAGGTTCAGCACGGTGAAGGCGGAGGCCGTCACCCACGCCGAGTGCACCAGCGGCAGCGCCGCACCCTCCGCCATCACCGCCAGGTAGTTGGGGTGCCGCAGCCATCGGTAGGGGCCGCGGGTGACCAGCGGCAGGCCGGGCACCACGATCACCCGGGTGTTCCAGCGCGGCCCGAGCGAGGCGATGCACCACCAGCGCAGCCCCTGTGCCGCGACCACCACCAGCAGCATCGGCACCCCGAGCGCCGGCGTGAACGGCCGGTCGGCGAGGACGGGTTCGAGCAGGCAGCCGACCAGCAGCGCCTTGTGCAGCAGCACCATCGGCGGGTAGTGGCCGCGGCCGTGCTCGGTGCCGCCGCGGGCCAGGCTCCACGCGGCATTGCGGCGGGCGACGGCCAGTTCGGCCAGCCGTTCGGCGGCCACCAGCAGGACGAGCAGGGTGTACCAGGTCATCGGGTCCTCGATCACCAGCGGAGCAGGACGAGTTCGGAGCAGAATCCCGGCCCGAGCGCCAGCACCAGGCCGGTCGAGCCGGGCGGCGGCGGTCCCTCCGCCACGACGTCGCGCAGGATGTGCAGCACCGACGCGGACGACAGGTTGCCCGAGCGCGCCAGCGAGCGGCGGCTCGGTGCGAGCGCCGACTCCGGCAGGCCGAGCCCGTCCTGGAGCGCGTCGAGCACCTTGGGGCCGCCCGGGTGGCAGATCCAGGCGGTGACGTCCGCGGGCTTCAGGTCGTGCTCGGCGAGGAACGCCGCGACCTCCTCCGTGACGTGCAGCCCGGCCAGTTCCGGCAGTTCGCCGCCGAGCACGATCCGGAAGCCGCGGTCGCCGATGTCCCAGCCCAGCAGGTGCCCGGTGCCCGGGTACAGCCGGCTGCGGGTCGCCACCACCTCCGGCCCGCGCGAGGTGCCGTACCGCGGATGCCCGGGGCCGACCGCGAGCAGCGCGCCCGCGCCGTCCCCGAACAGTGCGGAGGCCACCAGGTTGGCGGTGGAGGCGTCCGAGCGCTGCAGGGTGAGCGAGCACAGTTCGGTGGAGAGCAGCAGCGCCGCCTGCCCGGGCCGGCCGGCCAGGTGGTCGTGGAGCCGGGCGAGGCCCGCCGCGCCCGCCGCACAGCCCAGCCCGAAGACCGGCAGCCGGCGGACGTCCGGACGCAGCCCCAGCGGTCCGGCCAGCCGCGCCTCCAGCGAGGGCGCCGCGATGCCGGTGACCGAGGTCGATACCACCAGGTCGATCTCCTCCGCGGCCAGCCCCGACTCGGCGAGCGCGGCCCGTACGGCCCGCTCGCCGAGGTCCAGGGCGGCGGCGATGAAGGCGTCGTTCGCCTGCCCGAAGCCGTCGATGTCCGCGTACCGCTCGAGCGGCAGCGCCAGGTGGCGGGTCGTCACCCCGGCGCCGGCGTGCAGGCGCCGCAGCGCCGCCCGGTCCGTCCCCGGCGGCAGGCAGAGCGCCGCCAGCGCCTCGGCGATCTCCTCCTGCCGGTACCGGTGCGCCGGCAGTACCCCGCTCACCGCCACGATTCGGGTCATCGGCTCAGGATAGGGACAGAGCTGACCAATACGGCGAAACAGGTGCTCCCGGGCGTGGCACGGCCCGGCGCCGGTGCGGTCCTCCGTCCGCCCCCGTCCGGCGGGACTTCCCCGTGCGCCGTTCCGGGGCTCCCGCCGTGACGGGCCGTAGCCTGACGGCATGTCCAGTGGGGCGGTCGGTGCCGCGGCCGGGCGGTGGTTCCGCCGACCGGTCCGGCTGCTCGCCGCCTGCCACCCGGCACCGGCCGCGGCCGTCACCCTGTTCGGCGCCGCCCTGGCCGCCGCCGCGGGCCGGCCGGTCGGAGCCGTCCTGCTGACCGGGGCCGCGGTGGCCGCGGGCCAGCTCTCCATCGGCTGGTCCAACGACCGGATCGACCTCGCCAGGGACACCGCCGCAGGCCGGGCCGACAAGCCGCTCGCCCGCGGTGCCCTCGCCCCGAGGACGGTCGGCACGGCCGCCGCCGTGGCCCTCGCCGCGGCCGTCCCGCTCTCGCTCGCCTGCGGGCCCCGGGCCGGTGCGGCCCACCTCGCCGGTGTCGCCGCAGGCTGGGCGTACAACCTGCGGCTGAAGGGCACCCTGTTCTCCTGGCTGCCCTATGCGCTGGCGTTCGGACTGCTGCCCGCCTTCGCCACTGCGCCGCCCGGGGCCCCGCTTCCGCCGTGGTGGGTGACGGCCGCGGCCGCACTGCTGGGCTGCGGCGCGCACTTCGCCAATGTGCTGCCGGACATCGCCGCCGACCGTGCCGCGGGCGTCCTCGGCCTGCCCCAGCGGCTCGGCCCGCGGGCGTCGGCGGCCTGCGCCTCGGCCTGCATGGCGGCGGCCACGGCGGTGCTGGTGCTCGGCCCGGGGCGGCCTCTCGGCCCGCTCGACGCCCTCGTGCTCGCCCTGGCCGCGGGGGCGGCCCTGCTGGCCCCGGCCGTGCCCGGCCGGGGCCCGTTCCTGGTGGCGATCGCCGTGGCCGCCCTCGACGTCGCCCTGCTGCTCGGCCGCGGCCTCCCGCCGCCGGCTGACCGTGCAAGGCCCTGTCCGAGGCCCGACAGCAATTCCCTTGCGCCGTGGCGGCGCGGTCGGCAGAGTCCGGACCGTGCTGGAACTGCGCGTTCTGCACTCCGACGACTGGCGCCTGTGGCGTGAGCTGCGGCTGACGGCGCCGACCGGGGCGACTGCGGCGTTCGGATCCGTCCCGGCGGACCGGCAGGGCCCCGGCGACCGGGAGGACCGGTGGCGTGCCCGGCTGGAGATCCCCGGCGGGCACAACCTCGCCGCCGTGCTCGACGGCCGGCCGGCACGGTCGGGGGCATCCCCGCGGCGGAGCCGGGCGGCGTCGAACTGGTCTCGATGTGGGTCGACCCGGCGGCCCGCGGCCGCGGGGTGGCCGACGCCCTGATCCGGGCCGTCGAGCAGTGGGCGATCGCGGGTGGCGCCCGCACGCTGCGGCTGTCCGTGATGCGGGGCAACGCCGCGGCGGCCGCCCTCTACGAGCGCCACGGCTTCACCGGCACCGGCGAGCCGGGAGACCTGCTCCCCGGCGGCGTCCGTCGGGAACGCGTTCCGGCCAGGCGCCTGCCCACCGCCTGATCACCGGCGCGGTTCGTGCGGCGGGGACACGAACGGGCCCTGCACGCGCCGCCGGAGCCGGGGATGAGAGGCTCGTCCCATGGAACAGCGCGTACTCGGCCGGACCGGCCGCCCGGTCTCCGTCGTCGGACTCGGCACCTGGCAGCTCGGCGCGGACTGGGGTGACGTCCGCGAACAGGACGCCCTCGCCGTGCTGGACGCCTCCGTCGAGGCCGGCGTCACCCTCTTCGACACGGCGGACGTCTACGGCGACGGCCGCAGCGAGCAGTTGATCGGCCGCCACCTCAAGGAGCGCCCCGACTCGGGGGTGTTCGTGGCCACCAAGTTCGGCCGCCGCGCCGAGCAGCGGCCGGAGCACTACAACCTCGCCAACTTCCGTTCCTGGGCCGACCGTTCCCGCACCAACCTGGGCGTGGAGCGGCTCGACCTGGTGCAACTGCACTGCCCGCCGACCCCGGTGTACTCCACCGACGAGGTGTTCGACGCCCTGGACACCCTGGTCGCCGAGGAGCGGATCGCGGCGTACGGCGTCAGCGTCGAGACCTGCGACGAGGCGCTGACCGCGATCGCCCGTCCGAACGTCGCCAGCGTGCAGATCATCCTCAACGCCTTCCGGCTGAAGCCGCTGGAGCGGGTGCTGCCGGCCGCCGCCGAGGCCGGGGTCGGCATCCTCGCCCGGGTGCCGCTCGCCTCCGGCCTGCTCTCCGGCCGCTACACCCGCGACACCGTCTTCGCCGCCGACGACCACCGCACCTACAACCGGCACGGCGAGTCCTTCGACCAGGGCGAGACCTTCTCCGGCGTGGACTTCGCGACCGGCGTCGAGGCGGCCGCCGAGTTCTCGGCACTCGCCCCGGAGGGCGCCACCCCGGCCCAGACGGCACTGCGCTGGATCATCCAGCAGCCGGCCGTGACCACCGTCATCCCCGGCGCCCGCAACCCCGAGCAGGCCCGCGCCAATGCGGCCGCCGCCGCCCTGCCCCCGCTCTCCGAGGCCGCCCTGGACGCCGTCCGCGACCTCTACGACCGCCGCATCCGCGCCCAGGTCCACGCCCGCTGGTAACGGCCGCGTGCCGGGGCACGGACGAGAATCACGGGTTGCCCGCCTGCCTGCGGCGAATCGCCCTAGGCTGGGACCACCTGCCGCCGTCGGAGGGAGTCAGCACCATGACCGAGCCGACCGCAGGGCGTCCCTACATGCCCGGTTACGGCATCCGGCCGGCCGACGAGGGTTCCGGCCTGCTCGACTGGGAGTGGGCGGTGAAGCGGCTGGCCGGCTCGCACGACTACTGGGTGTCCTCGGTGCGCCCGGACGGCCGCCCGCACACCATGCCGGTCTGGGGCGTCTGGCTGGACGACGCGTTCTGGTTCTCCAGCAGCGTCTCCTCCCGCAAGATGCGCAATCTCGCGGAGCGGCCCGACTGCGTGGTGGCCACCGAGGACCCGCGCGACCCCGTGGTGCTGGAGGGGCGGGCCGAGCCGACCGCCGACCCGGCGGAGATCGCCGCCTTTCTGGCCGCGCTCAATGCCAAGTACGCGGTGGCGTACGGCGTCGACTTCCTCGACCCGGCCGTCAACGCCACCGTGCGGGTGCGCCCGGCGCAGGCGATCGGCCTGCTGCACACCGACTTCCGCGGCTCCCCGACCCGCTGGCGCTTCCCCGACACGGATTGATGCCCCGGCAGCGGCCGGCCCGCTGCCTCACGGCGCGGTGGCTCTGTCCGCCGCCTCCTTCGGCACGTCCGGCCGGCGGAACCACGAGCCCTGCACGGCCCACTGCACGAGCATCAGCACGACACCGAGCAGCAGTGCGCCGATGCCGATGACGGTCACACCGCCGGTGTCGCCGAAGATCGGCAGGTCGATCGAGGTGGAGCCGTAGTCCGGGTCGGCGTACACGTCGAAGGCGCCGTAGCAGAAGAAGTACAGCAGCATCAGACCGCCCGCCAGCGGGGCGACGCCCTTCAGGAAGAAGTCCTTGACGCTGCGGGTCAGCACCCGCCGGTAGTACCAGACGCAGGCGAAGCCGGTCAGGCCGTAGTAGAACGCGATGCCCAGGCCCACCGAGGCGATCGAGTCGGCGAGCACGTTGCCGCTGATCGCGGTGAGCAGCACGTAGAAGGCGATCGAGGCGATGCCCATGCCGATCGTCGACCAGGTCGGCGTGAGGTGCCGGGCGTGCACCCGGGCGAAGTGCGAGGGCAGCGCCTTGTGCGTGGCCATCGAGAAGCTCGTCCGGGCGGTCGGCAGGATCGTCGTCTGGGTGGACGCGGCCGACGAGGTCAGCACCATGAAGATCATCAGCTTGCTGAGGAACCCGCCGAAGCCGGTGGTGCCGAACACCGCGTCGCCGAGCCCCGACAGCACGTCCCCGGAGTTCTCCTCGTTGCCGAGCCCGATGCCCTCCGTGCCGATGCCCGCGAAGGCCATGGCCGAGGTCGACACCAGGGCGTAGATGGCCAGCAGCAGCACCGTCGAGATGACCGCCGCCCGGCCGGGGGTGCGGGCCGAGTCGGCCGTCTCCTCGTTCACCGACACCGCGGTGTCCCAGCCCCAGTAGATGAAGACCGCCGAGAGGATGCCCGCGGTGAACGCGGTCGACGACGACACCTCGAAGGGGTTGAACCAGGAGGCGTCGACCTCGATCGCCGTCGACGGCGGGTTCTCCCCGTACACCTTGACCAGGGCCGTCACCGACAGCAGCACCAGCATCACGACCTCGATGGCCAGCAGCCAGCGCTGCAGGGCCGCGGACAGCTCGATGCCGACGTAGCAGATCCACGTCATGACGGCGATCCAGGCGACACCGGCGACGGTCGTCCAGGTCGTCGACTCGGCCAGCGAGTCCAGCCCGAACAGCTGGAAGCCGTAGATGCCCGCGATCTGCGCCAGGTTCGCCATCACGATGATGTCGGCGACGATGATGCCCCAGCCGCCCATCCAGCCCGTCCGCGGGCCGAACGCCCGGGCCGCCCAGGTGAACGTCGTCCCGCAGTCCGGGTCGGAGGCGTTCAACTCCTTGTAGGACACGGCGATCAGCAGCATCGGGATGAACGCCAGGACGGTGACGATCGGCGCCTGCAGCCCCACCCCGACGACGAGGATGCCCAGCGTCGCCGCAAGGCTGTACGCGGGGGCCGTGGAGGCCAGGCCGATGGCGACGGACGACACCAGGCCGAGCGCGCCGGTCTTCAGACCCTTCTCGCCGGCACCCGAGCCGGTCGACCGGGGTGCGGTGGAAGGAGTCTGACTGCCGGGAGGCACCGACACCGGGCCACCCCCTCTCTCCAGCCCGGAGGCTGTGACGGGGCCGCAAGGGCTCGTACTCGCACCATCGTACGCCCGCAACCGCCACCGCACTCGGCGTCATAACCCCCTGTGACCTGCGAAGACGTCAATTCACCCGGTGGGCCCAGCCCGCTGGAGCCGCCCCCGGGGCCTGCCGCGGCGACGGCTGCCGCACAGAAGGCCGTCCGGTCGCCCCACAAGGGGCGCGCGTGCCCTTTCCTCAGCCACGTCCGCGCGGCTCGCCGCGGTACGTGCCGAAGTACCAGCGGTTGCCCTCCGGGTCGCGGGCGGCGAAGTCCCGAGAGCCGTAGTCCGTCTCGTGCAGGCCAGTCACGATCTCCGCCCCCGCCGCGACCGCCCGGGCGTGCACCGCGTCCGGGTCCGCCGTCACCACGTACGCGCCGAAGCTGCCCGGCGGGGTCGGCCCGCCGCCGTCCCCGTCGTCCGGGTCCTCGCGGACGGAGCCCAGCATCACCCCGCCGCCCTCCGGCCAGCTCACCTGCGCGTGGTGCACCACGTCCCCCTCGCCGTACACCGCGGTCTCCTCAAAACCGAACGCCTCCACCAGGAAGGCGATCAGCTTCCGCGCGTCGTGCGCCCGCAGCGTCGGCCACACCTGCGGTGCGGGCCCGCCCGCCGGGACCTCTGCCGTACCCATCCGAATCCACCTCCGTGTGCCGGCCCGTGCCGTCACACCCCAGACTGCACCGCCTCCGGCACCCCGGCTTGGACGAATCGGAACTCCTCCGCCAGCCACACGCTCGGCGCCACCCCCGCCAGCGCACGGAACTCCCGCGCCAGATGAGCCTGGTCGAAGTAGCCGCAGGCCGCCGCGAGTTCGGCCAGCCGGCCGCCCCCGGACGCCGCCATCCGGCGGGCCCGGTCGAAGCGCACCACCCGCGCCGCGGCCTTCGGCGACAGCCCGGTCTCCACCCGGAACCGCGCCGCCAGATGCCGCTCGCTCCACCCCACCTCCGCCGCCAGCGCCGCCACCGGCACCCGGCCACCACTGCGCCGCAGCACCGACCACGCCCGGCGGACCTCCGGTGCGACCTCCCCGAACGGCCCCGCGGCCCGGGGGAGCAGCGCGTCCAGCACCGCGAACCGCTCCGGCCAGCCGGCCGCGGCCAGCATCCGCTCCCGGATCTCCCCGGCGAGCGGCCCCAGCAGGTCCTCCGCGGGCAGGTCCAGCCCCGCCAGCTCGCCGGCCGGCAGCCCCAGCAGCGGGCGCGCCGCCAGCGGGTCCAGCGCCACCTGGATGCCCGACTGCCGCCCGGAGTGGGTGATCAGCGCCGGCACGGTGTGCAGCCCGCCCAGCAGCGCCGTGTAGTCCTGCGGCCCGCGGCCCGGCTCCGGGTGCTCGGCCACCGTCAGCGGATCGTCCAGGGTGAAGATCAGCGTCAGGTACGGCGAGGGCAGCCCCCGGTGCCGTCCCGGCGGCAGACCCGCCTGGCGGTACCCGGCGTACCAGGGCGCGCACCGCGCCATCGCCCCGGCCGGCCGTGCACGCGGACTCTCGTCGACCACCGTCCCGTCCACCACCCCGCCAGTATCGGCCCGCCGGGCGCCGTACGCGGTACCCGGGTGAGACCCGGGTCACATCCGGCGGGGTGGATGTCACACCCGGGCCCCCTGTGCTGCTCTCGATCGGTGACCGCACACGGGAGGCACACCATGACCGGCAGCGCAGCCGACGGCGACGGGGCGACCCGGGCCTTCGTCGACCACCGCGACCTGCTCTTCTCCATCGCCTACAGCATGCTCGGCACCGTCGCCGACACCGAGGACGTGCTGCAGGAGACCTGGCTCGCCTGGGCCGGCCGCGGCACCGCGCGGATCGACAACACCCGCGCCTACCTGGTGCGGATCGCCGTCAACAAGGCGCTCGCCCGCCGGGCCGCGGTCACCCGCCGCCGGGAGACCTACTTCGGCCCCTGGCTGCCCGAACCGCTCGTCGCCCCCGCCGGCGCCGAACCGCCCGCCGGCACCGCGGAGGAGGCCGAGCAGGCCGAGTCCGTCTCGATGGCCCTGATGGTCGTCCTGGAGACGCTCTCCCCGCTGGAGCGGGCCGTCTTCGTGCTGCACGAGGTCTTCGGCTACCAGCACACCGAGATCGCCGACCTGCTCGGCCGCACCCCCGCCGCCGTCCGCCAGACCGCCCACCGCGCCCGCGAGCACGTGCACGCCAGGCGCCCCCGCTACCGCACCGACGCAGCGCTGCGCCGCCGGGTCACCGAGCGGTTCGCCGCGGCCGTCGGAGGCGGCGACCTGCACGCACTGCTCGACCTGCTCGCCCCCGACGTCACCCTGTGGGCCGACGGCGGCGGCCGGGCCCCGGCGGCCGGGCGCCGGCCCGTGCACGGCCGCGAACAGGTCGCCCGGACGCTGATGGCCGGCGCGGCCCGGAACGCCGCCGCCCTGCACGTCCGCTGGGCCCGGGCCAACGGCGACCCGTCGGCCGTCCTCTTCGCCGGCGAGGAGCCGTTCGCCGTCCTGGTGGTCGAGCCGACCGCAGACGGCGACCACGTCCGCGACATCTACTTCGTGACCAACCCCGAGAAGCTCACCCGCATCCACTGACCCACCGGGAGACCACCGTGAGACTCACCGTCGTCGCCGCCACCGGCGGCATCGGCCGCCACCTCCTCGACCAGGCGCTGGCCGCCGGCCACCAGACAACCGTGCTCGTCCGCAACCCCGACCGGCTCACCCCCGAGCAACGGGCGTCCGACCGGATTCGGGTCGTCACCACCGACCTCGCCGACCCCGACCCGGCCGCCGTGGAACGCGCCGTCGACGGCGCCGACGCCGTGCTCTCCGGCCTCGGCGCCCGCTCCAACGCCGAGGCGGGCGTCGCCGAGCGCGGCACCCGCGCCCTCGTCCGCGCGATGCGCAGCACCGGCACCCGGCGGATCGTCGTGGTCAGCGCCGCGCCCGTCGGCACGGTGCCCTCGCCCGGCCGCCCCGCCCCGCCCCGGTACGACCCCGGCGACGGCTTCCTGATGCGCCACCTCTTCGGGCCGGCCGTCAAGGCCGCGCTGCGGCCGCACTACGCCGACCTGGCCCGGATGGAGGACGAACTGCGCGACAGCGGCCTCGACTGGACGGTCGTCCGCCCGCCCCGGCTCACCGACGGGCCGGCCACCGGCACCTCCCGGACGGCCCGCGGGCAGAACGTGCGCGGCGGCTGGACCGTCCCACGCGCCGAGGTCGCCCAGCGGATGCTGCGGCTCCTCGACGACCCGCAGACCGTCCGCGAGGTGCTCGCGGTCGCACGCTGAGCCGTCCGCCACCCCGCCCGGGCCGCTGCCGGCCGGGCGGGCGGGTTCAGGCGGCGGCCGGCAGGCGGTCGGCCGTGTGCCGGGTGCTTTCGGCGGGCGCCGCCGGGGCGCGCGGGAGCGGGGTGCCGAACACCGCAGCCCGAGCCGCTGCGGCCAGTTCCCGGCGGCCCGCCGTACCCGCCGGGATCGGCGCGCGGAACTCCACCTCCGCCACCAGCCCGCGGGCGGCGAGCACCCGGCGGAGCGAGGCGAGCAGTCCGTCCTCGCCGACGAACGCCGCGACGGTCGCCGTCCGCCCGTCCGCGAGCCGGTAGCGCACCGCCATCGGCTGGACGGTCGCCCCGGCACGCACGGCCGCCTCGAACAGGGCCGGCCGGAACCGCCCGCCGCTGCGCCCGCACCAGGTGCTGCCCTCAGGGAAGACCGCCACCGGCTCGCCGCGGCGCAGCGCCGCGGCGACCAGGTCCACGGTGGCCGGCAGCGTGCGCAGCCGGTCCCGGTCCAGGAACAGGGTGCCGGCCCAGGCTGCCAGCGGGCCGATCAGCGGCCAGCGCCGCACCTCCGTCTTCGCCAGCATCCGGCCCGGCCGGACGGCCAGCACCAGCAGGATGTCCAGCCACGACACATGGTTGGACACCAGCAGCACACCGCCGTCCGTCCATGGTGGCGGGCCCGCCCGCAGCTCCACGCCGAGCGAGCCGACCAGCAGCCGGGCCCAGCGCCGCACCAGGCGCTCGCGCAGCGCCGGCCCGCAGCAGCCGCGGACCAGTGGTGCCAGCGCCACCCCGGCGAGCAGCAGCCCCGCGCAGGACACGCCGCGCAGCAGCTGCCGGCCGGGGCCGACCGCCGGGTCCGCGCCGGCCACGCAGTCCTCCGGCGTGCAGGGCGCGGTCGGCAGCCAGGTGTTCACAAGGCGGGCCCGGCGGACAGGAAGTGCCGCAGGTAGCGGGGGTCGGTCCGCTCCAGCGACAGCAGCACGTACAGGTCGGCGACGCCGAAGTCCGGGTCGTGCGCGGGCTCCCCGCACACCCAGGCGCCCAGCCGCAGGTAGCCGCGCAGCAGCGGCGGGATCACCGCCCTGGCCGGGCGCTCGATCCCCGCGTGCTCCCACGGGCGCAGCGGGGCGACCCGGTACTCCTCGGGCGCGAGGTGCTTGGCGAGCACCGCGTCCCGCACACCGGCCGCGGCGCTGCCGCCGTCGGCCAGCGGGACGGAACAGCAGCCCGCCACCCAGGAGTTGCCGGTGGTGGTCAGGTAGCGGGCGATGCCGCCCCACATCAGGTTGACCACGGCGCCGCTGCCCCGGTGGTCCGCGTCGATGCAGGAACGCCCGACCTCCACCATCCCGTCGCGCAGCCCGGACAGCCGCGACAGGTCGAACTCGGTGTCGGAGTACAGCCGGCCGGCCCGCCGGGCCGCCTGCGGGCGCAGCAGCCGGTACGTGCCGACCACCTCGCCGGTCGCGTTCTCGCGCACCAGCAGGTGGTCGCAGAAGTCGTCGAACGGGTCGGCGTCCAGGCCCGGCAGCGGGCTGTCCAGGACGGCGCCCATCTCCTCGGCGAACACCCGGTGGCGCAACCGCTGCGCGGCCCGGACGTCGCCCTCGTCCTGGGCCAGGGCGACGCTGTAGCCGGCGGGCGCGGCCGGCTTCGCGGACGGGGCGGCAGCGGCGGCCCGCTGGGGAACGGTCTGCTGGGGAACGGACGTTGTGAGGACGGGGGCGGTGGTCATCGCGGACTCTCCCTGGTCGTGGACGGGGCTGGACGCACTGCGCTCCGGACGGCTCCCGGCACCCCGTCAGGCTCATGACGGGCCGGTCACCCGTATGTCTCCCGTGGCCGGTCGGCATCGAGGTGGCCGCCCGACGGAGCGCAGATGTGGACCCGCTGAACGCCTGGCGCGGCCCGCACCCCGCCCGCCGCCGCAGCCCCGCCCGCGCGGCCCAGCCCCACTCGTCCCGGCCGGTGCCGCGGCGAACTGCCGCGCCCGGCGCCGCCCGTACACGTACCGCGGCCCCGCGCCGGCCCGCGGCGCCACGGGCACCACCTCCTGGCCAGGCCCGCCCGGTTCGGCCACACTGGGCGAACCGGGACGAACAGCCCTGTCGACGGGACCGCCGGAAGGCCCGTCGTCGACGACGAGGTCGAAGGGGTCGAGGCAGTGCATGGTGATCTTCGCCGGCGCAGGGCGGCGCTGGAGGACGAGTGGTCCCGCTGGGTACCGCGGCAGGCCGCCGACCCGCACCCCCCGCTCGACCTGCACACCCCGGCCGGCTCCGCCGCCGTCCGGCCCGAGGTCGCCGACTCCTGGCTGCGCTCCCTGACCACCGTCGACCCCGGCCGCACCAGCGCACCCATCAGCGACCCCGGTTCGCGCTGGGCCGGCTCGCCGCTCCGCGCCCCGGTCGAGGCCCTCGCCGGCGAACTCCGCTCCATCGCCGACGACGCCGGGTTCGTCGTCGCCGTCACCGACGCGTCCGGCACCATCCTGTGGACCTGCGGCGGCCGCGTCATGCAGCGCAAGGCCGAACGCGTCAACTTCGCCCCCGGCTCCCACTGGGACGAGCCCGCCATGGGCACCAACGCCCTCTCCCTCGCCCTGCGCACCGGCCGCGCCGCCACCGTGTTCTCCGCCGAACACCTGGTCTCCGCCCTGCACGGCTGGGTCTGCTACTGCGCACCCGTCCGCAGCTCCGACGGCCGCATCCTCGGCACCCTCGACCTCTCCACCACCTGGGACCGCTCGCACCCGCTCGCGCTCACCACCGTCCGCACCCTCGCCGCTGCGATCGGCGCCGCACTCCCCGCCGACACCGCGGCCCCGGCATCCGAGGGCATCCGGCTCACCTGCCTGGGCCGCGAGGAAGCCACCCGTGACGGCACCGCCCTGCGCCTGCCGCCCCGGCAGTTGGAGATCCTCACCCTGCTCGCCCTGGAGCCAGGCGGCTTCTCCGCCGACCGGCTGCGCACCGCCCTGTACGGAGACCGGCCGGTCACCGCCACCACCCTCAAGGCCGAGATCTCCCACCTGCGCCGCGCCCTCGGCGGCGCCATCACCGCCCGCCGCTACCGGCTCGCCGCCCCCGTCGACTGCGACGCGGCGACCGTGCTGCGCGCGCTGGAACGCGGCGACACCGCCACCGCCCTGCAGCACTACACCGGGCCGCTGCTGCCGCACTCCGAGGCCCCCGGCATCGTCGAGCACCGCGAGTACCTGGCGGTCGCCGTCCGTTCCGCCGTACTGGCCGGGGCCGCCCCCGAACCCGCCCTGCGCTACGGCGAACTCGCCCCGTACGACGCCGAGGTGCACGAACACGCGCTGCGCTCCCTCGCCCCCGGCGACGGGCGGCGGGCGATCGCGCTCAGCCGGCTGCAGGCCGCCCTGCGGGACTGAGCCCCGGCGGCCTCGCGGCACCAACCTTTCACCAACCCGAAGAGGTGAGAGTGGCCCGCGCGCCACGGCAGAGGGACGGCCGCCGGCGCCCCCGCCCGCGCCTTTCGACGAGGAGAGCCGCCATGGTGTACGCCCAGCCCGGAACCGAGGGCAGCATCGTCAGCTTCGCCCAGCGCTACGACAACTTCATCGGCGGCAAGTGGGTCGCCCCGGTGGAAGGGCGCTACTTCGACAACCCCTCGCCGGTGACCGGCCAGGTGTTCTGCCAGGTCGCCCGCTCCTCCGCGGCCGACGTCGAACTCGCCCTGGACGCAGCGCACAACGCCGCCGACGCCTGGGGCCGCACCTCCACCACCGAGCGGGCCAACATCCTCAACCGGATCGCCGACCGGATCGAGCAGAACCTCGAGAAGCTCGCCGTCGCCGAGAGCTGGGAGAACGGCAAGCCCGTCCGGGAGACCCTCGCCGCCGACCTCCCGCTCGCCGTCGACCACTTCCGCTACTTCGCCGGCGTCGTCCGCGCCCAGGAGGGCGGCATCGCCGAGATCGACGCCGACACCGTCGCGTACCACTTCCACGAGCCGCTCGGCGTGGTCGGCCAGATCATCCCGTGGAACTTCCCGATCCTGATGGCCGCCTGGAAGCTCGCCCCGGCGCTCGCGGCCGGCAACTGCGTCGTCCTCAAGCCGGCCGAGCAGACCCCGGTGTCCATCCTGCTGGTCGTCGAACTCGTCGCCGACCTGCTGCCGCCCGGCGTCCTCAACGTGGTCAACGGCTTCGGCGTGGAGGCCGGCAAGCCGCTCGCGTCCAGCCCCCGCGTCGCCAAGGTCGCCTTCACCGGCGAGACCACCACCGGCCGCCTGATCATGCAGTACGCCAGCGAGAACATCATCCCGGTCACCCTCGAACTCGGCGGCAAGAGCCCGAACATCTTCCTGCCGGACGTCATGGCCGCCGACGACGACTACCTCGACAAGGCCGTCGAGGGCTTCGTGATGTTCGCCCTCAACCAGGGTGAGGTGTGCACCTGCCCGTCGCGGGCGCTCGTCCACTCCTCCATCTACGACGAGTTCATCGCCCGCTGCATCGCCCGCACCGAGGCCATCACCGCCGGCAACCCGCTCGACCCCGCCACCATGATCGGCGCCCAGGCCAGCAACGACCAGTACGAGAAGATCCTCTCCTACCTGGACATCGGCCGGCAGGAGGGCGCCGAGGTCCTCACCGGCGGCAACGCCCGTACCGTGCCCGGCCTGGACGGCGGCTACTACATCGAGCCGACGATCTTCCGCGGCACCAACGACATGCGGATCTTCCAGGAGGAGATCTTCGGCCCGGTCGTCTCCGTCGCCACCTACGACTCCGTCGAGGAGGCCCTGCACATCGCCAACGACACCCTCTACGGCCTCGGCGCCGGCGTCTGGACCCGCGACGGCAACACCGCCTACCGCCTCGGCCGCGCCATCAAGGCGGGCAGGGTGTGGACCAACTGCTACCACGCCTACCCGGCGCACGCCGCCTTCGGCGGCTACAAGAAGTCCGGCATCGGCCGCGAGACCCACAAGATGATGCTCGACCACTACCAGCAGACCAAGAACCTCCTGGTCAGCTACTCCGGTCAGAAGCTCGGCTTCTTCTGATGAAGCCGGCCCCCACCAGGATCGAACTCACCGGCGCGGCCGAGGAGTTGCTGAGGACGCTGGTGGCCGTGCACGGGCCGGTGATGTTCCACCAGTCCGGCGGCTGCTGCGACGGCAGTGCACCGATGTGCTACCCGCGCGGCGAGTTCCGGGTCGGTGCCTCGGACCTGCTGCTCGGCCGCGTCGCCGAAGGCACCCCGTTCTGGATCAGCGCCGACCAGTACGCCTACTGGCGGCACACCCACCTCACCGTGGACGTCGTCCCCGGCCGCGGCAGCGGATTCTCCCTGGAAGCCCCCGAAGGGGTGCGGTTCCTGATCCGCTCCCGCCTCTTCACCGACACCGAGACCGAGGCCCTCGCCGTCCAGGGCCCGCTGCCCACCGGCGCCGACCACCAGGAGCCGTAGGGCTCGTCGCCCGGGCCGCCCGACCGACCGGCCCGGACCGCGGGGACCTGCGCGAGACGGAAGTACGATGCCGTTCCTTCCGATTCGCGCGGTCCTCGTGGTGCACCGGTCCCCGCGGTCAGCGGGGGGTGCTGAAGTCCGCGGGCAGGCCGACCGCCACCTGCTGCCACACCGAGTCGAGTGCGATGGCGGTCAGCTGCGCGGTGTCCAGCACGGGTGCGTCGCGGGTCGGCTTGGTCGCGGTGGTGGGAGGACCGGGGATGTTGCTCGACCTGACGCTCACCTGAACGCCGTCCGCCCCGAGCAGGTTGACCTGCCACTCCTGCTCGCCGCCGGCCGCGCGCTTCGCACGGTTCACCGTCAGCACGGCGCCGTCCGGCCGGGGCGTCGCGGTGCAGGTCGGCGGATCCGTGGGCGGAGGGCAGAAGCTCCGCTCGGACGGGTTCCCCGGCCGCTGGCGGATGACCTCGACGATGACGCTTCCCTCACCCCGTGCGTCCGTGACGCCGTACGCGGCCATGGCCCGCCGCAGCGGGCGGCCCGGGCCGAGCGTCGTTTCGGAGCCCAGCCCCATGGGCTTGCTCAGCGCCAGGCCGGCGGGCAGCCGGGCACGGAAGAGCTCGAGCATCTGCTGGGCGGTGACCGGAACGGGGACACCGGTCGCCGCCGGAGAAGCGGGCGAGGCGGAGGCCTGCGCGGTGCCGGTCGCCGAACTCGTCGGGGCCGGGCCCGTGGCGGTGGTCGTCGGCTTCTGGTGGGCCGTCAGCGCGCCCGCCCCGGCGAGCAGGGCGACGGCGGCGGCCCCGGCGACGACGGTCCGGCGGCGCTTGCGGCGGCGGCCGCGCTGCTGCGCCCCGACCGCCATGGAATCGACGGACGGGGGCGGTGCGGCATCGACGGCCTGCCGCAGGGCATGGCTGAACTGGTCTTCGAACGGCATGGGGGTACTCGACTTCCTCGTGGAACGGTGACGGCCGACCTGCAGCGGTGACGGGCGGTGGCAGGCGGTGGCGGGCTAACCCGCGGCCTGCTCGGCGAAGCTGTCGCCGAGCAGGGCCCGCATCCGGTTGAGTGCGCGGTGGGCGCGCGAGCGGACGGCCGTGGAGCTGAGTTGCAGCGCGGCCGAGGTCTCCTCGATGCTGCGGTCCTCCCAGTACCGCAGCACGAGCACGGCCCGGTCGGCCGGCGACATCGCCTGCAGCGCCTGCATCAGGGTCACCCGCAGGGCGGGATCGGCGTCGGTGACCGACGTGTCCGGGAGTTCGTGCGCCGCCCGCTCGGTGCTGCTGCGCCGCCGGCGGTGCGACAGGAAGGTGTTGACGAGCACCGTCTGGGTGTAGCCGACCGGGTTCTCCATCCGGGCGACGCGCCGCCAGCGGACGTATATCCGACTCAGTGCCTCTTGGACGAGGTCCTCGGCCAGGTGCCGGTCTCCGCCGGTGAGCAGGTAGGCCGTGTGGAAGAGCTGGCCGCCCCGGGCTGCGGCGAACTCCAGGAAGTCGGGCGGCCCGGCAGCCGTCCGACCGGTCGTCGGTGAGTGGTCCATGCCTGGTTAACGCGGTGGGACGACGTCCGTGTTGCAGGGCGTCGCCACATTGTTCGAACGAACGGGCATCGCCCCGCCGTCCCGGTGGGTGCCGGGGCGGCGGGGCCGTCCTCGTTCTCCAGCCTCACGGCGGAAGGGCTCAGTGCGTGGCATCCAGCCGCGCCCGCTGGTCCGCCGTCAGCTCCAGGTCGACCGCGGCCAGGCTCTCGTCCAGCTGCGCCACCGAGGAGGCCCCCACCAGCGGGATCACCGGCACCTCGCCGCCGATCAGCCAGGCCAGCACCACCTGGTTCGCCGTCGCGCCGGTCTCCGCCGCGACCTCCCGCAGCACCGCCAGCCGCCCCGGCGTCCCCGCATGGTCGAAGCCCTCACCCAGCGGCTTGTCCGACCGTACGTAACTCCCGCCCAGCAGCGGCGAGTACGCCACCAGCGCCAGTCCCGGTTCCGACCGTACGTAGCTCAGCACCTCGCCGCCCGCCACCCCGATGCTGCCGTCCGCGGAGCGGAGCGTCGGCAGATCGGTGCGGTGCCGCAGATAGCTGTGGTGGTACTGCAGCACCTCCCAGCCCGGCAACCCGGCTGCTGCCGCGAGTGCCCGGCCCCGTTCCACCCGCCACGTCCAGTGGTTGCTCACCCCGAGCAGCCCCACCGAACCCTCCGCCGCCAGCGAACCGAACGCCTCCACCGTCTCGGCCAGTTCGGTCCGCGGATCCTCGATGTGCGCGTACAGCAGGTCGATCCGGTCGGTGCCGAGCCGCTCCGCGCTGCGCTCCGCCGCCTCGCGGACGGCCTTCGCCGACAGGCCCTCCACATTCCGGCTGAACCCCGTCGACGGCGCGAGCGGCCGGGCGCCCATCTTGGTCGCCACCACCACCTCGTCGCCGATCCCGCGGCTGCGGCGCCACCGGCCGAGCAGTTCCTCGCTCTCGCCGCCCTGCGAACCGTGCACCCAGAAGGCGTAGTTGTTCGAGGTGTCGACGAAGCTGCCGCCTGCTTCCACGAAGCGGTCGAGCAGCGCGAACGAGGTCGGCTCGTCCACCGAGGTGCCGAACAGCATCGCCCCCAGGGCGAGCACGCTCACCTCGCGGCGGGTCGACGGGTCGGCGCCGATCGTGCGGTACTTCATGGCTGCTGCTCCCCAACTCTCCTCAGTTCCCCCGTGGGGACGGACGGTTCGGAGTCTGTCGGTTGGAGTGCACGCGAAGTCAAGCGGCGGGCGGGGTGGCGGGAACCCGCGGGTGCGCTACCGTCGTCCGACTCTCCGAGCGCGCCGCACCGGCGGCGGGCGCAGAACACCGGACGGAAGGCAGGCCACGGCCGTGTCCCAGCACCACCCGCACCACGTCCAGCAGCACAGCGGTCCGCCGCCGCGCCCCGGCCGGGCCTGGTGGTGGCTGCCCGAGCACGAGCGCCGGCGCCGCCGGGAGCAGAAGCGCATCCGCGAGGAGTGGAAGCGCCGCAACAAGCGCAAGGACGACAACGACTGCTGCGACGCGTGCGACTGCTTCAGCGGGTTCGACCCCTGCATGATCGCCCTGATCCCGGTGATGCTGGCCTCCGTGCTCAAGGCCTTCACCACCCGCGGCCGTGCGGGCGCCGACACCGACCCGGCCGCCCCCGTCCCCACCGGACCGCTCGCCGCCGGCCTCTACGGCGCCGTCCGCCACTACCGCACCCGGATCAGCCCCGGCCGCCCCGCCTGCTGCCCGTACACCCCGTCCTGCTCCACCTACGCCGTCCAGGCCCTCCACCGCCACGGAGCCCTCCGCGGCTCCCGCCTCACCCTCGGCCGCCTCCTCCGCTGCCGCCCCGGCACCAGCGGCGGCAACGACCCCGTCCCGGGGCGGTGAGGCAGGCTGGTCGGATGGTCACCGTCGATGAAGTGCGCCGGCTGGCGCTGTCCCTGCCCCGCACCGAGGAGGCGCTGGTCCGCGACCGGATCAAGTTCAGGGTGGGCCGGATCGTCTACCTCGCCTTCAGCCGGGACGAGTCGGTCCTCGGCTTCGCCTACCCCAAGGAGGAGCGGGCCGCACTGATCGCCTCCGCCCCGGACACCTTCCTGCCGCCCGACCCCGCCGACGAACGCTTCAACTGGGTCCAGGTCCGGACGTCGGCCGTCGACACCGACGAGATGCGCGAACTGGTCCTGGACGCCTGGCGCATGGTCGTCCCCCGCCGTGTTGCCGCCGCCCACCTCGACGAGGGCGGCCCGGGCCGCTGACGGGCCGGGACGGCGAGGAGGGTACCCGGCATCGGCTGTCGTCGGTATGCGCTACAACTGAGCGCACCACCCCGACCATCCTTTGGAGCGGCATGTCGGACAGCGGCGCGGAGCTCGGTCTGCCATCGGCGTCCGGCCTGTACGAGCGGGTGGTGACCGACGCCGTGGCGGCCCGGCTGGCCACGCTCGGCGAGGCCGGATGGCGGGTGGTCGATCGCCCGGTGCCCGAGGACTCGACCCCGTTCGTGCTGGCTCGGCACATCGGCTCGGCGGTCGAGCGGGCGTTGCTGGATCTGAACCCGGAGGATCAGGTGGCGACGGCGAACCGCCTTCTCGCCGCCCTGGCCGAGTCCGGCGCCGGTACGGCCGATCAGGTGGTGCCCGGGCCGCGCGAGCTCGTCGCACTCGCCGACAAGGAAGCCGATGGCGTCTACCGAGTCCGGCCGCTGACCCCGCTGTCCGAGACCGCGCTGCTCACCAATGCTCCGGAGGAGCAGAGCCTCGGCCACGAACTCCGCGCCGAACTCGCCTCAGCCGACCGCGTCGACCTGCTCTGTGCCTTTGTGAAGTGGCATGGCCTCCGAGTGATGGAGGAGCCACTGCGCGAACTGAAGCGCCGAGGCGTCCAGCTGCGGGTCCTCACCACCACCTACCTCGGGGCCACCGAGCGCGCCGCCCTGGACCGCCTGGTCCGCGAGTTCGGCGCCGAGGTGAAGGTCAACCACGAACTGCGCTCGACCAGGCTGCACGCCAAGGCCTGGCTGTTCCGTCGGGCGAGCGGCTTCGACACGGCCTACGTCGGCAGCTCCAACCTGTCCCGGGCGGCGTTGCTCGACGGGCTGGAATGGAACGTCCGGCTGTCCGGCGTCGCCACACCGGCCGTCCTCCGCAAGTTCGAGGCGACCTTCGACTCCTACTGGGCCAACCCCGAGTTCCGGCCGTACCACCCGGACACCGACGCCGATGAGCTCGACGAGGCCCTTCGGGCTGCCGGCGGATGGTCGCGAGGCGGCGGCGCCACGCTGCTCTCCGGGCTGGAAGTGCGGCCCCACCCGCACCAGCAGGCGATGCTGGAGAGCCTGGATGCGGAACGCAAGGCCCGCGGGCACCATCGCAACCTCCTGGTCTCCGCCACCGGCACCGGCAAGACCGTCACAGCCGCGCTCGACTACCGCCGGCTGCGCGCCGAGCACGGGGGCGACCTGTCGCTGCTCTTCATCGCGCACCGGAAAGAGATACTCGAGCAGTCACAACGGGCTTACCGAGAAGTGTTGGCCGAGGCCACCTTCGGCGAACTGCTGGCCGGCGGAGCCCGCCCGCAACACCACCGCCACCTCTTCGCCAGCGTTCAATCACTCCACGGCGGCAAACTCGCCGACTTCGCTCCGGACGCCTTCGACGTCATCGTCATCGACGAGTTCCACCACGCCCAGGCGCCCACCTATCGGCAGATCATCGACCACTTCCAGCCCGGGGAACTGCTGGGCCTCACAGCCACCCCCGAGCGCGCCGACGGCAAGCGGGTCCAGGACGAGTTCTTCGACGGCCGTATCGCCGCCGAACTCCGGCTCTGGCAGGCCCTCGAGGACGACCTGCTCTGCCCCTTCCACTACTTCGGCGTCCACGACAACACCGACCTGCGAGCCATCGGCTGGCGTCAGGGTGCCTACGACGCCGACGAGCTGAGCGAGCTGCTGACCGGTGGACACACCCAGGCCCGGCAGGTCATTCAGACCGTCCGTGACAAGGTCGCCGACCCTAGCCGGATGCGGGCCCTCGGCTTCTGCGTGTCCGTCCGCCACGCCGAGCACATGGCCGCCGCCTTCCGGCAGGCCGGGCTGCACGCCCTCGCACTCTCGGCGAACACACCCGCCGAGCAGCGCCGCGAGGCCCTCGACGGGCTGCGCGCCGGCCGCATCCAAGTCCTCTTCAGCGTCGATCTCTTCAACGAGGGCCTGGACGTCCCGGACGTGGACACCATCCTGCTGCTCCGCCCCACCTCCAGCGCCACGATCTTCCTCCAGCAACTCGGCCGAGGTCTGCGCCGCTCGCCCCACAAGGCCGTCCTCACCGTGCTGGACTTCATCGGGTACCAGCGCAAGGAGTTCCGCTTCGACGAGCGTTTCCGCGCGCTCACCGGCCACACCCGCCGAGGCGTCCAGGAAGCCGTTGCCGACGACTTCCCGCTGCTTCCGTCGGGATGCCAGATCGTGCTCGACCGGGTCGCCAAGGACATCGTCCTGGAGAACATCAAGACTCAGCTCAAGGCCGACGCCAAGCAGTTGGCCGCTGAAATCCGCTCCTACGGTGTCCCGACGCTGGCCGGCTACCTGGCGGAGAGCCGCCGCGACATCGACGACCTCTACCGCGGCAAGAACTCCTGGACCAGCCTGCTCAGACGAGCCGGCCTCCTCACCGAACCCGTACCCGACGGCGAGGAGCCGCTGCTCCGTCGCGTGCCTTCCCTGCTCCACGTCGATGACCCCGCTCGGGTCGCGGCCTACTCCGCCCTGCTGGCGGACGACGCACCTGACCTTGACCACTCGGCCGAGCCGCTCCGGACCTACGCGGCGATGCTCTTCTTCTCACTCTGGCCGGGCGGCGGCGGATTCCCCACCATCGCCGAGGGTCTGCGCTCGCTGCACGGGCAGCACCGATTCCGCGAGGAACTGCGCCAGGTCCTCGCCCACGGCCTGGAGCACGCGGCCCACGCCCCCGTGACCCTCGGCACCGACCTCGGACCACTGACGCACCGGCCGCTCGCCGTACACGCCCACTACAACGCACCCGAGTTGCTGGCCGCGCTGGGCCGGGCCTCGATCGACGGCTTCAAGCCGGCCACGTTCCAGTCCGGCGTGGTGTGGTGCGAGGAGTCCCGGACGGACGCACTGCTGGTCACCATCAACAAGGACGAGAGGAACTTCTCGGCGAGCGTTCGCTACCGGGACTTCGCGCTCAACGCCGACCACTTCCACTGGGAGTCACAGAACAGCACCTCAGCCGCCAGCCGAACCGGCCAGCGCTACATCGGCCACCGGAAAGCCGGCACCAATGTGCTGCTGTTCGTCCGCCGCTCCAAGACCGTCGAGGGCCGCACCGCGCCCTACGTGCTGCTCGGCCCCGCCGATTACGTCTCCCACGAAGGCGACCGACCCATGGCCATCACCTGGCGGCTGCACCACGCCCTGCCTTCGGACGTCCACCACTTCACGGCCGTGACCGCAGGCTGAGTCCGAGAACGCAGAAATGCGGGCCGGGATTGCTCCCGACCCGCACTTCGTGCAGTGGTGTCCGAGGGGGGACTTGAACCCCCACGCCCGATAAAGGGCACTAGCACCTCAAGCTAGCGCGTCTGCCATTCCGCCACCCGGACGGGGTGTGTTGCCTCGGGGTTTCCGTTTCCTTCGCCCCCTGGCGACAGAGAGAACATTACCAGGCTGCGGGACTGCTTCTCACCTGCGTTTCTGCCTCCTGGCGCCGGCCCGGAGGAACGATTCATCGTCAAGAACTGCAAACATGGTCAAATCGGGCGGTCCCGAGCCCCGCGCAGGAGGGGAGCATGCTCCCCTGTGCGCCGGCGGCGACGGAGCGTGCGGGAGCTGTGGAGCGCGCGGGGCGCAGGCAGCGCCCCGAAGGGGCCGTGGTGGGTGCGGTGGTCGTGGAGAGTCGGCTCGAGGGGCGTGCTGATCTGGGGAAACCTCCGACAGCGTGACCGTTCCGCTGGTACAACGAATCGTGACCGGGCCGATGTGGTCCGATCACGTTCGCATGTGGTCTGAACAGGTCACCCGCCGCCAGTTTCCAGTCCCTTGACCAGCGGCCGACGGGTGCTCTCCTAGCCTCTGTGGACCAAGGGAGCCTTGAGCGGAACGCCCGATTCCCGAGAGGCCGCGGCCGGCGCCACCCGCGCGGGTCTGCGGCCGAGCCTCCCGTCACGATGCAAAGGGTGGCTTGACGTGGAACAGATGAGCGGGGCGGCCGAGCGCACGTCGACGGACGCCGGCACCGGGGACCCGTCCGGGGCGAGACAGCCGGGCGTCGGCCCGGAACCCGGCGTGTGGCGGTTCGGCGCGGAGGCGCAGGAGGCCGCCGTTCCGCAGACCCGCCATGCGGTGCGCGACCGCCTCCTCGCCCAGGGCATGGGCGGCGAGCGCTACCAGGAGCTGATCGACGACCTGCTGCTGATCGTCTCTGAGCTGGTCAGCAATGCGGTGAACCACGCAGCAGTGGTCTCGCCCCGCCTCACCACCGAGCTGGCGATCGGCGAGGGCTGGGTCCGGATCGCGGTGGAGGACCTGCACCCGTACCGGCCGAAGGCCCTGGAGAGCGACCTGGGCAATCTCGGCGGCCGGGGTCTGCTGCTGGTCAAGAGCGTCACCCTGCAGGCCGGCGGTACCTGCGACGTGGAGCGCACCGAGGGCGGCGGCAAGGTGATCTGGGCGTCGCTCCCGCTGCCGGCCCCGCGCACGGCGGAGCCGGACAGCCATCCCTGGGAGCGGTGAAGGCCCGCGACGAACGCGAGGCCCGCGACGAACGCGAAGAACGTGAAGAACGTGAAGGGCTCGCGAGAACCGCGGAAGCAGGAGCGCGCTACCAGCCGCGTCCGGTGATCTCCCGGATGCCGGGCAGCGCCGCCTCGAAGACCGTGCGGAACCAGGCGGAGAACGGCTTCTCGTTCTCCAGCTCCTTCAGCTCCTCCGCGGTGACGAAGCGGGTGTCGGCGATCTCGTCCGGGTCGGGGACGAGGTCGGCGGTGACCAGGCCGACGAAGAGGTGGTTCCACTCGCGCTCGATCAGCCCGGAGGCCTCGTCGGGCAGGTCGTAGCGGACGGTGCCGGCCTCGCAGAGCAGCGCGGGCGCGATTCCGAGCTCTTCGGCCGTCCGGCGGGCGGCGGCGACGAAGGGTGGCTCGTCGGGGTAGGGGTGGCCGCAGCAGGTGTTCGACCAGACGCCGGGGGAGTGGTACTTACTGAGGGCGCGGCGCTGCAGCAGCAGTCGGCCCTGCTTGTCGAAGAGGAAGACCGAGAACGCCCGGTGCGGTCGGCCCGGCTGCTGGTGGGCGAGAGCTTCTCGGCGGTGCCGATGGTGAACCCGTCGTCGTCGACGAGCTCCAGCAGGATCTCGGTCGCACCGGCCCCCGTCCCGGCAGTGCCGGTCGCACCTGTGTCGATCCCCTGGAGGGTGTGCGTCCGGCCGGTCGACGAGATGTCGGACATGTGGTCCCCTTCGCATGTGGCGTCGGGGCCCAAGTCTGCCCCATGCTGCAGAGTCCCGCGGTCGCGACGCACGTGTGCCCGGGGAAGGGGCGAATGGCCGGGTGATGTGTTCGGGCCCTGACCGAATCCGTTGCGGACTCTTCACTTTGTGTCCGTTCGAGAGTCGGACATGCGCCCGATATCCGCCGGTCCGCGGCTTGAATGCGAGGCGCGCCGTCCGGAATGATGATCTGCACGGTGCGGCGGCCCCCGACGGCCGCCGGCGGCGGATTCGAGCTGCCGCATGCCCGCCGAGCGCCCGACCCACGGTGTCCCATACGGCAGAGGACGCCCGTTTCGGGGGCAAACGGGCCGTCCGGTAGCCTCAACCGGTGCGCCGGGCCCGAAGGGCGGCGCACCCCCACCCCCCGTCCCACCGATCGACGCTGTCACCCCAGCGTGCACACCGTCGACCGTACGTACCGCCAGGGAGTGAGTCCCGCTGTCCACTGTGATCGTGACCGGCTCCGAGCCGTCGGCCGCCCGGGGAGCCGGCGACTCGCTCCCCATCGGCACCGGCCCGGCCGGCGGACTCGGGACGGGCGCAACCGCCACCGTGACCGCGGTGCCGATCCCCGCCCAGGCCGACCGCACCGCCGACCGTCCCGCGTCCGCCCGCCCGGGATCCGGCACCCCGACCGGTGCCACCGCCCCCGGCGCGCTCGCCGCCGACCTCGCCGCGATCGGCTTCGGCCGCGTCCTGCACGCCAGGGACACCGCCGAGCTCGCCGACCTGCTGGCCGCCGCCGACCCCGCCGAGCGGATCGCCGTCATAGACGCCGGCTTCGTCGGCCACCGGCACGCGCTGCGCCTGGCCCTCACCGACCCGCGCTACCCGGCCGGCGCCGTCCCCGGCGCCGTCGCCGTGAACGGCGCGGCCGCCCGCGAGGCGCTGATCTCCGCCGCCCAGGGCCTCACCGGCGCCGAGCCGAGCCTGCCCGACGCCCTGGCCGGCGCCGTCCAGCGCGGCGGCATCGCCGTCCAGCGCCCCGAGCTCGGCACCCTGGTCGCCACCGTCCCCGCCGACGCCGACGAGCTGGCCGCGGCCCGCGCCGCCGTCGCGCAGGTGGACGAGGAGGCCGTCCGGCTGCGCCGCGCGGTGAAGGCCCGCGACGGCTTCTTCACCACCTTCTGCGTCAGCCCGTACTCGCGCTACATCGCGCGCTGGTGCGCCCGCCGCGGCCTCACCCCCAACCAGGTCACCACGGCCTCGCTGGTCACCGCGCTCGCCGCGGCCGCCAGCGCCGCCACCGCGACCCGGCCGGGCTTCGTCGCCGCCGGCCTGCTGCTGATCTTCTCCTTCGTGCTGGACTGCACCGACGGACAGCTCGCCCGCTACTCCCTGCAGTACTCCACGGTCGGCGCCTGGCTGGACGCCACCTTCGACCGCGCCAAGGAGTACTCCTTCTACGCGGGCCTGGCGATCGCGGCGGCCCGCACCGGCGACCACGTGTGGGCGCTCGCGCTCGCCGCGATGGTGCTGATGACCTTCCGGCACAGCGTCGACTTCGCCTTCATGGCCGCCGACCAGGAGACCGCCCGCAACCCCGCCACCGCCGGCAGCAAGGTGCAGGGGGCGAACTCCAGCCCCACCGCGCAGCTCTCCAACCGGCTCGACCGGGTCGGCTGGACGGTCTGGGCCCGCCGCATCATCGTGCTGCCGATCGGCGAGCGCTGGGCCCTGATAGCCCTGCTCACCGCGTTCACCACCCCCCGCACCACGCTCACCGTGCTGCTCGTCGGCTGCGCCCTGGCCTGCTGCTATACCACCGCCGGCCGGGTGCTGCGCTCGGTCAACCGGCGCCGCCCGCGCACCGACCAGGCCGCCCGTGAGGTCGCGATCCTGGCCGACGGCGGACCGCTCGCCGAGCTGCTCGCCCCGGCGCTGCGCCCGGTCGCCCGCCGGCTGCCCGGCCTCGCCGTCCCGCTGCTCGCGGCGGCCGCCTCGGCCGGCCTGCCCGCCGCCGTGTACCTGCTCGGCGGCACCTGGGCCTCGGTCGCCGCCGCCGCCGGGTACGTGCTGCTGAGCTCGCTCGTGCTGGCCCGGAAGCTGACCGGCCCCCTGGACTGGCTGGCCCCCGCGTTCTTCCGCGCCGGCGAGTACCTGACCGTCCTCGCCCTGGCCCTGCGCCTGGACACCGCCTCGCTCCCGGCCGCGTTCGGGCTGGTTGCGGCCGTCGCCTACCATCACTACGACACGGTGTACCGCCTCCGCGGCGGCACCGGCGCGCCGGCCCGCTGGCTGGTTCGCGCGACCGGCGGCCAGGAGGGACGGGCCCTGCTCGTCACCCTCTTCGCCGCACTCGTGTACGGCGGCGCCCCCAGCGGGGCCGTCGGCCACGAGGGGCCCGGAGCAGCCGCCCTGCAGGGCGGCCTGGTGGCCCTGGCCGCCGTCCTGGCCCTGGTCGTCGTCGCCGAGTCCATCCACTTCTGGGTGTTCGGCGACGCCACGGCAGAACACGACGAATCAGGAGACACCGCATGATCGGCCTCGTCCTGGCCGCCGGCGCAGGCCGCCGGCTCCGCCCGTACACCGACACCCTGCCCAAGGCGCTGGTGCCGGTCGACGGGGACCGGACCGTCCTGGACCTCACCCTCGGCAACTTCGCCGAGGTCGGGCTCCGCGAGGCCGCCGTCGTGGTCGGGTACCGCAAGGAGGCCGTGTACGACCGCAAGGACGCGCTGGAGCAGAAGTACGGCGTCAAGCTCACCCTGGTCGAGAACGACAAGGCCGAGGAGTGGAACAACGCCTACTCCCTGTGGTGCGCCCGCGAGCTGTTCGGCGAGGGCCTGCTGCTCGCCAACGGCGACACCGTGCACCCGGCGTCCGTCCAGCGCACCATGCTCGACGGCAACGACCGGATGGCCAAGGAGGGCAACGCCCCCGGCATCCTGCTCGCCCTGGACACCGTGAAGAAGCTCGCCGACGAGGAGATGAAGGTCGTCGTCGACCCCGCCCTCGGCATGCGCCGCATCACCAAGCTGATGGACCCGGCCGAGGCCACCGGCGAGTACATCGGCGTCACGATCATCAACCCGTCGGCGAAGGACGCCCTCGCCGACGCCCTGCAGGCCACCTTCGAGCGCGACCCGCAGCTCTACTACGAGGACGGCTACCAGGAGATGGTGAACCGCGGCCTGCGCATCGACGTGCAGCCGATCGGCGAGGTCTCCTGGGTCGAGGTCGACAACCACGACGACCTGGCCCGCGCGCGGGAGATCGCGTGCCAGTACTGACCCGGCTGCTGCCCTCGCCGGTCTTCGTGGAGATCCGCGCGGGCGCCCTCGACGCGCTCGGCGGCATCCTCGCCGACCAGCGGCTGTCCGCCTCCGGGCGGATAGCGGTGGCGATCAGCAACGGCTCCGGCGCGGTGCTCCGGGAGCGGCTCGAACCGCTGCTCCCGGGCGCCGTCTGGTTCCAGGTCGCCGACGGCACGCTGGACGCCGCCGTGCGCCTGGCCGACGAGATGCGCAGCGGACACTTCGACGCACTGGTCGGCCTCGGCGGCGGCAAGATCATCGACGCGGCGAAGTACGCCGCCGCGCGGGTCGGCCTGCCCATCGTGGCGGTCGCCACCAACCTCGCCCACGACGGCATCTGCTCGCCGGTCTCGACCCTCGACAACGACGCCGGGCGCGGCTCCTACGGCGTGCCCAGCCCGATCGGGATCGTGGTCGACCTCGACGTCATCCGCAAGGCGCCGCAGCGCTTCGTCGCGGCGGGCATCGGCGACGTCATCTCCAACATCTCCGCCTGCGCCGACTGGGAGCTGTCGCACCGGGTCACCGGCGAGCCGGTCGACGGCCTGGCCGTCGCCATGGCCCGCTCGGCCGGCGAGAACCTGCTCCGCCACCCCGGCGCCCTGGAGGACGAGGACCTCCTGCTGGCCCTCGCGGAAGCCCTGGTACTGTCCGGCATCGCGATGAACATCGCGGGCAGCACCCGGCCCTCCTCGGGCGCCTGCCACGAGATCTCGCACGCCCTGGACGTGCTGTACCCCAAGCGGTCCGCCCAGCACGGCGAGCAGGTCGGCCTCGGCGCCGCCTTCGCGAGTTTCCTGCGGGGCGAGCACGAGCTAACCGGTCTGATCGTGGAGCGCCTGGCGCGCCACGGACTGCCGGTGACCGCCGACGCGATCGGCTTCACCGAGGCGGAGTTCACCGACGCGGTGCACTACGCCCCGAACACCCGCCCGGGCCGCTTCACCATCCTGGAACACCTCGACCTCTCCCCATCCGACATCAGGGACGCGTACGCCGACTATGTCCAAGCAGTCCACTGACATCCCCCCGGTCGCCCCGGTCGACCTGACCCGCCGCCCCTCGATCGAGGAGCTGCGGGCCGTCATCCACCCGGAGGGGATGCTCCAGCGCCGCAGCGCCGAGCACTGGGCCGGCCGGCTCTACATGCGGAAGATCTCGCTGCGGATCACCCGCGTGCTGAGCACCGTCACGGTGATCACGCCCAACGGGCTGACCTACCTGATGATGTTCACCGGCATCCTGGCCGGCGCCGCCCTGGTGATCCCCGGCATCACCGGCGCCGTCCTCGCCGCCCTGCTGATCCAGGTCTACCTGCTGCTCGACTGCGTGGACGGCGAGGTCGCCCGCTGGCGCCGGCAGACCTCGCTCACCGGCGTCTACCTGGACCGCGTCGGCCACTACATGTCCGAGGCCGCGCTGCTCACCGGCCTCGGTCTGCGTGCCGCCGACCTCTTCCACCAGGACGGCACCGCCTCCGCCTGGCAGTGGGCCTTCCTCGGCACGCTGGCCGCGCTCGGCGCCATCCTGATCAAGTCCGAGACGGACCTGGTCGACGTGGCCCGCGCCCGCAGCGGCATGACCGCCGTCGAGGACAGCGCCTCCGTGCCGCGCTCCTCCGGTGTCGCCAAGGCCCGCCGGGCCGCCTCGGTGCTCAAGTTCCACCGCCTGATCGGTGCCGTCGAGGCCTCGCTGTTCATCCTCGCGGCGGGCATCGCCGACCAGGTCGCCGGCGGCCTCTTCTGGACGCGCCTCGCCGTGGTGGTCCTGGCCGCGATCGCCATGCTGCAGACCGTCCTGCACCTGCTGAGCATCGTCCTGTCGAGCAGGCTGCGATGAGCGACGCCCTGCGGCTCGGCGCCGTCATCATCACCCAGGGCAACCGCCCCGCGGAGCTCAATGCCCTGATCGACTCCGTCCGCGCCCAGGACGGCCCCCCGGTCGAGCTGGCCGTGGTCGGCAACGGCGCCCCGCTGCCCCCGCTGCCGGACGACGTCCGCACCGCCGAGACGCCGGAGAACCTCGGCATCCCCGGCGGTCGCAACGTCGGCATCGAGCTCTTCGGGCCGGACGGCCGCGACGTCGACGTGGTGCTCTTCCTCGACGACGACGGCCTGCTGCCGGGCCGCGACTCCGCGGAGCTGCTGCGCCGGGCCTTCGCCGAGGACCCGACGCTCGGCATCGTCTCCTTCCGGATCGCCGACCCGGACACCGGCGCCACCCAGCGCCGGCACGTCCCCCGGCTGCGCGCCAGCGACCCGCTGCGCTCCTCCCGGGTGACCACCTTCCTGGGCGGCGCCAGCGCCGTGCGGACGGCGGTCTTCCCGCAGGCCGGCCAGCTGCCCGCCGAGTTCTTCTACGCGCACGAGGAGACCGACCTCGCCTGGCGCGCGCAGGACGCCGGCTGGTCCATCGACTACCGCGCCGACGTGGTGCTGTACCACCCCACCACCTCGCCGGCCCGGCACGCCTCGTACTTCCACAACGTGGCCCGCAACCGCGTGTGGCTGGCGCGGCGGAACCTTCCGGCCCTGCTGGTGCCTCTCTACTTGGGAACCTGGTTCCTGCTCACGCTGGCCCGCCGCCCGTCCGGCGACGCGCTGAAGGCCTGGCTGGGCGGTTTCCGGGCAGGTTGGCGCGAGGCCTGCGGTCCGCGACGGCCGATGCGATGGCGTACTGTATGGCGATTGACCCGCTTGGGCCGACCGCCAATCATCTGATCGCTGCAGCCGGCAGTGCCCCCCTGTCGGTCGAACTACCTTCCGTGATCAAGGACGAATGTGTCGACATTGAGTGACCCGCTCAGCCTCTCGGCCCCGAGGGGTGCCGACGCGGGCCTGACCCCCCAGCAGCTCGTGGCCAAGTACGGCCTCACGGTGAGCGGCCGGCGGCCCGGCCTGCCCCAGTACGTCAGGCAGCTCTGGGCCCGGCGCCATTTCATCGTGTCCTTCGCGACCGCGAGACTGGTCGCGCAGTACAGCACGGCGAAGCTGGGACAGGTCTGGCAGGTCGTGACCCCGCTGCTCAACTGCGTGGTCTACTTCCTGGTCTTCGGTCTGATCCTGGGCAACAAGTCGATTCCGAACTACGTGCCCTGGCTCTGCATCGGTGTCTTCATCTTCCAGTTCATCCAGAGTGCGGTGCAGAGCGGTACCCGCTCCATCTCCGACAACCTGGGCCTGATCCGGGCGCTGCACTTCCCCCGCGCCTGCCTGCCGATCGCCTTCACCATCATCCAGCTGCAGCAGCTGCTGATCTCGATGGTCGTCCTGGTCGGCATCGTGCTGGCGACCGGCATCATGCCGGGCCTGAGCTGGCTGCTGATCCTGCCGACGCTGGTGCTGCTCTGCATCTTCAACACCGGCGTCGCGCTGGTCATGGCCCGCATCGGCGCCAAGACCAGCGACATGGCGCAGCTGATGCCGTTCATCCTGCGCACCTGGATGTACCTCTCGGGCGTGTTCTACAGCATCGAGGCGAACATCGAGACCTGGCCGAAGTGGATCCAGCTGATCGCGGACGTCAACCCGGCCTCGGTCTACATGGACCTGATCCGGTTCGCGTTCGACCCGAGCCACTTCAACCGTGAGGGTCTGCCGCCGCACGTGTGGATGGTCGCCGTCGCGTGGGCTGTCATCGCGGGCCTGTTCGGGTTCGTGTACTTCTGGAAGGCGGAGGAGCAGTACGGCCGTGGCTGACACCGCAACGACCAACGTCAAGGAGGCGGCCCCCGTGGACGCCGACCAGGCTCGCGTGCCCACCGTCGTCGTGGACGACGTGCACATCGTGTACAAGGTCCACGGCGCAGGCTCGGGCAAGGGCAGCGCCACCTCGGCGCTGAGCCGGATCATCTCGCGCAAGCGCTCGCCCGCCATCCGCGAGGTGCACGCCGTGCGCGGCATCAGCTTCACCGCGTACAAGGGCGAGGCGATCGGCCTCATCGGCTCCAACGGCTCCGGCAAGTCGACCATGCTGGCCGCGATCGCCGGCCTGCTGCCGACCGAGCGCGGCGGCATCTACACCAACGGCCAGCCGTCGCTGCTCGGCGTGAACGCCGCGCTGATGAACGACCTGACCGGTGACCGGAACGTCGTGCTGGGCTGCCTGGCGATGGGCATGTCGCCCGCCGAGGTGAAGGCCCGCTACCAGGACATCGTCGACTTCTCGGGCATCAACGAGAAGGGCGACTTCATCACCCTGCCGATGCGCACGTACTCCTCCGGCATGGCGGCCCGTCTGCGGTTCTCCATCGCGGCGGCGAAGACCCACGACGTGCTGCTGATCGACGAGGCGCTGGCCACCGGCGACCAGAAGTTCCAGAAGCGGTCCGAGGCGCGCATCCGCGAGCTCCGCAAGGAGGCCGGCACGGTCTTCCTGGTGAGCCACAACAACAACGCGATCCGCGACACCTGCGAGCGCACCATCTGGATCGAGAAGGGCGAGCTCGTCATGGACGGCCTCACCGACGAGGTCGTGCGGGCGTACGAGAAGCAGAACCACGGCTGATCGCCGCGGGTCGGGGCCGGTGCGGGGGGTGTCCCCGCACCGGCCTCCGTGTTGACCGGACGAGTGCCCGGTACGCGTGTCCGAAGGGGAACGCCGGCCGGGAGCGGTGTAGAACGGGGGAGTGACGGCAGTGGTGGCTTCGGCCAAATCAGACAATCAGACAGATGGCGCCACGTTGCAGAAGGCGGACCTGGAGAACTTCCCGGTCGCACCGTCCTTCCTCCCCGCCGCCTGGCGCACCGACCTGATGGCGGTCTACGGCTTCGCCCGCCTGGTCGACGACGCCGGCGACGGCGACCTCGCCGAACCCGAGCAGGTCGCCGCCCTGCTGGACGCCCCGGTCGTCGCCGACCCCACCGCCTTCCGGCTCGGCCTGCTCGACGGCCTGGAGCGCGACCTCGACCGCGCCTTCGAGGCCGCCCTCGGCCGGGGCGGCGAGCCGCCCCGCCACCCGCTGATGAAGGCGCTCGTCCCGCTCGCCGACCGCCACCCGGTCACCCCCGAGCCGTTCCGCCGGCTGATCGAGGCCAACCGCGTCGACCAGACCACCACCCGCTACGCCACCTACCGCGACCTGCTCGGCTACTGCACCCTCTCCGCCGACCCGGTCGGCCGGCTGGTGCTCGCCATCGCCGGCGTCGCCACCCCCGAACGGATCGCCCTGTCCGACGCGATCTGCAGCGGCCTGCAGATCGTCGAGCACATCCAGGACGTCGCCGAGGACCTCGGCCGCGGCCGGATCTACCTGCCCGCCGACTCCCGGGAGCGCTTCGGCGTCACCGAGGCCGACCTCGCCGAGCCCACCGCGGGCCCCCGGGTCCGCGAGCTGATCGCCTTCGAGGCCGAGCGCGCCCGGACCCTGCTCGACCGCGGCGCCCCGCTGGTGGGTACGGTTCACGGGAGGCTACGGCTGCTACTCGCGGGATTCACCGCGGGAGGGTACGCGGCCCTGGCGGCCGTCGAGGACGCCGGGTACGACGTCCTCGCCCAGCAGCCCAAGCCGGACAAGCGCCGCCTCGCACTGCGGGCGGCGGCACTCTTCGCGAAGGGAAGGTGAACGCCCGAGTGGCGGCATCACCACTGGCGTCGGCGCCGGTCATGGCGGCCTACCGGTACTGCGAGGCGGTCACCGCACTGCAGGCCCGCAACTTCAGCTACGGCATCCGGCTGCTCCCGGAGCCCAAGCGACTGGCCATGTCCGCGCTCTACGCCCTGGCCCGCCGGGTGGACGACATCGGCGACGGAGACCTCCCCGCGGAGCGCAAGGCCGAGCAGCTGCGCCGCACCCGCGAGCTGCTGGACGAGATCCGGGCCGGCGCCGTCGGAGAGGACGACACCGACCCGATCAAGGTCGCCCTCGCGGACGCCGCCCGGCGCTTCCCGATCCCGCTCGGCGGCTTCGACGAGCTGATCGACGGCGTGGAGATGGACCTCAAGGGCGTCGAGTACCAGACCTACGAGGACCTCAAGGTCTACTGCCGCTGCGTCGCCGGCGCCATCGGCCGGCTGTCGCTCGGCGTGTACGGCTGCGAGGACCCGGAGCTCGGCGAGCGCTACGCCGACACCCTCGGCCTCGCCCTCCAGCTCACCAACATCCTGCGCGACCTGCGCGAGGACGCCGCCAACGGCCGCACCTACCTGCCCACCGAGGACCTCGTCCGGTTCGGCTGCCAGGAGGGCTTCGCCCTGCCCGAGCCGCCGGTCGGCGCCGACTTCACCGGGCTGATCGCCTTCGAGGCGCAGCGCGCCCAGCAGGCCTTCGAGGAGGGCCTGCGGCTGCTGCCGATGCTGGACCGCCGCAGCCGTGCCTGCACCGCCGCGATGGCCGGCATCTACCACCGCCTGCTGGGCCGGATCGCCGCCGAACCGGAGTCGGTGCTGCGCGGCCGGGTGTCCCTGCCGGGCTGGGAGAAGGCGTACGTGGCGCTGTCCGGGCTCGCCGGAGGGCGTTCTTGAAACTTCCGCCAGTTATGTCACGCTGTGTCAACAGGGAATCACGGGCAAATCCAGTGATGTTGTCCACGAAGCAACGGCGAGACCAGGGCAGGGGGTGGCACCGATGACCGCACGGACGACGGCCGAACGGCCCACCGCCGTCGTGGTCGGCGGCGGCCTGGCCGGCATCACGGCCGCCCTGCGCCTCGCCGAGGCCGACCACCGGGTCACCCTGCTGGAGACCAGGCCCCGGCTCGGCGGCCTCGCCTTCTCCTTCCGCCGCGGCGACCTGGTCGTCGACAACGGCCAGCACGTCTTCCTCCGCTGCTGCACCGCCTACCGCGGCCTGCTGGACCGTCTGGGCGCGGGCCGACTGGTGGATCTCCAGCCGCGCCTGGACGTCCCGGTGCTCGGCGTCGCCCCCGACGGCCGCCGCACCTTCGGCCGGCTGCGCCGCGCCGGCCTGCCGGTGCCGCTGCACCTGGCCGCCAGCCTGGCCGGGTACCCGCACCTCGGCCCGGCCGACCGGCTGCGCGTGGTGCGCGCCGCCCTCGCCCTGAAGGCGCTCGACCTCGCCGACCCGGCGCTGGACGAGATCTCCTTCGGCACCTGGCTGCGCCGCAACGGCCAGACCCCGGCGACCGTCGCCGCCCTGTGGGACCTGGTCGGCGTCGCCACGCTCAACGCCACCGCCGAGCAGACCTCGCTGGCGCTGGCCGCGATGGTCTTCAAGACCGGCCTGCTCTCCGACCCGGGCGCCTCCGACATCGGCATGGCCAACGTGCCGCTCGGCCGCATCCACCACGACGCGGCCGCGGCCGAGCTGGAGCGGCTCGGCGTCCAGGTGCGGCTGCGCACCCGGGCTGCGGAGATCAAGCCCGCCGACCGGCACGGCGTCCGGCTGGAGGACGGCGAGCTGCTCACCGCCGACACCGTGGTGCTGGCCGGCGCCCAGGAGTCGGCCGCCGCCCTGCTGCCCGCGGGTGCGCTCCCCGACCAGCACCGGCTCGGCGAGCTCGGCCACGCGCCGATCCTCAACGTCCACGTGGTGTACGACCGCACCCTGCTGCGCCGGCCGTTCTTCGCGGCGCTCGGCTCGCCCGTCCAGTGGGTGTTCGACCGAACGGCCCATTCGGGCCTCGGCATTCCCGGCGCCCAGTACCTGGCGCTGTCGCAGTCCGCGGTGCAGGCGGAGATCGACCTGCCGGTCGCCGCCCTGCGCGAGCGCTACCTGCCGGAGCTGGAGCGCCTGGTGCCCGGTGCCCGGGAGGCGGAGGTGCTGGACTTCTTCGTCACCCGCGAGCGCACCGCGACCTTCGACCCGGCCCCCGGCACCGCCCGGCTGCGGCCCTCGGCGGTCACCGGCATCCCCGGCCTCCTGCTGGCCGGTTCGTGGACGGCCACCGGCTGGCCCGCGACCATGGAGAGTGCGGTGCGCAGCGGCCATGCCGCGGCGGACGCCGCACTCGCCCGCTCCGGCCGGCGCCTGCCCGCCGACCGCGGCGACGGGCGGTGGCCGCGATGACGCCGCCCCGCCCCACCACCACTGACATCGCACGACGCCTGGCGCCCACAGCAGCCGGGCATTCGCACGGAGAGGGAACGTACGTGGAGGCTCGCACCCAGGGCGCCGGTTCGGTGAAGGACACCCCGTCGGTGCTCGACCTGCTGGCACGCGGCCGGACCATGTGCACCCCGTCACTGCGTGCCGCCGTCGCCCGTTTGGCCGCACCCATGGACACCGTCGGCGCCTACCACTTCGGCTGGATCGACCGGGACGGCAAGCCCGCCGCGGGGGACGGCGGCAAGGCGGTGCGGCCCGCGCTGGCGCTGCTGTCGGCCGAGGCGGCCGGCGCACCGGCCGAGGCGGGTGTCCCCGGGGGCGTCTCCGTCGAACTGGTACACAACTTTTCGCTGCTCCATGATGACCTGATGGACGGTGACGAGACCCGGCGGCACCGGGCCACCGCGTGGACGGTCTTCGGTCCGGCCCAGGCCATCCTGGTCGGCGACGCGCTGGCCACGCTGGGCACCGAGGTGCTGCTCGACGCGGCGGTGACGGGCGGGGCGACCGCCGCGGACGCCGCACGCGCCGTCCGCCTGATCACCACCGCCACCCGCAAGCTCATCGACGGCCAGGCCATGGACGTCGCCTTCGAGCAGCGCGACGCGGTGACGGTGGAGGAGTGTCTGGAGATGGAGGGCGGCAAGACCGGCGCCCTGCTGGCCGCCTCCGCCGCGATCGGCGCCGTGCTCGCGGGCGCCGACGACCGGGTCTCCGACGCGTTGCAGCGTTACGGTCATCACCTGGGCCTGGCCTTCCAGGCGGTGGACGACCTGCTCGGCATCTGGGGCGCGACCGAGGTGACCGGCAAGCCGCACTGGGGCGACCTGCGCCAGCGCAAGAAGTCGCTGCCGGTGTGCGCCGCGCTCGCCGAGGGCGGCGCCGCCTCCCGCAAGCTGGCCGACCAGCTGGCGGATCCGCAGGGCCGCGGCGAGGAGAGCGAGCAGGTGCTCGCCGCCCGGGCCGCGCTGATCGAGGAGGCGGGCGGCCGCGCCTGGACCCAGGAGGAGGCCCGCCGCCAGCACCAGACCGCCCTCGCCGCACTGGACGAGGTGCCGATGACCGACGAGGTGCGGGAGCACTTCGTCGCACTCGCCGAATTCGTGGTGGTACGAGAGAGGTGACGTGAGTTGACAGCAACCGCGGGCGGCCGGCTCGACCCTGAGTACGATTCCGAGCCGGTCGCGGTGGGCGACCGCCCCCCGGTCCCCGACCTGGTGGCCGACCGTCAGGTGCCGGTGCCGGTGCTGGACGGCCTCGACCCGCCGCCCGAGGACGGGCGGCCGGTCGGCGGTCCGGCTCCGGTAGGACGATCGGACGATGTGCCCGTCGAGGCCGCGCTGGCCCGGGCCACCGCCCACCTGCTGTCACTGCAGAACCCGGACGGCTGGTGGAAGGGCGACCTGGAGACCAACGTCACCATGGACGCCGAGGACCTTTTACTGCGTGAGTTCCTGGGCATCCGCACCGCGGACCAGACCCGGGCCACGGCAGCCTGGATCCGCTCGCAGCAGCGCGCGGACGGCACCTGGGCGACCTTCCACGGCGGGCCGCCCGAACTGTCCACCACCGTCGAGGCGTACGTCGCCCTGAAACTCGCCGGGGACGACCCCGGCGCCCCCCACATGCAGGCCGCCGCCCGGTACGTCCGGGAGGCCGGCGGCATCGCGGCCGCCCGCGTCTTCACCCGGATCTGGCTCGCCCTGTTCGGCTGGTGGCCCTGGCAGCGCCTCCCCGAACTCCCCCCGGAGATCCTCTTCCTGCCCACCTGGGCCCCGCTCAACATCTACGCCTTCGGCCAGTGGGCCCGGCAGACGATCGTCCCGCTCACCGTGGTCTCGGCGCACCGCCCGGTGCACCCCGCACCCTTCGCACTCACCGAGCTGCACGCCGACCCCGCCGACCCGTACCCCGTTCGGCCGATGGCCCCGGCAGTCAGCTGGGAGGGCCTCTTCCAGCGCCTCGACCGGCTGATGCACCACTACCACCGCTACGCGGTGCGCCCGCTGCGACGGATCGCGCTCGCCCGCGCCGGCCGCTGGATCGTCGACCGGCAGGAGGCCGACGGCTGCTGGGGCGGCATCCAGCCGCCCGCCGTCTACTCGCTGATCGCCCTCAACCTGCTCGGCTACCGGCTTGACCACCCGGTGATGAAGGCCGGCCTCGCCGCCTTCGACGGCTTCACCGTCCACACCGAGGACGGCAGACGCTGGATGGAGGCCTGCCAGTCCCCGGTCTGGGACACCTGCCTCGCCACCATCGCGCTGCGGGACGCCGGGCTGCCCGCCGACGACCCGGCCGTGGTGCGGGCCGCCGACTGGATGCTCGGCGAGGAGATCACCACCCGCGGCGACTGGTCGGTCAAGCGGCCCCGGCTCGCACCCGGCGGCTGGGCCTTCGAGTTCCACAACGACACCTACCCCGACATCGACGACACCGCCGAGGTCGTCCTCGCGCTGCGCCGGGTCGCCCACCCGGAGCCCGCCCGGCTCAAGGGCGCGGTGCGGCGCGGCGTCGAGTGGTGCCTCGGCATGCAGTCCCGCGACGGCGCCTGGGGCGCCTTCGACGTGGACAACACCAGCCACCTCCCCAACAAGCTGCCGTTCTGCGACTTCGGCGAGGTCATCGACCCGCCCTCGGCCGACGTCACCGCCCATGTGGTGGAGATGCTCGCCGAGGTCGGCAAGGCCGCCGACCCGCGCGCCCTGCGCGGTACCGCCTGGCTGCTCGACCACCAGGAGGAGGACGGCTCCTGGTTCGGCCGCTGGGGCACCAACTACATCTACGGCACCGGCTCGGTGCTGCCCGCCCTGGTCTCCGCCGGCATCCGCCCCGACCATCCGGCGATCCGCCGGGCCGTCCGCTGGCTGGAGAGCCGGCAGAACCCGGACGGCGGATGGGGCGAGGACATGCGCTCGTACGACGACCCGGGCACCTGGGCCGGGCGCGGCGAGTCCACCGCCTCGCAGACCGCCTGGGCGCTGATGTCCCTGCTCGCCGCGGGCGAGGCCCCGGGCGGGCCGGGCAGCGGCACCGAGGCCGTCGAACGCGGCGTCGCCTGGCTGGTCCGCACCCAGCGGGCCGACGGCACCTGGGACGAGCCGCAGTTCACCGGCACCGGCTTCCCCTGGGACTTCTCGATCAACTACCACCTCTACCGCCTGGTGTTCCCGGTGACGGCCCTCGGCCGGTACGTGTCGGGGCGCCCCCTCGGGGCAGGGGGTGGTGAGCGGTGAGAAAACGTCTCTGCACCGGGCCGAGCGGAGGTACCCATGACCGGTGAACCGTTGCTGGTGCTGTGCGCACTCGGGCCGGAGGCCTGGGCCCTGCGCGGCGGCGACTGGGCCGGGGCGATCGGCGGATCGCCCGTCCTCGTGCGGACGGGCATCGGCCGCGCCAGAGCCGGCCGGAGCGTGCGCGCGCTGCTCGCCACCGGCGGGTACGGCGCCCTGGTCGTCGCCGGGTTCGGCGCCTCCGTCGCCCCCGGCACCGAACCCGGGGAGGTCATCGTCGCCGACGCGGTGCGCGACACCGAGGGCGGGCGCTTCGAACTCGAGTCGGCCCCCTCGCTCGCCAAGGCCCTGCAGGCCTGCGGCCTGACCACGCACACCGGGCTGCACCACACCTCGGACCACGTGGTGCGCGGCGACCAGCGCCGCGCCCTGCACGCCCGCGGCGCCCTCGCCGTCGACATGGAGGCCGCCGCCGTGCTCGCCGCCCGCGCCGAGCTGAGGCCCGACCTGCCCGCCGCCGTGCTGCGGGTGGTCGTCGACACCCCCGAGCACGAGCTGATCCGGCCGGGCACCCTGCCGGCCGGGGTGCGCGCCTGGCGGGCCCTGCGCGCCGCCGTCCCCGGCCTCACCGAGTGGCACCGCCTGGTCGCCACCGCAGCACCCCGTCCACCACAGCCCTCGACACTCCCGCAGAAGGCGAGTTAGCCATGGCCATGCCGCTGCGTCAGTCCATCCGCGTGTCCACCTACCTGTTGCAGCAGAAGCTCAAGCGCCGTGAGAAGTTCCCACTGATCGTCGAGCTGGAGCCGCTCTACGCGTGCAACCTGGCCTGCGAGGGCTGCGGCAAGATCCAGCACCCGGCCGGGGTGCTCAAGCAGCGGATGCCGGTGGCCCAGGCGGTCGGCGCCGTGCTCGAGTCCGGTGCTCCGATGGTCTCCATCGCCGGCGGCGAGCCGCTGATGCACCCGCAGATCGACGAGATCGTGCGCCAGCTGGTCGCCCGCCGCAAGTACGTCTTCCTCTGCACCAACGCCCTGCTGATGCGCAAGAAGCTCGACAGATTCACTCCTTCGCCGTACTTCACCTTCACTGTCCACATCGACGGCCTGCGCGAGCGGCACGACGCCTCGGTGGCCAAGGAGGGCACCTTCGACGAGGCGGTGGAGGCCATCAGGGAGGCCAAGCGGCGCGGCTTCCGGGTCACCACCAACTCCACCTTCTTCAACACCGACACCCCGCAGACCGTCATCGAGGTGCTCGACTACCTCAACGACGAGCTCAAGGTCGACGAGATGATGATCTCGCCGGCGTACGCCTACGAGAAGGCGCCCGACCAGGACCACTTCCTCGGCGTCGAACAGACCAGGGAGCTCTTCCGCAAGGCCTTCGCCGGCGGCAACCGGCGGCGCTGGCGGCTCAACCACAGCCCGCTCTTCCTGGACTTCCTCGAGGGGAAGGTCGACTTCGAGTGCACCGCCTGGGGCATCCCCAACTACTCCCTCTTCGGCTGGCAGCGCCCCTGCTACCTGATGGCCGACAGCTACGTCCCCACCTACCGGGAACTCATCGAGGACACCGACTGGGACAAGTACGGCCGCGGCAGGGACCCGCGCTGCGACAACTGCATGGCCCACTGCGGCTACGAGCCAACCGCCGTCCTCGCCACCATGGGCTCCCTCAAGGAATCGCTGCGCGCCGCCCGGGAGACCCTCGGCTCCGGTCGGATCAACTGAACGCGCGCCCCGGCGCGCGCCCCAGCGCGCGCCCGGGCGTGCGGACAACAGGCGAGCCGACCGCCCCGGCCGCACCCTGGACACAGACGGTCATCGCTCTCCACGAAGTCGCGAGGTGAAGCCATGTCACTTCTGTCCACCATCCAGGGACCCGCCGACCTGAGACGCCTGCCCGCCGGCGACCTCCCACTCCTCGCCGACGAGATCCGCGACTTCCTGATCGACGCCGTCACCCGCACCGGAGGCCACCTCGGACCCAACCTCGGCGTGGTCGAACTGACCATCGCCGTCCACCGCGTCTTCGACTCCCCGCGCGACCGCATCCTCTTCGACACCGGCCACCAGGCCTACGTCCACAAGCTCCTCACCGGCCGCCAGGACTTCACCCGACTGCGCGGCCGCGGCGGCCTCTCCGGCTACCCCTCCCGCGCCGAGTCCGAGCACGACCTCATCGAGAACTCCCACGCCTCCGCCGCCCTCGGACACGCCGACGGCATCGCCAAGGCCAACCAGCTGCTCGGCCGCACCGACCGGCACACCGTCGCCGTCGTCGGCGACGGCGCCCTCACCGGCGGCATGGCCTGGGAGGCCCTCAACAACATCGCCGAGGCCGACGACCGCCCCCTGGTCATCGTCGTCAACGACAACGAACGCTCCTACGCCCGCACCATCGGCGGCCTCGCCCACCACCTCGCCACCCTGCGCACCACCCGCGGCTACGAGCGCTTCCTCGCCTGGGGCAAGGAGGCCCTGCAGCGCACCCCCGTCGTCGGCCCGCCCATCTTCGGCGCCCTGCACGGCGCCAAGAAGGGCTTCAAGGACGCCTTCGCCCCGCAGGGCATGTTCGAGGACCTCGGCCTCAAGTACGTCGGCCCGATCGACGGCCACGACATCGCCGCCGTCGAACAGGCGCTGCGCCGCGCCAAGCGCTTCGGCGGCCCGGTCATCGTCCACTGCATCACCCAGAAGGGCCGCGGCTACCGCCCCGCCGAACAGGACGAGGCCGACCGCTTCCACGCCGTCGGCGCCATGGACCCGTACACCTGCCTGCCCGTCTCGCCCTCCCGCGGCACCTCCTGGACGTCCGTCTTCGGCACCGAGATGGTCGAACTCGGCAAGGAACGCTCCGACATCGTCGCTATCACCGCCGCGATGCTCCAGCCGGTCGGCCTCGCCGACTTCGCCGCCGCCCACCCCGACCGCACCTTCGACGTCGGCATCGCCGAGCAGCACGCCGTCGCCAGCGCCGCCGGCCTCGCCACCGGCGGCCTGCACCCGGTCGTCGCCGTCTACGCCACCTTCCTCAACCGCGCCTTCGACCAGGTCCTCATGGACGTCGCCCTGCACGGGCTGGGCGTCACCTTCGTCCTCGACCGGGCCGGGGTCACCGGCAACGACGGCGCCTCCCACAACGGCATGTGGGACATGTCCGTCCTCCAGGTCGTCCCCGGCCTGCGGCTCGCCGCACCGCGCGACGCCGAACAGCTGCGCACCCAGCTCCGCGAGGCCGTCGAGGTCACCGACGCCCCCACCGTGCTGCGCTTCCCCAAGGGCGACCTCGGCCCCGGCGTGCCCGCCCTCCGCCGGGTCGGCGGGGTCGACGTCCTGGCCGCCACCGGGCCCGCCCCCGAGATCCTGCTGGTCGCCGTCGGCGCCATGGCCCCTGCCTGCCTGGACGCCGCCGCGCTGCTGCTCGCCGAGGGCTTCACCGCCACCGTCGTCGACCCGCGCTGGGTCAAGCCCGTCGACCCCGCCCTGGTCGACCTCGCCGCCGCCCACCGCCTCGTCGTCACCGTCGAGGACAACGGCCGCGCCGGCGGCGTCGGCGCCGCGATCGCCCAGGCCCTGCGCGACGGCGGCGTGGACACCCCGCTGCGCGACCTCGGTATTCCGCAGGAGTTCCTGGCCCACGCCGGCCGCGGTGAGATCCTCGAGGAGATCGGACTCACCGGCACCGGCGTGGCCGCCCAGACCGCCGCCCACGCCAAGCAGCTGCTACCGATCCGAGGAGCGAACCAGCACCATGGCTGACCGTCCCACCGGGGGCCTCGACCTCGCCGCCCTGCTCGCCGACCGCGCCGCCGAGCGCTACGAGCTGCACGCCAAGTACCTCAATCCGCAGCTGCCGCGAATGCTGCACACCATCGGCTTCGACAAGTACTACGAGCGCGCCCGGGGCCCGTACTTCTACGACGCCGACGGCAACGAGTACCTGGACATGCTGGCCGGCTTCGGGATCTTCGCACTCGGACGGCACCACCCGGCGGTCCGCGCCGCCGTCCAGCAGGTCATGGACCTCGACCTGCCCGACCTCACCCGCTTCGACTGCTCCCCGCTGCCCGGCCTGCTCGCCGAGCAGCTGATCGCCCGCGCCCCCGGCCTGGACCGGGTGTTCTTCGGCAACAGCGGCACCGAGGCCGTCGAGACGGCTCTCAAGTTCGCCCGCTGCGCCACCGGGAGGCGGCGCATCCTCTACTGCGACCACGCCTTCCACGGCCTCACCGCAGGCTCGCTCTCGGTCAACGGCGAGAGCGGCTTCCGCAAGGGCTTCGGGCCGCTGCTGCCCGACACCGCCGTACCGCTCGGCGACCTCGCGGCCCTGGCACGGGAGTTGAAGAAGGGCGACGTCGCCGCCCTGATCGTCGAGCCGATCCAGGGCAAGGGCGTGCACGCCGCGCCGCCCGGCTGGCTGCACGCCGCCCAGGAACTCCTGCACGCCCACAGGGCGCTGCTGATCTGCGACGAGGTGCAGACCGGCATCGGACGCACCGGCGACTTCTTCGCCTACCAGCACGAGGAGGGCGTCCTGCCCGACCTGGTGTGCGCGGCCAAAGCGCTCTCCGGCGGCTACGTGCCCATCGGGGCGACCCTCGGCAAGGGCTGGATCTTCGACAAGGTGTACTCCTCGATGGACCGGGTGCTGGTGCACTCCGCGTCCTTCGGCTCCAACGCCCAGGCCATGGCGGCCGGCCTCGCCACCCTGCACGTGATGCGCGAGGAACGGGTGGTGGAGAACGCCCGGACGGTCGGCGACCTGCTGCGCGCCAGGCTCGCCGAACTGGTCGACCGGTACGAGATGCTGGCCGACGTGCGCGGCCGCGGCCTGATGGTCGGCATCGAGTTCGGCCGCCCCAAGTCGCTGAAGCTGCGCACCGGTTGGACGGCCCTGCAGGCCGCCCGCAAGGGGCTGTTCGCGCAGATGGTGGTGGTGCCGCTGCTGCAGCGGCACCGCATCCTCACCCAGGTCTCCGGCGACCACCTGGAGGTCATCAAGCTGATCCCGCCGCTGATCGTCACCGAGAAGGAGGTCGACCGCTTCGTGGACGCCTTCACCGAGGTGATGGACGAGGCACACCGGGGCAGCGGCCTGATGTGGGACTTCGGCCGCACCCTGGTCAAACAGGCGGTCGGCGGCCGGTGAACCCGCCCGAGGGCGTTTCTTCATAGGCGTACGGTGCCCCGTGAGGGGCGCGGGGAACTGCGCAATCCGGATGTGGGCCACCGTGCAGACCACGGCTCGACCCGAACTGCCGTGACAGCCACTCCCGGACTGCGCAGTTCTCCCCCAGCCTTCGGCCGGGAGGTGCCCCCACGCGCCCCTGAATTGACCACCCGTGCGCCTTTGAAGACGGCTCCCGGGGTGGCTCAGCGCGGTGGCTCGATCTCCGTGAAGCCGCCGCCGAGCAGCCGGGCGTCCACGCCGTCCGGCGGCAGCTCGCCGTGTTCGGCCAAGACCTCCGCGGCGTACGCCTCGGCGTCGTCCTGCGGCTCGTAGCCGAGCGCACGGGCCGGGGCGAGGTCCCACCAGGCGCGGGTGTTGGCGCTGATGCCGTTCACCACCACGTGCCCGTCGACCGGGGCGGTGAGTGCGGCGTGCACCAGCCGGGCGCAGTCGGCGGGGCTCAGCCAGGTGGAGAGCATCCGGGTGGAGCGCGGCTTCGGGAAGCACGAGCCGATCCGGATCGAGACGCTCTCCACCCCGTACTTGTCGGCGTAGAGCTGCGCCAGGCCCTCGCCGAAGACCTTGGACAGGCCGTAGTAGGTGTCGGGCCGGGGCGCGATGTCCGTGCCGATCAGGCCCTTGCCGCCGGGGCCGGGGCCCTGCAGCGGGGTGAATCCGACGGCGTGGTTGGAGCTGGCGAAGACCACCCGCTTCACCCCCTCCAGCCGGACGGCCTCGTAGAGGTGGTAGGTGCCTTCGATGTTGGCGCCGAGGATGTGGGCGAAGGTGTCCTCCAGCGAGATGCCGCCGAGGTGGACGACGGCGTCCACGCCGCGGACGGCCTCCCGGACGGCGTCCGCGTCGCGCAGGTCGAAGGCGAGGGCGTCGGGCTCGCCGGGGATCGGGGCGAGGTCGGCGAGCCGGAGGCGGTGGCCGTACGGGGGCAGCAGTTCGCGCAGCGTGGTGCCGACGCCGCCGGCGGCGCCGGTGAGCAGGATGGTCTGTGGCATCGTCAGTCCGTGGTGATCGTGTGGCGCTTGATGTGGTCGAGGTCGAAGTGGTCGCCGAGGCCCGGCCGTTCGGGCAGCCGGACGGTGCCATGCTCGTCCATGGCGTCGACGATCGCGTGGAGGTGCGGCGGCACGGCGTCGAAGTCGGTGTGCGGATGGAGCAGCCCGCGCTCGTACCAGCGGCCGTTGGTGGTGGCGCCGAGCAGCGAGAGGTTGCCGGAGCCGTTGCCGTGCACCTCGCAGTCCATGTTGAAGGCTTCGGCGAGGTGCAGGGTGCGGACGGCGGGGGTGATGCCGCCGACGTCGGTGGTGCCGGTGCGCAGGATGTCGCAGGCGCCGGAGGTGATCCACTCGGCCCGGGTGAAGTTCTTGCCCCAGGAGGTCTCCGGGCCGATCACCGGGATGTCGAGCTGTTCGGCGAGCCAGCGGTAGGAGGAGACGGAGGCCTCCTCCATGGGCTCCTCGAACCAGTAGTAGTCCAGCTCCTGGAGGGCCCGGCCGAGTCGGAGCGCCTCGGTGCGGGAGTACCAGTGGTTGGCGTCCAGCATCAGCTCGATGCCGGGGCCGACGGCCTCGCGGACGGCGCTGCAGGCGGCGATGTCCAGGGCCACGGACGGGGCGCCGGCCACCGGCGGCATCCAGGTGTGCAGCTTGATCGCCCGGTAGCCGCGCTCGACGAGCTGCACCGCGAAGGCGGCGTAGTCGGCGGGGGTGGCGAGGCCGCCGGGGATCTCGTCGCCGCACATGGTGGAGGCGTAGGCGGGGACTTCGCTGCGGGCGCCGCCGAGCAGCTTCCACACCGGCAGACCGAGGCGCTGCCCGGCGAGGTCCCACAGGGCGAGGTCGACGAAGCCGAGGGCGCGGTCGGTGAGGCCGCCGTGCGCGCCGCGCTGGCGGCGGGCGAGCGAGGTCCACAGGCGTGTCCGATCCAGCGGGTCCTGCCCGATCAGCGCGGGGCGGACGTACTTGTCGAGCACGGCCGGGCGCAGGTGGTCGGGCTGGACGAGGACGCGTCCGGCGGCGCCGTCGGTGTCGGTGACGGTGAGCAGTGCCTCGCGGACCTCGTGGGGTGCGGAGGGGTGCCGGTGGCCGTGGGCGTCGACGGCGGTGCGGGCCTCGGTGGTGAAGACGGTGAGTTCGATGCGTTCGATCGTCGCGGTCACGGAGGTCAGCCGTTCTTGGACTGGTAGGTCTGCTGGGCCTTGGTGAAGGCGTCGGCGACGGACTTGGCGAAGTCGGCCGCGGACATCTTGCCGAGCAGCACCTTCTGGAAGGCGGGCTCGGCGTCGGTCTTGGTGATCTTGGAGTACTGGGGGAGGTGGACCGGCGGCTGGACGAGCCTGGCGGAGGTGGAGTTGAGCGCGTCGCCGGCCTGCTTGGTGATGCCGGACTTGGCGTACCACTCGTCGGCGTAGGCCTCGGTGTTGGCCGGGATCTGGCCGACGTTCTCGTTCCAGTAGCTGTTGGAGGCGTGCGAGTCGAGGAACTCCATGAACGCCCAGGCCTCGTCCTTGTGCTTGCTGTTCTTGAACAGGCCGAAGCCGTCGACCGGGTTGGCGAGGATGGAGGTGCCGTTGGGGCCGGCGGGCAGCAGCATGCCGGCCACCTTGTCGCCGAGCGCCGTCTTCACGTCCTTGGTGGAGCCCAGGTTGTGGTGGACCATCATCACCTGGTTGGCCTGGAACTGGGCGAGCATCTGCGGGTAGGCGTTGGAGACGTCGGCCTCCGGGGTGGTGTTCCTGTACTGCGCGGCGATCTTCTCGATCAGGGCGACGTTCTGCGGGTCGGCGACGGTGGACCTGCCGCTCGCGTCGAACATGGCGTCCAGGCCGGAGTAGGAGTAGGCCTCGGCGAGGATCTGGAAGCCGGAGCCGGCGCCGCCGCGGATGGTGAAGCCGTACTGGTTCTTGGACTTGTCGGTGAGCCCGGCGGCGGCGGCGAACAGCTCGTCCCAGGTCCTGGGGACGGTGATGCCGGCCTCCTTGAACTTGTCGGCGCGGTACCAGATGACGTCCTGGTTGCCGGAGGACGGCAGCTGGTACAGGCCCTTGCCGCCGGCGGCGCTCTTGGAGATGGTCAGGAAGTTGGCCGACAGCTTGCCGTTCAGCGGGCTCTTGGCGTACAGGTCGTCGAGCTGGGTGAGCGCCTTCTGCGCGGTGAGCGAGGCGAGCAGGGCGGTGGTGACGCCGCCGACGTCGGGCGTGGAGCCGGAGGCGACGGCGGTGTTGTACTTCTCGGCGATCTCGGAGCTGGTGACGCCGACGTACTTGACGGTGATGTTCGGGTGGGCCTTCTCGAACTCGTCGATGAGGTGCTGCATCAGCGGGGTTCTGGCCGGGCCGGCGTTGTTGTCCCAGTAGGTGATGGTGACCTTGCCGCCGGCGTCGGAGGAGGAGCCTGCCGAGGAGCAGGCGCTCAGCAGGCCGAGGGCGGCGAGGGCGGCGGCGGTGGTGCGCAGGGTGCGGCTCATGGCGGTGGTGTCCTGTCGGATCGGCGCGGGTGGGGTGTGCGGTGCTTCGGTGCCGGTTCTCAGCCCTTGACGGCGCCGGCGCTCATGCCCTGGACGAGGTACTTCTGGACGACGGCGAAGACCAGCACCACGGGGACGGCGGCGACCACGCCGCCCGCGGCCAGGGCGCCGAAGTCGACGGTGTTCTCGCCGATGGTGGTCTGCAGGCCGACCGGGACGGTCTGCAGCTCGGGGTCGTTGAGGAACATCAGGGCGAAGAGGAAGTTGTTCCAGCTGCCGATGAAGGCGAACGACCCGACCGCGACGATGCCGGGCCGCAGCAGCGGGAGGACGACGGCGAGGAAGGCGCGCAGCCGGCCGCAGCCGTCCACCATCGCGGACTCCTCCAGCTCCACCGGGACGTTCTTCACGAAGCCGCTCATCAGGATCATCGCGAGCGGGAGCTGGAAGGTGGTCTCGGCGACGATCAGGCTCCACCGGGAGTCGATCAGGTGGAAGGTGCGGAAGATGTCGAACAGCGGGATCAGCATCATCGCGCCCGGCACGAACTGGGTGCACAGCAGCGCCAGCATGAACACCTTGCGGCCGCGGAAGTCGAAGCGGGCCAGCGCGTAGCCGCCCATCAGCGCGAAGAAGGTGACGAACAGCAGGGTGAGCAGGGCGATCCAGACGCTGTTGCGGAAGTACGTGCTGAAGCCCATGCCGTTCCACACCGTTTCGAAGTGCGCGGTGGTGATCGGCCAGGGGAGCAGGGAGTTGGAGCCGGCCGGGCGGAGCGCGAAGAGCAGCATCCAGTAGAACGGCACCAGGGTGAAGAGCAGGTAGAGGCCGAGCGGCAGGAAGAGCCGCAGCAGGCGGCCGTCGCGCCGCCGGGCGGGGCGGGCGGTGCTGCCGGCGGCGGTGCCGGCCGGGGCGGGCAGGGCGGCGGTGGTCACGGGGGTGCGCTCCAGGTCGGGGGTGGTCATCGGGGCCGCCGTCACTTCCCGCCGCCGAACCTGCTGAGCCGCAGGTACAGGATCGAGCAGAACAGCAGGATCACGAAGGCCGCCGTGGTGAGCGCCGATCCGTAGCCGAAGTCGTACGACTTGCGGGCGAGTTGGGCGACGTACAGCGGGAGGCTGGTGGTCGCGCCGGCCGGGCCGCCGTTGGTGAGGGTGTAGAGCAGGTCGACGTTGTTGAACTCCCAGACCGAGCGCAGCAGCGTGGCGAGCACGATGGCGTCCCGCAGGTGCGGGAGGGTCACGTGGAAGAAGCTGCGGATGCGGCCGGCGCCGTCCATGGAGGCCGCCTCGTACAGCTCCTTGGGCACGGACTGCAGGTCGGCGAGGATGAGGATGGCGAAGAACGGTACGCCGCGCCAGAGTTCGGCGACCACGGCGGCACCGAAGACGGTGTCGGGGTTGCCGAGCACGGAGGTGGCGCTGTCGCCGATGCCGAGTTCGCCGAGGTGGTGGAAGACGCCGGTGGCCGGGTTGTAGAGCAGGATCCAGATGCCGGTGGTGAGCACGCCGGAGACCGCCCACGGGGAGAAGACCAGCGCGCGGGCGACGGCCCGGCCGACGAAGGTCTCGTTGACGATCAGCGCCAGGGCCAGGCCGAGCAGCAGCTGCAGGGCGACCTCGGCGAACACCCACTTCGCGGAGAAGGCCAGGCTGTGCCAGAACTGGGCGTCGGCGAACATCCGGCGGAAGTTGTCCAGGCCCACAAAGGCGTCGTCGTAGGGCTCGTTGACGACGTGGTGCTGGAGCGAGGAGTACAGGACACTGCCGACCGGGACGACCAGGAAGACGGCCAGCAGCAGCACCGTGGGTGCGATGAGGGTGTACGGGGTGAGGGCCCGGCGCAGTCGGGGGCCGCGGGTACTGGGGGTGCCGGAGAGAGCCACGCGTGTGCTCGCCTCCTCTCTGCCCGGGGGCGGAACCAGCCACGCCCTTGGACGTTGTTCACAGGTGTGGACACCCTAGGTTTGACCCGGTGGAGCGTCAACCCCCCGTGCATCGAATTTGCGTTCATGGATGTGGACTGCGGTCATGGTGATGTATAACGCTGTCGAGAGGTGCCGCACCGTCCGCGCACCCGCCCCTGCTGCCCCCTCCGCCGCCCCATCCCTGGAGAGCGACCCCCATGCCTGCTGACCTGCCCGCAGACCGCACCCCCCTCGCCGACCGCCTGGACGGCCTCCTCTTCTTCCCCGTCACGCCCTTCGCGCCCGACGGCACGGTCGACCTCGACGCCTTCCGCGCCCACGTCCGCGCCCGCCTCGACGCAGGTGCCGCCGCCGTCTTCGCCGCGTGCGGCACCGGCGAGTACCACGCCCTCGGACTCGACGAGTACGAGGCTGTCATCGCCGCCGCGGTCGAGGAAACGGCCGGCGCCGTGCCCGTCGTGGCCGGAGTGGGCCACGGCACCGCCCTCGCCCTGGACTTCCTGCGCCGGGCCGAACGGGCCGGTGCCGACGGCGTCCTCGCCCTGCCCCCGTACCTGGTCAGGCCCTCGCAGGAGGGGCTGTACCGGCACTACGCCGCGCTCGCCGCCGCCACCCGGCTGGAGATCATCGTCTACGCGCGCGACAACGCGGTGCTCGACCCCGAGACGGTCGTCCGCCTCGCCGGGGTCGACAACATCACCGGCTTCAAGGACGGTGTCGGCGACATCGACCGGATGCAGCGCATCGTCAGCGCCGTGCGCACCGCGCTGCCCGACCGCCCGTTCCGCTACTTCAACGGCCTGCCCACCGCCGAACTCACCGGCCTCGCCTACCGCGGCATCGGCGTCACCCTCTACTCCTCCGCCGTCTTCTGCTTCGCCCCCGACATCGCCCTCGCCTTCCACCGGGCGCTCAACACCGGCGACGACACCACCGCCAACCGCCTGCTCGACGGCTTCTACCGCCCGCTGGTCGAACTCCGCGCCCAGGGCAGCGGCTACGCCGTCTCCCTGGTCAAGGCCGGCGTCCGCCTCGACGGCCTGGAGGTCGGCCCCGTCCGCCCGCCGCTCACCGAGCCCGCCCCGGAGCACGTCGCCCGGCTCGCCGACCTCGTCAAGCACGGCCGCAGCCTCATCTGACCCCACCGAGTCCGACCCCACCGAGCCGGGGTGCCCGGCCCGCACCCGCCGGGCACCCCCCGCACCCCCGGAGCCGCCGTGCCCACCTCCGCCTTCCTCTACCCCTGGGACGTGCTCGGCGACCCGCACGCCGCCGCCCGCCTCGCCGCCCTCGGCCCGGACCGGGCCACCCTCGCCTCCGCCTACCACTCCACCCGTGCCCTGACCCCCCGCCACCCCGAACGGCGCATCGTCACCGCCCGGCACTCCGCCGTCTACTACCCCGCCTCCGCCCGCCGCTGGCGCGGCCGCCGGCTGCGCCCGTACGCCCAGGGCTGGCTGCCCGCCGCCGACCCGTTCGGCGAGGCGGCGCAGGCACTGCTCGGCGCCGGTCTCGAGGTGCACAGCTGGGTGGTGCTCGCGCACAACTCCCGGCTGGGGGAGGAGTTCCCGGCGAGCACCGTGCGCAACGCCTACGGCGAGCACTACACATGGGCACCGTGCATCGCCCGGCCCGAGGTGGTCGAGTACGCCGCCGACCTCGCTGCCGAGGCGGCCGTGCGCCCCGGCGCGACCGGCACCGAACTCGAGTCCTGCGGCTGGTACGGGCTGGCGCACCTGCACGCCCACGACAAGATCGGCGGGGTGCCGCTCGGCCCGGCCGGGCAGTTCCTGATGTCCCTCTGCTTCTGCGAGGTCTGCGAGCGCGGCTACGGGGATTCGGCCGGTGCACTCCGCAAGGCCGTCCGGGCGGCGCTGGAGCCGCTCTGGCGGGGCGCCCCCGAACCCCGGGCCGAGCAGGAGTGGGACCGGGTGGTGCAGTTGATCGGGGTCGGGGCCGCGGCCACTGCACTGGCCCACCGCCGGGCCGCCGCACTGCACTTCCAGCGGGCGGCGGTCGCGGCCGTCCGGGCGGCCGCACCGGCCGGGTTCCGGGTGCTGCTGCACGGCGACCCGCTGCCGCACCGGTCGGGGCCCAACCCCGGGGTGGACACTGCCGGGGTGCTGGAGTTCGCGGACGGGCTGGTGCTGCCCGAGCCGGCCCGGACACTGCCGCTCGCCGCACCGCACCGCCGCCCGGGGACGGTCCTGGCGGCCAACCTGCCGGTGGTGGCGGGCATGGGCGGGGCTGCGCCGGCGGTGGTGCCCGGTGCGGACGAACTGCGGCTCTACCATGCGGGGCTGGCCTCGGACTCGGATCTGGAGGCCGTTCGGGCGTTGCTGCGCCGAGAGGGCTTTTAGGGGCGCGGGGAGCTGCGCGGGCGGGAGGTGCGGCACCGTACCTTCCGATTCGCGCAGCTCCCCGCACCCCTGTTGTGGTTGTCCGTCAGGACTTGGTGCAGAGGCCGGAGGCCTGCAGGGCGGTGAGGATCTTCTCCGAGGTCTCGGGGCCGAAGCCCTTGGGGTGGGCGGCCGAGGTGAAGTTCTGGCCGGTGAGTTCGACCAGCTTGGCGTGGTCCTTGGGGAAGTTGTAGACGGCCTGGCACTGCTTGCGGGCGGCCTCCACGGTGGCCTCGGGCCCGCGGGAGACGATGTCCGGGTCGAGTGCCTTCAGTGCCGCGACCAGCTTGTCGGCGGTGCCGGAGTCCGGCTTCGCGGGCAGCCCGGCGTCCGAGGGCGGGGCCGGCTTGGGGCTGGCCGCGGTGTCCTGGGCGGCACCGGTGCCGGAGGCGGCCGGGGCGGTGGTGGCGGTGGCGGAGGCGGGCCCGGCGGCCGGGTCGGCCTTCGGGGCCGAGCCGCTGGAGGAGCAGCCGGCCAGGCCGAGCACGGCGGCGGCGGCCAGGGCCGCGGTGAGGGTACGGGTGCGCATGGCGGACAGACTGTCATGCCCCCGCCGATGGGGGGAGGGGTGGCGGCTCAGATCGTGGGCGGCCACACCGGCCGGTCGTCCGGGACGGGCCGGCCGAGGCCGCGCAGCGAGCCGGGTGGCAGCAGGTGCTGCCGGTGCAGGTCGGCGGCGACCAGCCGGGCCACCTCGATCGCGCCGTGCGCCTGGAAGTGCGTGTTGTCGGCGACCCCGTCCGGGTAGTTGCCGCCGGGCTCCCGCCACAGGAAGTACGCCTTGGTGCCCTCCGGGCCGAGCTGCTGCCACAGTGCCAGGCTGAGCGCCTGCAGGTCGACGAGCGGCACCCGCTCGGCCGCGGCGAGGTCGCGCATCGCCTGCGGGTAGGCGCCGTGCGAGGCGAGGGCCCGGCCGTCGGCGTCGAAGCGGCGCCGTTCGACCGAGGTGACCAGGACGGGCAGGGCGCCGCGGCTGCGCGCCCCGTCGAGGTAGCGGCGCAGGTACTGCTGGTAGGTGGTGTACGGGTCGGTGCCGCGGGCCGGGTCGGAGGTCTTCTCGTCGTTGTGGCCGAAGGACACCAGCAGGCGGTCGCCGGTGCGCAGGTCGGCCAGGATGCCGTCGAGCAGGCCGAGGTCGGCGAAGCTCTTGGAGCTGGCGCCGGACAGCGCCCGGTCGTCGACCGTCAGGTGCGGGCCGGTGAAGACCGGCAGGGCCTGGCCCCAGCCGGCCCGCGGGGCGGCGGCGGTGGGGTAGACGGAGGCGGTGGAGTCCCCGGCGACGAACACCGTGCTGCGGCGGGGTGCCGCCGCGGCGGGGGCGGTGTTGCCGAGGACGGCCAGCAGGGGCGCCGCGGCGGCGGCGAGGGCGAGGCTGCGGCGGGTCGGGTCGGTCATCGGTCTCCTCCGGTGCGGCCCGCAGACGGGCGGTCGTCCCAGGGGCGCCAGCCGTCGGCGCCGAGCAGGTGGCTCTCACGGGTGAGGAGGCCGGCCTGGGCGGCGGTCAGTTGCGGCCGCTCGGCGGGGTCGGCGATCAGCGCGCCGGGGCCCTCGTTGGCGTACTCGGCGAAGCGCTGCTGCTGCCACGGGTAGCTGTTCGACATGGTGGCGTAGGGGGTGGCGGCGTCGACGCCCGGGCCGAGCCAGGAGCCGCGGACCGTCAGCATCGGCCGGGCGGTCGGGTCGCTGCTCGGTACCCAGGGGCGGGCGAGCCGGTAGGCGCCGTCGGCGGCGGCGCTGGTGACGGTGCAGCGGGTGGCGAGGAATCCGTACGCGGTGGTGCGGGCGGTGCTGGGGGCGAAGACGAAGCCGAGGGGTGGTGCGGCGAGGTCGGTGCGGCCGAGGGTGTGCAGCCGGCAGTGCTCGAGGACGGCGGTGGCGCGGCCGAAGACGAAGTCGACGTCGCCCTCGATGTGGCAGTGGCCGTAGTACTGCCGGGCGGTGACGGCCAGGGCGGCGGTGTCGGCGTAGAGGGTGTCCTGGTGGCCGAGGAAGCGGCAGCGGTGGAAGGCGCAGCGGTCGCCGGTGACCTTGGCGGCGACGGCCTGGGTGCCGGTGCTGCCGGGGTGGTCGGCGCGCAGCCAGTCGTTGGCGAAGGTGATGTCGTACGCGGTGAGCCCGTCCGCCTGGAGGGCGGCGGTGGCGCTGCCGGTGGTGCCCAGGGTGCCGCCGCCGGGTTTGGGCGTGCCGGCCGCGTTGTCGTACACGAGGACGGTGTCGCGGGCGCGGCGGCTCGCGCCGATCAGGGTGAGGTGCGGGCGGGAGGGCGGGACGGTGACGGTCTCGCGGTAGGTGCCGGGGGCGAGGACGAGTGTCCAGCCGGTCTCCGCGGTGGTGCCGGTGGGCGTGGCGGTGACGGCGGCCTGGACGGTGGTGTGGTCGCCGTGGCCTTCCGGGTCGACGTACAGCGTGCGGGGGTCGAGCCGGGCGGTGGGGGAGCCGTAGCGGCCCCAGCGGCCGGGTCCGCCGTGGGCGGCGGCGGGTGCGGCGCCCGGGCCGGTGCCGAGGAGGGCGCCGGCGGAGGCGAGCAGGACGGTACGGCGGGTGGGCATGGCGGGCTCCGGGGGTCGGTGGGCCGCGGGCGGTGGGGCGCACCGGGGCCGGACAGGGGGCGACACGCTCCGCCGCTGTTCGGGAATGTGAACAGCGGTCGCATCCATGTCCGGGAACCCTAGGGAGGGCGGCGCGGCGCTGTCAATGCCGGCGCCGGTTCCGCAAACGCCGGCGCGCCCCGCACCGAGGGGTGCGGGGCGCGCCGGTCGGACGGTCCGTCAGATGTGCCGGGTGGCAAGGGTGAGCCGGTCGCGGGCGTCCATCAGGGCGTCGCGGATCATCTGCTCGCGGCCGGGCGTCAGCCGTGCCACCGGCACCGAGACGCTCACCGCGTCGCGCGCCGGGTGTCGGTACGGGATCGCCACGCCGAAGCAGCGCACGCCCAGCGTGTTCTCCTCCCGGTCGACGGCGTAGCCGAGTTCGCGGATCCGGTGCAGCTCCTCGATCAGTTCCTCGCGGTCGGTGTGGGTGTGCTCGGTCATCGGCTCCAGCTTCTCCGGCAGCAGCCGGCGGATCTGCTCGTCCGTCCGGGTGGCGAGCAGCGCCTTGCCGTGCGAGGTGCTGTACGCGGGCAGCCGCCGCCCGATCCGGGTGAACGGCCGCAGGCTGTGCTGGGACTGACGGGTCGCCAGGTACACCACGTTGGTGCCGTCCAGGCGGGCGAGGTGGATGGTCTCGCCGGTGTCGTCGGCCAGCCGGTCCAGTGTGGGCCTGGCCGCCGCCACCGCCTCGTCGCCGTCGATGTACGAGCTGCCGACCAGCAGGGCCCGCACCCCGATGCCGTACCGGGTGCCGGTGGCGTCGGTCTCCACCCAGCCCAGTTCGACCAGGGTGCGCAGCAGCATGTACAGGCTGGACTTGGGGTAGCCGGTCTGCTCCTGCACCTCGGCGAGGCTGTGCATGCCGGTGTTCCCGGCGAAGTACTCCAGGAGCTCCACGGTGCGCACCGCGGACTTGACCTGGGCGCCGCCGGTGGCGGCGTCGTTCGGCGAGGGCATGTCCTTGACCCCTTCCGTCACGCGGCGTATCGTCCCGCGAGTTCAAATAGTCGTATCACGTTCAGCATACTGAACAGATTCACGGTGTGGGAGACAGGCCCGCGTCACGCCCCCGTACGGCGGACGCTACCCGACCGGCACCGTGCTGAGGAGGCCCGCGTGCACACCGACGACGCCCAGCCCGCCCCCGTCCACTCCACCGACCCGCGGACCGGCGCATCCCGCGGCCCGGTCGCCGTGGAGGCCGGGGCCGACGCCGTCGACACCGCAGTCCGTGCCGCCGCCGCAACCCTCCCGGCGCTCGCCGACCGCACACGCCGCGCCGAGTTCCTGCGCGCCGCCGCCGACCGCCTGGACGCCGCCGCCGACGGGATCACCGCCACCGCCGACGCCGAGACCGCACTCGGCACCGCCCGGCTCACCGGCGAGCTCGCCCGCACCACCTACCAGCTGCGCGCCTTCGCCGACCAGCTCGCCGAGGGCTCCCACCTCGGCCTGGTCATCGACCACGCCGACCCGGCCCTCGGCCGCCCCGACCTGCGCCGGATGAAGCTGCCGCTCGGCGTCGTCGCGGTCTTCTCCGCGAGCAACTTCCCGCTCGCCTTCTCCGTCGCCGGCGGCGACACCGCCAGCGCACTCGCCGCCGGCTGCCCGGTCGTCGTCAAGGCGCACCCCGACCACCCGGCCACCGGTGAGCTCACCGCGCGGCTGGTCCGCGAGGCCGCGACCGCCGTCGGCCTGCCCGCGGACGTGCTCCGCCTGGTGCACGGCTTCGAGGCCGGCCCCGCACTCGTCCGCCACCCGCTCACCGCCGCCGTCGGCTTCACCGGCTCGGTGCGCGGCGGCCGCGCCCTGTACGACATGGCGGCGGCCCGGCCCCGGCCGATCCCCTTCCACGGCGAGCTCGGCAGCCTCAACCCGGTCGTCGTCACCGAGCGGGCCGCCGCCACCCGGGCCGAGGAGATCGGCGCCGGACTCGCCGGCTCCTTCACCCTCGGCAACGGCCAGTTCTGCGTGAAGCCCGGCCTGGTCCTCGTCCCGGCCGCCGAGCCCGGGGTCGAGAAGGCCGTGGTCGCCGCCGCCGCACAGGCCCCCGCCGCCCCGATGCTCGACCCGCGGATGCGCGAGGCCTACCTGGAGGGAGTGCGCGAACGCGCCGCGCACCCCGGCGTCGAGGTACTGCTCGCCGGTGGCGCAGAGGCCGTCGAGGGCGCGCCGCTGGCCGTCCGCGCCGGAATCCTCGCGGTCGCCGCCGGCGAACTCGCCGAGCCGCTGCTCGAGGAGTGCTTCGGCCCGGTCACCGTCCTCGTCCGCTACCGGGACGCGGCCGAGCTGGAGTCCGTCCTCGCCCGGCTGGACGGCAACCTCACCGCCACCGTCCAGCTCGCCGCGGACGAGCGCGGGCCCGAGGCGGCGGCCCTGCTGCAGCGACTGGTCCCGCTCGCGGGGCGGCTGGTCGTCGACGGCTGGCCGACCGGTGTCGCCGTCGCCCCCGCCATGCAGCACGGCGGCCCCTACCCGGCCACCACCTCCACCTCGACCTCGGTCGGCGCCACCGCGATCGAACGCTGGCTCCGCCCGGTCAGCTACCAGAACACCCCGCAGGCGCTGCTGCCGCCGGAGCTGCACGACGCCAACCCGCTGGGCCTGCCGCGGCTCGTCGACGGCCGCCGCGAGGCCTGATCCTGCGGAGCTCCGCGCTCACAGCTCCGTCCGGCGCCGGCGGACCACCACCCACAGGTCCGTCAGTGCCAGCAGCATCAGCACCCCGGAGCAGACCGCGAACACCGTCAGCGTCCCGCTGCTCGGGATGTCGGAGGAGCTGTTGCGCGAGGCCCACAGGGCGAACCCGACCGTCATCAGCGCGAAGACCGGCACGAAGATCACCGAGAGCAGGAAGCGCAGCTTCAGGTCACTGCGCGCGGTCGCCGGCTCGGTGCCGCTGCGCCAGTACCGGGGTGTCTTCGCCGGACGCATGGCACTCACCTCCCGCCCCTTCCAGCCTAGGGCGTGTCCTCGAGGAAACGGGTGCTCCACAAGGGGCGCGTGGGAGTGCCTGAATCGACCGCCCGAGTGCCCTCCGAAGACAGTTCCCGGGTGCGTCAGCGCCCGGTGGGCCCGTTCTTGCGGGTCGGGCCGTGGTAGAGCGCGGTGACCCACCGGTTGGCCGCCTCGACCAGGGGTTCGGCGAGCGGCAGGGCCAGCAGTACCAGCAGGCCGGCCGTCCAGCCGGCGACCACGTCCGAGATCCAGTGGGTGCCGAGGTACACGGTGGTGAGGCCGATCGACGCCGCCGTCAGGCCGGCGAGCAGTGCTCCCATCCGCCGCCACCGCACCGCCAGGTAGGCCAGCACGCCCCAGGTCACCACCGCGTTGGCGGTGTGCCCGGAGGGGAAGATCGTGCCTCCGGCGAACAGCTCGGGGGAGTCGATGAAGTGCGCGTAGTGCGGGCCGAGCCGGCCGGTCAGGATCTTCACGCCGCCGACCGTGATGTTGAGCAGCAGCAGCGCCGCCCCCATCACCAGCAGCGGCCGCACCGTCCGCGTCCGGTACGAGCGCCAGCCCAGCCAGAGGCAGGCCGCGATCGCCGAAGGCCCGCGCTGGCCCGCCACGATCCACACGTCGAGCAGCGGCCGCACCTCCGGCCACCGCTTGTACGGCTTGAGCAGCTCCAGCCACCAGTCCAGCCGGACCAGGGCGGTGTCCGCAAGCACTCCGGCCACGACGGCGGCGTACACCAGCGCGGTCGCGGCGATCAGGAGGACACGTCCGCGACCGATCCGCGCCCGGACGGGGGCCTCCGGCGGCAGGGGCACGGACTGCAGGTCGAGGGAGGGTCGGATCGAGGCTTGCACCCCCTGACCCTACCCGTCCGCCGATCGGGGGACGGGCAGGGGGCGGAACGGGGAGAGGCCCCGCGGATGCGGGGCCTCCCGGGGCCGGCTCGGGCGTTGATCAGGGGAGCAGTCGCTCCACGGCGACCCGTCCGTACTTCTGGAGGTCCTGCCGCGCCTTCTCGATCAGTTCCGGGGTCGGGGTGCGGCCGGAGGCCATCACCAGGTCCTCGGGGTCGACGGGGTGTTCGGCGCCGGTGTGCAGCAGGTGGTCCGGGGTGGGCATCGATCGGCTGTCAGTGGACTCGGACATGGAGGCCTCCGGGTGGTACGAATGTCGGCCGTGCCGTCGAAGCGGCGCGGGCGGCTCCGGCTCCGCGACCCCGTCGGGGCAGCGGACGTCTGCTACCGAGTGTGGACCATCCGGGGGCCTGTGCGCACTGCGACGCTCTGACCCGCCGGTCATCGGTGCAGTTCCCGGGCCGTTCCGGCCGCCGGGGCTGCGCGCCCCGGCGGCGGTGAAAGGGGTCAGTCGAGCGGGCCGCCGGCCACGTACACGACCTGGCCGGAGACGAAGCCCGCGCCCTCGCTCGCCAGGAAGGAGATGGTGTTGGCGACGTCCTCGGGGGTGCCGACCCGGTTCACCGGGATCTGGGTGGCGGCGGCCTGCTTGAACGCCTCGAACTCCATGCCGACCCGGGCGGCGGTGGCCGCGGTCATGTCGGTGGCGATGAAGCCGGGGGCGACCGCGTTGGCCGTAATGCCGAACTTGCCGAGCTCGATCGCCAGGGTCTTGGTGAAGCCCTGCAGGCCGGCCTTGGCGGAGGAGTAGTTGGCCTGGCCGCGGTTGCCCTGCGCCGAGGAGGAGGAGAGGTTGACGATCCGTCCGAAACCGGCGTCCACCATGTGCTTCTGCACCGCACGGGTCATCAGGAACGCACCCTTGAGGTGCACGTTCATGACGGTGTCCCAGTCGGACTCGGACATCTTGAAGAGCAGGTTGTCGCGCAGCACGCCGGCGTTGTTCACCAGCACCACGGGAGCGCCGAGTTCGGCCGCGATCCGGTCGACGGCGGCCTGCACCTGCTCGGCGTTCGAGACGTCGGCGCCGACGGCGAGCGCCCGGCCGCCCGCGGCGACGATCGCGTCCACGGTCTGCTTGCCCGCGGACTCCTCCAGGTCGACCACGGCGACGGCGTAGCCGTCGGCCGCCAGCCGGAGCGCGGTGGCGGCGCCGATGCCGCGGGCCCCGCCGGTGACGACCGCGACCCGGGTGGAGGTGGACTGCTCGGTCATGCTCGTACTCGTCTCTCTCGGTGGTGGGGCGGGCCGGCACCGAGGCGGCGGCCGACCCGCGTGCCCCGGCAGGGCGAGCCCGGGGCGAAAGGTGGTACACAGCGCGCTGCGCGCACACCCTACCGGCGGGTAGTCTCGCGGGCCAGGGTGCAGAGCCGCAGGTGACGGAGGGTGAGGACGGGCCGCGGCCGGACGGGGGAAACCCAGCCTGTCGTGGGCCCGACAGGTGGCGGAAATATGCCAACTTTGCCGAACATGCGACTACTATCAGCCCCTGCCTGCCAGGGCGGCTCGACCGTTTGTATAGTGTGCGCCAGCAGCCACCGGCTGCACGGCTGACGCGCCCTCCCACACAGCGGGACGCTTACTCGCCGTTACTGCCCCGCTCGGGTGTCCCACACACACCGAGCGTGACACCGGGACGGATTTCATGGTGCTGGGGGAGATCCCGACAACCCGAGTGGCCGGTCGACTGCAGCAGTCGCCTGGACACCTCATCCGCGTGGCCCAGCAGGTGCACACCCGCTTGTGGTCCGAGCACGTCGGAGCCGATCTGACGGCTCCGCAGTTCGCCGTACTCCTCGCGCTCGCCCTCGAGCCCGGTGCCGATCAGCGCACCGTCGGCGAACGGGCCTCGCTGGACAAGGCGACGATGGCCGAGATGGTCGCCCGTCTCGTCCGGCGCGGCCTGGTGCTGCGCCGCCGCGATCCGGCCGACGGCCGGCGCAAGCTGCTGGCCCTGTCTCAGAACGGCGCCCAGGCGGTCCGCGAGGCCACCGGCGGAGTCGTCCGCGTGCAGCGGACGCTCTTCGAGCCGCTCACACCCGACGAGCAGATCGAGATCGTCCGGGTCATGGCCAAGATAGCCCGCCTCGAACCGGCCGCGGTCGCCGCACTGACCGACGCCCGCCCGCTGCTCGACGCCCAGCGGGCGATCGGCTACCTCATCCGGGTGGCCCAGCAGGTGCACACCAAGCTCTGGTCCGAGAAGGTCGGCGCCGAGCTGACCGCGCCCCAGTATGCGGTGCTGGAAGCGCTGGAGGCCGAGCCGGGTGCGGACCAGCGCACGGTCGGCGAGCTCGCCTCGCTCGACAAGGCGACGATGGCCGAGATGGTCAGCCGGCTCGTCCGGCGCGGCCTGGTGCTCCGGCGCCGCGACCCCTCGGACGGCCGCCGCAACCTGCTGTCGCTCTCGCCCGCCGGGCAGGAGCTGCTGCACCGTTCGGCAGCCGGGGTGCGCGAGGTGCAGGAACTGCTCCTCGCCCCGCTGGAACCGCACGAGCACGAGCCGGCGCTGGCTCTGCTCGGCAAGACCGCCCGCCTCGACGCCGGGCTGTAACGATTCGGCAGCTGCACGGCCCTGGCCGGGCAGCCGCCCCGAGGGCCGTCACCTGTGCGGAGTGACGGCCCTCGGTCGTACCCGGGTGTCGCAGCCGGCCCTCCCGGCCGGCTGCCGTGCCCGGCTCAGTTCCAGTCGAAGCCCTGCGGGTCCGGACCGATCCGGCTGCCGGTGTCGATCGTGGCGATCGCAGCCATGTCCTCCGCGTCCAGCTCGAAGCCGGCCACGTCGAGGTTCTCCTTGATGCGCGCCGGGGTGACCGACTTCGGGATCGCGATGATCCCGCTCTGCAGGTGCCAGCGCAGCACCACCTGGGCCGGGGTGCGGCCGTGCTTGGCCGCGACCGCCGCCAGCGCCGGCTCGCCGAGCAGCGACTTGCCCTGGCCCAGCGGGCTCCACGCCTCGGTGGCGATGCCGTGCTGCGCGTGGAAGGCGCGCAGCTCCTGCTGCGGGAAGTAGGGGTGCAGCTCGACCTGGTTGAGCACCGGCACCACCGAGCTCTCCTGCAGCAGCACCTCCAGCTGCTGCGGGCCGAAGTTGGAGACGCCGACCGACTTGGCGCGGCCGTCCGCCGCCAGCTGCTCGAAGGCCTTCCAGATGTTGCCGAAGCTGCCGTGCATCGGGCGCGGCCAGTGGATCAGGTAGAGGTCGACGTAGTCCAGCCCGAGCTTGGCGAGCGACTCGTCGAAGGCGCGCAGCACTGCGTCCCGGCCCTGCGGCCCGGACCAGTCCGCGGTGCCGGAGTTCCACAGCTTGGTGGTGACGAACAGCTCCTCGCGCGGGACGCCGGACTTGGCGATCGCCACACCGGTGCCGGTCTCGTTCTCGTACACGGCGGCGGTGTCGATCGAGCGGTAGCCCGCCTCGATCGCGGCGCCGACCGCGGGCACGGCCTCCGCGTCCGGAACCTGCCAGACGCCGTAACCGAGCTGCGGGATCACCGCGCCGTTGTTGAGCGTGACGGTGGGGATAGAGCTCACGGGAAGGGGTGCCCTCCTGGTCGTCCAAATACTTCCGGAATCAACCAACCGGCGGCCGGAGGAGAACATTCCCCGGCGGTCGCACATTCCCTCGAACCGGTGAGCTTCGCGCCCCTCGAACCGGTGAGCTTCCCGCCGCCCTGGCCGGAACCGGGCGGTGCGGACGGAAAACCTGTTGCGCGGCCCGCAGCCGGGCGGGCACGCTCGGTGACCATGACGTCCTGAACCCCTTGCGGCGCCCCGCCTCCCCCGACCGGGCCGGCCGCCCCCGCCCCCGCCACCGCACCCCGCAGCCCAGGCAGCACCATGCGCCGGGCCATGCCGCCGTGCCCGCGACCCGGGCCCGCGCGCCCCGACCTGCCCGTACCACCCCCGTAACGGAGCGTCATGCCGCTCGTACACCTGCCGCTGGATGACCCCGGCAGTCCCGACCTCTCCTCCCCGCTGGGCCTGCTGCGCTGGCTCTCCCGCGCCCAGCGGCGCGGCCAGGTGCTCGCCACCTGCTGGGGCGTCCTCGAAATGGGCTGCCAGGCGGCCCTGCCGCTCGCCCTCGGCCTCGGCATCCAGTCCGCCGTCGACGGTGACACCGCCGGCATCTGGCGGGCCGGCGGCCTCGCCGTCCTGCTCGCCGTCCTCCAGGCCACCGGCACCGTGCTGCTGCACCGCCAGGCCGTGTGGAACTGGATCACCTGCGCGGCGCAGATCCGCCAGCTCGTCGCCCGCCGGGCCTCCGGTCTCGGCGCCGGCCTCTCCCGCCGGATCGCCACCGGCGAGGTCGTCGCCGTCAGCAGCGGCGACGTCGAGAAGATGGGCTGGTACGTGGAGCTGATGGCCCGCGTCCGCGCCGCCGTCCTCGTCTGGCTCGGGGTCAGCCTGGTGGTGCTCGTCCGCGAGCCGCTGCTCGGCGCCGCCGTCCTGCTCGGCGTGCCCGTCCTCGCCGTCGCCGTCTGGCCGCTGCTCGGCCCGTTCGAACGGCGCTACTCCGAGCAGCGCGCACTCGGCGGGAAGGCCACCGAGCTCGCCGCCGACACCGTGGCCGGCCTGCGGGTGCTGCGCGGCATCGGCGGCGAGGAACTGTTCCTCGAGCGGTACCGCACCGCCTCGCAGAAGGTCCGCCGGGCCGCCGTCCGCGCCGCCCGCACCTGGTCGCTGATGCAGGCCCAGCAGGTCCTGCTGCCCGGCCTCTTCGTCGTCGGCGTCACCTGGTACGGCGCCCACCTCGCCGCGACCGGCCGCCTCGGCATCGGCGAGCTGGTCGCCGTCTACGGAGCGACGGCCTTCCTCGCCGCACCGCTGCGCATCCTCGGCGAGGCCGCGCACGCCTGGTCGGTCGCCCGGGTCTCGGCCGGCCGCGCGGCCCGCGTCCTCGCGCTCAGCCGCACCGCGCCCGGCGCGGAGTTCACCGAGAGCCTCGGCCGCCCCGAGCGGGGCGACCTGCACGACCCGGTCACCGGGCTCACCGCCCGGGCCGGCCGGCTCACCGCCGTGGTCTGCGGCGACCCGGACTTCGCCGGCGAGCTCGCCGCCCGGCTCGGCGGGCACGTCCCGCTCGCCGAGGACGAGCAGCCGCAGCCCTCGGTGCGGCTCGGCGGCATCCCGCTGGACGGCGCGCCGCTCGCCGACGTCCGGGCCGCCGTGCTCGTCCACGACAAGGAGCCGGTGCTGCTCTCCGGCACCCTCGCCGAACTGCTCGACGTGCCCGGCGCCGGCCGGGTCGACGTCGCCGACGCGCTCGCCGCCGCCCGCGCCGAGGACGTGCTGGACGCCCTGGTCGACGGCTCGCCCGAATGCGGGGGAGACCCGATGGCCGCCCGGATCACCGAGCGGGGCCGCTCGCTCTCCGGCGGGCAGCGCCAGCGCCTCGCCCTGGCCCGCTCGCTGGTCGCCGACCCGCCGGTGCTGGTCATGGACGAGCCCACCAGCGCGGTCGACGCCCACACCGAGTCGCGGATCGCGGCCGGGCTGCGCAAGGTGCGCGACAGCCGCACCACGGTGGTCTTCGCCACCAGCCCCCTGCTGCTGGACCAGGCCGACGCCGTCGTCCTCGTCCAGGACGGGCGGGTCGCCGCCGTGGGCACCCACCGCGGGCTGCTGGCCGACCACCCGCAGTACCGCGCCGTGGTGACCCGCGACGAGGACGCCGCCGGGTCCGCCCCGGCGCCCGCCCGTGCCGCGAGCGCGCCGCAGAGCGACACCCCGCAGAACGACACCCCGCACGACGACACCCCGAAGGAGGCGGCATGCGGCTCCCTCGAGGGCTGAAGCCCCCCACCGTCCAGGAGCAGGGGCCCGCCACCATGCTCCCGGTGGCCGGCCCGGCCACCGTCCGCGCCTACGTCCGCCTGCTCGCCCGGCGCCACCGCGGCGGGTTCGCCGCCGTCGTCGTGCTGCACTCGGTCGCCACCCTGGCCGGCCTGGTCGGCCCCTGGGTGCTCGGTTCACTGGTGGAGTCCCTCTCCACCGGCACCACCGAGGGCCGCATCCTCGCCGCCGTCGGCTGGTACCTCGCCGCACTGCTCGTCCAGTCCGTGTTCATGGGGCTGTCCCGGCTGCGCGGCGGCGTCCTCGGCGAGGAGGTCCTCGCCGACCTCCGCGAGGACTTCCTGGTCCGCTCGGTCGCCCTGCCGCCCGGCGTGCTGGAGCGCGCCGGCACCGGAGACCTGGTCTCCCGCGGCACCACCGACATCGACCGGCTCGCCAAGTCCGTCCGCGAGGCGGTGCCCGAGCTCGCCGTCGCGGTGGTCTCCGTGGTGCTGGTGCTCGGCGCACTGGTGCTCACCTCGCCGCTGCTCGCCGCCACCGCACTGATCGGCCTGCCGCTGCTGCTCGCCAGCTCCCGCTGGTACTTCCGGCGCGCACCGCAGTCCTACCGGGCCGAGTCGGCAGGGTACGCGGCGGTCAACACCGTGCTCGCCGAGACGGTCGACGCGGGCCGCACCGTGGAGACGCTGCGCCTCGGTGACCGGCGCGTCCGGCTGACCGACCGCAAGATCGGCGAGTGGGTCGCCTGGGAGCGGTACACGCTGTGGCTGCGCTCGGTCTGGTTCCCGACCGTGGACGCGACCTACGCGCTGGCCGTGCTCGGCACGCTCACCCTGGGCGGGGTGTTCACCGTGCAGGGCTGGATCGGCGTGGGGCAGCTGACCGCCGGCGTGCTGTACGCCCAGGCCCTGGTGCACCCGGTGGACCTGATCCTGCGCTGGTACGACGAGCTGCAGATCGGGCAGGCCTCGCTGGCCCGGCTGGTCGGGGTCCGCGAGGTGCCCGACCCGGACACCGACGACACCCTCCTTCCGGACGGGCGGCGGGTGCAGGCCGAGCAGGTGCGCTTCGGCTATCGCGAGGGCGCCGACGTGCTGCACGGCATCAGCCTGGACGTCGCACCCGGCAGCCGGGTGGCCCTGGTCGGGCCGTCCGGCGCGGGCAAGTCCACGCTCGGCCGACTGCTCGCCGGCATCTACTCCCCGGGCCGCGGCTCGGTCACCCTCGGCGGCGCCGCACTGGCGGCGATGCCCGCCGAGCGGGTCCGCTCCGAGGTCGCCCTGGTCAACCAGGAGCACCACGTGTTCGTCGGCACCCTCCGGGACAACCTCCGGCTGGCCCGGCCGGAGGCGGACGACACGGAGCTGCGGGCAGCGCTCGCCGCGGTCGACGCCGAGGAGTGGGCGGACGCCCTGCCCGAGGGGCTGGACACCGAGGTCGGCTCGGGCGGCACCGCCCTCACCCCGGCCCAGGCCCAGCAGCTGGCGCTCGCCCGGCTCGTCCTTGCGGACCCGCACACCCTGGTGCTGGACGAGGCGACCTCGCTGCTCGACCCGCGCGCCGCCCGTCACCTGGAGCGCTCGCTCTCCCGGGTGCTGGAGGGGCGCACCGTGATCGCCATCGCCCACCGGCTGCACACCGCGCACGATGCCGACGTGATCGCGGTGGTCGAGCAGGGGCGGATCAGCGAGTACGGCAGCCACCGCGAACTGGTGGCGGCCGGCGGCCCGTACGCCGCGCTCTGGCGGTCCTGGCGCGACGAACGCTGACGCCGGCGGCCGCTGCCGGAGCCTGCCGGACATTGCGCCGCCCGGGTCGCACCGGGCGGCGCGATACCGGCAAACCTCCACAGAACGGATCGAACGGAGCAGACTGATGGTGTGACCAAGACTTCCGGTGGTACCTCGGGCGGGTCGTCCGGCCGGCGCCCGCGGGGCGAGATCGCGGGCGTGTCGACCAGGGTGATCGCCATCGCGGTGGTGGCGGTGCTGGCGATCTGGTTCCTCTTCGCCAACCTGGACGACGTGAAGATCCAGTTCTGGGTGTTCAGCGTGACCGCGCCGCTGTGGATCGCCCTGCTGGCCACCCTGCTGGCCGGCGGTGCGATCGGCTGGCTGCTCCGGGGCCGCAACGACAGGTGACGAGCCCCTGGCCGACCCGTGGCCGGGGTCGGCCCCGGCGCGCGGGCCGGCATGGAGCGCGTACGGTGACCACGAGCTGACGCACCGTCGAATCCGTCCCCAACGTCCGCTTATGATTCGTTGGTGTTCGATTCACGGCACATCAGGACGTTCCACCAGGTGGTCACCTCCGGCTCGTACTCGGCGGCGGCCCGCGAGCTCGGCTACACGCAGCCGGCGATCACCCAGCAGATGAAGGCCCTGGAGCGGTCGGTCGGCGTGCCGCTGTTCACCCGGGCTGGACGGGGCCTGCGGCTGACCGAGGCGGGCGAGGCGCTCGCCCGGCACGCGGAGACGATCCTCGACAGCCTCGACTCCGCGCAGCAGCAGCTCGGCGCACTCGCCCGGCTGCGCGCCGGCCGCGTCCGGGTGTGCGCCTTCCCGAGCGCCAATGCGACCCTCATCCCGCAGGCCATGGCCCGCCTGCTCACCGACCACCCCGGAATCCGGGTGGAACTCCTGGAGGCCGAGCCGCCGGAGTCCGTGGACCGGCTGCTGCGCGGCGAGTGCGACATCGCCCTGGCCTTCCAGTACCCGGGCCTGCCGGTGGAGGTCCCGCCCGAGCTGGTGGAGACACCGCTGCTGGAGGACCAGCTCACCGTCCTGCTCCCGGTCGGCCACCCGCTGGCCCGCCGGCACGGAGTCCGGCTCGCCGACCTCGCTGGCGAGCGGTGGATCGCGGGCTGTCCGCGCTGCCGGGCGAACCTGCTGCACATCTGCGCCGAGGAGGGCTGGACCCCGGACATCGTCTTCACCACCGACGACAACCTCGCCGTGCAGAGCCTGGTCGCCGCCGGCGTCGGTATTGCGCTGATGCCCGCGCTGGTGCTGTCCTTCCTGTGCCACGCCAAGGTCACCGGACGCGTGGTGGAGCCGCACCAGCGCCGCCGGGTCCTCGCCTACGTGCTCCGCGAGCACCTGCGGGTGCCGGCCACCGCGCTCGTGCTGGCCGAGCTGCAGAGGGCTGCCGCGGCCCGTTCCGGCTGCTGACGGCACTGCCCGCGTCCCGCATCCATAAGCGGGAGTTGGGGAGACCGCAAAGAACTGTCGTTGGACGTGATGGATGGCGCGTCCGACGCTGCTTCCATGGCCACCGCCGCGAACCAAGCCGCCGTCCCCGCCGCCGTCCCCGCCGCCACCGCGGCCGCCACGGCGCCGCCCGCCTCCGCCCGGACCGCCGTTCCCGCACCTGTGCCACCGCCCGCCGTTCCCGCCCTTCCCACGGCCCGGACGGCGTCCGAAGGCCGCAGCACACCCCGGATGCAGCGGCTGATCGACGAGCTCCGGGCCGTCGTCCGCCGCGGTCTGCACCCCGACGAGACCGCCCGCCTGGTCGGCGAGTGCCTCGCCCCGCACCTCGGCCCCGACGACCTGCTCACCGCCGAACAGCAGCAGGGCGACCCGTCCCGCTACCGCCAGCACCTGGTGCACGCCGAGGAGGACGGCTCCTTCTCCGTCGTCGCCCTGGTCTGGCTCCCCGGCCAGCAGACCCCGATCCACGACCACGTCGCCTGGTGCGTGGCCGGCGTCCACCGCGGCACGGAGAGCGAACTGCGCTACCGGCTCGTCCCGGACGGCCCGACCGCACGCCTGGAGTTCACCGAGGAGACCGTCAACCCGCAGGGCACGGTCGCCGCCTTCGCCCCGCCCGGCGACATCCACCTCGTCCGCAACCCCGGCCCCGGCACCGCACTCTCCGTCCACGTCTACGGCGCCGACATCGCCCGCCTCACCACCAACATCCGGCGCATCTACCGGCTGCCCGCCGACCCGCGGCCCTCCGCCGCCGACGGATCCTGCGTCGACCCGCGCCCGTCCGCCGACGGGGTGTGAGCCCGATGGCTCTCGGCCTGCGCCTCCCGGCCCGCCCGGCCGCCCCGCCGCTGCTGCCCCGCACCGGCCCCGGCCTGCTCCTCGCCTGCCTCGGCACCGCCGCCGCCTGGGGCGTCCATGCTGCCCTGCCCGCCGTCCCGCGGCTGACCGCCGCCGTCGTGCTCGGCGTGGCCGCCGCCCACCTGCCCGGGCTGCGCCCGGTCGTCCGCGGCCCCGCCCGCCCGGGGCTGTCGCTGGCCGGCCGCCGTCTGATGCGGGCCGGCATCGTGCTGCTCGGCCTCGCCCTCGGCCTCGACGACCTGCTCGGACTCGGCTGGGCGACCGTCGCCATGGTGCTCGCCGTGGTCGCCGCCACCTTCGCCGGGACGCTGTGGCTCGGCCGGCGCCTCGGCCTCCCCGGGGACCAGCCCCTGCTGGTCGCCACCGGCTACTCGATCTGCGGCGCCTCCGCCATCGGCGCGGTCGCCGAGACCGCCGGCAGCGACGAGGAGGACGTCGCCGCCTCGGTCGCCCTGGTCACTCTCTGTGGCACCCTCGCCATCGCCGTCCTGCCCCTGCTCCACCACCCGCTCGGGCTGGACGCGCCCGGCTTCGGCCGCTGGATCGGGGCGAGCGTGCACGATGTCGGGCAGGTGGTCGCCACCGCCCAGACCGCGGGGCCGGTGGCGCTGCGCGAGGCGGTGGTGGTCAAGCTCATGCGGGTGCTGCTCCTCGCGCCGCTGGTCGCCGGAGTGGCGTTCACGCTCGCCCGCCGGGTCCGGCCGGGCCGGGCGGACGGGCGGGCGGCTGCCTCTGCCGCGGCGGGCACCGGCGCCGCCCGCCGCCCGGTGCCGGTGCCGCTGTTCGTGCTGGGCTTCCTGCTGGCGGTCGGGCTGCGCTCCACCGGCCTGCTGCCGCAGCACGCCCTCGACCTCGCCCAGGACGGCCGCGAACTCCTGCTTGCGGCAGCCCTGTTCGGCCTCGGCAGCGCCGTCGACCTGCCCTCGCTGGCACGCACCGGGGGCCGGATCGCCCTGCTCGGGCTCGGTTCCTGGGCGGTGGTGGCAGGGGTGTCCTATATCGGTGTCCTGCTGACGCGGTGAGCGGATACAGTCGATCGCGTCCGACCTGATCGACCCGCGAAGGTGCCAGCGATGAACCGACCGCCCGTCAGGGACGGCGCCGCATCCGCCGCCGTGACGCTGGACCGCCGGGACGGCCCCCACGGCGAGGTGGTGCTGCGCCGCCGCGGCGAGCACCTGGAGATCATCGCCAACGGCTGCTTCCTGATGGACACCGCGGATGGCCGCTCCGAGCGGCTCCTCGTGCAGGCCGCGCTCGACCTGCTGGCCGCTCCGCGGCCGTCGGTGCTGATCGGCGGCCTCGGCGTCGGGTTCTCCCTGGCGTACGCGGCGGCCGAGCCGCGCTGGGGTGCCGTTGCGGTGGCCGAGCGCGAGGAGGCGGTGATCGACTGGCACCGCACCGGCCCGCTCGGCGCGATCTCGGCCGGGGCGCTGGCCGATCCCCGGGTGACCGTGCTGCACACCGACCTGGTGGCGCACCTGGCCGGGCCCGGTCCGGCGTACGACGCACTCTGCCTCGACATCGACAACGGGCCGGACTGGACGGTCGACGAGGCCAACGACGGCCTCTACGGCCCGGCGGGCCTCGCGGCAGCACACCGCCGGCTCAACTCCGGCGGCGTGCTGGCGGTGTGGAGTGCGCAGCCCTCCGCCGCCTTCGAACAGGCCCTGCGCGAGGCCGGGTTCGAGGATGTGCACACCCTCGAGATCGCGGTGGCGCGCGGCGTGCCGGACGTGGTGCATCTGGCACGCCGCGCGTGAAGTGCGCCCCTGCGCGGGCTACTTCAGGCCGTTGTCCACCGCGGTCATGAGCTCACCGTTCGCGGTGTCGCCGTCGAAGGACCAGATCATGGCCCCCGCCAGCCCCTGCGCCTTGATCCAGGCGGTCTTGCGGGCGATCTCCGTCGGGTCGTCGTAGGTGTAGAGGACGTTCCCGTTGTAGATGTAGGCGAAGCCCGCCGCCGGGTCCCGGTAGATCGTGTAACCGCCGCTCGTGGCCATGTCCTTGAGCTTGTGGTAGTCCTCGTAGCCGGCCTCGTAGGTGCCGGGGGCGGCGCCGCTCGAGGTCTGGAACAGGCCGTTGGTGGTGCCGCGCGGCACGCCCTGCCAGCCGCGTCCGTAGAACGGGATGCCGAGGGTCAGCTTGCTCTTCGGCGCCCCGCCCGTGACGTACGCGTTGATGGCGATCTCGGAGCTGAACCGCTGGTTGGCGGGGCTCGGGTCGCCGGCCGGCAGCTTGAGCGCCGACTGCTGGTTGGTGGTGGTCTCCCAGGCGCCGTGGTAGTCGTAGCCCTGGATGGTGGCGAAGTCGAACGCTCCGAACAGGCCCGGGATGTCGATGCCCGCGGAGATCTTCGCCGGGTCGGCCGGCAGGAAGGCGCTCAGCGTGTAGTGCTTGCCGGTGGTGGTGCCGAGCGCGTCCAGCTGGCGACGGAACTCCTGTGCCAGCAGGGTGTAGTTGGCCTTGTCGGCGGGCTTGTAGATGTTGCCGAGGTGGCCCTCCGAGTTCGGCCACTCCCAGTCGAGGTCGATGCCGTCGAAGATGCCCGCCGCCGAGCCCGCGCCGCCGCGGCCGTCGATCACCGGCAGGTTGCCCTTGATGTACATGTCGATGCAGGAGCTCACCAGCGCCTTGCGGGAGGCGTCGGTGGCGGCCGCGTCGGAGAACCACTTGCTGTACGACCAGCCGCCGAGGGAGATCTGGATCTTCAGGTTGGGGTGCTTGGCCTTCAGCTGCTTGAGCTGGTTGAAGTTGCCGGCCAGCGGCTGGTCCCAGGTGTCGGTGGTGCCGGCCACCGAGTTGCCCGCGTCCCAGCCCTTGCCGAAGTCGGCCCAGGCGTCACCGGCGCCGTCGCCCGCGTTCGGGTCGGAGTCGTTGCCGGCGGCCTTGTTGGTGATGAAGCACTGCTTGGTGGTCGGGTGGATGTTGGCGAAGGCGTAGTTGAGCGTGGTGAGCTTCCCGGCGGTGCCCGAGGTCTCCAACTGCTTGACGCTGTAGCCGCGGGAGTAGATCGACCACTGGGTGAAGTAGCCGATCTTCAGGTTGCCGCCGCCCCCGCCGCCGATCTGGGTGCGGGCGGTGACCGGGCCGGAGGCGGCCGAGGCGTTGCCCGCCGCGTCCCGGGCCTTCACGGTGAAGGTGTACGAGGTGTCCGCGGCCAGGCCGCCGACGGTGGCCGAGGTGCCGGTGACGGTCGCGGCGATCGTCCCGCCGTTGTAGACGTCGTAGGCGACCACGCCGACGTTGTCGGTGGAGGCGGCCCAGGTGAGCGACACCGAGCTGGACGTGGTGCCGGTGACCGTCGGCGTACCGGGGACGGTCGGCGGCTGCGGGTCGGTGGTGTTCGGGACGGTCACGGTGACCGGCCCGGCCGGGTTGGAACGGTTGCCCGCCGCGTCGAAGGCGACCACGATGAAGCTGTGCGCGCCCGCCGACAGCCCGGTGACCGTGGCCGAGGTGCCCGTCACGGTGGCCCGCTTGGTGGTGCCCTCCAGGACGTCGTAGCCGGCCACCCCGACGTTGTCGGTGGAGGCCGTCCAGGACAGCGCCGCGCCGTTGCTGCCGCTCAGCGTCCCGGTCAGGTTGCCGGGGGCGGACGGCGGCGCGGTGTCGACGCCCCCGCCGCCGCACGGGGCGCCGTTCAGCTTGCAGTTGGCGAGCGGCGCGTACGCACCCGAATAGGCGATGTTGAAGCCGAAGTTGTACGAGCCGCCGGCCGGGATGGTCGGCTGCCAGCTCGGGTTCTTCACGGTGACGTGCGAGGACGCCACCGTGTAGCTCGCGTTCCACAGCGAGGCCACCGAGTTGTTGGCCGGCAGGTCGAACTCGAGGGTCCAGCCGTTGATGGCGTTCGCGGTGCCGTTGGCGATGGTGTAGCTGCCGCCGTAACCGCTGCCCCAGTCCTGGTCCTTGGTGAAGGTGGCGGTGGCGGAGGCGGCGTGCGCCGTGGTGGCCGGAAGGGCCACCGCGAGGAACGGGGCGAGCAGGGTCCCCGCGGCGAGCAGGGGAAGGCGGAACCGACGTCTGCGCATGGGTGAGAGCTCCTGTCCGGGAGCACGCCGGACCGCGTACGGCCCGGGGCTCCGCTACCTGTGGGGGCGGTGCAGGTGCAGGGCTCCGGTCGCGAGGGCGCGGCGGAGCCGGGTCCCCGGGCCGTCGGGTTGCCGCGGAGGTCCTGTCCAGGAGGTTAGGGACCGCGGCCGCCACTGGCAATAGGTCTGGACCATCCCGGGCGTACCCGGGCGGTGACGATCCGTCATTCCGATGACAGGAAGGTGCGGACACCACAAGGGGCGCGGGAACTGCGCAGTCGGGAGGCGGCTCACCTCGACTGTCGAGGCCGGCCGCATCCGCGCAGTTCTCCGCGCCCCTGCGGGGTACTCCCGTGCGTCAGCCGAACGGGTTGTACGCCGGAGGCTCCTCCGGGGCCGGCGGCGCGGCGGCCGGGGCCGCGTTCGACGGTGCGGGCGGGGCGAAGGGGTTGAAGTCCGGCGGCGGCACGCGGACCGGCGTGCCCTTGCCGGAGCCCGCGGGTGCCTCCTCGGCCTCCGCCGTGGCGGCCGCGTTCGACGGTGCGGGCGGGGCGAAGGGGTTGAAGTCCGGCGGGGGGACGCGGACGGGGGTGCCCTTGCCGGAGCCCGCCGGGGCCTCGTCGGCCGGGGGAGCGACAGGCGCTGCCGGAGCAGGGGCCGCAACGGCCGCCGGAGCGGCGGCCGGCGCCGAGGTGACCGTGCCGAACGGGTCCTGCGGCTCGTTCGTCACCACCGTGCCGAACGGGTCGGCCGTAGCCGCAGCCGGCGCAGCGGCGACCGGCGCGGCCACCGGAGCGGGCGCGGCGGCCGGGGCCGCGTTCGACGGTGCGGGCGGGGCGAAGGGGTTGAAGTCCGGCGGCGGCACCCGGACGGGGGTGCCCTTGCCGGAGCCCGCGGGTGCCTCCTCGGCCTCCGCCGTGGCGGCCGCGTTCGACGGTGCGGGCGGGGCGAAGGGGTTGAAGTCCGGCGGCGGCACCCGGACCGGCGTGCCCTTGGGCCCCTCCGGAGCCGAGGCGGAGGCCAGGACCGGAGCCGGCTCGGCGGGCGCGGGGACAACCGGCGGCACCGGGGGCATCGGCGGTGCCGGCGGGGCGGCGGGCACGGGCTCGAAGGACGCCTGCGGCAGCGTCGGCGCCTCGGGCGCCACTGTCGGCACGGGGACGGGCGGTGCGACAGGCTCGGGTGCGGGTGCGGGTGCGGGTGCGGGTGCGGGTGCGGGTGCCGGTGCCTGGGCTGCGGCGGGGGCGGCCTGCTGGGCGGCGGCCTGCGGCGGGGCGGCCATGACGCCGTCCCAGCCGAGCTGCACACTCTGCAGGACGTCGGCGAAGGCGGCCGTGTACAGCTCCCAGTCGTCCGCCTGCACGGTGCCGAGCTGCAGCACCAGCGCGGAGGCGCCGTCCGGGAGCGGGAGCACCGCCTCCACCACGGAGCTGACCGCCCAGCGGCGCTGCCCGTCGGCGGCCACCGGCGCCGGCACCGGCGAGGTGCGCGGCTCCACCAGCAGCGCCGCGGGACCGGCCGGCAGCAGCACCGTCCAGACCTCGGCGTGCGGCCGGGCGTCGGCCAGCCGGACGGCGAGTTCGTCGGCCGGGCCGCTGTGCGGGTGGAAGGAGACGGTCAGCGAGGCGTGGCTGGTGCGACCGCCGGCGTCGAGCGCGCACAGGCCGGCGAAGACCACCCCGGCCGCCGCGGCCTCGTCGGCCAGCGAGGCGGCCAGCACCGACCAGGTGCGGCGCTCCGCGGCACGGCTGCCGGCGAAGACCTCCTCGGCGACCTCGGCGAGGTGCTCGGCCACCGCGGCACCGCCGCCGCGCGCGGTCAGCGGGTGGAACACGGTCGGCACGACCAGGCGCACCTCCACCCCGGACCCGGTGGACAGCTCCTCCGGCCCGCGGGTGGGCCGGTCCGAGGCCAGCGCGGCGAGCGGGGCGGTGAACGGCGGGCGGAGCTTGCTGTCGCCGGGCTCCGGCAGCACGGGCAGCTGGAAGGCGGCCGGGGCCGCACCGCCGTCGCCCGAGGTGCCGTCGACCGGGACGCCGCACACCTCTCCGGCGCCGTACCGCGCAGCCAGCGCGGCGGTCGCACCGGCGGCGGACCCGGCGCTGCGCGCAGTGCCGGCCTCCACCACCGTGCCGAGCCCACGGACCGTCAGCACACCGGGCCCGCCCGGGGAGATCCGCAGGCCGAAGAGCTCTTCGGCGGAGGAGTGGCCGTCCCGGCGGACCGCCGTCAGCGACTCCACCGGGTGGTGAGTGGCCCGTTCGTCCAGCAGCGCCTCGGCCAACACGTCCAGTGTGGCGGCGATCCGCTCCGCTGCCGCGAAACCGTCCAGAGTCATGCGCCGAGCCCCCTCGCTCTCGGTGGAAAGTCGGTCCACTTTCTATCAGACCGTGCCGACGCGGCGGCGATGCCCCGATTCGTACCGGCCGCCCGCCTGACCGGCCGACAGGTGTGCTGCCTGGTACCGGCAGGGCCAGGCAGCGCATCCCCGCAGCGGGTCACAATGGCCGACATGAGCACAGCGAGCAGTCTCAACGACTTCCTGCGCAGCCGCCGCGCCCGTCTGCGCCCGCAGGACGTGTCCCTGCCGGAGTACGGCGGCACCCGCCGCGTGGCCGGCCTGCGCCGCGAGGAGCTCGCCCAACTCGCCGGCGTCAGCGTCGACTACTACACGCGGATGGAACAGGGCCGGGTCGCCAACCCCTCGGAGGCGGTGCTCGACTCGCTGGCCCGCGCGCTGCGCCTCACCGAGGACGAGACCCGGCACCTGCACCAGCTGGCCCGGCCGCGGCGCACCGCCAGGTCCGCCCGCCCGCAGCCGCCCCGCCCGCAGAAGGTACGGCCGATGCTGCAGCGGCTGCTCGACGAACTCCACGACGTGCCCGCCTTCGTCATGGGCCGCCGGATGGACGTCCTGGCGTGGAACGCGGCGGCCTGCGCCCTGCTCGGCGACTACTCCCTCCTCGACCCGGCCGAGCGGAACGTCGCCCGGATCACCTTCCTCGACCCGGCGGCCCGCACGCTGTACGCGGACTGGACCTCCTGCGCCCGCGAGAACGTCGCCTATCTGCACCTGCAGGCCGGACAGCGCCCCGACGACCCGCTGCTGGCGAGCCTGATCGGGGAACTGTCGGTCAAGAGCCAGGACTTCCGCCGCTGGTGGGCCGAACACCCCGTCCAGGACAAGACCTCGGGCACCAAGCGGTTCCACCACCCGCTGGTCGGCGACCTCGAACTCGCCTACGAGACGCTGCGCACGGCCGACGACCCGGACCAGGCCCTCGTCACCTACGCCGCCGACCCGGGCACCCCCTCCCACGACGCCCTGCACATGCTCCTCGCCTGGTCGGCCCCCGCCGAACAGGCAACCCCGTAAGCGGCGCAGCTCCCCACACCCCTGAACGACCGCCCTGGGGAGGGTTTCAGCCGGAGGCGAGGCGGCCCAGGGCGTCGGCTATGCCGTCGACGGCGAGGAGGCCGGCCAGGTCGCGGACCAGGCCCGCGCACGGGCCGTCGGGCCGCTCGTCGGCGAAGAAGGAGGCGAACTCGACCGCCAGGTCCGGCTCGCGGGCGGCGGTCAGGGCCAGTGCGGCGACCAGCTCCTGCACCAGCTGCAGCTCCAACTCCTCGCGGGGCACGGCCCGGTCGCCCAGCCAGTCGAGCGAGCTGATCTCCGCGTTGGCGATCCAGGCCCGTACCGTGCGCCGCACGCCGGGGCTGGGCTTGGGCAGCGCCAGGTGCAGCAGGATCTGTTCGTGGGCGGCCCGCCGCACCTCGTCGATGACCGCGTTGGTGCCTGGGCTGGCCGCGACCGAGCCGCCGCGCAGCAGGGCCGCGAAGCCGGGGCCGTGGCTGTCGACGAAGTCGAGGTAGCGGCCCATCACCCGCAGCAGCCGCTCGGAGAGCGGGCCTTCGGCGGGCTCCTCGAAGCGGGCGGCGAGTTCCTGCCCGGCGCGGCGCAGCGACTCCTCGTAGATCGCCTGCTTGCCGGGGAAGTAGTGGTAGACCAGCGGGCGCGAGGCGCCGGCCGCGGCGGCGATGTCGTCGATCGACACCTCCTCGGGCGGGCGCCGGCTGAACAGCTCCAGTGCGACCGCGATCAGCTGTTCCCGCCGCTCGTCCACGCTGAGCCGGCGCCGCGGCGCCTTCTCGGCACGGCTGGGCTGATCCTCCGACCGGGGCGCCGCCGAGGGCGTACGGGAAACCATGGCGCCACCCTATCCAGGCTTGGTCACCGGATGATCACCCGATCATGCGGAAACCGCCCCGAACTAAGACCGGCCGGCACATGGCGTCGCGACGCCGCCCCCCATGTGCCGGCCGGTCTAAAGGTGACAAAAGTCTGACGTGCGGCCGCAGGGCCTGGTCCGCGGCCGCGTCGGGTGGTCGAATCGGGGTGTGAACGAATCCACCGGATCGCCGGTCGGGCGCCGGGTGGTGCTCGGCATGCTCGGGCTGGGCGCGGCGGGTGTCGCGGCCGGGCCGCACCTGCAGCGCGTCGTCGAGGCGGTCACCAGCCGCGACCCGACGGGCCTCAGCGGCCTGGTACCGGGTGGCGGCGGGTTCCGCTACTACTCGGTGGTGGCGGCCGTGCCGCAGCGGACGGCCGCGGACTACACGCTGAAGATCGACGGCCTGGTCGACCGCCCGGTCACCTACCGCCTCGCCGACCTGCAGGCGATGCCGCAGACCCGGCTGGTCCGCGACGTCCAGTGCGTCACCGGCTGGCGGGTGCCGGGCACCCCGTTCGAGGGGGTGCGGCTGAGCGTGCTGCTGGAGCGGGCCGGCGTCCGCGACGGTGCGACCGCCGTCCGCTTCACCTGCTTCGACGGCGCGTACGGCGAGAGCCTCACCCTGGACCAGGCCCGCCGCGACGACGTGCTGGTCGCCCTGCGCATGCAGGACCGCCCGCTCGGCCACGCGCACGGCGGCCCGGTGCGGCTGTACGTCGCACCGATGTACTTCTACAAGTCGGCCAAGTGGCTCTCCGGCATCACGGTGACCGAGAAGGTCCACCCCGGCTACTGGGAGCGCCTCGGGTACGACGTCGACGCCTGGGTCGGCCGCTCGAACGGACGCGACGATGCACCCACCGGCTGACCCGGCGCGGGTGCACCGCTTCGCCCGCGCCGAGCGCTGGGTGCACCGCGGCACCGCCGCCCTGATGCTGGTCTGCCTGGCGACCGCGCTGATGCTGTACTACCCGCCGCTGTCGGAGCTGGTCGGCCGCCGCCGGCTGGTCGTCCTGGTGCACGAGTGGTGCGGGCTGCTGCTGCCGGTGCCGCTGCTGCTGGGCCTCGCCTCCCGTGCGCTGCGGGCCGACCTCGCCCGGCTCAACCGCTTCACGGACGCCGACCGCCGCTGGCTGCGGGCGGTGCGCCGCCGCTCGTACGACCGGCCGGCCGGCAAGTTCAACGCCGGGCAGAAGCTGTACGCGGCGTGGATCGCCGGCGCGGTGCTGGTGATGCTCGGCACCGGTCTGCTGATGTGGTTCACGCACCTGGCGCCGCTGGTGTGGCGCACGGGTGCGACCTTCGTCCACGACTGGCTGGCGGTGGCGGTGGCCGTCGTGCTGGCCGGGCACGTCTGGATGGCGGTGCGCGACCCGGAGGCCCGCCGCGGCATGCGCACCGGCCTGGTGGACCGGCACTGGGCCGTCCGCGAGCACCCCGGGTGGGACCCTCAGGAGGAGCGCCACTCCAGGTAGCGGCGGTACGCCTCGCGGCCGTCCGGCACGAAGTCCCACTCGGCGAGCCGTTCGGCCAGCTCCTGTTCGGTCACCCAGCCGTGCCAGGCCACCTCCTCCACCTGCGGGGAGACCGGGCCGTCCCAACGGGCCTCGTGCATGTCGCAGAACCAGGAGAGGCCCTCCTGCTCGAACAGGAACCGGAACAGCGGCACCGGCTCGATCCCGCGCACGCCCAGCTCCTCCTCGGCCTCGCGCACCGCCGCCTCGGCGTACGTCTCCCCGGTGCCGACCACCCCGCCGACGAAGCAGTCGTACGCGCCGGGGGCGAACAGCTTGGTGTCGGTGCGCCGGTGCAGGAAGATCCGGTCCTGCGGGTCGCGGACCAGGATGAAGACGCAGCGGTGGGTGAGCCCGTCCCGGTACACCTCGGCCCGGGTCGCGGTGCCGATAACCCGGTCCTGGTCGTCCACCACGTCGAGCAGTTCCTCGGCAGGGTTCGTCATGGTCACGGACACTACAGCGGCACCGGTGGGACCACCCGACTATCGTTCCAAGCGAAGGCGCAGGCGAGGGAACGGCGGACACGTGGCAGTGGTGGACATCTGGGGCGAGACGGCGGCCGGGTTCGAGCCGGTGCGCGAGGCCTTCGCCCGCAACTTCCGCGAGTACGGCGAGCTCGGCGCGGCGTTCGCGCTCTACGCCGACGGCCGCAAGGTGGTCGACCTGTGGGGCGGCGACGCCCGGCCCGAGGTCGGCGGCCGGCCCGCCCCCGCCGTGCCGTGGACGGCCGACACAGCGCAGGTCCTGCGCTCCGTCACCAAGGGCCTCACCGCCGCCACCGCGCTCCACCTCGTCCAGCGCGGCGCCCTCGACCTGGACGCCCCGGTCTCCTCGTACTGGCCGGAGTTCGCCGCCGCCGGCAAGGGCCGGATACCGGTGCGCTGGCTGCTCTCGCACCAGGCCGGGCTGCCCGTCCTGGACGTGCCGCTGCGCCTGGAGGACCTGCTGACCTGGGAGCCGGCCGCGGCCGCGGTCGCCGCCCAGGCGCCCGTCTGGGAGCCGGGCACCGCGCACGGCTACCACCCGTTCACCTTCGGCTGGCTGGTCGGCGAGGTGGTCCGGCGGGTCAGCGGCCGCAGCATCGGCCACTACCTCGCCGAGGAGATCGCCCGCCCGCTCGGCCTGGACCTGTGGATCGGCCTGCCCGCGGGCGCCGCGCCGCGGGTCGGCCGGCTGGTCGACCTGCCCGCCCCGGAGGCCGCGCACACCGGCCCGAACGGCATGAAGGTCCGCCCCAAGGCGTCCGTGGTCCGCGCCTACCAGGACCGCACCTCGCTCACCGCACGGGCCTTCGGCGCCGTCCGCTCCACCGTCGACCTCAACGACCCGGCGGTGCAGGCCGCCGAGGTGCCCGGCGCGGGCGGCATCGGCACCGCCCGCTCGGTGGCCCGCTTCTACGCCTCGCTGATCGGCGCGGCCGACCGGCACGGCGGGGCGCCCGGCGAGCGGCTGCCCGCCCTGTTCGGCTCCGAGGTGCTCAAGGAGGCGATGGGCCCGGCCGTCAGCGGCCCGGACAAGGTGCTCATCGTCAACACCACCTTCGGGCACGGCTTCTTCCGGCACGGCGGGACGTCCCCGATGGCCTCGCCCGCCAGCTTCGGCCACCCCGGGCGCGGCGGCTCGCTGGGCTTCGCCGACCCGGAGCTCGGCATCGGCTTCGGCTACGTCACCAACGGCATGCAGCCGGGTGTGACCGGCGACATCCGCTCACGGACGCTGATGGCCGCCGTCCGCCAGTGCCTCGACGCGCTGTGACCTGACGACAAGTCACTTCTCCGGCCCCAGGCCGCGCTCGTGCAGCCACTCCAGCTGCCGCTGCTGCTGGGAGGCCCGGCCGCCCGCATGGTCGCCGAACCGCCACACCTCCATGTCCGCCGGACCGCCGTACCGGTGGTACGCGGCGAACACGGTGGACGGCGGGCACACCGGATCCATCAGCGCCGCACTGAACAGTGCCGGAGCACTCGCCCACGGCGCCAGGTGCAGCCCGTCCACGTACGCCAGGGTGGCGAAGACCTGCTCGACGGCGTCCCGGCGGTGCAGGCCCAGGTACTCGGCGATCTCCGGGTACGGGCCGGCCGAGGCGGTCTCCACCGCCCGCGGGAAGTGCTGCAGGAACGGCACGTCGACCAGTGCCGCCGCCACCGCGTCCCCCGCCAGTGCGGCCGCCGCCAGCGCGAGCCCGCCGCCCTGGCTGGCACCGGCCACCACCACCCGCGCCGGGTCGACCTGCGGCAGGCCGCGGACGAAGTCCACGGCCCGCACCGCGTCCGTGTACAGCCGCCGGTAGTAGTAGTCCTCCGGAGAGCCGATCCCGCGGGTCATGAAGCCGGCCGCCCACTGCGGGCCGCCCGGATGCGGGTCGGGGGTGTCGTGGCCCTGCCCGCGGGTGTCCATCACCAGGTACGCGTAGCCCGCCGAGACGTACAGCAGCCGCTCCAGCGGCAGACCCCGGCCCTGGCTGTATCCGAGGTACTCGACCACGGCGGGCAGCGGACCCCGGGCACCCCGCGGCACCAGCAGCCAGCCGGCGACCGGCTCGCCGCCGAACCCCGGGAACCGCACGTCGTACACCTCGGCACTGCGCAGCAGGCACCCTTCCACCGGCGTCACCGCACTCCCGCCGCCCACCGCCCTGGCCGCGGCCAGCGTGCCCTCCCAGAACACCTCCAGCCCCTCCGGCCCGGCCACCTCCGGCCGGTATCGCAGCAACTCCTCGTACGGCATGTCGGTCAGCGGCACAGCAACTCTCCTCACGGGCTGCCTGATTTGAGCGGATCGCCCGGGGCACGGGGTTCAGATCAGGCCGCGGCGGGCCGCCCAGACGGCGGCCTGGAGGGGGGTGCGGACGCCGATGCGGTCGCAGAGGACGCGGATGCGGCGCCGCAGGGTGCGGCTGGACGTGGAGAGCCTGCGGGCCACGGCGTCCAGGGGGAGGCCCTCGGCGAGGAGCAGCAGCAGTTGGTGCTCCTCGGGGGCGAGAAGTCCGGCCGCCGGCCGCCGGGTCTGCGGTGCGGGCGGCTGCTGCCGGTGCGGGGCGAGCCGTCCGGCGGGCTGGGTGCGGCCGCGGTTGAGTGCGGCGGTGGGGTGCGTGGTGGTGCTCGGGTGCATGGTGCTCGGGTGCATGGTGGCCTCCTTGCCACGGAGTGGTGTGGTGCCCGGTCAGATCGGCAGTTCGGCGCCGTCGCGCAGGTAGAGCGGGATGCGGTCGAGCGGGGCGTCGGCGGTCACCGTGGTGCCGCCGGGGTGTTCCTCGCCCGTCCAGGCGCACCGCCAGGTGGCGCCCTCCGGCAGCCGGACGGTGCGTTCGCGTGCGCCGGCCTCGACGACCGGCGCGACCAGCAGGTCGGGGCCGAGCAGGAACTGGTCGCCGGTCTCCCAGGCGGCCGGGTCGTCGGGGAACTCCACGAACAGCGGCCGCATCGGCGGTACGCCGGTCTCCGCGGTGTGCCGCATCTGCTCCTGGATGTACGGGCGGAGCCGCTCGCGCAGGTGCAGGTACCGGCTGAAGATCTCGTACGCCTCCTCGCCGTACGACCAGACCTCGTTGGGGCCGCCGGTCATGGCCGGGCCGAGCGGCATCCAGGGCTCGCGGTAGCCGTGCAGCCGGAACAGCGGGCAGAACGCGCCGTACTGGAACCAGCGGACGATCACCTCGCGGTACGCCGGGTCGTCCGGGTCGCCGCCGTGGAAGCCGCCGATGTCGGTCGTCCACCAGGGGATGCCGGAGACCATGACGTGCAGGCCGGCCTTGATCTGGTCGCGCAGGGTGGCGAAGTCGGTGCCGATGTCGCCGGACCACAGGGCGGCGCCGTAGCGCTGGGCGCCGGCCCAGGAGGAGCGGTTGAGGGTGACGACCTCGGTTTCGCCGGCGGCGTGCATGCCCTCGTGGAAGGCGCGGGCGTTCTCCCGCGGGTACATGTTGCCGACCTCGAGGCCGGGGCCGGCGTGGTAGCGCAGGTTGGCCTGGTGGCCGGGGTTGATCTCCGGTTCGCAGGCGTCCAGCCACCAGACCTTGATGCCGTGGGCGAGGTAGTTCTGCGAGATCCGCTCCCACAGGAACTCCCGGGCCTCCGGGTTGGTGGCGTCGTAGAAGGCGACCTGGACGGTGGAGTCGACGCCCTTGTCCGGCCATTCGGCGTGCGCCATCGGGCCGTACTCGGTGCCGATGAGCAGGCCGCGGCGCTCCATCTCGGCGTGGTTCTCGCTGAGCGGGCTGACGGAGGGCCAGACGGAGACCATCAGCCGCACGCCCATGTCGTCCAGTTCGCGGACCATGGCGGCCGGGTCGGGCCACTCGGCGGGGTCGAGCTTCCACTCGCCGAGGTGGGTCCAGTGGAAGAAGTCGTTGACGATGACGGACAGCGGCAGGCCCCGGCGCCGGTGCTCGCGGGCGACGGCGAGCAGTTCGTCCTGGGTGCGGTAGCGCAGCTTGCACTGCCAGAAACCGGTGGCCCACTCGGGGAGTTCGGGGGAGTGGCCGGTGGCGTCGGCGTACCGGGCGAGGGTCTGCGCGGGTCGGCCGGCGGTGATCCAGTAGTCGAACTGCCGGGCGCTGTCGGCGACCCAGCGGGTGCCGTTGACGGCCAGTTCGACCCGGCCGATCGCCGGGTTGTTCCACAGCAGCAGGTAGCCGCGGTCGGAGAGCAGCACCGGGACGGACACCTCGGCGTTGCGCTGCACCAGGTCGATCGTGGCGCCCTTCTGGTCGAGCAGCCCGTGCCGGTGCTGGCCGAGTCCGAAGAGCTTCTCCCCGTCGTAGGCGGCGAAGCGCTGCTCCAGCCGGTGGTAGCCGTTGCCGGTCGGGGTGTACAGCCGGGCGCCGGGCCACCAGAAGTGCGCGGGCTGCTCGGAGAGCAGTTCGCTGCCGTCGGCGCGCAGGAAGCGGACGACGCCCCGGTCCGTGACCTCGGCGGTGATCGCGCCGTTGACGATCCGTCCGACGGCGCCCTCGGTCTTCACCACGGCCTGCGGTGCGGCCGGCGGCTGCTCGGCCAGGGCGCCCGGCAGGTCGTGCCGCAGCCGGCCGCCGCGCACGGCCCGCACCCGGATCGCGTCCGGGCCCCAGGGCTCCAGCCGCAGGGTTTCCAGGTGGCCGTGCCACTCCAGGGCGCCCTCGCGCTCGCGGAGCACGCCGGGGGCCTCGGGCTTCTCCGGCGGGGGGACGGGCAGGGGGTGGTTCACGGACGGCTCCTGGGGGTGCGCGCGGGCAGCGCGGGGCGCGCCGGTGGCGGCTGCGCCGCGGCGTGCGGGATCGGTGGGGGAGCGGGCGCGTGCGGGTGCGCCCGGTGTCCCGGGGATCGGCGATGCGCGCGAGCGGCCCGGTGGAGCGGGTGGTGCGGGCGGGGCGGGCGGCCCCGGCGGTGCGTCGGGCGGTGTGTCAGGGGGTGGCGGCTGCGGGGCCGCTGGACTCCCGCACGGTGAGGGTGGGACGCAGCAGGGTGAGCCCGGAGGTGTCCTCGCCGCCGGCCTGTGCCATCAGCAGTTCGACGGCGCGGCGCCCCATCTCCTGGGCGGGGATGGAGACCGAGGTGAGCTGCGGGGCCGAGTGCAGGGCCACCTCGTCGGGGCAGATCGCCACGACGGAGACGTCCTCCGGCACGGCCCGCCCGGACTGGCGGAGCTGGCCGAGCAGGTGCGGCAGCGCGGCCTCGTTCTGCACCACGAATCCGGTGGTGTGCGGCCGCTCCTGGAGGATGCGGGAGATCGTGCCGCTGGCGGCCTCGTGGCCGGCCCCGCACGGGCGGTGCAGGTGGCTCAGGCCGCGGGCGGCGGCCTGCTGCCGGAAGCCTGCGAGGGTGCGCTCGGCGAAGCCGGTGTGCCGCCGGTAGACGGACTCGGCGGCGCCGATCAGCGCCACCTCGCGGTGGCCCAGGTCGGCCAGGTGGTCGGCGGCCAGTGCACCGGTGGCCTCGAAGTCGAGGTCGACGCAGGTGAGCCCGGCCGGGTCGGCGGGCAGCCCGATCAGTGCGGCGGCGGCCCCGGTCTGCCGGAGCAGCGGGATGCGCTCGTCCTCCAGTTCGACGTCCATGAGGATCATCGCGTCGGCCAGTCCGCTGGCGGCGATGCGCTTCACCGCGGACGGGCCCTCCTCGCTGGTGAGCAGCAGGACGTCGTGGCCGTAGCGGCGGGCCGTGGTGGTGATGGCGATCGCGATCTCCATCATCACCGGTACGAACATGTCGGTGCGCAGCGGGATCATCAGCGCGATCACGTTGGAGCGGTTGCTCGCCAGCGCCCGGGCCCCCGCGTGCGGGTGGTAGCCGAGCTCGGCGATGCTGCGCTCCACCCGCAGCCGGGTGTCCTGCGAGATGGACCGCTTGCCGCTGATGACGTACGAGACCGTGCTCGGGGACACCCCGGCGTGCCGGGCGACCTGGGCGAGCGTGACCATCTGGTGCTCCATCTCGCGACACTGCCGGGCGCCCTGGTGAAGCGCTTCGACAATGTCTGCTGTGCGGCTCGATGCTGTCCTGCCCGGAGAGCTTAGAGAGGCAGATGGACTGTGTCCAGACCCAGTGTCGAAGCGCTTCACCAACCCGGTCGGGGCGCTATGCCTGTCCGGTCTCGAAGCGGCTGATCCGGTCGCCGTCCACGGTGAAGCGCCAGGCGGTGCGCATCTCGCCCCAGGTGTCGTTGCGGTAGTTGGCGATCAGGGCGAGCCCTCCCTCCTTCTCGGTCTGGACCTCCATGTGGCCCCGCGAGGAGAAGATCTCGCGGTCAGCCCAGGCCGCCAGCGGGCGGTCGGAGCCGTCGTCGGACATGGTGGCGTCCGGTGTGAGCACGGCGAAGAACGCGTTCGGGTCGCCGCCGTTGATCGCGGTGACCAGGGCGCGCACGGCGGGGTTGGACAGCTTGGCGGCGGGGATCGTCATCTGTGGGGCTCCTTCGTCCCGGTTCCACGGCACGGTGCCGTGCTTTCCAGAGACCATGCGGCCCGGCCGCCCGCCAGCGGCCGTGCGCCGTCCGCGCCCCGCCTCCCCGGTGCGCGGCGCGGGCTGTGCTTTGATCCGCTTCCGGGGGCTGACCGCGGGGAACCGCCGACGGAAGGAGTGCCCTGGATGGGGCCGGCCGAACTGATCGTCCTGACGTTCCCGTACGAGGTCATCACCGCCGAGGCCGCCCGCGCGCTCGGTGCGCTGCGGACGGCCGGGGACATCCGGGTGATCGACTCCCTGGTGGTCACCCGGCGCGCCGACGGCGCCGTGGACTACGCGGAGGTCGGCGAGGTCGAGCACCTGGGCGGGGTGGTCGCCGCCGGCGGCGACCAGCTGCCGCTGATCGGCCCGGCCGATGCCGAGGAGGCCGCCCGGCTGCTGGAGCCGGGCAGCGTCGCGGTGCTGGTGCTCATCGAACACCTCTGGGCCAGGAGCGCGGCGGAGGCGCTGGGGGCGGTCGGCGGGCGGATCGCCTCGGGGGTGCGGATCTCCCCGGAGCGGATCGACGAGGCCGTCCGCGCCGCCCGGGCCCGCAGTGTGCGCTGAGCAGCCCGTACGGGTGTGCCGGTGGCTCTGGTCGCGGGGCGATCGTTCCGCTACGGTGGGTGCATCACCGGTCACCCGGTGCGGTAGCGGCCCGTCCGGCGTTCCCAGTGCAGATAGCCCGCCAGCCAGGCGGTGATGCCGTCGGCGTAGCGCTGTGCGATGCCGCGCTGTTCCTCGTCCAGTTCCAGTTCGCGGAACGCGCAGGGGAGTTCGGCGAGCAGCCGGGCGTAGTCCTCGACCATCAGCTGTGCCTCGGCGAGGACGACCGCACAGGCCTCCTCCGGCGGGCAGGCGCGCTCGCGCTGGACGATCATCACCAGGTTGTACACGTCCCCGCGGGGCGCCTCCAGCGGGTAGGAGCGGACGTCATTGCTGAACGAGGGGATGTCGGCGGCCACTTGGCGGAGCCGGCGGAGCACCGGGTGGTGGAAGGTGCTCTGCGGCACGGTGAAGCCGCCGAGGCGTTCCAGCATGTCGAAGATGGTCTCCATGGCTGCCGTGCCCCGACGGAGCGTCAGATAGCCGTCGCGGTCCGGGATGCGGGCGGAGCGGCGGCCGGCCGCCTCGGCCGGATGGCTGGCGAAGTACCACTCCCAGTTGGCGGCGGCGCGTGCCCGCCAGCGTCCCGGCATGCCGGCGGTCGACCGTCTCCAGAGGTCGGCGAAGGCCCGTTCGACGTCCGAGGAGCCGTCGGGCAGCGTGCCGTGCAGGATGTCGGTCAGCCGGTCGCAGATCCTGGCGACCTCGGCCGGCCGGCGCCCCAGCTCGCTGTCGAACTGGTCGTCGAAGAGGAAGAAGAAGCCCAGCATGTCGGCGGCGAGAGCGAGTTCGTCCGGCCCGACGGCGGGATGGCTGAGCGCCGCGAGCTCGGCCACCTCCCAGTGGCCGTAGGCGGTGGCGTCGGCGACGTCCGCCAGTGCGCGGTGGCGGTCGAGCCAGGAGCGGTGCCGGGCGGCCGCGTGGGCGTGGTGCCGGCTGCGCCGATGGGGGAACGGGAAGTCGAGCGAGCTGTCGTCGGACATGGTGCTCCCAGCGCGGTAACTCTCGGGTGTGGTGCGGTGCGTGAGCGTCGTACGGTGCCTCGATGCTGCTGCTGGTACTGGGACGTAACGAAGATCGACTGCGCCGTCCGGCCCGGCAGATTACCCGATCGGATCATCAGATGGCGTGCGCACCAGGGCATTTGCCCCTCGTGTCGTGGCTCAACCATGGGCCGCCACCGCTGCCTGCACGAATGCCGCCCGCGCGGGCGCACGCGGCGCTAGGGTCGTGAACGGAACGAGGATCGGAAGAGGCGGAGGTCACGGCGGTGGCGGCAGATCAGAACGGCCCGGTCGGACAGGAGCACGGCACCCCGCCGACCGAGGAGACCCTGCGCGAGCGCGACGCCGAGCTGCGCGCCGCCGACGAGGCGGTCGCCCGGCTGTGCCGCAAGTTCGCCGCCGGCGGCACCGAGATCGGCGAGGTGCTGCTCTACTCCGGCCCCGGCGGCATGGGCAAGACCTCCCTGCTGCACCGCGTCCGCCGGCTCGCCAAGCTCCAGCCCGAGTGCACCGTGCTCTTCGCCCGCGGCGGCGAGCGCCAGCGCAACGAGCCGTTCCGCGTCCTGCGCCAGCTGCTCCAGCCCGTCCTCGGCGCCCTCCCCGAGGGCGAGAAGGAGGAGGTCTTCGGCAACTGGTACGGCATCGTCGGCCCCGCCATCGGCCTCGTCCCGCCCTCCGACGAGCTCGAGCCGCTCGACCCGCAGGGCGTCCGCGACGGCCTCGACTTCGTCTTCACCCAACTCGCCCCGCGCCGCGCCCCGTTGGTCATGGTCGTCGACGACCTGCACTGGGCCGACCAGGAGTCGCTCAACTGGCTCGCCGCCTTCGCCGTCCGCTCCCGCGAACTGCCCGTGCTCCTCGTCCTCGCCTTCCGCGACGAGTTCGACCACAAGGCCCAGGGGCTGCGCCACCAGATCGAGTCCATCGCCCACCACCGCCACGAACTGCGCCGCCTCACCCCCGACACGGTCGCCGACCTCGTCCGCGCCGACCTCGGCGGCGACGCCGAGGACGCCTTCTGCCGCCAGGTCTGGGCCGTCACCGGCGGCACCCCGTACGAGGTCGTCTCGCTGCTCAGGGAGGTCCGCGACCAGGCCCTGGAGCCCAGCGAGGAGAACGCCCGCAAACTGCACGACCTCGCCGCCGCCGCCCGCGGCGAGACCCTCCAGCACTGGCTCGACAAGCTCGGCCCGACCACCCTGCGGTTCGCCTGGGCCGCCGCGCTGCTCGGCACCGACATCCGGCAGAGCCTCGCCGCCACCATCTCCGCCCAGGGCCCCGAGCAGGCCGAGGAGTCGGTGCGCCAGCTGCGCCGCCAGCGCGTCCTCACCAGCCAGCCCAACGGGCGCCTGGAGTTCGTCCACCCGCTGATCGGCACCTCGATCTACCTCACCATGCCCGCCGGCACCAAGACCGCCATGCACGGCATCGCGGCCGCCGCCATCGAGAACGCGGGCGGATCGATGCTCGCCGCCTCCCGCCACCTGCTGGAGGTGCACTGCGAGGGCGACGACGCGATCGTCCGCAAACTCCGCAAGGCCGCCCAGGAACACCTCGCGATCGGCGCACCCGACGCCGCCAAGCGCTGCCTGGAGCGCGCCCTCAACGAGCCGCCGGACGAGGACATCCGCGCCGAGGTGATCTACGAGCTCGGCTGCTCCGCCCTGCTCACCGACCCGGCCGCCACCGTCAACCAGCTCAGCCTCGCCCTCGAACCGGAGAGCGGCCTGCGCCCGGAGCTGAGGGTCGACGCCACCTTCCGGCTCTCCGAGGCGCTCGCCCACGCGGGCGAGCTGACCCGCGCCGCCGCGCTCTGCCAGGAGGAGGCCGACCGCACCCCGCCCGGGCCCGGCCGGCTGCGCCTGCAGGCCGCCCACTTCATGTGGGCCGCCTTCCGGCGCGACGAGGAGGACGCCCTCGGCCGCTCGCGCCGCCTGCAGGAGCTCTCCGACTCGCTCACCGGCCGGGACAGCGCCGAGCGGGCCGTGCTCGCCATGCGCGCCTGGGACCTCACCCTCCGCGGGGAGTCCGCCGTCGGCGCCGTCGAGCTCGCCGACCGGGCCCTGGTCGGCGGCCGGCTGCCGGGAGAACTCGGCTGGACGGCCACCACCTGGGGCTTCGAGCTGCCCGCCCTGATCGGCCTCACCCTCACCTACACCGACGAGCTCAACCGCGCCGAACGGCTCTTCTCCGACGCCATCATGGAGTTCGAGGTGGCCGGCTGGAGCGGCGCCCACCGCGGCTTCGCCTACTTCCTGATGGGGCTCGTCCGGTTCCGCCGCGGATTCCTGCTGGAGGCCGAGGACTTCCTCCGCCGCGGCCTGCGGATCTCCGAGCGGATCGCCCCCGACCTGCCGCTGCAGTGGGACATCGTCGGCGTCCTCGCCGACACCCTGCTCGCCCGCGGCCGCGTCCAGGAGGCCTGGGAGCTCGCCCAGCAGTACCGCTTCGGACCGCCCTACCACCCCACCGCCATGGTGCTGCCCGACGCACCCACCCTCTACGGCAAGCTGCTGCTGGCCCGCGGCGACCGCGCCGAGGCCGTCGAGGTCCTCACCGAGGCCGGCCGGCAGCTCGACGACCGCGGCCGCTACAACACCGTCTGGGCACCCTGGGCGAGCCACCTGGCGCTCGCCGTCGCCCCCGACGACCAGGACGCCGCCCGCAAGCTCGCCCAGGACGCCGTCGAGCGCGCCCGGCACTTCGGCTCGGCCTCCGCGATCGGCGCCGCCCTGCGCCTGCAGGCCGCCGTCAACGAGGGCCCGGTCGGCGTCGAGCTCCTGGAGGAGGCGGTCGCCGTGCTCGGCCAGTCCCCGGCCGGCCACGAGCACGCCCACGCCCTGGTCGACCTCGGCGCGGCCCTGCGCCGCGGCGGCCGCCTGGTCGACGCCGGCGAATACCTCTACCAGGGCATGGAGCTCGCCCAGCAGTGCGGCGCCGACGGCCTGGCCGCCCGCGCCCGGCGCGAGCTCGCCGTCTCCGGGCTGCGCCCCAACCGGCTGCGCACCCTCTCCAAGGACGCCCTCAGCCAGCACGAGTGGGAGGTCGCCGAACTCGCCGTCCGCGGCCTGCCGCCGCAGCGGATCGCCGAGGACCTCGACCTGCCGCTGAGCCTGGTGCACCGCCGGCTGGCCGCCGTGCACCGCAAGGCGGGCACCGGCCCCGAGGGCCTGGCCGCCGCCCTCGGGCTCCCCGACCGGGACACCGACACCGACGACTGACCTGCGGCTTGCCCGGCCGCCGTGGCCGACCGGGGCACGCAGGGCGCAGCAGCGCCGTGCGTGGCCCCGGTCGGGCTAGGCTGCTCCCGGGGCGACAAGATCGCTCAGAATCGAACAGATGTCGAGGTGAGGCGGACGCGGAGCCGCTTCGGTGAGGAGCACGCCATGGCGGCATCGGCACAGGCCACCGAGGTACGGCGACGGCCCTTCGAGCCCAGCGGCGCCGGCGCCGCGATCGAGCAGTGGACCCTGCGCAACGGCCCGCTCGAGGCCACCGTCCTCACGCTCGGCGCCACCCTGCACTCCCTCACCGCGCCCGACCGTTCCGGCACCCCGGGCCAGATCCTGCTCTCCACCGACGAGCTTCCGCTGATCCTGGGCGCGGCCCGCCACTACGGCACCACGGTCGGCCGCTACGCCAACCGGATCGCCGACTGCCGGATCACCGTCGACGGCGTGGACCACCCGCTGGCCCCCACCGGCAACGGCGTCACCCTGCACGGCGGCCCGGACGGCTTCGCGCACCGAGTCTGGGACGCCGAGGAGATCCCCGGCGGCGTCCGGCTCCGCCTGCACAGCCCGGACGGCGACCAGGGCTTCCCCGGCGCCCTGGACGTCACCGTCTCCTACACCCTCTCCGCCGACGCCGTGACCATCGACTACCACGCGGTCACCAACAGGCCCACCGTGGTCAACCTGACCAACCACGCCTACTTCAACCTCGCCGGCGAGGGCAACGGCGACGTCCTCGGCCACCTGCTCACCGTCGACGCCGACCACTACACCCCGGTGGACGCCCGGCAGATCCCGCTCGGCCCGTACGAGCCGGTGGCCGGCACCCCGTTCGACTTCACCACCGCCCGGCCGATCGGCAAGGGCATCACCGAGGACCACCCGCAGGTCGTGGCCGCCCGCGGCTACGACCACAACTGGGTGCTGCGCGACCGCCCGGCCGACGGCAGCCCGAGCCGTGCCGCCCTGCTGGAGGACCCGGAGAGCGGCCGCACCCTGGAGGTGCTGACCACCGAGCCCGGCATCCAGGTCTACACCGCCAACGGCTTCCGCGGCGCCGTCACCGGCGCCCGCGGCGTGCCCTACGGCCCCTACTCCGGCGTCGCCCTGGAGACCCAGCACCACCCCGACTCGCCGCACCACCCCGGCTACCCCTCGACCGAGCTGCGCCCGGGGGAGGAGTTCCGCTCGACCACCGTGCTGCGCCTCTCGGCCGCCTGACCGCGGTGGCCGCCTGACAGCCATTGCTGCAAGCACCGCAACGACGGCCCGTACCGCCCGGAAGCCCCGGCAGGTACGGGCCGTCGGCGTTTCTGCCGTGACCTGGAAGAACGCGACGGTGTGCGGCGCCGGCGGGGGTTCGCGGGCCGGCAACTCGGAGGACACGTGGATGTAACGATCCGGGCGAGCCTTGCAGAAAGTTGCTGCAAGGGCTTTCAGGTTGCCTTTCGGCGCTGTTACGTTCCTCCCCAAGCCCGACGGCCGCAACGGCGCAGTCGGCACGGGACAGCCATTATGCGCGGTCCTCCACCAATTCGGGCACCCCCACCTTCCTAGGAGTTCTCATGCGGCGTGGCATTGCGGCCTCCGCACTCGTTGCGGCCCTTGCGGTTTCTCTTGCAGCCTGCGGCAGCAGCGGCTCCGGCTCGGACGCCAAGGGCGACGGCGGTCCGGTCACCATCACCTACTGGGACACCTCCAACGCCACCAACGAGGCTCCGACCTACCAGGCGCTCGTCCAGAAGTTCGAGGCCGCCAACCCGAACATCAAGGTCAACTTCGTCAACGTGCCGTTCGACCAGGCGCAGAACAAGCTGCAGACCGCCATGGGCGCCAAGGGCGCGCCGGACGCGTTCCGCGCCGAGGTGGGCTGGACCTCCGCCTTCGCCAAGGCCGGCTTCCTGGAGCCGCTGGACGGCACCCCGGCGCTCCCCGACGCCTCCGCCTTCCAGCCGAGCCTGATCCAGCAGGCCAAGTACGAGGGCAAGACCTACGGCGCCCCGCTGGTCACCGACACCCTCGGCCTGCTCTACAACAAGGACCTGTTCGCCAAGGCCGGCATCACCAAGGCCCCCGCGACCTGGGACGAGCTGAAGGCCGACGCCGCGCTGCTCAAGGAGAAGGCCGGCGTGGACGGCTTCTTCATGCGGGCCGGCGACGGCTACTACGCCATGCCGTTCCTGTTCGGCGAGGGCACCAACATGGTGGACGCCCCCGGCAAGAAGATCACCATCAACTCGCCGGAGGCCGTCAAGGCCGTCGAGACCTACAAGTCGATGTTCACCTCGCCCGGCACCGTCAAGGCCGACGTGACCACCGACTCGTACGCCCACATGATGGACGCCTTCAACACCGGCAAGGTCGCGATGATCATCCAGGGTCCCTGGGAGATCACCAACATCTACAAGGGTGCGGCGTTCAGCAACAAGGCCAACCTGGGCATCGCCCCCGTCCCGGCCGGCTCCACCGGCAAGGCCGGCGCCCCGACCGGCGGCCACAACGTCTCCGTCTACGCCGGCTCCGACGCCGCCCACAAGGCCGCTGCCGAGAAGCTCGCCGCGTTCCTGACCTCGGCCGAGAGCCAGACCACCCTCGCGCTGAAGAACTCCACCCTGCCGACCCGCGGTGACGCCTTCACCACCGAGGTCAAGGCCAACCTGGGCATCGCGGGCTACCAGGCCATCCTGAGCTCCGCCCAGCCGCGGCCCGAGCTGCCCGAGTACTCCTCGCTGTTCGGCTCGATCGGCACCAACCTCGGCAAGATCGTCCAGGGCCAGGCCGACACCAAGGCCGGCCTCGACGCCACCGCCGTCGACTACGCGAAGCTCCTCCCCGGCTTCGCCAAGTAAGACCACGGCCGCCCCCGTACGAAGACCCAGTCGCCGACGCGAGGCGGCGGACCTCCCGAAAAGGTGTCAACAATGGCAGTCGCCGTGCAGGGCGCTCCCGGTAAGAGCAGCCGCGGCCGCGAACCGCGTCCGGGCCTCGTGCAGCGCCTCAAGCTCTCGTACAGCAAGTACTGGTACGCCTACGCCATGATCGCGCCGGTCGTGATCGTGCTCGGCGTGCTGGTCGGCTACCCGCTCGTGCGCGGCGTCTACCTGACGCTCACCGACGCCACCAGCCTCAACACCGGCCGCCAGATCGGCGTCAACCACATCCCGGACAGCTTCAAGTTCGTCGGCCTGCACAACTACGCCGACGTGCTGTGGGGTCCGGGCTCGTACGACCGCTTCTGGTCGCACTTCGTGTGGACGATCGCCTGGACGGCCATCTGCGTCCTCCTGCACTACACCATCGGCCTCACCCTCGCCCTGCTGCTCAACCAGAAGCTCCGCGGCCGCGGCCTCTACCGCATGCTGCTGATCCTGCCCTGGGCCGTGCCGACCTTCGTCACGGTCTTCTCCTGGCGCCTGATGCTCGCCGACGGCGGCGCGATCAACGCCGTCCTCGGCTCCGTCGGCCTGCCCGAGCCCGGCTGGCTCTCCGACCCGTTCGCGCAGAAGGCCGCCGCCATCGCGGTCAACACCTGGGTCGGCGTCCCGTTCATGATGGTCTCCCTGCTCGGCGGCCTGCAGTCCATCCCGGCCGAGCTCTACGAGGCCGCCGAGATGGACGGCGCCTCCCCGTGGCAGCGCTTCCGCTACGTCACCCTGCCGGGCCTGCGCACCGTCAGCAGCACCGTCGTCCTGCTCGGCGTGATCTGGACCTTCAACCAGTTCGCCGTCATCTTCCTGCTGTTCGGCAACGGCGCCCCCGACGCCCAGATCCTGGTCACCTGGGCCTACCGCCTCGGCTTCGGTCAGATGCCCCGCGACTACGCGGTGTCCGCCACCTACGGCGTACTGCTGCTCTCGCTCCTGATCGTCTTCACCAGCTTCTACCGCCGTTGGCTCGCCCGCAACGAGCAGGCGAACGGCTGAGCGCCGCGCGCATCCAGCAGACCAGCGACATCCACGAGGCAGGTACCCGATGACCACCACCACCGAACGACCGGCCGCCCGCTCCTCGGCCGCCCACGCCGCCCGGCCGGCGAAGGTCCGCAGCCGCGAGCAGCGCAGCCCGATCGCCACCGCGCTCAGCCACCTCGCACTGATCACGGCCAGCCTGATCGCGCTCTTCCCCGTCGTCTACATCGCCTACATCTCGCTGGGCCCCGACGACATGGACTACCTGCACCCCGGTGAGATCCTCGGCAAGGCGACCCTGTCGAACTACACCAAGGTGCTCAACGAGACCGACTTCTTCAGCTGGTTCGGCAACTCGGTGATCGTCGCCGGCGGCACCACCGTCGTCGGCGTCATGCTCGCCGCCAGCACCGGCTACGCCGTCTCCCGGATGCGCTTCGCCGGCCACAAGCAGCTGATGTGGACGCTGCTGGTGACCCAGATGTTCCCGATCGCCGTGCTGATCGTGCCGATGTACTACATCCTGTCCAACCTCCAGCTGCTGGACAGCTACCTCGGCCTGATCCTGGTCTACTCGGGCACCACCGTGCCGTACTGCGCCTGGCTGCTCAAGGGCTACTTCGACACCATCCCGGTGGAGATCGACGAGGCCGGCCGGGTCGACGGGCTCTCCCCGTTCGGCACCTTCTGGCGGCTCATCCTGCCGCTGGCCCGCCCGGGCCTGGCCGTCGCCGCCTTCTACTCCTTCCTCACCGCCTGGGCCGAGGTCGCGTTCGCCTCGACCTTCATGCTCAGCTCGGACAAGTACACGCTCGCGGTGGGCCTGCAGTCCTTCATCAGCGAGCACGACCACCAGTGGGGCCTGATGGCCACCACCTCGGTGCTGATCGCGCTGCCCGCCGCGCTGGTGTTCTACCTCGTCCAGCGCCACCTGGTCACCGGCCTGACCGCCGGTGCCGCGAAGTCCTGATCGCCGACGTGGCCGCCCGGGCGCGGCGGTCGGTCCGCCGACCGCCGCCGCCCGGCCGAACCCCCCACTGAGGCCCACGGGCCGACGTACCGTCAAACACGCTCTGTTCGCCGCGATTCCCCAAGGGATGACTGACCAATGACCCAGAACCTGGCCGACGCCTCCCGGCCCGCCCCCGTTCCCGCCGCCGAGCCGATCGCAGCGAGTGCGGGCGCGTCCAGAGGCTGGTGGCGGGACGCGGTCATCTACCAGGTGTACCCGCGCAGCTTCGCCGACTCCAACGGCGACGGCATGGGCGACCTTCCGGGCATCCGCAGCCGCCTGCCCTACCTGCGCGACCTCGGCGTCGACGCGGTCTGGCTCTCCCCGTTCTACGCCTCCCCGCAGGCCGACGCCGGCTACGACGTCTCCGACTACCGCGCGGTGGACCCGATGTTCGGCACCCTGCTGGACGCCGACGGCCTGATCCGCGACGCCCACGAGCTCGGCCTGCGGATCATCGTCGACCTCGTCCCCAACCACTCCTCCGACCAGCACGAGTGGTTCCAGCGCGCGCTGCGCGAGGGCCCCGGCTCCCCGCTGCGCGACCGCTACCACTTCCGCCCCGGCAAGGGCGAGAACGGCGAGCTGCCGCCGAACAACTGGGAGTCGATCTTCGGCGGCCCGGCCTGGACCCGCTCCGTCAACCCGGACGGCACCCCCGGCGAGTGGTACCTGCACCTGTTCGCCCCGGAGCAGCCCGACTTCAACTGGGAGAACCGGGCCGTCGCCGACGAGTTCCGCTCGATCCTGCGCTTCTGGCTGGACATGGGCGTCGACGGCTTCCGGATCGACGTCGCGCACGGCATGGTCAAGCAGGCCGGCCTGCCCGACATCGGCGCCGGCGACCAGCTGAAGCTGCTCGGCAACGACGTGATGCCCTTCTTCGACCAGGACGGCGTCCACGAGATCTACCGCGACTGGCGCAAGATCCTCGACGAGTACCCGGGCGAGCGGATCGGCGTCGCCGAGGCCTGGACCCCGACCGTCCAGCGCACCGCCAACTACGTCCGCCCCGACGAGCTGCACCAGGCCTTCAACTTCCAGTACCTGGGCACCTCCTGGGACGCCGCCGAGCTGCGCGGGGTCATCGACGTCTCGCTCGACTCGATGCGCCCGGTCGACGCCCCCACCACCTGGGTGCTCTCCAACCACGACGTCACCCGGCACGCCACCCGCTTCGCCAACGAGCCGGGCCAGGGCACCCAGATCCGCACCGCCGGCGACCGCGAGCTCGGCCTGCGCCGCGCCCGCGCCGCCAGCCTGCTGATGCTGGCGCTGCCCGGCTCCGCCTACGTCTACCAGGGCGAGGAGCTCGGCCTGCCGGACGTCACCGACCTGCCGGACGAGGTCCGCCAGGACCCGTCCTTCTTCCGGGCCTCCGGCCAGGACGGCTTCCGCGACGGCTGCCGGGTGCCGATCCCGTGGTCCGGCACCGAGGCCCCGTACGGCTTCGGCCCCAACGCCGGCGGCCCGAGCTGGCTGCCGCAGCCCGCCGAGTGGGCCGGGCTGAGCGTCGAGGTCCAGACCGGCGACCCGACCTCCACCCTGGAGCTCTACCGCTCCGCGCTGGCCGTCCGCCGCGCGCACCCCGCGCTCGGCGCCGGCACCGAGGTGACCTGGCTGGAGGCGCCCGAGGGCGTGCTGGCCTTCCGCCGGGACAGCGCGCAGGGCTCCTTCGTCTGCACCTCCAACACCACCGGTGCGCCGGTCCGGATCCCGGCTCCCGGACGTATCCTGCTGTCCTCCGCGGACACCGAGGCCGCGGACGGCGAGATTCTGCTGGCAGCGGACAGCACCGTATGGTGGGCGGTCTGAGATGGTTGCAATAGGCTCTGGGATCGTGACTACGGCGCGACTCTCGGACATCGCGGCGCAGGCGGGGGTCAGTGAAGCCACCGTCAGCCGCGTACTCAACGGCAAGGCGGGCGTCTCCGCGACCACCCGCCAGACCGTACTGGCCGCCCTCGACGTACTCGGGTACGAGAGGCCCACCCGGCTGCGGCAGCGCAGCGCGGGTCTGATCGGTCTGATCATCCCGGAGCTCAACAACCCGATCTTCCCGGCGCTCGCGCAGGTGATCGAGCAGGTGCTCAGCCGGCACGGCTACACGCCGGTCCTGTGCACCCAGACCCCCGGTGGCTCCACCGAGGACGAACTCGTGGAGCTGCTGGTGGAGCGGGGGGTGGCCGGCATCGTCTTCGTTTCCGGTCTGCACGCCGACACCACGGCCGACCACGAGCGGTACAACAAGCTGATCGGCCGCCAGGTGCCGTTCGTGATGATCAACGGCTACAGCGAGCGGATCGCCGCGCCGTTCATCTCGCCGGACGACCGGGCGGCGATGTGGATGGCCGTCCAGCACCTGGTCGAGCTCGGCCACACGAAGATCGGCCTCGCGATCGGGCAGCGGCGCTTCGTGCCGGTGCTCCGGAAGGTCGAGGGCTTCCGGGCGGCCGTGCAGGAACTCCTCGGGCTGACCGAGGAGGAGGCCGACGGCTGGGTCCACCACACGCTGTTCAGCGTGGAGGGCGGGCACGCCGCGGCCGGTGTGCTGCTCGACAAGGGCTGCACCGCGATCGTCTGCGGCAGCGACATGATGGCGCTCGGCGCGATCCGCGCGGCCCGGCAGCGCGGACTGTCCGTGCCGCAGGACGTCTCGGTGGTCGGGTTCGACGACTCGCCGCTGATAGCGTTCACCGAGCCGCCGCTGACCACCATCCGCCAGCCGGTGGAGGCCATGGCCACCGCCGCCGTCGACGCCCTCCTCGAGGAGGTCGGCGGAAACCCCGCGCAGCGCGCGGAGTTCATGTTCCAGCCGGAGCTCGTGATGCGCGGCTCCACCGGCGCCAGCGTGCGCTGACCCCCCGTCGAGCCCCACCGGGCAGCGGCACACCCGTACGGCCCCGGAGAGCCCTCTCTCCGGGGCCGCAGCCGTCTCTGGGGGGCCTTGTGGCAGCCACTGGGGCGCGGGCAGCCACCAGGGGCGCTGGGAGGTGCCCTCAGTGCCCCTGGTGGCTGCCTCCGGGGCCGTCAGGCGATCCCTCAGCCCTCTTCGACGGTGCGGTGCGGGCGGGCGGTGCGTTCGGCGTCGGCGGCGTCGCCGGTGCGGGCCTCGGTGCGCCGGCTGCGGGCCAGGTAGTCGCGGACGACGAGCTCGACCGCGTCCTGCGGGTTGCCCGCTCCGGCGGCCAGCATGACCTCGATCGCCAGATCGGCGTCCAGTGTGACGGTGACCTTCGCTGCCATGGCGGCTCCTCAACTCCGGGGGAGCGTCAGCCTATCCGGGCGGGAAAGCGGGAAGAGGCGGGCAGGCCGAAGCCCCGGAGCGGCGGAAGGCTGCTCCGGGGCATCGGTCGGGAGAGGGGCGCCCGGGCCGTGGGACCCGGTTACGGCTTCGGGCGCCTGGCCCCGGCGTACGGGACGCCGGGGCGGGGTGGATCAGACCCGGCCGGCGAAGTCCGGCGCCCAGTTGGCGATGGTCTGGACGCGCACACCGGCGCGCGGGTTGGCCGCCTCGACGTACTTGCCGTCGCCGATGTACATGGCGACGTGGTGCACGCCCGAGTTGGCGCCGTTGTTGGACCAGAACAGCAGGTCGCCCGGCTGCAGGTTGTCCAGCGAGACGCGGGTCGAGTAGTCGGCCTGGTCGGCGGCGACGCGCGGGACGGAGATGCCCGCGGCGCGCAGCGCGGCCTGGGTGAGGCCGGAGCAGTCCCAGCCGCCGTTGCCGGTGCCGCCGTAGATGTAGGCCTGGCCCACCTTGGAGAGCGCGAAGTTGACCGCGGCGGCCTTGGAGCCGGTGGCGGCCTTCGCGGCCGTGGTGGTGGTGCTCGCCTTGACCGCGGTGGCCGGGGCAGCCTGCGCCTTGGCCGGGGCGGCCTGGGCGGCCTGGGCGGTGGCGGCGGTGCCGAGCGACAGCTTCTGGCCCGGGTAGATGGAGTGCGGACCCTGCTTCAGGACCGACTTGTTGAGCTCGTAGAGCTTCTGCCAGCCGCCCTGGACGTGGTTGCGCTCGGCGATGGTCGACAGCCAGTCGCCGGCCCGGACGGTGTAGGTGCCGCCGTGGTTCCAGCGGTTCTGCTGCCAGGACTTCTTGCCCTGCCAGGCCTTGCCGTCCTGGGAGGTGCCGGCGGAGGCGGTGGAGCCGCTGCTCGCGGTGGTGGAGCCGGTGCTCGGCGCGGCCGGCTTGGCGGCCGTGCTGCTGCCGGTCGAGGCGGTGGTGGTGGAGGACGAGCCGCCGGGGTTGATCTCCGGGGCCGGGCCGCCCTTGGTCAGACCGGCCTTGACCGAGCAGACGGGCCAGGCGCCGGGGCCCTGGACGGCCAGGACCTTCTCGGCGATGGCGATCTGCTGGTCCTTGGTGGCGAGGTCGGCGCGGGCGGCGTAGGCGCCGCCACCGAAGGAGGACCAGGTGCTGTTGGTGAACTGGAGGCCACCGTAGAAGCCGTTGCCGGTGTTGATGTGCCAGTTGCCGGTGCTCTCGCACTGGGCGACCTTGTCCCAGGTGGCGACCGTGGCGGCGGAGGCGGTGCCGGCGGCGAGGGACGGGATCGACAGACCGATGCCGACGACGCCGGTGGTGGCGAGAATGCGGCGGCCGCGCTTGGAGTTGATGGACAGCATGAAGGAGCGTTCCTCTCCCACGCCTGCGAGGTGAGCTGTCGGATTCGGGCTGGAGTTGCCCGGCCGCCCGCGCGGAGGCAGCGGTCTTTCCGCTGTTTCCGCGCGCGCGGCTTCACCCCAAGCCGAGGAACGGCGCATGGCCGTTCCCGGGCGACTTACCTGGTTCCCCCGCCCCTGCCGAAGTGCGTTTCGCATTGCCAGTCGGACCGCCGGCAGGACTCGGCGTTCGGGCCAACTGGGTCCGTGTGACCACGAACGTGGGAGGACATTAGACAGAGTTAAGTTCAAACCGCAAACATGTGTGATGCCGATCACAGTCGATCTTGAATGAATTCATGATCGATTCTTCGGTGTGATTGTGATCGACTTCGGCCGCTTTTGCGCAAAACTCTTGGGCTGAAACGGGCTTGTTTATGCTTCAGGCGTCGGGCCCGGGCAGGGCCCCGGGGGGAGGGGTGGGCCGATCATGGAGCACGGTGACGGGATGCCCGAGGGGGCGCCGCGGCGGGTGGGCTCGCACCGCCGCCCCGGGCGCCGCCGACTGCTCGGCTGGATCGCCGCACCGGTCGCCGCCGCGGCGGTCGGCGGCGGGGAGTTGGCCCGCCGGGCGCTCGCCGCCCCGTCCGCCCCGCCGCCGGCCTCCGCGGCACCCTCCGCGGGCCCTGCAGGGGCTTCTGCCGGGCACACGCATGCCGCCCCGGCCCCGGCCGAGCCCTCGCCCTCCCCGGTCGATCTGACGGGCCGCCGCTGGTCGGACGCGGCCGGCTGGGGCGGCGCCGTACCCGGCCCGAAGAGCGCCGTGCGGATCTCCGACCGGGTGCTGCTGGACGCGGATGCCGCGGTCGGCTCGCTGCTCGTGGAGCCGGGGGGCTCGCTGGTCTTCGCCCCCGGGCGCAGCGTCGCGCTGGCCTCGGCGGGCAGTGTCGAGGTGCGCGGCACCCTGGTGCTGGCTCCCGCGGACGGCTCCGTGCATGCCCTGAGATTTCCCTCTGCGGACGAACGGTCCTTCCGGGGCGGCGGCATGACGATGGTGGAGGGGGACACCGGCCTCTGGGTCACCGGCTCCGGCTACCTGCGACTGGACGGCGCCGCCAAGACCGCGTGGGTGCGCGCCGCGGCCGCGCTGAAGGCCGGCGCCACCGAGCTGCAGCTGGCCGAGCCGCCGACCGGCTGGCAGCCCGGCGACGAGCTCGCCGTCACCCCGACCGGACCCCCCGACGAGGGCGACTTCTCCACCCGGTACGATCTGTGCACGATCAGACGGATCGACGGCCGCACCGTCACGCTGACCGCACCCCTGGCGCACGCCCACCCGCGCGTCGCGGTCGGCGGCGGCGTCACCGCGGGCGCCGAGGTGCTCAACCTGACCCGCAGCGTGCGGATCGAGGGCACCCCCCGCGGTCGTACCCACGTCCACCTGACCAGCTCCCGGCGGGCCGACGTCCGGCACGCCGCCCTCCGCTGGGTCGGCCCCCGCAAGGCGGGCAAGGAGACCTGGAACGGCACCCCGGTCACCGAGCCGGTCCTCGGCCGGTACGGGCTGCACTTCCACATGCTCGGCGACGCCTCCCGCGGCACCGCCGTCGAGGGCGTCGTCGTCCGCGACGCCGGCAGCCACGCCTTCGTCCCGCACGCCAGCCACGGCATCACCTTCCGCAGCTGCATCAGCCACGACACCTGGGAGGACGCCTACTGGTGGGACGGGCCGACGGACACCCGCACCCCGCAGGAGCCGTCCGACGACATCGCCTACGAGTCCTGCGTGGCCTCCCGCACCGTGTACGAGCCCGCCCCGCGCGGCTACCGGCTCACCGGCTTCTCGCTCGGGGCGGGCACCGGCGGCACCGCCCGCGACTGCGTGGCGGTCGGCGTCCAGGGCGCCGCCGGCGCCTCCGGCTACGAGTGGCCGGAGACCAGCGAGGGCGTCTGGACCTTCGAACGCTGCCTCGCCCACAACAACCTGCAGAACGGGATCTTCGTCTGGCTGAACGCCCGCCACCACCACACCGTCGACCGCTTCGTGGCCTACCACAACGGCGGCTGGGGCATCGAGCACGGCGCCTACCTCAACGACTTCGACTACACCTCCGGCGTGCTGTACGGCAACGCCGCCGGGGGAGTGGCCGTGCACGCCCTCGGCCGCGACAAGGGCACCGTCTTCGACGGCATGCTCATCGACGCCGCGGGACAGTCCGACTACGCCGTCGCCACCGCCAAGCACCAGCTCGCCGGAACGACGGTGACGATCGGCCGGAGCCGCCTGACGGGCTACCGGAAGGCCGGAGTGGCCTTCCGCGCCGCCCCCGACGGTGAGCCGGACGACATCGCGGTGCTCGACTGCTCCTTCGGCGGCAACGAGGTCTGGCTGGACCCGCAGTCCCCGCCGCCCACCCGGATCGTGCTGCGCAGGGCCGGTGAGCGTCAGGCCGTGCGGCTGGAGCCGGGCGCCGGCAAGCCGCAGTGGAACGCGGCGGCGGCACCCGTCGCCGTGGACGGCCCGCCCCGTGCCGTCAGCACCCCCTCGATCCGGCTCGCGGACGCTGCGGCGCCCACCCGGCGGCTGCCCGTCTGAGGAGCGGGCCCGACGCGGACTCCCGTTTCATGCGGATCCGGTGAGGGCTGTGCAGGCCCGGTGTGCGCGTAGGGGCATGGCGAAGGGCCCCGACCGCTCCGGTCGGGGCCCTTCGCTCGTGCTCACTGCTCGGCCGCGGGCTCCTCGGCCTCGGCGGCCTGCTCCTCGACCGGTGCCGGCGCGGGCAGCGCGGCCAGGTACGTGGAGGCGATCAGCTGGCCGACGGCCGGGTAGGCGCCCAGCGGCGCGGCGCTCGGGCAGCCGGTCTCCTCGGCGGCGGTCGCCAGCAGCTCCGAGTCGGCCTCCGGGCCGATCACCAGCGGAGCCAGCGCGGGACGCTGCGAACCCGTGGCCTTCAGGTGGTCCACCGCGGCGGCCACCGAGCCGGGCACGTCCAGCGCCGCGGCCACCACCGGCACCGCGAGGCGGGCGGCCAGCAGCACGCCGGTGATCCCGGCCGCGGCAGCGGCCTCCTCACCGCCGGACACGGTCAGCACCACGCCGTCGGCGGAGGTCGCGATGGCGAACAGCCGGGCGCGGTCGGCACGGGCCAGACCGGCCTCGGAGAGGCGGACGTGGACGGCCTCGGCGAGCAGCGGGTGCGGGCCCAGCGGATCGGTCACCGGGGAACCGGCGCCCGCCGCGACCTCGTGCAGCTCCGTCAGGAAGCCGTGCGGGCCGGGCAGCAGCGGGACGACGATCGGCGGCGGCGCGCCGTTGCCGGCGGCCATGGCCAGCAGGCCGGCGACGGTCGGGGCGTCCTCCGCCTCGTCCGCGAGGTAGCCGGCGGCGATCTCGATGCCCGGCTGCTCGCCGCGCACGATGGAGAGCAGCTCGTCGACGATCGGGCGGGCCTCCGGGCCGGCCGTGGCCGGCACGGCCAGCAGCAGGGCCGGGGAGCCGGCCGGGACCTCGGGGCGCTCGGGACGGCGGTGGCGCCCCCGCGCACGGGAGCCTGGCGTACGGACGGGCAGTGGCGCGCCCGGGATGGCTGCGGTGCTCATGGCGGAGATCGTAGGACATTCCGGGGTCCGGACTGCAGTCGACTCCCGTGAGGGGTTGGTGGTGACGGCGCAAGCCCGGACATAAGCGCGCAAAGCTCTACGCCGTGCGCCGGATGCGTGCGTGACGCGGCTCACAGTGGCTGATGTGACTGCGCGTAAGCTCCGATACGAAGGTTGAAGATCGACGGGCCGCAGGGCCGCCCGCACCCACCGTGATCGTCCCGGTGGACCTCTGGGTCGGCTTGCCCCGGTTTGCCCGGCTTGATGCACCCGGATTCGACGCTACTGATGAGTCAAATGCACGCGCTTTGTCCCGTGCTGATGCACGTGCAGGCCAGCTATCATCACGTCAAGTGAGGCGAACGCCAGGCTTTGGGAGAAGACCATGGGTGACACGTACAACGGCATGGCGGCGACGGACCTCGACGGGGTGGTCTGGCAGAAGAGCCGGCACAGCAACTCGCAGGGCAACTGCGTCGAGTTCGCGGCCCTCCCGGGCGGCGAGGTCGCCATGCGCAACTCCCGTTTCCCGGACGGGCCCGCGCTCATCTACACCCGTGCCGAGATAGCCGCACTGCTCCTCGGGGCGAAAGACGGGGAGTTCGACCACCTGGCGACCTGACGGGGCGCCGGCCCGCGGCGGCGCGCGGGCCCGGTGCGTCGGGCGGGCGTCGGGCGCTGTGCCGGCGAGGTCCTGCCGGGCGGTGCCGCGCCGGTGGGCGATGCGCCGGCAGTCGTTCGCACCGGCAGTTGTTGCACCAGTGGTCGTTGCACCGATATATGAGGGCCGTCGTGGAGGGTCGCCACGGCGGCCCGGTTGTGTCTGCGGCCGTCTTCCGGCTTCCCGGGGCCGCAGCTCCCGGGGATCAGGCCGAGCGGTGCCGACCGGTGCCGGTGGCCGGGGCTGATTCGAACAGGGCCCACACGACCTTGCCCGCGCCGGCCAGCGGGTGCCAGCCCCAGGAACTGCTGAAGGAATCGACCAGGTGCAGGCCGCGACCGGACTCCGCCACGAAGTCCGCCTCCCGCGCGACCGGGCCCTGGCTGCTGGGGTCGCTCACCGCGCACACCACCTGCGGGGCGCGGTGCACCAGGCTTATGCGTATAGGGGTGCGGCTGTCCGCCGCCTGCAGCCGGCCCGGTTGCGCGGGCACCTGGATGCCCTGGCCGGTGCAGCCGTCCGGCGGTGCACCCACCGCGTGGCGCAGCGCATTGGTCACCAACTCCGAGGCCACCAGGGCGACATCGTCGAAGAGCGACTCGAGTCCCCAGTTCCGCAGGGTGGTCCTGGCGAAGTCGCGGGCCGATCTGACGGCTTCGTAGCGAGGGGCGAGGGTACAGCTGACCACGTACGGGTCGGCAGCGATGGCCGTACCGGTGCTCATGAAGAGCTCCTCCCATAAGGGGGCGGACACGGCGGGACCCACCCGGGTCATGCCGGTCACCTCCGACTCGCTCGGCCGCTCGGCCGTTCGGCCGTAAGCCCGGACCCGCACACGAACTCCCGGCCGCACAGGGGAGCGGCCGGGAGGGCATGGGGGGTCGCGCGTTCGGTCGACGCGAAGCCCGCGGAGTTGTCAGGTGCGTGCAAGTGCACGTGCACCATGGTCCTCTGCGCTCACTGCAGATGCAAGAGTCGATTCACGTGCAATCGCATGATTGGCATATGCAAGGAGCGGATGCACGTGCAAGATGGAGGATGTGATGCAGAAATAGGAGATCCTTGCGCCACTACGGGCACCGAGCGCGCCCAACTGATGGCAGACTGTGCGCTGTTTGGCCCGAGGTGGAGGTTTCCGACCGCATGACCACAGTTCAGCCCGGCGGGGGCTCGATGGTGCGCCGCATCCTCCTCGGCTCCCAGCTGCGGCGCCTGCGCGAAGGACGCGGCATCACCCGCGAGGACGCCGGCTACACCATCCGCGCCTCCGAGTCGAAGATCAGCCGCATGGAGCTCGGCCGCGTCTCCTTCAAGGAGCGCGACGTCGCCGACCTCCTCAGCCTCTACGGCGTCGACGACACCACCGAGCGCGAGGCGCTGCTCGGACTCGTCCGCGAGGCCAACAAGTCCGGCTGGTGGCACAGCTTCAACGACGTCCTGCCCGGCTGGTTCCAGACGTACGTCGGCCTGGAGGAGGCCGCCGCCCTCATCCGCACCTACGAGGTGCAGTTCATCCCCGGCCTGCTGCAGGCCGAGGAGTACGCGCGCGCCGTCTTCTCCCAGAGCCGCCCCGCCATCGCTCCCGAGGAGCTCGAGCGCCGGGTCAGCCTGCGCATGCGCCGGCAGAACCTCCTGACCGAGGACCGGGCCCCGCGCCTGTGGGCCGTCATCGACGAGGCCGCGCTGCGCCGCCCGGTCGGCGGCCCGGCCGTCATGCGGGCCCAGGTGCAGCACCTGATCGACATGGCCGAGCGCCCGAACGTCACCATCCAGGTGATGCCGTTCCGCTTCGGCGCCCACGCCGGCGAGAGCGGGGCCTTCTCCATCCTGCGCTTCCCCGAGCAGGACCTCGCCGACGTGGTCTACCTGGAGCAGCTCACCAGCGCCCTCTACCTCGACAAGCGGGACGACGTCGACGCCTACATCCAGGTCATGGAACGCCTCTGCGTCGACAGCCTGACGCCCGATCAGACCGTCGACCTGCTCACCTCCATCCTCAAGGAGCGCTGAACGGATTCGCGGCACAGGACGGAGGACGGCCGGGCGCCCCTGACGGGGTGCCCGACTTTTTTGACGACTCGTCTCAGCGGGCGACCGGAGCCGGTGAGGGCCGCAGGCCGAGGGGGCGGTCGGCGAACGCCTGCTCCGGGTCGACCTCGTAGCAGAGGTTGATGCTCGAGTCGCCGAGGGTGGTGTCGACGAAGCGCTGGACGTCCCCGACGGACCCGGTCTCCCAGAGGCAGGTCACGGCGGAGCCGTCGACGTGCGGGTAGAACTGCAGCACCCGGGTGCCGTCCGGTGCGCCGGTGCCGTTCATGAGGGCCTGGCCGCGGGGGAACGCGGTCTCCGGGTTCAGGATCGTGTGCTGGACCACGACGTACATGGGAGTCCTCCTCGCTCGTGGTCGTTCCGTACCGACGGTTCGACGCTAGGCCCGCGGAGGCGGCCGCCGCGTCCCGCACATTCACCAAACCGGTGCGGGCGGGATGGTCAATCCTGGCCATGCCGCTCAGACGAGGCCGTGCTCCAGCGCGAACGTGCTCGCCGCGGTGCGCGAGGAGACGCCCAGCTTGCCGAAGATGTTCTGCAGGTGCCGGGCGACGGTGTGCTCGCTGATCACCAGGGCGGTGGCGATCTGCCGGTTGCTCGCGCCGCTCACCACCTCGCGGAGCACCTCGACCTCGCGCGGCGAGAGACCGTAGCCGCTCGCGCCCGTGTCGGTGTCCGGACCGCCCTGGATGAGGGAGTCGGTGCGGGCGACGTCCGGTCCGGCCCCGAGTTCGGCGAACACCGCACGGGCCGCCTGGAGTTCGAGGGCGGCGGTGTCGTCGTCACCCAGTGCGCGGCAGGCGCGCGCCACCAGGACACGGGCCCGCGCCGCCTCGTACGGCACCTCGAGCTCCTGCCATCCGTGCCACGCCCGCCGCCCCGCGGCGAGACCGGCGGCGGCGTCGCCACCGGCCAGTGCCGTGGAGGCCGAGCCGTACGCCGCCGCCGCGCGGAGCACTTCGCTGTCCTGGTGCTCGGCGGCGGCCTCCAGCTGGCGGGCGGCCTCGGCCGCGGCGTCGAGGTCGCCGCCGGCCAGCACGATCTCGACGTACGCCGGCAGGAGGGCCGCCCGCTCCAGCTCCCGGGTGTGCTCGGACACGGCCCGGCGGATCGTCGCCGCCGCGGCCTCGCCGTTGCCCTGCGCCAGCCGCAGCAGCGCGAACCCGGGCTGCGGCTCGAACCCGCAGCGGTTGGCCTCCCGGTAGGCCTGCTCGGCCTCGGCCGGACGGCCCTGCAGCCGGTGGATCTCGCCCTGCCGGTAGAAGGCCTGCCCGCAGGCGATCCGGTTCAGCACCCCCCGGGTGTAGCGGCCGGTGGCCCGGCAGGCCTCGTCGAGTGCGGCGGGCCAGGCGCCGCCGTACTGCATGACCTCGGCGCGGTGCATCAGGCACAGTCCGTTGTGGGCGACCATCTGCGGCCGGCGCTCGCACCACTGGGTCAGGGCGTCCGTCCACTCGCGCACATGGCGCAGGTCGTACAGGTCGTGGCAGAAGCTGATGGTGTTGCAGTAGACGATGCCGCTGACGACGGGCGACAGCGCACCGGACTCGACGACCACGAGCGCCTCGTCCACCAGCCGGAGGCCCTCGTGGAGGCGGCCCAGGTTCATCAGCGCCCGGCCCTGCTCGTCGCGCGCCAGCCACACCAGGTCGGCGTCGCCGAACCGCTCGCCGATCGCGGCGCCCTCGGCCGCCGTCGCGTGGCCGGCCTGCCAGTCGCCGCAGCCCATCTGGCCCAGCCACACGGGGATCAGCAGATAGCCGCGTTCGACGCAGTCCCGCCCGTCGGCATCGAGGAGGCGCTCGCCGAGGGAGAACCACCCGCTCGCCCGCGCACCGTGGCCCCGGAACAGCATGCTGTGGCCGATCCACACCGCGCAGCGGACGGCCCGCGGCACGTCGCCGGCGTCCAGCCACCCCGCGTGGGCGCGTTCCAGTGCTGCCACGTAGTCCTCGTCGAGCCCGAGCATGTAGGCGGACCTGGCCAGCAGCTCCAGGTCGCCGGCGCCCACCGGTGCGGCCGCGTCGGCGGCGCTCAGGCTCTCGAAGGCCTCGCGCCAGGCATCGGCGGTGTAGCTCGCACGGCCCCGGACGAGATCGGTGCGGGTGTCCACGAGCCGATTATCGACCTGCCGGACCGGACCGGCAGAAGTGCGCGGCAGGCCCGGGCGGGTGCCGGCCGACAGGGCCCGGGGCGGGGCGTCACACCCGGGTCGAGGCCCCCGCGCGGGCGGACGTCTGGGCGCGCTCGGGCGCCTCGGGCTGCGGCGGTACGCCCAGGCACCACGGGAGCCCGTAGCGGGCGAAGAGATCCGCGCGGATCGGGGCCAGGGGCGTCGACGCCCCCGGCAGCAGGACGCCGATGCAGCCGCCCATCAGTGCGCTGCGCAGCACCGCGTGCTCGGCGACCGGGTCGGGTGCGCCCCAGTCCTTCAGCAGGCCGCGCAGGATCGCGCCGAGCTGCTGCTGCTCCGGGTCCTGGACGAAGGCGCCGACGTCCGGGTCGAGGATCAGGGCCAGGTGCGAGCGCATCACTCGCGGGTGGTCCAGGGCGAGGCCGAGGACGGCGTCGATGGCCCGCGCCAGCCGGGCGTCGGGGGAGGCCCCGACGGGCAGCTCCGCCAGGGCGGCGGCCAGCTCCAGATGCATCAGCCGATGGGTGGCTGCCTGCATCAACAGCCGTTTGCCGTCGAAGTAGTACGAGACCAGACCACGTGCCAGCCCTGCCTGTTCGGCTATGTCGCCGAGGGTCGTCCCGGCGTATCCCCGCTGGTCCACGAGCTCGACGGTGGCGCGCATGATGCGGCGGCGGGAGCGCCGGCGCATCTCCTCATTGACCGATTCCCCGCGAGGTGCCATCGTGTCTGCTCCGTACGTTGACTGGCTCCCGGCCAATATACTGGCCGGGCCCGTCGCGGCGTGGCCGGACGAGTCGGGCCGAGGCCGTCGGCGGCGGCGTACGGCGAGCGCCGGCTCCACCAACACGGGGGTTTGGTGGAGCCGGCGCTGCCGTGTTCCCCGGCAGTCCGCAGCCCGTCCGGCAGGACGGAGCGGGCGGCGCGGCCGGCGCCGATCAGCGGTCGGCGAGGACCTTCCGTGAGGTGCCGACCGGCTCCCCGGCCGCAGCAGTCGGGTCGCCGACGGGAGCGACAGCAGCGGCCTCCTCGGTCGACCTGACCGGGCGGCGCTCCAGGACCCATCCGACCGTCGTCACCAGCAGCGCCGCAAGTGAGACCCCGGCCACCAGCAGCAGGGCCGGGCGGTACCCGTCGAGCTGGGCCTGCGGGCTCTGGCCGCCGGCGCTGCCCGCGGTGATCACCGCGGTGGCGGCGGCGAGGACGATCGCACTGCCGACCTGGAAGGCCGTGTTGACCAGGCCCGAGGCGAGCCCCTGCTCGTCGTCGGCGACCCCGTTGGTGGCGGCGATGTTGACCGACGGGAAGGCGAGCGCGAAGCCCACGCCGAGCAGCACCATGCTCGGCAGCACCAGGCCCAGGAAGCCGGAGTGCTCGTCCAGCCGGAGGAAGAGCGCGTAGCCGGCGGTCAGTGACAGCACACCGAGCGGCAGCAGCCGGGCGGTGCCGAACCGGTCGACCACGGCCCCCATCTTCGTCGCCGACAGGGCGACCAGGGCGCCCGCCGGGAGGAAGGCGAGGGCCATCTCCAGCGCCGACCAGCCCAGCAGTCGCTGCAGGTAGAGCGTGGCGATGAACTGGAAGCCGGCGTACGACCCGAAGACCGCCAGCGCCGCGATGTTGGCCCGGGCGACCCCGCCGTTGCGGAAGATGCCGAGGCGGACCAGCGGGTGGGCCGCCCGGGACTCGATCACCAGGAAGAGGGCCATCAGCACCGCCACGGCGGCCAGCGAGCCGATCGTGCGGGCGCTCGCCCAGCCGGCGTTCTGCGCCTCCGTCACGGTGAAGACGAGCAGGAGCAGGGAGCCGGTGCCGGTGATCGCGCCTGCCACGTCGTACCCGGAGGTGCCGCGCGGCGGGGCGGGCTGCCGCGGCAGCAGCCGGAAGGCGGCGGCCAGGGCGATCAGTGCGACGGGGACGGGCATCAGGAACGTCCAGCGCCAGCCGGCCGAGGTGAGCAGACCGCTGAGCACCAGGCCGAGCGAGAAGCCGCTGGCGCCGCAGGTCGTGTAGATGGAGAGCGCGCGGTTGCGGGCAGGGCCCTCGGCGAAGGTCGTGGTGATGATCGACAGGCCGGCCGGGGCGGTGAACGCGGCGCTCACACCCTTGAGGAACCGGGCGGCTATCAGCAGGCCGCCGTCGTCCACCAGGCCGCCGAGCAGCGAGGCGGCGGCGAAGACGGCGAGGGCGATCAGGAAGACGCGGCGCCTGCCGAGCAGGTCCGCGGCGCGGCCGCCGAGCAGCAGCAGGCCGCCGTAGCCGAGCACGTAGCCGCTGACCACCCACTGGAGGGCGGAGGTGGACAGGTGCAGGTCGGTGCCGATGGACGGCAGGGCCACGCCCACCATCGAGACGTCGAGGGCGTCGAGGAAGAGGGCGGCGCAGAGGACGACGAGGGTGCCCCACAGCCGTGGGCTCCAGGCCTGAGTCGTCGACGGGTCGTCAGATGTGGTCGTCATGGCAATGAGAGTACATGCGCATGCATCCAGTGCAAGTGAATTTAATGCGCCTGCATTAGATGTGCGGACATGTGCTAACCTTGCAGCGTGGCTGAACCGGACCTTGCCCCAGAGTCCGCCCTCGTGTTCGAGTGGCGGGACGTGCTCGCGCGGCACGCCGCCGTCTCCTGCGCGCTGGATCGCGCCCTGGGCGAGCAGTACGGCCTCGGCATGAGCGAGTTCGAGGTGCTGGAGCGCCTCTGGGAGGACGAGCTGCGCGAGGGCCCCGGCAAGCTCCGGGTCCAGGAGATAGCGCAGACGGTGCACCTCAGCCAGAGCGCCCTCTCCCGGCTGATCGGCCGGCTGGAGAAGGACGGCCTGGTCGGCCGGGTGATGTGCGAGCTCGACCGCCGCGGCATCTTCGTCGCCCTCACCGACGACGGGCGCGCCCGCTACCAGGAGGCCAAGCCGCTCCACCGCGAGGTGCTCGCCCGCACCCTCGGCTGAGGCCCTCGCCGGAGGCCGTGAACAGCGCGCCCTACAGCACGGCGGCCAGCGCCGGGGCCAGCGCCACCAGCACCACCCCCGCGGGAGCCACCAGGGCCGCGAGCGTCAGCCGCAGCCGGTGGAGCACCGTCAGCCGCGGCCGCCCGGCCAGCAGCCGGTCCACCCGCCGCGGCGCCTGCGCCAGATGGTGGGGCGGGCACGAGCCGAACACGCCGCGCCCGGCGTTGATCTCCACCAGGGCCAGCGCCGTGGTGAGCCGCCCGTGCCGCCTCGCCGCCCGGTCGTCGGCCGCCAGCTCCACCAACTCGCCGACCTGGTCCCGGAACGCGCTGAACACGCCCACCCCCGGGAACCCGGTCGCCAGGGCCTCCGCACACTGCGCCAGCCAGTGGTGCCGGGCCCGCACATGGCTGCGCTCGTGGCTCAGCACGGCGGCCAGCTCACGGTCGGTCAGCTGCTGCAGGGCGCCGGTGGTGACCACCAGACGGGCCTCCGGGCCGGGCAGCGACCAGGCCTCGGGACGGACGTTCTCCAGCACCACCAGCCGCTCGCCGGTGCGCCGCTCCGCGCCGGAGCGGTTGCCCGCCGTCAGCTCGGCGGGCAACTCCGGTGCGCGATCGTCCAGATGGGCCTGCTGGGCGCCGCGCAGCGCACGGGCGGCGCGCACCTCGCGGGTCAGCGCCACCGCGGTCTGCAGCGCGCCCAGCGCGAGCAGAGCGGCCGTCAGGCGCCCCCAGCCCTCCGCACCCGCCAGGCCGTACGCCTCCTCCATCCCCGACGGTGCGCCGGCGAACACCGCCTCCCGCAGCGCGGGGAGCGCGGCCGCACAGGCGAGCAGCAGACTGAGCAGGCAGCAGAGCAGCACGGCGACGACCAGGGACTGCCAGGCGAGCAGGGCCAGCACGGGTTCTCGCTCGGGCCAGCGGGCCCGGGCCAGTCGGCCCGGCGCCACGGTGGCGAGCAGCAGTCCGAGCAGCAGCAGGCTCAGCAGGGCCGTCATGGCAGGGGCTCCCCCGAGGAGCGATCAGGAGCGCGACAGTGCGCTGCTCCCAACCTATGCGCCCGGCGCCCGCCGTGGAACGGGTTCGGTGCACAGGTGACCAACGACACCCCGTCAGGCTCTTCGGGCCGCCGCCAGGACGTAGGGCGGCGGTCCGTTCCCGCACGGACGGAGCCGCAGGGGCCGCCCGGGGCGGTGAACGCGGGCCCTCACATCGTCAGCAGCATGGCGAACATCCCGATGCCCATCGCCACCCGGCAGGCCCGGACCGTCCTGTCCTCCCCGTGCCCCGGCCCGACGGCCCCGCCGGCCCCGGCCGCCACCCCCGCCACCGCGCCCGGGGCGGACAGCAGCCGGCTCCCGGCCCACAGCGTGTACCCGCCGAAGTAGAGCAGGAGCACACCGGTCAGCAACGGCAGCCCCATCGGGGCGGCGGCTGCGCTCGGGACTCCCGCCGTGTGGTGGAGGTGTGCGGGAGCCCCGGCCATGGCGAGTGCCGTGTAGGCCATGGCGAGTGCCCCGATGCCGTGGTGCAGCCGGTGCACCCGCCCGCCCCGCACCGCGAGGGCGCCCAGCACCAGCCCGCCGGCGAGCACGGTGAACAGCCAGCCCCAGACGGCCCCGGGGAGGACGGCCATGCCCGCCATCCCCACCGCCATCGCGGCCTCCGCGGCGTCGCCCTCCCGGTGCGCGGCCGTGCAGCCCGGACGCCGCAGCCGCAGGACGCACAGTGCGGCGGAGCCCGCGGACAGCCCCGCCAGCAACCACGTGACGACGGCCGGACCGTGCACGGCGCCCCTCCCGACCGGTGCGTACGGACAGTACGTCCACGATCACCGATGGCGGCCGGGGGCAGCAGGGCGCGCAGGGGGGCGCACGGTGGTGCCGCTCCGGTCGGGGCGCCGGGTCGCGCCCCGGCCGCCCCTGGGGCGAGGCGCCGGCGGGACCGGGGGAGCAGTGCCCGGCCGGCGGGCGCCCGCCCCGGTGGCGGGGCCGCGGGTCGCGCGGGATGGTCGGGATACGGCGGCACCGCCGTACCGCGGCGATGCCCCGGCGACCGTCCGGCCGCCCCGCTGCCTGCCGTCCCGGCACCGCCCGGAACAGCCCCGAGGGGTGATCGAACGGCCGGATTTCCCGCCGTGAACCCCGTGAGCCGCAGGATTGCCCGGCAGACCCCCCTTGAACAGAAGAACCTTTCGTATCTATGGTGGGTACGTCGCAATACCTCCTGTCGAAGTGAGTCTCCGATGCAGAATCTTTCGCCGACGCTCGCCGTAGCGGGCGATGCTTCCGCCTCTCCGGCCGGCCACCCCGCGTGGCTCCGTCTCAAGGACGCGGTGGAGGCCCTCCGCCCGCTGCAGTCCAAGGACGGCTCCATCGACCTCTCCGCTGTCCAGCGCACCACCGTCGACCCGCTGATCGAGACGGTGCTCACCTCGGTGCAGGAGCTCGCCCCCCTCTTCCCGCACGACGCCGCGTACCTCGCCGCCGTCCAGGACGACCTGCGCAAGTGGGCCGACACCGGGTACCGCGAGCCCGACTTCCTCGACTCGCTGCTCGCCTTCCAGCCCGCCGAGCAGCGCGCGGACGGCCTCGAGCACCTCGTCGTCTTCCCGATGTACACCCAGAACGGCAACCCGGACCGCAACCTCGAGGCCGTCCTCCTGAAGGTCGTCTGGCCGGACTGGCTGGCCGAGCTGGAGCGCGAGCGCTTCGACAACCCGATGTTCGTGCCGATCACCTTCACCGACTTCACGGCCGGCTACGACACCAACTCCGCCGTGCTCTTCCCGGAGACCGTGGCCGTCCGCAAGGCGCCGGAACGTTTCACCTGGGGCGGCATCTTCTGCGACCGCGAGGCGGCCCGCTTCCGCGCCGTCTCCACCAGCGCCGTCGAGCTGCTCGGCCTGGAGATCCCCGAGGACGCCACCGGCCTCCTCAAGGACCAGGACCGCGCCCAGCAGACCTTCGTGCTGTGGGACCTCATCCACGACCGCACCCACAGCCACGGCGACCTGCCGTTCGACCCCTTCATGATCAAGCAGCGCAGCCCGTTCTGGATGTACGGCCTGGAGGAGCTCCGCTGCGACCTCACCGCCTTCAAGGAGGCCGTGAAGCTGCAGGCCGAGGGCTACGCCCAGGGCCGCGACGTCCAGTACGCGATCCTCTTCGACCGCCTCTTCCGCTTCCCCGTCAGCGGCGACCGCGTCCGCAACTACGACGGCATGGGCGGCCAGCTGCTCTTCGCGTACCTGCACAAGCACGACGCGCTGCGCTGGCGCGACAACCGTCTCTCCATCGACTGGGACCGCGTCGCCGAGGTCACCAACCAGCTGTGCGGCGAGATCGAGACCCTCTACCGCGACGGCATCGACCGCCCGAAGACGGCCCACTGGATCGCCGCCTACGAGCTGGTCTCCCGCTACCTCACCCCGCACCCGGCCTCCACCTGGGCCAAGGGCACCGAGGCGCTCCCGCTCGACATCACCGACGGCAAGGCCCTCAACAAGGCCCTGTGCGACGCGGTCAAGCCGGACGAGTTCCCGCTCAGCATGTTCTACGAGGCCCTCGCCAAGAAGCTGGGCGGCGTCATCGCCGCCACCACCGGCATCACCGGCGCCGGCGTGCAGGAGGTCGCCGCGTGACCGCCCGCCTCGAAGGCAAGGTGATCGCCGTCGCCGGGGCCAGCGGCCCCGCCGGCCAGGCCACGATGCGCCGCCTCGCCGCCGACGGTGCCACCGTCATCGGCGCCGACATCGACCAGCAGCGCCTCGACAAGGCCCTCGACAGCGTCCGCACCACCGTGCCCGGCGCCAAGGTCGACGGCCAGGTCATCGACCTCCTCGACCCGCAGGAGGTGCACGACTGGGCCGACCACCTGGAGGCCGAGCACGGCCACGTCGACGGCCTGCTCCACCTGGTCGGCGGCTGGCGTGGCAGCAAGACCTTCTTCGACAGCCGCATCGACGACTGGGACTTCCTGCACGACACCGTCGTCCGCACCCTGCAGCACACCTCGCTGGCCTTCCAGCCCGCGCTGGTCCGCAGCGGCGGCCGCTACGCCATGGTGTCCGCGGCCGCGGCCCACAAGCCGACCGCCGGCGGCGCCGCGTACGCCGCCGCGAAGGCCGCCACCGAGGCCTGGACGCTGGCCATGGCGGACTCCTTCGTGAAGGAGACCACCTCCGGGAACGGCGTACCCACCGCCGCAGCTGCCATCCTGGTGATCAAGGCCCTGGTCTCCCCGGAGATGCGGGCCGAGAAGCCGGAGGCCAAGTTCGCCGGATTCACCGACACCGCCGACCTGGCCGAGACCCTGGCGGGCCTCTGGGACCGCCCCGCAGCAGAACTGAACGGACAGCACCTGTGGCTGACAGCCCGATGACCATCGGCACCGAAGGCGCCCGCACCGACGCGGTGCGGCACCACGACCCCGCCGTGCGTGGATTCGCCAGCGACAACTACGCCGGCATCCACCCGGAGATCCTCGCCGCGATAGCCCTCGCCAACGACGGCCACCAGGTCGCCTACGGCGAGGACGACTACACCGCCCACCTGCAGCAGGTCTTCCGCCGCCACTTCGGCGACCGGGCCGAGGCGTACCCCGTCTTCAACGGCACCGGCGCCAACGTGGTCGCCCTGCAGGCCCTCCTGCCGCGCTGGGGCGCGGTGATCGCGGCCGAGTCCGCGCACATCAACGTGGACGAGTGCGGCGCGCCGGAGAAGATCGCCGGGATCAAGATCCTCACCGTCCCCACCCCGGACGGCAAGCTCACCCCCGAGCTGATCGACCAGCAGGCCTGGGGCTGGGACGACGAGCACCGCGCGCAGCCGCTCGCCGTCTCCATCACCCAGAGCACCGAACTCGGCACCGTCTACACCGCCGAGGAGATCAAGGCGATCTGCGACCACGCCCACGAGCGCGGCATGCTCGTGCACGTGGACGGCTCCCGGCTCGCCAACGCCGCAGCCACCCTCGGCCGCCCGTTCCGCGAGTTCACCACGGACGCCGGCGTGGACGTGCTGTCCTACGGCGGCACCAAGAACGGCCTGATGCTGGGCGAGGTCGTGGTCGTGCTCAACCCCGAGCGCGTCCGCAACCTCAAGTACCTGCGCAAGATGTCGATGCAGCTCGCGTCGAAGATGCGCTTCGTCTCCGTGCAGTTCGAGGCGCTGCTCGCCGGCGACCTGTACCTGCGCAACGCCGGCCACGCCAACGCGATGGCCAAGCGTCTGGAGGCGGCCGTCAGCGGGATCGACGGCGTGACGGTCGTCCGCCCGGTGCAGGCCAACGCCGTGTTCGCGATCCTCCCGCGCGAGGTCAGCGAGCGGCTGCAGAAGCGCTACCGCTTCTACTTCTGGAACGAGCACACCGGCGAGGTGCGCTGGATGGCGTCCTTCGACACCAGTGAGGCCGACATCGACGCCTTCGCGGCAGCGATCGCCGAGGAGATGGGCCGGGTCTGACCTGACCCGACGACCGGCCCCTCGAGGCTCGGCACCGACGGCCCCGGCGCGGAAACCCGCGCCGGGGCCGTCGCCGTTCGTGCGGCCCCGGCCGGTGGCCTGCGGCGCCGTTTTGCATCCGCTCCCGGATCGGCGTAGTGTTCACTGGTCGCTCGGCAGGGAGCACCGGACACGCGTCTGCGCGGACGGTCCCGGAGCGGCCAATCCCTTGAAACACCACTTCCCGGCTCGGGCTGGGTCGCGCCTTGTCGCGTCCCTGCGCGAATTCGGCGTGCCTGTTTATAGGAATTGCATTCGGGCCGGTGTCGGATTCGCTTCTCGGAGCGGGGATCGGCTAAGGTTTGAAACGTCGGACGGGCCGCAGGGCCGGTTCCGGCAAAGCGATGGAGAAAGCAGGTCGGCGAAGAGCACTGACTCGGGTCTGATAAGCTGGAAACGCGAAAGAGCGAAACGCCCGGAGGGTCCGCTGGAAGGCGGTCCGAAGGAAGTGTCCGTTCCTTGAGAACTCAACAGCGTGCCAAAAGTCAACGCCAGATATGTTGACATCCCCGGCCGGTCCTTCGCGGATCGGTTGGAGATTCCTTTGGAAATAACACAGCGAGGACGCAGTGCGCGGGATCACCCTATTCCGGTGGTTGCCGTGCCGCTCAACGCGAGTGTGCACCCGATAACGGGTCATCATTCACGGAGAGTTTGATCCTGGCTCAGGACGAACGCTGGCGGCGTGCTTAACACATGCAAGTCGAACGGTGAAGCCCTTCGGGGTGGATCAGTGGCGAACGGGTGAGTAACACGTGGGCAATCTGCCCTGCACTCTGGGACAAGCCCTGGAAACGGGGTCTAATACCGGATACGACCCGCCCCTGCATGGGGGTGGGTGGAAAGCTCCGGCGGTGCAGGATGAGCCCGCGGCCTATCAGCTTGTTGGTGGGGTAATGGCCTACCAAGGCGACGACGGGTAGCCGGCCTGAGAGGGCGACCGGCCACACTGGGACTGAGACACGGCCCAGACTCCTACGGGAGGCAGCAGTGGGGAATATTGCACAATGGGCGAAAGCCTGATGCAGCGACGCCGCGTGAGGGATGACGGCCTTCGGGTTGTAAACCTCTTTCAGCAGGGAAGAAGCGCAAGTGACGGTACCTGCAGAAGAAGCACCGGCTAACTACGTGCCAGCAGCCGCGGTAATACGTAGGGTGCGAGCGTTGTCCGGAATTATTGGGCGTAAAGAGCTCGTAGGCGGCCTGTCGCGTCGGATGTGAAAGCCCGGGGCTTAACCCCGGGTCTGCATTCGATACGGGCAGGCTGGAGTGTGGTAGGGGAGATCGGAATTCCTGGTGTAGCGGTGAAATGCGCAGATATCAGGAGGAACACCGGTGGCGAAGGCGGATCTCTGGGCCATTACTGACGCTGAGGAGCGAAAGCGTGGGGAGCGAACAGGATTAGATACCCTGGTAGTCCACGCCGTAAACGTTGGGAACTAGGTGTTGGCGACATTCCACGTCGTCGGTGCCGCAGCTAACGCATTAAGTTCCCCGCCTGGGGAGTACGGCCGCAAGGCTAAAACTCAAAGGAATTGACGGGGGCCCGCACAAGCAGCGGAGCATGTGGCTTAATTCGACGCAACGCGAAGAACCTTACCAAGGCTTGACATACGCCGGAAACTGGTAGAGATATCAGCCCCCTTGTGGTCGGTGTACAGGTGGTGCATGGTTGTCGTCAGCTCGTGTCGTGAGATGTTGGGTTAAGTCCCGCAACGAGCGCAACCCTTGTTCTGTGTTGCCAGCGAGTAATGTCGGGGACTCACAGGAGACTGCCGGGGTCAACTCGGAGGAAGGTGGGGACGACGTCAAATCATCATGCCCCTTATGTCTTGGGCTGCACACGTGCTACAATGGCCGGTACAAAGGGCTGCGATGCCGCGAGGCGGAGCGAATCCCAAAAAGCCGGTCTCAGTTCGGATTGGGGTCTGCAACTCGACCCCATGAAGTTGGAGTTGCTAGTAATCGCAGATCAGCATGCTGCGGTGAATACGTTCCCGGGCCTTGTACACACCGCCCGTCACGTCACGAAAGTCGGTAACACCCGAAGCCGGTGGCCTAACCCTTGGGAGGGAGCCGTCGAAGGTGGGACCAGCGATTGGGACGAAGTCGTAACAAGGTAGCCGTACCGGAAGGTGCGGCTGGATCACCTCCTTTCTAAGGAGCACACAGCAGCTTCGGACGAGTGTTCCGGAGTGCTCGCTCATGGGTGGAACGTTGACTATTCGGCACGGACAGAGTCACGGACGCTAGTACTGCTTCGGCGTGGAACGTGTGATGTGAACTGTTCGGGTCGGGCACGCTGTTGGGTCCTGAGGGAACGATGGTTTCCTCGTGGATGCCGGTCCCATGCGACGCAGCCTTCGGGTTGCCGAGGGTGGGTGTCTGGTCGTTGTTTGAGAACTGCACAGTGGACGCGAGCATCTGTGGCCAAGTTTTTAAGGGCGCACGGTGGATGCCTTGGCACCAGGAACCGATGAAGGACGTGGGAGGCCGCGATAGGCCCCGGGGAGCTGTCAACCGAGCTTTGATCCGGGGGTGTCCGAATGGGGAAACCCGGCAGTCGTCATGGGCTGTCACCCATACCTGAACACATAGGGTATGTGGAGGGAACGCGGGGAAGTGAAACATCTCAGTACCCGCAGGAAGAGAAAACAACCGTGATTCCGGGAGTAGTGGCGAGCGAAACCGGATGAGGCCAAACCGTCATGGTGTGAGACCCGGCAGGGGTTGCCGTGACGGGGTTGTGGGAGTGGGCTTGACCGGTCTGCCGGCCGGTCGGCGAGTCAGAAACCGTTGGTGTAGTCGAAGGACATGCGAAAGGTCCGGCGTAGAGGGTAAGACCCCCGTAGACGAAACATCAGCGGCTTGCTTGCCTATTTCCCAAGTAGCACGGGGCCCGAGAAATCCCGTGTGAATCTGGCGGGACCACCCGCTAAGCCTAAATATTCCCTGGTGACCGATAGCGGATAGTACCGTGAGGGAATGGTGAAAAGTACCGCGGGAGCGGAGTGAAATAGTACCTGAAACCGTGTGCCTACAAGCCGTGGGGGCAGTCTTCGGACTGTGACTGCGTGCCTTTTGAAGAATGAGCCTGCGAGTTTGCGGTGTGTAGCGAGGTTAACCCGTGTGGGGTAGCCGTAGCGAAAGCGAGTCCGAATAGGGCGTTCGAGTTGCATGCCCAAGACCCGAAGCGGAGTGATCTAGCCATGGGCAGGTTGAAGCGCGGGTAAGACCGTGTGGAGGACCGAACCCACCAGGGTTGAAAACCTGGGGGATGACCTGTGGTTAGGGGTGAAAGGCCAATCAAACTCCGTGATAGCTGGTTCTCCCCGAAATGCATTTAGGTGCAGCGTCGCGTGTTTCTTGCCGGAGGTAGAGCACTGGATAGGCGATGGGCCTCACCGGGTTACTGACCTTAGCCAAACTCCGAATGCCGGTAAGTGAGAGCGCGGCAGTGAGACTGTGGGGGATAAGCTCCATGGTCGAGAGGGAAACAGCCCAGAACACCGACTAAGGTCCCCAAGCGTGTGCTAAGTGGGAAAGGATGTGGAGTCGCAGAGACAACCAGGAGGTTGGCTTAGAAGCAGCCACCCTTGAAAGAGTGCGTAATAGCTCACTGGTCAAGTGATTCCGCGCCGACAATGTAGCGGGGCTCAAGCACACCACCGAAGTCGTGTCATTGCAGCAATAGGGCCAACGCCCGCTGTGATGGGTAGGGGAGCGTCGTGTGCCGGGTGAAGCGGCCGAGGAATCGAGTCGTGGACGGTTCACGAGTGAGAATGCAGGCATGAGTAGCGATACAAGAGTGGGAAACTCTTGCGCCGATTGACCAAGGGTTCCTGGGTCAAGCTGATCTGCCCAGGGTAAGTCGGGACCTAAGGCGAGGCCGACAGGCGTAGTCGATGGACAACGGGTTGATATTCCCGTACCCGCTGTGAAGCGCCAACGCTGAACCCTCTGATGCTAAGCCCGTGAAGCCGCCCCGGATCCTTCGGGTGAAGGGGAGTGGTGGAGCCGGCGGCCCAAGGTGGTAGTAGGTGAGCGATGGGGTGACGCAGGAAGGTAGTCCAGCCCGGGCGGTGGTTGTCCCGGGGTAAGGGTGTAGGACGTCACGTAGGCAAATCCGCGTGACACATAGTCTGAGACCCGATGCCGAGCCGATTGTGGTGAAGTGGATGATCCTATGCTGTCGAGAAAAGCCTCTAGCGAGTTTCATGGCGGCCCGTACCCCAAACCGACTCAGGTGGTCAGGTAGAGAATACCGAGGCGTTCGGGTGAACTGTGGTTAAGGAACTCGGCAAAATGCCCCCGTAACTTCGGGAGAAGGGGGGCCAGCCCCGGTGACGAGTCTTGCACTCCGAGCTGGGGGTGGCCGCAGAGACCAGCGAGAAGCGACTGTTTACTAAAAACACAGGTCCGTGCGAAGCCGTAAGGCGATGTATACGGACTGACGCCTGCCCGGTGCTGGAACGTTAAGGGGACCGGTTAGTCCGATTTCGGTCGGGCGAAGCTGAGAACTTAAGCGCCAGTAAACGGCGGTGGTAACTATAACCATCCTAAGGTAGCGAAATTCCTTGTCGGGTAAGTTCCGACCTGCACGAATGGCGTAACGACTTCTCGACTGTCTCAACCACAGGCCCGGTGAAATTGCATTACGAGTAAAGATGCTCGTTTCGCGCAGCAGGACGGAAAGACCCCGGGACCTTTACTATAGCTTGATATTGGTGTTCGGTTCGGCTTGTGTAGGATAGGTGGGAGACTTTGAAGCAGCAACGCCAGTTGTTGTGGAGTCGACGTTGAAATACCACTCTGGTCGTGCTGGATGTCTAACCTGGGTCCGTGATCCGGATCAGGGACAGTGTCTGGTGGGTAGTTTAACTGGGGCGGTTGCCTCCTAAAGGGTAACGGAGGCGCCCAAAGGTTCCCTCAGCCTGGTTGGCAATCAGGTGTTGAGTGTAAGTGCACAAGGGAGCTTGACTGTGAGACTGACGGGTCGAGCAGGTACGAAAGTAGGGACTAGTGATCCGGCGGTGGCTTGTGGAAGCGCCGTCGCTCAACGGATAAAAGGTACCCCGGGGATAACAGGCTGATCTTCCCCAAGAGTCCATATCGACGGGATGGTTTGGCACCTCGATGTCGGCTCGTCGCATCCTGGGGCTGGAGTAGGTCCCAAGGGTTGGGCTGTTCGCCCATTAAAGCGGTACGCGAGCTGGGTTTAGAACGTCGTGAGACAGTTCGGTCCCTATCCGCTGTGCGCGTAGGAGTGTTGAGAAGGGCTGTCCCTAGTACGAGAGGACCGGGACGGACGAACCTCTGGTGTGCCAGTTGTCCTGCCAAGGGCATGGCTGGTTGGCTACGTTCGGGAGGGATAACCGCTGAAAGCATCTAAGCGGGAAGCCTGCTTCGAGATGAGCACTCCCACCTCCTGGAGAGGGTAAGGCTCCCAGTAGACGACTGGGTTGATAGGCCGGATATGGAAGCCCCGTGAGGGGTGGAGTTGACCGGTACTAATAGGCCGAGGGCTTGTCCTCAGTTGCTCGCGTCCACTGTGTTGGTTCTGAAACCACGAACAGGCCTTGTGCCGGTTGTTCGATGTGTTTCACAGTGTTTCGGTGGTCATAGCGCGAGGGAAACGCCCGGTCACATTCCGAACCCGGAAGCTAAGCCTCGTAGCGCCGATGGTACTGCAGGGGGGACCCTGTGGGAGAGTAGGACGCCGCCGAACAATTCTTCAGAGAAGCCCCGCCCGGGTCCCGGGCGGGGCTTCTCGCATTTCCGGAGGGGAGCCATTGTCGATCTGGAAGACGCGCTGTGAGGCGGGCGCGGCCGGCCTGCTGACCGTGGTCGCGGGCCTCGGGGTTAGGGCCGTGCTGGGCGGGAGCGTGGCGAAGTATGCCGGCGATGCGCTGTACGCGGTGCTCGTGTACACGCTGGTGGTGCTCATTGCGCCGCGGATTCGGCCGGCCAGGGCGGCCGTTGCGGCGACGCTGGTGAGTTGGGGTGTGGAGTTCTTCCAGCTCACAGGGTTGCCGGCACGGTGGTCCGAGAAGAGCGTGATGGCCCGTCTGGTCCTCGGGTCGACGTTCAATGCGCCCGACCTCCTCTGGTACGCCGTCGGCGCCGGTGCCTGTTGGGCGATGCACCGGGGCTTGTCAGGGGGCCGTGGAAGGATGCGCGCGGTACGGGAGGAGAAGTGAGATGCGTGGTGGGGTCTGGCGACTGACGCGACAGACGGAACTCGTCGGTGAGGTCGACATCGACGAGGGCGACTTTCCCTGGTTGGGCGGTGTGTTCCGTCCGGGGCCGGCCTGGGCGGCGGTGGCGCCGTGGTTCGCCGAGACGTTGGCGCTGCTGGAGGAAGAGGAGTACGAGCGTTTCGACGAGGCGTACGACCGGATCGCCGAGAATCTGACGTTCTCCTCACCGGACGGGCCGGTGGCCGAGTTCCTGCTGCACATCGAGGGCGACCGGGCATGGTTCCGCTGGAGCGACGAGCCGTTCGACACGGACTGAGGCGTTCACCGTCAACTCGTGACAGCAGGGGCGGGCACGGGCGGGGGGACGTCGCGCATGTGGCGGAGCGGGGAGAAGAACACGAACCAGCCGGCCGCCCATGCACCGACGAAGGCCAGCCAGAGTGCGGGCCGCACCCCGATCAGCGTGCCGAGTGCTCCGCCCAGGACGCCGCCTATCGGCAGTGTGCCCCACACGACCCAGCGGACGGCCGCGTTCATCCGGCCCATCAGCTCCGGCGGTGTCACCGACTGCCGGTAGCTGAGCTGCGCGACGTTGTAGACCATCGCGGAGAAGCCCGTGACGGCCCAGCCCAGCGGGAACAACAGCACCCCCCAGCCTTGCCAGGCGGCCGCCGCGACGACCTGCGGCGCGCTGAACACCAGCATCGACACCCAGATGATCCGCGCCGAGCCGATCTTCCCGGCGAGGCGGCCGGCGAACACGCCCCCGGCGATCCCGCCGATGGCCGAGCCCGCCATGATCAGCCCGGTCAGCGCGGGCGGCACGTGCAACTCCCGGACGAGGAAGACCACCGCCAGCGCCGACGTCATGCCGCCGAACAGGTTCGCGGTGCCCGTGCACACCACGACCCTGCGCAGAATGCCGTGCCCGAAAACGAACTTCAGCCCCTCGGCGATCCGGCGCCGCAGCGTCTCGTCCGCCGCCCGGGCCGGCGGCGGCTCCTCCCGGGTCCTGATCCCCAGGATCGACAGGACCGAGACCGCGTAGGAGACCGCATCGGCCGTCATCGCGCCCGCGGCGCCGAACAACCAGACCAGCCCGCCGCCCATGCTCGGTCCGCCGAGCTGCGCGAACTCCTGGGTGGTCCCGAGCTTGCCGTTGGCGCTCATCAGGCGATCGGCACGGACAAGTGACGGCACATAACTCTGGTACGAGACGTCGAAGAACACCGAGCACACACCGGCCGCCACGGCGACCACGTACAGCTGTGCCATCGTCAGGACGTCGAACGCCGCCGCCACCGGAACCGAGCCGATGATCACCAGCCGGAGGAGGTTGCAGACGATCATGACGGAACGCTTGGCAGCGCCGTCCACCATCGCACCGGCCGGCAACGCGATCAACGCGAACGCCAGCGTGGTGGCCGCGGCCAGCAGCCCGACCTGGAAGGTGCTCGCCTCGAGCACGACGAGCGCGAGCAGCGGCAGCGCGACCTGGGTGACCGCCGATCCCATCTCACTGACCGTCTGGCCGCTCCACAGCAGCATGAAATCCCGCTGACGCCAGAGGCTCGGACCATCGGTCTTCGCCCCGGCACCCTGTAAGTCCTGCGTCACTTCCGTCACCTGCACCGACTCCGCTCTCGGATCCGTGGCCCGGACCAACCGCTGATCACCAACACGTCGGCACGGTGCTCCCGGTTCTCGCCGGCATCTCCCGGGATCTCGACGGGGGCCTCAGCCGGCGGAGTTCAGCACGGCCGCGGCGATCTCCCTGACACGGTCCATGGTGATGCCGGTGCGCTGCTCGACGGCGAGCGGGTGGTCGGTGGGTTCCAGATCGATCCACGGCCGTTCGCCGACCGGGCGGGTGTGCAGCCGGGTCTTGAGGTTGATCGTGGTGGGGCGGTAGATCGGCAGCTCGGTGGAGAACCATCCGAAGTACGACGGCTCGTTCTCGCGTCCGGGCATGTCCCACACCTCGGCGGCGCGGGCGAAGTTGGTGGCGCTCAGCGAGACCCACACGCCCCAGGAGAAGACCTCGTCGCTGCCGATCACCGGGATCTCGACCAGGCCGCGGACGAAGAAGTGCTCGCCCTTGATCACGCACTGGTCGGAGGAGAGCAGGCTGTCCGGGTCCTCCGCCAGTGACTCGTCCCAGTGGGCAGGCGCCGGGCTGGAGAAGTTCATCGGGACGTCGCCGTGGTGGCTGTTGCAGCAGGTGCAGGTGAAGCCGTGCTCGGAGGACATGCCGCCGACCCTAACCCGGCCCTGCGACGGCCGACCGCCCGGGTCCGGTGGCGGCTGACGGCCGGAGGCCGGCACGGCCCGGGACGGTGCCGATGCCCACCGTGCCGGGTCAGGTGGCGCGGGTGCCGTCGAGGGTCTCGCGGATGATGTCGGCGTGGCCGGCGTGCCGGGCGACTTCCTCGATCATGTGCAGGAGCACCCAGCGCAGGTTGCGGTGGGCGAGCTTCGGCCACGCGCACGGGGCGTCCAGGTCGGTGGCCGCGACGATCTCGCGGCCGGCGGCGACCTGCTCCTCGTAGTACGCGAGCCAGTGCGGGACCGTGTCGTGCTCGCCCAGGACGAAGTCGTCGTCCGCGCCGCCCTCGACGTGCGGCCACTCGTCGGGGAAGTACCGGCCGGCCAGGATCACCTGGAACCAGCGGCGCTCCCACAGGGCGTTGTGCTTCAGCAGCCCGAGCAGGGTCAGCGAGCTGGAGGTGGGAGCCTTGCGGACGTCCGCCTCGCTGATGCCGTCCAGGGTGCGGAGCAGAGCGGCGCGCTGCTTGTCGAGGAACCCGCAGAGGGCGTCCCGCTCGGTGGCGGTGGAGAACTGGGGGGCCGTCATGTTCCGCGACCCTACCGAGTGACGGGTGGGGGCGGCGCCGGCACAGGGTGGAGCGATGATGCCGGGAGGGATGCGGGACGCCCCGGCCACGGGGGCTCGGGGCGTCCGATTCGTCGAAGGGGAGGCCGGGGTGTCAGCCGGACTTGGCGGCGCGGCGCTCGGCCTTCGCGGTGGCCTCGGCCTCGTCGGCGGCCTCGGCCTGCTCGGGGGTGGGGGCGGTGCCGCCGAGGTGGGCGGGGAGCCACCAGCTGTCCTCGGGGCCGGCGGGCTTGGCCGGGTACTCGCGCTGGGCGCGGTCGAGCATCTCGGTCATGGCCGCGCGGAGCCGGCGGGTGACCATGACCGGCTTGTCCTGCGGGGTGAGCTCGATCGGCTCGCCGATCATGACGGTGATCGGGACGTGGCGCTTGGTGAGGGTCTTCGGGCGGCCCTTGGTCCACAGCTGCTGGGTGCCCCAGAGGATGACGGGCAGCAGCGGGGTGCCGGACTCGGCGGCCATCCGGGCCGCGCCGGTCTTGAACTTCTTCAGCATGAACGAGCGGCTGATGGTGGCCTCGGGGAACACGCCGACGATCTCGCCCTCGCGCAGCGCCTTCACGGCGGCGTCGTAGGCGGGCTGGCCGTCCGCGCGGTCGACCGGGATGTGCCGCATGCCGCGCATCAGCGGGCCGGAGATGCGGTGCTTGAAGACGTCGTCCTTCGCCATGAAGCGGGTCAGGCGCTTGCCGCCGCGCCAGGGGCCGAGGCCGGCGAAGATGAAGTCGAGGTAGCTGATGTGATTGCTCACCAGGACGGCGCCGCCGGCTGCGGGGACGTGCTCGGCGCCGACAATCGAGATCCGCAGGTCGAGCGCCTTGAACGCGGTCAGTGCGGCGCGGATCACCGGCGGGTACACGAACTCAGCCACGGTCAGCCCTACTTCTCGTCGGGCCTGATGCCCGGTCCGGCGGTACCCGGGCCGCGGGGCCGACCGGCGAGGGCGCGGCACGCCGCGGCGGCCACGGGTGTTTCAGCCCGATGATCCCCCGAAGACGTGCCCGCTGTCACGTGGGGGTGTCCGCGGGGCGCGATTTCGGCGGAGAGTTCTACGTCACGTGAGACCTGCGTCTCATCCGGGAACCCGCCTGATTGTCGCCCGCTCGGGGCGGGGGCTCAGGCGCGGGCGCCGACCCGGGCGCCGCCACGGCGCAGGAGCAGGTAGGCCTCGCAGCCGAGGCAGTAACCGAAGGCGGCGTTGAGGAAGGCCGCGGCGAGGGCCAGCCCGGTGGCGGCCAGGCCCAGCCAGTCGGCGCCGGAGAGGAAGCCGGCGGTGCCAGCGAGGGCGAAGGCGAGGCCGACGCCCTGGGCGAAGCGTGGCGGCCGGGCGTCCTCGAGCTCCCGCGGCGGCCCGAGCCGGGGCCGGACCAGGATGCGGTAGACGAAGCCGTACGGGGAGTGCTGCACGCCGGCGAGGGCGCCGACGGCGAAGACCGCCGTCTGGACGGCGAGCAGGGCGCCGCTGCCGGTGACCAGGGCGGCGGCGAGCACGACGGAGGTGAGGGCGGCCGCGAAGCGCGGGCCGCGGGGGTCGATCTGCATGGAGGGTGACTCCTGGGGCGCGAACCGGTGGGGGCCTGTCCGGCCGCTCGTGGCGGCCGCGGTCAGCGACAGCGGGACGCGGTGGCCCGGCACAGGTCGACCACGCGGCGGGTGGTCAGCCGGGGCAGCCGGGGGCGCGGGGAGTCCATGCGGAGGATCGTAGGGGGCTGCCGGGTGCGTGGTCGAGCCCCGGGCAGTACGAGGGCCTGGGCAGGCGGTGGGCCACACTGGTGCGGTGACCGGTTTGGTGGTGTGCGGCGTGGTGCTGGTGCTGGCGAGCGCCTTCGGGCTGCTGCGTGCGCACCGGGACGGGAGGCTGCGGGTGCGGGCGAAGGACGGGGCGGTGCGGCTGTCGGCGGCGGACCTGGGCGGAGCGCTGGGGGAGCGGGCGACGCTGGTGCAGTTCTCGACCGCGTTCTGCCAGCCCTGCCGGGCGACCCGCCGGGTGCTGGCCGAGGTGTCGGGCATGGTCGAGGGGGTGGCGCACGTGGAGATCGACGCGGAGGCCGAGCTCGACCTGGTGCGCCGGCTGGACATCCTGCGCACCCCCACGGTGCTGGTGCTCGATGCGACCGGCCGGGTGATCCGCCGCGCGTCGGGCCAGCCGCGCCGGGCCGATGTGATCGCGGCCCTCGGCGAGGCCGTCTGACCGGCGGGCTCGGGCCTCTGGGAAGGCCGTCGATCTTCGGGGCCGTTGTCAAGACCTTCAATCTCACAGCCCGATCTGCCGCCCGGTCAGGTGGTACGGGGCGCCGCCTGGGGCAGGATGGGCGCAGACGGTGGTGCAGCCGTCCCGGAAGTCTGTCGGACGGTGTGTGCGGCGGGGGTCGGGACGCTCGGCCGGGGCCCCGCAGCGCTAAGCTACTGGCCAGTAGCATACGTGGCTACTGGCGAGTATGCTGCCAGGAAGTTCCGGACGGGCGCAGGAAGACGTGGCCCGCGTGGGGCGGGAGCGTGCGTTCCGCCCATCTGCACCGCCGCAGCCGCCGGACAGGACCAGTACAGGAGACAGGCCGTGAGCTTGAGGATCGTTGTCTGTGTGAAGTACGTGCCCGACGCGACCGGTGACCGTCGCTTCGCGGACGACACCACCACCGACCGGGATGGCGTGGACGGCCTCCTGTCGGAGCTGGACGAGTACGGCGTGGAGCAGGCGCTGCGGATCGCGGAGGCGTCCGGGGACGCCGAGGTGACGGTGCTGACCGTGGGCGGCGACGACGCGAAGGACGCGCTGCGCAAGGCGCTGTCGATGGGCGCGGACAAGGCCGTGCACGTCAACGACGAGGACATCCACGGCTCGGACGTGATCGGCACCTCGGCGATCGTGGCGAAGGCGCTGGAGAAGACCGGCTTCGACCTGGTGGTGTGCGGCATGGCCTCCACCGACGGCACGATGGGCGTGCTGCCCGCGCTGCTCGCCGAGCGCCTGGGCGTGCCGCAGGCCACCCTGCTGTCCGAGGTCGCGGTCGACAACGGCACGGTGAGGGGCCGCCGGGACGGCGACGCCGCCACCGAGCAGGTCGAGGCCCCGCTGCCGGCCGTGGTGTCGGTCACCGACCAGTCCGGCGAGGCCCGCTACCCCTCCTTCAAGGGCATCATGGCCGCGAAGAAGAAGCCCGTGCAGGAGTTCGACCTGGACGACCTGGGCATCGACGCCGACACCGTCGGCCTGGCCGGCTCCTGGACCAAGGTCGGCGAGATCACCGCCCGCCCGCCGCGCACCGCCGGCACCGTCGTCACCGACGAGGGCGACGGCGGCAAGCAGCTCGCCGCCTACCTCGCCGAGCAGAAGTTCATCTGACCCGCCCGCGCGCATCCAACGAACGATCAGGAGCAAGAACCAATGGCTGAGATCCTGGTTCTCGTGGACCACGCCGACGGCGCGGTCCGCAAGCCGGCCCTCGAACTGCTCACCCTGGCCCGCCGCATCGGCGAGCCCTCCGCCGTCGTCCTGGGCGCCGGCGACCACACGGCGGCGATCGCCGCCAAGGCCGCCGAGTACGGCGCCGCCAAGGTCTACACCGCCGACGCCGACCGGTTCGGCAGCCAGCTGGTGGTGCCGAAGGTCGACGCCCTCACCCAGATCGCCCAGGCCGCCGGCGCCGCCGCCGTGCTGGTCACCTCCTCCGGCGAGGGCAAGGAGATCGCCGCCCGCACCGCGCTGCGGCTCGGCTCGGGCATCATCACCGACGCCGTCGACCTCGAGCCGGGCGAGACCGGCCCGGTCGCCACCCAGTCGGTGTTCGCCGCCTCCTTCCAGGTCAAGTCGACCGTGACCGCCGGCGCCCCGGTGATCACCGTCAAGCCGAACGCCGCCGCCCCCGAGCCGGCCCCGGCCGCCGGCACCGTCGAGCCCGTGACGGTGGAGTTCACCGGCAACGCCGCCACCGTCACCGCCCGCACCCCGCGGGTCTCCTCCGGCCGCCCCGAGCTGACCGAGGCCGCGATCGTGGTCTCCGGCGGCCGCGGCGTCGGCGCCGCCGAGGGCTTCGCCGTCGTCGAGGAGCTCGCGGACGCGCTCGGCGCGGCCGTCGGCGCCTCCCGCGCCGCCGTCGACGCCGGCTGGTACCCGCACACCAACCAGGTCGGCCAGACCGGCAAGCAGGTCTCCCCGCAGCTGTACGTCGCCGCGGGCATCTCCGGCGCCATCCAGCACCGGGCCGGCATGCAGACCTCGAAGACCATCGTCGCGGTCAACAAGGACCCCGAGGCCCCGATCTTCGAGCTCGTCGACTACGGCGTCGTCGGCGACCTGTTCACCGTCCTCCCCCAGCTCACCGCCGAGGTCAAGGCGCGCAAGGGCTGATCTCCGCACGGCGCACGAGGGGCGCGGCACCCGGGAGACCGGGGGCCGCGCCCCTCGCCGTTCCGCACCTCCTCCGAGGGGCGTTCCATGTGCCGTTCCACCCGCCGGGACATCCCGGGTGCCCGCCGCCCGAGGCGCGTAGAGTCCGGACCATGGGACTTCTGACGGCACTTGAGGGCGGATACGGCGACCGGGGCGACGCGGTGGTGGTCGACGGCCGGGCGATGTCGTGGGAGGAGCTGCTGGGCGCCGCCGGCGCGGTGGCCGAGCGGGCCGCGGGCGCACCCGCGCTGGCCGTGCTGGCCAGGCCGACCGCGGAGACCGTGGTGGCCGTGGTCGGCGGGCTGCTGGCCGGCGTCCCGGTCGTACCGCTGCCGCCCGACTCGGGGCCCAAGGAGCGCGGGCACATCCTGCACGACTCCGGCGCCACCCTGCTGGCCGTCCCGGCGGGGGAGCACTCGGAGGACGTCGAGGCCCTGCCGGTCGACCTCGGCGCGCGTTCGGGCGCGACCTTCGCCGAGCCCGCGCCGGAGCGCCCCGCCTTCGTGCTCTACACCTCCGGCACCACCGGTGCGCCCAAGGGCGCCGTGATCCCGCGCTCCGCCGTCGCCGCGGGCCTGGACGGCCTGGCCGACGCCTGGCGGTGGACGGCCGACGACACCCTCGTCCACGGGCTGCCGCTCTTCCACGTGCACGGCCTGGTGCTCGGCGTGCTCGGAGCGCTGCGCACCGGCAGCCGACTGGTGCACACCGGGCGCCCCACGCCCGGCGCGTACGCCGGCGCGCAGGGCAGCCTGTACTTCGGTGTGCCGACCGTGTGGTCCCGGGTGGCGGCCGACGACACCGCTGCCCGCGCCCTGGCCGGCGCCCGGCTCCTGGTGTCCGGCAGCGCGCCGCTGCCGGTGCCCGTCTTCGAGCGGCTCGGCGAGCTCACCGGCCACGCGCCGATCGAGCGCTACGGCATGACCGAGTCGCTGATCACCCTCTCCACCCGCGCCGACGGCGAACGCCGCCCCGGCAGCGTCGGCCTGCCGCTGGAGGGCGTCCGCACCCGGCTGGTCGGCGAGGACGGCGGCGAGCTGCCCGCCGACGGCGAGTCGGTGGGCGAGCTGCAGGTCTCGGGCCCCACGCTGTTCGCCGGCTACCTCAACCGGCCGGACGCCGACGCCGAGTCCTGGACCGCGGACGGCTGGTTCCGCACCGGCGACGTCGCCGTGGTGGGCCCCGACGGATTCCACCGGATCGTCGGCCGGGCCTCGGTCGACCTCATCAAGAGCGGCGGCTACCGGATCGGCGCGGGCGAGGTCGAGGCGGCGCTGCGCGACCACCCGGAGGTCGCCGACGCCGCCGTGGTGGGCGTCCCCGACGACGACCTCGGGCAGGCCGTGGTGGCCTACGTGATCCCCGACGGGCCGGTGACCGGCGAGGGGCTCACCGCCTTCGTGTCCGAGCGGCTGTCCGCCCACAAGCGCCCCCGGCGGGTCGTGCTGGTGGACGAACTGCCCCGCAACGCCATGGGCAAGGTGCTCAAGAAGGAACTGCTCGACCTCGGCTGAGCGGCGCGCCCGGCATGTGCCGGGTGGCCGGTCGCCGACGCTGCCCCGGGCCGCCAGGCATGGGACGGCCGCCCGTACGGGTACCACCGGTGTGGCGCGGGGGCCGCAGTACGGACCTACGCCGCCCGGTGCGTGGGGCACCGGGGTGGGCCGAGGGCAGGGGATGCTCTGTGATCGTCTGGGTCAATGGCACGTTCGGCGCGGGAAAGACCACCGCGTGTCGGGAACTGGTGGAGCTGCTGCCGGGGAGCCTCCTCTTCGATCCCGAAGTCGTCGGCGCCGGACTCTGCCGGATGCTGCCCGCCGACCGGCTCGCCCCGGTCGCAGACTTCCAGGACCTGCCCTCCTGGCGGCGCCTGGTGCCCGAGGTCGCCGCGGCGCTGCTCGCCGAGGTGCCCGGGCCGCTGGTCGTCCCGATGGCGCTGCTCCGCGAGGACTACCGCGACGAGATCTTCGGCGGCCTCGCCTCCCGGGGACTGGCCGTGCACCACTTCGTGCTGGACCCTGACGAAACGATCCTGCAGCGGCGGATAGCCGAGCGGGAGGAGTACCCGGGCGACCCCGAGCGCAACGACCGCGTCCGCCGCTGGTGCCAGGACCACCTGCCCGCCTACCGCGCCGCCAGACGGTGGCTCGGCCGCGACGCCCAGCTCGTCGACACCACCGGCCTCACCCCGCAGCAGACCGCCCGGCACCTCGCCCGGCTCGTCGCGGACGGCACCGCCCGCTGCCCGATCGTGCAGACCCCCGATCCCAGCGGCGACACCGTCGCGGCCGCCGTGCTGCTCTTCGACGAACAGGACCGCGTCCTGCTCGTCGACCCGGTCTACAAGCCCTCCTGGGAGTTCCCCGGCGGCGTGGTCGAACGCGGCGAGGCACCCACCGACGCCGCCCTGCGGGAGACCGCCGAGGAGCTGGGCCTGCACCTCGACGCCCCCGCCCTGCGGTTGCTCGCCGTCGACTGGGAACCCCGCACCGGACCGCGCCGCGGCGGCCTGCGCCTGGTCTACGACGGCGGCCGCCTCGGTGCCGAGGAGCGGCAGCGGCTCCGCCTGCAGCCCGAGGAACTGCGCAGCTGGCGCTTCGTCACCCTGGACGAGGCCGCCGGCCTGCTCCCCGCCGCCCGCCTGCGGCGCCTCGCCGCGGCCCTGGACGCGCGCGAGCGCGGCGAGCTGCGCTACCTGGAGGCCGGACTGCCGGCCGCCGTCGGGGCCGCGAAGGCCGGCTGACCGGCCGGTGGCCGGCCGGCCCGCGGTCGGCCGGCCACGGCGGGCCGTCGTCACTGCTGCCGCCGTCGCTGCTGCCGTCACAGCGGGAACCAGCCGCTGCCGACGTACCAGTGGCCGCCCGAGCACAGGTGGTCCGCCAGGGCCCGCCGGAGCGCGGTGTCCCTCGGCAGGCGGGCCGGCGGGACGCCCGGGTCGTCGAACACGAAGCGCAGCGGGTCGTCGTCCGACGGGGCGCCGTTCGGGCGCAGCGGCCGGAACCGGCGCTGGAAGCGGACGATGTTGGCGTCCTCGGGCAGGTACCGGGCGAGCTGCCCGTCCAGCAGCCAGGAGAAGATGCAGGCCGCCCGGTACGGCTCCGCGGGGAAGTACCGCGGGAAGAAGGCGCGGGCCGCGGCGAGGGAGCGGTCGCAGGCCCCGGGCCCGAGCGGCCCGCAGAAGTCGGGGACGTGCAGGTTCAGGCACCACTCCCCGGCAGCCGGAGCGCCGCCGGCCGGGGCCTCCTCGGCGCGCAGGCGGTAGCGCTGGAACTGCAGCCGGCCCAGCTGGTAGAGCTCGCCGCGGAACGGCAGCGTCAGCCAGGAGACCGCGCCCAGCCCGCCCTCGGCGTGCCGCCGGCGGTACACCGTGAGCTGTCGGCCCAGGTCGGCCAGCGTGCTGCGGGACACCTCCGGCGGGATGCCGAGGGTCCGGTGCCAGGCCAGTACCCGCGGTGCCAGTGCGACGAACAGCAGCGCCGGCAGGTACCGGCCCACGGCTCCGTCCGCCTCCGGCCAGTGCGGGGGCAGCCCTGCCGGACGGCCCAGGGTGCCGACGGCGGCGGACTGCGGCTCCAGCGCCTCCTCGAAGATCCGGCGCAGGCCGCGGTCGCGGGCCAGGCGGGTACGGACGGCCACCAGCTGGTTGATGTCGAGGTGCGGCACGCCGAGGTCCAGCAGCGCCGCGGGGAGCCCGTCGGCGGGCGGGAGTCCGGGCTCCGTCACGCCGGGCTCCTTTCGTGGGACGTCCTTCCATGATGGGCGGGGGACGGGGGCGGGCGGGTGGTGCGGGGCGGGTGTGCGGGGGTGCGGGGCGGGCGTGCAGCTCCGGGCGGGCGCGGCTCGGCCGTTCCCGGGCCGCGCGGTTCCCCCGCGCCGCTGCGGGTGGGCTGGGAGGATGGCGGTGTGCCGTTCACGTTGAGCCATGTTGCGGCGGTGGTGCCGTTGCTGGGGCGGGGGCCCGGCGGGGGGTGGGTCGCGTCGGGGCTGGTGGCGGGGTCGATGGCGCCCGATGTGCCGTTCTTCGCGGATTCGCTGCTCCCGGGCGTCTACCGCCACGGTGCCCTGACGCACCGGTGGTGGGCGGTTCCGACCGTGGACGTGGCGATCGCCGCGGGGATGGCCGCGGTCTGGCAGGGGTTGCTGCGCGAGCCGCTGACCGGGCTGCTGCCCGCCGGGCTGCCGGTGCCGGCGGGGGCCGTGCCGCTGCGGGGTGCTGCGGGGGCCGGGGCGTTCGCGCTGTCGGCCGCGGTGGGGGCGGCGACGCACGTGGTGTGGGACTCGTTCACCCATCCGGGGAGGGCCGGGGTGCGGGCCGTTCCGGTGCTGGGCCGTCCCCTGGCGGGGGGTGTGCCGGTGTGCACCGCGCTGCAGTACGGGACCTCGGTGCTGGGGCTGGCGGTGCTGGGCGAGAAGGTGCGCCGGTCGGCGCGCACGGCGTCTGCCGGGCCGGCGGCGGGGCGGGCCGGCCCCTTGTTGCGGCTGGCCGCGGGTGCGGGGCTGGCGGGTTCGGCGGCGGTGGGGGCGGCCCACCGGCTGGCCCGCCGCGAGCGCGGGCCGCTGCCGGAGTTCTGCTTCGGGGCGGGGGCCGGGCTGGCCGTGGGGGCGGCGGCGTTCGCGGCGGCCGCCGCCGTACGGGCCGGCGGGAGGGCTCAGCGCAGGCGGGCGTAGGCGCGCAGGAAGAGCGCCTCGGTGAGGGCCATCCGCTCCAGCTCCTGCGGGTCGACGCTCTCGTTGACGGCGTGGATCTGGGTGGTCGGGTCCTCGACGCCGATGAGGATGATCTCTGCCTGCGGGTAGAGCGTGCGCAGGGTGTTGCAGAGCGGGATGGAGCCGCCCTCGCCGGAGGCGACCATCTCGCGGCCGAACGCCTCCCGCATGGCCTCGCCCATCGCCTCGTAGGCGGGCCCGGTGGTGTCGGCGTCGAACGCCTCGCCGCCGCTGAGCACGGTGACGGAGGCCTGTGCGCCCCACGGCACTGCCGCCTCCAGGTGGGCGGCGAGGGCCTGCTGGGCGGCCTTGAGCTCCATGCCCGGCGGGATGCGCAGGCTGACCAGGGCCTTGGCGCTCGCCTGGACGGAGGAGGTCGCGCCGATCACCGGCGGTGCGTCGATGCCGAGGACGGTGACCGACGGGCGGGCCCACAGCCGGTCGGCGACCGTGCCGGTGCCGGTCAGCGCGACACCGTCGAGGACCTTGGCGTCCGCGCGGAACTGCGCCTCGTCGTACTGGACGCCCGGCCACACCTGGTCGGCCGTCAGGCCCGCCACGGCGACGTCGCCGTGCTCGTCGTGCAGGGTGGCGAGCAGCCGGACCATCGCCTGCAGGGCGTCCGGTGCGGCGCCGCCGAAGGCTCCGGAGTGCAGGTTGCCGGCGAGCGTGGTGAGCGCGACCTCGATCACGGTCATGCCGCGCAGGCTGGCGGTGACGGTGGGCAGGCCGGGCGCGAAGTTGCCGGTGTCGCCGATGACGATCGCGTCGGCGGCGAGCAGGTCGGGGTGGGCCTCGGCGTAGCGCTCCAGGCCGCCGGTGCCCTGCTCCTCGGAGCCCTCGACGATCACCTTGAGGCCGACCGGGAGGCCGCCGTCGACCTCGCGCAGGGCGCGCAGCGCGGTGAGGTGCATGAGGATGTTGCCCTTGCAGTCGGCTGCGCCGCGGCCGTACCAGCGGCCGTCACGCTCCGTCAGTTCGAAGGGCGGGCTGTGCCAGCCGGCCTCGTCGAGCGGCGGCTGGACGTCGTAGTGGGAGTACAGCAGCACGGTCGGGGCGCCGGCCGGGCCGGGGAGCTCGGCGTAGACGGACTGGGTGCCGTCCGGGGTGTCCAGCAGCTGCACGCCGGTCAGACCCTCCGCGGCGAGCGCGTCGGCGACCCAGCGGGCGGCCTTCCGGCACTCCTCCACCGGGAACTGCCGGGGGTCGGCGACGGAGGGGAAGGCGACCAGCTCGGCCAGGTCGGCCTTGGCGCGCGGCATCAGGGTTCGGACGGCCGCCGCCAGGTGCTGCTGGGTCATCAGGTGTCTCCTGTTGACGAGGTGCGGGTGATTTGTCCGATCATAGGGCGGCGCCTCGGCGTGACCCGCGTCATCCCTGCTGGCAGGGGTGGTCGGCGGGTCTAGGATGCGATCGTGACTGACTCCGGTAGCTCCCTCGACCCGCACTCCGACGAGCACGAGGCCGTCGGGCACGAGGCCGCGCCCGCGGCCTCCGACCAGACCGATGTGGACCTGGAGGCCACCGGGCCGGACCCGCTCGGCGGCGTCTGGGACGTGGTCGTGGTCGGCGCCGGCCCGGCCGGCTCCTCCGCCGCGTACGCGGCCGCCGTCCAGGGGCGCCGGGTGCTGCTCCTCGACAAGGCCGAGCACCCCCGCTACAAGACCTGCGGCGGCGGCATCATCGGCCCCTCCCGGGACACCCTCCCGCCGGACTTCAAGCTTCCGCTGCAGGACCGCATCCACGCCGTCACCTTCGCGCTCGGCGGCCGCTTCACCCGCACCCGCCGCTCCAAGCGGATGCTGTTCGGCCTGGTCAACCGGGACGAGTTCGACCTGCGCCTGGTGCAGGCCGCCGAGCAGGCCGGCGCGGTGCTGGTCACCGGCGTGACCGCGACCGGCGTCGAGGAGCAGGACGGCGAGGGCCGCACGGCGTTCGTCACCACCGCGGACGGCCGGCGCATCGAGGCCCGCGCGGTCGTCGGTGCGGACGGCTCCGCCAGCCGCATCGGCCGGCACGTCGGCGTCTCCTTCGACCAGATCGACCTCGGCCTGGAGGCGGAGATCCCGGTGCCGGAGGAGGTCTCCCGGGCCTGGGCCGGCCGCATCCACCTCGACTGGGGTCCGCTGCCCGGCTCGTACGGCTGGGTGTTCCCCAAGACCGACTCCGGCACGCTGACCGTCGGCGTCATCTCCGCCCGCGGCGACGGCGAGCGCACCAAGCAGTACCTCGCCGACTACATCCGGCAGTTGGGCCTCTCCGGCTTCAAGCCGAGCATTGAGTCCGGCCACCTGACGCGCTGCCGCGCCGAGGACTCGCCGCTCTCCCGCGGGCGGGTGCTGGTCGCCGGCGACGCGGCGGGCCTGCTGGAGCCGTGGACGCGTGAGGGCATCTCGTACGCCCTGCGGTCGGGTCGGCTGGCCGGCGAGTGGGCGGTGAAGGTCGCCGAGGCCGAGGGCACGGCGGACGTGCGGCGGCAGGCGCTCAACTACGCCTTCGCGATCAAGGCGGGGCTGGGGGTGGAGATGCGGGCGGGCAAGATCATGCTCGGGGCCTTCGAGCGCCGGCCGCACCTGTTCCACGCCGCGGTCTGCCTGGTCACCCCCGCGTGGCGGGCCTTCGCCCGGACCACGCAGGGGCACACCACGTTCGCGCAGGTGATGCGGGAGCACCGGGCCGCCCGGAAGCTGGCGGCGGTCGCGGGGCGCTGACGCCTCCGGCAGGAGCGTGCCCGTAGGGGCGCGGGGAACTGCATCGGACTCGGGTGGGCCGTCATTCGGACGGTGGCCCGCTCCCGGATTGCGCAGTTCCCCGCGCCCCCATGGGTTGTCCTACTGCTTGAGGCCGGTGTCGAGGGCGGTCATCAGGGTGCCGGCGGGGGTGTCGCCGGACATCTCCCAGATCATGGCGCCGAGCAGGCCCTTGGACTTCAGCCAGGCGGTCTTCTTCCCGATCGACCAGGGGTCGTCGAAGGTCCACCACTGGCCGCCGGCGCCGGTGTAGCCGTAGGTGGAGACCGACTGCTCGTCGTGGCGGACCGTCAGGTTGGGCACGGCGGTGAGCAGGTTGTGGTAGCCGCGGGTGCCGGCCTCCTCGGCGAACTGGCCGGGGGCCGCACCGCCGGCGGTCTGCCATTCGCCGTTCGCCCCGCCGTCGGTGACGTTCTGCCAGCCGCGGCCGTAGAAGGGCAGGCCGATGGTCAGCTTGCGCGGGTTGACCCCGGCGTCGAGGTAGGTCTGCACGGCCGACTCCACCGAGAAGTGGAAGCCGTACGGGTCCTGGGTGTCGGTGTACAGGTTGGCCTGGTGGCCGGTGCGGTTCGGTTCCCAGGAGTTGTCGCTGCCGGCGCCGTGGAAGTCGTAGCCCTGGACGTTGGCGATGTCGAGGTACTGGAAGATCTTCGACAGGTCCCAGCCCTGGGCGATCTTGGCGGGGTCGGCCGGGGTGAAGGCGGTCAGCAGCCGGTGCGGGCCGCCGAGGGCGTCCAGCTGGGTGCGGAACTCGGCGAGCAGTGCGGTCAGGTTGGCCTTGTCGTTCGCCGACCAGTGGTTGCCGGCGTGGCCGTCGGGCGAGCCGGGCCACTCCCAGTCGAGGTCGATGCCGTCGAAGATCCCGGCGGCGGTGCCGGGGCCGCCGGCGCCGTTGTAGAGCGGCAGGTTGCCCTTGATCCAGACGTCGATGCAGGAGGAGACGAGTTTCTTGCGGGAGGCGTCGGTGGCGGCCGCGTCGGAGAAGTACTTGGAGTAGGTCCAGCCGCCGAGCGAGACCACGACCTTGAGGTTCGGGTGCTTGGCCTTGAGCTTCTTCAGCTGGTTGAGGTTGCCGCGCAGCGGGGCCCAGCCGTCGTCGGCGACCCCGTCGACGGACTGTGCGGCGCTGAACGGGCGGGAGTAGTCGGCGTCCGCGTCGCCCGCGCCGGTGCCCTGGTCCGGGTCCTGCGGGTTGGCGGTGGTGCCCCTGGTGACACCGGCCAGGCAGGTCAGGTTGACCGGGTCGATGTTCTCGAAGGCGTAGTTGACGACGTCGAGCTTGGCGGCGCTGCCCGAGGTGTCGAGGTTCTTCACGAAGTACTGCCGGCCGTAGATGCCCCACTGGGTGAAGTAGCCGACCCGGGCGTACTTGCCGGGACCGACCAGGTCGGCGGTGGTGACGCTCAGCGCCGGGGTGGCCGGGGAGGCGTTGTCGGCGGCGTCGCGGGCGCGGACGGTGAAGCCGTACGCGGTGGCGGGGGAGAGGCCGCCGACGGCGGCGGTGGTGCCGGTGACGGTCTGCGCGAGCACGCCGTCGCGGTAGACGTCGTAGGCGGCGACGCGCTGGTTGTCGGTGGCGGCCGTCCAGGCCAGGGCGACGCTGCTGGAGGTGACGGCGGTGCTGCGCAGGGCGGTCGGCGCGGTGGGCGGCACGGTGTCGCTCGCCGGGTCGACCGTCCGGGCGGTCACCGCGGGGCTCAGCGGGCCGGTGTTGCCGCGGCTGTCCTTCGCGCGCACGGTGAGCGTGTACGCGGTCGCCGGGGCGAGGCCGGCCAGGGTGGCCGAGGTGGTGGCGGAGGTGCCGAGCACGGTCGAGCCGCTCAGCACCTCGTACGAGGCGACCGGGAAGTCCCCGGCGGTGGCGGCGGGCCAGCTCAGCGCCACGGTGTGCGCGGTGGTGTCGGTGACCTGCGGGGTGCCGGGCGCGCCGGGCGGCACGTCGGCGGTGCCGTCGCACTTGTCGCCGTTGATCCGGCAGCCGGTGGGCGTGCCGATCGGGCCGTTGGCGACGAACCAGAAGCTGTACGGCTCGGTGGTGGCGTGCGGTTGCACGGTGCCGTTGTAGTACGCGTTGACGGCGGTGACGTGCCGGCCGGTGACGGTGGCCTGGCCGTTGTAGCTGCTGGAGATCGTCACCCCGGCCGGGAGGTCGAACTCCAGCGTCCAGCCGGTGACGGCGGCGGCGTTGTCGTTGCGGACGACGAAGGTGCCCTTCCACCAGGAGCCGTTGTCGGCGCTGGTGAAGGCGGCGGTCAGGCGGCCGGCGGCATGCGCCGGGGCGGCGGCGAGCAGGGCGAGCGGCAGAGCGAGCACGGCGAGCAGGGCGGTGATCCTGGCCCTGGCGCGCCGCGGCGGCCGGACGTGCATGGTGGTCTCCCTGTCTGGTGTGGGGGTGCCGTACAGGGGTGCCGGGAAGCCGTCGACGACTGTAGGTGGTATGGACCATTGCGGTCAACAGGGCCATGCCACGCGAGAACTGACGGTCTGTCGGGGTGTCCTACCGGAGCAGCTCGTCGGCCAGCGGGCTGCGCACGTACAGCACCATCCGGCCGTGCCGCGCCCGGTTCACCAGCCGGGTCCCGGCGAGCACCGACAGGTGCTGGCTGACCGCGCCCGGCGTCACCCCCAGCCGGCGCGCCAGCTCGGTGGTGCTGACCGGCTCGTCCAGCATCGCGAGCAGCCGGGCCTTCGGCGCACCGATCAGCTGCTCCAGCGCCCGCCTGGTGGGCGGCGGCGCGGCCGGGCCGGCCATGGTGGCCTGCCCGCGCGCCGGATAGTTGATCACCGGCGGGGACTCGTCGCTGATGTTGGTGATGGCGCCGCGGGCGAAGAACGTCGGGGTGAACACCAGGCCGCGGCCGCCCACGACGATGTCGCTGTCGCCGTCGCCCCAGTCCCGGCGGATCGTCAGCACGCCGTCCCGCCACAGCAGCCGCGGGTCCAGGTCCTGGAACAGCGCCGCCGCGCCCCGCTCGGCCAGCACCCGCGAGCGGTGCACGATGTCGGCGTGCAGCACCGAACGGGCCCGCGGCCACCACTCCGGCGCCAGACAGCGCACCCAGTAGGTCTCCAGGGCGTCCGCGATCTCCGCCAGCAGCCGCGGCGGATCGGCCAGGCCTCCGGCCAGCAGCGGCGGTAACTGCCGGTCGTGCGGCAGGAAGGCGGGCTCCAGCTCGGCCCGCAACCGCTCCGGCGGCAGCGCCCGGACGACCGCGAGCTCCGCCTGTATCTCCGGGAAGGGCGTGCTCGGGCGGGGCGTGAGGAAGTCCGGCACGTACCGGTTCGACGCCACCAGGCAGCGCAGCAGCGGGGCGCACTCCAGCCGCTCGAACTCCGGCCGGATGCGCTCGAACATCGGGGCCTGGTGCACGTACTTGCCCGGGTGCGTCCACATCCGCAGGCTCAGCACCGTCTCCTGCAGCGGGGAGCAGGCGAACGACGCCGACGCGAGGTCCTCGAGCCCGAGCCGGAAACGGTGCACCTGATCCCCCATTCGTCAGCCCCACCCTAAATCAGTTCCGGGGACTGATCCGCATGCGGTGCGATGTGCGCATGACCACCACCTCCACGGGGGCGCCGGCCGCGCCCCGGGCATCGTCACGCCTTCTGCACCCCGACCCGACGGTGCGTCGGCTCGCGGCCATCACCCTGGTGAACACTCTCGGCAACGGCCTGTTCATGACTCTCGGCGCCCTGTACTTCACCCGCGTCCTCGGTTTCGGCGCCGCCCAGGTCGGCCTCGGCCTCACCCTCGCCGGGCTGGTCGGCGTGCTCGTCGGCGTCCCCGCCGGACGCGCCGCCGACCGCTGGGGCACCAAGCCCGTGCTGCTCGTCCTGGTCTCCACCGAGGCCGTCGGCACCGCCTGCTACCCGCTGGTCGGCGGCTTCACCGCCTTCGTCCTGCTCGCCTGCGCCGTCACCGCGGCCGACCGCGGCAGCGCCACCGTCCGCAACGCCCTCTACGCCGAGATCCTGCCGCCCGACCGCCGGGTCGCCGGCCGCGCCTACCTGCGGGTCGTCACCAACGTCGGCATCGGCATCGGCACCGGCGTCGCCGCACTCGTCCTGGTCGCCGACACCCGCGGCGCCTACAACGCCGCCGTCCTCGCCGACGTCGCCACCTTCGCCGTCGTCGTCGTGATGTACGCCGCGCTCAAGACCCCCGGGCGCAGCCCGGGCGGGACGGCCGAACAGGCCGGCAAGCGCTCCGGCTCCGCGCTGCGCAACGCGCCGTACGTCCTGGTCGCCGGACTGAGCGGCCTGCTCGGCCTCCAGTTCGCCATGATCGAGGTCGGTGTGCCGCTGTGGATCGCCGACCACACCGAAGCCCCCCGGGTCGTCGTCGCCTGCACCCTCGTCGTCAACACGATCCTCGTCGTCGCCCTGCAGGTGCGGGCCACCCGCGGCACCGAGGAACCCCGCTCCGCAGCGCGGATCTTCCGCCGCGGCGGCATCCTCGTCGCCCTCTCCTGCGTGGCCTTCGCCCTCGCAGCCGGACTGCCCGCCTGGCTCGCCGTCCTGCTGCTGCTCACCGGGGCCGTCCTCCAGGCGCTCGGCGAGGTGCTGGGCCAGGCGGCCGGCTGGGCGCTCGGCTACGACCTCGCGGAGGAGGGTGCGCACGGCGAGTACCAGGGCGTCTTCAACACCGGCTTCTCCGCGGCGATGATGCTCGGCCCCGTCCTCGTCACCACCGTCGTCATCGGCCACGGCCCGATCGGCTGGGGCGCACTCGCGGCACTGTTCGCGGCGGCCAGCGCGGCCATGGTGCCCGCCGTGGGGTGGGCCCTGCGGCGCAAGGCCGCAGCGGCGGCCTGAGGCGCGCGCTGCACCCCCACGAAGGTGCACCCGTGGGGGCGCGTGGGGGTACCTCCCGGCCGAAGGCTGGGGGAGAACTGCGCGAGGCGGAAGGGCGCATGGCCGCTGTCTTCCGATTTCGCGCAGTTCCCCGCGCCCCTTCCGGGGCAGGCCGGTTCCGTCGCGCCGGTGCGGGGGCTTCAGCGGACGACTTCGGGGACGGGGCGGCTGTAGGGGCGGTCGGCGGGGGTGACGGCTTCGGCGGGGCCGGCGGCGCGGAGGACGACGTCGAGGACGTGGTCCGGGTCGCAGGCGTAGCCGCCGCCGGCCCAGGCCGGGTTGGCCTCGACCACGGCCCAGGTACCGTCGGTGAGCCGGCCGACGTCGACGACGACGGCGCTCGGCAGGCCACCCGCGGCCAGGACGTCGGCGGCGAAGGCGAACACCTCCGGGCCGACCCCGGGCGACACGGCGAGGCCGCCGTCGACCGCGTACCGGCTCGCCGCCCGCACCGCACCGTCCAGCACGAACAGCCGGTACTCCGAGGCGAACGCCACCACGTCGCTGACCTGCACCAGGGTGTCGTCGTCCAGGGCGTCCGGCCCGGGCAGCCCGCTGCCGTCCGGATAGACCCGGGCCGGGAACAGCTTGTCCACCGGCGGCTTCAGGAAGGCCGGGCGGCGCAGCCGGCGCGCCTCGGCCAGGGTGGTGCACTCCACCTGACGGCCCAGCAGGTCCGCGGGCAGCGAGGCCAGCCAGTCGGCCGGCGGCTCCAGCGGCGCAACGCCCAGCGCCCCGGCGGCCGCGTCGGCGAACAGCGGACCGCCGTACAGGTGCGCCGGCCGCAGTCCGGCCAGTTCGGCCGGGACCTCCCAGCGCACGGCGGTGTGCGCCCGCAGGCCCCTGCGGCGGGCGCAGGTGAGCAGTTGCAGGCCGGTCTCGTTGATCCGGGGCGCGAGCAGGAGGAGCGTCATGGGCGCCCATGGTGGCCTGCCCGGACCCGCCGCGGCCAGCGGATTTCCCCTGTCGTACTGGCCGACCGGACGGTCGGCGTGTCAAAGTCCTCCCGAGCCCGTCCGACCCACCCTCAGCCGGAAAGCAGGCCATCCGCGATGACCAGCGAGAGCCCTCTCGTCCGCATCACCACCGCCGATGCGGTCACGACCCTCGAACTCGACTCCCCGCACAACCGCAACGCCCTCTCCACCCGCCTCATGGCGGAGCTCGCCAAGGGCCTCGCCGAGGCGGCCGCCGACCCGGCGGTGCGCGCCGTGGTGCTCGGCCACACCGGCAAGGTGTTCTGTGCGGGCGCCGACCTGTCGGAGGCCACCGGCAGCGACCCGACGGTCGGCCCGCGCGGCCTGGTCGACATCCAGCGGGCGATCGTCGACTGCCCCAAGCCGGTGATCGCCGCGGTCAACGGCCACGCCCGGGCCGGCGGCCTCGGCCTGCTCGGTGCGGCGGACATCGCGATCGCCGGGCCGGCCACCACCTTCGCCTTCACCGAGGTCCGCCTCGGCCTGGCGCCGGCCGTGATCTCGCTGCCGCTGCGCCCCAAGCTGGAGCCGCGCGCGGCCGCCCGCTACTACCTGACCGGCGAGACCTTCGGCCCGGCGGAGGCGGCCCGGATGGGCCTGATCACGGAGGCCGCGGACGACGTCGAGGCCGCCCTCAAGGTGCTGCTGGACGCCGTCCGGCAGGGCTCGCCGCAGGGCCTCGCCGAGTCCAAGCGGCTGGCCACGGCCGCCGTGGTGGAGTCCTTCGAGCGGGACGCCGACGAGCGCGTGGCGCAGTCGGCGCGGCTGTTCGGTTCGGAGGAGGCGCAGGCGGGCATGCGGGCGTTCCTGGAGCGCCGCCCGGCGCCCTGGGCGCAGTAGCCGTTACGGGCCGGGCGGGCCGCCCCGGGTTCGGGCCCGGGGCGGCCGGGTGCGGCGGGCGGCCGTCAGGTCCAGACGACGGTCGCCTTCTCCCGCCACAGGTCCAGCAGGGAGCGGTCGCCGGCGGTGTCCACGGCGTCCGCCGGCAGGCGGTTCCACAGCAGCAGGTACAGGTGATCGGCGGGGCCGATCACCGTGCAGTTCGCCAGGCCGGTGCCGCCCCGCTCGACCTGCGGCGCGTCCTGGCCGATCGTCATCAGCCAGCTCTCGGGGCGGTCGGTCGGCCGGACCAGCAGGGTGCGCGGCGATTCGCTGCGCAGCTTCGTCCGGGGCCGGGACATGAAGCCGGTGAGCAGCTCGTCCAGGCCGTCGGCGGCCACCGCCGGGTCGATGCCGGTCCGTCCGCCGCCCGCCGCGGACTCGGCGTCCACCCGGTGCACGGTCGTCTCGTGGAGCTGTCGGCGGGCCCAGAACGCCAGCGGGGACGGCGCCGGCAGGAAGCTCCAGCAGGCGAGGTCGGCGGGTGCGGCGTCCAGCACGGCCACCAGGTCGCCGTGCCCGGTGCGGAACCACTCCACCAGCTCGGCGTCGGACGGCGCGGGACCCCAGGCGGCCAGCTTGCCCGCCTCGTCCAGCGGCCCGGTGAGGCCGCCCTTGACGTGGGCGGCGGCCCAGCGGTGCACCTGCCCGGTGTGCAGCAGCAGGTCGCGCAACTGCCAGCCGGGGCAGGTCGGCACGGGCGCGTCCGGCGCCGTCCGCGCGGCGGTGTCGGCCAGCAGCGCGCCCTCGCGGCGCAGGACGTCGACGAGCTCGGGGATCTCCATGCGGCGAGTGTGCCAGGGACCCGGTGTGATGTTGATCGCCCGGCGCCTCGCCGGGGGCGCACGCCCGCTACGGTGAGCGCATGCCGACCGCCCGTACGCTCCTTGCCGCCGCCCGCCTCCGGGGCCGCCGTGCCGCCGGCCACGTGGTGCACAGGGCCTGGAAGTTCGTGCAGGAGGCCGGCGCGGTGACCAACCGCACCCCGGGCCCGTACCGGTTCGGCGAACTCGGCGACGGCACCAAGCTGGCGTTCCCGCTCGGCGCGGTCTTCAACGAGCAGTGGATCACCATCGGGCCGTTCTCGATCATCGGCGAGCGGGTGACCATCTCCGCGGGCTTCCTGCCCGGCCTCGACCTCGGCCCCGAACCGATCGTGAAGATCGGCGGCGGCTGCGTCATCGGCCGCGGCAGCCACATCGTCGGCCACCAGTCGATCGTCCTCGGCGACGACGTGTGGACCGGCCCCAACGTCTACATCACCGACCAGGCCCACGAGTACCGCGACACCGACCTGCCGATCGGCAAGCAGTGGCCGCGCAACGAGCCGGTCGAGATCGGCGCAGGCTCCTGGATCGGCACCGGCGCGGTGATCCTCCCCGGCGCCCGGATCGGCCGCAACGTCGTGGTCGCGGCCGGCGCCGTCGTCCGCGGCGACATCCCGGACCACAGCGTCGTCGCCGGCGCACCCGCCAAGGTCGTCCGCAGCTGGTCCCCGGACGAGGGCTGGCAGCCGCCGCTGCGCCACGACGCCCCGCAGCCGATCCCGGACGGCGTCACCGCCGAACAGCTCCGCGCCCTGGTCGGCTGGGACCTCCGCATCCCCGGCCAGGCGGGCCCCACCGCCGACGAATCCCGCCTGGCGTAGCGCCCCACGAGGGCAGTCACCCCTGGTGGTGCATCCCAGCAGGGTTGCTGACGGCCGGCCACAGACAGGTGCCCCCACGCGCCCCCCAGGTGGCTGCCCCTGATGGAGCGCAACTAGGGGCTGACCGCAAGCACGAGGTAGGCCGCCAGCACGGCCAGGTGCACTGCGCCCTGCAGCGGGGTCGCCCGGCGGGGAATCACGGTCAGGGTGCCGACGGCCACGGTCAGGGTCAGCAGCACCATGTGCGAGGCGCCGAGGCCGAGGACGAGCGGTCCGCTCAGCCAGATCGAGGCGACGGCCACCGCGGGCACGGTCAGCCCGATGCTCGCCAGCGAGGAGCCCAGCGCCAGGTTGATGCTGGTCTGCACCCGGTTGCCCGCGGCGGCCCGCAGCGCGGCGATCGTCTCCGGCAGCAGTACCAGCAGGGCGATCACCACACCGACCACCGAGGCGGGCAGCCCGGCGTCCGCGACCGCCCTCTCGATGGTGGGGGAGACCCCCTTGGCCAGGCCCACCACTGCCACCAGCGCGACGGCCAGCAGTGCCAGGCTGATCATGGCGGTGCGGGCGCTCGGCAGCTCCCCGTGGTCGTCCTCGGTGAGCGGTTCGCCCTCGGCGCTGACCGGCAGGAAGTACTCGCGGTGGCGCAGCGTCTGGGTGGTCACGAACAGCCCGTACAGGCCGAGCGAGGCGATCCCGGCGAAGGTCAGCTGGGCGGTGTTGAACTGCGGGCCGGGCGTGCTGGTGGTGAAGGTGGGCAGCACCAGGCTCAGGGTGGACAGCGTGGCGATGGTCGCGAAGGCCGCGCCGGTGCCCTCGGCGTTGAACACCGCGATCCGGTGTTTCAGCGCGGTCAGCAGGATCGACAGGCCGAGCACGCCGTTGCAGGTGATCATCACGGCGGCGAACACGGTGTCCCGGGCGAGGGTGGCGTTCTTCACCGGCGCGTCCGCCATCAGGGTGACGATCAGCGCGACCTCGATGACGGTCACCGCCACCGCCAGCACCAGTGAGCCGAACGGCTCCCCGACCCGGTGCGCGATCACCTCGGCGTGGTGCACCGCCGCCAGCACCGCCCCGGCGAGGAACAGCGCGACCACGGCCACCGCCGGCCCCGGCAGCGACCGGCCCCAGGTCAGGACGAGGGTGACCAGCGCCAGGACCGGCAGCACGACGGTCCACTGGACGAGGCCTCGGCGGATGCGGTCGATCATCCGTCGAGCTTCCCATTCCGGCCGCGCGCCGGCCGGGCGGCGCCGCCGGGGTGTCGGGACTTCACCCCGACTGCCGCCCCCGACCGGAGCCCCGAGCCGGAGCCCCCGACCCAAGCCCCCGAGCGCCCCCGTCAGGCCTGCCCGCCGGCCGCCGCCCAGGCGTCCTGGACGAGCCGGTCCAGCGCCGAGCGCTCGGCCCGCCAGCCCAGCTCCTGCCCGATCCGGGTGCAGTCCGCGACCAGCCGCGGCGCCTCGGCCTGCGCGGGCAGGTGCACCACCGGCACCCGGCGACCGGTCACCCGTTCCACCGCCGCGACGATCTCCAGCATGCTCGCCGGCGTCGCCCCCACGTTGTAGACCCGGAACCCGCCGTGCGCGGCCAGCACGTCCTCCGCGCCCAGTGCCCGCAGGTAGGCGTCGGCCACGTCGTCCACGTGCACGAAGTCCCGTACCACGCTGCCGTCGCCGTTCATCTCCAGGTACGGGTGGCGGCCCGCGGCGACCGCCAGCGCCTTCGGAATGATCCGGGCCTCGTCCACGTCGCCCGCCCCGGCCGCGTTGAAGCAGCGCAGCACCACCGCCGACACCTCGCCGGCCGCCGAACGCTCCGCCAGTTCCCGCTCCGCCGCCAGCTTGGACTCGCCGTAAGGGTTGCCGGGTGCGGTCGGCGCCGACTCGTCGATCGGCTGCCGCGCCGGCGCGCCGTACACCGCCGCCGTCGACCCGAACACCACCAGTGGTCGGCCGCCGCCCTCCCGTCGGCGCAGTGCGTCCAGCAGCGCCGCCGTCCCGCCCAGATTGACCTCGCGGTGGGCCCCGGGACGCGCCACCGACTCCCGGCCGCGGGTCAGCGCCGCGAGGTGGCACACCGCATCCACCCCGGCGACCGCCGGCGCCAGCGCCGCCGCGTCCCGCACGTCCGCCCGGAACACCCGCGCCACCGGCAGGCCGCCCGCCGCGGTACGGCTGCTGCTCAGCGCCCGCACCTCGTGCCCGGCCGCCGCCAGCCGCCGCACCACCGCCTGTCCCACGAAGCCGAACGCCCCGGTCACCAGGACCCGCACAACCCCTCCCAGCGCGGACGAAAACCGATTGCACCCCTGGACGCCATGCTGTCACGATCACCGCCATGACGACCCGAAAGGCCGGCGCCGCCACCTCCCGGTGAGCGCGATGGCACACATCCTCCCCCCGCACCTCGACCTCCTGCCCCGCCCCGTACGCGCCGCCGCACTCGCGCAGCACGGCCGGGCCCTCACCGACGGGCAGTACGAGCGACTGCACGCCGCACTCGACGCGGGCGACCGGGACGACCGGCACACCGCCCTCTTCCTCGCCGTCGTCCGCCGCGACCTCGGAAGGGTCACCGCGGCCCTCGCCGATCCGCTGCTCGCCCGCCGCGCCCTGGCCGCCGCCGGACGCCTCCCCGTCCCCGACGGGGCGCTCGCCGGACTCGCCCGCACCGCACCCCGCGACACCCGGCACGACCTGTACCGACTGCTGCGCCGCGCCCGCCGGCACGCGCTCGCCGAACGGCTGCTGCCCGAGGTCCGCGACCGCTACGACGCCACCGAGGCCGCCCGGCTGCTGCCCGCCTGCACTCCGGCCGCCGTCGACCGCTGGCTGCCACTGCTCCCGGCGCCCGACGGTGTCCTGCAGTCCCTGGCCCGCACCGCGCCGCGCGCCGTCGCCCGGCTGCTCGCCGACACCGCCCGGCAGTCGGACGGCCCGGTCCCGCACCGGCTGCGCGGACGCCTCGCCGAGGTGGCCGCCCGCGACCGGGCCGCCGCCGAGCACCTCCTCACCACCGCCCCCGACCTGCTGCCGCCCGCAGCCGCCGCCCGCCTCCTCGAACGGCCCGCGACCGTCCTCGCGGTGATCCGCTCCGGCGCCGCCACCCGGCTGCACCTGCCCTCCGGACCGCTCCCCGCCCGCGCACTCCGCGCCGCCCGCGCCCTGCCGCCCGCCGACCTGCGCACCCTCGCCGACACCTGCCGCCCGCGGCCCTCCCGGTCGCTCTTCGACCGGACGGCCTGGGCCCCCGAGCCGTACCTGCTGCTGCTCGATCCCGACACCCGCTCCCGGCTCGTCCGCGAACGCCTCGCCGCCCGGCCGAACACCCGCCGCCCCGAGATCAACGCCCTGCTCACCCTCGACCCCGCGGAACGGGCCGAGGCCACCGCCCCCTACCTCGCTCGCGTGGGCGACAGCCACTACGTGTCCGCGAACCTCCTCGCACTGCTCCCGCTCGAGCAGTCCGAGGAACGCCTCACCGCCCTCGCTGACCACCACCGCCACACCACCCGCATGCTGGGCCGCACCGCCCTGTTGCGCACCGCCGCCCGGGAAGGCCGGGACACCTGGGCACGGGTCCTGCTCGGACTCGAACGCGCATGGCACGACCACCCCGAGGCACGTGCCCTCGTCCTCCAGGAGGCGGCCAGGACACCGGAGCACCTGCTCGCCGCCACACCGGAGAAGGTCCTGCGGGACGCCGCCCTCTCCACCGCCCAGGCCCGCGACTCCACGGCACCCTGTCTGGCCGCCGCCGACACCTGGCTGCGCCGGACGATCCGCCGCGCCGGTGCGGACGGCGACGCCGACCGGACCGCCGCCCTCACCGAGCTCGCCGTGCACCTGCGCGAACACCCCCGCGCACCGGCCGCCGCACCGCCGCTCGACCTCTCCGGGCCCTGTGCCCGGGCGGTGTGGGACCGACTGTCCGCGGCCCCCGGCTTCGACCGGCCCGAACGCCGGCTCGCCCTCGCCGAACTGCTCCCGCCGCTGCCCGCCGTCGACACCCGGCTGGAGCACTTCCTGACCGGGGACCACCAGCCCGCGCTGTCGGCCCGGGCCGCCCGGCTCTGGCTGCGCGACCCCGCGACACGCGAGGAGCGCTGCGCGGCCCTGCTCACGGCCGACCCCGCGTTCGCCCGGGTCGACGCGGTGTTCGCCGTACTCGCCCGACGGCGCACCGATCTGCTGCCCGCAGCCATGGCCGCGGCCGTGTCCGCCGGCCCCGGCGACCGCGCGCCGTGGCTGCCGGCGCTGCCGGACGGCGCCGACCGGCAGGCCCGCGCCGCGCACACCGCCTTGGTCGGCCCGGTCGCCGCCGACGACGGCCGACCGCTCGCGGTCCGCGCCGCGGCGGCAGCCGTCCTCACCGACCCGGCGCAGCTCACCGAACTCGCCGCCGGTGCCCCGCAGCCCGTCGCCGCCGCGGCCCTGCTCCAGCTGGCCGCCCGCACCGAACCGGCGGCCGCGCTGACCGTCCTGCTCGGCCACCTCGGCGGCGGAGTCCGCGGCCGGGCCGCCGTGCACGGAGTGCGCCAGGTGCTCGGGCGGCTGCCCGAGGCCACCGGCAAGCAGCTGCTGGCCGAGCACCTGGCCCGGCCCGGGCTGGCCGTCGGCACCGCAAAGGAACTCGTCCGCGCACTCGCCGGCCTGCCCGACCGGGACGCCGCCGAGCTGGCGCTCAGGACCTGGGACGACCCCGGGCTGCACCGCGACGTCCGGGCCGTCCTCGGCGCGGCGCTCACCCGCCACCTCGACCGGCCCGGCGTCCTGCCGCGGCTGGCCGCGCACCTCGGCGAGGAGGCGGTCCGCGAGGCCGTCCTCGGGGTGAACCACACCCGGCTGCCGCGGGCGTGCCAGGGCCCGTTCGACAGCCTGCTCCGTACGGCGGTGCGCTCGGCCGACCCGGCGTCCGCAGTCCGGGCCTTCGCCGCCGCCCGCCGGCGGGCCTCCGTGGACGAGGACGTCGCGCGGGCCGCCGCCGACCGGTTGCTGGAGCCCGACGAACCGGCGGAGGTCCGGCGTGCCGCGCTCGCCCTGTTCACCGAACGGCCCACCGACCCGGCCGTCGCCGCCTGCTGGCCGCAGCTGGTCGAACGGCTCGCCGCCGAGGCCCGCACCGACCTCCGGACCCGGCAGCGCCTGGCCGAGCTCGGCGGGCGGCACCAGCAGTACGCCCTGCCTCCGTCGCTGCTCGAACCCCTGGTGTCCGCCCTTGCCGCCGCCGGACTGCCGGCCGCCGCCACCGCCGCTGCCCTGGGCGCCGCCGTCGGCGCCCTCGTGGCGGGCGACACCGGACCGAAGCACTGGGACCGGGTGATCGCCCTGGCCGGCGACCGCCCGGTTCGGCTGCCCGAACCGGCCTTCCCGAACGGGCGTCACCCCGACCCTTCGGCAGTACGCACCGTCACCGAGCGCCTCCGAGCAGACGGCCGCCCGGTGACCGCCCTCCTCGGCGCACGCCTGGTCGCCGCCTACGAACGCTGCACCGCCGACGGAGCCCTTCAGGAGGAACTCCGCCACTGGCAGCACCACCCCGACCCCGACGTGGCCGAAGCCGCCCTCCTCCCGGACTGCTGACGCCGAGGCAGCCGGGCAACCCACAGGGGCGCCCCCGGCGCCCCTGACTCGGCCACCCGAGCGCCTTGAGAAGTGCCGCTGCCTCGGTCCTACGCCGCCCGGTGCGGCCTCCGCCCCACCACCAGGGCGAGCACACCCGCCAGGGCGGCCGCCGCCGCGACGCTGGTCAGTGCGAGCGGCAGCCCCACTGCGTCCGCGAGGAAGCCGATCACCGGCGGGCCGATCAGCATGCCCGCGTAGCCCAGGGCGGAGGCCGTGGCCACACCCTGCGGTCCGCCGGTGGCCCCGGCGCGGCCGATCGCCAGCGGGAAGATGTTGGCCAGGCCGATGCCGACGAGGACGAAGCCGCCGAGCACCACCGTCACCGACGGGGCCAGCGCCGCGACCATCATGCCGGTGGCCGCGGTGAGGCCACCGAGGAGCATCACCCGGGTCGCGCCGAGCCGGATCGACAGCCAGGTGCCGCTGACCCGTCCGGCGGTCATCGCGAAGGCGAAGGCGGCGTAGCCGGCGGCGGCCGTCCCGGCGCTCGCGTGGACGTCGTCCGTCAGGTGCAGGGTGGCCCAGTCCGCCAGGGCGCCCTCGCCGTACGCGGTGAAGAGCGCGGTCAGGCCGAGCAGGACGACCAGCAGCCGGGCGTGCCGCGGCGCTGCGGCCGGTGCGCCCGCGCCCCTCGCGGCCGTGGCCGTGGCCGCGGTGACGGCCGGCGCCGGTGCGTCGCCGTCCCGGTCCCGCAGCAGGACGGCGCCGGCCGCGGCGGTGACGGCCAGTCCGAGCACCCCGCCGAGGGCGAGCGCCCAGGCGGCACTGAAGGTGCCGGCGAGCAGGCCGCCGACCGCGGCGCCGAGCAGGCCGCCGAGGCTGTACCCGGCGTGGAAGCTCGGCATGACGGGGCGTCGCAGCCGGGCGACGAGGTCGACGGCGGCGCTGTTCATGCTCACGTTGGCCGCGCCGTACCCGGCGCCGAAGAGCAGCAGGACGGCGCCGAGGGCGGCCACCGAGTGGGTGTGCGCGGGGAGCGGCACGGCGAGGCTCAGCAGGGCGAGCGAGCCGACGGTGACCTTGCGGCTGCCGTACCGCACGCACAGCCGTCCGACGAGGGCCATGGTGGCGACGGCGCCGGCGGAGATGCAGAGCAGGGCCAGGCCGAGTGCGCTGTGCGAGGCGTGCACCTGGGCGCGCACATCGGGGATGCGCACCACCCAGGCGGCGAACAGGAAGCCGTCGATCGCGAAGAAGGCGGTGAGGGCGAGTCGGGCGGCGGACCACGTCCGCGGGGCGCGGACCGCGGTGGCGGCGGTGTCGGAGAGGGGGTCGGCGGCGGAGGAGCGGGCTTCTGTTTTGTTCAGTAGCGGCACAAAGTCAGAATAGAGGAGTGCCGACCTCACCCACAAGTGCGCAGCAGCCCACGGAACCGACGGAACCGCACGGACTGCCGACAGCCGGAACCGCCGACGACGCCCCGCGCGCGGCCACCGGCGAAACCCGGTCCGCGGTCACCGGCGACGTCCGGTCCGCGGCCGCCGCGGAACGCCGCCAGGGCGCCGACCACCGCCGTCCGGCCCTCGACCGGGGGCGCAGCCTGCTCGGCCCCGCCCTCGAACTGATCCACACCGGGCGGGCGCCGACCCGCTCCGCGCTGACCAGCGCCCTCGACGTCACCCGCGCCACCGCCGGCTCCGTCACCGGCGAACTCGAGGCCCTCGGGCTCATCACCGTCGACTCCCGGCCGGCCGGCGGAGGCCGCGGCCGCCCCTCCCACCGGCTCGCCGTGAACCCGGCCGGCCCGGTCGTGGTCGCCGCCCAGATCCACGCCGACAGCCTGAGCGTCGCCCTGGGCGGCCTCGGCGGCCGTCTGGAGGAGACCCGCTACCTGGCGCTGCCCGACGCGACCGACCCCGTCCGGATGCTGCGCGCCGTCGCCGAGGCCGGTGCAGAGCTCGCCCGTGCGAGCACCCGCCGCTGCCTCGGCATCGGGCTGGCGCTCCCGAACCCGGTCACCGAACCGGACGGCACCGCGCTCGCCGCCCTGCACTTCGCCTGGCCCAGCGGCACCCCGGTCGCCGACCTGTTCGCGCAGGAGGTGCAGCGCGCGGACTTCGGTCCGAAGGCCCGCACGCCGCTGCCCAGCGCCGTCGCCAACGACGCCAACCTGGCCGCCCTCGCCGAACACCGCCACGGCGCCGGCCGTGACGCCCGGCACCTGCTGCTGGTCACCTCCGGCCACCGCGGCGTCGGCGGCGCCCTGGTCATCGACGGCCGCCTGCACACCGGCAGCGCCGGACTCGCCCTGGAGGTCGGCCATCTGACGGTCGACCCGCAGGGCCGGCGCTGCGTGTGCGGCAACCGCGGCTGCCTCAACGCGGAGACCGACCCGGAGGCGCTGTTCGTCGCCGCGGACCGCACGCCCGACCCCGCCGTGCCGCTGCTCGACCAGGCCCGGCGGCTCGCCCGGTCCGCCGCCGACGACCCCGGCGCCGCCGAGGCCGTCGCCCACGTGGTCGACCGGCTCGGCCTCGGCCTGGCCGGCCTGGTCAACATCCTCAACCCGGACCGGATCGTGCTCAGCGGGCTCCACCTCGACCTGCTCGCCGCCGCCCCCGAACGGCTTGCCGCCGTGGTCGCCGACCGCTGCCTGTGGGGCCGCAGCGGACGGGTCCCGATCGTGCCCGCCCAGGTCGACCACGCCGGTCTCGCCGGCGCCGCCGAACTCGCCTGGCAGCCCTATCTGCACGACCCCCAGGCGGTGTACGCGGGCCGCGGCTGAGGCACCGGCGGGCCGGACGCGACGAGTCGGGGAGGGCGGCCGGCCTCAGGCCTTCAGGCGCAGCCAGGTGGTGCCGGAGCGATCCGTCGCGCCCCGGGGCGTCGGGCTCGGCGGGCCGAATCCGCTGCCGCCGCCGACCGCGGATGCCACCATGGACGGGGACGCGAAGCGGGGAGAGGGGCGGCGGGCCGATGTCGTACGAGCTGGACCATGTGGTGCTGTGGGTGGCCGATCCGGTGCGGTCGGCGGGCTTCTACCGCGACGTGGTGGGGCTGGAGCCCGTCCGGCTGGCCGAGTACGAGGCGGGCGAGGCGCCGTTCGTGAGCATGCGGATCACGGCCGGCACGCTGATCGACCTGGTGCCGCTGACCGTGGCACCCCGGCTCAACGCCGCTCCCGGCGCGGCCGGCAGCGCCGGCAACAAGGCCAACCACGTCTGCCTGGCGATGTCCGAGGACGACTTCGAGGCGCTGCGGACCCGGCTGGAGGCGGGCGGCCACCCGGTGACCCCGTACGCGGAGAAGTCGTTCGGTGCCCGCGGCATCGCGCCGCGGACGTACTACTTCGCCGACCCGGACGGGAACGTCCTGGAGGCCCGGTACTACGGCTGATCGCCGGGGCACGCCCTCAGGGCCGGTCCCCGCCCGCCAGGGCGCGGGCTTCGGCCGCGAAGCGGCTGACCAGCGGACTGCGGTCGCCGCGCCGGTGCACCAGGCCGACGGAGGTGCGGGCAGTGTCCGGGGAGATCCGGCGGTAGGCGACACCGCGCAGCCGGAACCGCCGCACTCCGGCCGGTGCCAGGGACACCCCGAAGCCGGCCCCGACCAGCGCCGCCACCGTCTGCCACTCCACGGCCCGCTGGGCGACCCGCGGTTCGAACCCGGCCTCCCGGCACACTCCGACGATCCGGTCGTGGACCGTCGGCCCGCATGCCCGCGGCAGCAGGACGAACGGTTCCGCCGCAAGGCCCGACACCGGGACGACCCGCCGGGCCGCCAGCGGATGCCCGGACGGCAGCACGGCGACGAAGCCCTCCGACGGCAGGGGTTCGACGACCAGGTCCGGGTCCTCGGGCGGCTCGCGCATCAGGCCGACGTCGATCGTGTGCGCGTGCAGCGCCGCCACCTGCGGCGCCGTGGTCATCTCGCGGATCTCCAGTTCCACCCCGGGATGCCCGTCCCGGAAGGCCCGCAGCAGGCCGGGCAGCACGGTCGGTGCCAGGGAGGCCGCGAAGCCGACCAGCAGCCGTCCCGCCTCGCCCGCCGCGACCCGGCGGGCCGCCGCCAGCCCGGCCGACACCTCCTCCAGGGCCCGCCGTGCCGCAGGCAGCAGTTCCTCGCCCGCCGCCGTGAGCGCGACCCGCCCCGGTTCCCGGAGGAACAGCGGATGGCCCATGCGGTCCTCCAGCCGCCGGATCTGCTGGCTCAGCGGCGGCTGCGCAATGCCCAGCCGCTCGGCGGCCCGCCCGAAGTGCAGCTCCTCGGCGAGCACGGCGAAGGCGTGCAGCTGGTTCAGTGCGAGCTCCGGGCGGCCGTCATCCATACGCCGAGAGATATCACGAGGGCTGCTGCGGCGTATTGGACGTATCGCTGCAGGCCTGCCTACGGTCGGGGCCATGACGCAGCGACGGACGATCCTCAGCGGCTCCCTCTTCGAGGAGCAGATCGGCTACGCCCGGGCGGTGGTGGACGGCGACCGGGTGCACGTCTCCGGCACCACCGGCTTCGACTACACCGCCATGACCGTCTCCGAGGACGTCGTGGAGCAGGCCGAGCAGTGCCTGCGGAACATCACCGCGGCGCTCGCCGAGGCGGGCTGCACCCTCGCCGACGTCGTCCGGGTGCGCTACCTGCTGCCGGACCGCGCGGACTTCGAGCCCATCTGGCCGGTGCTGCGCAGCGCGTTCGGCACCGTCCGCCCGGCCGCCACCATGATGGTCTGCGGTCTCGCCGACCCCCGGATGAAGGTGGAGATCGAGGTGGACGCACGGCGGCCCGCCATCGACTGATCGGCGGCGGGCCGGTTGTGGGACGTCGGGTCGTCGAACGGACGGGGAGCGGCTCAGACCGAGTAGCCGAGGCGGCCCACGGTGCGGCGGCGCAGCAGCCGCAGCAGCGGGGCCGGCCGATCGGCGGGAGGTTCACTGCTGCCCCGGGCCAGGCTGGCGAGCCGGTCGGCCTCGTGGCCGCTCACCGCGACCGGCGCACCGATGCCGAGGTCGCGGTGGCCGGACAGCTCGACGAGGGCTGCAACGAGCACGGAGTAGTCGCTCATTCTGAGTTCCTTTCGGTCGATTACCTCTGACCTCAAGGATGACGTGCCGTCATGACACCAGGTTTGCAGGTGAGTCTCACTCTCATGGCCGATCGACGACCGGAGGTTACAGGCCGGTGACCGTGCGCCCGGCGGTGTTACGGGGCGGGCGGTCCGGACGAGTCCGGGACGAGTCCGGGGGCGTTCGGTCGGCGGGAATCACCGGCCTGCCCCGGGCGTTCAGCGGGCATGACGCTTCCTTCCGACACCCAGGTCCTGCGCTACGCCGCGTTCACCACCGACCCGTCCGGCGGCAACCCCGCCGGCGTCGTGCCCGACGCGGCAGGGATCGACGACGACACCCGGCTCGCGGTGGCCGCCGAGCTCGGCTACTCCGAGACCGCCTTCCTCACCAGGGCGGGTGAACGGACGTACGAGGCGCGGTACTTCAGTCCGCTGGCCGAGGTGCCGTTCTGCGGCCACGCCACCATCGCCTCGGCGGTGGCGCTCGCCGAGCGGATCGGTCCCGGCCCGCTGATCTTCGAGACCAAGGCGGGCCCGGTGCCGGTCGACGTCGCCGCCGGTCCGCACGGCGGGCTGATCGCCACGCTCACCAGCGTCGAGCCCTCCGTCGAGCCGGCGGCCGAGGAGGACGTGGCCGAGGCACTGGCCGCTCTCGACTGGAGCGCCGACGACCTGGACGAGACGCTGCCGCCGCGGATCGCCTACGCCGGTGCCCGGCACCTGGTGCTCGCCGCCGCCACCCGCAAGCGGCTCGCCGACCTCGCGTACGACTTCGACCGGCTGGCCCGGCTGATGACCCGGCTCGACCTGACCACCGTCCAGCTGGTGCACCGCGTCTCGGACACCGTCTTCCACGTCCGCGACCCCTTCCCGGTCGGCGGGGTCGTGGAGGACCCGGCCACCGGTGCGGCCGCCGCCGCGTTCGGCGCGTACCTGAGCGAGCTGGAGGGCCTGGGTCAGGCCGTCCTCACCCTGCACCAGGGCGAGGACCTCGGCCGCCCGGGGCTGCTCAGCGTCGAACTGCGCGAGGGCGAGCGGCGGGTGCGGGTGAGCGGCGCCGCGGTGCGCATCCCCGACCCGGAGCGGTGACCGGCGCCGGCGGCCGTTCTCCGCGGCCTTCCTCCGCGCCCGTACTACGCAGGGAGTAGGCGCGCCCACCCCGGCAGGCTGACGCCCGGGCGGCGGTTCGGCGGCTAGCCTTCCCGGCATGACCGAGGAACCCCCGCCCTGGCAGCCGCCGTGGGTCCGCGCTTCGAAGGCGGGCTGGCCGGTCGCGTCCTCGGTGCTGGTCGCGGTCGCCCAGACGGTCGGGACGAGCGCGGCGGCCCGGCACCAGGCCGGGCGCCTGCCGCTGGACGCCTTCGGTTACCTGCTGCTCCTGCTCGGGCCGGCGCTGCTGGTCTTCCGGCAGCGCCGGCCGGTCGCCGTCGTGGTCGGCACCACCGCCGTCACCGTCGCCTACCTGTTCGCCGGGTACCCGTACGGGCCGGTCTTCATCAGCCTGGTGGTGGCCGTCTGCGTGGCCGTTCAGCGCGGCCACCGCCGGGCCGCCTGGGCCTGCGCGGGTGCCTTCTACACCGCCCACCTGCTGATCTCCTACGTCCTGCCCGCGGACTGGGTGCGCGGACCGGACTCCCGGCCGACCGGCTGGCAGGAACTCGGCGTCGCCGCCTGGCTGTTGCTGGTGATCGCGGTCGCGGAGATCCTGCGCTTCCGGGCCGAGCGGATCGAGGCCGTCCGGGCCGCCGCCGAGCAGGCCCAGCGCCGCCGGATCGACGAGGAACGGCTGCGGATGGCCCGCGAACTGCACGACATCCTGGCGCACAGCATCTCGCTCATCCACGTCCAGGCGGGGGTCGCCCTGGAACTGCTCGACAGCAGGCCCGAGCAGGCCAGGACGGCGCTGACCACCATCAAGGCCGCCAGCAAGGAGGCGCTCGGCGAGGTCCGGCAGGTGCTCGGCACCCTGCGCGGCCCGGACGCCGCGGCCCCGCGCAGCCCCGCCCCCGGCCTCGACCGGCTGGACGAGCTCGCCCAACAGGCCCGCCAGGCCGGGCTCGCGGTCGCCGTACGCAGCCGCGGCACCGCCCGGCCGCTACCCCAGGGGCTGGACCTGACCGCCTTCCGGATCGTCCAGGAGGCACTCACCAACGTCATCCGGCACTCGGCGGCACGCAGCGCCGACGTGCTGCTGGAGTGGTCGCCCGAGGGGCTCGCCGTCCAGGTCGAGGACCCCGGCCCGGCGGGGGCGGGGGAGCCCGGAGGGTCGGGCAGCGGGCTGATCGGCATGCGGGAGAGGGTGTCTGCGGCCGGCGGCACCCTGGAGGCGGGGCCGCGGGCAGAAGGCGGCTTCCGGGTGCGGGCGTGGCTGCCGACGGCGGCGCCGGGCGGTCCGGCACCGTCGGGCGGTCCGGCGGGAGGCGAGGACGCGTGATCCGGGTACTGCTGGCGGACGACCAGGTGCTGGTGCGGGCCGGATTCCGCGCCCTGCTGGACGCCCAGCCCGACCTCGAGGTGGTCGGCGAGGCCGACGACGGCGGGCAGGCCGTCGCACTCGCCGCCGAACTGCACCCCGACGTGGTGCTGATGGACATCCGGATGCCCCGGCTCGACGGTCTGGAGGCCACCCGCCGGATCGGCTCCGACCCGGCGCTGGCCGCCGTCCGGGTGGTCGTGCTGACCACCTTCGAGCTCGACGAGTACGTCTTCGAGGCGCTCCGCTCCGGTGCCGCCGGGTTCCTCGTGAAGGACACCGAACCGGCCGAACTGCTCCGCGCCGTACGGGTGGCCGCGGCGGGCGACGCCCTGCTGTCCCCGGGCGTGACCCGGCGGCTGATCGGCGAGTTCGCCGCCCGCTCCAAGTCCCCGCAGACGGGCGGATCGGAGGCGCTCGCCGCCCTCACCGACCGCGAACGGGAGGTGCTCGCCCTGGTCGGGCTGGGGCTCTCCAACGACGACATCGCCCGCCGACTGGTCGTCAGCCCGCTCACCGCCAAGACCCATGTGAGCCGGGCCATGGTGAAGCTCGGTGCCCGCGACCGGGCCCAACTGGTCGTCCTCGCCTACGAGTCGGGCCTCGTCAGGCCCGGCTGGCTGGGGTAGGCCGCGGCCCGTGCCGTCGCCGGCTGCAGGGCCGGTGCTGTCCCTGGCTGCAGGGCCCGTGGTGGTGCAGGGTTCAGGACGAACACTCATGCAGGCGGGATGGTGACGGCCCCGGCGGCGGAGAAGACTTCACCGCATGCGAACCCTCCACCGGGCGGCACACCCGCCCGCCACTGCCGCCCTTGCCGTCCTGCTGTCCCTCGCCCCCCTCCTCACCCCGGCACGCGCCCGTGCCGCCGCCCGGCGTGCCTCCCGCTGTGCGCTCTACTGCGCCGGCACGCCCCGGCACCGCCACGGGTACTACGGCGGGAGTACCGCAGGTGCCGCTGGCCGGACGACGCGCAGGGCAGGCCCCGGGCGGGACGCTCGATGCAGTCCCGCCACAGCCCTGCATCGAGGAGATGGACACCGTGGACACCCTGCTCGCACACGCCTACGGCCCCTGGCCCGGCCCGTGGATCCTGCTGATCCCGCTGGCCTGGGCTGCCGTGATCCTCCTGGTGATGCTGATCCTGCGCCGTACGGTCTGGCGCGGCGGCCACGGCCCCGGCGGCCGATGGCACGGCGGCAGCCCGCTCGCCACCCTCGGCGACCGGTACGCCCGCGGGGAGATCGACGCCGACGAGTACCGGGCCAGGCGCGCGGTGCTGACCGAGGCGGACAAGCGCACCGGCGGTGCACGATGACCGTCGTCGAGCTGCACGCCGCCGCCCGGGTCGCCGACGCGGTCAAGCTGTACGGCATCGGCGAGACGCAGGTCCGCGCCCTGGACCACGTCTCGGTGGAGTTCCCGGCCGGGCGGTTCACCGCCATCATGGGCCCGTCCGGCTCCGGCAAGTCCACCCTGATGCACTGTGCCGCGGGCCTGGACACCCTCACCGCCGGCAGCGCCTACATCGGCGGCACCGAGCTCGGCACCCTCAACGACCGCCGGCTGACCGAGCTGCGCCGCGAGCGCATCGGCTTCGTCTTCCAGTCGTTCAACCTGGTGCCCACCCTCACCGTCCGGGAGAACATCACCCTCCCGCTGGACCTGGCCGGCACGGCACCCGACCGGGACTGGGTGGACGCCCTGATCGACGTGGTCGGCCTCGGCGACCGGCTGCAGCACCGGCCGTCCGAGCTGTCCGGCGGCCAGCAGCAGCGCGTCGCCGTGGCCCGGGCGCTGGCCGGCCTGCCGCAGGTGGTCTTCGCGGACGAGCCGACCGGCAACCTGGACTCCCGCTCGGGCGCCGAGGTCCTCGGCCTGCTCCGGCAGGCCGTCGACACCATGGGCCGGGCCGTGGTGATGGTCACCCACGACCCGGGCGCCGCCGGCTGGGCCGACCAGGCGCTGTTCCTCGCTGACGGCCGACTGGTCGACAGCATGGACGCGCCCACCGCCGACCGGGTGCTCGACCGCATGAAGGCGTTCGACACCGCACCCAGCCCCGCGTTCATCGGCCCCGCCGCACCCGGCCCCACCGGGGCCGCCACCCTCCGGAGGAGTGAGCGAGGATGAACACCGCCCTGCGGATCGGTCTCCGCTCGGCCCGCGCCCACCGGCGCCGGCTGGTGGGCACCGTGCTCGCCGTCCTGCTCGGCGTCGCCTTCCTGACCGGCACCATGGTGCTCGGCGACACCCTGCGGGCCAACTTCGACACCCTCTTCACCGACGCCAACGCGGGCACCGGCGCGGTCGTCCGCAGCGCCGACGTGCTGCCGGCCCAGAACGTCCCCGGCGGTGTCCGCGCGCCGGTGGACACGGCCCTCGCCGACCGGCTGCGGACGGTGCCCGGGGTGAGCGCCGCCGAGCCGTCCGTCCAGGGCGCCGGCCAGCTCGTCGGACGGAACGGGGAGCCGGTCGGCGGCAAGGGCCCGCCCACCCTGGCCGGCAACTGGCTCGCCGACGGCACCCTCAACCCCTACCGGCTGGCCGAGGGGCGGGCACCCTCCGCACCCGGCGAGGCGGTCGTCAACCGCGGCGCCGCGAAGGCCGGCGACCTGCACATCGGCGACAGCACCGTGCTGCGCACCCCCGACCCGGTGCGGATCACCGTCGTCGGCATCGCCACCTTCGGCGCGGACGCGGACGGCATGGGCCCGTCCACCTTCACCGGCCTGACCCTCGCCGACGCCGAGAAGTACCTCACCCCCAAGGGCGAGGGCCAGGCCTCGGCGATCCGGCTCCGCTCCGACCCCCTGACGCAGCAACAGCTCGTCGACCGGGTGAAGCCGGTGCTGCCGACCGGTGTCGAGGCACTGACCGGCCAGGCCGCGACCGCCGAGTCCACCGCGGACGTCTCCGGCCGCTTCCTGACCATGTTCACCACCTTGCTGCTGGTCTTCGCCGGGATCGCGCTGCTGGTCGCCACCTTCACCATCCACAACACCTTCGCCATCGTCGTGGCGCAGCGGACCCGGGAGAACGCGCTGCTCCGGGCGCTCGGCGCGAGCCGCCGCCAGGTCCTCGGCGGCACCCTGGCGGAGGCGGCCGTCGTCGCGGTGGTCGCCTCGGCGGCTGGCCTGGCCGGCGGCATCGGGGTGGCGGCCGGGCTGAAGGCGCTGTTCGCGGCCCTCGGCTTCTCGCTGCCCACCGGCGGGATGGTGATCGCCGGGGCTTCCGTCGTCCTGCCGCTCACCGTCGGTGTCGTGGTCACCCTGGGCTCCGCCCTGCTGCCGGCCGTCCGGGCCGGCCGCACCGCCCCGCTGGCGGCGCTCCGCGAGAGCTCGGTGGACGACGCGGCGAGCGGCCGCTCCGGCCGGGTCCGTGCAGCACTGGGCGCGGCCCTGCTGGTGGGCGGGGTGCCTGTGGCGGTGGCCGGTGCCACCAACGGGCCGTCGGTGGCCATGACCACCGCGGGCGCGATGGCCGCGTTGGCCGGCACGGTCGTGCTCGGCCCGGTGGCGGCCGCGGTGGCCGTCCGGGTGCTCGGCGCCCCGCTGCCCCGGCTGCGCGGCGTCAGCGGTGCCCTGGCCCGGCGCAATGCGGCCCGCAACCCCTCGCGGACGGCGGCCACCGCGACCGCGCTGATGGTCGGCGTCGCCGTGGTGACGCTGTTCACCGTCTTCGCCGCCTCGATCCGCGCCACGCTGGACGACACCGTCGACCGCTCCTTCGCGGGCGACCTCGCGGTCACCGCGCCCGCCTTCGGCGCCGGCGGCAGCGGCGTCAGCCCGAAGCTCGCCGAGGCCGTGCGCGGCCTGCCCGAGGTCGAGCAGGCCGTGGGCCTCGGCCGGGGCGTCGCCCGGATCGACGGCCACGGCCGGGAGTTGGACATCACCGACCCGGCCCGGCTGCCCGGCGTGGTCGACCTCGGCCGGGTGGACGGCGACCTCGCCGCCCTGGGCATCGACGGCCTCGCCGTCTCCCGCAGCGAGGCGGCCGAGCGCGGATGGCAGCTGGGCTCGACGGTCTCCGTCGCCTTCATTGACGGCACGCAGCCGTTCACCGTCCGGGCGCTGTACCAGGGCGGCGGCGTGGCCGGCGACTACCTGATGACCCGCCAGGCCTGGGCGCCGCACCGGGTCCAGGACAGCGACACCCTGGTGGCGGTGGCCCTGAAGCCGGGCGTCTCCTTCGCCGAGGGCAAGGCAGCGGTGCAGCACGTCGCGGACGGCTTCGGCAAACCGCAGGTGCAGGACCGCGACGAGTACGCGGCGAGCGCCGCGGGCGGCGTCGACACCATGCTCTCCGTGGTCTACGCCCTGCTGGCGCTGGCCGTCCTGATCGCCCTGCTCGGCATCGCCAACACCCTGACGCTGTCCGTGCACGAGCGCACCCGGGAGCTCGGCCTGCTGCGGGCGGTCGGGCAGACGAGGGGCCAGCTGCGTTCGATGGTCCGCTGGGAGTCGGTGCTGGTCGCGGCGTTCGGCACGGTCGGCGGCCTCGGCCTCGGAGCCTTCCTGGGGTGGGCCCTGGTCCGGGCCTCCGACAGCGCGGGCACCGGCTCCTTCGCCCTCCCGCCCGGGCGGCTCGCCGTGGTGCTGCTGGCCGGCCTGGTGGCCGGCGCGGTCGCCGGGCTGCGCCCGGCCGGCCGGGCGGCCAGGCTGGACGTGCTGCGGGCGATCGCCGCGGACTGACCGGCCCCCTCGGGTCGGACGCAGGACGGGCGCAGGACGGGCGCAGCGGTGAGTGGTGCCGCTGCGCCCGTCCGTAACCACTGTGGCGGTCGATAAGGGTTCGCTGGAGATGCGGTAACAGTCACTTATCGTAGTCACCTGTTACGCTTGGTGGGGGTGACGTCGTCAGGACAAGGGAGGCTCGCGATGGCTCTGCACACCGTGGACGTGGACCGCTCCGACCCGGAGTACCGCGCCTGGCTCAAGGAGGCCGTGCGCAGGGTCCAGGCGGACGCCAACCGCTCCGCCGACACGCACCTGCTGCGCTTCCCGCTCCCCGACGAGTGGGGCATAGACCTCTACCTCAAGGACGAGTCCACCCACCCCACCGGCAGCCTCAAGCACCGGCTGGCCCGCTCGCTTTTCCTGTACGGCCTCTGCAACGGCTGGATCAGACCCGGCAAGCCGGTCATCGAGGCGTCCAGCGGGTCGACCGCCGTCTCGGAGGCGTACTTCGCCAAGCTGATCGGCGTCCCGTTCATCGCGGTGATGTCCCGGACGACCAGCCGGGCCAAGATCGAGCTGATCGAGTTCCACGGCGGCCGATGTCACCTCGTCGACGACCCCTGCGAGGTCTACGACGTGTCCGCCCGGCTCGCCGAGGAGACCGGCGGCCACTACATGGACCAGTTCACCTACGCCGAGCGCGCCACCGACTGGCGCGGCAACAACAACATCGCCGAGTCCGTCTTCGCCCAGCTGCGCCTTGAGCCGCACCCCGAGCCGGCCTGGATCGTCGCCACCGCGGGCACCGGCGGCACCTCCGCGACCATCGCCCGGTACGTGCACTACATGCAGTACGACACCCGGATCTGCGTGGCCGACCCGGAGAACTCCTGCTTCTTCGACGGCTGGGTCAACCACGACCCGGACGCGACCTGCACCAGCGGTTCGCGGATCGAGGGCATCGGCCGCCCCCGGATGGAGCCGAGCTTCGTGCCGGGCGCCGTCGACCGCATGATGAAGGTCCCCGACGCCGCCTCGATCGCGGCCGTCCGCGTGCTGGAGCGGGTCCTCGGCAAGAAGGCCGGCGCCTCCACCGGCACCGGCCTCTGGAGCGCCCTGCGGATCGTCGCCGAGATGCGCGCCGCCGGCCGGACGGGCAGCGTGGTCGCGCTCATCTGCGACCCGGGCGACCGCTACCTCGACAAGTACTACTCCGACGCCTGGCTCGCCGAGCAGGGCATCGACATCACCGCCTACGTCGCCGAACTCGACGGATTCCTCGACGGATCGTCGATCGGCCTGGGCTGACCGAACGGCGGGGCGGCGCACCCGCGCCGCCCACCGGAGCCGGAGCCACGAGCGGCCGAAAAAATCCCGGCCGGCGATGTCGAGAACCCGTGGCCGGCTCCGTCCCTGCGGTGAACGCGACCACAATGGGTCGCACCAGCACCGAGGAGGAGCACCATGGCCAAGTACCTGCTGCTCAAGCACTACCGCGGCGCCCCGGCTGCGGTGAACGACGTGCCGATGGACCAGTGGACGCCGGAGGAGATCTCGGCGCACATGCAGTACATGAGCGACTTCGCGGCCCGGCTGGAGCAGACCGGCGAGTTCGTCGACGGTCAGGCGCTCGCCCCCGAGGGGACGTTCGTCCGGTACGACGGCGAGGGCCGCCCGCCGGTCACCGACGGCCCGTTCGCCGAGACCAAGGACCTCATCGCCGGCTGGATGGTGATCGACGTCGACAGCTACGAGCGCGCCGTCGAGCTCGCCGGAGAACTGTCGGCCGCCCCCGGAGCGGGCGGGAAGCCGATCCACGAGTGGCTCGAGCTGCGCCCGTTCCTGTCGGCGCCGCCCACCATCACGGAGTGACCCCACCCATGGACGAGGCCCTGCTCCGGAGCCTCACGCCGAGCGTGCTCGGCATCCTCGTCCGCCGCGGAGCCGACTTCGCGGCGGCCGAGGACGCCGTGCAGGACGCGCTGCTCGAGGCGGTCCGCGTCTGGCCGGACGACCCGCCCCGGGACCCGAAGGGCTGGCTGGTCACCGTGGCCTGGCGCAAGTTCCTCGACGCGACCCGGGCGGACACCGCCCGCCGCCGGCGCGAGGATCTCGTCGACGAGGAGCCGGCGCCCGGGCCCGCGTCCGGGGTGGACGACACGCTCCGGCTCTACTTCCTGTGCGCCCACCCGTCGCTGACGCCGGCGTCCGCCGTCGCCCTCACGCTGCGCGCCGTCGGCGGGCTGACCACCCGCCAGATCGCCCGGGCGTACCTGGTGCCCGAGGCGACCATGGCGCAGCGGATCAGCCGGGCCAAGCGCACCGTCTCCGGCGTGCGGTTCGACCGGCCCGGCGATGTCGCCACCGTGCTGCGCGTCCTCTATCTGGTCTTCAACGAGGGCTACTCCGGCGACGTCGACCTCGCTGCCGAGGCCATCAGGCTCACCCGGCAGCTCGCGGCCCGGGTCGACCACCCCGAGGTGGCGGGGCTGCTCGCCCTCATGCTGCTCCACCACGCCCGGCGTGCTGGCCGGACGGCGCCCGACGGCAGCCTGGTGCCGCTCGCCGAGCAGGACCGCGGCCGGTGGGACACCGCGTCGATCGCCGAGGGCGTCGAGATCCTGCAGGCGGCCCTCGCCCGCGACCGGCTGGGCGAGTTCCAGGCCCAGGCCGCCATCGCGGCACTGCACGCCGACGCGCCCACCGCCGGGGAGACCGACTGGGTGCAGATCGTCGAGTGGTACGACGAGCTCGTCCGCCTGACCGACAGCCCGGTCGTCCGGCTCAACCGTGCGGTCGCCGTCGGCGAGGCCGACGGGCCGCGCGCCGGGCTGGCGGCGCTCGCGGCGCTGGACGAGTCGCTGCCCCGCCACACCGCGGTGGCGGCGCACCTCCACGAGCGCGACGGCGACATCGCCACGGCCGCCCGGCTGTACGCCGAGGCGGCCCACCGGGCGCCCAATCTCGCCGAGCGCGACCACCTGGTGCGCCAGGCCGCCAGGCTCAACGCCCGCCGGCGCCGCTGACGGGCCGTTCCCGGGCGGCGACGTGCGCGGATCACCGCGTGCCGGGGCGTTCTGCGCGCCCCTTCCTGAGGAGTCCTCAGCTCTCCCTGACTTTTTCGGTGCACGGGGATTGACCGTGCCGAAACTCGGGGCCTAGGTTTCCTGAAACTTGCGAACCTGGTATCGAAAGTTTTCGTAGAACTGGCTTTCGTAACCCCACCCCACGCGAAGGGACTCCCCGTGATCAAGGCGACTCGTGCCGCGCTCGCCGGCGCCGCTGCCGCAGCCCTGGCCGTCTCCCTGCTGGCCCTGCCCACCGCCTCGGCCGCCACCGGAGGCGAGGACGGCACCTCGACCGGCCGGGCGGAGGACGGCGCACCCCGCACCCTCGGCGAGCTCGGCCGCCGGGCCGGCATCCGGATCGGCACCGCCGTCGACATGTCGGCCCTGGCCGCCGACGCGCCGTACCGGGCCGAGGCCGCAGGCGAGTTCTCCTCGGTGACCCCGGAGAACGTCATGAAGTGGGAGGCGGTCGAGGCCACCCGGGGCAGCTACACCTGGGGCCCCGCCGACGAGTTGATCGACTTCGCCCGCGACAACCGCCAGCTCGTCCGCGGCCACACCCTGGTCTGGCACAGCCAGCTGCCCGCCTGGCTCACCACCGGCACCTTCACCCCCGACGAGCTCCGCGAGATCCTGCACCGCCACATCACCGACGAGGTCACCCACTTCAAGGGCAGGATCTGGCAGTGGGACGTCGTCAACGAGGCCTTCAACGACGACGGCACCCTGCGCGACAGCATCTGGCTGCGCAACCTCGGCCCCGGCTACATCGCGGACGCCTTCCGCTGGGCCCACGAGGCCGACCCCAAGGCCGAGCTGTACATCAACGACTACAACATCGAGGGCGTCAACGCGAAGAGCACGGCCCTCCTGGCCCTGGTCACCGAGCTGAAGAAGCAGCGTGTGCCGATCGACGGCGTGGGCGTCCAGGGCCACCTCGCCGTCCAGTACCCGGCCCCGCACGACATCGCCGACAACCTGCGGCGCTTCGACGACCTTGGCCTCGACACCGCGATCACCGAGGCCGACGTCCGCATGGTGCTCCCCGCCGACGCCACCAAGACCGAGGCGCAGGCCGAGGGATACAGCGTGCTGCTGCAGGGCTGCCTGCTCACCGAGCACTGCACCGACTTCACGGTGTGGGGCTTCACCGACAAGTACTCCTGGGTCCCCGGCACCTTCTCCGGCCAGGGCTCGGCGAACATCCTCACCGAGGACTACCGGCCCAAGCCCGCGTACACGGCGCTCAGCCAGGACCTCCGGCTCGCCGGCCGCGGCTGACCGGCCGGCTTGGAGGGCCGTACGCCGGCCGCCCGGCCTAGACCGACCGGAACAGCCCAGACCGACCGGCACACGGGGGGCGGCGTCGCGGCGCCCATGTGCCGGTCGGTCTCAGGCCAGGACGACCTCGCCGATCAGCTCCCGGGCGGCGGCCGCCGCCTCGGCCGGCAGGCCGGCGTCGGTGACCCAGGTGTCGACCTCGGCCAGTTCCGCGAAGGTGGACAGCCCGACCGTGCCCCACTTGGTGTGGTCGGCCACCAGCACCGTACGGCGGGCGGAGGCCACCAGGGCCCGATTGGTCTCCGCCTCCGCCAGGTTGGGCGTGGTCAGCCCGGCCTCCGGCGAGATGCCGTGGGTGCCGAGGAAGAGCAGGTCGAAGCGGAGCTCGCGGATCGTCCGGTCCGCCACCGGCCCGACCAGCGCATCGGACGGCGTCCGGACGCCCCCGGTGAGCACCACGGTCGCGGCCGGGCCGCCGCCGCGCTGCGCCTGCTCGAAGACGTCCGAGACCCGCACCGAGTTGGTGACCACGGTGAGCCGCTCGATCCCGGTCAGCTGCCGGGCGAGGGCGTAGGTGGTGGTGCCGCCGGAGAGGGCGATCGCCGACCCGGGGGAGACCAGCCGGGCGGCGGCGCGGGCGATCTGCTCCTTGGCGGACAGCTCCAGCGCCGACTTCGCCTCGAAGCCGGGCTCGTGGGTGCGGGCCTGCCCGGCCGGCACCGCCCCGCCGTGCACCTTCTCGACCGCGCCGGAGCGGGCCAGCGCGTCGAGGTCCCGACGGATCGTCATGTCGGACACGTTCAGCTGCTTGGTGAGCTCGTTGACCCGGACGCCGCCGCGCCGCCGGACCTCGTCGAGGATCAGCGCACGGCGCTGTTCGGCGAGCAGCTGGGCGTTGTCGGTCACGGGTTCTCCTCGGGTCGTCTCCCGGCCCATCCTTGCACGTGACCGGCGTGCGACGGCCGGGAGCGGTCGAAGCCGTCCGGCGCCCGCGCGGTACGAGGACCGGCTCAGACGGGCAGGTCCTCGGGGACGAGCAGCTGCAGCTCCTCGGTGGACGGGTCGGCGAGCTGGGCGACCCGCATCGCGTGCCGTTCCACCATCGTCTCGAACACCTGCCTGGCGGTCCGGCCGTTGCCGAACGCCGGGCCGCGCTCCAGCGAGGCGAAGTGCTCCCGCAGGGCCTTCTCGGTGGGCTCGGCCAGCTCGTACTCGTGCTCGGCGCACTGCGCGCGGGCGATCTCCAGCAGTTCGTCGGCGCTGTAGTCGGGGAAGGTGACGGTGCGGGAGAAGCGTGAGGACAGGCCGGGGTTGGCGGCCAGGAAGCGTTCCATCTCGGCGGTGTACCCGGCGACGATCACCACGACCTCGTCCCGGTGGTCCTCCATGAGCTTGACCAGGGTGTCGATGGCCTCCCGGCCGAAGTCCCGGCCGCCGTCCTCCGGCGCCAGCGCGTACGCCTCGTCGATGAAGAGCACGCCGCCGCGGGCCCGGTCGAAGGCGGCCGCGGTGCGGATCGCGGTGGAGCCGATGTGCTCGCCGACCAGGTCGACCCGGGCCACCTCCACCAGGTGGCCGCGCTGCAGCACGCCGAGCGCGGCCAGGATCTCGCCGTACAGCCGGGCGACGGTGGTCTTGCCGGTGCCGGGGGCGCCGGCGAAGGCCAGGTGGCGGCGGAGCGAGGGCGCCTTGAGCCCGGCCTGGCGGCGGCGCCGGCCGACGGTGATCAGGTCGATCAGGGTGCGCACCTCCTGCTTGACGGTGGCCAGGCCGATCAGGGCGTCCAGGTCGGCGAGCGCCTCGTCGGCGGGGCGGCAGTCCGGGATCGGGGCGATCGCGGCGGGTGTGAGGGCGGGCCCGGCGCTGGTCAGCCGGGCGGTGGCCGGTACGAGCGCCGGGCCGGGCAGTCCGGCGGCAGTGCCGAGCCCCAGCCCGGGCACACCGGGTGGCACCAGCGGCGGCGGAGGCGCGAGCGTCCCGGAGAAGGAGGGGGAGGGGGCGGCGGGCAGTGCGGCGCGCGGCAGCGGGAATGCGGGCGGCGGCGGGGGCACGTCGTCCGAGACGCAGCCCTCGGTGACCGGACCCGCCTCGGAGAACTCGAAACCGGCCCGCCCGTTCTGCTCCGCCCGGCAGCGGGTGAGCACGGTGCGGCAGCCGTCGATGACGTGGAAGCCGAAGCCGCGGCCGTGCGAGACCCGGAAGTCCTCGAAGGTGCCGCGGCCCTGGGCGGAGACGTACACGCCCGCGTCGCCCGCGCCGCGTACGGTGCACTCGCGCAGCACCGGGTCGGCGCCCTTGGCGACGATCACGCCGGTGGCGACGTCGGCGATCTCGCAGCCGGTCAGCAGTCCGCCGCTGCCGTGGTCGCGGAACCACAGCCCGGTGCCCGCCTCCTGGATACGGCAGTCGGTCAGGTCGGCGGTGGCGCCGCCGCTCACCGAGACCGCGGAGGAGCGGATGCGGCTGAACGAGCAGTCGGCGGCGCTCGCCCGGGAGTCGCGGTCGAGGACGAACAGGGCGTCCGGCAGGTCGTGCAGCGAGCAGTCGGCGAGGGAGACCCGGGCGCCGTCGCTCACCCAGAGCGCCGGGTAGTCGCCGCCCGCGGAGTGGATCTCGCTGCCCTCGGCCTCCACCTCGGTGTCTGCGTCCCAGACCGAGAGGGCGCCGCGGCCGAAGCCGTGCAGGGTGCACCGTTCGAGCCGCAGCCGGGCGCGGCCGCGCAGGTCGGCGGCGTTCTCCGGCAGATCGTGGATGCGGCAGCCGGTGAGCAGCAGTTCGGCCTCGCTGTCCAGGGTGAGGCCGTTGCCGGTGACGCGGTGCACGGTGCAGTCGGTGAGCCGGCCGACGGCGCCGTCCTCGGCCTGGACGCCGCTGCCGCGGATCTCGTAGATCTCGCAGCCGGTGAGTTCGGCGCCGCTGCCGGTGCCGGTGAGCAGCAGTCCGGCGCCGCCGGCGTGGTGGATGCGGCAGCGGTCGAGCACGGCGGCGGCGCCGCCGAGCACGGCGATCCCGGCCTGGCCGGCGGCGGACACCTCCAACTCCTGCAGTCCGGCCCGGGCGCCGGCGCGCAGCCGTACGCCGAGGCCGGCCGGGTTGGCGACGGTGCAGCCGCGCAGGACGGCGGAGGCGCCCTCGGCGAGTTCGACGCCGGCCGAGGCCTGGGTGTCGATCCGGCAGGTGTTCAGCCTGGCGCCGTCCGCGGTGACGAGGACGGCGGGCAGCGAGCGGTCGGAGCCCTCGACGGTGAGGTCCTGCACGGTGGCGGCGGCGGTGACGGTGAGCGGCACGCCGGCCGGCGGGTTGATCCGGACGCTGCCGGGGCCTCCGGCTGCCAGGACGGTGACCGCCTTGTCGAGCAGCACCGCCTCGCGGAAGGTGCCGGGCCGCACGGTCACGGTGTCGCCGGGTTCGGCGGCCTCCAGGGCTTCCCGGAGCGTGTCGTACTCGCCGGCGCGGCGGCGCCAGCGGGACCCGCTGTCCTGCGTGACCCGGACCCTGAGCTCTGTCATGCGGTCTGTCGTCCCCACCTTCGTCATCGGCCCTGCGGATGGTCGGCCGCCTGCGCGGGTGCCCGCTGCGGCAGGGGCGCCGTCCGCGCACTACAACGAGTGGGCGTCGGCGCGGTGCCGGTCAGCGCCGGGTGTCGGGCCGCGGGCGCGGGCCCTCCTCCAGCACGGTGACCTCGTCGCCGACCCGGACGGTGCCGAGGACGTCGCCGACGGCCCCCTCCGGGCGCTCCGGAATGAGGTTCTGACCGAAGACCAGCTTCTTGCCGAACCGCCGGCGGCGGCCGAGCGTCAGCAGCGGCTCGGGCCCGCGGCGCTCGCCGGTCTCCTGGTCGGTGGTGGTGACCACGCAGCGCCCGCACGGCTTGACGACCCGGAAGACCACCTCGCCGACCCTGATCCGGCGCCAGCCGTCCTCGGCCCACGGCTCGGTGCCGGAGACGACCAGGTTGGGGCGGAAGCGCTCCATCGGCAGCGGCTCGGCCCGCCGGTCGCCGTCGGGGTGGTCCGCGGCGAGGTGCCCGTTGAGCGCGTCCAGCGAGGCGGTGGTGGCGAGCAGCAGCGGGTAGCCGTCGGCCATGCTGGTGGTCTCGCCGGGCCGGCCGTACTCGGGGTCGATCTGCCGGCCGGTGGCCGGGGCCTCGAGGTGCAGCAGGCGGACGTCGCCGAGCCGCTCGGCGAACCAGGTCTGCACCTCCTTGGCCGCCTCGACCGCGGGGAACAGGGTACCGAAGACGTCGCCCTGCGCGGCCTGGTCGCCGGCGGCGGTGCCGGGCACGGGGATGTCGATCGTCGCTCCGGACGGGTCGGTGACGGTCAGCGAGCCGTCGGGGTGCGGCTGGGTCCGGTACTGGCCGAGGGACGGCTCGTCCCGCTGGGTCACGGCGCGGCCGGTCGGGCCGGCTAGCATCCAGCGGCGGTCCCCGGCGAGGCCCCACGGTTCCACCCGGGCACTGTCGGGGCTCAGCCGGTAGGTCGACTTGACGGGGTAGACGTGGAGCGCTGTCAGCTGCGGCATGCCCCCATCCTGCCAGCCGCCGACAGTGCTCCGGTGCCGCGGCCGGGAATGCACGGGGGCCGCCCGGTCCGCCTGGTGCGGCGGTCCGGACGGCCCCCGGAGGAAGACCTCGGTGCCTGCTCCCCCGGCGCCCTCGTTCGCCGGGGTGGTGCGGGTGCGGTCAGCCGGCCTGCGGGTAGTACGCGGGGCCGGGGTACTGCTGCTGGACGGGACGGACCGGGGCGACCGGTGCCGCCGGGCGCAGCTGGTTGCCGCCGAAGCTCTGGTCGGCGAAACCCTGCTGCTGGCCCTGGCCGAAACCCTGCGCGCCGAACTGGCCGGTCATCCCGGTCGGTGCCGACGCGAAGCTGTTCTGGCCGCCGAAGCTCTGGCCGGCCTGGTAGCCGCCCTGGGGCGACTGGAGGGCCGGCGCCTGCGGACGCTGCGGGGGGAGGTACGGCTGCTGGCCGCCGTACCCGGGGACGGCCGGCTGCGGCGCCGACCCGTACATCGACGGCGCGGACTGCGCCGGGATGTACGAGGTGGCGGGGCCGCTGCTGGGGCCGGGGCCCAGGGCGAGGCGGGCCGGCGGCAGGGCGGGCAGGTTGGAGGCGGCCGGGCTGTCGAAGCCGGTGCCGTAACCGCTGCCGTAGCTGCTGCTGTAGCCGGAGCCGTAGGTGGCCGGGGGCAGGGCCGCCGGCACGTTGATGGGCGCGATCTGCGGGACACCGCGTTCTGCGACGAGGCTGTCGTAGATGGGCGTGCCGGAGGAAAAAGACGGAGAGGGGTAGCCGACTCCGTCGTAGGAGCGGGGCGAGGTCATGGGGCATACCGTAAGCCCACAACGTGCCTGCTGAGGAGAGTGGAAGAGGTGGGATTTCGACCGTTCACACAGTCTTCGCTCGATCGAAAGGCTCGAAAGTAGGCAAATACGACATATCCTCGGCCACTTCAGGCCATCATCCGGGCCTGACCACCGGTCGAACGCCGGGCGAACCGGCGGCATCGATCCGACGGACCCTGCGCCGTCCGAACCGGAGGGCGTGCGGAGCACCCCGCACGCCCTGCGGATCACCCGGCCGGACGCCGGTCGCGAAACCGCCGGTCAGCGCACGTGGACGGGCTGCGCCGGGAACCCCGGCCGGCCGGCCAGCTCCGAGGTGCAGTGCGCGCAGCGGACGGCCGCGGCCGGAACCGTGCTCAGGCAGTCGGGGCAGTCGGTCTTCGCCACCGGCACGTCCTTGCGCGGCTCGAACCGCGCCTGCAGCCGGCCGACCGGCAGCACCACGGCGAAGTAGATCACCGCGGCGATCAGCACGAAGCTGATCAGCGCGTTGAGGAACGCCCCGTACGGGAACACCGTGCCGGCGACGGTGAACGCCTCCTTGCTGTAGTCCCCGACCGCACCGCTGGCGATGCCGATCAGCGGAGTCAGGAACGCCGTCACGAAGCCCGTCACCACGGCCGTGAAGGCCGCCCCGATGACGATGCCGACCGCCAGGTCGACGACGTTGCCGCGCAGCAGGAAGCTGCGGAATCCCTTGAACACCGGGTGACTCCTCGAGAGTGCGTAGGGCCGCGCCCGACGCGGCCCGGCCGGGCCCCGCAGGGCCCGACCGGCATCCTGCCGAGGCGGGCGGCCCGCGGTCCAACCGCCGTCACCCGTTCCGCCCAGTCGTCGTACCGCAGGCGCCCACAGCGCCGCACGGCGGCTCGAAGGCCCCCGCCGGCTCCCGGGTCAGACACCCGCCTCCCGCAGCCGCCCGGCCTGCGCCTGGACCTTCACCACCGCACCCGCGACCCGGCGCACCGCATCCGCGTCCATGTGCGACCACAGCGGCACCGTGAGCACCGAGTCGGCCAGCCGGTCGGTCAGCGGCAGCGCCTCCGCCTGCCCCAGGTGCGCATAGGCCTTCTGCCGGTGCACCGGCGGGTGGAAGTAGCGGCGGCTGTCCACGCCCTCGGCCTTCAGTGCCCGGCCCAGCTGCGCAGCACCGAGCCCGAAGGCGGCGTCGTCCACGATCAGCGTGAGGTCCTTGAAGGTCGAGGTGTCGCCCGGCTCCGGCAGGGCGAGCCGCAGGCCCGGCAGCCCGGCCACGGCGGCCGCGAACACTTCCACCAGCGCCCCGCGGTGCGCCACCCGCTCGGGCAGCCCGGTCAGCGAGGCCAGGCCGACCGCCGCGTGCAGCTCGCTCATCCGCGCGTTCAGGCCCGGGAACAGCGTGTCGTAGTCGCCCGGGTTGCCGTAGTCGCGGGCGGTGCGCAGGGTCGCGGCGAGCGAGGCGTCCCGGGTGGCGACCAGGCCGCCCTCGCCGGCCACCGCGACCTTCGTCGGGCTCATGGAGAACACCTCGGCCAGCCCGAAGCCGCCGATCGGCACCCCGCCGCGGGCGCTGCCGAAGCCGTGCGCGGCGTCGTAGACCAGCGGCACCCCGGACGCGTCGGCGACCTGCTGCAGCCGCTCCACCTGGCAGGGCGTGCCGTAGACGTGGGTGGCCATCAGCGCGGCCGGCCGGTCGGCGGCCTTCAGCCGGGCCCCGGCGTCCTCCGGGTCGAGGGTGATGTCCTGCTCGCGGGCCTCGGCGAACAGCGGGGTGCCGCCCGCCCAGTGCGCGGCGTGCGCGGTCGCCGAGAAGGTGAAGCCGGGCATCAGCACCGGCCGCCCGCCGCCCACCCCGGCGGCCTGCAGCACCAGCATCAGGCCGGCCGTGCAGTTGGACACCGCCACCACGTGCTGCACGCCGAGCAGTTCGGCGGCGCGCTCCTCGAGTTCGGCGACCGTCCGGCCGTTGGTGAGCTGCCCGCTCTCCAGCACGGCGGCGATCCTGGCCAGCGCCTCCTCGCTGTGCGGCACCTTGACGCGGGTCAGTGGCAGGCCGTCGGGGAAGGCCGGGGTGCCGCCGAGGGCGGCGGGCGTGTCGAGGTCGGTGGTCGTCATGGTCGGGTCGATCCCCCCTGGGTCGATGTGGTGCCGGATGCCGGCCGTCCGCCGGGTGCCGGCGCGCTGCCGGCCGTCGGCGCATGGCCGGGTGGAGGTGGTGCGTCCGGACCGCCGGTGCGGACCGGGGCTTCCTGCGCCGCGGCGCCCGTCCGCCCGCCCCACTGCCCGGGCTGCACCCGCCACAGCGGCGGCCGGGAGTGCGCGCGGGCCTTCGGGCGGTCCCCGTCGGGTCGCGGCACGGCGAGCAGCACCAGCACCAGCGGCAGCACCTGCACGCGTTCGCGCGACAGGATGCCCATGTTGTTGATGGTCGAGAAGGCCCAGCAGAACAACAGCGAGTAGACCAGCGTGAAGGCGATGTACGAGCGCCGCAGGAACCACCGCGGCACCTGGCTCAGCCGAGGCCAGCTGCGGATGAACATCACCAGCAGCGCGAAGCACTCCACGGACTGCACGAGGTTCTGGATGTTCGACGCCTCGAACGGGAACGGCCGGAACAGCACGCTGATCACGGCCACCGGGAGACCGGCGGGATTCAGGCTGACCTGTGGCGACTCCTCGTCCGCCGCCCCCTGGTTGATCACCGACCCGCCCTGCGAGGTCCGCCGCGAGGTCTCCGACAGCACCTGGTTGACACTGTCGCCGCCGGTGCCGCTCGTCCCGAAGAACGTGGACACCTGCTGCAGCATCAGCATCACCATCACGCCCAGCACCGCGACGGTCAGGATCGTCCGCAACGGCCCGAGCGCGCTCACCTGCTGCGGCCGCCGGCGCAGCACGTACGCCACCGTCAGGCCCGCGCCGGCCAGCACCGTCACGTGCGGGCGGACCATCGCCGTGCCCAGCGAGCCCAGCGCGATGCAGAGGAACGCGCCGAACCGGCGGTCCAGCAGCCGCGCCACCCCGTAGGTGGTCAGGCCCAGGCAGAACATCATCCAGGCGTCCTTGCCGATGCTGGACGGCCAGAACAGCAGCGACGGCAGGAAGAACACCAGCTTGGCGTACCGCCGGGAGTCCGCCTCCGGGAAGGCGATCTGCAGCGCCCGCCAGAACAGCAGCAGGCCCCAGAAGCCGAACCAGGAGAACACCAGGAACCCGCCGACCAGCGAAGGCCCGGTGATCGCGTACACCACGCCGGTCACGATGATGACGAAGCCGGTGCCGGCGACCTTCATCCCCAGGTCGTAGTGGAACGTGCCGGACAGCGGGTTGTGGCTGTCCAGGAACAGCGCCAGCTCGGTGCCCCGCTGGTGGTACATCTTGGCGTCGGCCGCGCCGCCGTACAGCACGAAGGCCATCAGGTACCGCGGGAAGGCGCACAGCAGCTTCAGCGCCATCGCCAGCATCAGCAGCCGGAAGACGTCCTTCTCCGGGTTGGCCGCCGCCACCCGCGCCAGGATCGGCGTGCCGATCGCCATCAGCGCGGGCAGCACCAGCAGCGCCCCCCAGGTGTCGTAGCCGGTGTGCACCATGGCGAGCACGAACGCCGTCACGTAGCCGACGACCAGGGCGCCCGCGACCGCCGACGGCCACGGCACCCGCCGCGACAGCGCGGCCAGCGCCGCCCGGCCGGGCAGCAGGCGGGCCGCCGCGGCCGGAGCCGCCATCAGAAGACCTCCAGATCGCCCAGGTTGAACCGCCAGTCGGCCGGGGTCCGGCCCGCGGCGAGCGGGCCGGACGGGGACCGGGCGGCCAGCACCATGCCGGTGCGCGGCGCGGTCAGGTACCCGGCCCGCCGGGCCGCCGCGGCCGCCTCCGTGCCGGCCGCCAGGTGCCCGGCCACGTGGTCGCAGCCCGCCCGGGCGGCCTCCCGCAGCAGCCGGGCCGCACTGCCCCGGTCGCCCGGACGGACGATCACGTCGGCCAGCGTGAACTCGTGCAGCGGCCCGCGCCGGCGGGGCCGGCCGACGGCCAGACCGGCGAGTTCGCCGCCGCGGTGGCAGGTGACCACCCGGTAGTCCAGGCCCGGGGCGTCGCCGTACCGCCAGCGCAGGAAGTCCGAGGTGCGGCGCACCGCCAGGCGGGTGTCGGTGACGTCGGCGGCGGCCCGCTCCCGCAGCAGCTCGTCCAGGCCGGTGCGCGGCCCCGCGAACCACTCGGCGGCGGTCGGCAGCGCGCAGGCGAGCGGCCGTTCGCCGCCGCCGGAGCGCCGTGCCAATGCCGCCCGCACCCCCAGGGCGAACGCGGCGGGCCGCGCCACCCGGACGGCGATCGGCACCCGGCCGAGCTCCTGCCAGCCCATCTTCAGATAGCCCGGCAGGCTGTTGCCGTTCGGCGTGTTGAAGACCAGCTCGGCCTGCGCGGAGACCTCCTCCAGCAGCCGCAGCGTGAGGTCACGGAAGATCCCGCGGCCCTGGAAGTCCGGGTGGGTGGCGGTGTCCACCGGGCGGACGGCGGGCACCGCCCGGCCGCCCGACTGCCACTGCCACCGCAGGAACAGCCGCACCCCGGCGAGGCGCCCGTCCGCGTGCTCGGCCACCAGCCCGGGGCTCGAGCCGAACGGATTCTGCCGGTGCTTCCACTCGAAGAACTCGGCACTGCGCGTACCGGTCGGCCCGCCCGCCAGCGAGGCGGTCAGCAGCTCCAGCACGGCGGGCGTGTCGGCGTCCCTCAGTGGACGGTACGTCAGCCCGGCGCTTGATGAGGTCATCTGGGTCTTCGGCTCCATGTCGTCTCGCTCGCCCGGCCCGGCGGGCCGGCCGCCACCCCGGTCAGCGGGCCAGCACCCGGGCGTACACCTGCTCGATCGCGCGCTGCGCCCCGGCCACGTCGAAGCCGCGGGACCGCTCCCGGGCCGCCTTGCCGAGGCGCTCGCGCAGCCCCTCGTCGGCGGCCAGCCGGCCGAGCGCCGCGGCCAGGGCCGCCGGGTCGCCGGGCGGCACCAGCAGGCCCTGCTCGCCGTCGTCCAGCACCTCCGGCATGCCGCCCACCCGGGTCACCACCGAGGGCAGGCCGCTGGTCATCGCCTCCATCAGGGCGACCGGCAGGCCCTCCTGGCGGGAGCTCAGGGTGAACACGTCCAGTGCGGGCAGCAGCGCGGGCACGTCCGGCCGGGAGCCGGCGAACACCACCCCCGCCCCGGCCCTCGCCCGCAGCTCCGCCTCCAGCGGGCCGGCGCCGATCAGCACCAGGGCCGCCGACGGGTGCTCGCGGCGCAGCAGGTCGAAGGCGGCGAGCAGGCCGGCCTGGTCCTTCTTGGCGGTCAGGTTGCCGACCGTGCCCACCACCAGCGCGTCCTGCGGCAGGCCGAGTTCGGTGCGAGCGGCGGCCCGGGCGGCCGGCCCCTCGGGCGCGCCGGCGAGGTCCGGGCCGTGGTGCACGACCGTCACCCAGCCTTCGGCCGGGCGGCGCCGGGCGATGGTGGCCGCCACCGCGTGCGAGACCGCGACCACCGCGTCGTTGCGCCGGTAGGTCAGCGCATTGGCCCAGCGGGTCGCCGTCCGGTAGCGCTCCCAGACGTTGTGCTCGGTGTGCACCAGCCGCGGCGCCCGCGGCCCGAACGCGGCGAGCCGGGCCGCCACCGCGGGGATCGGCATGTGCGAGTGCACCAGGTCGTAGCGCCGCTCGGAGAGCAGCCGCCGCAGCCGCACCGGCCACAGCGCTCCCGGCGCCCCGCCCAGGCAGTGCACCCGCACCCCGGCCGCCTCCAGCGCCGGCACCAGGGCATCCTTGTACGGCAGCACGTACGCGACCTCGATCTCGTACCGCTCGGTGTCGGCGTGCCGGGCGCAGTTGAGCAGCAGCTGTTCGGCGCCGCCCCGGCCGAGCCCCTTGGCGAGCCAGAGCACCCGCCGCCGGCCGCTCACCGGTCCTCGATTTCGCGCAGCTGGAGAGTGGTCTCCGCGACCGACTCGGCGGGGCGGCGGGCCCAGCTGGGCGCCGCCCGGTGGTGCTCCTCGGCGACCGCCGGGTCGGGCCGCGGCGCGCGCTCCGCAGCCGCCGGTTCGGCCGGCTCCTCGGCGGGCGCCGGCACCGGCGCGGGCGCGGGCCGCTCGGCCGCCGCGCGGGCGGACGGGCCGCCGGTGCGGCCGATCAGCAGTGCGCCGGTGCGCAGCCCGTCCCGCTTCAGCCGGCGCCCGGACGGGCCGATGGTGCCGAGCAGCGCCACACCGGCCACCGGCACACCGGTCCGGGCCAGCAGCTCGGAGACCCGGTCGGCCTGCTCCGGCGTCACGTTCCCGGCCAGCGCCGTCACCAGCACCGCGTCGGAGTGCTGGACCAGGTCGTAGGCGTCGTTGGCGTGCAGCAGCGGCGAGGTGTCGATGAGCACCACGTCGGCGTGCTCCCGGGCCCGGCGCAGCACCTCGCCGGCCCGCAGCACCAGCGCCGCCGGGTAGGCGGTGGTGTTGCCGCCGGTGATCAGGCGGACGCCCTCCACCCCGGTCTCCCGGATCAGGTCGTCCAGGGCGGGCAGCCGCTCGCCGCTGAGGAGTTCGGCCATGCCCGGGCCGTCGCCGACGCCGAAGTGCAGGTGGGCCTGCGGGTGGCGGAAGTCGCAGTCGAGGACCAGCACCGCGCGGCCGGTCTCGGCGAGCGCCGCGGCCAGGTTGGCGACGGTGGTGGTGCGGCCGTCACCGCTGCGCCCGGACATCACCAGGACCACCGGCGCTGGGCCGGTGCGGGCCTTCCTGGCCGTCCCGGTGCGCTCCTGGCCGGGCCGGCCGGAGAGCGACTCGGGGCCGGTCAGCAGCAGGGTGGAGCGCAGCGAGCGGTACGCCTCGGCGGCCGGGTCGGAGGGGCGGGCCACCACCAGCGGCTCGCGCAGCCGCCGCAGCCGTCGGCCGAGCTGCGGGATCTCGCCGATGACCGGCAGGTTGAAGGCCTCCTCGGTGGTGTTGCGGGTGCGCAGCCGGGTGTCCATCCGGCTGAGCATCAGCGCGGCGACCACACCGAGCGACAGGCCGAGGACGACCGCCAGCGAGAGCCGCATGCCGCGGCTGGGGGAGGTGAGCAGGCTGCCGCCGGCCTCCTTGGCGTCGATGCTGCCCCACTGCTGGATGGCGTCGGTCTGGCTGTAGTTCTGCAGGGTGCTGATGTCGGTGAGGGTCTTGGTGAGCGCGTTCAGGGCGGCGGTCAGCTGCGGCTGGAGCTTCGGCTGGTCGCCGGCGCCGGCCTTGGTGAAGGCGTGCTGGAGGCTGTTGACCTGCTCCTGCTGGCTGTCGGCCTGCGCCCGGAGCCGCTTGATCGACTCGTCGGCGCTCTTCTTCGACTCCTGGCTGTAGCCGTTGATGGTGGCCTCGGAGAGCGCCGCCGCGAGGTCGGTGCAGGTCTGCTGGGTCGGCCCGGTGGTGGTGAAGACCAGCATCTGGGTGGAGGCCGCGGTGACCGTCCGGCGGGCGGCGAGGGCGGCCACGTCGGTCATCCCGAGCTTCTTGGCGGCGGTCGTGGTCACGTCCGAGCCCTGCGCGTAGCTGAGCACCTGGTCGGCGCGGACGGACTCGCCGGCGCCGGCGACCGGCGTGATCGCGACCTTGCACTGCCACTTGCCGTCGTCCACGGCGTCGCCCGCCGGGGTGAGCAGGAAGCCGATGATCAGCGCCGCGACGGTGCAGCCGACCAGCAGCCGCCAGTAGCGCCGCAGGACGGTGAAGTGGTTTGCCGGTTCCACCGGTTGGTTCCCCTCGCGATCGTGGTGCGGGCACGCGGCGGACAGGTCGGGCCGCGTCGTCGGCGGACCCCGGTGGCGCCGGGTGCGGTGAGGCTGGACGGGACGGCCCCGGGAGGCCCCGGGGTGCGCGGTCAGGTGGCGGCCGGTAACGCATCCGGTCGGCGGGTGCCCGGCGGCAGGCCGGCGCATCGTGGCTGTCGAAGTGACATCAGGCCCCCTGACGGCGTCGCCCACCCGGCCGCCCCGGCCCGGATGCCTCGCGCGGATCGCCGTACCCCCCGGCTGCCCGCTTCCCCCCTGCGATGCTTGCCGTCGCGGATCTGCGGCGCAAGCGCTTTGACGATTCTCGGCAGGGCGCATTTCGGCGCTCCCGCACGCCCTGCAACGGTTCCAGCGGGATTGTCCGAGTTTGACGGTTCGTCAATCCATCGTGCGAATCAGCCTCTTGCCGGCACCCGGTGCAGCGACCGCTCGTAGAAGCCGACCATCTGCGCGCACACCTGCGACAGGGTGAACGAGGCCAGGAACCGCGCCCGCGCCGCCTTCACCCGCACCCGGGCCGCCGCCGTGTCGTCCAGCGCCGACACCAGCGCCCCGGCCAGCTCGGCCGGCCGCTCCGGCGGCACCAGCAGCGCATAGTCCTCCGAGCCGACCGTCTCCCGCAGCGCCGGCACGTCCGCGCACACCAGCGGCACCCCGACGCCCATCGCCTCCATCGCCGCGCTGCCCAGCCCCTCCCAGCGGGAGGGCACCGCGAAGGCGTCCGCCGCGGCCATCAGGTCGTACACGTCGCCGCGCGGCCCCAGGAAACGCACCTGCCCGGCCCGGCCCGCCAGCTCCTCCAGCCGCGCCGTCTCCGTCCCCGGGCTGCCCGCCAGCAGCAGCACCGCCTCCGGCACCTGGCGGCGCACCTGCGCGAACGCCTCCACCAGCACGTCCAGGCCCTTCTGGTACTGCTGCCGCGCCGCGGCCAGCACCACCGGGGTGTCCTCCGCCAGCCCCAGCGCCGCCCGCACCGCGGCCCGCCGCTCCGGCGTCACCGAACCCAGCAGCTCCGGGTCGCGCCCGCGCGGCACCACGTCGATCCGGTCCGGCGACACCCGCAGCCGCCGCGCCATCGACGAGGCGACGTGCCGGGTCAGCGCATGGAACCGCCGGGTGCCCTGGGCGGTCGCCGCATCCACCGCCTGCGCCGCCCGCACCTTCCACGGCGACAGCCCCCGCGCGTGCAGGTGCTCCGGCCCGTACGAGGAGTTCACCAGGCTCGACACCACCGGCGTCCCCGCCGCAAGCGCCGCCGCCCGGCCCAACACGTCCGACTCGTACAGCGTCGTGTGCACCAGGTCCGGCCGGTGCTCGCGGACCAGCCGGCGCAGCCCCGCCGCCGTCCCCGCCCGCCCCGCCCGGTGCACCCCGAACACCCGCGCCCCCGCCGCCACCAGCTGCGGCTGGAACCCGTCCGGCGACTCCTTCAGGTACGCGACGTCCAGCCGCACCCCCGAGCGCACCAGGTGCGGCGCCATCGCCGCCAGCCCCTGCTCGGCACCGCCGATCCGGTGCAGGCTGTCGATCACATAGAGCACATGCACAGCAGCGACCCCCCGGGAACCCCGGCGCGGCAGGTCTCCCGCCCGTCCCGCGCACTGACAGGCGCTCAGCATCCCAGCCCCGGCCCGCCTCCGCCAGGAAATCCGGCAGGAGGGGCCCGCACGGCCCGCGCCCGCGCACCCCGCCGGCCCGCCCGCCCCGATCCCGGCAACCACCTGCGCGGCGCGGGCGGGCTGTGCCAGGGTCGGGGCATGCCAGCCGCCGAGTCAGCGCAGCCCGCCGTCCTGCACCTGGTCACCGACCCGCGGCGGCGCGGCGCGCAGAACCTCGCCCGCGACCTGCACGCCGAACTGCTGCGCCGCGGCCACCGCTCCGAACTGCGCTCCCTCCAGCCGCACCCCGACGCGCCCGACGCCCGGGACGCGCCCCCGCTCGGCGCCACCCGCTACCACCCGGCCACCCTGCGGGCCCTGCGCGCCGCCGCCCGCCGCGCCGACGTCGTCGTCGCCCACGGCTCCTCCACCCTCCCGGCCTGCGCCGCCGCCCTGCTCGGCACCCGCACCCCCTTCGTCTACGTCAACATCGGCGACCCCCGGCACTGGACGGCCACCCCCGCCCGCCGCCTGCGCACCGGCCTCCTGCTGCGCCGCGCCGCCGCCGTCGCCGCCATCTCCGACGGCGCCCGCACCGTCCTCCTCGACCACTTCCGGCTGCCCGCCCGCACGGTGCGCACCATCCCCAACGGCCGCGCCGCCGACCGCTACCCGCCCGCCGCCGACCCGGCCGACCGGCGCGCCGCCCGCGCCGCCCTCGGCCTGCCCGCCGACGGGCCGCTGCTCGCCTGGGTCGGCGCCCTCGCCGGAGAGAAGCGCCCCGACCTCGCGATCGACGCCCTGGCCAAGATCCCCGGCGTCCACCTCGCCCTGGCCGGCGACGGCCCGCTGCGCGCCGCCACCGCCGCCCGCGACACCACCGGCCGCGCCACCTTCCTCGGCACCCTCGCCGACCCCGCACCGCTCTACCGGGCCGCCGACGCCCTGCTGCTCACCAGCGACAGCGAAGGCGTGCCCGGCGTGCTGATCGAAGCCGCCCTGGCCGGCCTGCCCGCCGTCGCCACCGACGTCGGCTGGGTCCGCGACGTCGTCCTGGACGGCGTCACCGGCACCCTCGTCCCGCCCGGCGACGCCGACGCCCTCGCCGTCGCCGCCGAGAAGCTGCTCGCCGACGCCCACGGCGCACTCGGCGCCGCCGCCCGCCGCCACGCCCTCGCCCGCTTCGACCTCGCCGTCGTCACCGACGCCTGGCAGCAACTCCTCACCGAAACCGCCCGCCGCTGAAACAAGGTGCCCGGGCGGGCACTTCAGGGGCGCGATCGTTCACCTGCAATTGCCTGTCCGCCGCAGGCGGCCGGGCGCATACTGTGCTCCGCGGCTCGCACCCGCGCGACAGGGCCACCCCGGACCCGGCCCGGCTGCGCCGCGGCGGGGGGTGTGCGATGGCGGTACTCGCGATCATCGTCGGAGTGGGCCTGCTCTGGCTGATCACCGGCGTCCGGGTGGTCCAGCAGTACGAGCGCGGCGTGGTCTTCCGGCTCGGCCAGGTCCGCAGGCAGGTCCGCGGCCCCGGCCCCACCCTGCTCATCCCGGTCGTCGACCGGATGCGCAAGGTCAACGTCCAGGTCATCACCATGCCGGTGCCCGCGCAGGAGGGCATCACCCGCGACAACGTCTCCGTCCGGGTCGACGCCGTGGTCTACTTCCGGGTCGTCGAGCCGATCCGCGCCACCGTCGACGTGCAGAACTACATGTTCGCCATGTCCCAGGTCGCCCAGACCTCGCTGCGCTCCATCATCGGCAAGAGCGAGCTCGACGACCTGCTCTCCGGCCGCGAGGGGCTCCACCGCGGCCTCGAACTCATGCTGGAGAGCCCGGCGGTGGGCTGGGGCGTGCACATCGACCGGGTCGAGATCAAGGACGTCGCGCTGCCCGACTCGATGAAGCGCTCGATGGCCCGCCAGGCGGAGGCCGACCGCGAGCGCCGCGCCCGCATCATCACCGCCGACGGCGAGTTCCAGGCCGCCGCCAAGCTCGCCGAGGCCGCCACCGTCATGGACGCCACCCCGGCCGCCCTGCAGCTGCGCCTGCTGCAGACCGTCGTCGAGGTCGCCGCCGAGAAGAACTCCACCCTGGTGCTGCCCTTCCCGGTCGAGCTGCTGCGCTTCTTCGACGCCGGCGCCGCCAAGGCCGCAGCCGCCGCGGCGACACCCGCCGTCCCCCACCAGGCCGCCGCACCCGTGGACCCGCCCGCGCCGAAGCCGGAGCCCGCCCCGGAGGCCTGAGCCGCCCCCGAACCGACTACCCGAGTGCCTTCGAAGACCCGCACTCGGCCGATCGGGCGAATCCGTCCCCGACCGCCCTGCTCCGGCTGGATCATGACGCGGCGCCACTGCCAGGCTGGCGCCCGTGAAGCTGCTGCGCACCGCCACCGCCCTGCTCGCCATCACCGCCGGCCTCGCCCCGGGCACCGCCGCGGCCGCCGCCCCCGACACCCCGCGGGACGGCGCCCACGCCCTGCACCCGGGCCACCCGCAGCGCACCGCGGCCCAGCACCAGGAGGCCGTGGAGTTCTTCTGGTACGGCTGCAAGCACTGCGCCCTGTTCGAGGAGCCGCTGGAGCGCTGGGCCGCCCGGCACAGCGCGGACGTCCTGCTGCGCCGAGTCCCCGCCGTCTGGCCCGGCGGCCCCGACGAGCAGCGCCAACTCGGCCACGCCCGGCTGTACTACACGCTGGAGAGGCTCGGCGAGGTCGACCGGCTGCAGGCCGCGGCGTTCCGGGCCGTCCGCGAGCGCCGCGCCGACCTCGCCACCGAGTCCGGTGCCGAGGCCTGGGCGCTCACCCAGGGCGTGGACACCGCCGCCTTCCGGGCCGCGTACCGCTCCGCCGAGGTGGACCGCCTGGTCGCCGACGCCCCCGAGCAGCTCGTCCGGAACCGCATCACCGAGATCCCGACCGTGCTGATCGGCTCCGGCCGGACGTCCCCGACCGGCGCCGGCGGCGTCGAGCGGATGCCCGACGCCATGGACGGCCTCGTCGAGCACCGCTGAGCCCCCCGCCGCCGACCCGTCCCACCTTCACCGAACAAGCCCCTGGCGCGCACACCTTGTGCCAGAGTGGGACGCCCGGGCCGCACCTCTGCTGAGCTGCGGCCCACCGGCATCCACATGCGAGAGGGCGGGGGCCCGTGGGGGGACACAGCACGCAGGTCGTCGACGGGCGCGGGACGGAGACGGCGGCCCGGCCGGCCGTGCCCGAAGGACCGCCGCCGGAGCTGGTCTTCAAACGGCGGCTGCGCCCGGCGCAGACCGCCCGCGAACTCTGGGCCGCCCGCGAACTCGTCCGCGCCCTCGCCGAACGCGACCTGCGCGCCCGCTACAAGCAGGCCGTCCTCGGCTTCGCCTGGGCGGTGCTCACCCCGCTCGCGCTGTGCGCCATCTTCACCCTGGTCTTCCACCGGGCCGTGAAGATCGACACCGGCGGGGTGTCCTACCCGCTGTTCGCCTACGTCGGCCTGATCGTCTGGCAGTTCTTCAGCAACACCATGAACCAGGGCGCGCTGAGCCTCGCCAACAACCTCAGCCTGCTCAACAAGGTGTACTGCCCGCGCGAGGTCTTCCCGCTGGCCACCATGCTGGTCGCCTCCGTCGACATGCTGATCGGCGTCGGCGTGCTCGGCGTGCTCTTCCTGGCCACCTGGACGGCCCCCGCCGCGACCGCCCTGTGGGTGCTGCCGCTGCTCGCGATCCAGTTCGCCTTCACCTACGGCGTGGCGCTGATCCTCTCCGTCGCGGTGGTGTACCTGCGCGACGTCCGCCACCTGCTGCCGATCATCACGCAGATGGGCGTCTTCGCGACCCCGGTCGCGTACCCGCTGGCCCGGATCCCCGCCCGGATGCAGGAGATCTACTGCGGCATCAACCCGCTCGGCGCCGTCATCGAGGGCTACCGCCGCGCCCTGCTGTACGGACAGGCCCCCGACGCCCGCCTCACCGTCATCGCCGCGGTGTCCTCGCTGGTCTTCCTGGTCGGCGGCTACCTGTTCTTCAAGAAGCTGGAAACGGGGATCGCCGATGTCGCGTGAGTACGAGCTGGGCACCATCCGCACCGAGCACGTCTGGAAGCGCTTCAAGGCCGACCAGCAGCGGATGCTGCTGCGCGACAAGGTCGAGTCGATGGCCCGCCGGCTGCGCGGCGGCCGCGGCGAGGACTGGCGCTGGGCACTGCGCGACATCAACCTGCACATCGAACCCGGCGAGTCCGTCGGCCTGATCGGCTCCAACGGCTCCGGCAAGTCCACCCTGCTGAAGATGCTGACCCGGGTGATGTACCCGTACGGCGGCATCATCGACGTCCGCGGCCGGATCGGCGCCCTGATCGAGATCCGGGCCGGCATCCACCCGGACCTCACCGGCCGGGAGAACGTCTACCTGTTCGGCGCGCTGCTCGGCCTCAAGCGCCGCGAAGTGGCGTCCCGCTTCGACGACATCGTCGAGTTCGCCCGCCTCGGCGGCGCCATCGACCGGCAGGTCAAGTTCTACTCCTCCGGCATGCAGATGCGCCTCGGCTTCGCCGTCGCCGCCTACCTGGAGCCGCACGTCCTGCTGGTCGACGAGGTGCTCGCCGTCGGCGACGCCGTCTTCCAGCAGCGCTGCCTGGACCGGATGCGCGAGGTCGCCGAACAGGGCACCACCATCGTCTTCGTCTCCCACGACCTGCCCGCCGTCCAGTCCATCTGCCGCCGCGGCGTCTGGCTGGAGCAGGGCACCGTCCGGGTCGACGCCGGGATCAAGGACGCCCTCGCCGGGTACCGCGACTCCATCGAGGCCCAGTCCGAGGCCTCCGCCCGCACCGGAGAACCGCTCCAACTGCTCAAGTACGAGGTCACCGGCGAGGACCGCGAGAACCTCGTCACCGACGAGCCGATGACCGTCGAACTCACCCTCGGCGGCGACTACCGCGGCGACGCCACCCTGCACCTCGGCGTCAGTGAGGGCACCTCCAGCCCGATCTTCCAGATCAGCCACGAGATCCGGCTCACCGGCGACGACCACCACGTCGCCTGCGTGATACCCCGCCTCCCGCTGCCCCGCGGCCGCTACACCCTCTGGGCGGGCGTCTACTCCATCGGCAAGACCGACGGCGGCACCCTGATGAGCTGGCACTCCGTCGGACAGTTCGACGTGTTCGGCCCCATGCTGGACACCCCGCCGCGCGCCGTGGTGCTGGCCGCGCCGGTCTTCGTCCCGCACCACTGGGAGGAGTGACCGCGGTGAGACCCGTCCGGGTGCTCGTGCACCTCAACAACCTCGCCCTCGGCGGCGCCCAGCTCAACGCCGTGGACATCGCCCGCACCATGCGCGACCGCGGCCACCACCCGGTGCTCTTCGCCCAGGGCGTCGCCGGCGACGCGCCCCTGGTCGGGGTCGCCGCCGGCCACGGCCTCGACGTGGTGGTGGCCGGCGGCCCGGACACCCCGCACGCCGAGGTCCGCCGCAGCATGCAGAAGCTGGCGGACGAACACGGCAGCGAACTGATCCACGCCTGGGAGGTACGGGCCGCCCGCAACGGCTTCTTCGGGCCCGGCCGGCTCGGCCGGATCCCCGTCGTCACCACCTTCTACGGCATCCGCATGCTGCGCGGCATGCCCAGGCACCAGCCGCTCGTCCTCGGCCTCGGCGCCCTCGTCGGCGACGGCAGGGCCTTCGGCCACCGCGACGTCCGCCTCGTCGAACCGCCCGTCAACACCGGCACCGACGCCCCCGGCCAGGTCGACGGCGCCGCCTGGCGCCGCGAACACGGCATCGGGGAGGAGGAGTTGCTCCTCGCCATCGTCACCCGCCTGGTGCCCGACCTGGAGAAGGACGCCGGCGCCGAACTCACCGTCGACGCCGTCCGCAGGCTCGACGACCCCCGGGTCCGCCTCGCCGTCGTCGGCGCCGGCCCCAGCCTGGAGCGGCTGCGCGCCCGCGCCGCCGAGGCCAACGCCGCCCTCGGACGCGAAGCCGTCCTCGTCCCCGGCCAGATGGCCGACCCCAGGCCCGCCTACGACGCCGCCGACGTCGTCCTCGGCATGGGCGGCTCCGCCCTCCGCGGCCTGGCCTTCGCCAAGCCCGTCGTCGTGCACGGCGCCGCGGGCTACACCGCCGTCCACGAACCCGGCCCGCTCGTCGAACCGCACGCCTCCCGCTGCATGTACGGCTTCGGCGACGGCAGCCGCGACCCCGGGCCGCTCGCCGACCAGCTCCGCAGCCTCCTCGACGACCCCGGCCGCCGCACCGAACTCGGCCGCTGGGGGCGCGAATGGGTGGTCGGCCGGTTCTCGCTCGACAGCGTCACCAGCGCCTTCGAACAGCTCTACCTCGAAGTGCTGGCCGCCCCGCCCGGCCCCGCCCGCTGGCTGCGCGACCTCGAGCAGATGACCCGCTACGAGTTCACCAAGCCCACCGCACTGCGCCTGCTCGGACGGTGACCCGCCGTCCGGCATTCCCAGTGATCGGACCCGTCGATCCGGCGTTGTAACGGCGTTGCCGCAGCTGGCAGCATCCATACGTCGGGTCGTTCGCGGGCGCAGCGCGCGGCGACCGCTCCGCCTTCCTTCCAACCAAGGGATCTGACAGCATGTCACGCGAGATCAGCGTCGCCATCGCCTACCACAGCGGCTACGGCCACACCGCCCGCCAGGCCGACTTCGTCCGCCAGGGCGCGGAGGACGTTCCGGGCACCACCGTCCACCTGATCGCCGTCGACCAGATCACCGACGAGCAGTGGGAGCAGCTCGACACCGCCGACGCCATCATCTTCGGCTCGCCGACCTACCTGGGCGACGTGTCGGCGGCCTTCCGTACCTTCGTCGAGAAGACCAGCGGCCGCTGGATGAAGCAGCAGTGGAAGGACAAGCTGGCCGCCGGCTTCGTCAACTCCGGCGCCAAGAGCGGCGACAAGCTGCACAGCCTGCAGTCGCTGTCGCTGTTCGCCGCCCAGCACAGCATGATGTGGGTCAACCTCGGCCTGCTGCCCGGCTGGAACAAGTCCACCGCCTCCGAGTTCGACCTGAACCGCCTCGGCGTGTGGCTCGGTGCCGCCGCCCAGTCCAACGGCGACCAGGGCGCCGACGCCATGCACAAGTCCGACCTGGCCACCGCCGAGCACCTCGGCCGCCGCGTCGCCGAGCAGGCCCACCGCATCTCCGCCTGACCGGTACTCCGGGGGCGCCGGGCAACCGGGTACGCCGACAGGGGCGCGGAGAACTGCGCGCAGCGGCAAGGCACATGGTCGATGCCTTCCGACTCGCGCGGTTCCCGCGCCCCCGTTTTGGGCGGCCCTACCTGTATGTGCGGCCCTTCCAGGCCGCTCCTCGGCCGCGCCAGTGCTGTGCTGCCGAGTCGACCGTCATCAGCAGGTACAGCCCCGCCGTGAACGGCAGCAGCAGCGCCTCCGCCGCCGGCCGCCCGTAGTACCGCTCCATGGGGACGAACGTCCCCGCCATCACCGCCCAGGCGGCGCCGCCGAGTGCGGCCGTCCACGCCGACCCCGAGGCCGCCCCGGCGACCACCGCAACGACCGGCACCAGGTACACCAGGGCGAGCCCCAGGACCGTCCCGGCCAGCAGCACCGGCGAGTACCGCAGCTGGGCGTAGGCACTGCGCGACACCATCCTCCACAGCTCCGCCAGCCGCGGGTAGGGCCGCACGCTGTCCACCTGTTCGGCGAGACCGAGCCAGGTCCGGCCGCCGGTGCGTTTCACCGCCCGGGCGAGGTTGACGTCGTCGATGACCGCCCCGCGGATCGCGGCCACGCCGCCCGCCCGCTCCAGCGCCTCCCGCCGGACGAGGGTGCAGCCGCCCGCCGCGGCGGCGGTCCCGGCCCCGGCCCGGTTGCTCCACCGGAACGGGTACAGCTGGGCGAAGAAGTACACGAAGGCCGGGACGATCAGCCGCTCCCACCGGGTCTCCACCCGCAGCCGGGCCATCTGCGAGACCAGGTCGAGGCCGTTCGCCTCGGCGGCGGCGACCAGGTCGGCGAGCAGGGTCGGGCCGTGGGCGATGTCGGCGTCGGTGAGCAGCAGGTGGCCGGTGTCGCCGGCGAGTTCGACGCCGTGCCGCAGGGCCCAGAGCTTGCCCGTCCAGCCGTCGGGGAGCGGGGGAGGGGTGGTGACCGTCAGCGGCAGCCCGCCGCCCTCGCCGAGCTGTTCGGCGATCGCGCCGGTGCCGTCGGAGCTGTGGTCGTCGACGAGGATCACCCGGGCCGAGCCGGGGTACTTCTGGGCGAGCAGCCCGGGCAGCGAGTGCGGCAGTACGGCGGCCTCGTCCCGGGCGGGCACCACCACGGCGACCGACGGCCACCTGCGCGGTGCGGGCCGGGGCGGCAGCCGCTGGTCGGTGCGCCAGAACATGCCGTGGCAGCAGGCCAGCCACACCCAGACGGCCAGGGACAGCGCGGACACCCACTGCAGCACGGTCACGCTGGCAGTCTGCCGCACCGGGTCCGTCCGCAGCGGTTCCCGTGCGGGGCGGTTCGGTAGAGTCGTCCCCTGTGAAGATCGCACTGGTGGACTCCGGACTCGGACTGCTCGCCGCCGCCGCCGCCCTGCGCCGGCTGCGCCCCGACGCGGACCTGGTGCTGTCCTCCGACCCCGACGGCATGCCCTGGGGTCCGCGCACCCCGGAGGACATCGCCGAGCACGCCCTGGCCTGTGCCCGGGCGGCCGCCGCCCTCGAGCCGCACGCCCTGGTGGTGGCCTGCAACACCGCCTCCGTGCACGGCCTGGCCCGGCTGCGGGCCGAGCTGGAGCCGGGCCTGCCGGTGATCGGCACCGTCCCCGCGATCAAGCCGGCCGCGGCCGCCGGCGGCAGGGTCGCGATCTGGGCCACCCCGGCCACCACCGGCAGCGCCTACCAGCGCGGCCTGATCGCGGACTTCGGCGGCTCCGCCGAGGTCGCCGAGGTGGCCTGCCCGGGCCTCGCGGACGCCGTGGAGCGCGGCGACCGGGCCGCCATCGTGGCCGCCGTCGCCGATGCCGCGGCCCGCACCCCGGCCGGCACCACCGGCGTCGTCCTCGGCTGCACCCACTACGAGCTCGTCCGGGACGAGATCCGTGCCGCGCTCGCCGACTCCGCCGCCCCCGGCCTGCGGCTGTACGGCTCCGCGGACGCGGTGGCCGCCCAGGCGCTGCGCCGGCTCGACGGTGCGGGCGTCACCGCGGGCGGCGGAACGCTGGCCGTGCTGCACAGCGGCCGTCCGACCGTCCTGTCCGAGGCCGCCGCCCGCTACCCGGAGGGCCGGCTGATCTCGAGCGCCGTCCCGGCCTGAGCCGCTGCCCGGCGGCGATTGCACCGTTCCGGCCCGCCGACGGGCCGTCCGTTCGTAGGGTGACGGCATGACCGAAACGATCATCTTCGACCGGCTGTGCAACTTCCGCGACCTCGGCGGCCACCGGGCGGCGGACGGCCGCACCGTCCGACCCGGTCTGCTCTACCGTTCCGACTCGCTGGGCAAGCTGGACGGCCCGGACCTGGCCCGCTTCCGGGCGCTCGGCATCCGTACGGTGATCGACCTGCGCTACCCGTGGGAGATCGCGCAGACCGCCCGCATCCCGGACTTCCCCGGGCTGGCCTTCCACAACCTGTCGATCGAGCACCGCCCGTACGACCAGGCCGCCCTCGGGCCGGACGTCGACCCCGGCCCGTACCTCGCCGAGCGCTACGCCGAGGTCGCCGAGGACGGCGCCGGCGAACTGGCCGAGGTGCTGAGGGTGATCGCGGACGCGGACGCCCCGCTGGCCTTCCACTGCTACTCCGGCAAGGACCGGACGGGCATCGTGGCGGCCCTCGTCCTCACCCTGCTCGGCGTCGCGGAGGAGGACATCCTCGCCGACTTCGCCCGGACCGAGCACGCCACCGCCACGCTGGTCGCCGAGTGGCACGCCCGCCACCCCGACCTCACCCTCGTCTGGCCCGGCTACGGCCGCGCACCCGCAGACATCATGCGCCGCTTCCTCGCCGCCCTGACCACCCGCTACGGCTCCGTCGCCGCCTACGCCGCCACCCGCCTCGGAGCCGACGACACCCTGACCGCCTCCCTCCGCACCCGCCTCCTCACCGTCTGACAGCCCAACGGGCAACGCATCAGGGGCGCGTGGGGGGCACCTCCCGGCCGAAGGCTGGGAGAACTGCGCGAGTCGAAGGCATCAAGCGTGTGCCTTCCCACCGCGCACAGTTCTCCGCGCCCCTCATGGGTGAACGGCCGCTAGACCGTCGCCCCCCGCCAGCGCTGCACGGCCGGCTCCAGCCCGGACAGGATGGTGTCGAAGCGCCGCGTCCCGGTCGTGGAGTCGACCTGCAGCCGGCTGATCTGCAGCGGATGGGCGGGCAGCCGGGGGCCGAGCCGGTGGTCGGAGAGGAAGCCCAGGCGGTAGCCGAGCCGCCGCAGCACCGCATCGGCCCGCGGGTCGTACCCGCCGTCCGGGTAGGCGAAGGCGGTGGGCGCCTCGCCGAGCCACCGGGTGAGGGCCAAGTGGGCCGCGGTGATCTCGGTCTGCACGGTGGAGTCGTCGCAGCGGCTCAGGCAGGGGTGGCCCAGGGTGTGGTTGCCGATGGCGATGTCGGCGGCCTGCAGGGCCCGGAGGTCCTCGGGGTGCAGCTGCTCCTGCCGCGGCGGCAGCCGGTCCGCGCTGACCCGCAGCTCCTGCAGACAGCGCCGGCGGTCCGGGTCGGGCAGTTCGCGCAGGCGGGCGAGCAGCCGCCCGGTGGCCCCGCCGGGCAGCAGCCGGGCCCGGCCGCCGTGCCGGGCGAGGTAGGCGGCCTCGTGCCACCAGAACGGCCGGTCGGTGCCGATGAGCTCGGCGATCACGAAGGCGGCGGCCGGGATGCCGCGGGCGGCGAGGAGGGGCAGGGCGTGGGTGAAGACGGTGCGGTCGGCGTCGTCGAAGGTGATGAGCACCGAGCGCGGCGGCAGCGGGCGGCCCTCGGTGACGGCCCGCTCGACGGCCGTCAGCGAGACCGGGTTGGCGAGCCGGCGCAGCCGGTCCAGCTGGGCGCCGAAGGAACGCGGGTCGGTGACGCCGTGGTAGGCGAGGACGGCGAGCCGCTGGGCCGCGCGGGCCCGGAAGAGGGGCTGGACGGGGGTGAGGCGGAGCCAGCTGCCGCGGTTGCGCAGCGGGGCGCGGTCGTGGGTGTGCACAGGGTCGCGTCGGACGGTCGTGGTCGGCAGGGCGCTGACGGTCGTCGAATCGGAGTACGGCACGCGGTTCCCCCCTCGGTCGCCGCAGTACGGCGTGGCGGTACCGTCGGCAGGCGGAGCCCGGCCTCCGACCCCGGGTGCGGCGGCTCCGCCCCCGGTGTGTTCCGGTCCGCGCCGAGGACTCCCTGCCCGGCTGCGAACGGCTCCTGGATCGCTCAATGTAATGGAGACCCACGGGCCCGACGGATGGTTGTACGGTCGTCGGCGAAATTTCGTCCGTCGTGCGCGGGCGCTTTTTCGGCGCTCTCGTGGACACTGGGCGGTATGCCGGGGGAGGGGTGCTCGGATAGCGTGGAGGACATGGTGCACACGGATGGTCACGAGTCCCTGACTCGATGGGCACGGATGTGGAGCGGGTGCGCGCTGGAGCGCCACAAGCTGCTTCTCTCGCTGGTCGGTGCCGCCTGCATCGTGGTGGGCATCCTGGTGGCCGTTCTGGTGCCGGAGAGCGACGGTCCGGCCTGGGCGATGGCGGTCGCGGGCTGCCTGGCGGCCGGTGTCGTGGTGCTGGCCCGGGTCGCCGTGGCCTGGCTGCGCAAGCCCGCCCGGGTCGGCTGACGGACCCCTCACGGCCGCTCCGCCCCTCCCGGCCCTCTTGACCCCGGTCCCCTCGCGCCCCCTGCGCCGGCCCCGCGTGCGAGCGCCCCGATTCCCGCCCGCCGGCGTCTCCGATTCCTGGCCGGAAAGCGCCCGGGAATGACCGGACCGGCCGGTTTTCGGCCCGCCTACCCGCTTCTTTCACATTTCCGGGGCAGCAGCCCCACACTTCCCCCTACTGTGGTTCCCGCCCGGGCGCGACCACCCCGGGCACGGGCCGGTACGACGGCGCCGGGGAGGGCGCCGCGGAGGGGAGAACGATGGGGACGACCGCCGCGCCCGCGGCTGCCGGAGGGTTCCGCACCACGCTCAAGCGCGGCCTGGCCCGCGCCGCCGGCTCGGTGCCCGGAGAGGGCGCCACCTTCCTCATCTACCACCGGATCGGCGGCGGCACCGCCGACGAGCTCGACGTCGCGACCGTCGACTTCACCGCCCAGCTGGACCTGCTCGCCGAGCTGCCGCCCGGCCGGGTCGTCTCCATCGACGAGGCCAGCGACCGGCTCGCCGCCGGCCGCCGCACCCCGAGCACCGTGCTGACCTTCGACGACGGCTTCGCCGACGTGTACGAGCGGGCCTGGCCGCTGCTCAAGGAGCGCGGCCTGCCGTTCACCGTCTACCTGGCCAGTGGGCACGTCGGCGGCGAGATGCGCTGGGAGGGCTCGACCGCCAAGGGCCCGGCCGCACCCGGCCTCGGTTGGGAGCAACTGCGCGAGATGGCCGGCTCCGGCCTGTGCACGGTCGCCAACCACACCCGCACCCACGCCCGGCCCGTCCTGCTGACCACCGCCGAGCTCGACGGCTGCAACGACGACGTGGAGCAGCACCTCGGCACCCGGCCCCGGCACTTCGCCTACACCTGGGGCGTGCCGGTGCCGCACATGGCCGTCGCCCTGCGGGCCCGGTTCCGCACCGCCGCCACCGGCGAGGTCGGCCGCAACCTGCCCGGCTCGGACCCGGCCCGGTTCTGCCGGGTGCCCGTCCGCCGCACCGACCCGATCGACTTCTTCCGTGCCAAGCTCTACGGCCGGCTGATCCCCGAGCGCGCCTACGCCCGGATCGTGGCCACCGCCAAGGCGGTGGGCGCCCGTGCCTGAGCCCGCCGTGACCGGCGTCCCCGCCGGCGTCCCGCGTCCCGCGCCCCGGCTGCGCGGCCCGGGCGGCCGCCCGCTGCGGGTCGCCCACCTGACCACCGTCGACATGAGCCTGCAGCTGCTGCTCGCCACCGAGCTCACGGTCGACGTGGAGGCCGGCTTCGAGACCTACGGGATCAGCGCACCCGGCCCGTACGTGCCGCAGCTGGAGGCGATCGGGGTGCGGCACGAGCCGCTGCACTCGCTGACCCGCTCCTGGCAGCCGCGGGCCGACGCGGCCGCCGGCCGGGAGCTGCTCGCCGTGCTGCGCCGCATCCGGCCGGACGTGCTGCACACGCACAACCCCAAGACCGGGGTGCTGGGCCGGATCCTCGGCCGGCTGGCCGGCGTCCCGGTGGTGGTCAACACCTGCCACGGGCTCTGGGCGCAGGCCCACGACCCGTCGGCGAAGCGCGCCTTCGTGCTCGGCGCGGAGGCGCTGGCCGGCCGGTTCTCGCACGCGGAGCTGTACCAGAACGCCGAGGACCGCCGCACCCTCGCCCGCGCCGTGCCGCGCCACCGCTCACGGGTGGTCGGCAACGGCGTCGACCTGACCAGGTTCACCGAGGACCGCTCGGCCGACCGCGCCCGGCTGCGGGCCGAGCTCGGGGTGTCCGACGGCGAGCTGCTGGTAGGCGGGGTCGGCCGGCAGGTCGCCGAGAAGGGCATCCGGGAGTACGCCGAGGCGGCCCGGGCCCTGGCCGGCAAGGCCCGCTTCGTCTGGATCGGCCCGCCCGACCCGGACAAGCCGGACGCCCTGGGCGGCCCCGAGAGCGGCGTGGAGTTCCTCGGCGCCCGCTCCGACATGCCCGAGCTGTACGCGGCGCTCGACGTCTTCGTCCTGCCCTCCTACCGCGAGGGCTTCTCGCGCTCGGCCATGGAGGCCGCGGCCGGCGGCCTGCCGATGGTCCTGAGCGACATACGCGGCTGCCGGGAGATCGGCACCCACGGCGAGCACCTGCTGCTCGCACCGCCCGGCGACGCCCGGGCGCTCACCACGGCGCTGGACCGGCTCCTCACCGAGCCGGACCTGCGCACCCGGCTCGGCACCGCGGCCCGCAGCAGGGCACTCGCCGAGTTCGACCAGCGCGCGGTCGCCCGGGTCTCGCTCGAGACCTATGCGGCCGTCGCCAGGGTCCGACGGCTGCCCTGGACGGTCGGCTGAGGGGCCCGCACACCACACATCCGTCCTGGGGGGAGAGCATGCAGCCTGTTGGGGGAGGAATCAGGCGTGGCGGTGATCTGCTGATCGCCGCGACGGCCGGGATCGTCGCGATCCCGCTCGGCCTGCTCGTCTACGTGCTGATCCGGTGCACCATGGGCGGGCCGGTGTTGTTCCGGCAGACCCGCACCGGCCGGCACGGCAAGGAGTTCGACATCCTCAAGTTCCGCACCATGCGGGAGAAACGTTATGCCGACGAGCCGGACGCACCACGCATAACCCGGCTCGGCCGCCTGCTGCGCACCACAAGCCTCGACGAACTGCCCCAGCTCTGGAACGTCGCCCGTGGGGAGATGGGCGTCATCGGCCCCCGGCCGACCCTGCCCGAGCAGGTCGTCCACTATTCCGACCGCCAGCGCGGCCGGCTCTCCGTCCGCCCCGGCCTCACCGGCTGGGCCCAGGTCAAGGGCCGCAACTCGATCACCTGGCCCGAGCGCATCGAACTCGACCTCTGGTACATCGCCCACCGCTCCCTCCTCCTCGACCTGCGCATCCTGCTGCTCACCGTCAAGGTGCTGCTCCGACCCGCCGGCATCACCGCCGCCGGCGGCGTCAACCCCGGCTTCCCCGCCCCCGCCGAGGCACCCGACCTGGTCGTGGTGCCGCTGATGGCCCCGCGGGAGGCCGAGCAGGCCGCCCCGACCGCCGCCGCCACCCGATGATGGAGCCATGACCGACCAGCTGTGGATCGCCGGCGCCGGGGGCGTCGGCCGCGAGGCACTCGACACCGCACTCGCGGCCGGCGTCCCGGTCGCCGGCTTCCTCGACGACCGGGCCCGCGGCACCGAGGTGCGCGGCCTGAAGGCGATCGCCCCGGAGGACCTGCCGCCCGGCAGCCGCTACCTGGTCGGCATCGCCGACCCGAACGTCCGGCTGCGGCTCACCGCCCTGCTCGACGCGGCGGGCGGCGAGCCCGCCGTGCTCGTCCACCCGCGGGCACTGATCGCCCCGGACACCGAACTCGCCCCCGGCTGCCTGGTGATGGGCGGCGCGTACATCTCCAGCAGCGTCCGCCTCGGTGCGCACAGCCAGGTGCACTACAACGCGACCGTCGGCCACGACGCCGTCCTGGGGGAGCGGGTCACCGTCTACCCGGGCGGCAACGTCTCCGGCTCCGTCCGGCTGGCGGACGGCGCCACCGTCGGCTCCAACGCCGTGGTGCTGCAGGGCCGCACGGTCGGCGCCGGCGCCTTCGTCGGCGCGGCCGCCGTGGTCACCCGGGACATCGCCCCCGGCACCGTCGTCGTCGGCTCCCCGGCCCGCCCGCTCCACCGGCCGGCGGACGGCTGACGAGGGCCCGGCCCGGCTGCGGAGGCTAGGGTCAGGCCATGGCCATCCCGAGCTTTCTCGCCGAACTCCGTGCCCTCGTCGGCACCCGTCCGCTCTGGCTCTCCGGCGTCGCCGCCGTGATCGTCGACGACCGCGGCCGCGTCCTGCTCAACCGCCGCAGCGACAACGGCAGATGGGCGCTGATCGGCGGCATCCTCGACCCGGGCGAGCAGCCCGCCGAGGGCCTCGCCCGGGAGGTGCTGGAGGAGACCGGGGTGCAGGTCGAGCCCGAGCGGCTGACCTCGGTGACCGTCTCCCCGCTGCTGGAGTACCCGAACGGCGACCGCGCCCAGTACCTCGACCTCACCTTCCGCTGCCGACTGCTGGCCGGCGAGCCACGGGTGAACGACGACGAGTCGCTGGAGGTCGGCTGGTTCGCCCCGGACGCGCTGCCCCCGCTGGACGACTACGCCCGGCACCGGCTGGCCCTCGCCCTGGCCGGTGCCGAGCACACCGTCTTCTCCTTCGAACCGCAGGTCAGCAGGAGCTGAACCACTCCGCGGTGCGCTCCAGGCCCTCCCGCAGCGGCACCGGCCGGACGTCCGGGAACAGCTCGCGCAGCCGTCCGTTGTCGGCCTGCGAGTCCCGGACGTCCCCCGCGCGCGGCTCGGTGTGCTCGGTCTCCAGCGGCCGGCCGAGCACCGAGCCCAGCTCGCCGATCAGCTCCATCAGGGTCGTCCGGGTGCCGAACGCCAGGTTCACCGGGTCCGGGTGGACGACCCGGCGCAGTACCGCCTCGGTCAGCACCTGGGCGACCGTGCCGACGTAGGTGAAGTCGCGGCTCTGCCCGCCGTCGCCGTGCACCGTCAGCGGACGGCCGGCCAGCGCCGCGTCCAGGAAGGCCGGCACCACCGCCGCGTACGCGTGCCCGGCAGGCTGCAGCGGGCCGAACACGTTGAAGAACCGCAGCGGCAGCACACCCAGCCCGTAGCAGTGGTGGTAGGCCGCCAGGTACGCCTCGGTGGCCAGCTTGCTCACCGCGTACGGGCTCATCGGGGCGGTGCGCATCGTCTCGCGCTTGGGCAGCTCGCGGTTGGCGCCGTACACCGAGGACGAGGAGGCCGCCGCCACGTACAGGCCGCCCGCGCGGCGGGCCGCCTCCAGCACCTGCAGGGTGCCGGTGGCGTTGGCGTGGTGGCTGGCCAGCGGGTCGGCCACCGACCGGGGGACGGAGGGCAGGGCCGCCAGGTGCACCACCGCGTCGGCGCCCGCGAACGCCTCGTCGAGCAGTGCCGCGTCCAGGATCGTGCCCTGGTGGAAGGCGACGTCCAGGCCCTCCAGATTGGCCTTGTCGCCGGTGGACAGGTCGTCCACCACCCGGACCTCCGCGACCTCGGGACGGGCCAGCAGGGCCCGCGCCAGATTGGCGCCGATGAAGCCGGCTCCGCCGGTGACGACCACGCGCATGCTGGGACTCCCCCCGTTCGGCCGGAGCCTCTCCCCGCCCCGCGCTCCCGGCCGATGCTAGCGGCGGCACCCGCTGCCGGGTGGTCGTTCCATCACAAATGGGGCCGACCGGTCTTGTGCTGGCGGTAGGTCTCCTCGGCCGCGTCCAGCACCGCCGCCAGGTCGCCGCCCGCCGTCGCGGTCACCACCGCCGCCACCGCGCCCTCCACGAACGGGGCGTCCGCGAACCGCACCGGGAAGGGCAGCCCGTGCTCGTCCGCGTCCGCGAGCAGCGCCAGCACCGTGGAGACCGCGCTGCCCATGTCGGACAGCACCGCGACCCCGTGCCCCTGGTCCACCCGCCGGGCCGCCGCCGCCACCAGCACCGCACTGGTGCCCAGACCGTCGGACTGGCTGCCGCCGGTCGCCGCGACCGGCGAAGGGTCCTCGCTGCCGGTCATGGTCAGCGCCAGCTTCCGCACCGCCAGCGCCAGCTCCTGGCTGTGCGAGACCAGTACCACCCCGACCCTGCCGTGCCCGGCCGGCCGGCCGGCCGGGGCACCGACGCGGGCCGCGTCGCGGTCGCGGACCCGGCGCCGGGGGCTGACGGGGCGTCGGAGATCGGGATCACATCGGCGCGCGTACCGGCCCGGCGGTCCATCGGCTGCTCCTGTGGGCTGCGAAGGTCTGGAAGGGCACTGCAGAAGCTGAACGCCCTGAGTGCACCACTCTTGCAGCCCGCCGCGCCCGGACCGGCCAATGGCGGCCGTGTCTACCACAGCGGATGCCGTGCCCGCGGGTGATCCGCCGCATCCACCGCGCTGTCGGCGAACCCGCCCCGCCGGGACGGCCCCGCTGGCTACGCTGGAGGCCGGACGACATCGGGAGGAGCACGGTATGGCGGCCAACACGGTGGCGGGCGCGGAGCACGCCCGGAAGCCCGTCCTGGACCTCGGCGGGGCGGAGTGGCTCTCCAGCAGCCAGGGAGCCGGCGACGTCCAGATCGCCTTCGTCGAGGGCTACATCGCGATGCGGGACGGCCGCAGCCCCGACGGCCCCGCGCTGATCTTCACCCCGGCCGAGTGGCGGGCCTTCGTCCTCGGTGCACGGGACGGCGAGTTCGACCTGACCTGACCCGGCCGGTCGGCACACGGAACGCCGGGCGGACCTCCGGCTGAACCCCCGGTGACGCCCCGGAGGTCACAAATGAATTCTGATGGTCCGAAACTCGTTGACTGCTGGACAAGCAGCGGCCCACAGTATGGAGCAGGCAGACGCCGTGCCGACCGCCCCCACGCGGTCGAGCACGGCGCCCGCTGTGCTACCCGTCACCGGCGCCGGCGACGAGCTCCTCCCGAGGTTTCCCCGCACGCACCTGAGTGCGTCGGCCGGTCCGGGCCCGTGGAAGGGCCGGTCGTCGCCGGGAGGTGTGGCACCGTGCCGAGAGCTACTCGACACCGGTACCGGTGCCCGGGTCATCCGCACGCCCCCACGCGGCGGTGCCCCGGACAGGTCCGCGAGTGCGACGGGCCGGGGCCCCGCGAACCTGGCTTGTGGAGTTGTCGTTCGTACTGCTGCGCCGCCCGCCCGGTGTCCTCGGACGCCGGCTCCGGCGACGGTCGATCAGGTCTGTTCGCACGACGACGTGCTGAGCGAGGGAAAGCGCGCCATGACACGCCTGAACAAGCCGCCCCCCGGTGGGGCGAGCCCACAGCGACTGTCGTGCTGAACCGAACGTAGCCCGGACGGTTGCTCAGAGTCAACATTGGTCTCTGAGCGTCGATGCCCGGCCGGTCACCGCCGTGCGCCCGCGTGCGCCGGAGCACCCGTGCGCGGGCCGGACGGCCGGGGCCCCGTACGATGGTGTCATGTCATTCCTTCGCCGTCGCTCGGGCTCGCCCGCAGGTCCGGACTTCGACGTGCTCGCCATGGATCCGGGCGACTGGCCCGGCCACTTCGGTGCCATGACGATGAACGCCCAGGACGGCTCGTGCCAGGGCATCTTCCTGCGCTACGACCTCTTCGGGGGCCGCGGCCCGGCCATGTTCATCGGCAACCTGCCGGAGGGCTCGCCCGCCCGCGAACCCGAGGACGACGTGCCCTTCGAGGTCCGCCAGCTCCTCGCCGCCCTCGAGAACGACGAGCCGGTGGAGTTCGTCTCCGCCGAGGACTTCCCGGTCATGCTCGGCGACGACCTGCTCATCGTGAAGAAGGTCAAGGTCAGCGAGGAGCGGGTGTTCTGCTCCCAGTTCGGCCGCAGCGACGGCGTGCTGGTCACCATCGCCTCCTGGGACCGCCCCATCGCGGACGACCTCTACCAACTGCTCAAGCCGCTGCCCGCAGAGATGTTCCAGCAGGGCTGAACCGACCGGTACGGGCGCGCTTGACGGTAGCGATCAACGCTTCGTACAGTCGCCGACATGTCATGCCTCCTCCCGCTGCTCACCCGCCGCAGGCATCTGGACCTGCGGCGCGACGCAGGCGGGACCTGTCCGGGCAGATGACCGGGGCCCCGGCCCCCTCGTCGTCCCCGCGGCACCGGGCCGCCACCGGCCGCCCGCGTCCGACCGGGTCGTCGGCCGGCCGTCCCGCCCGCCGCCGCCCCCACCCGGTGCCGTCCGCCGCCCGCCGCGTCCACGCCGACAGCCCGGAGACACCGACATGACCCCAGCACCCACCCCGGTCGACGAGCGCGCCGCCGTCGCCGACGCCCTCGCCCGCCTGCCCCGCGTCGCCGACCTGCTCGCCGCCCGCGCGGAGGAGCACGACCGCGACGGCACCTTCCCGTACCAGGGCGTCGAAGCCGTCCACGAGGCAGGCCTGCTCACCCTCACCGTCGCGCGACGGCACGGCGGCGCGGGCGCCGGCCTCGCCGACACCGTCCACGTCCTGGCCGGCCTCGGCCGAGGCGACGCCTCCGTCGCCGTCCTCGTCGCACACACCCTGCTGCTCCACGCCGAACAGGCCCGCGGCGGCCTCTGGCCCGCCGCCTCCTACCGGCGGGTGCTCACCGAGTCCCGGCGCGGCCCCGCACTGCTCGGCACCCTGCGCTCCGAGCCCGGCGGCCCGGTCGGCGCCCCGCCCGCCACCGTCGCCCACTGGGACGGCGAGGCCTGGGAGTTGACGGGCAGAAAGACCGACTGCAGCGGCGCCGAGGCACTCTCCTGGATGGCCGTGCCCGCCCGCACCGACGAGACCGTCCCCCGGGTCGGCCTCTTCCTCGTCCGCGGGGACAGCCCCGGCCTCGAGATCGACCCGGTCTGGGACCAGCTCGGCCTGCGCGCCAGCGCCGGGCACGACGTGATCCTCGACAAGGTGCGGGTCGCCCCCGAGCACGCCGTCCGGCTCACCCTGCCCGGGCACGCCGACCCCGCACAGCAGGCCGCCGCCGAACTCTCGCGGGCCTGGCACGACCTGGCGCTCTCCGCAGTCCACCTCGGCACCGCACGCGCCGCCCAGGACTGGCTGATCCGCTTCCTGCGGCAGCGCACCCCCGCCAACCTCACCGAACCGCTGGCCGAACTGCCGCGGTACCGCTACGCGCTCGGCGAGATAGAGGCCTCGCTGATCGGCGCCGAAGAAGTGCTCCGCGCGACCGCGGCCGGGATCGACCGCGGCGACCGCGAGGCCGTCGCCCGCAGCGCGGCCGGCCGCCTCATCGCCGGCCGGGCCGCAGGCTCCGCCGTCCAGGAGGCCGTGGCCCTCACCGGCAACCCGGGGCTCAGCCGCCGCCACCCGCTGGAGCGGTACCTGCGCGACGTCCTCAGCAGCCGGATGCACTTCCCCCCGGACGAAGCAGTCCTCGACACCCTCGGCCGCACCGCCCTCGACCGCGGCAACCCCCGCCGTCCCTCGTAACCGAACCCCGCACTGGCCGGCCGGCCGCAAAAGGGGCGCGGGGAACTGCGCGGGACGGAAGGTGCGGCGCCGTTTCTCCCGTTCCGCGCAGTTCCCCGCGCCCCTATGGCGCTTGCCCGTTGCCCCTGGTGGTTACTCCGTTTCCGGTGCTGTCAGCGGGTGCCGACCGCTGCGCGGACCGCGCGGCGGGCCAGTGCTGCGTCGTCGTAGAGGCGGCGGATCATGATGCGCTGTTCCTCGCCCGCGCCCGGGACGTCGTGCAGGCGGATCTCCCGCATCAGCACCATCACCAGGTTGACCAGGAAGGCGTCCCGGGCCAGCGTGCCGCCGGACTGGGCGAGCTGGCTGATCTGGCGGCGGGCCGCGGTGTCCCCGGAGAGCACGCTCCACAGCACCGCCAGGTCGTACCCGGGCAGGTACCAGCCGGCCTCCTCCCAGTCGAGCAGCACCGGGCCGGACGGGGCCAGCAGCAGGTTGCCGAGCAGGGCGTCGCCGTGGCACAGCTGCCAGGGGCTGTTGGCGAGGCCGTGCAGCAGCTGCCGGAGGTCGCCGGCGTCCCGGTCGGTCAGCTGGCCGACCGAGTGGAAGCGCGCGATCTCGAGCTGGTAGTCGAGCGGCTTGCCGAAGACGTCGGTCGGCGGCCGCCACAGGTTGAGGGTCCGGACGGCGCCGAGCACGGCCCGCACCTCGCCCGGGGTGGGCGGGTTCACCGGGTGCCGCTCGCGCGCCGCCGGGCGGCCGGGCACCCGCTCGAGCACCAGCACGCAGCGGTCGTGGTCGGCCGCCACCAGCCGCGGCAGCCGGACCGGCGGGCGGTGCCGGACGAACGCCCGGTAGACGGCGACCTCGTGGTGGAAGCGGGCGATCAGCTGTTCGTCCCTGGCCGCCTGCGGGGCAAGGCACTTGGCGACGACCGGGGCGCGTCCGATGGTGCCGGCGACGAGGATGTGCCGGCTGCCCTCCCGCAGCACCTGGCGGGGGAGGAACGCGGGACATATCCGCGAGACGGCGGCCAGCGCGGCCTTCACGGCGGGCGTCTGGAGCGCGGCGGGGTCGACCCGGTCGACGAAGCCGTCGCCCGTTCGGGTGGTCAGCAGTCGGCCGCCCATGGGGCGGCCGGCCTGGTCGGGCCGGCCGGCGAGCGCGGTGCGGGCCAGGGCGGTGCGGGGGTCGCGCAGCTCGGTGCCCCTCGGCGCGGGCCGGCCGCCGGCCGCGTTGGGGGGCCGCAGCGCGGGGCGGGCCTGGCCCGGGATGTGGCGCGCGCTGCCCGGTTCGAGGGCGGGTGCCGGGCGGGTGCCGGTGCTGGCTGTGGAGTACATGGGCTGGTGAGGGTCCCTTCCTGGCCGACTGCTGTGCCGTCTGTGCCCGTCGCCGGGGGCTTTGCGGTGCCCCTGGCGGGCCGGGCGGCCCCGGGTGGAGTGCGGGCGTCGGGCGCGGAGCGGGCGGGCCTCCTCCGCACCCTGGGGAATGCGGTGTCCGCCTGCCGCGCCGTGCCCGACGCCCCCGCGCCACCCGGCTTCGCCACCCCCTCCGAGGGAGCCCCGGAGGTGTCCGCCCGGAACCGGTCGACCCGGCCCCTGACGGCCCGTCGGGCCGGAACCGTGGACGCTCCGGCCGTTTCCCGGCTCCGAAGTCGGGGTGGCGCCTTCCTACCTGACACCCCGTCGGCACTGGCACACCATGTGGCGTGCCCTGGCGAACCCTGGCGAATGGTCGCGTGGCATGTGACAGAGCCACTACTGTCGAAAACAGCCGAGGAACCTGGGGGCTTCACGTGAGCAAGGGGCCGAACGCCAGACTCGCCGACCTGTTCGCCCTGACCGGATGGTCCAAGGGCGAGCTCGCCAGGCTGGTCAACCGGCGCGGTGCGGCGATGGGGCAGCAGCAGCTGTCGACCGACACCTCGCGGGTCCGGCGCTGGATCGAGCAGGGGGAGATCCCCCGCGATCCGGTGCCGAGGGTGCTCGCCGCCGTGTTCACGGAGCGGCTCGGCCGTGTCGTCACCACTGAGGACCTCGGTCTCGAGCGACACCGGCCCACCAGGGCGGGCACCCCCACGGAGACGGCGGCGGTGGTGCCCTGGCAGCCGGATCGGACAGCGGCGGTCCTCACCGAGTTCACGGGAATGGACCTCATGCTGAACCGACGCGGTCTGGTCGGTGCGGGCGCGGCGCTCGCCGCCGGCACCGTCATCGCCGACAACCTCCACGACTGGCTCACCGGCGACGGTGTGGCGTACGCCGCCGAACGGCCCGGCCCGCGCCACGTGCTCACCCAGGGCGGTGCGCAACCGGTCGTGGACGTGTACGACGCCGGCCCGGTCGGCAACGACGAGGTCTCCGCCCTGGAGCGGTCCGTGGAGGTCTTCCGGGCCTGGGACGCCTCCCGCGGCGGCGGCCTCCAGCGCAAGGCCGTGGTGGGCCAGTTGAACGAGGTCGGCGGAATTCTGACGCATCGCCACAGTCCGGCCGTGGAACGCCGGTTGTGGACGGTTGCGGCCAACCTGGCCGTGCTGGCCGGCTGGATGTCGCACGACGTGGGCCTGGAGCCCACCGCGCAGAAGTACTTCGTGATCGCCGCGCAGGCGGCGAAGGAGGCCGACGATCGTCCGCGGGCCGGTGAGGCGATCTCCCGGGCGGCCCGCCAGATGCTCCATCTCGGCCGGGCCGACGACGCGTTGGAGCTGATGCAGCTCGCCCAGGCCAGCGCGGGGGACCGCGCGCAGCCCCGGACCCGCGCCATGCTGCACACCGTCGAGGCGTGGGCGCAGGCCTCGCTGGGCCGCTCCGAGGCGACCCACCGGGTGCTGGGCGAGGCCGAGGACCTCTTCGTCCAGGAGGCCGGGGAGGCGCCGCCGAGCTGGATGCAACTGTTCAACGAGGCGGAGCTGCACGGCATGCAGGCGCTGGTGTACCGGACGCTCGCCGAGCACGACCCGGGCGCGGTCCGGCTCGCCGAGCACCATGCGCGGCGCGCCATCGACCTGCGTCCGGCCGGCCGGGAGCGCTCCGCCCTGCTCGACCAGATCACGCTGGCCTCGGTGTACTGGATCTCCGGCGAGCCCGATGCGGCGTGCCTGCAGGCCAAGCTGGCGATGAACGCGATCAACCAGACCTCCTCGATGCGCACCTGGGACCGGCTGCGCGAGATGTACCGGCTGGCCGGCCGCTACCGGGGGATGCCGGAGGTGGCGGAGCTGCGCGAGGAGATCGACGCGGTGATGCCGCAGCGGCGGCGCCAGGTCTGACCCGTCCGCCCGGGCCCGGGTCGGTGGGTCCGGGGCGTGCAGGGGTGCGCCCGGGGTTTCCTCGGGTGTCCTCGGTCGTGTCCGCGTGGGTGTGCCTCAGGCCGGGCGCAGCAGCATCCGCAGTGCGGTGGCCCGTCCGTCGGCGCCGATCAGCGGTGCGCCGGTGCAGCGCAGCACGGCCGTGCGGCCGTCGGGGCGGCGTATTCGGAGGGTGGTGGAGCAGGCCTGCCCGTGCACCAGGATGCGGGTGACCAGGCGGCAGAGCTGCGGCCGGTCCTCGGCGTGCAGCAGGGCGGGCAGGGCGTCGAGGGTGAGCGGGCCAAGGCGGCGGTCGCGGCCGAGCAGGCGGAACGCGCCGTCCGACCAGTGCACGCGGTCGGTGAGCAGGTCCCACTCCGCGGCGGCGACGTCTCCCGGGCGGCTCACGGCGGGTGCGGGGCCGGCGGTCAGGCTCATCGGGGCTCGCTGCGGTTCTGAGAGGTGAGGGTACGGCCCGCGGGGGCCGGGGGAGGCCCCGTGGGGGCGGCCTGTCGCACGAGCGTCCCACATTCGCGCGTCCGATGTGGGGGATATGCGGACATCGTCCGTGGATTTTCCAGAGGCATATGCCGGAGCGGCGGGCGCCTCCAGGGCCGCGGCGCCGCCGGCGGGGGCGCCCGACGGCTGTTCTCCGCCGCCGTTCCGTTGCCCTGTGTGCAGATAACGGCCCCAAGCGGTAGCCTTCGGTGATTCCGGCGCCCGGGCGCCTGTCCAGGACCGATCCACCCCCGGCGACGGAAATCCCGTTGCCTCGACGACCGCCGCAACGGATGCTGACCTCATGTTCGAGCCAGTGATAGCGCCCAGTGCCAGTCTCGTCGGCCTCCTGCAGAGAGGCCGCGGCGACGGGCAACTGCATGCCCTGGCAGCCGACCGTGCCGAGGCGATCGACGCCCTGGAGTACTGCGTCACCCACGACCCCCGCGCCGACTGGCAGGTCGAGAACCGCTCCCTCTACTACGCGCGCCTCTACATGGAGCTGGAGGCGCCGCTCACCGGCATCAAGCGTCACCTGCACGCACCCGAGGACGCCGTCGACCAGGACGAGGCCCGCACCGGCCTCGCCCTCTCCGTCCTCGGCCACCTCGCCGCGTACGGCCGCCGCGACGCCCTCGACCTGCTGCGCGGCTACACCGCCGCCGGCTGGAACTGGTCGTGGGCGCTCGACGAGCTGGCCCTACGCGACGACGACCGGGCCCTGCTGCAGATCGCCCCCGCCGTCCTCGACCGCTTCCCGGCAGGCCCGGAGGGCGACGCGAGCCTGCGGGCCGCCATCCGCGGCGCGTACGAACCGCGGCCCTGGCGGCTGTGGGCCGCCCACCACCCGCGGGTCGCCGCAGCCGGCGAGCAGTCACCCTTCGACCTGTGGCAGCGCCAGCTCGACCGCGGCGGCGTCACCCCGGGCTGGAGCACCGCCGACGTGCTCGCCTGGGCCGACCGTCCGGACCCGGCCGCCGCCGGTGCGCCCGACGCCGCTGCCGCCGCCCGCCGGGCGGCCGCTGCCGCCCGCTGCCTCGCCGCCGTCGTCCGGCCCGAGGACCGCGGCGAGGTGCTGAACGCCGCCCGCCACGGCGAGGTCGGCGCCCGCACCGCCGCCCTGCGCTATCTGGTCGACCGCAACGATCCCGCGGCGGCCGGCCTGATCGAGGCCGCTGCCGCCGACGTCGACGAGCGGATCGTCACCGCGGCCCTGGAGGTGCTCGGCCGGATGCGCGGCCCCCAGGCGCTGGCACACGCCCGCCGCTGGGCCGACCCGGCCACCGGCGGCGCCGACAGCGCCCTCGGCGAGGCCGCCGTCCAGTTGCTGGCCGACGCCGGCGAGCCCGCCGACGGGCCGCTGGTGGTGGACGCGCTGCGCCGCTGGATCTCCGTCCGCGGCGTCGAGGGAGCCGGTCTGGCCACCCTGGTCGACGGTGCGGGGCGGCTGGCCGCCGCCGCAGCCGTCCCCGCCCTGCGCCACGTGTACGGGGAGACGGTCTCCTCGGAGCTGCGCGGCCGCGCCGCCCGCGCACTGGCCGCGACCGACCCGCACTTCGCCGAGGGCCCGGCCGTCGAATGCCTGTGGGACTGCGAGGAGTCCACCCGGGAGCTGGCCGCCCGCCATGTCACCACCACGGGTGACGTTCGCGTGCTGGAACGCCTGCGCCGGCTCGCCGCCGACCCGGCGGAGGAGGCCGAGGTGCACGCCGCCGTGCGTGTGCGGCTGACGGCGCGGGAGCGTCCGTAGATCATCGAAGGTTGCGATTCCGGGCAAAACGCCCCCGGGCTTGCGGCATGATGAGCGGGACCTTCGCCAGCACGTCCCCTGGAGCACCGGCGCCATGAACCGATCCCGTCTGCTCGCCCGCGCCGCCGTGCCGCTGGCCGCCGCGGCCTCCGTGCTGGCCCTCGCCGCCCCGGCGCTGGCCCATGTCGAGGTCGAGTCGGCCACCGCCCGGGCCCTCGCGACGGACGCCGTGGTCGCCTTCGACGCCGAGGGGGAGTCGACCACCGCCGGCATCAAGCAGGTCCGGGTCGTGCTGCCGGAGGGCATCGCCCCGTCCGACGTGGCGCTCGTCGAGGCGCCCAAGGGCTGGACGTTCACCCCCTCCGCGGACGGCTTCCAGGTGGCCGGGGCGGCCCTGGCACCCGGGAAGAGCGCCGCCTACAAGGTCAAGGTGCGGCAGCTGCCGGACGCCAGGTCGGTCGCCTTCAAGACGCTGGTCGGTTACTCCGACGGCCGCGTCGACCGCTGGATCGAGCTGCCGCAGGGCACCGCCAAGCCCGACCACCCCGCGCCGGTGCTGAAGCTCGCCGCCGCCGCGCCCGGCGCCAAGCCGCTGCCGGCCTCCCCGTCGGCCTCCGCCACCGTCTCCGCTGCCGCCACCGACGCGCCGCCGCCCTCGCCCGCGCCGAGCCCCGCGAGCTCCTCGGCGAGCCCCGGGGCCACCGCCCCCGTCGCCTCGGACAGGGGCTCGGGCAGCGGCACCGCGACGATCCTCGTGGTGGTCCTCCTTGCCGCAGCGATCGTCGGCGTCGTCCTCTGGCGCCGCCGCGCGGCACCGCACGACTGACGCCGCAGCAGACGGAGGGCCCGGTCCGCAGCGCGGACCGGGCCCTCCGTCTGCTGCCGGGGCGGCTACTCGACGGCGCCCGCGTCCGGCGCGAGCACGCCCGCGGTGACCAGGCCGATGATGACCAGGCCCAGTGCCACCCGGTACACCACGAACGGCATGAAGCTGTTGTGCGAGATGTACTTCAGGAACCAGGCGATCGCCGCATAGCCCACCACGAAGGCGATGGCCGTGGCCAGCAGGGTCGGCCCCCAGGCCGGCGCCGGGCCCTCGCCGATCTTGAACAGCTCCAGCGTGCCGGAGGCCAGCACCGCCGGGATCGCCAGCAGGAACGAGTACCGCGCCGCCGCCTCCCGGCTGTAGCCGAGCAGCAGACCGGCACTGATCGTGCCGCCCGACCGCGAGACGCCCGGGATCAGCGCCAGGGACTGCGCGAAGCCGTACGCCACTGCGTGGGGCAGCGTCAGATCGCTGATGGGGCGGGCATTGCGCACCGCCCGGGAGCGGTCCGCGACCGCCAGGATCAGGCCGAACACGATCAGCGTGGTGCCGATGACCCGCAGATCGCGCAGCGAGGTCTCGATGGTGTCCTGGAAGGCCGCGCCGAAGATGCCGATCGGCAGCGTGCCGACGATGACGAACCAGCCGAGCCGGGCGTTCGGGTCGCTGCGCCGCTCCGGCTTGAACAGGGCCGTCACCCAGGTGCCGACGATGGCCGCGATGTCCTTGCGGAAGTAGATCAGCACCGCCGACTCGGTGCCCAGCTGGGTCACCGCCGTGAACGCCGCCCCGGGATCGTCCCAGCCCAGCAGCGCCGAGAACACCCGCAGGTGCGCGCTGGAGGAGACGGGCAGGAACTCGGTGAGCCCCTGGACGAGGCCGAGCACGGCCGCGTGGAACCAGTCGATCACCGGGCACCCCCCAGGGGCGTCCGTCGGTGGGTGTGCATGGGGGCTGTCCTGTTCCTCGTGATGGCGCGCGTCCGCGCGGGGCGGGACGCAGAAGGGCCGGAGTCCGGGGCCGCCGCTGTCCGGCCGCGCATCGCCGCCATGATCGCCCCCTCCGGCGCAGCTGGAGGATAAGCATTCAAGATGACCAGGATCTGTCTGCAGGGACAACATCCGGTGTCGCGCACGGGTGCCCCGTCGGGGGTGCGGAGAACTGTGCAGTCCGAGGGTGGGCGACATGACGGCATGTCAACCCCGGTCCGACCGCGAGGCTGCGGCATGCTGGCCGGGTCACGGCACCACGGACGGGAGCGATCGGCATGGGCGGACGGCTGGCCGGCAAGGCCGCGGTCATCACGGGAGCGGCCCGCGGCATCGGCCGCGCGACCGCGGAGCTGTTCGCCGACGAGGGCGCCCGGCTCGTCCTCACCGACATCGACGGCCCGGCCGTGGAGTCCCTGTGCACCGAACTCTCCGCCGACGGTGCCGAAGCGGTGCCGGTGGCCGGCGACGTCGCGGAGCCCGCCGACGCCCGGGCGATGATCGAGGCCGCCGTCCGCGCCTACGGTGCGATCGACGTGCTGGTCGCCAACGCCGGCGTCATCCCGCTGAGCACCGTCGCCGAGGCCACCCCCGAGGACTGGGACCGGGTGATGGCCGTCGACGGCCGCGGCATGTTCCTCACCTGCAAGTACGCGATCGAGCGGATGGCCGCCGCCGGCCGAGGCTCGATCGTCTGCCTCTCCTCGATCTCCGGCGTCGCCGGCCAGGCCTCCCAGGCCGTGTACGGCCCCGCCAAGTTCGTCGCCACCGGCCTCACCAAGCACCTGGCCGTCGAGTGCGCACCCCAGGGCATCCGGGTCAACGCCGTCGCCCCCGGCACCATCCGCACCGACCGCGTCCGGCAGCTGCCCGACGAGCCCGGCGGCCCCGAGTACCTGGAGGCGATCGTCGCGCTGCACCCGCTCGGCCGGCTCGGCGAACCGGAGGAGGTCGCCAGCGCCATCCTCTTCCTCGCCTCCGACGAGGCCTCCTTCGTCACCGGTGCGGTCCTGCCGGTCGACGGCGGATACCTGGCCCGGTAGACAGGACTCCGAGCCCGGACCGGCCGTCAGCCGCGGGCCGGGACGAAGCGCAGCGGCGTCCCCGGGCGGGCCTGTGCCGCGGCGGCGAGGTCGGCCCTGGGCACGACACCGACGACCGGATAGCCGCCGGTCGTCGGATGGTCGGCCAGGAACACCACCGGCAGGCCGTCCGGCGGCACCTGGACGGCGCCCAGCGGCATGCCTTCGCTGGGGAGTTCACCCCCGCGGGTCCGGGGCAGCGGCGGGCCCTCGGTGCGCAGGGCGATCCGGTTGGAGGCCGCCGCGACCCGGTAGCCGGCCCCGAGCGGCGGCCGGGCGAACCAGTCGTCGTGCGGCCCCGGCAGCAGCCGTAGCACCAGCTCCGCCGGAGGGCCGGGCAGCGGCACCAGGTCCGCGCCGGGGCCGGCCGCGGCCGTGCCGACCGGCAGCCGGTCGCCCTCCGCCAGCGGGGCGGGGCCGAGCCCGGACAGCAGGTCGGCCGAGCGGCTGCCCAGCACGGGCGGCACCGCGATCCCGCCGGCCACCGCCAGGTAGCTCCGCACCCCCGCGGTCGCCGGACCGACCTCCAGCAGCGCCCCGGCCGGCACCCGCACCGCGGCGCCCCAGGCGGCGGGCCGCCCGTCCAGCCGGACGGGGGCGGGCGCACCGGTCACCGCCACCACGGCCGGCGCCGAGGCCCGGACGGCCACCCCGCCCAGCGTGGTCTCCAGCGCCGCCGCGTCCGGCGGGTTGCCGAGCAGCCGGTTCGCCGCCCGCAGGGCCGGTTCGTCCAGTGCTCCCGCCCGCGGCACCCCCAGGTGCGCGACTCCGCGCCGGCCCAGGTCCTGGACGGTCGTCAGCGGGCCGGGCCGCACCACCAGCAGTTCAGCCACGGGACGCCACCGCCGTGAACCGGACCCGGGTGCCGGGCGCGAGCAGCGCCGCCGGCTCGCGCTCCGCGTCGAACAGCCGCAGCGCGGTGTGCCCGAGCAGCTGCCAGCCGCCGGGGGAGGAGCGCGGATAGACGCCGGTGTACGGCCCGGCCAGCGCCACCGAACCGGCCGGCACCGAGCTGCGCGGGGTCTCCCGCCGCGGCACCGCGTACTGCGCGGGCAGGCCGGTGAGGTAGCCGAAGCCGGGGGCGAAGCCGCAGAAGGCCACCCGGTACTCGGGCTCGGTGTGGATGCGTACCGCGGCCTCCGGGGAGACGCCCCACAGCCCGGCGACCTCGGCCAGGTCGGCGCCGTCGTACACGGTCGGCACCGACACCAGTGGTCCGTCGGCCGGCGGGTGCTCGGGCAGCGTCCAGCCGGCCAGTTCCCGGGCCAGCGCGGCGCGGTCGGCGACACCGTCCAGCAGCACCGTGCACGCGGCGGGCACGATCTCCGTCACCGCCGGCAACTGCGCACGGCGGTCCAGCAGTTCGGCGTACAGCGCGGCGACCTGCCCGGCCGAGCCCGCGGTGACGAGCAGTGCGTCCTCACCGACCGGCCGGACCACCGGCCTCGCGCCCCCCGCCCGGCCGCCCATCAGGTGAACGCCTCGACCCGCACCCCGGCGGAGGCCAGTGCCCCGCGCACCCGCCAGGCCAGCTGCGCCGCGCCCGGGGTGTCCCCGTGGACGCACAGCGAGCGGGCGCTGACCGCCACCGACTCGCCGCCCGCCGCGGTCACCGCGCCGTCCCGGGCCAGCCGGACGGCGCGGGTGATCACCGCCTCGGGATCGTGCACCACCGCGTCGGGTTCGCGCCGCGGCACGAGTGTCCCGGCCCGGGTGTAGGCGCGGTCCGCGAACGCCTCCGCCACCACCGGCAGGCCCACCCCCTCGGCCACGGCGAGGAGTTTGGAACCCGGCAGGCCGAGCAGCGGCAGCGGCCCGTCGCAGACCGCACCCGCGCGCAGCACACCGGAGACCACCGCCTCCGCCTGCTCGTCGTCCGCCACCACCCGGTTGTAGAGGGCGCCGTGCGGCTTCACGTAGGACACCCGGGAGCCCGCGGCCCGGGCGAAGACCTGCAACGCGCCGATCTGGTAGGCGATTTCGTCGGCGAGCTCGTCCGGCGGCACGTCCATCGCCCGGCGTCCGAACCCGGCGAGGTCCCGGTAGGAGACCTGGGCGCCGATCCGCACCCCGCGCTCCGCGGCCAGTGCGCAGACCCGCCGCATGGTGGAGGGATCACCCGCGTGGAACCCGCAGGCGACGTTGGCGCTGGTGACGACGGACAGCAGTGCCTCGTCGTCGGTCAGCGTCCAGCGTCCGAACCCCTCACCGAGGTCCGCATTGAGATCGATCACCGCGTCGGTCACGCGTCCGCCCGCCTTCCAGCCAGCTCCTGGTGGTGATCGTAGAGCCTGATCGTTTGCCCGCGTGCCGGGCCGGTCGTGCGGCCGCCGGGTTTGCCGAGTGGTCATCACCCGTTCGCGCAAGCACCGGCTTCCGTCACCGTGAACCGAGCACGAGCAGACCCACCAGCACCGGGAACGGCCCCTGCCGGGCCGACGGCCCGACGAGGCCGGGCGGGCGCCACCCACAGCACCGCCCGAACCGCGTCCCGAACCGCGTCCCGGACCGTCCCGGGCCACCGGCCGCGGCGTACCCAGTGCCGGGTGGGCCCGCAGTCCACGGCCGGTGCCGTACCGAGGGCGAACCACCACTACAGGACGGAGACCGGCGAGAACAGGCCCTTCTGCCACGGCTCGGGTGCCACCCGCACCGCCAGTGCGGGCACCAGTGCGAGCTGCACGGCCACGGCGGCACCGAAGGGCGCGGACGCCCGGCCGGTGGCTCCCGTGTTCACCGCGCTGTTCACCGCGCTCACCGCACCGGCCGCAGCGCCCGGGCGGCCTTGGCCGCCACCGCCGCCGACTCCGCGACGAACCGCCCGCGGCGGACGCCCAGCACCCGCAGCGCCGGGCCGTGGTCCAGCGCCACGAACCCGGCCGCGGCGGTGGCGAGCAGCCGCCAGAAGGCGACGGCGGGGGAGTGCAGCGGCGCCGGCAGCCGCCCCAGCGACTGGCGGAGCCGCAGGCAGTGGAAGGGGATGTGCCGCAGCTCGTCCGCGGCGATCCGCCCGGCGACCTCCGCGACCAGGCCGTCCGCGGCCCCGTCCCGCACGGCCCGGTAGTACGGCACGGCGACCACCTCGGCGACCAGCAGCACCATCAGCTCCAACCGCAGGCCGAACAGCCGGCGCAGCCGGACGAAGAGGGCGTCGCTCCAGTGCGAGCCGAGCAACGGCGTCCCGGTGGCGCGCAGCAGTTCCGCCAGCAGCCGGGCGTGGTTCTGCTCCTCGGCGACGAACAGCCGCACCGCGGTGGCGTAGTCGGCGTCCCCCGCCGCGTCGGCCTTGCCGATCAGGTCGGTGCCGTCGCCGTCCTCGCCGACCTGGAACTTCTGCAGGCTGCGCAGGAGCTGGGCCGAGGCGCGGGCCCCGCGGGTGAAGTCCGGGTCGCCCAGCTCCGTGCGCCAGGCCGCCTCGGCGGTGAAGTGCGCCACCCACCGCGCGAAATCCAGGCGGTCGAGGCCGACCGGTGCCCCGGTCGCCGTGTCGACGGCGGTCATCGGACGGCCGCCGGGGCAGCAGCGGCGAAGCCGTTCGGGGCGGTGACGGCCTGCGCCCACTCGAGGCGGCGGATCTCCTTCAGCACGATCAGCAGCGGCACGGCCCCGACCACGCCGAACGACATGTCGACGAATCGCCAGTACAGCGGGATGCCGCGGAGCGGTCCGCAGATCAGTGCCAGCGGCAGGATGCCGGCGCAGGCCAGCAGGGCCCAGCGGATCACCCAGACGTTGCGCACCGGGTCGCGGAGCGGGCCCCAGAACGCCGCGGCGATCACCAGGTGGGCGAAGGCCAGCCAGTCGGTGCCGTAGGCGAGGAACGGGTAGCGGTCGCCGGTCTCGGCGATGCCGTCGCGCACCCAAACCGCCCGCCCGGCCAGTCCCGGCCAGTGCTCGCCGAGGCCGCTGCCGGTCACCGCGTCGGCGAGCCAGCGGGTCTCGGTCTCCAGCGGGAAGGCCGTCAGGCCGCTCAGGACGAGGCAGACGATGAAGATCCACAGCCAGGCGCGGACGCGCCGCAGAGCGGCGGCCCGGGCCACCGCGGGATCGGTGTCCTTGGTCATGACGGCACTCTAGACCCTGGAATTGAACGCGTTCAAGATGAGAACTGAACATGTTCAACAAAGCCTGCGGGCGGCCGGAAACCGGGGCAACCAGGCTCGTTTCGGATGTTGTCGGTGCGAACCTCTAACCTTGTCCCCCGTGACCGCCATCGCAGACCAGCCCGCCGCGTACGAGCTCCGGCAGCCCGCCGCAGCCGCCCGGCCCGCACCCGGCCCGGCCGCCGACGAGGGGCTCGCCCGCCGGCTCAAGGCGCTGGCCTGCACCGCCCCCCTGCACGACCTCGACGCGCGCAAGGTCAACCTGGCCGGCGAGTACGGCTCGTACACGATGGCCGAGCTCGGCCTCGCCGTGATCGACCTGGTCACGCTCAACATGGACTTCGACACCGGCGCCGACCGCGACATAGTGCTGAGCCGCCTCCAGCCGCGGATCGCCGCGCAGAACCCGGCCCGCGCCACCGCCGAGCACGAGCGGGTCGGCCGCTGGGTCCTCGAGTCGCTGATCAACGTCGGCAGCGTCGACCGCGGCTTCCGCGCCGTCTACGGCACCTTCGGCGCCGACGGCGGCTACGTCCGCCGCGACTACGACTTCAAGCTCATCGAGGAGGTGCCGGGCCCCGACGGCGGCGTCTACCTGCGCACCACCGACGAGGCCGTCAACGTCCTCGTCGGCGCCCTCGACACCGACGTCACCTCCGCCCAGATCGCCGCCGAGGTCAAGCTCGAGGTGCTGATCCGCCGCGGCCGGCTCGCCGACGCGCAGCTCGCCGCCGAGCAGGCCCGCTACCGCACCGTCCAGTACGCCGAGACGCTGCGCCGCGCCCTCGAGGCCACCCGCCGCAACGTCCGCGCCGTCGACTGGATGGAGACCGTCCCCGATCTCATCGACGAGGCGCTCGACCACATCGCCGACCGGTACCGGCACGAGAACGCGATCCTCACCAACATCCGCAAGGCCCGCGACGAGAGCACCGACCCCGAGCACAAGCGCCGCGCCGCCGAACTCGTCGACATCGTCAAGGACTGCATCCGCCGCCACACCCAGCTGCAGACCCGCCTGCTGGAGGCCGGCCCGCTCTTCCGCGCCGAACAGGACCGCCAGGCCTTCGCCGCCCCCAGCGCCCGCAGCGGCATAGACCTCTACGGGCACCTCCTCGCCCCGCTCCTCGAACTCCCCCTGGAGCAGGCCGTCCGGCCCACCGACGCCTTCTTCGCCCGCGGCACCGGCCTGCGGACACCCGTCTCCGTCCGCGTCGCCGACCTCGTCGACCTGCTGCTCACCCCGCCCGTCGAACGAGAGCACCTCGGCGCCGAACTCCCCGAACCCGACCTCGTCGCCACACCCGACGACAGCCGGTTCAGCGAGGCCCAGCTCGAAGCCGCCCTCGAACTCCTCGACCTCCCCGCGGACGCCCCCCGACGGCTCTCCGGCCTGCTCGCCGAAGCCCGCCGCCAGGACCCGGACCTGCCCTACCTGGTCGCCCTGCTCGCCGTCCACGCCGCCAGCCCGCCGGTCGGCACCGCCTACCGCCAGGGCGAGGAACGCCTCCTCTTCGCCGTCGACGACGGCACCCGCCTCGACGACCCCGAATTCGGCGGCGCCGACCTCATCGTCGGCAGCGCCCTCCTCGACGCCGCAGGCATGGCCGCCGCCCGCAAGGAGGCCGGCTGATGGCGCAGCTCGCGCACAGGGCGCACCGCCAGGGGCGCGGGGAACTGCGCAACCCCAGCGCGGTCAACCTCGCGCACGGGGCCCACCCCCAGGGGCGCGGGGAACTGCGCACCCCGGAAGGCCCCCGACCCGCACCCGACCTCCCCGGGGCGACCCGCCCCCACCCGGCGGCCCACCCCACGATTGCGCAGTTCCCCGCGCCCCTTGAGGTGCACCGTTCCTGCAAGGAGTCTCGTTCGTGACGATCCACCACGATGCGGTGGCCTGGGCCCCCGAGCCGGAGCCGGCGGCAGCCCCCCTCACTCCGGCCGACGTCGCCGACGCCGCCCGGCTGGTCTCCTTCGGCCTGCAGGCGAAGCTCCTCCCGGCCCGTGACGCGGAGTACGCCGAACTCGTCCGCCGCTACCGCGAGGACCCGCCGTTCGCGCGCCTCGCGGATGCCGTGGCGACCGGCATGGGCCTGGTCGTCCTGGAGGTGTCGCCGCGGGCGGGCATGGCGGTGGCGGCGGGGGAGGACTCCGTCTTCGCCGTCCGGATGGGCGACTACTCGCGTCGGGCGGCCTCCGAGTCGACCGACCGCTTCCTGCACGGCCTCGCGCATCTCGCGGTGGCCGCCCTGGCCTTCCCCCGCCCGGAGGACCTGGCCGACGACGGCTATCTCGGCCGGGTCACCGTGAACGGCGTGGACACCTTCGTCCGGCAGGCCTGCCGCCGCCTCGAGGAGCGGGCGGAGGCGGAGGGCGAGGTCACCGACCCGGCCTCGGACGCTCCCGGCCTGGAGGCGGCCTGGCGGGTGTGGGCGCGCCGCTCGTCCACCGGTGCGACCAAGGACGCCCGCCGGCTGGCCGGTTCGACCACGGGCATCGTCTCCAAGGCGGTGCTGTTCCTGGTCGACTCCGGGTTCCTGCAGAAGACCTCGGACGACGCGGGCGGCACCTTCCGGACGACGGCCCGCTACCAGCTCCAGGTCCGCGACCTGGCCGGTTCGGCGGCGATGGCCGAGCTCACCGAGCTGGGCGTCGTCCCGGTGACGGACGGCACGGCCACCCTGCTGCCCGCAGACCACTCCGACGAGCTGGTCGCCGACGCCGGCCTGCCGTTCCACTCCCTCTGACCCTCCGGCCTGCCGGCCCCGACTCCCCGCACTCCGCCCCGACACTCCGCGCCCGTCCCCACCGACCGGCACCCACTCTGGAGAACCGCAGCACCATGTACGAGCTCAACCGGGTCCGCCTGTACTCGATCGGACCGGCCGGCGCCCGCTATGCCGACACGGTCCTCGACCTGCGCGGCGTCGGCGAGCCGGTGGCGGAGCCGGCCCCGCAGCAGATCGGCCTGTTCGGCGAGGAGCCGGAGGGCCCGCGGCGCCGCCCGGCCCCGGCCGGTGTGCTGTTCCTGGAGAACGGCGGCGGCAAGTCGGTGCTGCTCAAGCTGATCTTCTCGGTGATGCTGCCCGGCCACCGCAACACCCTGGGCGGTGCCAGCTCCGGCGTGCTCCGCAAGTTCCTGCTGGCCGACGACTGCGGGCACGTCGCCCTGGAGTGGCAGCACACGGTGACCGGCGAGCTGATCGTCGTCGGCAAGGTCAGCGAGTGGCGCGGCCGCCAGGTCTCCTCCGACCCGCGGAAGTTCGCCGAGCTCTGGTACTCCTTCCGCCCCGGACCGGGCCTGACCCTGGACGCCCTGCCGGTCGCCGAGCGGGTCAGCCTCGCCGGCGACCAGAAGGTCCGCGGCCGCCGCCGCACCATGAAGGGCTTCCGGGACGCCATGACCGAGGCCGGCAAGGCCTGTCCCCACCTGGACCTCACCTTCGAGGAGATCCACGACCGCTGGAACGAGCACCTCGGCGACCTCGGCCTCGACCCCGAACTCTTCCGCTACCAGCGCGAGATGAACGCGGACGAGGGCGAGGCCGCCGGCCTGTTCGCGGTGAAGCACGACGCCGACTTCACCGACCTGCTGCTGCGCGCCGTCACCGACACCCGCGACACCGACGGCCTCGCCGACCTCGTCCACGGCTTCGCCGCCAAGCTCGGCCGCCGCGCCGAGCTCACCGCCGAACGCGACTTCACCGCAGGCTCGCTGGACCTCCTGCAGCGGATCGTCGACGCCACCGCCGCCCGGGAGACCGTCCGCGAGACCCACCGCGCGGCTGAGCGCCGCACCCGCCGCCTCGCACACGCCCTCACCTCCCGCGCCGCCGCCGAACGCGACCGCGCCCAGGACCTCGCCGTCGAGGTCGCCGCCGCCGCGAGCGCCGTCACCGCCGCCGAGGCCGACCGCACCCGGCACTCCCTGATCACCGCCGAACTCACCCACCGGCACGCCACATTGGGCCTGGCCGCGGCCACCGGCGAGGCCGCCGCACTGCGCCGCGAACTCATCGACGCCCGTACCCTGCACTCCGCCTGGCAGGCCGCCGAGGCCGTGCTGCGCCACCGCGCGGCCGCCGACCGGGTCGCCCGCGTCTCCGCGGCGATCCGCGAGGCCGAGCTGGACGCCGCCCCGGCGCTCGCCGCCCGCGCCCAGGCCGCCGGCGCCCTCGCCCGCGCCCTGGAGACCGCCGCCCTCGCCGCCGAGGCCCGCGCCGACCAGGAGGAGCTGCGCGCCGGCGAGCTCCAGGAGGACGGCTCCGCCGCCCAGTCCGAGGCGACCGCCGCCGCCACCGCCGCGCAGAAGGCCCGCAGCGAGGCCGAGCACCTGCGCCAGCGCCTCGCCGAGGTCGAGCAGGAGACCGCCGCCGCCGTCGAGGCCGGCTGGATCGACGCTTCCGAAGACCCTGACCCGGCCCGCGCCGCCCTGTACGCCTCCGACGCCGAGAAGGCCGCCACCGCCGCCCTGGAGCAGGTCCGGGCCGCCGCGGAACAGGCCGCCGCCCGGGTCCGCGAGACCGCCGCCGCCGAGGCCCGGGCCGAGCTCGCCGCCGCCCGCGCCACCGACGCCCGCACCGCCGCCGAGCTCGCCCTGGCCGCCGAGCGGCGCACCGCCGCCCTGCTGGCCGCCGAGCCACGGCTCGCCGAGCTGCTCTCCCTGACGCCCCACCAGGAGGGTGCCGCGGAGGACGAGGGCTTCCTCACCCCCGCCGTCCTGGACCGCAGCGCCGAGGACCTGCGCGAGCAGCTCGACCAGGCCGTCGCCACCGCCGAGCGCACCCTGTTCGACCTGCGCACCGCCGCCGCCGACGACTCCCGCATCCTGGCCGCGCTCGGCGACGGCGGCCTGCTGCCGCCCGGCCCCGACGTGCTGGCCACCGTCGAGTACCTCGGCGAGCACGGCATCCCGGCCCTGCCCGGCTGGCGCTACCTCGCCCAGTCCGTCGACCCGGCCGACCACGACGCCATCCTCGCCGCCCGGCCCGAGCTGGTCGACGGCGTGGTCGTCACCGACCCGTCCTCGCTCGACCGCGCCCGCGAGGCCCTGCAGGCCGCCGCGCTGCTGCCGCGCTCCACCGTCGCCGTCGGCACCGCCGCCGCCCTGATCGCCCCGATCGAGGCCGAGCCGCCGTTCTTCCTGGTCCCGCCGAACCCCGCCATGCACGACGAGCGGGCCGCCGACGACGAGCGCCGCGGGCTGCGCACCCGCGCCACCGCCCGCGAGGAGCACATCCGCGAGCTCGCCGCCCGCCTCGGCCACGACCGGGCGCTCGCCGCCCGACTCGCCTCCTGGCACGCCCAGTGCCCGCCCGGCACCCTCGCCGAACTCGCCGACGCGGCCCGCGCCGCCGCCGAGCAGTCCGAGACCGCCACCGCCGTGCTCGCCGCCGCCCGCGCCGAGCACGCCGAGGCCGAGGGCGACCACACCGCCGCGGCCGGCGCCCACGAGGAGCGCCGCGAGGCCGCCCAGCAGGCCCGCCGCCGCGCCGACGCCCTCGCCGGCCTCGCCTTCCGCCTGCGCGAACGCGCCACCTGGACCCGTCGCCAGCGCGAACTCGCCGACGACGCCGCCGAGTGCGACCGCCGCCAGACCGCCTGCGCCGAACGCGCCCGCACCTGCGACGAGGACCGCCGCGCCGCCCAGCGCGCCGCCGACGACGCCCGCCGCACCGCCCGCACCCTGCGCGCCGAACGCGCCGAACTCTCCACCGTCGCCGAGGACGCCACCGAGCCCGCCGGCACCGCCGCCTCGCTGCCCGCCCTCCGCGAGGCCTACCGCGCCGCCTCCCAGGTGTACGAGAAGGTCGGCGTCGGCGCCGACCTGCGCGCCGAGCAGGCCCGCGCCGAGGGCGACGAGGCCGCCGCCGCGACCGAACTCGACCGCCTCACCAACAAGGTCCGCACCCGCGCCGAGGAGCTCCTCGCCAGCCCCGACGGCGCCGACGGCCCGGCCCGCCAGGCCGCCGCCGCCCGCGCCGAGGAACTCGTCGCCACCATCGAGGCCCGCTCCGCCACCGCCAGCGAACAGCTCGGCCGGCTCCGCGGCGAGGCCGAACGCTCCGCCCCCGCCGACGGCGAGGCCCACACCGAACTCCCCGAGGAGCTCGTCCCCACCGACCCCGAGCACGCCCAGACCCTGCTGCGCACCGCCACCCTGCTGCTCGCCGAGCGCCGCGAACGCCTGGACACCGCCCGCACCGAACACGCCGACCTGCTGCGCACCTTCCAGTCCGCGCAGGCCGCCGCCGCCGACTTCGACGAGACCGCAGGCCAGCTCCGCGACGGCCTGCGCGACAACCCCGACGAGGCCGAGCCCGCCGCCGAGCCGTACCTGGGCGGCCTCGCCGAGGCCCGCGCCGCCGCCACCGACACCCGCCGTACCCTGCGCACCGCCGCCGGCGAGCTCAGCGGCGCCGAGCTCGCCGTCCGCGACGCCGCCGACGCCCTCATCCGGCACGCCAACGCGGCCCGCTACGAGGCCGTCCGCACCCCGGCCCGCCAGCAGATCCGCGAACTGCCCACCGCCGCACTGCCCGAGCACGCCGCCGCCTGGGCCGCCGCCTTCGCACCCCGGCTGCGCGTCCTCACCGACGAACTCGCCCAGCTGGAGCGCAACCGCGGCTCGATCGTCGACCGGCTGCGCGGCCTGGTGGAGTCCTCGCTCGCCACCCTGCGCGCCGCCCAGCGACTCTCCCGCCTCCCGGAGGGGCTGGGGGAGTGGTCCGGCCAGGAGTTCCTGCGCATCCGCTTCGAGGACCCGGACCACGCCGTCCTCGTCGAGCGCCTCGGCGAGGTCATCGACGAGGCCACCCGGGCCGCCGTCAAGAAGAACTCCGACCTGCGCCGCGACGGCATGTCACTGCTGCTGCGCGGCGTCGCGGCGGCGATCGGCCCCAAGGGCGTCAGCGTCGAGATCCTCAAGCCGGACGCGGTGCTGCGCGCCGAACGCGTCGGCGTCGGCCAGATGTCGGACGTCTTCTCCGGCGGCCAGCTGCTCACCGCCGCCATCGCGCTCTACTGCACCATGGCCGCACTGCGCGCCAACGACCGCGGCCAGTCCCAACTGCGGCACGCCGGCACGCTCTTCCTCGACAACCCGATCGGCCGCGCCAACGCGACGTACCTGCTGGAGCTGCAGCGGGCCGTCGCCGACGCGCTCGGCGTCCAACTGATCTACACCACCGGCCTGTTCGACACCACCGCACTCGCCGAGTTCCCGCTGGTCATCCGCCTGCGCAACGACGCCGACCTGCGGGCCGGCCTCAAGTACATCTCGGTCGAGGAGCACCTGCGCCCCGGCCTGCCCGCCCCCCAGGACCCGGACGGCCCGACCGTCCACGGCGAGATCACCGCCACCCGCATGTTCAAGCGCCCCGCGGAGGCCCCCGCCGGCTGACCCGATCGGCCACTTCGGGTGCCCGCACCCCTGAAGTGGCCGATGGCCGGGTGCCGCACCCCGCCGCGGCGTTAGGCTCCTGGCTCAGGACCGGCCCCGGAACCGCCGCGGCGCCCGGCCGCCACGACCCGGGGGGAGGCCGTCGAATGGAGCTGCACCAGCCGGCGCAGACGGACCACCACCTGTCCCTGCACACCGCCCTGGTCCACTGCCCCCGCTGCGACTCCCGCGCGCTCCGCACCGGCGCCCGCCTGGTCTGCACCTCCTGCGGGCTGGTCCGCGAGACCGGCCGCTCCTTCGCCGGCCCCGTCCTGGTGACGGCCGGCGAACGCTGTCCCACCTGCGGCCGTACGCTGCGGCACGCTGCCGAGCACGCCGCCTGGCCCGGCACCGTCCGCGACCGGGCACTGCGCTGCGGCTGCGGGACGCGCTCCCGCCACCCGGTGGCCGTCCACCCCTCCTGGCACCGCAACCAGGGCGCCGATCCGGTCTCCGGCCTGCCGCTCTGGCTGCGCACCGGCGTCCGGGGCAACGTCCTGTGGGCCCTGGACGCCGCCCACCTGGACGCCGTCGAGGCCCAAGCCGAAGGGCCCGCCGATGTCGGCGCCGGGTCACGAGGGCCCGGAGGCGAGCGGGTGAGCAGTACGTCTCCGCGGTGCTGCGCCCGCCGAGCCGCGGCAACGGCACCCTGGCGAGCCGCCTCCCGGCGTGGATCAAGAGCGCCAAGAACCGCCGGGACGTACTGCTCACCCGCTCGCCTGCGGGCCCTGCTCCCGGCAGGCGGCGCAACGCCCTGACCGTCCCGATCTCCCCGCATCCCCGTCCGCCGCCCCCCGGAGGCCATGCATGCCGGTGCTCGCCCACCTCAGTGACATCCACCTCGGCCAGGTCCGCCCCGGCCCGGACGGGCCGGACGGCGGCGAGCGCGCCGAGGCGCGGGCCCGGCAGGTGATGGCCTATCTGGAAGGCCTGCCCGGGCCGATCGACGCCGTCCTGGTCACCGGCGACATCGCCGACCACGGTGCGCCCGAGGAGTACGCGGCGGCCGCCCGCATCCTCGCCTCCGACCGCTGGGAGGTGCTGACCTGCCCGGGCAACCACGACGTCCGGGAGGCCTACCGATCGGGGCTGCTCGGCGAGGATCCCGCCCCCGGCCCGGTCAACCGGCTGCACGAACTCCCCGGCCTCACCGTCCTGATGTGCGACTCGAGCATCCCCGGCCGCGACGAGGGCCGGCTCGACGAGGAGACCCTGGCCTGGCTGGACACCACCCTCAGCCACGCCCGCCGGGACGTGCCCGCCGTGGTGGCCTTCCACCACCCGCCGGTGGAGCTGCACGCCCCGCTGGTCGACGCCATCCGGCTGCAGGACACCCCGCGCCTGGCCGCCGTGCTGCGCTGCCACCCCCAGGTCGCCGCCGTGCTCTGCGGCCACGCCCACACCCCGGCAGCCACCCGCTTCGCCGGCCTGCCGCTGGCGGTCGCGCCCGGCGTGGTCTCCACCGTCACCCTTCCCTTCGAGGGCGGCGAGGGCATCGTCTTCGACCACCCGCCGATGGTCGCCTTCCACATCCTGGACGATCGGCGCAGGCTGACCACACATCACCGCATCGTTCTCTCCTGACATCGGGCCGTCCCCCACCGGCCACCCCGCCTCTGCCCGACCAGGAGCCCCCATGCCCCGCACCCTGCACGCCGAGCCGGTCGTCCGCGACCGCGCCCACCTCAACGAGAGCCCGCTCTGGGACGACCGCCACCAAGTCCTGCGCTGGGTCGACATCCTGGCCGGCCACGTGCACAGCTGGGACCCGGCGACCGGGGAGCGCACCCTGTTCGAGGCGGGTCTGCCGGTCGGCGCGGTGGCCCTGCGGGAGGCCGGCGGGCTCGTCCTGGCGGTCGCCGACGGCTTCGAGATACTCGAGGACGGCCGGACGACCCGGATCGCCGACCTCGACTCCGAGGGCGGCGATCTGCGGATGAACGACGCCGTCTGCGACGCCGAGGGCCGCCTGCTGGCCGGCACCATGGCCTACTCCCACGAGCCGGGCCGCGGCACCCTGCACCGCCTGGACCCGGACCACACCGTGCACACCGCCCTGCCGGAGGTCACCATCTCCAACGGCCTCGACTGGTCGCCGGACGGCAGGACCGCCTACTACGCCGACAGCCCCACCCGCGAGGTCCGCGCCTACCGCTACCACGAGGGCGGCCTGCTCGAGCCCCGCCCGTTCGCCGCGCCCGAGGGCGGTGTGCCGGACGGCCTCGCGGTCGACGCCGAGGGCGGCGTGTGGGTCGCGGTGGCCTTCGCCGGCACCGTCTGCCGCTACCTGCCGGACGGCACCCTGGACACCGTGGTCCGCGTTCCCGCCACCGTGACCACCAGCTGCGCCTTCGGCGGCCCCGGCCTGGACACCCTGTACATCACCACCGCCACCGAGAACCTCACCCCCGCCCAGCTCGCCGAGCAGCCGCTGGCGGGCGGGATCTTCGCCTGCACCCCCGGCGTCCGCGGCCGCCGCGCCCACCGCTTCCGCGGCTGACCCGGCCACGCCCCCGGGGCGTGTCCTCGAAGGTCACGGGTGCGCCCCTCGTACGGCACCCATGCCCTCGAGGGCGCGCCCCGGGCCCCCGATACACCCTCCGGTGGGCGAGGTGTCGTACTCGGTCGGAAACTTGAAGAAGTCTTCCCAGTCTTGGATGCTGGACCCCCCGGGCATGTCCCGGGTGGTGGGCCGGCGCCGCTGCCGGCAACGGAGGTCAGCCGTGACGGACCTGTTCCGCGAGGAGCTCGGGGCGCAGCTGATCCAGGCCCGCAGCGACCTCGCCACCGCCAGGGCGGCGGGCGACGACGACGGCGTCCAGGCCTACCGGGGGCGGATCGCGAGTCTGCTGCGGATCGCCGCGCGGCACGGAGTCGAGCTGCCGCACACGCCGGACGAAGAGGAAGACGAGGACGACTGAGCATGCCGGTCCCGCTCTACCAGGCCAAGGCGGAGTTCTTCCGTACCCTCGGTCACCCGGCCCGCATCCGCGTCCTCGAACTCCTCCAGGACGGCCCGCGTCCGGTCCGCGAGCTGCTCGCCGAGATGGACATCGAGCCGTCGAACCTGTCCCAGCAGCTGGCCGTGCTGCGCCGCACCAACCTGGTGACGGCGACCCGCGAGGGCAACACCGTGGTCTACGAGATGAGCACGCCGGACGTCGCCGATCTGCTGCGCGCCGCCCGCCGGATCCTCACCGAGATGATCGCCGACCAGGGCGTGCTGCTGGCCGAGCTGCGGGGCAACGACCGCATGCCGATGCTCTGACCGCCGGCGCGCCGCTCACCGCGCGGCGGTGTCAGACGCCCGCGCCGCCGGGGCGGTGGCAGTTGCGGTAGCCGGCGACCACGCTGTCGAGCAGGCCGGGGAAGCGGGCGGCCAGGTCCTCGCCGCGCAGGGTGTTCATCTTCGAGGTGCCGCGGCGCACCTGCCGGATCACGCCGGCCTCCCGCAGCACCCGGAAGTGGTGGGTGAGCGTGGACTTGGCCACCGGCACGTCGAAGGCCAGGCAGTTGACCTCGCCCGCGCACTCGGCCAGCGAGGACACGATCCGCAGCCGGACGGGGTCCGCGAGTGCGTGCAGCACGGCCTCCAGGTGGATCTCGTCCACGGCGGGCTCCGGGAAGGCGACGGCGTGGGGGGTCGTGTCGGGGCTGGTCTCGGTCACCCCCTCATAGTACGAGGGTCGTCGTAGTTTGACAGTTCTCGTAGTACGAGAGTTATCGTACTGAGCAGGCCATCCGGCCGACCGCAGAACCGCCTACCCGCCGGCCACCGCCGAAGGAGCTGCCGTGAGCGCCCTGTTCGAGCCGATCACCCTCCGCTCGCTGACCATCCCCAACCGGGTGTGGCTCTCGCCGATGTGCATGTACTCGGCGGCGCCGGACGGCCCCGAGCAGGGTGTCGCCACCGACTTCCACCTCGTCCACCTGGGCTCCCGCGCCGCGGGCGGCGCCGGCCTGGTGATGGTGGAGGCCACCGGTGTCCGGGCGGACGGCCGGATCTCCCCGTACGACCTCGGCCTGTGGAACGACCGCCAGCAGGAGGGCCTCGCCCGGATCGCCGCGGCGATCTCCGCGCACGGCTCGGTGCCGGCGATCCAGCTCGCGCACGCCGGCCGCAAGGCCTCCACCGGCCGCCCGAACGAGGGCTCCCTCCCGGTCGCGCCGGCCGACGGCGGCTGGCAGCCGGTCGGCGCCTCCCCGGCCGCCTTCGAGGGCCACCCGGTGCCGCACGAGCTGACCGCCGAGCAGATCGCCGAGCTGGTGCAGGACTTCGCCGCAGCCGCGGTCCGCGCCCGCGAGGCGGGCTTCCAGGTCGCCGAGATCCACGGCGCCCACGGCTACCTCGTCCACTCCTTCCTCTCGCCGCACTCCAACCACCGCACCGACGGCTACGGCGGCGACTTCGCCGGCCGCGCCCGCTTCGCGCTGGAGGTCGCCGCGGCCGTCCGCGCGGTCTGGCCGGAGGACCTGCCGGTGTTCTTCCGCGTCTCCGCCACCGACTGGCTGGACGGCGAGCCGAGCTGGGCGCCGGACGAGTCGGTGCTGCTCGCCAAGGAGCTGGAGGCGATCGGCATCGACCTGATCGACGTCTCCAGCGGCGGCATCGCCAAGCACGCCGCGATCACCGTCGGCCCCGGCTACCAGGTGCCGTTCGCCGAGAAGATCCGCACCGAGGCCGGCATCCCGGTCAGCGCCGTCGGCCAGATCACCGAGCCCGCCCAGGCCGAGGAGATCGTCGCCTCCGGCCGCGCGGACGCGGTGATGCTCGGCCGCGAACTGCTGCGCGACCCGTACTGGCCGCTGCACGCCGCCCGCGAGCTCGGCGCCGAGCGCACCTGGCCCCGCCAGTACGGCTACGCAGTGGGCTCGCGCGGCTGACCGGCCGTCACCGCCACACCCGGCTGCTCTCCAGCGGCGCCCGGCGACCCGCCGGGCGCCGTCGTGGTTCCCGGCTGCCCGCGAGCGGTGAGGCAGAGTTCGGCCCGCGCTGCCGCTGCGCAGCGATCTGACGCGAGATCAGGATCTCCAGCAGGCTCCATGCCGTGCCGAACACCCCCAGCCCCATCACCATCAGCGCCGGCACCAGCAGCCCGCTGCCCGCGTACGAGGCCAGGGTCGCCACGATCAGCGCCACCAGCGTCAGCGACAGGCTGAACAGGGCCCGCACCGCGGAGGCGCGCACCTCCTCGGGCAGACGGCGGCGAACGGCGGACATCGGCGAGCCTCCCCGGCGCAGCGGACGTACGGAGCGCGGCGGGTGTGCTCCGGCGCACCCCGCCCGACATCCACCACCCTGCCCCACGCCCGCCCGCCCATGCCCGGAAATCCCCGATTCACCCCGGAATCCGGCCCTCCTGTGGTGGCGGACCGTCAGTCCAGCGTTGCGTTGAGTTCCTCGAGCGCCCCCGCCACGATGGTGCGCATCGCCCGTTCGGCGAGTTCCGCGTCGCCCGCACAGATCGCCTCCGCGACCTCCCGGTGCAACTGCACCGCGTACGGCCGGGGCTGGTGCGGCATCAGGCGGTGCTCGGTGCGGCCGGTCAGCACGGCGCCGACCGTGTCCTTCAGGTGGGCGAACATCTCGTTGCCGGAGGCGCGCAGCACGATCGCGTGGAAGGCGATGTCGTGCTCGAGGAAGGTCTCCAGGTCGGCGGCGCGTGCGGTGACGGTCAGCTCCACCGCCAGCGCGCTCAGCTCGCGGCGGTCGTCGTCGCTGGCGTGGACGGCCGCGAGCGCCGCCGCCGCGGGCTCCACCGCGACCCGCAGCGAGCCCAGCGAGCGCAACTGGGCGGCCCGGTCGGCGCCGGCCAGCCGCCAGCGGATCACCAGCGGGTCGAAGACGTCCCACTCGCCCTTGGGCCGGACGGTGATCCCCACCCGGCGCCGCGGCGCGACCATGCGCATCGACTCCAGGATGCGGACGGCCTCGCGCACCACGGTGCGGGAGACCCGGAAGCGCTGCTCGAGTTCCTCGGTGCGCAGCACCGCGCCCGCGGGGATCTCGCCGGAGGCGATGGCCGGGCCGAGTTCGGCGAGCAGCTGGCCGGGCAGGCCCTGGATCTCCATCGGCCCAGACTATCGGGAAGTAAAAGTATGACGATTTTATTGCGGGCGGTTGAATAAGTCATACCTTTGCGCCAAGGTGAGCGCGGAACAGGCAGAAGAGGAGCACCACCCCATGGCTCTCAGCGTCGAGACCCAGCCGCCCGCCGTCGTGGTCATGGGCGTCTCCGGAGTCGGCAAGACCACGGTCGCGCGGCAGCTCGCCGAGCGGCTCGGCCTGCCGTACGCCGAGGCGGACGACTTCCACCCGGAAGCCAACATCGCCAAGATGAGCGCCGGCATCCCGCTCGACGACCAGGACCGCGAACCGTGGCTGCACGCCCTCGGCGACTGGCTCGGCGGGCGCGCCGCCGCAGGCACCGGCGGCGTCGTCACCTGCTCGGCCCTCAAGCGGCAGTACCGCGACACCCTCCGCGATCACTGCCCGGACGCCTTCTTCCTGCACCTCAGCGGCGGCCACCACCTGATCCAGGACCGGCTCGCCCACCGCGTCGACCACTTCATGCCGACGTCGCTCCTCGACTCCCAGTACGCCGCGCTCGAACCGCTCCAGCCCGACGAGCACGGTGCCGTACTGGACGTCGGCCCCACCCCAGCTACCCTCGTCGAGTCGGCCGCAGCCCTGCTGGGCCATGTCAACGGAGACCTCGCGTGACCCCCACCTCCCTGCTCGCGGCCGCCGCACCGGCCCTGCCGCACACCGACAGCAACGGCAGACTGCTCATCGCGGTGCTGCTCAGCATCGGCGCCATCGTGCTGCTGATCACCAAGCTGAAGCTGCACCCCTTCCTGGCGCTCCTGCTCGGCTCCGGCCTGCTCGCGGCCGTCGCCGCCGCCCCCTTCGACAAGCTGCTCACCAGCTTCGCCACCGGGTTCGGCAGCACCGTCGCCGGCGTCGGCCTGCTCATCGGCCTCGGCGCGATGCTCGGCAAGCTGCTCGCCGACTCGGGCGGCGCCAACACCATCGCCGACACCGTGCTGGCCCGCACGGGCAGGCGCGGGCTGCCCTGGGCGATGGCCCTGATCGCGGCCGTGCTGGGCCTGCCGCTCTTCTTCGAGGTCGGCGTCGTCCTGCTGATCCCGATCGTGCTGCTGGTCGCCCGCCGCGGCAACGTCCCGCTGATGCGGATCGGCATCCCCGCCCTCGCCGGGCTCTCCGTCCTGCACGGCCTGGTGCCCCCGCACCCCGGCCCGCTGGTCGCCGTGGACGCGCTCAAGGCCGACCTCGGCGTCACCCTCGCCTTCGGCCTGCTGATCGCCGTCCCCACGCTGATCGTCGCCGGCCCGCTCTTCGGCCGGATCGCCCAGCGCTGGGTCGGCCCGCTCGCGGTGCCCGCCGCACCGGGCTCCGACGCCGCCCCCGGCTCCGACGCCGACGGGCCCGCCGCCGCCGGGGACGGCACCCCGCACGGCGGGACCACCCCGGCAGGCACCGGCTCCGGGACGGCCACCGCCACCCGTACGGCGCTGCCCACGGCCGTCCGCCCCGAGCACGCCCCGCGGTTCGGCGCCGTGCTCGCCACCATCCTGCTGCCGGTCGTGCTGATGCTCGGCAAGGCACTGGTCGACGTGGTGGTCGACGACCCGAAGGCCGGAATCCAGCGGGTCTTCGACTTCATCGGCTCGCCGCTGATCGCCCTGCTCGCCGCGACCCTGCTCGGCATGGTCACCCTCGGCCGCGCGGCCGGCTTCGACAAGCAGCGGATCTCCGACACCGTCGCCGGCTCGCTCGGCCCGATCGCCGGCATCGTCTTCATCGTCGGCGCCGGCGGCGGCTTCAAGCAGACCCTGATCGACGTCGGCGTCGGCCAGGCCGTCAGCGACTGGGCCACCGACTGGCACGTCTCCGCCCTGCTGCTCGGCTGGCTGATCGCCGTCCTGATCCGCCTGGCCACCGGCTCCGCCACGGTCGCGACCATCACCGCCGCCGGCATCGTCGCCCCGCTGGCCGCCGGCATGTCGAGCAGCCACTCCGCCCTGCTGGTCCTCGCGATCGGCGCCGGCTCGCTCTTCTTCTCCCACGTCAACGACGCCGGCTTCTGGCTGGTCAAGGAGTACTTCGGGATGAGCGTCGGTCAGACCGTGAAGTCCTGGTCGGTCATGGAGACGATCATCTCCGTCGTGGCGATCGCCCTGATCCTCCCGCTCAGCCTGATCGTCTAGCGCTCGCCGCCGAACACACCGGAGCGGTCAGCGGGCCCGTTCGGCCCGACGGGCCAGCAGCTCCCCGAGCGGCGCGTCCGGCACCTTGCGCCACCGCTTCGGACGGCGGCCGGCCGCCCGCTCCGCCACCTCGGCCGCCCGGTCCCCGACCGGGCGGCCGTTCAGCGTCGCCAGCACCGTCCGCTGCAGCCGGCGGTTGGCACTGTTCACCGCCCGCTTGCGGAGACGGATGCTCGTCCGCGAGCTCTTGTCGTTCTCGCCGTAGGCGTTCCGCCGGTCCTTCAGGTAGCTCAGCCGCTTCTTCTCCCGCGGCGTCCTGCGCACCATGCACATCGCCCCCTTCCCGCACCGACGCTAGGCGCCGGGCGGTGAAGGGGGCGAACGCTTTTCGCGAGGCTGTGCTTATTACTTCCCACGCTTCGCGAGGCTGTGCCTATTACTTCTTTCCACGCTTCGCGAGGAAGGCCTCGACCTGCTTCCGCACCTCCGGCGTGTCCAGGCCGCGCACCGTCATGGTGGTGCGGCGCCGCAGCACGTCGTCGACGGTGTACGCCCACTCGTTGTCGGTGGCGTACGCGACCTGCGCCCAGACGTCCGGGCCGTCCGGGTGGATCGGGGCGCCGAGGTCCGGGTTCTCGGCGATCAGGTGGGCGATGTCGAAGGAGAGCGTGCCGTAGTGGCTGGCCAGGTGCTTGGCGACCAGCGGCTCCATGCGCGAGCCGGGCTCGCGGTCGACCAGCAGGCGGTGCGCGACGGCGTTCGGCGCGCCGACGCCGGGCAGCGGCACGGTCGCCGGGAAGGGCGACATGTCCTCGGCGAGGCCGGTGCCGGGCACGTGCTTGAGCTTCTCCAGCACGGCGCGGCCGATGTGCCGGTAGGTGGTCCACTTGCCGCCGGCGACCGACAGCATGCCGCCGCGGCCCTCGGTGACGACGGTCTCGCGCTTGGCGGCGGCGGTGTCGCCGGGGCCGCCGGGCAGCACCCGCAGGCCGGCGAAGGCGTAGGTGATGAGGTCGCGGTCGAGGTGCTCGTCGCGGATGGCGTGGCCGGCCTCGTCCATGATCTGGTCGATGTCGGCCTCGGTGGCGCGGACGTCCAGCGGGTCGCCGGTGTACTCCTCGTCCGTGGTGCCGAGCAGGACGTGGTCCTCCCACGGGATCGCGAAGGACACGCGGTACTTGTCGATCGGGATGGTCAGCGCGGCGCGCCACGGGGTGCGGCGCTTGACGACGACGTGTGCGCCCTTGGAGAGGCGGATGGACGGGGCGGCGCCCGCGTCCTCCATCTTCCGCAGGTGGTCGACCCACGGGCCGGTAGCGTTGAGCACCAGGCGGGCGGAGACGCCGAACTCGGTGCCGTCCAGGCGGTCGCGCAGCTCGGCGCCGGAGACCCGGCCGCCGGTGAAGCGCAGGCCGGTGACCTCGGCGTGGTTGAGCACCACGGCGCCGGACTCGACGGCGGCGCGGACGGTCATCACGGCGACCCGGGAGTCGTTCATCTGGTGGTCGCCGTAGACGGCGACCGAGCGCAGGCCCTCGGTGCGCAGCGCCGGCACCTGCTGGGCGGCGTGCGCGGCGGTGGAGACCCGGCCCATGCCGTCGCGGAAGGCGGAGAGCGCCGAGTAGAGGAAGACGCCGGCGCCGAGCTTGGGCGCGCTGTGCGGGCCGCCCTTGTAGACCGGCACGAAGAAGGTCAGCGGGTTGACCAGGTGCGGGGCGACGTCGGTGGCGAGCGCGCGGCGTTCCTTGTGGTTCTCGGCGACGAGCTTGACCGCGCCGGTCTGCAGGTAGCGCAGGCCGCCGTGGACGAGCTTGGAGGAGGCGCTGGAGGTGGCCCCGGCGAAGTCGCCCGCGTCCACCATGGCGACCTTGAGACCCGCCTGCGCCGCCGTCCAGGCGGTTGCGGTGCCGAGGATGCCGCCGCCGATCACCAGCAGGTCGTAGGTGGCCTTGCCGAGCAGCTCGCGGGTCTCGGCGCGGGAGGCGGTGCGGCCGGTGGTGAAGCCGGCGCCCAGAGTCGGAATGGTTGCCATGGTGTGTGTACGGCGGCCTGGTCGGGCTGCCGTGTCTCCTCTCGGGTGTGCGGTGCGGTCTCCGCCGGGAGACCGTGGCCGGCCCGGTGCGGCGGGCCGGAACGTCACGAAGGCCGGCCGGGGCGGCGCTGCCCCGGCCGGCTGGTCCGTCAGCTCTGCTCGTCCTCCTCGACCCAGCCCATGGTGCGCTCCACGGCCTTGAGCCACTTCTTGTACTCGCGCTCGCGGGTGGCCTCGTCCATGCGGGGGGTCCACTCGGCGGCGCGGTGCCAGTTGGCGCGCAGCGTGTCGAGGTCGCTCCAGAAGCCGACCGCGAGGCCGGCCGCGTAGGCCGCGCCCAGCGCCGTGGTCTCGGCGACGTAGGGGCGCTCGACGGGGGCGTCGAGGACGTCGGCGATGTTCTGCATCAGCAGGTTGTTGGAGGTCATGCCGCCGTCGACCTTGAGGGCGGTGAGCTCGACGCCGGAGTCCTTCTGCATGGCGTCGACGACCTCGCGGGTCTGCCAGGCGGTGGCCTCCAGGACGGCCCGGGCCAGGTGGCCCTTGGTCACGTACCGGGTCAGGCCGGCGATCACACCGCGGGCGTCGGAGCGCCAGTACGGGGCGAACAGGCCGGAGAACGCCGGGACGAAGTAGGCGCCGCCGTTGTCCTCGACGGTGGAGGCCAGGGTCTCGATCTCGGCCGCGGTGGAGATGATGCCGAGCTGGTCGCGCAGCCACTGCACCAGCGAACCGGTGACGGCGATCGAGCCCTCCAGGGCGTAGACCGGCTTCTGGTCGCCGATCCGGTAGCCGACCGTGGTCAGCAGGCCGTGGTAGGAGTTGACGACCTTCTCGCCGGTGTTCAGCAGCAGGAAGGTGCCGGTGCCGTAGGTCGACTTGGCCTCGCCCTCGTCGAAGCAGGTCTGGCCGAACAGCGCGGCCTGCTGGTCGCCGAGCGCGGAGGCGACGGGCACGCCCTCCAGGTCGCCGATCGCGTGGCCGTAGACCTCGGCGGAGGAGCGGATCTCCGGGAGGACGGCCAGCGGCACGTCCATGGACTCGGCGATCTTCTCGTCCCACTCCAGCGTGTGGAGGTTCATCAGCATGGTGCGGCTGGCGTTGGTCACGTCGGTGACGTGCTTGCCGCCGTTGACACCGCCGGTCAGGTTCCAGATGACCCAGGTGTCCATGGTGCCGAAGAGGATCTCGCCGGCCTCGGCGCGCTCGCGCAGGCCCTCGACGTTGTCCAGCAGCCAGCGGATCTTCGGGCCGGCGAAGTAGCTGGCCAGCGGGAGGCCGGTCTCGCGGCGGTAGCGGTCCTGGCCGACGTTGCGGCCGAGCTCGCGGCAGAGCGCCTCGGTGCGGGTGTCCTGCCAGACCAGCGCGTTGTGGACGGGCTCGCCGGTGTTCTTGTCCCACAGGACGGTGGTCTCGCGCTGGTTGGTGATGCCGATGGCGCGGATGTCGTCCTTGGTGAGGCCGGCCTTCTCGAGGGCCCCGCGGATCACCGACTGGACGCGGGTCCAGATCTCGGCGGCGTCGTGCTCGACCCAGCCAGGCTGCGGGAAGATCTGCGAGTGCTCCTGCTGGTCGACGGCGACGATCCGGCCGTCGGCGCCGAAGATGATGCAGCGGCTGGACGTGGTGCCCTGGTCGATCGCGGCGATGTAGTTCCCGGTGGGCGTGGTGCCAGAAGTCATGGGGTCCTCGGATCTGGATGAGGGATTCAGGGACGGGCAGGCCTGACGTGGGGTCAGTCCCCGTGGGCGGGTGCCGGGCAAACCCCGGTCGGGCTCAGAAGACGATGTGGTAGAAACCGCCGGCCAGCAGGCCGCCGATGGCCGGGCCGGCCACCGGAATCCACGCGTACGACCAGTCCGAGCTGCCCTTGTGGGGGATGGGCAGCAGGGCGTGGGCGATGCGCGGGCCGAGGTCGCGGGCCGGGTTGATCGCGTAGCCGGTCGGGCCGCCGAGCGAGAGGCCGATGCCGACGACGGTGAACGCAACGATCAGGATGCCGGTGCCGGAGAGGCCGAGGCCCTTGTTCAGGCCCTGGGTGAGGATGGCGAGGCAGAGCACGAAGGTGCCGATGATCTCGGTGAGCATGTTCTGGATCGGGTTCCGGATCTCCGGACCGGTCGAGAAGATGCCGAGGGTGGGGTCCTCGTTGGCCTGGAACTGGCCGAGGTAGGTGACCCACACCAGGAGGGCACCGATGAACGCGCCGAGCATCTGGGAGCCGATGTACAGCGGGACCTTGCTCCAGTCGCCGGTGTCGGCGGCGATGGCCAGGGTGACCGCGGGGTTGAGGTGGGCGCCGGACTTGGGGGCCGACATGTAGGCGGCGATGAGGACCGCGAAGCCCCAGCCGAAGGTGATGGCGAGCCAGCCGGCGTTGATCGCCTTCGACTTCTTGAGCGTGACCGCGGCGCAGACGCCGCCGCCGAGCAGAATCAGAGCGGCGGTGCCGAGGGTTTCGCCGACGAAGATGTCGCCGTTGGAGAAAGCGGACACAGAGACTCCCTTGTCCTGGTGGCCCGGAGGTGCGGGTGGGGGCAGGTGGGCCGGGCGATCCGGTGCGGGTGAGCGCAGTGGGAGCGGATCTCCCGGCCGCCGTTCGACAATGTCGACCGTTATGCGGAAGCTTCCACCGCGGCCACCCTCCACGTCAAGGCAGGGTTACGCACCTGTGACGGACGGGGTCACCGGGACGCGCCGGACGACCCGGGCAGTCGGCGGAACGGGCGAACCGCACCGTCCCCGGGCATGCGAAAAGGGCGCGGACGGGGCTGTGCCCGTCCGCGCCCTGCGCGGGTGTCCTCAGGGGCCTCCAGGGGCCCCGGGGCCGGTCAGAACCGGCCGGCGCCCAGGTCCCGGGAGATGGCCCGGGCGGCGCTGCGCACCGACGCCACCAGGCCCGGCTTCACGAAGCCGTCCTCGGTGACCGTCTCCACCGGCCCGCTGACGCAGACCGCGCCCACCGGATTGCGCCGCCGGTCCTGGATCAGCGCGCCGATCGAGGCCACGCCCTCCCAGGTCTCCTCGATCGAGTCGGCCCAGCCCCGCTCGCGGATCAGCGCGCACTCGGCGTCCACGTCCGCCGGGTCGGTCAGCGTGCGGAGCGTGTAGGACTCGAGCGGCCCGTCGCCCAGCTGCCCGCGCGCCACCGGGTCGTACGCCAGCAGCACCTTGCCCAGCGCGGTGGAGTGCAGCGGCTGCATCGAGCCGACCTCCAGCACCTGCCGGGTGTCGTCGGGGCGGAAGACGTGGTGCACGATCAGCACGCCCTGCTGGTGCAGCACGCCCAGGTAGACCGTCTCGCCGCTGGCCCGGGCCAGGTCGTCGGCCCACACCAGGGCGCGCGCCCGCAGCTCGTGCACGTCGAGGTAGCTCTGGCCGAGCCGGAGCAGCTCGGCGCCCAGCTGGTACTTCCCGCTCTCCGGGTCCTGCTCGACGAAGCCCTCCTGCTGCAGCGTGCGCAGGATGCCGTGCGCGGTGCCCTTGGCCAGGTCGAGGGCGGTCGCGACCTCGGACAGCCCGAGTCGGCGCTCACCGCCGGCCAGCAGGCGCATGATCGCGGCGGCCCGGGAGAGCGACTGGATCGGGCCGGGCATTGGCTACCTCCCCTGACAGGCGGTCGACATTGTCGACCGAAGTGTTGACGGCACGAGTCTGCCAGGCCGACGGCCGGACGCGCACCTTTCCGATCACTCCGCACCGCACGCGACCCGGTCACCCGCCCCCGCGCACGGCCCGGGCGAGCCCCGCGATCTCCCGCTCGCCGACCCGGCAGCAGCCGCCGACCAGCCGCGCCCCGTCCGCCAGCCAGCCGGCCACCCGGGACGCCCGGAAGGTCGGCTCGCCGCGCCAGCCGCGCGCCGCGGCGTCCCACTCCTCGCCGCTGTTGGGGTACACCACCACCGGCTTGCCGGCCGCCCGGGCCGCGAGCGGCACCGCCCGGTCCGCGTCGGCCGGCGTGCAGCAGTTGACCCCCACCGCCACCACCTCGTCCACGTCCGCGGCCATCGCCAGCGCCTCCGCCAGCGGCTGCCCGGCCCGCGTCCGGTCCCCGGCCGCGCCGAACGACAGCCAGGCCGGCACCCCCAGGCCCCGGACGGCGCGCAGCAGCGCCTCCGCCTCCACCGCGTCCGGCACGGTCTCCATGGCGAGCACGTCCGGGCCGGCCGCCGCCAGCACCTCCAGCCGCGGCCGGTGGAAGCGCTCCAGCTCGGCCGCGCTCAGCCCGTACCGGCCGCGGTACTCGGAACCGTCCGCGAGCACCGCCCCGTACGGGCCCACCGAGGCCGCCACGAACAGCGGGCCCGCGGCGCCCTCCGCCTCCGCCCGCCGCGCCGCCTCCCGGGCCAGCCGCACGCTCAGTGCCAGCAGCCGCTCCGCCTCGGCCCGGCCGAGGCCGCGGCGCGCGAAGCCCTCGAACGAGGCCTGGTAGCTGCCGGTGATCGCCACCTGGGCGCCGGCCCGGAAGTACCCCAGGTGCGCGGCGGTGACCGCCCCGGGGTCGTCCGCCAGCAGACGGGCCGACCAGAGCGCGTCGGAGAGGTCGTGCCCGGCGTCGGCGAGCTGGTTCGACAGGCCGCCGTCCAGCACCAGCGGCCCGGCCGCCAGGGCCGCGGCGAAGTCCGGGCGGGCCGGACGGGCGCCCGGCGAGGCGGGCGGGGGAGCGGCGGGCACGGGACACCTCCTGCGGCGCGGGCCGGCTCCTGCTGCGGTGGTCGGCGCGGATGCCTGAACTGTAGAGCGGCCGGGGCCGCTGCGGAGGCCCGGGGCGCGGATCGGCCCGCGACCCGGCCCCGCGGGCCGCAGGCGGGGCGATCCACCCGTACGAGTGATCGAAATTGGCTGGCGGTCGTCACCCTGCTGCGCTACGTTCTTCTCACATCGAGAACGACTCCCCGAGGCGCCGCTCCGACGGTTCGACGGCGCGGCACCCACCGAAGGCAGGTACGGACATGGCAGGCGACAGCGACACCGGGCGCCCCGGCGAGGCTGCGGGCGGGGGCGAGCACGCCTGGCTCGCGGCCTACGACCCGCGCGCCTTCACCCCCGTCGCCGTCACCGTCGACGTCGTCGCCCTCACCCTCCGGGCCGGTGAGCTCAACGTGCTGCTCGTCGAGCGCGGCGAGCCGCCCTACCAGGGCTGTTGGGCCCTGCCCGGCGGCTTCCTGCGCGCCGGCGAGGAGGACCTCCCCGGCGCCGCCGTCCGCGAACTCGCCGAGGAGACCGGCCTCGAGGGCACCCTGGAGGCTGCCGCCGCCCTCAGCCGCATCCACCTCGAACAGCTCGGCAGCTACGGCGCCCCCGAGCGCGACCCCCGGATGCACGTGGTCTCCGTCGCCTACCTCGCCTTCGCCCCCGACCTGCCCGACCCGCAGGCCGGCACCGACGCGGCGGCCGCCGCCTGGCACCCCGTCGCCACCCTCGACCTCACCACCCCCGAGACCGCCGGGCCGCCCGCCGACACCCACGGGGGTGGCGTCGGCGGGCAGCCCGGCATCCGCCTCGCCTTCGACCACGCCACGATCCTCGCCGACGGCCTCGACCGCGCCCGCGCCAAGATCGAGTACAGCCCGCTCGCCACCGCCTTCCTCCGGCACGACTTCACCATCCCCGAGCTGCGCGCCGTCTACGAGGCCGTCTGGGGCGAGCGCCTGCACGCCGGCAACTTCCACCGCAAGGTGCTCTCCGTGCCCGGCTTCGTCGAGTCCACCGGTGCCACCACCGAGCGCGGCGGCCCCCGCGGCGGCCCCCGCGCCCGCACCTACCAGGCAGGCGACGCCCGGCTGCTCCACCCGCCGCTGCTGCGCCCCTCGCACGAGGACGGCATCCGGTGACCGCGCCGCGCGCGGACCGGCCGCGCACCACCCCGCGCACCTTCACCGAGGCCCTCGCCGCCGTCCTCGGCGCCGCCGCCCCGGCCGACCTCTTCCCCGCCGACACGGCCGACGCCGCCCGCCGGTACCGCCGCCTCGCCCGCCTCCTGCACCCCGACACCGCACCCGAGGCCCACCGCGCCCGCGCCACCACCGCCTTCGTCGCCCTCGGCCGGCTCTGGGAGCAGCACAACGGGCCGGCCGACGGCGCCGCGGACGAGCTGCGCACCGCCCGGCACACCTACCGGCTCGGCCCGGTCGCCGCGACGGGCGACATCGCCGTCCTGCGCACCGCCACCACCACGTCCGGTGCCCGGGTCCTGCTGAAGATCCCGCGCAGCGCCGCCGACAACGACCTGATGGAGCGCGAGGCCGCCGCCCTCACCCGGCTCGCCCGCCACGGCGACCGCCGCTTCCACGCCTACGCACCGGCCCTCCTGGAGTCCTTCGGCCACCAGGACGCCACGGACCCGGCCGCCGAACCGCGCCAGGTCAACGCCCTGGTCCGGCAGAGCGGCCTGCGGCCGCTCACCGACGTCCTGCAGGCCTACCCCGACGGCATCGACCCGCGCGACGCCGCCTGGATCTGGCGCCGCCTGCTGGTCGCCCTCGGGTACGCCCACCGGGCCGGCGTCCGCCACGGCGCCGTCCTGCCGGAGCACGTCCTCGTCCACCCCGCCGAGCACGGCCTGGTCCTTGTCGACTGGTGCTACGCCGGCACCGGCGCACCCGCTCCCGCGCCCGCTCTGGTCGAGCGCCACCGCGCGCTCTACCCGCCGGAGGTCCCGGCCCGACAGGCTGTCACCGAGGCCACCGACATCCACCTCGCCACCCGCTGCATCGAGCTGCTCATGGGCGGCCGGGCGCCCAAGCAGATCCGCGCCTTCATCGCCGGCTGCACCCTGCCCGCCGAGCCCCGCCGACCGCACAACGCCTGGAAGCTCCTCGCCGAGCTCGACGAGCTGCTCCACGCCCTCTACGGCCCGCGCACCTTCCGGCCGTTCCACCTGCCACCCACTGCCTGAGGAGGCCCCGATGGGAAGCGGTTCCTGGTCCACCGACGTCTACGACGCCGCCGCGCACTACCGTGCCGGCACCGGCGCCAGCGCCTTCGCCTACAGCGACGCCACCACCCGCGGCGCCCGCTCCGACTGGAAGGCCCACCCCACCCTCGACCCGCACGGCCTCACCCTCCGCGAGAGCCGGGACTCCGACGAGCACCCCACCTCGCTCGCCATCGCCGTCCTGTTCGACGTCACCGGCTCCATGCAGACCGTCCCGCGCGTCCTGCAGACCAAGCTCCCCGAGCTGTTCGGCCTGCTCCTGCGCAAGGGGTACACCGAGCACCCGCAGATCCTCTTCGGCGCCGTCGGCGACGCCACCTGCGACCGCGTCCCCCTCCAGCTCGGCCAGTTCGAGTCCGACAACCGGATGGACGACAACCTCGGCAACATCCTGCTCGAGGGCGGTGGCGGCGGGCAGATGACCGAGTCCTACGAGCTCGCCATGTACGCCATGGCCCGGCACACCGCGCTGGACTGCGTCGAGCGCCGCGGCCGCAAGGGGTACCTCTTCCTGATCGGCGACGAACTCCCCTACGGCAAGGTCAAGGCCCGGGAGATCAGGGCCGTCCTCGGCGAGACCGTCTCCGAGGACATCCCGGTCAGCACGATCCTCGCCGAGCTCCGGGAGCTCTACCACGTGTACTTCATCCTCCCGGCCGGCACCGCCTACGCCGGCAACGCCGAAGTCCTCGGCACCTGGCGCAAGCTGCTCGGCCAGCACGTCATCGAGCTCGACGACCTCGACGCGGTCTGCGAGACCATCGCCCTCACCATCGGCCTGGGCGAGGAGGCCATCGACCTCCAGGAGGGGCTCGACGACCTCACCGACATCGGCTCCGGCGCCGTCGCCAGCGTCGGCAAGGCCCTCGACGGCCTCGCCCGGCACAGCCGCGAGGCCGCCGTCCCCGGCGCCGCCCTGCTCGACCCCGCGGACCGCTCGGCCACCGGCACCACCCGCCTCTGACCGACCCCGCCTCCGACCGCTCCGCCTCCGCCGTACTGCCGCAGCCTGCAGACCGCGCCGGCCCCACCCCGGGGCCGGCACCCGGCGCCCACCCACCCCGCCGCACCACCGACAGAACAGGCACCGCCGTGACCGAGCCCCTCACCGACGGACACGTCATCGTCTGCGACCTCGGCTTCGGCGACGCCGGCAAGGGCACCGTCGTCGACCACCTCTGCCGCGGACCGCTCGGCCCCGACACCGCCCGACCCGCCCGCGCCGTCGTCCGCTTCAACGGCGGAGCCCAGGCCGCCCACAACGTCGTCACCGACGACGGCCGGCACCACACCTTCGCCCAGTTCGGCTCCGGCACCCTCGCCGGCGTCCCCACCCACCTCTCCCGTTTCATGCTGGTCGACCCGCTCGCCCTCGCCGCCGAGGCCCGCCACCTCGCCACCCTCGGCGTGCCCGACCCGCTGGCCCTGCTCACCGTCGACCGCCGCGCCCTGCTGACCACCCCGTACCACGCCGCCGCCAACCGCATCCGCGAGCAGCGCCGCGGCACCGCCCGCCACGGCTCCTGCGGCATCGGCATCGGCGAAACCGCCCGCTACGCCCTCGACCACCCCGAGGACGCACCCACCGCCGACGACTGCACCCGCCCCGCCCGCCTCCGCCGCCGCCTCACCCTGCTCCGCGACCGCCTCGCCGACGAGCTCGGCCTCGCCCCCGCCGCCGTGCCCGCCCCGCCGCCCGCCGACTGCGCCGAGGCCTTCACCGCCTTCGCCTCCCGCGTCCGCCTCACCGGCCCCGAGGAGCTCACCCGCCTGCTGCGCAGCGGCCCCGTGGTGTTCGAAGGCGCCCAAGGCGTCCTGCTCGACGAACGGCACGGCTTCCACCCCTACACCACCTGGTCCACCACCACCTTCGCCAACGCCGAGACCCTCCTCGCCGAGGCAGGCCGGCCCGCCGCCGCCCTCCGCCTCGGCGTCCTGCGCACCTACACCACCCGGCACGGCCCCGGCCCGCTGCCCACCGAGGACAAGACCCTCGACCTCGCCGAGCCGCACAACACCACCGGCCGCTGGCAGGGAGCCTTCCGCACCGGACACTTCGACACCCTCGCCCACCGCTACGCCCTGACCGCCGCCGGCGGCGCCGACGCGCTCGCCCTCACCCACCTCGACACCGCCGCCCGCCACCCCGGCCTGCGCCTCTGCGACGGCTACGAACTCGACGGCGCACCGCTGCACGCCGTCACCAGCGGCAGCCCGGGCGACCTCGACGCCCAGGCCCGCCTCACCGAGGCCCTCGGCCGCGCCCGCCCCGGCCGCCTCACCGACCCGGGCCGCGACCCGCAGGCCTGGTCCGACGCCGTCGCCGACCGCCTCCGCACACCCGTGCTGATCGAGTCCCACGGCCCGACAGCCCGTCAGAAACACCACCGCCGACGCCCCGCCCGCCGCAGTACCATCCACCCCATGACCACACACCAGGCCGACCGGACGACCTACGGCCCCGGCTCGCACTGCCACTGGTGCGGCGCCCCCTACAGCCCCGGCACCGTCGGGTGGCCCCGCACCTGCCCCGGCTGCAACGAGATCAGCTACCGCAACCCGCTGCCCGTGGTCGTCACCCTCCTCCCCGTCGTCGCCCCCGAGTCCAACGGCCTGGTGGTCATCCGCCGCACCATCGAGCCCGGCTACGGCGAGCTCGCCCTCCCCGGCGGCTACATCGACTACGGGGAGAGCTGGCAGCAGGCCTGCGTGCGCGAGCTCCGCGAGGAGACCGGCATCGAGGCCGACCACACCCGGGTCGCCCTGGTCGCCACCGACTCCGACACCGCCGGCGGCTTCCTCTGCCTCTTCGGCATGCTCCCCGCCCGCCGCATCGAGGAGCTCCCGCCCTCCGTCCCCACCACCGAGACCGAGGGCTGGCAGTTCATGCCCACCGCCTCCCGGCTGGCCTTCCCCTTCCACACCCGAGTGGCCCACGCCTGGTTCAACGGCGACTACGCCCACCTCGCCTGAGACCACGCCGCCGCGGCCGGGCCCCGCCCCCGCCCGGGGGCCCTGGCGCGCCCGACGATCACATGGCAAGGTCTGCTCGTCAGCCACCACGCGGGCGGCCCGCCACAAGCAGCCCCGCCCACCGCCCCGGCCCTCGGCGGGGGCGCCCCACCCCGGGAGACCACCACCGTGAGCACCCCACCCGAAGGCCGACCGCTCTGGCGCCCCGACCCGGCCCGCGCCGCAGCCGCCCGGATCGTCGCCTTCCAGGCCTGGGCCGCCGAGCACCACGACGCCCCCGCGGCCCCGCTCGCCCCGGCCGCCGACGACGAGCAGGCCGCCGCCCGCTACGCCGCCCTGCACGCCTGGTCGACCGCCGACCTCGAGCGCTTCTGGACAGCGGTCACCGAGTGGTTCGACGTCCGCTTCACCACGGCCCCCGAGGCCGTCCTCGCCGACCAGGCCATGCCCGGCGCCCGCTGGTTCCCCGGTGCCCGCCTCAACTACGCCGAGCACGCGCTCCGCGCCGCCGAGGACGCCGACCGGGCCGACACGCCCGCGATCCTCCACCTGGACGAGACCACCGAGCATCCCGCCGCCCTCACCTGGGCCGAGCTCCGCCGCCAGGTCGGCTCGCTCGCCGCCGCCCTCCGCGCCCAGGGCGTCCGCCCCGGCGACCGCGTCGGCGCCTACCTGCCGAACATCCCGCAGGCCGTCGTCGCCCTCCTCGCCACCGCCGCCGTCGGCGCCGTCTGGACGTCCTGCGCCCCCGACTTTGGCGCCCGCAGTGTCCTCGACCGCCTCCAGCAGATCGAGCCGACCGTCCTCTTCGCCATCGACGGCTACCACTACGGCGGCAAGGACCACGACCGCACCGAGGTCGTCGCCGAGCTCCGCCGCGAACTCCCCTCGCTGCGCACCGTCGTCCACATCCCGCTGCTCGGCGGCCCGGCCCCCGACGGCGCCCTCGACTGGGCGGAGCTCGTCGCCGGCGACACCGAGCCCGTCTTCGAGCCGGTCCCCTTCGACCACCCGCTCTGGGTCCTCTACTCCTCCGGCACCACCGGCCTGCCCAAGGCCATCGTGCAGAGCCAGGGCGGCATCCTCGTCGAGCACCTCAAGCAGGCCTCGCTCCACCTCGACCTCGGCCCCGAGGACCGCTTCCTCTGGTACACCTCCACCGGCTGGATGATGTGGAACTTCCTCGTCGCCGGCCTCCTCGTCGGGTCCACGATCGTCACCTACGACGGCAGCCCCGGCCACCCCGACACCGGCGCCCTCTGGTCCGTCGCCGCCCGCACCCGCGCCACCGTCCTCGGCACCTCCGCCGCCTACGTGATCGCCAGCCGCAAGGCCGGCCTCCACCCCGGCCGCGACCTCGACCTCTCCGCCGTCCGCTGCATCGGCACCACCGGCTCCCCGCTGCCGCCCGACGGCTTCCAGTGGATCTACGACGAGGTCAAGCAGGACGTCTGGCTCGCCTCCGTCAGCGGCGGCACCGACGTCTGCAGCTGCTTCGTCGGCGGCGTCCCCACCCTCCCCGTCCACCTCGGCGAGATCCAGGCCCCCTGCCTCGGCGCCGCCGTCGAGTCCTGGGACGTCCAGGGCCACCCCCTCACCGACCAGGTCGGCGAGCTCGTCGTCACCAAGCCGCTGCCCTCCATGCCCATCGGCTTCTGGAACGACCCCGACGGCACCCGCTACCGGGACAGCTACTTCGACATGTACCCGGGCGTCTGGCGCCACGGCGACTGGATCACCGTCACCTCCCGCGGCACGGTGATCATCCACGGCCGCTCCGACTCCACGCTCAACCGCCAGGGCGTCCGGATGGGCTCCTCCGACATCTACGAGGTCGTCGAACGCCTCCCCGAGATCGCCGAGTCCCTGGTCATCGGCGTCGAGGAGCCCGACGGCGGGTACTGGATGCCGCTCTTCGTCGTCCTCGCCCCCGGCGCGGACCTCGACGACTCGCTGCGCGCCCGTGTCCGCACCGAGCTCCGCACCCAGCTCTCGCCCCGCCACGTCCCGGACGAGATCATCGCCGTCCACGGCCTTCCGCACACCCTCACCGGCAAGCGGATCGAGGTCCCGGTCAAGCGGCTGCTGTCGGGCACCCCGCTGGAGAAGGCGGTCAACCCCGGCTCGGTCGACAACCTCGACCACCTGCGGTTCTTCGAGCGCCTGGGCGCCGAGCGCCGCAGCTGAGCCCGCCCCGCCGACCGTCGCCGTCCGACCCCGGACATGCGAGCAGGGGCGCTTCCAACCCCCACGGTGGAAGCGCCCCTGCGGCCCCGGCCCTGCCCCGGGGCGCCTACTCGCCGGACAGCACCTGGTGCGCCGCCGCCCGCGCGTCGGCCGCGTTGTCCGCAGCCCGCGCCGCCGCAGCGGCCCGCCGGCACTGCGCCAGCGTGTACTTGGCCAGCGCCGTCCGCACATAAGGGATCGACGCGGCACCCATCGACAGGCTCGTCACCCCGAGCCCGGTGAGCACACAGGCGAGCAGCGGGTCGGATGCCGCCTCGCCGCACACCCCGCAGCTCTTGCCGACCGTCTGCGCGGCCTCGGCCGACAGCGCGATCAGGTCCAGCAGCGCCGGCTGCCACGGGTCCTGCAACCGGGCCAGCGCACCCACCTGCCGGTCCGCCGCGAAGGTGTACTGCGCCAGGTCGTTCGTCCCCAGCGACAGGAACTCCACCTCCTGGAGGATCGACCGCGACCGCAGCGCCGCCGACGGGATCTCCACCATCGCACCGAACTTCGCCTGCAGCCCCGCCTCACGGCAGGCCTCGGCGAAGGCCTTCGCATCCTGGCGGTCGGCCACCATCGGCGCCATGACCTCCAGGTGCACCGGCAGCCCCTCGGCCGCCCTGGCCAGCGCCCGCAGCTGCGCCGCCAGCACCTCCGGGTGCTCAAGAAGCGTCCGCAGCCCGCGCACCCCGAGCGCCGGGTTCGGTTCGTCCGCCGGCGTCAGGAAGTCGAGCGGCTTGTCGGCACCGGCGTCCAGCACCCGGACGACGACCCGCCGCTCCGGGAAGGCCTCCAGCACCTTCCGGTACGCCTCGTACTGCTTCTCCTCGCTCGGGGCCTTCGCCGAGTCGTCGAGGAAGAGGAACTCGGTGCGGAACAGGCCGACGCCCTCCGCCTCGGCCCCCAGCGCCGCCGGCAGGTCCGCCGGGCCGCCGATGTTCGCCAGCAGCGGCACCAGGTGCCCGTCCGAGGTCCGGCCGGGCCCGGAGGACGCGGCCAGCGCCGCCTTCCGCTCGGCCGCCAGCCGGCGCAGCTCCTCCTGCTTGTCGTCCGACGGGTTCACCAGCACCTCGCCGCTGCTGCCGTCGACCGCGACGACGACACCCTCGGCCACGCCGGTGGCCCCGGGCAGCGCCACGACCGCCGGCACCCCGAGCGCCCGTGCCAGGATCGCGCTGTGGCTGGTCGGCCCGCCCTCCTCGGTGACGAACCCCAGCACCAGCGTCGGGTCCAGCAGCGCCGTGTCCGCCGGAGCGAGGTCGTGCGCGAAGAGCACGTACGGCTCGTCGCTGTCCGGCACGCCGGGCATCGGCACACCGAGCAGCCGGGCCACGATCCGGTTCCGGACGTCGTCCAGGTCGGCCACCCGGCCGGCCAGGTAGTCGCCCGCCGAGGCGAGCAGCGCCCGGTAGGCGGCGAAGGCGTCGTAGATGCCCCGCTCGGCACTGCTGCCGACGGCGATCCGACGGCTGACGTCCGCCATCAGCTCAGGGTCCTGCGCCATCAGCGCCTGCGCCTCGAGCACGGCCTGCGCCTCACCGCCGGCCAGGTTGCCGCGCGCGATCAGGTCGGCGGCGACCGCGTCGACCGCGGCCTGCGCCCTCGCCTGCTCGTGCGGGGCGTCCTCGCTGGGTATCTGCGTCGCCGGGGGCTCCAGTACCGCCGTCCCCATGTGCCGCACCGGGCCGATGGCGACCCCGTGGCTGACCCCTACGCCGCGAAGCATCGGTTCCACGTTCTGAGTTTCCTTTCACCCGGCCAGGCTCGGGCTCCCGATTGCAGAGTGCGCACCGTCCCGCCGGTCCGCACCCGGGACGTCAGTTCCAGGTGAAGAGTTCGCCGCCGGTGGCGACCTCGCCGGTCTCGGCGACACCGGACAGCGCCTCCGAGGAGGCCTCCAGCGCGACGATCGGCGAAATGGGCGACTTTCCGGCGGCCTCGACCGCGGCCGGGTTCCAGCGGATCACCGGCTGGCCCCGCTTGACCTCGTCGCCCTTGCCGACGAGCAGCTCGAAGCCCTCGCCGTTCAGCTGCACCGTGTCGATGCCCAGGTGGGTCAGCACGCCGTGCCCGTCCGCGTCCACGACGACGAAGGCGTGCGGGTGCATCGAGACCACGAGCCCGTCCACCGGCGCGACCGCCTCGGTGGGCTCGCGCACCGGGTCGATGGCGGTGCCGGGCCCGACCATCGCGCCGGCGAAGACGGGGTCCGGCACATTGGCCAGTCCGACGGCCCGACCGGCGAGCGGCGAGGTCACAGTGGTCATGGTGGAGCCTCCCAGGTGCGGAGTACAGCGCGTGCGGCCGCGTTGCAGCGGCGTCGGCATCAGCTGAAGCCTAAATCATGTCAACTTCGGACATACCGGCGCGTAACGACAGGGTGGGCCGAGCGGGGACGCGCCCTGCTCGGGCAGCACCGAACCGCCGCGCGCCGGCCGTCGGCGCAGTAACGACGGGCCCGAGCCGACTCAAGTGGTCTAGTCCTCTGCGCCGATGCGCGCACTCTACGGCATGCGGGCGACTGCCGACGATCGCCTGCGCGCCGCGGTGCGACGGAGGGCCGGTACGCCGACCGGGTGACCCTGGTGCGACTCGATTAGGCGCTCGGCCGGGGAGCGGCTATCGTTGCTCGAGTCGCCACGGCGCGATGGTTAACTCAGCAAGTCGGGAACGCAAAGATCCGGTCAACGGCCGGTAAACGTTCTGATAAGCTGGAAACACGAAAGAGCGAAACGCCCGGAGGGTCCGCTGGAAGGCGGTCCGAAGGAAGTGTCCGTTCCTTGAGAACTCAACAGCGTGCCAAAAGTCAACGCCAGATATGTTGACATCCCCGGCCGGTCCGTGTGGATCGGTTGGAGATTCCTTTGGAAATAACACAGCGAGGACGCAGTGCGCGGGACCGCCCTATTCCGGTGGTTGCCGTGCCGCTCAACGCGAGTGTGCACCCGATAACGGGTCATCATTCACGGAGAGTTTGATCCTGGCTCAGGACGAACGCTGGCGGCGTGCTTAACACATGCAAGTCGAACGGTGAAGCCCTTCGGGGTGGATCAGTGGCGAACGGGTGAGTAACACGTGGGCAATCTGCCCTGCACTCTGGGACAAGCCCTGGAAACGGGGTCTAATACCGGATACGACCCGCCCCTGCATGGGGGTGGGTGGAAAGCTCCGGCGGTGCAGGATGAGCCCGCGGCCTATCAGCTTGTTGGTGGGGTAATGGCCTACCAAGGCGACGACGGGTAGCCGGCCTGAGAGGGCGACCGGCCACACTGGGACTGAGACACGGCCCAGACTCCTACGGGAGGCAGCAGTGGGGAATATTGCACAATGGGCGAAAGCCTGATGCAGCGACGCCGCGTGAGGGATGACGGCCTTCGGGTTGTAAACCTCTTTCAGCAGGGAAGAAGCGCAAGTGACGGTACCTGCAGAAGAAGCACCGGCTAACTACGTGCCAGCAGCCGCGGTAATACGTAGGGTGCGAGCGTTGTCCGGAATTATTGGGCGTAAAGAGCTCGTAGGCGGCCTGTCGCGTCGGATGTGAAAGCCCGGGGCTTAACCCCGGGTCTGCATTCGATACGGGCAGGCTGGAGTGTGGTAGGGGAGATCGGAATTCCTGGTGTAGCGGTGAAATGCGCAGATATCAGGAGGAACACCGGTGGCGAAGGCGGATCTCTGGGCCATTACTGACGCTGAGGAGCGAAAGCGTGGGGAGCGAACAGGATTAGATACCCTGGTAGTCCACGCCGTAAACGTTGGGAACTAGGTGTTGGCGACATTCCACGTCGTCGGTGCCGCAGCTAACGCATTAAGTTCCCCGCCTGGGGAGTACGGCCGCAAGGCTAAAACTCAAAGGAATTGACGGGGGCCCGCACAAGCAGCGGAGCATGTGGCTTAATTCGACGCAACGCGAAGAACCTTACCAAGGCTTGACATACGCCGGAAACTGGTAGAGATATCAGCCCCCTTGTGGTCGGTGTACAGGTGGTGCATGGTTGTCGTCAGCTCGTGTCGTGAGATGTTGGGTTAAGTCCCGCAACGAGCGCAACCCTTGTTCTGTGTTGCCAGCGAGTAATGTCGGGGACTCACAGGAGACTGCCGGGGTCAACTCGGAGGAAGGTGGGGACGACGTCAAATCATCATGCCCCTTATGTCTTGGGCTGCACACGTGCTACAATGGCCGGTACAAAGGGCTGCGATGCCGCGAGGCGGAGCGAATCCCAAAAAGCCGGTCTCAGTTCGGATTGGGGTCTGCAACTCGACCCCATGAAGTTGGAGTTGCTAGTAATCGCAGATCAGCATGCTGCGGTGAATACGTTCCCGGGCCTTGTACACACCGCCCGTCACGTCACGAAAGTCGGTAACACCCGAAGCCGGTGGCCTAACCCTTGGGAGGGAGCCGTCGAAGGTGGGACCAGCGATTGGGACGAAGTCGTAACAAGGTAGCCGTACCGGAAGGTGCGGCTGGATCACCTCCTTTCTAAGGAGCACACAGCAGCTTCGGACGAGTGTTCCGGAGTGCTCGCTCATGGGTGGAACGTTGACTATTCGGCACACACGGTAAGGGGTCACCAGTACTGCTCTTCGGGGCGTGGAACGTGGATCACCGCCGGGTGGGTCGGGCACGCTGTTGGGTCCTGAGGGAACGATGGTTTCCTCGTGGATGCCGGCCCCATGCGAGGGCGCTGCTTGGCAGTGTCGGAGTTTGGGTGTCTGGTCGTTGTTTGAGAACTGCACAGTGGACGCGAGCATCTGTGGCCAAGTTTTTAAGGGCGCACGGTGGATGCCTTGGCACCAGGAACCGATGAAGGACGTGGGAGGCCGCGATAGGCCCCGGGGAGCTGTCAACCGAGCTTTGATCCGGGGGTGTCCGAATGGGGAAACCCGGCAGTCGTCATGGGCTGTCACCCATACCTGAACACATAGGGTATGTGGAGGGAACGCGGGGAAGTGAAACATCTCAGTACCCGCAGGAAGAGAAAACAACCGTGATTCCGGGAGTAGTGGCGAGCGAAACCGGATGAGGCCAAACCGTCATGGTGTGAGACCCGGCAGGGGTTGCCGTGACGGGGTTGTGGGAGTGGGCTTGACCGGTCTGCCGGCCGGTCGGCGAGTCAGAAACCGTTGGTGTAGTCGAAGGACATGCGAAAGGTCCGGCGTAGAGGGTAAGACCCCCGTAGACGAAACATCAGCGGCTTGCTTGCCTATTTCCCAAGTAGCACGGGGCCCGAGAAATCCCGTGTGAATCTGGCGGGACCACCCGCTAAGCCTAAATATTCCCTGGTGACCGATAGCGGATAGTACCGTGAGGGAATGGTGAAAAGTACCGCGGGAGCGGAGTGAAATAGTACCTGAAACCGTGTGCCTACAAGCCGTGGGGGCAGTCTTCGGACTGTGACTGCGTGCCTTTTGAAGAATGAGCCTGCGAGTTTGCGGTGTGTAGCGAGGTTAACCCGTGTGGGGTAGCCGTAGCGAAAGCGAGTCCGAATAGGGCGTTCGAGTTGCATGCCCAAGACCCGAAGCGGAGTGATCTAGCCATGGGCAGGTTGAAGCGCGGGTAAGACCGTGTGGAGGACCGAACCCACCAGGGTTGAAAACCTGGGGGATGACCTGTGGTTAGGGGTGAAAGGCCAATCAAACTCCGTGATAGCTGGTTCTCCCCGAAATGCATTTAGGTGCAGCGTCGCGTGTTTCTTGCCGGAGGTAGAGCACTGGATAGGCGATGGGCCTCACCGGGTTACTGACCTTAGCCAAACTCCGAATGCCGGTAAGTGAGAGCGCGGCAGTGAGACTGTGGGGGATAAGCTCCATGGTCGAGAGGGAAACAGCCCAGAACACCGACTAAGGTCCCCAAGCGTGTGCTAAGTGGGAAAGGATGTGGAGTCGCAGAGACAACCAGGAGGTTGGCTTAGAAGCAGCCACCCTTGAAAGAGTGCGTAATAGCTCACTGGTCAAGTGATTCCGCGCCGACAATGTAGCGGGGCTCAAGCACACCACCGAAGTCGTGTCATTGCAGCAATAGGGCCAACGCCCGCTGTGATGGGTAGGGGAGCGTCGTGTGCCGGGTGAAGCGGCCGAGGAATCGAGTCGTGGACGGTTCACGAGTGAGAATGCAGGCATGAGTAGCGATACAAGAGTGGGAAACTCTTGCGCCGATTGACCAAGGGTTCCTGGGTCAAGCTGATCTGCCCAGGGTAAGTCGGGACCTAAGGCGAGGCCGACAGGCGTAGTCGATGGACAACGGGTTGATATTCCCGTACCCGCTGTGAAGCGCCAACGCTGAACCCTCTGATGCTAAGCCCGTGAAGCCGCCCCGGATCCTTCGGGTGAAGGGGAGTGGTGGAGCCGGCGGCCCAAGGTGGTAGTAGGTGAGCGATGGGGTGACGCAGGAAGGTAGTCCAGCCCGGGCGGTGGTTGTCCCGGGGTAAGGGTGTAGGACGTCACGTAGGCAAATCCGCGTGACACATAGTCTGAGACCCGATGCCGAGCCGATTGTGGTGAAGTGGATGATCCTATGCTGTCGAGAAAAGCCTCTAGCGAGTTTCATGGCGGCCCGTACCCCAAACCGACTCAGGTGGTCAGGTAGAGAATACCGAGGCGTTCGGGTGAACTGTGGTTAAGGAACTCGGCAAAATGCCCCCGTAACTTCGGGAGAAGGGGGGCCAGCCCCGGTGACGAGTCTTGCACTCCGAGCTGGGGGTGGCCGCAGAGACCAGCGAGAAGCGACTGTTTACTAAAAACACAGGTCCGTGCGAAGCCGTAAGGCGATGTATACGGACTGACGCCTGCCCGGTGCTGGAACGTTAAGGGGACCGGTTAGTCCGATTTCGGTCGGGCGAAGCTGAGAACTTAAGCGCCAGTAAACGGCGGTGGTAACTATAACCATCCTAAGGTAGCGAAATTCCTTGTCGGGTAAGTTCCGACCTGCACGAATGGCGTAACGACTTCTCGACTGTCTCAACCACAGGCCCGGTGAAATTGCATTACGAGTAAAGATGCTCGTTTCGCGCAGCAGGACGGAAAGACCCCGGGACCTTTACTATAGCTTGATATTGGTGTTCGGTTCGGCTTGTGTAGGATAGGTGGGAGACTTTGAAGCAGCAACGCCAGTTGTTGTGGAGTCGACATTGAAATACCACTCTGGTCGTGCTGGATGTCTAACCTGGGTCCGTGATCCGGATCAGGGACAGTGTCTGGTGGGTAGTTTAACTGGGGCGGTTGCCTCCTAAAGGGTAACGGAGGCGCCCAAAGGTTCCCTCAGCCTGGTTGGCAATCAGGTGTTGAGTGTAAGTGCACAAGGGAGCTTGACTGTGAGACTGACGGGTCGAGCAGGTACGAAAGTAGGGACTAGTGATCCGGCGGTGGCTTGTGGAAGCGCCGTCGCTCAACGGATAAAAGGTACCCCGGGGATAACAGGCTGATCTTCCCCAAGAGTCCATATCGACGGGATGGTTTGGCACCTCGATGTCGGCTCGTCGCATCCTGGGGCTGGAGTAGGTCCCAAGGGTTGGGCTGTTCGCCCATTAAAGCGGTACGCGAGCTGGGTTTAGAACGTCGTGAGACAGTTCGGTCCCTATCCGCTGTGCGCGTAGGAGTGTTGAGAAGGGCTGTCCCTAGTACGAGAGGACCGGGACGGACGAACCTCTGGTGTGCCAGTTGTCCTGCCAAGGGCATGGCTGGTTGGCTACGTTCGGGAGGGATAACCGCTGAAAGCATCTAAGCGGGAAGCCTGCTTCGAGATGAGCACTCCCACCTCCTGGAGAGGGTAAGGCTCCCAGTAGACGACTGGGTTGATAGGCCGGATATGGAAGCCCCGTGAGGGGTGGAGTTGACCGGTACTAATAGGCCGAGGGCTTGTCCTCAGTTGCTCGCGTCCACTGTGTTGGTTCTGAAACCACGAACAGGCCTTGTGCCGGTCGTTCGATGTGTTTCACAGTGTTTCGGTGGTCATAGCGCGAGGGAAACGCCCGGTCACATTCCGAACCCGGAAGCTAAGCCTCGTAGCGCCGATGGTACTGCAGGGGGGACCCTGTGGGAGAGTAGGACGCCGCCGAACAATTCTTCAAAGAGAAGCCCCCACCCGCGCAGGGTGGGGGCTTTGTTGTTGTAGGGTCAACCCCGCACAGTCGACCGGTGAGCGCGTCGAGCGGTACAGCTATCAGGAGGGTCCCAGGTGGAGGTTCAGGAGACGCGCGTGCAGACCGACCGCGTCCTCACCATCCCCAACCTGCTGAGCATCGGCCGGCTGGTCGGCGTTCCCATCTTCCTGTGGCTGATCCTGTGGCCGGTGTTCGGCGGGCCGAACAACGACGGCTGGGCGATCGTCATCCTGATGCTCAGCGGGGTGAGCGACTACCTCGACGGCAAGCTCGCCCGGCGCTGGGGGCAGATCAGCCGGCTCGGGCAGATCCTGGACCCGGCGGCGGACCGGCTCTACGTGCTCTCCACGCTCGTCGGTCTGACCTGGCGGGACATCCTGCCGCTGTGGGTGACGGCGGTCCTGCTGGCGCGCGAGGTGTTCATCGCGTCGCTGCTGCCGATTCTCAACCGGCACGGGTATGGCCCGTTGCAGGTGAGTTTCCTGGGCAAGGCGGCCACGTTCAATCTGATGTATGCGTTTCCGCTTCTGCTGCTGGGCAACGGCGAGAGCTGGCTCGCCACGGTTGCCGAACCGGTCAGTTGGGCATTCATCTGGTGGGGCACGACCCTCTACTGGTGGGCCGGCATCCTCTATGCGGTCCAGGCCAGGCAGCTCGTGCGGGCGGACCGCCCGGCTGTCTGAGTGCTGTTGACAAGATCTTCACGTCCGACTTGCCGCGACACGGTGAGTCGGACGTTTTTATCCGGGTAGAGAAGCCCTTGAACGGTTTGATGGATCTGCAGGGTTCACCACCGCACAAGGAGGACGCACCCGAAATGAAAGCCGTTGTGATGGCGGGTGGCGAGGGCACTCGGCTCCGTCCGATGACGTCGAGCATGCCCAAGCCGCTCCTGCCCGTGGCCAACCGGCCGATCATGGAGCATGTGCTCCGGCTGCTACGGCGGCACGGTCTCACGGACACCGTGGTGACCGTCCAGTTCCTGGCCTCCCTGGTGAAGAACTACTTCGGGGACGGCGAAGACCTGGGGATGAACCTCACCTATGCCAACGAAGAGGTCCCGCTGGGTACCGCGGGCAGTGTGAAGAACGCCGAGGACGCGCTCAAGGACGACTCGTTTCTGGTGATCTCCGGTGACGCCCTCACCGATTTCGATCTTTCCGAGCTCATCGCCTTCCACCGGGAGAAGGGCGCGCTGGTCACGGTGTGCCTGACCCGGGTGCCGAACCCGCTGGAGTTCGGCATCACCATCACCGACGACGAGGGCCGGGTCGAGCGCTTCCTCGAGAAGCCGACCTGGGGCCAGGTCTTCTCCGACACGGTGAACACCGGCATCTACGTGATGGAACCCGAGGTGTTCTCGTACGTCGCGGCCGGCGAGTCGGTCGACTGGTCGAGCGACGTCTTCCCGCAGCTGCTCAAGGAGGGCAAGCCGGTCTACGGCTATATCGCCGAGGGCTACTGGGAGGACGTGGGCACCCACGAGAGCTACCTGAAGGCCCAGGCGGACGTCCTCGAGGGCAAGGTCGAGGTCGAGCTGGACGGCTTCGAGATCTCCCCCGGCGTGTGGGTGGCCGAGGGTGCCGAGGTCGACCCCGAGGCGGTGCTGCGCGGTCCGCTGTACATCGGCGACTACGCCAAGGTCGAGGCCGGCGTGGAGCTGCGCGAGCACACCGTGCTGGGCAGCAACGTGGTCGTCAAGCGCGGTGCCTTCCTGCACAAGGCCGTCATCCACGACAACGTGTACGTCGGCCCGCAGAGCAACCTCCGCGGCTGCGTGATCGGCAAGAACACGGACGTCATGCGGGCGGCCCGGATCGACGAGGGGGCGGTCGTCGGCGACGAGTGCCTGATCGGCGAGGAGTCGCTGCTGGCGGGCAACGTCCGGGTGTACCCGTTCAAGACCATCGAGGCCGGCGCGGTCGTCAACACCTCGGTGATCTGGGAGTCCCGCGGCCAGGAGCACCTCTTCGGTGTCCGCGGCGTCTCCGGCATCCTCAACGTGGAGATCACCCCGGAGCTGGCCGTGCGGCTGGCCGGGGCGTACGCGACCACGCTGAAGAAGGGTGCGACCGTCACCATTGCGCGTGACCACTCGCGTGGTGCCCGGGCACTCAAGCGGGCGATGATCTCGGCGCTGCAGACCAGCGCCATCGACGTCCGCGACCTGGAGAACGTGCCGATGCCGGTCGCCCGGCAGAACACCGCGCGCGGCAGCGCGGGCGGCATCTTCCTGCGGACGACGCCCGGTGTGCCGGACTCGCTGGACATCCTGTTCTTCGATGCGAACGGCGCGGACCTCTCGCAGGCCGGCCAGCGGAAGCTGGACCGTGTCTACGCCCGCCAGGAGTTCCGGCGGGCCTTCCCCGGCGAGATCGGCGACCTGCTGCACCCGTCCAGCGTGTTCGACTCGTACGCGCGGAACCTGCTGCGGGCGGTCGACACCAGCGGGGTGCGCGAGGCGGGCCTGAAGGTCGTCGTGGACGCCGCGCACGGCAGTGCGGGGCTCGTTCTCCCGAGCATCCTCGGCCGGCTCGGCGTGGAGACGCTCACCGTCGACAGCGGCCTGGACGAGGCACGGCCGACCGAGGACGCCGAGGAGCGGCGGGCGGCCCTGGCCAGGCTCGGCGAGCTGGTCTCCTCCTCGCGGGCCGCCTTCGGGGTCCGCTTCGACCCGGTCGGCGAGCGCGTGTCCTTCGTGGACGAGCTCGGCCGGGTCATCCAGGACGACCGGGCGCTGCTGGTGCTGCTCGACCTGGTCGCCGCCGAGCGGCGCAGCGGCCAGGTGGCACTGCCGGTGACGACCACGCGGATCGCCGAACAGGTCGCCGCGTACCACGGCACCCAGGTGACCTGGACGACCACCTCGCCGGACGACCTGGCGAAGGCGGCCGCCGACGAGGGCACGGTCTTCGGCGGCGACGGCCGCGGCGGCTTCGTGGTGCCCGAGTTCAGCGGGGTGCTGGACGGCCCGGCGGCGTTCGTCCGCCTGGTCGGCCTGGTGGCGCGCACCCAGCTCACGCTGAGCCAGATCGATGCGCGCATCCCGCAGGCCCACATCCAGCGGCGCGACATCGCGACGCCGTGGGCGGCCAAGGGCATGGTGATGCGTTCGGTGGTGGAGGCGGCCGGGAACCGGCGGCTGGACACCACGGACGGCGTCCGCGTGGTGGAGGCGGACGGGCGCTGGACGCTCGTCCTGCCGGACCCCGCGGAGGCGGTCACCCACCTGTGGGCGGAGGGCCCGGACGACCAGGCTGCCGAGCAGCTGCTCGACGAGTGGGCGTCCGTGGTGGACTCCGCGGGACGCTAGCAACGCGTCTGCGAAGGCGCAGGGCGCCCCACGAGGGGCGCTGACCACCCGCGCGGTGAAACCGGCCGGGGCGGGGCGGCGAAGGGCCGCCCCACCCCGGCCGGTCACGTTTTCGACCAGCGCCCGGTCACGGTTGGGGTGCCGTTTCGGGCCCTACAACGGGGGCTGTGCGTACGCGGCCCCGGCGACATGGGACGATGGCCTGCATGCCAGCAACGCCGACGCCGAGCGACCGCAACGGACGGTTCAACCGTCCGGACGCCTCGATGTCCCTGCTGACCAATGTGATGGACCACAGTCTGGACGAGGGCTACGCCGAGGCGGCCCGCCGTTCCGAGGGCCCGAGCCGGCTGCCGAGGACCCTGCGGGGCAAGCTCACGCTGGCCGTCGGGCTGGCGCTGGCCGCGACCGTGGTGACCGTGGGCGGGGTGAACACCTTCAAGGCCGAGCCGACGCTCGCCAAGGAGCGGGACGCGCTCGTGCACCGCGTCAACGACTCCACCAGGACCGCCGACGACCTGCAGCGGCAGGTCGAGGACCTGCGGGACCGGGTGGGCCGGGCGCAGCAGGACGCGCTTCCCGTCGGCGGGGACGACCGGCTGGCGCAGCTGGCGGCCCGTACGGGCACCGGGGAGATCAGCGGGCCCGGAGTGAAGCTGGTCATCGAGGACGCGGCGGGCACCGGCGCGGGCGGCTCGGTGAGCAACCCGCGGGAGGCCGAGGGCTTCAGCAACACCGGCCGGCTGCGCGACCGGGACCTGCAGCTCGTGGTGAACGGGCTGTGGCTGTCCGGCGCCGAGGCGATCTCGATCAACGGCCAGCGGCTGACCACCCTGTCGGCGATCCGCGCCGCCGGTGATGCCGTGCTGGTGGACAACCGGCCGCTGGTGCCGCCGTACACCGTGCTCGCGGTCGGCAACGGCGAGCGGTTCGCGGAGACCTTCAGGTCCAGCTCGGCCGGGCGCTACCTCAAGCTGATCGAGGAGAGCTACGGCATCAAGTCCAACCTCTCGGTGCAGAAGAAGATGTCGCTGCCGGCCGCGCTCGGCGTGACCCTGCGGACTGCCCGGCCGCAGAACGCCGAGTCCTCGGCCCCGGCCGGAGCCTCGCCCTCGGGCAGTGCCCCGCCGTCGGCTTCCGCCCCTGCCAGTACTGCCACCAGTTCACCGGCCGGTACGGCCGGAACAGCCACCTCCACCCGGACAGGAGTACCTTCACCGTGATTGCCGTTCTGGGGCTCGTGATCGGCGTCGTCGTCGGCCTCTTCGTCCAGCCAGAGGTGCCCGACGCTGTTGTGCCGTACCTGCCGATCGCGGTGGTGGCGGCGCTGGACGCGGTCTTCGGCGGCGTCCGCGCGATGCTGGACGGGATCTTCAACGACAAGGTGTTCGTTGTCTCGTTCCTGTCGAACGTGGTGGTGGCGGCGTTGATCGTCTTCCTCGGCGACCAGCTCGGTGTGGGGGCGCAGCTCTCCACCGGCGTCGTCGTGGTGCTCGGTATCCGGATCTTCTCCAACGCAGCCGCGATCCGGCGGCATGTGTTCAGGGCGTAAGGAGAACCAGTCGTGGAACAGGACGACAAGCCGAAGGGCCGGCCGGGGCCGCAGGAGCCCGTGCCCGCCGCCGACCACCCTGCTGCCGAGCCGCCGGCTGTCGAGCCGCCGGCCGCCGGGGCGTCTGCCACCGAGCCGTCTACTGGCGAGCCGTCTGCCGTCGAGCCTGCCGAGCCGGTGGCCGAGGAGCCCGCGGTGGAGCCGGCCCCGGAGAAGGCCGCTGCGGCCGGCGCAGCCGCCGAGGAGGCCGTCGGGCCGGGAGAGGACGGGCCGCGCCCGCACACGGCCGGTGCAGGCTCCTCCGAGGACGCCTCCGAGGAGGGGCCGGCCGACGCGGACAGCACGTCCGGCAGTGACACGGCCGCCGACGAGGAGAACCCGGCCGGCGCCGACAGCACGTCCGCCGGTGACACGGCCGCCGGCAGCAACGGTGAGGGCGACTCGCGCCGCAGGCTCAGGGCCGCGGTGTGGCCGCCGCGGATATCGCGCGGGCAGCTGGTCGTGGCCGTGCTGCTCTTCGCGCTGGGCCTCGGCCTGGCGATCCAGGTGCGCTCCACCAACGACCACAACCAGCTGCGCGGCGCCCGCCAGGAGGATCTTGTCCGCATCCTCGACGAACTGGACAGCCGCCAGCAGCGTCTCCAGCAGGAGAGGACGCAGCTCGAGCAGTCCCTGACCCAGTTGGAGAACAGCTCCAACCAGGCGAAGGAGGCTCAGGAGCAGACCAGGAAGAAGGTGACCGAGCTGGGCGTGCTCGCGGGGACCGAGCCGGCAACCGGGCCGGGAATCGTCTTGACGATCAATGATCCCCAGGGGCAGGTGAAGGCGGATATGCTGCTGGACACCCTGCAGGAACTCCGGGCGGCGGGAGCGGAGGCGATTCAGATCAACGATGTGCGTGTGGTGGCCGGCACCTACTTCACCGACGGCCCCGACGGCGGTGTGCAGATCGACGGCAAGAGCGTGTCGCAGCCGTTCCGCTTCACGGTCGTGGGCAACCCGCAGGACCTGACGCCCGCGCTCAACATCCCGGGCGGTGTCGTGCGCACCTTGGAGAAGGAGCAGGCGACCGCCGTCATCACCCAGCAGCAGAAGGTCGTCGTCGACGCGCTCGCCGAGCCCAAGCCGCTGCAGTACGGCAAGCCGGCGGCGAAGTGACGGGTCGACTGTCCTACGGTCCGTCAGGTTTCCGCCACCCCCGGTGGCGGGCCGACGAGGCACCTGAGGCACACTGGGATGTTCCACCCGGGCGGTGCGCTCCGCCGCCTGCTCGGGCCCGGCCGGATGCCGGGCCAGCTGCCTGTCCGAGCCTGTCACCCTGCCCCGCGGGCGGGTCTGTCACACGCAAGGGGATTCGCCCGTGAGTCTGTTCTCGAAGCTGTTCGGCCGCAACAACCGCCAGGATTCGGTCGAGGCGCCCACCGCGCGCCACCGCCGCCCGGGTGAGGAGGCCGCCGTTCCCGGCATGCGGCCCGCGCCCGAGGCGGACCAGTACGCCGAGCGGCCGCTGTTCCGCGACGGCCAGGGCGCAGCTCCGTACGAGGGGAATGCGCAGGGCTACGGCGCGTCGGTTGAAACGGGTGGCGCGCCGCGCATAGGTTTCCCGGCAGCACCCTCAACCTCCGGTGGAGGGTTTACCCCGGACCCCTACGCCGGGCACGTCCAGCAGGGTGTGCCGAGCCAGGAGGCTGTGACGATGGCTGGCACCTCTCCGTGTCCGCGGTGCGGCAACCAGAACCCCCTCACGGCCAGGTTCTGCTCCAACTGCGGCACGGCGCTGCGCCACGCCCCGGTGCCCGAGGGCGCCGCCGAGACCACGTCGACCATCTCGATCTCCGGCATCGAGTCGTACGAGCCCGGTGCCACGTCGACCGGCGCCACCCCGGCGCTGTCGCCCGAGGTGCTGGCCGCGATCGACGCGCTGCCGCCGGGCTCGGCCCTGCTGATCGTGCAGCGCGGCCCGAACTCGGGCAGCCGCTTCCTGCTGGACTCCGACGTGACCACGGCAGGACGCCACCCGCAGGGCGACATCTTCCTGGACGACGTGACGGTCTCGCGCCGGCACGTGGAGTTCAGGCGGCTGCCCGGCGGCGGCTTCTCGGTGGCGGACGTCGGCAGCCTGAACGGCACGTACGTCAACCGGGAGCGGATCGACGAGGTCACGCTCAACAACGGTGACGAGGTCCAGATCGGCAAGTACCGGCTGGTGTTCTTCGCCGGTCACGCCCGGGGGTACTGAAACCGACGTCGGCAGGAGCCCGTGTGACTGCGAATCCTCCCACCACCCTCGGGGCCACCCCCGTGCCCGCCACACGACGTGCGGCCGAGGCACGGGGGAGGGGCGGCGACGAGCTGCTCTCGATCGGCGCCGTGCTGGCCTTCCTCCGGGACGACTTCCCCGAGGTCACCATCTCCAAGATCCGCTTCCTGGAGGCGGAGGGGCTGGTCGACCCGCAGCGCACCCCCTCGGGCTACCGCAAGTTCAGCGCCGGTGACGTCGAGCGCCTGGCGTACGTGCTGCGCATGCAGCGCGACCACTACCTGCCGCTGCGGGTGATCCGCGAACACCTGGACGCGATCGAGCGGGGTGAGTCGCCACCGGCGCTGCCGGCCCCGGAGGCCAGGCCCGGGCCGCTGGAGGAGGCGGACCGCGAGCTCGTCGCCGCGGCCGGGGCGGTCACCGGCGTCCGGCTCGGCCGGGCCGAACTGCTGGCCGCGGCCGAGGCGGAGGAGGCCGAGCTCCTCGAGTGGGAGTCGTACGGCCTGGTGGCGGCGGGTGCCGACGGCGGGTACGACGGCGAGGCGCTGCAGATCGCCCGGCTGGTCGCCGAGCTCGGCCGGTACGGGTTGGAGCCCCGGCACCTGCGGGCGATGAAGGCGGCCGCGGACCGCGAGGTCGCGCTGGTGGACCAGGTCGTGGCGCCGCTGCGGCGGCACCGCAACCCGCAGACCCGGGCGCACGCCGAGACCACCGCCCGGGAGCTGGCGACGCTGTCGGTGCGGCTGCACGCGGCCATGGTGCAGGCGGGGCTGCGGGCCCGGCCGAGCTGACCGCCGGCGCCCCTGCTGCGGGCCGGCCGGGCCGCGACACCCCCGGGGCATGTCGGCTGACCAGCAGGGGAAGGGCTGCGCTTTCCTATCGGCGGCGCGAGCCATAGGGTTGCCAGTGTGAATGAGCTCGACGTCGTGGGTGTCCGGGTGGAGATGCCTTCCAACCAGCCGATCGTGCTGCTGCGGGAGGTCGGGGGAGATCGGTACCTGCCGATCTGGATCGGTCCGGGCGAAGCGACCGCGATCGCCTTCGCGCAGCAGGGCATGACCCCGGTGCGGCCGCTGACGCACGACCTCTTCAAGGACGTGCTCGACGCGCTCGGCCAGCAGCTCACCGAGGTACGGATCAGCGACCTGCGCGAGGGCGTCTTCTACGCCGAGCTGGTCTTCTCCGGCGGTGTCGAGGTGAGCGCGCGCCCCTCGGACGCCATAGCGCTGGCCCTGCGGACCGGGACGCCGATCTACGGCAGCGAGAACGTGCTCGCCGAGGCCGGCATCGCCATCCCGGACGAGCAGGAAGACGAGGTGGAGAAGTTCCGCGAGTTCCTCGACCAGGTCTCGCCCGAGGACTTCGGGGGCGGCCAGCAGTAGCCCCGTGGGCTGCTGGTACCGCCGGGCCGGCGCGCCGTTCGCGGCCGCCGGCCGCGTCGTTTTCCCAGACGTAGTACCGGCCGCGACCCTCTGCAACTCACGCTTTGCAAAAAGTCGCCGTCCTACCCACACTTGGGGCACGAAAAACCACTCTCCGGAGTGACATCCGACCGGAGCCCCGGCGTGGCGATCGTTGACGGGCCTGTGGTGACTGCCTACCGTCAAGGGAGGCTACGGCCGGTCGGCGCCGTCCGGCGTCCGGAGAGCTGCGGGACCGAGTGGACGGAGGCAGGCATGAGCGGTAACGGCGATGAAGCCGCCGCCGGGGGCCTGTGCGCCGTGCACGTGCCGCGGGCCGGCCGCACCCCGGGCCCGCGTTCCTGGGAGGGCCCGGCCGAGCCGGCCGAGGGCGACCGCCCCCGGGTGGGCCGATTCCCGGCCGTCCAGGCCGGCCAGCCCGCGATCGAGCGCATCCCGCCGACCTCGGCCCTGGTCGGCTACCGCGGCCCGACCGCCTGTGCCGCCGCCGGTATCACCTACCGTCAACTCGACTACTGGGCCCGCACAGGGCTGCTCGAGCCGAGCGTCCGCACCGCGTACCCGGCCGGTGCGCAGCGACTGTACAGCTTCCGCGACATCCTGCTGCTGAAGATCGTCAAGCGGCTGCTGGACGCCGGCGTCTCGCTGCAGAACATCCGGGTCGCCGTGGCCCACCTGCAGGTGGCCGAGCCCACCGACCTCACCGGCCTGACCCTGATGTGCGACGGCGCCACCGTCTACGAGTGCACCAGCCCCCAGCAGGTGGTGGACCTGCTCGGCGGCGGCCAGGGCATGTTCGGCATCGCGGTGGGTGCGGTCTGGCAGGAGCTGGAGGCTACCCTCGGCCGACTGCACGCCGAGCGCACCGACACCGGCGAGACCCTGGTCGGCCACGACCCCGCCGACGAGCTCGCCCGCCGCCGCAACCGCGCGGTCTGACGCACCGCCACGCCCGGCCGGCCCGCACCGGGCGGGAACCGCCGCTGCCGTCCGGCGCGTCCCGCCTGATGTGTCGATCAAGGATCTGAAGGCCCTGCGCCGGGCCGCGGCGCGTCTGAAGCGGCCACTGCCCGGGCTCGGCGACCGGAAGGGGCGGCGCCGCTGGTTCCAGGCCGCAGTCGTGTTCAGCGCCGTCGCACTGGCGCCCAGCGCCTGGCTGTGGACGGCCCAGGACGGCCGCGTCCGCACGGTGGCCGACGCACCCTCCGCGCCCGTCGCCGTGGTCTTCGGCGCCGGCCTGTTCGACGGCGAGCCCTCCCCCTACCTCGCCCACCGGCTGGACGCGGCGCTGAGCCTCTATCAGCAGCACAAGGTGCAGGCGATCCTGGTCACCGGCGACAACAGCACCACCGACTACGACGAGACCGACGCCATGCGCGACTATCTCACCGAGCGCGGCGTGCCGGCGCAGCGGGTGGTCGGCGACTACGCGGGCTTCGACACCTGGGACTCCTGCATCCGGGCCCGCCGCATCTTCGGCGTCGACCACGCCCTGCTGGTCAGCCAGGGCTTCCACGTGCGCCGCGCACTGGCCCTGTGCGAGGCCGCCGGCATCGAGTCGCACGCGGTGGCCGTGGACGAGCCGCGCAACTCCACCTGGTACTACGGCGGGCTGCGCGAGATCCCCGGCGCCGGCAAGGCGGCCCTGGACGCCTTGCTGCGCCCCGACCCGACGTTCCTCGGCGAGACCGAGACCGGCGTCGCCCGCGCCCTCGCGGACGCCGCCCGGCCGTAGGACGCGTGGCACGACGCGCTCCCGCCCGCAGCCCTGCGTCCTTGGACGCACCCCGCCTCGAACGAATTGTCAGAGCCGTGCGCGATGATCTCCGTGTGCGGACTGTGCCGAGCATCATCCACCTCGACATGGACGCCTTCTTCGCCGCGGTGGAGCAGGCGGCCAAGCCGAGCCTGCGCGGCAAACCCGTGATCGTCGGCGGGCTCGGCGGCCGCGGGGTCGTCGCCACCGCCTCCTACGAGGCACGGAGGTTCGGCGTGCACTCGGCGATGCCGACGGCCCAGGCCCGCCGCCTCTGCCCGAACGCCGCCTTCCTGTCCGGCCGCTTCGCCGCGTACCGGGAGAACAGCGAGATCGTGATGGGCCTGCTGCGCGAGCGCTCCCCACTGGTCGAGCCGCTCAGCCTGGACGAGGCCTTCGTCGACCTGGAGGCCGGCCCGTACGGCCCCGCGCTGGCCGCGGCCGACCCGGCGGCCGGCGCCCAGCTGGTGCTCGCGGTCGCCGAGGACCTCCGCGCCGACATCCTCGAGCGCACCGGACTGACGGCCTCGGTGGGCGCGGCAGGCTCCAAGCTGATGGCGAAGATCGCCTCCGAGCAGGCCAAGCCCGACGGGCTCGTCCTGGTGGAGATCGGCTCCGAGCGGGCGGTGCTCAGCCCGATGCCCGTCCGAGCCCTGCCGGGGATCGGCCCGGCCACCGAGCAGACGCTGCGCCGGGCCGGGCTGACGACCGTGGCCGACCTCGCCGCGGCGGGGGAGGCGGAGCTCGTCCGGCTGCTCGGCCGCGCGCACGGCACCGGCGTCCACCTGATGGCGACAGGGCTGGACGAGCGGGCGGTGGTGCCGGACCGGGACGCCAAGTCCGTCTCCGTGGAGGACACCTTCGAGGTCGACCTCGCCGACCGGGACCGCATCCTGCACGAGATCGACCAGCTGACCGCGCGCTGCGTCCGGCGGCTGCGGGCGGCCGGCCGCTCGGGCCGCACTGTGGTGCTGAAGGTGCGGCGCTTCGACTTCTCCACGCTCACCCGCTCGGAGACGCTGCGCGCCCCCACCGACGACGAGGCGGTGATCGCCGAGACGGCGCGCCGGCTGGCGCTGCAGGTCGACACCACCGGCGGGGTCCGGCTGCTCGGGGTCGGTGTGTCCCAGCTCGCCGACTACACCCAGGAGGACCTGTTCGCGCAGGCCGCCCAGGCGGCGGAGTCCGAGCGGGCCGTCGAGGCGGAGCGTGCGGCCGAGGCCGAGGCCGAGTGGGGCACGGGGGCGGAGCAGGGCGGGGACGCGGCAGCGGAGGGCGGGGCCGCGTCGGAGCAGACCGGACCGGGGCCGGGCGGCGGGCCGGTGGTGGAGAGCGAGTCGCTGCTGCTGCGGCGCTGGCTGCCCGGCCAGGACGTGGCGCACCGCGAGTTCGGCCCCGGCTGGGTGCAGGGGAGCGGCGTCGGCCGGGTCACCGTTCGCTTCGAGACGCCGTACAGCGCGCCGGGCCGGGTGCGGACCTTCACCGTCGACGACCCCGACCTGCAGCCGTCAGGACCGCTGCCGCTGCGCGAAGCCTGAGCCACCGCCGGGCGACCGGGGCGGCGGCGCCGGGGGAGGAATGCCGAGCGGCCCCGCACCGTCCCAGGTGCGGGGCCGCTCGGCGGGGCCGGGCCGTGTCCGTGGTCGCGATGCCCACAACCTCCCACGGGGGTCCGGCCCCCTCGCGCCCTGTCCCCTGGCGCGAGGAGACGCCTCGTCAGGCGTCGGTCTTGGCCAGCTCGGGGCTGGGGGCGGCCGCGGTGCCGGCGGCCGGGGCCGGCGAGGCGGCCGGCTTGATCCGGCGGATGGCGAACGGCACCAGGCCGGCCACGACGCAGACCACGGCGGCGGTCCAGTAGGCGTGCTCGTAGGCGTCCAGCGTCGGCAGGGCGACCGGGATCGGCAGCTTCATGGTGTCGCCGGTGAGGATCGCGGCCATGACGGCGGTGCCGATGGCGCCGCCGACGGTGCGCAGCACCGCGTTCATGCCGTTGGCGATGCCGCTCTGCTCGGCCGGGACGGCGCCGTTGATGTAGGCCGGCATGGCGGCGTAGGCGAGGCCGACGCCGAGGCCGAAGACGGCGGAGGCCAGGTAGATGTCGATCTCGTGGCTGTGCCGGACGCCGAGGTAGGCCATGGCGATCGCGCCGAGGATGCCGCCGGCGACGAGGGGCAGGCGCGGGCCGCGGCGGGCGATCATCAGGGCGCCCAGCGGGGCGGCGACCATCGAGCCGAGCGCGGACGGCAGCAGCATCACGCCGGCGTGCAGCACGGTGGCGGTGAAGCCGTAGTGGGCGAGCTTCTCGGGGGTCTGCGCGAAGTTGCTGATGACCATGAAGGAGCCGTACATCCCGAAGCCCATGAGCAGGCCGGAGATGTTGGTGAAGGCGACGGCCGGGCGGGACATCATCTTCATGTCGACCAGCGGGTGGCTGACCTTGGCCTCGATGAGGATCCAGACGAGGGCGACCACGGCGGCGACGGCGAACAGGCCGAGGGTGCGGTTTGAGGTCCAGCCCCAGTTGTTGCCCTGGCTGACGGCGATCAGCAGGGCGGAGAGCCAGCCGGCCAGGGTGAGGGCGCCGAGCGGGTCCGCGCCGCCGTCCTTGTCGACGACCGGGTCCTTGGGCACCCGCAGGGCGACCAGCGCGACGGCGAGCAGGCCGAAGGCCAGGCCCATCCAGAAGATCGACTTGTAGCTCCAGTGCTCCAGCAGGAGGCCGGTGGCGACCAGGCCGAGGCCGCTGCCGACGCCCATGGAGGCGCTGATGGCGGCGACGCCGCCGGTGACCTTGGCCTTGGGCAGCTCGTCGCGGACGATGCTGATCGCGAGCGGCAGCACGCCACCGCCGGCGCCCTGCAGGACGCGGGCGACGACCAGCCAGGTGAAGGAGTGCGTGCCCACCGCGAGGGCGGAGCCGGCGACCAGGCCGGCGAGCGAGACCAGCAGCATCGGCTTGCGGCCGCGCAGGTCGCCGAACCGGCCGAGCAGCGGGGTGAGGACGGCTGCGGACAGCAGGTTGGCGGTCATCAGCCAGGTGATGCTGGAGCCGGAGACGTCCAGCTCCTTGGCCAGCGACGGCAGGATCGGCACGACCGCGGTCTGCACCACGCTGAACGCCAGCATGGCCAGCACGAGCGCGGGGAGCACCCGCGCACTGCTCGGCCGGTCTGCCGTGGTGGCGGGCTGTGGGGCCTCACTCACGGTGGGTTCCTCCCGTTTTGGTACTGCCCGGAGCCCGGTCAAGTGCTTCAGGCGAGAGATAGTGAATCAGCTGAAGTAACGATGCAGGCTGATACTTCAATGTGTCAAATATCGATTGGTGAAGCTTTGGCAAAGTGAAGGCCCCGGTCCGCATCGGCGGACCGGGGCCTTCACCCGGCGAACGGGCGACGCCCGCCCGTGCTCAGATGTGCCGCAGCGGCTCCGGCTGGGGCCCGGCCGTGCGGGCCGCCACCTGCGCGGGCGCCGGACCCGCCGGGTGGGGGCCGGTGTGCACGGCCGCCGGCGCCGGACCGTCGGCCGCGGCCGCCCGGTCGGCCGGCAGCGGCCCGTACGGCTGGTGCGCCGTCTCGTCGTGCACCTCCACGTGCTCGCGCCGCAGCTCCTCGCGGACGAGCTCCTCCTCGGTGTACCGCTCGACCACCAGGCGGACCCGCTCGACCGGCGCCAGGTACTTGCGTACCACCGGCCGCTCCTCGCGCAGGGTCACCTCCTCCATCGCCTCGGCGATCTCCTGCTCGGTCAGCACGGCCCGCTCGGCGTCGGTCACCGGCACCCGCTCCACCCGGACGCGCTCGCGCACCACCGGCACCCGCCGCTCCACGGCCTCCGAGGTCACGTACTTGCGCAGCCGCGCGGTGCCCAGCACGTGCCACTCGGTGCTGATGTCCAGGCGCTCCTCGCGGCAGGTGATCTCCACCGGCCCGCGCGGCCCGGCGTCGCCGTCGGCGTGCTGCCCGCCGGGGTGCTGCCCCTCGACGGACGGCACCCGGTGCGGTGCGGCGGACGGCGCGACCAGCGGGCGGACGTTGCCGCCGGCCGGCACCGCCTGGAGCCGCATCGTGTTGTCGTGCGCCTCCGGGCGGTGGTGGCCGTCGTGCGGCTCGGCGCGGTCGTGCCGGGTGCCGGGCCCGCCGTCCGGCTGCCGGGCGTGGCCGTGGCCGTTCGCGGCGGCCGGCCCGGCAGCCGGGGCGGCCGCCGGGCCGGGGGAGCCGTTGGCCACCGACCCGAAGTCGGCGTCCCGGCTGCGCCCGGCCGGGGCGGCTGCGGGTGCCTCCGCGGTCGGGCGGCCGGTGCCCGAGGTGTCCAGACCGTAGTAGCGGTAGAGCTGCAACTCCTGGGCCGGTGAGAGGTGCTGGCCCACGCCGAAGTCCGGGGACTCCTTGATCAGCGACTTGTCGTACGGGACCCGCAGCTCCTCGCCGGAGAACTCGCTGGTGGTCAGCGGGACGAAGGCGTCCCGGCCGAAGATCCCGGTGCGCACCGCGGCCCACTCGGGCTCGCCGGTTGCGTCGTCGAGATAGACCTCGTCGACCGTGCCGATCTTGTCACCGTTCCGGTCGACCGCCTTGTGCCCGATCAGGTCTCGCGGATCGATATCGGTCTGCACGCTGTCCTCCAGTGCAACTGCTCCTGTGGTACTCGGAAGTGGGGTCACCTGGAGGAGCTGGCCAGACGCCATCTCACACAAAACGCCATGGACCGGACAGCGGCGAGCCGGGCGGGGCCGTCCGGGCCGGTGATCGGCCGTCCGGGGGAACGCGGCGCGTGGGACGCCGGTCACAGCACCCGTCATCGACGGGTGTCCCGCTGGTACCCTGGGCGGCGACCGCCGAACCCGCGCGGGAGAGTCCCCGACCCTGCTGAGCTGGGGCAAGGGGCGCCGAAGGAGCAACTCCTCCCCGGAATCTCTCAGGCATCCGTACCGCACGGGACAGGTCACTCTGGAAAGCAGGGCAGGGCCGTCGGCACAGGAGCCGCCGGTGACCACCCTCACCGACGGTGCAAGCCGAAAAGATGCCCCAGGGCGTCGGGGCGGCGAAGCTCTCAGGTACCGATGACAGAGGGGGAGGCCTGACGGGTTCGTGCGTCCTCGGCTCCCCACGGCGGCCGACCGGCGTGCGTACCCCCGCCGGTCCGTGACCAGGAGGCCTCGACCCCCATGAACGCCCAGCCGAACCTCACCGAGCTCGAGCAGGCCAGCCCCTTCGAGACCCGCCACATCGGCCCCGACGCGGCCGCCCAGGCGAAGATGCTGGCCCAGGTGGGCTACGCCTCCCTGGACGAGCTGTCCGACGCGGCCGTGCCCGAGGCCATCCGCAGCCTGACCGCGCTGGGCCTGCCCGCCGGTCGCAGCGAGGCCCAGGTGCTCGCCGAGCTGCGCGAGCTGGCCGGGCGCAACCAGGTCGCCACCTCCATGATCGGCCTCGGCTACTACGGCACCTTCACCCCGCCGGTGATCCTGCGCAACGTGCTGGAGAACCCGGCCTGGTACACCGCCTACACCCCGTACCAGCCGGAGATCTCGCAGGGCCGCCTCGAGGCGCTGCTGAACTTCCAGACCCTGGTCTCCGACCTGACCGGCCTCGCCACCTCCGGCTCCTCCCTGCTCGACGAGGGCACCGCGGCCGCCGAGGCGATGGCCCTGGCCCGCCGCGTCACCAAGGTCAAGGGCGGCGTCTTCCTGATCGACGCCGACACCCTGCCGCAGACCGTCGCCGTGATCGAGACCCGCGCCGTGCCGACCGGCGTCGAGGTCGTCGTCGCCGACCTGTCCGAGGGCATCCCGGCCGAGATCGCCGAGCGCGGCGTCTTCGGCGTGCTGCTCCAGTACCCGGGTGCCTCCGGCGTCGTCCGCGACCTCGCCCCGGTCATCGAGCAGGCGCACGGCCTCGGCGCGGTCGTCGCGGTCGCCGCCGACCTGCTCGCCCTCACCCTGCTCAAGTCCCCGGGCTCGCTCGGCGCCGACATCGCCTGCGGCACCTCGCAGCGCTTCGGCGTCCCGATGGGCTTCGGCGGCCCGCACGCCGGCTACCTCGCCGTCCGCGCCGAGTACGCCCGCAACCTGCCCGGCCGCCTGGTCGGCGTCTCCGTCGACTCCGACGGCAACCGCGCCTACCGCCTCGCCCTGCAGACCCGCGAGCAGCACATCCGCCGCGAGAAGGCCACCAGCAACATCTGCACCGCCCAGGTGCTGCTCGCCGTGATGGCCTCCATGTACGCCGTCTACCACGGCCCCGACGGCCTGGCCGCGATCGCCCGCCGCACCCACCGCTACGCCGCGGCGCTCGCCGAGGGCCTGCGCGCCGACGGCGTCGAGCTGGTGCACGGCGCGTTCTTCGACACCGTCACCGCCCGCGTCCCGCAGCGCGCCGACGAGGTCGTCGCCGCCGCGCTCGCCGCGAACATCAACATCTTCAAGGTCGACGCCGACACCGTCTCGATCTCCTGCGACGAGACCACCACCCGCGAGCACGTCGCCGCCCTCTGGGCCGCCTTCGGCGTCACCGGCGCCGAGCTGGCCGAGACCGCCGACGCGCTGCCGGCCGCCCTGCTGCGCGAGGACGAGTACCTCACCCACCCGGTCTTCCACAGCCACCGCTCCGAGACCGCCATGCTGCGCTACCTGCGCCGCCTGTCGGACCGCGACTACGCGCTGGACCGCGGCATGATCCCGCTGGGCTCCTGCACCATGAAGCTCAACGCGACCACCGAGATGGAGCCGGTGACCTGGCCGGAGTTCGGCCAGCTGCACCCCTTCGCCCCGGCCGACCAGGTGCAGGGCTTCCTCAGCCTGATCCACGGCCTGGAGCAGCAGCTCGTCGAGGTGACCGGCTACGACGCGGTCTCCATCCAGCCGAACGCCGGCTCCCAGGGCGAGCTGGCCGGCCTGCTGGCCGTCCGCGCCTACCACCACGCCAACGGCGACACCCAGCGCGACGTCTGCCTCATCCCGTCCTCCGCGCACGGCACCAACGCCGCCTCCGCGGTGATGGCCGGCATGCGCGTCGTCGTGGTCAAGACCCTCACCGACGGCGACGTCGACGTCGAGGACCTCAAGGCCAAGATCCAGCAGCACCGCGACCAGCTGTCCGTGCTGATGGTCACCTACCCGTCCACCCACGGCGTGTTCGAGACCGAGATCACCACCATCTGCGAGCTGGTGCACGAGGCCGGCGGCCAGGTGTACGTCGACGGCGCCAACCTCAACGCGCTGGTCGGCCTTGCCAAGCCGGGCAAGTTCGGTGCCGACGTCTCGCACCTGAACCTGCACAAGACCTTCTGCATCCCGCACGGCGGCGGCGGTCCGGGCGTCGGCCCGGTCGCGGTCCGCGAGCACCTCGCGCCGTACCTGCCGAACCACCCGCTGCAGGAGGAGGCCGGCCCGGCCACCGGCGTCGGCCCGATCTCGGCCGCCCCGTGGGGCTCGGCGGCGATCCTGCCGATCTCCTGGGCGTACGTCCGCCTGATGGGCGGCGAGGGCCTCAAGCGCGCCACCCAGGTGGCCGTGCTGAACGCCAACTACATCGCCAAGCGGCTCGCCCCGCACTTCCCGGTGCTCTACACCGGCCCCGGCGGCCTGGTCGCGCACGAGTGCATCATCGACCTGCGCCCGCTCACCAAGGAGACCGGCGTCACCGTCGACGACATCGCCAAGCGCCTGATCGACTACGGTTTCCACGCCCCGACCATGTCCTTCCCGGTGGCCGGCACGCTGATGATCGAGCCCACCGAGTCCGAGGACCTGCACGAGATCGACCGCTTCTGCGAGGCGATGATCGAGATCCGCGCGGAGATCGACAAGGTCGGCTCCGGCGAGTGGCCCGCCGAGGACAACCCGCTGCGCAACGCCCCGCACACCGCCGCCAACCTGGCCGGCGACTGGCAGCACGCGTACACCCGCGAGGAGGCCGTCTTCCCGGCCGGCGTGAACCCCGCGGACAAGTACTGGCCGCCGGTGAGCCGCATCGACGGTGCGTACGGCGACCGCAACCTGGTCTGCTCCTGCCCGCCGCTGGACGAGTACGGCAACTGAACCGGTAGCGCATGACGGCGAGGGCCCCGGAGGAAGCTTCCTCCGGGGCCTCGCGGCGTTCGGGACGGCCTGGCGGCCGTCGGGCGGCTGTTGCTTGCCGGGCGGTTGCGCTTGTCCGTCAGGCTGCCACGGCGAGCGGCCGCCGCGGGGCGATCACCCGGCCGTCGGGCAGCAGTTCACCGGTGTCCTCGAAGAGGAGGACGCCGTTGCAGAGCAGGCTCCAGCCCTGCTCGGGGTGGCGGGCCACCGGGACGGCCGCTTCGCGGTCGGCCGACTCTGCCGAAGGGCACTCAGGACGGTGCTGGCACATAGCTCGTACCCTCGCTTCGCTCGCGATCCTCCCCGCCGCACGGCACCCCCGTGGCGCGCCGCCCTGCCGGCGGATCGTCCTCTTCGCCGGCCCAGGTGTGAACCGGCGCTCCAGTGGGTAGGACAACCGCCCACTTGTGCTGGTTCCCAGTGTCGGCATCCCGCGGCCTTCCCGCAGCCGTTTCGTGACATGCGCCACAACTCCTTGCCCGAGATCACCCGTTCAGGCGGCCGAGCAGCGCGGGAACGACGAAACGGGCCACCGGTGACCTGACCCCAATGGGTCAGACCCGATGGCCCGTCCGGGCGAGTCGACGCGTCGGCCCCGGCAGGGCCGCGGCGCGTCAGCCCTGGCTGAGCAGGACCGCGGTGCCGCCGAGCGGCGGGCGCTCCAGGGCCGCCAGCAGCTCGGCCGCGTGGTAGATCCGGTGCGCCGTCACGCCCAGCGGCGCGGGGGAGAGCGGGATCAGCAGGTCGTCCCCGCCGTCCGGCGCCGAACCGTTCAGCCACAGGGCGGTGGCGTAGTGGCCGGGCATCGACAGCAGCCGCGGCAGGCGGACGGTGCGCGAGCCCTGTGCCAGCTGCCAGGCCTGCCGCAGCGCCTGCACCGTGGAGTCGAGGTAGGGGCCGGCCGCGAAGTGCGAGAAGGTGTGCCCGCCCGCCGTCTCGGCGACCTCCGCCGCGGCGACCACACCACCGGTGCCGTGCTTGATGAGGAACCGCCAGCCGGTGCGCCGCGCCGTGCCGAGCGCGGACCCCTCCAGTACGTAGACGGCCAGCGGATGCGCGGGCAGCAGCGGGCCGGGGGTATGGCGCAGCGCGGCTGCGGCCGGCTTGCTCAGCGCGCTCTCGTCGTCGAGGGCGGCCAGCACGGCGCGCAGGGCGCTGGGCGGTGGCTGAGGGGTCTGCAGAGTCATGGCGGGTCGCCTCTCCGTGCGAGATCGGCGTGCGAGTGCGGCATACCGGCGTGGCGGGACCTGGGCCGTGTCCGGTTGGGCATGATCGCGGTGCGGGCGCGGGAACCACGCGAGCACGAGGTTGTCGTGCGACGGGAAACCGGCCGGGAGCGCAGTGCGAATTCTACTCGAACAGGTGCGCAGGGTGACCTTCTTATCACGTTCGGTGTGGTGCGGCAAGTCCGATCAGAGCTGACGGTCCGTCAGATTCGGGCGTCGCCACCGCGTTCGGGACGCCGGGCTATCGATCTTCCGGATGGGCATGATGCATGCACGGTCGACCTAGGGGAGGAGGACGCTCATGGGCGAGAAGGTCGCTGCCACTCGCGCTGAACTGTCCGACCGGCAGCTGTACCGCCGCAAGCTCCAGTCCTGTCTGGACGTGCTCGAGCGGATGCTGCGCGAGGGACGCTTCGACCGCCCCAGAGCGATGATGGGCCTGGAGATCGAGCTCAACCTGGCCGACGAGCAGGGCATGCCGGTGATGCGCAACGCGCAGGTCCTGCAGTCCATCGCCTCGGCCGACTTCCAGACCGAGCTGGGCCGCTTCAACATCGAGGTCAACGTGGCCCCGCGGCGGCTCGGCGGGCACGTCCTGGAGGAGCTCCGCGAGGAGGTCGACACCTGCCTGCGGTACGCCGACCGGCAGGCCGCCGAGGCCGGCGCCCGGATCGTCATGGTCGGCATCCTGCCGACCCTCGACGTGGACCACACCGGCCTGGACGCCATGTCGCACAACAACCGCTACAGCCTGCTCAGCGACCAGATACTGGCCGCGCGCGGCGAGGACATCGCGCTCGACATCGACGGCGTCGAGCACCTCGCCGTCGAATCCGTCTCGATGGTCGCCGAGGCCGCCGCCACCTCGCTCCAACTGCACCTGCAGGTCACCCCGGAGAAGTTCGCACCCGTCTGGAACGCCGCCCAGGCGATCTCCGCCAGCCAGGTCGCGCTCGGCGCCAACTCGCCGTTCCTGTTCGGCCGCGAACTGTGGCGCGAGACCCGCCCTGTGCTCTTCCAGCAGGCCTGCGACACCCGATCGGCGGAGCTCAAGGCCCAGGGCGTGCGCCCCATCACCTGGTTCGGGGAGCGCTGGGTCGACTCCGCGCTGGACCTCTTCGCCGAGAACCTGCGCTACTTCCCGGCCCTGCTGCCGATCTGCGACGACGAGGACCCGGTCAAGGTGCTCGCCTCCGGTGGCATCCCCAAACTCGCCGAGATGCGGCTCCACAACGGCACCATCTACCGCTGGAACCGCCCGGTGTACGACGTCGCCGACGGCGTCGCCCACCTGCGGGTGGAGAACCGCTGCCTGCCCGCCGGGCCCACCGTCAGCGACGTCCTCGCCAACGCCGCCTACTACTACGGACTCGTCCGCGTCCTGGCCGAACAGTCCAGGCCGGTCTGGACGAGGCTGCCCTTCGAACGCGCCGACGAGAACTTCCACACCGCCGCCCGGCACGGCATCGATGCCGTCCTGCACTGGCCACGGCACGGCCGGGCCGGCCGCGGCGGCACCGCACCCGTCCCCGTCACCGAACTGGTCCTGAACGAACTGCTCCCGCTGGCCCACCAGGGTCTCGACGAATGGGGCGTCGAACCCGCCGACCGCGACCGCTACCTCGGCATCATCGAACAGCGCTGCCTGCGCCGCACCAACGGCGCCTCCTGGCAGGCCGCCACCGTGCATCGGCTGCGCGAGCACTTCGGCATGGACCGCACCGCCGCCATCGCCGCCATGACCAGGAGGTACGTCGAGTACATGCGCACCGGGGAGCCCGTGCACACCTGGCCGGTCGGCTGACCGGGCCGCCACCCCGGCGCTTTCGTTCCCGTGTGCGAGGATGATCGGCCCGGAGGCCGAACCGGCCTCCGGGCCCGCGCGCCGGCCGGCCGCGGGCGGCCGCCCCCGCGGGAGACCAGGTGACCAGCGTTACGACCGAGCCGGAGACCGGCACTCCGGCCCGCCGCCTGCTCGGCGTCGAGCTGCTCATCGTGCTCGGGCTCTCGCTCGGCGCCAGCGGCATCGGCGCCCTGATCAGCTTCGCCGACTCGCTGAGCCAGCCCGTCGCGCTCAGCCAGCAGGTCGCCACCCTCAACGGCTCCCGCGCGCCCGGCCGGCCGTGGATCGACCTCGCCTGGCAGCTCTACTACATCGCCCGCGGCCTGATGCCGGTCGTCCTCGTCGGGTACCTCCTCGTACGGGAGTCCACCTCGCTGCGGGTGATCGGCTTCGACCTGCGGGACAAGGCCCGCGACCTCGGCCGCGGCACCCTGCTGGCCGCCGCGATCGGCGGCACCGGGCTCGGCCTCTACCTCGCCGCCCAGGCAGCCGGCTTCAACCTCACCGTCGCCCCCTCCGGACTCCCCGCCGTCTGGTGGCGGATTCCCGTCCTGATCCTCTCCGCCTGGCAGAACGCCATCCTCGAGGAAGTGATCGTCGTCGGCTACCTGCTGCGGCGCCTCGGGCAGCTCGGGTGGTCCTGGCCGGCGATGGTGGTCACCAGCTCGGTGCTGCGGGGGTCGTACCACCTGTACCAGGGCGTCGGCGGCCTGATCGGCAACATGGCGATGGGCGTCGTCTTCTGCCTCCTCTACCGCCGCTGGGGCCGGGTCGGCCCCCTGGTCACCGCCCACGCCCTCATCGACACCGTCGCCTTCGTCGGCTACGCCCTCCTCGCCGGCCACGTCTCCTGGCTCCCCACCCCCTGACGGGGTCGCTCCTGATGGGCCGGCCCTCAGGGGCCGGTCGTCCGGTGCCAGAGGCGGGGGCGCGGGGGGCGGTGGAGGAGGTGGTCGACGTGGTGGCGCTGGAGGCCCTGGAGCGGGTCGACGGGGATGAGCAGGCGGTCGCGTCGCAGGAGGGAGTTCCGGACCAGCCGGGGCGGCATCACGTCGTCGATCCAGGCGAACGGGCGGCCTGCCGCGTACCGGAGGAGCGGCGCCCACTTGTGGCCGGAGAACAGTTCCGCCAGCCGGATGCGCGGGTCGCCGGGCCGGCGGACGTAGCGGTTGACGGCGACGACCGGGAGTTCGGGGAGGCCGAGGAGCGGTGCGAGGAGTTCGTTGGCGGACTCCTGCCAGGTGGTGGCCCAGCACAGCTCGTAGGTGCCGGAGAGCTCCCGCAGCCAGGTGCCGTGTTCGGGGGAGAGCAGGACGTCGTAGCCGAGCAGGTGGTGCCGGTCGAAGGGGTCGTCGGGGTGCGGTTCGGCGGGGTTGAGGACGCCGTCGACGTCGATGAACAGCAGTGGTGCTGCGGGCAATGGGTGCTCCCCCCGGACGGCCTCGGACTGTCCTGGGGTACGGACGCGGTGGGCCGGCCGGCGGTTGCTCAGACGCCGGCGGTCTCGCGGAGGGGTGCTGCTGCGGCGGGCAGCGGGCGGGTGAGCCGACGGACCTCGGGGACGACGAGCACGGCGGCGGCGAGTGCCAGGGTGCCGACGGCGCAGGCCCACAGGGCGCCGCCGAGGCCGAGGGCCTCGGCCGCCGGGCCGGCCATGGCGGTGCCGAGCGGAGTGAGCGCGATCGAGCCCAGGTGGTCGTAGGCACTGACCCGGGAGAACATCTCGGGCGGGACCTCCTGCTGGAGGGCGACCATCCAGTTGACGCCGAACACGGTGACCCCGGCGCCGGAGACGAACATCGCCGCGACCAGCAGCGGCAGCCCGGCCCGGACGGCGAGGGCGAGGGCGGGCAGGGCGAACAGGAAGACGCCCCAGTTGCCGACGAGCAGGATGCGCCGGGGCTGCCAGCGGGTCATCAGCAGGCCGGCCGCGACCATGCCGATGCCGAACGCGGCCATCGCCAGGCCCCAGGCGCGGGCGCCGCCGAACCGCTGGGCGGCGACCACCGGACCGTAGACCGTCTCCACCGCGCCGACGCAGGCCACCACGAAGGAGAACTGCAGCACCACTGCCCACAGCCATCGCCGCGAGGCGAACTCCCGCCAGCCGAGCCGCAGTTCGTGGACGAGGCCGCCGCTGTGGGCGGCATCCCGGGGAGTGGCGTCGACCTTCAGGAAGATCCGCAGGCCGCCGGCCAGGGCGAAGCCGGCGGCGTCCAGCAGCAGCACCCAGCCCGGGCCGACGGCCGCGGTCAGTGCGCCGCCGAGCGCGGCACCGCCGATCTGCGCCCCGTTCATGGCCATCCGGTAGACCGAGAACGCCTTGCCGGCGTGTTCGGCGGCCACGCTCTCCATGATCATGCCCTCGGAGGCGGGGGCGTAGAACGCCTGCCCGGCGCCGCCGGCGGCGGACAGCAGCAGCAGTGCCCAGAGCGGGGTGGCGCCGCCGAGCACCAGCGCGGCCAGCACGGCCTGGGAGAGGGCGTTGAACAGGTTGGCCGCGACCATCACGTGATGGCGCGGCAGCCGGTCCGCGAGCGCTCCGCCGACCAGCAGGAACAGCACCAGCGGCACCAGGCGTGCCGCGGTGACCCAGCCGACCTCGGTCGCGGTGCCGCCGGCCTCCAGGACGGCGAAGGCGGTGGCGATCGGCGCACCCGCATTGCCCAGCCCGCTGACCACGGTCGCGGCGGTCTGGATACGGAAGTTCCGCCCGGCCCAGGCGAAGGGGCGCGGCGCAGCGGGGGTGGGGGAGGAGGCGGAGGTCACCCGGAGACTATCGGTGTTCCGCCACGGGATGTCCATCCGATTTCCGGAGCGCGGCGTCCGGTCCGTCCCGTCCGCGGGGTCCGGCGCCGGGCGGGTTCAGCCGAGGTGCCCCCACAGGAAGCTGAGGGTGCGCTGCCAGGCGATGTCGGCCTGCAGCGGGTCGTACGTGCCGAGCAGGTTCTCGTCGTTCATGAAGGCGTGGCCGGCCGGGTAGAAGTGGATCTCCGGCCGCCGGTCGGTGGCCTCGCCGATGAGCATCGCGGCCTCGTCCACCGCCTCCTGCGGGTTGGAGCGGTCCTCCTCGCCGTAGTGGCCGAGCACGTGTGCGGTCAGCCCGCGGTAGTCGAAACCGGGGATCTTCGGCAGCCCGTAGAACGGCACCACCGCGGCGACCCGGTCGCCCTCCTGTGCGGCGAGGACGAGGGCGAGCCCGCCGCCCATGCAGAACCCGACCGCACCGACCGAGTCCCCGACCACGTGCGCCTGCCCGAGCAGGAAGTCGACGGCGCCGCGCAGGTCTCGGGCAGCCCGGTCGGGCGGCATCGCACGCAGCATCCGGGCGGCCTCCTCGCGGTCGTGCGTGGTGGCGCCGCCGTACAGGTCGGGGGCGAGGGCGACGAAGCCCTCGGCGGCGAAGCGGTCCACCATCGACACCATGTGGGAGGTCAGCCCCCACCACTCCTGGACGACCACCACGCCGGGTCCGGTGCCCTGCGGTGGCAGCGCCAGGTAGCCGTGCGCGGTCCGCCCGTTGCTGGGGAAGGTGACGTTCTGCGGGGAACTGCCCATGGCCTCTCCGTGGGGTGGGCCGCAAGCGCGCGGCGGGCGGCGGGCACGGGTCGGGCCCGCCGGACGGTACGGGAGCGGTGCTGCGGAGGATGCGGGGACGATGCTATGCGCGGTGGGCCCGCGGCACCCGGCACCGGCACCGCGCCGATCGGGTGAGCGGGGCACCGCTGCGCCGCTCAGCCCATCTCCTCCAGGGCCCGGCCCTTGGTCTCCTTGATGCAGAAGACCACGAACGGGATGGAGAGCAGCGCGAAGCCCGCGTAGATGGCGTACGTCGCCGACAGGTTCCAGTCGGCGAGGTCCGGGAAGCTGACGGTGATCGCCCAGTTGGCGATCCACTGCGCGGACGCGGCGACGGACAGCGCCAGCGCCCGGATCGCATTGGGGAACATCTCGCCGAGCAGTACCCACACCACCACGCCCCAGGAGAAGGCGAAGCAGAACACGAAGACGTGCGCGGCGATCAGCGCCACCGTCGCGTAGGTCTGGTCGAGGGTGGCGCTGTCGCCGGTGCCCTGCCGGTGGGAGAACGCCCAGGCGGCGGTGCCCAGCGAGGCGGCCATGCCGATCGAGCCCGCCAGCGCCAGCGGCTTGCGGCCGATCCGGTCGACCAGGGTCATCGCGAGCACCGTGCCGATCACGTTGATGATCGAGGTGGAGAGACTGATCAGCAAGGAGTCGGACTCGTTGATGCCGACCGACTGCCAGAGGAACGACGAGTAGTAGAAGATCACGTTGATGCCGACGAACTGCTGGAACACCGAGGCGCCGATGCCGATCCACACGATCGGCAGCAGCCCCAGTCGCCCGCCCATGAGGTCCTTGGCGCGCGGTTTGTGCGTGGTGTTCAGGACGGCGCGGATCTCGGCGATCCGCGCGTCCAGGTCGACGTCCGGCCCCTCGACCTCGGCGAGCACCTCGCGCGCCTGCTCCTCGCGCCGGTCGGCGATCAGGTAGCGCGGCGACTCGGGGATGGCCAGCGCCATCAGCCCGTAGACCAGGGCGGGGATCGCCTCCACGCCGAGCATCCACTGCCAGGCCTGGATGCCGCCGAGGTGGTTGGTGGACTCGCCGCCGGCCGCCTCGTTGAGCGCGTAGTTGGCGAGCTGGGAGACGGTGATGCCCAGCACGATCGCCAACTGCTGGAAGGAGGCCAGCCGTCCGCGGTACGCGGTGGGCGCCACCTCGGCGATGTACGTCGGTGCGATCACCGAGGCGATGCCGATCGCGATGCCGCCGACGACCCGCCAGAAGCCGAGCAGGGCGATGCTCGGCGGGAACATCGAGCCGATGCCGCTGATCGCGAAGAGCACCGCGGCCAGCAGCATCGTCCGCACCCGGCCCATGCGGTCGGCGAGGCGGCCGGCGACGACCGCGCCGAAGGCCGAGCCGAGCAGGGCGATCGCCACCACGAACGCCGTCGTGCCGTTGCCCACCTCGAAGTGCCGCTGAATTCCCGTCACGGCGCCGTTGATGACGGCGCTGTCGTAGCCGAAGAGGAAGCCGCCCATCGCGGCCGCGGCCGAGATGAACACGACGTGGCCGAGATGGTCCTCGGCGTGCGGCGGGGAGGTGGACACGGCGAGCGGCCCCTCGACGGTCGGCGGCCCGCCTGCTCGGCCGGGTGGGCAGGGTACGTCCCACAGTCCATCAGCTCCCCGACCCGCCCGCGCGCCGGGCGACCCGTCAGGGGGCGCCCGAGTGCCTATGCAGGCGACTCCCGCGGTGCCGCCCGCAGGGCGTTGCGGCGCAGGACCTGGGTGCGGGCCCCGGCGTCGAGGCCGGTGGCGCGTTCGGCCAGCCGGTCGGCGAGTGCGGCCTGTTGCCCGACCGGCTTCTTGTCGTCGTACTTGAACTTGGCCCGCACCTCGCGGATCGTCAGCCGCAGCCCGCGCAGGCCGCCCAGCAGCGGGCCGAAGGGTGCCGCCCCGGGTGTGACGCCGAGCGGGGCCTCCGGCTGGAGGCGGGCCAGTTGGCGGGTGAGGATCTCGGCCTTGCCGGCCGCGTCCTCGACGATCTCGGCGGTGCAGTCGAAGTGGACGGAGGCGTAGAGGCTGGTCGGCGTGTGGGGCTCGTCGCGCCAGTACCCGGGGGCGTAGGCGTAGTCGTCGGTCACCGCGAGGGTGGCGTGCGGGTCGGCGCGCAGGGCGGCCCAGACCGGGTTGGGTGCGGCGAGGTGGAGCAGGATCTCGCCGGCGTCCGCGTCCAGCAGGAAGTGCGTGGGGACGAGCACCGGGCCCTGCCCGGCCGGGCCGTTGGCGGCGAGCAGGCCGAAGTCGCGGCCCTCGGCCAGCCAGGCCCGCCACTCGGCCTCGCTGCCCCTGTCCCACGGCCTGATCAGCACGGCTTCCCCCCGGCGGTGAACTCGGCGAGGTACCCGGGGAGGGGCAGCCCGTCGCCCGGGTGCGGCTCGGGGGTGCCGTAGGCGGTCTGCACCGGCACGACGCCGGACCAGTGCGGCAGGCCCAGGTCCTCCTCGTCGTCGTTCACCCCGCCGGTGCGGGTCTTGAGCGACACCTCGTGCAGGTCGAGGCGGATCACGGCGGTCGCGGCGAGCTCCTTGGCGTTCGCCGGGCGGGCGTCCGCGGAGCGGCCGGGCACGGCGTGGTCGACCAGCGCGTCCAGCGCCACCGCGAGCTCCTCGGGGTCGGTGACCTGGTGGGCGGTGCCGTGGGCCACCACCGAGCGGTAGTTGACGGAGTGGTTGAACGCGGACTTGGCCAGCACCAGGCCGTCGACCAGCGTCACCGTGACGCACACCGGCAGGCCCGGGTCGGCCCCGGCGGCGCGCAGCGGGCGGCTGCCGGTGGAGCCGTGCAGGTAGAGCCGGTCGCCGACCCGGGCGTAGATGGTGGGCAGCACGACGGGTGCGCCGTCGGCGACGAAGCCGAGGTGGCAGACCCAGGCGCTGTCCAGCACGGCGTGCACGGCCGTGCGGTCCCAGCTGGCGCGGTCCTTCGAACGGGTGGGCGTGGTGCGGGGCGTGCTGGCGTAGGCCGTGTCCGACATGACAGCCTCTCTGTACTAGTGCATACTGTGCTTTGTGCTAGGAGAGTATCCGATCAAGGGTCGGCGGGCCAGCGAGATTGCGGCCGACATCGAACGCGCGGTCGGCAGCGGCCACCTGCCGCCCGGTTCCGCGCTGCCCCCGCTGCGCGAGCTGGCCGGCGGCCTGGGCGTCAACCCCAACACCGTCGCCGCCGCCTACCGCCTGCTGCGCGACCGCGGTGTGATCGAGACGGCCGGCCGCAAGGGCAGCCGGGTGCGCCCCCGCCCGGTCACCACCCCGCGGGACGAGGTCCGCATCCCCGTCCCGCCCGGTGCGCGCGACCTCTCCGACGGCAATCCCGACCCGGCGCTGCTGCCCGCGCTCGGCCCCGCGCTCGCGGCCGCCGCCGGCGGCGAGCCGGTGCTGTACGGGCACCCGACCGCCGATCCCGGGCTGCTCGCCCTCGCCCGAGCCTCCTTCGAGGCGGACGGCGCCCCGCCCGGCGCCCTCGCCGTCTGCTCCGGCTCGCTCGACACCATCGAGCGGGCGCTGACCGTCCGGCTGCGCCCGGGCGACCCGGTCGCGGTGGAGGACCCGGGCTGGGGCAGCCTGCTCGACCTGCTCGCCGCACTCGGCCTCAAGCCGGTGCCGGTCCGGATGGACGACGAGGGGCCGCTGCCGGTCGAGGTGGCCAATGCGCTGGCCCTGGGCGCCCGCTGCCTGATCGTCACCAGCCGCGCGCAGAATCCGACCGGCGCCGCGCTCGGTGCGGCCCGTGCGGCCGCCCTGCGCGAGGTGATCGCCGCGCACCCGGACATCCTGCTCGTGGAGGACGACCACGGCCACGGCATGGTCGACCTGCCGTTCCAGTCCCTCGCGGCCGGTCCGGACGGCGTGCCGCTGACGGACCACCGGCTGCTGGTGCGCTCGGCGGCGAAGGCGTACGGGCCCGACCTGCGGCTGTCGGTGGCGGTCGGCGACGAGGACACGGTGGGGCGCATCCTGGGGCGGCAGCGGCTGGCCGCGGGCTGGGTGAGCCATCTGCTGCAGCGCACCGTCGCCGAGCTGTGGCGCACCGACGCAGCGCCGGTCGCCGAGGTGGCGGCGGCCTACCACGGGCGCCGCGAAGCCCTGCTGTCCGCGCTGGCCGCCCGCGGCATCGCGGCCCGGGGGCGGAGCGGCCTGAACGTGTGGGTGCCGGTGCCGGACGAGACGGCGGCGGCGGCCGGCCTGGTGCAGCGCGGCTGGGTGCCCGCCGCCGGTGCGCGGTTCCGGCTGCACTCGGCGCCGGGGCTGCGGCTCACGGTGGCCACCCTGGAGGCGGCGGAGGCCGTTCGGCTGGCGGAGGACGTGGCGGAGGTGCTGGCGGCCGGCCGCGGGGGCTCGCGACCGGTCTGACGTGCGGCGTTTCCGAGGTGGTGGCGCGCGGTGCCTGCGGACGCCCGGGGCGGGCGGCGGTGACGGAGGGACAAACCCCGTCACTGTCCGAATTGTGCGGTGCAGATACCTGGCGGTAACCAACGCGTCCATGCCATCTTCATCGCGCCACCGGCCGGCGGTCCACCCTCACCAGCCTCGCGCCCCCACAGCGCGAGGCCGTCCGCAGGAGTTCCGCCGTGCCCGAGATCAGCCCTGCCCGAAGAAGCGCAGCTGCACGAAGAGCCGCCGCCCTGCTCGCCTCCGCCGCCCTGGCCCTGCCGCTGCTGGCCGGCACCGCCGCACCGGCCGCCGCCGCCACCGGCCCCATCGCCGTCGTCTCCATGGGGGACAGCTACATCTCCGGCGAAGCCGGCCGCTGGAAGGGCAACAGCGACACCGCGAGCGGCAGCCGCGACGGCACCGACCGCGCCTGGACGGGCAGCGGCTACGACCCGGCCCGCGTCTACGGCTCCACCTACGCCAACGGCTGCGACCGCTCCGACTCCGCCGAGGTCCGCTCCGCCACCGGCATCGCGCAGACCCAGATCAACCTCGCCTGCTCCGGCGCGACCACCGCCAACGTCTTCCGCGCCGCCAACGGCGGCCAGTCCTTCAAGGGCGAGGCCCCGCAGGCCGACCAGCTCGCCGCCGTCGCCGCGCAGAACACCGTCAAGCTGATCACCCTCTCCGTCGGCGGCAACGACCTCGGCTTCGCCGACGTGATCTCCACCTGCGTCCAGGACTACGAGATCTGGTGGTCCTACTGCCACGACGACCAGCAGGCCGCGGTGAACGCCAGGATGGACGCCGCGATGGCCGGGGTCGGCAAGGCGGTCGACGAGGTCCGCGCGGTGATGTCCGCCGCCGGGTACAGCGCCTCCTCGTACCGGATCGTGCTGCAGTCCTACCCCTCTCCGATCCCGCGCAGCAGGGAGAACCGCTACCCCGAGAGCGGCTGGAGCCGCACCAACACCGGCGGCTGCCCGTTCTGGGACCTCGACGCGAACTGGGCGCGCGACACGCTCGTCCCGCAGATCTCCGACCGGCTGGCCGCCGTGGCCGCCGCGAAGGGCGTGCAGTTCCTCGACCTGCGGGACCTCCTGCAGGGCCGCGAGGTGTGCTCGACCGCGACGAGGCTGGCCACGCCGACCGTCGCGCCCTCGGCCACCACCAGCGAGTGGGCCCGCTTCCTCGACATGGGCACCACCACCCAGGGCACCCTGCAGGAGTCCTTCCACCCCAACCACTACGCGCAGCTCGCCCTCGGCCGCTGCCTGACCCTGCTGGACGCGAAGACCACCGGCAACTGGTCCTGCCGCAACACCCCCGGCCAGGACGCCGCCGGGATGTACCTGGCGGCCCGGTAGGACAGCCGCAAAGGGGCACGGGGACTCGCGGCTCCCCGTGCCCCCGGGCCGGCCGCCCGGCCCCTGGCTCAGTGCACGGCGCCGCGCATCAGCTTGCCCTCCGTGGACAGCAGCCCGGAGCGGTAGTCGAAGCGCGGCGTCGCCGCGAACATCAGATAGAGGTACTTCGGGTTCTCGGCGAACCAGTAGCCGGGCGTCAGGTCGCCGCGGCTCAGCGGCGCGGAGGTGACGTCCTCGGCGACCGTGTAGCCGCCGGGCACCCGCAGGTGGTCCCGCAGGCCGGTGAAGTAGGAGTACGCGGTCTCCTTGAACCGCTGCTCCCCGGTCAGCATCCACAGGTCGAAGGAGGAGTTGACGTACTCGGGGCGCAGGTCGTTGCGGCCCGAGCGGACGGTGGCGTTCCCGTAGTCGATCGCCTCCGGCACCACCGCGTTGTTGTCCAGGATCATCGTCCAGGTGTCGTAGTAGTCGACGGCGGCATCCATGTCCCCGCCCTTGCCGAGCAGGCCAGGGTAGAAGGAGCCGAGCTCGGAGGCGCCGCGGCCGGTCGTCCGCCCGGTGCTGTAGTCGACCTGCTTGTACCAGGCGTAGCCGCCCTGGTGCTCGAGCTGGTACCGGAGCACCGCGCCGGTCAGCAGCCGGTACCAGTCGCCGAGTTCGCGGTCGCCGAAGAGTTCGGCGCCGGCCCACAGGTACTCGTAGTAGGAGTCGACGGGTGGGTTGGGGGCGCAGGAGGTGGTGTCCGTCCAGCGACCGGTCTCGATGTTGAGGGTGGTGCCGAGCAGGCCGATCGCGGAGCGCCGGTCGAAGACGGCGCGCATGGCGCGCCTGGCGGCGTTCCAGTACTTCTGGTCGCCCGTCAGCTGCGAGAGCATGCCGAACTCGAGGATGTTGGAGCCGATCTCGGCGAGTGGGCCGGCGTTGCCGGAGACCGCCCCGGTCCGCAGGTTGACGTACCGGTAGGGCATGCCGGTGGGGGAGCGGGTGAAGGCGGGCAGCAGCCGGTCGGCGAGCTCCCGGCAGCGGTCGAGCAGCGGCTGCCGCCCGGTGCAGAGGTAGCCGGCGACCAGGCCGCCGACCAGGCGGATGATCGTCTCGAAGACCTGGACGTCGGCGTCCTGCGCGGGGTCGAGCTCGGCCTCGATCCAGTCCGCGGCGAGCGCGACCTCGTCGTCCAGCTCCATCAGCCACAGGGTGTCCAGCGCCTCCACGATGGACAGTCCGAAGGTGCGGCCCTCGGCGAAGAAGTCGTTGTGCCCGCCGGAGACGGGTCGGACCTCGTCGTGGCCCCAGGCGGCCCGCTTGTACCCCTCCCAGCTGTGCACGAACTCGTCGCGGATCTCCCGGGCGACCGCCGCGTCGGCCGGCATCGCGGCGGGTGCGGCGAGGGCGGCGGCTGCGGGTGCGGCCGCGGCGGACGAGGGTCGGGCGAGCGCGGCCCCGGCGGTGGCCACGGCGGCGGACAGCACGGTACGGCGGCGGGGCAGGGAGAGTGATCGCATGCTGCCGGACGCTAGCGACGGTGACCGTCCGTGGTCCGACAATCACGAGAAGACGCGTGTCGGCGCTACCGCCCAGGTCAGGGCGGTGGCGCCGACTGCGGGTCACCCGCCGGATTCACCCGACAGATGTCCTTGACTCTCCGTCAGGTGGCGGAGCCCCTGGCCAGCAGCGACTGGGCGTGCTCGCGGACCTGCTCCTTCGTCAGATAGGCGTCGGTGTACTCGAAGTCCTGCAGCCGGGCGGGCTGCCGGGCGAGGAAGCCGGTGCGCACGAAGTCGTCGCCGGCGGTCGCGTTCAGCAGCCAGTTCGCGCCGACGCGGAACTTGCCCGCGTTCGTCCGCATCGCCATCAGGTGGTAGCCGCGGGCCACCAACTGGGCCGGGACACCGTGCAGTTCGACGCCGACGGGCTTGGAGACGGCGTCCTTGCCGCCGAGGTCGACGACCAGGCCGAGGTCCTTGTGGTAGTAGGGCTCCAGCGGCTGGTTGTGCAGTGCGGCGACCACGTTGTCGGCGACCGCCTTGCCCTGCCGGGCCGAGTGCTGGGCGGTCGGCGGGCAGACCGCGCCGTCGCCCTTGGCGAGGTCCGGCACGGCGGCGGCGTCGCCCAGCGCGAACACCCCGTCGAACTGCGGCACCCGCATCTCCGCGGTCACCGCGATCCGGCCGCGGACGGTCTCCGCGTCCAGCGTCGCGATCAGCGGGCTGGCGACCACGCCTGCCGTCCAGATCAGCGTGCGGCTCGGCAGCACCCGGCCGTCGGTGAACTTGACGCTCTCCGCGCCGACCTCGGCCACCGACACCCCGAGCGACACCTCAACCCCGCGCCCGCGCATGATCTCCAGCGCCGTGGTGCCGAGCTTGTCGCCGAGCTCGGGCATCAGCTTCGGCGCGATGTCGATCAGGTGCCACTTGATCAGCCGCGGGTCCAGCCGCGGGTAGCGGCGGATCGCCGCCGTGGTGAGCCGCTGCAGGCAGGCTGCCGTCTCGGTGCCCGCGTAGCCGCCGCCGACCACCACGAACTGCAGCCGCGACTCCCGCTCGCGCTGGTCCAGCGTGGTCGACGCGAGGTCCAGCTGGGCGATCACGTGGTCGCGGATGTACGTGGCCTCGGCGAGCGTCTTCATGCCGCGCGCGTAGTCCCGCAGCCCCGGGATGTCGAAGGTGCGGGTCACGCTGCCGGGGGCGAGCACCAGGTAGTCGTACCGCTCGGCGACCACCTCGTCGGTGATCTTGCGGACCACGATCACCTTGGACCGCGGATCCACGCCGATCGCGCCGCCCGGCACGATGTGGGTGCGCCGCAGCGTGCGGCGCAGCGACACGGCGACCGACTGCGGGGTGAGCACCCCGGCGGCCACGTGCGGCAACAGCGGCAGGTAGAGCTGGTAGCTGAACGGAGTGACCAGGGAGATCTCGGCCTCGGAGGGCGCGAGCTTGCGCTCCAGGCGGCGTGCGCACTCGAGGCCGGCGAAGCCGCCGCCCACGATGAGGATTCTGGGTCGCTCCATCGTCCATCCCTTACGTGCTCGTCCGTGCCGTGCCGGGACATCGTTTTCCCCCAAACTCGCACGGACGAACAGGCACTGCCACCGCAGCAGGGCGCGGGAGGGAGCGCCGCGCCGATAGGCTGGCCGGATGCTCCCCGAGGTGACGGCGGTCCGGTACGTGACGCCCCTGCGCGAAGGCGGCTCGATGCCCGGCCTGGTCGAGGCCGACGACCGCCGCCTGTACGTCCTGAAGTGGTGCGGCGCGGCCCAGGGCCGCAAGGCGCTGATCGCCGAGGTGCTGGCCGGCGAACTCGGCCGGGGCCTCGGGCTGCCCGTCCCGGAGCTGGTGCTGCTGGACCTCGACCCGGTGCTCGCCCGCAGCGAGCCCGACCACCAGATCCAGGACCAGATGCGGGCCAGCGGCGGCGCCAACCTCGGCATGGCCTTCGTCAGCGGCGCGCTCAACTTCGACCCGCTCTGCTTCGACGTGGACCCGCAGCTCGCCGGGCGGGTGCTCTGGTTCGACGCCCTGATCGGCAACGTCGACCGGTCCTGGCGCAACCCCAACATGCTGATGGCGCCCGGCGGGCTGCGCCTGATCGACCACGGCGCCAGCCTGATCTTCCATCACCACTGGGCCGGCGCCGCCGGGTGGACCGGCCGCCGCTACGACGCGGGCGACCACGCGCTGCGGCACGCCGCGCCCGACCTCAAGGCCGCCGACGACGAGCTCGCTCCGCTGGCCCCGGCCGCGCTGGAGGCCGCGATCGCCGCGATCCCCGAGGTGTGGCTGGCCGACGAGCCGGGCTTCGACTCGCCGGGCGAGGTCCGAGAGGCGTACCGCACCCGGCTGACGGCCCGCCTCGCGGGCCCCCGCGACTGGCTTCCGGAGGTGGCCGGCTGATGGCCGAGCGGACGAACGACGAGTACCACGACTACGAGTACGCGGTGGTCCGTGCGGTGCCCCGGGTGGAGCGCGGCGAGTTCATCAACGTCGGGGTGCTGCTCTACTGCCGGCAGTCCGGCTACCTCGGCGCCCGGACCCACCTCGACCAGGGGCGGCTGCTCTCCCTCGACCCGGTCGCGGACGTCGCCGGGGTGCGGCGGGCGCTGCACGGGGTGGAGGCGGTGTGCGCGGGCGGCGGGGCCGCCGGGCCCGCGGCGGGGGACAGCCCGGGGCAGCGGTTCCGCTGGCTGACCGCGCCGCGCAGCGCCGTCCTCCAGCCGGGGCCGGTGCACACCGGCCTCACGGCCGACCCGGAGGCCGAGCTGCGGCACCTCTTCGACCAGCTGGTGCTGTAGGCGATCGGGTCGCCCGGATGCGTTCGGCAACAAGCCGCGCATGACAGTTGCGGTGCTCAAATCTTGAGCGGGTGAAGCATGCGGGCGTACGCTGGCCGCATGGGCACGACAGCGACCACCACCGCGCCGTCCGCCGCCGACCTGATGGAGTCGGTGGCGGCCGTCGGCGCCGCGTACTTCCAGGACTTCGCGGCCGCCGCGGGCCGGCACGGGCTCAGCTCGAGCCAGGCCAAGGCGCTCAAGGCCGTCCAGGAGCCGGTGCCGATGCGGGCGCTGGCCGGGCGGCTAGGCTGCGACGCGTCCAACGTCACCGGCATCGTCGACCGCCTGGAGGCCCTGGGCCTCGCCCACCGCGAGGCCGCGGCCGGCGACCGGCGGGTCAAGATCGTGGGCATCACCGACCGCGGCCGCGAGGTGCTCGACCTCGTCCGCGCCGACATGGTCCGCACCCGCGACGCCTTCGCCAGCCTGGCCCCCGAGCAGCGCACCGCCCTGCAGCAGCTCTGCGACCACGTGCTCCCGCTGCTCGCCGAACGCCAGGCGTAGCCACCCGCGGGGTGCGCGGACCTCGACTGTTAGGCTTGCGAAGCGTGAGCGCGAAGCCCCAGATCCCCAATGTCCTGGCCAACCGGTACGCCTCGGCGACGCTGGCCCAGCTCTGGTCCCCCGAGCACAAGGTGGTCCTCGAGCGCCACCTGTGGCTCGCCGTCCTCAAGGCCCAGCAGGACCTCGGCATCGAGGTCCCGGCCGGCGCCGTCGCCGACTACGAGCGCGTGATCGACCAGGTCGACCTGGAGTCGATCGCCGCCCGCGAGCGGGTCACCCGGCACGACGTGAAGGCCCGCATCGAGGAGTTCAGCGACCTCGCCGGGCACGAGCAGATCCACAAGGGCATGACCTCCCGGGATCTCACCGAGAACGTCGAGCAGCTGCAGATCCGCCAGTCGCTGGAGCACGTCCGCGACCGCACGGTGGCCGTCCTCGTCCGCCTCGGCCGGCTCTCCGCCCAGTACGGCGAGCTCGTCATGGCCGGCCGCTCGCACAACGTCGCCGCCCAGGCGACCACCCTCGGCAAGCGCTTCGCGACCGTCGCCGACGAGCTGCTGGTCGCCTTCGAGCGTGTCGAGGAGCTCCTCTCGCGCTACCCGCTGCGCGGCATCAAGGGCCCCGTCGGCACCGCCCAGGACATGCTCGACCTGCTCGGCGGTGACGCTGACAAGCTCGCCGAGCTGGAGCGCCGGGTCGCCGCCCACCTCGGCTTCGACAACGTGCTCACCAGCGTCGGCCAGGTCTACCCGCGCTCGCTGGACTTCGAGGTCGTCTCCGCGCTCGTCCAGCTGGCCGCCGGCCCCTCGAGCCTGGCCAAGACCATCCGCCTGATGGCCGGCCACGAGCTGGTCACCGAGGGCTTCAAGGCCGGCCAGGTCGGCTCCTCGGCGATGCCGCACAAGATGAACACCCGCTCCTGCGAGCGCGTCAACGGCCTCGCCGTCATCCTGCGCGGCTACGCCTCGATGACCGCCGAGCTCGGCGGCGACCAGTGGAACGAGGGCGACGTCTCCTGCTCCGTCGTCCGCCGGGTCGCCCTGCCGGACGCCTTCTTCGCCTTCGACGGCCTGCTGGAGACCTTCCTCACCGTCCTCGACGAGTTCGGCGCCTTCCCGGCCGTGATCGAGGCCGAGCTCGACCGCTACCTGCCGTTCCTCGCCACCACCAAGGTCCTGATGGGCGCGGTGCGGGCGGGCGTCGGCCGGGAGACCGCGCACGAGGTCATCAAGGAGCACGCCGTCGCCTCCGCCCTGGCCATGCGCGAGGGTGCCCGCGAGAACGCGCTGCTCGGCCGCCTCGCCGACGACGAGCGCATCCCGCTGGACCGCGCCGCCCTGGACGCGCTGCTCGCCGACCGGCTCTCCTTCACCGGCGCGGCCGGTGCCCAGGTCGCCGAGATCGTCCGCCGGATCGAGGCGGTCGCCGACCGCCACCCGGAGGCCGCCAAGTACGCCCCGGGCGACATCCTCTAGGGCTTCTGTTCAGGGGCGCGGGGAACTTCGCGGTTCCCCGCGCCCCTTGTGCGATCCCTCATGTGCTGTCGGGGTTCGGTGCGGTTCGCGGGTGGCCCGGGTCCATGGGCGGGGTGGTGGTGTCGCAGCGCCAGGTGCAGTTCGGCTCGGCGACCTCCCGTTCCGGCTCCAGGGCGTCGCTGCGGACGGTGGCCAGCGCCAGCAGGCCGCCCGCGGCGAGCAGGCCCGCGCAGATCAGCATCGCCGTCGCGAAGGCGTCGTCGACCTCCGCGGGGACGCGGTACGCGTCGCCGCTCAGCCCGGCGAGTGCGGGCAGCGCGGCCACCGCGAGCAGCCCGGCCGCGCGGGCCGCCGCGTTGTTCACCCCGCTGGCGATCCCGGCCCGCCGGACGTCCACCGCGGCCAGTACGGTCGCGGTCAGCGGCGCCACCAGCAGCGTCATCCCGCAGCCCAGCACCGTCACCGCGGGCAGCACGTCCGTCCAGTACGAGGCGTCCGGGCCGATCCGCAGCATCAGCAGCACACCGGCCGCGCAGATCATCGGGCCGAGGAACAGCGGCAGCCGCGGCCCGATCGCCCGGCCGAGGCGCCCGGCCCGGCTGGAGAAGGCCAGCATCAGTACGGTGATCGGCACCAGCGCCACACCGGAGGCCAGCGGGCTGAAGCCCGACACCACCTGCAGCTGCACGGTCAGCAGCAGGAAGATCCCGCTGAACGCGCCGTACACGCACAGCGTCACCAGGTTGACCGAGGCGAACAGCCGGGAGGAGAACAGCCCCAGCGGCAGCATCGGCTCCGGCGTCCGCCGCTCCACCAGCACGAACGCCACCCCGAACAGCACGCCCAGCAGCCCGGCGACCGGCGCGAAGACGCTGCCGGTCTCGGTCAGTGCGTACGTCACGCCGCCGAGCGCCAGGGCGGCGAGCACCGCGCCGAGCACGTCGAACCGCCCGGAGCGGTCCGGGTCCCGGGTCTCCGGCACGTGCCGGGCCGACACTGCGATCACCACGACGGCGACGGGCACGTTCAGCAGGAAGATCCACCGCCAGCCCGGCCCGTCGACCAGCCAGCCGCCGAGGAACGGGCCGACCGCCGCCGCGACGCCGCCCAGCCCCGACCAGGCGCCCACTGCGGCACCCCGGTCGTCCGGGTGGAACACCGCCTGCAGCATGGCGAGCGACCCCGGCGTCAGCAGCGCCCCGCCGATGCCCTGCAGGGCGCGGGCCGCGATCAGCACCTCGATCGTCGGTGCGGCCGCGCACGCCGCCGACGCCACCGCGAACCAGGCTACGCCGATCAGGAACACCCGCCGCCGCCCGTACCGGTCGCCCAGCGAGCCGCCGAGCAGGATCAGCGCGGCCAGCGTCAGCAGATAGGAGTTGACCGTCCACTGGAGGGCCTCGAGCGAGGCGTCCAGATCCTCGCCGATCCGCGGCAGGGCCACGTTGACCACGGTGCCGTCCAGCATCGCCATGCCGGAGCCGAGCACCGTCGCCAGCAGCACCCAGCGCGCCCGTGCCGAGCCCATCCGGATCGCCAGTGCCGCCTCGTCGCCGCTCATCCTTCGATCGTCCCCCGCACCGGGTCCCGCGCGCACCCCACGGGGAGGAAACGGCCATCGCTGACCGGGGCAACCGAAGCGTCACCACATGGACCCTCGCGGCGAGCTGGTGAACGCCCGTCGCGGTAGCACTGATCGGGTCACTTCAAGAGGCGGCAGAAATGCGGCTGTCTTACATTCGAGCCGTCCGTGGGCGGTCCTCGACCTCAAGGTAGCTGCGATGATGAGACACTCAGGCCAGGTGATTGCCACTGCATTATTGGCAACCGGCGCATTCACTTCTCCGGCCGCCGCGAGCCCGGCCGGCCCCGATCCAGCGGCGATCTGCGCCGTCGCGGGCCAGTACGCAGCTGCCGGATTTCTGTCCGAGGCAAGGGCGCTCTACAAGCAGGTGGCTGATTCCGACCAATCCAGCTGTATCGTCACGGGCGTTGTCAAGGTTCGCATGCAGGAGATCGACGCAACGGAGGCAGCAGAAATCGGGCGGCGTTTACTCGAGAGCGGCGACCTTGACTCCGCCCGGGTGAAGTTCCAGGAAGCACTGGATTTGAACAAGACGAACACGGACGCTGCGGCCGGTCTTGCCGAGGTTTCGGCGCGCAGGGCTCTTGCAAGGTCTGATTTCTCTGGCATTCGCGCTGGTCAACGGGGGATGCCGAGGAGGTCGAGGGGCTTGGTGAAGGGTTCGTAGGACAGGTCGCGGACGGCCGCGGCGATGTTGGTGGCGCCGTCGGCGCGCAGGTGGTTGAGCGCGGTGTTGCGCAAGCCGGCCATGTTCTCCGGGCCGTGACCGGTGCGGACCTGGGAACGGTCCTCGTCCCAGAGGGTGTCACGAACGTAGTGGATCTTGTTCTCGATGCCCCAGTGCCCGCGGACGGCCTGGGCGAGGTTCTCGGGCTTCGCCCGCGACGAGGGCAGGTCGGTGACCACGTAGACGGTCTCGCGGGTCCGCTTGCCGGTGGCCTGTTCGGTGCGGTGACGAGTGATCCGGGCGACCTGCCTGACGTGCGGGAACGCGAAGTGGGAGACGGTGAGGACCTGGACGACCCGGGTCTCGGTGCGACCGTGGCCCCGGCTGCGGTCGTAGTACTTGGCGGTGGCCTGCTTCCAGGGCAAGGCCCGGCAGCTGGCGTGCAGGGTCGGCTGGTTGGCCTTCACCGTCAGGACGAAGTGGGCCTTCTTGTCCTCGACCAGGAACCGGGCGGTCTCGACCTGGGTGTGCAGGGCGTCGGCGGTGACGACCGTACCGGAGATGTCCAGCGCCGCCAGCAGGTCCCGCAGGCACGGGATCTCGTTCGTCCCGTCCGGCACCCGCAGCTGAGCCAGCAGACGGTCGTCCTGGTCGACGACCGAGAGCAGGTGGGCGGCCTGCCGGTCTCGGGTGCGTGAGCCCCTCGCGCTCTTGCCGTCCGCCGCGAGCCGGCGTGGCCGGGGACCCGGCTCGCCGACCGGCTGCAGCAGGACAGCGAGCCCGGCCGGGTTCAGCTTCTCGACCACACGGCGCACAGTGTCCATCGACGCCGCCGGCCGCACGCCCAGCGCGCCGCGCGGCGGGAAGCCCAGCCTCTCCAGCGTGTGCTGCGGGGCGCGCCGTAGCCACTGACCAATCGCCGCGTACGAACGGGCCCCGGCCACCACCGCGCAGGCCGCCGCGCGGACCAGTGCGAGCAGTGGATACCGCCGTCCGCGCCGATCCCGCGGGTCCCACGCCTCGGGCCCGTCACCCGCACCGGTGACAACGCACGACAGCACGGCCGCGGGCATGGAAGACTCACAGAACACCGAAGCTCCGTTGGTAGTAAGCGACTTGAGAGGTCACTCACACCAACGGAGCTTCGGTCTTTCCGGTCACACCCCCGATGACCAGGCGCTTTGCAAGATCACATCGACCTTGCAACAGCCCTGACTCCTGCCAGCCGCGGTCCGGGGTCGCTGGTGGAGGATAGTGCGCTCAGCCCGAGGCTGGCGTACGAATATGCGTGCCTGGCCGGCCTTCCGCAGCCTCCGGCTGCGTCCAAGGCCATCCGATACCTGCGCTTCGCCCTGCCAGCCAAGGGTGACAAGCAGCTCGCCTGGGGCGATCCATGTTTGCGCGGCCTGCGTACCGAGGGGGAATTTCAGCAGCTGACGGGCAATGCGCCGCCGGAGGGATTCCTGGATCTGCCGACTTTTTCCGATCACCGGGCCGGCATGCGCGCCGCAGGACTGGTGTCGCCGAGTGATCTGCTCCACTTCACCGTTACCAGTCGGAGGCGAAATAGGTTGGCTGCGCACCTGTCTGCGTCGCCCATCGTCATCGCCAGGTACCGACGGATCGCGCAGCTGGCCGAACTTCACGGAAACCTCATGATGCCTGCGGTTCTCCATCTCCTGTTGGAATGCGAAATCGATTCTCCGGCCCGTCTGAGACTGGCAGTATTGAGCAGCCTGGGCGGCTTGGTGGAGGATCTGGAAGCTCGAGCTGAAGAATCTGGCGTGGCCCTCCCGCCAGAGCCGCGCACCTGGTTGGAATCAGCAGCTTCCAGGGCCGGTCGCTTTCAGTGCGCCGCGAGGGCACTCCTGTGCCGCCGGTAGATGCTCACGTGACACGGGATGACCGAGCGGAGGCGCCGATGGGCCCGGCGTGTTCGGTTCGGCACGCTGGTGGGAGCGTTTGCAGTCGGCTGCCTGCGGCGATGCTTGCGGCACGTCGTGTCCGCCGAGTTCTCCGGGCCGCCTGCTCCTAGTCTGGGCGCATGTCAGCCCCCGGCCCCGACTGGGCCCGCATCGCACCGGGCTGGGACCCGGAAACCCGGACCGACCGCGACGACGAGGCCGCCGAGGCGGAGCTCGCCGCGATCGGCCGCACCGCGGGCCGGGTCGCCGGCGGCGGCATCCGGGCCGCCGTCCTCGGCGTCAACGACGGGCTGGTCACCAACCTCTGCTTCATCCTCGGCATCGCCGGCGCCGCCGTGGACGCCGCGACGGTCCGGCTGTCCGGGCTGGCCAGCCTGGTCGCCGGGGCGCTGTCGATGGCCGCCGGCGAATGGGTGTCGGTGCGCGGCCAGCGCGAGGTCGCGCAGGGCATGGAGAGCACCCTCCAGCAGGCCTGGCGGCACTCCCCGCCGGTCGTGATGGCCCACCTGGCGCGCAGCATGCGCGAGCGCGGCCTCGACGCGGAGACCGCCGTCCGGGCCACCCGCGGCGTCGTGTCGGCCGGCCGGACGGCCCGGCCGACCAGTCTGCGCATCCTGTTCGGCGTCAGCGTCCAGGACGCCGGTTCGCCGGCCGTCGCCGCGGTCAGCTCGCTGCTGCTCTTCGCCGTGGGCGCACTCGTACCGCTGGTGCCGTGGTTCGTCACCGAGGGCGGCACCGCAGTGACCGCCTCCGCGGTGGTGACCGCCCTCGCCTCCCTGGCCGTCGGTGCCGCCCTCGGGCTCGGCTCAGGCCGCAGCGCCGTGCTCACCGCGCTGCGGCAGCTCCTGATCGTCGCTGCGGCCTCCGCCGTCACCTACGGCCTCGGCGCCCTGGCCGGCGACGCCGTGGGGTGAGGAGCTGTCTTCAAGGGCGCTCGGGCGGTCGCTCCGGGGGCGCACAGCCAGGCTCCGATGCTCCCGCGCTACTCCAGCAGGCCGGCGCGGCGCCAGCGCGGGGCTGTTCGGTGGTCGACGATGCCGAGGTCGGCGAAGAACACCATGGCCTTGCGGGCCCAGTCCGTACGGGCCTGCTGCCAGTGCGGGTTGGCGGCGGCGGCCCGCCTGGCCTCGGCGACGTCCAGCCCGGCGAGGGCGTAGACCCGCGGGTGGACGAGCTCCGCCACCGCGAGCCGGGCCATCACCAGCAGGCCGCGCCGGAACACCGCCCGCCGTGGCGCGCCCATCCCCGCCCAGAGCCGCTCCAGCTCCGGCTTGGCGTAGCCGATGTGCCGAGCCTCCTCGATCACGTGGATGCGCGCCACCTCGCGGGCCAGCGGCTGCAGCGACTCGTCGCGGACCATCTCGCGCTGCATCGCGTCGGTGAACTCCTCCACGAAGATCGCCCCGGCGAAGGTCATCGCGGTGTCGTTCAGCAGGAAGTGGAACTTGCCGCGCCGGTGCGCCTTCGCGGTCGGCCGCGCCGACGGGTAGCCGGTCGCCGTGATGTACTGGGCGAACATGGTGGAGTGCCGGCACTCGTCGGCGACCTCGGTGAGCGCGTACTGGGCGTGCCGGGTGGTCAGATCGCTCTCGTACACGTGCCGGATCAGGCCCTCCATGAGCACCAGCTCGAACCAGATGCCGGCCGCGGTCGCCGAGGCGAGCTGGTGGACGCTCAGCTGCGCCCGCTGCCGCGGCGTGAGCGACTCCCACAGCGGCGTGCCGTAGAGGGCGACCCGGTGCTGCGGCAGCGCGAAGTGGTCGGGGTCGAGGTGCTGGTCCCAGTCGATCTCGGTCAGCGGATCGTAGGAGTGCCGGGCGGAGGCGCGCAGCAGCCGGGCGGCGTTCTGCTCGCGGTCCTCGGGGCGGGCGGCGGTCTCTCGCATGGTCGGCTCCGGTGGGGGCGGGGGCACCAACGGGAGCAGTGAACCAGTTAGACGACGTGTCAACAAGGGGTCGCGCGCGGGCCGCGTCCGCTCCGGGGACACTGACCCCATGGAGCCAGTCGCGGCCTTGGAGCGCATCGCCTTCCTGCTGGAGCGCGAGGACGCCTCCCCGTACCGGGTGAAGGCCTTCCGCACGGCGGCGGACGCCGCCCGCACCCTGCCCGGCGGGCCGGTGGACGCCGCCCGCGCCGCCCGGCTGCCCGGGGTCGGCCCGAAGACCGCCCAGGTCATCGCCGAGGCCTCGGCCGGAGGCGTCCCCGGCTATCTCGCCGAACTCGAGGAACGCGCCGGACCGCTCGCCGAGGGCGCCGACGAACTGCGCACCGCCCTCAAGGGCGACTGCCACCTGCACTCCGACTGGTCCGACGGCGGCAGCCCGATCGAGGTGATGGCCCGCACCGCCCGCGACCTCGGCCACGAGTGGGCCGTCCTCACCGACCACTCGCCCCGCCTCACCGTGGCGAACGGCCTCAGCGCCGACCGCCTCCGCGAGCAACTGGAGGTCGTCGCCGCACTCAACCGCGAACTGGCGCCGTTCCGGCTGCTCACCGGCATCGAGTGCGACATCCTCGACGACGGGAGCCTCGACCAGGAGGACGGCCTGCTCGCCGAACTCGACCTGGTGGTCGCCTCCGTCCACTCCAGACTGCGGATGGAACGCGCCCCGATGACCCGCCGCCTGCTCGCCGCCGTCCGCAACCCGCTGGTCGACGTCCTCGGCCACTGCACCGGCCGCCGGGTCGGCGACCGGCCCCGCCCCGAGTCGCAGTTCGACGCCGAGGCCGTCTTCGCCGCCTGCGCCGAGTCCGGCACCGCCGTCGAGATCAACAGCCGCCCCGACCGCCGCGACCCGCCCACCGGGCTGATGCACCTCGCGATCCGGGCCGGCTGCGTCTTCACCGTCGACAGCGACGCCCACGCTCCCGGCCAGCTCGACTGGCAGGCGTACGGCTGCGCACGGGCCGCCGCGGCCGGGATCGGCCCGGACCGCATCGTCAACACCCGATCGGCCGACGACCTCCTCGCCTGGACCGCCGCCTAGGCAGCGGTCACCCGGCGGGGGCGCGGCCGCGGTTTCAGGCGGTCAGCCGTTCCCGCAGGTGGCCGAGGGTCTCGTCCTTGATGCCCAGGCCCGCGCGGGCGTAGCTCTCCACGTCGCCCCAGCCGTCCGCGACCGCCTGCAGGGCGGCCTCCAGGTAGGCGGTCCGTACCCCGAACACCGCCTCCGCGATCTCCGGGTCGCCGCCGCCCGCGGTGAACGCCTCGATCAGCGGGGCGAAGGCCGCCTGCACCGCCGCACCCACCGACAGGTACTCGGCGGCCACCGTCCGCTCGTCCGCGCCGAGCAGCAGCAGGACGAGTGCCGCACCCCAGCCGGTGCGGTCCTTGCCCGCGGTGCAGTGGAAGAGGACGGGCCCGCCGTCCTTGTGGGCGAGTGCGGTGAGCAGCTGCCGGTACGCCTGCCGGGCGGACTCGGCGGTGACGAAGGCGCGGTAGTCCGCGGCCAGTGCGCGGGCCGCCCCGCCGGCCCGGAACTCGCGGTTGGCGAGCAGGGGGTCGGCGAAGGCGGCGGCCAGCCGGGCGGCGGTGCCGGTGCCCGCCGGGTCGGCCATGACGTCGGCGACCAGCAGGTGCGCACCGCCCGGCATCCGGTCGGGGCGGGCGGCCCGTTCCCGCGCGGTGCGCAGGTCGACGACGGTGCGCACACCGAGTGCGGCGAAGGCGGGGTCGGAGGGGACGTCCAGGCGGTCCAGCTGGCCGGAGCGGAACGCCAGCCCCGGTCGGATCCGGGCGCCCCCGGCAATCGCGATCCCACCGAGATCGCGCAGGTTGGCGACGGTGCTGGAGCCCACGGTCCGGGAGCACTGCATGGCTACCTCCAGGCAGGGACGCGACTCATCTGCACGGTAGGCCCAGCGGTGCCCGGCCGCTCGCGGAACGCGGCCGTCCGACGCCGGAGCGCGGATGCGGCCCGGGCGGCACCGCCCCGCCGGGGCAGGGGGCGCAGGGGAGGCGCACGACAGCGCACCGGGCGCGCGCCGCCCGTGCCTCGCGCGCCGCATTGCCCGGCGGACCGCCAGGCGGCAGTGTGTGTCGGGGCTCACACAAGGTGGGCGGAGGAAGGGACGGACCGCCGGACATGGCAGCCAAGATCCTGATCGTCACCGGTGACGCGGCGGAGTCGCTGGAGGTGTTCTACCCCTACCAGCGGCTGCGCGAGGAGGGGTACGAGGTGCACATCGCCGCGCCCGCCAAGAAGACGCTGCAGTTCGTGGTGCACGACTTCGTGGACGGCTTCGACACCTACACCGAGAAGCCGGGCTACACCTGGCCCGCGGACGTCGCCGTCGCCGACGTCGACCCGGCCGACTACGTGGCCCTGGTGATCCCCGGCGGCCGCGCCCCCGAGTACCTGCGCAACAACGCCGACGTGCAGCGCATCGCCGCACACTTCTTCCAGGAGGACAAGCCGGTCGCGCAGATCTGCCACGGCCCGCTGATCACCCTGGTCGGCGGCACCCTCAACGGCCGTACCACCGCCGCCTACCCCGCGCTGGAGCCGGACGTCGCAGCCGGGGGCGCCGACTTCGTGGACAGTGAGGCCGTGGTCGACGGCGTGGTGGTCTCTGCCCGCGCCTGGCCCGACCACCCGGCGTGGATGCGCGCCTTCGTCGAGGTGCTGCGCGAGAAGGCACCGGTCGAGTAGCGCCGTACGCCCCCGACGGGCGATCAGGGCGGCCCGCCGGCCTCGAGCCGGCGGGCCGCCGCCGTGTCAGAGCTGCTCCGCCCGGGGCGGGTTGGGGCCGGCCACGGCACAGGTCAGCGCCGCCACCCTGGTCGCGAACCGGCACGCCTCGGCGACCGCGTCCGGTGTCAGTGCGTCCGGCCGCCCGCCGAGCAGGCCCTGCCCGCCGAGGCTGTGCAGCAGCCCGGCGGTGAACGCGTCGCCGGCGCCCACCGTGTCCACCACCTCGACCGGCCGCGCGGGCACCGCGATCCGCTCGCCGCGCAGCGAGGCCAGCACGCCGTCGGCGCCGAGCGTCACCACCACCAGCGGCACGCCGTCCGCGTGGAACCGGTCGCACACCGCCCCCACGGCGGCGCCGGGGAACAGGTGGCCGACGTCGTCCGAGCTCAGCCGCAGGATGTCCGCCAGTGCGCACCAGCGCGGCAGCCGCTCCCGGTAGACGGCCGGATCGACCAGCAGCGGACGGACATTGGGGTCGATCGACACCGTCGCCGTGGCCCTCGCGGCGGCCAGGTATGCCTCGATCGCCGGGCCGCCGGGGTCGCGGGCCAGCGCCAGCGAACCGGTGTGCACACAGGCCGGGCCGTCCGCGCCGCCCGGCGTCACGGCCGCCAACTCGGCCTCCGTCCACTGCCAGTCCGCGGTGCCCTCGGCGTGGAAGGAGAAGCTCGCCCGGCCCTCGCCGTCCAGCTCCGCCACGGCCAGCGTGCTGGACTCGGCCGCCGCCGCGCAGCCCGACAGGTCCACCCCCGAGCCGGCCAGCCGAGCACGGAACAGCCGCCCGAAGACGTCGTCCGCGAGCCGCGCCCGGAACGCCACCGGGGTGCCCAGCCGGGCCAGCGCGACCGCGGTGTTCGCCGGCCCGCCGCCCGGGTGCACCCGCAGCGCCAGCTCGCCGGGCCCGCTGCGGGCGGCGTCGGTGAACGCGTCGGCGACGCACTCGCCGATGACGGTGACGCGGACCGGGCTGTGCGGCACTTCGGGGACCTCCTGGACGGGCACGGGTGACCGCCGTCCATCATGCCCGCCGCCGCGGCCGCCGTGCGCCGACGGTCGCGGAGCCTGCCGCCTCAGGGCCGGCCCTCAGCCGGCGGCCGATCCGCCGGCCAGCAGCGCGGTCGTGAACTGCCGCCGTTGCGCCGGGTGTTCGCCGAGCCACCGGCCGAGCTGGTGGACGGCCTCCGGCCAGACCAGGCGGGTCAGGGCGGAGCGGGCCGCCAGGGCCCCGCCGACGGCCGCGGTGACCTCGGGCGGGATCACCTCGTCCCGGCCGGGGACGGCCAGCACCGAGCGGCCGGCGAAGCCGCGCAGCGCGGTGAGCGCGGGGGAGTCCCGCCAGCTGCCGGGCTGCCGGATGATCCCGGTGAAGCCCGCGCCGAACGGCACCGGCCAGGCCTGCCGGGCGTACACCGCGGGCGCGCACAGGCCGACGGCCCGCACCCGCGGGCCGTACCGGGCGGCCAGGTCGGCGACGGTCTGGCCGCTCATGCTGAAGCCGATCAGCACCAGCTCCCCACCGTCGGTGTGCCGGTCGATCAGGGCGGCGGCCTGCCGCACCCGCCGTTCCAGCGACAGCTCGGCGAGCCGGCCGGTGCTCGCACCGTGTCCGGAGAAGTCCAGTGCGAGCGCCCGGCAGCCGTGTCCGGCGAGGTCGCCCAGCAGCGGGACCAGCCGGCTGCTGTCGCTGCTGCCGGCGCCGTGCAGGGCGACGGCGGTGAGCCCGGTGGCGGGCGCGGTGGGCGGCAGGGAGAGGGCGGCGAGGTCCTCGCCGTCGGCGTCGAGACGGAAGCGGTCCATGGCGGGGGCGACGCCGCCCGGGCGGGCGCGGTTCCGGCCCCCGGCCCCGGGTGGCGCCGCCCGGGGTGCCGGGCCGTCCGATCGGGTGAAGGGTGGAGGCATGGCAGTGCAACCCGACACCGTGCGCACCCTGTTCGCCGCGGCGCAGGACACCTTCGGCCGGCACGTCCGCCGGGCGGCCGAGGGCGGCCTCTGGCAGGACCCGACCCCGTGCGCCGAGTGGACCGTGCGCGACCTGGTCAACCACCTGACCGCCGAGCATCTGTGGGTGCCCCCGCTGCTCGAGGGCCGCACGGTCGCGGAGATCGGTGACCGGTTCGACGGCGACGTGCTCGGCGACGACCCGGTCGCCGCGTGGACGGCGGCTGCCGAGGCCTCCCGGGCGGCCTTCGCCGCACCGGGCGCCCTGGAGCGCACCGTCCACCTCTCGTACGGCGAGCGCCCGGTGCTGGGCTACTGCCGGGAGATGACGGTCGACGCGATCGTCCACTCCTGGGACCTGGCCGTCGGCGTCGGTGCGGACCGGGCCATGGACCCGGCCGCCGCCGACTTCGCGTTCGCCGAGGTGTCCCCCTACGCGGACGGCCTGGCCTCCTCCGGCGTGTTCGGGCCGCCGGTGCCGGTGCCGGCGGACGCCGACGCCCAGACCAAGGTGCTGGGCCTGACCGGCCGCGACCCCGCCGACCCGCTGCACGCCGGAGGCTGAGGCCGCCGGCCCCGCGCCGGGCGCCCGCGGCCGACGCCGGTCAGCAGCTGCGCAGGCCGGGCACCTGGTTGAGCAGCTGCGCCCGCGGCGAGGTGAAGCGGGCGTAGGCCTCGCCGCTCTCGGCGCCGGGCCGGAAGGCCGCGACCCGGTGGCAGTTCTGGAAGGCCAGCTTCACCCCGAAGTGCCGCTCCAGGCTGCCGCGGATGGCGTCGCTGGCCATCGCCCGCAGCAGCTGGCCGCGCTCCGCGTCGCTCGGGGCGACCGTGTTGTCGGCGAACTCCTCGGGGGAGTCCTCGAGTTCGCCGCTCAGCCGGGCGACCAGCCGGTACGCGTAGGGCAGCGAGTCGCGGACGGTCTCGACGAACGCGGCCTCCTCGACGTCGCCGTGCTCGGCCTTCTCCAGCAGGGCGGCGGGGACGTTCAGGGACATGGCGGAGCTCCTTCTGATCGCGGAAGCGGTGGGGCAGGCGGATGCCCGGGCGCAAGGGGACGCCCCGGGCTAGTTCTGAAAGTGAAAGTCATTTCCAGCAAGCTCATCCTGATGAGGCCCTGACGACCTGTCAACCCCGGTGTCGGCCGAACGGGGGCCGGGTCGCGCGCCGCACCGGCCGTTCCTAGGCTTGGGGCGAGGAGGTGTCCCGGTGGAAGAGCACACGAGTGGCGCCGACCGGCGCATCCTGGACCGGATCGGTGAGATGGTCGCGGCCGAACGGGAACTCCGGACGATGCTGGCCGAGGGGCGGATCGACCCGGACAGCGAGCAGCAGCGGCTGCGCGAACTGGAAGCGGAGCTCGACCAGTGCTGGGACCTGCTCAGGCAGCGCCGGGCACGGGTCGACGCCGGGGACGACCCCGACCTCGCCGCGGTGCGCAGCATCGAGGAAGTCGAGCGCTACGAGTCCTGAGCGCCACGGTCGGTGACCGCGCGGTCGGTCGCGCCTCTGCGGGTCACTCCCCGCGGGCGCCGAGCAGCGCCTCCAGCGCCGCGGCATTGCGCTGCACGTCGGCCGCGAGCGACTCCATCAACGCGCGGCTCTCGGTGTCCCGCTCGCCGAACCACTCCGCGATGTCGCGGTAGGTGGCGACGACGATCCGCTCGGCCCGCAGATTGCGGGCCAGGGTGGCGGTGAGCGCCGAGTCGGCCGGCACCGAGTAGTCGGTGTGGGCCCGCTGGGCAAGGGTGTCCGGGTCGAAGTTGGGCCGGCCGCCGAGGGCCGCGATCCGCTCGGCCACCGCGACGGCGTGCCGCATGCCCTGCTCGGCGTGCGCGTTCAGCAGGGCCGCCGCCCGGACGGCCTGCTCCCCGCCGCCCCCGGCGGCGAGCGCGTCCCGGGTGTAGCGCAGCCAGCCGACGACCTCGGTGGCGACCACGTCGTTGAGGACGCTGATCGCCCGCTCCTCGTCCAGCCGCGGCGCGGTGCCCGGCTCGGCGGCCATCGTGCGGTGCGCCTCGCGGCTGATGCGGGTCACGTCGACGGCGAAGCTGTCGGCCATTGCGGTGCCTCCTGTGCGCGGGCGGTCCCCGTCATGACCGACGGTATGCCGGACGGCCGCGCGGGGAAACCGGGGCCGGCGCCCCGGGCGGGGGCGCCGGCCGGAGTCCGGGCTCAGAGCGGCAGCAGCTCGGGGCGCTTGGCCTCGATGTGGTCGCCGGAGGACTCGCCGCGCAGGCGGCGGCCGACCCACGGGATCAGGTAGGCCCGGGTCCACTGGAGGTTCTCCCGGCGCTGCTCGGCCGGGGTCGGCTCGGGCTGCGTCGGCCAGGGCGCCTCCGGGTCCTGCTCGACCGGGAGGCCGAGCGAGCGGGCGGCCAGCAGGGCGACCCGCTGGTGGCCCTCGGGGGAGAGGTGCAGCCGGTCGTCGCTCCAGGCGCGGCGGTCGTGCACCGAGCGCAGCGACCACAGGTCGGCGACGGCGCAGCCGTTGCGGTCGGCCACCGCCCGCAGGTGTCCGTTGTAGGTGGCGATCTTGCCGCGCAGGTGGCGCAGCACCGGCACGTTGCGGGTGTCGAAGCCGGTGCAGACCAGCACGGTGCCGGCGTTGCGGGCCAGCTCCACCACGGCCGCCTCGAAGCGCTCGGCGACCTCGTCGGGGTCGCTGCCCGGCCGCAGGATGTCGTTGCCGCCGGCGCAGAAGGTCACCAGGTCGGGCTGGATGCGCCGGACCTCGGGCACCTGCTCGGCCGTGATCTGGTCGAGCAGGCGGCCGCGGACGGCGAGGTTGGCGTACCGGAACTCGCGGTCGGGGCGCCGCTCGGCGAGCATCCCGGCGAGGCGGTCCGCCCAGCCCGCGTAGCGGCCGTCCGGGCCGGGGTCGTTGAGGCCCTCGGTGAAGCTGTCACCGAGGGCGGCGTAGGAAATGGGGTCAAAGGGCTCCAGTAGATCAGGCATGGGGTTGATGTTTCACCCTGTGAAGTGACCTACGCCACCGTAGGTGGGCTGTTGCAGAGCGTGATCTCTGCCACGCCGATCGTCGCCCGCTCGCCTCCGGGCCCTCCCGACCCGGCACCGACGATCGTCGCTCCGTCGCTGCGCTCCCTCGCTCCTCACTTTCGGCACCGGCGGGCCCTACGGCTCGGGCGGGGTTTCGCTCCCTTGCGGTTGGGGGCCTCAGACGGCTGCGGCGCAGGCGTCCAGGATGACCCGGCCGACCAGGGCCGGGTCGTCGCTCATCGGCACGTGCCCGCAGCCGGGCAGCCGTACCAGTCGGGCGCCGGGGATCTCGCGCAGCGCCCGGACGCCCTGGCGGCGCACCAGCAGGCGGTCCCGGGTGCCCCAGCCGATGGTCACCGGCACGCCCGGGACGTCGCCGGTGAAACGCACCCGGCGGCCGGCGGCGAGCGTCGGCGCGAAGCCGGTGGCCTCCCGCAGCGCCCGGGTCTCGCCGATCGCACCCGCGGCGCAGAGCGGCGGCCCGGCCGGGCGTAGATGCTGCTCACCAGCAGGGCGCGGCCGGCCGTGGACCGCGCCAGCCGTTCGACGGCGGGCTGCGGCAGCGCCCGGGCGCCCAGCCGCATGCCGGCCAGTACGGCGAAGGCGTACCGGCGCTCGGGCTCCGTCCAGAACCCGGCGGGGGAGAGGGCGGTGACCGAGCGGGCCAGGCCGGCCCGGCCGAGGCCGAGGGCGAGCAGGCCGCCCAGCGAGTTGCCCGCCACGTGCGGCCGCTCGACGCCGAGCGCGGCGCAGAAGGCGCCGATGGCGGGCACCACGGCCGGCAGGTCGTACGGGACGCCGTCCGGCAGCGCCGGCGAGGTGCCGAACCCGGGCAGGTCGACGGCGATCACCTCGTGGCGGGCGGTGAGCGCGGGCAGCACCGGCTCCCAGGCCTGCCAGTGGTGGCCGATGCCGTGCAGCAGCAGGAGCGGGCTGCCGGTGCCCTCCCGGTGGTAGCGCACCGTGGTGGTGCGCGGGCCGTACGGGGAGGGCAGGGTGAAGGTGACCTCGGCGGGCATGCGGAGCACTCCTCTGTTGGACGGAATGTCAGCAAGGATTACCGACCGGTAGCCGCCCCGGCAAGCCCCCGGCGGCGCCGGTGTCGAGCAGGGCGGAAATGACGTCAGAACAGCGCCCGCTGCGCATCCGGCGCGGGCGGGCGGCGGTGGCGACGCAGCTCCACCCCGCTGCACGGCCCCGACGGTGCCGGGGACAGCCCCCAGCCGGTCAGCCGTCGGGCGTCCAGCAGCAGCGGCTCACCGCCGTCCGGCTGCTCCAGGAACAGCTGCCGCCCGATCGGCGCCAGCAGCGTGCCGCCCACCGTGGCGCCGTCCGCCAGCCCCACCACCTCCCGGTACGCCGGCGGCGGCCCGGCCGACAACCCGAACAGCCCGACCTGGTCCACCACCTCGCCCTGCGGGAACAGCTCCACCGGATGCCCCGCCAGCACCCCCAGCACCGCCGAGCGCAGCTCCGCCACCCGCGCCGCCCGCTCCTCGGGCCCCGGCAGGTGCCACCACTGGTCGGCCTTCGCCCGCACCCCGAAGCGCTCACGGGCCAGCCCCGCCCCGGCCACCGTCAGCTCGGCCCGGCGGACGGCCGGCAGCGGACCCCGCGCGACCACCGTGAACACCGGAGCCCCCTGCTCCAGCAGCCGGGCCCGGCCGCGCTGCTCCGCCGTCAGCCCTACCTTGGCGAGATCGCCGCCGAACCAGGCCAGGTAGAGCAGGTACGTTCTGCCGTCGTCCAGGATCCGGTCGCGCGCCAGCGCCAGCCCGCGGTCGACCGCCTGGCAGGGCACGCACAGCACCGCCCCCGTCGACGGCTCGATCTCCGCCCGGTGCGGGCAGGGTCTGCGGTCGGCCTCACCGGCCAGCCACGGGCCCGAGCAGTACCGCGGCCCGTGCAGCCGCCAGCTCACCGCCGTGCCCGCCGCCACCACCCGCTCGTGCCGCCGGCCGCCGCGCACCGCCCCCAGCACCGCCTGCCCGTCCCGCCAGTCCAACCCGGTGCAGCGCCAGCCCGCCTGCCCGTCCACGTTCGCGACCTCCTCGGCTCCCGCACCCATCCCACCAGACGGCACCGACAACCCGCCCCCGGCCATGGGTGCGGGTGCCCCCGGCGGTGCGGCGGGCGTACGGTCGCCAGGGGGACGTACGAAGGAGGCCCTGTCATGGCGGAGCAGCGGATTCCCGGGATCGACCCGTCGGCGGTGCCGAGCGGCGAGGGGTGCGCGGAGTGCCTCGCCGGGCAGGACGCCGGCTGGTGGCTGCACCTTCGGCGCTGCGCCGAGTGCGGGCACATCGGCTGCTGCGACTCCTCGCCGTCCCAGCACGCCACCCGGCACGCCCGGGAGAGCGGGCACCCGTTCCTCACCAGTTTCGAACCGGGCGAGGACTGGTTCTGGAATGCCGAGACCGGCGAGTACTACACCGGGCCGGCCCTGGCCCCGCCGCTCTCCCGGCCGGGCGCACAGCCCTCGCCCGGCCCGTCCGAGAGGGTGCCCGCGGACTGGCAGAGCAGGCTGCACTAGTGTCCTGAGTCAGGACACTAGGCCCCCGGGAGAGGGCGTGGGCGGTTCAGTCGCCGAGGGCGAGCCGCAGGCCGAAAAGGGCGACCACGCCGCCGGTGATCCGGTCGAGGACGCGCTTGGCGGTCTCCCCGGCGAGCCACCGCTGGACGACCCGGGCGAAGCCCACCAGCACGGCCGACCAGAGCGTGCCGAGCACGATGTGCTCGCAGGTGAGCAGCGTGCCGAAGGCCAGGTGCGGTGCGCCCGGCGGGACGAACTGCGGCAGCAGCGCCATGTAGAACACGCCGACCTTGGGATTGAGCAGGTTGGTGAGTGCGCCGCGCCGCCAGCCGGCGCCGAAGTGGTCGCGTTCGCCGGCGTCCGCCGGGTCGCCCGGTTCGGCGGGGTGCCCGTCGGGCCGGCGCCGCCAGGAGTCGCGGATCATGCGCCCGCCCATCCACAGCAGGTAGGCCGCGCCTGCCCAGCGCAGCACCTCGTACGCCAGGTGGGAGGCGGTCAGGACGGCGGTGGCGCCGGCTGAGGCGAGGACGCCCCAGGCGAGGGTGCCGGTCTGGATGCCGAGGACGACGCCCCAGGCGCGTCGGCGGCGGCCGAGGACGGCGGTACGCAGGATGAGGGCCGTGTCGAGGCCGGGGGTGAGGGTCAGCAGGCCGACCAGGACGGCGAAGGACCAGAGGGCGGTGGCGTTGTCCATGCCCGGTGAGCCTATCGGTCGGCCGTTCCCGGGTCGCCGGGGCGGGGCCAACTGCGGCCCTCCTTGCCCTCGATGCTGCGGTTGAGCCGGGTGAGCAGTCGGGCGAGGGCGGCGACCTCGTCCTGCGGCCAGTCCGCCAGGACGGAGGCGAGGCCGTTCAGCGACCACTCGCGGTCGTGGTGCAGCCGGCGCAGGCCCTCCTCGGTGATGCGCAGTTTGCGGGCGATGCCGCCGGCCGGGTCCGGGATGCGCTCGACGAGGTTCTGACGGAGCATCGCCGCTGTCTGCCGGTTGACCGTGGAGGTGTCCAGGCCGAAGGCGTCAGCGAGCTGACCGATGGTCATCGGGCCCTCGGCCTCGATCCGGCTGAGCAGGGTGTACGCGCTGCGCTCCAGGCGGCCGCCGGCGTCGGCGCGCAGCGCGGCCATCGCCTGGTGGCGTCCGATCAGCATCAGTTCGCGTTCGAGGTCGCCGAGCTCCTCGTGCACAACGTCCTCCTCGTCGGTCCGCCGCCGGTGATCCCTCCGGCTCCAAGTCAATCGTATGTGCATCATGCACATCATGTGTACGATGCATATCGTACCCCCGTGACTTGGAGCCCCTCTTGAGCACACCTCCCTCCGCGCGCACCGGCGGCGGCGCGATCATCGGCGTCCTCGCCGGCGCCGGCATCGCCGTCTCGCTGATGAACACGCTCGTCGTCCCGCTCATCCCGGACCTGCCGGAACTGCTGGGCACCACACCCGCGAACGCCTCCTGGGCGATCACCGCCACCCTGCTCGCCGGCGCCGTGGCCACCCCCGTGCTCGGCCGGCTCGGCGACATGTACGGCAAGCGCCGCGTCCTGCTGGCCAGCCTCGCCCTGATGGTGATCGGGTCCTTCGTCCCGGCGCTGGCCGGCGGCCTCGTCCCGATGGTGGTCGGCCGCGCCCTGCAGGGCTGTGCGGCGGCCGTCATCCCGCTCGGCATCAGCATCATGCGCGACGAGCTGCCGCCGCAGCGGATGGGCTCGGCGATGGCCCTGGTCAGCTCCTCGCTCGGCATCGGCGGCGCGCTCGGCCTGCCGCTGGCCGCCGTCGTCGCCCAGCATGCCGACTGGCACGTGCTGTTCTGGGCCTCCGGCGCGCTCGGCGCGGTGGTGATCGCCCTGGTCGCGGCCTTCGTGCCGGAGTCCCCGGTGCGCTCCGGCGGCCGCTTCGACCTGGTCGGCGCGGTCGGCCTGTCCGTCGGCCTGCTCTGCCTGCTGCTCGCCGTCTCCAAGGGCGGCGACTGGGGCTGGGCGAGCGGCACCACCCTCGGCCTGTTCGGCACCGCCGCCGCGGTGCTGCTGCTCTGGGGCGTCTGGGAGCTGCGCTCCGGCAGCCCGCTGGTCGACCTGCGCACCACCGCCCGCCGCCAGGTGCTGATGACCAACATCGCCTCGGTGGTGATCGGCTTCGCGATGTACGCGATGTCGCTGATCGTCCCGCAGCTGCTCCAGCTGCCGGAGCGGACCGGCTACGGCCTGGGCCGGTCCATGGTGGTCGCGGGCCTGTGCATGGCGCCGTCCGGCCTGGTGATGATGGCCGTCTCGCCGTTCTCCGCCCGGCTGTCGGCGGCCCGCGGCCCCAAGGTGTCGCTGCTGGTCGGCTCGCTGGTGATCGCGGCCGGGTACGCGCTCTCGCTCGGGCTGACCGGGCACGTGTGGGGCATGGTGCTGTTCTCCAGCGTGATCGGCGCCGGTGTGGCCTTCGCCTACGCGGCGATGCCCGCGCTGATCATGTCCGCGGTGCCGGCCTCCGAGACCGCCGCCGCGAACGGGCTCAACAGCCTGATGCGCTCGATCGGCACCTCGACCTCGGCCGCCGTGGTCGGTGTGGTGCTCTCGCACATGACCGTGCGGATGGGTCCCGCGGTGCTGCCCTCCGAGGCGGGGTTCAAGACCGGTCTGACGATCGGTCTGGGCACCGCCGTCCTGGCCGCCCTGGTCACCCTGGCCGTCCCGGGCCGGGCCAGGGCGGCCGCAGCCCCCGCCCTCGTCGCCGAACCCGGCGACGAGCCCGCAGCCGAGCCGGCCGTCCGCGCCTGAGCAGGCAGCCGGCAACCGGCAGACGTACGGGCCGCCCCGCGGTGGGGCGGCCCGTACGGCGCGGTCAGGACCGGCGGCCGGTCGTCAGGCGTCGGCGCCCAGCCACAGGTCGGGGCCGAACACCTCGTAGTGGATGTCGGCCGGGCGCACGCCCGCCGCGATCAGCTGCCCGCGCACCGAGCGCAGGAAGGGCAGCGGGCCGCACAGGTAGGCGGTGGTGCCGGCCGGGATCTCCACGGTCGACAGGTCGACCAGCCCGGTGCGCTCGGCGGGCCACTCGCCGACCGGCCGCTCGTAGAAGACGTGCGCCTCGGCGTCCGCCAGCTTCGCGGTCAGCTGCTGCAGGTCCGCGCGGAAGGCGTGGGCCAGCTGGTCGCGGTCGCCGTGGACCGAGACCACCCGCCGGGTGGAGGCGGTGGCCGCCAGGTGCGACAGCATCCCGATCATCGGGGTGCAGCCGATGCCCGCGGAGGCCAGCAGCACCGGGCCGTCGCCCTCGGCCAGCGTCACGTCGCCGAACGGCGGGCTCAGCAGCAGGGTGTCGCCCGCGCCGATGTGCGCGTGCAGGTGGTTGGAGACCTCGCCGGCCGGGGTGTCGTCCACCCGCTTCACCGAGAACTGCAGTGCGCCGTCGGGCTGCCCGGAGAGGCTGTACTGGCGGATCTGGTGGGCGCCGTCCGGGAGTTCCACCTGTACCGAGACGTACTGGCCGGGCGAGGTGGCCGGCAGCGGGCCGCCGTCGGCCGGGCGGACGAGGAAGGTCGCCACGTCGTCGGTCTCCAGCAGCCGCGCCACCACGGTGTACGGGCGCCACAGCGCCTCCGGGCCGGTGCCGACCTCGGTGTACAGGCCCTTCTCCAGCGCGATCAGCGCGTTCGCCATCAGCCAGTAGACCTCGTCCCAGGCCGCCGCGACCTCGGGGGTCACCGCCTCGCCGAGCACCTCGACGATCGCCGCGAACAGGTGCTCGTGGACCACCGGGTACTGCTCCGGGGCGACGCCCAGCGAGGCGTGCTTGTGGGCGATCCGGGCGAGCATCGCGTCCGGCCGCTGCTCGGGGTGGGCGACCAGGGCGGAGGCGAAGGCGGCGATCGAGCCGGCCAGGGCCTGGCGCTGGGTGCCGTTCGCCTGGTTGCCGCGGTTGAACAGGTCGCGCAGCAGCTCCGGGTGGGCCTCGAACAGCCGCTCGTAGAAGCGTGCGGTGATGTCGCCGACGGCGGCGCCGACGACCGGCAGGGTGGCTTCGACGACCGGGGCGTTCTGCGGGGACAGCATGGAGGGCTCCCTTAATTGGTATTTGATCTTCGTATTTTGCTGGACGGGAACAGGGCGGGTGCCGGGTCCGGCGGACGGGCCGGGGTGGGGGCGGGTTCGGTCCGGGGGCGGCCCGGCTGTCAGTCCGGCGGGCGGACCGACAGGCCGAGTAGTACCGGGCCGGTCGGCGAGGCGACCAGGTCGTCGACCGACAGCGGGTCGAGCACCGCGAAGAACGCCTCCTGTGCCTGGCGGAGCGCACCGCGCAGCCGGCAGGCCGCCCGGAGCGGGCACGGCGGATCGTCCTCGCAGCCCACGACGTCACCGACACCCTCCAGCTCGCGCAGCAAAGCGCCGAGCGAACCGGTGCGGCCGGCCGGGGTGAGGGCCAGGCCGCCGCTGCGACCACGCCGCGCCTCCACCACGCCGAGGCGCTGCAGGCGGCTCACCACCTTGGCCGCGTGGGTGTAGGGCACGTCCATCGCGGCCGCCACCTCGCGGGTGGTCGGGTTGGACTCCTCGTCCAGCACGGCCAGCCGCATGGCGATGCGAAGCGCGATGTCGGTGCTCTTGGTCAACCTCACGCACAGCAGACTATCTAATGCGAATCCTGGATTCGTATTTGGGGTGCCTATTGCGGCATCCGTGCAGGTGGGGCGGCCTGCAGCCGGGCGAGCAGCTCGGGGCCGGACCAGCTGCGGCCGCCGCCGGGGCCGGCCGCCTCCGCCTGCCGGACGAGCTCGATCAGCCGGGTGTTGGCCGGCGCCGCCAGGCCGTGCCGGGCGGCCATCGCGACCACCTCGCCCTGCAGGCTGTCGATCTCCGTCCGCCGCCCGCGCTGCAGGTCCTCCCAGGTGGACGAGCGGGCCTCGGCGTCCACCTGCAGCGCCGCCGCGGCCAACCGCCGGAACACACCGTCCGGCAGGGCCAGCAGACGGGGCATCAGCGCCGTCGGCAGGGCGCCCAGCCGCGCCGGACGCACCCCGTCCGCACGCATCGCGGCGAGCGCCTCGCGCTGGCACAGCGCCAGGCAGCGGCGGTAGGCCCGCTGTCCGAGCTCCTCGCGCAGCGGCAGGCCGGACAGCGCGTTGACCGCGTTGTTGAGGTTCATCAACAGCTTGCCGTACTGCACCTCGCGCATGTCCGCGCGGCGCTCCACGGCCAGCCCGGCCGCCCGCGCGGCCTCGGCCAGGGCCGCCCCGGCCGGCTGGTCGTCGATCATCAGCGCACCGCCGGAACCCTGGTGGAAGACGCCGGGCGCCTTCTGCAGCACGTTGTACGGGACCATGCCGGCGACCACCGGGTGCTCCGGGCCGACGGCCTCCCTGATCGCCGCTGGGTTGTGCAGGCCGTTCTGGAAGCTGACCAGCGGGGTCGCCGGGCCGAGATGGGGCGCGACGGAGGCGGCGGCCTCGGCGGTGGCCGCCGACTTCACCGTGACCAGCACCAGATCGGCGCCGCCGGCGGCCGCCGGGTCGGTCTCCGCACGGAGCCCTCCGGCGGGCACCCGGATCGTGGGGCGGCCGCCGCCGGTGAGGGTCAGGCCGTCGGCTTGCACCGCCTCCATGGCCGCCGGGCGCCCGATCAGGGTCACCTCGGCGACCTCGGCGAGCAGGCCCCCGAGGTGGCAGCCGATGCTGCCGGCTCCGAGGACGGCGATCCGCAGCCGATCGGACGGCGGGGCGGGCAGGTCGGACGTCACGGCGGTCATCCTCCGGGCGGCGTACGGACGGGCGGGTGCCGAGCACCCTAGATCGTCCGGCCCCGCCTCCGCGAGGGGCGTGAGGCCCCCGGACGGCGCGGGTCGGCCGCAAGGGGCGCGGGCCTTGGCGCGGTGCGGGCCTGCCCGGCCGGCGTCCTGGCAGGATGGCGGCATGGAACGTGTGCTTGGAATCGGCGGGTACTTCATGCGCGCCGCCGACCCCGCGGCCCTGGGTGCGTGGTACCGCGACTGCCTGGGTCTGGACGCCGACGGGAACGGCCTGTGGCGTCAGGAGGCCGGGCCGACGGTGTTCGCGACGTTCGACTCCGGGACGGACTACTTCGCGTCCCGCACCCAGCAGACCATGCTCAACTTCCGGGTCCGCGACCTGGATGCGATGCTCGCGCAACTGCGCGCCAAGGGCGCGGACGTGGCCGAGGGCACCCAGGACATGGAGGGCGTCGGCCGGTTCGGCTGGGTCACCGATCCCGAGGGCAACCGGATCGAGCTGTGGCAGCCCGCCTGAACCTGAACCGCGCCGCCGAACGGGACTTGACGGCCTCCCGGTTCAGGGCAGGGGGCCGATGAGGGTGGCGGCGGTCCGGGCGATGCGGTTGCGGGTTCCGGCGCCGTCGAGGTAGCCGGCGACCATGGCGCCGTCGCGGAGCAGGAGGAGGGCGTCGGCGCCGGCGGCCGGGTCGGGATGGCCGCAGGCGCCGAGGAGTTCGGCGAGGGCGTCGCGGAACCACTGCCGGTGGTCGGCGACCAGGCGGCGGACGGGGTGGCCGGCGTCCGGGTACTCCGCGGCGGCGTTGATGAACGGGCACCCGCGGAACCCGGGCCCGCAGACCTCCTCGGCCAGCGCCTCGACGAGCACGGCCAGGGTGGTGCGCGGGTCGCCGGCCGCTGCCGCGGCGTCCGCCAGCCGGGCCCGGACGTGCTGGTCGCGTCGTCGGAGGTAGGCGAGGACGAGTTCGTCCTTGCCGGGAAAGTGCCGGTAGAAGGTGGCCTTGGTGATGCCGGCCTCGGCGATCAGGCGGTCGACGCCGACGGCCTGGATGCCTTCCGCGTAGAAGAGTTCCGCGGCGGTGTCGAGCAGTCGCTCCCGGGCCGCGGACCTGCGGGAGGCCGGGTCGGCGAGGACTGTTCGATCGCTCATGTGCCCCAACCCTACAGGCGGCGCACCGGCCCGGAGGCGGTCCTCGGGGCCCGGGCGTCACTCCGGGCGGCGGGCGGTGCCGTACCTGCTCCGCGGTCTTGCGCGGCCGGGCCCTCCCGCATTTAACTATCACTGCTAGTTAAATGCGGGAGCGGACACCGAGGAGCATCGGGTGCACCAGTACGCGGACCACTACATCGGCGGCACCTGGCGGCCCGCCGCCGGGCCGGACACCATCGAGGTGATCAACCCGGCGACCGAGCGCCCCATCGCCACCGTCCCGGCCGGTACCCCCGCCGAGGTCGACGAGGCCGTCGCCGCGGCCCGCGCCGCCGCCCCCGGCTGGGCCGCCGCCGGCCGCGAGGAGCGGCTCGCCGCCCTCACCCGGCTCCGCGACGGCCTCGTCGCCCACCGCACCGAGATCGCCGAGACCGTCACCGCCGAACTCGGCACCCCGATCGGCTTCGCCGACGCCGTCCAGGCCGGCACTCCGATCGCCGTCGCCTCCGCCTACCTCGACGTGCTGGCCGACTACGCCTTCCACGAGAAGGTCGGCAACTCCACCGTCTACGCCGAGCCCGCCGGCGTGGTCGCCGCCATCACGCCGTGGAACTACCCGCTGCACCTGATCGTCGCCAAGGTCGTCCCGGCGCTCGCGGCGGGCTGCACCGTCGTCCTCAAGCCCTCCGAGGAGACGCCGCTGATCGCCCGGCTGTTCGCCCGGATCGTCGACGGCGCCGGCCTGCCGCCCGGCGTGTTCAACCTGGTGACCGGCCTCGGCACGGTGGTCGGTGCCGCGCTCGCCGCCCACCCCGGTGTGGACGTGGTCTCCTTCACCGGCTCCACCGCCGTCGGCCGGGCCATCGGCGAGAGCGCCGGACGCGGCATCAAGAAGCTCTCCCTGGAACTCGGCGGCAAGTCCGCCAGCGTCGTCCTGCCCGGCGCCGACCTGGCCCGCGCGGTCAACGTCAACCTGGCCAACGTCTTCGCCAACTCCGGCCAGACCTGCACCGCCTGGACCCGCCTGCTGGTCCACCGCGACCAGTACGAGGAGGCCCTGGCCATCGCAGCCGCCTCGGCCGGCAAGTACGCCCCGGGCGACCCGGCCGACCCCGCCACCCGGGTCGGCCCGCTGGTCAGCGCCCGCCAGCGCGAGCGCGTCCGCGGCTACATCGCGGGCGCCCTGGAGGACGGCGCCCGCCTGGTCGCCGGCGGCCCCGAGCAGCCCGACGGACTGGAGCAGGGCTACTACGTCCGCCCCACCGTGCTCGCCGACCTCCCGCCGGACGCCACCGCCGCCCAGGAGGAGATCTTCGGCCCCGTCCTCGTGGTCCTGCCGTACGACGACGAGGAGCACGCCCTGGAGATCGCCAACGGCACCGAGTACGGCCTGGCGGGCGCCGTCTGGGCGGGCGACGACGACAGCGCCGCCGCCTTCGCCCGCCGCATGGACACCGGCCAGGTCGACATCAACGGCGGTCGCTTCAACCCGCTCGCCCCCTTCGGCGGCTGGAAGAACTCCGGCGTCGGCCGCGAACTCGGACGGCACGGCCTGGAGGAGTTCCTGCAGACCAAGTCCCTCCAGTTCTGACCCGGCCGTACCCCCGGCCGCACCCCCGTACGACCTCCCGCCTCCGCCACCCCGCCCGCACCCGAAGACACCGAGGTGACCGCCATGGTCCGCGCCGCCGTCCTGCGCTCCGCCGGGGCCCCGCTCGAGATCACCGAGATCGACCTGCCCGACCCCGGCCCCGGCCAGGTCCGCGTCCGGCTCGCCGCCGCCGGCGTCTGCCACTCCGACCTGTCGCTGACCCGCGGCAAACTGCGCGCCACCCTCCCGCTGGTGCTCGGCCACGAAGGCGCAGGCACCGTCCTCGCGGTCGGCGAGGGCGTCACCGCCGTGGCACCCGGCGACCCGGTGGTGCTCAACTGGGCGCCCGCCTGCCGCGCCTGCCCGTCCTGTGCGATCGGCGAGCCCTGGCTGTGCGACAACTCCGGTACGGCCTCCACCGGCCTGTACGCCGCGCTGGCCGACGGCACCGGCCTCCACCCGGGCCTGGGCGTCGGCGCGTTCGCCGAGGAGACCGTCGTCCACGAGCGGGCCGTGCTGCCGCTGCCGGCCGGGGTGCCGCTCGACGCGGCGGCCCTGCTCGGCTGCGCCGTCCTCACCGGCTACGGGGCCGTGCACAGTGCGGCCCGGGTGCGGATGGGGGAGTCGGTGGTGGTGTACGGGCTCGGCGGGATCGGCCTGGCCGTCCTGCAGGCGGCCCGCATCGCCGGCGCTGCACCGGTGGTCGCCGTCGACGTCTCGCCGGACAAGGAGGAACTGGCCCGCCGGCACGGCGCCACCGAGTTCCTGATCGCCGACGACAGCACCCCGAAGGCGGTCCGCGAACTGACCGGCGGCCGCGGCGCCGACCACGCCTTCGAGTGCGTCGGCCGCGGCAGCACCATCCGCTCGGCCTGGTCCGCGACCCGGCGCGGCGGGCGGACGACCGTGGTCGGCATCGGCGGCAAGGAGGACATGGTCTCCTTCTCCGCGCTGGAGCTCTTCCACTACGCCAGGACGCTCACCGCCTGCGTGTACGGCAACTGCGACCCGGTCGAGTCGGTGCCGGAGCTCGCCGGCCACGTCCGGACCGGGCGGCTCGACCTGGAGGCGCTGATCACCGACCGGATCGGCCTGGAGGACATCCCGGAGGCCTTCGAGCGGATGGCCGCCGGCCGCGGCGGCCGCTCCCTGGTCGTCTTCGACCACTGAGACCACCCGGCGCAACGCGGAAGGTCCCGCACCCTGTTGAGGGTGCGGGACCTTCCGCGTTGCCCGGGAGCCTCAGGCCGCGGGCTTCTCGGCCGCCGAGGCGACCGGGACCGGCTTCGGGGCCGAGCCGCCGGACTTGCGCAGGAAGAGGAACAGGGTCGGCACCAGGTAGGCGGCCCAGACCGCGACCTGCAGCACCGTCGGGTCCGGCTGGAAGTTGAAGACGCCCTTCAGCAGGGTGCCGTACCAGCTGTCCTTCGGAACGGTGCTGGAGATGTCGAAGGCCTGGCTGGTCAGGCCGGGGATCCAGCCGGCCTCCTGCAGGTCGTGCACGCCGTAGGCGAGCACGCCGGCCGCCACGACGACCAGCATCGCGCCCGTCCAGGTGAAGAACTTGGCGAGGTTGATCTTCAGGGCGCCGCGGTAGAACATCCAGCCCAGCACCACCGAGGTGAGCAGGCCGAGGATCGCGCCGACCAGCGGCCGCACCCCGTCGCTGGTCGCCTGGACGGCCGTCCAGATGAACAGCGCCGTCTCCAGGCCCTCCCGGCCGACCGCGAGGAAGGCCGTCACCACCAGGGCGAGGGTGCCCATCGCCAGCGCGGCGTCCAGCTTGCCGTGCAGCTCGGCCTTCAGGTGCCGGGCGGTGCGGCGCATCCAGAAGACCATCCAGGTGACCAGGCCGACCGCGACGATCGACAGCGAGCCGCCGAGCGCCTCCTGCGCCTCGAAGGTCAGCTGCGTCGAGCCGTACTGCAGCACCGCGCCGAAGGCCATGCTCAGCACGACGGCCGCGCCGATGCCGATCCAGACCGGCGCGAGGCGGTCCCGGCGGTCGGTCTTGACCAGATAGGCGATCAGGATGCAGACCACGAGGCTGGCTTCGAGGCCTTCCCGCAGACCGATCAGGTAGTTGCCGAACACAGGGGACTCCCGGGGGTGGAGGTGGTACGGGGCAGGGGCTCAGCCGAACAGGGCCTGGCCCCACCATTCGCCGGGCTTGCGGACACCGGGCGGGCACGCGAAGTGGCCGGAGCCGACGTGCACGATGTACTCGTTGAGCGCGTCGTTGGCGGCCAGCTTCGACTGCAGCGGCACGAAGGCCTTGCGGGTGTCGCGCTGGTAGGCGAGGAAGAACAGGCCGGCGTCGAGGCGGCCGAGGCCGTCCGTGCCGTCGGTGAAGGAGAAGCCGCGGCGCAGGATCATCAGCCCGTTGTTGCTGTCCGGGTGCGCCAGGCGGACGTGCGCGTCGTCCTTCATGGCGGACAGGTCCGGGGTGTCCCGCTCCTTCTGCTTGCCGACCGGCGCGCCCTCCAGCTTGGAGCGGCCGAAGACGTCCTCCTGCTCCTGCAGCGAGGTGCGGTCCCAGGTCTCGATGGTCATCCGGATGCGCCGGGCGACCAGGTACGAGCCGCCGGTCATCCAGTCCTGGCCGTCGCCGGGGGCCGCCCAGACGTGGTCGGCCAGCGCCTTGGCGTCGGTGCCGGCGATGTTGTGCGTGCCGTCCTTGAAGCCCATGAGGTTGCGCGGGGTCTGCGCCTCGGGGGTGGTCGAGGAGGTCTTGCCGAAACCGAGCTGCGACCAGCGGACGTTGACCACGCCCATGCCGATCCGGGCCAGGTTGCGGATCGCGTGCACGGCGACCTGCGGGTCGTCGGCGCACGCCTGCACGCAGATGTCGCCGCCGCTGCGCGCCGGGTCCAGCCGGTCGCCGGGGAACTTCGGCAGGTCGACCAGGGCGTCGGGGCGCTTCGCCTTGATGCCGAAGCGGTCCACGCCGTCCTTCTCGAACAGCGTCGGGCCGAAGCCGATGGTGAGGGTCAGACGGGAGGCCGGCAGGCCCAGGGCCTCGCCGGTGTCGTCCGGCGGCGCCTCCGGGATGCCGCCGGTGGCGCCGGTGCCGACCTCGCGGCCGCCGGTCATCGCCGCGGCGGCCTTCGTCCACTCCTTCAGCATCTTCACCAGGGCCTCGCGGTCCTTGGTGGCGACGTCGAAGGCGGCGAAGTGCAGGCGGTCCTGGACGGGCGTGGCGATGCCGGCCTGGTGGTCGCCGTAGAAGGGGATGTCGACGGTGGAGTCGATGCCGGGGGCGGCGGCGGGCGCACCCTCGTGCATGGTCGCGGCGGCGACCGAACCCGCGGCGGCCGCGCCGAGGGCGAGGCCGGCGCCCGCCCAGCCGATGACGGCGCGGCGGGTGGGTGCGGCGTGGTCGGCGGCGGTGTCCGGGGCAGTGGGCTCGGCGGTCTCGGCGTCCACGGTTGTTCCTATCGGTCCTGTCTCGGCGGAAAGCCGCGGCGGCCGGGTCGGCCGCCGCGGCGGGGCGCTGGTGCGGGCGTCCGGCTTACTTGGCGACGACCGCGGCGGCCAGCTTCGACAGCGGCTCACCCAGGGAGTTCACCGCGTCCGAGAAGACCTTGCGCTCGGGCTCGGTGACCTTGTCGTACGAGGTGTAGACCTCGCCCTGCTTGTACTTGGCGAGCAGCGCCTTGATGGCGGCGAATTCGGTGTCGAGGGTCTTGACGAGGGCGGCGTCCTTCTCGGCGACGACCGGCTTCAGCAGCTCGTACGCCTTCTCGGCACCCTCGACGTTGCCCGCGAAGTCGGACAGGTCGGTGTGCGAGTAGCGGTCCTCCTCGCCGGTGACCTTGCCGGTGGCGACCTCGTCCAGCAGCTCCTTGGCGCCGTTGGCCATCGAGGTCGGGGTGATCTCGGCCTTGGGGACGCGGGTCTGCCAGTCCTTCAGGTCCGTCACCAGCTGGTCGGCGAGCTTCTTCTCCTCGTCGCCGATCTTGTTGTCGGCGAACAGGGACTTCTCCAGGCGGTGCCAGCCCGTCCAGGTCTGGCCGGCCTCCAGGCCGTCCTCGCGGACGTCGGTCTTCGGGTCGATGTCGCCGAAGCTCTCGGCGATCGGCTCGGTGCGCTCCCAGCCCACGCGGGACGGGGCGAACAGCGACTTGGCCTTCTCGGCGTCACCGGCCTTGATGGCCTCGGCGAACTGGGTCACCACCGGGATGGTGGCGTCGGCCTGCTCCTGCGCGTACTTGCGGTACGCCTCGACCGCGGCGGCCAGACGCGGGTCGGCGGCCTTCGCGGCCGAGTCGCCGCCACCGGTGACGGTGATCTTCTGGCGGATGCCGTCGCCGGTCATGCCCGGCTTGCAGGCGATCTCGTACTCGCCGGCCTTGATCTCGGCGTGGATGGTCGCCTTGGTACCGGGGCCGATGTTCTCGCGCTCGGTGACGATCTTGTCGCCGGGACCGTAGACGTAGACCTCGGTGGCCTTGGAGCCCTTGTTCTCGACGGCGAGCTCGACCGTGCCGGCGGGGAAGCTGGTCCTGGAGACCTCGCAGGCGGTGTCGGAGGCGTTGACCTTGACGGCGTCCGCGGAGGACGCCTCGTCCTTCTTCGAGCAGCCGGCCAGGGCGGCGCCGGCCACGGCGAGGGTCAGAAGCGTCGCTGCAGAGCGGCGGGCAGACATTGGCGTACTCCGAGGGTGCTGGTCGATTTCCGGCACCCAGACAGTAGGGGAAGCAAGCCTAACCTAACAACCTTTCGAACCGTCAGGTGGAAGCATCGAATCCCAGCCGTGACCTCGGCAGTTCACCCCCTCCGGGCCGCCCCCGCCCGGCCCGCAGGCCGGTCCGGCACCCGGGTCGGACCGGCGCGGCAAGGATCGTTCGTCTGCCCCTGCATCCACTGCGGAGCCGGGTCGACCCAGGTGTTCAGCGCCGCCGCGGCCGCCCCGGCGTTACCCAGGTCATACCGGTCGACGGCCGGGAAGACCGGCTTCTTCCGGGTTGCCGGGCGGCAGAACCGCTGCGCCCGGTCCAGCAGCTTGCCGTTGTCGCCGGAGGCGGTCGGCGCGACGGTGACGTCCCGGAAGCGGTTCATCACGGACAGCGGCCGGAGCAGTCCGGTACGGACGGGGCGCACGGGGCCTCCGTGAGGGGCCTGAGGCGGCGTCACCCCATGGAAGCGCATCGGTGTGTCATGTATCAGGCGGCCTGCGGCATCCCGTGCCCGCCGCGTACGCTCAAGACGAGGAGGCACCGCCGATGGACAGTCAGGAATGGGACGCCCGCTACCGCGTCACCGAGCAGCTCTGGGGTGTCGAACCCAACCGCTGGGTCGTCCGCGAGTGCGCGGACCTGCCGCCCGGCCGCGCCCTCGACCTCGCCGCGGGCGAGGGGCGCAACAGCATCTGGCTCGCCGAGCGGGGCTGGCACGCCACCGCTGTCGACTTCTCCGCCGTCGCCCTCGACCGCGGCCGGGCCCTCGCCGCCACCCGCCCCGGCGGCACCGCCGACCGGATCGACTGGGTGCACGCCGACGTCCTCACCCACGCCCCGGAGCCCGGCGGCCACGACCTCGTCCTCGTCGCCTACCTCCAGATCCCCGCCGACGACCGCCGCACCGCAATGCGCAGTGCCGCCGGGGCACTCGCCCCCGGCGGCACCCTGCTGGTGGTCGGCCACGACACCGCCAACCTCACCGAGGGCGTCGGCGGCCCGCAGGACCCGCGCGTCCTCTTCACCCCGGCCGACGTGCTCGCCGACCTGGCCGGCCTCGGCCTGGAGACCGTCCGCGCCGAGCAGGTGCGCCGCCCCGTGGCCGCCCCCGACGGCCGCGGAACGGCGGGCGAGGCCGTCGACGCACTCGTCCGGCTGCGCCGGCCCGTGCGCCGACCCGCCCCGTCCTGCCCGTTCCGTCCCGCCCCGGCGCAGCGCTCAGCGCGGCCTGCGCCGGGCCCTGCGCGGCGAGGCCTCCAGCGCCTGGAGCCCGCCGGCCCGGAACCTGTCCCGCCAGGCGGCCACCAGCGCCGCCGAGTGTCCGAGCCGCCCGGCGGCATCCTCCGCGGAGGCGTGCTCGCAGGCCAGGACGATCCGGGCGCGCAGGGCGAGCCCGCGGTCCGGCGCATTGGGCGAGGCCCAGGAGCTCAGTACGGCGCGGTCCGGTTCGGCGATCCGGCGGGCGGCCGCGGCCGGCCGGGGCTGCCGGTCGCCGGGCAGGATCGCCTGGCTGTCGGCGTACCGGAGTTCGGCGCTCTCGTCGGCGATCCGGAAGGCGGTGCCGATCAGCGGCCGGCCGTGCTGGTCGGCGATGGTGCGCCTGACCTCCAGCCCGTCGGGTGCGGCGTGCTCGGCGGTGCCGCGGGCGAGCTGGACGCTGTCGGCGGCCCGTAACCGCAGCCCGGCCGCGGCCGCCCAGCCGTACAGGTCGCCGAGGTCGGCGTCCTGGCCGGACTCCGCCGCCGCCTCGCCGAGCGCCCAGGCGGCCCGCCCGAGCTGTGGCACCAGGACGGTCAGCACCGGCGCGAACCAGGAGAGCGCCGACTGGAGCGTCCGCCCCTCGGTGTCCCGCAGCCGGTGGTCGTAGGTCAGGGCGGCCCGCCCCGCGGGCAGCTCCAGTGCGGCGGCCGCCCAGTGCTCGGGTTGTCGGCGCAGCAGCCGGCCGTGGCCGGCGGCCGCCCGCGCCGGGCGCAGGAACGAGCCCGGGAAGGCGTGCGCCGGGGCCGGTCCGGGGGAGGGCCGGGCGGCCCGCCCCTCCCGTGGCGCGAGTACGTAGGTGCCGAGGTGGTCCCCGGCGACGCAGCCCTGCGTCCGCAGGTGCTGCAGTGCGGCCCGTACCGTCTGCCGGTTCACTCCGTACTCGGTGGCGAGCTGCCGCTCCGACGGCAGGTTCTGCCCCACCGGGAACCGCCCCCTCCGGATCTCGCCCCCCAGATCGCGCGCGATGTCCAGGTACGCCGGCGAACGGCGTTCCGTCTGTTGTCCAGGCATGCCGAGGAGACCCCCACTGGTCGTATCCGTAGCGCTACCCCATGACTGTGCACCGTCAGCATAGGGCACTGGTCTGGACCATTGGTCTGCTGCGGGTGAATCTTCCGTGCAGGCACCGGACATTGGGGCCCGGAGCGGCACCCGTCGCGCCGGGTACGGCCGAACGGGCGATCTTCCACCGCGCATTGGCCCAGCCGCTGTCGCGGTGCCGGTCAAACGCTCGCAGACTCGGAGACCGGGGGTGAGATCGAGTGAGAGGCTGTCCAGTGAAGCTCGTCGTTCGTCGGCTCGTTGTCGCCGCCACCGCGGCCTCCGTCGGTCTGGGCATGGCCGCCTGCGGCAGTGCCAAGCAGTCCACAGGCGGAGGCGCGTCCGGGTCCGCCGCCTCCGGCGGCACGGTCAAGGTGGGTCTTCTCCTTCCGGAGACCAAGACCACCCGTTACGAACAGTTCGACCGCCCGCTGCTCGAGGCCAAGATCAAGGAACTGGTCCCCAACGCGCAGATCGACTACTACAACGCCAACCAGGACGCGACCGTCCAGCAGACGCAGGTCGACACCGCCCTCACCAAGGGCAACCAGATCCTCGTCCTGGACGCGGTCGACTCCAAGGCCATCCAGTCCTCCGTCCAGAAGGCCCACGACGCCGGCGTCAAGGTCATCGCCTACGACCGCCTCGCCCAGGGCCCGGTGGACGCCTACGTCTCCTTCGACAACAACAAGGTCGGCCAACTCCAGGGCGAGGCCCTGGTGAAGGCCGTCGGCGACAAGTCCGGCTCCGGCGAGATCATCATGATCAACGGCTCGCCGACCGACCCCAACGCGGGCCAGTTCAAGGCCGGCGCGCACTCCGCCATCGACGGCAAGCTCAAGATCGGCAAGGAGTACGACACCCCCAACTGGGACCCGAACAACGCCAACCAGGAAGCCGCCGCCGCCATCACCGCGATCGGCGGGCCCAACGTGGTCGGCGTCTACTCCGCCAACGACGGCATGGCCGCCGGTATCGCCACCGCGCTCAAGGCCTCCAACCTCAGCGTCCCGCTGACCGGCCAGGACGCCCAGCTCGACGCCGTCCAGCGCATCCTCAACAACACCCAGACGATGTCGATCTACAAGCCGTACGAGCCTGAGGCGGCCGCCACCGCCGAGATCGTCGCCGCCTTCGCCAACGGCGCCAGCCCCTCGGCCTCCGCCGTCCCGACCACCTCGACCAGCGGCAGCGGCCAGAAGGTCCCGTCCAACCTGATCACGCCCATCGTGCTCGACAAGGCCAACATCAAGGACACCGTGATCAAGGACGGCCTCTACACCACCGAACAGATCTGCACCGCCGACTACGCCCAGGCCTGCAAGGACGCCGGACTGCAGTGACGCGTGCCCCCGTGTCCGTCGACCCACAAGGGAGTTGATGTCCGTGGCAGGCTCACCCGTCCTGGCACTGCGCGACGTCTCGAAACGGTTCGGCGCCGTCCAGGCGCTGACCGACGTCGAGCTCGAAGTGCACGCCGGCGAGGTCGTCGCCCTGGTCGGCGACAACGGCGCCGGGAAATCCACCCTGGTCAAGGCGATCGCCGGCGTGTACGTCCCCGACGGCGGCGTCCTCGAGTGGGAAGGGCGGCCGGTGACCGTCCACCGCCCGCAGGACGCCCAGCACCTCGGCATCGCCACCGTCTACCAGGACCTCGCGCTCTGCGACAACCTGGACGTGGTGGGCAACCTCTTCCTCGGCCGCGAACTCCGCCGCATCGGCATCCTGGACGAGGTCGCCATGGAGAAGCGCTCGCGCGAACTCCTCAACACCCTCTCCATCCGCATCCCGAGCGTGCGCATCCCCATCGCCTCGCTCTCCGGCGGTCAGCGGCAGACCGTCGCCATCGCCCGCGCACTGATCGGCGACCCGAAGGTCGTCATCCTCGACGAGCCCACGGCCGCCCTCGGCGTCGAGCAGACCGCCCAGGTGCTCGACCTGGTCGAGCGCCTGCGCGACCGCGGCCTCGGCGTCATCCTGATCAGCCACAACATGGCCGACGTCATGGCCGTCTCCGACAAGATCGCGGTGCTCCGCCTGGGCCGCAACAACGGCATCTTCGACCGCCGCGCGACCAACCAGGAGGAGATCATCTCCGCGATCACCGGCGCCACCGACAACGCCGTCACCCGCCGCAAGGCCCGAGGGCAGGAGGGCCAGCAGTGAGCAGCGACAACACCGGCGGCTCCGGCGGCGACCAGCAGCCGTACGAACGTCCACCGCTGCCCGAGGACAGCATGCCCAAGGGCGGCGTCAACGCCCCCGTCCCGGTCGCCGCCGACGCGACCCCGGCCGTCGACCCCCGCCTGATCGTCCGACAGGAGGGCCTGCACGGCTACCTCGACGAGTTCAGGCGCCGGATCGCCAGCGGCGAGCTCGGCTCACTGCCGGTCGTCCTCGCCCTGATCATCATCTGGGCGGTCTTCGGCAGCCTGGACTCGTCCTTCCTCTCCGCCCAGAACCTCTCCAACCTCTCGCAGCAGATCGTCGGCACCGGCATGATCGCCATCGGCGTCGTGTTCGTGCTGCTGCTGGGCGAGATCGACCTGTCGGTCGCCTCGGTCAGCGGGCTGTGCGCGGCCATCTACGCGGTGCTCAACGTCACCAACGGCGTCAACGCCTGGGTGGCCATGTTCGTCGCGATCGCCGGCGGTGCCGTGGTCGGCTTCATCCAGGGCTTCTTCTTCGCCAAGGTCGGCGTGCCCGCCTTCGTGGTCACCCTCGCCGGCAACCTCGGCTGGAACGGCCTGATGCTGCAGATCCTCGGCGCCACCGGCACGGTCAACCTCCCCGGCAACGACATCGTCTCCCGGCTCTACAGCACCATCTACAGTCAGCAGGTCGCCGCGTACGGGCTGGCGGCGGCGGGCGTACTGCTCTTCCTCGGCGCCTCACTGGTGGACGCACGGCGCAGACAGGCCGCCGGGGTGCCCTCCCGGCCGCTCACCGACATCGTGCTGCGCACCGCGGTGCTGGCGATCGTGGCCTTCCTCGCGGCGTACACGCTCAACCAGTACAAGGGCCTGCCGCTGGCCCTGCTGATCTTCCTGGTCTTCATCGTGGTGCTGGACTTCGTGCTCCGCCGCACCACCTACGGCCGGCAGATCTTCGCCCTCGGCGGCAACATCGAGGGCGCCCGCCGGGCCGGTATCAACGTGTCCTGGATCAGGATCTCGGTGTTCGCCATCGCCTCGGCGATGGCGGCGGTCGGCGGTCTGTTCCTGGCCGCGCAGATCCAGTCGGCGAGCCAGACCTCCGGCGGCGGCAACCTGCTGATGAACGCCATCGCCGCGGCGGTCATCGGCGGCACCAGCCTCTTCGGCGGCCGCGGCTCGACCTGGTCGGCACTGCTCGGCGCGCTGGTGATCGGCTCGATCCAGTCCGGCATGAACATCATGGGCCTCAGCAACGCCATCCAGTTCATGATCACCGGTGCGGTCCTGCTGGCGGCAGCGATCATCGACTCGCTGTCGCGCCGCACCCAGAAGGCGGCCGGCCGGGCCTGACCCCGGACGGCCGGTACGGCCCCTCCCCACCGAGTCCACCGGCGGACGCGTGCGGGGAGGGGCCGTCCGCACGCGTGCCGCGCCGGCCGTCTCAGGCGGTGGCGACCAGGTGCTTGTAGAAGAAGGTGCTCGGGCGGAGCGTGCCCGCCGGGTCGGCGGCGTAGTCGGGGACGGCGCCCAGGGTCGTCCAGCCCGCCCTGCGGTAGAGCCGCTCGGCGGAGCTGCCGGTCTCGGTGTCCAGCAGCAGGAGGGTGCGGCCGCGCTCGGCGGCGGCCTGCTCGGCGAGGGCCAGCAGTGCGCCGCCCAGCCCTCGGCCGCGCGCGTCGCTGTGCACCAGCAGCTTGCCGATCTCGGCGCGGTGCGCGCCGTTCGGGTACTGCGCCAGGGCGAGGCTGACCGTCCCGGCGGGCCGGTCGGACGGGCCGGCCGCCCACACCAGCAGGCTGCCCGCGGCGACGGCCGCCGCCCGGGAGCGCCACCAGTCGGCGGCCTCGGCGGTGGTCAGCCGGGCGGGGAAGCCGACCGAGGCGCCGCCGCGGACGGCGTCGACCAGCAGCTCGGCCAGGCCCGGGGCGGCGGCCTGCAGGCGCTCGGCGGTGAGGAGTTCGGGGGTGAGGAGTTCGGCGGTGGACACGGGCGTCCCTTCGGGGCTGGGCTGTCGGTCTGCCGCGCGGGCAGTGATGGGCGGGGAGTGATGTGCGGGCAGTGACGTGCAGGCGGTGCGGCCGTCAGGGCATGACGAGGGCGAGGACGTAGCGGGCCGGCTCCGGGCCCGGGCAGTGGAAGGCGGAGCGGCCCCACAGCCGGAAGCGCAGGCAGTCGCCGGGGGTCAGCCGGTGCGTCCGCTCCTGGACGGTGAGCTCCAGCAGCCCGGAGAGCAGCCACAGGTGCTGCTCCAGGCCGGGCACCGACGGGCCGTCGTAGTCGATCGCGGCCCCGGCCGGGAGGGTGCCCTCGAGCAGTTCGCCGCGCAGGCCGGCCAGCGGCGGCGAGACCGAGCGCCGGACGAAGCCGGAGGCCGGGTCCGTCCAGACCGGCTGGTCGGCGGCGCGCACCAGGCCGCTGCCGTTCTCCTCGACCTCGGCGAGCAGCTGGGACATCGTGCGGCCGTAGGCGCGGCAGAGTCGACCGAGCAGGGCCGCGGTCGGGCTGATCTCCGCGCGCTCCAGCCGGGAGAGCGTCGAGCGGCTGACGTCCGCGCGCAGCGCGAGCTCGTCCAGCGACCAGCCTTCGGCGGTGCGCAGCTCGGCGAGGCGGGCGGCCAGCCGAAGGTCCAGCGGGTCCTCGGATCTCATATCCGGGACTGTATCCCAGATCTGGGAGAGTTCTCCAGATCGGCCGGACAGCCGGGGCCGACCTATCGTGGAGGGGCGTGGGGGCCGGTACGAGGAGCGAGCGATGGAACCGGACAACGGGCAGTTGACCGTCTCGGTGCAGCGTTCGGCGCACGGCGTGGTCGTCCGACCCCAGGGAGAACTGGACCGGGACGGCGAGGTGCCCATGCGCGAGGCCCTGGAGCAGGCCGTCGCGGCGTCGCCCGGCCTGCTCGTCGTCGACTGCGGCGGGCTCACCTTCTGCGACTCGGCCGGCCTCGACCTGATCTTCGGTGCCCGCAGCGTCGTCGAGACGGCGGGCGGCGCCCTGGTCCTCGCCGACCCGGGCCCCGCCGTCACCGGCCTGCTGGAGATCGCCGGGGCCGACGAGGTGCTCAGGGTCTACGGCACGGTCGCCGAGGCGCTCGCCGCCGGCGAGCACTGACCGGTCGGTGGGCACTGGCCGGTCGGTGGGCACTGGCCGGTCGGTGGGCACTGGCCGGTCGGTGGGCACTGGCCGGTCGGCGAGCACTGACCGGTCGGTGGCACCAACCCCCCGGGAGGCGCCCTGGCGCCGGGGATAGGCTCGTTCCGTGAGTGACGACATGTCGGCGGAACCGCTCCCCGCAGCGGCCTCGGGGTTCGAGCGCGGTACGGACGGGCCCAAGGTGATCGTCGCGGGGGCGGACAGTTCGGAGGCCTCCTGGCGCGCGGTCGCCTACGCGGCCGGGCTCGCCCGGCGGCAGAACGCGCTGCTCGCCGTCGTCTTCGTGCAGCCCGTGCTCGGGGCGGCCGCCGCCTTCGGCCTGCCGGTCGCCGAGACCACCGGCGCCGTCGCCGGCGAACTGCTCGCCGAGATCCGCTCCGGCGTCGAACGGCTCCGCGGCATCTACGAGATGCGCTGGCAGTTCCTCACCTTCCCCGGCGACCCCTACAGCGGGCTGGTGCGCGCCGCCGACGAACTCAAGGCCGACGCCGTGGTCGTCGGCGCCTCCGAGAGCGCCGGACACCGGATCGTCGGCTCCGTCGCCGTCCGCCTGGTCAAGGCCGGCCGCTGGCCGGTCACCGTGGTGCCCTGACGGCACCTGCGGCGGACCGGGCGGCCGGGCCGCCGCGGCCGGGCCGGGTTCAGGCGGTGCGGCGGACCTTGAGGGCCCAGAGGACCAGGGGCACCTGCAGGGGCAGGCGGGCGGCGGCGATCTCGCGCCACGGGGAGGGGCGGTGCCGCCAGTCGTACGCCATCTTGACGTTGGCCGGGAAGGCCGCGGCGAACAGCCCGGCCGCGGCGAGCGCCCCCGCGGCTCTGGTGCGCGGTGCCAGGACCGCTGCGCCGACCGCGAGTTCGGCCACCCCGCTGGCGTACGTCCAGGCCCGTGGCGAGCCCGGCAGGGAACGCGGCACGATCGCGTCGAACTGCCGCGGCGCGGCGAAGTGCGCCACTCCGGCGCCGACCAGCAGACCGCCCAGGGCGCGGGCGGACAGGGAACGGACGGGCATCGCGGGACCTCCGAGCGGCGGGACGGCAGTTGTTACCCGACAGTAGTGTCCGCCGGGTGCCGCTGGGAAGGCGCGCCCCGCCCCGACCGGGACGGCCGCCCTGACACACTGCCGCTGTGGAGCTCCTCCTGGTGTCCGACACCCACGTCCCCGCCCGCGCCCGTACCCTCCCCGGCGAACTGCTCGACCGGATCGCCGCCGCCGACGCCGTGGTGCACGCCGGGACGACTGGACGGACACCGCCACCCTCGACCTCTTCGAGAGCCGCGCCCGCCGCCTGATCGCCGTCCACGGCAACAACGACGGCCCCGACCTGCGAGCCCGCCTCCCCGAGACCGCCCGCGCCGAACTCGACGGCCTGGTGCTCGGCGTCGTCCACGAGACCGGCCCGGCCCGCGGACGGGAGGAACGCTGCGCCGCCGCCCACCCGGGCCTGGACGTCCTGGTGTTCGGGCACAGCCACATCCCCTGGGACACCGCCACCGCGGGCGGCATGCGGCTGCTCAACCCGGGATCGCCGACGGACCGGCGGCGCCAGCCGCACTGCACCTACATGACCGCCCGGATCGAGGCGGGCCGGCTCCTCGACGTGGTGCTGCACCGGCTGCCGCCGCGCAGCACGACGGCGGGCGGTTGAACCCGCCCGCCGTCGTCGCCCTGCTCGCTGCGGCTGTCAGCCGACGAAGCCCAGTGCGGCCACCGCGCCGATCGCGCCGAGCCCCATGAAGACCGGCATCAGCACCTTGATCTCCACCCAGCTGCCGGCCCGGAAGCGCATCGCCTTCGGCGGGCCGATCGGGTACCAGCGCTTGCGGCCGATCGGGATCGGCCACAGCACCGGGCAGCCGGAGACCGTCAGCGCATCGCCCAGGCAGTGCACCAGCGCACCGAGCGCGACCGGCAGGCCGATCCACAGGTAGTCCTGGCCGGGCTGGTCGAACAGCCAGTTCGCGCCGTTGCCCGGCTTGTCGAGCACGCTCGCCAGCGTCCAGGCGCTGGTCGCACCGAGCAGCCACACCAGGATGTCGCTGGACATCCGGGCCTGCCGCCACAGCAGGCCCTCCACCGCCAGCACCATGTGGATGAACAGCACCACCAGGACGCCCCAGCGGTCGCCGTACGCGGAGAACAGCGAGGCCACCACGCCCGACAGCGCCGCCCAGAGCCAGGTGTGGGTCAGCGTGCGGTGGCCGCCGTTGCGGCGCGGGTCGCCCTTGCCGCGGGTCGCCTTGTAGGTCGCGGCGCCGATCTTGTCGATGACCTCGCACAGGCCGCGCGAGAGCGGGCCGAACGCGCGGGAGACGGTCGCCGCCTTGTGGTCGAGGTCGGGCGCGAGCGCGGCGCCCGCCGATATCAGCGCACCCGCCAGCAGGACGGGCCAGGGCATGGGCCGGTCCAGCGTGTACGCGGCCGCTCCTGCGGCCAGCCAGGCCGCCGCGCCGGAGAGCGCGTGTGCCGGTCCCATCATGGTGTTTCCCACCCCATCGCACGGTACGGGCGCCGTTGCGCGCCCCGGTAGGGGCGCAGCATAGCCGAGCCGGTCAAGGGCCCTGCCGGGGCCCCTGACTGCCGGTCACCGGCCCCGAGGGGGCGGTCGGTCGGGCCCGGAGCTCCGTACCCGGACGACTGCTCCTGATGGGCTGCCGCCGTGGATCAGCGGGCCTCCGCGCGCCGCTCCAGGGCGTCCCGCCCGGCCTCCTCGACCACGCCGACCGGGTCGGCGGCCAGCCGCTCGAGCAGCTCGACGGTGCCGGGGGTGGACCAGTTCCAGACGGTGTGGGCGAGCTTCGCCCGCACCCCGGGGTCGGGGTGGTCGGCGAGCACCGCCAACTGCTGCACCGGCCCCTTGCGGCGCCGCCGCAGGCCGAACCAGTGCAGCAGGTCGAGCAGTACGGCCGGATCGCCCGGATCGCCGGCGGCCTCCAGCCGGGCGAGCAGCACCCGGGTCGGGGCGGGCGGGCCGTCCAGCGGGTGCGGCAGGCGCTCGCGCAGCCGCCGGCCGCCGTACTCGCCGCGGACCCGGCAGCCGTCGCACTGGCAGGGCCGCCGGCCGTGCGAGCCGGGGAAGTACCGCCAGCCGGTCACCTGCGGGGCCGTCCGGACGCGGTGGATCTCCGCGGCGGACACCGACCGCGGCAGGAACACCTCCCAGCCGCGCGGGTCGTCCATCGCCGCGAGCCGGCCGGCGGCCTCGGCCGCCGTCACCTCCTCGCCGGCCCGGCCGAAGTGCCGGACCGTCACCGGCTCGGCGTCCGCCAGCCGGAAGTGCACCGCGACCAGCCCGCCCCGGGTACCGAAGCGGGCCAGCTCGCGCAGCCACTGATGGGTGAGCGTGTACGAGGGCAGCACCGGGAAGCAGTGCACGCCGCGCGACCCGCGGCCGGTGGCCCGGATGCCCGTACGCCTGATCCGCGGCGCATGGGCCGCCGAGGTGAGATGGACGAAGATCGGCACGGCAGTCAGACTAACGGCCGGTCATGACAGGCCGTCCGGGCCGGTGGCCCGCCGGGCGGCGGCCGAGACGGCCGCCGGCCGGGCCGCGAGCCCGGGCCGGGCCGCCCAGAACTCCGCAGGGCGCCCGGCCAGTGCCGCCAGGAGGTCTCCGGGGCCGAGGTCGCCCTCGGCTGCCGGGTCCACCTCCAGCAGGTCCGGTGCCACCGGCACCAGGAAGCGCAGGCCGACGTTCTGGCCGATCAGCAGCCGCAGCCCCTCGGCTCCCAGGTCGCGCAGCGGCAGCCGGTGCAGGGCGTGCGCGGTGGCGACCAGGCGCGTGGCGTCCGGCCCCGGTGAGGGCCGGGCGCCCTCGAGGTCGTCCAGGGAGCGGCCGAGATCCGGCGCCCCTCCAGCGTGCTCAGCAGTCACAGCCGCAGTCGCAGCAGTCTTTTTTTTTTTTTTTTTTTTTTTTTTTTTTTTTTTTTTTTTTTTTTTTTTTTTTTTTTTTTTTTTTTTTTTTTTTTTTTTTTTTTTTTTTTTTTTTTTTTTTTTTTTTTTTTTTTTTTTTTTTTTTTTTTTTTTTTTTTTTTTTTTTTTTTTTTTTTTTTTTTTTTTTTTTTTTTTTTTTTTTTTTTTTTTTTTTTTTTTTTTTTTTTTTTTTTTTTTTTTTTTTTTTTTTTTTTTTTTTTTTTTTTTTTTTTTTTTTTTTTTTTTTTTTTTTTTTTTTTTTTTTTTTTTTTTTTTTTTTTTTTTTTTTTTTTTTTTTTTTTTTTTTTTTTTTTTTTTTTTTTTTTTTTTTTTTTTTTTTTTTTTTTTTTTTTTTTTTTTTTTTTTTTTTTTTTTTTTTTTTTTTTTTTTTTTTTTTTTTTTTTTTTTTTTTTTTTTTTTTTTTTTTTTTTTTTTTTTTTTTTTTTTTTTTTTTTTTTTTTTTTTTTTTTTTTTTTTTTTACAGCCGTCGCAACAGTCGCACGAGTCGCAGCAGTCGCAGTCGCAATTGCAGTCGCAGTTCCGCTGGCAGAAACCGTCCTTCTTCTCCCGGCTCCACGGGTCCTCGTGCTCGCAGCACATCAGCTGGCAGGTGCAGGCCATCGCGGCCCACACCGCGCAGCCCGCGAGGCCGGAGCGGCGCGGCTTCTTCGGGGGGAGGGGCGTCGGCGGCTCGCCGATCAGCGGGCCGCCCGGGTGCGGGGCGTGTGCGGTGACCGAGCAGCCCGCGCCGTGGCCGAAGACCCGGTCGACGGCCAGCCCGGTCTCGTGGGCGAGCAGCCGGTGCACCAGCGCCCGCTCGGCGAACTCGACGTCCTTCAGTGCCAGCCGGATGCCGTGCACCGCATCCCGGCACAGCCGCTCGACCTCGGCCCGGCCGGTGCCGGTGGCGGTCAGCGGGTTCCACAGGCCGGCCGCCGCGTCCGCCTGCTCGTCCTCGGCGGCGTCCAGCAGGTGCGCGAGGCGCCCGAACAGCCGCCCGGCCTCGGCCAGTGCCGCCGCATTGCCCGGCCGGCCGGCGAGTACGGCGGTGTGCGCGAACGCCGCCGCCGTCGCCGTCTCGGTCGGCTCGGTCACCAGCAGCACCGAGGAGCCGGGCCCGGCCGCCCGCTCCAGCTCCGTCTGCCGGCCGGCCGCATCCAGCAGCACCGCGGTGTCGAAGCCCAGGCCCGCACCGCCGCCCGCGCTCTGCCTGTCCCAGCGCCGGGCCACCGCGCGGGCCCCGGCGGCGACCGGCCGCCGCGCGAACACCCCGTCCGCGTCCAGCACGTGGTCGCGGACCTTGACCGAGGCCAGCGCCAGCGACACCGCGGCGGCGAGCCGCGCACCCTCGCCGCGGGCGACCTCGGCGGTACGCATCCCGCGCAGCGGGCAGGGGCCCGCCGTCCGCCGCCCGTCGGCCACCCGCGGGGCCTGCGCCTCGACCAGGACGGATATCACCAGGCCGTCGTAGTTGGTGGCCGTCCTGGCCAGCTGCCCGTGGTCGTCGCGCAGTGCCAGGCACAGCCCGCACAGGTGCGCCGTCCACGAGTTGTGCAGTGCCTCCGACAGACTGTGCCGGCACGGCCTGATGATTCCGAACACCGTTCCCCCTCCCCGTCCGCGGCCTTGTACACCGCGGGTGAACGGCCGTCATCCTAGGGCCTGTCGGGCGCCCGACGCCGCGCGCCGATGCGACGCGGATTGTCGGACAGGCCCTGGGGGGTCGCCCCGGACACCCCACGGCCCCGCCCGTCTCCGGCTTGCCGAGGCGGACCGTCCGGGAGACGGTCGAAGGGGCACCGCAGGGGCGGTCGGCCCGGCGGGCCGGGGACTTCCGGCACTCCCGCCCGGGGCCGGCCCGCGATGGACTGGCAGCAGGCCCGCCGACCCGGCGCCGCACCCGCACCCGCTCGACCCGGGAGGACACCGCCATGAAGGCCGCCGTCGTACGCGACTTCACCGCACCGCTCGCCATCGAGGACCGCCCCCGCCCGGAGCCGGCCCCGCACCAGGTCCTGGTCCGCATCGAGGCGTCCGGCCTGTGCCACACCGACATCCACGCGGCCCGCGGCGACTGGCCCGTCCGCCCCACCCCGCCGTTCGTCCCCGGGCACGAGGGCGTCGGCATCGTCGAGCGGACCGGAGCACTGGTCCGGCACGTGCGGGTCGGCCAGCGGGTGGCCATCCCCTGGCTCGCCGACGCCTGCGGCCGCTGCGACCACTGCGTCTCCGGCTGGGAGACGCTCTGCCTGCAGCAGCACAACTCCGGCTACTCGGTGGACGGCGCGTACGCCGAGTACGCCGTCGCCCACGGCGACTACGTGGTGCCGGTGCCGGACGGCATCGACCCGCTGGACGCCGCACCGCTGTCCTGCGCCGGGGTCACCACCTACAAGGCCGTCAAGGTCGGCGGCGCCCGCCCCGGCTCGCGGGTGCTGGTCTCCGGCATCGGCGGCCTCGGCCACCTCGCCCTGCAGTACGCGCGGCTCCCGGCGCCGAGACGATCGCCGTCGACGTCACCGACGAGAAGCTCGACCTCGCCCGCGAACTCGGCGCAGACCACCTCGTCGACGCCCGCAAGCAGGACGTCGCCGCCGAGGTCCAGAAGCTCGGCGGCGCCGACGCCGCCATCGCGCTCGCCGTCAGCAACGCCTCGTTCCGGGCCGCGTACGGCGCGCTGCGCCGCGGCGGGACGCTGGTGCTGGTCGCCCTGCCGCCCGAGGGCACGCTGGAGATCCCGGTCTTCGACACCGTCCTCAACGGGACGAAGGTGGTCGGCTCGATCGTCGGCACCCGGCAGGACCTCGCCGAGGTGTTCCGGCTGCACGAACTCGGCCGCACCCGGGTGATGCGCGAGTCCCGCCGGCTGGAGGAGGTCAACGGCTGCTTCGAGGAGGTTCTGGCGGGCACGGTTGCCGCCCGGCTGGTGTTCGACCTGAGCTGAGGCGGTGCCGCACACCGCAGACGGGCCCCGTACAGGTTTCAGACCGCCAGGTAGCCGCCAGGTTCGGCGGCGAACAGGGGGCCGGCCGGGCCGGCCACCCGCCAGGCGGGGGCGGGGCGCGAGCCCGTCGTGTCGGGCGGCACCGACAGTACGGTGCCCGAGTCGAAGGCCAGCTCCAGGCCGCCCGAGCGGGTCACCGAGGCCGCCGCCACCCGCGCACCGGCCAGTGCGGCGAGTGCGGCGGACGGCCGCAGCGTCAGGCCGGGGTAGAAGTGCTCCACCTCGGCGGCCGTCCGCAGCCGGAAGTCGTTCTCCACCGTCAGCACCACACCGCCGGACAGCGTCACCGTCAGCCGCCCGGCCGCCGCGACCGCCTCCACCCGCAGGCCGCCCAGCACGGATTCGATCTCGCGGACCACGGAACCTCCTCGGACGGGCGGCGCTGGCCGCTCCATTGTGACGCCGCCCGGTACCGGCGTCATGCCGGCCCGGCCGCCGACACGCCGTTGACCAGCTCGATCGCGCCACCCGGCCCGCCCCGCCGGGCCAGGCACGCCGCCGCCCGCGGCCCGGCCTCCGCGGCGGGCACCGCGTCCGGGCGGGCGCCGCCGAGCCGGCCGCCGTCGAAGACGTACACCAGCTGCGGCATCACCCCGGTGTCGGCGGGCAGCCAGTCCAGGCCGAGCAGCCGGCCGGGCGGCCGTACCGTGCCGAGGCGTTCCCGCAGCAGCCGGGCCGCGGTCCCGCGCGGCGTCTCGCGGTCCGCCGCCACCGTGCCCTCCACGGAGACCACCCGGCCGGCGCCGTCGGTGGCGAGCACCTGGACGAGTGCCCGGATGCGCGGCCGGGTCGCGATGTACGTCCGGCGGTCCAGCGGCGGCGTCACCGGCGGCCGGTCGCCACCCGCCAGCGCCAGCCCGGCCGCCCGGGTGTACGGCGGCGCGGGGAGGGGCGGCAGCAGGGCCGCCGCGGGCCCCACCGGCCGGCTGTCCTCCAGCTCCACCGGCTCCGACCCGGCCGGGGCCCGCAGGCAGGCCGTGACCCGGCGGGACAGCTTCGGCGGCAGCGCCGACGCCGCCTGCCGGGGGGTCACGAACGCGTACCCGCCGATCTCGTCCTCCTGCAGCCGCACCGCGGCCAGCTCCGCCGCGGTCGGCGCCGGGGCCCAGTACAGGAAGGACACGATCGGCGGCCGGTACCTCGCCATCGCCCAGTCCACGCTCGCCAGCCCCTGCAGCCGCGGACGCAGCGCCATCTCCTCCAGCAGCTCGCGGACGGCCGTCTCCCGCAGCGTCGCGTCCTGCAGCTCCCACCCGCCGCCGGGCACCTCCACCGGGTGCTCGTGCTCGTACACCGCCCGGACGACCATCAGCCGCCCCGCGCCGTCCCGGAACAGCACCCCCGCTGCCGCCAGCGGAAACGGGCCGCCGCCACCGCCCCACCCCATACCGCCGCCCTCCGTGTGCCGCCCGCGCCGCCGTCCGGTCCTCACGGAAAGCATCCAGGACACTCCGGAGCGTACGCACGCCGTCCGGGGCCCGGCGGGCGAACATGGCCGGATGGCCGTCACCTACCGCAGGATCTACGGCGCACCGGGCCCCGACGAGGGCGTGCGCGTGCTGGTCGACCGGCTCTGGCCGCGCGGCCTGGCCAAGGAGAAGGCGGGCCTCGACGAATGGCTGCGCGCGGTCGCCCCCAGCACCGAACTGCGCCGGTGGTACGGGCACGACCCGGACCGGTGGGCGGAGTTCCGCAGCCGCTACCTGGCCGAACTGGAAGAGCCGGAGCAGGCCGAGGCCCTCGCCCACCTGCGCGACCTGGCCGCCCGCGGTCCGCTCACCCTGCTCACCGCCACCCGTGAGGCGGACCTCAGCCACGCCGCCGCCTTGGCGGAACTGCTCTCCGGAGAAGCCTGACCGTTCAGCTGCAGCTCAGGTGCACCAGAACAGGATCGGCGTGCACGACTTCGAGGGCCGCGGCGAAGGCCGGCCGTGCGTGGGCTTCGAGGTCGCCGTGGCGGTCGGCGCCGTGCTGCCCTGCTGCGTGGCGGAGGCGGTGGGCGCGGCCGTGGCAGTGGCGGAGCCGCTCGCCCTGGCACTCGCGGACCTCGAGGGCTTCACCGAGACCGTGGGGGACGGGGCGGCCGAAGTGGTGGCCGGAACCGCGGTGGCGGTCGCGGCGGCCGTCGCCTGCGCGTCGTCCACCGGGGCGGTGATCGGGCGGGCTGCGCCGTTGCCGTCGGGCGCGGCCAGTGCCAGCACGCCGGCGCCGCCCAGAGCCAGACCGGCCGCGGTCAGCAGGACGGCGCGGCGCCTGCGCGGCGCGGGCCGTCGCCGGGCCCGGCGGCCCTGCGGCTCGCCGTCCGCGGGGTGGTGGGGCAGGCCGGGCTGCTGTCCGCCGGGGGCGTAGCGCGGCGGCTCCGGGGCCGAGGCGGGCAGCACGGCCGTCGCGTCCATCGGCGCCGGGCCGCCGGGCCCTCCGCAGCCGGGGCAGGACAGTGCGCCGTTCAGATGGCGTCGGCACGGTGCGCAGTAGTCCATGGGATCTTCCGGGGTCGGTTCTCGCGCGGCTGGCGCGTACTTGCCACTGGACCCTACGCACGGCACCCGAACGGCCGACAGGTGTCATGTGTGAGGCTTTCGAGGAGATCCGATGCGGCCCGCCGCCCGCTCGGCACGCACGCGAACGGGCCGACCGCCCCAACGGGACGGCCGGCCCGCGCGCTGTTCGGCCGGGTCGACGCTACGAGCCGGAGACCTCCAGCACCTGCGCGTACGGCGCCAGCTTGCGCAGCGACTCGATGCTCTTCATGCACTGCTCCCGCGACTCCTCCGGGTCGCCGGTGACGACGACCGAGCCGTTGCTGGCCTTCAGGCGGAAGCGGTGGTTGCCCGACTCGTCGACGTACAGCTCGAACTTGCCTGCCATGACGGATTTCACCTCTCGATCGGGGGCCCCCTCTCCGGGCACCGTAGGAGCAAAACCCTTGCATCGCAGGCCAGATGAGGCATTCGGGTGGATACCGAACGGGCGCCGTTGCTCCTGGCTGGATGCCGACTGCACGCGCGCTACCTTCTTCTGCCGTGCCCGCCTCAGAGCGGTGGGCCTGCCGACCCCGCTGCTCGGCTCCCCGTTCGGCTGCCGGTGAGCGTGCTGTACTCCCGCGGCGTACGGGTTCGCTTCGGTGCTTCGATACGCCGTGATCTAGCATGAAACGAGAGGTTCGGCTCGATGCCCCGCACCATCGGGTGAGGAGGCCGCCATGGCGCAGGACGGCAGAGGCGGATTCGGGCAGCTGGGCGGTTCCCGGTATCTGCCGATCTCGGAGCACGGTCTGATCGGCGATCTCCGTACCGCTGCGCTCGTCGCCACCGACGGCACCATCGACTGGTACTGCTGCCCGCGCTTCGATGCACCCAGCGTGTTCGCGTCCATACTCGACGCCGACCGGGGCGGCCGCTTCGAACTGTCCGCGGACGTGCCCGCCCGTACCCGGCAGTTCTACTTCCCCGACACCAACGTCCTGATCACGCGGTTCTTCGCCGCGGACGGGGTGGCGGAGATCCAGGACTTCATGCCCGTCGTGGACGAGTCCCGCGAGGCGGACCGCCACCGGCTGATCCGGCGGGTGATCTGTGTCCGCGGGGTGCTCCCGTTCCGGGCGAAGGTCGCCCCGCGGTTCGGTTACGGGACCGAGGCGCACACCGTGGAGCTCGAGGACGGCCACGTGGTGTTCCGTTCCTCTTCGCTGTCCCTGGCGCTGACCACCACCGTGCCGACCGAGACCGACGGCGTGGACGTGTGGTCGCACTTCAAGCTGCTGGAGGGCGAGTCCGCGGTGTTCGCCCTCGACCGGGTGAGCGCCGATGTCAGCCCGCGTGCCTGCCCCGACCTGGAGGCGGAGCGGCAGTTCGAGGCCACCGTCCGGTTCTGGCGCCACTGGCTGTCCCGCTCGCGGTACCACGGACGGTGGCGGGAGATGGTGCATCGCTCGGCTCTGGTCCTGAAGCTGCTCACCTATGCGCCCACCGGCGCGATCGTTGCCGCGCCGACCACCAGCCTGCCCGAGCAGATCGGCGGCGAGCGCAACTGGGACTACCGCTACGTGTGGGTCCGCGACGCGGCCTTCTGCATCTACGCCATGCTCCGCCTGGGCTTCACCTCGGAGGCCGAGGCGTTCATGGGCTTCATCTCCGAGTACGGGATCATGCGGGGCACCAAGGAGACCGGACCGCTGCAGATCATGTACGGCATCGACGGGCGCTGCGACCTGCCCGAGTACGAGCTGTCCCACCTCGAGGGTCACCTCGGGTCCGCGCCGGTGCGGGTGGGGAACGCCGCCACCGGGCAGCTCCAGCTGGACATCTACGGCGCGCTGCTCGACTCCGTCTATCTCTACGACAAGTGGGGGCAGCCGATCAGCAGCGGTCACTGGGACGAGGTCGGTGCCGTGGTGGACTGGCTCTGCGAGCACTGGGACCAGCCGGACGAGGGGGTCTGGGAGACCCGGGCGGGCAGGCGCGACTTCGTGTACTCGCGGTTGATGTGCTGGGTTGCGCTGGAACGGGCGATACGGATGGCGAACCGGCGCGGGCTCCCCGCGGACCTGCTCCGCTGGCGGCAGTCCCGTGACGCGATCTACCGGCAGATCATGGCCCGCGGCTGGTCGGCCGAGCGCGGCGCGTTCGTCCAAGGGCTGGACGACAAGGTCCTCGACGCGTCCCTGTTGATGATGCCGATGGCCAAGTTCATCTCGCCCACCGACCCCAAGTGGCTCTCCACCCTGGACGTGCTCACCTCGGATCTGGTCTCCGACTCCCTGGTCTACCGTTACGACCCGGCGGCCAGTCCGGACGGACTCCGGGGCTCCGAGGGAACCTTCTCAATCTGCTCCTTCTGGTACGTCGAGGCGCTGGCCCGGGCGGGTCGGCTGGAGGAGGCCCGGCTTGCCTTCGAGAAGATGCTCACCTATGCCAACCATGTCGGCCTGTTCGCCGAGGAGATCGGCCGGACCGGCGAACAGCTCGGCAACTTCCCCCAGGCGTTCACCCATCTCTCGCTGATCAGCGCCGCCTTCAATCTGGACCGCGCTCTGGGCTGACGGTGGCGTCGCAGGAGTCGGCGCCGACGTCGCAGGACACGCCGCCGGGTCCGCCCTCCGCGACGGTGCGGGCGAGCCGGGCGAGCAGGGCCCGGAACACTTCGCGCTCGTCCTCGTCGATGACGGAGAGCAGTTCGTTCTCCGCCGTCCTCACCTGTCGCCGCAGTTCATGGAGGGTTTCGACGCCCTGCCGGGTCGCGACGATCTTGCGCCGACGGCGGTCGGCAGGGTCGAGTCGACGCTCCACCAGGCCCGCCGCCACCAGGTCGTCGAGCAGGTAGGTCATCACCGTGCGATCGATCCGTAGGTAGCCGGCCAGCGCGACCTGGTTCGGCCCGTCGCCCTCGACCACGGCCGCGAGCGTCTGAAAGCCGCGGGCGCCCTGGGCGACGCCTGCGAGCACCGAGGAGACGGCGGTCCGGTAGGCGTGCGCCACCGCCATGAGCGAGAAGCCGAAGTCCTCCGTGAGGTCGGCACACCCGGCTGCCGGCGCGGTCTGCGTCTCGCTGCCCATACCAGGAATGATACGCAGCGGCCCGCTGTTGGTGAGATTGTCTGCTCCGCAGACGATCTGCCGGGCAGCACAACTCCGCAGGTGCCAATCATGCCAAGCACCGCGAACGAGGAAGGCCAGGCCCGTCATGCTCAAGATCGGCATCATCCTCGGCAGCACCCGCCCCAACCGCAACGGCGAACAGGTCGCCAAGTGGGTGCTCGACATCGCATCGCGCCGTACCGACGCCGAGTTCGAACTCATCGACCTCCGCGACCACCCGTTGCCGCACCTCGACGAGCCCATGCCGCCGTCGCTCGGCCAGTACCAGAACGAACACACCCGGCAGTGGGCGGACGAGATCGCATCGTACGACGGGTTCGTCATCGTGACGCCCGAGTACAACCACGGCATTCCCGCCGTGCTGAAGAACGCGCTCGACTTCCTCTACGCCGAGTGGAACAACAAGGCGGTCGGCTACGTGTCCTACGGCGGAGTGGGCGGCGTCCGCGCCGTCGAACAGCTGCGCCTCGTCGCCGCCGAGCTCCAGATGGCCGACGTGCGCCAGCAGGTCGCGCTGTCCCTGATCACCGAGTTCGAGAACTACCGCGCGTTCAAACCGGGCGACTACAACCTGCCCGCCCTGAACGCGATGCTCGACCAGGTCATTGCCTGGAGCACCGCGCTGGCGCCGCTCCGCGTTCCGTCACCCGTCGCGGCGTGAGCGGACCGGAGAACGACGGGGTGGCGGCGCCGACAGCGGCCGGCACGAGACGCGCGGCATCGCACGGTGACGCGTGGCCACCCGGGCAGGCGGACCAGCGTTCGGAGGGGGAGGCGGCTCGCTCGACGTAAGCCTCGACGCACTCGGCTGCGATTTTCTGACCGACCGTCAGATCGTCAACCCTCCAGTCCACCGCCTTGCCGACAAGGTCGACGCGCTGCGGCGGTGTACCCGGCGGGGCCGGAGCCGATGACGATGACCTCGCGCACGTCGGTGTTATCGCTCGTGGGGCGTCAGCTCTCCTGCTGCTTGGCGTCGATCTCGGCGATCAGGCCCTCGATGAGGTGCTTGATCTCGTCACGGATGGGGCGGACCGCCTCGACGCCCTGACCCGCCGGGTCGTCGAGCTTCCAGTCCAGGTACTTCTTGCCGGGGAAGTAGGGGCAGGCGTCGCCGCAGCCCATGGTGATGACGTAGTCGGACGCCTGGACGGCGTCGGTGGTCAGCACCTTCGGCTGCTGGTCCGAGATGTCGATGCCGAGCTCGGCCATCGCGGCGACCGCCGACGGGTTGATCCGGTCGCCCGGCGCGGAGCCGGCCGAGCGGACCTCGATGCGGTCGCCCGCGAGGTGGCGCAGGAAACCGGCCGCCATCTGGGAGCGGCCCGCGTTGTGGATGCAGACGAACAGCACGGACGCGGAAGCGGTGGTGGGCATGGCTCTTCCTTCATCGAGACCCGCGGCCGGGGCGCGGCGCATCTCGGGCCCGGCGGGGCTGTGTGCTTGGGATTTCCCCCGACGGCCGCTAACGTATCAGCCCATGGTGATGTCAGTCGACAGTGACGTGTTGAAGGCCCTGGCCGACCCGCTGAGGATGCAGATCCTCGCGCTGCTCGCCCAGGAGGCGCTGTGCACGACCCACCTCGTCGAGGAGACCGGCGCCCGGCAGACGAACCTGTCGAACCACCTCAAGATCCTCCGGGATGCGGGGCTGGTCGACACCGAGCCGTGCGGTCGTTTCACCTATTACATGCTCCGCCCCGACGCCCTCGAGGCCGTCGCGGCGGGGTTCGCCGGGCTGGCCGCCACCGCCCGCGAGGCAGCAGGCCGCAAACGCTCTTGCTGAAACCCCCCACAGCCCCCACCGGCGGCCTGTCCCGCCCTGTACGAGGAGTGTCCTTGAGCGTCATGGACGAGGCGAGATCCGAGACTGACCCCGTGAACCATGCGAACACGGACGGCACCGAGGAGCCTCTGGCGGTCGAGCCGCCCGCGGTGCCGCTGCTGAACCGGGTGGCCGCCGAGCTGGTCGGCACCGCCGCCCTGGTGGCGGTCGTGGTCGGCTCCGGCATCCAGGCCACCGCACTCACCCAGGACGTCGGCCTGCAGCTGCTGGCCAACTCCCTGGCCACCGTGTTCGGCCTCGGCGTGCTGATCCTGCTGCTCGGCCCCGTCTCCGGCGCGCACTTCAACCCGGTCGTCACCCTCGCCGAGTGGTGGACCGGACGCCGCGACCCCAAGGGCCTCGGAGCGCGGGAGGTCGCCGCCTACATCCCGGCGCAGATCGCCGGTGCCATCGCCGGCGCGGTCCTCGCCGACGCGATGTTCGGCCAGGCCCTGGTGCAGTGGTCGACCCACGACCGCTCCGCGGGACACCTGCTGCTCGGAGAGGTCGTCGCCACCGCCGGCCTCGTCCTGCTGATCTTCGGCCTGGCCAAGAGCGACCTGCTGCGGTTCGCCCCCGTCGCGGTCGCCTCCTACATCGGCGCCGCGTACTGGTTCACCTCCTCCACCTCGTTCGCCAACCCGGCCGTCACCATCGGCCGGGCGTTCACCGACACCTTCGCCGGCATCGCGCCGTCCTCGGTGCCCGGGTTCATCGGCATGCAGTTGATCGGCGGGGTGGCGGGTCTGGCGCTGGTGGCGCTGATCTTCGCGCACCGCGCGGGCCGCAAGGCCGACGCCTCGTGAGCGCCGTCCGGCGCGCCCAGGTCCTGGTCGTCGGAGCGGGCCAGGCCGGCCTCGCCGCCGGGTACCACCTGCGGCGCGCCGGACTGGACTTCGCGATCCTCGACGCCTCCCCGTCGCCCGGCGGCGCATGGCAGCACTACTGGGACAGCCTCCACCTGTTCTCCCCGGCCGCCTACTCTTCACTGCCCGGCCGCCCGATGCCGGGCCAGACCGGAAAGGACTGGCCCGACGCCGACCACGTCGTGCAGTACCTGACCGAGTACGAGAAGCGGTACGAGCTGCCCGTCCACCGCCCCGTGCACGTCCACGCCGTGGAGAACTCCGGGGACGGCGGCCTGATCGCCCGTACCGACGACGGCACCTGGCACACCCGCGCCCTCGTCAGCGCCACCGGCAACTGGTGGCGGCCCTTCGTCCCGGCCGTCCCCGGCCGCGAATCCTTCACCGGCCGCCAGCTCCACACCCGCGACTACCACCGGGCCGAGGACTTCACCGGCCGGAGGGTGGTCGTCGTGGGCGGCGGCAACTCCGGCGCCCAGATCGCCGCCGACCTCACCGTCCCCCAGCCTTCGGCCGGGGGTGCCCCCATAGCCGCCGCCGTCCGCTGGGTCACCCGCCGACCGGCCCGCTTCCTCCCCGGCCACATCGACGGGCGCGCCCTGTTCGAGATCGCCACCCGCCGCGTCCGGCACGGCGGCGAACGGATCTCCGACCTCGGCGACATCGTGGCCACCCCGCCCGTCCGCCGGGCCCGGGACGCCGGTCTGCTCACCGACCACCGCATGTTCCACGCCCTCACCGCGGACGGCCCGCAGTGGGCGGACGGCACCGTCTGGCCCGCCGACGCCGTCATCTGGTGCACCGGCTTCCGCCCCGTCCTCGCCCACCTCGCCCCGCTCGGCCTGCGCACCGGTGATCGCGGCCGGATCGCCACCGTCGGCACCCGCGCGGAGACGGACCCGCGCATCCACCTGCTCGGCTACGGCGACTGGACCGGCCCGGCCTCCGCCACCCTCATCGGCGTCGGCCGCACCGCCCGCACCGCAGTCCAGGAGATCAGAGACCGGCTGAGCTGAGCCCTCACGCGGGTGCCACCGTGCGGAGGCGATCCGGAATCCCCAAGGGATCAGACCTGGGCTCCGACGGACCATTCGACGCGCGGTGGGCGGACGGCCGCACACAGCGGCTGTCCCTTGGCGTCGGTTGCACCCAGGCGGGCGACCAGCAACCCCGAACGTGCGGCAGCGGTGAGGACGGCCGGGTCGACGGCATCGAGCATGAGCTTGGCGCGGCGGAACACGGTGAACGTGCCGGTGCCGTCGACGGTGCCCCACGAGAGGTAGATGAACCGCTGACCGGGCCGGCCCTGGATGTACGGGCCTTTCATGTCGGTGCTCGAAGTGGTGCAGTCCAATGTCCAGGTCGCCGCGGAGGCATCGCCGGGCTGCGGATCGAGCAGTTCCTCGCGCCGTTGAACGGCGATGTGGATGTTCGTGTAACCGGGGAAGTCGGGCCCGGCGGCACAGGTGCGGCCGGGTAGGTCGAAGGCCTCGATCCGGATCTGCATGGGGACAGTCTTTCTCGGCGGTCTGTCAGCCGTCGGGACGACAGGACCCCGCCGCAGGCGTTCGGGTTCTCCTGTTTCGTGATCGGCAGCGGGTTCCGAGCCACTTCGATCGAGTGGTGTCTTCCTGACCGGCGGCCACGACTTGGCGCGTGTACCGGGCTGTTGGTCGTCTCCGGGAGCGATCTAGGCTGACAACAGCCCTGGGGCCGGAACAGCACGAGGAGCTGCGATGCATGAGGGCCGGGAGCTTGCCGAGGCTCAGCAGGAACACTGGCAGCAGACGTACGGAGCCCATCCCGGCATGTACGGCGACCGGCCTTCGGGCCCGGCGGTTCACGCCGCCGAGGTGTTCCGGGCCGCAGATGCGGACGACGTGCTGGAGCTGGGTGCCGGCCACGGCCGTGACGCGCTGTTCTTCGCCCGCTCGGGGTTCACCGTGCTGGCCGCCGACTTCAGCCCTGTCGGCCTGGACCAGCTCCGCGCGCAGGCCACCGCCGAGGGCCTGGCCGAGAAGGTCACCACCGCGGTGCATGATGTGCGCGAGCCGCTGCCGCTCGCCGACGCCTCGGTGGGCGCCGTCTTCGCACACATGCTGCTGTGCATGGCGCTGTCCACCAAGGAGATTCATGCCTTGGTCGCGGAGGTCCGCCGAGTCCTGCGGCCGGGCGGCGTCTTCGTCTACACCGTCCGCCACACCGGCGACGCCCACTACGGTGCGGGCGCCGGACACGGCGACGACATCTGGGAACACGGCGGCTTCGCCGTCCACTTCTTCCCCCGCCACCTGGTCGACGAGCTCGCCGAAGGCTGGACCCTCACCGACGTCCACCCCTTCGAGGAAGGCGACCTGCCGCGCCGCCTGTGGCGCATCACCCAGACCCTGCCCCGGTGATCGGCACTGCACCGCCCGCGTGGGCGGTCGACGGCGCCTGCTCTGTGCCCCGGTGCGCACCGCCTCCGCCACCGATCCGGCCGTCTGTGACGAGGCGGACGTCTGCCGCATCGATCACCGGCCAGTGATACCCCCGATCTCGACGCCGGACGACTGGAAGTCTGTGAGACGGGCATCCTGGCAACCCCGGGGCGTCCAGATGCGCGCGGGTCGACGGAGAGGACCGGTGACCATGGCCAGAAGCGGGCCGCTGGATCGGCAGGTGGTCCACGACGAGCTGGATCGGGCATGCGCCGAGTTCCACCGACTGCTGGCAGCGGCCGGGGCGGACGACCTTGCCCGGCTCACCCGCGGCACGCGGTGGACGAACGAGCAGCTGCTGTGGCACATGCTGTTCGGCTTCGTCGTCACGCGGGTCCTGCTCGTGCTCGCACGCCTCCTGGGCCGGTCGCCCCGCGGCGTCGGCCGGGCCTTCGCGCGGGTCCTGGACGCGGCCACCGTTCCGTTCGACCTCGTCAACTATGCCGGGCCGTGCGGGGCGGTGAAGGTCATCGGTCCCCGGCGGATGGGCGCGCAGTTCGACCGCGTCATCGCCGCCCTGCACCGCGGGCTGGACCGCGAGTCGGACGCCGATCTCGCTCGCGGTATGCACTACCCCGTCCGCTGGGACCCGTTCTTCAAGGACTACATGACCCTCGCGGACATCTACCGCTACCCCACCCGGCACTTCGACTTCCACCGCCGCCAGCTCACCCTCGACGACCGGGGCTGACGTCCGGACCCGTGGCGGCCGGACCTGACGAGGTCAGCCGACCGATGGACTACGACGCTCGATCAGGAGGACATCCCGCCAGACTCCGTGGTGGCGGCCGATGCGTTCGCGGGTGCCGATCACCCGGAAGCCGGTCCGGGCGTGGACGGCGAGGCTGGCGGTGTTCTCCGGGAACACGCCGGACTGGATCGTCCAGATCCCGGCCTCCTCCGTGGAGGCGATCAGCGCCCGCAGCAGCCGACCGGCGACACCACGGCCGCGGGCGTCGGGGTGGACGTACACCGAGTGCTCCACCACGCCCGCGTAGGCGCAGCGGTCGGAGACCCGGCTCGCCGCGACCCAGCCCAGGACGCGGTCGGTGCGGTCGACGGCCACGAAGCGGTGCTCGGCCAGTCTGGCCGTGTCGAACGCCTGCCAGGCGGGTGCAGCGGTCTCGAAGGTGGCGTTGCCCTCGTCGATGCCGGCCTGGTAGATCGCCAGGACCTGGTCGGCGTGGTCGTCGGTCATTGGCGCGACCCGGGTGTCAGCAGCCACGATCGTCCCCTTGGGGCAGCTCGGTACGGGGCTCGCCGAGGATGGTCGCGACGGCGGCCGGAAAGACCGTCAGGCAGGCGCGGTTGACCTGGTAGCGGGTGGAGGTGCCCTGCTTCTCGGGGAGGACGAAGCGCACCTCTGCAAGGACCTTCAGGTGGTGGGAGACCGTCGACTGGCCCACGGGCGAGCGTCCGACGATCTCGCCGACGCTCATCGGTCGGCCTTCGGCCGCGAGCAGGTGCAGCAGCTGGATGCGGGTGGGGTCGGCGAGTGCCTTGAACCACGACGCGTACAGCTCGGCGGCCTCGGCATCGACAACGGTACTGGTGCAGTTCGACTGGTTCATCGATAATCGACGATAGTCGATCGAATGCCCTGTGGGAACGCCTGCGGTCGGCTCAGCCCGTGGCGGCGGTGAGCATGCCGGCCATGGTGGCGAGCACGCTCGGGGTGACGCGGTAGTAGACCCAGGTGCCGCGCCGCTCCGAGGTGAGCAGGCCTGCCTCGCGGAGCTTCTTGAGGTGGTGGGAGACGGTGGGCTGGGAGACACCGACGTCCTGGATGTCGCACACGCACGCCTCGCCGCCTTCGTGGGAGGCCACGCGTGAGAAGAGCCGCAGGCGGACCGGGTCGGACAGGGCCTTGAACATCGCCGCCATCCTGACCGAGTCCTCCTCCGAGAGCGGGGCGGAGGTCAGCGGCGGGCAGCAGGGCGCTGCGGCCTCCGGTTCGAGCAGTGGAAGGTTGACCACCTCAAGATTCGACATGCATCTATGTTGACACTTGCCGAATCACATCGGAAGGGCGGCCTGCTGTCGGCCCAGTCGGGCGGCGAGATGCCGGGCGATGTGCGCGGCATCGCGGCCCACGCCGCGAAGGGAGGCCGAGGAGAGGCTGCGCCGCCACTCCAGGCCGACGTGGGCGAGCAGCGGGTGGGTGCGGGAGAGGCCGCCGCGGTGCAGCGGTGCGCCGTCGCCGCCCGGGGCGTCCAGGCCGTGCAGGTGCGGCACGGCGGGCCGGTAGCCGGTGGCGAGGATGGCGGCATCGGCGTACTCGCGCCGCCCGTTCGGCCACAGCAGCGTTCCGCCGTCCGCGGCCGTGAACGGCGGTCGCCGCTCCGGAGCGCGGGCCTCCAGCGCGGCGCGGTAGGCGCCCGTGTCGAAGGCGGGCGCGGTCGGCGGACGTCGCAGCAGGCGGCCGACCGGGGCCGAGTCCAGGCCGGAGACGGTGAGCCACACGTGGAAGTCGCGGCCGAACGGCCGCTGCCGGGCGAAGCGCACCGGGGAGCGGGTGGCGAGCGCGGTGGGGGAGTGGCGCCGGCTCTGTCGCCATCTGCACCGCGGAGTTCCCCGCGCCCGCCACCACGACCTGCCGGCCGGCGAACGGCTCGGGGCTGCGGTAGTCGCAGAAGTGCAGGGCCGTGCCGGTGAAGTCGGCCAGGCGGACTGCCCGCCCCCGATCGCCGCGACGTCCACCGTCCCTATGTTCCCCCCTGATTCGACAAACGCCTATGTTGACGCCCATCGAATCAGGTGCCATGCTGGCCGCACAGCAGGACATCGACAGACTTCGAAACAAGAGACCCCTGGAGGCAGCCATGACCGAGCACGCCACCGACGGCCGCGCCACCAGCTGCTGCCCCAGCAGCGGCCCGGCAGAGACGCACCGCACCCAGCAGCCCGCGGCCGCCACCCCCTGCTGCGGCACCGCCCAGGACGCCGCCGACGCCGGAACCTGCTGCGCCCCGGACGCCAAGCGCGAGGCCACCGCCGCCGGCGCCGGCTGCTGCTGACCCGGCCCTCCCACAGCCATTCACCCCTCCTACCGACGCGGAGACCCGAGATGACCGAGAGCACCCCCGAGGACCTGCCCGTCGCCGTCATCGGCGCCGGACCGATCGGCCTGGCCGCCGCCGCCCACCTGATCGAGCGCGGCATCGAACCCGTGGTGCTGGAAGCCGGAGCCTCGGCCGGCACGGCGGTCCGCGAGTGGGCCCACGTCAGGCTCTTCTCGCCGTGGGCGGAGCTGATCGACCCGGCCGCCGAGAAGCTCCTCGCCCCGGCCGGCTGGACCCGGCCCGACGGCAAGGCCTACCCCTCCGGCGGCGACTGGGCCGAGCAGTACCTGCAGCCCCTCGCCGACGTCCTCGGCGACCGCGTCCGCTACAACACCCGGGTGACCGGCGTCGCCCGCGCCGGCCGCGACCGCATCGTCGACTCCGGACGCGACGAGCAGCCGTTCACCGTCCACGTCGAGCACGCCGACGGCCGTGAGGAGCGCATCCTCGCCCGCGCGGTGGTCGACGCCTCCGGCACCTGGTCGACCCCCAACCCGCTCGGCGCCAACGGCCTGCCCGCCCTCGGCGAGCGCGCCGCCGACGGCCGCATCTCCTACCGCGTCCCCGACCTTGCAGACCCGGCGGTTCGGGAGCGGTTCGCAGGCAGGCGCACCGCCGTCGTCGGCACCGGCGCCTCCGCGTTCACAGCCCTGGCCCACCTCGCCGACCTGGCCAAGGCCGAGCCCGGTACGCACGCCGTCTGGGTGCTGCGCCGCGGCATCAACGGCAGCACGTACGGCGGGGGCGAGGCCGACCAGCTGCCCGCCCGCGGCGCGCTCGGCCTGCGGGCCAAGAAGGCCGTCGACGACGGCCACGCCACCGCGCTCACCGGCTTCCGCACCGCCGCCGTCGAGGCCGACGGTGACCGCCTGGTCCTCGTCGCCGAGGACGGCCGCCGCAGCGAAGGTGTCGACCAGGTCGTCGTGCTGACCGGCCTGCGCCCGGATCTGTCCTTCCTCTCCGAGGTCCGACTCGGCCTCGACGAGCGACTCCAGGCCCCCACCGCCCTCGCCCCGCTGATCGACCCCAACCAGCACTCCTGCGGCACCGTGTACCCGCACGGTGCAGGCGAGCTCACCCACCCCGAGAGCGACGTCTACCTGGTCGGCATGAAGTCCTACGGCCGCGCGCCGACGTTCCTCGCCATGACCGGCTACGAGCAGGTCCGCTCCGTCGCCGCAGCCCTCGCCGGAGACCACGAGGCCGCCGCCCGCGTCGAACTCACCCTCCCCGAGACCGGGGTCTGCGGCGGCGCCGGCCTCTTCGACGAGCCGAACGTCGCACAGAACGGCGGCGGGGGCTGCTGCTCGGTCCCGGCCGTGCCGCAGCTCATCACCCTCGGCGCTCCCGCCACCGAATCCTCGTCGTGCTCCACCAGCGGCGGTTGCTGACCCCTCTCGTGACTGCCATTCACCTCAGCGGGGTCGCGACCGGAACAGGGGACCGGTCGCGGCCCCGCGCCGCCCTGCCCGCCCTGTGCGCCACCCAGATCACCGGCCGGGGCATCCTCTACTACGCCTTCCCCGTGCTCGCCCCGCACATCACCGCCGACACCGGCATGACCACCCTGCTGCTCGCCCTGGTGCCGGGCCCCATCGCCCTGCCCGTCGGCATCGCGATCCTCGTCGGCACCATCCGCGGCAACCTCACCCTGCTCCACGCCACCGCCGTCACCGACCGCTGGGGCACCAACGCCTATGGACACCTCACCGCCCAGCTCGGCGCACCGGCCGCCATCGCCGGTGCCCTGGCTCCGTGGGCGACAGCGGCGATCACTCCGTCCCTGGGTGGCGGCTGTCCCGGCTTGTTCGGGGTCCTCGCTGCGACCTCGGCGGCCGCGGCTCTGTTCACCGCGGCCTCGACCGTGCGACGCAACCCCTGAGCCACTGCGACGGCAAGCACGGAAGCGGCGCCCGCCTCTGTTCACGAGAACCCGACAGCACCTGTAGACGAGTTCGGGCAGCGCGGGCCCCTGCCGAGTTGGCAGGGGCCCGCGCTGCAGAGAGCTGAGGAGAGCCTGGACCCGTCCTCGACGAGCAGCATCCCGGCCGACACCCGCCCACCGCCTACCGCCTACCGCCTACTGACGGCCTGACGGCCCGGCCTCACTTCAGGTGCCGGGCGAAGAACCGGGCCCCAGGGGCGAGCTCGAACTGCGGGACGCCGGTGTGCCCGCCCATGTTGGCGTGCAGGGTCTTCTCCTCGGAGCCGAAGGCGTCGAACAGGTCCAGGGCCGCCTGCCGGTCGTTCCCTTCGTCGTCCCACTGCAACAGGACATGCAGCGGAATGGTGACCCGGCGGGCCTCCTCGAACATGGCGGCGGGCACGAGACTCCCGGCGAAGAAACCGGCGGCCACGATGCGCGGCTCGACCACCGCAAGGCGGACGCCGATGGAGATCACTCCCCCCTCGTACCCGACCGGGCCGCCGATCTCGGGCAGCGACAGGAGGGCGTCCAGGGCGGCCTGCCATTCCGGGACCGCCTTCTCGACCAGCGGGAGGATGAGGGCGTCGACGATCTCGTCGCCGACCGGCTTGCCGGCCTCCATCGCCCGGCGCAGGTCGGCGCGGGCCTGCTCGGCGGCGACCCAACGGGGCCGGTCACCGCTCCCGGGGAGCTCGATGGTGGCCGCGGCGAAGCCGTACTCCGCCGCGTAGTACCGGGCCCGCCCCGCCAGCCGGGGATACATCTTGCGCAATCCGAGCGGAGGGTGGCCGATCAGGATCAGCGGCGCCGGTGCGGATGCAGGGCCGGGCGTCCACAGGATGCCGGGGATCTCGCCGAGGGTGAACTCGCGCTCGAGGACACCGTCGTCGAGACGCTGTTCGGAAGTGAATTGCACGGTCATGCCTTTCGGGAGTGCTCAGAGACGGCGCTCCCGGACGACCTATCGCCCGACCGTGACCCCGGAGGGGAGCACCCATGTCGATACTGCGTTCACGGGTACCACCTCCTCGTTCTCTCGCACGGCTCCCGGAAACGTAGCAGTGGTCGCCGTGGTCCGCCAAGCGGGTTCTTGCGCGGGCTCCGTGGCCGGACCCTCCTTCGCACAGTCGCCGGATGCGTCCCGGGCCGAGCGGGCCCGTGTTGCTTCGTTTCCGCAACTGCCGCCCCGGGGCTGCGACATAGTGTCTCCGTGGCCTCGGACGAAGGACGAACCATTGGTGGCAGGTACCGGCTGGACGTACCCGTCGGCCGCGGGGGAATGGGCCGGGTCTGGCGCGGGTACGACAGCACGCTCGACCGCACCCTGGCCGTCAAGGAAGTCCTGCTCCTGTGCCTGGTGGCCGGGACGGCGCTGAACGGCATCGGTCTGCTCACCGTGTCCACCGTCCCCGGCCACTTGCGCATGCTGCTGCTGAGCGCGGGTACCGCCGTCGCCTGCGGAGAGCTCCGGCGGGTGTGGGAGCCGGGTCGACTCCTGCGTGCCGGACCGCTGCTGCGCGCACCCGCAGGACCGGCCGCCGTCCGGGCCTTCGTCCTGGGACCGGTGGTGGCCCTCGCGGGCTGTGTCCATCTCAGCCTGTTCGTGGGGCTCGCCGACGCCGTGCTGAGGTGGGGCGCCAGCGCCGTGATGGTCGTCGTCACCCTCAAACTGCGTGGTGCGAGCGCTCGGAGCCCCATGCCCGTCGCGGCGCCTGCCGACTGAGCGGGCTCTCGCGCAGTGGGTCGACGCGGGTCGGTGCGGTGCTGGGCTGGCGCGAACCGTGAACGCCCGATCGTGAATTGACGTCTGGTCAGGCAGTGCACGTGTCAAGGGGAGGGGCGCCCGTGTCGGACGCGGAGCAGTGGGGTGGGCCGGAGCCGAAGCAGACCCTGAAAGGGCTGCTGGCGCTGGTGGGGGAGCGGTTCGTCGAGTTGTGCGCCGCGCCGCACGGGGTGGGCGGCGCCGTGCGGCGGGTGGTCGTGCTCGACCCGATGGAGCCGCAGGAGTCGCCGGGCGACCTGCTGGTCGCGGTCGGCGTCGACCCGCACTCCCCGGAGGCCGTCGCCCTGGTGCGCCGGGCCGGGAGCGCCGGCGCGGCCGGAGTGGTGCTCCGCCCCGGAGGGACGGAGACCGGGACCGAGGCGCTGCGGGAGGCAGCCGCCGAGGCCGGGACGGCGGTGCTCTTCCGCGGCTGGTGGACGGACTGGTCGACCGCGATCGGGATGCTGCACGCGGCACTGTCGGTGGCGCGGGAGCCGGGCATCGCCGGTGTGCCGCTGGGCGACCTGGACGAGCTGGCCAAGGCGATCGCGATCCAGGTCGGCGGCTCGGTGACGATCGAGGACCTGGACTCCAACGTCCTCGCCCACTCGCCCACCGGCCACGGCGCGGACCCGGTCCGCCAGGCGACCATCCTGGGCGGCAGGCCGCCGGCCGGACGCCTCCTGGACATGGACCGGGCCGGCTTCTTCCGCCAGCTCTGGAAGTCGACCGACGTGCTGTACCGCAAGGCCCACGGGGAGACCCCCGAACGCCTGATCGTGCCCGTCCGGGCCGGCGAAGTCCCCCTGGGCTCGATCTGGGTGGCCGCGGACGGGGAGCCGTTGTCCGTGCCCGCCGCCACCGAGGCCCTCCGCGCGGCCGCCCGCGCGGCCGTCGCCCACCTGCTGCACGACCGCGCACGCCGCGACGGACAGGACCAGCAGCTGCTGGAGGCCGCATGGGCCCTGCTGGACGGCCGCGGCTCCGCCGAACTGCTGGCCGCCAGGACGGGGCTGCCCCTCGCGGAGCCGTGCGCGGTCCTCTCCGTCCGCCTTCCCTCCGGCAGCGCAGGCGACCCGGGCCGCAACCGGCTGGTCAAACTGGCGTACCGGCACTGCTCCGCACAGGGCCTGCACCCGGTCGTCGTGCCCTCCGACCGGGGCGTCCTGGTGCTGGTCGGCGGCCTGGCGAAGGACGAGGGGCAGGCGCGCGCCCACATCGCGCGGCTGGGCCGGTCGCTGGCCCGGGACCTGTCGAACGAGCTCCGGGCGCGGGTGCGGATCGGAATCGGCGAGGTCCAAGGCAGTCTGGACGAGGCACCGGACTCCCGCCGGACGGCCGATCTGGCGCTCGGCGGCCTGCTGTTCGGCACCACCTCCCTCGACTGCGCGCGTGTGGAAGAGGTGGCCGACGCCGTGGCGCTGCTGCACTACGTCGACGCACTGAGGGGCGAACGCCCGCCCGTGACAACACCGGTGGACCGGCTGGTCGAGAAGGGCGACACCGCCCTCATGGACACGCTGCGCGCCTACCTCGACCACTCGCGGGAGAAGGCCAGGGCCGCAGACGCCCTGGGCGTCGCCCGGAGCACCTTCGCGCACCGCGTCGACCACACCCTGGTCAAGGCCAGCGGCATCGACCTGGACGACCCCGACGCCCGGCTGCTGGCCCAGCTCCAACTCCGCCTGCTGAGCCGCCGGACCGGCGACGCGGACTGAACTTCGCCGCCCCGCACGAAAAACGTGCACGGCGGTCGTCGCCCCGCACGACGGCGGGCCGGCAGGTACGGCCGGCCGACGCACGGCACGGCCCCGCCGGCCCCGCGTCGTCGCACCGCACCAACAGGCGGCCGCGGGCTCCCGGCGCCGGCCGCCGGCGCGGACCCGCCCCCGCAAACCCGGACGGCGGGACGAAGACGCAGCCGGCTCCTGACGGGCAGCCTGGTCACACACGGTCGACGCAGCAGTCCACGGCCGTGCAGCCGGACGACCCAGCGGAGCGTGACGCCATGACCGGACCCCAGCCGACCACCCTTCAGAGCCCCGAGCGGCGCGAGCTCATCCTCCGCGCGGCCGTCCGCGAAGGGCTCCTCGACCCCGAGCACGCGCAGCTCGCAGGGTTCGTCGACCTCGACGCCGTGGCGGCCACCGTCGATTCGCTGCACCGCGCCTTCCGGGGGCCGGGCGAGGTGCTGCACACCTTCGCGGCGAAGGCCAACTGCCTGGTCCCGGTGCTGGAGCGGCTGCGCGGCCTCGGGATGGGCTGCGAGGTCGCCAGCCCCGGAGAGTTCGCCCAGGCCCTCGCCGCCGGATTCGAGCCGGAGCGGATCGTCTACGACTCCCCGGCGAAGACCCGCAGCGAACTGTGCAGGGCCCTGGACCTCGGCGTCGCGATCAACATCGACAACTGGCAGGAACTCGCCCGGATCGACGAGATCCTGGCCGACCGGGCGCCGGACGAGGTCCGCTCCAGGATCGGCGTCCGGGTCAACCCCCAGGTCGGCGGCGGCTCCATCGGCGCCATGAGCACCGCCACCGCACACTCGAAGTTCGGGATCACCCTGGCCGACGAGGGCAACGCCGAGCGGCTCGTCGCCGCCTTCCGCGACCGGCCCTGGCTCACCTGGCTGCACTGCCACGTCGGCAGCCAGGGCTGCCCGCTCGACCTGATGGCCGAGGGCGTCGCGGCGGCCGCCGGCTTCGCGGAGAAGGTCAACAGCGAGCTCGGCCGGCGCCAGGTGGTGGGCCTCGACATCGGCGGCGGACTGCCCGTCAACTTCGACAGCGACCTCGTCAGCCCCGGCTACGACGCCTACGTGGCACGCCTCCGCACCCACGCGCCCGCCCTGTTCTCCGGCGAGTTCCGACTGGTCACCGAATTCGGCCGCTCGGTGCTGGCCAAGGCCGGCTTCACGGCCGCGTACGTCGAATACACCAAGAACTCCGGCGGACGGCCGATCGCCCTCACCTTCGCCGGCGTCCAGGTCGCCACCCGGACGGTCTTCGCCCCGGACTCCTGGCCGCTGCGGATCAGCGCACACGACGCCACCGGCACCGAGAAGCACGGCGGGCCGGTCGTGCAGGACATCGCCGGCCCCGCCTGCTTCGCCGGCGACCTGGTCGCCGAGGCCCGCCCGCTGCCGCTGCTGGAACCCGGCGACATCGTCGCCCTGCTGGACACCGGCGCCTACTACACGTCCACCCCGTTCGGCTACAACAGCCTCCTCGAACCGGCCGTCCACGGCGCCACCGTGGCGGCCGACGGCACCGTGCGGTTCAGCCTGCTGCGCCGGGCGCAGACCGTCGAGGACCTCCTGGCCAGGACCGGCGGGTGAACCGCGAGGCCACCCGCTCCGCCGCCACCCGCCCACCGACCCCGCGTCGCCGACCCCGAGGACCGTCATGACCCGCTCGCGCCGCCGCCCCGTACCGCCGTCCGTCCCGACACCGCCCGGCCGCAGGTTCCGGCCCGCCGACCAGATCGTCGTGGTCGCGGTCCTGATCCTCGCCTCCGCCCTCGCGGTGGCCGGCGTCCCCACCGCCACCGTGCTGGAGCTGCTCGCGGGTGCGGGCGGCGTCGCGGTGGGACTCATGCAGTGGCAGCCCGCCACCCTCCGCGGGCCCCGCCGGGCCCGGCCGTAGCCCGCGCCGTTCGACCCGCCCGTCGCTGTACGCCACGGGGAGGGTCCCGTATGAACGTCGGACAGGCGTTCACCGCGGTTTGTTCCACTGAGCGTGGCCGACCGCGGCGGCGGCCCGGTGGCCGTGTGCGAGCCGGGAATCCGAAGTGGCCGTGCGCACAAGGAGTTACCGGCTGCCCGCTGCCGGTCGACCCGTACCGGCCCGGACTTCCCTGGTCCCGGCCCGGCACCCTGCCTCCAAAACAGTCCCGGCCCGTCGGGCGCAGCGTGTGCGCCCGGCGGGCCGGGGGTCGTTCGTGCGATGGACCCGGGCGGGACGTCGTGGGTCGACCGCCCGGGTCCACCGGTCGGGGGCCGGGGTCAGCCGGCGGTCACCGAGGTGTCGTCGATCAGGAAGCTGGTCTGGAGGGAGGAGTCCTCGGTACCGGTGAACTTGATCGTGACGGTCTTGCCCTTGAACGCCGACAGGTCGAGCGTCCGCAGGACGTAGCCGGAGGCGGCGTCGGCGTTCGAGTAGGTGGCCAGGGTGGTCGTGGTGGTGCCGTTGACGACCTGGACCTTGAGGGTGTCGTACGCCGTGGTGCCGGTCTCGGCGGTGGTGATCTTGTTCCAGAAGGTGAGCTTCGGCGCGGTGGCCGTGGCCGGGATGCTGACCGACTGGGAGAGCGTGTCGGTGTGCGCGGTGCCGTAGCCGTCCAGCCAGGCGTAGTACGAGCCGTTGCGCGGCGTCTGGCCGGCGTCGGTCGTGATCACGCCGGTGGACGACGTCCACGAGGCGGTGCCGGACTCGAAGCCCGGGTTGAGCAGCAGGTTGGTGCCCGACGGGGGCGGGGTGGTGCCGCCGCAGGTGGTGGCGGTCGGGGCGACGGAGACCGCGCCCCACGCCTTCTCCACGGCCGCGCACTGGGTGCTGCCGGCGCCGTACAGGTCCTTGGCGGCCTTGATCGTGGCGGTGCGGGCACCCGGGTAGTCGGTGTTGGAGGTCATGTAGACCGACAGGGCGCGGTACCAGATCTTGGTGGACGCGTCGTTGCCGATGCCGGTGACCGAAGAGCCGTCGCAGGTCGGGCTGTTGCCCCACTGGGACTGGCCGGAGCCGGCGGCGAGCAGGTAGAAGAAGTGGTTGCCGACACCGGAGGAGTAGTGCGGGTTCAGGTTCTTGGTGCTGGTGGTCCAGCACTTGACCGACTTGCCGTCCTTGCTCGGGTCGTCCATCCAGCGCAGCGGCGTGCCGTTGCCGTTGATGTCGATCTTCTCGCCGATGAGGTAGTCGGGCGCGTCCGCCGGGCTGTTGGCGTTGAACTCGACCATCGTGCCCATGATGTCGGAGGTGGCCTCGTTGAGGCCGCCCGCGTCGCCGCTGTAGACGAGTCCGGCGGTGGCGGCGGTGACACCGTGGCTCATCTCGTGGCCGGCGACGTCGATCTCGGTGAACGGCTTGGAGCCCACGGCGCCGTCGCCGTAGATCATCGCGAAGCTGGCGTCGTCCCAGCCGGCGTTGCCGTAGTTGGTGCCGTAGTGGACGAAGGAACGGGCGCCGACGCCGTCGTTCTTGATGCCGGTGCGGCCGAGGACGTTCTTGTAGAAGTCCCAGGTGGCCTGGATGCCGTAGTGGGCGTCGACGGCGACCGTGGCGCGGTCGGACAGGGTGTTGTCGCCCCAGGTGTTGTCGGCGTCGTTGAAGGCGACGCCCCAGCCGGCCGGCGGGGAGTCGTTGGTGGCGGTCTGGTTCTGCGCGTCGCGGGTCTCGCCGTTGCCGCGGGCGGAGTCCTTGAGGGTGTAGCTGGTGGCGGAGTTCTGGGTGGTGCTGACGCTCACGTTGCCGACCTGGTACCCCTTGCCGGTACCGGTCGCGGCGACGGCGGCGAGGGCGGCGGGAGCGACCGGGGCGGTGGGGGCCGCCTTGGTCTTCTTCTGCTGCACACCCTCGGGCAGGAACGCCGAGAAGCTGTCCCAGCTCTCGCCCGTGGCACCGGTCTTGGCGTCCACCAGGACGTGGAAGTGGCTGGGGGACTGGTCCGGTGCGGTGCCGTTGACCGTGACCTCCCAGACCAGGCGGGGGGTCGCACCGGTCACGTCCACCTTCAGGGTGGCGGTGCTGCTGCTGCGGGTGCCGCGGAAGAGCTTGGCGGCCTTGGCGATCGCCTGCTGATCGGTGACGGAGGGGGTCACCGAGAGCGAGATCGGGGCGGCCAGGGTCAGGTCGGCGGAGTCGATCCGGCCGTCCGGGGCGGAGTGGACGACGACGTCGCCGCCGCGGACGGGGAGGCCCTGGTAGGTGCGGTCGAAGTGGACGTGGCGGGTGCCGTCCGCGTCGACCTGGACGTTGGTGGCGCGGAACCCGTCGTGGGCGCCGGCCTTCACCGCGTCCGGGTGGGCGGTGACCTGTGCGGTGGCGTCCTGCACGGCCTGGCTGTGGGAGGCCTTGGGCTGGGGGCCGGGAGCGGCCGAGGCGGGGGCGCCCGCGCCGGCGATCACGAGGCTGCTGACCGCGAGGGTGAGCGAGCCGCTCAGAAGGGGTCTCTTCATGGCGCCGAAGCGTGCTGGTTCATATGAATACCAGTCAACGCATGGCAATTCTGTAAAAATTAACAGACTTCAAGTTGACTGTTGATGCCGGCGGCCGCGGAACTGAAGGTTCCCTGTGAACAGGCCCTCCTGCCTGGGAGTTCTCGGTGGGCGAAAGTTCGTCCCCGTCGCCCGCCCGGCCCCCCCTGTGATCCATATCACCGCCGGGGAAGGCGAGGTGAGGCCCCGTCCCGGGGCGTGCCGGGACGGGGCGGAAGGGGTGCGCTCAGACGCCCGCGGCGACCAGGACGCCGTCGGTGGCGAAGCCGAGGAGCAGGCCGACGAGGATCATCCAGGTGGTCAGTTCCTTCATGGCCGCCCGCCGGGCGACGGCCAGCAGCTCGATCACCACGTAGAGGATCGAGCCGGCGGCCAGCCCCAGGAACGCCACGCTGACGGTCTCGTTGGTCACCTGTTGCCCGATCAGCGTGCCGACGAAGGTGGGGCCGCCGCCGATCAGGCCGAGCAGGGCCAGGAAGCCCCAGGAAGGACGCTCGCCGTCGGCCGCCAGCGGGGCGACGATGCCGAAGCCCTCGGTGGCGTTGTGCAGGCCGAATCCGATGACCAGCAGGACGGCGAGCGAGATGTCGCCCGCCGCGGCCGAACTGCCGATGGCCAGGCCCTCGGCGAGGTTGTGCAGGCCGATGCCGACGGCGATCATCAGCGCGAGGCTCGCCGCGTGCGAGCGCTGCCCGGTGGCGAGTTCGGTGGCCGCGGCGGCGCCCGGGCCGTGCGAGAGCGGCGGGGCGGGTGCGCTGCGGCGGGCCACCCAGCGGTCGTAGCGGACGAGCCCGACCAGGCCGACCGCCAGCCCGGCGGCGAGCACCCCGCCGTCCCGCGCGGCGGCCCCCCAGTCGTGGTCGGCCAGGGCGGTGTCGGTCGGTTCCCAGGCCTCGGCGAGGACGTCCCAGAACAGGAACAGCAGGATGCCGATGGCGGTGGCGTTCAGCGCGGCCCGCAGCCGCGGCGCGGGGCTGCGCAGCCGGCCGATCGGCAGGCCGAGGAAGATCGTGAAACCCGCGACGGCGCCGAGCAGGGCGATCTCCGGACCGGACATGGTGGACACCCCTCCCGGGAGAGCGCGGCAGCCGGAGGGCTGCGGCCGGATTGGTTAGGCTTACCTAATGCCTCTCTCCCCAAGCCTGGCCCGCCCGGTGCCGGGCCGCATCTTTGGCCGGGCCGGCCGTGTGCCGGCGGATGGCCGGGCTGCCGTCAGGCGGTGAGGCCGAGCGGGTCCGGCACCGCGTCGAGGAGTTCGGGGCCGTTCGACCGGACGCTGTTCACCGCGGTGGACACCGCCCGGACGGCCAGGTCGCCCTCGGCCGGGGTGTGCAGCAGTCGCCGCAGGTCGGTGGGGTCGGAGTTGCCCGGGTCGAGCCAGTCGGCGAGGTCCTCGAGGGAGATGGCCAGCGGCATCCGGTCGTGGATGCGGCCTGCGCTGTCGGTGGCGTCGGTGGTGATGACGGTTGTCGTGGTCAGCCAGGCGGCCGGGTCGTCGTCCGGGACGGAGCGGTCGCGCCAGAACTCGTACAGGCCGGCCATCAGCATCACCGAACCCGTGCTGAGGTAGTACGGCTGCTTGAAGGCCTTCCGGTCGCCGGAGGCCTCGACCGGCCGCCACTCGAAGTAGCCGTCCGCCGGGATCACGCAGCGGCGCGCGGCGAAGGCCTTGCGGAAGGCCGGCTTCTCGTGGACGGTCTCCGACCTGGCGTTGATCATCCGGGCCCCCGCGGACGGGTCCTTCGCCCAGGAAGGGACCAGGCCCCAGCGCAGCGGGCGCAGCTGCCGCACGACCTCGCCGGTCTCGCGGTCGACGCGCTCCAGCACCGCGGGCACCGGGTTGGTGGGTGCGACGTTCCAGCTCGGGGCGAGGGTCTCGGCCGGGTCCCAGCTCAGCTCGCCGAGCAGGTCGACGAGGTCGGCAGGAGTGGTGGTGGAGACGAAGCGACCGCACATGCCTCCACCCTGCCACGGCTGCTGCCGCAGGGCGGGCAACTCTCCGGACACAACCGGGATGCCCCTCGGCACGCACCCGTGTGCCCTAGGCGGGCCGTTCGCGGACCACGTCCTCGGGGCGTTTGTCGGTGCGCAGGCCTTCGAAGCGCGGGGCGCGCAGGCGGCCGTCGCGGGTCCACTCGGTGAAGGCGATCTTGGCGACCAGCCGGGGGTGGACCCAGTGCACCCGGCGTTCGGTGGTGGGCGGGTCGGCGAAGGGCGGGTCGGGGCGGGCGAGGGCGTCCAGTCGGGCCCGCAATCGGTGCAGCAGGGCGGTGTCGAAACCGGTGCCGACCTTGCCCGCGTAGCGCAGTTCGGTGCCCTCGTAGTGGCCGACGAGCAGTGCCCCGAAGCCGGTGCGCTGTCCGGAGGGTTCGGTGAAGCCGCCGATCACCAGTTCCTGGCCGGCGGTGCAGGGCAGTTTCAGCCAGTCCGAGGAGCGGCGCGGTACGTAGCGGCTGTCGGCGCGTTTGGCGATCAGGCCCTCCCAGCCGCGGGCGCAGGCTTCGGCGAGCGGCACCGGGCCGTCCGCCCGGGCGTGCTCGGTGAAGTACAGCGGGTCGGTGAACTCCAGGGATTCGCACAGCAGTTGCTTGCGGTGGAGGAGGGGGAGCCCGGTGGTGTCGTGTCCCATCAGGGCGGTCAGGTCGAACAGGAAGTAGTAGACCCGGACGCCGGCCGCGGCGGCCCGCACCGGGTCCCGCAGCTGCATCCGGCGCTGCAGGCGGGCGAAGCTGGTGCGGCCCTCGTCGTCGAAGGCGACGATCTCGCCGTCCACGGTGAACCGCGGCACGGGCTGGGCGGCGAGCGCGGCGACCAGTTCCGGGTACCCCCCGGCCATCGGTTTGCCGGTGCGCGAGACCAGGCGGACGGCGGCGCCGTCCCGCTCGGCGACGGCGCGGACGCCGTCCAGTTTGCGTTCCAGCAGCCAGTCGGCGGTGAAGACGCGGCGCTCGCTGGGCGAGGCGAGCATGGGGCGGATCAGCACGTTCTCGCAGGTACCCGGGGGTCGGCCGGGCGAAAACCGTTCCGGTCGTCCTGCCGCTTGGACGGCCCAGTGGGACAGTGGAGTCCGGGGGCGGCCGCTGGAAGGAGCACGCCGATGGACCAGCAACCCATGCCCGGCAGCATGCAGCCCACAGTCCGGCCGGGGGCCGCGGCGGTGCCGGAGGAACCGCACTACCCGATGCACCCGCACTTCCGGCAGAAGCCGAAACTGTCGGTCCGGATGCGGGAGATGTTCCTGGGGGTGAGCACCTCGGCCGTGGTGTTCCTGCTCTCGCTGACCGTCGGCCTGGTGATGGTCGAGGTGCAGGTGGACTCCAACTGGATGACCGCGTTCTGCTCGCTGGTCTGGGCGATCACCTTCTTCGCGATGATCGGCTGGTACATGGGCCACCGCGGCGGCGATCAGCTCCCGGTCGGCCGGGTCCAGGCGGCCTGACCGGCGCCGCGCCACGGGGTACGCGGACCGCGTACCCCGTGGCGTGCGGTGTGCCGTCAGCGGCGTCCCGCGGGGGTCAGCGGGCGCGCCAGACCGTGGTGATGTTGCAGAACTCGCGGATGCCGTGGCCGGAGAGCTCCCGCCCGTAGCCGGAGCGCTTGACGCCGCCGAACGGGAAGGCCGGGTGCGAGGCGGTCATGCCGTTGAAGAACACCCCGCCGGCCTCGATGTCGCGGGCGCAGCGCTCCTGCTCCGCGGCGTCGGTGGTCCACACGTTGGAGCTCAGGCCGAACGGCGTGTCGTTGGCCAGCTCGATCGCCTCGTCCAGGCTGTCCACCCGGTAGACGGTGGCGACCGGGCCGAAGGCCTCCTCGTGGTGGATGCGCATCTTGGGGGTGATGCCGGTCAGCACGGTCGGCAGGTAGTACCAGCCGCCGTCCAGCTCCTCGGGCAGGCCGTCCGGGCGGGCGCCGCCGCACTCGGCGACCGCGCCGGCGGCGACCGCGTCGTCGACCAGCTCCTCGAGGTCGGCCCGGCCCTGGCGGGTGGCCAGCGGGCCGATCTCGGTCTCCTCGACGAGCGGGTCACCGACCTTCAGCGTCCGCATCCGGTCGGTGAACGCGGTGGTGAAGGCGTCGTACACCTCGGCGTGCACGATGAAGCGCTTGGCGGCGATGCAGGACTGCCCGTTGTTCTGGGTGCGGGCGGTGACCGCCCACTGGACGGCGGCGGCCAGGTCGGCGGAGGGCATCACCAGGAACGGGTCGCTGCCGCCGAGTTCCAGCACCGACTTCTTCACCTCGTCGCCGGCGATCGAGCCGACCGAGCGGCCTGCGCCCTCGCTGCCGGTCAGGGTGACGGCCGCGACCCGCGGGTCGCGGACGACGCCCTCGACGGCGGAGGACTCGATCAGCAGGGTCTGGAAACAGCCCTGCGGGAAGCCCGCCTCCAGCAGCACCCGCTCCAGCGCCAGGGCGGTCCGCGGCACGTTCGAGGCGTGCTTGAGCAGGCCGACGTTGCCCGCCATCAGGGCCGGGGCGGCGAACCGCACCACCTGCCAGAGCGGGAAGTTCCACGGCATCACGGCGAGCACCACGCCGATCGGCCGGTAGCGGACGTGCACCGAGCCGGCGCCCGAGTCCGCCACGTCCGCCTCAGCCGGGTGCTCGTCGGCGAGCAGTTCCGGCGCGCGGTCGGCGTACCAGCGCATCGCCTTGGCGCACTTGGCGACCTCGGCGCGGGCCGCGGCGACCGGCTTGCCCATCTCCACGGTCATGGTGCGGGCGAGGTCGTCGCGCTCGGCGTCCAGCAGGTCGGCCGCCCGCCGCAGCAGGGCGGCCCGCTCGTCGAAACCGGTCGTCCGCCAGGAGGCGAAGGCCGCCGTGGCCAGGCCGAGCCGCTGCTCGAGGGCGGCGGCGTCGTACGGGGTGAAGGTCTCGACGGTCTCCCCGGTGGCCGGGTTGACGGTGGCGATGGCCATGGCTTTTCACTCCTCGGTTCGGGCACGCGGGTGCCGGTCGGGCCCCGGTCGGATCAACCCTCCCCCCCGATCGGGGTGGGGCGCTTGCCGCGGCGGCTGCCCGGAGTGCGGGCGGTGCCGCCGCGGCACACTCACCGTGCGGCAGGTCAGTGCGCGGCGAGCGGGTAGTGGTCGGAGAGGTCGGTGTACGTGTAGCTCCTACCCCAGCTGGTGACCGTCCACGGCACACTGTGGAAACGCACGACCTGGTTGGTGTACTGCTGCGGCCGGGCGTGGTCGGCCCGGTACAGCACGTAGTCCAGGTCCTCCTTGGGCTCGCCCGGGTAGCGGTAGGCGGCGATCGAGTTGTCGGCGGTGTCGAAGGAGTACGGCCATCCGGTGCGGGCGGAGGCCGGCGCGAGGTTCCCGTTGTCCAGCAGCGCCTGGTACTCGGAGCCGTGCGAGTCGACGTTGAGGTCGCCGGCGACCACGACGGGCTCGGCGGCCGGGATCTGCTTGGCGTCCAGGAAGGCGCGCATGGCGATGAGCTGCTCGGCCCGGACGGCCGCGGGCTCGCCGCTGGAGCAGCCCGAGTCGGTGGACTGCAGGTGGGTGCCGATCACGTGGGTGCGCAGGCCGTTGACGTTCAGCACGGCGTAGACGAAGCCCTTGTTGGACCACCAGTCGGCGCCGCAGGCGTCCTTGAAGACGTACTGCTCCTTGCGCAGGATCGGCCACTTGCTGAGCAGCGTCACCCCGCCGTCCTCGGGGGTGGTGGAGCTGTAGCTGCCCGAGGTGGCGTCCCAGCCGCTCGTCGAGCGGCCGACCACCGGCGTGTGGTACGGGTACGCGGCCGAGGCCCGGGCGGTGAGCGCGTCGGAGGCGGCGTTGTCGAAGGCCTCCTGGAGGACCACCACGTCGTGGCCCTGGAAGAAGTCCGCCGAGGCGATCGCCTGGGCGCGGTGGTCCTGGCCCCAGTTCGGGTAGAGCGACTTGCTCATCAGGAACACGTTGTACGAGAGGACGTCGAGCGCGGGCGCGGTCAGCGGGGCGCTCTCGGCCGCGGCGCCGGTGATTGCCGCGGCGCTTCCGGCGGCCGCCGCAGGGGTGGCGGCGAGGGTGCCGAGCAGGGCGGCCGCTGCGCAGGCTGCGGCGGCCGTTCCGGGGGCGCGGCGGACGGACGACAGGGGCATCGAAGCTCCGTGAGGGTGTGTCGTGAACCCGTCGAGTTGCGGGATGTTGTGCATCCAACTTCGGCGCCCGCACGGCATGCAAGACATCGGGCGAGCATCCGATGAACTCGTCCGAAACAGTGCTACCGATCGGTAGTCGGATGGCCTGCGGCCGGGGCGGGGCGGGGCGGGGCGCCCGACCCGGCCGCAGGAGGGCCGACCGCTCGTCAGTTCACCCCGCGGGCCGTCCAGAAGTCGCCGCGGGCGAGCACCGAGGTGTCCGTGTTGTCGGTGAAGAAGCCGTCCACGCCCAGGTCGTACAGGCGGCGGGCCCAGCCGATCGCATCGCCGTACGCGTTCGGGTCGGTGCCGCGGCGGAAGTCCACGGGGAGGAAGGAGTTCTCGTTGCGCACCGTCCACGGGTGCAGCACCAGGCCGGCCGCGTGCGCGTCCGCGACCAGCGTGGTGGGCGGCAGGAGCCTGCCCGCCGCGTCCACCGGCGCGATCAGCTGGGTGGTCGGGCCGATGCCCTGCGCGAACGAGGCCAGCCAGCGCAGACCCGCCGGCGTCACCAGGTCCGCGACCGTCCGCCGGTCCCCGGCCAGCACGAAGTCGTACGGCTGCGTGGTCGGCCCGCTCAGCAGCTGCACCCGCGGGTTGCCGACCAGCTTCGCCAGCCGCTGCAGACTGCTCGGCTCGAAGGACTGCAGGATCGCCCGGCCGTTCCGCCCGGCCAGACCGCAGCGGCGCAGCTCGTCCGCCAGCCGCTCCTCCAGCGGCAGTCCGATCGACCGGAAGTAGCTGGGGTGCTTGGTCTCCACGTACAGCCAGACCGGGCGGCCCAGGCTGCGGGAGCGCTTCTCGGCGAACTCCACCACCTCGCGGAAGGTCGGCACCGGCCAGCGGCCGTCGTAGGGCGTGTTGCGCTGGCGCTGCTGCGGCAGACGCTCCTTCGCGCGCAGGGTGCGCAGCTCGGCGAGGGTGAAGTCCTCGGTGAACCAGCCGGTCAGCGGCGTGCCGTCGACCGTCTTCGTCGTCCGGCGGGCGGCGAACTCGGGGTGGTCGGCGACGTCCGTGGTCTCGGCGATGTTGTTCTCGTGGCGGACCACCAGATGGCCGTCCCTGGTCGGGACGAGATCCTGCTCGATGACGTCGGCGCCGAGCTCCAGCGCCAGCTCGTAGCTGCCCAGGGTGTGCTCGGGGCGGTAGCCGCTGGCGCCGCGGTGGGCGACCACCAGCGGGTGCGGCAGGCGGTCCATGGCGGTGCCGGTGCGGACGGGCGGCCGCGTCCCGGCCGCCCGCTGCTCGTCGGCGGCGTACGCGGGTGCTGCCGTGGCCGCCGTACCCAGCGCGGTCGCGCCGAGGCCGGCTGCGCCGGTTGCGCGGAGGAACGTGCGGCGCGAGGAACCTTCACCGATCGGACGCTGCGTCATCTGGCCTCCCTGCCAAAGGGTCCGGTCTCTGCCACGGCACCCTAGGGCGCAGCCGCGCACCGCACGGTGAACCGCGGACGAACCACCGCCCAACCGCCGCCCAACGCCCTTGGCCGGGCCCGGTTCGGGCGTGCTCGTCGAATTCGGGCCACCCTGCGGGCGGCCCCTGCCGTCAGGGGGCGAGGCGACGGCGGCGGGTGGCGAGGAGGGTGACCGGGAGTGCCAGGAGGCCCAGCAGGGTGAGGGTGGTCCCGGCCCCGGTGACCCGGACGAGGGTGCGGACGGAGCCGGCCCCGGGGGCGTCCACCGTGCTGTCGGAGGCCCAGACCACGCGGCCGCGCACGGTGGAGTCGGCGATCGTGCCGTCCGCCACGTCGCCGAAGGAATCCGGAATCTGGGAGTCGATCGAGTCGTCCCGGTTGTCGCCCAGCACGAACAGCCGGTGCGGGCGAACGTGGACGCTGAAGGTCCGTGCCGTGCCCCGGGCATAGGGCTCGTCGATGCGTTCGCCGTTGCGGCGCAGTCCGTTCGCCCCGCAGCAGCCGAGGCTGTCCCCGCCGGTGCCGATGAGCCGCTTCACCTGCAGGCCGGTCGGCGTGCCGGCCGGGTCGACCGGCACGTCCAGCAGCAGGAGATCCCCGCGCCGGACGTCGGCGGCCGACGCCCGTTCGGTGAGGACGACGCCGCCCGGCTCGAGGGTCGGGGCCATGGCCGGGCCGCTCACCGCGCGCAGCTCGTAGCGCGTCGCCAGCACGGTCGCCGCCGGTGCCGCCGCGGCGAGACCCGCCGCCAGCATGCCGGCCGCCACCCACACCGGCGTCCGCCGTCTCCGTGCCACTGCGCTGCTCCCTCTCCCCGCCCGGCTCCGGACGGTGCGCCGGGGCCGCGCCATCCTACGGGCCGTCACCGCAGGTCGGAGCAGGGGAGGCCCCCTTCGGGCGGGCCGGTGGTCGGCCGCGGCCGGGCGGCGCTGCGGGGCCGGTGCGGTGATCCTGGAAGCGCGGGGTTCCGGAGGCCCCGGCGCCCGGAACCCGCGGGCCGGGGTGCGGCGTCCTCCGGGCGGACGGTACCGGTACGGCGGAAGGGCGGCGAGTGACGCGGGGCGAGGGGACGGCAGTACGGAATCGGGTACCGCGGATTCGGGCGCTTCGGGTGCCGGCCCGGAAGACCGGGAGCACCGGGAACGCCGGGAAGGCCCGGCTGCCCCGGCGCCGCGGCACGGTCGTCGCCGCGCTCGCCTGCACCGTTGCGCTGCTGCTGGTCGGCCACCGGCTGGTGCCCAACCGGGTGTGGCGGCTCGGCAGCCTGCTGGAGGCCTTCCTGCCGTGGATCGGCCTCGCCGTTCCCGTCCTGGCGGTCGCGGCGCTGATCAGGTGCTCGCGCACGGCCGCGGTCGCCGTGCTGCTCCCCGCCGTCGCCTGGGCGGCCCTCTTCGGCGGGCGACTGCTCCCCGGCGGCGACGGCCCGTACGACCTGACGGTGGTGCAGCACAACGTCGCGGCGGAGAACACCGATCCGGAGGGCACCGCCGCGAGGCTCGCCGCCACCGGCGCGGACCTGCTGGCCGTCGAGGAGCTGATGGAACCGGCGACCGGGGTGTACGAGCGCGTCCTCGGCGGTGCCTACCCCTACCGGGCGCGCTCCGGAACGGTCGGCCTGTGGTCGCGGTACCCGCTGGCGGACATCCGGCCGGTGGACCTCAAGCCCGCCGACGTGCACGAGTACTGGAAACGCGGGGTACGGGCCACCGCCCGTACCCCGCACGGGGATCTCGCCGTGTACGTGGCGCACCTGCCCTCGGTGCGGATCTCCCCGGCATCCGGCTTCACCTCGGCCCGGCGCGACGAGAGCGCCGGGAAGCTGGCCACCGCGATCGCGGCGGAGCCGCAGCAACGCCTGCTGCTCATGGGGGACTTCAACAGCACCCTGGACGACCGCGGCCTGGCACCGGTCACCTCCCGGTTGACCCCGGCCCGCGCCGGCTTCGACTTCAGCTGGCCGGCCGGCTTCCCGCTGGTCCGGATCGACCACGTGCTGTGCCGCGGCCTCACCCCGGTCGACACCTGGACCCTCGCCGCCACCGGCAGCGACCACCTGCCGGTGGCGGCCCGCATCCGCTTCTGAGCAACCACCGAGGGGCGCGGGGCCTGCGCAGTGCGGGTTCCGAATCGCACGGTTCCCCGCGCCCCTGAAGGGTCGGCCCCTCTTACGCTCCCGCCGCCAGGCGGGAGGACCCGATGTGGCTCATGCCGGCCGGAGCGCCGAGGAGCTTCGGGTGCTTCGCGGCGTCGACGGAACCGGGCCCGTGGACGGTGAGCTCGAAGTCTCGATGCGCCTTGGCGTCCGGAGCCAGCGGCAGGCGGATGCGCCCGTCCCCGACCAGACGCCGTACCGCGGTGCGGCTGAGCCCGAGCCCGAGCATGAGCAGTCGTTCGACGCGGACCGGCGCGGGCAGGTCGAAGCCGACCAGTACCTTGAGCGGCGTCGGGTCGTCGAGTGCGTAGAGGGGCGTACGGGTCTCCAGTGCCCAGGTACCGGTCCAGTCGAGGCGGTATCCGTTCCTGGCGGCGAGCGACGTGCTCATCGTCAGCTCCCGCACCACGGCCGGGTCGTTGTTCTCGTACGCCACCAGACGGGCGGGCTCCAGCGACGAGACGTGGGCGCGTTCGTGGACGGGCACCTTGGAGGTCCGGTCGCACGCCGCACAGCTCAGGAGCAGCCAGACGTCGAGGAGCTTGCCGTTCGCGTTGACGCGGATCTTGCCCGAGGGGCGGTGACGCGTGCCGGAGCAGTCCGGGCAGGGCCGTACGACAGCGGGCAGGGCGGACTGACGCACGGCCCACAGGGCCTTGCGGTCGGTATTCATGGATGTGGTTGCTTTCAGGACTCAGCAGGAGCTCTCGCAGGCCGAGCCGCGGCTCCTGGGACATGACGGTGCACACGAGGGCGCGGGTCGTCGCCTCGGGGCCGAGTGGTCAGGCTCAGAGGACGACCGCGCGACAGGTCGGTCGTTGCTACGTGGCAGCCGTTACATGTACATGTGGGTGATCATGTCGGGGCCGCGACCCGCGGGCAACTCAATTTCCCGAGTGGTCGGGCCGGGCGTAACCAGGCCGGGGGCTGGGCGGTTACGACTCGGAAAGTTCCGTGTAACCGGGGCACAACACTGGGCGGGTCGAATGGCCTACCCGTCGGTGTCCGACCTCCCACCCCGAGGTGCGAACAGATGAAGTTGACCCCCCGTGAGCAGGAGCGCCTGCTCATCCATGTGGCTGCCGATGTCGCCCGCTCGCGGCGGGCCCGCGGGTTGCGGCTCAACCATCCGGAGGCGGTCGCGCTGATCACCTCGCACGTGCTGGAGGGCGCCCGGGACGGCCGCAGCGTCGCCGAGCTGATGGAGTCCGGGCGGCAGGTGCTCACCCGCAAGGACGTGATGGAGGGGATCGCCGAGATGATCCCGGACGTCCAGGTGGAGTGCACCTTCCCCGACGGCACCAAGCTCGTCACCGTCCACGGGCCGATCCAGTGAGTGCGCAGGGGCCCCTGGTGCCGGGCGAAGTCCTGTACGGGGACGGGGAGATCGGGCTCAACGCCGGGCGGCCCGTCACCCGGCTGACCGTGGTGAACGGCGCCGACCGGCCGATCCAGGTCGGCTCGCACTACCACTTCGCCGAGGCCAACCCCGGCCTGGAGTTCGACCGTGCCGCGGCCCGCGGGCAGCGCCTCAACGTCCCGGCCGGCACCGCCGTCCGCTTCGAGCCGGGCATCCCGGCCGAGGTCGGACTCGTCCCGATCGGCGGCCGCCGCGAGGTGCACGGCCTGCGCGGCGAGACCGGAGGAGCCCTCGATGACTGAACGACGCGCCGCCCTGTGGCTGAGCCGAGAGCGCTACGCCGACCTGTACGGGCCCACCACCGGTGACCGCATCCGCCTGGCCGACACCGACCTGCTGATCGAGGTCGAGGAGGACCGCTGCCGCGGCGGCGACGAGGCGGTCTTCGGCGGCGGCAAGGTCATCCGCGAGTCGATGGGGCAGGCCCGGACCAGCCGCGCCGAGGGCGCCCCCGACACGGTGGTCACCGGCGCCGTCGTCCTCGACCACTGGGGTGTCGTCAAGGCCGACGTCGGCATCCGTGACGGCCGGATCACCGCCCTCGGCAAGGCCGGCAACCCGGAGACCATGGACGGTGTCCACCCCGGGCTGGTGATCGGCCCGGAGACCGAGGTGATCTCCGGCAACGGGAAGATCCTCACCGCCGGCGCCATCGACGCCCACGTCCACTTCATCTGCCCCCAACTCGCGGACGAGGCCCTGGCCTCCGGCATCACCACGCTGATCGGCGGTGGTACCGGCCCAGCCGAGGGCACCAAGGCCACCACCATCACCCCCGGCGGTTGGCACCTCGCCCGGATGTTCGCCGCGATGGACGACCTGCCGCTGAACATCGGCCTGCTCGGCAAGGGCAACACCGTCAACACCGCTGCCATGCACGACCAGTTGAGGGCCGGTGCGCTCGGATTCAAGATCCACGAGGACTGGGGCGCCACCCCCGCCGCGATCGACGCCTGCCTCGGTGTCTGCGAGCAGACCGGCGCCCAGCTCGCCATCCACACCGACACCCTGAACGAGGCCGGGTTCGTCGCCGACACCCTCGCCGCGATCGCCGGGCGCGGCATCCACGCCTACCACACCGAGGGCGCCGGCGGCGGCCACGCCCCCGACATCATCACCGTTGTCTCCCAGCCCAACGTGCTGCCCAGCTCCACCAATCCGACCCGCCCGCACACCGTCAACACCGTCGACGAGCACCTCGACATGCTGATGGTCTGCCACCACCTCAGCCCGCACGTCCCCGAGGACCTGGCCTTCGCCGAGTCCCGCATCCGGCCGTCCACCATCGCCGCCGAGGACGTCCTGCACGACCTGGGCGCCATCTCGATCATCAGCTCGGACTCCCAGGCCATGGGCCGGATCGGCGAGGTCGTCCTGCGGACCTGGCAGACCGCCCACGTCATGAAGATGCGCCGCGGCGCCCTGCCCGGCGACGGCCGCGCCGACAACCACCGGGCCCGCCGCTACGTCGCCAAGTACACGATCAACCCGGCCGCGGCGCAGGGCGTCGACCACGAGATCGGCTCCGTCGAACCCGGCAAGCTCGCCGACCTGGTGCTCTGGACCCCGGCCTTCTTCGGCGTCAAACCCGACCTGGTGATCAAGGGCGGCCAGATCGCCTGGGCCCAGATGGGTGACGCCAACGCCTCCATCCCCACCCCGCAACCCGTGCTGCCCCGGCCGCAGTTCGGCGCCACCGGCCGCGCCCCCGCCGCCAACTCCCTCAACTTCACCGCCCCAGCGGCGATCGACGACCGCCTGCCCGAACGCCTCGGCGAACAGCTCGGCGTCCGCAAGCAGTTCACCGCCATCCGCTCCACCCGAGGCGTCACCAAGGACGACATGGTGAACAACACCGCCCGCCCCGACGTCCGGGTCGACCCCGACACCTTCACCGTCACCATCGACGGCGAGACCGTCACCCCCGCTCCCGCCACCGAACTCCCGCTCGCCCAGCGGTACTTCCTCTTCTGAGGACGCCCAGGTGCACACCGCCCTGCTGCTCCTCGCCGACGGCCGCTTCCCGGCCGGCGGCCACGCCCACTCCGGTGGCGCCGAGGCCGCGGTCAAGGCCGGCCGGATCCACGACACCGACACCCTCGCCGCCTTCCTCACCGGACGGCTGCACACCACCGGCCTCACCGCCGCCGCACTGGCCGCGGCCGCCGCCGCTCCCGACGCCGACCTCGCCGCCCTCGACGAGGCCGCCGACGCCCGCACCCCCTCGCCCGCCCAGCGCACCACCAGCCGCCGCCTCGGCCGCCAACTCCTGCGCGCAGCCCGCGCCGCCTGGCCGCACCCCGTCCTCGACCGCCTGCACACCGCCCACCCCCGCGGCGCCCACCAGCCCGTCGCACTGGGCACCACCGCCCTCGCCGCCGGCCTCACCCCCGCCGAGGCGGCCGCCCTCGCCGCGTACGAGAGCGTCAACGGCCCCGCCACCGCCTGTGTCCGGCTGCTCGGCCTCGACCCCTACCAGGTCGCCGCCGTGCTCGCCCGGCTCGCCCCCGACCTCGACACCACGGCCGCCGAAGCGGCGGCCGCCGCCGCCCGCGGCACCCTGCCCGCCGCCTCCGCCCCGCTGCTCGACCTCTACGCCGAGCAGCACAGCTCCTGGAAGGTGCGTCTCTTTGCATCGTGACCACGTCGACCCCCACGACGCCCCCGCCCGCCACAGCTGGACCGAGCAGACCCGCACGCGCCACCGCCGGGCCCTGCGGATCGGCCTCGGCGGCCCCGTCGGCTCCGGCAAGACCGCCACCGTCGCCGCCCTCTGCCGGGCCCTGCGCGACGAGGTCTCGCTCGCCGTCGTCACCAACGACATCTACACCACCGAGGACGCCGAGTTCCTGCTGCGCAACGCCGTCCTGCCGCCCGAGCGGATCACCGCCGTCGAGACCGGCTGCTGCCCGCACACCGCCATCCGGGACGACATCTCGGCCAACCTGGAGGCCGTCGAGGAACTCGAGGAGAGCGTCGGCCCGCTCGACCTGGTGCTCGTCGAGTCCGGCGGCGACAACCTCACCGCCACCTTCAGCCGCGGCCTCGTCGACCACCAGATCTTCGTCATCGACGTCTCCGGCGGCGACAAGATCCCCCGCAAGGGCGGCCCCGGCGTCTCCACCTCCGACCTGCTCGTCGTCAACAAGACCGACCTCGCCCCGCTGGTCGGCGCCGACCTCGCCGTGATGGCCCGCGACGCCAAGGCGCAGCGCGGCGACCTGCCCACCGTCTTCACCGCCCTCACCGCGCCCGACGGCATCGCCCCGGTCGCCGCCTGGGTCCGCGCACGGCTCGCCGCCCGGTGACGGCCCCGCACCACACCGCCGCCGTCCGGGCCGCCGCACGGATCACCGCGGCACCCGACGGGCGGGGCGGCACCGCCCTGCCCGTCCTCGCCGGGGCCGGCCCGCTCGCCCTGCGCCGCACCCGCGGCGCCCCCGGCACCGCGCACGTCTGCGTGATCGGCTCGATGGCCGCCCCGCTCGGCGGCGACCGCCTCGCCCTGCACGCCGAAGTACTGCCCGGCGCCGCCCTCACCGTCACCAGCGCCGCCGCCACCGTCAGCCTCCCCGGGCCCGACCCCGCCCCCGCCCACTACGACCTGCAGCTGACCATCGGCGAGGACGCCGAACTCGACTGGCGGCCCGAACCGGTCGTCGCCGCCGCCGGCAGCCACCTCCTGCTCACCACCGTGATCACCCTCGCCGCCGGCGCCCGCCTGCGCTACCGGGAGGAACAGGTCCTCGGCCGCCGCCACGACTGGGCCCGCGGCGCAGCCCCCGGCCGGCTCACCGCCCGGCTCACCGTCCGCCGCGCCGGCCGCACCCTGCTCGACCAGCAGACCGACCTCGGCCCCGGCGCCCCCGGCTGGGACGGCCCCGCCGTCCTCGGCCCGCACCGCACCTGCGGACAGCTGCTCACCGTCGGACACCCCGCCCCCGCCCCGCCTCCCGCGGACACCGACGCCGCCCTGCTCGCCCTGCCCGGCGAGGCCGGCGACCCGCCCGCCGTCCTGCTCACCGCACTCGCCCCCGACGCCCTCGCACTGCGCCGCCTGCTCGGCTGACGAGCGAGGGCGTCACCGGCGAGAAGCTCCCGCCGGGCCGTCACATTCGCGCCGCCCCGAACGTCATTCAGGTGGAAGCGCGTACGGAGGAGGAAGGGCACCGATGGACGGGAACGACTGGCTGGCGGAACAGTTCGAGGGCCACCGCGCCCACCTGCGGGCAGTGGCGTACCGGATGCTCGGCTCGCTCGGCGAGGCCGAGGACGCGGTGCAGGAGGCCTGGCTGCGGCTCAGCCGCACCGACACCGCCGCCGTCGAGAACCTGGGCGGCTGGCTGACCACCGTGGTCGGCCGGGTCTGCCTCGACATGCTGCGCTCGCGCCGCGCCCGCCGGGAGGAGCCGGTGGGGGAGCGGCTGCCCGACCCGGTGGTGTCGCCCGCCGACGGCACCGACCCCGAGCAGCAGGCACTGCTCGCCGACTCGGTCGGGCTCGCCCTGCTGGTGGTGCTGGAGACGCTGGCCCCGGCGGAGCGGCTCGCGTTCGTGCTGCACGACATGTTCGGCCTGCCCTTCGACGAGATCGCGCCGATCGTGGACCGCACCCCGGCCGCCGCCCGGCAGCTGGCCAGCCGGGCCCGCAGGCGCGTCCAGGGGGCCTCGCCGGTGCCGGACCGGGACCCGGCCCGCCGCCGGCAGGTCGTCGACGCCTTCCTCGCGGCCTCCCGCGGCGGTGACTTCGAGGCGCTGGTGGCCGTGCTGCACCCCGAGGTGGTGCTGCGGGCGGACGACGGCCCGGCCGCCCCGCTCGTGGTGGTGCGCGGGGCCGAGGCGGTGGCCTCGCAGGCCTTCCGCTTCCGGCACCTGGCGCCGTTCGCCCGGCCGGCGCTGGTCAACGGCGGCGCCGGCACGGTGACCGTGGTCGAGGGCAGGCCCGTCTCGGTCATGGACTTCATCGTCGCGGACGGCCTGATCGTCGCGATCGACATCCTCGCCGACCCGGACCGCCTGGCCCGCCTCGACCTCGCCCTCCTGGAGGACTGAACCGGCCCGGCATGCGGCGAGCCCCGCCCGGCAGTGCGCCGGGCGGGGCTCGTCGGTGTACGGGGGAGCGGCGGGTTCAGCTCGCGTCGGCCGCGCGGCCGCGGCGGTCGAGGGAGGCGAGGTAGGCGTTGTAGGCGGCCAGCTCGGCGTCGCCGTCGCGGTCGGCGGCGCGGTCGCGGCGGCGGGCCTGCCGCTCCTCGGAGCGGGCCCACTGCAGGGTGAGGGCGATCAGCACGATCGCGGTCGGGATCTCGCCGAACGCCCAGGTGATGCCGCCGGCCAGCTTCTGGTCCTCGAGCAGGCGGGTGCCGGGCGGGGCGCCGGCCGCGGTGAAGGTCGACACCAGCGGGTGCGTCGCCATCATCACGGCGACGCCGAAGAAGGCGTGGAAGGGCATCCCCACGAACAGCTCCAGGATGCGCATCACGTAGCCGGGCCGGTGCGGGCCCGGGTCGACGCCCATGATCGGCCAGAAGAACAGCATGCCGACCGCCAGGAAGTGCACCATCATCGCGATGTGCCCGAGGCGGTACTCCATCAGGAAGTCGAACAGCGGGGTGAAGTACAGCGCGTACAGGCTGGCGATGAACAGCGGGATGGTGCAGCCCGGGTGCGAGACGACCCGGATGTACCGGCTGTGCAGCAGGGCCACCAGCAGTTCGCGCGGGCCGCGGCCGTTGCCCTTGCCGGCCGGCCGCAGGGCCCGCAGGGCGAGGGTGATGGGGGCGCCGAGCAGCAGCAGGATGGGGGAGAGCATGGACAGCACCATGTGCTGGATCATGTGGGCGCTGAACAGCACCATGCCGTAGTCGTTCAGCCGGGTGCAGGTGACCAGGAGCACGGTGCCGATGCCCGCGGCCCAGGCGACCAGGCGGCCGACCGGCCACTTGTCACCGCGGCGCCAGAGCCGGACGGCGGCCGCGGTGTACAGGCCGAGGGCCAGCAGAGCGCCGATCAGGAACGGCCAGTCCGGCGACCAGCCCAGTGCCGCGGACGGGCTGTACGGGCCGAGTGTCCCCATCCCCCCGTGGTGGTGCATCCCTGCGGTGCCGTCGCCCATCGGCGTGTCCTGCCTTCGCTGGTGCCGGCCGCGCCCGCCGCGGGCCGGTCCGGTTCGTCCGTTTTGCTTCCGGCCAAGAGTAGGCCGCACTTACGCGGCCGCAGCACCCGACCCCCGGGCCCCGGCCCCGGGCGCGCCGGAACAGGCTGTGGCTGCTGCCCTCCGTCAGCACCGTCTGCGTCGCCGTCCCGTACGCGCTGATCAACTACGGCGGGCAGCGGATCAGCTCCGGCTTCGCCTCGGTGCTCTTCGCCTCGGTGACCGTCCTCCTGGTGGCCTTCTCCCGGCTGATCTCCAGGATCACCGTGCTCGCCCGGCAGTGGGTGGGCATCGCCGCCGGCCTGGTCTGCCTCACCGTCCTCGTCCAGCAGACCTGCGGCGGGCTCGGCGCCCGCGACCTGCTCGCGCCCGCTGCCGTCCTCGCCGCCGCGGTGCTGCACGCCCTCACCTGCGCCGTGCCGGCCCGGCACGCGGCCGACATCCACGTCCTCACCGTCGAGGTGCTGCCGATCGGCATCGGCGGGGCGCTCCTGCTCGGCCTCGGCGTGGCCGCCGGCATGCTCGGCGCCTCCACCCTCACCAGGACCGGGCGCACCGGACCCGACCGGACCAGGACCGGGCGCACCGGACCCGACCGGCCGGCGAAGGGCGGGGGCGGCCGGGTGCGTGCCCGCCCCGTCGACTGACGGCCGCTCCTGCCCGGCGCCCTATCGGCCGGTGCTGCCGGCCGCCGGGACGAGGGTGTTCTCGCCGGTGTGCCCGGCCGCGAAGTCCTCGACGTTGCGGACGGTCGCGGCGATGATCTGGCCGACCGCGGTGTGCGTGAAGTACGCCTGGTGGGACGTCACCAGGACGTGCGGGAAGGTCATCAGCCGGGCCAGCACGTCGTCGGTCACCCCGTGCACGGACCGGTCGGTGAAGAACACCCCGGTCTCCTCCTCGTACACGTCGAGCCCCACGCCGGAGAGCCGGCCGGCCCGCAGGGTCTCCACCAGGGCGGCGCTGTCGACCAGGCCGCCGCGGCTGGAGTTGACCAGGATCGCGTCGTCCTTCATCCGGGCGAGGGCCTCCGCGTCGATCAGGTGCCGGGTGTCCGGCAGCAGCGGGACGTGCAGGCTCACCAGGTCGCTGCGGGCCAGCAGTTCGTCCTTGTCCACGTACGACATGCCGAGCTCCAGGCAGGCCGGGCTGGGTGCGATGTCCCAGCCGAGCAGCTCGGTGCCGAAGCCGTGCGCGATCCGGGCGAAGCACTCGCCGATCTTGCCGGTGCCGACCACGCCGACCGTCATCCCGTGGACGTCGCGGCCGAGCAGGCCGTCCAGCCGGAAGTCGAACTCCCGGGTGCGGGTCGCCGCGCGCAGCAGCCGCCGGTTCACCGCCAGGGCCAGCGCCCAGGCGTGCTCGGCCACCGCGTACGGCGAGTAGTACGAGACCCGGGCGACGGTGAGGCCGAGTTCGCGGGCGGCCGACAGGTCGATGTTGTTGAAGCCGGTGGAGCGCTGGGTGATCAGCTTGGTGCCGCCGGCCGCCAGCCGGGCCAGCACCTCGCCGTCCAGGACGTCGTTGACGCTGCTGCTGACCACCGGGAACCCGTCGGCGAGCGGTGCGGTGTCCCGGGTGAGGAAGACGTCCAGCATGCGCAGCGGGTGCCTGCCCTCGAACGCGGCGCTCAGCAGCGGCCGTTCGTCGGTCTGCACGCCGTAGGCGAGGATCTCCATCGGGCTGTCCCTCCAGCTCGCGGGTGGCGGCCGTCCCTTCGGCCGCCCTCCCAACCTATGGTGTGCCGCCGGGCCCGGCCATGGGCCGATTGCCCCCAATGGGTGTACCGACAGGGGCGCGGGGACTGCGCAGTCCGGGTCGGGGTGGTCTGTACGACGGCCCGCATCCGAACTGCGCAGTTCTCCACCGGCCTTCGGCCGGGAGGCGCCCCCCCGCGCGCCCCTGGGGACGACCCGTCAGCTGCGGCTGCCGGCCCGCCGCGGCCAGGGCTGCGCCGTCGGCGCCGACCGTGAGCAGTGCGGTCAGCAGGACGGTCGGGCCGAGCTCCATCGCGGTGTTGAGGACGCCGCCGGCCAGGCCGATCTGCTCCTCCGGGACGCCGTCGGTGGCGAGCACCGCGGCTCCGGCGAAGGCGAGCGCGGCGCCGAAGGGCAGCAGCACCAAGCCCGGGACGAGCGGCAGGTAGGTGCTCCCCGCGTCGAGGTGGGCCAGGGCGAGCAGGCCGGCCGCGCCGGTGGCCAGGCCGGCCGCGGTGACCGCCTTGGGCCCGAACCGGCCGACCAGCGGGCCGGCCACCCGTCCGCCGACCAGGAGGGCCGCGGCGTAGGGGAGGAAGGCGCCGGAGGTGGCGAGCGGGGTCCAGCCGAGGTCCTGCTGGAGGTGCAGGGTCAGCAGCAGGAAGAGGGTGGCGGTGCCGCCGGCGCTGAGCATGGTGGCGGCGAGGCCGAGCAGGCGGCGTCCGCCGTGGAGGAAGCCGAGCGGCAGCAGGGGCTGGGCGGCGCGCCGCTCGCGGAGCACGAAGGCGGCGAGCAGCAGGACGCCGAGGGCGAGCGGCAGGGCCCAGCCGCCGGTCTCGGTGAGGACGAGGCCGTAGCTGACCAGGACGGTGCCGGCGGTGGCGAGGACGGCGCCGGGCAGGTCGAGTGCGGGGCGCTGCTCGCGCGGCCGGTCGGCGGGCAGCAGCCGGGGGGCGAGGGCGAGCACGGTGGCGGCGACGATCACCGGGACGGCGAACATCCAGCGCCAGGACAGCCAGCTGGCGACCGCACCGGAGGCGAGGTTGCCGGTGGTGGCACCGAGAACGGAGAGCCCGCCCCAGGTGGCCATCGCCCTGCCGTACGCCTCCGGACCGGGCAGCAGCGCCTTGAGCACGGCCATGCCGGCGGGGGCGGCCAGGGCCGCGGCCGCACCCTGGACGAAGCGGAGCAGCAGCAGGGCGGTGTAGCCGGGGGCGATCGGGGCGGCGGCCGAGGCCAGGCCGAGGACGACCAGGCCGACGGTGAGGATGCGGCGGCCGCCGTAGCGGTCGGTGAGCCGCCCGCCGAGCAGCAGCAGTGCGGCGAAGGAGAGGCCGTAGGCGGCGTTCAGCAGGACGAGCCGGCTGTGGTCGGCGCCGAACTCGCGGCCGATGTCGGGCAGCGGCACGGAGATCGCCATCAGTGTGAAGATCAGTGTCGCCTGGACGGTGCCGAGCAGTGCGAAGCCCGGGCCGGTGCGCGGTCCGGATGCGGCGGTGGACGCCGCGGTGGTGGTGGTCGATGCCATGGTCTCCCCCTCTTAGTGAACCATTCGTTCCAGTATGAGGCCGTGCGACGGCCGCGCGATGCGGCCGATGGAGCGGTGGAGCGGTGGAGCGGTGGAGCGGTGGAGCGGGTATTGCCGGTGGAGCGGTGGTGCGCCCGGGCTCAGTCCAGCAGGGACAGGGCGAGCCGGGCCGCATCGGTGATCCGCTGCGGGTCCTCGCCGGCCTTGCCGACCACCCGCATGCCCTGCATCACGGTGAGCAGCAGCCGGGCGATCGCCCGCGGGTCCTTCTCCGGCGCCAGTTCGCCCTGGGCCTGTGCCCGGGCCAGCGCGCCGGCGGTGAGCGTCTCCAGGGTGTCCCAGCTGGCCCGGACCCTGCGGGCGGCCTCCGGGTCGTGGGCGGCGAGTTCGGTGGCGGTGTTGGTGATCAGGCAGCCGCGGTGCCGCTGCTCGCGCACCGCCTCGTCGGCGAAGCGCTGCAGCACGGCACGGACCGTGGGCAGGGCCGCGCCGGGCTGCGAGAGCTCGGAGAGCAGCTTGGCGTCGGTGTTCTCGCGGTACCGGTCGAGCGCCTTCAGGAACAGTTCGTGCTTGCCCCCGAAGGTGGCGTACAGGCTGGCGCGGCCGATGCCCAGGCGCTCGGTGAGGTCGGCCATCGAGGTCGCCTCGTACCCGCGCTCCCAGAACAGCTCCAGCGCCGACTGCAGCGCCGCGTCCGGATCGAACTCCTTGGTCCTTGCCATGGGAAGACCATAGCGCTATCTGGATCGATCGGTCAAGAAAGTTGGGCGAGAAAGAGCCCCGCCCGCCGGACGGCGGACGGGGCTCCGGGAAGGATCCGGAAGGACCGCAGGTCAGATGACCGTCTCGGCCTCGGTGTAGCGCTCCTGCGGAACGGTCTTCAGCTCGGCGACCGCCTCGCCGAGCGGCACCAGCCTGATGTCGGTGCCCTGCAGCGCGGTGATGTGGCCGAAGGCGCCCTTGTGCGCCGCCTCCACCGCGTGCCAGCCGAAGCGGGTGGCCAGCACCCGGTCGTACGCGGTCGGGGTGCCGCCGCGCTGGGTGTGGCCGAGGATCACCGGACGGGCCTCCTTGCCGAGGCGGTGCTCCAGCTCGCGGGAGAGCTGGGTGGCGATGCCGGTGAACCGCTCGTGGCCGTACATGTCCTTGGTGCCCTCCTCCCACGGCATGGTGCCGGGCTCGGGCTTGGCACCCTCGGCGCAGACCACGATGGCGAACTTCTTGTGCCGGTCGAAGCGCTCGCGCACCACGGCGGTCAGCTTGTCGATGTGGAAGGGGCGCTCGGGCACCACGATGGCGTGGGCGCCGGCCGCCATGCCCGCGTTCAGGGCGATCCAGCCGGTGTGGCGGCCCATCACCTCGACGACCATGACCCGCTGGTGCGACTCGGCGGTGGTCTTCAGACGGTCCAGCGCGTCGGTGGCCACCGAGACGGCGGTGTCGAAACCGAAGGTGACGTCGGTGCAGGCGATGTCGTTGTCGATGGTCTTCGGCACGCCGACCACCGGCAGGCCGGCGTCGCTCATCAGCTTGGCGGCCTTGAGGGTGCCCTCGCCGCCGATCGGGATGACCGCGTCGATGCCGAGGTCCTTGCAGTGCTGCTTGGCGCGCTCCACGCCGTCCCGCAGGTGGCTGGGCTGCACCCGGGAGGAGCCGAGGATCGTGCCGCCCTGGGCGAGGATGCCGCTCACCGACTCGAGGGTGAGGGGACGGTGGACGCCTTCGAGGAGGCCGCGCCAGCCGTCCTGGAAACCGATGATCTCGTCGCCGTGGTCGACCACCCCCCGGTGGACCACGGAACGGATCACGGCGTTCAGGCCGGGGCAGTCACCGCCGCTGGTCAGGACACCAATACGCATTGCTTTGCAACTCCCCTGGGGGCACCTCCCAGCCGCCAGGCTGGGGGGAAGAACCGGAGGCCGGACTACCACCTCGGTGTCGCCACCGCGGAACGGCCGCTCCCGGGCGTCGTCGGCCTGGGGGCGACCATGAGGCACAGCATACGGTCCCTGCGTCCGGCCGGGCAGGAGCCGAGCGGGAGCGGCATCGTCGACGCGTCCGCGCAAAACTGCGACCGGACGCCGAGGAGGGTGGTGCGTCCAGCGTTCCTATTCTCTTATGCATCCCGCCCGTGCGGCACCGACTGACCGAAATGCGGTCAATCGGTGCCCCTCGGAGGATCAGGCGGGCTGGCTCGTGGCCGCGATCCGCTCCGCACGCAGTGCGTCGTACCACGTGGTGTCGGCGGGCGGCAGGGCGCTGACATCCAGCGCCAGCTTGATCAGCATGTCGGCGACGGCAGGGTTGCGGGCCATCACGGGGCCGTGCAGGTAGGTGCCGAAGACGGTGTCGCGGAACGCGCCCTCCGTCCCGTCGCCGGTGCCGTTGCCGCGGCCCACCTGCACACTGGCGAAGGGCTTCACGCCCTCGCCGAGGTGGGTCACGCCCTGGTGGTTCTCGAAACCGGTCAGCTGCGGCAGGCCCAGCTGCGGGTTCACCTCGGCGAGCACGTCGCCCACGCAGCGGGCGCCCTCGCCGCGGGCCGTCCACACGTCGAGCAGCCCGAGGCCCGGCTCGCGCTCGCCCAGGTCGTTGATGAACTCGTGGCCGAGGATCTGGTAGCCGGCGCAGACCGAGAAGATGATCGCACCGTTCTCGGCTGCGCGGACCAGGCCGCCGTCGTTGCGCAGCCGCTCCGCGGCCAGCCGCTGCGGACGGTCCTCGCCGCCGCCGATCAGGTAGATGTCGCCGCTGGTCGGCACCGCCTGGTCCGAGCGGACGTCGATCCGGGTCACCCCGAGACCGCGCTGCCGCGCCCGCCGCTCGACGACCAGCGCATTGCCGCGGTCGCCGTACGTGCTGAGCAGGTCCGGGTAGACCCACACCAGGCGCAGGCTGCTCTCACTCATCCTCGAAGGCCTTCCGTACTGCTGCTGAGGCTGCTGGAACTGCGGGTCGGCGGGGTACGACATCAGGCCGCCACCGCCTTGCGCAGCTGCTGGAAGGCGGTGTAGTTGGCGATCGCCTCGATCCGGCCGGGCGGGGCCATCCGGACGGCCTGCTCCAGGGTGTCCACCACCTGGAACTGCAGCCCGGCGACCTCCAGGCGCACCGCGAGGTCGAGCTTGCGCTGGCCCATCACGAAGATCGGGTGGCCGGCCAGGCGCTCGTAGTCGACGTCCCACAGCCAGGAGGTGTCGGTGCCGTCCGCGTCCAGCGCGTTCACCGACAGCACCACCGGCGCCGGCGGCTGGTCGATCAGCGTGAAGGTCTCCAGCCAGCCGGCCGGGTTCTTCGCCAGCAGAAGCCGGACGTCCCGGCCCTGGTACTGCACCACGTCGTAGCGGCCGGCCACCGCGGCGACCGTCTGCATCCGCTGCAGCGCGACCTGCGGGGCGACCCCGAAGACCGCGGCGACCGCGGCGGAGCTGGTGGCGTTCGCCAGGTTGGCGCGGCCGGGCAGCTGGAGCTGGATCGGCCAGGCACCGCGGTGCGGGTCGATCACATGGGTGCCCTGCAGCGCCCAGTGCGGGTTCGGGCGGCGGAAACCGCACTGCGAGCAGAACCAGTCGTCGCCGGGGCGCTGCATCACACCGCCGCAGGACGGGCACGACCAGGCGTCCTCCTTCCACGCCTGCCCGGCGGCCACCCAGACCACCTTCTTGCAGGAGGAGGCGGCCCAGGTCACCAGCGGGTCGTCGGCGTTGGCGATGATCACCGCGTCCGAGTCCTTGAGGCCCTCGCGCCACTTCTCCGCCATCATGCGGGTCTCGGCGGCGCGGTCCAGCTGGTCGCGGGAGAGGTTCAGCAGCGCTATGGCCTTGGGCCGGGTGTCCCGGGCGACCGTGGCCAGGTACTTCTCGTCCACCTCGATCACGCCGAAGCGCGCGTCCGAACCGCCGGCCAGCGCGGCGGTGATGCCGGCGGGCATGTTGGCGCCAAGGGCGTTGGAGACCACCGGGCCGGCGGCGCGCAGCGCCTCGGCGATCAGCCGGGTGGTGGTGGTCTTGCCGTTGGTCGCACTGACCAGGACCACGTCGAGGTGCTCGGACAGCGTGGCGAGCAGGTCCGGGTCGAGCTTGAGGGCGATCTTGCCGCCGATCACCGAGCCACTGCCGCGGCCGGCCTTCTGCGAGAGGGCAGCGGCCATCTTGCCGGCCGTCACAGCGATCTTGGCGCGGGCGGGCAGCGAGGCGTCGCGTGCGGCCGTGGCTTCCGAATCGGTGCCTGGCATGCTCAGTGGTTCCTCCTTGCTGCTGCACCGCCCGGGTCGTGCGGTGACCGTCGGACGGCGGGGACGTGGGTCAGCCTACCCACTCCGGCGGTCGGCTTTGAGCCCAGGACCCTGCGCAGCCTGCCGGGACGGGTACGGAAGAGCCCTTGACAGCCGTCCGCCTCCGGCCGGTCCCGGACGTGATGACCGGTCACCGGCAGCCGGCGGAACTGTGCGAATCAGGGCAAATGGTCACCCCGGGTACTGGGCGACGACGAAGACGGAGGACGGGCGGAGCTTCTGCCAGGCGGTCGTGGGGTGGTAGCGGTAGTTCCAGGCGGTGGCGAGGGCGAGTGCGCGGTCGACGACCGCGCCGGCCCGGTTCGCGTACATGTTGCAGCGCAGGAGGCGCCCGATCCGGGAGGTCGGCGCGGCCGCGCAGAAGAGGCTCGACCGGATCGACAGCCCGGCCTCGCGGACGGCCCGCTCCAGCAGGTGTCGCGGGATGCCGCGTTCGCGCTTGGTCAGCCCGGGGCGGTCGGCCGAACGCCAGTCGCCCATGGAGACGACGGGTTCGCAGATCAGCACCCAGCCGCCCGGGGCCGTCACCCGGCCGATCTCCCGGACGACCTTGGACACGTTGGGGATGTGGTGCAGCACGCCGAAGCAGAGGACGAGGTCGAAGCTGCGGTCGGGGAACGGCATGTCGCCCGACGGGAGGGGGTCCTCGTACCGCACGGGCGTCGACCGCAGGTCGGCCGAGCGGAGGTGCGCGGAGGGTTCCAGGATCGTGATGTCGTCGATCCTGTCCAGCACGGGGAGGAACTCACCGCCGAAGGCGCTGCCGAGCCCGAGCGCGCGGGGGAAGCGGCGGTCGGGGAGGTACCGGAAGCCGTACTGGCGGTTGAACCCGCTGTAGCCGTACTCCTCCGAGTTGGAGGACGCCGCTCCCAGGTTCGCGTACGCCTCGCGTTCGTCGTCGAACCACTCCTCGATCTGCGCGGGGTCGAAGTCGTCCCCCCACAACTCGCGGCCGGACAGGTAGCGTTCGGCGAACTCGTCTGTTCTCATGCGGCGCACACTAGGGCCGCACCGGGAGGAGAAGGGTCCGCCCCGGCCGGGAGGGCCGCAGACATGCCACCGTTGGAGCAATGGAGCGGCGGCCCGGGTGCGGCGCGCCAGACTTGGCCCGGCCCACCGAGGAACGGAGACCGGGATGCTGAAGACGATGATCGCCGATCCGGACAAGCCCGGCTCGCTCTCGCACGCGGCACGCGCCCGCCGCTGGACGGAACTCCTCCGCTGCTTCCCGGACCTCGCCGAGATGCGGGTGCTCGACCTCGGCGGCACCCCCGACTCCTGGCGAGCGGCACCCTGCCGCCCGGCCCACGTGGTGACGGTCAATCTGGACCCGGCCACCGCACGGCACGGCGAGCCCGGCCTGACGGCGGTGGTCGCCGACGCCTGCGAGCTGCCGCCGTCCCTGGCGCACGAGCGCTTCGACCTGGTGTACTCCAACTCGCTGGTGGAGCACGTCGGCGGGCACAGCCGCCGGCAGCGGTTCGCCGAGGCGGTGCAGACCCGGGCGGGCCACCACTGGGTGCAGACCCCGTACCGCTACTTCCCGATCGAGCCGCACTGGGTGTTCCCCGGCATGCAGTTCCTGCCGTTCCGTGTGAGGGTCGCGATCTCCCAGCACTGGCCGCACGGGCACATCCGGTCCGACGGCCCCGCCCAGGCGGTGACGGACGTTGCCGAGGTCGAGCTGCTGTCGGCCACCGAGATGCGGTCGTACTTCCCCGACTCGCACATCTGGTTCGAGCGCTTCGCGGGCCTGCCCAAGTCACTGGTGGCCCGGGCATAAGGGGCGCTGTGGCGTCGCCACGCGCCCCTTATGGTCGGCCCGAGCCGGGTCAGGCGGCCGTCCGGAACCAGCGGGTGTAGGTGTCGGCGACCGTGTCGAGGTCGAAGTGCCGGTGCACCCGGCTGCGGCCGGCGGCGGCCAGCCGGGTCCGCAGGGCGGTGCTGCGGCCGAGTTCCACCATGGCGTCCGCGATCTCCCGGGGGGAGTCGATGTCGACCAGGACGCCGGCCCGTCCCTCGTCGAGGACCCAGGGCACCGCGCCGCTGCGGCGACCGGCGAGGACCGGGACCCCGACGGCCATGGCCTCCAGGAGGATCATCGGGCAGGCCTCCAGCCGCGAGGGATGGACCAGGGCGGTCGCCTCCGCGGCGAGGCGCTCGAGCAGCTCGCCGTGGCCGGTCGGGCCGACGAACTCCACTCCCTCCGTGAGGCCCTGGCCCGCCGCCCAGGCGGCGGCGGTGCCGTCCGGCTGGAACCCCTCGCCGAACATCAGCAGCCGGGCGGCCGGAAGGCGGCTCCGGGTCAGGCCGAAGGCCCGGAGCGCGGCCTGGCCGTTCTTCAGCGGGCCCCAGCCGTTGAGGACGGTGGCGAAGACCGGTGCGGCGGTGGCCGCAGGGGGAGGCGCGCTCGGCATGCCGGCGAGCCGGACGCCGTTGGGGATGACCCGGACGGGCACGGGTGCCCGCAGGACCCGCCGCAGGTGCCGGGCCGTGTACGGGCTGACGCCGCTCAGCGCGGTGGCCCGGTGGACGGCGGGCACGGCAAGGGTGTTGCGCAGCCAGCGGTACGGGCTGAGGCCCTCCTCCCAGGCACAGCGCAGCGGGGCGTCGTGGGCGGTGACGAAGGCGGGCATCCCGCTGCGGGCCGCGGCGAGGGCGAACTCGTACGTCCAGTGGGCGCTGATCACGTCGGCGGGCCGGGCGTGCATCTCGCGGACGAGGGCCTCCCGTTCGACCCGGAAGAAGTCGCGCAGGTAGTGCCGGGCGTGCGCCCGCATGGGCACCACGACGACGGTCAGCGGGCCCGATGTGCGGACCCAGGGCCGCTCGACCGCGCCGAGCGCGTACACGGTGACCCGGTGGCCCTGGTCGAGCCAGGTGCCGGCGAGCAGGCCGGTGTACGGCACGGCGTAGGTGGTCGGCGGTCGGCAGCCGAGGCGGTCGGCGAGCGGGGCGAGCGAGATCGGTCCGGTGAACCCGATGTGCATGGTGGTCCTTCCACCTCAGAGGCGGCCGGTGCGGGCAGGTCGGGGGAGCAGGCCGTGCGACGCGGCCATGGCGAAGACGGGCACGTTCCGGCGCACGAGGAGCCAGCAGGCGGTGACGGGGAGCAGGGCGAGCAGCCCGAGTGCGGTGGAGCCCGGCGCGGTGTGCCCGTACCGCGCGCCGGTGTGCGCCGCCAGGAAGAGCGAGCAGCCGATCACCGCATGGACCAGGTGCGCACGCAGGACGGCCGGCACCTCGACCAGGCCCGCCCGGTGCCAGCCGGCCAGCTGGAGGGCGTGCCCGACGGCGGGGCCGACGGCCATGGCGGCGGGGACGAGCGCGAGGCTGCGCATCCAGGTGGCGGCGCCGACGGCGAGGAGGACGGACAGGGCGACGGCGGTCTGGACGACCAGCAGTCCGCGCAGCGCCTTGCGGACCTCGTCGATGGCGTAGCCGATCGAGCAGAGGAAGTAGAGGGCGGCGTTCAGGGCCAGCAGCGGTACCAGCTCGGAGGCGGTCTCCCAGCCGGGGCCCAGGAGCACCGCGAGGGCGGACGGGCCGAGGCCGGCAGCGGCGCCGAACGGGATGAACGCCAGGCCGGAAGCGGCGCTGAGCATGTCCCGTACTTTCGGCGCCAGCGGCAGCCCCTGGCCGTGGGCCCGGGCCAGGACGGGCGTCGCCGCGTGGTGCAGGCTCTGGCACAGCAGGTTCAGCGGGATCGCGACGGTCAGCGAGGCCCGGGAGAACTGGCCGGCCGCGGCAGGGCCGAGCAGCCGGGCGGTCAGCCAGAGCGGGGACTGCAGGGCCGCCGTCTGCACCAGGCCGTAGCCGGTGAACGTGCCCGAGAGCCCGATCATCGACCGGGCCGGGACGTCCGGTCCGTCCGGGAGGTCCGCCCGGGCCAGCCGGGCGGTGGCGACGAGCAGCGTGCAGGCGGAGGCCGCCGGGAACGCCGCGGCCATCCCGTACGGATTCCAGCCGAGGCCGAGCAGCAGCGCGCCGGTGACCATCCCGCCCAGCTGGCCGCCGAGGTCGGCCGCCACGGACGCCCGGGCCAGCCCGCACCGGCGGAGCGCCGCCGTGGCGACCGCCGCGGACGGCAGGACGAGGAACTGCAGGCCCAGGATGCGCAGCAGAGGCTCCATCAGCGGGAGGTGCCACAGCGCGGCGCACGGGCCTGCGGTGACCTGCACGGCCAGGCAGCTCAGCGCTCCGGTGACGGCGGAGATCCGCCGGGCGGTGCGCAGCGCCTGACGCGTGAGGTCCTCGCTCCGCAGCAGGTAGGTGGCCAGTCCGGCGTTGGAGAAGAGCGTCAGGACCTGGAGGACGCCCAGCGCGGTGGCCTGCGCGCCGTACGCGCTGCTCAGCACGGTGCGCGCGGTGTAGGCGGTGTAGACGATCTGCAGCACGGTGTTGGCGGCGGCGCCGCCGTAGTTCCAGACCAGGGCCGCGAGTGCGCTGCGGGCCTCGGGGACGGCGCGGACGGTGCTCATGCGGCGGCCGCCCGGAGACGCAGGGACCGTCCCGCCGATGCGGACCGCCGTAGGGTGCGCGGCGCCGTCGGCCCTCTCAGCAGCAGGCCGATCAGCAGGCTCTGCTCGAAGGGCATGGCGTACGCCATGCAGAAGCAGGCCATGCCGGCCACGGACAGCCACATCGCCAGCCCCATCGGGGTGCGGTACGTGGTGCGGTGCAGCACGGCGAGGACGAGCCAGACGGCGGCGCAGAGCCCCACCAGGCCGACCCTGAGCAGCAGGTGCAGGTAGAAGTTGTGCGGCTGGCTCTCGACGACGTGTCCGTACAGCAGCCGGTCGAATCCGGAGCCGAAGGGCAGGCCGAACAGCCAGTCCGTCACGCCGTTCAGCCGGCCGACGAGCAGGTTCGAGCTGTCGATGCGCCACTCCAGGGTGTCTTCGTTGGTGGCCGAGGAGGCCAGGTTGCGGGTCAGGCCGGCGCCGGGCGAGAGCGACAGGAGCAGCAGGGCGGTCGCGGCGAGCAGCACCGCCAGGGTGATCCCGGCCGCCCTGAGCCCCGCCCTCGCGGGACGGAACAGCAGCCAGCCGGCCACCATCACGAGCGCGGCGAACCACACGGTGCGGTGCTGCAGCAGCACCACGACCGGCAGCAGCAGGCCGGCCAGCAGCCGGCCCCCGGGCGAGCCGAGCGGGTTGCACAGCAGCATGACCGCCGCCTGCGCCACGACCAGGGCCGAAGCGGCGTCCACCGGGCGGGAGTTGACCATCCGGCCGTCGACCAGGACGGAGGTGGAGTTGCTGCCGATCCCCAGCCGGCTCCACCAGAACACCGCGGCCAGGCAGTAGACGCAGGCCAGGACCGCCCACAGCCGGACGACCAGCCGGTCCAGCGACCTGTCCGACCGCACGGTGGCGGTGTAGCAGGCCGCTCCGAGTGCGTGGAGGAAGTACACCCGGGCCTCGTTCCCGGCTCCCTCGACTCCGTACGCCGCCATCCCGCTGACGACGGACGCCGACACCAGCAGGCCCAGCACTGCCAGGGCGACGTGGCCCGGGGCCGGCCTGATCGGGCGGCGCACCACGGAGACGACGGCGGCGATCCCGGCGCACACGGTCAGCAGGTCCAGCGGGTAGAGGCTGATCCCCGCACTCACCACCGGCACCTGGCCCCGCGCCAGCACCAGCCAGGCCTGGCCGCCGGCCAGCGTGCAGACGCCGAAGGCGGCGGAACGGACGAAGAGCAGCACCACGGCGACGGCCGTGGTGAGGGCCGCCGCCGCCAGGAGTGCGCTCTGCGCGGTGAACCCGGCGAGCACGTCAGGCCCGCCGGGCGCGGTCCAGGGCCGCGGCCAGCGTCGTCCGCGCGTAGGGCGCGACCATCAGCAGGGGCGCCCACGGCCACAGGTGCCGGTGGCAGAAGGCCCACCACTGCGCGGGCGGCAGCTCGCGCTGCGAGACCACCCGTCGCAGTGCCTCGCGGATCCCGATGCCGGGCTCCCGGGAGCCGCTCAGCGGCGGGTTGGTGTCGCAGGCGCCGACGTACCGCGGGGTGACCCAGAGCGGGATTCCGGCCCGCCGGGCCCTGAGGCCGTAGTCGAAGTCGCCCATCGAGTGCCGGAACCTGCGGTCGATGTCGCCGAGCCGCTCGCGCACGCTGCGCGGGACGAGCACCACGTTGCCGTTGCAGGTGTCGCAGGGCTCGGGCGCCCCGGTGGGGTCGACGAGCGAGAAGGCGTGCGAGCGCGGGTGCCAGCGGGGCAGGGTCCGCCGCCGGCCGGAGTAGGTGGTGCGGGCCCCGTCCGTGGAATGCAGCGCGCCCACGACCACGGCCCCGTCGCCGACCTGCTCGGCGGTGGCGAGGAGGTCGGCGAGCGCGTCGGCGGTGAGCTGCACGTCGTCGTTGAGCCACAGCTGGTGGTCCCAGGGCGGCAGGCCGCCGCGGGCGCTGCACCGGCTGGCGGTCCGCATCCCCTCGCCCCAGAAGACGTCCTGGCCGACCGTCACCACTTCGACCTCGGGGAAGTTCTCCGCGACCGCCCGGGCCGTGCCGTCGGTGCTGCCGGCGTCCACGAGGTGGACGGACAGGACCGTCCCCGCCGGCAGGCCGCGCTGGTTGCGCAGCGAGGCGAGCGCGGCCAGCGTCTTCGGGGCACGGTTGTGACAGGTCATCAGCACCGCGATACGGAGTTGTTCCACAGGACGAACATGGGCCACCGGGTGCCCCCGCGTCCCGCCGACACTCCGAGGTGTCGCGCTATTCGCGGAACAGCACCGCGTCGCACTGGTACATCCGACCCGTTCGGCCGTCGCTGAACCCGGGCAGGACGTGCATCAGGGCGAAGCCCCGGTCCCGGGCCCAGTCCAGGGCCTCCCGGTAGAGCATCCCGCCGGCGTACAGCGGCACCAGGGACATCTCCAGCTGCAGCCCCGCACAGTCGGCGATGCGCTCCCCGGCCCCGGCCAGCACCTGCCGTTCGAAGCCCTGGACGTCCAGCTTGAGGAAGGCCCGCTCGCCCTCGGCCACGAGGTTCGGCCACAGCGCGTCGAGGCGCTGCACCTCGACGTCCTCCGTCCGGACGTACGCACTCTCCGGCGCGGCCTCGGCGTGCAGCCCCAGCATCGGCAGCAGCGAGCTGCTCGCGCCGGCGTTGCCCGCGACGTTGATCGCCGCGGTGCCGGGCCGCTCCCCGAGCGCGCACCGCACGGCGTTCCAGCGCGGATCGCCGGCCGCCCGCCGGAGCAGCTGCCGGTGGAGTTCGCCGATCGGTTCGAAGGAGGTGATCCGTCCGCGGTAGCCGCAGACGCGCAGCCGGGAGGCATAGTGCCCGGTGTGCGCGCCGACGTCGAGGACGACGTCCACGCCGTGGTGGCGCAGCAGGCGGGCGACCGGGTGGTCGGGGCAGTCGTCGGGGTAGCGCGCAACGTCGAGGCCCAGTCGTCGGACGGCGCTCCGCGCGCTGTGCAGCAGGGTCATCGCGCCAGCTTCGCAGGAAGTGGCGGAGCATCAGTTCATTGGCGCGGCTCCGTCGGCGAGTGTCGCAGGCGGTGCCGCGCCCGCGCCGTGCAGGGCCGGGCCCTCGCCGGGGCCGGGCTGCCGCCGGCCGGGCAGCGATGCGGGTGATCCGGGAGAGCAGGCGAGCAGCACGGCGACGAGCACCAGGACCAGCAGCAGGAACGGGCTGAAGTCGACGCCGCGCAGCGGCGCCTCGGTCACACAGGTGGCCACGGTGATGGCCAGCAGCGCCCAGGGCAGTCCGGCACCGGCACGCGCGGTGCGGGCGGCGGCCGCCACCAACGCCACCGCGAACAGCAGCAGGCCGACGGCGCCGACCAGCCCGGAGGTGGCGAGCGTCTGGTGCAGCTGGCTGTGGGCATGGGAGTAGACGCCCTGGACGGGGGAGGAGCGGTCGGTGAACAGCGTGGGGCCGTAGCCGAGCAGGACGTCCGAGCGGAAGGCGCTCATCGCCATGTCCCAGACCGCCGTCCGCCCGTGCAGGGTGCTGACCTCGCGGTCCGACAGCACCTGCCCGGCCCCCTTCACCAGGGCCGGCACGAGGACGGCCCCGCAGGCCGCGATGCCCAGCACCAGCCCCCGGCGCAGCAGCGGGTGGACGCGGTCCTGCACCCCGCGGCGGTACAGGAAGAGCAGGCCCAGCGGCGCCGCCAGCCACGCGGTACGGGACTGGGCCAGGACCAGGACGGCCGCCGCCGCGGCGCCGTGCAGCGGCCACAGCCGGCCGCGGTACAGCGGCGCCAGCTCCACGGCGAGGGCCACCGAGGCGATGACACCCAGCAGGATCGGATGCGTGGTGACGCCGACCAGGCGCGAGGAGCCGAGCCCGGGCAGCCGGAAGTTCACGATGGGGCTTGCGGCCAGCGCCCAGTCCGGCGCGACGGCCAGCGCGCCCAGGCTGCCCCAGGTGTAGACCCGCAGCATCGCCCGCAGCCGGCGCAGCATCGCGGCGGGCCGGATCGGCGGCGCCGCGTACAGGGCCGCGACGGCCAGCGGGGCGAGGTAGAGCCGCCAGTCGTCCGCGCCGCCGTGTCCTCCGAACAGGGCGGACAGTACCGGGCCGGCGTACATGCCGACCGCCGCTGCGACCAGGGCCGGACCGACGGGACCGCCGGGCCGGCGGGGCCCGGCCAGGGCGCACAGCAGCACGCCGGCGAGCAGCGCCATGGTGCCGAGCACGTAGACCATGCCGAGCTGCAACTGCCAGGCGGCCTGGCCCTCCTGGACGGACGGGAGGTCCCATCCCGGTGGGGCGCCGGAGTCCGTGGAGCTGCGCGGCGACAGCACGACGGCGAAGAAGGCCGGGCCCAGGGCGACCGCCCACGAGGCGACTGCTGCCAGGCGGGGGGCCACGGTGGTGGTGCTGCGGCGCACAGACACTCCTCGACAGGGTGAGAGCGGCTGACCCGAAATACGGTCAAAAGTGTTTAAGCTCCCTAAGGGGATATCTCATGCCTTGGTGCAGAGTCCGGGCCGCCCCGGATGCCACGACCGGAACAACCCGAAGGGGTGCACGTTGGATCTGCGTGGATTTTTCAGGACCATGGCGCGACGCTGGCTGTCCGTCACGCTCCTGGCGCTGGCAGGCCTCGGCGCCGGGATCGCCGTGACGGCCGTCTCCACGCCGCAGTACCAGGCGAGCAGCCAGATCTTCGTCTCTACCCGCGCCACCAGCGACATCTCGGAACTCAACCAGGGCAGCGCGTTCTCCCAGGCGCGGGTCCAGTCCTATGCCGACATCATCTCGAGCCCCCGCATCACCGGCCCCGTCGTCAAGAAGCTGCGGCTGAAGACAACGGCGAACGAACTGTCCGGGCGCATTTCCGCCAACGCCAAGCTGAACACGGTGCTCATCGACATCACCGTCACCGACACCGACCCGGTGCAGGCCGCGCGGATCGCGAACGGCGTGGCCGAGGAGGCCGGCCGACAGATCGTCAGCCTGGAGACACCGCCCGGGCAGGGCACCGCCCCCGTCCACATCGGCATCACCCGGACGGCCGGGACACCCGGCGCGCCGCTCTCCCCGAAGCCCGTGCTCAACGCCGCGGCCGGCCTGCTCGCCGGCCTGCTGGCCGGTGTCGGCCTCGCTCTGCTGCGGGAGACCCTCGACACCACGCTGCGCACCGCCCACGCGCTCGGCAACGCCACCGGGCTGCCGGTGCTCGGGTCCGTGCCCTTCGACAAGGCCGCGCCGGACAACCCGCTCGCCGTCGGCCCGGTCGCCCACAGTGCACGGGCCGAGGCCTTCCGGCTGGTGCGGACGAACCTGCAGTTCGCCCAGGTGGACCGCAAGCCCCGGGTGATCATGGTGACCAGCCCGCTGCCGGGCGAAGGGAAGACCAACACCGCCGCGAACCTCGCGCTCTCCCTCTGCGAGACGGGCGGCCGGATCTGCCTGGTCGACGCCGACCTGCGCAACCCGTGCGTCGCCAAGACCTTCGGACTCGTCCAGGACGCCGGCCTGACCAGCGTGCTGATCGGCCAGGCGGCCGTCGGAGAGGTGCTGCAGGAGTGGGGCGACGCCGGCCTGAAGGTGCTCACCTCCGGGCCCGTCCCGCCCAACCCGGCGGAACTCCTCGCCTCCGACCGGATGGGACAGGTCCTCGCCGACCTCGCCCGGGACTTCGACACCGTCATCGTGGACAGCGCACCCCTGCTGCCCGTCGCCGACACGGTGGGGCTGGCCCACGCCGTCGACGGCGCGGTCTTCGTCGTACGGGCCGGCCGCACGCCCGGGGAACGGGTGCAGGCGGCCGTCGAGTCCCTGCGCTCGGTCGGCGCGCCCGTCCTCGGCGGCGTCCTGAGCATGGCCAAGCTGCAGAACGAGGGCTACGGGTACGGGTACGGCTACGGGTACGGCGAGCAGGTCGCGGGCGACCTGCTGGTGGCGCCCAGGAAGCTCGGCGAGGACACCGCGGCCGATGCGGTGAAGGCCGCCAAGTGACCCGCTTCGAGGTGCTGTTCGTCTGCACCGGCAACCTCTACCGCTCCCCGATCGGGGAGCGGCTGTTCGCCGCGCACACCGGCCCGTCCGACGGCGGCGTCCGGGTCGGCAGTGCCGGGACGCTGGCGCGCCCCGGCCTGCCGGTGCCGCCGAGCACGGCCGCCGTCCTGGAGGAACTGGGCGGCACGGCCGACGCATTCGCGACCAGGCGGCTGACCGCGGGCCTGGTCGCCTCGGCGGACCTGGTGCTGGGCCTCGCCCGGGAGCACCGCGACGCGGCGGTGCGCCTGCACCCCGTGGCGCTGCGGCGCTGCTTCGCGCTGGAGGAGTTCGTCCGCCTCGCCGACGCGGCGGGTCCGGAGGAGCCGGAGGGCGGCCCCCGCGCCGTGGTGGCGCGGGCGGCCGCACTGCGGGGCCGCACTCCTCCGGTCGCGGAAGGGGCCGACGACATCGCGGACCCGGACGGCCGTCCGGTGGAGGAGCTGCGGACGTGCGCCGCGCGGATCGACCGGGCCGTGCGCCGGGCCGCCGCCGCGCTGATGATCCGTCAGGGCCTGCCGCTGAGCGACTGACCCGCCCGGGCGGCGGTGCGCGCCAGCGCCCGTCCCGCCCGGAACAGGGCGGGATGGAAGCCGGAGAGGATGGTCTCCAGCCGGTCCGTACTGGTGCGGGTGGAGACCACCAGCCGGTCGATCCGCAGCGGGTGCAGGGCCGACGGGTCCGCCAGCCGGTGGTTGTAGAGGAACCCGGTGCGGTAGCCGGCCTGCTGGAGGATGCGGTGCACCCGCTCGTCGGTGTTCCCGTTGGGGTAGGCGAAGGCGGCGGGCGGGCGGCCGAGCAGGTCCGTCAGCTGCCGGTGCGCCTCCAGCACCTCCGTCCGGACCTGCTCGTCGTCGCAGCGGTCGAGGCAGGGGTGGGTCAGGGTGTGGTTGCCGATGACGACCCCGGCCGCCTCCAGCTCCCGCAGCTCGCCGCCGCTGAGCTGGCGCCGGCGCGGCGCGGGCACGGCGGCAGTGGCCCGCAGCTCGGCCAGGGCGAGCCGGCGCTCGCCCTCCGGGAGCAGCTTCAGCGTGTGGGCGGTGGCCTCCGGCGCGGCCGGCGGAAGGCGGTCGGTCCGCGCGCCGTGCCGGACCAGGTGCTCGACCTCCTCCCACCAGAACGGCGTGTCGGTGCCGACCAGCCCCGGGATGACGAAGCACACCGCGGGGATGCCCCGGGCGGCCAGCATCGGAAGGCCCCGGCTGTGCACGCTGTGGTCGCCGTCGTCGAAGGTGACGAGCACGCTGCGCGGCGGCAGCGGCCGGCCGCCGTGCACCGCCGCCTCGACCTGCTCCAGCGAGACCGGGACGAAGCGGCGCTGCAGCAGGTCGAGATGCGCCCCGAACGCCGCCGCGTCCTCGACCCCGTGGTAGCCGAGGACGGCGAGCCGGCCGGCCGAGCGGCGGCGGAACCACGCCTGGAAGGGCGAGCGCCGCAGGGCGCGGTCGGCGCCCTGCCACGCGTCCCAGCGCAGGTACCAGCCGACCAGCCGCGCCCGGACCGCCGGGTTCACGCGCGGACCAGGGCCGGGAACGAGACCCCGATGCCGACGCCCCGGTACCAGTGGTCACGGGGCTTCTCGCTGAAGTGCAGGAACTCCCGCCGCTGCTCCTCGGCCCAGCGGGGCAGCTCGCTCCAGCAGTACGTCTTCGTCGCGAGCACCACGGCGCCCGGGGACAGCAGCGGCGTCGCGGCGGCGAGCTCGGCCCGCTCGTGCTCCGGCGTCCAGCCGGTGTCCACGAACAGCAGGTCGATCGGGTGCTGCCGCACGACCGGGCCGGCCAGGAACTCCAGCGAGTCGCCGATCACATGGTCGACCACCTTGTCGTACGGGGGCACGATCAGCTCGCCCGCACGGTCGTCGATGTCCACGGTGGCCAGCCGGCCGCTGCCGTTCCTGAGCAGAGCCGCCGCGATCACCGCGCTGCCCAGGCCCCGGTTGGTGCCGGTCTCGACCACGAACTCCGGCCGCAGCGCCCGGACGAAGGCGTACCAGCCGATCCGGCGGCCGTAGCGGACCACCGGGTCGGTGGTGGCGTTCCGCTCGCTCCGTGCCAGGCGCGCGGCGACGACCCGACGCAGCTGCTCGTCCTCCTGCACCTCGGCCAGGTAGCCGCGGATCTCCTCTACCGGGCTGCCCGTCGCCGTGGCGACGAACCAGGAGAGGTGCTCGAGGTTGAGCGGCTCGAGGTCGTAGGTGTAGTGCACGTGCTCGCGCGAGCGGACGAGCCAGGACGCGGACTGCTTCACGGCCTGGGCGTTGTGGCGGGCCACGGCCGCCAGCCGGATCGGGAACGTGGCCAGGGGGGCCAGCGGGCTGGCCGCGATCCGCCGGGTCAGCGCAGTGTGCTGCATGACTGCTCCTAATGTGTCTTTCCCGTGCGAGTGGCGGGCCTCTGACATCCCGTCACGGCCGGTTTGTGGCAATTTATCCATTATGGAAAGAAAGTTTCCGGCGACACGCCACCCGGCCGGGCGCCCACAGGTGGCCCTGGTCGTGCCCTTCCTCTCCGAGTTCCGGCGCTCCTTCTACCGACGGCTCGAGGAGGACCTCGACGCCCGCGGGATCGCCCTCGTCGTCGCGTACGGCGAGCCCTACAGCCGGGACCAGCGCGCCCGCCGGGACGTGATCGACATGGACGGCGCGGTGCGGCTGCGGCAGTCCAGCCTGTGGGTCGCGGGCCGCCCGCTGGTCCACAAACGGCTCGGCTCCCTGGCCCGCACCTCGGACGTCCTGGTGGTGGACCAGTCCCTGCGCAACCTGGAGCTGTACCCGATGCTGCTGCGGCAGCTCGCCGGCCGCGGTCCGGCCGTCGCGATGTGGGACCACGGCCGGACCTACACCGCCCCGCAGTCGCGGCTGGAGCAGTCGCTCAAGTTCGCCCTCACTCGACGCGCCCGCTGGTTCTTCTCCTACACCGACGGCGGCTCGCGCGCGGTGACCGAGCACGGCTTCCCCCGGCAGCGGGTGACGGTGGTGCAGAACGCCGTCGACACCACGGCGCTGGGCGAGGCCTACCGCAGGGTGACGGAGGAACAGCTGGCCGCCCTGCGCGCCGAGCACGGCCTCACCGCGGGCCGCACCGGGCTGTTCGTCGGCGCGCTGAGCTCCAGCAAGCGCATTCCCTTCCTCGTCGCGGCGGCCGAGGCCGTCGCCGAGCGGCTGCCCGGCTTCCGGCTGCTGGTCGCAGGCGCCGGTGAGCAGCAGGACCTGGTGGAGGCCGCCGCGTCCCGCAGCCGGGTCGTGGTGCCGCTGGGGCCGGTGTTCGGCACCCGCAAGGCGCTGCTGGGGGCGGTGTCGGACGTCCTGCTCATGCCCGGGCTGGTCGGCCTGTGCGCCGTGGACTCCTTCGTCCTGGAGACCCCGGTCGTCACCACCCCGTGGCCCTGGCACGCCCCGGAGTTCGAGTACCTGGAGCACGGCCGCAACGCCCTCGTCGCACCGGACGACGTGCAGCAGTACGCGGACGCCGTGGCCGGCCTCCTCGGCAGCCCGGCGGAGCTCGGCGCCATGCGGCAGGAGTGCCGCAAGGACGCGGCGCGCTACACCGTGGAGGAGATGAGCCGCCGCTTCGCCGACGGGCTCGTCGACCTGCTCCGGGACGCGCGCCGGTGAGCCCGCGGACCGCCGCGCAGCCCGGCGCGCCCGCACGGGCCGACGGCTTCGAGATCCACCGGACCCCGGCCGCGCTCGCACCGTACGAGCAGGGCTGGCGGGACCTCGTCGCCGCCGTTCCCGGCTCCTCCTACTTCACGACGCCCGACTGGGTGCTCGGCACCTGGGAGGCCATGGACCCGGCCGCCGCCGCGGCGGCCGAGGTCGCACTCTGGACCGGACCGGACGGGCGGCCCGAGGCGGTGGTGCCGCTCGCCCGCACCAGGGGCAGGCTCCATCCGCGCATCCCTCTCCCGGTGAGGTTCTGGACCCTGCTGGGGGCGGACGCCGACGGCGCGGACCACGGGCTCCTCCCCGTCGCCCTGCACCGGCGCGAGGAGGTCCGGGCATGGCTGCGCCGACGCACCCGGGGCAGCAGCCTCTGGCTTCCCGCCATGGACCCGGAGGGCGACACCGCCCTGCTGCCCGCCGGCTCCCGCCGCATCGCCCGGACCACCTGCCCCCGGCTGGAGATCGGCACCGGGGTCGCCGTCGGCTCCGCAAGCTTCCGCCGTCTCATGAGACGCCGCGAGCGGCAGCTCGCCGAGGCCGGGATCGCCTTCCGCTGGGTCGGGCCGCAGGACATGACCGCCGAACTGCTCGACGCGGTGCTCGCCCTGCACCGCCTCCGGCAGGACCACCGCGGGGCGGTGACCGCCCTGGGCCCGCACCGCCGCCCGCTCCACCTGCGCCTCCAGGCCCGCGCCGACGCCGACCACGGACCGGCCGCCCTGGTCGCCGAACGTGAGGGCACCCCGGTCGGCGCCGTCTACGGCTTCCTCTGGCAGGACACCTTCGCCTACTACAACGGCGGCTGGGACCCGGCCTACGCCCGGCTGAGCCTCGGCACCGTCCTCCTCGACCGGACGATCGCGGAGGCCACCGCCCTGGGCGCACGCACCTTCGACTTCCTCCGCGGGGACGAGTCCTACAAGTACGACTCGTTCGGTGCCGCGGACCGCTTCGACGAGCAGTGGCTGCGGCCCCGCAGTGCGGGGGCCCTGGTGGCGGGCGCCGTGCTGCGCCACGCCCGGCGGCGGCACGGCGGCCCCTGAGTCCGCGTCAGCCCTTCGCCGGGTCGGGCGGCGGGGAGCGGTCCTCGCGCAGGGACCGGAACAGCTCGGAGGCGGCGGGCTCGTCCGGCACGTCCCGGTCCGGGTCCGCCGTGTACGGCTTGCGGGGGACGGTCCGGTAGTCCACCTGGCCCTCCGGGACGGCGCGGAGCCGCGTCACCAGGTCGTACAGCTTGCCGAGCGAGTCCAGCTCCGAGTCGGCGGTGATGGAGGACGTGACGGCGTCCAGCACCGGATAGAGGCGGGCGGGGTTGAACAGCGTCCCGCTGCTGCGCAGCTTCGCCGCCAGCAGGCCGAGGAAGGCCTGCTGGCGGGTCATCCGGTTGGTGTCGCTGCCGTCGCCGACGTACTCGCGGGCCCTCACGTAGGCCAGCGCATCGGTGCCCTGCAACAGGTGCGGCCCCGCGGACAGGTCGAGGCCCACGTTCGGGTCCCGCTCCGCCCGGGGCAGGTCCACCTCGACGCCGCCGACCGCGTCCACGATCCGGCTGAACCCCTCGAAGCCCACGACGAGGTGGTGGTCGACCCGGATGCCCGTGAGGTCCTCGAAGGTGCGGATCGTGCAGGCCGCGCCCCCGAGGTCGAAGGCCCAGTTGAACTGCGCGTACTGGGCGCGGCTGGCGCCCCCGCCGGCCCGCGGGCAGCTCGGGATGGACACCATCAGGTCCCGCGGCACGCTGACCACCTGGAGGCGCTTCCCGTCCCCGGCCAGGTGCACCAGCAGCACGGTGTCGGAGCGCGCGCTGCCCAGCTCGGGACGGTAGTCGGAGCCCATCACCAGGATGTTCTGGGCGTTCCCGGAGGACTTGGGCCGCAGGCCGGCCTGGTCCGCGAGGGCCTTTTCTGTCGCGGTGTCCGTGCGGAGGTTCCCGTCCAGCCGGACGTAGGCCCACCAGCCCAGGCCGATCGTGAGGGCCAGGACCGCGGCGACCGCCACGGCCAGCAGCCGCAGCACCCTCCGGCGCCGGTGCGGTGACGGTGCGTCGGCCGGCGCGTCCTCCGGTGTACCGGGCGGGGGAGTCCCCGGTGCGCCGGTCACCGTTGGTCGGCCCGTTCGGTGACCGGCCGTCCGGTGCCCGAATCGCCGTGTCCTGCCGTTCGCGCCGCCGTGCCCATCGGACCGCCGCCTTCCGTCCGGAGTAAAGGATGCGTGCCGCACCCGCAGGGTTCTTCCTGCTGTGTGAGAGTGATTGCCAGGAATGTCCCTGTTCACGTTTATCTGACATCTTTTACTCCTAAAGGGGTGTCAAGTGGCGATCTCTGTTCCGCGCCCGCCGTCCGAACGGCGATCGGTCAGAAGGCCTCCCGCCAAGCGGGCGATCGACATCGTCGGCGCCACGTCGCTCCTCCTGCTGTTCCTGCCGGTCATAGCGGCCGTCTTCCTGCTCCTCAAGGCCACCTACCCCGGCCCCGTGCTCTTCCGCCAGGTCCGCGCCGGCCTGCACGGCAGGCCCTTCTGCATGCTGAAGTTCCGCACCATGCACCTCGGCGCCCACGCGGCACGGGCCGCCCTGGCCGCGCGCAACGACTCCGACGGCCACCTGTTCAAACTGCGGGACGATCCCCGGGTCACCCGGATCGGCCGCCACCTGCGCAGGCTCTCGCTCGACGAACTGCCCCAGCTCCTCAACGTGCTCCGCGGGGAGATGTCGCTCGTCGGCCCGCGGCCGCTGCTGCTGGAGGACTCCGACTACACCGGGCGCGCCCGGGACCGGCTGCTCGTCCTGCCCGGCCTCACCGGCCTGTGGCAGGTGCGGGGCCGCTCGAACCTGCCGTGGGAGGAGATGCTCCGACTGGACCTGCACTACGTCGAGAACCTCTCCCTCCGCCTCGACGCCAGCATCCTGCTCCGAACCATCCCCGCAGTGATCACCAGCCGCGGGGCGCACTGAGGGCACCACGAGGGGCGCCGGGGGCGCTCCTCAGGCTTTTGGCCTGAAGCGCGCCCCCGGCGCCCCTCGTGGTGCAACCTCTACGGTGCGACCTCGCGGTGCAACCTCTACGGTGCGACCTCGCGGTGCAACCTCTACGGTGCGACCTCGCGGTGCAACCTCTACGGTGCGACCTCGCGGTAGAGGTGCTCGACGCTCCGCAGCCAGGTGGTCTCGGTGAAGTGCTCCTCGAAGACCCGGCGGCAGTGCGCCCGCAGGGCCGGGAAGCGGGTGCCGGCGGAGGCGAGGACGGGGCCGAGCGGCTCGTCCCAGGAGACCACCGCGCCCGTGCCGCGGGACCTGACGGTCTCGGCGACCGACGAGCCCTCGAAGGCGAGCACCGGGAGTCCGGCGGCGAGTGCCTCGACCTGCACCAGCGGTGCGCCCTCCAGGCAGCGGCTGGGGAAGACCAGCCCCCGCCAGCCGGGCAGCCGGCCGCGGAGCCCGGCGCGGTCCAGCCGGCCGAGGAAGCGGACCGACCGTGGGGCCGCCGCCTTCGCCCGGTCGAGGAGTTCGCCCTCGCCCACGACGTCCAGCGGCTCGGTGGCCGGCCAGCGCTCCAGCAGTTCCAGGACGCCCTTCTCGGCGGTGAGCCGGCCCGCGAAGAGCCACCGCTCCCCGGTGCCGCCGACCGGCGGGGGCGCCGGGTCGTCGACGAAGTTGGGGATCAGTGCGGCGCGTTCGGCCGCGAGCCCGGCCCGCCGGTAGGTGCGCAGGCTCAGCTCGGATAGCAGCACCAGCCGGTCGGCCCGGTGCAGCAGCGGATCGCCCTCCGGACCGCGGCGGTTGGCCCAGGCGAGCGGGGCGGTGGCGAGCCGCGACTCGCGGTAGCAGCCGTGCCGGACGCCGGCGAAGCGGTCGCCGTCCGGGCATGCGGTGCACGGGGAGCCGTTCCGGTAGAGGGTGGCTCCGGCGCACAGCGGACGGTAGTTGTGCAGGGTGGCCACCAGCGGGCCGTGCCAGTCCCGGACCCAGTCGCGGCCGAAGTTCGGGAACAGGTTGTGGACGTGCACCACGTCCGGGCCGAAGGCCCGCAGCTCCGCGACCGGGGAGCGACCGCGCCCGGTGGCGACGGTGGCGGCGGCCCGCAGCGGGTAGAGCCTGCTGCGGGCCAGGTCGTCGGTGTGGGCGGCCACCACGGTCACCTCGTGGCCCGCGGCCCGCAGCGCCCGCGCCTGGTCCCGGACGGCCTCGTTCTCGCCGCTGGGCTGGGCGGAGGCGTAGAAGCTGTGCACCAGTGCGATCCGCAGCGGGCCCATCGGTCAGTCGGCCTCTCTCATCCGGGGCGGGCGAAGCGCGATCCGCGCCAGGTACTCGGGGTTGTTGCGCAGGTAGCGCCGCCACAGCCGGCGGGGCTCCCGGGCGAGACGGTACGACCACTCCAGGCCGCGCTGCTGCATCCACGCCGGGGCGGGGCGCTGCAGTCCGGCGTGGAGGTCGAAGGCGGCCCCGACGCCGAGCAGCACGGGAGCCGTCAGCAGCGGCCGGTGCGCGGCCATCCAGCGCTCCTGCTTGGGCGTCGACAGGCCGACCCAGACCAGGTCCGCACCGCTGTCGTTGATCCGCCCGACGATCTCGGCGTCCTCCTCGGCGGTGAGCGGCCGGTACGGCGGCGAGTGCGTGCCGGCCACCCGCAGCCCGGGGAAGCGCGCGCACAGCCGCTCGGCGAGCAGCTCCGGCACGCCCGGCCCGGCGCCGTAGAAGTACGAGCTCCAGCCCCGTTCGGCGGCCCGGGCGAGGACGTCGAGCATCAGGGCGGGGCCCGGCACCCGGCTCATCGCGGGGGCGCCGGCCCGGCGCCCGGCCCACACCATCGGCATGCCGTCCGGCACGGTCAGCCCGGAGGCGTTGTGGATGCGCCGCAGCGCCGGGTCGCGCTGCGACTCCATCACCCCGTGCACGCCGGTGACGCAGACGTAGCCGCGCTCCCCGGTCTCCACCCGGCGGCCGATCTCCTCGACCGCGGTGCCGGGCGTCACGGCGCTGATGCCGACGCCCAGCACGTCCACTCGCGGCAGTGCCGCCATCAGCGCTGGTAGGGGCGGCCGTCGAGGCGGGCCCGCACCTGGTCGTGGACCCAGCGGTAGGTCTGCTCCAGGCCGTCGAGCAGTGGGATCGACGGCGCCCAGTCGAGTTCCTTGGCGATCCGGGTGTTGTCGCTGTTGCGCCCGCGCACGCCCAGCGGGCCGGGGATGTGGCGGTGCTTCAGCCGGACGCCCGCGACCTCCTCGACCAGGGCGTACAGCTGGTTGATCGTCACCAGCTGGTCGGAGCCGATGTTCAGCGGCTCGGTGCTCGCGCTGCGGGCCAGCCGCAGGGTGCCGGCCACGCAGTCGTCGATGAAGGTGAAGCTGCGGGTCTGCTCGCCGTCGCCCCAGATCTCGATCCGGTCCGTGCCGGTGAGCACGGCGGTGGCGACCTTGCGGCAGGCCGCGGCGGGGGCCTTCTCCCGCCCGCCGTCCCAGGTCCCGTACGGGCCGTAGACGTTGTGGTAGCGGCCGGCGCGGGTGGTCAGGCCGTAGTCCTCCCGGAAGTGCCGGGCCATCCGCTCGGAGAAGAGCTTCTCCCAGCCGTAGCCGTCCTCGGGCATCGCCGGGTAGGCGTCCTCCTCGCGCAGCGGGAGGACGTCCGCATCGGTCTGCTTGTCGGCGGCGTAGACGCAGGCGGAGGAGGAGTAGAAGTACCGCCCCGCACCGTGATCGCGGGCGGCGAGCAGCATGTGGGTGCTGGAGAGCACGGACAGCATGCAGGCCGCCTTGTTGCTCTCGATGAAGCCCATGCCGCCCATGTCGGCCGCCAGGTGGTAGACCTCGCCGGCACCACCGGCCATGGCCTCGTCGCAGGATTCGCGGAGCGAGAGGTCCCGGACGAGGTTCTGCGCCCCGGCGTGGACCTGGTACCAGTCCTCCTGGGGTTTGCGGTCCACGGCCCGCACGGTGAGGCCCTCGGCGAGCAGCGCACCCGTGAGGTGCCCTCCGATGAAGCCTCCGGCGCCCGTCACCACGGCATCGACATCAGCCACGGTTCGATCTCCCTTCCCGGCAAATGAGACAATTACCTGGAAAGGGGTATATCTGGGCTGAAGGGGCGTCAGCCCCCGCTCCCGGCGGGCCCCCGTTCGCGCCCATCCATTCGGCCCAACCGTGCACCCCCGGCCGCGCGCTGCGGGTGCACCACCCAGGGCGCTGGGGGGTGCACCACGAGGGGCGCGTGGGGGGAACCTCCCCCCACGCGCCCCTGAAGTGACCACCCAAGCACCTTTGAAGACGGCTCCTGATGCCTCCGGTTCAGCGGCCGGGGCGGGTGGGCCACGGGGTCGGCAGCTTGTCCGCCGCCTCCGCGAGGTGGGCGGTGATCACCAGGGTGCCGTCCTCGACCTGGTAGTCGAGCGGCGCCGCCAGCTTCCGCATGGTGGAGATCAGCCCGGTGTTGGAGGACTGGGTGACCGCGTACACGGTGGCCACCCCGGCCTCCAGGGCGAGGGCCGACATCCGGCGCAGCAGGTCCACGCCGAGGCCCTGCCGCTGCCAGGTGTCCTCGACGAGCAGGGCGACCTCGGCACCGTCGTCGTCCCACATCAGGTGGGCGAGGGCGACGATCCCGCCGTCGGAGTCCTCCACCGCGAGGGTCTGCCCGTGCCGCGGGTCGAGCAGGTGGTCCAGGTAGCGGTCGGCGTCCTTCACCGGGCCGTGGTAGCGCTTGCGCAGGGTGTCGGAGGAGCAGCGCCCGTGCATGGCCAGTGCGGCGTCCTTGTCGCCGGGCTCGGCACGGCGGACGGTCAGGTCGCCGGCCGGCCGGGCGAGCCGGGCCTCGACCTTGGGCACCCGCGGGCCGAGCAGGCTGTCCAGTTCGACGAGGGCCTGGCCGCGGGCGAACTCGGTCGGGGTGAACGGCAGGTGCGGCCGGGTCAGCTCGATGAGGTCGCCGCCGGGGACGGGCAGCCGCATGGTGTGCCCGTCCACGCCGGCCGGGGTGGACCGTCCGCGGTCGGGGTACTGCCGGATCGTGCAGCGGCCGAACAGCTGCCGCAGGGCGACCGGCAGCTCGGCGGCGTCCAGCGCGGTGCGGGTGGCGAGCGCCAGCACGTGGGTGGGCGCGTCCACCAGGTCGTGCGCGTCGGCGCGGTCCGTCCAGATGTCGGTGCCGCCGGCCGCGGCGACGGCGGCGGCGAGTTCGGTGCGGTCCAGGGTCTCCGGGGCGCGGACGAAGAACTCGTCGACCGTCCCGGCGGCCAGCGGGTGGGACTGCATCGAGATGATGTTGACCCGGTGCACGGCCAGCGCGGTGCACACCCGGGCCAGGCTGCCGGGGGAGTCCTCGACGGTCGTCCGGATGCGCCACAGCACGGTGGCCTCGAGGCCGTCCAGGGGGTCGCTCACCGCGGCCTCCCCGGGCGGGGCATGGGTGTGGGGCGCCGGAGGTCCGTGCGGCCGCCGGTGCGCCCACCAGCCGTGGAACACGGCCGTGGCGAGCATGGCGACGGCCGACACGACGAGCAGCACCGGGCCGTCGTGGCCGTGCACGACGACGTTGGCGACGAGGTCGGCGGTGGCGACGGCGAGGAAGACCGCCGCGAGTTCGACGGTCTCTCTGCGCCAGCGGTGGGTACGGGCGGCGCGCCGCTGGGCGCGCGAGGGGCCGGTGGCCGCAAGGGGTTCACGAGTGTCCATGCAGCCATCGTGTCGCGCCGGTGTTTCACGATCACGAATCCCCCGTGACCTGACGGTAAATGTCTCCGGGATGTGCCCGGTGGCATGATCGGGGCACGTCAGCAGGTGCGGTCGGTGCCCGGACGGCCCGTCAGCTCCGCGCCCGCGGCCAGCACTTCGTCCACGAGCAGCCGGATGTCGGCCTCCGTGGTGGTCGCGTTGAGCAGGCAGGCGCGGAGCATCTCCCGGCCGCGCAGCACCGCGCCGGTCACGAACACCCGGCCGCGCAGCTGGACGGCGGCCGGCAGCTCGCGGTTGAGCCGGTCGACGGCCTCCTCGTCCAGCCCGGCGGGCCGCAGCCGGAAGGCGACGATCGAGGTCTCCACCGGGGCGAGCAGTTCGAGCTCCGGCTCGGCCTCGACGAGTTCGCCCAGCCGGCGGGCGAGGGCGGTGGTGTGCGCGATGTCCGCGGCCACGCCGTCGCGTCCGCGGTGGGCGATGGACGCCCAGACCTTCAGCGAGCGGAACGGCCGGGTCTGCTCGGTGCCGTACTCGGAGAACCAGCCGAGCGAGCCGGCCGCCTCGTCGCGCAGGTAGGAGGGGACCAGGCTGAAGGTGCCGCGCAGCCCGTCGGTGTCGCGGACGAGTGCGCAGCCGCAGTCCACCGGCACGCCGAGCCACTTGTGCGGGTCCAGGGCGAGCGAGTCCGCACGCTCCATGCCGGCGTAGCGGTGGGCGATCGCCGGGTCGAGCACGCCGAAGGCGCCGTACGCGCCGTCGACGTGCAGCCACAGGCCCTCGCGCTCGGCGATGTCGGCGATCGGGTGGAACGGGTCGACGGCGCCGGTGCCGACCGTGCCCGCGGAGGCGACGACCAGGAACGGCAGCCGGCCGGCCGCCCGGTCCTCGGCGATCGCGCGTTCCAGGGCGCCGGTGTCCAGCCGGCCGTCCGCGTCGGTGCCGACGGTGCGCAGGTGGCGGCTGCCCAGGCCGAGCAGCTCGGCGGCCTTGCGGACACAGGAGTGGGTCTCGCCGGTGACGTAGCCGACCAGCGGCGGCAGGGCCGCCATGCCCTCCTCGCGGACGTCCACGCCGGCCTTCAGGGCGGCCCGGTTCCGGGCGGCGGCGAGGCAGACGATGGTGGCCATCGAGGTGCCGGAGGTCAGCAGGCCGCCGCCGGCCGGGTGCGGGAAGCCGACGAGCTCGGCGATCCAGCGCACCACCGCCCGCTCCAGGTGGACGTCGGCGTGGTCGCCGCCGGCCGAGCTGGGGTTCATCGCGGAGGCGGCCAGGGTGGCGAGGATGCCGGCGGGCTGCGGGGCGGAGTTCACCCAGCCGAAGAACCGCGGGTTGCCGTTGCCCATGGGGGCGGGCATGACCTGCTCGGCGATGGTCTTGAGCAGCCCGTCCAGGTCGGTGCCGGCGTCGGGCAGCGGCAGGTCGAGCAGGGCCCGGCGGTCGGCGTCGGCCATCGGCTGCCAGACCGGCCGCCCGGGCAGGCCCTCCAGGTAGTCGGAGACCAGGTCGGCGGCGGCGCGGGCGGCGGTGCGGAATTCCTCGGACGTCATGGCGGTGCGCTCCAGCAGTGGGGTGGGGAAGCCGCGGCGCGGCGTCCTCGGCGCACCTGCATGGAGATCGTACGCTCCTTACATCTGCACAGGTGAGGCAGCCACTCAGGTGCCCCCACGCGCCCCAGGGGTACGACTCAGTCCAGGGTGCTGGAGAGCCCGCCTGCGGAGCGGCAGTAGCCGGCGATCTCCTTGTCGGTGATCTGCGAGCACAGCTTGGCGGCGGCGCCGGACTCGGTGTAGTTGACCGTCCAGTAGCTGAGCATGCCCTGGGCGCAGGCCTTGCGCTGCCAGGCGTCGGCGGCGGTGGCGCACTGCTGGGCCGCCCAGTCCGCGCGGTCCAGGTTGTACTTCATGGTCCGCGAGCCGACCCCGCGGCTGCAGTCGTTGGCGCCGCCGCCGGCCTGTGCGTTCAGGCACCACTTCAGGGCCCCGGCGAAGGCCTCGGGGTGGTTGGCGTAGTCGTGCGAGCTGAGGTAGAGGGTCGGCGCGTAGAAGAAGCAGGCGGACTGGAAGAGGGCCGGCTGCTCGGGGCAGGGGTAGAGCGGTTCGGCGGCGAGCTTGTCGGCGGGCAGGTTCGCCTTGGCCTTCTCGTCCTCCTCGTCCGGGGCGAAGAGCTGCATGAACAGGCCCTCGGAGCAGGTGATCCGCCGGCTGGTGGTGGGGAACTTGTTGCACAGGTCGCGGGCGGACGGGATGTCCTGCTTGGTGACGAACATGATCCCGTGGCCGACGCCGTGGATGCACGGCCCGGTGTTGGCGGGCGCGCACAGCGTGAGGATGTCCTGCTGCGGGTTCTTGGAGGCGGCGAGCATCTCCTCGACCGCGCCGTGCAGGTAGCCGGCCGCGCAGGTCTCGTGCGGGAAGGAGATGACCTTCTGGAAGTCCTCGTGGTACCGCTTCACCGCCGTGTGGCCGAGCTCGTGCGCGATCGGGTGGCAGAACCGCACGGTGTACGGCTTCTCCTTGCTGATCTTGTCGAGGTCGGCGAGCGCCACGCCGGGGTCGGTGGCGTCCATCTCCGCCACCAGCTTGTTGCGCAGGGTGCTGCGGGTCCACACCGCGGGGTCGCCGGTCGGTGCGGCGGCGGGGGCGGCCCCGCCGCCGGGGGCGGCCTGGGTGGTGGCGGGTGCGCCGGCCGCGGCGGGCGCGGTCTCCGGCGTCCACCGGGTGACCGTGACCGCCCCGATCCCCAGTACGGCGAGCAGGACGGCGGTGACGATCGCGAAGATCCGCGGCTGCATGCTGGTGATTCCCCCGGTGGTCGACGACGGACGGGCGGCACACCCATCCTGACGGCGGCAGGGCCGATTGCACGGACCGGCTGCCGCCGAACGGTGAAGTGTCGGCACCGTCGGACGACGGAGTTCCCCCGGACGGCGGAACGGCCCCCTGCCGACACATCATCCCCACCGTCTCACACCACGAGTGACAGGTCGTACGTTCGCAGCCACTCGTCGAGGCCGAGCACCACCTCGGTGGCGGCCCTGGCGTACTGCGGGTCGGCGCCGGGCGCCAGCGCGTCGGCGGTGGCGCGGCGGTCCAGCAGAGCGGCCGCGGGGGCGGCCGGGTCGGCGGCGAGCCGGCCGAGCGCGGCCTGCAGGGCACGCGGGTAGCGGGTGTCCTGGATGGCCGGGTACGGGCTCTTGGGCCGGTCGGCGACCGCGTCCGGCAGCAGGTCGCGGACGGCGGCCCGCAGCAGGCTCTTCTCCCGGCCGTCGAAGACCTTCGTCCGCCACGGCGCGTTGAAGACGTACTCCACCAGGCGGTGGTCGCAGAACGGCACCCGCACCTCGAGCCCGCAGGCCATCGACAGGCGGTCCTTGCGGTCCAGCAGGATGCGGACGAACCGGGTCAGGCTCAGGTGGGTGAGTTCGCGCATCCGGCGTTCGACCGGGTCGGTGCCGGGCAGCTGGGGGACGGCGGCGATCGCCTCCCGGTACCGGTCGGCCCGGTAGGCCTCCAGGTCGAGCTTGCCGAGCAGGTCGGGGCCGAGCAGGCCCTCCCGGGGGCCGGCGCCGAGGCCGGCCGTGCGGGCCAGCAGGGCGGCCCAGGGGAAGGTCCCGGAGGCGATCAGCGCCGGGTCGTGGAACCACGGGTAGCCGCCGAACAGCTCGTCCGCCGACTCGCCGGACAGGGCGACCGTCGACTCCCGCCGCACCTCGCGGAAGAGCAGCAGCAGCGAGGTGTCCATGTCCCCGAAGTCGAAGGGCAGGTCACGGGCGCGCAGCGCGGCGGCCCGGTGCGCCGGGTCGCTGAGTGCGGCGCTGTCCAGCTCGACGGTGCGGTGCTCGGCGCCGACGTGGGCGGCGAGCAGCCGTGCGTACGGGCCGTCGGGGGTGCCGCGCATGGTGTCGGGCCGGAATTCCTCGCTCTGCCCGGTGAAGTCGACGTCGAAGGTGCGGATCGGGCCGCGGCCGTCGGCGTCCAGCGACCGGGCGGCGAGCGCGGTGACGGCGCTGGAGTCGAGGCCGCCGGAGAGCAGCGCGCACAGCGGCACGTCGGAGATCAGCTGGCGGCGGACGGTGTCCTCCAGCAGGCCGCGGACGGTCGCCACGGTGGCCGGCAGGTCGTCGGTGTGCTCGCGGGCCTCCAGCGTCCAGTAGCGGCGGGCGGCCATGCCGGCCCGGCGGACGGTCACCAGCTGGCCCGGCTCGACCTCGGCGATCCCCCGGTAGACGGTGTGCCCCGGGGTGCGGGTGGCGCCCAGCAGCTCGCGCAGCCCGGCCAGGTCGGTCTGCGGGCGGATCGCGGGGTGGGCGAAGAGCGCCTTGGGTTCGGAGCCGAAGACCACGCCGTCGGCGGTGCGGTGGTAGTACAGCGGCTTGACGCCCATCCGGTCGCGCACCAGCAGCAGCTCCTCGCTGCGGGCGTCCCACAGGGCGAAGGCGTACATGCCGTTCAGCCGGTCGGTGAAGGCCGGGCCCCACTGCAGGTAGGCGCGGAGCACCACCTCGGTGTCGCTGCGGGTGCGGAAGCGGTGGCCGGCCAGCTCCAGCTCGGCGCGGAGCTCGCGGTGGTTGTAGACCTCGCCGCCGTAGGTGAGGACGGCCGGGGTGTGCCCGTCCTCCTCGGCGGCCATCGGCTGGGCGCCGCCCGGCGGGTCGATCACGGCGAGTCTGCGGTGGCCCAGCGCGGCGTGCCGGGCGAGGTACAGCCCGGCGCCGTCCGGGCCCCGGCAGGCCATGGTGGCCGTCATCGCCTCCAGCACCGGCCGCTCCCCGGTGAGGTCCCGGTCGAACGCCACCCACCCCGCGATCCCGCACATCTCTGCCTCCGCCGATGCCGTTGCGTGTACGGACCACTACGCTACGATGTCGCGCTCGGCGCCCGCAAGGGTGTTCGACAGGGCCGAACGTCGGAATGCCTGCCCGATTTCGGGCAGGATTCTTGGGTATTCGGCGATCGGGTGCATAGGCTCCTGGTCCGTGCCCGCCTCACCGCACCCTCACGAAGACCTCCTCGCCCACCTCACCCGCACCAGCCCGCTGGGGCCGGGAGAGGCCGCGCGAGTCGTGGCGGAAGTGCTGGCGTACTTCTCCGAGACCACCGAGGAGTACGTCCGCCGCCGCCACGGTGAGCTGCAGGCACGTGGCCTGACCAACGAGCGGATCTTCGCCCGCCTCGGCGCCGAACTGGCGTCCCGGCGTGTTGCGGCGCCCGAGCTGTCCACCCGGCAGCTGCGCCGCATGGTGTACGGATGAGCCGCCGACCGCTGTGAAACCGAAGGAGTCCCACCCATGTGCGGAATCGTGGCCTACATCGGCCCCAAGGACGCGACCGCCTTCCTGCTGGAAGGCCTGCAGCGACTGGAGTACCGCGGTTACGACTCGGCCGGCGTCGCTGTCACCGGCAAGCAGGGCGCACTGAAGGTCTGCAAGGCGAAGGGCCGCGTCGCCGACCTCGCCGCCGCCGTCCCCGCCCGCTTCAAGGGCACCACCGGCATCGGCCACACCCGCTGGGCCACCCACGGCGAGCCCAGCGACGCCAACGCCCACCCGCACGTCGACAACGCCGAGAACATCGCCGTCGTCCACAACGGCATCATCGAGAACGCCGACGAACTGCGCGCCAAGCTCACCGCCGAGGGCGCCGTCTTCTCCTCCGAGACCGACACCGAGGTCCTCGCCCACCTGATCGCCGCCCACCGCATCGAGGGCACCGAGCTCGAGGACGCCGTCCGCGCCGCCCTCAAGCACGTCGTCGGCACCTACGGCATCGCCGTCGTCGACGCCCGCCAGCCCGACCGCATCGTCGTGGCCCGCAACGGCAGCCCGATCGTCCTCGGCCTCGGCGAGAAGGAGATGTTCGCCGCCTCCGACGTCGCCGCCCTCGTCCGCTACACCCGCCAGGTCGTCCACCTCGAGGACGGCGAACTCGCCGTCCTGCGCGCCGACGGCTTCCGCACCTTCACCGAGGACGCCCGCACCGTCACCCGCCAGCCGTCCACCGTCGACTGGGAGGTCGCCTCCTACGACACCGGCGGCTACGAGCACTACCTGCTCAAGGAGATCCACGAGCAGCCCGCCGCCGTCGAGCGCACCCTCTCCGGCCGCCTCGACGAGCGCTTCGCCACCGCCCACCTCGGCGGCCTCAACCTCGACGCCCGCGAACTCCGCGAGATCCGCCGGGTCAAGATCCTCGGCTGCGGCTCCGCCTACTACGCCGGCGAGATGGGCGCCCAGCTCATCGAGGAACTCGCCCGCATCCCCGCCCACAGCGAGCCCGCCTCCGAGTTCCGCTACCGCAACCCCGTCATCGAGGCCGACACCCTCTACGTCGCGGTCAGCCAGTCCGGCGAGACCTACGACACCCTCGCCGCCGTCCAGGAGATCAAGCGCAAGGGCGGCCGCGTCCTCGGCGTCGTCAACACCGTCGGCAGCGCCATCGCCCGCGAGTGCGACGGCGGCATCTACCTGCACGCCGGCCCGGAGATCTCGGTAGCCTCCACCAAGGCCTTCACCTCCACGGTGATCGCCTTCGCCCTGCTCGCCCTGCACTTCGGCCGCATCCACGACCTGTCGCCCGCCGACGGCCGCCGCATCGTCGCCGCCCTCAAGGCCCTGCCCGACCACATCCGGCAGATTCTCGACCAGCAGGACGAGATCGCCAAGCTCGCCGCCGAGTACGCCGACAACTCCGGAATGATGTTCATCGGCCGCGTCCGCGGGTACCCGGTCGCCCGCGAGGGCGCCCAGAAGCTCAAGGAGATCAGCTACGTCCACGCCGAGGCGTACCCCGCCAGCGAGCTCAAGCACGGCCCGCTCGCGCTGATCAGCCCCGAACTCCCCACCGTCGCCCTCGTCCCCGACGACGAGCTCCTCGACAAGAACCTCACCACCCTCGGCGAGATCAAGGCCCGCTCCGGCCGCGTCCTCGCCATCGCCCACCGCGCCCCCGAGACCAAGCTCGCCGACCACTGCATCGTCGTCCCCAAGAGCGAGCCCGAACTCGACCCGCTGCTCCTCAACATCCCCCTCCAGCTGCTGGCCTACCACGCCGCCGTCGCCCTCGGCCGCGACGTCGACAAGCCCCGCAACCTGGCCAAGTCCGTCACCGTCGAATAACCGAGTGACAAACAGGGGCGCGTGGGGGCACCTCCCGGCCGAAGGCCGGGGGAGAACCGTGCAGTTCCCCGCGCCCCTCGGCGGTGCCTAACCGTCCTGGAGGATGGCGGCGATGCCCCGGTGGGCGAGTTCCTCCTCGTGGCGGTGGCCCAGTCGGGGGGCCAACTCGAGGGCCTGCCGGTGGAGTCGCAGGGCCTCCTCGGGCAGGCCGGCGAGCCGGCAGGTTTCGGCGTAGGCGTTGAGGAAGCGGATCTTCCAGTGCTCCTCGAAGAGTTCGTCCAGCAGGGCGAACGCCTCCCGGTGGCGGGCCAGGGCCTCCTCGTAGCGGCCCATCTGCCGCAGGGCGACGCCGAGGCAGTTGAGGCACCACGCCTCGTTGTGCAGGTGCCTGTCCTCGCGGGACAGCTCCAGCGCCCGGTGCAGGTGCTCCACCGCCTCGTCGGGCGCCTCCCGGGCGACGGCCACCCCGAGGGTGATCCGGGCCGTCAGCGTGGGCGGCCATGCGGGGTCGGTGTGGGGGACGTCCAGCCCGGGCCCTCCCGGGCGCTGCGCCGCCTCCTCGCGGTGCCCCAGCTGCAGCAGCGCCCACGCCTCCGCCGCGGCCGCATGGGCGGCACCCGCAGGGCAGCCGTCCTGCTCGTACAACTTCCCTGCCAGCCGGAAGAGTTCGAGCGGTTCCTCGACGTGCCCCTCGTCCCATCGCAGATACCCGCGCCGCACGGCCAGTTCGGCCTCGGAGCGGACGTCCCCGACCCGGGACAGCTGCGGCAGCGCGGCCTCGTACGCGGCGCCGGCCTCCGCCATCCGTCCCGCGTTGTAGCGGGCGAAGCCCAGATCGCTGTGGGCCTCGCCCAGTTGCCTCGGATCGCCGAGCCGTTCGGCGGCGGCCAGCGACCGTTCGAAGAGGACGTTGAGGTGCGTGGTGCCGCAGCGCCGCGCGAAGTACGCCCGCAGGAACCGCGGCAGCTCGCAGACGTGCACGTCGGCCCCGACGGCCGCGGCCGTTTCGAAGGCGGCGATCATGTTCTCGTACTCCGAGGCGAGCCACCCGAGGGCCGCGTGCTTGTCCGCGAACTGCGGCAGTGCGGCCGGGGGCCTGCCTGCGGAGGGCGACCGGCCGGAGGACAGGAACGGCATCGCGGAGTCGGCGGCTGCCGCCGCGTGCACGTAGAAGTCGAGCACCCGGCCCAGCGCCCGCTCCAGCTCGGCCGGCTGGTCCTGCTGCCCGCAGGCCCGGCGCGCGTACCCGCGGACCAGGTCGTGCAGGCGGTAGCGGCCGGCCGTGGGCTGCTCCACGAGGTGGGCGTCGAGCAGGTCCTCCAGCACCGCCCGGGCGCTGTTCAGCGGCATGTCGGCGGCGGCGGCCGCCACGTACTCGTCGAAGGACGCCCCGGGCAGCAGGCCCAGCAGCCGGAACAGCCTGGCCTGGGCCCGGTCCAACTGCCGTACGGACATGGCGCATGCGGCGTCGAACTCGTCCACGCCCTGCGACATCCGCTCGACCAGGATGCCCACCGTCCAGCCCGGCCGGTGCCGCAGCCGGGCCGCGGCCAGCCGCAGGGCCAGCGGCAGGCGGCCGCACAGCCGCAGCACCTCGGCGGCGGACTCCGGGTCGCGGCCCAGCCGGCTGCCGGGGCCGCCGGGGTCGCCGCTGGCCCGGGCCAGCAGCTCCGCGCTCTCCTGCGGGCTCAGTACGTCCAGTGACACCGGCGGCACCTCGTCGAGGCCCACCAGCCGGTTGCGGCTCGTGATCAGGGCGACGGACGGCCCGGCGCCCGGCAGCAGCGGACGGACCTGCTCCGCGTCGGCGGCGTTGTCGAGGACGACGACGGCCCGCCGGCCGGCGAGCTCCGACCGCCAGCACGCCGCCAGCTGCTCGACGCCCTCCTGCGGGACCCGCTCGGACGGGACGTCCAGCGCGCCCAGCAGCATCCGCAGGGCGGAGTCGGGATCGAGCGGCTCCCGGCCCTCGGTGAACCCGTGCAGGTTCACGTACAGCTGGGCGTCCGGGAACCGGTCGGAGAGCCGGTGCGCGGCGTGCACCGTAAGGGAACTCTTGCCGACGCCGGCCATGCCGTCGACGGCGACCACCCCGTGGCTCTCCACCGCGGCGAACACGGCGGCCAGTTCGGCCTCGCGCCCGGTGAAGTCCGGCAGGTCGCGCGGCAGATCGTTGCGGGGCCGCGGCTGCACCTGGCGGCTGCTCTTCGGCGGCGCCGGCAGGGGGTTCGAGGAACGCTCCCACAGCGGGCGCAGCGGGCGCGGGTCGCGCTTGGCGATGCGGCAGAGGGCGACCACCGCGGGCCACGGCGGCACGGTCCGGCCGTTGAGGTACCGCGACAGGGACGACGAGCTGAGGCCGGTGTCCCGCGCCAGGGCCCGTACCCCGAGCCCGGACAACTCCTGGAGCAGCCGCAGCCGTTCGGCCAGCTCCTCCAGCGGTCCTGCCTGCGCCGCCTGCTCCTGCATGTCCATCGGCCCCCCGTCTCGCACTGTCCCGTTCCGGCAGAAGTCTCCCCGGCCGGGTCGCCGCTGATCAAGGCCGTTCCGGGTGTCCCACGGTGTCCCACGGCCCTCGCCGGGGCGGCCCGGCCCGGCTGGAATGTACTCACACCCCGCAAGGACGGGGCACCGACCGAAGGAGCAGATCGAGATGCAGTCCCGCATGCAGAACCCCGCCGCCGTGCTGCCGGGCGCGATGCAGTCCATCCAGGAGCTGTTCAAGGCCGTGCACTCGGGCGGCGTGGACGGACAGACGCTCGAGCTGGTGCACCTGAGGACCAGCCAGATCAACGGCTGCAGCGCCTGCGTCGACGGCGGCGCCAAGTCGGCCCGCAGGGCCGGGGTGAGCGACGAGCGCCTGGCCGCGGTCGCCGCCTGGCGGGAGGCCCCGTACTTCACCGACGCGGAGCGGGCGGCCCTCGCCCTGGCCGAGGCGGCGACGCGGCTGGCCGACCGCCCCGACGCGGTGAGCGACGAGATCTGGGACGCGGCCGCCACCCACTACGACGAGAAGCAGCTCGCCGCGATCGTCCTGATGACCGGCGTCACCAACCTGTTCAACCGGCTCAACGCCACGACGCGCCAGATCGCCGGCGCCTGGGGCTGACGGGCCCGCACCGCAGCACGTCCCTAGCATGAAAATCCTGCCCACCCACGACCTGCACCCCGACCCGGAAGGACACCAGCCATGAACGACACCAAGAAGACCGAGGGCACCTTCGACGGCTTCACGGCCGACGAGCGGGAGGCCATGAAGGAGCACGCCAAGGAGCTGAAGGCGGCCGCCCGCCGCGGCTCGCGTGCCGAGAAGGCGGCGGAGACGGAGGCCGCCGTGCTCGAGAAGATCGCCGAGATGCAGGAGTCGGACCGCACCATGGCCGAACGCATCCACGCCGTCGTCAAGGCCGGTGCGCCGGAGCTCGCGCCGAAGCTCTGGTACGGGATGCCCGCGTACGCCAAGGACGGCAAGGTGGTCTGTTTCTTCCAGAGCGCCCAGAAGTTCAAGACCCGGTACGCGACCTTCGGCTTCAGCGACCTGGCCAACCTCGACGACGGCACCATGTGGCCGACCACCTACGCCCTGGCCGACCTCACCCCCGCCGACGAGGCCAGGCTCGCCGACCTCGTCAAGCGCGCAGTCTCCTGAAGTTGTACGCGCCGGGGGCACCCCTGGTGGTGCCCCGCCCGGTGCGTCCGGTGCACCCCGTCAGGGTTCGACGATGCGGAGGGTGGCCACGGCCGGGTCGGCGGCGCCGCGGACGTGGCCGGTGGGGGCCGCTGCCACGTTCTGCAGGAAGTCGACCAGGTCGGCGGTGATCTCCTCGCCGGGCAGGACGTTCGGAATCCCCGGCGGGTAGGCGGAGAGGGTGTCGGCGGACACCCGCCCGACAGCCTCGGCGGCGGGTACCGGCCGGCCGGGGGACAGGAAGGCCTCGCGGGCGGTCATCCGTACCGGCCCCGGCTCCGGCAGCACGAGGTCCAGCGGGCGCCCGGAGACCCCGGCCTCCGCCGGCAGCGCGTGCAGCGCCGCGGCGAACCGCTCGGCGTCCGGCCCTGCGCCGGCCCCGACCACGGCGACCACGGCGGCGTCGGTGGCGACCTCCACCAGCACGCCGTGCTCCTGCATCAGCCGGCGCCGTGCCTCGTGCCCGGTGATGCCGCCCGCCCGGACGTCCACGGACACCCGCAGCGGGTCGGCGGCCACGATGTCCCGGAAGCGTCCGAAGCCGTCGCTGACCACCCTGAACCGCCCGCCGGCGCGGACCGCCGCCCGCATCGCCTCGGCGGCCGCCAGCGAGGCCGAGATGCCGTCGCGTCCGCAGACCAGCGCCCGCCGGGCCTCGTCCAGCGAGGCGAGCAGCAGGGCGCTCGCGCTGGTCGACTGGGTCAGGTGGAACACCCGCTCCACCAGCGGCTCCAGCCGGTCCGCGAACGGGCCTTCGCCGAGGTGCAGCATGGCGGCCTGGGTGAGCGCCCCGCCGAGCTTGTGGGTGCTGGACACCACCAGGTCGGCGCCCTGGGCGAGGGCGTTCGCGGGCAGGTCCGGGTGGAAGCCGAAGTGCGAGCCCCAGGCCTCGTCCACGATCAGCGGCACCCCGGCCGTGTGCGCGACCCTGGCGAGAGCGGCGACGTCGGCGACCGCGCCGAAGTAGCTCGGGGTGACCACGTAGGCGGCCGCGGCCTGCGGGTGCCGGGCGAGCGCGACCGCGAGGTCCCCGGCCGACACGCCGTGCGCGATGCCGGTCCGCCGGTCGACCGACGGCTGCACGAAGGCCGCGCCGAGGCCGGACAGCACCAGGCCGTCCACGACGCTGGAGTGCACGCTGCGCTGGACGACCAGCGTCCGGCCGAGGGCCTGGGCGACCAGGGCGGCGATCCGGTTGCCCTGCGAGGCGCCGTTGGTCAGGAACCACGTCCGCCGGGCGCCCCACGCGTCGGCGGCCAGCCGCAGCGCCTGCTCCATCGGGTTGTCCGGGCCCAGGTCGATGCCCTCCAGCAGCGGCGGCACGTCCAGGCGCAGCACCTGTTCGCCGAGGTGGCCGGCCAGCCCGGCGAAGCGGTCGGGGTCGGCGGCGTGGCCGGGGACGTTCAGCCGCAGCCAGTCGCCGGCGGTGCTGCGCCGCACGGCCTCGGCGTACGGGGCGTGCAGCTGCGCCGGGTCGGCGGAGGCCGCGGCGGCGGCGGAGACGGGGAGGGTCATGGTGCTCACCCCTCGACCGTCGCACCGCGCCGGCCATCGAGGAACCCGGTAGTTTTCTGGACATCTCCAGAAAACGTCGATAGCCGAGGCCCCGCCGTGCTCGAACTCCGGCACCTCCAGGTGCTCCGCGCGATCGCCCGCGAGGGCTCGCTCGCCGCCGCAGGCCGCGCCCTGCGGCACAGCCAGCCCACGGTCAGCCACCACCTGGCCACGCTGGAGGCGCACTTCCGCACTCCACTGGTGCACCGCGGCGCCCGTGGGGCCGTCCTCACCGAGGCCGGACTCGCCCTGCTGCCGCACGCCGAGGCGGTGCTGGGCCGGATCAGGGTCGCCGAGCGGGAGATCGCCGACCTGGTGGAGCGCGGCGCGTCGACGCTCCGCGTGGGCACCTTCCCGACCGCGGGCGCCCTGCTGCTGCCGCCGGCCGTCCGCACCCTGCACCGCAGCGGCGTGCACCTGGCCCTCACCGAGGGCGAGCTGCCGGCCCTGCTCGCGGGCCTGCGCAGCCACCAGCTGCAGCTCGCACTGGTCTACTCGCGGCCGGACGGCGGCCTCGACCTCGGCGAGGAGTTCGTCGTCCACCCGCTGCTGGAGGACCCGCTGCAGCTGGTGCTGCCCGCCGACCACCCGCAGGCCGTCCGCGCCCGGGTGCCGCTGGCCGCGCTCCGCGACGAGGGCTGGATCCTCGGCGTCAGCGAGTCGGACCCGGTGGACCGGGTGCTGGTCCGGGCCTGCGCCGAGGACGGCTTCGAGCCCGTCCCGGTGCTGCGCACCGACGACTACGGCGTCCTCCAGGGCTTCGTGGCCGCCGGGATCGGCGTCGCCCTGCTGCCCCGGCTCGGTCTCGGCGCGCACCGGGACGACCTCGCGGTGCGCGCCGTCGACGGCCCACAGCTCGCCCGGAGGATCGGGGTCGCCGCCCTGCGCACCAGCGATTCCGCCAATGCCCGCGCCCTTTTGGAAGCCCTGCGTGACGAGGCGGAACGGCTGCGTCACCGCTGGTCCGAGGCCGATCGGGCCGCGGGCGGCGGGGGATGATGCCCCGTCAGCTCGGGTGGACTATGGTGCGACCATGGCACTGGAGTGGGAGCAGGTCGTCGTCGACTCCGCCGATCCGGTGGCGCTGGGCCGCTGGTGGGCCTCGGCCCTCGGCTGGGTGGTGGTCAACGACGACGCCGACGAGTTCGAGATCCGCCCGTCCGCGGACACCCTGCCCGGCCTGGTCTTCCTCCCGGTGCCCGAACGCAAGCAGCTGAAGAACCGCCTCCACCTGGACTTCCGGCCGGACGACCAGGCCGCCGAGGTCGAGCGCCTGCTCGCCCTCGGCGCCCGCCGCGCCGACGTCGGACAGGGCGGGGCACCCTGGGTCGTCCTCGCAGACCCGGAGGGCAACGAGTTCTGCGTACTCGGCCAACGAAGCGACCCCTGACGGGAGAACGAGCGATGCGATTCGGGATCATCGGCACGGGCACGGTGGGCCGCACCCTGGCCACCAAACTCGTCGCGCTGGGCCACGAGGTCACCCTCGGCTCGCGCACCAAGGACAACACCGCGGCGCTCGCCTGGGCGGACCAGTCCGGCCCGCACGGCCACGCCGGCACCTTCGCCGACGCCGCGGAGTTCGGCGAGGTGGTCGTCAACGCCACCGCCGGCACGGTGTCGCTGGACGCGCTGCGCCTGGCCGGCGCCGAGCGCCTCGCGGGCAAGGTGCTGATCGACGTCTCCAACCCGCTGGTCTTCTCGCCCACCGGCGAGGTCACCCTCGCCCCGGTGAACACCGACAGCGTCGGCGAGCAGCTCCAGCGGGAGTTCCCCGAGACCCGGGTGGTGAAGGCGCTCAACACCCTCTCCGCCCCGCTGATGGTCGACCCGGGCCGGGTGCCCGGCCCGCACCAGCTGTTCGTGGCGGGCGACGACGCCGAGGCGAAGACCCTGGTGCGCGGCGTGCTGGAGCAGTTCGGCTGGCCCGGAGAGGACATCGTCGACCTCGGCGACATCACCGCGGCCCGCGGCGTCGAGATGCTCATGCCGTTCTGGCTGCGGCTGATGCGGCACTACGGCCACACCGACTTCAACTACTCGATCAGGAGCGCCGACTGATCATGGCGGACCAGGCACCACCCCCGCTCGAGCCGGTCGTCGAGGACTGGCACACCGCGCTCGCCGTCGTCGCCCACCCGGACGACATGGAGTACGGCGCCGCGGCGGCCGTCGCCCGCTGGACGTCCCAGGGCAAGCGCGTCGTCTACGCGATGGCCACCAGCGGCGAGGCCGGCATCGACTCCATGGACCCGGAGACCTGCCGCGGCGTCCGCGAGGCCGAGCAGATCGCCTCGGCGAAGCTGGTCGGTGTCGAGGTGGTCGACTTCCTCGGCCACCCGGACGGCGTCGTCGAGTACGGCCTGCCGCTGCGCCGGGACATCGCCCGGGCGATCCGGCGGCACCGGCCGGAGATCGTGATCACCACCAACTTCCGTGAGACCTACGGCGGGATGTGGCCCAACCAGGCGGACCACATCGCGGTCGGCCGGGCCACCCTGGACGCCGTCCGGGACGCGGGAAACCGCTGGGTCTTCCGGGAGCTGGTCGACGAGGGCCTCGAGCCGTGGAACGGCGTCCGGCAACTGTGGGCGGCCGCCTCGCCGGACGCGCGGCACGCGGTGGACACCACCGACTTCTTCGAGGCCGGTGTGGCGTCGCTGAAGGCCCACCGGGCCTACCTGGAGGGGCTCGGCGGCGACATGGCGGACGCCCGCGGCACGCTGGAGACCTTCGGTGCGATGGCCGGCGAGCGGCTCGGGACGCGCTACGCGTCGCCCTTCGAGGTCATCCCGCTGGGCTGACCGCCGCCCGAGTCGCTGCTGTCCGACCCGCCCCCGCACGACCCGCCCCTGCCGGGTCCGTGCGGGGGCGGGTCGCCGTCCGCGGGGGAGCCGGCCGCAGGGCCGTAGGTACCCCGTCCGTCCGTGCCCGGGCCTGCCGTGTCCCGACCGCTCGTGCCGGGGCCGTCGGTGCCCGGGCCGTCGGTGCCCGGGCCGTCGGTGTCCCGGCCGTCCGCGGGCCCGGCCGCCGCCCGCTCGCGGCGCCGCCGCAGTACCGTCCGCAGCACCAGGAGGGCGGCGAGCGCGCCCAGTGCGACCAGCAGGTACACCTGGTAGCGCAGGGCGCGTTCGTAGAGGGCGCCGATGTCGGTGCCCAGGACGTAGCCGAGGGTGGCCCAGACGCCCACCCAGAGCACGGCCCCGGCGATGTTGGCGGGCAGGAAGCGCCGCCAGGCCATCCCGGTGGTGCCGGCGATGATGCCGTTGGTCTGGCGCAGACCGTCGACGAACCGGGCGACGGTCACCACCTTGCCGCCGTTGCGCTCGAAGAAGCCCTGGGCACGTGCCGTCCGAGCCGGGGTGAGCGCGACGTAACGGCCCCACCGGTGGACGAAGGCGTGTCCGCCGGTGCGGCCGATCAGGTAGCCGAGGCAGTCGCCGACGACGGCCGCCGCGACCGCGATGGCGACCACCGCGGCGATGGACATCCGCCCGGTGCCCGCGTAGACGGCGGCGAGCACCAGGACGGTCTGGCCGGGGACGGGAATGCCGCAGTTGTCGAGCAGCACCAGCAGGCCCACTGCCAGATACCCGTAGTCGTCCAGCAGTGGGGCCAGGTGGGCCAGCGGGCCCGGCAGCGGGGGCGGGGGCAATCCCTTAGCGGCGTTCCTGCTGGTGCTCGATGACGCAGTCGGGGCCGGGGTAGACCAACCCGTCGTGGCCGTCCTCGAAGTGGACCAGGTACGGGGGCTCGCCGTCGGCGCCGCGGACTTCGATGATCTCGCCCTTGCGGTCCACCATGCCGACGGACTTGCTGTGGATGTGGAGCCGGTCGCCTACGGTGGCTTGCATGATCATGCTCCTCGGTGACTCTCGGCACTGAACTGTGCTTCCACTCTGCGGCGCGCTCCGGACGCACGCAATGGGGGCAGATCGGGCCCAACCTCCCAGGTCCCGCCGCTGATCACTTCCTTGCCGCCATGCAGCATCGAAATTGCATGCTTCGATCGGTTTTTTGCGCACGGGTATGGACTTCCTGCGCTGCGGCCTCGTAGTCTCACCACGCCCGGCGGGAAGCCGCGGGCTGCGCCGACACGACGTCAGCGCGGCGCGGCGGCCGGGCACTTGCCCCCACCCGGAGCACCCCCACGACCGGCAAGGATGTGCAGCCGCAGATGCAGCAACCACCACCCACTCCGCGCGGACGCCGTACCGTCGCGGCCCTGACCGCGACCGCCCTCGGCGCCGTCGGCCTGCTGACCGCCGTTCTGGCGAACGCCGGTGCCGCGCACGCCGCCGCCGTGCCCGCCCTCTCCCCGCTGAACGTCCCGGGCCGCGGCGCCACCGTGCCGTTCGTCGAGCAGGAGGCGGAGTACGCCGCCACCAACGGCATCGTGATCGGCCCGGACCGAAAGTACGGCAACCTGCCCTCCGAGGCGTCCGGCCGCCAGGCCGTCACCCTCAACGGGGTCGGCCAGTACGTCGAGTTCACCCTCACCAAGCCGGCCAACTCGATCGACTTCCGCTACAGCCTCCCGGACTCGCCGGACGGCAAGGGCCGCGACGCCTCGATCGACCTGCTGGTCGACGGCGCCAAGCTGAAGAGCGTCCCGGTCACCTCGAAGTACGGCTGGTACTACGGTGGTTACCCGTTCAACAACAACCCGGGCGACACCAACCCGCACCACTTCTACGACGAGACCCGTACGCTGCTCGGCCAGACCTACCCGGTCGGCACCAAGATCCGCCTGCAGGTCGCGTCGACCGCCCAGTCGCCGACCTTCACCGTCGACCTGGCGGACTTCGAGGAGGTCGCCGCGCCGATCGGCAAGCCGGCCGGCGCGCTGGACGTGGTCGCCGACTTCGGCGCCGACCCGACCGGCGCCACCGACTCCACCGCCAAGTTCCAGGCGGCGGTCAACGCGGGCGCCGCACAGGGCAAGACGGTCTACATCCCGCAGGGCAACTTCACCCTGTACAGCCACGTGGTCGTCGACCGGGTCACCCTGGTCGGTGCCGGCCCCTGGTACTCGGTGCTCGGCGGCCGCGACCCGATCAACCGCGCCAACGCGGCGGGCATCTACGGCAAGTGGGTGAACCAGGGCGGCAGCACCAACGTCAACCTCAAGGACTTCGCCGTCATCGGCGACATCCGCGAGCGGGTCGACGAGGACCAGGTCAACGCCATCGGCGGCGCCATGTCCAACTCCACCATCGACAACCTGTGGCTGCAGCACACCAAGGTCGGCGCCTGGATGGACGGCCCGATGGACCGCCTCACCATCAAGAACAGCCGCATCCTCGACCAGACCGCGGACGGCGTGAACTTCCACACCGGCGTCACCAACTCGACGGTCACCAACACCTTCGTCCGCAACACCGGCGACGACGGCCTCGCGTCCTGGCCGCAGGACAAGCCCAACACCAACGACAGCTTCACCCACAACACCGTGGTGCTGCCGATCCTGGCGAACAACATCGTCACCTACGGCGGCCGCGACTTCACCATCTCCGACAACGTCATGTCGGACACCATCTCCAACGGCGGCGGCCTGCACATCGCCAACCGCTACCCGGGAGTCAACTCCGGCAGCGGCACCGCCGTGGCGGGCACCATCACCGCCGCCCGCAACACCCTGATCCGCACCGGCAACAGCGACTACAACTGGAACTTCGGCGTCGGCGCGGTCTGGTTCAGCGGCCTCAACGAGCCGATCAACGGCGCCACCATCAACATCACCGACACCGACATCCTGGACAGCTCGTACGAGGCCGTCCAGACGATCGAGGGCCCGGCGAACGGCATCAACTTCACCAATGTGAACATCAACGGTGCAGGCACCTACGCCGTCCAGGCGCAGGCCGCTGCCACCATGAAGTTCACCAACGTGAAGGCCACCAACATCGCGCAGTCCGCCACCCCGATCCACAACTGCGTGGGCAGCGGCTTCGTGATCACCGACGGCGGCGGCAACTCCGGCCTCACCGGCTCCACCTGCAGCGGCACCTGGCCCACCCCGGTGTGGACGTACAACGGCGTGCCCTCGAACCCGGGCACCTCCAGCCCCTCGCCGAGCCCCTCGCAGTCCTCGTCGCCGTCGCCCAGCCCGTCCACCTCTCCGACGCCGACCTGCCCGACCGGCACCGGCAACATCGCCCAGGGCAAGGCCGCCACCGCTTCCAGCTCGAACCAGGCCTACGGTGCGGGCAACGTGGTGGACGGTGACGCCAACAGCTACTGGGAGAGCGCCAACAACGCCTTCCCGCAGTGGGTGCAGGTGGACCTCGGCTGTGCGGTGAGCCTGTCCAAGGTCACCCTGAAGCTGCCGCCGGCCTCGGCGTGGAACACCCGGACGCAGACCCTCGCGGTCTCCGGCTCCACCGACGGCACGTCCTTCACCACCCTGGCCGCCTCGGCCGGCCGCACCTTCGACCCGGCCACCGGCAACACGGTGACCGTCGACCTCCCCGCCAACACCACCCGCCACCTGCGGATCACCGTGACCGGCAACACCGCCTGGCCGGCCGCGCAGTTCTCCGAGGTGCAGGCCTTCCTCGGCAGCGGCCAGACCTCGTCCCCGTCGCCGACCCCCACCACCACGCCGGGCTGCAACCCGGGCACCGGCAACATCGCCCAGGGCAAGGCCGCCACCGCTTCCGGCTCGACCCAGGCCTACGGTGCGGGCAACGTGGTGGACGGTGACGCCAACAGCTACTGGGAGAGCGCCAACAACGCCTTCCCGCAGTGGGTGCAGGTGGACCTCGGCTGTGCGGTGAGCCTGTCCAAGGTCACCCTGAAGCTGCCGCCGGCCTCGGCGTGGAACACCCGGATGCAGACCCTCGCGGTCTCCGGCTCCACCGACGGCACGTCCTTCACCACCCTGGCCGCCTCGGCCGGCCGCACCTTCGACCCGGCCACCGGCAACACGGTGACGATCAACCTTCCGGCCAACTCCGTCCGCCACCTGCGGATCACGGTGACCGGGAACACCGGCTGGCCCGCAGGCCAGCTGTCCGAACTCCAGGCCTTCGCTTCCTGACACCCGGAGACCTGGCAGCGGATACCCACCTCGCCGGAGGTGGGCATCCGCCTTTTCCGCTCCAGGAGTTGTTGTCAAAGGCACTCGGGTGGTCGATCCAGGGGCGCCTGAAGAATCGCCTTTTAAGGAGCGGTCGTTCAGACTGCGGGGCGCTCGGCGAGGTAGCCGCGCAGCATCCGCTTGCACTCGCCGATGAGCGCCGGATCTCCCTCCGGGTCCACCCGGAAGGCCACCTTCAGGACGGCGTCCGCGCACTCCAGTGCCACCCGCAGGGACAGGGCGAAGCCCGGGTAGGCGAAGAGGTCGCCGCCCAGGGCGCCGATCCGTTCCGCCACCGCCGCGTTGTTGTCCAGGTCGCGGTCGAGCAGGTGCTCGTCGTCCCGCAGATCGCCCGGCACCGCGCCGACCAGCCCGAAGTCCAGGTGCCCGAAGCCGGCGACGGTGCGCTTCATGGCCACGAACTCGTCCACCGCCAGGTCGACGAAGGCCGCGACACCGACCGGTGCGGCTCCCTCGATCCGGGCGGAGAGCCGGGCGAGGAAGCTCTCCAGATTCCGTTCGGCCAGCGCGCCCAGCAGGCTATCCTTGCCGGAGAAGAACTGGTAGAGCGTTCCGATCGGCACCTGCGCCCGGTGGGCGACCTCCTTGGTGGTGAGCGCAGTCGGGCCGACCTCGTCGAGCAGGCCGGCGCAGGCGTCCAGCAGCCGCTCGTACCGCTCCAGGCTGCGTTGCTGGACGGGCCGCCGCCGGACGGCCGTGGTCGGTGGCCGCTGGTCCGTCCCCGTCTGCGCCTTCATGGGATCACTGTGCCGCATCCGGCGGTACAGGCGCGAATCGCCAATAAGGGACAGGGGCATGGGGCGGACGGGCAGTCACACCGGGTACGGGCGCGGGCCCGGGGAGTGCGTGCTTCCCGGGCCCGCGTCCGGGGGTGCGGCCGGTGTCAGCCGCAGTGGCTCCAGTCGCTGAAGTACGAGCTCTGGTCGGACTCGCTGAACCAGCCGCCCCACCGCACGCACTTGCCCGCCGCGTACGCGTACACCGGGCCGGCGTACTTGGTGTAGGAGCCGGTGTCGTTCTTCTCGGCGCTGCCCTGGACCTGGAGACGGGCCGACATCTTCACCGCGGGGCCGCTCTCGCCGCGAACCGTGACGACGCAGTTGTAGCCGGTGGAGCTGTTGTAGAGCAGGTAGGTCCACACCTCCCGGTTGATCAGCTTCTCCGAGTCGACGACGCTGTAGCCGGAGCCGCAGAGGGCGGTCGGTGACGCGGCGAGGGCCGAGGCCTGCGGCGCGGACATCACGGAGACGGCGCCGGCCATCGCCACGGCACCGAGGACTGCGGTCAGTTTCTTGAGCAAGGGAAGGTTCCTTTCGAGGACCGGAATTCCAGCCTGTCCACCCGAAGAATCCGGCAGCGGTGATTCCTGCCCATTTCCTGCGGATGCACAGCCCGGATGCTAGGCAGCCCCGCAACGGTCATGCCAAGCGAAGCCCCTGATGAGGGCGGTCGGCACACCCTTTCGGCCAACCGTCGGAAATGGCGCGGCGCGAGCGGGTGTTCCGCGATTACTGCGGGGTCGGGACACGGCCGGCCGGGCTGTCGTGCCCCCTTGTCCCCGTTGATTCCGATGTAGCGGCGGAGTATCGCGCCGCAATTCCGGTATTGACGGAATGCCGTGCGTGTGGTGCCGGGGTTCCGGCGGCCGTTCCGGGCTGCCGGTTCCACGCGGACATTGGCGTGAATCGGATGTCCGGGCGCCCCGGCCGCAGGAGCCTCAGTCGCCGGGGGCCGTGGGGAGTCCGGCCTCGGTCAGTTCGGCGCGCAGCCGCGGCCAGGTGGCGGCGAATCCGGGGTGGAGGCGGAGCGCGTCGATGCCGGCGGGGAGGAACCACCGGTGGGCGCTGCCCTCGCCGTCGCCGCGACGCGGGCGGAACGGCTCGGCGACGGCCGCGACGACGGTGTGGTACGCCCAGCCGCCGTGGTCGTCCACGAAGGTGTGCAGGTGCTGCAGGGCCGGGACGCCGCCGAGTTCCTCGGCGCATTCGCGGCGGGCGCCGTCCCAGGGGCTCTCACCCGCTCGAAGCGCGCCGCCGGGGATGCTCCAGGTGCGGCCGTGGTGGACCCGCCAGGAGCGGCGCTGCAGCAGCAACCGGGGCCCGTCGCAGAGGAGGAGGCCCGCGGCGCCGTACCGGCCCCAGTGCCGGCAACCGCGCCGGTCCCGGACGAACCCCTCGCCGCTGTCGGCCATCCTGTCCCCCTGTCCGGTGCGTCTTCGGACATTGTTCACCCCGGCCCGCCCGGCACGACGGGCCGCCCCGTCCAGGTGCGGCGCCCGTACCGGACGAAGCGGCTACGCCGTGCCCGGCGCCGGTCGGCCGATGGGCGGCCGGGTGTCGACCGGGTACCAGGCGGCATTGCCGGGTGCCGGGTTGAAGTCGTAGCGGATTCCGTTGCGGCCGAGTCCGACCAGCGCGAGCGAGGTGGTCGCCCAGATCCGCCCGGTGCCGAAGTCGCGGTGCTGGACGAGCGCGGCCGGATCGGTGCGGTCCAGCCCGTCGCCGTCCGCGATCGCCGGCCAGTCGCCCCACACCTCGGCGGTCGGGGCGTCGGCGCCGTCGACGGGGGCGGTCGGCGGCTCCGGCCGGCGGACGGCCGCCAGCCGGGGCCGGAAGTGCGCGAGCCGGGCGGCCATCATCCGCGAGGCGCGCTGCGAGGACGTGCGGTGCGCGGCGAGGCCCTCCATCCCGTCGTTGATGACGGCGTGCAGCCCCGGCTCCAGCGCCCGGCGGGTCAGCTCGGTGCCGCTCCACCCCAGCATGGACACCGCGTCCGGCCCGGCGGTGATCAGGTGGAACGGGTCGTAGCGCGCCCAGTCCCGGTCGGCGAGGTCGTCGCCCTCCGCGGCCAGCAGCGGCAGTTCACCGCGCGAGAGCCGGTGCGCCGGGTCGGCCGGGAGCCCGAAACCGTTCAGGATGCAGGACAGGCGGGGGGTGCGGCCGGCGCCGCCGGGATCGACCGCCAGCCAGGTGCCGCCCGCCAGCAGGTCGAGGCCGCCCAGCAGCCGCGGCCGGTCCGGCCAGTGCCGGGCGGGCGGCAGCCAGGCCCGGTCGGCGTACTCGTCCCGTGCGGCGAGGACGACGACCGGCACCGGCGAGCCGGGATCGAAGCTGACGAACACGGTGCACACGGCGCATCCCCTCTCCTCGGCGGTCTCCTGCCTGCGATCCTCGCACGGGACCGGGCTGTCCCGTCCTGCTGTCGGGATCTGACGTGCAGTCCGGGCGGCCGAGCCCTCGCCGGCGCGGAGCGGCACATCCGGGCGACGGGCGGTGGTCACCGATGCGACGCGCCGGTGCGGCGGAGGACGGTCACGCCGCCGAGGTCGGCGGGTTCGAGTTCGATCGCGCGGCGGAGCTGTTCCATGCGTTCCGGCATCGGCTCCCAGCCGGGTTCGCCGGCCATGTCGATGTTCAGGCTCCGGATCTCGCGGACGTAGGCCCGGGCCAGGCCCCGGAAGTGCAGCGGCAGGCCGGGCCGGCTGTGCCCGCTGGGGGCGACGCTCACCCACAGGGCGTCGGTGGTCTCGTTCTTCCGGCTTGCGGGCTTCGCGGCGTCCCGCACGACCAGGCGGCTGCGGACGGTCAGCCAGTGTCGCATCGCGGCCTGTGTCGGACCGGACAGCGCGACGGTCTCGGTGGCCGGTACGGCCTGTGGATTGCGGTGCTGGGGAAGCCGGGTGACGCGGATTCTGCCCCGGCGGGCATCGACGTCGCCCACGCGCAGGTGGCACAGCTCGCCGGCGCGGCAGCCGGTGTCCATCACCGTACCGATGATCGCGAGAATCCGGCTCCGGGCCTCGGACTGGCCCGGCCGGACCGCCCGCTCCAGGTGGCCCAGGAGGATGCTGCGCGGGCGGGCTGCCACGACCGGCCGGAGCACCACCTGCACGTCGCGTTCCGGAAGCACGACGGCGATCCCCGCTCCGGCGCCGATGATCTGCAGGCAGACCTCCCGCACGCTCATGGAGGCGGGGGAGGGCCGGTCCGGCCGGGCGGTCGGCTTGCGCCGCAGGAGGCCGAGTTCGGCTGCCGTCAGGTAGGCGGCGAGGGTGTCCGGCGCCAGCAGCTCCGTGAGGGAACCGGCCGCCGCCGGTGGGAGCTCGCCCCGTTCCAGCGCGGTGCGGAGTTCACCGGCGACCCACCGCAGTTGCTTCGCCCGGGACTTGCCCGTGGGCGGTTTGCAGGCGCGCTCCACCACGGCGTCCAGCGCCCCGACCGAGGGTGCTGCTTCCACCGGGACGTCTGCCATGCGGGCCACCTTAGTGCTGGGAGCGAGGCTTTTGTGATGATCGGCTAATAACTGGCCTGGAGCAAGATCATCGGGGGTCGGGTTCACGGGGGTGGCCGCCCGCTTCGGGTGATCCGTTTCGGCGTGGTGGCCGCCCTTCGGCACCTGTCCGGGATTCCCCGCGCCGCGGCGCCTGTCGCATGCCTCTGGTGTGCCTCGTCGGCATCGGACTAACATGAGGTTGCCTCATGTTCTTGTGCCGTGTTTTTTCGCCTCACCCGTCGCCACCGTGATGCAGGGAGTCAGGCTGTGCCGAACCGACTCGACCTCCCGTCCGACTTCCGCTGGGGGGCCTCCACCGCGGCGTACCAGATCGAAGGGGCGGTGGACGAGGACGGCCGTGGCCCGTCCGTCTGGGACGTGTTCGCCGCCCGGCCTGGCGCCGTCCGGGACGGGCACACCGGGGCGGTGGCCTGCGACCACTACCATCGCTATCCCGAGGACATCGCCCTGATGCGGGGCCTCGGCCTGGACGGCTACCGCTTCTCGATCGCCTGGCCGCGCATCCAGCCCGCCGGCGCAGGGCCGGTCAACCCGGCGGGGCTGGACTTCTACGAGCGCCTGGTCGACGCCCTGCTGGAGGCCGGCATCGCGCCGCTGCCCACCCTCTTCCACTGGGACCTCCCGCAGGCCCTCGAAGACGGCGGCGGCTGGCTCAACCGCGACACCGCACACCGCTTCGCCGAGTACGCCGCGGCGGTGGTGGACCGCCTGGGCGACCGCGTGCCCGCCTGGATCACCCTCAACGAGCCCTTCGTGCACATGGTGTACGGCTACGCCCTCGGCATCCACGCCCCCGGCCGTGCGCTGATGCTCGACGCGCTGCCCGCCGCCCACCACCAGCTGCTGGGCCACGGCCTGGCGGCCGCGGTGCTGCGCGAGCACGGCCTGCAGGTGATGATCGCCAACAACCTCACCCCGGTGTGGCCGGCCACCGACGACCCTGCCGACATCGAGGCCGCCAACGCCTACGACGCCCTGCACAACCGGCTGTTCACCGACCCGCTGCTGCTCGGGCACTACCCCGACCTGTCGGCCTTCGGCCTCACCGAGGACCTCGGCGGCGCGGTGCAGCCCGGCGACCTGAAACTCATCTCCGCCCCCGGCCTCGACGGCCTCGGCGTCAACTACTACAACCCCACCCGCATCGCCGCCCCCACCGACCCCGGCCTCCCCTTCTCCGAAGCCCCCATCGAGGGCGTCCCCCGCACCGCCTTCGACTGGCCGGTCGTCCCCGACGGCCTGCGCGGACTCCTCGTCGGCCTCCGCGACCGCTACGGCGCCGCACTCCCGCCCGTCACCATCACCGAGAACGGCTGCTCCGTCGCCGACCGACCCGCCCCCGGCGGCACCGTCGACGACCCCGACCGGATCAGCTACCTCGCCGGCCACCTCGACGCCCTCGCCGAGGCCGTCGCCGAAGGGGTCGACGTCCGCGGCTACTACACCTGGTCCCTCCTCGACAACTACGAATGGGCCGAGGGCTACCACCAGCGGTTCGGGCTGGTTCACGTCGACTTCGAGACCCAGGTGCGTACACCCAAGGCGTCGTACGCCTGGTACCGCGACCTGATCGCGGCCCATCGGCACCGGCACGCGCGGTAGTCCCAGCTGAGATGCCCGACTTCCCTTCCATATGGCCAATTTGAAGGCCCTGCCAGACCATCCTGCAGTGTCCGACTGTGATGGCAGGGTGTTCGACGGCCTGACCCATTCCGGTGAGGCCGGAGTGGCCGTGCGGGGATTCCTTCGAGGCGCTCGCGACGCCGTCCGCGGCCTGTGGGCCGGCGCGCTCGGGAGTCGGGAGGGCAGGTGCCAGGGCGGTCTCCGGCGGTGTGGTGGGCATCCTTGGCCAGGGCGCGGTGCTCTCCCCGCGGTCGCGGCACAGGCTGCCCGTGCTGTGGGCACACTCGGGACTCCGTCGGCTGTGCCCGGAGCACGGTTCCGGCTGTGGTGCCCTGTTTATGGTGCCTCGCATTCACACCGCGTCCGACGGTGTGCCTGTCGGTACCAGTGCCAGGAGGGCAGCCGATGAGCGCAGTCTCAGTACAGTCCGGAGTCGCCGGAGTCCCGGATGGGGCCGGCGACGTCCAGCCCGTGGGTGCCTACTTCGAACGCATGCCGTTCGGGCGGGCCCACGTGATGATCGCCCTCGCCCTGTTCATGGCCTTCGTCATCGAATCGTGGGAACAGCTCGCGCTGGTCTACGTGTCCGCCGACCTGGGCGACGCCTTCGCCCTCGACACCGGCCGGATCGGGTGGGTGCTGTCGGCCGTGGCCCTCGGCATGATCCCCGGCTCGCTGGTCTGGGGGCCGGTCGCCGACCGCATAGGGCGGCGGGCCGTGTGCCTGTGGAGCCTCGGCTCGTACGGCATGGTGGCGCTGGCGAGCGCGTTCTCGCCGGACTTCGCCACGCTGATGGCCGGCCGGGTGCTCTCCGGGATCGCGCTGGCCGGGATCTACACGATCACCTTCCCCTACTTCATGGAGCTGCTGCCGGCCCGGGTGCGCGGGCGGGCGGCGGTGTACCTGTCGATCGGATGGCCGATCGGGGTGCTCGCCGCCGTGGGGGTCACCCAGGCGCTGTCGGGGATGGGCTGGCACGTGGTGGCCATCGCGAGTGCGCTGGCGGGCCTGTGGGCGTTCGCGATCCGGGCCTGGGTGCCCGAGTCGCCGTACTGGCTGGCGGGCCGGGGCCGGCACGCCGAAGCCCGGGAGGTCCTGCTCGGCCTCGGGGCCGAGGTTCCGGAGGGCACCGTGTTCGCCGTCGTCGAGCCCGAGCGGGCCGGCAACCCGCTGGCGCTGCTGCGGGGTCGGCTGCTGCGGATCACCGTGCTCATGCTGGTCGTGAACTTCGCCTTCAACTGGGGCTACTGGGGTCTGCAGACCTGGCTGCCCACGCTGCTGCAGGAGAAGGGGCTGAGCATGTCCAGCAGCCTGGGCTTCGTGGCGCTGAGCGCGCTGTTCATGATCCCGGGCTATGTCTCGGCGTCCTACCTGACCGGGCGCTTCGGCCGCAAGAAGGTCTTCCTGCCCTATGTGGCGGCCTCTGCGGTCAGCGGGGTGCTGTTCGCCTGCTCCAGCACCCTGACCGAGCTGTACGTCGCCAACTTCGCGCTGTCGTTCTTCAGCCTCGGCGCGTGGGGCGTCTGGAACACCTGGAACGGCGAGTTCTACCCGACCGCGCTGCGTGGCACCGGCTACTCCTGGGCGACCGCGGCCCAGCTGATCTCCACCTCGGTCGCACCGTCGGTGGTCGGCTACCTGCTGGCGCGGGCGACCGGGTTCTCGTCCACGGTGCTGTTCATCACCGCGTTCCTGGTCGTGGCGCTGGTCGTGGCCGTGCCGCTGCCGGAGACCGAGGGCCGGGACCTGGAGTGACATACCGGGACAGACGGTGACAGGATCGTGCGGGTGAGACTGGGAGTGGACGTGGGGCGCGCCACCACCGTCGCCGTGCTGGTCGAGCCGGGCGGGTACACCGTGGCGCGCGCGGTGGTGGACAGCGTCCCCGGCCTTGCGGAGTGCCTGCGCGCGGTGCTCGCCGCACTGCCCGAGGACCGGATCGGTGAGGTCGACGCCGTGGGCCTCACCACCGACCTGGAACGCGGCCCGCTGCGGCTCCGGCCGGTCGCCGTCCTGCGGATCTCCCCACCCTGCCATCCGGCCCTCGGGCCGCTTGCGGGCTGGCCTCCGCGGGCCGCCCGCGCCATCGGCCCGCTCAGGCGGGTCGTACGCGGCGGCTCCGCGCTGACCGGGCGGCCGCTCGCCCCGCTCGACCGGGCAGCCGTCACCGACCTCGCGCGGCGGGCCGCCACCGAGGGCGTCACCGCTTTCGCCGTCGCGGCGTCCGGGGCGCTCACCCGGCCAGACCCGGAACTCGCCGCCGCCGAGGCCATCGCGGACGCCGTGCCCGGCGCGGAGATCACCCTGTCGCACGAGCTTGGCCGCTCGGGGCTGCGGGAACGCGAGAACACCGCCGTCCTCAACGCCGCCCTGCAGCCGTGGGCCCTGCGCCTGACCGGCACGGCCGAACGCGCCCTGCGGGCCGGCGGCGTCGTGGCACCGCTGCACCTGGCCCGCAACACCGGCGGACTGGTCTCCGCCGCGTACTTCCGCCGCTACCCGATCCTCGCCACCGCCTCCACCACCGCGAGCGCCGCGCGGGGCGCCGCGCTCGCGGCCGGGGCCGAGCGCGCCGTGGTCGTGGACGCCGGTGCGGCGGAATTCCGGTGCGTGAGCGTCACCGACGGCGAGGTGGAACGCTCCGACGTCGGCCCCGGCCTCGGCGGCGTCGACCTGGACCTGGACCGGATCCGCGCCGACGTCCTTCTCCGCGGTGACCTGGCGCAGCCCGGTGCCGACCAGGTCGCCGCCCTGGTGGCCGGAGTCCAGCAGCGGGCCCCCGGCGGGGTGCTGCTCGCGGCGGGCGGCGAGCCCCGGCTCGTGCCGGTCCGCACCCCGGATCCGGCGGTCGCGATCGCCGCCGCCGCGTACGGAGCCGCCCGCTCCGAGATCGTCGCCGAGGTCGACCGGGTCGCCGTCGCCGGCGGCAGCGCCGAACTCGATCGTCTCCTCGGTCTCGCCGGCGACCAGGCCCTGGCACGGGTCGTCGCCGCCGGCGCCGCCCCGGACACCGCCCGTATCGCCTTCGCCACGCACACCCCGGTCTCGTACCTCCCGGAGGGGGTACACCGCATCCGCGCCCGGGCCCTCGGCAGCCCCACGGGACTCCCGTCATGAGCCGCCGTCGACGGTTCGTCCCGTCGTACCGGCGGCCGCCCTCCGGGCCCGCTGAGCCCGTGCACCGGGAGCGGCGTTCGGGCGGTTCGTGCGCGCGGGTACCACCGGTGGGCGGCAGAGCCCCGCACCCTCGTCGTGCCCACGTCCGGGCGAGCGCACCGGCAGCGCCGAGCCGCCCCCCGGCAGGCACCTGCCCGCTCCCGCAGCTGCCGGGTCGGCGCCCATGACATCCGAGGTGAGGACCGTGCTGGACGCCGCGCGGCTGGAGGACCTCGCGAAGGGGGCGCTGGTGCTCGCCGCGGGTGCCGAGCACTCCTCGCACCGGGCGAGCCTCGACTGGGCGCGGGCCGCGATCGGCGAGCACGGGCCGGTGCCGCTGATCGGGGCCGGGGCGCTGGGTGCCGGACGGATGTGCGTGACCGTCAGCCTGCTCGGATCCTCGGCGGCGCTCGCCGAGCAGCTGCCCACGGGAGAGGAGCCGCGCCGGGCCGTAAGGGCGCTGGAGCGGCACCTGCGCCGGACGGCGGACGCCGTCGTCGCGCTCAACACCGCGGCCGAGAACGCCCTGCTCTCCGTCGTCACGGCGGCGACATGCGGGCTGCCGCTCGTGGACGGGGACGGCTGCGGACGGGTGCTCCCGCTGCTGGAGCAGACGACGTTCACGATCGCCGGGATCGAGATCGCACCGGTCGCCCTGGCCACGCCCGCCGGCGATGTGGTCGTCGTGGAGGCGGCCGGCAGCCGCGTGGAGGAGCTGGTACGGCCGCTGGTCCTCGCGGCCGGGGGCTGGGCCGTCGCCGCCTGCTACGCCATGGACGGTGAGCGGCTGGCCGCGGCCGTGGTCCCGGGCACCGTGAGCCGGGACCTGGCCGCGGGGCGTCCACCCCAGGGCGACCCGTTCGCCCCGTGGCAGCCGCGGCCCCGCAGGCTGGGCATCGGGCGGATCGCCGCCGTCGAGCACCCCGCACCGCCGGGACCGACAACCGCAGTGGGAGCGCCGCTTCCGTCCCGGCCGACCAGCGTGGTCGTCTCCGAGACCGAGGGCCTGCACCGCCGGTTCCGGCTGGAGGCGCACAACGAGGTGCTGCTGGTCCTCGCCGACGGCGCACCGGTCGCGGCCGCGCCCGACCAGATCCTGATGCTGTCGGCGGCCGACCGGCGCGTACTGGACGTCGAACGAGCCGTGCCCGGCATCGAGGTGGAGATCGTCGTGATCCCCGCCGCACCCGCCTGGCACTCCACGCAGGGCCGCCGACTGGCCGCCGCCGGCGGGCTCATCCTGCTGGGCCCCTTTCCGGACGGGGACACCGAAGAAGCGGAGGAGACCGAGTGGTGAGACGCGCCGACCTGCCCGCGCCCATGACCGTCGCGGAGCTGGTGCAGTACGGCCCGCTGCCCGGCATCCGCATCTTCGGTGCGGCCGGGCGCGGCGGCGAGGTCCTGGACGTGCGCATCGTCGACCGGCGGGAGGCGCTCGACGACCTGCGCCCGCACACCGCGGTCGTCCTCACCGACGCGCTCGCCCGGACCGGCTGGGTCGTGGAGATGGCCCTGCGCAAGGCCTGGGAGCACGCGGCCGCCTGCGTCGTCGTACCCGAGGCGGCGGTGGCCGCGCATCCGCCGGGGGCCCTCGCGGACCGGCTCGGGGTGCCGCTGCTGCTGATCCGCGAGGACGCACTGGAGGGCGCGGTACGGATCGCCTCCGCGGTGTCCCGGCCCGACGCCGGGCGGACCGCGCTGCTGGCGCAGGCCGCCCAGCGATTCGCCGCCGCCGGGCCGCACGCCGAACGCGTGCTGGCGGCGCTGCACACGGTGCTGCCCGCCACGTCGGTGGCGCTCACCGATCCGATGGGCGGGATGCTGAGCGGGCGGCAGTCCGTGCTCGCCTCCGCGGACGCGGTGCGGCTGGAGGTGCCGGGGCCCGACGGGCGGCCGCTGGCGGTGCTCGTCGCAGACTCCCGTTCGAAGGAGGCGGGCTGGGCGACGACGGTCGGGGCGGTGCTGCGGCTGGCGGTCCCCGCGCTGACCGCGTGGTCCGCCACCCGCCGCCTCGGCGAGGAACAGCTGGCCCGGCGGAGCGAACTGCTGCTGGACCAGCTGACGCACGGTTTCCCGGAGCAGGACGACGAGGCCCGCGACCGGATCCGCGCCGAGGCGGCCGCGCTTGGCTGGCCGCTGTCCGGCCCGATGGTCGCGTTCGCCCTGCGGCTGGCCGCAGACCCGGGCACCGGGACCGAACCGGGACCGGCGCTGCGTGCGCTGTGGGCCAGGCACGGCGTCGGCGGGCCGCTCGTCGCCCACGAGGACGGCTGGGTGTCCTGGCGGTCCGCGGCGGCCGACCTTCCGGACGCGGGCCCGGAGGTGTGGCTGCGACAGGGCGAGACACAGCTGCTCGAGGCCGTCCGGGCCATCGCCGACCGTCTTCCGGTTGCCGGCGGGGTGGCCGGCCCGGCCACCGGCCCCGACACCCTCGGCGCGGCACTGGCCGATGCCCGGGCCGCCGCGGAGGTCGCCGCGCTGCCCGGCTCCGTGGTCCGCGCCGACCGCATGGGGCCGGCCCAGCTGCTGTCCGCGCTCCCCACAGCGGCTCTGCGGCGTCCCGCCGAGGTGGTCCTGGCACCACTGCTCCGCGCGGACCGGGACGGAGCACTGCTGCGCACCCTGGCCGTCGTGCTGGACCAGGGCGCGGCCCCGTCGGAGGCGGCGGAGATCCTGGGCGTCCACCGGAACACGGTCGCGGCCCGTCTGGAGCGCATCCGCTCGCTCGGCTTCGATCCCGATGACCCGGACCAGCGCCTTCCGCTGCACCTCGCCTGCCGCGTCCTGCTCACGGGTCCGGAGTAGACCGACCGGCAATCGGGGGCGGCCCTCGTCCTGCCCGGCCGGCTCGCGGGGAGGCAGCGGCGAACGAGGGGTGGGCCCGGTCGCCGTGTGGGGGTGGTTGGCGACCGGGCCCGGATCAGGGGTGGTGGGGAAGGCCGTCAGGCATGGACGCCGTAGGCGGCCTCCGCCCGTTCGCGGGTGAGCAGGCCCTGCCGGAGGTCTTCCCGCACGGCCTCGGCGGGGCGCTCGGCGACCGGGCCGAACCCGCCGCCTCCGCCGCTCTCACAGCGCAGCACGTCGCCCCGGCGCACCGCCAGCGCGTTGACCTTGAGCAGTTCGCGCTCGTCGTCCCGGCCGGGGTTGAGGACGACGCGGGGCGGGGCGCCCTCGCCGCCGCCGAAGACGCCCCAGGCGGGGGTGACCGAACGCTCCCACCACAGCGACAGGTTCTGGTCGGCCTCGAAGCGGTACTCGCGCACCACGCCGTTGCCGCCGCGGGTGCGGCCCGCGCCGCCGGAGTCGGGGCGGACCGCGTACTCGGTGACGCGCACCGGGAAGAGGGTCTCCAACACCTCGACGGGCATGTCCCGCAGGGAGCCGTTGACGTTGTTGATCAGGCAGGACTCGCCGTCGTCGGTCTGCCAGGCCCCCCAGCCGCCGACGGTGGCCTCCTGGGAGACGAACAGCCTGCCGTTGCGCGGGTCGGTCCCGGTGAACTGCACGATCATCGAGTCGCCGTAGCTGGCGGCGGCCGCCCGGGCGGGCACCGCGGGGGCGAGCGCCTTGACGACCAGGTCGATGACCAGCCCGAGGTGGGAGTAGTAGTACTGACAGGCCGCCGGCTCGACGGCGGCGAGCATCGAACCCGGCCGGGTGAGCACGTCGAGCGGCCGGAACGATCCCCCGTTGAGCGGGACGTCGCCGCTGACCAGCAGCTTGTAGCCGACCCGGCAGGCGGCGACGGTCTGGGCCGCACCGCAGTTGACGGGGCCGGTCGCCTGGTCCGCGCAGTCGGTGACGTCCATCGTCATCCGGTCGCCGGAGATCTCGACGCGCACCGTGACGTGCAGCGGGGTGCCGAGGTCGATGCCGTCGTTGTCCAGGTGGCCGGTCGCCACGTAGACGCCGTCCGGGATGGCGGCGATCTGCTCGCGCTCCAGCCGCTCGGTCTGGGTGAAGATCGCGTCCCGTGCGGCGAGGACGGTCTCCAGCCCCCAGCGGCGGACGATCTCGGCGAACCGCCGGGCGCCGGTGCGGGCGCAGGCGACCTGGGCGCGCATGTCGCCGAGCGTCGGCTGCGGGAAGCGGACGTTGCGGGCGATCAGCGAGTGCGCCTGCTCGCAGGGCTCGCCGTCCTGATAGATCTTCAGGGGGCCCATCCGCAGGCCCTCCTGGTGGATGGAGGTGGAGTCCATCGAACCGCCGGGGTCCTTGGAACCCATGTCGATCCAGTGCGCCCGCGAGGCGGCGAAGCCGATGGGTCCGCCGCCGTCGGCGGTGTCCTCGGCGAAGATCGGGGCGTACACGGTGACGTCGTTGAGGTGGGTGCCGCCGATGTACGAGTCGTTGAGGACCCAGACGTCACCGGGCCGCCAGACCTCCGCGCCGTACATCTCCTCGGTGGCCCGCGTGCAGACCTCCAGGTTGCCCAGGAAGATCGGCAGGCCCGAGGACTGGCCGAGCACGTTGTGGTCCCGGTCGAGCAGCGCGACCGCACAGTCCTTCGCCTCGTAGATGGTGGGCGTGTAGGACGACCGGATGAGCGTGGTGTTCATGTCCTCCGCGGCCTGCAGCAGCGCGCAGCGGATGATCTCGGTGGTGACCGGGTCGATGGCCCGGGTGCCGGTGGCCGTCATGCCGTAGCTCCAACCTTGATGACGAGGAAGCCGTTCTCGTCGACGGTGACCGACGAGTCGGGCGGGACGACGGTGGTGGAGGTGGCCTCCACGATGACCGCGGGTCCGTAGACGCACTGCCCGGAGGGGAGCCGTTCGCGACGCAGGACCGCGGTGTCGTGCGGCCGGCCGTCGAAGACGACCTGACGCCGCGGTACGGCGTCGGTGGCGACCTCGTCGGCGGTGTACGGCAGGGCCGTGATCTCGGGCAGCGCCCCGAGCGCGGTGCTGCGCAGGGTGACGAACTCGACGGGCGCCTCGGGTGTGGCGTGCCCGTAGCGGCGTTCGTGCAGCCGGGCGAAGCGTGCGGCGGCGGTGGCGAGGAAGTCGTCGGCCGCCGGTTCGGCGGCGAACAGCAGAGGCACGGCGAGGGTGTAGTCCTGGCCCGCGTACCGCATGTCGACGACGTGCTCGACCCGCCGCCGCTCCATGGGGACGCCCTGCTCGGCGAGTTCGGTCAGTGCCTCGTCCTCCAGAGCGGCCAGCGCACGGGCCATGGCCTCGCCGTCGAGGTCGTCGCCCGTGGTGAAGTACTGCCGGGTCAGGTCGCGGCGGACCTCGGTACCGAGCATGCCCCAGGCGGAGAACGCCCCGGGGAAGCGCGGCACGACGACTTCGCGGATGCCGAGCTCGCGGGCGATCTCGACGGCGTGCATCGGGCCCGCCCCGCCGAATGCCAGCAGGACGAACTCCCGGGGTTCCAGGCCGTGTTCGACGGTGAGGGTGCGGATCGCCTGGGCCATCTTGGCGTTCGCGACGTCGCAGATGCCGCCCGCGAGTTCCAGCGGTTCCAGGCCGAGTTCGCCGGCGAGGGCACCGACGGCCTGCCGGGCCGCGTCGACGTCGAGTGTCATGTGGCCGCCGGCGAACCACTCCGGATCGACCCGGCCGAGCACCGCGTTGGCGTCGGTGACCGTGGCCCGGGTGCCGCCGCGGCCGTAGCAGGCGGGCCCCGGCACGGCGCCGGCCGACTCCGGGCCGACGCGCAGTCCGCCGGCCTCCGCGTAGGCGAGGGAGCCGCCGCCGGCGCCGATGGTGTGCAGGTTGACCAGCGGCATGAGGACGGGGAAGCCGTCCGCCGAGCCCTCGTTGGAGACGTCGGGGCGGCCGTCGAGGACCAGCGAGACGTCGAAGGAGGTGCCGCCCATGTCCACGCAGATCGCGTTGCGCCGGCCCAGCAGACCCGCGGCCGCGGCCCCGCCCATGGTGCCGCCGACCGGCCCGGACAGCAGCGTCTGGAGCGGGTGGCGGCGGGCGTGTGCGGCGTTCACGATGCCGCCGGAGGACTGCATCACCTGGACCGGGACGGTCAGGCCGTGCTCGGCGAACCGCCCCTCGATCCGGCTCAGATACCGGCGTACCACCGGGCCGGTGTAGGCCTCGAGGACGGCCGAGGACGTCCGCTCGTACTCGCGCCACTCGCCGGCCACCCGGTGCGACAGCACCACGACGACGTCCTCGCCGAGCTCCTGCTCGAGGATCTTCGCCGCCAGCAGCTCGTGGTCCGGGTTGACGTACGAGAAGAGGAACGAGACGGCGACCGCGTCGAAGCCCTCGTCCTTCGCCCGCCAGGCGGCGGCCCGCACGGCGTCCTCGTTGAGCGGTTCGAGCTCGGCGCCACGCCAGTCCAGGCGCCCGCCCGCCTCCACCGTGTCGCAGCGGTCGACCAGCGGCTTCGGCTTGCGGTAGTGCAGGTCGAACATCCGGTCCCGGTTGCCCCGGGCGATGTGGTAGACGTCCCGCATCCCGGCCGACGTGAGCAACAGGAAGCGGGCACCCTTGCGCTCCAGCAGGGCGTTGAGGCCCTGCGTCGTGCCGTGCACGAAGAAGGAGATGTCGCCGGGAGAGTCCACCGCCCGGCCCAGCGAGGCGAAGACCCCCTCGGCCAGGTCTCCCGGCGTCGTCGGCGCCTTGGCCGCGAAGAAGGTACCGCTGTCCTCGTCATAGGCGACGACATCGGTGAACGTCCCACCGATGTCCATGGCCACCCGATACGTCATGCCGCCTCCCGGCTTTCTCCAAGGGATCGCCGAGGACGCTAGTCGGGGGCCTCCGGGAGGAGCTGTGCGCGGCGCACGGGTGGCGGATCGCCGCAGTGCGCTGCGCCCGGTTCAGCGATCTCCACCAGGGACCCCGCCCGGCTGCTGCAGGTCCTCGTGCAGGTGGACGATGCGCCACGCAGTGTCCCCGCCACGCCGCAGGACGGCGGTGTTGCGGACCAGCTCGGGGCGCAGTTCGCCGGCGGACGGGTCGGGCGCGAAATCCACCAGCAGCCAGTAGCGCAGCACCGCGATGTCGCCGAAGACGTCCACCACCTGTCCGTACGGCTCCAGTCCGGTCTCCACCGGCCCCTCACCCGCAGCCGGGCGGGCCTCCCGCACCCGGTCCAGGTCCGGCTTCCCGAAGAGCAGCTCGGCGGTCCCGGAGTCCCAGACGGTGGCCTCCGGGTCGAGACAGGCGTCGATCCGCGGGCGGTCCCCGGCCGCGTAGGCCTCGTACATGGCGGTGATCACCTGCCACACGGCAGCGGCGTCGGCCGAGTCCGCGCCCGGGCGGGCGCCGCTGGGAAAACCTGGGACTGCGGGCATGAAGGGCCTCCTGAAGGCTGAGGGCGAAGGCGAGGGGCGCGGCCGGTCGAGCGGCGGCGGGCAGCCAACCTACACACCCTCGCCCGGGCCACGCTGCGCGTCGCCTCCCACCGGCCCCACCGCGCCGGGGGACGCGGCGCCGGGCGGCGTGGCCCGCACGGAGAGACCGCCGGGCCCGGCCCGGGGACTGTCGTCCACCGGGCCGGGCCTTCGTTCGGTTCGGCCTGCCGCAGCGGCCGGGGTTCAACGTCCGGTTCAGCAGTTGGGGATGACGGTGCCGTTGTTGTCCTTGGCCTCGTCGTTGCCCCACTTGGACAGGTAGTAGGCCGAGACCCACTGGCCGGCCGGGCCGACGTCCGGGTCGGTCTTCAGCCACCAGTGGTTGAAGCTGCTGCCGTTGCGGATCTCACGTCCCCACGCCTTGCAGAACACGTAGTTGGTGCCCTGGTAGAGCGTGCCGGTGCTCGTCGTGCTGGTCGGGGAGCCGTACACCGAGGCGTTGGCGAACGTGTCCACCCAGTACTTGGTGTTGCTGGGCGGCGGCGGGGGCGGGGTGGAGCCTCCGGGGCAGTCGGGGATGACGGTGCCGTTGTTGTCCTTGGCCTCGTCGTTGCCCCACTTGGACAGGTAGTAGGCCGAGACCCACTGGCCGGCCGGGCCGACGTCCGGGTCGGTCTTCAGCCACCAGTGGTTGAAGCTGCTGCCGTTGCGGATCTCACGTCCCCACGCCTTGCAGAACACGTAGTTGGTGCCCTGGTAGAGCGTGCCGGTGCTGGCCGTGCTGGTCGGGGAGCCGTACACCGAGGCGTTGGCGAACGTGTCCACCCAGTACCGGCCGCCGCCGGGCGGGGGCGGGGTCGAGCCGCCGCCGGGGCCGTAGAGGCGGATGGCGCCGTAGTAGTCGCCGTGCGAGGACAGTGCGGACACCTGCACGTGGCCGCCGGAGTACGGCGCCTCGGCGATGTAGCCCTGACCCAGGTAGATCGCCACGTGATGGATGGTGGACGGCGAGTTTCCGAAGAACACCAGGTCGCCCGGGAGCAGCCGGCCCGTCCCGTCGGCCCGGTAGAACCTGGCCACCGCGCGCGAGGACTTCCACTGCGTGGTGGTCACGCCGTTGATGACGTCCGTTCCCACCGCCAGGTAGTAGGCGTAGCGGACCATGCCGGAGCAGTCCAGGCCCTTCACGTGGCAGTCGTTGGGGGCACCGTTGGACGCGTCGCAGATGCCGTACGACGGGCCCGGCTGTGCGCCGTGGCCACCGCCCCACGAGTACGGCGTGCCGATCAGGCCGCAGGCCGCGTTCACCGCCGAGTTGGCCTGCGGCGCGGCCCCGGAGGAGAGGACACCGCAGGCGGGCGCCGCATTGGCCGGCTGCGCACCGGCGAAGAAGACGGCGAGGGAGGCCAGTACGGCCAGGAGTGCGGCGAGGCGTAGGACCGGAAGGGCCCGCCGCGGTAACAGGTCAACGCGCGTAGTCACAGGGCATCCTTAATCTCGTGCGCCACAAGTGGCGGCAGTGGAAGGGGGGTTGGTGGCGGCTATTCAAGCACCGCGAAGTCGACTCCGGTAGGCCCGGGTGAAAACATTTTCTGCAAGCCTCACGCGCACTCGGAAGCTCCATTGGTCCGCCACGGGTCGGGCACAGCGAAGCGCAACCGCACTGCGCGGATGCCGTGCAAAAGATAAGCCAACTACCGTACACGGCAACGGCGTTGGCGTCTGCGTGGGCCGCCGCCACAGTGCGGCCCGGGCGCGGTGTGCCGTAGTGGAACGGTCCGAATTCCCCCTGCTGAAAGGGAACGGAATGCGTACCGGGTCCGCGGGGAATCCGACTTCAGGGCGTCGTGGCATGGCCGGGGGGGGGATTCCTGCAGGATCTCGGATTCGATCGGTGCGGGCCGCGCCCGCGAGGTGTCAGCGGACGTACAGGTGGGTGGTCAGGTTGGTGAAGGAGACGGCGGAGCCGCTCTGGAGGAGCGCAACGCCTCCCCGCTGTCCCTGTACCCGGCCGGCGCGGCAGCCGACCCGGGCGGGAGTGACGGCGAACCCGGCGGGGTCGGTGGGGCAGGGCTCCTGGCGCGCGCCTCGGCGGTGTTCACGCAGGCGGTCGGTCGCACCCTCGCCGAGTTGCCGACGCACGACGTCGAGCGTGCGGTGCAGCGGCTGGCGGACCGCAAACGGCGGATCACCCTCGTCGGGGGGCGCTTCACCAACCTCTTCGCCCACTACCTCGGCCTGCACCTGATGCAGCTCCGGGACGACGTCCGTTTCCTGCCCGACCGCGATGTCGAGCGGGCGGCCGTGCCCGGCGCGCTCGGCCGCCGCGACGTCCTGGTGGTGTTCGACTACCGACGCTACGAGCCGGACAAGGTGACCATGGGGAGCTCGTCCAGGAGCAGGGCGGCCGGGTGGTCCTGTTCACGGACGCCTGGCTCTCCCCGGTGGCCGCCCATGCGGAGGTCGTGCTGCCCGGCCAGGTCGGGGCGCTCTCCCCTTGCGACAGTCTCGTCCCGACCCTCGCGGTCACCGAGGCGGTGATCGCCGGGATACTCGAGACCCTCGGCGAGGACGGGCACCGGCACATGCAGCGAGGCGAGGGCATCGCCAGGCGCGCCGGGCTCTACTGAGCCCGGAAGCCGCGGCAGTGGTTCTGCCGGGCCCGGCGTGAGGCGTCGGATCCGGGGCGGCAGACAGTTGCGTCTACGGTGCCGGCCTGTTCGACGGCCTAAGGGCTGCCGCCGGCGGTTCGGCCTGGTCCACGTCGATTTCGCGACACAGCGGCGCACACCGAAGGCGTCGTACGGTTGGTACCGCGACCTGATCGCTTCCCACCGTGCGTGGCAGGAGCGGTAGTAGGTGGCTGTATCTGAGATGACGCAAAGTCAGTCCGATGAATCGGGTGCCCGAAGTCGCATTCGACGACGTCATGGCACTGCGCTGCGCGCTGGCAGAGGTGACAGGGTGTTCAATGCGTTAGAGCATCTAACAGAAAGCCTGGTCGTAGCCATATCCCCTTCCTGGTTGAGTCGGCAGTGCTGCGGAAGGCGCTCGGGCCCGAGCTGTACGAGGCCGTACTGGCCGTCCGCCGCGCGGAGGCGGAGCTGTTCGCGATGTTCACCGACGCGGACGTCATCTAGTACTCCACCTGTAGTTCTTGATCACTGTTGCGGAGCGACCTGTCGTTGCCGCCGCCCGTCGTCGATCATGGGTGGCCTCATCCGTGCCGCTGCGCCGGGCGGACTGGAAGGCTGAGCTCATGGCTTCGAGCATCGTCTCCAGTGCACCGAGTATCTGCGGACTGGTACGAGCGCCCTCTGGGTTCGGTTGCGGGAGCTCCTGCAGGACCAGGGGCTTGACCCTGAGGCGACGGTCGTCGTTGGCCTCTTGCAGGAGGGCCCCGATCACGAGGATGGCCAAGTCTCCGGCGACGGCAGGGTCTACAGGTCCAGCCTCTTCTATTGATCAGAAACGGCTCGGGTTCTCATCAACATGAGGGGGCTTCACCGGGGTCGCCTGATCCGCCTCGATGGTCCTGGCCGCCTCGGCTGCTTCCCGGAAGGTGACGACCGCCTCGCCGTTCTCCCGCGCCCATGCGGTGAGCATCCTGATGGGTTCCTCCAGGGTTCGCCCGAGATCGGTCAGGCCGTACTCCACGCGCGGTGGCGCCTCGGCGTACGCGTGCCGCTCGACGAGCCCGTTGGCTTGGAGCCGGCGCAACGTCTGGGTCAGTACCTTGCGTGAAATGCCACCGCTCAGCTCGACCAGCTCGCCGTGGCGCAACGGGCCGTCGGTCAGCGCGAAGAGCGTGACCATGGACCACTTGCTGGCGATGATCTCCATGGCCAGGAGAGCGGGACAGTCGGCGAGGAAGGCAATTCCGGGTCGCAGGCTCATGCCCCGAAGGTTACCTGGAGGTACCTGATGGCCGCCTATCGTCGTCGAGGTGCGCACGCCCCCTTACTCGCATCTCGCACGATTGAGGTTTCAGCCATGTTCGTCTCCCTTGCCGTCGTCACCGTGGTCATGTCGGCGCTTCTCCTGCTATCGGCCGGGGCCAAGTCTCTGCGGACGCGGCACATCACCGAGCAGATGTCCACCCTCGGAGTGCCGCAGGGCATGATGGCTTTCCTGATCGGCGCTCAGATCGCGGGCGCGGCCGGTGTGATCGCCGGACTCTGGTGGGGACCCGTCGGAATCGCCGCCGCGATCGGCCTGACGCTCTATTTCGCCGGGGCGGTCGCCTTCCACCTGCGCGTCGGCGACCGCAAGGGCGCGTCTCCGGCGGTGGTCCTCACTGTGGCCTCCGTCGCCCTGATCGTGCTGCGTGCTGCCACCCTCTGACAGCGGACAGCCGGTCTGACGCTGGCCTTGATCGTGCTGAGTGAGGTTGGTCTCCGATGAGGACGGCCACCGTTGATCATCGTGAGTTGTGTCGACAAACGAAGATCAGCCGGTGGCCGTGGGCCACAGCGTAGATCCTGCTCGGTGGCAATCGGTATTCGAGGGCCTGATGGGCAAGGTGGCGGGCCGGTTCGCCCGGGTGGAACCCCGCCGCCGAGCAAGGGCGTTCGTGCTGGGGCTGCTCGCGGACCCGCCAAGGAAGAACTGCTGGACGATCGCCGAGCACGCCGGTAACGCCAGCCCGGCCGGCATGCAGCACCTGCTCAGCCGGGCCCGCTGGGATGCCGACCGAGTGCGTGACGACATACGGGACTTCGTAGTCGAGCACCTCGACGACGAGGACGCCGTACTGGTCGTCGACGAGACCGGGGACCTGAAGAAGGGCACCGCGAGCGTCGGGGTCCAGCGCCAGTACACCGGAACCGCGGGCCGGATCGAGAACTCCCAGGTCGCCGTCTACCTCGTCTACGCGAGTGCGGCCGGGCACGCCGCCATCGACCGCCGCCTCTACATCCCACGGTCCTGGACCCAGGACCCGCAGCGGTGCCGCTCGGTCGGCATCCCCGACGACCTGAGGTTCGCGACCAAGCCCGCCCTGGCCACCGAGATGATCGCCCAGGCCCTGGACGCCGGAGTCCGGGCCAGGTGGGTCACCGGTGATGAGGTCTACGGCGGCGACCCGCACCTGAGCGCCGACCTGGAACAGCGTCAGATCGGCTACGTCCTGGCCATCTCGCGCAAACGGCCCGTCCCCACCCACGCGGGCATCTTCCCGGCTGGCGTGCTGGCCCACGGCCTGCCGAAGAAAGCCTGGCAGCGGCTGTCGGCGGGAGCCGGAGCCAAGGGCCACCGCTTCTATGACTGGGCCCAGGTCGAGATCACCAGCCCGAGCGGCACCTCGGGGCATCGGTGGCTGCTCGTGCGACGCAACCGACGCACCGGCGAACTCGCCTACTACCGCTGCTCCTCACCCCGCCCCGTCCCCCTGACCGCACTGGTCAAGGTGGCCGGCCGCCGCTGGACAGTCGAGGAGACCTTCCAAGCCGCGAAGAGCCTGGCCGGACTGGACGAGCACCAGGTCCGCCGCGGGGTCTCCTGGCACCGCTGGACCACCCTGGCCATGCTCGCGCACGCTTTCCTCGCCGTCACAGCCGCCATCGAATGGGCCACGACCAACACGACCCCCGAGCTCAGCCCGCTGACCTGCAACGAGATCCAAAGACTGTTCGCAGCCCTGCTCGCACCGGCCCGCGACCTCGCCCACCGCCTGCACTGGTCCGCATGGCGCCGCCAGCACCAAGCACGCTCGCGCACCAGCCACTACCAGCGACAAGCCACCCAACAACCATGAAGATCACGATCTACAGCCGGAGTACTAGGCCGTTCGCTGGCGGTATTGACTGGCTACTCCTCGGGCTCCCAGTCGATCAGCTGCTCGAACACCTGCTGGTCGCCCTCGATCTTCAGGTCGCTCAGCGTGAGGCGGCCCCATACGAAGAGGAGCAGCTGCTCGGCCGTGCCCGTGGCCGAAGCGGAGGCGGGCGCGGCGTCGTCCGTGAGGGGTGCGGGCCAGGCGCCGGTGCCGTCCAGCGCGAGGAGCCAGGAGCGGCCCTCGGTGGCGTGGTAGTGGATGGTGGCGGCCTCGTGCGGCCAGGCCGCCGGGGTGGAGTTGCAGGTGTCGAGAAATTCGGCCACGCCGTCGATGGCGACGTCCGCCGGCATCGGCTGCACGGCGCCTGCGGCGAGCTGGGCGTCGTAGGTGTGCACCAGCACCTCGTGCACCCGGCGCCGGGCAACGCCCCAGGCATTCGCCGGCGACACGCCGGCGCCCCACCACGCCCAGCACTCGCGCTCCGGGCCGGCCTCGCGCAGCGCACTCAGCAGCAGCTCGTTCGACTCGGCGTACCAGGCCAGCAGCGCCTCGAGCTCGCGCGGCACCTCCGCGGCATCCTTGGCCGGCGGAGCCTCGGCCGGGCCCGCGGCGACGATCGCGGCCCACCAGCGCTGGCCCGTACCCAGGTGCTGCACCAGATCGAACAACGTCCACTCGGGGCAGGACGGCACCGGCGCGTCAAGGCTGGGCGCGGCGGCAACCGCACTCCGGAACGCGGCCGACCGCTCGTCGATCAGTTGCAGCAGGGCGGAATACTCAAGACTCTCTGTCACATCGCTTACCTATCACCCCAGCTCAGCCGACCGCACCCTATTTTCCAGGCCGTCGGCTGCGGGAGTTGGAGCACCTAACCGAAAGCCTGGTCGTAGCCATATCCCCTTCCTGGCCGGCTCGTCGAACGAGTCATGGGGAAGGGGAGCGGTCCTCCGTGGACGGTGCCGGATGACCTGTGGGGGCGGATCGAGCCGTTGCTGCCGGTCAGGCAGCGGCGTCCGCGCCATCCCGGCCGGCTGCCACTGGACGACCGTGGTTGCCTGCAGGGGATCCTGTTCGTGCTGTGCACGGGGATCCAGTGGGAATGGCTGCCGCAGGAGCTCGGCTTCGGGTCGGGGATGACCTGCTGGCGCCGGCTGCGGACTGGCACGAGGCCGGGGTGTGGGACCGGCCGCACCAGGTGCTGCTGACCGAGCTGCACCGTGCCGGGAAGCCGGCTGGTCCCGGGCGGTGATCGACGGCTCCCATCACCAGGCCCGTCGGGGCGGCCCAAAACCGGTCCGAGCCCGGTCGACCGTGCCCGGCCGGGCTCGAAGCACCACGTCATCACCGACGCAGGCGGCACCCCGCTCGCCATCACCCTGACCGGCGGCAACCGCCACGACATCACCCAGCTGCTGCCCCTGCTCGACGCGATCCCGCGGATCCGCGGAGTGACCGGTCGCCCCGTCACCGGCCGCGGCAGTTGTTCACCGACCGGGGCTACGACTTCGACAAGTACCGTCGGCTCCTGTGGAAGCGCGGTATCAAGCCGGTCATCGCCCGACGCGGAGTTCCGCACGGCTCCGGCCTGGGCTCGGTCCGCTGGGAGATCTGCGACGACATCCACGAGGCGTTGCTGAAGCTCGCCTGCTGTGTGATCACCTACAGGCGAGTCCAGGCATTGTGTTAGCTCCTCTTAGCGAGGTGCCACCAACGGTTCGGTACAGCCGGGGACGCCGTGAATCTCCCGCCGGCCGTCGGCCCGCCCGGCCGGCGCGCCAGGCAGTCGTCCGTCACGCCCACTTGATGGAGCAGCCCATGCTCGGCCGGTGCGGTTCCGGGACGGTCCGGCCGGCCAGCACCAGGTTGATGGCGTGCCGCAGCAGGTTCCCGGTGACTGGTTTCCCGTTGCCGGGCGTCGAGTCGTCCATTGCGCCCCGGTAGGCCAGCTCGCGGTGGGCGTCGTAGAGGAAGAAGTCCGGTGTACAGGCAGCCTGGTACGCCCGGCCGACGGACTGGTCGAGGTCGATGAGGTACGGGAAGGCCCACCCCGTGCGCGTGACCTGGGCGTGCAGCCCGTCGGTGTCGTCGGCGGGTGCGACGGCCGGGCTGTTGCTGCAGATCCCGACGACCGCGAGGTCCGGGAACTCGTCGACCAACTCGGCGAAAGCCTGCTCAACGTGCCGTACGTACGGGCAGTGGTTGCACAGGAAGGCCACCAGCAGGGCCGGTGCGGCGGCGAAGTCGTCCCGTGCCACGACCCGGCCGTCGATCGAGGGCAGCGAGAAGTTCGGCGCCGGTGTCCCGAGTGGGACCAGGGTGGAGATGGCGGCCATCTGATTCACTTCCTCTGATCGACGGCGGCGGCCGTGCGTATACCGCCATGGTCGTCCGATGGGACCGGTGGTTGCCAATTCACCGATGCCGGTCACCGCGACGTCTGCGTCGGCCGCAGTGACAACCGCCGGTCGATCGGCGGCGCCACCGCCGGCGACCGGGCGCCGGGCTACTGCGACAGCCACTGCGCCGACGACGAGTGACCGGCCGACATCGGCTGTACCTGGGCGTGGACCAGTGCGACGTCGGAGTCGTCCCCGACCCTGCCGCTCGCCCGGGGGCGCGTGTCCGTGGTGTCACCATCTCGTCACCGGACGCATCGGCCGGCCGGCAGGCTCTCCCGCGTCGAACCCGGCGAGCCGAAGCATGGGAAGATCGCTTCCCGACACCATCCGCGTCAAAGCGGTTGGCGAAGCCGTCCGAATCGTCATCGAGGAGCAGCTGTGACCGAGCAGCACGGCCCGCAGCAGCGCATCGCCGACGCCATTCGACCGGCGATGCTCAACGGCCTGCAGGACGCCGAACTGATCGGCGCGCCGGGCACCGATCGCATCAACGAATGGGTCGACTGGATTGCGGCGGTCATCGCCGGCGAGGTCGTACAGCCGATCGCTGCCGAACGCGACGCCTTCGCGGACCGGGTGGACACCCTCACGCACGTCGCCAGGCGCAACAAGGAGGGATACAAGGACGCGGCCCGAGACGTGCAGCTGCTCGAGGCCCGTGTCGCCGAGCTGGAAGCGGAGGTGACGCAGTTGCGTGTACCCGGTGTCGTGCTCGCCGGCCCGGGGGCGGAAGCCGACGCGGCAGCGGCGGCCGGTGCGCCGCCGCAGTCTCTCCGGGACCGGCTCCGCGCCAAGTACCCCGCCACCGCAGAGGCTCTGGACCGCCGGGATGCCGAGGCCGGTCAGAGCCGGAACGCAGAGGACTGACGGTCCGTCGGATGCGTCGGCGTCGGTGTCGGTCGTACGGCGCCGAGCGTGCCGATGTTGTAGTGGTGCAGGTGCCGCCCGCCCGCCGACATGTTGCCCCAGGGCAACCAGCCGCCCCGGATACCGTGGGTGATCAGCCGGACGATGCGGGCGCTCATGAACCGGTCCCCCCTCGTTGTTCCCGCCGACACTCGATCCGGTGCGTTCCCGCCGCGCCCGCGCGGTTGCCTTCCCCGCGATCCGCCACCCGGACGGCGCAAGGCCGCTGCCGCCGGCACGAGGGATCGGCGGTGTGTGCGGCCCGTAGCCGAGTCACACGGTTCGCGCCCGGGCGCATCGGGCGGCCGTGCCCCCGACCCCGGTCATCACCGGTGTGTGTGGGGGGCGTCCAGCCAGCCACCTTCACCGCCGCGAGCCCGGATACCGTCCTCGCCGTGTCGGTCGACTTCCTCTCCGACTTCGCCGCCGTCCACCCTCTCTACGACGAGACCGGTCCCGGGGCCGCCCAGGAGAGCGAGTACCAGGAGAGGATGGCGAGGATCGTCGCGCCGGGCAGTTCGGCCCAGTAGGCGAGGACCTGGCGCGGTTCCGGCGCCCGGCTGGCTCTTCGTCGCTGTGCGGTCCATGCCTGCTTACACAGCGTGTCCTACGCGGGGCCGAAGCCACTTCGGTCCCGGCTACGGCAGCGGCAGCTCGGTCCACACGGTCTTGCCGTCCCGGGTGTAGCGAGTACCCCAACGTTCCGTGAGCTGGGCGACCAGGAAGAGACCTCGTCCGCCCTCGTCGGTCATGCGGGCGCGCCGCAGGTGGGGTGAGGTGCTGCTGCCGTCGGAGACCTCGCAGATCAGGAAGCGGTCGTGGATCAGCCGCAGGACCACGGGTGCCCCGCCATAGCGGTAGGCGTTGGTGACCAGCTCGCTGACGGTCAGTTCGGCGGTGAAGGCCAGCTCGTCGAGCCCCCACTCCGCCAGCGTGGAGGTGGTCAACTGGCGGGCCCGGGCGGCGGCGGTGGGCTCTGCGGGCAACTCCCAGGAGGCCACGTTCTCCGCCGCCAGCACCCGGGTGCGGGCGATGAGCAGCGCGACGTCGTCGTGGGAAAGCTTCGGTAGCAGGGCGTTCTCCACCGCCGCGCAGGTCTCCTCGAGGAGCTGGGCGGGCCGGCACAGTGCCTCGCGCAGCCGCTGCAGCCCGACATCGAGATCGCGGTCCCGGGCCACGATGAGCCCGTCGGTGTAAAGCGCCAGCAGGCTGCCTTCCGCGAGCTGCAGCTCTGCGGCCTCGAAGGGCAGCCCGCCCAAGCCCAGAGGCGGCCCGGCGGGTAGGTCGGGAAGGCTGAAGCGGCCGTCCGGAGTCACCACCGCAGGCGGCAGGTGGCCGGCCCGCGCCAACGTGCACTGCCCGGAGACGGGGTCGTACACCGCGTAGAGGCAGGTCGCGCCGACGATCTGTTGCGATTGCGAACCTCCGTCGGCCATCTCCTGCTCATCGGCGAGGCGGTTCACCAAGTCGTCCAGATGGGAGAGCACCTCGTCCGGCGCGAGGTCCAGGTTGGCCAAGGTGTGGACGGCGGCGCGCAGTCGGCCCATGGTGGCTGCGGCGTGCAGGCCGTGGCCGACCACGTCGCCCACGACAAGGGCGACGCGGGCGCCGGAGAGTGGGATCACGTCGAACCAGTCGCCGCCGATGCCCGCGGCCGGATTGGCCGGCAGATAGCGATGGGCGACTTCGACGGCACGGTGCTCGGGCAGTCCGTGGGGCAGCAGGCTGCGCTGCAGGGTCAGCGCCGCTTGGTGCTCCTGGGTGAAACGGCGGGCGTTGTCGATGCAGACGGCGGCGCGGGCCGCGAACTCCTCGGCGAGCGTGAGGTCGTCCTCCTCGAACGCTTCGGGCCGCCCGGCCCGCCACAGGCTGACGACGCCCAGGAGCAGGCCGCGGGCGATCAGCGGCACCACGATGAGCGAGTGGGCCCCCAGGGCGACAGCGCGCCTGGAGCGCTCCGGGTCCTGGAAGTACCAGCCGGGGCTGCTCTCCAGCTCGTATTCGACAACCGGCAACTGCTCGATCAGGCACTTGGCCTGCGGCGTGCGGCGATCGAAGGAGAAGACCTCGCCGACCGGGTACATCACCTCGAGCGCCCCCGGTACGACCGCCTGGACCGCCGCTCTGCGCATCGGCCCGGATGCCCGGGTGGGCTCCTCGCCCCGGATCACAGGCTCCAGAAGGTCCACCGCGACGGCGTCGGCCAGATCGGGGACCGCGACGTCGGCCAGTTCCCGGGCGGTCTGCGCCACGTCCAGGGTGGTGCCGATCCGGGTACTCGCCCGGTTGAGCAGCGACAGGCGGCGCCGGGCCCGGTGGCGGTCGGTGACGTCCTCCACCATCTCGGTGACCCCGAGAACCCGGCCTGAGGGGTCCTGCATCCGGAAGGCCGAGATCGCCACCATGCGCTCACGGTCGGGATCCCGCCGCACCCGGCAGGGCTGCTCGGTGAAGATCAGCGGCTCGCCCGTCTCCAGGACCCGTCGCAGCCGTTCCTCGACCGTCTCCATGTCGGAACCGATCAGGAAGTCACCTATCCGCCGGCCGCGGTGCTGCTCGACCGGGATCTCGCTGAACCGGGCGATCGCCCTGTTGACCCGCAGGATGCTCAGGTCGGGGGCGTGCACCGCCAGGCCGATCGGGGAGCGCCGGAACAGGCCGTCGAGTACCGATCGGTCCGTCTCCCACTGGGCCATCTCCTCGGCGGGCGCTGCGACCAGGAACCACTCGGAACGTAGGTCGGCCCGCGTCACGGCACGGGCCCGGAATCCCAGCTCCACTCTGCGGCCGCTCTGGTGCAGCACCGGCAGCACCCCGTACCAGCCGCTCTCGCGCTCACACTCAGCGACCGCGGTCAGCACCGCATCCCGATCGGCGGGGTGGACCAGGAACTCGGCCGCCGCGCGACCGAGCGCCTCGTGCAGCCGGTACCCGAGCAGGGCCTCGGCTCGCTCGCTCCAGCCGACGACCCTGCCACGGTCGTCCAGGACAGCCCACGCCGAACGGCTCACTGTGAACGGATCCTCAGGAGCCTCGCCGATCGCGGGCACCGGTGCGTCCATATCGCCAGTATCACCGAGGGCGGATCACCCGACTTGCCGAGACCGGCAGCGGCGCTTGGACATGCTGCTCCGGGTGAGCGTGTCACGACGTGAAGCGCTGCCCGAGGATGCGCGCCGGGGGGCGCCGCAGGGCGACGTGCGGGGCATCCAGTGCTGAGAGTGGGAGGCCGATGCTGCCGACGACGCCCACGGTGCGTACCGCGTTCGGGAGGCGGTGACAGGGTGTGCGACGAGTCCTGGTGCCGTCACCAGTGGTTTCGTCGGCGGCCGGACCAGGTCGAAGGCACAGCGGTGCGGTCGGCGAACGCCCCGGTGTCTCGCGAGCCGGCCACATCGGACCTACGTCGCCGCGCCGCGTGCCGGGTCCTCCGCGTCCCGTCCTTCCGCGGCGAGGCGGCGTACGGTGCGCTCCAGGCGGGTCTGCCGGACCTGGGGCGTGGGTGCCTGGAGGAGGGGGAGGACGGTGAGGTAGCGGCCGGTGCGGTCGAGGGCTTGGAAGGCGCGGCCGGCGGCGGGGTCGGCTGCGAGCGCGCTGGCGAGGTCGTCGGGGACGGTGGCGGTGCGCTGGGACCGGTAGGCCCGTGCCCACCGGCCGTCGGCCTGCGCGCGGCGGACCTCGGCAAGACCTGGCTCGCGCATGCGGCCCTCGGCGGTGAGGACCGCCACCTTCTCGACGTTGACCTGCGACCAGAGGCTGCCCGGCCGCCGGGGGACGTACTTCTGCAGGTAGTACCGCTCGTCGAGTGCGCGCCGCTGACCGGAGATCCAGCCGTAGCACAGGCCCACGTCGACCGCTTGGTCGCTCGTCAGTGACGGTATCCCGGTGTTCTTCTTGGCCAGCTTCAGCCACACGCCCTCGTGCCTGCTGTGATGGACGCTCAGCCAGTTCGCGAACGCCTGTTCATCGGCGAAGGGAAGGACCTCGACCCCGTCGATCTTCTCCGTGTGCTCCATCCGGCAAGGCTAATGGGGTGTGGTGCCGGCGGAGCCGCGAGCAGCGGCGTCCGTGCCCGGCCGGGGGCGCCAAGGTGTCGGCGGCCCGTTCCTCCCGGCAGGCCGTGGATTCGGGCGCGCCGGGTGTGACGAGCAGGCCGTAGGTTCCGGGCCGAGGCCGGTCAGCACGATGCCTGCTGCCGGAGTACGCACCTTGCCGCAGGTGGAAGGAAGGCCGGTGTCGCACAGGACCGGTTCACCGGTGTCCCGCGGGACGGCTCGGCCAAGGCGGCCGCGACGACCGGCCGCCCGGGCTTCGACCGGCACCCTGCCGACTCCGGGAACGTTGTCGAGCGCTGCCCCGACTGCAATGGCACGGCCTGGACACCCGCTACGACAGGACCCGAGAGCCCGACCAGGCCGCCGTCGCCATCGCCTCGATCTCGCTCCGGATTCGACCCTTGGAGACGACCTCCGGCTAGCCCGCTTGGTCGGGCATCGCCATGGTGGTGGGGACGTAGCGCATGCCGTACTTCGCGCCGATCTCGTTGACCTTGGCCATGTCCATCCGGCCGTCGGCGGTGCGCAGGGCGGGTCCGGCGGCGAAGACGTCCTCCAGGTAACGGTCCCACCCGCCGGGCGTGGAGACCTGCAGGCAGCGGGCAGGCGGCTGGGAGGCATTGCGCATGGCGTGCGGGATGCCGCGCGGCAGCAGCGCGCACATGCCGGTGTCGAGCCGGTAGGTCCGGCCGTCGTAGTCGATCTCCATGGCGCCGTCCATCACATAGACGAACTCGTCCATCTGCTCGTGCACATGGAGCGGAACGTCGATGTCCAGCTGGTTGATCAGGATGGAGGCCCGGCCCTCGGTGTCGGCGGTGCCCGCCTTGACGCCGAATCCCGGCGGCAACGGGACGCTCGGCTGCCGGTTCTCGGCAGGCTGGAGGACAAAGAATCGTTCACTGCTCATAAAGCTGACTCCCCGTCGGTACTCGTCGGACTCGCGATGCGCCCGGACAGGTCGCATGGCGCGTCCACGGCCGTATACTTCTGCTGCGGAAGCGGATTCCTGTTCCGTTTTGATGCTAGAAAGGAGCACACGCAATGTCAACGCGATCGACCGACGGCGGGGAGCAGCGGCCGCGCGCCGATGTGGCCCGCAACCGCGCCCGGCTCCTCGCCGCTGCGCGCGAGCTGTTCACCGAGCGCGGCGACGAGGTGCAACTCCCGGACGTCGCAAGGGCGGCCGGCGTCGGAATCGGAACCGTGTACCGGCACTTCCCGACCCGGGACGCCCTTGTCGAGGCCGCGGCAGAGGACCGCTTCGCGGAGATCCTCGCCTTCGCCCGCGGCCTGGCCGACGAACCCGGCGACGATCCCGTGCTCAGCTACCTGCGCCACGTCGGCGAACTCCTGGAGAGCGACCGCGGCCTGTCCACCGCCATCGAGACACTCCGCGGCACGGCCGGCTCCGCGCCCCTCGGTCGCACCCGGACCCAACTCGAGGAAGCGGTAGCGGTGTTGGTCGAACACTCACGCCAGACCGGCGCCATCCGCCCGGACGCCACCGTCGCCGACGTCTACCTGCTGGTCGGCGCGATATCGGCAACTGTGCGGACCGGTAGCGGCCAATGGCGACGCCTGGTCGAACTCGCCGTGGAGGGGCTGTCGACCAGGCGCCCGGCGTAGCCGCCGTCGGCCCGCACCGGCGTGATGCGCCTGCATCATTGCGCACGGGCTTCGTCCGGCGACACTGACGATCGCGTTCCCAGCGCACTCGCGCTGGAAGGCGCGTCGCCGGGCGGCTGCGGGTCAAGGGGTCGCCTGTCCGGGGCCTGCGGCACGCCGAGGTCCGTCTGCGCGGCGGTGTGGTCGGGGGCGGGGCGGCCGCGAGCGGGGCGGCGAGGCCGTCGGGACGGTGGCGGTGCACCTGTGCATCGGCTGCCCGTTGCTCCCGGCAGCCCGTGGTCCAGCCGTACCGGGTGGCGAGCAGGCCGTGGGCTTCCGGGCAGAAGCTGGTCGGCGCGATCCTGCTGCCGACGCGTGCAACGCGACGTTCCGGGCCCGCCGCCCGAACCGGCCGCACCTGCGGTTCTCAGCCGGGCGGCCGTTCGTCGGTTGCACCGGGGGACCCGCCGGCGAGGTATGCCCTGATGGCGTCGATCAGGTTGCCGAAGACGTACTCGGGCGGGATCCGCTGCCACAACTCGTAGACCTTCAGGGTGTCCACCAGGGCCGAGTCGGGACGCGCCAGGACGAAGGTGACGTGGCGTGCGGCGAGGAAGTCGAGGAGGCTGTGCAGGCGGAGCCCGGCGGAGTAGTCGACGTCGGCGATCCCTGCGGCGTCGAGTACCAGCCAGCGCACCGGATCGGGTGCGTCGTCGACGAGGGCCCTGACCTCGTCGGCGAAGCGGCTCGCGTTCGCGTAGAAGAGCTCCGCGTTGAAGCGGAAGACGATCAGGCCGGGTGCACTCTCGATCCCGGGCTCGGCGGCCCGGTACGTGGGTTCGCCCTTCTCGGTGACCCCGACCACGAAGTCCTTGGGCCGGTACTCCCGTCGGACGACCTCGAAGAGGGACAGCGCGAGGGCCAGCAGGACGCCCTGCTCGACGCCGATGCCGAACACCGCGAAGGCGGTGACGACGGCGACGACGAACTCGTTCCGGCGCCGGGCGTAGATCCGTCGGAGGCCGCGTACGTCGACGAGGTCGAGGCCGACCAGGAACACGATTCCGGCCAGCACCGCGAGGGGCATGTCGGCCACCAGCGAGGTGAGGCCCAGGACGACCAGGAGCGAGATCAGGGCCATCGTGAGGTTGGCGACCTGGGTCCGGCCGCGCTGCTGGTCGAGGATCTCCGTCTTGGTCGGGGAACCGTTGACGACGAAGGTTCCGCTGAACCCGGCGGCGATGTTGGCGGCCGAGAGACCGACCAGGTCGCGGTTGATGTCGACGCGGTCACCGTGTTTGGTCGCGAAGGCGTGCGCCGTCGCCGCGCTCTGCGCCAGGATCAGGACGAAGCAGGAGAGCGCCACGGAGAAGACCCGGGACACGTCGCCGGGGGTCAGTCCGGACGGCAGACCGAGCGGCGGGAAGCCGCCCTCGACGGCGCCGACGACCGCGACCCCGTGGTGGGAGGCGCCGGTCGCCGCGGAGACGGAGATCAGCGCGACCACCGCCACGAGGGTGCCCGGGAATCTGGGCAGGAACCGTTTGAAGGCCACGATGACCACGATCGTGGCGGCGCCGTAGGCGGCGGTGCGCCATGAGATCTGGTCGAGGCGGGTCAGCCAGGACCACTGCTGCTGGAACCAGTTGCCGCGGCCTTCGGGGATGCCGAGCAGCTCGGGAATCTGAGCCGTCGCCACCTGGACACCGACACCCGTCAGGAACCCGATCAGGACGGCGGCCGACAGGAAATCGGCGAGGAAGCCGAGCCGGAGAAGGCGTGCAGCAGCCAGGATGGCGCCCGACACCAGGGCGGTGAGGCTGGCCAGCCCGACCCACTGCGGCGAGCCCGGAGTGACGCCGGCGATTCCCAGCTCGAGCAGGCCGGCGTAGAGGATCGCCGCAGTGGCGGAGTCCGCGCCGACGACGAGCAGCTTCGACGAGCCCAGCAGGGCGAACGCGACCACCGGAAGGATCAGTGTGTACAGGCCGGTGACGATGGGCATGCCGGCGATCGAGGTGTACCCCATGACCTCGGGGATCGCGACCGCCGACAGCGCCACCCCGGCGATCACGTCCCGGCCCAGCCACGCCCGCCGGTACCCGCGCATTGACGCGGGTACCAGCCTCGTCATGCCAGTCACGTGGGCACCTCGACAGCGGCCGGAGAACGCATACGCTCCATGGTGGCCGTCGGAGGACCGCGGTTCCGGCATTTGGTCCGAGTCTGCGGTGTCGGCGACGACCGCCCGGCGTTCGGGTGACTGCGGCCCGGGCCGTCACGGAGCGGCCCGGGCATCCCGCGGTCCGAGGCGGGTGGAGTGCTTACCGGGCTCGCGCACTGTTTGCCGCTGACGGCTCGCGGCCGGCGATGGCGTCGAAGACGTCCGCCATCGCCGCGAGGCTGTGTCCGCTCACGAAGGCGTCGCAGTGCGGAAGCGCTGCCGCGATCCCGGCGGCGAGCGGGGCGTAACCGGGCGCGGCCTTACGGGGGTTGACCCAGACGACGCGATGGGCGAGTCGGCCGAGCCGGGCCGTCTCCCGGCCGACGGCCGACGGGTCCTCGCCCTCCCAGCCGTCGGAGAAGATCACCACCACCGCTCCCCGGGCCATGCCGCGCCGTCCGAAGCGGTCGTTGAACTCCGCGAGCGCCCGCCCGATCAGCGTGCCGCCGGACCAGTCGGGGGCGGCCCGGCCCGCCCGGCGCAGCGCGGCATCCGGGGCCGTGTGCCGCAGCACCGGCGTCAGACGGGTCAGCCGGGTGGCGAAGACGAAGATCTCGGCGGCCACCCCGGATCCCGCCCGTGCGCACAGCCGGGAGAAGAACCGTACGTAGACGCGGGTGTACGGCTCCATGGAGCCGGAGACGTCGCACAGCAGCACCAGCGGTCGGCGGCGCAGCCGGCCGTGCGAGCGGGCCAGCCGGACGGTCTCCCCGCCGGTTCGCAGGCTGCGCCTCAGGCTTCGGCGCAGGTCGATGCGGCGGCCCCGCGGGTCGGCCTCCCGGCGGCGGGTGCGACGCAGCGGGACGCTGATCACGAGGTTGTCCAACAGGCGGTCCAGTTCGGCCAGTTCGCCCGGTCCGAAGGTGCCGAAGTCCTGCTGCGCGAGCGCTTCGGCGGTGCTGCCGACCAACCGCTCCGCGCCGGTGCGGGCGGGCCGCTCGCGCGCTTCGCCGGCGACGTCCCGGTGGAGCGGGCCACTCGGCAGGGGTCCGGCCGCGGGGCGTGGCGGTGCCGGGGCGGCGGCCGGGGGCGCGCCCGGTCCGGGTTCGAGGCCCGGGAGCGGCGGGTTGTCGGGGGATCCCCGGCTGTCGGCCGGGTCCGCCTGCCCGCCGAAGAGTGCGGCGAAGACGCGGTCGAACGGCTCGATCTGTTCATGGGCCGTGACGAAGGCCAGCCGGGCAGCCCAGTACAGCGTCGTCGGATCCACGGGCGGCAGCAGGTCCAGTACGTCCAGGAAGCGGCCCGAACGCTCGGGCGTGACCGGGACGCCGGAGCGGTGCAGCGCGGCGCCGAGGCGGGCGGCGAAGGCGGGCCGGTCGAAGGCCGGGAATCGGGCGGGCGGTGCGGTCATCGGCTCAGCCCTCGGGTCGGCCGACCAGCCAGGGGAGCCCGCGGTCGCGTACCAGGTCGACGTCCTCCCGGTACTTGACGAGGACGCCGAGGGTCCGGTCGGCGGCGTCGGCGTCGAGCCGCTCCACGCCGAGCAGGGTGAGCGCGCCGACCCAGTCGATGCTCTCGGCGATGCCGGGCGGCTTCTGGATCTCCAGGGTGCGGATCCGGCGTACCGACGCCGCCACGTCGGCCGCGAGCGAGGGCGTGGTCCCGGGGACGCGGCGGCGCACGATCTCGACGACCCGTTCGGTGTCCGGGTAGTCGATCCAGTGGTAGAGGCAGCGCCGTTTGAGGGCGTCGTGCAGGTCGCGGGTGCGGTTGGAGGTGAGTACGACGACCGGTGTGACGGTGGCGTGCACGGTGCCCAGTTCCGGGATGGTGACACTGGCCTCGGCCAGCACCTCCAGCAGGAAGGCCTCGAAGTCGTCGTCGGCGCGGTCGATCTCGTCGATCAGCAGCACCGCGGGCATGGGGCCCGGGTGGGTCAGCGCGGCGAGTACCGGGCGGCGCAGCAGGAAGGCGTCGGTGAAGAGGTCGGCCTCGGCCAGTGCCACGCCCTGGCTCTCGGCGAGCCGGATGCTCAGCAGCTGGCGCGGATAGTTCCACTCGTACAGCGCCTCGGCGGCGTCGAGTCCGTCGTAGCACTGCAGCCGGATCAGCGGGCTGCCGAGGACGCCGGCCAGGGCGCGGGCGGCCTCGGTCTTGCCGACGCCCGGTTCGCCCTCCAGCAGCAACGGCTGGGGCAGGCGCAGGGCGAGGTAGAGCGCGGTGGTCAGGCCGGGGTCGGCGAGGTAACCGAGGGAGTCCAGCGCGGCGTGCAGGGTCGGCGGGTCCGGTACGGCCCGCGCGACTGCCGCCCGGGCCGACTCGGCCGTCCCGGGCGTGCCGGCCTCGGTCACGGCACCTCCGCGGACTGGGCGGTCTCGGCCTCGAAGCGGTCGCGGCAGCCGGTCGAGCAGAACCAGTGCCGGTGCCCGCGGGCGTCCGAGTACGGGGTGTCGGCGGCGACGGCGACGGTCATGCCGCAGACCGGGTCGAGCGCGGTGAGCGGTTCGGCCGCCGCCTGCGCGGGCCCGGTGGCCGCCTCCTCGGTGTGCACCGACAGGGCGTGCCGCGAGGCCACCAGCTCGGCCAGGATCGACACGGCGATCTCGCCGGGCGTGCGGGCGCCGATCCACAGCCCGGCCGGCGTGTGGATCCGGCCGCGCTGCTCGGCGGTGAGGTCGAGGCCGTCGAGTACGGTGGCGCCGCGACGGCGGCTCGCGACCAGCGCGACGTACGGCACCCGGGCCCGCGCGGCACGGGTCAGCAGCCCCTCCTCCTGCCGTCCGTGGGAGGCGATCACCACGGCCGCCACGTCGGCGAGCTCCTCCGCGGTGACCTCCTCGGCGGCCGTCCGGATGTCGTACCCGAGCCCGGCACCGAGCGCGACCAGGCTCCGGCCGATGGGGGTGTCGCCGAGCACGAGCACCACCGGGGCGGGCCGCAGCGGCTCCAGGAAGATCTCCAACTCGCCGCCGGACAGACAGGGGTTGGCGACCAGCAGGGTGCCCGCCTCACCCTCCTCCTGCGGCTGTGCGGGAGCGTCGGGCGAGATCCGCAGCAGCAGCGACTCGCCGCTGCGCAGCAGCCGCAGTGCCTGCATGCGGACGGTCGCCTCGGCGCAGACCCCGCCGACGAAACCCTCGATCCGGCCGTCCTCCAGGACCAGCGCGGTGTCGCCCGGCTGCGCACTGGTCGGGTGCAGCGCACGCACCACAGTGGCCTTGACGAACGGCACCTGACTGTCGGTCAGTTCCGCCATCCGCCGCTCCAGGGCCGGGCTCGCACTCATGCGACCGCCTCGCAGGGCTCGGCAGGCGCTTCGCGCACACGCACCTTCTGATCGGTGGCCTCGCTTCGCTCGTTCACGGTGCCCGCCTCGCAGGGCTCGGCAGGCGCTTCGCGCACACGCACCTTCTGATCGGTGGCCTCGCTTCGCTCGTTCACGGTGCCCGCCTCGCAGGGCTCGGCAGGCGCTTCGCGCACACGCACCTTCTGATCGGTGGCCTCGCTCCGCTCGTTCACTGCGGCGCCTCCACACCTCCGTGCATCGCCAGCCACACCCGGCCGGGGGTCAGCGGCATGTCGGCGTGCCGGACGCCGATGGCGTCCATCACCGCGTTGACGACCGCCGGGGGCGAGCCGACCGTCGCGGACTCGCCGACGCCCTTGGCCCCGATCGGGTGGTGCGGGGACGGTGTGACGGTGTGGCCGAGCTCCCAGGCCGGCACTTCCAGCGCGGTGGGCACGAGGTAGTCCATGAAGGAGCCGGACAGGCAGTTGCCGTCCTCGTCGAAGCTGATGATCTCGCTCAGCGCCATGCCGACGCCGTCGGCGAGGCCGCCGTGCACCTGCCCCTCGATGATCATCGGGTTGATCCGGGTGCCGCAGTCGTCGACCGCGACGAAGCGGCGCACCTTCACCACGCCGGTGCCCGGGTCGACGTCCACCACGCACAGGTAGGCGCCGTACGGGAAGGTGAGGTTGGGCGGGTTGTAGACCGTGGTGGCCTCCAGATGGCCCTCCACGCCCTCGGGCAGTTCCAGCACGCCGTGCGCGGCGAGCGCGATCTCCTGGATCGTCTTCGCGGCCGTCGGGTCGCCCCTGACGAACCAGCGGCCCTTCTCCCACTCCAGGTCGTCGGGGGAGACCTCCATCATGGCGCCGGCGACGATCCGTGCCTTGTCGCGGACCTTGCGGGCCACCACCGCCGCCGCGGCGCCCGAGACCGGGGTCGAGCGGCTGCCGTAGGTGCCGAGTCCGAACGGCGTCTGGTCGGTGTCGCCGTGCACCACCTCGATGTCCTCCGGCGGGATGCCGAGCTCCTCGGCGACGATCTGGGCGAACGTCGTCTCGTGCCCCTGGCCCTGGCTCTGGACGCTGAGCCGCACCACCGCCTTGCCGGTCGGGTGCACCCGCAGCTCGCAGCCGTCGGCCATGCCGAGGCCCAGGATGTCCATGTGCCTGCGGGGCCCGGCGCCGACCGTCTCGGTGAAGAACGACAGGCCGATGCCCATCAGCTCGCCGCGCGCCCGCCGCTCGGCCTGCTCGCGGCGCAGCGCCTCGTAGCCGGCCAGGTCGAGCGCCTTGCGCAGGGTGGCCGGGTAGTCGCCCGAGTCGTACTCCCAGCCGGTCTTGCTCGGGTACGGGAACTGATCGGGCCGGATCAGGTTCTTCATCCGCAACTCGGCCGGGTCGGCGTGCAGTTCGTCCGCCAGGCAGTCCACCAGCCGCTCGATCAGGTACACCGCCTCGGTGACCCGGAACGAGCAGGCGTAGGCGACGCCGCCGGGTGCCTTGTCGGTGTAGACGCCGGTGACGGCACAGTGGGCGGCCTCGATGTCGTACGAGCCGGTGAAGACGTGGAAGAAACCGGCCGGGAACTTGCTGGGCTGGGCCGTCCCGTTGAACGCGCCGTGGTCGGCGAGCACCTTGACCCGGACGGCGAGGATCCGGCCCTCGCGGGTCGCGGCGATCTCGCCGTGCATGTGGTAGTCGCGGGCGAACGACGTGCTCATCAGGTTCTCGGAGCGGTCCTCCACCCACTTGACCGGCTTGTGGGTGAGGATCGAGCCCACGACCGCGCACACGTAGCCGGGGTAGATGCCGACCTTGTTGCCGAAGCCGCCGCCGATGTCGGGGGAGATCACCCGGATCTTGTGCTCGGGCAGCCCGGCGACCATCGCGTACAGGGTGCGGTGGGCGTGCGGCGCCTGGGTGGTCGACCAGAGGGTGAGCTTGCCGTCGACCGGGTCCATGTCGGCCACGCAGCCGCAGGTCTCCAGCGGGGCGGGGTGCACGCGCGGGTAGAGCATGTCCTGGGCGACGACCACCTCTGCGCGCGCGAACACCTCGTCGGTGGCCGCCCCGTCGCCCGCCTCCCAGTCGAAGATGCGGTTGTCGGTGCGGCCCTCCTGGTCGTCCCGGATCACCGGCGCGTCGGCGTCCAGCGCGTGCCGCGCGTCGATCACCGGGGGCAGCGGCTCGTACTCGACGTCGATCAGCTCGACGGCGTCGCGTGCCGCGTAGTGGTCGTCGGCGACGACGAACGCCACCTCCTGGCCCTGGAAGCGCACCTTGTCGGTGGCCAGCACCGCCTGGGTGTCCATCGACAGGGTGGGCATCCAGGCCAGGCCCAGCCCCTCCAGGGCGGCACCGGTGATCACCGCCCGGACCTTCGGGTGCGACTCGGCCGCAGAGGTGTCGATGGACACGATCCGGGCGTGCGCCAGCGGGCTGCGCAGCACGGCGCCGTGCAGCATGCCGGGCAGCTGCACGTCGTCCACGTAGTGCCCCTTGCCGCGGACGAACCGCGGGTCCTCCTTGCGCTTCAGCCGCCCGTAGCCGATCGGGCGCTCCTCCGCGGGCGCCGACCCGGTCTCCTGAACGGCGGTCATGGCGTGCTCCCCGCGCTCGCATCGGCGGCGACGGTGGCCTCCGCCGGGTGGTCCGCGGCCCATCGGACCGCGCGGACGATGTTCAAGTAGCCGGTGCACCGGCAGAGTTGGCCGGAGATCGCCTCGCGGATCTCCTGGTCGGTGGGGTCCGGATTGCGGTCCAGGAGCGCGCGGGCGGTCAGCATCATGCCCGGCGTGCAGAAGCCGCACTGCAACCCGTGCTGCTCGATGAACCCCTGCTGGACCGGGTCGAGGCCGTCTTCGGTCTCCAGGCTCTCCACGGTGCGCACCCGGTGCCCGGACGCCATGGCCGCCAGCATCGTGCAGCTCTTGACCGGCTCGCCGTCGAACAGCACCACGCAGGTACCGCAGTTGCTGGTGTCGCAGCCCCAGTGGGTGCCGGTGAGGCCCAGGTCGTCGCGCAGGAAGCGGACCAGCAGGTGCCGGGCCTCCACCTCGGCCGTGCGGTCCTCGCCGTTCACATTGATGGTGACCTGCATCGCCAGCCGTCCTTTCGGTTACGCCGTGCTCACGGCCCGCCGGGCCCGTTCGGCGGCCCGGCGCAGCGCGCGCTCGGTGAGCTCGCCGGCCAGGTGCCGCTTGTAGGCGGCGGTGCCGCGGGTGTCGGTGACCGGATCGCAGTCCTCGGCGGCGATCCGGCCGGCCGCGGCGAACGCCTCCTCGGACGGCTCGCGGCCGACCAGGGACTCCTCGGCGCGCCGGTAGCCGACGGCCGACACACCGACCGCCGCGAGCCCGACGCCGGCCGTCCCTATCCGCCCGTCCGCCAGCGACAGGGCGGCGCCGGCCGCCGCGATGGCCCAGTCCCCGGTCTTGCGCTCCACCTTCTCGTAGGCGCTGCCGGCGTTCGGCAGGATCGGCACGCGGATCTCGACCAGCATCTCGCCGAGCCCCACGTCCGTCTCGTACGGCCCTTTGTAGAAGTCCGCCATCGGCACCGAGCGCCGCCCGCCGTGGCCGAGCACCACCGCCACCGCCCGGACGGCCGCGCAGACCGCCGACAGGTCCTCCGCCGGGTCGGCCTGGCAGAGCGAGCCGCCGATGGTGCCCCGGTTGCGCACCGGCGGGTCGGCGATCACCCGTTCGGCGTCGTGGAAGATCGGGAAGAGCCGGCCGACCGGCTCGGACTCCAGCAGGCTGCGGTGGCGGGTGAGCGCGCCGATGCACAGCTCCGTGCCCTCCTGTCGCACGTAGTCCAGTTCGTGCAGGTCGTTGATGTCGACCAGGAGTCCCGGACGGGCCAGGCGCAGCTTCATCATCGGCAGCAGACTGTGCCCGCCGGCGATGACCCTGGCCTCCTCACCGAACCGCTCCAGCAGGGTGAGGGCGTCGTCCACGCTCTCCGCCCGCCGGTACTCGAATGACGCGGGAACCTGCACGACGGCCTCCTCACGCAGTGCCTCCGGTGATGGCGGACCCGCGGCAAGGACCACGTACCGCACGAGCGCACTGTCACCCCGGCGACCGCCCGGGTCAACGGCGACTGAAGGGAATGGTTAAGAGCCGTCCACGGCTGACATGTGGGGGAGGCCTTGCGACCGCTGGAGGCGGCGATGACCCTCACACAGCTCAGGGCGTTCGTCGCGGTGGCCCGGCTCGGCTCGGTCAAGGCCGCGGCGATCTCCCTGGGGGTCAGCGAGCCCGCGGTCTCGGGCGCGGTCGCCGTGCTGCGCCGCGAGCTCGGCGACCGGCTCTTCGTCCGGGCGGCGGGCGGGATCACCCTGACGCCCGGCGGGCGCCGGCTGGCCGCGGGCGCGGCCGAGATCGTGGGCCTGGCCGAGGAGACCCGCCGGCAGGTCCGGCAGGCCGGTGCGGACAGCTCCCACCTGCGGGTCGCCGCCACCGAGACGACCGCCGAGCAGATCGTCCCGCCGCTGCTGGAGGCCTTCGTCCGGCGGCACCCGGACGTGGAGACCACGACCCTCGCGGTGCCGTCCACCGCGCTCGGCGAGCTGCTGCTGGACCGGCGCGCGGACGTCGCGATCAGCCCGGTCGCCGCCGAGCCCTGCACGGTCGCCGCAGCGCCCGGCCCGGACACCCTCGAGCACATCCCGTTCCTGCGCATCCAGCTCGTGGTGGTCGCCTCGCCGCACCACGCCGGCGCCCGGCCGGACCACGTCGACGGCGGCCGGCTGCACCTGCCGATCGGCCGGCTGTCCCGGGAGCACTGGTTGCTCGGCCCGGGCGGGCTCGACCCCGGCACGCCCGGCGGCTCCTTCCTGACCCGGCACGGCGTCGGCGACGCCGACGCGTCGATCTTCCCCAGCACCAGTGCGGCGCTGGGCGCGGCCGTCGCCGGCGACGGGCTGTCGCTCGCCGTGCTCCACCTCGTCCGCGACGAGCTGCGCCACGGCACCCTCACCGTCGTCGCCGTCCCCGGCACCCCGGTCAACGGCGTGCTGCGGGCCGCCGCCCTGCGCGGTGACCGGCGCTCGCCGGCCGCGTCCGCGCTGTGCCGGTTCGTGACCACGCCCACCGCCGTGCGGAGCCTGCTGACCCGGGCCACCGGCGTGCCGGCGGACCACTACCGGCCGACCGTCCGGGTGAGCCTGTGGAGCTGACCGGGGACGGCTCCGGGGGAATCGCCGGGTGGCCGGTCATCGTTGGAACGTACGTCGACGGCCGGAACATCGGGGCACCGGGCAGATCCGGGCAAGGAGGCTCGTCCACATGGAGTTCACCAACGAGTTCCGCGTGAGCCTGCCGGTGGAAGCGGCCTGGGACCTCTTCACCGACGTCGAGCGGATCGCCCCGTGCATGCCGGGGGCGCAGCTCACCGAGGTCGAAGGCGACCGGTTCCACGGCACGGTCAAGGTGCGGGTCGGAGCGGTCACCGTGCAGTACCGGGGCACCGCCGCGTTCGACGAGCGGGACGAGGCGAGCCGCACCGTGCGGCTCACCGCCTCCGGACGCGACGCGCACGGCCAGGGCAACGCCGACGCGCACATCACCGCACGGCTGGCACCGGACGGCGACGGCACCCGGGTGACCGTCGAGACCCGGCTCAGCATCACCGGGAAGGTGGCCCAGTTCGGCAAGGGCGTCATGACGGACATCAGCCGGAAGCTGCTGGACCAGTTCGCGGCCTGCCTGGAGGAGCAGCTGGCCGCCGAGCACGAGAGCGGGGGCGAGGCCGTGCCGGCCGCGCAGCCGGCGGCCGCCGAACCCCCGGCTGCCGCATCCGCAGCTGCCGCACCCGCCGCCGGGTCGGCCGAACCCGCGGGGGAGCCGCAGGCCGCCTCGGCGGAGGGCGAGCCGCTGGACCTGCTCGCCGTGGCCCGCGGGCCGGTGGCCAAGCGCCTGGTGTCGATCGCCCTCGCCGGGTTGATCCTGCTGGGGGTCGCGCGCCGGCTGCGCCGGGTCTGCCGGTGTCTGCGAGGGGGACACCGTGCGTGACGTCCTGGACGAGGTGTACCGGTGGTACCGCGCGGGCGAGAGCTTCGGGCTCGCCACCGTGGTCAGCACCTTCCGGAGCGCGCCCCGCCGGCCGGGTGCGGCGATGGCGGTGTCGGCCTCCGGCACCGTGGTCGGCAGCGTCTCGGGCGGCTGCGTCGAGGGCGCGGTGTACGAGGAGGCCGAGGAGGCCCGGCTCTCGGGACGTCCGGTGCTGCGGTCGTACGGGGTGAGCGACGGCGACGCCTTCGAGGTGGGGCTGACCTGCGGCGGCACGATCCAGATCTTCGTCGAACCCGTGTCCAGCCGGACCTTCCCCGAACTGCCGGACGTGGTGACGTCGTTGGACGCCGGCGAGCCTGTCGCGGTGGCCACCGTGGTGACCGGCCCGGACGGCGGCCCGGGCGCGCTCGGGAGCCGCCTGGTCGTCTGGCCGGACCGCGACTCGGGCACCCTCGGCTCGGCCGCCCTGGACCGCGCGGTGGGCCTCGACGTCCGCGGTCTGCTCGAGCACGGCACGACGGGGCTGCGCCACTACGACACCGCGGGCCGCTGCCTGGACGGTGAGGAGTTCGCCGAGCTCGGCGAACTGACCGTGTTCGTGGGGTCGTTCGTCCCACCGCCGCGCATGCTGGTGTTCGGTGCGATCGACTTCGCCGCCGCGGTCGCCGAGTTGGGGTCCTTCCTCGGCTACCGCGTCACGGTGTGCGACGCGCGGGCGGTGTTCGCCACCGCCTCCCGTTTCCCGCACGCGGACGAGGTCGTGGTGCGGTGGCCGCACGAGTACCTGGCCGAGGAGGCCGCGGCGGGCCGGATCGACGGCCGCACGGTGGTGGCCGTCCTCACCCATGACCACAAGTTCGACGTGCCGCTGCTGGCCACCGCGCTGCGGTTGCCGCAGCTGGCGTACATCGGCGCGCTCGGCTCGCGCCGGACCCACCGCGAACGGCTGGCCCGCCTGCGCGAAGCCGGCCTGGAGGAAAGGGAGTTGGCCCGGATGTCGGCCCCCGCCGGGCTCGACCTCGGTGCCCGCACGCCACAGGAGACGGCAGTCTCCGTCGTCGCCGAGATCATCTCCGCCCGCTGGGGCGGCACCGGTCGGCCGCTCACCGGGACCGACGGCCCGATCCACACCGCCACCGCGGCCGGCGAGCAGCCGCCGGCCCCGGTGGAGGCCGGCTGAACAACGTGCCCGGCCGGCCGCCGGCGCGACGGCTCGTGGGGGGCGTTGCGGCAGTCCCGGTGAAGGGTGGGTGGGGGATGCGATGGGGCGCCGGTCGGTCGGACGGGCGGGCCCGGCCCGCGAGGACGGTGGGTACGTCGCGGGACCGACGATGCCGCCGTCCTGATGGCGCGTCAAGTCAAGGCGCGTGAGGTTTCTGCAATTTGCAGCAAGGCCATTCACTTCGCGGCATCACCGCCGACGGATCGGTCGACCGGGCACGGCGGTGGGGGAGGTTTGGCGGGCTGCCCGGGAAATCTTGTATGGTTCCTCGCGAATCATCCAGAGGGGTGGAGGGACCGGCCCTACGAAGCCCCGGCAACTCCCCGGTCGACCCGGCGTCCGAAGTACGCGCCGCGCCGCCCGGGATCAGTGCCAACTCCGGCCTGTCGCCAATGTGGCGCGGGAAAGATGAGGAGACACGGTGCTCTCTGTGCTGTCCTTCGTCCGGGCGCTTCCCGCCCCGGTCTCTCCGCGTGCCCGTCTCGTGCCCGGCACAGGCAATCGGCCGACTTCTCCGGCCTGTCCTCGCTGACCACCCCCGCTCCCCGCACGGAGCGTCCGTGAGCGAGGCCCGCCCGCCGCTCACGGGATCTGAGACGGAGTACCCATCCATGGAGAACACGAGCGGCGTCGGCGTGCTCGACAAGGTCACCTCGATCCTCGGCACGCTGGAGGCCGGCCCCGTCACCCTGAACGGACTGGTGGCCGCCACCGGCCTGGCGCGGCCCACCGCCCACCGGCTCGCCGTCGCACTCGAACACCACCGTCTGGTCACCAGGGACCTGCAGGGCCGGTTCGCCCTCGGCCCCCGGCTCGCCGAGCTCTCGGCGGCCGTCGGCGAGGACCGCCTGCTGTCCGCGGCCGGCCCGGTCCTGACCCACCTGCGCGACGTCACCGGTGAGAGCGCCCAGCTCTACCGCCGACAGGGCGAGATCCGGATCTGCGTGGCCGCCGCCGAGCGCCTCTCCGGGCTGCGCGACACGGTTCCCGTGGGAATCACCCTCCCCATGAAGGTCGGCTCCGCCGCCCAGATCCTGCTCGCCTGGGAGGAGCCCGAGCGCCTCCACCGCGGCCTGCAGGGCGCCGGCTTCACCGCCACCGCCCTCAGCGGCGTGCGGCGCCGCGGTTGGGCCCAGTCCATCGGCGAGCGCGAGCCCGGGGTCGCCTCCGTCTCCGCGCCCGTCCGCGGTCCGTCCGGCCGGGTCGTGGCCGCAGTCTCGGTCTCCGGCCCCATCGAACGGCTCACCCGTCACCCCGGCGCGCGTCTCTCCCAGGCCGTCATCGAGGCCGCCAACCGCCTCACCGAAGCCCTGCGGCACCCCTGACCGGCTCCCACCTGCACGTGGGGCTCGAGCCGCCGGAGCCCGGCCGGACGGCAGCCGGTTCGGTGGGCTCGCGGGGCTGGCCGACGGCCGGCGGCATCGGTAGCGTCAGCGTGTGGATCAGGACGAACGGTTGCTTCACGCCTCGTCGTTCGGTGCGGCGGCGGTCGCCTATGCCGAGCACCGCCCCGACTATGCGCCGGCCGCGGTGCGCTGGGCGCTCGAACCCGCGCCCGGCCCGCGGGTGCTCGACCTCGGCGCCGGTACCGGCAAGCTGACCGCAGGGCTGGTCGTGCTGGGTGCCGAGGTCGTCGCGGTCGAGCCCGACCCGGCGATGCTGGCCGAGCTGCGCCGCTCGCTGCCCGACGTCCGCGCCCTGCCGGGTACCGCCGAGGCGATACCGCTGCCGGACGCCTCCGTCGATGCGGTGCTGGCCGGCAACGCCATGCACTGGTTCGACATGGCCGTCGCGGGGCCCGAGATCGCCAGGGTCCTCGCACCCGGCGGCGTCCTGGCCGGTCTGTGGAACGTCCTGGACGACCGGGTCGACTGGGTCGCCGGGCTGGCCCGGGTCGGCGGGAGCGCGGCCGTCGGCCCCCGTGACACGCCCGCCGCCTGGCGGGCCGAGACGGCCGGCATGCACCTTCCGAAGACCGGCGGGGCCGCCCGGTTCGGTTCGCCGGAGCAGGCGGAGTTCCCGCACGGGCAGCGCCGCACCGCCGACTCCCTCGTGGCGGCACTCGCGACCCGCGCGGGGCTGCTGGTCATGCCGGACCGGGAACGGGAGGCCACGCTGGGCCGGATCCGCGCCTTCCTCGCGAGCGGACCGGAGACCGCCCGCGGTGAGTTCACCCTGCCGATGCTGACCGGCGTCCTGCGCGTCCGGCGGCTCTGAGGCATCGCCTCGACGTCCGGGTCCGCAGTACCGCCGCGAGGATGCGGGGTGTCACGTGTGGCCGGATCCGACTCCTCGCCCGGGCGGCCCGTGTCAGCATGCAGTCGGTGAGATTGACTGACTGAACACGGACAAGAAGAGGGGGGCTTCCATGACCACTCGGCTCAGGAGCGGCGCCGGTCGGCGGCGCCGGCCGGCGCTGACGGCGGCGGCGCTGTGCGGGATCATCGGTGCAGGCACGGTCGGCGCGACCCCGGCGGCAGCGGCCGATCAGCGGCACGCGATCTACGCCGTCGCCCACCGGGTCGACACCCTGGACGGTGTGGACGCCGCGCTCGACCACGGCGCCAACGGCATCGAGATCGACGTGTGCGCCTGGTGGAACCCGAACGAATGGCGCGCCTATCACGACTGTTCCTCGGCCGGCGACGCCCGGCTGGGCCCCGGCTTCGACAGCATGATCGACCGCATCCTCGCGAACGCCCGCGCGGGGCGCCGACTCGCACTGGTCTGGCTGGACATCAAGGACCCGAACTACTGCGGGGAGCAGCAGAACCGCGGATGCAGCGTCGCCGGCCTGCGCGACAAGGCGCAGCGGCTGACGGCTGCCGGGATCCAGGTGCTGTACGGCTTCTACGAGTACCACGGCGGCAGCACCCCGGACGTCGGCGGCAGGGGCTGGAAGAGCCTGGAGGGCAGGCTCGGCCCCCTGGAGGGCATGACGACGACCGGGACCCGCGATCGGGTGCGCGCCGCCTTCGACCGGTCGGGTTCCGCGATCCCGGCCGGTCGCCGGGTGATGGACTACGGCGACAGCGACATCACCAAGGGATTCGGCAACTGCACGGAAGCCACGTACAACACGTGTGCGGAGCTGAAGAAGGGTGCCGGGGACCGTGCCGCGGGACAGCTCGCGGCCACGCTGTCCTGGACGACCACCTACAACGATCCGTGGTACGTCGACAAGCTGCTGGGGGATGCGCAGGTGGACGGCGTCATCGCGGGCTACGGCGCCTTCACCGGGGTGCGTGAGTACGACGGCGGCTGGCAGTGCGCCAACGCCGTCAACCTCGTCCGTGACTGGGTGAACCGCCACAGTGCCACCCATCGCATGGCCACCGGCGGTGACCGCCTGTTCAGGTAGGACAGCGGCCGGGCCGCCGCCGGACGCCGGATCGGAGCCGTTCCGCCGCACCGGCGGCGTTTCGCCCGGCCGACGGTCCGGGGGCCGCCTAGTCTCGGCCTGTGGGACAGCCCGAGCAGCGCGCCGAAGGTGCGGGACCGTTCACCACCCGGCTCACCTGGCACCCGCCCGGCGGTGGCACCGCCGTGTGGGAGTCGCGGCTCGCCCGGCGGCGCGGACTCATCGCCGTCCGCCCGCCCGGCGTGAGCACCGGCCATCACGCCAGCGCCGACGACGCCGGACTCCGCCGCCTGCGCAGGCTCAACGCCATCGCGGCCACCGCCTTCGTCATCGGCGGCGCGCTGTTCGCGGCGGGCGCCGGTGTCGCCCAGTTCGGCTCCGGCGACGCCACCACCTGCGCCTCGATCTACTTCGCCGGCGGCCTGTTCTTCAACACCGGCGGCTACGTCTCCCTGCTCCAGGTCGTCAACGCGCCCCGCCATGTGCCCGGGGGCGAGGGCCGACTGGTCACCCGGCACTGGCGGTGGTGGAGCTACGAGCCGACCCGGGTGGACTGGCTGAGCGCGTTCGTCCTGTTCGCCGGCACCCTGGTGTTCGCCGTCAACCTGATCGACTCCTTCATGCAGGGACTGAGTGCCCAGCAGATCAACCGGCTGATCTGGACGCCCGACGTCATCGGCTGCGTGCTCTTCCTGGTCTCCGGCCACCTGGCGTTCGTCGAGATCTGCCACGGCCGGCCCTGCATCCGCCGCCGCAGCCTCGGCTGGTGGATCGTCGCCGTGAACCAGCTCGGCTCCGTCCTCTTCATGGTCTCGGCACTCGCCGCCTACACCCGACCCGCCACCGACAGTCTGATCAACTCAGACATCGCCAACTGGGGCACCCTCGTCGGAGCCCTCTGCTTCTCGGTCGGCGGTGTCCTCCAGCTCTACGAACGTCCCTAGCCGGCGGGTGGGGCGGGCTGTCAGCCAGTGGCGTTCGGCAGGGCTGTGCCGACCCGGGTGCGTACGGCCTCGACCGCCTCCCAGTCCGCCGTGCTCAGCAGGGCGAGGGCGGCGGGGAAGACGCCGTCCTGCTCCTTGAGGATGTGGGCCCGAAGCCGGCCGAGGGTGTCCAGGAGGCGTCCGGGCCAGGTGGGGTCGGCGGGCGTGCCGTCCGCCGCCTCGCCGAGGACGGCCTCGATGTGCCGGTGTTCGGCCTCCAGGACGGCGATGTGGTCGGGGAACTCCCCGGCCAGGGCCGGGAACAGGCCGCGCTCCTCGACCTCGGTGTGCGGGCGGAGCAGGGCGGCGATGTGCCGGGCGGCCGCGGCCGCGCGGGGTGTGTCGCCGTCGCGGTGCGCGGCCCGAACCGCGCCGATCAGGTTGACCACGGCCTCGTGTTCGTTCGTCAGGTCGCGTATGGCGGTGAGGGCCTGGCATCCGCAGTACTCGCACATGTCGGGGTGATCCCCTCTCTCGGCCGGCCGGCGGCCGGTCAGGCGTGGGCGGCGCGGTGGACGGCGCGCCTGACCCGGGTGGCGGTGAAGGCCAGGGCGGCCAGGGCGACGAGGACGAGTGCCGCCAGGCCGGCGGCGTAGGAGTGGTAGCTGCCGTACAGGGCGCCCAGCAGCAGCGGCGGGACGAATCCGCCGAGGCCGCCCGCCGCCCCGACCACACCGGTGACGGAGCCGACCTGGTCCGCGGGCGCGAGCAGGGCGACCAGGGCGAACGTCGCCCCGCTGCCGGCGCCCAGGGCCGCGGCCATGGCCAGGAAGGCCACCGTGCCGAGCGGGGCCAGTGCGGGGGTGAAGGCCTGGACCAGGGCACCGAGGGCGACCACGCCGAGCGCCCAGCCGAGCACCCGGACAGGGCCGGTCCGGTCCGACAGCCAGCCGCCGACCGGCCGCATCAGGACCGCCAGCAGCACGAACCCGGCCATCCGGTTCGCCGCGTCGGCCTGCTGGAGCCCGTAGGCGGTCTTGAGGTAGGTCGGCAGGTAGACGGAGAAGGCGACATAGCCGCCGAAGGCGACGGCGTACAGGGCCGAGGCCTGCCAGGTGGTGCGCAGCCGGAGCGTCTTGCCGAGGCGGCGGGCCAGCGGCTCGGACGGCACCGTGCGCCCCGGCGCGTCGCGCAGCAGGAGCAGGGCCACCACCGCGTACGCGGCGAGCACGACCGCGGTGAGGACGAAGGGGGCGGCGGTGCCGTGGCTCTTGACCAGGTTCACCGTGGTCAGGGCGCTGATCGCGGTGCCACCCATGCCGGCCCCGAAGACGCCGACGGCCGTACCCCGCCGCTCCGGGGGGAACCAGGCGCTGACGAAGGGCACGCCGACGGCGAACGAGGTACCGGCGATGCCCAGGAAGAACCCGCCGACGAGCAGTTGGGCCAGCGACGAGTGCCCGGCGAGGCCGAGGTACAGCACCGGAACGATGGTGGCGGCGGACACCAGCGGGAACATCACCCGGCCGCCGTAGCGGTCGGTGAGCGCGCCCACCGGGATGCGGCCCAGGGAGCCGACGATCACCGGCACGGCGACGAGCAGGGACTGCTGGAACGAACTGAGGCCGAGCGAGTCCTTGAACCGCGGGCCGAGCGGGCTGATCAGCGCCCAGGCCCAGAAGTTGAGGGCGAATCCGAGGGTGGCCAGGGTCAGCATCAGCGTCCGCTGCCCGGACGTCGGTGCAGTCGGTCGGTTCCCGTTCGGACGGGTGTCCATGGTGTGCTCTCCGTTTCTCCGGCGCGGGCGACGGACCGGGCCGGCGGGAGGAGTCCGGCCGGGCGTCGGACTGGGTCGTGCACGGTGGTCGCCCTCCGGTCCGATCAGGCATCAGCCTGCTGTGTCCGGGGTCTTCCGAGGCCCTGCCGACGGTCCCCGACCGGGGGACCGGAGGTCCTGATTCCAGCTGGGGCTCCCGGGACCCCCGGCGGGGTCATCAGGGACCTTCGGCCCCCGCGCGGACCGGTGTTCGCTGCCTACCGTTCGGCCCATGGAGCGCGAGACGACGGCGGGTGACTCCGGTGCCCGTGGAGAAGAGCAGTGGCCGCTGGCGGCGAGACGGCTGCTGACACGCCGCGAGGTGTCGGCCGACGGCCGGGCCGTGTTCGGCGAGGGCGGCACCGAGTGGGAGGGCTTCTACCGGGACCGCTGGTCCCACGACAAGGTGGTGCGGTCCACCCACGGGGTGAACTGCACCGGTTCCTGCTCCTGGATGGTGTACGTCAAGGAGGGCATCATCACCTGGGAGCACCAGGCGACCGACTACCCCTCCATCGGCACCGACTGCCCGGAGTACGAGCCGCGCGGCTGCCCGCGCGGAGCCTCCTTCTCCTGGTACACCTACTCGCCCAGCCGGGTGCGCTACCCGTACGTGCGCGGCGCGCTGCTCGAACTGTGGCGCGAGGCCCGCCGCCGGCTCGGCGATCCGGTGGCGGCGTGGGCCGAGATCACCGGCGACCCGGCCAAGGCCCGGGCGTACAAGAGCGCGCGCGGCAAGGGCGGCCTGGTGCGGGCGGACTGGGACGAGGTGACCGAGCTGGTCGCCGCCGCCCAGGTGCACACCGTCAAGACGTACGGCCCCGACCGGGTGGCGGGCTTCTCCCCGATCCCGGCGATGTCGATCGCGTCGTTCGCGGCCGGGGCCCGGTACCACTCGATGATCGGCGGGACGCTGCTGTCGTTCTACGACTGGTACGCGGACCTGCCCATCGCCTCGCCGCAGGTCTGGGGCGACCAGACCGACGTGCCGGAGTCCGCGGACTGGTGGAACGCGGGCTACCTGATCATGTGGGGCTCCAACATCCCCGTGACCCGCACGCCCGACGCGCACTTCCTGACCGAGACCCGCTACAACGGCACCAAGATCGTTGCGGTCAGCCCCGACTATGCCGACAACGTCAAGCACGCCGACGAATGGCTCGCCCCGCACCCCGGTACGGACGGCGCGCTGGCCATGGCCATGGGCCATGTGATCCTGCGCGAGTTCCTCGTCGACCGCGAAGTCCCGTACTTCCGGGACTACCTGCGCAAGTTCACCGACGCCCCGTTCCTGGTGGCCCTGCGCGAGCACGAGCACGGTCTCGTCCCGGACGGGTTCCTGACCGCGGCCGACCTCGGACACGACACGGAGCACGCCGGGTCCAAGACCGTCCTCGTCGACTCGGCCACCGGCGAGGCGGTCGTGCCGAACGGCTCGCTCGGCTTCCGCTGGGCGAAGGAGCAGGGCCACTGGAACCTCGACCTGGGCGATGTCGTACCCGAGCTGAGCCTGCTGGAGCGGGCCGAGGAGACGGTCGAGATCGCACTGCCCCGCTTCGACGAGGGCGCCACGGAGGGCGGCTCGGTCCTGGTGCGCGGTGTGCCGGTGCGCCGGATCGGCGGCCGACTCGTCACCACCGTCTTCGACCTGATGCTCGCCCAGTACGGGGTGCACCGCCCCGGTCTCCCGGGCAGCTGGCCGTCGTCGTACGAGGACGCGTCGCAGCCCTGCACCCCGGCCTGGCAGGAGACGATCACCTCCGTGCCGGCCGAGCAGGCGGCCCGCATCGGCCGAGAGTTCGCCCGCAACGCCGAGCGCACCAACGGCCGGTCCATGATCGCGCTGGGGGCCGGAACCAACCACTGGTTCCACTCCGACACCATCTACCGGGCCTTCCTGGCGCTCATCACCATGACCGGCTGCCAGGGCGTCAACGGCGGCGGCTGGGCGCACTACGTCGGCCAGGAGAAGGTCCGCCCGGTCACCGGGCAGCAGCACCTGTCGTTCGCCTTCGACTGGCAGCGGCCCACCCGGCACATGGCGGGCACCTCGTACTGGTACCTGAACTCCGACCAGTGGCGCTACGAGGCGTTCGGGCCCGACGAGATCGCCTCCCCGCTCGGGGAGGGACGGTTCCGGGGCAAGGGCTTCGCCGACTGTCTGGCGCAGGCCGTGCGACTGGGCTGGACGCCCGGTCACCCCGGCTTCAACCGCAACCCGCTCGACCTGACGGACGAAGCCGCCCGGGCCGGCCGGCCGGTCGCCGAGCACATCGTCGACGAGCTGAAGTCGGGACGGCTGCGGTTCGCCGCCGAGGACCCCGACGACCCCGCCAACTTCCCGCGCGTGCTGACCGTGTGGCGGGCCAACCTGCTCGGTTCCTCCGGCAAGGGCAACGAGTACTTCCTGCGCCACCTGCTGGGCACGGACGGGTCCGTCCGCTCCGAGGAGACCCCGCCCGAGGGCCGTCCGAAAGACGTGGTGTGGCGGGAGGAGGCGCCCGAGGGCAAGCTCGACCTGCTGGTCACCATGGACTTCCGGATGACCTCGACCGGCCTGTACGCCGACGTCGTCCTCCCGGCCGCCACCTGGTACGAGAAGGACGACCTGTCCAGCACGGACATGCACCCCTTCATGCACGCCTTCACCCCGGCCATCGCCCCGCCCTGGCAGGCGCGCACCGACTACGACACCTTCCTGACCCTCGCCGACCGGTTCAGCGAGCTGGCGGCCGACCACCTCGGCACCCGCACCGACGTCATCGCCGTGCCGCTGCTGCACGACACCCCGGACGAACTCGCCCAGCCGGGCGGTGTGGTGCGGGACTGGAAGACCGGCGAGTGCGAACCGGTCCCCGGGAAGACCATGCCGAAGCTGGCGGTCGTCGAACGGGACTACACCGCGATCGCGCAGAAGATGCGCGCCGTGGGCCCGCTGCTCGACACCCTGGGCACCACCACCAAGGGCGTCACCGTCGTCCCGGACAAGGAGATCGACGAACTCCGGCACCGCAACGGCACCGTCAGGGACGGGATCGCCGCCGGACGGCCCTCGCTCGCCACCGCGAGCCACATGTGCGAGGCGGTCCTCGCCCTGTCCGGCACCACCAACGGACGTCTGGCCGCCGAGGGCTTCCGGGTGCTCGAGAAGCAGACCGGCAGCGAGGGCCTGGTCGAACTCGCCGCCGAACGCGAGGCGGAGCGGATCACGTTCGCCGACACCCGCACCCAGCCCCGCGCGGTGCTGACGTCGTACGAGTGGTCGGGCTCGGAGACCGGCGGCCGGCGCTACTCGCCGTTCGTCATCAACACCGAGCACAAGAAGCCCTGGCACACCCTCACCGGCCGGCAGCACTTCTTCGTCCAGCACGACTGGGTGTCCGAGGTCGGCGAGCAACTGCCCGTCTACCGGCCTCCGCTGAACTCGCCCCGGCACTACGGCGACGAGCACCTGGGCGACGGCCGGGCCGAGGTCACCGTCCGCTACCTCACCCCGCACTCCAAGTGGTCCATCCACTCGAACTACCAGGACAACAAGTACATGCTCGACCTGTCCCGCGGCGGCCCGGTCATCTGGATGTCCACCGGCGACGCCGAGAGGATCGGCGTGAAGGACAACGACTGGATCGAGGCGTACAACCGCAACGGTGTCGTCGCCGCGCGAGCGGTGGTCACCCACAGGATGCCCGAGGGCACGGTGTACATGTACCACGCCCAGGACCGCAACGTGAACGTGCCGAAGACGGAGGTCAGCGGCAAGCGCGGCGGCATCCACAACTCCCTGACCAGGCTGCTGCTCAAGCCCACCCATCTCGCGGGCGGCTACGCACAGTTCACCTACGCCTTCAACTACTACGGCCCGACCGGAAACCAGCGCGACGAGGTCACCGTCATCCGGCGTCGCTCGCAGGACGTGGAGTACTGACATGCGCGTGATGGCCCAGATCGCGATGGTGATGAACCTCGACAAGTGCATCGGCTGCCACACCTGCTCGGTCACCTGCAAGCAGACGTGGACCAACCGCACCGGTGTCGAGTACGCCTGGTTCAACAACGTCGAGACCAAGCCCGGCGTCGGCTACCCGCGCCGCTACGAGGACCAGGAGAAGTGGAAGGGCGGCTGGATGCTCGACGCGCGCGGGCGGCTCGTCCTGCGCTCGGGCGGACGCGTCAAGCGGCTGCTGTCGTTGTTCTCCAACCCCGACCTGCCGTCCATCGAGGACTACTACGAGCCGGTCACCTACGACTACGACAACCTCGTCAGCGCCCCGGCCGGGCGCGACGTCCCGGTCGCCCGCCCGCGCTCGGTCCTCACCGGGGAGCCGACGGCGATCACCTGGGGCGCCAACTGGGAGGACGGCCTCGGCGGCGCGCCCGAGCACGCGGGCGGCGACCCCAACCTGACCGGCGAGTGGGCCGAGAAGGTGAAGTTCGAGTTCGAGCAGACCTTCCTCTTCCACCTGCCCCGGCTGTGCGAGCACTGCCTCAACCCGGCCTGCGTGTCGGCCTGTCCGTCCGGCGCGATGTACAAGCGGGTCGAGGACGGCATCGTCCTGGTGGACCAGGACCGCTGCCGCGGCTGGCGGATGTGCGTGACGGCGTGCCCGTACAAGAAGGTGTACGTCAACCACGCCACCGGCAAGGCCGAGAAGTGCACCTTCTGCTTCCCGCGGATCGAGGCCGGCCAGCCGACCGTCTGCTCCGAGACCTGCGTCGGCCGGCTGCGCTACCTGGGGCTCCTGCTGTACGACGCCGACCGTGTCGGCGAAGCCGCGGCCACCCCCGACGAGAAGGACCTGCTGGACGCCCAGCGCGGGGTCTTCCTCGACCCGCACGACCCCGAAGTGATCGCGGCGGCGCGGGAGTCGGGCATACCCGAGGACTGGATGGAGGCCGCCCGGCGCTCCCCCGTGCACGCGCTGGTCTCCACCTACAAGGTGGCGCTGCCGCTGCACCCGGAGTACCGCACCCTGCCGATGGTCTGGTACGTTCCCCCGCTCTCCCCGGTGCTCGACGCGGTGGACTCGGCGGGCGGCAACCAGGACAACCCCGACCACGTCTTCGCCGCCGTCACCCGGCTGCGCATCCCGCTGGAGTACCTGGCGGAGCTGTTCAGCGCCGGGGACACCGACGTGGTGGCCGGCGTGCTGATGAAGCTCACCGCGCTGCGCTCCTACATGCGTGAGCGCACCCTCGGCGAGGCGGGCGACGAGAGCGCGCTGAAGGCGGTCGGGCTCACCGCCCGCGAGGCGGAGGACCTGCACCGGCTGCTCGCCGTCGCCAAGTACTCCGACCGGTACGTCGTCCCCGCCGCGCACAAGGAGGACGCCGCCGCCCTCGCCGGGATCGAGGACCGGTGCCCGGTCGAGGTCTCAGGCGACCGGGGCGGCCGGGTGATGCTCGGCATCCCCACCCTGCGCCGCAGGACGGGGGAGTAGGGGCATGAACGCACCGCACATCGGCATCCGACCCCGGGCCCGCCGGACCCGTCCGGTCGGCACACCGCAGGAGACCGCGCAGCGCGTGCTCGTCCTGCGCCTGCTCTCCCTGCTGCTCCAGTACCCGGACACCGAACTGGCCGGCGCGCGACAGGCGTTGGCCGCCACCGTCGAGGCACTGCAGCCGTCCCCGGCCGCCGCCGAACTCGCAGCCTTCACCGCCTGGTTCGCCGAGCAGCCCCCCGACGCCCTGGAACGCCACTACGTCGAGGTCTTCGACCTGCGCCGCAGGAGCAGCCTCTACCTGACCTACTACCTGCACGGCGACACCCGCCGCCGCGGCACGGCCCTGCTCGCCCTCGCCCAGCGCTACCGCGCCGCCGGCTGGGAGCCCGACGCCGCCGAACTCCCCGACCACCTCCCGGTCGTCCTCGAGTACGCCGCGCTCGAGGGCCCGGGCAACGGCGAGGCCCCGCTGCGCCAGCACCGGCGCGGACTGGAGCTGATCCGGCACTCCCTGGCCGACGTGACGTCCCCCTACCGGCACCTGCTCGCCGCGCTGCTCACCCTCCTCCCGCCGCCGACCACCGCCGATCTGGAGGCCGTGGCGGAGCTCGCCGCCGCAGGCCCGCCGGCCGAGGAGGTCGGTCTCGAACCGTACGGCGGTCACCTGTTCGCGCCGCCGCAGACCTTCGTTCCGCCCGAGCCCGCCGCTCCGACGCTGATTCCGCTGTTGCCGACCCGGACCCGAGAGGACGACCGATGAGCCCCGCAGGTACCCCGCTCGCCGCCGCCGTGGGCGGCGCCGACCTGCTGCTGTGGGTCGCGTTCCCGTACATCTGCCTCGCGGTCTTCGTGGTGGGGCACATCTGGCGCTACCGCCAGGACCAGTTCGGCTGGACCTCGCGCACCAGCCAACTCCTGGAGCACCGTTGGCTGCGCTGGGGCAGTCCGCTGTTCCACCTGGGCGCCTTCGCGGTGATCGGCGGCCACGTCGTGGGCCTGGCCGTGCCGGCCTCGTGGACGGAGGCGGCCGGGATCTCCGAGCACGCCTACCACCTGACGGCCGTCTCGCTCGGCACGGTGGCCGGTGTGGCCATGATCGCCGGACTGGGCATGCTGTGCGCCCGCCGACTGCTCACCCGGCGGATCCGGCTCACCACCGACCGGAGCGACAAGCTGCTCTTCCCGCTGCTCACGGCGACCGTGCTGCTCGGCTTCTTGGCCACCGCGGTGCACAACGTCGCCGGCGACGGCTACGACTACCGGTCCACCGTCTCGGTCTGGTTCCGCGGCGTGTTCACGTTCCACCCCCAGCCCGAGGCGATGGCGGGCGCCCCCCTGCTGTTCCAGCTGCACGCGCTCTCGGCCTGCCTGCTCTTCGCCGCCTGGCCGTTCACCCGCCTGGTGCACGTGTGGAGCGCCCCCGTCGGCTACCTGGTCCGCCCGTACCTGGTCTACCGGCGGCGAGCCGCCCCGGCAGGCCGTCCGCAGGGGGCTGCGGCGGTACGCGGACGCCGGGCCTGAAGCGGCGAGAACCCCGCGGCGGGACGCCGGAGCGTCGCGCCGCGGGGTCCACCGGGCACCGGTCAGCAGCGGACGCTGCGCTCGCAGTCGGGCCAGCGCTTGATCTGCGCCTCGATGGCGTCCGCGCGGGCGTCCGCGGCGTCGGCCTCGCGGAAGTGGCCCTGGCTGCGCAGGCGCTCGGCCTCCTGGCGGAGCTTCGCGGCCCGGTCCGCAGATCCGGCAATCCGCTCCGGAATCCGGACACTTGGCGCCCTGCCCCCTGCCGATCGGCGGGGCCGTCCGGTACGCCCGGGTACGCCTCCGGCGCCGGTGATGTGGACGGGCCCGGTCAGAGCTCGTCGTGCCAGGCGAAGGCCGTGATCCGCCATCCGTCGGGGGTGCGGACGAACTGGATGGTCTTGGTGCCGCCGCCCTCGAACGGGACGCCGTCCAGGACTCCGGACTTGCGGTACTCGCCGAACCGCGAGGCGATGCCGCCGACGATCTCCGTCCGCTCGGAGGTCTCCCACTCGGAGAACTCGACCAGGCGGCCCTCGGAGAGCAGCCGCACCCGCGGCTCGATGAACTCCTCGACGGTGTACGCCGTGAACTGCGGGTTGGTGCTGACGATCACGCCGCCGGGAAGCATCAGGCGGCGCAGCCGGGCCACGTCGGCGGGCTTGCCGTCCCGGTTGTCGAAGGCGCCGAAGAACTCGGTGGTCAGCTGGTCGATCTCACTCTTGGACACGGTGCGACAGTAACATTGCACAGGTCTGCGGCGGCAGGGGTCGGGCGGACCACGAACGACCGTCTGCGGGCCGGAACCCGGCTCAGGCGGTCGGACCGTGCGCGTGCTCGCGGAGGCGTTCGGCGAGGGCGAGGAAGACGAAGACGTTCGGCGTCGTGCTCACCGCGGCACTGGTGAGCGCGCGCCACCGTCCGGCGACCTTCAGGCGGATGACACCGTCGAACACCTTGACCTCCTGGATCTCGTGCCACCGCGCCGACTCGCGCGCCGACCCGACCTCGTGCCGGGTCAGCCACAGCCGGCCGAACTCGAGCCTTCCGTCGGAGGCCAGTGCGGCGATCGCTGCGGGAAGTCGGGCGCGGGTGACCGCGTCCTGGACGGCCGGCCCCCACTCGCGCGGGTTGGTGAACTTCCCCGGCTCCGCGACCTCGCCCACGCCGTCCGCCCGGCCGCGCAGGACGACCTTCCCGCCCGCGACGTCCGTGAGCGTGTACTCGTACGACGTGTATCCGCCGACTCCGGTGTGCCGCACGGTGTTCTGGAGGACGGACGTGCTCTCGTAACGGACGGCGTGGACCCGGCCCTTCACCACGGCGGTGAGGCCGCGGTCGTAGAGGTCGAGCCGAACACCGCTGTTCTTCCTCGCCGTCGACCGCTCCAGCGGGATGCCGATCAGGCACAGCAGGAGCAACCCCAGCGGCAGCACCGCCATGGCCGCCGCCGCGGTCAGGGACAGGGCGAGCGCGATGCCGCCCAGCACGACGACGGCGGCCGCGGCGCAGCCGACGGAACCCGACTGCGACTGCGCCCCCGGGTACACCGCGCGCCGGGCACCCAGGCCCGCGCGGGCCGCGGCCTCGTCGACGGCGGTCGGCAACCGGCCTAGGTCGTCCGTGCGGCTGTCCTGTCCGGTCATGATCTCCCCTTGACGGCGCGGTCGGTGGCCCGCCCGGCGGTCCGGCGCGGTGCGCACCGAACGGGCCGTACGGTGCAGTGCCACGCTTCCCGCCGGACGTCCGGGCGGACAGGACACGGCACCGGCCAGATGTGACCGGTCGTCACCGCAGCCCGTGCGACAGCGCTGCACCGCACCGCACGCCCGCGGGAATTGTCAGACACGCCTAGGATGCGGCTGGTCGCAACGGGTTGCCCGGGGCGGGAGTTGCTCCGAAGGAGGGGGACGGATGGCGGGCCGGATGCTGTCGGACCGGTACGAGCTGGAGGAACTGCTGGGCCGGGGCGGCATGGGCGAGGTGTGGGCGGCCCGTGACCACCTGATCCGGCGCCGTGTCGCCGTCAAGCTGCTGCACCCCCAGCGCGACGCCGACTCCGCGGCGGAGCTGTTCTTCCGCGAGGCGCGCACCGCCGGCGGGCTCAACCACCCCGGTGTGGTCACCATCTTCGACCTGGGGACGAACACCGACGGCACGCCGTTCCTCGTCATGGAGCTGCTGGCCGGACGCGACCTGGGAACGGTGCTGCGCCAGGACGGCCCGCCCGAGCCGGCCGTCGCCGTCGAGTGGGCCGTCCAGGTCGCGGATGCGCTCGCCGTCGCGCACACCGCCGGGGTCGTGCACCGGGACCTCAAGCCCGCCAACCTGATGCTGACCACGGCCGGTTCGGTGAAGATCCTCGACTTCGGCATCGCCCGCTACCTGTCGACCGTGACCCAGGCCAGCCGCATCATCGGCACCCCCGCCTACATGCCTCCCGAGCGGCTGGAGGGCAAGGCCGGCGACGGCCGGGCCGACCTGTACGCGCTGGGCTGCGTGCTCTACGAACTGCTCACCGGGCGCTCCCCGTTCGGTGACCTGGACGCGGCTGCGCTGATGTTCGCCCACATCGGGCGGGTGGCTGCGCCGCCCAGCGCCCACCGCCCCGGCGTGTCCGCCACCCTCGACCTGCTCGTTGCCGACCTGCTCGCCAAGAAGCCGGAGCACCGGCCGTCCACTGCCGCCGAGGTCGCCGACCGCCTGCGTGCCATGGCCGTTGCACCCCCGAGGCCGCGCACCGCGGAACCGGTCCCGGCCCTTGTGGAGCCGAGCCCGACCGCCGTCGACCCGGACTGGGACCGGCTCAGGGAGGAGCAGCGGCGCGCCCGGTTGGCCCGGGCGACGACCCGGGACGCCACGGGCGGCGGAGCGGTTGCCGTGCAGCCGGAAGCGGCGGAGCAGGAACCGCCCGCGGAGCCCGCCGACTCCCCGCCGCCTGCCGAGACCGCACCGGAGGCCGAAGACAAACCCCGCAAGCCCGCGATGTCCGGGCCGCGGTCGGTGGTGGGCGCCCTGCTTCTGCTGTTCCTCCCGCTGGTGACGATCTGGGTGACCTCCGGATTCACCCACGCCTACCAGGCGGAGCCCGCCCCGGCGCTCTGGAAGCTGGTCGTTTACGGCGTGGTCGCCCTGCCCGTGCTGCTGCTGGCCGGGCTGGCTGCCGTGGTCGCCTTCGCGCTGCTGAGCGTGGATTGGGAAGAGCCGGGCTGGCTTATGACCCTCCTGGCCGCGCAGTTCGTCGGATGCCCGACCGTCTTCGTGCTGAGCCTCGTCGATCCCGGCTGGTTCGGCGTGCTCGGCACCTCGGCCGCGGTGGTCCCCCGCCTGCTCGGCCTCGCCTGATCTCCGCCGGCAGGCGGCCTTCGCAAGCGTCCGACCTGGGGATACGGGCGACCGGTCGTATTCGGCCGGTCGGTGTCCTGGCTGCTGACCGACCGCCGACAACACGATGTGGTGCGTCGGAAGCAGCCGACGCCGCGTCGTCGCACCGTGCTGACGATGCGCCGGATCAGCCGGCCCCGACGAGGGCCACCCATGCCGAACCAGGGGAGTAGCAGCATGTCCGACTCGCGTGCGAGCAAGTTCGTCCGCCGTTGCAAGGCCGTCGTCGGTGCGACGGCGCTGGCGTTCGCCGCCGCCGTGGCCGTCCCGGCCGCAGCGCAGGCCGAGCCCGTGCACCACTACTACATCGAGATCGGCGGGACGGGTTCGGTGGCGGAGGCGCCTGGCTGCACCAGCACCTTCTACTTCGCCAACCAGCACCTGAACGGCGGCATCCCGATCCCGGTCTGCTACCCGGCCAGCGGCGGCCCGTTCGTCGGCAGCCACAACGAGATGCCGGCGCCGTTCGCGGCGAGCTTCGGCGACAGCGTCAACCAGGGCTTCCGGAACGCGCTCGCCGCGCTCGAGAGCGCCTACCGTGCCGACCCCGCGGGGCACTTCACGATCGCCGGCTACTCGCAGGGCGCCTGGGTCGGCGACCTGCTGCTCCAGGCGGTGGCCGACAACGCCACCGCCGTCCCCCGGTCGCAGGTCGACGGGATGCTCTACGCCGACCCGCTGCAGCCCGACACCGGCTTCTGGCACCTGGTCCCGCGCGGGGTCTACCTGCCTGCGGTCGCGGTGTCCCCGGGCACCGGCCCGGCGGAGTTCCCGGGCGTCCCGGTGCAGCGCTTCTGCATCCGTACCGACGGGGTGTGCGACGCGACCTCGCTGGAGTCGTTCGGCGGCTTCCTCAAGCAGCACCCGCTCTACTGGCAGGAGGGCAGCATCATGACGCAGACCCTCGGCAACACCGGCGGCAACGGCACCGTCTGGGTCCCGGCCGCCGCCTGACGGCAGGCACAGGGCCGGCCGGTCAGCTCCGGTCGGCCCGGTCCTCCGTTGCCCCGCCGCGGTTCGCGGACTCGGCGCGGTTCGCAGGCCCCGCACCGGGGTCGGCGAACCGCGCCGGCGCGTACTTCGCCTGCTGCTGCCGGTAGGAGTGCGCCAGGTGGTGCTGCAGCCGGACGTGCCGGAACTGGTAGACGGCGCCGGTCTGGCGCAGCACTCCCCGGCGGTACGCGTCGTCCAGGAAGGCGGCCGTGTCCCAGGGCAGTTTGCCGGTCAGCGGCAGCCAGACCCGGGACAGCACCACCCACTGCCCCCAGGCGGTGAAGGAGAGGACGTACGACAGGGCGCCGCCGATCCCGCCGACCGCGCCGATCAGGAGCCCGTCCGTGAGACCCCAGGACATCGGCCCGAGGAAGCCGCGCAGCAGGCCGACGATCAGGTACCCGCCGAGGGCGATCGTCACGACGAGCAGCGGTGCCAGGACGGCGAGTTGCCGGGCGGCCGTGGCCCGGTTCGAGGAGAGCAGGCCGGTCGGGGTGGCCGCGGAGGCGACGTCCAGCGGCGCCTCGAGGACGGCCACGAGCCCGAAGACCAGCCCGGCGGCCGAGCCGAAGATCAGCCCGAAGGCGAGCATGTTGATGAGCGTGCCCTGGAGCACGTACACGTTCGTCAGCGGCAGGCCCATGTAGACGGCTCGTTCGAGGGTGAGGGCGCATGCGCAGCCGATGCCCATCACGGACCCGCCGAGCATCCCGCTGCCGAACCGGCCCACGAAGGTGCGTACGGGCCCGCGGCCCATGCTGTTGCGGGCTCTCGGCAGCCGCAGCCGGAACCGGGCCGGCTCGAACGGCCGGCCGCCGGACGCGGCCAGGACGGCGTACACCGAGCCGAAGGCCAGGCCGGCGGCCGGCCCCATCAGCGCCCCCTGCAGCAGGGCCTCGCCGAGGCCGGTGGGGGTGATGAGCAGGGTGACCGCCCAGTCGGCGCCGGCGACGCACAGCGCGGTGGCCAGGACGACCGCCGCCGTGCGCGTCGGCCGCCGCAGTGCGGCGGAGATCTGCCACCAGGCGAGGTCCTGCTGGTCGCGGTCGAGCCGTACCAGGTGGTGGGCGAGGAAGCCGAGCCAGCGCCGGGCGGAGTCCGGGTCCCGGTTCTGCGGCCCGCCGGGCCGGCCGTCGGCGGACTGCTCGGCGGCGCGCCGCCGGTAGACCGTCGGCACGAAGCCCGCCAGCAGGTGGTCCTCCAGGGAGTGCGCGGTGGGGAACCTGGCGCCGTCCAGCAACTCCGCCGGGCTCCGGTCGCGTGCGTCGCTGTACATGGTGCGGGCCAGGATGACCATCAGCGGGGTGCTCAGCACCTCGGCCAGGTGCCTGCTCGCCGGGCTCTCCCCGGCCCGCAGCTCCGCCAGGACGTCCTCCCACACCGCCCCGGCCGGGCCGCCGCCGTCGGCCTGGGCGGCCGGCCGCGCGGTCCGCGGCAGGTAGTCCGCGAGGTCGTCGAGGGTGAGGTCGGCGAGCTCGATCCCGGCCGCCCACACCAGCGGTGTGCCCGCCGCCCGCACGGCCTCGGCGAACTCGCCGCGGCGGCTGGTCAGGACGAGCGGCAGCGAGGTGGAGTTGAGCGCCTCCAGCGCCTCGCACCGCAATCCCTCCGCGATCTCGTCGAAGCCGTCCAGGACGGGCAGCACGAGGTCGGCGTCGACGAGCGCGGCGGCCAGGGTCGCCCCGCTGGGGACCCGGCGGGCCAGGTGCGGGTGGTCGCGCAGCAGCCGGCCGATCAGCCAGTCCCGCAGCACCGTCGTGGTCGGGTCCCAGGAGCCGAGGCTGAAGATCACCGGCACCCGGTCGGCACCGGTCCGCGTCTCCAGGAAGTCCAGGGCGAACCTGATCGTCAGGATCGACTTGCCCGAGCCGGCCCGGCCGAGCACCACCAGCCGGCCGGAGGAGATCCTCCGGTAGACCTCGGCGGCACTGCGCAGATCACCGCTCAGGTCCATCCGGTCCGCCGTGGCGCCCGGTTCGAGGCGCTGGACGTTCTCCGAGTGGTCCGTCAGATCCGGCGGTGCCTCCCGCCAGCGCACCGGGAGCGGGAAGGGGTCGTGGACCCGGCGCTGCTCCTCCTCGCGCCGCCAGCGGCGCCGCACCTCCCGCGCCAACTCGTCCGCGGCATCGGCGAGTGCGCCGCGCACCGGCGACGGACCGGGCGACCCGGGGGCCGGCAGGGCGGCCGGTGCACTCTCGGCCCTGCCGAGCGTGGCCGCCAGCAGCCGGCGGTCCCCGGGGCCCACCTCCAGGGCGTCCGCCAGCAGGTTCACCGTGCCGAGCCGGTGGTCGGTGGCCTTGCCGGTCTCCAGCCTGCGGATCGTACGGACGCTCACCCCGGACCGCTCCGCCAGGAGCTCCTGCGTCAGCCCCGCCTGCGTGCGCAAGCGGCGCAGCAGCGGCCCGAGTTCATCCGTCACTGCACTCCCTCTACTACTCCCGAGTAGGCCGAACCGCGGACGAGCCTACCCTGACGGTCGGTCATATATGGCCGGTGTCATGGCCTGTGCTCCGACCAGGGCGAACGCCAGCATCGGTGCTGCGGGCGGAAGGCCGGCCACGGGACCGGCCGGGCGGCGCGTCCCGTCGGGCAACCCGTGAGGAGAGGACATGGCCTACCGCTACTGGTGCGGCGAGTGCGGATTCAGGACGGCCTGGCTCGGCGAGTCCGAGGGCGAGCGGCAGCAGGTCGAGCACTACCGGCGCAAGCACCCCGGCATCCCGCCCGGCGGCCACGTGGAGGTCGACCGGAAGGACCCCGGGGGAGGCCTCGGATGCCTCCAACTCGTGGTCGTCGCCGTCGTCCTGCTGGCCCTCGCGGCCTCCTGCCGCCGCTGACGAAAGGAACGAAGGAACCATGGGAACGAACGACGAGCAGGGCTGGGACGCGGCCAGGGCCGCACACCGGGCGCTGCACGGCATCCTCGTCGAAGGCAAGCGGGCCGGGCAGGTCCAGGACGACCTCGACCGGGCGGGGCCGGCCTTCATCGGGGTCTTCTGCGCCTTCTTCCGCAACGTCATGGAGCGGGCCCTCACCGGGCACGAGAGCGTGGACACCGTCCGGTCGTACCTGAACCGCCTCAAGGCCGCCCACCCCAGGGAGCTGGCGGCCCTCCAGACGTACCCGATGGCGGTGTTCGTACTGGAGCAGATCGGCCCGGGGGCACCGCCTCCGGGCGAGTCCCGGCTGTTCTCGCTGGAGGGCGAACTGCTCCACCAGATGCGGCTGGCGGCGGACTACACGGCAAAACAGGAGAACCTCGTAGGAGACGTCCTGGAGCTCTACCTCCAGGGCGCCTCCGCCCGCTACGTCACCGGCACGTACTGACCGGGTGGCCCGCAGGGAGCGCCCTTCACGGCGTGGCCGTCTCCTGGTGGAGGTCGAGGGCGACGAGGAGGTGGACGGCTGCGTCCGTCCAGGGGGTGACGGCTGCGGCCGGGGTGTCGGTGCCGAGGGTGGTGGCGACGGTCCGGACCAGGCCGGCGGCGGTGTGCAGACCGGTGCGGTGCAGGTCCGCGGCGGCCGCGGCGAGGCGGTCGTGGCCGGTGCGGCCGCACCCCCGCAGGCCCGTCTGGACGAGATCGGCGAGTGCGGAGAAGGCGGACTCCAGGGCGCGGGTGATCGGGTCCGCGGTGCGTACGCCGGCGGGCGTGAGGATGCGGGTGCCGGTGTCGGCCGCCAGGTCGGGGAGGACGAGCCCGTCCGCGGTGAGGACGGCGAGCGGGTCGAGCACCGGGCGGCCGCCCTCCCGCCGCAGCAGGCCGCTGACGAAGCGGACCTGCCCGCTGCCGAGTGCGTCGGCGAGGGCGTCCAGCCGCCCCGGGCAGACCGGGTCGTGGTGGGCAAGGACGAGTGCGCTCCCGCCGGACGGGTCGTGGACGACCGCCTCCAGCCGCTGCCGGGCGGCGTCGTAGCCGACGGGTCCGACGGAGGAGACCGCCAGCACGCGGGCGGTGTCGGCCTCCACCCGCGGCCGGATCAGCCGTGGCGGCCGGTCGTCCCGGTCGCCCAGGTGTGCGGCGATGTCACGGACGAGGAGTGTCCCGGGCAGGTCGGCCCAGGCGGAGCCGACCGGGGTGACGCTCGTGGCGGCCACCCGTCCGCGGCCGATGGCGACCGTCCGGCCGGGGCTGCGGGAGATGGACTCGCTGACGATGTTGGCCCCGGCCAGGGCCCGCAGCGGGGAGCCGAGCAGGCGCCGGGCGGCCAGGTCGGCGCCGGTGAGGGACTGACCCTCCGCCAGGTCCCAGCGCTTGCGCAGCACCAGGGCGATCCCGGCGTCCGGCTGCGCGAGGTACAGCTCGGCCGAGCGTTCGGCCGGTGTCCGGCCGGAGATCCGGCAGCCGAGCGCGACCAGCCGGACGCGGCGCAGCGGGGTCTCGGCCGGCTCCTGGGTGCCGAGCACGCCGGGCCGGTCGAGTGCGCCGGCCCGGTGCCGGGCGTGGAGTTCGGCGACCAGAGCGGCGACCTGCGCCGCCTCGTACCGGGTGTCGCGTGCCGTGTAGGAGTCGACCTGGCTGCGCAGGTCGGTGAGGACCGCCGCGGGCCAGTGCAGTGAGGCCCGGGACAGGGCTGCGCCGGTGCGGTCCAGCTGTGCGGCGAACACGGGCGTGGTGTGGGCGACGCCGTCCAGCAGCAGCTCGTCGGCGAGGGCCAGGGCCTCGTCGAGGCCGGAGGGGTCGGTGTCGCGGCCGGGCCCGGCGGGGGCGGGGCCGCCGACCGAGACCCGGCGGCTCGCCGCGGGGGACGCTCCGCCGTCCGCGTCGGCCGCGCGGAAGGCCCAGACCGCGAGGGCGACGGTCTCCCCGCGCTGCGCCGCGGCGGCGTCGGTCAGGGCGTAGCCGAGCTCGTGCGGGACGGGGAATCGCACGGTGCAGGTGGCCAGTTCGACCCAGGGGGCGGGCTGCGCCTCGCGGGCGGGGTGCACGGTCGCCGTGTAGCCGCGGGCGAGGACGCGGCGGGCGGCGGCGAGGGCGGCCCCGCCGAGTTCGGCCTCGAGCCGGGCGTCGTCGAAGCAGCCCGGCGACCAGTCGACGAAGGACGGACCGACCGCCTCCTCCCGAACGGCTTCCCGGTGGGCCTGTCGGTAGGCCAGCACCAGGCCGATCCGGTGCCGGCAGGCGCCTGCCGCGGCGCAGCTGCACTCGGCGGCGTCCAGACCGGTGCCGGCGGGCAGACGGGTGTGGCTGCCGTCCGGGAAGGAGCCGAGGACGCCGCCGTCGGCCGCGAGTTCGATCCGGGGGCCGGCGCCGGCGTCCAGGTCCTTGGCGGCGCGCTTGACCAGGCCGCGGTTGGCGAGCGCGGCGAGCGTGTCCGAGGTGAGGGCGAGCAGGTCCTCCCGCGGCGGCGCGCCCGCGAGGGCGGCGTCGGCGGTCACCGGCCCACCTTCTCGGCGACGAACTCGGCGAGCCGGCCCGGCGTCATCGCGCCCACGTGGGCGCCTGCCTCGGCGAGCCGGCCCGCGAGCTTGCGGTCGTAGACCGGGTCGGCCTCCTCGTCCAGTGCGGCCAGGGCGAGGACGGTCGTGCCCTGCGCGACCAGGCCCCGGACGGTGCGGACCAGCCGGTAGGGGTCGCCGCCCTCGTAGAAGTCGGAGATCACCGCCACGATGCTGCGGCGCGGATTGTCGACCAGCCCGGCGGCGTGGTCGACGGCGCGGGCGATGTCGGTGCCGCCGCCGAGCTGGACTCCCATCAGCAGCTCGACCGGGTCGGCGACCTCCGAGGTCAGGTCGACCACCGCGGTGTCGAAGGCGATCAGGTGGGTGCGCAGCCCGGGCAGGCTCCACAGGCAGGCGGCGGTGACGGCGGAGTGGATCACCGAGTCGACCATCGAGCCCGACTGGTCGACGAGCAGGATCAGTTGCCACTGCTCCAGGTGCCGCCGGGTCCGCGAGTGGAAGTGCGGACGCTCGATCAGCACCCGGCGCTGCTCCGGCAGGTAGTGCGCCAGGTTGGCCCTGATGGTGGCCCGGAAGTCGAAGTCGCGGGCCGACGGCAGGCGGCTGGGGCGGCGCGACCGGGCACCGGTGAAGGCGCGGCGCAGCTCGGGGCGGAGCCGGTCCATCAGATCGCGGACCACCGCCTCGACGATGCGCCGGGCCATGGCGAGCACCTCGGGGTCGGTGACGATCTCGTCGATCCCGTACCGTTCCACGGCGTCCCGCTCCAGCCGTTCGACGGTCTCCTTGGGGAAGAGCCGGTGGACGTCGTCCAGCCAGTCGACGGCGGTGACCCGGGAGGGGCCGTCGCCGCTGGCCCGCGTGCCGGCCGGGCCGCTTCGGACGCCGCGCCGCTCCAGGTCGGCGTCGCGGCCGTAGAGCCATTCGAGCGCCGCGTCCCGTGCGGCGGCGTCCTGGCAGAGCGGGCCGGTGGCGCGTTCGGCGGGCGCGCCGAGGATCAGCCGCCAGCGCTCCAGCCCCTCGTCGGCGGTCACGCCCGCCGCGTGCTCGTGCCGACTGCCGGTCACCGCGGTGCCTGCCTGTTGCGCAGGCCGGACCTGTCGAGCAGTCGGATCACGTTCTCCTCCAGGGCCCGCGCGCGGGCCAGGTCCAGCGGGGCGGCCGAGGTGCGCAGCAGCGAGCGGGCCGAGCCGCGGCGGTTGCGCCGCTCCAGCAGGCGTTCGGCGATCCGTTCGCGTTCGCGCGGCGGGAACCAGGCGAAGGCCTGCCGCAGGGCGGGCAGGCCGGTGAGGAAGTCGTCGCCGGTCATGGCGGTGACGATCTCGTCGAGGGTGTCGAGCAGGGTGGCTGCCGGCGTGCCGCCGTCGACCGTGCCGCCGAGGCCGGTGATCTCGTCGCGGGCGAGGGCGAACAGGCCGGCCAGCCAGTCGCCGAGTTCCTGCGGGTCCGTCGTCGCGAGGGCGCGTGCCCGCTCGGCGGCCTCGCCGCCGCCGCAGCCGAGGGAGCGGAGCAGTCCGAGTGCGGCGCCGCGGAGGTCGGCGGGTGCGGCGGGGTCGGCCGCGATCCGGCGGGCGGTGTCGGCCGCGGCCGCGCGGGGGAGGGTCAGTACGGCCTCGGCGTGGCGGAGCGCGTCCCGGACGGCGGCCAGTGCCTGCAGCCGGCCGGGGTCGACGCCGCTGCCGCCGTGGAGTCCTTCGGCGAGCCACAGGACGCGGCCGACCGCCTCGTCGACGAGCCCGGCGAGCAGCGGGCTGCCCGCGGTGCCGTAGATCCGGTCGTGCCGCCACAGGTGCAGTGCGGTGGTCAGCACCTCGCCCGCCGGGCCGAGTTCGGCGATCGTGGCGATCCGGGCGGAGAGTGTGCCGAGCAGTTCTGCGGAGAGCGTGTCCGCCCCGCACAGCACGGCGTCGAAGAGCACCGTGGAGAGGGTGCCCGCCTCCGCGCCCGGTGAGCCGCCGGCCGCGGCCCGTGCTCGTTCGGCGAGGGCGACGGCGGCGGCCTCGTCCAGCCGTGCGCCGTGGGCGCCCGCCTCGATCAGCGCCGCCTCGCGCCCGTGCGCCGCGGCCGGCTCCCAGCGTTCGGTGAAGACCGGGTCCGACCCGGCGGCGGGGCCGGACTCGCGGACGTGGCCCGGAATGCCGAGCACCCGCAGCCGGTGCAGCACCCGGCTGCGCGCCAGGCCGTCCGGGTCGGTCAGGTCGGCGGTCGCCGCGCGGCCGGACTCCACGCCGCAGTGCGCGAGTTGCGCGGCCACGTCGTGCACCAGGGGCGGGGCGGGCGTGGCCGGATGCAGCCGGCCGACCCGGTCGCCGGTGCTCGCGGCCAGCATCTCGACCACGGCGGGATCGGTGCCGGGGGCGAGCGTGCCGCGCCCGCTCCACGGCAGCGGCTGCTCCAGGGCCTCGCTGATCAGTGCGCCCGCGAGGCCGTCGAGCACGTCGGTACGGGCCTGCACCGGGTGGCCGCGCATCGCGGCGAGGCCCGCGGCGAGGCTCCGGGCGGCGATCAGGTCGGCCGTGGAGACGCCGATGCGCCGGTCGCGCAGCCGTCCGACGATCTGTTCCAGCAGGCCGTCCGCGGCCGCGGCGGGCCCGCGCTCCCACAGCAGTTGGTAGTAGCCGGGGGAGGGCATGCCGGACTGGTAGCCGCCGAAGGCGTCGAGTTGGCGGAAGGAGTACGGCACCAGGAAGCTGCCGCCCAGCGCACCGGCCGGCGGCCGGGGGACGGCCGGCCACTCCTCCACCCCGAAGGGCCCGCCGACGCCGGCCAGTGTGCGCAGCGCGGGGGTGTGGAAGCCGCCGGTGACCACCAGGACCGGCCTTCCGCCGGCCCGGGCGAGTGCGGCGCGGACCCAGCGGGCCATGTACTCCTCCCGCGCCCGGTCGCCCGGTTCGGCCCGGGTGTCCCCGCGGACCAGGTCGAAGTAGGCGTCGAGCCGCTCCCGCAGGCCCTCGGGCGGCGCGACTTCGACGATCCGGTCCCACAGGGCGTCCACGGAGTCGGTGTCGAAGCGCCGGCAGAGGCGCCGGGTGGCCTCGGCGTACCGGCTCTCGGCGTCGGCGAATCGGTTGGCGAGCGGTTCGGCCCGTTTGGTGAAGGCCGGGTGCCAGGCCGGCAGGTCGATGAAGTGCACCTGCGCGCCGGCCGCGCGGCCGCGGGTCAGCGCGACCCACTCCGGCGAGTACTCGCACAGCGGTGTCCAGGACGTCGCGGTGCGCTGCTCGTCGCGGTAGTGGCTGAACACGGCGACCGGCAGCTCGTGGCCGAGCAGCAGCTCGTCCAGCCGGGGGTTCATGTCGGCCGGGCCCTCCACCAGCACGTGGGCCGGGCGGAGGGCCTCGACGAGGTCGGCCACCAGCCGTGCGCAGGCCGGCGAGTGGTGGCGCACGCCGACGAAGACCGCTCCGTCCGGGTGCCGCTTCGCGGGCGTGCGGCCGGGGTGTTCCGCGGGCATCAGCCGGCCAGCAGGTGTCGGGCCCGGTAGAGGTCCTGCCAGGCCGCGCCGGGCCGGCGCCCGGCCTGCTGCTCCAGGAAGCGGCGAAGCCGGGCGAGGTCCTCCGGGCTGTCCTTGGCCGCGGTGCCGGCGAGGCAGGTGACCACGTCTGCGGCGTTGCCGGGCTCGCCGCGCAGGAACCAGCCGCGTACGCCGACCGCGTGCGCCACCGACACGGCCTCCGCGGTGCTCATCACCGCGGAGATCCGCTCGCCGGAGGTCTGCGGGACGCGCAGTTCGCGGAACGTCCCGACCAGCACCTCCAGCACGTCGCGGTCGGGCGGCGCCTCGACTCCGGAGCGGCGCAGCAGCGCACCCACCTCGGCCTCGACCAGGGCGAGTTCGGTGTCGAAGTCGGCGACGGGGAAGACCGTCTCGAAGTTGAAGCGGCGCTTGAGGGCCGCGCTCATCTCGTTGACGCCGCGGTCCCGGGTGTTGGCGGTGGCGATCACGTTGAACCCGGCGCGGGCGAACACCATCCCCTCCGGCCCGTCCAACTCCGGTACGGCCATGACCCGTTCGGAGAGCAGGGAGAGCAGGCAGTCCTGCACCTCGAGCGGGCAGCGGGTGATCTCCTCGAAGCGGACGAGCCGCCCCTCGGCCATGCCGCGCAGCATCGGCGCCGGCACCAGGGAGCGCTGCGAGGGCCCTTCGGAGACGAGCAGCGCGTAGTTCCACGAGTACTTGATCTGGTCCTCGGTGGTGGCCGCGCCGCCCTGCACGGTGAGCGTCGAGGTGCCGCTGACCGCGGCCGCGATCAGCTCCGACAGCAGGGACTTGGCCGTGCCCGGTTCGCCGACGAGCATCAGTCCGCGGTTGGTGGCCAGCGTGACCAGCGCCCGTTCGACCAGCGCGGCGTTGCCGACGAACTTGCGGCCGATCCCGGCCTCCTCGTCGCCGACGACGAACCGGCGGGCGGCCCGCAGGCTCAGCTGCCAGCCGGGCGGGCGCGGGTCGTTGTCGGCGGCCCGCAGGGCCGCCAGTTCGTCCGCGTACCTGATCTCGGCGGGCGGCCGCTGGAGTGCGGCCCCCCGGACGTCGGCGCTCACTTCGCGGTCACCTCTTCCAGGTCGGCGAGCAGCTCGGAGGCGGTGACTGTGTCCAGGTCGCCGAAGCGCAGCGGGTAGTCGCGGCTGGACCAGTAGTCGCCCGGTGCCGTGTCCAGCCAGACCGTCTCGAAGACCTGGTCGGGGAAGAGGTCCAGAACGCCGACCGCGATGCCCTCGTCGAGCTGGATGACCAGATAACAGCCGTCGCCGAGCCGCTTGGAGAACCAGCGCTCCACACCGGCGTCCTGCGGTGTGCCGCGCTCCCAGCCCCGCTTGGTCAGGCCGAGCAGGCGGCCCACCGGCACCTTGCAGCCCTCGAAGCGCCCCAGGCGGCCGGCGGCCTCCTCCTCCGGCGACAGCCGGTGCACCGGCCGGCCGAGCTGCGGGAACGGCTGGAGGATCTCGTAGTCGGCGAAGAGCTCCGACCACGCGGCCACGGCCTCGCCGAGGTGCAGCGGGTGGGCGACGCGGACGGTCGCCTCGTCGGCGAGGGTGAACGCGTCGTCCTCGGCGTCGGCGAAGGTGCGGTCCTCGGCGACCCGGAAGGCGGTCGTCGTCGGGGTGCCCGCGCCGTCGGTGCCGTCCGCGAGCCAGACCAGGCGCCGCACGAGGTGCCAGACCAGCGGGTGCCGGACGAACAGCTCCCGGAACTCGGCCGCGGACCAGCTGCGCCCGGCGACCATGGCCGCCTCCAGCCGGCGGATCTGGCCGGAGGCGATGGTGCGGACGTCCTTCTTCAGCGCGGCGAAACGCTTGCGCTCGGCCGGGGCGAGCTCCTGGTCGTCCTTGACGCCGGGGGCGGGCAGGTCCTTGCGACGCTTGCCGGCGCCGTCCAGCACGAACGGGCGCAGCTGCTCGTCGAAGCCGACGGTGAAGCGGCGCGGGCCGTAGTCGACCACCGTGGTGCCGTCGGCGTCGAGGCCGAGGTCGGGGACGAGGCGGTCCGAGAGCTGCTCTCCGGTGAGGCCCAGGCCCCTGGCCACCTCGGCGATCTTGTTCTCGGCGCGGGTCCTGAGCGCCTTGAACTTCACCCGCTGGGCGATGCCGTGCAGGTGCAGCAGGGCGATGTCGCTGCCGATCTCGGCGAGGACGTCGAGTCCCTCCACTGCGCGGTGGTGGGCGCTCTGGCCCGGCCAGTCCCGCACGATCGGGGTGAGCCGGCGGACGGTCCCGTCGTCCCCGAGGGGCCCGAGGGCGTGCAGGGTCCAGCTCTCCTTGGCGGGCATGCCGGCCTGCCGCCACTCCTCGAACAGCGCCCAGGCGAACGCCGCCAGCGAGTCGGTGCGGCAGGCCTCGATTGCCACGGCGAGCCCCGGGTACGGGGCGCCGGGCTTCGACAGGGCCAGCATCATCAGCACGTGCCGTACGGCATCCGCCGGCAGCGCCTCGCCCGAGGTGAGCAGCAGCTGCGGCAGCACGGCGGGCTGCACCCAGCCGGGCAGCACCGGCATCCGGGCCGGCAGCGCGTTCTCCAGCGGGTCCGCGGCCAGTGCCTCGGAGACGATCTCCGCCGCCTCCTCGCCGTACCGGGCGGCGACGGCGGCCAGGACGGCGTCGGTGCCCTCGCCGGCCGCGACCTGGCGCAGCCCCTGCTCGGCGGCCCTGCGGGCGGGCCCGACGGGGCCGACCGCGTCCGGCACCAGCAGCACGGCCGCGGCCACCCCGTGCCGGGCGAACCAGGAACGGGCGGTCGGCTGGGCGGACTTGAGCCGGACCAGGGCGTCGGCCATCAGCCGGGCGGCGCGGACGTCGAGGATCGGCAGCAGCAGCGGAGCGACGTTCGCCGGCTGGGCCTCGGCGACCGCCAGTGCCGCACCGAGCGCCGCGGTGCCGTACCGGGCGAGGATCGGGCGCAGCGCGTCGTAGCCGCGCCAGGTGTCTGCGGGCCGCCAGTTCTCGACCCGGGGGGCGAGCACCTCGGCGGGGCCCTGCACCAGCAGGCGGCAGGCGTACCAGAGGCTGCTGCGCTTCCCGAGGACCTGGTCCGCCTCCGCGGCCCAGTCCGTCGACTCCGGGTACTGCCAGCCGGTGAACGCCGCCGCGGACCAGCGCTCCTGCTCGCCGTCGAGCCAGATCAGCTCCGCCGTGTCGTCCGGCTGCAGTCCTTCCAGCACACGCGGTTTGGTGGGCGTACGCCTGCGCGTCCACGGCGGGGAGACCAGCAGCGCCGGTAGTGCCTCCGGCGCCGCCTCGGCGACCCGCGGGCGGGCGCCGTCCAGCGTGCTGACCAGCTCCGCGGCCGCGGTGTCGAGCCGGGGCAGCAGCTCGGGCAGCAGGGCCAGGTGCGCCGTCACATGGTTGTTGAGGAGCTGTCGGGCGGCCGGGGCGTTCTTGCCGCCCTTGAGCGCCGCCGCGGCGAGCAGCCGGGTCGCCCGGACGGGGAACCGCTGCATGGCCTCCTGCAGGGCCTGGCGGATGTGCCGGTCGTCCATGCGGGCGAGCAGCAGGCGGAAGGCGTCGTCGCTCGGGAACTGCGCCACGGCCGAGGCGACGGTGCGTATCGCGTCGGAGCGGTAGGCGCTGTCGATCGCATCGCCGAGCAGGGGCACACAGGCCGTCCCGACGCTGTCGGCGAGCGTGGCGATGAGTGCCACGGACCAGCCGTGCCAGATCCGTACGGCCGGGTCGAGCCGGCCGACCTGCGCGGGATCGTCGAGCAGACGGAGCAGCAGTGACCGCATCATGGGCGCGTTCGCGCCGTGGCCGGGCTCGTCGGCGATGCAGTCGTCCGCCCACCCCGGTGTGCCCGGCGCCAGGTAGGCCGCGGCGAGGCGGCGCCGCGGCGTGGTGCGGCACTCCGCGAGCGCCGCGACGGCCTGCTCGTAGTCGGCCTCCTCCGCGGCGGCGAGCAGCGCCCGCACCCGGTCCAGCAGTGAGGACACGAGGTACGGGTGGATGTACTCCGCCGCGCGGAGGAAGCGCAGCGCCGTGTCCGTCCGGCCGGACCCGTGGTGGTCCCAGTCGGTGGTGACCTCGAAGACCTCCAGCGCCGCGCGGGCGGCGAACGCCGGGCCGTGCTCCATCATCCAGGTGTCGGCGAAGTCCGACTCCTGCCACCCGCCGGACGCCCACGCGGGCGGCACCATGCTCGCCACGGCGGCGGCCCCGAGCGGATCGGCCTCCCCGGCCAGGTAGGCGTACGCGGCGCGGACCAGCGCCGGGTCACTGGCAGGGGCGGCCAGGAACTGCCCGATCCGGTCGGACTGGGCCGCAATCTGGTCCCCGCAGCGGCGGACGGCGTCCGGCCTGGGCTTCTCCACGGTCCGTGCCGCGCTGTTGCCGCGGCGCGGCTGGACCATCCGCCGCCATGCGCGGGGCAGCACGAACGCGTCCTCGTCCGGCAGCCCGACGGGCCCGGCCTCGGGCTCGCGGGCGGGGGCCGGGGCCGGGGCCGCGTCGGCCGTCGTCTCGGCGTACCCCTTGCGCTGCTTCTCCGCCACCAGCTTGGCGAAGTGCGCCTCCGCCGCCTCCGCGGAGCCCAGCGCCTTCACCTGGAGGCGACCCTCCGAACCGATCCGGCCGTAGCGCACCTGCACCGAGGCACCCTCGACCGCAGCCTCCCAGAACTTCGCAGAACCGTCACCGACGAGCTCCCAGCGCCGCACAGCCTTCTCCTCCGAAGCGTGGTCGTGCACCGGGTGCAGCGGGCCCTCCGGTGATCAGTGGGCGAAACCCTAGCGACCAGGTCGGACAGCCTGCGCAGCGCGGTCGGCCCCACGGCCGGGCGGGCCCCTAGCCGCCCTTGCCGGAGGTGCCGCCCCCTCCGCCGAGGTCGTCGTGGCCCACGTGCTCGCCCGGTGTGGACAGCTCCTCGACGGCGGAGGCGCCGACCACTGCGCCGGTGGACCTCTTGCCGCGCCGCAGCCGGCGCTCCAGCCAGGTCGCGAAGGAGGTGAGGGCGAAGTTCAGCACGACGAAGATGGCCGCGACGACGGTGAAGCAGGCGATGGTGTTGGCCCCGTAGTTGGCGCTCATCGGGCGGACGGAGGCCAGTAGTTCGGAGAAGCCCAGCAGCGCGCCGCCCAGCGCGGTGTCCTTCACGATGACGACCATCTGGCTGACGATCGCCGGCAGCATCGCGGTGACCGACTGCGGCAGCAGCACGTAGCGCATCACCTGGTTCTTGCGCATGCCGATCGCCTCGGCCGCGTCGGTCTGGCCCCGCGGGAGGGAGAGGATGCCGGCCCGTACGATCTCCGCGAGCACGGCGCCGTTGTACAGGACCAGGCCGGTGACCACCGCGTACAGCGGCCGGCTGTCGGGGCTGACGTCGGTGAACTCGGAGTACGCGGCATTGGCGAACAGCATCAGGATCAGCACCGGGATGGCGCGGAAGAACTCCACGACGGTGCCGGCCGTGCCCCGCACCCACAGGTGGTCGGAGAGCCGGGCGATGCCGAACAGCGCCCCGAACGGCAGCGCGATGACCATGGCGAGCGAGGCGGCGATGAGGGTGTTCTCGAGCCCCGGCAGGAGGTACGTCTCCCAGGCGCGGGAGTCCGTGAAGAAGGGCCGCCACTTGACCCATTCGAGCTGGTTCTTGTCGATGAGGCTCTGGACCACCCACCAGGCCACACCGGCGACGGCGATCAGGAACGCCGCCGTGAACAGCAGGTTGCGCCGTTTGGCGCGCGGCCCCGGAGTGTCGTAGAGGACGGACGGCGGGGTCATCGCCTCACCGAGACCTTCTTGGCCACCCTTCCGAGGAGGAGCCCGGTCGGCAGCGTGAGGCAGATGAAGCCGAACGCGAAGACCGCGGAGATGAGGAGGAGTTGGGCCTCGTTCTCGATCATTTCCCGCATCAGCAGGGCGGCCTCGGCGACACCGATCGTGGCGGCCACGGTGGTGTTCTTGGTCAGCGCGATCAGCACGTTCGCCAGCGGGCCCACCACGGAGCGGAACGCCTGCGGAAGGACGACGAGCCTCAGCACCTGGGGGAAGCTCAGGCCGATGGCGCGCGCCGCCTCCGTCTGGCCCACGGGCACCGTGTTGATGCCGGACCGCAGCGCCTCGCAGACGAACGCCGAGGTGTAGGCGGTCAGTCCGAGCACGGCGAGCCGGAAGTTGATGGTGGTGAAGTTCTCGGCGCCGAGGGTGATGCCCAGCGTCTGGAACAGGCCCAGCGAGGTGAAGACGATGATCACGGTGAGGGGGATGTTCCGGACCACGTTGACGTAGGCCGTCCCGAAGCCGCGCATCAGGGGCACGGGGCTGACGCGCATGGCCGCCAGGACGGTGCCCCAGATCAGCGCGCCGACGGCGGAGTAGAAGGTGAGCTGCACCGTCACCCAGAAGGCGCCGAGCACGTTGTAGCCCTCGAGAAATTCGAACACGGTCTCCCCGCCTTCCGCGAGTGACGGGCGAGGCGCGCCGCCCCGGGGCGACGCGCCTCGGACTGCGCGTCTCAGGTGACGATGACGCCGATCTTCGGTGCGGGCTCGTTCTGGTAGCCGGACGGGCCGAGGTTCTTCTTGACCGCCGCCTCCCAGGAGCCGTCCGCGACCATCTTCTCCAGGGCGGCATTGATCTTCGCCTTGAGCTCGCTGTCCTTCTGGACGCCGATGCCGTAGTTCTCGTTGCTCATCTTGAAGCCGCCGAGCTTGAACTTGCCCTTGAACTCCGGCTGCGAGGCGTAGCCGGCGAGGATCACGTCGTCGGTGGTCAGCGCATCGACGGCCCCGTTCTCCAGGCCGGTCAGGCACTCCGAGTAGCCGCCGTACTCCTGCAGCTGCGCATTCGGGGCGATCTTGGTCTTGACGTTCTGCGCGGAGGTGGAGCCGGTGACGGAGCAGAGCTTCTTGTTGTTCAGGTCCTCGGGCTTCGTGATGGAGTTGTCGTCGGCCCGGATCAGCACGTCCTGGTGCGCCAGGAGGTACGGGCCGGCGAAGTCGACCTTCTCCGCACGGGCGGGCGTCATCGAGTACGAGGCGGCGATGAAGTCGACGTCGCCGCGCTGGAGCAGCGTCTCGCGGTCGGCGCTCTTCGCCTCCTTCCACTCGATGTTGCCGGGGTCGTAGCCGAGCTCCTTGGCCACGTACGTGGCCACGTCGACGTCGAGGCCCGTGTACGTGCCGTCCGGGGTCTTCAGCCCGATGCCCGGCTGGTCGAACTTGATGCCGACGGTGACCTTCTGATCGCCGCTGGCGCCGCTGGTGGTGCCGCCGCCGTCCGATCCGCAGCCTGCGGCCGTCAGGGACAGCCCGAGCGCAACCGCAGCCGCGAGGGTGACCTTGCGAAGTTCCATGGTGATCGTTCCTTGTGCTCGCTGGTCCCCGTCAGTGGTGCAGGATCTTCGAGAGGAAGTCCTTGGCCCGCTCGCTGCGCGGGTTGCTGAAGAACTGATCGGGTGTCGTCTCCTCTACGATCCGGCCATCTGCCATGAAGACCACACGGTTGGCGGCCGATCGGGCGAATCCCATCTCGTGGGTGACGACGACCATCGTCATTCCCTCGCGCGCCAGCTGCTGCATCACCTCCAGCACCTCGTTGATCATCTCGGGGTCGAGCGCGGAGGTCGGCTCGTCGAACAGCATGATCTTCGGGTCCATGGCCAGCGCCCTGGCGATCGCCACGCGCTGCTGCTGGCCGCCGGAGAGCTGCGCCGGGTACTTGTCCGCCTGCGAGGCGACGCCCACCCGCTCCAGCAGCCGGCGCGCCCGTTCCTCGGCGGCCTTCTTGTCCTTCTTGCGGACCTTGACCTGGCCGAGCGTGACGTTGTCGAGCACGGTCCTGTGCGCGAAGAGGTTGAACGACTGGAAGACCATGCCGACGTCCGCCCGCAGGGCCGCCAGCTCGCGGCCCTCGGCCGGCAGCGGCCTGCCGTCGATGGAGATCTCGCCGGAGTCGATGGTCTCCAGGCGGTTGATGGCGCGGCACAGCGTGGACTTCCCGCCCCCGGACGGCCCGATGACGACCACGACCTCACCACGGGCGATGGTGAGGTCGATGTCTTGGAGCACGTGGAGATCGCCGAAGTGCTTGTTGACGTCGCGCAGCACGACCAGATCGCCCGCGGCCGGGGTGGGGGTTTCCTTCGTCACGGCTGCTCCACTCGTCGGCTTCATGGTCCGCCGCCCGCACCGCAGCCGCACGCCGACCCGCGGACGGACACGTCAGGGGCGCCCCTGACGTGTCCCCCGACCTACGGCCAGGCGCGGGCCAGCACCGCGACGGCGGCCGCTCCCACGGCCCCGGCGCCCAGAAACAGGGCGACGAGGCGGCTCTTCAGGTGGCGGTAGCGCTCCTCGTACTCGCTCCGCAGCTCCCGGCAGCGCTGCGCGATGCGGGTGACGGCCAGACGGGACACCTGCAGGCGCTCCCGGGCGTAGGCCTCTTCGACTTCCTCGCGCTCGCCGGTCGTGAGCCACGGGAACTGGTCGGCGAAGGCGGCGGCGTCCCGCTGCGCCGTGGCGAGCTCGGCCTGCCACAGCAGGTAGCCCTCCAGCTGCTGCAGGCTGCCGGCGGCGTCGGTGGTGTGGTCGTCCATTCGGGGAGCCCCGGTCAGGCGTTGCCGCCGGGGCCGGACCGGCGACGCGGGTTGTCGTACTCGGCGGGGGTCACCCCGGCGAGGTGCTTGGCGGGTTCGCCGTGGTTGTCGAGGTAGTCGCGGGCGGCGATGTCGGGGTGGTGCAGCTCGAAGGCCGGGGATTCGGAGCGGATGCGCGGCAGGGTGAGGAAGTTGTGCCGCGGCGGCGGGCAGGAGGTGGCCCACTCCAGCGAGCGGCCGTACCCCCACGGGTCGTCGACGTCGACGTTCTCGCCGTACTTGGCGGTCTTCCAGACGTTGTAGAGGAACGGCAGGATCGACAGGCCGAGCAGGAAGGCGCCGACGGTGGAGACGCTGTTCAGCGTGGTGAAGCCGTCGGAGGCGAGGTAGTCGGCGTAGCGGCGGGGCATGCCCTCGGCGCCGAGCCAGTGCTGGACCAGGAAGGTGGTGTGGAAGCCGACGAACAGCGTCCAGAAGCAGATCTTGCCGAGCTGTTCGTCGAGCATCTTGCCGGTCATCTTCGGCCACCAGAAGTGGAATCCGCCGAACATCGCGAAGACGACGGTGCCGAACACCACGTAGTGGAAGTGGGCCACGACGAAGTACGAGTCCGAGACCTGGAAGTCGATCGGCGGCGCCGCCAGCAGGACACCCGTCAGGCCGCCGAAGAGGAAGGTGACCAGGAAGCCGACCACCCAGAGCATCGGGGTCTCGAAGCTCAGCGAGCCCTTCCACATGGTGCCGACCCAGTTGAAGAACTTCACGCCCGTCGGCACCGCGATCAGGAAGGTCATGAACGAGAAGAACGGCAGCAGCACCTGCCCGGTCACGAACATGTGGTGCGCCCACACCGTCACCGACAGACCGGCGATGGCGATGGTCGCGGCGACCAGGCCGGAGTAGCCGAACATCGGCTTGCGGCTGAAGACCGGCACGATCTCCGACACGATGCCGAAGAACGGCAGGGCGATGATGTACACCTCGGGGTGGCCGAAGAACCAGAACAGGTGCTGGTAGAGCATGGCCCCGCCGTTGGCCGCGTCGAAGACGTGCGCCCCGTACTTGCGGTCGGCCTCCAGCGCGAGGAAGGTCGCGGCGAGCACCGGGAAGACCAGGATCACCAGCACCGCGGTCAGCAGCACGTTCCAGACGAAGATCGACATCCGGAACATCGTCATGCCGGGCGCGCGCATGCAGATGATGGTGGTGATGAAGTTGACCGAGCCGAGGATGGTGCCGAAGCCGGAGAAGGTCAGCCCCATGATCCACATGTCCCCGCCGATGTTCGGGGAGTGCACCTCGTCCGACAGCGGCGGGTAGGAGAACCAGCCGAAGTCGGGTGCGCCCTGCGGGGTGAACAGGCTGGCGACGACGATCAGGGAGCCGAACAGGTAGAGCCAGTAGGCGAACATGTTCAGCCGCGGGAAGGCGACGTCGGGCGCGCCGATCTGCAGCGGCATGATCCAGTTCGCGAAGCCCGCGAACAGCGGGGTCGCGAACATCAGCAGCATCGCGCCGCCGTGCAGGGTGAACAGCTGGTTGAACTGCTCGTTCGAGATGATCTGGTTGCCGGGGCGGGCCAGTTCGGCGCGCATGATCAGGGCCATCACACCCGCGACCAGGAAGAACGCGAACGACGTCCCCAGGTAGAGCGTCCCGATCTTCTTGTGGTCCGTGGTGGTGAGCCACTGGACCAGGACCTTGCCTCGTGTCGTTTCCCGCGGTTGTGCACCGGCCTGTGCCGTTTCCGTCCCAGCAGCCATCGGTTCCGTACTCTCCTCGCCTGGTTCCCCCGGTCGCCATCATCATGGTGTAACCGGGCGAACGCACACGGTGGCGGCGAGCAGGTGCGCGTCGGCATCACCCGTTTGCCGGTACGAGATGCGGTCGCGGCGGCGCGTCGAGCCGGGGTCGCGCGGATCAGCGGTGGGCGAGTGCCAGCTGCAGGCCGCCGTCGGCCGAGGCCGGGAGGTCGAGCGCCGACGCGACGTCCGGCGGCAGGGTGCGCAGGCCCAGCAGGCCGGCGGTGAGCTCGGCGGCGGCGCGGTGCCAGTCGTTCGCACGGCGCAGCAGCGCGTGGCCGCTGCCGGTGACCCGGTAGCCGGCGGCCTGCGCACCGGCGGCGCGGGCGCGGGCGGCGAAGCGCTGGGTGGCATCGGGCGCGGTCACCCGGTCGAGGTCGCCGTGCAGCATCAGCAGGCGGCGGCCGGCCAGGTGCTCGCAGGGCTCGTCGTCGGGGCACCAGGGCGCGAGGGCGACCACACCGGTCACGCACGGGTGCCCGCCGGCCCGCAGCGCGGCCCGGCCGCCCATGGAGTGGCCGATCAGGACGGTCGGCACCGGGCCGAGCTCCTCGGCGAGGTCCTGCAGGGCGGCGACGGTGTCCTGTGCGGCGTCGGCCCGGTCGCCGTTCCAGCCGCGGCAGCGGTAGCGGACGACGCCGACCGCGACACCCGCCCCGGCGGTGGCCTTCTCCACCGCCCGCGCGAACGGCCGCATCCGCAGGCCCGGCAGGTTGACCGGACCGGGACGGTGCAGGCCCGCCTCCTGGCCGCCGTGCAGCACCAGCACCGCGGCGCCGGGCGCCTCGGGCCGCTCGCGCCACACCAGCGCCCGGTGGCCGGGGGCTCCCGGCACCGCCTGTCCGTCCATTGCCGTCACTCCTGTCAGCAGAGGCTGTCACTGTACGCGGCGGGGTGGGCGGACCGTAAGGACGGGTGGGCGCGGGCACCCGCCGCCCGGCCGGGCGCCCGCCGTGCTGACGCGGCGTCGGCCGTGCGGCCCACCGTCCGGCGCCGGGCTCGTAGGGTTGGGGGCATCGGCCCGCTTCGCGGGCCGGGCACGGGGACCGACCGTCACCACCGAAGGAGAGGCCATGTCTGACGCCCCCTCGACCCTGCCCGCCGCCGGCGCCCCCGGCCGGGCCGAGATCGGCGTGATCGGCGGGTCCGGGCTGTACGCGCTGCTCGACGACGTGACCGAGATCGCCGTCCAGACGCCGTACGGGCCGCCCAGCGACTCGGTCTTCCTCGGTGAGGTGGCCGGCCGCACCGTCGCCTTCCTGCCGCGGCACGGCCGCGGGCACAGCCTGCCGCCGCACCGCATCAACTACCGGGCGAACCTGTGGGCCCTGCACTCCCTCGGGGTACGGCAGGTGCTCGGCCCGTGCGCGGTCGGCGGCCTGCGCGCCGAGTACGGCCCGGGCACGCTGCTGGTGCCGGACCAGTTCGTGGACCGCACCGTGGGCCGGGCGCAGACCTTCTACGACGGCCTGCCGCTGCCCGACGGCTCCGTGCCCGAGGTCGTGCACGTCTCCATGGCGGACCCGTACTGCCCGGACGGCCGCCGGGTCGCGCTGGCGGCGGCCGGCGCCAGCGCCTGGGAGGCGGTCGACGGCGGCACCCTGGTGGTCATCGAGGGCCCGCGCTTCTCCACCCGCGCCGAGTCCCGCTGGTTCACCGCGAACGGCTGGTCGGTGGTCGGCATGACCGGGCACCCGGAGGCCGTCCTCGCCCGCGAACTCGGCGTCTGCTACACCTCGCTGGCCCTGGTCACCGACCTCGACGCGGGAGTGGAGACCGGCGAGGGCGTCACCCACGCCGAGGTGCTGGAGGTCTTCGCCCGCAACGTCGACCGGCTGCGGACCGTGCTCTTCAAGGCGCTCGCCGACCTCCCGGCGGCCCGCGACTGCGTCTGCTCGCACGCCCTCGACGGCCTCGACACCGGCCTCGCCGGCGTCCCCGGCTGAGGCATCGCAAGCACGCCGCGCGAGCCCCGCACGGAGAACCGTTTCGCTGCCCGCGGCGCACCTTAGGGTGCCTGCACGCGGGGGTTGCGGTGCCCCGGGGGTCCGTCCTGCCCGACGCGGCCGGGCCCCCGGCCCCGCGGCAGGTGCTTTCAGGACGCCCGGCGGGGAGCCGCCTTCTTCGCGGTGGTCTTCTCGGCCGGGGCCTTGCGTGCAGTGGTCTTCTTCGCGGGGGCCGTCCTGCACATGCACCTGGTGCAGGGCCGGGCCGCTGTGCCCATCGGTCGCCGCGTGCAGCCGGACGGGCACGCTGACCAGCCCGGACGTGATGACGCCTTTCCAGGGACCTGCGGCATGAGCTGTCTCTTTTATGGGAATTTACCCCGGTATGCCGGAGCGACAGGTCACGGAAGTCGAGGGCCGCCGCCTGGTCCTCTCCCACCTCGACAAGGTGCTCTGGCCGGCCACGGGCTGGACCAAGGGCGAGGCCCTGTACTACTACGCCCAGGTCGCGCCGCACCTGCTGCTGCACATCCGCCGCCGGCCGGCCACCCTGCTCCGCTTCCCCTCCGGCGTCGGCGAGGAGGGCTTCTTCGCCAAGAACCCGCCCCCCGGGCTGCCTGACTGGGTCCGCACCATGGTCGTCGACAGCCACGAAGGGCCCAAGGAGCGCGTCACCGTCGACGACCTCCCCACCCTGATGGCCCTCGCCAACGGCTACGCCCTCGAACTCCACGTCCCCCAGTGGAGCGCCGACACCGGCCCCGCCGCCCACGACCGGCTGGTCATCGACCTCGACCCGGGACCCGGCGCCGACATCACCCTCTGCTGCCAGGTCGCCCGGCTGATCCGCGAACGGCTCGCCGCCGACGGCCTCACCGCCCACGCCAAGACCTCCGGCAGCAAGGGCCTGCACCTGTACGCCGCCCTCCGCCCGAGCGACGCCTCCGCCGTCGTCGGTTACGCCCGCAGCCTCGCCGAGAGCCTCGCCGCCGAACACCCCCGGCACGTGGTCAGCAGGATGACCAAGACGCTGCGCCGCGGCAAGGTCTTCGTCGACTGGTCCCAGAACACCACCGCCAAGACCACCGCCGCCCCCTACACCCTGCGCGCCACCGCCGTCCCCGGCGTCTCCACCCCGCTCACCTGGGACGAGATCGAGCACTGCACCTCCCCGGACGACCTCGCCTTCACCCCCGACGACGTCCTCGCCCGCATCGCGGACCGCGGCGACCTGCTGGCCCCCCTCCTCACCGAGTCGGCAGAACTGCCCGCAGAGAGCTGACTATTCGTCAACTTCACCTCCCGAAGGTGGATTTGTGCCGCAGTGCACACAGGGTTGAGCAGAGTTGACTTTCCGTCACATCTGTTCAATGATCCCCGGGGCCGATCGCTCGCACACGCCCGATCGTGCCGCATCCGTACCCTGCGCCACCCGCGACCCGACCGGGCTCGTGGAGACACCCAGGCGGTCCGCCGTATCCGGTCGGCCGCCGCTCGGAACGGAGGACGACGAATGAAGCGGAAGATCCTCGCGCTGGTGATCGGCGGCGCGGCGCTGATAGGCAGCGCCCCCGCCTTCGCGACGGACCTGGATTCCTACTACGCGGGCGTCCACGCCTGGAGCCACGGCAGCAACGGCCAGGTCGCAGTCGCCGACACCGCCGCCGACAGCCACGAGGTGTACGCCAACTACGCCCGCTACGGCAAGGGTTCCGCCGAACTGCGGAACGGCTCGGGCAGCGGCAGCACCGTCTACAGCTCCATGGACACCTCGCACTACGTGACGAAGATCCAGGCGTGCGTGGCCATCGACTTCTTCCCGGACTCCTGCACCGGATGGGCCTACCGGTAGGGCCTGCCCGCCTACTTCAGCGACGAGGGCGTATGGACACAGCAGAGAGCGATCGTGCCGCCGGGGCCGGGCAACCCGTGCTCGACATCCGCGGGCTGCACTGCCGCGCGGGTGACCGGGTGCTGTTCGGTGGTCTTGACCTGGCCGTGCGGCCCGGTGAGTCGGTGGTGGTCACCGGGCCCAGCGGATCGGGCAAGAGCACGCTGCTGGCCTGCATCCTCGGCCTGGCACGCGGGGACTCCGGAACGGTGCGGGTCGCCGGCGAGGACATCGGGGCACTCGGCAGGCGGAGACTCGCCCGCCACCGCGCCGCGCACATCGGCATGGTCTTCCAGTTCGGCGAACTGCTGCCCGAGTTGACCCCGGCCGACAACGTCGCGCTGGCGGCCCTGCTGTCCGGCACCGGCAGGGCCGCGGCCTACGCGGCGGCCGAGGCGCTCCTGGCGGAGCTGGGCGTGCCGGCCGACGGCCCGACCGCCCGGCTCTCCGGAGGTGAGCGCCAACGTGCCGCCGTGGCAAGGGCCCTGGTCAACTCGCCCGCGCTGCTGCTCGCGGACGAACCCACCGGCTCCCTCGACGCGGCGGCGAGCTCCCAGGTGGCCGAACGACTCCTCGCCGTGCCCCGGCAGCGCGCCTGCGGCCTCCTCCTGGTCACCCACGACCTCGCGCTCGCCGAGCGCGCGGACCGCGTCCTGCACCTGGCCGACGGCGTGCTCCGGCCCGCGGTGACGAGCGGCGGCGCCGCGTGAGGAGATCCGGACGCCGTGTCCGCCTGCTGCGCATCGGCCTCCGGGCCGGCCTTGCGGCAGAGGCGGGCCGCATCCGCTTCGCCGCCGTCTGCACGGCAACGCTGGTGCTGTCGCTGGCCCTGGCCGCACTGGTCGCGATGCACGCCGTGTACGAGGGAGGGGCCGCGCGCGAAGTGGCACGGTCCCCACTCCCGGCCGCCGCGCCCGAGTCCGCGGCCTTCCTGTGGCAACCAGCCTCGGACTCGGTCGCGGGACGGCAGATCACCCTGTTCCAGGTCGTCCCGCTGCGGGCCGATGCCCCCGTCCCCCCGGGCCTGTCGCGCTGGCCGGGCCCCGGCGAGGTGTTCCTGTCGCCGGGCCTGCTGGCGGCCGGCCGCACCGAGGGGATCACCACCCGCTACGGGAAGTGGGCAGGCACGGTCGGCCCGTCCGGGCTCGCCGGCCCCGGTGAGAAGCTCGCCTACGTCCGCCCCGCCGCGGACCGGATCGACCGCGAACACGCCCTTGCCGCAGGTGGGTTCGGCGACCGCTTCGCCTCGGCCGCGGGGGACGGGCAGCGCGCCGCACCGGAGTGGATGTTCACCGCGATGGTCTGCGGCCTGCTGCTCCTGCCCGCCGCCGTGCTCGTCCTGCTGGCGGTCCGGATCGGCGCCCGGGGTCGCGACGACCGGGCAGCGCTGGTCGAGGTGCTCGGCGGCGGCCGGGGCGACCGGGCCCTGATCGCGCTGGGCGAGGCCGCACCGGCCGTGCTGGCGGGTGCTGTGCTCGCGGCCGCGGTGGTGTCCGCCGCCGCGGCCGCGGACACCACCGTCCCGCTGGTGGGCTTCCGGCTGCCCGCGGCCGATCTGCGTGCCGACCGGGTCGGGTTGGCGGCCGCGGTCGCCGCCGCAGCGGTCCTCGTCCCGGGCGCGGCCGTCCTCACTGCCGGGGGCCGTCCGGCAGGCGGCCGGGCCGGGGCCCGCAGGGTGCGGCCGCTGGCGCTGCCGGCCGACCCGGGGCGCAGGGCCGTGCTGTGCCCGGTGATGCTGCTGGTCGCCGTCCGCGGCCCCGACCTCCTCACCCTGGGCACCTCGCCGTACCTGCTGGTCAACTGGGCCGGCGTGGCCGGTGTCCTGCTCACCCTGCCGGCCGCCGTGGCTGTCGCGGCGGGAGCCTGGGGGAGGGGCCTCGCCCGGCTGGGGAGGCGGTTCGGCCGGCCGGCACTGGTCGTCGCGGGCAGCCGCGCCGCCGCCCACCCCGCGGCCGTCGCCCGACTGGTCTCCGGTGTGGTGGTGGCCGTCTGCCTGCTGGTCCAGGCCGTCGTCTGGTACGGGCAGTTCGGCGAGGCCGCGCGGGCCGCGCAGGCGACCAGGGACCGGCTCGGCGACAGCGCGCTGGTCGTGGCCGGGGCGTCCGGGATCACCGCCGAGCAGCTCGCCGAGATCGTCCGCCGGGGCGGCGGCCGGGTCGCGGCGGTGGCGCTGGTGGGAAGGCCGGAGCAGCACGAGTTCTGGCTCCAGGGCGACTGCCCGGCCCTCCGTACGCTGCGCCTGGACTGCCCTCCGCCGGGGACGGAGGCCCCGGTCGGCAGGCACCCCACAGATCCCCGGGTCGCCGAACTGGTGGCCTGGTACGGCGAGGGCGGGGCCCGGCCGACCGCGCGGCGCGGCTCTGCCGCCGGCTCCGCCGGGCCGGGCACCAGCAGCCGGCTCGTGCTGGTCTCCACCGACGGACGCGACCTCTCCGTCCCGGCGTTCAAGCAGGCCGCGTTCCAGGTGCTCCCGGGCGGCGCGTCCGTCGATGCCATCGGCGGGGACTGGCTGGCGGCCGCCCGCGTGAACGCGGACCACGGACGCTGGATCGTGCTGTTCGGCCTCGCCGGAGTCCTGGTCGTCGCCTTCGCGAGCGGCACCGCCGGGCTGGCCGAATTCGTCCGGACCGGGCGGGCGTTGGGGACGCTCGGGGTGCTGACCGGCAGCCGTACGGTGCACGCCGGCACCGCTGCCCTCGGCGTCTTCCTGCCGATCGCCGCCGCCGGGCTGGCGGGCGAGTTCACCGGTGTCTGGATGGCCCTGCCGACAGGCCGCGGCGGGGCTACCGGCCCGCTGGACCGGGCTCTGCTGCCGTGTGCCGCCGCGGTGGCCGTGGTCGCGGCCTGCCTCGCCCTCTGGGGATTCGCCGTCGCCGTCCGGGAAGGGCGGCGCTGGCGCCCGGTGGGCGACTGAGGCACGCGCCGAGCAGGGTGTGCGGCATCAGCCGTTCCACAGGCGGCGGGCCTCGGCGACCGCCTCGCGTCGGACGGCAGCCTTCCGGCTGCCCGTCCAGGGCCCCACCAGTCGGGGGCGAGCGGCAGCAGGGCGTGGGCGGTGGGCTGATCGGGGTGGAGGCCGATGCGGCGGAGGGCGTCGGCCCGCACCCTCACGGTGACGAAGCCGCGCCACCGCCCGCCCTGAGCGGGGTCGCGGCCGCAGGCCAGGTCGCAGCGGATCTGCTCCCCGGCGAACGGACGCCAGTCGATGCCGCGGTCACGCAGTCAAACGGCGAGGGCGAACCCCGGGCGCGGCATGCCGGACACGTTCTCGACGGTGAGGACCGTCACCCACTCCTCGTCCATGGGCCCAGACTGCCAGTCCGGCTGACGTGTTGTCGCACGGGTTTCCGGGTGTATGCCGGGTGGTCGGACACGGCCGGTAGGGTCCGGGGTATGACACAGGGGTTCGATCTCGTCGAAGGTGTCGCTGCCGGTCTCGAGGACCGTGCCGCGGCCTGGTGGTTCGTGCAGGACTTCGCGGAGCACTGGGTCGCTCCGCTCGGGGAGGACGACGGCTGGGCGGAGGCCGACCTGGCCGCGGCCGAGGAGCGGCTCGGGGTCCGGCTGCCGGCGGCGCTCCGCGAGGCGTACGGGCTGTTCGGACGCCGCCCCGACCTCACCGCCAACCACGACGTGCTCCTCGGGCCGGCCGACCTCCGCATCGACGAGGACGGCAAGGTGCTGGTGTTCCGCGCCGAGAACCAGGGAGCCGCAGCCTGGGGCGTCCTGCTCGACGACCTGCACCGGCCCGACCCGGCGGTGCTGATCGAGACCGGCGGCACCTGGAAGCCCTGGCTGGACCGGCTTTCCGTGGCCCTGGTCGAACTGGTCCTCTCCGAGTCCCTGCACGCCCCCGAGGGCCGCAGCGACCACCTGGAGCCGCTCGGGGACGAGACCCTCCACCTGGTCGAGGAGCAGTACGTCCAACTCCCCTTCCCCGACTACCCGGTCGGCAGCGAGCAGCCCGGCAGCCGCTGGTTCGCCGGCGACGACGTGCTGCTCCGCGTGGACGGCGGTGACTTCCTGTACGCCCGCGCCCTCACGCCCGAGGCGCTCGCTGACCTGCGCAAGGCCCTCCCCGGCGACTGGCTGAACGGGGAGTGAGACGCAGCAGCCGGGCCGCGGGCGCCGTGGTCGGCTCGGCCGTCGGGGACGCGCTGGGCGCGCCCTTCGAGTTCGGGCCGGCCGGGGCGTTCTCGGCACGCTTCCCGGCCCCCGGTGCCGGCGGCGAGATGTGCGGCGGGGGCGGCTGGGAGGCGGGCGAGGCCACCGACGACACCCAGATGGCGGTCCTCGTCGCCGAATCCCTGCTGGAGCGCGGCGGGTTGGACCTGCCGGACATCTTCGCCCGCTTCCGGCACTGGGCGGCCTCCGAGCCCAAGGACATCGGCCTGCAGACCGAGGACGTCCTGACCTCCGGTCTGCCCTGGGACCTCGCCGCGGCGATCCACTTCCAGACCAGCCTCCGTGCGGCGGGCAACGGTTCACTGATGCGGGTCGCCGGCTCCGCCGTCCGGTTCGCCCGTGCCGGACAGCAGGGCACGATGGACGCCGCCCGCCGGATCGCCGCCCTCACCCACGGCGACCGGGCCGCCTGGGAGGGTACCGCCGTCCTGCACGACCTCGTCCGGGTGGCCCTGGACGGCGGGGACCCGCTGGCGGCCGTCCCGGACGTCCTCGCCGCCGTCGACCCGGAGAACCGCGGCCGGTACGCCGTCGTCCTCGCCCCCGACTGGCATCCCGACGAGGCAACCGAGTTCAACGGCGCCGTCTGGCCCTGCCTCGGCTCCGCGGTCTGGGCGCTGCGCACCACCGACGGCTTCGAGGAGGCGCTGCGGGCCGCCGTCGACCTCGGCGGCGACACCGACACCGTGGCCGCCGTGACCGGTGCACTGGCCGGTGCGGTGTACGGCCTGGAGGCGATCCCCGAACGCTGGACGGCGCCCCTGCACGTCCTGCTCCCCGGCTCCGGCGGCCGGGTGCTCCGCCTCCCCGGCCTCCTCGACCTCGCCGCCCGCCTGGACGCCGCACACCCGGCGGACGCCTGACACCCGCCAGGTGGGCGGCCGACGTACGGCCGTGACGCACCCGCCGGGCACCTTACGGAAGTCGTACGGCCGGCCGGGGCGCCCGTGCCGGGGTGTCGGGGTTCCTATCCTCGGAGGTGTGAACCTGCCCGACGGCGTGAGCCGCCCCCCGCACACCGGCCGCATTCTGGTGGTCGACGACGACCCGACCGTCGCGGAGGTGGTCACCGGCTACCTCCGGCGGGCCGGCTACCAGGTCGACCGGGCCGCCGACGGGCACCAGGCGCTGGCCGCCGCCGCAACCGGCCCCGACCTGGTGGTGCTCGACCTGATGCTGCCCGGGATCGACGGCCTGGAGGTCTGCCGGCGGCTGCGGGCGACCGAGCACGGCGCCCGGCTGCCGGTGGTGATGCTGACCGCCAAGGGCGACGAGGCCGACCGCATCCTGGGCCTGGAGCTCGGCGCGGACGACTACGTCACCAAGCCGTTCAGCCCGCGGGAGCTGGTGCTGCGCGTCCGGTCGGTGCTGCGCCGCGCCGGGTCGGCCGCCCCGGTGTCCGGCACGCCGGCGCCCGGTGTTCTCGTGAGCGGAGACCTCGAACTGGACCCGCAGGCCCGCCGGGCGCGCCGTTCGGGCACCGAACTAGCGCTCACTCTGAGGGAGTTCGACCTGCTGGCGTTCTTCCTCCGGCACCCCGGCCAGGCGTTCGGACGGGAGGAGCTGATGCAGCGGGTGTGGGGCTGGGAGTTCGGCGACCTGTCCACGGTCACCGTCCACGTCCGCCGGCTGCGTGAGAAGATCGAGGACGACCCGGCCGCGCCGCGCCTGATCAGCACCGTCTGGGGCGTCGGCTACCGCTTCGACCCGGTGGGGAGCTGATCCGCCATGAGGGACCTGCTGTTGATCGCCGCCTTCGCCGCGCTCGGTGCGGGCGCGGCCGGCCTGCTCGGCTGGCCCGCCGTCCGGCTGCTGCGCCGCCGGTCGGTCGCCCTCTCGCTGCTGTGCGTGGCCGTGGTGACGGTGCTGGCGATGACCGCCGGCACCGTGTCGGTGGCGCAGGCGATGTTCCTGTCCGAGCACGACCTCGGTGTGGTGGTCACGGTGACCCTGATGGCGGCCGTGGTCTCGCTGGTGACCGCGGCGCTGCTGGGCCGCCAGGTGGTGGCCGGCAGCCGGGCGCTGGCCGCGGCCGCCCGTACGGTAGGCAGCGACGCCGGATTTGCCGCACCGGCCCAGCCGCTCGGCAGTGAACTGGCGCAGTTGAGCGAGGAGTTGGCGGCGACCAGCGCCAGGCTGGCGGAGTCCCGGCGGCGCGAGCAGGCGCTGGAGCACTCCCGCCGGGAGCTGATCGCCTGGATCTCGCACGACCTGCGGACCCCGCTGGCGGGCCTGCGGGCGATGGCCGAGGCGCTCGAGGACGGCGTTGCGGACGACCCGCCCCGCTACCTGACGCGGATGCGCACCGAGGTGGACCGGCTGACCGGCATGGTGGACGACCTGTTCGAGCTGTCCCGCATCCAGGCGGGCGCGCTGGCGCTCTCGCCGTCCCGGGTGTCGGTGTACGACCTGGTGGGCGATGCCGTCGCCGGCGCCTCCCCGCTGGCCCGTGAGCGGGGAGTGCGGCTGGAGGGCGGCCCGGTGGAGGCGGAGCCCGTCGAGGTGGACGGCCGGGAGATCACCCGGGTGCTCGGCAACCTGCTGGTCAACGCGATCCGCTGCACCCCCGCCGACGGGGTGGTGGCGGTCGCCGCCCGGCGGGAGGAGGGCGAGGTGCTGGTGTCGGTGACGGACGGCTGCGGCGGCATCCCGGAGGCCGATCTGCCACGGGTCTTCGAGACCGGCTGGCGCGGCGGCGCGGCCCGGACGCCGCGCACCGCGGCCGACGGGGCAGGGCCGCACCACGGGGACTCCGGCGCGGGGCTGGGTCTGGCGATCGTCCGCGGCATCGTCGAGGCGCACGCCGGCCGGGCGACCGTCCGGAACGTCTCCGGGGGCTGCTGCTTCGAGATCGCCCTGCCGGCGGCTGCGGCCCGGGTCTGAGCGGCCCTGCCCGCGCGGACCGTCCCGGCCGGGGATTTGTCATAGCCGTGACCGAATACGTTTACAGCTGCCGCGGTCCGCGCTACGTTCCGAGTGGGAGCGCTCCCATCCCTTCGCCGGGGCCTGCCCCGCGGGCCCCGCCCCCACCTGTCGAAAGGGACACCGCACATGGCAGACATCCGCCGACGGTTACACGTGCTCAGCCTGCTCACCCTCCTCGCCGCGCTGCCCGCGCTGGTGCTGGTGGTGCTCGGCGGCCCCCGGGCCGAGGCGCACGGGGCGCCGATGACGCCCGGCAGCCGCACCTTCCTCTGCTACCAGGACGCCATCACGTCCACCGGCGAGATCAAGCCCAGGAACGCGGCCTGCGCGGCCGCGGCCGGGATCGGCGGCACCACGCCCTTCTACAACTGGTACTCGGTGCTCCGCTCGGACGGCGCCGGGCGCACCCGCGGCTTCGTGCCGGACGGGCAGCTGTGCAGCGGCGGCAACACCAACTTCACCGGCTTCGACCCGGCCCGCACCGACTGGCCGCTGACCCACCTCACCAGCGGCGCCGCGTTCACCTTCACCTACAACGCCTGGGCGGCCCACCCGGGCACCTTCCACCAGTACGTCACCAAGGACGGCTTCGACCCCGCCGAGCCGCTGACCTGGGACGCCCTGGAGAGCACGCCCTTCCAGTCGGCCACCAACCCGGCGCTCACCGGTACGGTCGGCACCATCGAGGGCAAGTACACCTGGAACGGCACGCTGCCCGCGGGCAAGTCCGGACGGCACATCATCTACACCGTCTGGCAGCGCTCGGACAGCGCCGAGACCTTCTACTCCTGCTCCGACGTCGTCTTCGACGGCGGCACCGGCCAGGTGACCGGTGTCGGCGACGGCAGCGGCCCCACCGACCCGCCGCCGGCCTGCGCGGCCTGCTCGGCGACGTACCGGACGGTCGGCAGCTGGTCCGGCGGCTACCAGGGCGAAGTGACGGTGAAGAACACCGGCACCACGCCGATCCTCGGCTGGATGGTCCACTTCACCCTGCCGAACGGCCAGAGCCTGGCCAGCGTCTGGAACGGCACCGGTACCGGCACCGGCACCGCGGCGACCGTCGACAACGCGAGCTGGAACGGCTCCTTGGCGGTCGGCGCCTCGACCAGCTTCGGCTTCGTCGCCAACGGCGGCGCCCCCGATCCCGCGGTGGCGTACTCCTGCATGGTGATGTGACCCCGTCCCGGCACGGCCGATCCACCCGGCGCACCTGATCCGCCCGGCCCGCCGGCGAGTCGCCGACGGGCCGGTCCCGCGGCCCGGTCATGCCTCACGCGGGATCAGGGCGGCAGCGGTGCCGCCGCGGACCCCCGCACGCCCGTGGCGGGATCGCCCAATGTGCAACCCGGGTTCCGTCTGCGGCCGCGCCGGGTCCGCGGTGCAGGCGCGGCCGGGGCAGCAGACCCTAGGCTGGCCCCATGAGGGCGCTGCACCGTCTCGACCGCCGACTCTTCGCCCGCGTCGCCGTGAGCAGGCTGCGCGGGGCGCACCCCGTGCTGCCGCGGCTCAGCGCCGCGGCCAACCACGGCGTGCTCTGGTTCGGCGTGGCGGCCGCGCTCGCGGCCACCGGCAACCGGACCGCCCGGCGGGCCGCGCTGCGCGGCACCGGCGCGCTGGCACTGGCCTCGCTGCTGGCCAATGTCCCGGCGAAGTACGCCACCCGGCGGCCGCGGCCGCTGCTGGACGACGTCCCGCTCGTCCGGCGGCTCGCCGTGCAGCCGGTGACCACCTCCTTCCCGTCCGGGCACTCCGCCTCCGCGGCCGCGTTCACCGTGGGCCTGGCGCTGGAGTCGCCGGCGCTCGCGGTCTGCGCGGCGCCGGTGGCGTTCGGCGTGATGGCCTCCCGGGTGTACGTCGGCGTGCACTACCCGGGCGACGTGCTGGCCGGGGCCGCCCTCGGCGCCGGCGCGGCCCTGCTCACCACCCGCTGGTGGCCGCGTGCGGCCGAGCAGCCCGCCCGGGCGGCCCGGCCGCGGGTCGGCGCGCCCGCCCTGCCGCGCGGCAACGGCCTGGTCGTGGTCGTCAACGCCGACTCCGGCCCGGACGGCCCCGAGCCGGCCGTCGCCGAACTGCGCCGGCTGCTCCCGGAGGCGGAGATCGTCGAGCGGGGCCCCGACGGCGACCTCCCCGCCCTGGTCGAGCAGGCCGCCGACCGCGCCGCGGACACCGGCGGAGCACTCGGCATCTGCGGCGGCGACGGCTCGGTCAACCTCGCGGCCGCCGTCGCGCACCGCCGTGGCCTGCCGCTCGCCGTCTTCCCCGGCGGCACCCTCAACCACTTCGCCGTGGACGTCGGCGTCGTCGCGGCCGCCGACACCGCCGACGCGGTGGAGGCCGGCAACGCCGTCTCCGTCGACCTCGGACGGGCCTGCGGCCCCGGCGGCCCCGACCAGCACTTCCTCAACACCTTCAGCATCGGCGTCTACCCCGACCTCGTCCGCACCCGCGAGCGGTACGAGAAGCGGCTCGGCAAGTGGCCGGCGCTGGCCGTCGCGCTGGTCCAGGTGCTTTCCGCGGCCGAGCCCGTCCGGGTGTCCGTCGCCGGGGTCCCGCGCAACCTGTGGCTGCTCTTCGCGGGCAACAGCGTGTACGATCCGCCCGGCTTCGCCCCGACCCGGCGGGCCCGGCTCGACGACGGCCTGCTCGACGTCCGGGCGGTCGACGGCAGCCACCCGTTCGCCCGCACCCGGCTGGTGGCGGCCTTCCTGCTCGGCACCCTCGGACGCTCCCCGGTCTACCGCGAGGCCCGGCTGCACGCCCTGGACCTCACCGACCTGCGCGGCATCGACCACGCCGCCGTCGACGGCGAGGTCGTCGACGCCCCGGAACACCTGCTGCTGGAGAAGGTCCCGCGCGGCCTGACCGTCTACCGCCCCGCCGAATCCTGACCGGACGAACCGCCGGACGAAGCACCGGGCACGGGCTCCGCGGGCTCGACCACCGCCTCGACCCCGTGCCGCCGGAGCGCCGCGGCCAGCAGCTCCGTCTCGACCAGGGTGCCGGTGAGGCCGTTCGACGCCAGTTCGTCCGCGGCGCTCCGCGCCTCGGCGAGCGAGAGCCCACGGTGCTCGCGCAGGGCGCGCAGCAGGCCGACCCGGCCGGTGAGGGGAACCGCCGTCCGTACCCGGGCCGCACCGTGCTTCGCCAGCAGGGCCCGGCGCAGCGGCTCCGGAGTCGGACCGCCGGTGTCCTCCTCGCACCAGCCGTGCCCGCAGGCCCTGCAGCGCCCCTCGCTGCCCCACCACAGCCGCCCGCCGTGGACGAACTGGCCGCTGTCGCGGACCAGGACGCCGCCGCAGGCCCCACACTGCTCCGTGCTCTTCACGCCCTGGCTGATCACCGCGATCCCTCCCCGGAGGGCATCCTGCCACCCCGGCGCCACGGCAGGGCGGCATGATGGGGGAGTGCCCGAGGGCGACACCGTCTACCGTACGGCCGCGCAGCTCCGGGAGGCCCTGGCGGGCCACCGGCTGACCGCGGCCGACCTGCGCGTGCCCGCCCACGCCACCGCCGACCTGACGGACCGCCTGGTGCTGGAGGTCGTGCCGCGCGGCAAGCACCTGCTGACCCGGTTCGACGGCGGCCTCACCCTCCACACCCACCTGCGGATGGACGGCCGCTGGGCGGTCTTCCGGGCCGGCGAGAAGTGGCACGGCGGCCCCGCGCACCAGATCCGCGCCGTCCTCGGCACCGCCGAACGCACCGCCGTCGGCTACCGCCTTCCGGTCGTCGAACTCCTGCGCACCGCCGACGAGGACCGGGCCGTCGGCCACCTCGGCCCCGACCTGCTCGGCCCCGACTGGGACGCCGCCGAGGCGCTGCGCCGCCTCACCGCCGAGCCCGGACGCCCCGTCGGGGAGGCCCTGCTCGACCAGCGCAACCTGGCCGGCATCGGCAATGTGTACGCCAACGAGCTCTGCTTCATGGCCGCCGTCACGCCGTGGACGCCGGTCGGCGAGGTCGCCGTGCTCGACCGGATGGTCGCCAAGGCGCAGCAGCTGCTGGAGGCCAACAAACTGCGGGTGGAGCGGATCACCACCCGCGAGGACCGGGCCGACCGCCGCACCTGGGTGTACGGGCGGGCCCGCCGTCCCTGCGCCCGCTGCGGGACACCGGTGCGGACGGCCCAGTACGCCCAGGACCGCCCGGCCTTCTGGTGCCCCCGCTGCCAGCACGGGCCGAGCCCGGCCTGACGGGACGCGGCCGTCAGCGGCCGGTGCGGTCGCGGGTGTCGAAGCGGGCCAGCTCCAGGGCGGCGCGGTGCAGGACGGCGGTCAGTCCGGCCGTGTCGCTGCCGGGGAGGCCGCCGAGGCCGTCGGCGAGGTCCTCGACGACGTCCCGCGCGATCTCCGCGGCGATCTCTTCGGGGCCGGCAGCCGGCCCGAGCTTGCCGACGGCGGAGGCCGCCCGGGCGGGGGCGAGCAGGGCGGCCGCCTGTTCGACGAGCCAGCCGGGCACGCCCGCGGCCCCCTCGAGCGGGACGGCGTACGGGCGGGCGCCGGCGTACCGGGCATCCTCGGCGAACCCGGCCTGCTTGACCTTCAGCACGGGCCGGCCGACCGCCGTCGGCAGGTCCTCGGCGGGCTTCAGCACGTACCCCTCGGCGAGGTTGCCCTCCAGCGGCGGCAGGCCGAACAGGGCGGGCATCCGGCTGGGGAACAGGGCCGGCAGCTCCTGGAGCCGAACCAGCGGCCCCTCCGCCAGCAGCGGTGCACAGGGCAGCCCGGCGGACGCGGCTGCGCGGCGCAGCGGTGCGTCGCCGACCCAGAGCGGCTCGCCGCCGGCCTCCAGCACCGCGTCGAAGGCCAGCCAGTGCAGGCCGGGCGCGTACCAGACGCCGGTCTGCACGGCCGGGACGCCGTCCTCGGCCGGGACCTGCGGGTGCGGGTAGCGGCCGCCGAAGAGTTCCCCGTAGAGCACCACGCGGCCGGGTGTGCCGTACGCGTCGCGCAGGGCGTCGGCGGCGCGGCGGGCGGCCACCGCCAGGGCGGGCCAGATCCGGGACAGGCCGAAGAACCGGTCGAGGGCGTCGCCGTCCAGCACCTCGCGGCGCTTCGCCGCCCGTACGGCGCCGTCCTCGCAGACCAGGGCCAGGTGGGCGCCGTGCACCTTCTCGGTGGCCGTCCAGCGGCGGACGGCGGAGCCGCTCAGCGCGGCCCGCTCGGGGATCTTCGGGTACAGGGGGAAGCCGTCGACGGACATCCGCCGAGCATCCCGGCCCGGCCGCCCCCACGGCAAAGGGATTACCGACCGGGCCGAAACCCCGGCCATTGGGCCGCCCGGGGGTGCCCCGGCTGCTTCTAGGGCTCCACCAGGGCCGGGTGGCGGGGGTCGTCGACCTTGATCGAGAGGTCGGCGAGGTCGCGGGGGCGGGTCTCCTCCTCGTAGCGGGCGAAGGCGGGCAGGGTCCAGCGTTCGTCCTCGGGGGTGTGCCGGGCGAGGGCGGCGGGGCCCATGGCCAGGTGCACCGTCAGTTCGAAGGGCAGCCAGCGGCCGAGCAGCAGTGCACCGTCCACCAGCAGCACTCCGCCGGACGGCAGCTCGGTGTACGGTGCCCGGGTGGCCCGGTCGGCGGCCGCGTCCCAGAGCGAGGGCAGCACCCGTCCGCTCCCGCCCGGGTCCAGCGGCGCGAGGACCTCGCGCAGCAGCGCGCCGTCGTCGAGCCACAGGTCGTGGAAGGCGTCGGCGTCGTGCCGGCCGTACTCCAGTCGCAGGGAGGCGGGCCGCAGGAAGTCGGCGGCGGACACCCGGAGGACCGGGCGGCCGCGCAGCCGCAGCGGTTCGACGAGCGCGTCCGCGAGGGCGCCGGGCCGGGCGGCGGCCGCGCCGTCGAGGGCGACCCGCACCCACGGGGCGTCCCGCGCCGCGTCCTCGATCCGGTCGGCGACCAGGCCGGCCAGCCGTTCCCGGGAGATCGGTGTCACCCGCACCCTGCTGCTCCTTCCTCCCACCGGGCCGACTATATTGCGCCGGAACTGACGGACCATCACGCGAACACCGCACCCACCGGGGAGAACGCCGTGCCCGAGCTGACCCTTGCCGACGTCGACGCCCTCGCCGCCGAGGCCCATGCCGGGCAGGTGGACAAGATCGGTGCACCGTACGTCGAGCACGTGCGCGCCGTCGCCGCCGGGCTGGCGCCGTTCGGCACCGGCCTGCAGATGGCGGCGCTGCTGCACGACGTCCTGGAGGACACCCCGCTGACCGCCGACGACCTGCTGCGTGCCGGGGTGCCGTTCGGCGTGGTGGCGACCGTGCGGCGGGTCACCCGGGTCTCCGGGGTCGCCTACAGCGCGATGCTGGAGCAGATCGCCACCGACCACTCCGCGACCCTGGTGAAGATCGCCGACAATGCGCACAACTCGGTGGCCGAGCGCGCCGCCCGGCTCGACGAGGCGGACCGCCGCAGGCTCGCCGACCGGTACCGGGCCGCCCGCCGGGTGCTGTGGCCGGCCGCCGCCCCGGCCGACGTCCGGACCATCGTCGGGATCGTCAACCCCGCCCTGCTGGACGAGCTCGGCTGACCCGCCGGGCCCGCCCCGCCGCAGGCCGGGCGAGGTGTGGCCCCCGGGCCCCGGCAGGAGCACGCTGGAGTCAGGAACGCGGCCGGCCCGCCCGCCGCGGCGGCTCCGCCGTCCTGCGCCGCGGGCCCCGACCGCCCGAGCACAGGGAGCCGGCCATGTCCGACATGTACCAGCGGATGAACGACAAGACCGAGCGGGACGAGGAGGACGTGCGCTCGCGCGACCCCGAGGAGGGCATCACCTCGTACCAGACCGCGCACGCGCAGGACGAGTCGATGGCCTGGTGGCAGGGAATGGTGGACGAGGACAGAGGCAAGGGCGGCCCCGAGGGCCAGGCCCCCCAGGACGCTGCGATTGGGCAGGACGCGCGCTGGGAGCTGCCCGGCTACACCCACGAGCGCGAGCTCGGTGCGGGAGCGGCCGGGCGCGTCGTGCTGGCCAGCCATGATGCGACCGGCACGCCCGTCGCGGTCAAGTACCTCAACGGCGAGCACGCCGACCACGAGAACTTCCGTACCGAGGCCGGGCTGCTCGCCGGCCTCGACTCCCCGCACGTCACCCGTCTGTACGAGTACGTGGAGGGCCCGCGGGGCGCCGCCATCGTCATGGAGCTGGTCGACGGCATCTCGCTGCGCGACCTGCTGCAGGCCGAGGGCGCCACCGGCCCCGAGGCGGCGCTGACCGTGCTCAAGGGCTCGCTGCTCGGCCTCGCCGACGCCCACCGGGCCGGCGTGGTGCACCGCGACTACAAGCCCGGCAACGTCATCGTCACCACCGAGGGCGTCTCCAAGCTGGTCGACTTCGGCATCGCGGTGCAGAGCGGGGCCAAGGGCGACATCGCCGGCACCCCCGCCTACATGGCGCCCGAGCAGTGGGCCGGCGAGGCCGCCTCCCCGCGCGGCGACGTGTACGCCGCCACCGCGACCTTCTTCGAGTGCCTGACCGGCGCCAAGCCGTACGCCGGCACCACGCTGATGGAGCTGGCCGTCCAGCACACCGAGGCGGACATCCCCGACGAGCAGGCCCCCGAGGCGCTGCGCCCGCTGATCCGTTCCGGCCTGGCCAAGACCCCGCAGGACCGGCCGGAGGGTGCCGCCGAGCTGGTCGCCGACCTGGAGGCGGTCGCCGCCGGTGCGTACGGGCCGGAGTGGGAGGAGCGCGGCCGCGGCAGCTGGCCGGCCTGGTCGCCCTGCTGCCGCTGCTGCTGCCGCACCCGCACGGGCACGCCGCCGGCAACACCTCGGTCGCCACCACCACCCTGTCGCAGCCCCCGGGCGGCGTCGCCGCCGTCCGGCGGTTCGGTCCGCGGGCCAAGCTGCTGAGCGCCGCCACCGGACTCGTCCTGCTCGGCGGCACCCTCGCCGGGGTCGCGGCCGCCGGCTCCTCCGACTCCACCACGACCACCGAGGTCGCCGCCCCGAAGGCCACCACGACCTTCGGTTCCGACGGCCCCGTGGCGGTGCCGTCGTCGTCCGCCCCGCCGTCCGGTTCGCCCTCGGCGTCCGCGTCCCCGTCGGCCTCGGCCTCCCCGTCGGCGTCGCCGAGCGCCTCCCCGACCACCTCGCCGTTCGCCTCGCCGAGCACCTCCCCGACCAAGAAGCCGACCACGGCCCCGCCGACCAGCGCCCCGCCGACCACGCCCACGACCACGCCCACGACCAGCGCCCCGCCGCCGCCGACCCTGCGGGTCATGCGGCTGAGCGTCAGCACCACCTGCGGCAGCCGGAACTACGAGGTGGTCGCCAGGGTCACGGCCGCGACGGACGGTGCGGCGAGCGGCACGGTGACCGTCGCCTGGTATTCGGGCGTGAGCCGGCTGCCGGTCTCCACCGTTCAGCTCACCCTCCCGAAGGGCAAGACAAGCTTCAGCACCACGGTGTCGGCTCCGAGCACCTCCGGCTCCTGGACTGCACGGGTGAGTTCGAGTCCGGCGGCCGAATCGGGCCAGGGCAGCGCATCCGGTCCCGTCAACACGAGCACTTGCGTCATCCTGACCTGAGGAAACGAGACATGAGCACCCCGCAGCAGCCGGACGAGGACGCCACCGTCCGCTTCGGCGCCAAGCCGCCCCGGGCGGACGAGACCGTGCGCCTGAACGCGCCGAAGCCCGACCCGGAGGCGACCTTCCGCCTCGGCCCGGCGCCCGTGCCCGCGGCGGACCCGGAGGGCACCGTCCGGCTCGGCCCGGCCAAGCAGCCGGACCCGGAGGGCACCGTACGGCTGAACCCCGCGCAGCCGAACCCGGAGGCGACCGTTCGGCTCGGCGGAGCCGGGGCGCGGCCCGTGCCGCAGGCGTACCTCCCGCCGCCCTCGCAGCAGCAGCCGCCGGCCGAGAGCTTCGAGAGCGCCACCTTCCTCGATCCGCAGGTCTGGCCGACCCCGCCGGTCGGTACCGCCGTCCCGGCGCAGACCCCGGCGATGGGTACGCCCCTCACCCCGGCGATGGGCACCCCGATCACCCCCGCCCTGGGCACTCCGGTGCCCCTGACCGCAGCTGCGGCTGCTGCCACGGTGCCCGGCCCGGCGCCCGCGGCGCAGGACGGGCTGCAGCGCTTCGGACCGGGCGTGCCCCCGCAGGCGGCCGCGGTCTGGCACGGGGCGACCGCGCTGCCGCCGGCCCCGGAGCAGCCGAAGCGGCGCCGCCGCTGGCTGCTGCTCCTGCTGATCGCGGTGCTCGCCTGGCTGGCATGGGACCGCTACGGGCGGCCGGTCGCGGTGAGCGGGGTCGCCGTCCGCACGGACAACGCGAACGGGCCCTCGTGCGACGGCACGGCGGTGATCACCGGCACGATCTCCACCGAGGGCGGCGCGGGCAACGTCCGCTACCGCTGGAAGCGCAGTGACGGCACCGACTCCGGCGTGCTCACCCAGCCGGTCCCCAGTGGCCGCCGCACCACGGACGTGGTGCTCCGCTGGACCTTCCAGGGCCACGGCAGCGTGCAGGCCACGGCCACCCTGGAGATCGTGGGACCGGGCAGCGGCACCTCCTCGGTGTCCTTCCCCTACACCTGCCCCTGACGACGCCGCCCATCGAGCCGCTCTTGGCGTGCACGTTGTTCTCGGCCTTGGTGCCGCGCATGCGGGCGGCCAGGGTGCCGCCGACCATGCGGTCCGGGTTGCCGGCGACGGGCAGTGCGTTGTACCAGGCGTTGAACCAGGGCTTGTCCTGGGCGGCCTTGAGCAGGCCGGCCATCTTGCCCGGGGTGATCAGGTCGTAGCGGGAGAGGCCGGAGCCGTCGACCTGGCGGCCGCCCGGGGTCTCCAGGCCGTTGGCCTTGAGGAAGCCCTTGATCTGGTTGACGCCGGTGGCCCAGTCGCCCTTGCCGCCCTTGACCTTGCCGAGTTCCTTGGTCAGGTGCTCGGCGATGCCGTTGTTGCTGATCTTCAGCAGCGGGACGACCAGCTCGGCGAGGGTCTTGGAGTCGTGCGAGGCGAGGGGCTGCGAGGCCTCCGAACCGGTGGCGGTCTGGACGCCGCGCTGCACCTTCACGCCGTGCCGGGCGAGTGCGCCGGCGAAGACCTTGGCGGCGTAGGTGGCCGGGTCCTCGACGGTCACCCAGTAGGTGGCGGGTGCGGCGCCGGCGGCGATGCTGCCGGAGAGCAGCACCTCGTTGGCGCCGCGGCGGCGGTCGGCGTCGGCGGTGGTGGCGCTGCCGGCCGCGCCGGTGGTGATGCTGCCGGTGAACTTCATCGGGGCCTCGGCCGGCACCAGGGCGACCTTGGCCTTCTCGCCGGCCGCGCCCGGGGTGACGACGACCTGGACGGTGTCCATCTGGTACTCGGCGTCGTTGGCGACGGTCAGGCCGGATATCTGCGGGCTGTACGAGTAGGCCTCGTCGTCCCAGGCCCAGCCGGGGCCGAGCGGGGTGCTGTCGTAGCGGCTGCCGTCGGCGAGCACCCGGCCGGTGACGGTGGTGATGCCGGAGGCGGCGACCTTGGCGGCCAGGTCGTCGAGGTCCTGGACGAGCAGGCTGGGGTCGCCGCCGCCGCGGAGCACCAGGTCGCCGGCGAGCTTGCTGCCGGACACGGTGCCGGTGGTGCGGACCTCGGTGGTGAAGCGGTGGTCGGCGCCGAGCAGGTCGAGGGCGGCGGCCGAGGTGACGGTCTTCATGGTGGACGCCGGGGTGAGCAGGGCGCCGGGCTGGCGTGCGTAGAGGACCTGGCCGGTGGCGGCGTCGAGGACCTGGACGCCGGCCTGCGCGTTGGCGAGGCGGGCGTCGGCCAGCAGCGCGTCGAGGTCGGCCGTCAGCGTCGGGTCGGCCGGGGCCGGGTTGTCGGCCTGGGCCGAGCCGGCCAGCAGGGTGGCGGCGAGGGCGGCTGCTGCTGCAAGCGGCAGGGCGCGGCGGTGCAGGCGTGCGGGCACAGATGCTCCAGGAATCGGGTGCGGCGGGGCGCGCGCGTCGCCCACGCCCCCCATTGGCCTGTACATTATCATCTGACGGATCATCAGATGATCTTCCTCGGGAGTGATGGACCCCCGCTCCTGTACACGCCTCGGGAGCCCGGTAGGTATCACGGTTCTGCGGGAATTCCGGTTGCATGCCGCGCCGGTTCCCGTGCGGTGGAATCCGGCCGGCCCCGCGGGCTCAGCCCACCGAGAAGGCGGTGACCCCGCTGTCCGTCCCGACCAGCACCCGCCCGCCGGCGAGCACCGGGGAGGCGAAGTGCGGCGCGGGGCCGGTCTTCGCCCGCCGGAGCTCGCGTCCGGTCGCCGGGTCCAGGGCGAGCAGCACCCCGTGCCGGTCGTCCACCACCCACACGGCGCCACCGCCGACCACCGGCGACCCGCCCCGCCCGAGATCCACCTGCCAGTCCTCGTGCAGCGAGCCGTCCTGGCCCACCGTCAGCCGGGCCAGCCCCTGCAGGCAGGGCACGTACACCGCGGAGCCGTCCACTGCGGCGCCGCCGTACGCCGGGCAGACCGTCGCCTGCGCGACCTGCCCGCCGATGCCGCCGAGCCGCTGCGCGTCCATCACGTACGCCTCGCCGCGCTTGCCCACGGCCAGCACGTGGTCGCCGACCCGCACCGGTGCGAGCGAGCCCAGGTCCAGGTCGGAGGCGTTGTCGTCCGCCCAGGTCGAGGGGGCGAAGAAGTCGAGCCGCCGCAGCTCGGGGGAGAGGGCCACGACGGAGTCCGAGCCGTCGTAGGAGCCGCCCACCGACTCGCCGTTGCCGACCGCGACCAGCAGCCGGTCGCCGTCCACCACGGGCCCCCCGCTCGCCCAGATCCCGCCCTCGCGGGCGGTCGGCACCGCGTACGACAGGACGGTGCCGGCGCCGCTGGTCGGCACCGACACCACACTGCCGACGTAGTCGCCGCAGTCGCCGAAGAGGCCGCCGAAGGCGACCACCACCCGGCCGTTCCACAGCGCCAGCGCGGCCCGCTGCTGGTGCGCCACCGGGTCGCCCTTCGGCGGCTCGACCTCCCGCTGCACGGCGAGTGCGCCGGTCCGCGCGTCCAGCCCGGCCAGCAGGTGCTTCCCGCCGGCCAGCTCGGCGACCGCGAACACCCGCCCGGTGTCCGGATCGTAGACCGGTGTGCCGGTGATGCCCAGCGGGTCGATGTTGCCGCAGGGCAGCTCCGCCGCCCTGGCCGGGGAGCCCAGGTGACGGCTCCACACCACCTTCCCGGTGGCCGCGTCCAGCCCGTACACGGTGTTGTTCTCGGTGGCCGCGAGCACCCGGTCGCCGATCACCAGCGGCTGCGCGTACACCGCGCCGTCGAGCTCCGCCGTCCAGACGCCGTGCAGCGGACCGACCGGCGCCGCGCCCGGTGCCGTGCCGGTGCGCAGCGCGTCCCGGTGGTACGTCGGCCAGTCGCCGGGCTGCAGCGGGGTGGCGCTCGCCGCGGTGGCGACCACCGTGGACGGCAGCGCGCCGCCGGCGCCGCCGCCGGCCGAGGTGCAGCCGGCGAGCAGCGCGGCCAGTGCGAGGGCGACCGCGGGCAGCGCCCGCCGCCGGTCAGCTCGGGGCGGTCGCACCGCCGCCGGCCTTCACCGCCTCCACCATCCGCTGGTGGAGCTCGCGCGCCGTCGCCTCGTCCCCGGCGGGCACCGGACTGCCCTCCACGGTGAACCAGTCCAGCGCCCCGCTGTACTGCACCGTCAGCCGGGCCTCGCCCTCGATCCACGTCGTGTGGACCGTCAGATCGCCCTTGATGACGCCCAACTCGACCGTTCGCACCCCACCGGTGCCGGCGAGAATGCCCTGCGTGGTCCAGGTCGCCCAGGTGTTCACGGAGCCTCCCCGATGTGCGGCCGACAGTACGAACTCGTCATGCCCCAAGACATACCGGGTGACACTCCGGTTTCCGGTCGAATCACCCCGCCGTGGGCATGTCGAGGGCCGCCCCGCGGGGCCATCGGCAGGGCCCCGGCGGCATCGGGCGTGCCGTGCGGGGCGCGGCTACCATCGGCGGTATGGGAGAGCGACCCGCCGCGCTCACCGCGCCGCAGCTGGTACTCGAGACCGACGGCGACTCGCAGGTCATCAGCCCGAGTCGCACATACCACGTCGGCCGCGACCCGACGAGCGAGATCGTCCTCAGCGACCCGCGGGTCTCCTGGCACCACGCCGTGCTGCACGCCGACGGCGACCACTGGTCGCTCGACGACACCGGCTCCACCAACGGCACCTTCACCGACGGCCACCGGGTGCAGCACCTGGACGTCGGCCCCGGCAGCGTGCTCCGCTTCGGCAGCGCCGCCGACGGGCCCTGCTGCAGCCTCCACGAGCTGCCCCGGAAGCCGGCCGTCGACCGGCAACCGTCCGCGCTGACCGCCATCACCGGCTCGCTGCGCCCCCCGACCACCGTCCGCCCGCTGCCGGCGAAGGTGGTGCGGATCGGCCGCGCCCCCGACAGCGACCTGGTCGTCGGCGACCTGTCGGTCTCCCGCCGGCACGCCGAACTGCGCGCCCGGCCCGACGGCCGCTTCGAGATCGCCGACGTCGGCAGCCACAACGGCACCTACCTCAACGGCCAGCCGGTGCTCAACGCCCTGGTCGGCGAGGGCGACCTGATCGGCATCGGCCACTCGGTGTTCTGCCTGGTCGGCGACGAGCTGCAGCAGTTCGTCGACACCGGCGACGTCGACCTCGACGTGGACGGCCTCACCGTCACCGTCGCCGGCGGCCGCCGGCTGCTCGACTCGGTGACCTTCCCGGTCGGCCAGAAGACGCTGCTCGCCGTGGCCGGCCCGAGCGGCGCCGGCAAGTCCACCCTGCTCAACGCCCTCACCGGGCTGCGGCCCGCCGACGAGGGCGCCGTCCGCTACGACGGCCGCGACCTGTACCGCGACTACGCCGAGCTGCGCCGCCGGATCGGCCTCGTCCCGCAGGACGACATCCTGCACACCCAGCTGCCGGTCCGCCGCGCCCTGCGGTACGCCGCCGAACTGCGCTTCCCCGGCGACACCGCCGCCGCCGAGCGCGAGGCCCGGGTCGAGGAGGTCATCCACGAACTCGGCCTGGAGAAGCGCGCCGACCAGGTGATCTCCAGCCTCTCCGGCGGCCAGCGCAAGCGGGTCAGCGTCGCCCTGGAGCTGCTCACCAAGCCCTCGCTGCTCTTCCTGGACGAGCCGACCTCCGGCCTCGACCCCGGCATGGACCGCTCGGTCATGCAGATGCTGCGCAACCTGGCCGACGACGGGCGCACCGTCATCGTCGTCACCCACAGCGTGCTCAGCCTCGACCTGTGCGACCGGCTGCTGCTGCTCGCCCCCGGCGGCCGGATCGCCTTCTACGGCCCGCCCGGCGAGACGCTGGACTTCTTCGGCTTCAAACAGTGGCCGGACGCCTTCGACGCCTTCGAGAACGACGCCGACCGCGACTGGGCCGGCCAGTACCGGTCCTCGCCCGCCTACCGCCGCTACATCGCCGGCGCGATGGACCACCCCCGGCCGGCCGCCCTCCCGGCGCCCGCCGCCGAGGCGCCCGCGCCGCCGCCCCCGCCGCCGCAGAGCTGGGGCAAACAGGTCTCCACGCTGGTCCGCCGGTACGCCACCGCGCTGACCGCCGACCGCACCTTCCTGGCCGTCATGATCGCGCTGCCCTTCGTCATGGGCGCGATGGCCCGGGCGCTGGCCGGCAGCAAGCTGGACGAGAACAGCGTCTTCAACGGGCTGCTGATCCTCTGCGTCGGCGCGGTCCTCACCGGCGCCGCCAACTCCGTCCGCGAGCTGGTCAAGGAACGCGTCATCTACCAGCGAGAACGCGCCGTCGGCCTGTCCAGATCGGCCTACCTCTGGTCGAAGATCATCGTGTTGGGCACGATCACCGTCGTCCAGGCGGTGGTGCTCACCATGGTCGCCCTGCTGGGCGTCGATCTGCGCCCCCAGGGCGGCAGCGGCGTCCTCATGCCGTCGCTGGCGGAGATCACCCTGGCCGTCGCCCTGCTCGCCTTCACCGCCATGATGCTCGGCCTGCTCATCTCCGCCCTGGTGAAGAAGGAGGAGGTGACCATGCCGCTGCTGGTGCTCGTCGCGATCGTGCAGGTGGTGTTCTGCGGCGCGCTGATCCAGCTGAACAGCACGCCCGGGCTCGCCCAGCTGTCCTGGATCGTCCCCTCCCGCTGGGCGTTCGCCGCGATGGCCGGAACCCTCGACCTGCACGCGATCGTGCCCAAGCCGATCACCTCCGACCCCCTGTTCCGCCACGAGACCTCCGCCTGGCTGATCGCCATGGGCATGATGGTGGTGCTGAGCATCGTCCTCGGCCTGCTGGTCTCCCGCCTGCTGCGCCGTCACGAACCCGCCGTGATGCGGAGGTGACCGCCGGATGACAGCCCCGTACGAGTTCCAGCCGACCCATGTGGCTCCCGCCGACGGGCTGCAGACCTGGGCGAGCCCGGACCCGTCCCGGCCCTCGGTGCGGCTCGACCCGCTGCTGCCCGTCCGGGTCGCCGACAGCAGCGGCAACTGGTCCCGGATCGTCTGCTCCAACGGCTGGTCGGCCTGGGTCGACGGCCGCCTGCTGGTCACCGTGCCGCACCCGCCGCCCGGCACCGACCACGGCCTCGCCACCGTCGAGGACCCGCGGCCGCTGCTCGCCGCCCTCGAGAAGGCCCTCGCCTCCTACCGCCGCCTGGTCGGCGAGTACGCGGACGGCCTGATCGACCTGGAGACCTTCCGCGAGCGCACCCGCAACCTGCGGCTCGGCGCCGTCCTCGACGGCCCGTCCGCCTGGCTGCTCGACCTCGACCAGGGCCGCTGGTTCTACAGCGACGGCACCCGGCTCCAGACGTACGCCACCGTCGAGCCGCCGTCCGCCGGGGCGTCCGCGGCCGGCAGCCGGGGTGAGGCCGGATGACCACTGCCGCACCGACCGACCTGACCGGCCACCAGCTCGCCGCCTACCGGCTGGAGCAGCTGATCGGGCGCGGCGGCATGGCCGTGGTCTACCGCGCCGAGGACCTGCGCCTCGGCCGCACCGTCGCGGTCAAGCTGCTCGCCCCCGACCTCGTCCGCAACGACGTCTTCCGGGAGCGCTTCATCCGCGAGTCCAAGGCCGCCGCGGCCATCGACCACCCGCACATCGTGCCCGTCTACGATGCCGGCGAGGCCGACGGCCTGCTCTACATCGCGATGCGGTACGTCAGCGGCCGCGACCTGCGCGCCCTGCTCGACCGGGAGGGCCCGCTCTCGCTGCGGCAGACCGTGCGGATCACCACCCAGGTCGCCTCCGCGCTGGACGCCGCACACAGCCACGACCTCGTCCACCGCGACGTCAAGCCGGGCAACATCCTGGTCGCCGAGGGCACCGACTCCGAGCACCCCGAGCACGTCTACCTCACCGACTTCGGCCTCACCAAGAAGTCCCTCTCGCTCTCCGGCCTGACCACCGTCGGCCAGTTCGTCGGCACGCTGGACTACGTCGCCCCCGAACAGATCAACGGCAAGCCGGTGGACGGGCGCTGCGACGTCTACAGCCTCGCCTGCGTGGTCTACGAGATGCTCTCCGGCACCCCGCCCTACCAGCGCGACGACGACCTCGCCCAGCTCTGGGCCCACCTCAACGACCCGCCGCCGCACCTCAGCGAACAGCGCCCCAACCTGCCGCCCGCCCTGGACGACGTGCTGATCCGGGCACTCGCCAAGACCCCGGACGAGCGCTACGACAGCTGCCTGGCCTTCGTCGGCGCCCTGCACGGCGTCGAGCACGTCGCGGCGATCCCCGTGCCGACCCCGACTGAACTCGTCCCCCAGATCCCCGAGTCGGCCGTACCGAAGATCCCGCCCCCGCCCTCACCCCCGCCCGAGCCCCCGCCCTGGGCTCTTCCCGTCTACGGCACAGGGGGTAACCCATAGGGGCGGCCGGGGGCACCTCCCAGCTTTCGGCCGGGAGGTGCCCCCGGCGCCCCTCGTGGGACACCCCTACGCCGGTGGGTGGTTGTCGCGGCGCACGCGGGCCGCCGTCCAGCCGCCGATCAGGCCGGCCACCGCGCCCCAGACCGCGCCGACGGCGACCAGCACCAGCAGGTCCGGCTCCAGGACCGCCGCGCCGCTGCCGCCGAAGCCCAGCAGCGTCAGGCCGTATGCGGCGGAGATCCGGGTCAGCACGCCGATCAGCAGCATCGCCACGGCCAGTGCCAGCGCCAGGTGCAGGGCGTGCTGCCAGGCCTTGACCGTGGGCGGTGCGTGCATCGCCATGCCGAGGCCGGTCAGCAGCAGTGCCACCACGGCGAGGGCGACCAGCAGCCAGGCCCGGGAGTCCTGTTCGGTGAGGGTGGCGAGGTCCAGCCGGACGTTCTGGTCGTCCCGCAGCACCCCGGCCAGCGGCTGCGGCATCGGCAGGCCGAGGGTGCCCGCGACATGGCCGTGCCAGACCCCGCCCATGCCGACGCCGAGCGCCAGCCAGGCCAGGTTCGGCAGGCCGAGGAAGACCACCGCCAGCGTCTGCTTGGCGTGCCCGCCGACCGCGGCCTCCACCAGCCCGATCGGCAGTGCCAGCGCCACGTACACCAGCAGCAGCGTCAGGGTGGCGTGTGCGGCCGGGCGGACGGCGGTGTTGAAGCGCAGCAACGGCAGCGGCAGCGGGGTGCGCCGGGAGACGGCCAGTGCCAGCAGCAGGACGACCGCCAGCCACAGCAGGCCGAAGCCGACCGCCCGGCCGGTGTCCACCGCGAAGCCGACCGTCGGGGAGGCTCCGATGAGGTCGCCCAGTTCGTCGACCAGCGGTTCGCCGGTGGACACGGTGAAGCTCTTCTCGGCCGGCAGCGAGAGCAGCAGCACCGCCGCCGTCCACAGCACCGCGACCCGGCCCACCCGGGCCAGCAGCTCGCGGCCGGTGACGGTGGCGTGCAGCCGCATCGGCCGCAGGAACAGCCAGGCCAGCAGCAGCGCCCCGGTCAGCCCGACCGACAGCGGCACCGCCTCGATCCCGCCCTTGGCGCCGGCCACGAACGCCGCCCCGCCCTCCACCCGGGCGGACGCACCGAAGGCCATCAGCACGGTGGCGGCGACCACCGCCCCGTAGCCGCCGGACGGGAGCTCGTTCGCCCCCGCGAAGTACAGGCCGACGGCCGCCATCGCCACCATGCCCGCCACCGCGGCCGCCACTGCCGCCAGGGCCTCGCCCCAGTGCCGCAGTTCGGCCGAGGGGCCGCCGGTCCTGGCCCCTGTTCCGCCGCTCGTACGGGCACCGGGCCCGCTGCTCGTCCGCACACTCAGCTCCTGCCGGGTCGGCTCCGGTGGACTCCTTCCAGACTCCGCCCGCGGCCGGGGAACGGCGAGCTGTCGCGCGGGCGGGCCCGGGCGCGCGGAGAATGGCCTCCGGGGGGTGTCAAGGACGGGAGGAACACCCGTGAGCCCGAACCCGCCGCCGCCCGACCAGCCGTCCGGCCCGCCAGAGGGCCCGGCCGGGCCGCCGTCCGGACCGCTCTCCGGCCCTCCTTCCAGCCCGCCGCCGTCCGGCAGCCGTCCGGGCGATTCCGGTCCGACCTCCTACCCCTCGGGCCCGCCGTCCGGACCGACCTCCGGCCCGGGCGCCCACCCGGGCGGGGCCGGCGGCACCGGGGGGCCGCCCAGCGGTCCGCGGACGGTGGTCACGGGTGGCGGAGGCGGCGGCGAGCACCGGCGCACTCCGTGGTGGCGCAACCCGCGCACCGTCCTGCCGGCCGGTATCGCGGCGGTGGTGCTCGGCGTCGTCCTCGGCCTGGTGCTCAGCGCCGGGTCCGGCGGCACGGCGGCGGCCCAGCCGGTCGCGCTGCAGCCGGCCGGTTCCGCCGGGCAGGACCCGTTCACCGGTTCGGTCGCCCAAGAGGGCGCGAGCCCGAGCGCCGGCACCGGGTCGGCCGCACCGCCCACCGGCGGCACCCGCAGCGGCGGCGACGCGGGCCTCTACGGCGGCACCATGAACGTCTCCAGCTGCGACGTGGCCAAGCTGAGCGGATTCCTCACCGCCAACCCGGACAAGGCCAAGGCCTGGGCCGGGGTCGAGGGCATTCAGCCCAACGAGATCGACCCCTACCTGAAGACCCTCACCCCGGTGGTGCTGCGGGCCGACACCCGGGTCACCAACCACGGCTTCAGCAACGGCCAGGCCACCGCGTACCAGGCCGTCCTGCAGACCGGCACCGCCGTGCTGATCGACTCGCACGGTGTGCCGAGGGTCCGCTGTGCCTGCGGCAACCCGCTGCTGCCGCCGGCCCCCGGCGCGCCCGCCTCGTACAACGGGCAGCCCTGGTCCGGCTTCAACGGGCAGCAGGTGGTCACCGTGACGCCCGCCCCGGCGCCGATCGAGGTGATCGTGCTGGTGGACATGAACGGCACCCCGTTCGGCCGGCCGACCGGTGGCACGGGCGGCGACACCACCCACGCGCCGACGGTGCCGCCCACCGCGCCGTCCTCGGGCTCGTCCTCCGGCTCGTCCTCCGGCGAGCCGCTGGACGGCGAGCCGGAGGACGAGCCGGAGGACGAGCCCGAGGACGGCGCGGTGGGCGGCACCGTCGGCACGTGGGTGGTGTCGCCCACCGCGCCGTCCTCGGGCTCGTCCTCCGGCTCGTCCTCCGGCTCGCCGTCCAGCGGCTCGCCGTCCTCGGGGACACCGTCGAGCGGCACCCCGTCCTCCGGCAGCCCGAGCTCGGGGCCGTCGGGATCGGAGTCTGGCTCGACGGTGTCCCCGAGGACGGCGAGCCGCTGGACGGCGAGCCGGAGGACGAGCCGGAGGACGAGCCCGAGGACGGCGCGGTGGGCGACACCACCCACGTGCCGACGGTGCCGCCCACCGCGCCGTCCTCGGGCTCGTCCTCCGGCTCGTCCTCCGGCTCGCCGTCCAGCGGCTCGCCGTCCTCGGGGACACCGTCAACGGCCAGGCCACCGCGTACCAGGCCGTCCTGCAGACCGGCACCGCCGTGCTGATCGACTCGCACGGTGTGCCGAGGGTCCGCTGTGCCTGCGGCAACCCGCTGCTGCCGCCGGCCCCCGGCGCGCCCGCCTCGTACAACGGGCAGCCCTGGTCCGGCTTCAACGGGCAGCAGGTGGTCACCGTGACGCCCGCCCCGGCGCCGATCGAGGTGATCGTGCTGGTGGACATGAACGGCACCCCGTTCGGCCGGCCGACCGGTGGCACGGGCGGCGACACCACCCACGTGCCGACGGTGCCGCCCACCGCGCCGTCCTCGGGCTCGTCCTCCGGCTCGTCCTCCGGCTCGCCGTCCAGCGGCTCGCCGTCCTCGGGGACACCGTCGAGCGGCACCCCGTCCTCCGGCAGCCCGAGCTCGGGGCCGTCGGGATCGGAGTCCGGCTCGCCCTCGGCCCCGTCCTCGGCGCCCTCCTCGGCCCCGTCCTCGGTACCCTCCTCGGCCCCGTCCTCGGCCCCGTCCTCGGTGTACTCCTCGGCACCGGCGAGCTCCGCCGGGCACTCCTCCGCCCCGCAGAGCGCCCAGTCGGCACCGGCCTCCGCCCCGGTGTCCTGACCGCGACGACCCCGCCGGGCACCGACCGCCGTGTCGGTGCCCGGCGGTAGGTTCCGCGGCATGGGATTCACCGGAAACCTCACCGTCGCCCGCTCACGCACCCCGCTGGCCGAGAGCGCCGCCGTCCGCGCGAGCGGGGCTCTCCCGGAGCAGTCGGCGCAGGCCGGGGCATGGCAGTTCCTGGCGACGTCCGGGGAGGACGTGCGGGCCGCCGCCCTCGCGGCGGAGACGGCCGGGCCGGTGGTGAGTGCGTTCGTCCTCGACAGCGACTTCGCCGTGGTCGAGGCGTTCGACGCCGACGGGCCGACCTGGACGTGCGTGCTCTCGCCCGAGACGGCGCTGGACTACGACTGCCCGCAGGATTGGATCGGCGCTCCCGCCGAGACCGCCCGCACCGCGGCCGACTGGGCCGCCGCCCACGGCCTGACGGCCGACCACGCAGCCCTCGCGGCCGTCTTCGCCGCCGAGAGCGACCCGTTCGCCGAGGACCTCGTCCTGGAACTGCTCGCCGCCCTCGGCCTCCCCTTCGATACTCCCGCCGCCACCTGACCGTCGGCGCGCCCCGCGGGGGCGACCGGCTGGTAGCTTCGGGGCGCATGGAGAGCACGCAGAGTACGCAGGGCACCGCAGAGTCCGTCCGGGCCGCGCTGGACGGCTGGGGAGTGCCGTACGGGTGGGTGGAGATCGACCCGGAGTTCGCCGACACCGCGCAGTTCTGCGAGCGGTACGGCTTCACCCTGGAGGACTCGGTCAACTGCATCCTCGTGGTGGGCAAGACCGAGCCGCGCCGCTACGCCGCCTGCCTCGTCCAGGCCACCCGGCGGCTGGACGTCAACCGGGCCGTCAAGAAGCTGCTCGGCGCCCGCCGGGTGTCCTTCGCGAGCGCCGAGGAGACCGTCGAGCTGACCGGTATGCAGGTCGGCGGGGTGACGCCGGTGGCGCTGCCGCCGGGGATGCCGGTGTACGTGGACGCGCCGGTGCTGGAGCGCGCCGAGATCGTCCTCGGCGGCGGTGACCGGGCCGGCAAGCTGCTCGTCGCCCCGAAGGCCCTGCTCGACCACCTCCCGGGCGCGGAGGTGGTCGACGGACTGTCCACCGCCCCGCCGGCCTGACACCGGTCCGGACACCGCGGCCGGGGGACGGGGGGAACCTGGACGGAACGTCCAGCGCGTCCCCCCTGCGCCACTCCATTTCGTCTCCTGCCAAACCGTGGTTCGGGCGCACAGAATGTGCGCCACACCGAACGAAGGAGGTGCCGATGGGGACGGAACCGACGGAATCGGGCGCCGGCGCGCCGTTCACGGGCGCGCCGCTCGCCGGAGTGCTCGTCGCGGACTTCGGGCGGGTGCTCGCGGCCCCGTACGCCACGATGCTGCTCGCCGACCTCGGCGCGGACGTGGTCAAGGTCGAACGCCCCGACGGCGGCGACGACACCCGCGCCTGGGGCCCGCCCTACGCCCCGGACGGGCAGGCCACCTACTACCTGTCGGTCAACCGCAACAAGCGCTCCCTCACCCTCGACCTGCGCGAGGAGGCCGACCGCCGCCGGGCCCTCGAACTCGCCCGCCGCGCCGACGTGGTGGTGGAGAACTTCCGCCCCGGCACCATGGCCCGGCACGGCCTCGCGTACGAGGACGTGCACGCCGTCAACCCGCGCGCCGTGTACTGCTCGATCACCGGCTTCGGCACCGGCGAGGGCGCCGCGCTGCCCGGCTACGACCTGCTGATCCAGGCCGTCGGCGGGCTGATGAGCGTCACCGGAGCGGGGCCCGGCCAGCCCGTGAAGGCCGGGGTCGCCCTGGTCGACGTCCTCACCGGCCTGCACGCCGCCGTCGGCATCCTCGCCGCCCTGCGCGAGCGCGACACCACCGGCCGCGGCCAGCTCGTCGAGGTCAACCTGCTCTCCACGCTGCTGTCCAGCCTGGTCAACCAGTCCGCGGGCTACACCCTGGCCGGCGCCGTCCCCGGCATCCTCGGCAACCGCCACCCGTCCATCGCCCCGTACGAGGTGTTCCGCGCCGCCGACCGGCCGCTGGTGGTCGCGGTCGGCAACGACCGCCAGTTCGGCGCGCTGTGCCGCGGCGTGGACGCCCCCGACCTCGCCGACGACCCGCGCTTCACCACCAACGCCGACCGGGTCGCGCACGTCGACGAACTCGCCGAGGAGATCGGCCGGCGGCTCAAGGAGCGCACCGCCGCCGCCTGGTTCGAGCACCTCACCCCGCTCGGCGTCCCCTGCGGCCCGGTCAACGACGTCGCCGGAGCCTTCGGACTCGCCGAACGCCTCGGCCTCGCCCCGCGCACCGACCAGGGCCTGCCCGCCAACCCGATCGGCCTCTCCCGCACCCCGCCCGCCTACCGCCTCGCCCCGCCGCGGCTCGGCGAGCACACCGACGAACTCCTCGCCTGGCTCGACGCACCCCACCACCCCACGAACGGAGACACCCCGTGACCGGCCCGATGAAGGACCCGCTCGACCTGCTCGACATCCCGTCGCTGCTCACCGACGAGGAGCGCGAGATCCAGGCCACCGTGGCCCGCTTCCTCGCCGACCACGTCCGCCCCAACCTCGCCGAATGGTTCGAGAACGCGCACTTCCCGCGGGAGATCGCCCCCGAACTCGGCAAGCTCGGCGTCCTCGGCATGCACCTGGAGGGCTACGGCTGCGCCGGCACGAACGCGGTCGCCTACGGCCTGGCCTGCCTGGAGCTGGAGGCCGCCGACTCCGGCTTCCGCAGCTTCGTCTCCGTCCAGGGCTCGCTCGCCATGTACTCCATCCACCGCTACGGCTCCGAGGAGCAGAAGCAGGAGTGGCTGCCGCGGATGGCCGCCGGCGAGGCGATCGGCTGCTTCGGCCTGACCGAGCCGGACTTCGGCTCCAACCCGGCCGGCATGCGCACCAAGGCCGTCCGCGACGGCGACGACTGGATCCTCAACGGCGCCAAGATGTGGATCACCAACGGCGCCATCGCGGACATCGCCACCGTCTGGGCCTCGACCGAGGAGGGCATCCGCGGCTTCCTCGTCCCGCGCGGCACCCCCGGCTTCGAGGCCCGCGAGATCAAGCAGAAGCTCTCGCTGCGCGCCTCCACCACGGCCGAGCTGAGCTTCGCGGACGTCCGGCTGCCCGCCTCCGCGCAGCTGCCCGGGGCGCGCGGGCTCGGCGCCCCGCTGGGCTGCCTCAACGAGGCCCGTTTCGGCATCCTCTTCGGCGCGGTCGGTGCCGCCCGCGACTGCCTGCAGACCGCGCTGGCGTACGGCGCCGACCGGATCCAGTTCGACCGGCCGATCAGCGGTTTCCAGCTCACCCAGCAGAAGTTCGCCGACATGGCCGTCTCGCTGAACAACGCCGCCCTGCTCGCCGTCCACCTCGGCCGGCTCAAGGAGCAGGGCCGGATCCGCCCCGAGCAGGTCAGCACCGGCAAGCTCAACAACGTCCGCGAGGCGATCGCCATCGCCCGCGAGTGCCGCACGATCCTCGGCGCCAACGGCATCTCGCTGGACTACTCGCCGCTGCGCCATGCCAACAACCTGGAGTCCGTCCTCACCTACGAGGGCACCAGCGAGATCCACACCCTGGTCATCGGCCAGGCCCTCACCGGTATCCCCGCCTACCGCTGACGGCGGGGCCGGTCTCAGCCCAGGAAGGCGCGCAGCAGGGCGGCCGTGGCGGCCAGGTGCTCCTCGGTCGCCCGCCGCGCGCCGTCGGCGTCGCCCGCCAGGATCGCGTCCACCATGCCGCGGTGCTGGTGGGCGGCGTGGTCGATGTTCCGCTCCAGCATCGGGATGGCGTTGAGCAGGTCGTTCAGCCGCATCCGGGCCTCGGCGATCGCGGTGGCCAGCGAGCGCGAGCCGGTGAGTTCGGCGATCGCCAGGTGGAAGCGGGAGTCCAGGCGCCGGTACTCCTCCGGCGGGGCCTGCTCCAGCTCGGTCAGCCGCCGCTGCAGGTAGGCGCGCTGCTCGGCGGTGAGGCTGCGGCGGGCGGCGGTCTCCGCGGCGCCGGCCTCCAGGACGAGCCGGTAGGTGAGTGCGTCCTCGAGTTCCTCGCCGAGGTCGCTGGCGGCCCGGCGCAGCTCGGCTACGTCCGGCGGCGGCATCCGGTAGGTGACGAAGGTGCCGCCGTAGCGGCCGCGGCGGGACTCCACGGCGCCCGCCTGCTGCAGGGAGCGGATCGCCTCGCGCAGGGTCTCGCGGCCGACGCCGAGCCGGGCGGCGAGGTCGCGTTCGGCGGGCAGCCGGTCGCCGTGGCCGAAGACGCCCAGCTTGATGGCCTGCAGCAGCCGTTCGACGGTCTCCTCGAAGGCGTTGCCCGTCCGGACGGGCCGGAAGATCGCCCCCGCCTGCCAGTCGATCCCTGCCTCGTCCACGCGGGCATCGTACCCAGGCCCCTGTGTCCGTCCAGGGGTCTGCGCGCCCCTCTTGACGTGCCCCGAACCCAGGGTGAACGATGCTGCCCACTCAATGGTCTGTTTTCGGGCCATTGAGTGTTCGGAGGGCGCATCCACACCGCTGTGGCTGCGCGCGCGTCCAGGCCCGCCTCACTCCCCAGGGGTGCCCATGTCCGCCGACCCCACACCCGACTCCGCCGCGCACCACACTCCCGCACCCGTGTTTCCCCCGGCCTCCCCGCCGCCCCCCGCAATCCCGCTCGGGGCCGACGAACAGCGGCTGCACGAGCTCGGCTACGCCCAGGAGCTGGCCCGCTCGATGTCCGGCTTCTCCAACTTCGCGGTCTCCTTCTCCATCGTCTCGATCCTCTCCGGCTGCCTGACCCTGTACGGGATGGGCATGAACACCGGCGGCCCGGCGATGATCGTCTGGGGCTGGCCGCTGGTCGGCCTGCTCACCCTGTGCGTGGGCCTGGCGATGGCCGAGATCTGTTCGAGCTACCCGACCGCCGGCGGCCTCTACTACTGGTCCGCCAAGCTCGCCCGCAGCCGGGCCGCCGCCTGGTCCTGGTTCACCGGCTGGTTCAACTTCCTCGGCCAGGTCGCGGTGACCGCCGGCGTCGACTACGGCGCCGCGTTCTTCACCAACGCCTTCCTCGCCCTGCAGTTCGGCTTCGAGGCCACGCCGGTGCACACCGTGGAGATCTTCGCGGTGATCCTGCTGCTGCACGGCCTGCTCAACACCCTCGGCGTGAAGCTGGTCGCCCGCCTCAACGACATCTCGGTCTGGTGGCACCTGATCGGCGTCACCGTCATCGTCGGCGCGCTCGCCGTCCTGCCCTCGGAGCACGCCTCCGCGTCCTTCGTCTTCACCGAGTTCGTCAACAAGACCGGCTTCACCAGCAACTTCTACGTCGCCATGCTGGGCCTGCTGCTCGCCCAGTACACCCTCACCGGCTACGACGCCTCCGCGCACATGACCGAGGAGACCCACGACGCCGCCCGCTCCGGGCCGCGCGGCATCGTCAACGCGATCACCGTCTCGCTGGTCGCCGGCTGGGTGCTGCTGCTCGGCATCACCTTCGCCATCCGCGACTACGAGGGCGCGCTCGGCGGCCCGACCGGCGTCCCGCCCGCACAGATCTTCATCGACGCCATCGGCACCACCGGCGCCAAGGCGCTGCTGCTGATCGTCATCGGCGCCCAGTTCTTCTGCGGCATGGCCTCCGTCACCGCCAACTCCCGGATGATCTACGCCTTCTCCCGGGACGGCGCACTGCCCGGCTCCGCCCTCTGGCACCGCATCTCGCCGCGCACCCACACCCCCGTCAACGCGGTCTGGCTCGCCACCGGCGGCGCCCTGCTGCTCGGCCTGCCCGCGCTGTGGAACTCCACCGCCTACACCGCGGTCACCTCCATCTCGGTGATCGGCCTGTACATCTCGTACGTCATCCCGACTTTCCTCAGACTGCGCCAGGGTGACGCCTTCCAGCGCGGCCCCTGGCATCTGGGCCGCTGGAGCAGGATCATCGGGACCGTCGCGGTCGGCTGGACAGCCGTGATCACCGTGCTGTTCATGCTGCCCACCGTCAGCCCCGTCACCGCCGTCAGCTTCAACTACACGCCCGTCGCGGTCAGCGTCGTCCTCGGCTTCGCCGGCCTGTGGTGGCTGGTCTCCGCCAGGCACTGGTTCACCGGCCCCAAGGTCCACGGCACGCCCGAGGAACTCGCCGCCCTCGAAGCCGAACTGGAGACCCGATGAGCAGCCCCAGGCTCACCCTCGACCGGCTGCGCGAGCTGGTCGCCGACGGCAGTGTGGACACCGTCGTCCTCGCCATCACCGACATGCAGGGCCGCCTGCAGGGCAAGCGCCTCGCCGCCGAGTACTTCCTCACCGACGTCGTCCCCGGCGCCGCCGAGGGCTGCGGCTACCTGCTCGCCGTCGACACCGACATGAACACCGTGGACGGCTACGCCGTCTCCTCCTGGGAGAGCGGCTACGGCGACCTCGTCCTCGCCCCCGACCTCGCCACCCTGCGCATGGTGCCCTGGCACCCGGCCACCGCCATGGTCCAGTGCGACGTCCGGCACCACGACGGCCGCCCGGTCACCGTCTCCCCGCGGCAGGTCCTCCGCCGCCAGCTGGAGCGCCTCGCCGGCTACGGCTGGCAGGCGTACGCCGGCACCGAACTCGAGTTCATCGTCTTCCGTGACAGCTACGAACAGGCCTGGGAACGCGCCTACCACGGCCTCACCCCGGCCAACCAGTACAACGTCGACTACTCGATCCTCGGCACCGCCCGCATCGAACCCCTGCTGCGCCGGCTGCGCAACGAGATGGCCGGCGCGGGCCTCACCGTGGAGTCCGCCAAGGGCGAGTGCAACCTCGGCCAGCACGAGATCGCCTTCAAGTACGCCGACGCCCTCACCACCTGCGACAACCACGCCGTCTACAAGACCGGCGCCAAGGAGATCGCCGCGCAGGAGGGCTGCAGCCTCACCTTCATGGCCAAGTACGACGAGCGCGAGGGCAACTCCTGCCACATCCACCTCAGCCTGCGCGACGCGGCCGGCACCCCGGTGATGGCCGGCGACGGCCCGTACGGCTTCTCCCGCACCATGGAGCACTTCCTCGCCGGGCAGCTCGCGTGCCTCCGCGAGTTCGCGCTGCTGCTCGCCCCCACCGTCAACTCCTACAAGCGGTACGTTCCGGGCAGCTTCGCGCCCACCGCGATCGCCTGGGGCCGCGACAACCGCACCTGCGCGCTGCGGGTGGTCGGCCACGGCTCCTCGCTCCGCTTCGAGAACCGTGTCCCCGGCGGCGACGTCAACCCCTACCTGGCGGTCGCCGCACTGATCGCCGCCGGCCTGCACGGCATCGAGCACCAGCTCGAACTGGAGCCGGAGTTCACCGGCAACGCGTACGCCTCCGACGCTCCCCGGGTGCCCGCCACGCTGCGCGACGCGGTGGACGCCTTCGAGGGCAGTGAGGCCGCCACCGAGGCCTTCGGCAAGGACGTCGTCCGGCACTACACCCATGCCGGCCGGGTCGAACTCGCCGCCTACGACCGGGCGGTGACCGACTGGGAGCGGCGCCGCGGATTCGAGCGGCTGTGAGCACCCTGCACCACCGCCCGCTGATCGGCATCACCAGCTACCAGGAGGAGGCCGCCTGGTCGGTGTGGCGGCAGCACGCCTCACTCGTCCCGCAGACCTACGTCGACGCGGTCTCCCGGGCCGGCGGCACACCCGTCCTGCTGCCCCCGCAGCCGGGCGGCGCCGGCCGGCTGGTCGACGCGCTCGACGGGCTGGTCCTGGCCGGCGGCTCCGACATCGACCCGGCCCGGTACGGCGCCGCCGCCGACCCGCGCACGGGGGATCCCCACCGGCCCCGCGACGCCTGGGAGTTCGAGGTGCTGGAGGCGGCCCTGGAGCGGGACCTGCCGCTGCTCGGCGTCTGCCGCGGCATGCAGCTGCTCAACGTGGCGCTCGGCGGCACCCTCCTCCAGCACCTCCCCGACGGCAGCCACCAGCACGTCCCGGCGGAGTTCGTGCGGCAGCCCGTCCGCATCCGGCCGGGCAGCCGGACGGCCGCCGTCCTCGGCGACCACACCAAGGTCAACTGCTACCACCACCAGGCCGTCGCCCTCCTCGGCACCGGCCTGCACCCCACCGCCTGGAGCGCCGACGAGACCGTCGAGGCCGTCGAACTCCCCGGCCACCGCTTCGCGCTGGGCGTCCAGTGGCACCCCGAGACCGACCCCGACGACCTCCGCCTCTTCGAGGCACTCGTGCACGCGGCGGGCGGCGCCCCCGGAGGCGCGGACACCACCCCGAGCATTGCTTCTCCACCGGACAAGGAGCACTTCTGATGACCGATCCCGACCGCTACGAGGTGGTCAACCCGGCGACGGAGGAGGTGATCACCACCGTCGACATGGCCGGCCTCGCGGAGACGGACGCCGCGATCGCGAGGGCCAGGGCGGCGTTCGAGCCGTGGCGGCGCCTCGCCCCGGCGGACCGGGCCCGCCTGCTGCGGGCGTTCGCCGCGGCGGTGGACGCCGACCGCGAGCACCTGGCCGCCCTGGAGGTCGCCAACGCCGGGCACACCATCGGCAACGCCCGCTGGGAGGCGGGCAATGCCCGCGACGTCATCGAGTACTACGCCGCCGCGCCCGAGCGGCTGTTCGGCCGGCAGATCCCGGTGGCCGGCGGCATCGACGTGACGTTCAAGGAGCCGCTGGGCGTCGTCGGCATCATCGTGCCGTGGAACTTCCCGATGCCGATCGCCGCCTGGGGCCTCGCCCCGGCCCTCGCGGCGGGCAACACGGTCGTCCTGAAGCCGGCCGAGCTCACCCCGCTGACCGCGCTGCGGCTCGGTGAACTCGCCCTGCAGGCGGGCATTCCGGAGGGCGTGCTGGAGATCCTGCCGGGCCGCGGCCCGGTGGTCGGGCAGCGCTTCGTGACCCACCCGGACGTCCGCAAGGTGGTGTTCACCGGTTCCACCCGGGTCGGCAAGGAGATCATGGCGGGCTGCGCGGCCCAGGTGAAGCCGGTGACCCTGGAGTTGGGCGGCAAGAGCGCCAACATCGTCTTCGCCGACGCCGATCTGGCGAAGGCCGCCGCCACCGCGCCGTACGCGGTGTTCGACAACGCGGGGCAGGACTGCTGCGCGCGCTCCCGGATTTTGGTCGAGGAGTCCGTGTACGAGGACTTCCTGGCGCTGCTGGAGCCGGCCGTCCGCGGGGTGCGGGTCGGCGACCCGGCGGACGAGAAGACCGAGATGGGGCCGCTGATCTCGGCCGCGCACCGCGAGCGGGTGGCCTCGTACGTGACGGCGGCGGCGTTCACCGGCAGCGCGCCGGAGGGGCCAGGCTTCTGGTACCCGCCGACGGTGCTGGCGCCCGTGCGGCACGACGACCGGGCCTTCACCGAGGAGATCTTCGGCCCGGTGGTGGCGGTGGTGCCGTTCCGCGGCGAGGCGGACGCGGTGCGGATCGCCAACGCCACCGACTACGGGCTGTCCGGCTCGATCTGGACGAGGGACGTGGGCCGGGCCCTGCGGGTCGCCCGCGGCGTGGAGGCGGGCAACCTGTCCGTCAACTCGCACTCCTCGGTGCGCTACTCGACGCCGTTCGGCGGATTCAAGCAGTCCGGTCTGGGCCGCGAGCTCGGCCCGGACGCCCTCGACGCTTTCACCGAGACCAAGAACGTCTTCATCTCCACGGAGGAGTGACCAGCATGACCAAGCGACTGGACGGCCGGGTGGCGGTCATCACCGGAGCGGGCAGCGGCATCGGCCTGGCCACCGCGCGGCGGTTCGCCGCGGAGGGCGCCAAGGTCGTCTGCGTGGACCTCGACGAGGAGACCGGCGCCAAGGCCGCCAACGAGGTCGGCGGCCTGTTCGTGCGGGCCGACGTCACCGACGAGGACGCGGTGCGCGGCATGTACGAGCGGGCGGTCGAGGAGTACGGCAGCCTGGACATCGCCTTCAACAACGCGGGCATCTCCCCGCCGGACGACGACTCCATCCTCACCACCGGCCTGGAGGCGTGGAAGCGCGTCCAGGACGTCAACCTGACCAGCGTCTACCTGTGCTGCAAGTACGCGATCCCGCACATGCAGCGGCAGGGCAAGGGCTCGATCATCAACACCGCCTCCTTCGTGGCGGTGATGGGCGCGGCGACCTCGCAGATCTCCTACTCGGCCTCCAAGGGCGGGGTGCTGGCGATGTCCCGGGAGCTGGGCGTGCAGTTCGCCCGCGAGGGCATCCGGATCAACGCGCTCTGCCCGGGGCCGGTCAACACCCCGCTGCTGCAGGAGCTGTTCGCCAAGGACCCGGAGCGGGCCGCCCGCCGCCTGGTGCACATCCCGCTCGGCCGGTTCGCCGAGCCGGAGGAGATCGCCGCCGCGGTGGCCTTCCTGGCCAGCGACGACTCCTCGTTCATGACCGCCAACACCTTCCTGGTGGACGGCGGCATCTCCGGCGCCTACGTCACCCCGCAGTAGACCGACCTGACACGGCGGCGGCCGGGCGGCCCGAGGAGAGGGTGCCGCCCGGCCGCCGCCGCATCCACGGGTCGGTACGGGATCAGGAGGACGAGTCCCCGCCGACCGCGAGGCCGAGGCCGTAGCCGGCGGCGTCGCCGCCCACCGCGAAGGCCGCACCCTCGGCGGAGTACGCGTCGCCGCCCACCGCGAGGGCGTGCTCGACGAGCGCCTCGGCGTCGCCGCCGACCGCGAGGGCGCCGCCCTCGACGGCGCTGGCGTCGCCGCCGACGGCCAGCGCGCCGTGGGCGGAGGCCGTGCCGGCGGCGCCGAGGACGGCGAGGCCGGAGATGAGTGCGGCGGTGGTGAACCTGGCAAGGCTGGAGCGCATGAGTCCTCCTGGTCGGAAAGCCGGACGGCACCGATCGTCCGTCCCGCCACCGCCCGCGTACGAACCGACACGGCCCTGTCACCCGCCCGCCTCACCTCGACGGAGTAGCCCTTCGCCCGACCGGGTGATTTGGCCACGTGCCCCAGGAGTGTGTGGTCGCGCAGTTCCCCGCGCCCCCGTGGGGTTGCCCAGCTGCCTTCGACGACAACCTTCAGGGGGTGCCCGAGCGCCTTCGGCGACGCATCCGGGGGAGGTGGAGCGACGGGCGCCGGGTCAGCGGCCGGCGCCCGGGGGCAGTTCCAGCTCGAACCACACCACCTTGCCGTCCTTGGTGGCCCGGACTCCCCAGCGGTGCGCCAGTTCGTTGACCAGGTGCATGCCGCGGCCGCCCTCGTCCTCGGCGCGGGCCCGCCGCAGCCGCGGCTCGTGCCGGTCCCGGTCGGCGACCTCCACGGTGAGCACCTGGTTGCGGAACATCCGCAGCTGCACGGGGGCTCCCGCGTGCACCAGGGCGTTGGTGATGAGTTCGCTGGTCAGCAGCTCGACCATGTCGGTGAGCCCGGTCAGCCCCCACTCGGTGAGCGTCTCGCGGGCGAAGCGCCGGGCGTGCCGGACCATGGCGCGGTCCCCGGCGAGGGTGAGGGTGGCGAGCCGGTCGCCGCCGATCGGCCGGGAGTGCGCCATGATCACGGCGATGTCGTCCTGCCCGGCGGCGGCGCCGAGGGCGGCCAGTACGGCGTCGCAGGTCTGCTCCAGCGAGTCGCGGCGTTCGGCGACGGTGCGGCGCAGCATGTCGATGCCCTCGTCGAGGTCGCGGCCGCGGCGCTCGACGAGTCCGTCGGTGTAGAGGACCAGGATGGCGTCCTCGTCGAGGGTGGTGTGCACGGATTCGAAGGGCACGCCGCCGACGCCGAGCGGGGCGCCCGGGGGCAGCTCCAGGAGTTCGGTGGAGCCGTCGGAGCGGGCGATCACCGGCGGCAGGTGGCCGGCGGTGGCGGCGGTGCAGATCCGGTCGACCGGGTCGAAGAGCACGCAGACGCAGGTGGCGAACTGGCTTTCGCCGATCGCCGCGGCCGCGTCGTCGAGGCGGCGCAGCACCCGGGCCGGGTCCATCTCCAGGGTGATCAGGGTGCGGGCGACGGTGCGCAGCTGGCCCATGGTGGCGGCGGCCCGGATGCCGTGGCCCATCACGTCGCCGACGATCAGCGCGACCCGGCCGCCGCTGAGCGGCACCACGTCGAACCAGTCGCCGCCGACCTCGCTGATGACGCTGCTGGGCAGGTAGCGGTGGGCGATCTCCAGGCCGGGGGTGCGGTGCACGTCCTGCGGGAGGAGGCTGCGCTGCAGGGTGAGCGCGGTGTCCCGCTCGCGCCGGTAGATCCGGGCGTTGTCGATGCAGACGGCGGCCCGGGCGGCGAGTTCCTCGGCGAGCGCCACGTCGGCGTGGGTGAAGGCCTCCGGGTTGCGGGTGCGGACGAACTCGACGCCGCCGAGCACGGTGCCGCGGGCCAGCAGCGGCACCATCAGGTACGAGTGGACGCCGGCGTCCAGGCTGGGGGCGATCCGGTCGGGGTGGGCGACGATCCGGCGCAGCGCCTGCTCGTCGACGTGCGGGACGAGGATGGAACGGCCGGTGCGCAGGCTCTGCGCGTACAGCTGCGCGGAGCGGGAGCCGCCGCCGACCGGGTCCGCGGCGCCGACCATCTTGCCTTCCTCGTCGATCTCGCCGACGGCGACGGCCCGCAGCATCACCGAGCCGTCCCGCGGCACCGGTTCCGGCTCGTCGCCCTCCAGGACGGACTCCAGCAGGTCGACGGTGACGAAGTCGGCGAACCGGGGGAGCACCACGTCGATCAGCTCCTGCGCGGTGCGCTGCAGGTCGAGGGTGGTGCCGATCCGGGTGGAGGCCTCGTTCAGCAGGGCGAGGCGGGCCTGGGCGGCGCCGGCCGCCTCCAGGGCCCGCTGCCGCTGCTCGGCGGCGTCCCGCTCGCGTGTGTACAGCAGGGCGTTGTCGATGGAGACGGCGGCCCGGGCGGCGAGTTCCCCGGCGAGGCGCAGGTCCTCCTCGTCGTAGGGGCGTTCGGTGACGCTGCGGTAGAAGGTGGCGATGCCGACGGCGGCCCCGCGGGCGATCAGCGGCACCACCATGACCGAGCGGACCCGCTGTTCGCGGACGGCCGCGGCGCGCTCCGGGTCGTCGTTGAACCAGTTGAGCGTCGGCTCGTCGAGGTGCGGCAGCAGCACCGGGCGGCGGTGGGCGAGCACCCAGGCGTACGGCGTCGACGGGTGGAAGCGGTGCACGCTGCCGACCGGGGAGACCGGGCTCATGCCGCTGCCGGGCACGGTGTGGAAGGCCATCCGGCGCAGCACGGCGGAGCGGTCCGCGCGGCCGGGGCCGCCGGTCTCGGCGCCGCGCACCAGGGCGTCCAGGACCTCGACGACGACGGTGTCGGCGAGCCGGGGGCTGGCGGTCTCGGCGAGCTCGCGGGCGGTCTGGGTGAGGTCGAGGGTGGTGCCGATCCGCGCCGAGGCGGCGTTGACCAGGGCGAGCCGCTCCTGGGCGGCCCGGGCCTCGGTGAGGGCCTGCTCGCGGGCCTGCGCGGTCTGCTGCTGGTGCAGGTAGAGCCGGGCGTTGTCGATGGCGACGGCGGCCCGGGAGGCGAGTTCGTCGCCGAGGGTGCTGTCCTCCGGGCCGAAGCCCTCCCGGTCGGGGCTGCGGGAGTACACCACCATGCCGAGGACGGTGCCGCGGGCGACCAGCGGGGCGACCCGCACCGGCCGCGGGCGGTCGTCGAGGTAGCTGCGGACGCGTTCGGTCAGCGCCTCGTCGGCGAGCAGCGGCAGGTCCCAGTTGGGGGCGACGACCGTCCGGCCGGAGGTGAGGGCCTGCTCGTAGACCGAGCCGGGCGGCACCCGGTAGACGGCCTCGGTGGGCAGGTCGGCGATCGGGTGTTCCGGGTCGGCGGTGGCGACGGCGAGGCGGCGCACCCGCAGCCCGTCGTCCACGGCGGCCGCGTCGGTACCGGAGACGAGGTGTTCCAGGGCGAAGACGCCGACCGCGTCGGCGAGCCTCGGCACGATCACCTCGGCGAGCTCCCGGGCGGTCTGGCGCAGGTCCAGGGTGGTGCCGATGGAGGCGGTGGCGTCGGCGAGCACGGTGAGGCGTTCGCGGGCGAGGGCGGCGGCGTGCTCGGCCCGGTAGCGCTCGGTGACGTCGACGATGGTCGAGCTGACGCCGAGCACGTGCCCGCCGGGCTCCTCCAGCCGGAAGTACGAGGCCGACCAGGCGTGGTCGTGGGTGGGGTCGCCGGGGGTGCGGCCGTGCGAGCGGGAGTCGACGACCGGCGGGCCGCCCTCCAGCACCTTGCGCATGACGGCCTCGACCTCGCGGCCGTTGATGCCGGGCAGCACCTCGGTGACCCGGCTCCCCAGGTGCTCGGCGACCGGGAGGCCGTTGATCCGGGCGAGGGCGTCGTTCAGCCGGACGAAGCGCAGGTCCGGGTCGTAGACGGCCATGCCGACCGGGGACTGGGTGAAGAAGCCGTCCAGGACGGCGAGGTCGGCCTGCAGCCGGCGCAGCGCGGTCACGTCGGAGGCGACGGCCAGCACCAGGGGATGCCCGTCGGGGCCGTTGATCGGGTGGGTGCGGAACTCGAGGTTCACATGGTGGCCCTCGCGGTGCTTGACCGGGAACACCCCGGACCAGGCCCGGCCGCTGAGGATGTGCTCGAACAGGACCAGCACGTCCTCGCGCTGGTCCTCGGTGATCAGCAGGTTCGCCGCGAACTCGCCGACGGCCTCCTCGGTGCTGTAGCCGAGCAGCGTCTCGGCATCCCGGCTCCAGTGCAGGATGCGCCCGTCGTCGGCGATGAGCGCGGTGGCGATCGGCACCATGAGCAGCCCGTCCTGGGCAGGCCGGACGGGCCCCTCCGAAGCCGTTTCCCGGCGGTTCGGCGGGCTTGTGCCCTGCTCGGGATCGTCCATGCCAGGCACCGTCCAGGAGATCGGCGTTCCGCCCTGCCATCCTCCCATGGCTGCCGGAGCCCGCACAGAGGAGCGCACGGGCCCGGGGCACGCCCCGGGCCGCCCGGGGGCACGGGCGGGGCCGATAGGGTTCGCACGGTGAGACGCAGGTCAGGCATCCCGGCGAGCCCGCTGCCGCAGCGGGACGGCATCGACGCGGTCCGGCTCCGGCTGCCCCCGGACGGGCCGTGGCCGACCGTCCGCGGCTACCTCCTGGAGCGCTACGGCCGGGCGATCGGCCCCGCACGGGTCGAGACGATGCTGCGCGAGGGCGTCTTCGTCACCACCGAGGGTCCGCTCACCGCGGACACGGCCTACCGGCCGGGGGAGTTCGTCTGGTTCCACCGCGAGCTGGAGCCGGAGACGCCGGTGCCCTTCGAGGTGGAGGTGCTGTACCGGGACGAGCGGATCGTGGTCGTCGACAAGCCGCACTTCCTGTCCACCACCCCGCGCGGCCGCCATGTCACCGAGACGGCCCTCGCCCGGCTGCGCCGCGACCTCGGTCTGCCCGGCCTCGGCCCGGCGCACCGCCTGGACCGGCTGACCGCCGGGCTGGTGCTGTTCGTCGCCCGCCCCGAGCTGCGCGGCGCCTACCAGGGGCTGTTCGAGCGCCGGGCGGTCCGCAAGGAGTACGAGGCGATCGCCGGGTACGACCCGCAGCGGCCGCTGCCCGCCACCGTCCGCAGCCGGATCGTCAAGGAGCGGGGCGAGCTCGCCGCCCGCGAGGTCGAGGGCGAACCCAACAGCGAGAGCCGGATCGAACTCGTCGGGCACCGCGACGGGCTCGGCCGCTACCGCCTCCACCCGCACACCGGCCGCACCCACCAGCTGCGGCTGCACATGGCCTCGCTCGGCCTGCCGATCCTCGGCGACCCGCTCTACCCGCAGGTGCTCGCCGAGCCCGCCCCGGACGACTTCCGCCGACCGCTCCAACTGCTCGGCGCAGTCCTGGAGTTCACCGACCCGGTGAGCAAGCGTCCGCTGCGCTTCGACAGTCGCCGCACCCTGAGCGCCTGGACCTCCCGCCCCTCCTGGGAAGCCGGTACCCGGGGTGGGGTCGACCCGTAGGGGCGCGGGGGCCCTTCTCACAGCCCTTCTGCCGCGAGCGCCCGCACCGTCGCGACGGTGTCCGCCTCGGCCGCGGTCTTGTCCTCCCGGTAGCGGACCACCCGGGCGAAGCGCAGGGCCAGCCCCGCCGGGTACCGCGGGCTGCGCTGCAGGCCGTCGAAGGCGACCTCCACCACCAGCTCCGGCCGCACCTGCACGTCGTACGCGCCGCGGCCGGTCTCCCGGGCCAGCAGCTCGCGGGTCTGCCAGGCCAGCAGTTCGTCGGTGAGGCCCTTGAAGGTCTTGCCGAGCATCACCCACTCCGGCAGCCCCTCCTCGCCGCCGGAACGCGCCCCCAGGTGCAGGTTGCTCAGGTAGCCCTGCCGCCGCCCGGTGCCCCATTCGGCGGCGAGCACCACCAGGTCCAGCGTGTGGTGCGGCTTCACCTTGATCCACCCCGCGCCGCGCGGCCGGCCTCGTACGCCGCCGCCGGGTCCTTGACCACCACGCCCTCGTGGCCGCGGCCGAGGGCACCGTCCAGGAAGGCGGCCGCCTCCGCAGGGTCGGCGGTGACCAGCCGCGGCACCCGCAGCGCGCCGTCCACCAGGCCGGCCAGTGCGGCCCAGCGCCGCTCACCGGGCTCGTCGATCAGGTCGGTGCCGTCCAGGTGCAGCAGGTCGAAGAAGTACGGGTGCAGCGGCACCTCGGCGCGCAGCCGCTGCGGGTCCTGCCGGGAGGCGGTGCGGGCGGCCGTCACCTGGAAGGGCCGCGGCCGCCCGTCCGGGCCCAGGGCGATCGCCTCGCCGTCCAGGACGGCCGAGCGGACGGGCAGCGCCAGCGCGGCCTCGACGAGCTCCGGGACGCGCGCGGTGATGTCGTCCAGGCTGCGGGTGAACACCCCGACCTCGCCGCCGTCCCGGTGCACCTGCACCCTGATGCCGTCGAGCTTCCACTCCAGGGCCGCCGGGGAGGCCTTCGCCAGCGCCTCCGCGACGCCCGGCGCGGAGGAGGCCAGCATCGGCCGCACCGGCCGGCCCACCTCCAGCCCGAACGCGCCCAGCGCCGGGGCCCCGCCGGTCAGCGCGGCCTCCGTGACGGCCCGCGCCGAGCCGCGGAACATCAGCGCCCGCCGCACCGCGGCCGCGGGCACCCCGGCGGCCTTCGCCACCGCCTCGGCCATCACGCCGTCCAGCGCACCCTGCCGCAGCTCGCCGACCAGCACCCCGCGCAGCAGCCGCTGCTCCGCCCCGGTGGCCCGCCCGAACAGGCCGTCCAGCAGCTCCCGCCGGGCGGCCTGCGCACCGCGCCCGTGCACCGCGGCCAGCTCCGCCAGCAGCCCCTCCGTCTCGGCGACGCCGAGCGAGGGCTCTGCAGCCGGGTCCGGAAGCTCGCGCAGCGCGGCGTACCCGACGCCGACCCGCATCCGGCGGGACTCGCCGGACAGCAGGGCGGCGGCGGCCGGGCCGTCCTGCGGACCCAGCTCCCGCAGGCAGTCGGCCAGCAGGGCGATCTTCGCGGTCCGGCCGGGTTCGGCGGCGACCGCCTCCGACACCCGGGCGACTCGTTCCAGCACGGCGGGCTCCCGTCCCGAGGGGGCGACTGCCTGCCATCCTGCCCCGGTCAGCCGCCCAGCGGCACGGTGGCGCCGGTGAGGGTGTCGTGGCTGCGGGCCGCGTCGAAGACGCCCGTGAGGTCCGGGTGCCGGCCGACCACGGTGTGGGCGAGTGCCAGCTCCGCGGGCTCCAGACGGCGGGTCAGCCCGACGTGCGGGGCCCAGCGGCCGGGCAGGTAGTGCGTGTCGGGCTGCTCGGCGCCGTCCAGCAGCAGCCACACCCGGCGGTGCAGGTCGACCAGCTCGAAGGTCGGCACCACCGACCAGCTCAGCACCCGCCGGCGGCTGCGCGCCGAGAACGACAGCAGCCCGGTCAGCCGCACGGGCAGCGGCAGCACCTCGGCCATCAGCTCGCCCACCGCGTCCAGCGCGCCCTCGGGCGCGGCCCCGCAGGCGGCCAGCGCCAGCGCGGCCTCGACGAGCTCCGGGACGCGCGCGGTGATGTCGTCCAGGCTGCGGGTGAACACCCCGACCTCGCCGCCGTCCCGGTGCACCTGCACCCTGATGCCGTCGAGCTTCCACTCCAGGGCCGCCGGGGAGGCCTTCGCCAGCGCCTCCGCGACGCCCGGCGCGGAGGAGGCCAGCATCGGCCGCACCGGCCGGCCCACCTCCAGCCCGAACGCGCCCAGCGCCGGGGCCCCGCCGGTCAGCGCGGCCTCCGTGACGGCCCGCGCCGAGCCGCGGAACATCAGCGCCCGCCGCACCGCGGCCGCGGGCACCCCGGCGGCCTTCGCCACCGCCTCGGCCATCACGCCGTCCAGCGCACCCTGCCGCAGCTCGCCGACCAGCACCCCGCGCAGCAGCCGCTGCTCCGCCCCGGTGGCCCGCCCGAACAGGCCGTCCAGCAGCTCCCGCCGGGCGGCCTGCGCACCGCGCCCGTGCACCGCGGCCAGCTCCGCCAGCAGCCCCTCCGTCTCGGCGACGCCGAGCGAGGGCTCTGCAGCCGGGTCCGGAAGCTCGCGCAGCGCGGCGTACCCGACGCCGACCCGCATCCGGCGGGACTCGCCGGACAGCAGGGCGGCGGCGGCCGGGCCGTCCTGCGGACCCAGCTCCCGCAGGCAGTCGGCCAGCAGGGCGATCTTCGCGGTCCGGCCGGGTTCGGCGGCGACCGCCTCCGACACCCGGGCGACTCGTTCCAGCACGGCGGGCTCCCGTCCCGAGGGGGCGACTGCCTGCCATCCTGCCCCGGTCAGCCGCCCAGCGGCACGGTGGCGCCGGTGAGGGTGTCGTGGCTGCGGGCCGCGTCGAAGACGCCCGTGAGGTCCGGGTGCCGGCCGACCACGGTGTGGGCGAGTGCCAGCTCCGCGGGCTCCAGACGGCGGGTCAGCCCGACGTGCGGGGCCCAGCGGCCGGGCAGGTAGTGCGTGTCGGGCTGCTCGGCGCCGTCCAGCAGCAGCCACACCCGGCGGTGCAGGTCGACCAGCTCGAAGGTCGGCACCACCGACCAGCTCAGCACCCGCCGGCGGCTGCGCGCCGAGAACGACAGCAGCCCGGTCAGCCGCACGGGCAGCGGCAGCACCTCGGCCATCAGCTCGCCCACCGCGTCCAGCGCGCCCTCGGGCGCGGCCCCGCAGGCGGCCAGCGCCAGCGCGGCCTCGACGAGCTCCGGGACGCGCGCGGTGATGTCGTCCAGGCTGCGGGTGAACACCCCGACCTCGCCGCCGTCCCGGTGCACCTGCACCCTGATGCCGTCGAGCTTCCACTCCAGGGCCGCCGGGGAGGCCTTCGCCAGCGCCTCCGCGACGCCCGGCGCGGAGGAGGCCAGCATCGGCCGCACCGGCCGGCCCACCTCCAGCCCGAACGCGCCCAGCGCCGGGGCCCCGCCGGTCAGCGCGGCCTCCGTGACGGCCCGCGCCGAGCCGCGGAACATCAGCGCCCGCCGCACCGCGGCCGCGGGCACCCCGGCGGCCTTCGCCACCGCCTCGGCCATCACGCCGTCCAGCGCACCCTGCCGCAGCTCGCCGACCAGCACCCCGCGCAGCAGCCGCTGCTCCGCCCCGGTGGCCCGCCCGAACAGGCCGTCCAGCAGCTCCCGCCGGGCGGCCTGCGCACCGCGCCCGTGCACCGCGGCCAGCTCCGCCAGCAGCCCCTCCGTCTCGGCGACGCCGAGCGAGGGCTCTGCAGCCGGGTCCGGAAGCTCGCGCAGCGCGGCGTACCCGACGCCGACCCGCATCCGGCGGGACTCGCCGGACAGCAGGGCGGCGGCGGCCGGGCCGTCCTGCGGACCCAGCTCCCGCAGGCAGTCGGCCAGCAGGGCGATCTTCGCGGTCCGGCCGGGTTCGGCGGCGACCGCCTCCGACACCCGGGCGACTCGTTCCAGCACGGCGGGCTCCCGTCCCGAGGGGGCGACTGCCTGCCATCCTGCCCCGGTCAGCCGCCCAGCGGCACGGTGGCGCCGGTGAGGGTGTCGTGGCTGCGGGCCGCGTCGAAGACGCCCGTGAGGTCCGGGTGCCGGCCGACCACGGTGTGGGCGAGTGCCAGCTCCGCGGGCTCCAGACGGCGGGTCAGCCCGACGTGCGGGGCCCAGCGGCCGGGCAGGTAGTGCGTGTCGGGCTGCTCGGCGCCGTCCAGCAGCAGCCACACCCGGCGGTGCAGGTCGACCAGCTCGAAGGTCGGCACCACCGACCAGCTCAGCACCCGCCGGCGGCTGCGCGCCGAGAACGACAGCAGCCCGGTCAGCCGCACGGGCAGCGGCAGCACCTCGGCCATCAGCTCGCCCACCGCGTCCAGCGCGCCCTCGGGCGCGGCCCCGCAGGCGGCCAGCGTCAGGTGCGGCCGGTGCCCGGGGTGGGTGTTGCGGGCCAGGCTCGGCACCCCGGCCTCGGAGAGCTGCTGCCAGACCTCCCGCACCGCCGCGTCGAGGGCGGGTGCGCAGGTCAGCTCGACGGTCTGCATGCGCCCACGCTACGGGCCGGCCCGCACGCCCCCGCCGACGGGGTTCACTGCGGCGGCCCTCCAACGCGGGCGCCCCGCGGCCCGCCGGGCGACCATGCGAGGGTGACCACCAGCGAGACCAGCCCGCCGGCCGCGGCCGCCGCGCCGCCCGTCCTGGACCGGCGGCAGCGCAACGTCGTCTTCGTCACGATCATGCTCGGCATGCTGCTCGCCGCCCTCGACCAGACCATCGTCGGCACCGCGCTGCCGACCATCGTCTCGGACCTGGGCGGCGCCGAGCACATGTCCTGGGTGGTCACCTCCTACCTGCTAGCCGAGACCGTGACCACCGCGCTGGTCGGCAAGTTCGGCGACCTGTTTGGCCGCAAGCTGGTCTTCCAGGTCTCCGCGATCGTCTTCATCACCGGCTCCTTCCTGTGCGGCCTGGCGACGAACATGTCGCTGCTGATCGCCTGGCGGGCCATGCAGGGCGTCGGCGCCGGCGGTCTGATGGTCACCTCGATGGCGCTGATCGCCGACGTCATCCCGCTGCGCGAGCGCGGCAAGTACCAGGGCGCGATCGGCGCCGTCTTCGGCGTCGCCACCGTGGTCGGGCCGCTGCTCGGCGGCCTGTTCACCGACCACCTGACCTGGCGCTGGGCGTTCTACGTCAACGTGCCGATCGCGATCGTCGTGGTCGTGGCCGCCGCCCGGACGATCCCCTCCGTCCGCTCCGCCGGCCGCCCGGTCATCGACTACCTCGGCATCGGGCTGGTCGCCGTCGGCTCCAGCGCCGTGATCCTGGCGACCAGCTGGGGCGGCAACGAGTACGCCTGGAGCTCGCCGGTGATCATCGGCCTGTTCGCGGGCGGCGCCGTCGCGCTCGGGCTGTTCTGCTGGGCGGAGACCCGCGCGGCCGAACCGATGCTGCCGATGCGGCTGTTCCGCAACCCGGTGTTCTCGGTCTGCTCGGTGCTCAGCTTCATCGTCGGCTTCGCCATGCTCGGCGCGATGACCTTCCTGCCGACCTTCCTGCAGTACGTCGACGGCGACTCGGCGACCGTCTCCGGCGTGCGGACCCTCCCGATGGTCTTCGGCCTGCTGGTCGCCTCGGTCTTCAGCGGCACCGTGGTCAGCCGCACCGGGCGCTACCGGATCTTCCCGATCGTCGGCTCCGCCGTGATGGCCGTCGGCCTCTACCTGCTGTCGCTGATGGACGCCGACACCCCGAGCTGGCTGCAGTCGCTGTACATGCTCGTCCTCGGCGCCGGCATCGGCCTGTGCATGCAGGTGCTCACCATCGCCGTCCAGAACACCGTCGACTACGCCGACCTCGGCACCGCCACCTCCGGCGTCACCTTCTTCCGCACCCTCGGCAGCTCCTTCGGCACCGCCGTCTTCGGCACCATCTACACCAACACCCTCGGCGACCGCCTCGCCGAGGGGATCGCCGCCTCGGCAAGCCTCACCGGAGCCGACCCGGCCGCCCTGGCGCGCGCCGCCGAGAACCCGAAGGCGCTGCACGAACTGCCCGCCGACCAGGCCGCCCCGATCGTCGACGCCTACGCCGACGCCCTGCACACCGTCTTCCTGTGGACGGTGCCGGTCGCCGCGATCGGCTTCGTCGTCGCGCTCTTCCTCAAGCAGGTGAAGCTCCGCGACTCCACCCGCGCCACCTCCACCGACATGGGGGAGGGCTTCGCCCAGCCGGTCTCCGGGGACTCCGCGCGGGTGCTCGAACTCTCCGTCGCCACCATCATCCGCAGCACCGACCTGGAGACCGCCCGGCGGATCGTCGACGAGTCCGGGACACGGCTGGACATGGCCCAGGCCTGGGCGGTCATGCAGGTCGAACTCTTCACCCGCACCGTCGGCCACTCCTCCCTCGCCCTGATCGCGGCCCGCCGGAGGCTCCCGCCGGAAGTGCTCGAACCGGTCTTCACCCGTGCCGTCACCGAGGGCTGGCTCTCCCGGGTCAACGGCTACTACATGCACACCGAGGCCGGGCAGGTGGAGGCCGGGAAGATCAGCCACGCCTGGGCCCAGTGGCTCTACGAACAGCTGGAACGGGAGGCCGGCCGCCCCCGCAGCGCCGAACTCCGCGCCGCCGTCGACACCATCGCCAAACGCCTCATCGCCGAGGACCTCACCGAAGGCCTCCCCGCAGCAACCCTGCGCGGCGCGTAAGGGGGCAACCCGCAGGGGCGCGGGGAACTGCGCGGTCCGGGGGCGGGTCACCTCGCTGACGTGGGCCGGCCCGATTCCGTACGGTGGTCCACTCCCTGATGGCGCAGTTCCCCGCGCCCCTATGGTGCTGCCCCGATGCGTTGGCCCTGCCCGGTTCAGCGGAAGGTTGCGGCGAGGAGGGCGACGTCGTCGTCGGCGGTGGGGGAGAGGCCGGTGAGGACGGCGTCCAGGAGGTGCTCGCCGTCGGCGTTGCGGGGCAGTCGCAGGTGGGTCAGGCGGGCCAGCGAGGCGTCGATGGGTTCGTCGCGGCGTTCGACCAGGCCGTCGGTGTAGAGCAGCAGGTGGTGGCCGGGCGGGCACTGGGCGGTGACCTCGGCGAAGCCGCCGAAGCCGGTGGCCAGTGGTGGTCCGGGCTCGACCGCGAGCAGTCGGACGGAGCCGTCCGGGGCGATCAGGGCGGGCGGCAGGTGCCCGGCGCTGGCGAAGGTGCAGACGCCGGTCTCCGGGGACATCACCACCGCCAGGCAGGTGGCGGGGCGCCCGGCGGCCAGCGGTGCGGTCAGCCGGTCCATCCGCTCGAGGATGCGGCCGGGCGGCAGGTTGCCGGAGGCGATCATCCGCAGCATGGCCTGGTAGTGGCTCATCTCGACGGCGGCTTCCAGGCTGTGCCCCATCACGTCGCCGATCGCCAGCAGCGTGGTGCCGTCGGGCCGCGCCACGGTCTCGTACCAGTCGCCGCCGACGAGGGCGCTGGCGCCGGCCGGCCGGTAGCGGAAGGCGACCTCCAGGCCGGGGTGCGGGGCGCCCGGTTCGGCGAGCAGGGCCCGCTGCAGGTCCAGGGCGATGCCGTGTTCGCGGGTGAAGCGGCGGGCGTTGTCGATGCTGACGGCGGCCCGCAGCGCGAGGTCGGCGACCACCACCGCATCCTCCTGGGTGAACAGCGGCGAGGCGCCGGCCCGGATCAGGGTGACGGTGCCGAGCGGACGGCCGCGGGCCACCAGCGGCGCGACCATGCCGGAGTGGACGCCTGCGCGGCGCAGTGCCGCCAGCCGGTCGGCGCTTGCCGCGGCCTGCCCGAGCCGGGCGTCGGAGGGGAGGTTCTCCACCACGGGCCGGCCGGTCTCCAGGGCCCGCCGGGCGGCGGAGCCGGGCTGGTGGTCGATGTACTCGCCGGCCTTGCCGAGGGCCCGTGCACACTCCTCCAGTTCCGGGACGGAGACCAGCGAGGCCCGGCGCAGCCGCAGGTGCCGGCGCGAGGCATGCAGGGCGGGCGCGTCCTCGGACGGCGGCAGGACGTCCACCGAGGCGGCGTCGCCGAGTTCGGGGACGAGGAAGCGGGCGAGCTCCACGCAGGTGGTGTCCATGTCGAGGGTGGTGCCGATCATGGTGGAGGCGCTGTCCAGCATGGCGAGCCGCTCGCGGGCGCGTTCCAGTTCGTGCTGCTGCTGGCGGGAGGCGGTGACCTCGAGCACGATCCCCGCGAGGCCGACGATCCGGCCGCCGACCTCCAGCCGGTGGTAGGCGCCGTGGAAGTAGCGGCGGGCGAGCGGCGAGGGCACCCGGGTCTGCCCGCTGGAGGTGGTCTCCCGCGGGATGCCGTCCGCGAGGACGGCCCGCAGCACGTCGGTGCGCGCGTCGATGCCCGGCACGATCTCGGCGATGGTGCGGCCGACGTGGTCCTCGGCGGGCACGCCGTTCATCCGGGCGAGAGAGGAGTTGACGTACAGGTACCGCAGGTCGGTGTCGAGGACGCCGACCGCGCCCGGGGTGCCCTCCAGCAGTTCGCGGAGCGGGGACGGCAGGCTGCGCCACACACCGTCGTCGGCCATGGCGTCACCGCCTTCCCGCAGCACGTCCGCCCTCCATCGTCGCGGGCGCGGCAGGCGGCTGCATCCGCAGAGGTTTCCGGCCGCGGCGCGGTCGGGCCCCGGCCGACTTGCCGCCCGCCCGCGCGCTGACAAGGTGGGAGAGCGAGCCCTTGCCCGAGAGGGGAGCACCCGTGCAGCCGAACGACCGCGACCGCACCGACGCCGCGCTGCTGGAGGCGCTGTTCACCCGTGCCCCGGCCGGGCTGTTCGTGCTCGACCCGGAGCTGCGCGTGGTGCGTTTCAACACCGCGGCCCGCGGCATGCGCGGCCTGCCCCCGGACGCCGTGGTGGGCCGGACGGTCGAGGAGTTCGCCCCCGGCTTCCCGCACGAGAAGCTGACCGAGATCGCCCGGGCCGTCCTGGCCACCGGGAACTCGGTGCGTCGCCTGGAGGTCTCCGGGACGGTTCCGCACGACCCGGAACGCCGGATGGTGGCCTCGCTGTCGATGTTCCGGCTGAGCGCCCCCGGCGGCCGGGTGCTCGGCCTGGCCGTGATGGTCGAGGACATCACCGAGCAGCAGGCCACCGCCGAACGGCTGGCGATCCTGAACGACGCGCAGCGGCTGATCGGCTCCACCCTGGACGCCTCCGCGACGGCCGGTGAACTCGCCGAGGTGGCGGTCGGCCGGTTCGCCGACATCGTGATCGTCGACCTGCTGGACGACGTCCTGCGCGGCCGGCGCCTGCCGCCGGGCCCGGTGCCCGCCGACGTGCCGCTGCGCCGGGCGGTGCTCCGCTCCACCGAGGAGTTCCGCAGCTCGGTGCCGACCGGGTCGCTCACCTCGCTGATCTTCCCGACCGTGCTCACCCAGAGCATGCACGACCACCGGCCGCGGCTGATCGCCCACTTGAGCGCCGACGACCCGCTGATGGTCGCCGACCCGGCGCGGGCCCGCCGGCTCGCCGAGGCCGGCGCCCGATCGCTGGTCGTCGCGCCGCTCACCGTGCACGGCACGGCGCTCGGCCTCGCCGTCTTCATCCGCTCCGCCACCGAGGCCCCCTTCGACGAGCAGGACCTCGAAGTCGCGACCGAGCTGGCCGACCGAACGGCGCTGAGCGTCCACCGGGCCTGGCAGTACCTGTACGAGCGGACCATCGCCACCGCGCTGCAGCGCCGCCTGCTGCCCGTCCGGCCGCCCGAGCTGCCCGCCGTCGACACCGCCTACCTGCACCTGTCCGGGGACGCCGACGCCGACTGGTTCGACGTCGTCCCGCTCTCCGGCGGCCGGGTCGCGCTGGTCTGCGGCACGGTCGCCGGACGCGGCGTGGAGGCCGCCGCCACCATGGGCCAGCTGCGCACCGTGGTGCAGACCCTGGCCCGCCAGGACCTGCCGGCCGACGAACTGCTCGGCGTCCTCGACGAGACGGTGCGCCGGCTGGCCGAGGAGACGGTGCCCCAGCCGGGCGAGCCGCAGGTCGCCGCGAGCTGCCTCTACCTCGTCTACGACCCGGTCACCGGCCGCTGCAGCGCGGCCGCCGCCGGCCACCCGCCGCTGATGCCGATCGCGCGCAACGGCGGCCTGCTCGACTTCGACGTGCCGGTCGGCCCCGCGCTCGGCCGCGGCGGCGGAGAGGGCTACGAGGCCGTCGCCGTCGAACTGCCGGAGGGCAGCCTGCTGGCGCTGTACACCCGCGGCCTGACGGCGGGCGCCGACAGCGCCGGCCAGGGCGGCCGGGACCGGCTGCGGCGGCTGCTCGCCCACCCCGACCGCAGCCTGCGCGAGCTGTGCGACGACGTCGCGTACGCCGCCGTGCCGCACCGGCTCGACGAGGACGCCCTGCTGCTGCTCGCCCGCACCAGGATCTTCGGCAGCGACCGGGTCGCGCTCTGGACGCTCCCGGCCGACCCGGCGGTGGTCGCCACCGCCCGCACCCTGGTCTCCCAGCAGCTCGCCGCCTGGGGGCTGCACGGGGTCGCCGACGACACCGAACTGATCGTCAGCGAGCTCGTCACCAACGCCATCCGGTACGGCAAGGGCCCCGTCCGGCTGCGGCTGATCCGCGACCGCGGCCTGCTCTGCGAGGTCACCGACAGCAACTCCGCCGCCCCCCACATGCGGCTGGCCCGCACCGGCGACGAGGGCGGCCGCGGCCTCTTCCTGGTGATGCACCTGAGCCGCCGCTGGGGCACCCGGTACGGGGAGCGCGGCAAGACCGTGTGGGCCGAGCAGCCCCTGGTGGTGGCGCCCGAGCGGGCCGCAACCATCGCATGATCGACTCGTTGGATGATCAGCAGTCCACCGGGCTGCCGCCCGTACCGACAGCCACCGGAGCCCCCGCCCATGGACCGCCAGACCCCGCGCCGCCGCGCGTCGCGGCCCGCCGACCGGCGCACCGCCGCAGCGCCCGAGGGCGTCGTGCAGAGCGACGCGGAGGAGGTCCTGGTCGTCAACTACCGCCGCCTCGCCCGGATCGCCTACCTGGTGCTGCCGGCCGGGGCGGACCGGCGCCGGCGCCTGCTGCGCGCCCACGCCGTCACCCAGCGCGCCCTGTCCGGCCCGCCCTGGAACGCCGCCGGGCGCCGCCCCGCCGAGGAGCTCTACGAGGAGCTGCGGGACCGCGTGGTGCGCCGCGCCCTGGCCGCCGCCCGCCGCCCCGGCGACCGCGCCCTGCGGGTCCTGCCCCAGGTCTGGGGCCTGCGCTTGACCACCGCGGACGGCGACCTCGCCGCCCTCGCCCTCGACCGGGCACTCGCCGCGCTCACCCCCGCAGGCCGGGCCGCCTACGCCCTGCACGCCGTCGACGGACTGCCGCCCTCCGAGGTCGCCGCGGTGCTCGTCCGCGCCGGCGAGACCAGGCCCGACCGGGCCCGGCGGGAGGCCGACGCCGTCCCGGACGGCCTCGCCGGGCACTGGGACGGCGAACGCTTCGACCCGTGCCTCGTCCGCGTCCAGCCCGGCGACCTGATCCGCCGCCGCCGGGCCGCCCGGCTGGCCGCCGCCGCCCTGCTGCTCCTGCCCGTCGCCGCCGGGACCGGCCTGGTGGTCCGGGAGTCCCGGGCGCCCGCGCTCCGGCTGCCCTCCTCGGACGGCGCAGCGGCTGCCGCCGACCCCGCCGGACTGGTCCGGGTGGACGCCGCACTGTGGAGCCGCAGCGCCCGGCTCGACCACTCCGTCTGGCCCGCCCGCGGCGACCGCACCGGCGACCGGCAGCTGCTCGGCCGCGCCCTCGCCGCCTGGCGCGGCACCACCCCCGCCCGCCTCGAACCGGGCACCGCCGCCGGCCCGCCCGCCGCACCTCCCCACCTGCTGTACGCCGGGACGGTCGACGGCGACCCGGTCGTCCTGCTCCACGACGGCGGCCGGATCGCCCAGTGGACGGACAGCCGGGGCCTGCTGCTCGCCCGCGCCGACGACTCCGACGTGACCACCGCGGCCGCCCTGGTGCTGCACCGCTCGGGCGGCTCGGTGCGCTACCTGCTCGCCCCCTGGATCGACGAGGCCGCGCTGCGCAGCCTGCGCGAACCCGGCCGCCCGGCCCGCCCGCTCGCCCGGCGGGACGGCGTCACCGACCGGGTCCCCGCACCGCCGGCCGGCGGCTGCCCCGACCTGCCCGCGCTGCAGCTGCGCTCCTCCCGCACCGTCGCCGAGAACCATGCCTTCCTGCTCGCCGACCTCGGCGGCCTCGCCCCGGCCCACTTGACCTACACCCCGCCGCCCACTGCCAGTACCGCAAGGGCGCCCCGTGAGGCCGCCGGCCCGGAGGCGCTGGCCACCTGGGCGCACACCGCCTGTGCCGTGCCCGAGCGCTCCGCGGGGGTCAAGGCCCTCAATGCCTGGGCCTTCGCCGTTCAGCCGCTGCCGCAGCAGGCGGGCAGCGCCACCTGGGTCTGCCTGCGCACCGACCGCTGGAACGGCACCGGCTCGGCCGCCACCGAGCTGCTGCTGCCGGGCGACCGCGAGCCGGTGCGGACCGGCTTCGCCGAGGGCCGCGGCTGCAGCCGCTTCGACCAGGACACCGTGGCCTGGAGCCGCTGGCGTGCCCCCGACGGTCACGACCTGCTCCTGGTCGCGGGGAGTCGCCGCATCGTCCGGCTGACCGTCCGCGCCGGGCACACGGCCGCCGACCGCTCGGTGCAGGACCGGACCCTGGTCGTCGACCGCCCGGGCCCGGAGCGCCCCTCGGTCGAGGGCGTCCGCGGCGACGGCACGGTGGTCCGCCCGCTGCCCTGATCCCGCCCCGGGCGCCGGCCTCACCCGCCCGGCCGCCACGGCGGGCCGCCGCCCCCCGCCCCGCGTACGGTCGTCGCGACACCGGCGGACGGACGACGGGAGGCGAACCGTGGCGACCACCGGCCTGCCGGACCAGGTGCCCCGGACGGTCCCGCCCGGCCGGACGGAGACCCGCGGCGGCCCCGTCCGCGCCGCACTCATCGGCGCCGGCACCGGGCTGCTGGTGGTGCTCGCGATCACCGTCGGCAGCCGCGGGCTGCGCGGCCTGGACTCCGACCTGGTGCCCTACGCGGTCGTCACCGTCGTCCTCGCCTGCGTCCTGGCGCACCGCGGCGCGGACCGCATCGCCGCCACCGCCCGCCGGTTGCTGCGGTGGGCCAGGCACCCGTCCCGCCCGCGCCTCCGCCTCCACCGGCGCGCCGGACCGCGGCCCTCGCCGGCCGGCCGGCTGGTGCTCTGGGGCTCCGCGGCGGCCGCAGCCGTCGCTCTCCCGCTCGGCTGGGGCTGGTTCGCCGTCGGCGCCGTCGGCACGTACGGGCCGGGCCTGCGGCTGCGGCTCTACGGCCGGGACGTCCTCGGCTACACCCGGGACGGCCTCCCCGGCCTGCTCGTCCGCCACTGGCTCGACCTGGCCGCCCTCGTGGTGCTCGCCGGCTGCGCAGGGCTGTTCCTGCAGTGGCGGCGCGAGGGGCGGGACGACCCGGGACGGCGCAGCGCCCGCGACGTGGTGCCGCTCGCGGCACCGGCCGCCGTCGCCGCCACCGGCCTGCTGCTCACCGCCTCGGAGGTGATCCTCGGCGGCGGCGGCCACCGGTTCCTGTCGGTGCTCCACCTGGTCTCCCTGGTGGCCGCAGTGGCGCTGCTGCCGTACGGCGGGTACCGCCGGATCCTCCGCGGCCGGGCCCGTACGGCCGAGGAGTGTCCCGTTCACGAGGCGGAGGTGCCGAGCCCGTGGTGACCGGCAAGGACCTCCCCGCCCGCCGCGACTGCCTGCGCGTCGCCGCCGTCGTCTCCGGCGGACTCGCCACCGGCACCGCCCTGGTCGCCGCCGGCGCCCTGCCGCGTCGCGGCGACGGCACCGCCGTCCCCGTCCGGATCGCCGACCGGATCGCCCGCGGCCAGGCCGTCGCCTTCGCCTATCCCGGCCCCGAGGACCGCGCCCTGGCCGTCCGGCTCGCCGACGGCACACTCGTCGGCCACTCCGCCGTCTGCACCCACCTCGCCTGCGCCCTGGTGCACCGCCCCGGGCAAGGGCCCGACGGGGACCTCCACTGCCCGTGCCACGGCGGCGGGTTCGACGTCCGGACGGGCGAGGTCACCGGCGGGCCGCCGCCCCGCGCGCTGCCGAAGGTCCTGCTCACCGAGGACGCCCGCGGAGCGGTCTGGGCGGTCGGCACCGCACGCCCCGGCGAGGACGAGCAGGCGGGCCTCTGCCGCGGCCTGCGCGCACGCGACCCGGACACCGCGGACCGGATCGGCTGCGAGCCGTGAGCGCGTCCGGGGAGAGCGGCGGGACCGGGCCGGAGCCGCAGCGGCCCGCCCGGCACCGGATGGTGCTCGCCGGCGTCCTGGTGGCCTTCCAGGCCTGGGCGCTGGCCGCAGCCGCCGACGCCTGGGCGGAGGGCGCCACCACGGCCGTCCGGTGGTGGACCGGCCTCTCCGCGCTGGCCTTCCTCGCCGTCCTGGCGCTACGACCGGCGCCCGCTGAAGCCGGGCGGTGCGGACGGTCGGGGATAGGCTGATCACGGCCCGGCAGCCACCGGAGAGGAACGGACGGCCGTGCAGATCACCAAGGACACCCGCCTGTGCATGTCGCTCGCGGCCCGGCCCGGCAACTTCGGGACGCGTTTCCACAACTACCTGTACGGCGAACTCGGTCTGGACTACGTCTACAAGGCCTTCACCACCGACGACCTGCCCGCCGCCATCGGCGGAGTGCGGGCGCTCGGCATCCGCGGCTGCGCGATCTCCATGCCCTTCAAGGAGGACGTGATCCCGCTCGTGGACGAGCTGGCGCCGTCCGCCGCCGCCCTCCGCTCGGTGAACACCCTGGTCAACGACGACGGCCGGCTGACCGCCCACAACACCGACTACACCGCGATCCGGCTGCTGCTGGAGAGCCGGAAGGTGCCGGCCGGGGCCGACTTCGTCCTGCGCGGCAGCGGCGGCATGGCGAAGGCCGTCGCCGGAGCCCTGCACGACGCCGGCTTCCGGCAGGGCACGGTCGTCGCCCGCAATCCGCAGGCCGGGCGGGAGCTCGCCGACCGGTACGGATTCGACTGGCGGCCGGACGCCGGCGGCCTGCAGGCGGCGCTGCTGGTGAACGCGACACCGATCGGCATGGCGGGCGGGCCCGAGGCCGAGGACCCGGCCTTCGCGGAGGAGGCCGTCCGCGCCGCCGGCACCGTCTTCGAGGTGGTCGCACTGCCGGTGGAGACCCCGCTCGTCCGCGCCGCCCGGGCGGCGGGCACACCCGTGATCACGGGGGCGGAGGTGCTGGTGCTGCAGGCCCTGGAGCAGTTCGAGCTGTACACCGGCGTCCGCCCGGACGAGGAGCTGGTGGCCCGCGCCGCCGCGCACGCCCGCGGCTGAGCGCGGCGGGCCGTGTGCCGGGTCGGGCCGGGGCAAGGGGGCGGGTTCGGGAGGCGGGGGCGGGCGACGGTTTCCCTCGGGGTATAACTGCAGCGTGACCACCGATCTGCCACCGTCGACCAGACCCGTGACGCTGGAACACGTCGCGAAGGTGGCCGGCGTGTCCCGAGCGACCGTGTCCCGCGTGGTGAACGGCAAGTCCACCGTCGATCCCGAGCTCCGCCGGATCGTCGAGGAGGCCGTCGCCGCCACCAACTACGTGCCGAACTCCGCCGCCCGCTCGCTCGTCACCCGGCGCACCAACTCGGTGGCCCTGGTGGTCTCCGAGGCCGAGCGGCGCAACCAGCCGCTGGACCCGTTCGTCGGGCGGATGTTCACCGACCCGCACTTCGGCCGGGTGGTGAGCGGCGTCATCCAGGTGCTGCGCCCGCAGGGCATGCAGATGGTGCTGATGCTGGCGGACGACGCCGAGTCGCGCAGCCAACTGCTCGGCTATCTGCGGCAGGGCCACGTCGACGGCGTCATCCTGATCTCCTCCAACGCCGCCGACCCGCTGCCGGCCTGGCTCACCGAGGCCCGCATCCCGGCGGTGCAGGCGTCCAGGCCCGCCTCCTCCAGCTCGATCGCGTACGTGGACGTGGACCAGCGGGAGGGCGTCCGGCTGGCGGTCGACCACCTGGTGGGGCTGGGACGGAAGCGGATCGCGACGATCACCGGCCCGCTGGACATGCCCGCCAGCCAGGAGCGGCTGACCGGCTTCCGCGAGGCGCTGGCCGCGCACGGCCACGGCGAGGGCGTGTACGTGGAGGGCGACTTCACGCAGGACGGCGGCGCGGCGGCGATGCGGGTGCTGCTGGAGCGGGCGCCCGACCTGGACGCGGTGTTCATCGCCTCGGACCTGATGGCCCTCGGCGCGCTGCCGGTGCTGTCGCGCAGCGGGCGGCGGGTGCCCGAGGACGTCGCGGTGGTCGGCTTCGACGACAGCAGCGCGGCGCTGGCCTGCGACCCGCAGCTGACCACGGTGCGGCAGCCGGTCGAGGACATGGCGGCCGAGATGGCGCGGCTGGTGCTGCGGCAGATCGCGGAGCCGGCCAAGACGATGCCGATGGTGGTCTTCCGGCCGTCACTGGTGATCCGCCACTCCGCCTGAGCCGAGGCAGGCCCGCGTAGGGGCGTGGGGAACTGCTGGGGGCGCGGGGAACTGCGCAGTCCGGGGGCGGGCGTCACAACGGTACGGGCCGGCCATGGTCTGTACGACGGCCCGCATCCGAATTGCGCAGTTCCCCCCAGCCTTCGGCCGGGAGGTATCCCCACGCGCCCCTGTCGACTCTCCCTTGGAGAGCGTTTTCTCATCTGGGTGTAGCTGGCAGGCGCACGCCCATTGACACGGGAGGTTTTTCGGGGGCACTCTCTAGCCGCTGGTGAGAGAGCGCTCTCTCGATTGGCTCGAGCAGACGGAGAGGAGACCCGTGGACCTGACGCAGCTGGAGCGGCACCGGCCGACCCTGGAGGACGTCGCCGAGCGTGCCGGGGTTTCCCGGGCCACCGCCTCCCGGGTGGTCAGCGGCTCTCACCCGGTCAGCGAGCGGCGCCGGTCCGCCGTGCTGCGCGCCGTCGCCGACCTGCGGTACGTGCCCAACCAGGCCGCCCGCTCCCTGGTGAGCCGCCGCACCGGCTCGTACGCCCTGGTGCTGCCGGAGGGGATGGGGCAGGTCTTCTCGGAGGGCTTCTTCCCCACCCTGATCCGCGGTGCCACGGCCGAACTCGAGGAGTCCGACGAACAGTTGGTCATCCTGCTGGCCGGTTCCGCAGCCGGCCGGCGGCGGATCGAGCAGTACGCGCGGGGCGGGCACGTGGACGGCGTCGTGCTCGCCTCGGTGCACGACCGCGATCCGCTGCCCGGCCTGCTGGCGGGCACCGGCATCCCCGTGGTGTGCAGCGAACGCTCCTACGGCGGGCTGCAGTTGCCCTACATCGGGGTGGACAACGCGGGCGGTGCGGCTGCCGCCGTCCGGTACCTGAAGAAGATCGGCCGGACCCGGATCGCCACCGTCGCCGGGCCCTCCTCCACCCCGGCGGGGCAGGACCGGCTGGCCGCCTACCTGCGCGAGACCACCCGGGTGCACCGCCGTCCGCTGGTCGCCGAGGCCGACTTCACCGTCGAGGGCGGCCGGGCCGCGGCCGCCCGGCTGCTGGCGGAGGAGCCGCGGATCGACGGCCTCTTCGCCGCCTCCGACCAGATGGCCCTGGGCGCGCTCGACGCCCTGCGGCGGGCCGGCCGCCGGGTGCCCGAGGACGTGGCCGTGGTCGGCTTCGACGACGTCGACTGCGCCCGCCTCGCCGAGCCCGCGCTCACCACCGTGCACCAGCCGATCGAGCAGCTCGGCCGCCAACTCGTCCGCCTGGTGCAGCGGTTGGCAGCCGGGGAGGAGGCCGGACCGGCGCTGGTGCTGCCCACCGCGCTGGTCGTGCGCGATTCCGCCTGACCCGGCCACCCGACCCCCGCCCGAGGACGGCCATGGACCACCCCCGACTCCGCAGGCCGACGGCGCGCGGACCGCCGTGCGCGGGCCCCGCCCCCCACCGATGCACCGTCGTTCAGACTCCGCACCACCCCCACCCAGCTGGAGTTCCCCATGACAACGGCACCACCGCACGTCCTGTCGCGCGTGCCGCGCCCCCGGCGGGCGCTGACCCGGCTGCTGACGGCCCTGCTGCTCGCCGTCGGCGCCCTGCTCGTCCCGTTCGCCCCCGCGGCCCCCGCGGCTGAGAGCCTGCTTTCCCAGGGCAGGACCGTCACCGCCTCCTCCACCGAGAACGGCGTGGCCTTCCCGGCCTCGGCCGCCGTCGACGGCAATGCCGGCACCCGCTGGTCGAGTGCCTTCGGCGACCCGCAGTGGCTCCAGGTCGACCTGGGCGCCACCGCCACCGTCAGCCGTGTCGTCCTGCAGTGGGAGGCCGCCTACGCGACCGGCTTCAAGCTGCAGACCTCCGCCGACGGCACCGCCTGGACGGACGTCTACAGCACCGCCGCCGGCACCGGCGGCACCCAGAACCTCACCGTGAACGGCACCGGCCGCTACGTCCGGATGTACGGCACCGCCCGGGCCACCCAGTACGGCTACTCGCTCTGGGAGTTCCAGGTGTACGGCACCCCCGGCGGCGGCACGGGCGGCGGCGACGTCCAACTCTCGTACAACAAGCCGGCCGTGGCCTCCAGCAGTCAGAACGACGGCGGTTGCGGCAACTGCACGCCGGGGAAGGCCGTGGACCAGGACCCGGCCACCCGCTGGGCCACCGCCGCCTGGAGCGACCCGGCCTGGATCTACATCGACCTCGGCGCCACCGCCACCGTCCACAAGGTGATCCTCCAGTGGGACCCGGCCTACGCCACCGCGTACAGGCTGCAGGTTTCGGGCGACGCCGCCAACTGGACGGACATCTACTCCACCACCACCGGCAAGGGCTTCAAGGAGACCATCACCAACCTGAACGGCACCGGCCGCTACGTCCGGATGTACGGCACCGCCCGGGTCGGCCAGTACGGCTACTCGCTCTGGGAGTTCCAGGTGTTCGGCACCGGCGGCAGCCCCGTCACCCCGCCGCCGCTGCCGCCGAACCCGACCTTCCCGGCCGGCCGGCTGGTCTTCGGCGACGAGTTCAACGGCCCGAACGGCACCGCGCCGGACGCCGGCAAGTGGACCACCGACCCCGGCCCGGGCGTCAACAACGAGCTGGAGTACTACACCACCGGCAACAAGAACCTCTTCCAGGACGGCACCGGCAACCTGGTGATCGAGGCCCGCAAGGAGGTCACCCCCGGCTCGTCCTGCCCGCGGGACCCGCTCTCCGGCAGCACCACCTGCCAGTACACCTCCGGCCGGATCAACACCTCCGGCCACTTCGACTTCACCTACGGCCACGCCGAGGCCCGGATCAAGGTGACCGGTACCCAGGGCCTGTGGCCGGCCTTCTGGATGCTCGGCTCCAACTTCAAGTCCGGTACCCCGTGGCCGTACTCGGGTGAGATCGACATCATGGAGCACGTGGGCAAGGTCGCCGACACGGTGTACTCCACGCTGCACGCGCCCGCATACAACGGCGCGGGCGGGTACGGCTCGCCGTACACCCTGGCGGGCACCGACTTCGCAGGCGCCTTCCACACCTACGCCGTGGACTGGGACTCCGCCCACATGACGTTCTACGTGGACGGCAACGCCTTCTTCACCGTGGACCGCACCGCCCTGGAGACCACCCGCGGCCCGTGGGTGTACGACCACCCGTTCTACCTGATCCTCAACAACGCGGTGGGCGGCGACTGGCCGGGCGCCCCGGACGCCTCGACCGTGTTCCCGCAGAAGATGCTCGTGGACTACGTCCGCGTCTACCAGTAGCGGGAGTCGCCGCCGGCCGGGTGCCCCGTGCGGAGCACCCGGCCGGCGGTACTGCTGTGCGCGCCGATCGGGGCGTCGAGGGCGGTCAGGGCCGGTAGACGCGGCCCGGCTCCGGGGCCGCGGGGGCGAGGAGTTGGGAGACCGTCACCACCGTGTAGCCGCGGCGGTGGAGTTCGGCGAGGATGCCCGGGACGGCCGGGACGGTGCCCGGGTAGATGTCGTGCAGCAGGATGATCCCGTCGCGGCGGACCTGGTCGAGGACGCGCTGCTGGATCAGCGCCGAGTCATTGGTGTCGTAGTCCTTGGCGGTGACGCTCCACAGCACCTGGGCGACGCCGAGTTCGGCGCAGATCCGGGACACCTCGTCGTCGGTGCGGCCCTGCGGCGGGCGCATCAGGACGGGCCGCCTGCCGGTGATCCGCTCCACGGCGTCCTGGGTGCGGGATATCTCGGCACGCGCCTCTGCGGACGGGATCTCGGTGAGGATGCGGTGCGTCCAGGTGTGGTTGGCCGGCTCGTGGCCCTCGGCGACGATGCGGCGGACGGTGTCGGGGTGCTCCACCACGTGGTTCTTGCCGAGCATGAAGAAGGTCGCGTGCGCGTTCTCCCGCTTGAGGATGTCGAGCAGCCCGGGCGTGTACTCGCTCGGCCCGGCGTCGAAGGTGAGGGCCACGCAGGTGGCCTTGCGGCAGTCGACGCCCTGGACGGCGGTGTCCTGGGAGACCGCCGACGCCCGGTCGCGGGCCGCCCGCGGGGCGGTGGTCTCGTACGAGGCGCAGCCGCCCAGGGCCAGGGCCACGGCGGCCGCCATGGCGAGCGCTGGTACGGTACGCCTGCGAACCCTGCTGCTGCCGAACGGCATCGAGCCCCCTCCCCGCGGCCACGCCGCCGGTCGGAGGCGTGTTCGAGGAGACTCTAAACGACCTTACATACCTGGTATGCAGCGGGGTTGTTGTGCTCAGGCCATCCGGCCGTGCTCAGGCCATCCAGAAGAAGACCGCGGTCATCCGCTTGTCCTCCATCGTGCTGCCCCAGTAGCCGGTCGCGGTGTGGATGATGTTGGCGCTGTACAGCAGCAGCCGGTTGAAGCGGTGCGGGACGCGGACGTCCTCGACGAAGGCGTCGGCGGGCACGAAGCGGGTCCCGAGCGCATCGACCAGGTTGTTGTGCGGGGCGGCCACGATGTTGCCGCCCAGCGCCCCGCCCGGGAGCTGCTGGCGGTAGAAGCTGGTGCCGCAGTCCTTCGGCGCCTCGGGGTTGAGGTAGAGCACTGCGGCGTAGCGGCACACCGCGCGCGAGTCGGTGTGCGGGCGCGGCTCGCACTCGTCCTTGCCGACCACCTGGATGCAGTTGTGGTTCACGGTGGCGCCGGCCGGCCCGGTCTCCGCCCAGATCCGGCGTGCGCCGGTCGCCTTCGTCACCAGGCCCTCGACGTGGGCGAGTTCGTCCGGCGTCAGGCCCGGCATGGTGCGCATGCCCGGCCAGGTCTCGGGCTTGTGCGGGTAGCCCTGGCTCCAGTCGTCGCGGGCCAGGCAGCGGGCCCGGACGGCTTCGGCGTCGGGGAGCACGTCGTCGATGACCCAGTAGTCGCGGCCGCGGGTCGGCTTGCGATAGGGCAGGACCGGGAGCACCGGCGTCCGGGGGAGGGGTGACATGGCCCCGACGGTAGCCAGGCCGGTCGGCGCCTCTCGCCCGTGATCAGGTCAATTGTGCGTCAAGGCGAGGCCAAGGCGGTCGGTGCCGGTGCCGCGGTCTGCGGCGCGCCGAAGTGCGCGACGTAGTGCCAGACCCGCTTGAGGTCCTGCGGGTCGTACCGGCCGCTGCGCTCGGCGTCGCCGATGATCCGCGCGTCCAGCAGGCCGTCCTCGGCGATCTCCTCGCCCAGGGCGACGAACTCCGGTCCGCGGAAGTCCGGACGGCGGCGCAGCACGTCGACGGTGATCCGGAAACCCGGGTGCCACTCGAGCGGGCAGGGCAGCCGGCGGGCGTCCTTCTCGACCTGCGTGCCGCGGTAGCAGGGGTCCAGGACGAGCGCCTCCACGTCGCGGTCCAGCCGGACCGGGCCGTGGACCTGTGCTTCGACGTAGTCGTCCAGCGGGGGCGGGTTGTCGCGTTCGAGGATCGCGAGGAGTGCGAACCGGGTTGCGACGCCGAAGTTCTCCGGTTCGGTGAAGCTGTCGGGATAGCAGAAGGTGGCCCGTTCGACCGTGTCGGCGGTCAGCCGGAGGTAGGAGGAGCCGAACCGGGGTGCGCCGCCGCCGGGCAGGCCGCGGAAGTCCACGGCGCCGTAGACCGGGCGCTCGTGGCCCGGGGCGTCGTCGTAGGCGCCGCCGAACATCCGGCTCTCCCAGCGCCATCGGTCGCCTCCGGGGTGGGCGGAGAGGCTGCCGGCCCCCGTGCCGGTGACGAACTGCGAGCGGTAGAGGCCGTCTTCGGCCAGCCCGTGCAGGACGGGCCGGCCGCGCGCCGTCCGGTCCGGGTGGAAGTTCAGCGTCAGGCGCAGCCGGGGGTCGATCGGGCCGCCCGTCGAGCGCGCCGTGACATGGCGCAGGGCGCGCCGTTGCGGGGTGTCCTCGATGCCGGTGCTCATCGCCGCAGTCTGCCGGAGCCGCGGGCCGCGGCGCATCCGGATTCGAGCGGGGTAACGCCCCTGAACCGACTTCAGAACAGCCAGCGGGCGAAGACGACGGCGCCGAGGACGGTGAGGCCGAGGAGGGTCAGGGCGGCGAGCACGGCCACCACGGCGCAGGAGAAGAACGCGAGGTCGGAGGCCGTGTCCTCCGCCACGACGGTGCCGTCCGCGTCGCGGAGTTCGTCGCGGACCGCCTTGGCGTCGTACCAGTCGACCGGGTGTCCGGCTCGGGTGGTGGCGGCTTCGCGGACTTCTGCCAGCCGGGTGCGGGCGGTCTCCGTCGGGGCGTCGGACTCCGGGCCGCGCCAGGCGAGGGCGGCCATCCGGGCGAGCGGGTCGGCGTAGCGCTCCTCGAAGGCGGCGGTCTCCGCCGGGTCGCGGTCCTCGTCCAGGTACGTCCAGCGGCCGGCCTCGGCGGGCTCGCCGTACAGCCGGTACACCTCGGCCAGCCTGCGGCGCGCCGTCAGGTCGGCGGGGCGGCTCCCGACCAGGCCGCGCAGGCGCTGGCGGGCGACGGGTATCCGGCCGGCGCGGAGGTCCGCGTCGGCCCGGGTGAGGGCGGTCCCGACGGTCATCGGAGCATGGTCGGGGCCGGCGCAACCGCAGGTCAAGGCGGTTTCCGCCGGGGAGGGGCCGCTCAGGCGTTTGCGGACGGGAGGAAGCCCTCCAGCAGCGGGACGAGCAGCCGGGTGCGCCGCATGACGTCCATGTGGGTGGTGCGCGGCAGGACGGCCAGCCGGGCGTCCGGGATCAGCTCGTACATCTCCACCGCGTGGTCGAGGCGGACGAAGTCGTGGTCGCCGACGACCAGCAGGGTGGGTGCCGCCAGGCGGTGGAGTGCCTCGGCCGGCCAGCCCTCGAAGGTGCCGACCGCGCCCGAGGCCTTGGCGGCGAAGTCGTCGAAGTGGTCCGGCTCGGGGGAGACGGCGAGGTAGGCCTCGCGCATATCGGCGAAGTCCCGTTCGGTGGGCATCCGGGTGGAGCCGGGGTGGAGTTCGGAGTGGCGGATCTCGTCGTGGTAGCCGTCGGGGCGGTAGTTGGTGGAGGCGAGGACGAGGTGGTCCACCCGGGCCGGGTGGCTGATCGCCAGCTCCAGTGCGACGTAGCCGCCGAGGCTGAAGCCGAGCAGGTCGGCCCGTTCGATGCCGAGGTGGTCGAGCAGCCCGAGGACGTCCTCGGCGAGGTGGCCGATGCGGAACTCGCGGTCGGTGTCGGCGGTGTGTCCGTGGCCCTGGAGCTCGGGTGCGATCACCCGGCGGCCGGGCGGGAGCGCCGCGATCAGGGTGCCGAAGGCCATCTCGGCGGTCAGCAGGCCGCCGTGCAGGGCGATCAGCGGCCGCCCGTCGGCGGGGCCGTGCTCCTCGTAGTACAGGTCGATCCCGTTGACGTGCAGGTGGCGGCCGGCGGTCACGAGTCCTCCTGGCTGGGGCGGCGTTCCGCTCCAGTCTGGGCCGCCGGACCGCCGCCGCCCGGGAGGAGCGACGGCCCGGCGAGCCGCGGGCGGGCCAGGTGCCCCGGCGCCCCTGAACCGGACCCGGCCACTCCGAATGTCAGTGGCGGTCGAGATGATGTTCGACATGAAGGACGCAGCCGCCCTGGCCACCCATGCCGCCTATGCCGATGCCGTCGCCACCGCCGTGCAGGCGGCCGCGGCCTACTACGCCGACGGCGCCACGTCGCTGGGCGACGACGAGTACGACGCGCTGCTGCGCTCGATCGAGGCCTACGAGCAGGCCAACCCCGGTGAGGCGCTGCCCGACTCGCCGACCGGCAAGGTCGCCGGCGGCGCCGCGGTCGGCGACGTCCCGCACTCGGTGCCCATGCTCAGCCTGGACAACGTCTTCTCCGGCGAGGAGCTGGAGGCCTGGGCGGCCGGCCTGGAGCGCCGGCTCGGCCGCCCGGTCGACGGCTGGTGCGTCGAGCCCAAGCTCGACGGCCTCGCCGTGGCCGCCCGCTACCGCGCAGGCCGCCTCGTCCGCCTGATCACCCGCGGCGACGGCCTGGCCGGCGAGGACATCGGCCACGCCGCCGACGCCGTCCTCGGCTTGCCGCAGACCCTCGCCGAGCCGCTCGACATCGAACTGCGCGGTGAAGTCCTCCTGACGCAGAGCCAGTTCGAGAAGGCCAACGAGGTGCGGACGGCGCACGGCGCCACCCCCTTCGCCAACCCCCGCAACGGCGCCGCCGGCACCCTGCGGGCCAAGGACCGCCCGTACCGGATCGAGCTCACCTTCTTCGCCTACGGCGCGATCGGCCTCGACGGCCTCGGCCACAGCGAGATCCTCGAGCGGCTCGCCGCCCTCGGGGCCAACACCGCCGCCGGCACGGCCGCCACGCCCGCCCGCTGCGCCGGCGTCGCCGAGGTGCAGCAGCGGATCGACGCGATCGCCGCCCTGCGTGCCGCCCTGCCCTTCGGCATCGACGGCATCGTGGTGAAGGCCGACGCCGCCGCCGACCAGGAGCAGGCCGGCGCGGGCTCCCGGGCGCCGCGCTGGGCCGTCGCCTACAAGCTGCCCGCCGTGCACAAGGTCACCCGGCTGCTCGGCGTCGAGTGGAACGTCGGCCGCACCGGCGTGATCGCCCCGCGCGCCGTCCTGGAGCCGGTCGAGGTCGACGGCGTCACCATCACCTACGCCACCCTGCACAACCCGGCCGACATCACCCGCCGCGGCCTGCTGATCGGCGACCAGGTCTTCGTCCACCGCGCCGGGGACGTCATCCCGCGGGTCGAGGCGCCGCTCGTCGACCAGCGCACCGGCGACGAGCAGCCGATCGAGTTCCCCGCCGCCTGCCCGCGGTGCGGCGACGCCATCGACACCTCGCAGCAGCGGTGGCGCTGCGTCCGCGGCCGCGGCTGCCAGGCCGTCGCCTCCATCCGGTACGCCGTCGGGCGCGACCAGCTCGACGTCGAGGGCCTCGGCGGCACCCGCGCCGTCCAGCTGGTCGAGGCCGGCCTGGTCGCCGACCCCGCCGACCTGTTCGCGCTGACCCGCGAGCAGCTGCTCACCCTCGACCGGATGGGCGACACCAGCGCCGACAACCTGATCGCCGCCATCGAGGAGGCCAGGACGCGCCCGCTCAACCGGGTGTTCTGCGCACTCGGCGTGCTCGGCACCGGGCGTTCCATGTCCCGCCGCATCGCCGCCCACTTCGGCAGCATGGCCGCCATCCGGGCCGCCGATGCCGAGGCCCTCGCCGAGGTCGACGGCATCGGCCCCGAGAAGGCCGCCGTGATCGTCACCGAACTCGTCGAACTCGCCCCCGTCCTGGACAAGCTGGCGGCCCACGGCGTCGGCACCGCCGAGACCCCGCCCGCCGCCGCAGCCGCCGCCACCGGGGAGGCCGCAGGCCCGCTCGCCGGCGAAGCCGTCGTGGTCACGGGCAGCATGACCGGGCCGCTCGCCGAGCTCAGCCGCAACCAGATCAACGAACTGATCGAGCGGGCCGGCGGCAAGGCCTCGTCCTCGGTCTCCAAGCGGACCACCCTGCTGGTCGCCGGCGAGAAGGCGGGCTCCAAGCGGGCGAAGGCCGAGGAGCTGGGCATCCGGGTGGTGTCGCCGGAGGGCCTGGCCGAGCTGGTGGGGGCGCTGCTGGTGTGAGGGGGCGGCGTGGCCGCGGGCTGTCGGCTTCGGGCCCGGGCCGCCCGGAGCCTGAGTCCCGGGGCCCCAGGTCCCGTGAATCCTGAGGCCGGACGGGTGGCCTGGCTGGCCGATGGCGGACACGGCGGGGGTGAGGATGCGGGGGTGGGTGCCCGGCGTGCGTAGGGTGCAGGTCGGCGGGCGGCCGGTCGGGCCGTGGGTCCGCCGGAGAGGAGCCCTGGAGTGAAGCTGCTGCGCGTCGGCCCCGCGGGGTCGGAACGGCCCGCCGTCCTCGCCGGTGACGGCCGGCTGCTGGACCTGTCCGGCCTCACCGCGGATATCGACGGCCGCTTCCTGGCCGGCGGCGGCGTGGCGGCCGTCCGGGCTGCCCTCGCCGCCGGCACCCCGCTGCCCGAGCTCGACCCGCAGGGTCTGCGGATCGGCGCACCGGTGGCCCGGCCCGGCAAGGTGGTCTGCATCGGCCTCAACTACCGCGACCACGCGGAGGAGACCGGTGCCGCCGTCCCGGCCCGCCCGGTGGTGTTCCTGAAGGACCCGGGGACGGTCGTCGGGCCGTACGACCGGGTGCTGATCCCGCGCGGCTCGGTGAAGACCGACTGGGAGGTGGAGCTCGCCGCCGTCGTCGGGAGCCGGGCCCGCTACCTCTCCTCGCCCGCCGAGGCGCTCGGCACGGTCGCCGGGTACGCGGTGAGCAACGACGTCTCCGAGCGGGAGTTCCAGCTGGAGTTCTCCGGGCAGTGGGACCTCGGCAAGTCCTGCGAGACGTTCAACCCGCTGGGGCCGTGGCTGGTCACGCCGGACGAGGTCGGCGACCCGCAGGCGCTCGCCGTGCAGCTGGACGTGAACGGCGTCCGGCGCCAGCAGGGCAGCACCAAGGACATGATCTTCGAGGTCGGGTACCTCCTCTGGTACCTCAGCCAGTACATGGTCCTGGAGCCCGGGGACGTCATCAACACCGGGACCCCGGCGGGCGTCGCCCTCGGCCGGCCCGACCACCCGTACCTGCGCCCGGGCGACGTCGTCGAGCCCGCCATCGACGGTCTCGGCAGCCAGCGCCAGACCTTCGCCGCGGCCTGAGCCCGGCCGCCCGGGGCGCCGCGGTGCGCGTCCGGCTCGGCTCGGACTGGCCGGTCTGCACCCTGGCCGCCCCTACGGCGAAGTCCTCTGCCTCACCGATGAGTTGATCGCACACCTCGCCCCGGCCGAGCGGCAGGCAGTGCTCGCCGGGACGGCCGTCCGCAGCCACCGGCTCCGTACGGCGCCCGACGCCGACCTCTGAGGGGCGGGGGAACTGCGCAGCTCAAGAGCGGCCGCCTCAACGCTCGCGGGCAACCCCTGAGTGGTTGGCCCGGTGTGTGAGGGCGCCGCCCACCCTTCCGGGGACGCCGCCGTTCCGCCGGACGGAGCAGCCGCCGGGGTGGCGCCCGCCGCGCACCCCGCCCGGCTCGCACCGTGGGGTATGACCCGTACTCAGACCGCGCTGCTGTGCGCGGCCACACTGTTCGCAGCCACGCTGCAGACCACCGTTGGGGCTGCCACCGCCGCACCCTCCGGCGGCCACGACCGGCAGACCTGCGAGGCCACCCCCGGACCGCTCCGCGGTCCGGCCCGCCGGATCGACCGCATCGTGCGCGAGACGATGGAGGAGTTCGATCTCAAGTCCGTGCTGTTCAAGGTGACGGAGGACGGCCGCGAGATCGTGACCGGCGCCCGCGGGGAGTCGATGACGAGCGTCCCCGCCGAGCCCGGCATGCACTTCCGCTCCGGTTCGGTGGCCATCGCCTACATGGGCACCGTGCTGCTGCAGCTGGTCGAGGAGGGCCGGGTCGGCCTCGACGACCCCGTCTCCCGCTGGCTGCCCGGCCTGCCGCACGGCGACGAGATCACCCTGCGGATGCTGGGCAGTTCGACCTCCGGTCTGGTCGACTACGTCCGCGACCCGGGCTTCCTCGCCGCGCTCGACGCCGACCCGTTCCAGCACTGGACGCCGGAGGAGCTGGTCGGCATCTCCACCGCCCAGCCGCTCTGGTACGAGCCGGGCACCGACTGGAGCTACTCGCACGCCAACTTCGTCCTGCTCGGCGCCGCGCTGGAGCGGATCACCGACACCCGGCTCGACCGGCTGCTGGAGGAGCGGGTGATGGGCCCGCTCGGGCTGAAGGACACCCGCAACGGCTTCACGCCCGACATCCCCACGCCCGTGCAGCACGCCTTCACCGCGGAGCGCGGCACCTACGAGGAGTCCACCTTCTGGGACCCGTCCTGGACGACCGCGCCCGGGGCCGTCCTCACCACCCACATCTGCGACCTGGAGCGTTCGGCCCGGGCCATCGGGAGCGGCGAACTGCTCTCCCGCCGCTCCTTCCGCGTCCAGCTCGACCCCGGCACGGTCGGCCTCGGCGGCGGGACGCCGACCTGTCCGCCCGACGTCTGCCTGCTCAACACCGAGGCCAGGCACTTCGGCCTGGGCGTGATCGTGGTCAACGACTGGATCCTGCAGAACCCGTCCTTCTCCGGCTACGCCGCCATCCAGGCCTATCTGCCGCACAATCGGCTCTCCATCGCCGTGTCGGCCACCAAGGGGCCCGGCTCGCCGGACCAGAACTCGGCGCAGGTCGTCGCCGAGCGCATCTCCGAACTGCTCGCCCCGGAGAACCCGTTGGTCCTCGCCTGATTCCTCCCGTCCCCGCACCGCCCCCTGCTGCCCGTGCACTGCCCCGCCGTCCCGTCCGCACCGGCCGGCCCCGTCGAAGGGGTCGGCCGGAGGCGGTTCAGGCCCCGTACCGATGGGTAACCCGGCTCTGCCGACGCCTCGTTGGCATGCATCCGCCACTCTCGAACCCCGGGCAGGCCCGATGATCCGGCACCTCCTCCGCACCGCGCTGCTGCTCCCCCTGGCCGCCGCCCTGGCGGCCGCACCGGCCGGCCCCGCCGGTGCCGCGCCCGCAGCGTCCGAACTGCCCGCCGCCACCGCACAGTCGGCCGGCTGGGCGGCCCCGCTCTCCACCCGCGGCCGCGACATCGTCGACGCCGACGGCCGGAAGTTCCAGCTCCGGGCCGGCAACTGGGACGGCGCACAGGGCTCGTGGAACGGATCGGGCGACAAGGCGGACCCCGCCAACCACCACAGCGGACAGGACTCCCACGGCATCCCGCTGGGCCTCGACCGCACACCCCTGCCCGCGCTGCTCGCCGACTTCCACCGGCTCGGCCTCAACAGCATCCGGCTGCCCTTCTCCAACGAGATGATCCGCACCACCGCACCGGTGCCGGACGCGGCCGTCGCCGCCAACCCCGCGCTGCGCGGCCTCACCCCGCTCGGGGTCTACGACGCCGTGGTGCGCGCACTCACCGCCGACGGATTCGCCGTGATCCTCAACAACCACACCAACACCACCCGTTGGTGCTGTGGCCTGGACGGCAACGAGCGCTGGAACAGCAGCCAGTCCACCCGCCAGTGGGAGGACGACTGGGTGTTCATGGCCCGCCGCTACCGCGACGACAAGCGGGTGGTCGGCGCCGACCTCTACAACGAGGTCCGCCGCGACTACCTCGACGACCCCAACTGGGGCCTCGGCGACGCCCACGACTGGTACACCGCCGCCCAGCGCGCCGGCGACCGCATCCTCACCGAGGGCAGCCCCGACCTGCTGATCGTGGTCGAGGGCATCAACTGGACGGGCATCCCCGCCGACGGCCTGCCGCACGGCCGCCCCGCCCTCGCACCCGTCCGCACCCTCTCGCACACCCTGGTCGCCTCGCACAAACTCGTCTACTCCGCCCACTTCTACGGCTACACCGGCCCGCGCCACAGCGGCGCCACCGGCCTCGGCGAGACCCACGACGCCCGCTACCAGGACCTCACCCGCGACGAGCTGTACCGCGTCCTCGACGAACAGGCCCTCTACGTCGCAGCCGGGACCGGAGAGCACTTCACCGCCCCCGTCTGGATCAGCGAGTTCGGCATCGGCGCCGACGAGGGCGCGGCCGCACCGCGCGCCTGGTTCGGCAACTTCACCGACCGGCTCGCCGCCCTCGGCACCGACTTCGCCTACTGGCCCCTCGTCGGCTGGAACGACCCCGGACGCGGCGACAGTTGGGCCCTGCTCCGGTACGACTCCGCAGGCCGCCGCTCGGGCGTGCTGGACGGCACGGACTGGCGCGCCGCCGGCTGGAACCGCCTCACCGCCGTACCCGCCCCGAACGGGCCGGTACCGCCCGTCGACGCCTGGCACATGCTGAGCACCGACCACGCCGACGCCGTGCAGTCCCTGCGCGTCCGCGCCGCCGGCGACTGGGACGGCGGAGCCCGCAAGGCCGTCTGCCCCGACGGCGAACGCCTCACCGGCCTCGCCCACACCGGCGGACGCGGCCTGTGCACCGACACCGCCACCGGCGGCGACCTCCGGGCCGCCACCGGGGACGCCGTCGTCGTCCGCGACGAACGGAACGTCCCCGCCGGCGGCGACTGGGCCTCCGGCTACACCAAGTTCCAGTGCGCCCAGGGCCAGTTCCTGATCGGCTACAGCCTCCGCGGCGCCCGCGTCTCCGCCGCCCTCTGCGTCCAGGCCCGCCGCCCCCTCGGCACCGCCGGGCGCACCGTCTGGTTCGACCGCGGCGACAACCGCCCCGCCGGCAACCCCGGCGGCGAGTACGCACACGGCGCCTACAAGGGCCAGTGCAGCCCCGGCGAATACGCCGCCGGTATCGCCTTCACCACCCGCATCGGCTCCTCCGGCACCCCCGACGCCCTCCTCTGCCGCCCGCTGGCCTGAGCCTCCCGTGCCTCGAGCACAATGCAGGGCGGAGACGGGGACGGACGGACTTCGGAAAGGTGCGGTGTGGTCCGGGAGAGCGACATCGGATGGCTGTGCGGCCTGGTCGGCCGGGCGGAGCCGGACGAGGGCTGGGAGGAGGACGAGCACGTCCGGTACTGGCTGTACCAGGAGTGCCTGTCTGCCTGCACGGCCGGGACCGAGGCGGCGATCGTGGAGATCGTCGTGCGGGACCCGGACCGTGCGATGGCCGAGTCCACTCTGGTCCGGTACGTGGACGGGCTGGCGCCCGACTGCGGATCGGCCGGCTCCTTCGCCGACCGGGTGCAGGGGATTGCGGCGCGGGCCGCGGGATTCGACTTCCTGCGGACGAGGATCGAGCACTGGATGCTCGTCAAGCGGGCCGACACCGATCCCGCGGGCGTGCTCCCCGAGATCCTGGCGGGCACCCATTGGCTCCAGCGGAGGACCGTGGAGACCTCGCGGTCGCGCCGGGTCCTGACCGCCCTGGCCGAGGACGGGGGCAGCAGGAAGGTCAGGAACGCGGCCGCCGAGCGGCTCCGCAGGGAGTCCCCCGACGGGTGGGTGCCGTAGGGCCCGTCCGCCCCCGGGCCGGGTCAGGTGGGGAAGCCGAGGTGGACGTGGTCGTGGTGGGCGTCGTCGGTGAAGTACTGGCGGGGTGTGGTGCCGCCGGGGAGTTGGCGGGGGCCGCCGATGTTGTAGGAGCCGAGGGCGGCGGCGTCCCGCATGAAACCGTCCACCAGGTCGTGCGGGGTGGCCGGGTCGACCACGGCGTGGTCGTCGATCTGCCAGACGTCGACGGCCCGGCCCCGGGTGTGATCGCTCGTGCGGGAGGTGTCGAAGACGTTGACCGGGTGGCCGCTGCGGAGCACCGTCACCGTGAAGGTGTACTTCGCGGCGAGCGCCAGCATCGCCTCGAGCACGCTGTCGTGGACGGCGCCGCCGCGGACGTCGGCGATCGCCGCGAACGGCAGTCGGATGCGCGGTTGGGCCAGTACCCGCTGCGCCGCGTCGGAGATCCGTGCGGCGGGCGGTGCGGGTTCGGCCGGGTGCAGGGCGGTGACGTTCCACCGGGGCTGGGCCCGGACGAGGCGGACGTCGATGGTGGTGCCGCCGGCCGCGTCCGGGGTCCACTGCCGGCAGACGACCATCACGCTCGCGGAGTCCGGCTCGTAGCCGCCCCACTGGGCGTTCACGATCTGTAGCGCGGCCGCTTCGGCGGGCCCGAGGAGCGGCCCGGCCTGTTCGGCGAGCGAGGGGTCGAGGCCGAGCGCCGCGACCCGCTTCCGGGCGGCGGCCAGGCCCTGTTCGCCGGGAGGCCAGGCGCCGATCGCCTCCACCAGTTGCACGGCGCGCAGCTTGACCTCGGGATGGTTCTCGCCCGGCCCGGGCTGCCAGGGCGTGGTCACGGGCAGCCCGGCCGACGACGGCGAGGACGGCGCCGAGGAGGGCGAGGCGGACGGCGACCCGGGTGTGCCGGGGCCCGCGGCCGTCCCGGCCCGGCTCGTGCAGGCGCCCGCCAGGGCCCCGGCGAGGCCCAGCAGCACGGCTCGCCGCGGCAGGACGTGGGCCGGCGGTGCGGGCCGGCGGCTCGGGGCGTCCACCGCTCCACGGTAAGGCCGCGGCGGGCCCCGCACCCTGCGGGAGCACCCGGGCCCGGCCGGCAGGATCCTCGAGACGCGCCCTCGCGCACGACCAGGACCGTCAGATCCGGACGGCCGCGCTCGCCCCGCTCTCCCGGCCGCAGCGGTCCACCGCCGTGGCCGTGTACCGGCCCGCGGCAGCGACCGGGAGCGGCCGGCCGGCGTCCGCGGCCGGGAGGACCGCCGTCAGGGTGCCGGCCGTGCGGCCGTGTGCCTGCGGGTGGTGGTAGAGCGCGTACCGGAAGGGCGGCCGGGCGCCGGGGCCGGGGGAGAGGAGCAGACCGGCGTCGGAGGCGGCGAGCCGCGGGGGAGACGGCGGCGTGCCGCCGGCCAGGCGGGGGAGCAGCGGGCCGAGGGAGGGCCGGCGCCAGTGGTCGGCGGCGAGCCGGGCGACCGCGCCGATCGGGTCGGCGCGCAGGTTGCGGGCGCTGAACAGGATGTCGCCGCCGATCTGCGGCAGTTCGGCGTTGAGGGCGAGGTGCCGGGAGAGTTCGGCCGGGTCCTGCCAGGCCTCGGCCTGCCCGGGGGCGCCCGCGCGGTAGGCGGACTGGCCGATCCACAGCAGGGTGTCCCGGTCGGCGGTCTGTGCGGCCCACCAGCGGGCCAGGGTGCGGTAGTCGGCCTGCGGGTGCCCGATGTGCCAGTACAGCTGCGGGGCGACGTAGTCGAGCAGGCCGTCGCGCACCCAGCCGAGCGAGTCGGCGTGCAGGCCGTCGTACGACTGGAACGCCGAGGTGGCCGATCCGGCCGGGTCGGTGGCGGCGTTGCGCCAGACCCCGAACGGGCTGACCCCGAACGCCGCCTCGGGGCGCACCGCCCGTACCAGGTCGCGCAGTTCGCGGATCAGCAGGTCGACGTTGCGCCTGCGCCAGGCGGCCCGGTCGGTGGAGCCGGCGCCGTACGCGGCGAAGGAGGCGTCGTCGGCGAACGGCTCCCCGCCCGTCGGGTAGGGGTAGAAGTAGTCGTCGAGGTGGACGCCGTCGACCGGGTAGCGGACCACCGCGTCCAGGATCGCCTGCTCGACGAAGGCACGGGCCGCGGGGACGCCCGGGTCGTAGTAGAGCCGGCCGCCGTGGGCGACCGTCCACTCGGGGTGGCGGCGGGCCGGGTGGTGCGCGGCGAGCCGGGCGGGGTCGGCGTGCAGGGCCACCCGGTAGGGGTTGAACCAGGCGTGGAAGGCGAGGCCGCGGGTGTGGGCGGCGTCCACCAGGAAGCGCAGCACGTCCCAGCCGGGGTCGAGCCCCTGGGTGCCGGTCAGCCAGTGCGACCACGGCTCGAAGGGTGACGGCCAGAACGCGTCCGCGGTCGGCCGCACCTGCACGAACACCGCGTTGACGCCGAGCGCCGCGGCCGCGTCCAGCAGCCCGGTGTACGCGCTGCGCAGCCGGTCCTCGGGCAGGCCGGGGGCGGGCGGCCAGTCCATGTGTTCGACCGAGGCGATCCACAGGCCGCGCAGCTGCCGCTCCGGCGTGTCCGCGGTTCGGGCCGCCGCGCCGGGGGTGGCGGCCAGGGCGAGCGCACCGAAGCCGCCCAGGAACAGCCGACGGGACGGACGCAGCGGCATGGGGGCTCCCGGGGGCGCGAAGGTACCGCCACTGTCCCGCCCGCCGTCGACGCCGGGGCGGCGGCGCACCGCCGGCATCCTCCGCACGGGGGAATTGCCGGGTGAATTGTCGGCCCCCGCGGCGCCACCGGCCACTTCTGACGGCCCGTCGGGGACAGAGTGGTCACCGGCTCCACTCCTCGGGAGGCAACACCGTGCTCACCCTTCCGGTCCGGCTGCTGTCGGTGCCGCTCGCCGTCGCGCTCGCCGCCCTGCTGCCCGCCGGGTCGGCCCCCGCCGGGTCGCCGTGGACCACTGCGGAGGCCCGGAGCCTCGGCTCCGATCTGGACGGGCTGCTCGCCGACGTCCGCCTCGCCGGGGCGCAGGTGTCCGCGCTGGTCACCGACGCCGCCACCGGCGAGGTGCTGTACCAGCGTTCGTCCGGGGCGCTGATGCTGCCCGCCTCCACGCTCAAGACGGTGACCGCGGCGGCCGCCCTCGACCTGCTCGGCCCGGGCCATCGCTTCACCACCGAGGTGCTCGCCGCCGGCCCGCGCACCGGCGGGCGGATCGACGGCGACCTGGTGCTCCGCGGCGGCGGCGACCCGACACTCCTCCCGGCCGACCTGGACGCCCTGGCGGCGCAGGTCGCCGGGGCCGGTGTCACCGAGGTGGGCGGCGCGCTGCTGGCCGACGCGAGCCGCTGGGACGGCGTGCCGCTCGGCCCCAGCTGGGCCTGGGACGACCAGGCGGCGTACTACAGCCCGCAGATCTCCGCACTCACCCTCACCACCGACACCGACTACGACCCCGGCACGGTACGGGTGGTCCTGACGCCCGGCGACGCCGCCGGCCGGCCCGCGACGGTGCGGGTCGTCCCGGCGGAGGCACCGGTGCGGTTCACGGGGCAGGTGGTCACCGGCGCGGCCGGCAGCGCCCGGACGGCCGCCGTCGACCGTACCCCCGGCGGCAACGAACTCCTGCTCTCCGGCAGTGTCCCGGCCGGCGGCGGCGCCGGCGAGGAGTGGATCGCCGTGGACCGCCCGGCGCTGGTCGCGGGTGCGGTGTTCGCCGCCGCGCTCGCCCGGCACGGGGTCACCGTGCGCGGGCAGCTCGCCGAGGGCCGGGCGCCCGCGGGCGCCGCCGTGCTCGCCGCCCACGACTCGGCGCCGCTCGCCGACCTGATGGCGCCCTTCCTGAAGCTCAGCAACAACGGCATCGCCGAGCACCTGGTCAAGGAGATCGGAAAGGTTCGGGCGGAGAACGGGAGTTGGGCGTCCGGCACGGACCAGGTGCGCGGCTTCCTGCAGCGTGCCGGGCTGGAGCCCACCGAGGCCCGGCAGGTGGACGGCTCCGGGCTGTCCCGGCACAACCTGCTGACCGCCGGGCGGCTCACCGCCCTGCTGCAGTTCGCCCGCAAACAGCCGTGGTTCGACACCTGGTACCGGGCGCTGCCGGTGGCCGGCGACGCCCGCCGCGCGGTCGGCGGCACCCTCGCCAACCGGATGCGCGGCACCGCCGCGGAGGGCAGGGTGCACGCCAAGACCGGCTCCATGACCGGCGTGGACGCACTGGCCGGCTACGTGGAGCGGGCCGACGGCCGCACCCTCGCCTTCGCCGTCCTGGTCAACAACTTCAACGGCACCGGGCCGCGTCCGGTGATCGACGCCTTCGCCGTCCGGCTCGCCGGCGACGGCGGCGCCGCACTGCGGACGGCACCCGCCGCACCCGGCCCCGCCCGGGACTGGGAGACCGCCTGCCTCACGGACGCCAGGTGCTGACCGCCCGCGCCCTGCGCCTGCCGGCCGCCGCGCTGGCGCTGGCCGTGCTGGCGTCGGCCGCCGGCTGCGTCCGCCGCGGTGACGAGGACCTCGGGCCCGTCCCGGACGTGCCCGGCGGCGAGTTCACCGTCGCCCTCACCGAACCTGACCACCTCACCCCCGGCCGCACCACCAGCAGCTACTCGCTGCAGGTGATCCAGGGCCTCTTCGACACCCCGGTCGCCCTGGACCCGGCCGACGGCCACGCCGTCCCGCTGGCCGCCGAGTCGCTGACCACCGACGACCAGCGGGTGTGGACGCTCAGGTTCCGGCCCGGCGCGGCCTTCCACAACGGCGAGCCGGTCACCGCGGCCAGCTACGCCGCCGCCTGGAACGCCGCCGCGTACGGCCCCAACGGCTGGGAGGCCAACGGGTACTTCAGCCAGATCGACGGCTACGCCGCCCTCAACCCGGCGGACGGCGCCGAGCCCGCCGCCGACCGGCTCTCCGGCCTCGAGGTGGTGGACGACACCACCCTGAGGGTCACGCTGGGCGCACCCTTCAGCCAGTTCCCGATGCTGCTGGCCTTCCCCGCCTTCGCCCCGCTGCCGAAGGCGGCCTTCGACGACCCGGCCGGGTACGACCTCCACCCGGTCGGCAACGGCCCGTTCGCGATGGACGGCGACTGGCGGCACCACCAGCGGATCGACCTGCGCCGGGCCGGCGGCTACACCGGCCTGCGTCCGCCGACGGCCGACGCCGTGCACTTCCGGATCTTCACCAGCAAGGACACCGCCTTCACCGAACTCCGGGCCGGCCACGTCGACTTCATGGCCAGCGTGCCGCCCGCCCGGGCCTACGAGGCAAAGCGCACCTTCGGCCGGCGGTACTCGGTGCGGCCCAGCGGCACCATGGACTACCTCGGCCTGCCGCTGTGGGACCCGCGGTACGCCAAACCGGAGCTGCGGCAGGCCATTTCGATGGCGATCGACCGCAAGGGCATCACCCGGGCCATCTTCAACGAGGTCTTCGCACCGGCCGACTCGCTGGTCGCCGCGATGATCCCCGGCCACCGGGCGGGCGCCTGCGGCGAGACCTGCACCTACCGGCCGGAGCGCGCCAAGGAGTTGTTCGACAAGGCGGGCGGCTTCACCGGCACGCTGGAGCTGTACTTCGCCAACTCCGACCCCACCTACGAGCAGTGGATGACCGCGGTCGCCAACGAGCTCAAGCAGAACCTGGGCATCCGCGACGTCGCCTTCCGCAAGATGTCCGGCGCCGACCTCGGCCCCATCCTCAACGGCCGCAAGGCGACCGGCCCGTACCGGCAGAACTGGGTGGTCGACTACCCCAGCGTGCAGAACTACCTCGCCGGGCTGCTCGGCCCCAACAACCGTTCCGGCTGGTCCGACCCGGCCTTCGACGAGGCGCTCGCCCTCGGCAACGCGGCCCCGACCGCCGCCGAGTCGGAGGAGCACTACCACCGGGCCGAGGCCATCGCGCTCAAGGCCCTGCCGCTGATCCCGCTCTGGAACTGGCAGGACCAGACCGCCTGGAGCAGCCGGATCGGCAACGTCGTCGTCGACCCGTACGTCGCCGGGCTGCACCTGGAGAAGGTGACCGTGCGGCACTGACCCAGCCCTGACCACCGTCGCAACCACACGATCCGGGGGCGCCCGCCGATGGGCCGATACATCGCCCGCCGCCTGCTGTACGCCGTTCCCGTACTGCTGGCGACCACCTTCCTGATCCACGCCATGGTCTTCGTCCTGCCCGGCGACCCGATCCAGGGTCTGGCCGGCGACCGGCCCGTACCGCCCGCCGTCCTCGCCGAACTGCACCACCGCTACCACCTCGACGACCCGCTGGTCGTCCAGTACGCCAAGTACCTCGGCGGCCTGCTGACCGGCGACCTGGGCCGGACCTTCACCGGGGAGCCGGTCGCCGACGCCCTCACCGGCCGCTGGCAGGTCACCCTGCGGCTCGGCCTCACCGCCTGGTTCCTGGAGACCGTCCTCGGCATCGCCCTCGGTGTGTGGGCCGCGCTGCGCAAGGGCCGCTGGGCGGACAACGCGGTGCTCGCCGGCACCACCCTGGTGATCGCCGTCCCCGTCTACATCGTCGGCTACCTCGCCCAACTCCTGCTCGGCGTACGGCTCGGCTGGTTCCCGATCTCCGGCACCGAGGACGGCTGGCCCACCGCCTACCTGCTGCCCGGCCTGGTCCTGGCCTCCTTCGGCGTCGCCTACGTCGCCCGGCTCACCCGGGCCTCCCTGCTGGAGAACCTGCGCGCCGACTACGTGCGCACGGCCGGCGCCAAGGGCCTGCCCAGGTGGCGGGTGATCGTCCGGCACACCCTGCGCAACTCGCTGATCCCGGTGGTCACCTTCCTCGGCGTCGAACTCGGCTCGCTGATGGCCGGCGCGGTCGTCACCGAGTACGTCTTCAACCTGCCCGGCATCGGCCAACAGGTCTTCCAGGCCATCCAGTTGCGCGAAGGACCGACCGTGGTCGGCATCACCACCGCACTGGTGCTGGTCTACTGCCTCGCCAACCTGCTGGTCGACGTCCTGTACGGCCTGCTCGACCCGAGGATCCGCCATGACCAGTAGCCCGCCCGCACCGGCGCCGCCGCCCGCACCCGCACCGCCGGCCCCCGCCCCGACCCGCGACCTCCTGCTGCCCCCCAAGCGGCGCCCCGGCCGCGGCGAGTCCCCCTCCGCGAGCGCCTGGCGCGACCTGCGCACCCGGCCGCTCGTCCTCGCCTGCACCGGCGTCCTGCTGCTGATGGCCCTGATGGCGGCCTTCCCGGAGCCCTTCATCGCGGTGCTCACCCACGACAGCGGCCGCTGCGAACTCTCCGACTCCCGGGTCGGCCCCAGCATCGACCACCCCTTCGGCTTCGACCTGCAGGGCTGCGACTACCTCGGGCAGGTCGTCCGCGGCAGCCGCCCCTCCCTGGTCATCGGGATCGCGGTGACCGCCGGCGCGCTGCTGCTGTCCGTCGTCCTCGGCCTGCTGGCCGGCTTCTACGGCGGCTGGGTGGACGGCCTGGTCTCCCGGGTCACCGACGTCTTCTTCGGCCTGCCGTTCGTGCTCGGCGCCACCGTCGTCCTGGTCGCCTTCCCCGACCACGGGCTCGGTGCGATGACCCTCGTCCTGGTCGCACTCGGCTGGACGACCATGACCCGGGTGATGCGCGCCCAGGTCATCGGCCTCAAGGACGCCGACTACGTGCAGGCCGCCCGCTCCACCGGCGCCCGCCCGCTGCGCCTGATGACCCGGCACCTGCTGCCGAACGCGGTGACCCCGGTGGTCGTGGTCGCCATGCTCAACGTCGGAAACGTCATCTCCGGTGAGGCCACGCTGGACTTCCTCGGCGTCGGACTGCAGTACCCTGCCCTCTCCTGGGGTCTGCAACTCAACGCGGCCCAGGCGTACTTCCTCGACTTCCCGCACCTGCTCGCCTTCCCCGCGCTGTTCCTGTCGGCGACCGTGCTGAGCTTCATCCTGCTCGGCGACGCCGTCCGGGACGCCTACGACCCGAAGCTGAAGTGAGGCCCCGCATGCCGACCCCTCCCCGCACCCGCACGGTGCCGGCGGCCCTGCGCCCGGGCGACCGGGTCGCCGTCGCCGCACCCGCCGGGCCGCCCGACCCCGACCTGCTCGACCGCGGCACCGCCCTGCTCGCCTCCTGGGGCCTGGAGGTGACCGTGCTGCCGCACGTCCGCGACAGCTACCTCGGCCACCTGGCCGGCCGCGACGAGGACCGCGCCGCCGACCTCACCGCCGCCTGCACCGACCCCGGCATCCGCGCCGTCTTCTGCGCCCGCGGCGGCTACGGCACCCAGCGCATGGTCGACCTGGTGGACTGGCGGGCGATCGCGGCCGCACCAGCGCCCGCCCTGCTGGTCGGCTCCAGCGACATCACCGCCCTGCACGAGGCCTTCGCCGCCCGGCTCGGCACCACCACCCTGCACGCCCCGATGCCCGCCACCGGCGCCCTGGTCGACCGCCCGGAGAGCGCCGACCACCTGCGCACCGTGCTCTTCGAGCCCGAGAAGGCCACCGAACTGCCGCTCACCAGTGAGGTGCTGGCCCCCGGCACCGCCCGCGGCCGGCTCGCCGGCGGCAACGCCAGCCTGCTCGCCGCCTCCGTCGGCACCCCCACCGCACTGCCGCCGGACGGCTGCCTGCTGCTCCTGGAGGAGACCGGCGAGGAGCCCTACCGGCTGGACCGCATCCTCACCCAGCTCACCCGCTCCGGCACGCTGGCCCGGGCGGCCGGCATCGTCCTCGGCGACTTCACCGACTGCGGGCCCGAGGACGAGGTCCGCGCGGTGCTCGCCGACCGGCTCGGCGGACTCGGCATCCCCGTCGCCGCCGGTCTGCCCGCCGGGCACGGGCAGCTCCAGCTGACCGTGCCGCTCGGCATCCCGGCCGAACTCGGCAGGGGCGTGCTCACCCTGCTGGAGCCGCCGCTCGCCCCGCGCGACGGCCACGGCCGCCCGACCGCCGAGGAGGCCGCGTGCGCGTCCTGATCTCCGCCGACATGGAGGGCGCCACCGGCACCACCTGGCCGGAGGACGTCGAACCCGGCGCCCCCGCCTGGCGGCGGATGCGCCGCCTGCTCACCGCGGACGTCAACGCCTGCATCGCCGGCCTGTACGCCGGAGGCGCCGAGGAGGTGCTGGTCAACGAGGCGCACGAGACCCAGCGCAACGTCCTGCTGGAGGAACTCGACCCGCGGGCCCGGCTGCTGGTCGGCCGCCACAAGCCGCTCGGCATGATGCAGGGCGTCCAGGACGCCGACGCCGTGGTCTTCCTCGGCTACCACACCGGCGCCGGCGAACCCGGCGTCCTCGCCCACACCTACCTGGGCGCCGGCCTCACCGGCTTCCGGATCGACGGCGAGAACGCCGACGAGGGCCGGATGAACGCACTGACCGCCGCCGAGCACGGCGTGCCGGTCATCCTGGTCACCGGCGACGACCGCACCTGCGAGGCCGCCGCAGCCTGGGCACCCGAGGCGCGTACGGCCGCCGTCAAGGAGTGCGTCAGCCGGTACGCGGCGATCTGCCTGCCCCCGGAGCGCAGCACCGCCCTGATCCGCGAACGGGCCGAACTCGCCATGCGGGACCACCGGATGCTCGGCCGCCCCGAACCGGTCACCGGCCCGCACCGCTTCGAGATCGACTTCCACGCCACCCACCAGGCCGAGGCCGTCGCAGCCGTCCCCACCGTCGAACTGCTCGGCCCGCGTACCGTCGGATACACCGCACCCGGGGCCACCCGGGCCGCCCGCACCTTCAAGGTCTGCACCGTCGTCGCACGGGCGGCCGCCGAACAGCACTACGGCTGACCGCGGCCGTGCAGCAGTGGCCGTGCATCCGCGGCTGCGCACCAGCAGTCGTGCACGACAGGAGGACCCGTGACCGTGACCCCGCAGGCGCTCGACACCGAGGTGGCCGGCCTCTGCCGCGACCTGCTGCGCATCGACACCGTCAACCCGGGCGACGGCAGTGGCCCGGGTGAGCGCGAGGCCGCCGAGTACGTCGCCGCCCGGCTCGCCGAGGCCGGGCTCGCCCCGCTGCTCACGGAGTCCGCGCCGCGCCGCGCCAGCGTGCTCGCCCGGGTTGCCGGCACCGACCCCTCGCTGCCGCCGCTGCTCGTCCACGGCCACCTCGACACCGTGCCCTTCGACGCCGCCGACTGGACGCACCACCCGCTCTCCGGCGAGGAGGCGGACGGCTGCCTGTGGGGCCGCGGCGCGGTGGACATGAAGGGCACCCTCGCCATGACGCTGGCGCTGGTCCGCGGCTGGTCCCGCACTGGGCGGCGGCCGCGCCGCGACCTGGTGCTGGCCTTCCTGGCCGACGAGGAGTCCACCGGGGAGTACGGCGCCCGCTTCGCGGTGGACCGGCACCGCGAGTGGTTCGACGGCGTGACCGAGGCGATCGGCGAGTCCGGCGGGTACTCGGTGCCGGCCGGGCAGCAGCGGCTCTACCCGGTCGCGGTGGGCGAGCGCTGCACCGCGTGGATGCGGCTGGCCGCCACCGGCACCGCCGGCCACGGCTCCCGCGGCGGCGCCGACAACGCCGTCGCCACCCTGGTGCACGGGCTGTCCCGGCTGGCCGCCCACCCCTGGCCGACCCGGCTGACGCCGCCGGTGGAGGCGCTGCTCGCCGAACTCGAGCGCGTCCTCGGCACCGTGATCGACCGGGAGCGGCTGGAGGCTGAGGCCGTCCGACTGGGGCGGGCCGGCGGACTGTTCGCGCACACCGTCCGCAACTCGGCCGTGCCGACGGTGCTGCAGGCCGGGCGGAAGGTGAACGTGATCCCCGGCAGCGCCTCCGCCCAGGTCGACGGCCGGTTCCTGCCCGGTACCCGCGAGGAGTACCTGGAGACCGTCGAGCGGCTGCTGGGCCCGCAGGTGGCACGGGAGTTCATCAACCTGGAGGAGGCCGTCGCCGCCGACCACACCGGCCCGGCCTTCGCCGCGATGGCCGACGCCCTGCGCGCCGAGGACCCGGCCGCCCGGCCCGTGCCGTACCTGATGTCCGGCGGCACCGACGCCAAGACCTTCAACCGGCTGGGCATCGCCTGCTACGGCTTCGCACCGCTGCTGCTCGACCCTGAACTCGACTACCCGCGGATGTTCCACGGAGTGGACGAACGGGTGTCGGCCTCCGGCCTGGCCTTCGGCGTACGGGTGCTGGACCGCTTCCTCGGCAGCTACTGAAGGGCACATGGGCAGCCACACAGGGGTGCGGGGACCACCCCTCAGCGGCGGGCTGCCTTCTCGCGGGTGCGGGCAGGTGCGCTGCCCGTCCGCGGGCCGGCGGCGGCCTTCCGGGCTGCGGCGTCCGGCACGGTGAAGGCGTACAGGCCGGTGGCCACCGCGATCGCGGCAAGTACCAGGTAGGCCAACCGGTAGGCCTCCAGCGGCGGGTGGGCCTGCGCGGGTCCGCCGGCGCCGAGCACCAGGACGGTGGTCACCACGGCCGGCGCCAGTGCATTGCCGGTCTGCCGGACGACCGTGTTGAGAGTGGCCGCATGGGCGACGTCCGCCGGGGCGACGGTGCTGAACGAGGCGATCGTGGTGGGCACGAAGACCCCGCCCATCGCCAGGCCGAGCAGGAACATGTAGCCGCGGAACGCCCACAGGCTCGTCCCCCCGTCGGCAGCGGCGAACAGCAGCAGCACCCCGGCGACGCCCAGCATGCCGGTACCGATGATCACCCGCGGCCCGACCCTCGAGTACACCGCGCCGACCAGCTGCATGGTGAGGAGCACCCCGAAGGCCTCGGTGAAGGTGGTGCTGCCGCTGTCCAGCGCCGAACCGCCGCGGGCCTCCTGAATGTAGATCGGGCCGAGGAACATCGCGCCCATGATGGGCACGTAGCCGACCAGGCTGATCAGGTTGGTGTCGCGGAACAGCCGGTCGCGGAACAGCCGCAGCCGCAGGATCGGTTCGGCGACCCGCAGTTCGACGGTCACCGCCACGGCGAGCAGCACCGAGCCGGCCGCCAGTGCACCCAGCACCGGCGGCTGCGACCAGCCGAGTTCCGGCCCGGTGCAGACCCCGTACATCAGGGTGGCGGTGCCGGCGGCGCAGAGCAGCAGGCCGGGCAGGTCGAGCCGGCCCGCGGCGTGGTCCCGGTGCTCGGCGAGGAAGGCCAGACCGAAGAGGACGGCCAGGGTGCCGAAGGGCACGTTGACGTAGAACACCCAGCGCCAGGACAGGCCGGTCACCAGCAGGCCGCCGAGCAGCGGGGCCAGTGCCGGGGCGATCTGCTGCGGAATGATCAGCAGCCGGGCGAGGCGCACCTGCTCGGCCTGGCCGAAGGTGCGGAACAGCAGCGCCTGCGAGGTCGGCATCAGCAGGCCCGCGGCGAGGCCCTGCAGGGCGCGGGCGGCGACCAGGGCGGTGAGGTTCGGGGCGGCCCCGCACAGACCGGAGGCCGCGGTGAAGGCGCCCAGGGAGAGCAGCAGCGTGCGGCGGCCGCCGTGGCGCTCCACGAGCCAGGCGGACGCGGGGATCATCATGCCCAGGCAGACCGGGTAGACCACGACGACGCCGGTCAGTGCGGCCGGGGTCAGGTGGAACTGCCGGGCGATGCTGGGCAGTGCGACGGTGGTGATCGCACCGTCGACGATGCAGATGAACGTGGTCAGGACGGTCATGATGGGCACGACGTGGCGCTGGCTCAGGCGGGTGCTCATAGAAACTGAGCATACTCACTATGATGGTGCTCATAAAGATGCAGGGATGGGGACGGCACGGCATGGCAGCACAGGGACAGGCCCCCGGGCGCAACTTCGGCAGCAGCGACGTCCTGGTGGACGAGCTCTTCGCCACCACCCAGCGGCTGCGCGCCTTCGTGGACGGCAGGCTCCGCGAGCACGGCGCCTCCGTGTCGCGGCTGCGCACCCTCCGGGTACTCGCCCGCGCCGGCGAACCGCTGCGCATGAGGGATCTCGCCGAACTCGTCGGCAACGCCCCCCGCACCACCACCACCATCGTCGACAGCCTGGAACGGGACGGTCTGGTCGAGCGGGTGCGCCATCCCGAGGACCGTCGCGCCTTCCTGCTGACCCTCACCGAGGAGGGCATCCGCCGCCACCGCGAGGCCGAGGAACTGGACCGCGAGGCCCTGGCCGCCGCCACCGGCACCCTCGAGCCCGCCGAACGCGAACAGCTGCGCGCCCTCCTCGCCCGCATCCGCACCGCCGTCGGCGAGGAGGCGTCCGCAGCCGGCACGGACGGGTGAACTGCCGTCCCGCGGACGGCAACCCGGCGCGCGATCCGGGTATCGGACGGGTGAAAGGACGGGCTCGGCCGTCAGGCCGGCCGATCTTCCTGCCGAAGGGGTTCGTGACCGGAAGGAGGGGATCACCTCGCGTTATGTCCTGCTGGGCCTCGGCCTCGTCTCCGCCCTCGCCCTCGTCCTCTTCCTCGCTGCAGCGCGGGCGGGCACCCGCAGCGAGGAGGAGGACGAACAGGAGCCGTAGGGGCTGATCGATTCGGGTGCCCCCGGCGCCCCAGGTGGTCGCCCGTTGCCCCATTCACCTTCACCGCAGGGGGCGGCCCTCGCGTTGGTGGCGGCCGGGGGTTGTCCCGAAGGCGCGGCGGAAGGCTTCCACGAAGGCGCTCGGTGAGGACCAGCCGCAGGCCGTCGCCACCGAGGTCACCGGCCGGCCCGCCGCCAGCAGGGTCAGTGCGTGGTGCAGCCGCAGCTGTGCCCGCCACTGCGGGAAGCTCATTCCCGTCTCGCGGCGGAACAGCCGGCTCAGCGTGCGCTCGGACGCCCCGACGGCTGCGCCCAGTTCGGCGAGGCTCCGGCCGTCGGCCGGGTCCGCGGCGAGCAGGTCGGCCAGGTCGCGAAGGCGCGGGTCTGCGGGGGTGGGCAGCCGCAGTCCGAGGGCGGGCGCCCGGCGCAGCTGGTCCAGGGCGACCTGCTCCAGGGCGCCGGCCTGTTCGCCCTGCGGCGGCTCCGGCCCGCTGAGGACTTCGACCACCTCCCACAGCAGTGCCGACACCGCGAGCACCGCGGGCTCGGTCAGACCGAGCGGGTTGACCTCGGCGGGGAAGCTGAGGCTGCGCAATTCGCTGGGCCCGTGGGCCCGGTGGGCGTGCGCGACGCCGGCCGGCACCCACACCCCGCGGTGGGCGGGCACTGCCCAGCTGCCCTGCTCGGTCGACACCTCCAGCACGCCCCGGCCGGGGCAGATCAGTTGGTTGACGGTGTGGAAGTGCCAGTCGATGCGCTCGCGGTGGGCCAGCGGGCGGCGGGTCGGTCCGTGCAGATCCTGGCGGGTTGTCGACACGGATCGGCAGACTATCGGAAGCCCGTACCCCCGCCCCCCGGCCAGGCTGGTCACGTCAACGAACGTATGGGGAGGCGCAGATGACGCTCGAGGACGGCACACGCCGGACAGCCGGCACGGCGGCCCACGCGCCGCCGCGGCCCGGGGGCGACGGAACCGGCGGTGTCTGGCGCCGGATGCGCCTGTGGGGCACCGCCCACGCCGTGGACGACTTCTACCAGGGGCTGGTGCCCGCGGTGGTGCCGTACTTCGCGCTGGACCGGGGCTACGACTACGTCGCCGTCGGCGGGCTCACCCTGGCTGCGACGATCGGGAGTTCGGTGCCGCAGCCGGCGATCGGGCTGGCCGTCGACCGCTGGCGGCTCGGCGGTCTCGCCGCCGCGGGGGTGGCGCTGGCCGGGGTCGGCCTCGGCCTGTCGGGGCTGGTGGAGTCGTACGCCGCGGCCTGGCTGCTGGTCCTGCTGTCGGGGCTCGGCGTGGCGATGTTCCACCCGGCGGCCGGGCGGTCGGCGCGGGAGGCGGCGGGCGGGAGCACGGCGGCGATGAGCGTGTTCGCGGCGGGCGGCAGTGTCGGCTTCTTCCTGGCACCGGTGCTGGCCACGCCCGCGCTGGCGGCCTGGGGAGTCCGGTCGACGGTGCTGTTCGTGCCGCCGGCGCTGCTGACGGGCTGGGTGCTGCTGCGCCACCGGCGGCGGCAGCGGGCGGCGGCTCCGGCCCGGGCGGAGGCTCCGGCGGGGCCGGACCGCTGGCCGCCGTTCCTGGTGCTGACCGGGGTGGGGGTGGTGCGCTCGGTGGTCTTCTTCGGGGTGAGCACCTTCCTGGAGCTGCACTGGCTGCGCGACCTGCACGCCTCGCGCGCCGTGGCGGGGGCGGCGCTGGCGGGCTTCCTGGGCGGTGGCGTCGCCGGGACGCTGCTGGGAGGGCGGATCGCGGACCGGATCGGCGCGGTGGCCGCGGTGCGGCTGGGCACGGCGCTCACCGTTCCGGCGCTGGCCGGCCTGTGGCTGGCTCCGGGCGCCGTCGCCCCGCTGGTCTTCGCGGTGCTCACCGGGCTGGTGCTGAACGTGCCCTTCGCGGTGCTGGTGAAGCTCGGCCAGGACTACCTGCCGGGGCGCCCGGGCACCGCGGCCGGGGTCACCCTCGGGCTGGCGCTGAGTGCGGGCGGGCTGAGTGCGCCGCTGCTGGGCGCGGTCGCGCAGGACCACGGCACGCAGGGGGTGCTGGCGGTGCTCTGTGCGGTGCCGCTGGCGGCACTGGCACTGGCCTACCTGCTGGTCGAGCCCGGCGGGGGCCCGGTCGGCCGGGTCAGGCGACGTGGCAGAGCTTGACCACGGAGACCCGGTGCAGGTCGATCGCGAGCGGGGTGTGCCGGCGGTGCCGGCGGGCGTCCTCGGACTCGGCCCGGGCGAGCGCCTCGGCGAGTGCGTGCTCGGCCTCGTGCGCGTCGACGATGAAGAGGTGGACGCCGCCGTCGGGCGTGCCGTCCGGCCCGGTGTCACCGGAGTCGTGCGGAATCTCCACACGCCAGCGGAACAGATGCGGCGCGGCCGGCCTGGACCTCTTGGTCATCGGCGTGCTTCCTCTCCCGTGCGGACGTGACGGGCGTTGGAGCTCCGTGGCGTTCGGGACCTTTGTGCGGTTCGTATCACCGTATGGGGGTGAAATATGTCCGTCAAGAGGACGAGATGTGCAGTAAATATTCCGTTCAGCGGATAAATGCGGGGCAACCCCGGTACGGTGCTTGTATGAGCGACCTCCACGAGTCGGCCGCCCTGTCCGCCCGGCGGCTGCGTACCCGCACCGCCCTGCTCGCCGTCCTCGCAGAGTACGGCGCCCTCAGCCGTGCCGACCTCGGCCGGCTCACCGGCCTGTCGCGGTCCGCCGTCAGCAGCGCGGTCGCCGACCTGCGCGCCGAGGGCGCCGTCACCGAGCAGCACGCCCCGTCCGCCGTCGCGGCCGGGCGCGGGCGGCCCGCCGCGGTCGTCGCGCTCAGCCGCGACACCGGGCTCGTCCTCGGCCTCGACCTGGGGCACTCGCACATCACCGCCGCGGTCGGCACCGGCGAGGGCACCGTCCTCGGGGAGGCCACCGCCCACCTCGACATCGACGACCACCCGGAGCAGGCGCTCGACACGGCGGCCGACCTCGCCGCCGAGGCCGTCCGGCAGGCCGGCTGCGAGCCCGGGGGGATCGGCGCGGCCGCGGCGGGGCTGCCCGCCGCCATGGACCTGCGCACCCGGACCGTCCGGTCGCCCACCGTCCTCGCCAAGTGGATCGGCCTCGACCCGGCCGCCGAGCTCGGCCGCCGCCTCGGCATCCCCGTGACCGTCGCCAACGACGCCGAGATGGGCGCCCGCGGCGAGCGCGCCCTGGGCGCCGGGCGCGGCTTCGGCGACCTGATCTACGTCAAGGCCTCGCACGGCGTCGGCAGCGGCCTCGTCCTCGGCGGCCAGGTGTACCGCGGTGCCCTCGGGCTCGCCGGCGAGATCGGGCACATCCAGCTGCCCGGGGCGACCAACTGGTGCCGCTGCGGCAACCGCGGGTGCCTGGAGACGGTCGTCTCCGTCCAGGAGGTCCGGCGCCGGCTCACCCACGTGCTGGCCAGCGCCGACCGCGGGGCGGTGCCCGCCGAGATCCCGCCGCTGGCCGAGCTGGGCGCCCGCCCGGCGGCCGCCCGGGTGATCACTGATGCGGGCCGCACCCTCGGCCGCGTCCTGGCGGACCTGGTCAACTGCCTCAACCCGGCCGCGATCATCATCGGCGGGGAGCTCGGCCAGGCCGGCGCCCCGCTGGTCGCCGGCGTCCGCGAGTCCGTCGACCGCTACGCCCAGCCCGCCGTCGCCGAGGCGGTGGAGATCCTGCCCGGCGCGCTGGGCGTCCGCGCCGAGCTGCACGGCGCCCTGGTCACCGCGGCGGAGAGCCGCCGCTCGGCGGCCTGACGGCGGCCCGCCCCGCACGGGGGTGCGGGCCGGGCCGGGTGCAGGGCGGGCCGCCGTCGGTCCCGGCCGTTCCGGTGGGCCCGCCCGGCCCCGATGGCGGCCGGGGTGGGGCCGGGCGGGAGCTGGTGCGCCTCCGGTCAGGGGCAGGTCTTCCAGGCCAGGTGGTAGACCGTGTTGATGTCCCCGTCGGTGGAGTCCATCGTCATGAAGCTGGTGGTCTTGTTCGGGTCCGAGGTGCCCGCGTTGACCCGCAGCTCGGTGTTGATGTTGAAGTTCCGCTGCTCGCCGCAGGGTGCGTACACCAGGGCGGCGACGTCCACCGAGTCGGTGGCCTGCCAGCTGTCGTCGACCGGTCCGGTGAAGCGGTGGTTGCTGGAGGTGGTCTGCGCGGAGCCCTGGAAGTAGTAGCTGGCCTTCTGCAGGCCGGTGGCGCCGCGCTCCAGGTGGGCGAAGCCGCGGTAGTCGGCGGAGGCGATCGCGTAGGTGAAGCCCTGCGGCACGTGCACGTTCAGGTTGAGCTGGCAGTTCTTGCGGTAGTCGGTCGGCTTGGAGCCGACGCCGACCTGGGCCAGGTACTGGCTGTAGGTGACCGTGAAGGCCGTGTTGTCGGGTGAGACCGCGACCGCGGCGGTGCCGGCGGGACAGCCCGAGCCGTTGACCGTCGCCACGTTGATCACGATCTTGTCCGGCGGCGGCGGGGTGGTCCACGGGCCGGCGGGCGAGGCGGCCGCGGCCCCGGGGGCGGTGACCAGTGAGGCGGCGGCGGCGCCGACGGCGACGAGCATGCGAACGATCAAGACGGGTCCTTCCGATCGTGCACCGGCCGCCGGACGGGTTGTCCGTCCGGCGGTTTGTCGCGTACATGTCACCATGGTTGCGGCCCTGCGTACAGAGGGCCGACGACGCTCCGTCAGGAACGCCTGACGGAGCGTCGTCCTCCGGAACTCCTCGCCGACCGCCGGAACCGCCGCCGCACACCGCCCGACTACCTGCTCCGGGCCGGCAGCGGCCGGCCCCAGCACCACGGACCACCGGGAGAGTTCCATGCGTTCTCGCACGCTGTGCGGCCTGGCCGCCGCCCTTGCCCTGCTCGCCGCCGCCTGCTCCGGCGGCAGCGGCACCGCACCCGCGGGCACGGCCGCACCGGCCGCGAGCGGATTCCCCGTCAGGACGGCCGACTGCACCGGGGCCGAGACCGTCTTCGACGCCCCGCCGAGCCGCATCGTCACGAGCAACGCCGCCGCCCTCGAGATGCTGCTGCAGCTCGGCGCCGGCGACCGAGTGATCGGCACCGGCTTCCCGCCGGGCGCCGGCACCGTGCCCGCCCCGCTCGCCGACCGGGCCGCCGCCGTCCCCGTCCTCGGACGCACCGTCATCGCCAAGGAGAAGCTCCTCGGCTCCGGCGCCGACCTCTACGTCGACACCTTCGCCGCCATGGGCGCCATGGGCGGGGCCATGGGGGCCGCGCCGACCGAGCAGGAGTTCGCCGCCGCCGGCATCAAGCACGTCCGGCTGCACTCCACCGCCTGCGCCGACCGGCTGAAGGGCCCGCAGCAGGACCTCGCCGAGGTGGAGGCCGACATCCGCAGGCTCGGCGCCGTCACCGGCACCGCCGCCCGCGCCGAGGAACTCGTCGCCGGCATGGAACGCACCGTCGGTGCGGTCCGCACCGCCCTCGCGGCCGTCCCCGCCGACCGTCGGCCCTCCTACTTCTTCTTCGACGCCGACGCCGGCACCAAGCAGCCGATGGCCGCCTGCGGGCGCCAGGTCGCCAACGCCGTCATCACCCTCGCCGGCGCGCGCAACGTCTTCGCCGGCTGCGGGGGCACCTTCAAGCCGGTCTCCTGGGAGGACGTGGTCGCCGCCGACCCGGACTGGATCCAGCTCGGCGTCCGCAACCGCGGCAGCGAGGCGGAGACCCGCAAGGCGTACGAGCAGGCCGAGGCCTTCCTGCGCGACTTCCCCGCCACCAAGGGGCTCAGGGCCGTCCGCGAAGGGCACTTCGTCCGGATCGGCTCCGAGACCACCACCATCGCCGGCGTCCGCAACGCCGACACCGTGCGGGAGATCGCCCGCACCGTCCACCCCGGCCTCGCCGTGGACGGCCGCTAGATGAAGGCCCCCACCACCACCCCCGCTGCCGGTGGCCGCGCCGCCGTCCGGGCCGGCGCGGCGGCCGCCGTCCTCGCCCTCGCGCTGGCCGTCTCGCTCACCCTCGCCGTCTCGCTCGGCGCCGTCCACGTCCCGCCCGGCGAGGTGTGGACCGTCCTCGCCCGGCGCCTGTCCGGGCAGCCGCCCGAACCCGGCACCCGGGACCTCATCGTCTGGCAACTGCGCACCCCGCGCGCCCTGTTGGCCGCCCTGGTCGGGGCAGGTCTGGGGCTGGTCGGCACCGCCGTGCAGGCACTCGTCCGCAACCCGCTCGCCGACCCCTACCTGCTCGGCATCTCCTCCGGCGCCACCCTGGGCGCCGTCGCGGCCACCGTGCTCGGCGCGGGCGCCGGCCTCGGCATCGGCCTCTCCGGCGCCGCGTTCGCCGGCGCCCTCACCGCCTTCGCCCTGGTCTGGACGCTCGCCCGCCGCGGCGGCGGCTTCGCCCCGCTGCGCCTGGTGCTGGCCGGCATCGGCATCGGCCAGTTCCTCTCCGGCTTCACCAGCTTCCTCGTCCTGCAGGCGGGGGACGAACAGCGCACCCGCGGCGTGCTGTTCTGGCTGATGGGCAGCCTCGGCGGCACCACCTGGAGCCAACTCGCCCTGCCCGCGGCCGCCGTGGCGCTCGGCGCGATCGTCCTGCAGGCCCGCGCCCGCGCCCTGAACGCCCTGCTCGTCGGCGAGGAGACCGCCGCCGGCCTCGGCGTGGACACCGTCCGGCTGCGCCGCGAACTCTTCGCCGTCACCAGCCTGCTGACCGGCACCATGGTCGCCGTCTCCGGGGCGATCGGCTTCGTCGGCCTGCTCGTCCCGCACGTCTGCCGGCTGCTGGTCGGCGCGGACCACCGGCGGCTGCTGCCGCTCGCCGCACTCGCCGGCGCCGTCCTGCTCACCGCGGTCGACACCCTCGCCCGCACCGCCCTGGCCACCCAGGAGGTGCCGATCGGCGTGGTCACCGCCCTGCTCGGCGCACCCGTCCTGCTGTACCTGCTCGACCGGCGGGGGGAGCACCGATGAGGATCGACATCGAGGACCTGACCGTCGCCCTGGCCGGGCGGGACGTCCTGTGCGGAGCCCGGCTGGTCGCCGCCGAGGGCGAGATCGCGGGCCTGGTCGGGCCGAACGGCAGCGGCAAGTCCACCCTGTTGCGCACCGTCTACCGGCACCTGCGGCCGCGCGCCGGACGGGTGCTGCTGGCCGGCCGGGACGTCCGGTCGCTGACCGCGGCCGCGGCCGCCCGGCACATCGCCGCGCTGCCCCAGGAGCGCGGCACGGAGACGGAGTTCACCGTCCGCGAGATGGTCGCCATGGGACGCTCCCCCTACCAGCGGGCCTTCGCCGGGGAGTCCGCCGCCGACCTGGCCCTGGTCACCGCCGCCCTCACCGAGGTCGGCCTGCAGGGGCACGGGGCGCGGCCGTTCGCCGCCCTCTCCGGTGGCGAGCGCCAACGCGTCCTGCTCGCCCGGGCGTTCGCCCAGCAGCCGGACGTCCTGGTGCTGGACGAGCCGACCAACCACCTCGACGTGCAGCACCAGATCGAGCTGCTGGCCCTGCTCCGCGCCCGGCGCCGCACCACCCTCATCTCGCTGCACGACCTCAACGCCGCGGCCTCGCTCTGCGACCGGCTGCACGTGCTGCACCGCGGCGCCGTGGTGGCCTCCGGGCCGCCGCGCGAGGTGCTCACCCCCGAGCTGCTCGCCGAGGTCTTCGGCGTCCGGGCGGCGGTGGTCGACCACCCGCTGACCGGCGATCCGCTGATCGCCTTCGACCACCGCGGGGCGGACGGCCGGTGAGCACCGTGCGGGCGGCGGCGGTCAGAAGTCGGCCTTGATGCTCTTCATGGTGAGGTGCGACTCGGCGCGCAGCACGCCCGGCAGGCCGCTCAGCCTGCCGGTCAGGAAGGCCTCGTAGGCGGCGTGGTCCGCGACCGCCACGCGGAGGAAGTAGTCGGGGCGGCCGAACAGCCGGCGGAACTCGACCACCTCCTCGAAGGAGGCCACCGTCTCCTCGAAGGCCTGCACGGTCTTCAGGTCGGTGGCGTACACCTCGACGTCGACCAGGACCTCCAGGCCCCGGCCCACCGCCGCCGGGTCGACGACGGCCCGGTAGCCGGCGATGACGCCCGCGTCCTCCAGCCGCTTGACCCGCCGCAGGCACGGCGGCGGGGTCAGGCCCACCCGCCTGGCCAGTTCGACGTTGGTGAGACGCCCGTCCCGCCGCAGATGGAACAAAATGTCGCGATCGATGGCATCCAGGCTCATTTCATTGCTCATAGCGTGATCATAAGGCCACAATCCGCAACCACATAAGGTGCATTCTGTCCTAATGTTTCGGCATGGCTCTGCTTTCGTCCGCCGCCGACGCGACCGCACCCGCCCCTGCGGCCGCTCCCGCCCCCGAACCCGTGCCCCCGGCCGGCCGCCAGGCCCGCCGGCCGCGCTGAGGCCCTCGCCGCGCTGCGGGACTCGGCCTCCGTGGGCCTCGGCATGGTGCCGCTCGGGCTGGCCTTCGGGGTGCTGGTCACCCACGCCGGACTCTCCTGGTGGTGGGCGAGCGTCTTCACCGCCGTGATCTACGCCGGATCGTTCGAGTTCCTGCTCGTCGGCCTGGTCGCCGCGGCCGCCCCGATCGCGACGGTCGCCCTGACCGCCCTGCTGGTCAACGTCCGGCACGTCTTCTACGCGCTGTCCTTCCCGCTGCACCGGGTGAAGGGCCGCGGGGCCAGGGCGTACGGCACCTTCGCCCTGACCGACGAGGCCTACGCGCTGACCTCGGGCGACCGGGCCCGCACGTGGTCCGGCCGCCGCATCCTGTGGCTCCAGGCGTTCCTGCAGCTGTACTGGGTGGGCGGCGCCACCGCAGGGGCCCTGCTCGGCACCCTGGTCCCCGACGGCATCACGGGCCTGGACTTCGCCCTCACGGCGCTCTTCGCGGTGCTGGCGATCGACGCCGTCCGCGAACGGCGCGGCGACCTGCCCACCCCGCTGCTCGCCCTGCTCAGCGCCCTCGCCGCCCGCCTCGCCGTCCCCGGACAGATGCTGCCGGCCGCCTTCGCCCTGTTCACCGCCGGCCTCCTCGCCCGCCGGCTCGCCACCCGCAGGAGGGCAATCCGTGCCTGACACCCGCTACCTGCTCGCGGCGGTGGCCGTGTCCGCCGCCGTCACCTGGGCCCTGCGCGCCCTGCCGTTCACCGCCCTGACCCCGCTGCGCACCAGCCGGACGGTCCGGTACCTCAGCACCCGGATGCCCGCCGGCGTGATGGTGATCCTGCTCGCCTACTGCCTGCGCGACCTCTCGCCGACCGCGCCGGGCAGCCTCGTCCCGCTGGTCGCCCTCGCCGTCACCGCCGGCCTGCACCTGTGGCGCCGCAGCGCCCTGCTGAGCATCGGCTGCGGCACCGCCGTGCACGTCGCGCTGGCCAGTGCACTTCTCGCGCACTGACCCGCAGCGACCGGAGGCCGGGCCTCAGCACTCCTCGAAGTGGCTGGGGCGGCCGTCCCGCAGGACGGGCCGGCCGCGCCGCTCCGCCACCGCCCGGTGCACCAACTCCCGTCCGCCGTCGGCGCGCAGCAGCACACAGGAGTGCCAGGGCGTGGTCCAGGCGTCCGCGGCGTCGAGCAGCCGCAGACCGAACTTCTCCGCGCCCGGCCGCTGCGGATGGATGGACAGCCGCACCGCCCGCGGATGGTGCTCCTCGATCAGCGCGCCCCAGGCCCGGCTGCGCTGCACCACCCCGTACGCGCGGCGGCGGCAGGCGCGCTGCAGCGCGGATCTGCTGCCGGTGAAGCCGACCGTGTCGTCCAGCAGGAAGCGGGTGATCCCCCGGTACAGGGCGAGGGTGTCCGGGTCGGTGCGGACCTCGGCCCGCAACTCCTCCAGACGGGGTGCGTAACGCTCGTGCACCAGCGCCCGTTTGGCGTCGTACGGCAGGTCGCCGAGGATGTCCCGCAGGTCGAAGAGGGAGAGCCGGTGCAGGCCCTCGCGGCTGATCACTGCGGCGAGTTCGTCGGCGTAGGCGTCGATGTGCGCGTCCGGCACCTGGATGAGGTCGCCGAAGACGTGGCCGTCCGAGCAGATCACCATCCGCGCGCCCGGCGGGTGGACCTCCTCCACCGCGGCGCACAGCCCGTCGAGGAAGGCCAGGGAGAGCCGTTCGCCCTCGTCCGGCAGGTGCCCGAGCACCTTGGCGGGGCTCGGCGACTTGCACGGGAATCCCGGCAGGGTGAGGACGACGGGCTCCCCGGCGGCCACGAAGCCGGCGATCCGCCGGAGTTGGGCCGGGAAGGCCGCGGCCGGCACGCTGCCGGCGCCGTCCGCGGCACGGCGGTGCGGGAGCAGCAGCTCCAGGACGGCGGCGCTGGTGCGGGCGACCGAGGGCGGGGCGAGGGGTGCGGTGAGGGTGCCGGCGGGCGGCATACGGGACTCCACGGGACGGTGCGGTGCAGGCGGTGACGGGCGGTGCGGGTCTTGCGGATCGGGGCTCAGAGGCGGCGGTCGTACGCGACGGGCAGCGATTCGGTGCCGCGGGCGAGCACGGCGGGGATCCACTCCAGGGCGTCCAGGTCGCCGGCCGGCCGCAGCCCGGGCAGCCGGGCCAGCAGAGTGCCGAGCGCGATCTGCAGTTGGGCCCTGGCGAGGGCCGCGCCCGGGCAGAAGTGGACGCCGTGGCCGAAGGCCAGGTGGGCGTTGGGGGAGCGGCCGAGGTCGAGCGCGTCGGCGTCCGGGAACTGCGTCCCGTCGCGGCCCGCGGCGGCCAGCGAGACGATCACCGAGTCGCCGGCCGGGATGCGGGTGCCGTGCAGGTCGCTGTCGGTGGCGAAGAACCGCCAGGTGGTGAGCTCGAACGCGCCGTCGTGGCGCAGCAGTTCCTCCACCGCCCGGGGCAGCAGGGCGGGCTCGGCGCGGAGCCTCGCCAACTGGCCGGGGTGCCGGAGCAGGGCCACCAGCATGGTGGAGATCTGGTTGGTGACCGGCTCCTGACCGGCGACGAGGAGCTGGAACACCATCGAGTCCAGCTCCGGGCGGGTCAGTTCGCCCGCGTCGTGCGCGGCGACCAGCCGGGCGAGCAGACCGGGGCCGTCCGGGCCGCCGCTCTGTGCGGCGCGCCGGTCGGCGACCACCTCGGCGATGTACGCCTCCAGGCAGCGCAGCCGGGCCTCGTACGCAGGGCGGCCCGGGTCCTGCGGCCCGACCGGCTGCACGACCTTGCCCCAGTCCCGGTCGAACCGGTCGGCCAGGGCAGGCGGCAGGCCGATGGCCTCGGCCAGCACCCGGAACGGGTAGCGGGCCGCGAACCCGGCCACCAGGTCGGCCCCGCCGGTGGCGGGGAGTTCGTCGACCAGGGCGTCGGCGAGCTCCTGCAGGCGGGGACGGAGCGCCTCCACCCGGCGCGGCGCGAAGGCGTCCGCGACCAGGGCGCGCAGGGCGGTGTGCCGGGGCGGGTCCTGGTGCAGCAGGTGCACCTGCAGCCGGGAGTGCTGCGGCTCCGGCATGATCGAGGCGAGCCGACGCCAATTCGCGTTGCCCAGCGCATGGTTCTTGCCGAGCCGCGGGTCGGAGAGGGCCTCCCGGGCGGCCCGGTACCCGGTGACCAGCCAGGCGGTGATGCCGGACGGGAACCGCACACGGTGCACCGGCCCGGCCTCGCGCATCCGGCGGTACAGCGGGTACGGGTCCCGCTTGAACTCCCGCCCGTACAGCGGAACGGGATCGGGCAGGGCGGTGCCCGCGGAGAACGGGCAGACGGGTCCGGACGCGGTCATGGGGTGTCCTTGCGATCGGTGGACTGACGTGGAATCAGGTGTGGTTGCGGCCGGTGACGGCGAGCAGGACGGCGGCGGCGCCGACACAGGCCGCCGCCGCCGCGAGCCCTCCGCGGACGCCTCCGGCCCCGGCGGCGGCCGTCGCGAGCGCGGGCCCCACGGCGAAGCCCAGGCTGCGGGCGAGTTGGACGACCGAGCCGGCGGAGCCCAGCCGGCCGGGCGGGGCGGACTGCAGCGCCAGGGCCTGCACCGGGCCGCCGTACAGGCCCATGCCGCAGCCCGCGACCGCCAGGCGCCACGCGCTGTCGGCCGGCGCCCCGGAGCCGCCCAGCAGGAGCAGCAGCCCGGCCGCCGTCACCGCAGCGCCCGCAACGGCCGTACGGCGCGCGCCGAGCCGCCCGGCGAGCCGCCCGCCCGCCTGCCCCGCCAGGCCCATCGCGAGCGGGAAGCACAGCATGGTGAGGCCGGTGGCGGTCGCGCTCACCCCGGCGTCCCGCTGGAGGTGCAGGGCGAGCAGGTACTGCATGCCCGCGACGCCCGCGGCCAGCGCCGTGACGGTGCCGTGCACCGGCGACAGCACCGCCACGGCTGCCCGCCCGGCCGGCCGCCGCAGCCACACCGCGGCCAGGACGGCCGCGGAGGTCACGAGTACCGCAAGGCCGAACCGTCCGGGCGACAGCGTCAGCGCCAGCAGCACCGCCGCCACCGCCCCGCCGACGAGCGCGGTATCGGCCAGGGCCGGCCCAGGGCTCGGCTTCGGGGGCAGACGGGTGCCGGAGCCGGGGCGCGGGGAGCTCTGCGATCCGGATGCGGGCCCGTCGTGCAGCCCGTGGCCGGGAGGCGCGGCCCTCCGGACCGTCCACAGCGCGGCCGCGCAGACGGGCAATGCCAGCAGGAACACCGCCCGCCAACCCACCGCGTCCAGCAGCGGCCCGCCGAGCGCCGGCCCGGAGACCGCGCCCAGTGGGCCGAGCGTGGCCGGAACACTCAACGCCCGTGCCCGCAGGGCGGGTCGGACCGCCCGCGCGGCCACCACCGGCATCAGGACGAACACCAGCGCACCGAACACGCCCTGCCCCGCCCGCGCCGCGATCAGCCAGCCCGCCCCGGGCGCCAGGGCGGCCGCCGTTCCGCAGGCCGCGAAGCCGACCACCGCCGGCTGCACCGCGGCACGCAGCCCGACGCCGTCCAGCCACCGTCCGGCCGGCAGCAGCAGGGCCACCACCGGCAGCTGGTAGGCGAGCGCGGCCCACTGCGCCGTCCGCTCCGGCACGGCGAGGTCCCGTGCGATCGACGGCAGCGCCAGGTTGACCGCATTCATGTCCAGCAGTGCGGCGAACGACAGCAGCCCCGCCACCGCCACCAGACCCCAACGGTCCTGCTGCGGCGGGGCTGCAGGGTCGGCCGTGCCGGTCATCGCGGGTCCTTCCGGGGTGGGACGGGCACCGCCGGCCGATGCCCGTCCCACCAGTCGGGCGCAACCGGCAGGCGGTTCCCGAACACCCGGACCAATTCCGGCTGCGCGCCCGACGCCCGGGAGGTCAGCCCGCGGCGCCCGCCGGGACCTCGATCCCGGGCGCACCGCCCGCGGTCTCCGCCTCCCGCAGCAGACCCACAAGTTGCTCCCGGGCCCGGGCCACCCGTGAGCGCACCGTGCCGATCGGGCAGCCCGCCACCTCGGCCGCCTCCCCGTAGCTCATCCCGACCACCTGGGTCAGCACGAAGGCCTCGCGCCGCTGTTCGGGCACCCGTGCCAGCAGGTCGCCCAGAGCGATCCCGTCCTCGAACCCGGCGGTCAACCGCGGCTGTTGGCGCTCCGCGGCCTCCTCCCAGTCCGGCAGTGCTGCGTGCTGGGGACGGACGGCGGCGCTGCGGTAGCGGTCCACCACCGTCCGCCGGGCGATCGACAGCAGCCATGTCCGGGCCGAGGACCGGCCCGCGAAACCGGGCAGGCTGCGCAGTGCCCGCAGGAACGTCTCCTGCGCCAGGTCGTCCGCGGCATCGGTGCCCGCGAGGTGCGCCACGAACCGCCACACGTCGCGCTGGGTGGCCCGGACGAAGGCCTCCACGTCCTCCGTCCGGCCGAGCCTTGCCGCCAGGGCGAGTTCCGTCAGTCGGACGTCATCCACGGCGCGCCACCCGCCTCGCGCAGTCTCCCGGTGCGGACGGCGCTACCGTCCGCACCGCACCGTGCGGGAGCATGGGCGGATGACCTGTGCCGACTACCGCGCGGCGGCGTCCGCGCAGCTCGATGGCGAAGCACCCGCGACGGACGGCGGACCGCACTGCGCCGACTGCGCCGACTGGCTGGCCGCAGCCCACCGGCTGCAGGCCCTGACGCGGGCCGCACCCGGCCCCACCGAGGGCTGGACGCGGCAACTGCTCGGCAGCCTCGGCATCGCGACGGAGGGGGGCACGACGGACGGGGGCGGGACGGACAAGAGTTCTCATGAGGGTTCCTGACGGCAGGAAGGAGCGCGCGGCGCCACCCCACGGGCGCGCCGCCGACGGTCACCGGCCGACGGCACCCCGCCCCGGGGCGCGCCGAACCGCGCCGCACGGCCGCGGACTTCACCGCAGCGACGGCACTCCCGGAGCGCACCGGCCGGTCGGGGCACACGCCGGCCCGGCCACTGCCCCTCCCGGCGGACGGCACCGGGAGCGCAGCGGCAACCGGCCCGCTGCCGCAGCGGGGGACGACCCCGGGGACGGCGGGCTGTTCAGACGGCCGGCAGCAGCGCCGGCGGCCCCCGTCTGACCACCGCGTGCGCCAGCGCCGGCCGCCGGGGCCGACGCGCACCGCGCACCACCGGGCGGACCGCCCGCGGTGCCTCCGGCCGGTACGGCGAGAGCAGCAGCACCAGCGGCGCGAGGACATCGGCCAGCGTTCGGAGGACGGCGGCCGTCGCGGCCAGTGCGGCCTCCCCGCGCCACAGCAGCAGCGAGCAGGCGAACGCCGCCAGCAGGTGCGCGGCGACCATCCCGGCCGACATGCCGTGCAGCAGGCCGGACGAGCCGGCCGCGGCCGCGTGGTGCCCCGCGTGCGCGGAACTTCCGGCCGCACCCAGCAGCGCCGGGTCCAGCCCGGCCGCCTGCGCCAGCTGCACCGGATCGACCCCGGCCGGGGTCTCGCCGTGCACGCACAGCAGCAGGCGCAGCAGGTCCGCGGACGGCGGTGCAGGCGCCGGCGACGTCCGTTCGAACAGCAGGTGCAGCGCGGCCTGGGCGGTGATCATCCAGGCGGCGACCGGGCCGAGCCCGCGCCGCCGCCCTGCCGGCACCCAGGTGCCGGCGGCCGTCCCCGCGACCGCGAGCCCGAGCACCCCCGGCCGCACCTCGCCGCCGGAGACGGCACAGTGCCCGGCCGCGGCCAGCGCCACGCACACGGTGGCGAAGACCGCGACACGCAGGAGGCGGAGCTGACAGACGATCACAATGCCCCCATCGTCGCATCCCCCCACCACCCGGCCTCGACCACCCCCGGACACCACGGCTGCCGGGCATGCCACCCAGGGGCCCCGCGCCCCCGGTCGCCCCAGGGCCCGGCGCGGTGCCGCTCGGGTCAGGCCGCGCTGCCGGTGTCGGCGGCGTCGGCCTGGTGGAGCAGCAGGGCTGCGAGCCGGCGGGCCTCGGCGGGTGTCAGGGAGGCCCAGACCTCGGTGGTGCCGTGCGGCTCGGGGACGGTGTGCAGGACGACCCGCCCGCCGCCGGTGGGAAGGACGCCGGGTGCCAGCGGGGAGACGGCGATCGTCCGGGCGCACGAGGTGTGCAGGAGCTGCGGCGGGGCGCTGCGACGGGTGTCGGTCGGCACGGTGTCCTCCGGTGGTCCCGGCCCGCCGTCGGGTGCCGGGCCGCGGCTTCCAGCGGACCGCGGGCGGCCCCGGCCGGACCAGGGCCGCCGGGCCCGCCGCACGTCCCTGCCCGGGTGCTGCCCGGCCGCCGCCCGGCCCGGCCGGGTCGACGGGCCTTCCGGCGGTCGGTACCGGGCCGTTGGGCCCTGTCCCGGGCAGCCGCCGGAGGCGCACGCTCGGAGTACCGACGGAACCCGGCGGCAAGGAGAGATCACCATGATCCAGCCAGGCCCCACCCCGGACGAGCTGCGCGCCCTGGCCGCCGCCGGAGGCGCCGCTCCTTCCCTGCACAACAGCCAGCCGTGGCGTTTCCGGCCGAGCGCGGACCTGCGCCGGCTGGAGGTGTTCGCGGACTACCGGCGGGCCGTTCCGGTCACCGACCCGGACGGCCGGGCGCTGCACATCTCGGTCGGCGCCGCCCTGCTCAACCTGCGGGTGGCCGCGGTCCAGCTCGGGCGCGACCCCGTGGTCCGGCTGACGCCCGGCAGCGCGGGCCGTGACCCGCTGGCCGTCGTCGACCTGTCGGCGCGCCGTCCGGCCGACGCTCCGCCGCCGTTCGGCCGGGACCTCTACCCGGCGCTGTTCCGGCGGCACTCCAGCCGCGAGCCGTTCACCAACCGGGACGTCCCGGAGGCGGTGCTCGGCGAACTCGCCGCCGCAGCCCGGGCGGAGGGCGCGGCGATGGCGGTCCTCGAGGAGGCCGGCGTGCGGCGCGTCCTCGACCTCACGGCGGAGGCCGAGGCCCGGATCGCCGCGGACGTGGCCCGGCAGGCCGAGACCCGCTCCTGGCTGCGCCCCGAGGCACCCGCCGTGGACGGCATCCCGGCCTCGGCCCTCGGCCCGCAGGATCACGACGCCCGGGTGCCGATGCGCAGCTTCACCGGCCGGCCGCCCGGCCCCGCCACGCTGCCCCAGCCGCCCACCGCCCGCTTCGAGGCACTGCCGCAGCTGGCCACCCTGACCACCCACGGCGACCGCCCGGCGGACTGGCTGCGGGCCGGGCAGGCGATGGAACGGGTCTGGCTGCTCGCCACCCTGTACGGCCTGCGGCTCTCGGTCCTCCACCAGGCGGTGGAGTGGCCGGACACCCGCCCGCTGCTCCGCGACCCCGAGGAGGGCCCCGGCCACGTGCAGCTCGTCCTCCGCTGCGGCTACGGCCCGCCCGGCCCGGCCACCCCGCGCCGCCCGGTCGACGACATCCTCGACCTTCCGCAGGGGTACTGAGCCCGGACCGCACCGCGGTCGGGAAGGCTGCACGAGCCGTCGCACCGGACCACGATGGAGGGAGGAGGGGCCCGCGGCGGGAGGAGTCGAACGATGCCCCAGCACACCCGCGAACCGGCGACCGCCCGGCCGGCGGTGCTCCTCGGGCTCGCCGTGGAGGCGGTGCGCTGCGCATCCGACGCGGCGCTCGCGGCCCCCGGCACCCCGGGTCCGTCCGGTGCCGGGCCCGCCCCGGCCGGTGAAGGTCCGGCGGACGCCGCCCTGGCCGAGGCCGAGCGTGCCCTGCAGCCGCTGGAGTCCGCGATCGAGGAGGACACCGCCGCGCTGCTCGCCCGCCACGACCCCGAGCCGCGCGGCACCAGGGCGCTGCTCGCCGAGGTCCACCTGGGCGCGGACGTCCAGCAGCTGGCCGAACTCGCCCGCCGGACGGGGGAGATCGCCTGGGTGCGCCGCTCCCGCGGCCCGCTGCCGGAGGACCTGCGGGCCGTCCTGCGGCCGACGGCCTCGCTCGCCCTCGCCATGCTGGACCGGGCCGCCGGAGCCCTGCGCGAGGCCCGCCCCGGACGCCTCGCCGGGCTGGAGGGCGACGCCGCCGAGCTGGACCGCCGGCAGGCCCTGCTGTACGGGAGGCTGCTCGCCGCCGACCCGTCCGTGGAGCGCGCGGACCTGGTCGACGCCGTCCTGCTGTGCGGCTACTACCGGCGCTGCGCGGACCTCGCCCTCTCCGCCGCGCGCCACGCGGACCTCTTCACCTCCGCGGAGTGACCGTTTCCACCCCAGGGGTGCCGGCCCTGCTGCGGACGGACCAGGCGCGGTGACGGCCGCCCCGGGGCGTCGTTGCGCAGCCCATGAAGAAGATCACCGCGCTCTGTGCGCTCACCCTTGCCCTGCTCGCCCCGGCCGCCTCCGCGCGGGCCGACAACGACAGCAACTTCGGCGGCGGCGTCAACGCCGCCAACAACTGGAACTTCACGGCCGCTGCCGTCTGCCTGGCCGAGGTGGCCGTGGTCCCGGTCCTGGGTGACTGGGTCGGTGACCACGTGAACAACTGCAGCAACGGCAACGTCATCGACCACGCCACCGGCCTCGTCGGCGGCCTGCCCCCGAAGCAGGCGGCGCCCGGCACGCACTGACGACCGGTCAGGGCAGCCCGGCCGCGGCCGTGGCCTCCCGCAGCCGACGGGCGACGGCATCGTCGACGACGGTGCCGCCGTGGGCGATCAGCAGCCCGGCGAGTTCGGGGTCGGCGGGGTCGACGGCCAGCAGCCCGTCCGGGACGAGGGCGGCCAGCAGGTCGGCGACCACCCGCGCATAGGCCGTGGAGGCGGTGGCCGGGACGGCGGCGGCCAGGTCGCCGGCGCCGATCACCAGGACACCGCCGACCGTGCGCTCGGTGGCGGGGACGGCCGGTTCGACGGTGCGCCCGTCGGCGTCGCAGGCCAGGTCGACCACGACCGAGCCGGGGCGCAGCGACCGCACGGCCGCGGTGTCGATCGGCATGGGCACCGACTCACTGCTGCTGACGACCACGTCGAAGCGCGACAGCACGGCCCCGCGCCGCCGTACGTCCCAGGAGCCGAGCGGCAGCACGAAGCCGCCCTGGGCGGCGATCGCGGCCTGTGCGGCCCGGCCGGCGGCGTACGCGTGGACGGTGGCGCCCAGCCGGCGCGCCGTGTCGATCGCCCGCAGGCCGGCGGGGCCCGCGCCCAGCACCAGGACGAGCGCGGGTTCGGCGACCCCGCCGGCCAGCTCCCGGCCGAGCCGGTCCGCGGCCAGCAGGACGGCCTTGTACCCGGCCAGCGCCGCCTGGCCGCAGCCCGCGTCGAACCGTCCGGCCGGCACGCCGGGCATCCCGGGCAGCGGCGGGGGATCGGTGCCGATCAGGGTGAGCCCGGCGTCCGCCCAGCGCCGGACGAGGTGCGGGACCTGCCCGGCCCGCAGCAGGCAGAGCAGCAGCTGCCCCCAGCGCAGCCGGTCGACGGTCTCCGCGGGCGGCCGGCGCACCGCGGCCAGGACGTCCGCACGGGCCGGCAGCTCCCCGGCGGGAACGATCTCGGCCCCCGCCGCCGTGTACGCCGCATCCGGGAAACCCGCGGCGGCGCCGGCGCCCGTCTCGACCAGGACGCGCACACCCAGCTGGCGGACGGCCGGGACCGAGCGCGGCACGAGCGCCACCCGCCGCTCACCCGGAAGGGATTCGCGGCACACCCCCAGCACCACGGCCGACATCGCCACTCACCGACCTGTCCATGTCTACGACCAGTATCCCCTGTTTGCGGGCCCGGGCGGCCGGGCCGGAGACTGGACGTGCTCGGGTTCCCGCTGGGAGGCGGTCGTGGCAGCACCGGGTTGGCAGTTCTGGGTGGACCGCGGGGGCACCTTCACCGATGTCGTCGCCCGGCGGCCGGACGGCCGCATCCTCACCTGCAAGGTGCTCTCCGAGGACCGCCGGCACCGGGACCCGGCCGTGCAGGGCATTCGCACCCTGCTCGGCCTCGGCCCCGAGGAGCCGCTCGACGGGGTGCCGATCGACACCGTCCGGATGGGCACCACGGTCGCCACCAACGCCCTGCTGACCCGCAGCGGCGAGCGCACCGCCCTGGTGGTCACCCGCGGCTTCGGCGACGCCCTGCGGATCGGCTACCAGAACCGCCCGCACATCTTCGCCCGCGAGATCCTCCTGCCCGAGCTGCTGCACGAGCGGGTGATCGAGGTGGACGAGCGGATCACCGCCGACGGCACCGTGCTCCGCCCGCCCGACCTGGACGCACTCGCCGAACAACTGGAGGCCGCGCACCGGGACGGCATCCGCTCGGTCGCGGTCGCCCTGCTGCACAGCCACCTGCACCCGGAGCACGAGCAGGCCGTCGGCGCGGCCGTCCGGCGTGCTGGCTTCCCGCACCTGTCGCTCTCCAGCGAGGTGAGCCCGCTGATGAAGCTGGTGCCGCGCGGCGACACCACCGTGCTGGACGCCTACCTCTCGCCGGTGCTGCGCCGCTACGTCGAGCAGGTCGCGGACAAGCTGCACGGGGTGCGGCTGATGTTCATGCAGTCCAACGGCGGGCTCGCCGAGGCCGGGCACTTCCGCGGCAAGGACGCCGTGCTGTCCGGCCCGGCCGGCGGCATCGTCGGCATGGCCCGGATGTCCGAACTCGCGGGACACGACCGGGTGATCGGCTTCGACATGGGCGGCACCTCCACCGACGTGTCGCACTACGCGGGCGCCTACGAGCGGGTGTTCACCACCCAGGTCGCCGGCGTCCGGCTGCGCGCCCCGATGCTGGCCATCCACACGGTGGCCGCGGGCGGCGGCTCGGTGCTGCACTTCGACGGCAGCCGCTACCGGGTCGGCCCGGACTCCGCCGGCGCCGTACCGGGACCGGTCTGCTACCGCGGCGGCGGCCCGCTCACCGTCACCGACGCCAACCTGATGCTCGGCCGCATCCAACCCGCCCACTTCCCCGCTGTGTTCGGCCCGGACGGCGATCAGCCGCTCGACCTGGACGCCGTCCGGCAGGCCTTCACCGCCCGCAGCGCGGAGATCCGCGAGCACACCGGGGACGACCGCAGCCCCGAGGAGGTCGCCGCCGGCTACCTGCGGATCGCCGTCGCCAACATCGCCAACGCGGTCAAACGGGTCTCCGTCCAACAGGGCCACGACGTCACCCGGTACGCGCTGACCACCTTCGGCGGCGCGGGCGGCCAGCACGCCTGCGCGGTCGCCGACGCCCTCGGCATCCGCACCGTGATCGTCCCGCCGATGGCCGGAGTGCTGTCCGCCCTCGGCATCGGGCTCGCCGACACCGCCGTGCTGCGCGAACAGTCCGTGGAAGCCGCACTGGAACCCGCCGCGATGCCGCGGATCGACGCGCTGGCCGAGGAGCTGACCGAGGCCGCGCGCGCCGAACTGCTCGCCGAGGGCGTGCCCGCCGACCGCATCCGCACCACCTGCCGCGCCCACCTCCGCTACGACGGCACCGACACCGCCGTCCCCGTGGAACTCGCCGGGCCGCAGGCCATGACCGAGGCCTTCGAGGACGGACACCGCACGCTCTACTCCTTCCTGATGGACCGTCCGATCGTCGTCGAGTCCCTCGCCGTGGAGGCCGCCGGCCTCACCGAACAGCCCGACCTCACCCCGCTCGGCGCAGCCGGGGGCGAGGACCCTGCCCACGAGGAGCCTGCCGACGAAGCGCCCGCCGACGAGGAGCCCGCCGGAGAGCCCGAGCAGGTCCGGCTGTGGAGCGACGGGGCGTGGCACGAGGCCGCGCTGCTCCAGCGCGAACTCCTGCACCCCGGGCAGACGGTGGCCGGTCCTGCGGTGATCGCCGAAGCGGGCTCCACCACCGTGGTGGACACCGGCTGGCAGGCCGCCGCAGGCCCGCTCGGCCACCTCCTGATGGAACGCACCGCCGCACCCGCCGAGGCCGACGCCACCGCCGAGGCGGACCCGGTGCTGCTGGAGGTCTTCAACAACCTCTTCACGGCCATCGCCCAACAGATGGGCGCCCGGCTGGAGTCCACCGCGCAGTCGGTCAACATCAAGGAACGGCTGGACTTCTCCTGCGCCCTCTTCGACCCGGACGGCAACCTGGTCGCCAACGCCCCGCACATCCCCGTCCACCTCGGCTCGATGGGCACCACCGTCAAGGAGGTGCTGCGCCGCCGCCACGGCTCGATCCGGCCCGGCGACGCGTACGCCGTCAACGACCCCTACCACGGGGGCACGCACCTGCCCGACATCACCGTGGTCACCCCGGTCTTCGACGGCGAGGGTGAGGAGATCCTGTTCTTCGTCGCCTCCCGCGGGCACCACGCCGAGATCGGCGGGCTGACCCCCGGATCCATGCCGGCCGCCAGCCGCCGGATCGAGGAGGAGGGCGTCCTCTTCGACGACTGGCTGCTCGTCGAGGACGGCCGGCTGCGCGAGGCCGAGACGCGGCAACTGCTCGCCTCCGCGACCCACCCCTCGCGCAACCCGGACGCCAACCTCGCCGACCTGCGCGCCCAGATCGCCGCCAACCGCAAGGGAGTCGAGGAGGTCGGCGCGATGATCGACCACTTCGGGCGGGACGTCGTCCAGGCGTACATGCGGCACGTCCAGGACAACGCCGCCGAGGCCGTCCGCCGGGTGGTCGACCGGCTGGAGGAGGGCGAGTACCGCTACGAGACGGACTCCGGGGCGGTGATCGCCGTCCGGGTCTCCGTCGACCGCGAACACCGCACCGCCACCGTCGACTTCACCGGCAGCTCGGCGCAGCTCCCCGGCAACCTGAACGCTCCCTCGGCGGTGGTCACCGCCGCCGTCCTGTACGTCTTCCGGACCCTGCTGGCCGACGACATCCCGCTCAACGACGGCTGCCTGCGCCCGCTGCGGATCGTCGTACCGCCCGGGTCGATGCTGGCACCCGAGCACCCGGCGGCCGTGGTCGCCGGGAACGTGGAGACCTCGCAGGCCCTGGTGGGCGCCCTGTACGCGGCGCTCGGAGTGCAGGCCGAGGGCTCCGGCACGATGAACAACGTGAGCTTCGGCAACCGCCGCCACCAGTACTACGAGACCCTCGGTTCCGGCTCCGGAGCGGGGGACGGCTTCGACGGCGCCTCCGTCGTCCAGACCCACATGACCAACTCCCGCCTCACCGACCCGGAGGTGCTGGAGTGGCGGCTGCCGGTGCTGCTGGAGGAGTACGCGGTCCGGCCGGGCAGCGGCGGCGCAGGGCGCTGGCACGGCGGCGACGGGGCCGTCCGCCGGGTGCGGTTCCGCGAGCCGATGACCGTCAGCCTGCTCACCGGCCACCGCCGCGTCCCCCCGTACGGTCTGGCGGGCGGCGAACCCGGCGCCCTGGGCGCCAACCGGATCGAACGCGCCGACGGCACCGTCCAGCACCTGGCCGGCTGCGACTCGGCCGAGGTCGCCGCCGAGGACGTCCTGGTCATCGAAACCCCCGGCGGAGGCGGCTACGGCCCGCCCGGTGACCCGCACCAGGGCAGCCCATAGGGGCCCAGTTGCCTCAACAACGCGTCTCAGGCCCCCGCGGGGGCGAGGAGGTGGCGCAGGGAGCGGTTGTGGCGGCGGAGCCAGGCGCGGTAGGCGGGGTTGACGCTCGCCAGGTCGAGGTAGGCCCGCCGGAGGTCGGTGTAGAGGTCGTCGAGCACCTGGCCGCCGACCGCGCCGGGCCGCCAGGTGAGCAGCAGCCGTACGGCGAACGGGTCGCCCTGCACCGGTCGTAGTACGGTGCCCGGCCCGGGCGGCGAGGTCGGCTGGCAGGGGCGTACCGCTTCGCCGGAGGCGACGAGTTCGGCGGCGGTCGCGTTGTCGCGGACCTGGACGACCCGCGGGTCGAGCCCGGCCTCGGCGAACACCCGCCGCAGCGCCGCGTATTCGTGGTCGGCGGTGGGGTCGACCATCCAGGTGTCCCCGGCCAGGTCGGCGAGCCGGACGACGGACTGGGCGGCGGCCGGGTGCCCCTCGGACAGGGCGACGAACTGCGGTTCGCGGGCCATCAGGACGCGCTGTGCGGCGCCGGCCGGCAGCCGCAGCGGGAAGCCCTCGCTCTCGTGGACGAAGGCGATGTCCAGCTGGTCGGCGGCGACCATGTGCAGCAGGGCGATGGCCGAGATGTCGATGTGGATGGTGGTGTCGGTGTCCGGGAGGCGGTCGTGGACGCGGCGCAGCCAGGCGGCGACGGCGCGGCTGCCGACGCTGCCGATCCGCAGGCGTCTCCGTCCGGTGCCGGCGGCCTCCTCGCGGGCGGCGGCGAGGAGGGCGTCCATGCCGCTGATGACGGGTCTGGCCCGGGAGAGCACCGAGTGGCCGAGCGGGGTGGGCCGGCTGCCGGTCTGCTCGCGGGTGAACAGCCTTCCTCCGATGGCCCGTTCGATGCGGTGCAACTGGGTGGTGAGGGAGGGCTGGGTCATGCCGAGCCGGCGGGCGGCCTTCCGTACGCTGCCGGTGTCCGCGATCGCGCACAGTACACGCAGGTGTCTGACGTCGAGCTCCACGACGGGAGCATAACCAGGCACCCCCGATCCGCCAAGTGCATGCCAAGATTTGCTCACGGAACGTCAAAGATCTTCGCTGCCAGGGGTATTGCACGGTGCTATCACCGGTTGGCATCTCCGCGCTCCCGGTCCGCTGGCCCAAGCTCGGTGCATCAACCGTCACCGTGTCCCGCGGCCTCCCCACGGCCCGGGACCCGCGAATGGAGTCCCCCACATGAAACGCTCCATGACCGTGCTCGCCGCTGCCCTCGGCCTCGCCCTCGCCGGTGCCACCGCCGCGGCGCCCGCCTCGGCGGCCCCTGCCGTCCAGCAGGGCGTCCAGGGCTACACCGGCACGGCCCACGCCGGCACGGCCGCCGAGGAGGCCGGCAACAAGGCGTTCTACGAGGCCGTGATGAAGTCGGCGCTGGCCAAGCAGGCCGCCCACCCCTACCTCAAGGCCGTCACCGTCACCTACGACGCCAGCCGGGCGCCCTCCTTCTCGACCGTGATCTCCCGCAGTGCGCAGATCTGGAACAGCTCGGTGAGCAACGTCCAGCTGCGCTCCGGCAGCAACGCCGACTTCCGCTACTACGAGGGCAACGACTCCCGCGGCTCCTACGCCAGCACCGACGGCCACGGCCGCGGCTACATCTTCCTCGACTACGCGCAGAACCGGCAGTACAACTCGCTCCGGGTCACCGCGCACGAGACCGGCCACGTGCTCGGTCTGCCCGACCACTACTCCGGCCCGTGCAGCGAGCTGATGTCCGGCGGCGGCCCCGGCACCTCCTGCACCAACCCCTACCCGAACGCGGCCGAGAAGCGCCGCGTCCAGTCCCTCTGGACGAACGGCTTCGCCGTGGTCGGCTGACGACCGCGCGGCACGCCGACGGCCCGGCCCCCGTATGGAGGAGCCGGGCCGTTGTCGCTACTCAGTGACGGCCGCCGAGCGTGAACAGCAGGATCACGAAGCCGGCGAACAGATGCGTGCCCGCGATGTAGATCGAGGCGCGGATCAGCATCGCCCTGCGCTTGTTCTTCTCGTCGCGGACTGCCTCGCTCACGGCCGTGCTCCCGGTGTCTGGGCGTACCTGCCCGTCCATTGTGCACGGTCGCCCCGCACCGCCCGCCGGGCGGCCCCGCCCGGTCAGGGCGCCGAGCCGAAGTCCTGCGTCCACCACGGGCCGCCCTCGCCCAGGTGCACCCCGACGCCCAGGTCGGTGAAGCCGCAGTTGAGGATGTTCGCCTTGTGGCCGGGGCTGTTCATCCAGCTCTTCATCACGTCCGCGGCGTCGCGCTGGCCGCGGGCTATGTTCTCGCCCCAGCTGCTCCACTTGTAGCCCGCCGCGTCGATCCGCGGCTGCGGGCCCTGGCCGTCCGGGTTGGTGTGGTCGAAGAAGTTCCGCGCCGCCATGTCGTCCGAGTGGCGCTGCGCCGCGAGCTCCAGCTTGGCGTCGGACTTCACCGGGGTGCAGCCGACCTTGCTGCGCTCCTGGTTGACCAGCTGGACCACCTGCTGCTTGATGCTGAGCGTCGTCGGGGCCGGGCTCGCGCTCTTCGAGCGGGTCGGCGTCGGCCTGGGCGTCGTCGGGGTGGACGTGGGCGTGGGCGTGGGGGAGGTCGACGGACTGGCGGACGGCGAGGGGGAGGCCGTCGGCGACGGGGTGGGCGTGGGGGACGGCGGCGCTTCGCTGGAGAGGGCCGCCTGCACCTGCACGGACGGGACGGGCGGCTCGGCGGTCGTCCGGCCGCCGGGGTCGGGCAGGGCGACGGCGATGATCGCGGCCGTGGCGGCGGTCACCGCGACCGTGCCGCCGACCGCCAGCGGCACCCGCGGCCGGGCGCTGACACCGCGGTGCGCGCCGCGGCCACCGCCTCGCCGGTGCGAACGCGGCAGCGAGCCGTGGTGCGACACGGTGGAGGGCGCGGGGGCCGGCGGAGCCGCGGCCGGCGAGAGGTAGGCGCCCAGCGCGCCGAGGTCGCCCGCCGACACCGGCACCATGGCCAGGCCGGCCAGCAGCCCCTCGGCCGGGAACAGGCCGCTCCAGTGGCGCGAGCAGATCGCGCACTCGCGGGCGTGCCGGGCGATCCGCTTGCGCCACAGCGCGCTCGGCACGCCGTCCCAGCGCATGGTGAGCTCCGAGAGCGTCCCGCACCGGTCGGCCACCGCCAGTGCGCGGACGACGACGCGGGCCGTCTCCAGCTGGCCCTTCATCCGCTGCACCCGCACGGCGGCGTGCTGCGGCGGCAGCTCCAGCGCGGAGGCCAGCTCGCCGCGGGTCAGCTCGCCGGCCGCCTCCAGCCACCACAGGGCGAGCAGCTCGCGGTCGGCCTCGTCGAGCCAGCGGGTCGCTTCGGCCACCTCGCGGCGCTGCCCGGACAGGCCGAGCCGGACGATGGTGAGGTCGACGAAGTCCGCCCCCGGGTCGGCGACGTCGTACGCGTCGCTCAGCCCGGCGCCCGCCGCACCCGCCTGCATCCGCTCGTGGTGGCGCCGGCGGATCTGGTTCATCGCGATGGCCACCAGCCACGAGCGGAACCCGGCCGGGTCGCGCAGGCCGTGCAGGCCGTCCATGGCTCTGAGCAGGGTCTCCTGCACGACGTCGTCGGTGTCGGAGTGCCCGCCCAGTGCCCGGCCGACGATGTTGTAGAGCAGAGGCAGGTGCCCGCTGATCAGCTCGTCCGTGGCGCGCTGGTCGCCGGCCCGGGCCTGCACGACCAGCAGTGCTGCGCGGTCACTGTCCATGGCGGTCCACCTTCTCGGTCGGGCCGGTGTGCGGCCCCGTGCTGTGCTGCTGTCGTACTGGGAGATCGTTCCGCGGGCTCCGGATAACGAAAATCGCACCGGATTTCTGTACGAGGCACCGGGCAGTTGTGCGGTGGACAGTAGCCGACCGCGCAGCCGGGCCGCACCCGCCGGGCGTGCCCGTTGTGACCTGCGGAAAAAACTCGCTCGCGCCGGGCGGCCGGCTCCGTCACCCTGGCGCGATGACGGATTCCCTGGTGAGCACGGCTGCGGCGGGCGCTGCGGCAGGTCTGGGCGTGGCGATGCCCCTGGGCGCGGTCGGCGTCCTGCTGCTGCAGGAGGGCGGCCGCGGTCTGCGCCAGGGGGCGAGCGCGGCGACTGCGGTCGCCCTGGTGGACTTCGTGTACGCAGCGGTCGCCGTCCTGGTCGGTCCGAGGCTGGTCGGTCTGATCGGCGGCGGTGAGCGGTGGGTGCGGCTGGTGGCCGCCGCGGTGCTGGTGGCGATCGCGGTCCGCGGCCTGCTGTCGCTGCGCGGCGGGTCGGCCCCCGGGGCCGCGGCCGCACCGGTCGAGGGCGGCACGGCCCGGCGCTCCTTCGTCCGCTTCGCACTGCTGACCCTGGTCAACCCGACGACGGCGCTCTACTTCACCGCGCTCACCGCGGCCCGCGGTGCGGCGGCCGCAGGTACGGCGGTGGCCGTCGTCTTCGCCTGTGCGGTGTTCGCGGCCTCCCTGGTCTGGCAACAGTTGCTCGCCGCGGCCGGCGCGTTCGCCGGGACGCGGCTGACCGTGCGGACCAGGCGCGTCACGTACGCGTTCGGCTACGGGCTGGTGCTCTGCTTCGCCGTCCGGCTGGCCTGGCCGACGGGCTGACCGGGCACTCCGGGAGGGGGCCCGATCCGGGCGCTGTGGCCCGGGCCACACGATGGGCCGACCGGTGTCCGGCTTCGTTGGGCGCTCCGTGGTCGACCGGTCGACACCGTGTCGACCGTGTGGCCCGGATCACCGGCGGATCTGCGTGATCCGGCTCACCGGAGCCCTCCGCCGACGGGCCGGAATCCGCTCTAAATCGCGCCCGGCGGATTCGCCCCGAAAGATCGATACGGCCGGTAACGGTGCCCTGACCTGCTGGTTTGTGGTCGAACCTTGTTTCGTGGGTGGTGGGTCCCTACCTTCGAAACCAGTGCGGCGGACCGCCTGGCCCGAGGGCCTGGTGATGCCGATGCCGCCGTACCCCATGAACCGCAGGCCGATCGGGTCTGCTGACCCGTGCCCGGGTGTGTCCCGGGCGTGCCCGAAGGGAACCGCATGCTTTTCCGTCACGAGACCGCCGCTGCCACCTCCACCGCCGCCAAGCGCACCAAGCGTCTGCGGATGGCCGTCATGGGCGGCGCGCTGGCCGTCCTGCCGGTGGCCGGCCTCGTCACGGCGAACACCGCCTCCGCCGCCCCGGCGTCGACCTGGGACAAGGTCGCCGCGTGCGAGTCCTCGGGCAACTGGGCGATCAACTCCGGCAACGGCTTCTACGGCGGCCTGCAGTTCACCTCCAGCACGTGGGGTGCGTTCGGTGGCCACGCGTACGCCGCGAACGCGCACCAGGCGACCAAGGCGCAGCAGATCGCCGTCGCCGAGAAGGTCCTGGCCGCGCAGGGCCCCGGCGCCTGGCCGGTGTGCTCGGTCAAGGCCGGCCTGACCAAGTAAGACCCGTACGCGACCGCCGCGGCCCCACACCCGGCCCGGCCCCCGCGCACCGCAACGGCCCGTTCCCCCACCAGGGGAACGGGCCGTCCGCATGCCCGGCTCAGCCCAGGGTGTAGTGGAAGGCGTACGTGTGGTTGCCCTCGTCGTCGATCCGGATGTCGAGCCGGCCGGTGATCCCCGCCAGCTCCTCCGTACCGGTGCCCGGCACCACCGCGACCACCAGCCGCTCGCCGCCGCTGCCCGGCGCGCAGTGCTGCAGCACGAAGCTGCCCTTGCGGCCGTCGAGCTCACCCGTGTAACGCTCGAAAGCCGTGTACGCGGCGGGCCGGCCCTCGCCGTCCGCGGCGCTGATCATGTGCACGGTACTGGTGCCCGCCAGCGCACCCCGGAAGGTCTTGGTCAGCCTCACCCGGGCCAGCGTCGCGCCGGGCAGCTCGTCGACCACCTCGGGCTCCCAGCTGTCCACCGTGAACGCGCCCTCGGCCTGCCTGTCCATCGCCGTCCCCTCGTCGTCACGGATCGCCTGCGGCCAGCCTGGCACGCCGCACCGACAACGGACCGCCGACAGACCGGTCGGGCCCGGCACAGGCATCAGCCCGCGAGCACCCGCACCGCCGCCGCGAGCCGCGCCGGGGCCTGCGGGTCGTACTGCAGGAAGAGCCGCGGCTCGGTCAGCTCCAGCTCGATCAGCAGCGGTGCACCGTCCTCGTCGCGCACCAGATCCACCCGGGCGTACAGCAGCTCCGAGCGCTCGGGCACGGCCGCCAGCACCTGCTCGGCAACCGCCAGCTGATCGGCGTCCGGCTCCCTGGCCTCGTCCGCGAACCGGCCTTCCGGCCCGGAGAGCATCGGCCCGCGGCGCACCGCATGGCTGAACCCGCCGCCCAGGAAGACCAGCGAGGTCTCGCCCTCACCGTCCACCGCCGGCAGGTAGGGCTGCACCATCGCCGTCCGGCCGGCCGCGGTCAGGCTCTCGGCGTGGGCGGCGGCCGCCGCCCGGTCGGTGGTCCGCACGGTGTCCCGGGCCCCGGACGACACGGTCGGCTTCACCACCAGCTCCGGCCACGGCGCCGTCCCGTCGGCCAGCCGCCCGCCCGGCGCGACCCACGCGGTCGGCACCACCGGCACCCCGGCCCCGGCGAGTTCCCGCAGATACGTCTTGTCGGTGTTGCGCTCCAGCACCGGCACCGGATTGCAGAGCCGGGTCAGCTCCGCCGTCCGCCGCGCCCAGTCCAGGAACTCCGCCCGGCGCCCGATGTAGTCCCAGGTGCTGCGCACCACCGCCACGTCGTACCGCGACCACTCGGCCGCCGGGTCGTCCCACACCACCCGCTCGGCAGCCAGCCCCTGCCCGGCGAAGGCGGCCAGCGCCACCTCCACCTCCATGTCCGGCGCCTCCCGGCTGGTCACGTACGCCACGGCGGGGGCGGGTGTCGCGGTCATGCTGCTGCTTCTCCTCCGGTAGGCCGACCGAACGGTTCGTCGTACGAGCACCCTAGGGGCAGGCGCCAAAGGCATTTGGTGCACCCCCGAGTGGTGTCCCGTGTGCTCCGGGGCCGGCCGGCTGCGGGCCGTGGGGTGGCGGGCACGGTCGATCTGGTGGGGGACGAGGCGCTGGCGGGGGTGGACCTGGTCGGCCCGCTCGGTCCCGTCCCGGCTGCGCCGGGCGTACGGCTGGTGACGGCGTCGGTCGCCGAGTGGCAGCCCGAGCGGTGCTACGAACTCATCCCGCACTCGCTCCGGAGTCGGTGCGCTGCCCGGACGGCCGCAGTGCCGCCCGCCCGGTGCTGGCCGGGCAGCGGGCGGCGGGCTTCCGGTACAGCTCGCGGCGGCGCCTGCTGACCCTCGAGGGCGGGCGTGAACTGCCCCCGGCGTTCCCCGGGTTCGCCCACCTGGGGGCCGATCCGGCGGCCGGTCCGAACTGGACCGGCCAGTCGAGGGTGGCCTCGTACTACGCCCGACCGCGCTGTGCCCGACCGCCCGGCCCGGCCCGACCGACGAGGTCGGTGAGCAGGGTGCGGCCCTCCGGCCAGTCGCCGAGACCGGAGTCGCTGTTGATGTGCCCGAGGGCGCCGGCCCCGACGAACTGCGAGCCCCAGGCGGCGGCGAAGGCGGCCGCCCGCTCGATCGTGCACCAGGGGTCGTCGCTGCTGGCCACCACGGTGCTCGCGAAGGGCAGCGGCTGCAGCGGGACGGGCCGGAAGCCGTACAGCTCGGGGACCTCGGCGGTGTCGACGTCGGCCGGGGCGACGAGCAGGGCGCCGAGCACCCCGGCGGTGTCGGTGCGGCCGGCGGCCCAGTGCGCCACCGTGATGCAGCCGAGGCTGTGCGCGACGAGGACGACGGGCCGGCCGGCGGCGACGACCGCCCGGTCGAGCTCGGCGACCCAGTCCGCGAGCTGCGGCTTGTCCCAGTCGGCCTGCTGCACCCGGACGAAGCCGGGGTCGGCGGCCTCCCAGCGGCTCTGCCAGTGCTCGGGGCCGGAGTTCTGGTAGCCGGGCAGGACGAGGTGGGCGGGGGCGTCGGACACGGGCGGGCTCCTTCGGCTGACTGACCGGGCGGTTCGGACGCGGCGGTGGTGGTGGGAGCGGCGTCAGCCGGCGGGCGGCAGGACCTCTTCGACCGCGCTGGTCCCGGTGCCGGGCCGGGACTCCCAGCGCCAGGTCTCGTCGAGGCGCAGCCGTCCGTCGCCGAGCCGGGAGACGGTGCTGACGCAGTGTCCGCTGCTGGTCTCGCCGTCCCGGTTGAGCTGGACGTACCGGAAGTCGAGGGTGTCGCCGGCGCGGGTGCCGACGAGGTGGCCGTGCACGATGTCGCCGCCCTGGTACGAGGCCCAGACGCGCCCCTCCTGCTCGCGGTAGGCGAAGCTGGTCGCGGCGTCGACCTCGCCCTGCTCGGCGCGTCCGATGGGCGAGAAGACCAGGCCGTCGAGGGATGGCAACATGGGCGGCGCTCCTTCCGTGCGGAGCGCACAGTCGATCACGGCGGCCGCGGGGGCTGCCATCCGTTTCCGGATACTGGGACGGCGGTCTCGCTGCGCGGAAGCCCGGCAGGTCGGTCAGGGCGAGCGGGCCGGGCTCAGAGGTAGTCGTCGAGCAGGGCGAGCGTGAAGCCCTGCTGTTCGACGGTGCGCAGCACCAGCCGCAGCATGTCCGTCATCGTCCCGTTCCACTCCCTGGGCCCGCGGAAGTGGGTGAGGATGATGTCGCCGGGGTGCAGCACCCGGTCCGCCTGGCGGTACTCCATGCGGTCGGGGAAGGCCTCCTCGTTCCACAGCGGGACGGCGCGGATGCCGCACTCCTTGGCGGCCCGCAGGGTGTCGTCGGTGTACTCGCCGTAGGGCGGGCGGAAGAGCGGCGGCCTGCTGCCGGTCTCGCGGTCGATCTCGTCCTGCTGGCCGCAGATCTCGGTGCGCTGCTCGGCGGCGGTCAGCTTGCGCATGTCCCGGTGGTTGAGGGTGTGGTTGCCGGCGGTGGCCCGGCCGTCGGCGGTGAGGCCGCGGAAGTAGCCCCAGTCGGAGCGGGCGAGGTAGCCGGAGAGGAACGTGCTGTAGCGGATGCCGAGTTCGGCGGTCATCCGGGCGAACTCCGGGTCCTTCTCGGCGCCGTCGTCGATGGTGAGGAAGACGACGCGGTCCTCGGTCGGGACGCGCCGGACGACGGGCGGCAGGCCGTCCCGCAGGGTGACCCCGGGCTGTCCGGCGGCGAGCGCGGGGCGCTGCCCGGGCGGGGGAGGGGCGGTGGCGGGCAGCCGGTCCAGGTGCCAGCGCTCGGCCTTGGCGCGGGCCTGGCGTTCGGCCGCCGCGCGGGCGGCCACCACCGGGTCGACCTGGTGCTGCTCGGCGAGGAAGGGGATCGGTTCCGGGACGTCCGGCGGCAGGGCGGCGGCAGAGGCCGGGGCTGCGGCGGTGACCGGGGGAGCGGCGGGCCGGGCGGGGGGAGCGGTGCAGGCCGTCAGGACGAGACCGAGGCCGGCCCAGACTATTGGCCCAACCCTGCGGCGACTACCTGATGATCTGATCTTCATACCGGCGGATGATCCCCGGACGGCTCGCACGCCAACCGCCGGCCCCGGCGGTGTCCCGCGGACGGCCCAGCGACGGAGTGTCAGGCCGGGGGCTGGACATCGCCCGTGGTAGTGCTCCGCCCGCCGGGCCGGCCCGGCCCTCCGCCCGGCGGAAGGCCGGGGTGGTGCGCGGCGGGCCCGGGGCCCGCACCGGGTGCACCCGCGGTGGTGTCGGACGGGCCGTCGTCGAAGGCGATCCGGGAGACGATCCGGTAGCGGTCCCCGCGGTACACCGAGTGCACGTACTCCATGGGCCGCCCGTCCGCGTCACTGGTCAGGCGCTCGAACAGCAGTGCCGGCGAGAGCACCGGAACCCCCAGCAGCCGGGACTCGCTCTCGTTGGTGACGGTGGGTTCGATCGACTGCACCGCCTCGCGGACGCGGACGCCGTGCCGCTCGCGCAGCAGGTCGTAGAAGTCGCCCGACTCCATGTCGGCCGGCTGCAGACCGGGCACCAGCGCGGCCGGCACGTGCAGGTGCTCGATGGCCATCGGCTCACCGTCGACCAGCCTCAGCCGGGCGATCCGGGTCAGCTTCGCCGCGGGGGAGATCCGCAGCCGCCGGCCGAGCCGTGCCCCGGCCGGCACGGTCTCGAACTCCAGCACCCGCCCGGCCCAGCTGCCTGCTGCCCGCGGCACGCTGAAGGCGCTGCCCTCGGAGGCCATCGCCATCTCCTGGACGACCTTCTCCGGCGCCACGAACATGCCGCGCCCGTGCTCGCGGACCAGCAGACCGGTTGCCACCAGCTCGTCCACCGCCGCCCGCAGCGTCGGCCGGGACACCCCGAGCTCCTCGCACAACGCCCGCTCGGACGGGATCGGCTCACCGGGCCTGCGGGCCTCCACCAGATCCCGCAGATGCTCGCGCACCCGCGTCCGCTTCACTGCGCCCCCCGGTCTCTCGCCCGACATGGCAGCTCCCTCGTCCCGAAACTGACCAGTACCTTACCAATACGGCGCCGCCGGGATCAGGGGATGCGGGCGGGCGCCCATGTGGGTTATCGCGCCACGTTGCGCCTTCTCATGAGCTCTGCGCCCTCTTTGCGCACGCGCGGAATCCGTGAGACGCCGCCCCTGCAAATCGGGTTGCCACCGGGCGGTCCGGCCGGATAGGAAGCCTGAATGCTTAGAGGTAGCACGGTCGGGCTCAGGGCCCGGCACGAGGACGACATTCCGATCCTGCGGACCGAGCTCTACGACGACGTGGTCAACTCCTCGCGCGCCGAAGGCAGGCCCTGGCGGCCGATGGCGCCCGGCTCGAAGGACCCGCGGCTCGTGGTGGACGACACGAACGAGGGGCTCGTCCAGTTCTCCGTGGTGGAGCTGGACGGCGGCACGCTGGTCGGCACCGCGACCCTGTGGGGCATCGACACCCACCACCGGTCCGCGCACATCGGGCTGGGCCTGCTGCCGTCCGCCCGCGGCAAGGGCTACGGCACCGACGTGGTCGCGGTGCTCTGTCACTACGGCTTCGTGGTGCGCAGCCTGCAGCGCCTGCAGATCGAGACGCTGGCGGACAACACCGCGATGCTGCGCTCCGCCGAACGCAACGGCTTCGTCCGCGAGGGCGTGCTGCGCTCCTCGGCCTGGGTGATGGGCGAGTTCCTGGACGAGGTGCTGCTCGGGCTCCTCGTCCACGACTGGAAGCCGGAGCCGAAGCTCTAGGTTGCCGCCGGGCCCGGCCGCTCCGGGACGACGACGTGGCCTCCGCCGCGCTCCGCGGCGGGGGCCACCGCCCGGCCGGCGGTGCAGACGATCGCCGAACGGGCGGATCGGGCGCCGGAGGCCCGCTCAGCGCTCCGCGACCACGACGTAGAACGTGACGGCCGCGAAGAAGGGCCCGCTCTCGAGGTGGTTGAGCCAGCGGGCGGCCCCGTCCTCGGTGAAGTACCCGGCGGCGACGGCTCGGCGGGTGCAGCGTTCCAGGCCGAGGACCAGGTCGGCGGTGCGGACGTCCCGGAAGACCGGGGTGATCGGGAGGACGGCCGACACCGCGAACCCGGCCTCCGAAGCCAGCCGCGGGAGCCGGCTGCCGATGCGGGCGTTGTGCACCGCCTGCTCGGTGACGTACCGGGTGTAGGCCTGCGACAGGTCGCCGTCCGGGTGGTCGACGGTCAGGGTGCCCCAGTCCGGCTCGCCCGTGACGAGCCGTCCGCCGGGCCGCAGCACCCGGCGGATTTCCGCGAGCGCCCGGCCCGGGTCGGCCACGTGCTGCAGTACCCGGTCGGTGCGGGCGCGGTCCGCGGCGCCGTCCGGCAGCGGCAGGTCGTGGAGGTCGCCGAGCCGGACCTCGACGGCGGCCTGCCCCGCCGTCCGCGCGGTCGCGGTGTCGACGGCGGCCCGGTCGTGGTCGACGCCGATCACCCGCCCTGCCGGGCCCACCGCCCCGGCCAGTGCGCCGAGGTCCGTGCCGGGGCCGCAGCCGAGGTCCAGCACCGTCCCGCCGGGCCGGACGTCGAGCTCCTCGAGCATGCGCTGCTTGTAGGACCGCCCGAGATCCGTGGCGGCCACCCGGTCGAGGTAGGCGATCGGGTCGGGGGTGTCGGTCTCGAACGCGGTGGAGGTCATGTCTGCCAGTCAATCAACCCCCGTCCGGCGACGGGGCGCCGAAGCCCTTCCGGTGCCGCCACTTGACGGGCCAACTGGTCTATGCCACTTTCTTTTACCAGTGGTGCTCCAGTCCGCAAGTGGTAAGTTTTCCGTCCTCCCGAGGTGGCTCCGCCGTGATCATTCCGACGCCCCGCCGGATCGTCCCCGCGCCCGGCCGGTTCACGTTCGACCACGGTACGGCCGTGTACGCCGCAGGCCCGGCCGCGGCCGCCGCCGACCTGCTCCGCACCCTGCTCCGCCCGGCCACCGGGCTTCCGCTGCCGCCCTCCCCGGACGGCGCCGTGCTGCTCGCCGTCGACCCGGCGCTCACCGCCGAACTCGGCCCCGAGGGCTACCGGCTCGCCGTCACCCCCGAGGCCGTCCGCCTGCACGCCGCCGCCACCGCCGGCCTGCTGCACGGCATCCAGCGGCTGCGCCAGCTGCTCCCCGCCGAGGCGCTGATGGACCGTCCGGTGCCGGGCGTCCGCTGGCAGCTGCCCTGCCTGACCGTCACCGACCGCCCCCGCTACCCCTGGCGCGGCCTGATGCTCGACGTCGCCCGGCACTTCCTGCCCGTCGCCCACCTGCACCGCACCGTCGACCTGCTCGCCCTGCACGGGCTGAACGTGCTGCACCTGCACCTGACGGACGACCAGGGCTGGCGGATGCCGGTCTACTCCTACCCGCGGCTCACCGCGGTCGGCTCCGTCCGGGCGCGGACGATGACCGGCCGGGCCGGCAGCGGGAGCTTCGACGACCGCCCGCACGGCGGCGCGTACACCAAGGCCGAACTGCGCGGCCTCGTCCGCCACGCGGCCGAGCGCGGGGTCACCGTCGTTCCCGAGATCGAGATGCCCGGCCACGTCCGGGCCGCCCTCGCCGCCTACCCGCGGCTCGGAAACGTTCCCGGGCGGCAGCTCGACGTGTGGACGGAGTGGGGTGTCTGCGAGAACGTCCTCGGGGTGCACGACGAGGCACTGGCCTTCTGCACCGACGTGCTGGACGAGGTGATGGAGGTCTTCCCCTCGCCGTACGTGCACCTCGGCGGCGACGAGTGCCCCACCGCCGAGTGGGAGGCCGCCCCGTCCGCCCGGCAGCGCGCCGCCGGGCTCGGCCTCGCCTCGCCCAAGGAACTGCACGGCTGGTTCCTCGGCCGGATCGGCGCCCACCTGCTGGAGCGCGGCCGGCGGCCGGTCTGCTGGGCCGAGGACAGCAGCAGCCCCGGGCTGCCGCCCGAGTTCACCGTGATGCCCTGGCGGGACGCCGACCACGGCCTCGACGCCGCGCTCCGCGGCCACGACATCGTGATGGCCCCCTACCGCGCCACCTACCTGGACTACCCCGCGTCCGACCGTCCCGACGAGCGGCTCGGCCAGGACGGCGCGGTGGTGGACCTGCAGGCCGTCCACGGGCTCGATCCGGCCCCCGCGCACTGGCCGGAGGAGGCCCGGGCCCGGGTCCTCGGCGCCCAGGCCCAGCTGTGGACCGAGTTCGTGCCCGACCCCGCGGAGGCCGACCGCCGGCTCTACCCGAGGCTCTGCGCCCTCGCCGAGCGCGCCTGGAACCCGGACACCGACTGGCCCGCCTTCGAGCACGCCCTCACCGGCCACCGCCCCCGACTGGCGGCCCTGGGCCTGCCGACGGCCTTCTGACCGGGCGCACCCGACCCGCCCGCTCACGCCCGCCCCGCTCACGCCCCGCCCGCGGCCCCGCCGCCCCCGATCCGCACCACCCGCACGCTCCCTGCCCTGCACCCGGGTGCCGCGCTCCGCGGCACCGTCCCGCACCGCCCCACCGGAGAGAGGGATCACCGTGTCAGGAAAGCCCCGTACCCCGCGCCGCCTGCGCACCGCGACGGCCGTCTGCGTCGCCGCCGGACTGGCGGGCGCCGCGCTGCTCACCGCGCCCGCCTCGGCCGCGACCGACGCGCTGAGCGTCCGCTACCGCACCAGCGCCACCGGTGCCACCGCCGACCAGTCCGAGCCCTGGCTGGAGGTCGTCAACACCGGCACCACCACCGTGCCGCTCGGCGAGATCAAGCTGCGCTACTACTTCAAGGCGGACGGCCCGAACACCGTCTACCGCTTCGCCTGCTCCTGGGCGGTCAAGGGCTGCGCCAACATCACCGGCACCTTCGGCACCCTCGCGAACCCGACCGCGACCGCCGACCGCTACCTGGAGATCGGCTTCACCGCCGGCGCCGGCTCGCTCGCCCCGGGCCAGAGCACCGGCGACATGCAACTGCGGTTCTACCGCTCCGACTGGCAGACCCTCGTCCAGTCGGACGACTACTCCTTCGGCGCCGCGCAGACCTCCTACGCGAACTGGGACAAGGTCACCCTGCAGCGCTCCGGCACCCTGCTCTGGGGCACCGCCCCGGCCGGCAACACCCCGACCACGCCGCCGACCACGCCCCCCACGACCCCGCCCACCACGCCGCCCACCGACCCGAACGCACCGGCCCTGTTCGACGACTTCTCCTACACCTCCAGCAGCGACCCCCGGTTGCAGCAGAACGGCTGGACGGTGAAGTCCGGCCAGGGCGGCCCGGGCGTCCCCGGCGCCACCTGGTCCCCGGCGGACGTCACCTTCGCGAGCTCCGTGATGAACCTCCGGCTCACCACCGACGGCACCGCGGCGGGCACCAGGGAGACGGAGATCCAGACCACCGCCCGGAAGTTCAAGAACGGCACCTACGCGGCCCGGGTGAAGTTCGACGACGCCCCGAGCGGCGGCCCCGACGGCGACCACGTCAACCAGACCTTCTTCGCCTTCACCCCGCTCAACCGGCCGATGGACCCGGACTACAGCGAGCAGGACTTCGAGTACCTGCCGAACGGCGGCTGGGGCGAGCAGGGCAACATCATGTACTCCACGTCCTGGGAGACCTACAACCCGGACCCGTGGAACGCCGTCAACACCCACACCGAGAGCCGCACCTCCTTCAACGGCTGGCACGACCTCCAGATCACCATCGACTCCACCGCCATCACCTACTACATCGACGGACAGGTCTTCGCGGTGCACGGCGAGCCCTACCTGCCCGAGACCCGGCAGTGGATCGACTTCAACCACTGGCTGATCGACCTCAACGGCCAGACCGCCGGCACCCCGCGCTCCTACGACGAGCAGGTCGACTACGTGTACTTCGTCCAGGACCAGGTGCTCACCCCGGCCCAGGTCGCCGCCAAGGTCGCCGGCTACCGGGCGGCGGGCACCGCCTTCACCGACACGGTGCCCGCCGGCTGATCCGCAACGGCTGCCGCGCCCGCCCGCCCGGCCCGGAGGGGCCTGCGCGGCCGGACGGCAAGGGCTCCGCTCCGATCGGCCCCGATCCGATCGGAGCGGAGCCACTGGTTCCGTTTGACACCTTCGGAGGTCCGGGACTAGGGATGAAGAATGCGCCTGGGCGTGCCGGCTGACGGCGATCCGGGGGCGGTGGCCGGGCAGCCGGACGCCCCCGCAGACAGTCACGCCCCCGGCCTCCAGCTGCCGCCCGGCAGCGCGGACCACGAACGTCCGCCGCCCGGCAGCGCGGACCGGCACGCCCCGGACGGCGCGGGCGGTGCCGCCACCGGGCCGCCCGGCACGAACCCCGGGTCCGCACGCCCCGGCACCGGTGCAGGCCTGTCCGGGCCGAACGGCCCACCCGGCCCGTCGCCCGTGCCGCCCGGCCCGTCCCCCGGCGCGGCCGACCGCGCGGCCCTCGACCGCGACGCCGTGGAGAAACTCCTGGCCGAGGCGCTGACCAGGGCGGTCGCCGCCACCTCCGGCTACGGCGGGCTGATCTACCTCCCGTCGCCCGACCGCCGATCGCTCGTGCTCAGCACCGTCGTCGGCGTCCCCCTGCCGCTGCTCAGCGCCTTCCGGCGGATCGCCGTGATGGCCCCGCTCCCCACCTCCGAGGCCTACCGCACCGGCCGCACCATCGTCCTCGCCGACCCCGACGAGACCATGCGGCGCTTCCCCAGGCTCGCCGTCGGTCTGCCCTACGCCTACTCCTTCGCCGCCGCACCGATCAGCACCCGCGACGACACCCTCGGCGTGCTGTGCGTGCTGTGGCCCGGCGGCGCCGAGGCGGGCCTGCCCGGCGGGGCCCGCCGCCAGCTGCGCACCTCGGCCAACCGGATCGCCGCCGCCCTCGCCCCGTACGGCTCCCTGGTCGCCGCCGACCAGCCGACCGTCGTCCAGCTCCCGCCGCCGTCCGGCCCGGCCACCCGCGTCGGCGTCTTCGACTGGGACATCCCCGGCAGCAGCCTCACCATCGACGACGACCTCGCCGGCATCCTCGGCATCGCCCCCGGCTCCTTCGACGGCCGCGCCGCCACCCTCGTCGACCGGCTCTCCCGCGAGGACGTGCCGCTGCTGCGCGAGGCCGTCCGCCGCGCCGCCCGGGAGGGCCGCCCGTTCGACCGGCAGGTCAGGGTCAAGGACCCGCGCGGCGGGCACCGCACCCTCGAACTCCGCGGCCGCCGGGTCGCCGACGGAACCCACCTGGTGATCGTCGTCCTCGACGACTCCGCCGGCTCCGCCGCGGTCGCCGCCGTCGAGCGCCTGCGCGACGGCGTCTTCGCCCTCGACGCCGAGGGCATGGTCGTCTACGTCAACCGGACGGCCGAGATGTTCCTCCAGGCCAGACGGGACGAACTCCTCGGACGCCACCCCTGGGACGTGCTGCCCTGGCTCGGCGACCCCGCCTACGAGGACCGCTACCGCGCCGCGATGCTCTCCCGCCGCCCCACCGCCTTCCTCGCCTGCCGGCCCCCCGACCACTGGCTCGCCTTCTCGCTGTACCCGGACGCCCACGGCGTCACCGGCCGGATCGTCGCCGCCGCCGAGCCCACCGACCCGGCCGCCCGCAACGCCCTGCTGCACGAGGCCCCGTCGCCGGCCGCCCCCGCCAGCCTCGGCGCCACCTACCACCTGCTCCAGCTCGCCAGCGCCCTCACCGAGGCGGTCACCGTCCAGGAGGTCTGCGACACCGTCCTCCAGCAGATCCTGCCCGGCTACGGCGGCCAGGAGCTCGCCCTCTACCTCGCCCAGAACGGCCGCATGCACCTCGTCGCGCAGAGCGGCTACCCGGAGGGCTTCCTCGACCGCTTCGAGGCCACCCCGATGGGCGCCCGGCTGCCCGGCGCCGAGACCCTCAGCGCCGGAAGCCCGCTGTTCTTCCAGACCTCGAGCGAACTCCAGGCCGCCTACCCCGGCATCCCCCAGGACGAGATGCGGGCCTGGGCCTTCCTGCCGCTCATCGCCTCCGGCCACCCCGTCGGCAGCCTCATCCTCGGCTTCGAGCAGCCCCGCACCTTCACCCCAGAGGACCGCGTCCAGCTCACCGCCCTCGGCGGCCTGATCGCCCAGGCCCTGGAACGCGCCCGCCTCTACGACGCCGAGTTCACCCTCGCCCGCGGACTCCAGCAGGCCCTCCTCCCGCACCGGCTGCCCGCCGTGTCCGGCATCGCCATCACCGCCCGCTACCTCCCCGGCACCCGGGGCATGGAGATCGGCGGCGACTGGTACGACGTGATCGCCACCCCGCACGGCCTCTGCCTGGTCATCGGGGACGTCGAGGGCCACAACGTGGGTGCCGCAGCCACCATGGGCCAGCTGCGCAGCGCCGTCCGCGCCTTCGCCTCCGGCGGCAGCCCGCCCGCCGAGGTCCTCGTCCGCACCAACCACCTCCTCGTCGACCTCGATCCCGGTCTGCTCGCCAGCTGCTGCCTGATCCACCTCGACCCGACCGACGGGCGCGCCCACGGCGTCCGGGCCGGCCACCTGCCGCCGCTGCTGCGACGGCCCGACGGCCGCACCGAGGTCGTCGACCTGGAGGGCGGCCCGCTCCTCGGCGTCGACCGGTCGGCGCACTACCCGACCACCCGGCTGCACCTGCCGGTCGGCTCCGTCCTCGCCCTGTACACCGACGGGCTGGTCGAGACCCCCTCCACCTCCATCGACCAGGGCATCGACGAACTGCGCAGCTCGCTCGCGCACGCCGGGCCCGTCCTGCCCGCCCTGCCGGGCGCACCCGACAGCGCCGGGTCCGCCCACGGGGCACGCACCCTCGACGGCCTCGCCGACCGGCTGGTCGCACGGGCCAGCCGGACGGCGCAGCGGCTGGACGACATCGCGCTGCTGCTGATCCGCCGCGAGTGACCCGCCGGCGCCGGCCGGAGCAGCGACTTTGGTCGAAGCAGGTCGATACCGAGGATGGTGGCGGCCGCCCGGGGGCGGACCGCTAGCCTCTGCCCGTGACCACGAAAACGACCGCGCTCCGCACCCCGGGGCCGCTCCTGGGAGCGCTCCTCCCGACGGCCCCGACCAGGGCGGACCTCCGGCCGAGGGCCCTGCTGCGCCGCGTCCTGCCGGGCCCCTGGGGCACGCTCAGGGTGGTCAACGAGGGCGTGGCCGCGGTCGTCGTCGGCGGCCTCGGCGGTCTGATCCAGCTCGCCGACTCCGGCCCGGCCGGGGCGCTCGCCGCGGGGCTCGCCGGGGCCGTGCTGTGTCTGCTGCGGCGCGGCCTGCCCGGCACCGTCCTGGTGGTGACCGGCGCGGCGATCGGCGGGTACGGCGGCTTCCTCCCGCTGCTGGTCGCGGCCGGCTGGTCGGCCGGGTACCGGATCACCCGGCCGCTGCTGCTGACCGTCGCCTTCTGCACCGCCTTCACCGGTGTGCTGATCACCGCGCTGGGGCTGAACACCGACGGCCTGCCGGTCCGCGCCAACCTGGTGGTCTCCACGGTCGGCTTCCTGCTGCTGGCCGTCCTGCCCGCCGTCGTGGGCCGGTACCGCGCCCAGCGCCGGGCCCTGCTCAGCGCCCTGCAGGAGCGCAATGCGCAGCTCGTGCGCGAGCGGGTGATGATCGCCCACCAGGCCCGGCTGCGCGAGCGGCACCGGATCGCCCAGGACATGCACGACAGCCTCGGCCACCAACTCGCCCTGATATCCGTGCACACCGGTGCGCTGGAGGTCGACCGCACCCTCACCGCGCCGCAGCGGGAGGCGGTGGGCGTCCTCCGGCAGGCGGCGGCCGGTGCCATGCGGGAGCTCCGCGAGGTGGTCGGCCTGCTCCGCGACGACACGCTGCCGGAGGCCGGCGGGGTGGAGGCCGTGGAGCGGCTCGCCGAGGCGTCCCGGGCGGCCGGCGCGAAGGTCGCCCTCGAGCGGTCGGGCGAGCCCAGGGCGCTGCCGGCGGCCGCCGGCCATGCGGCGTACCGGATCGTCCAGGAGGGGCTGACCAACGCCCACAAGCACGCGCCGGGTGCTCCGATCTCCGTCGCCCTGCGGTACGAGCCGGATGCCCTGGTGGTGGAGGTGCACAACGGGCCCGCCCCGGAGGCGGCCGACGGGGCCGTCCGCGGCGGCCAGGGCCTGACCGGCCTGCGCGAGCGGGCGAGGCTGCTCGGCGGCATGGTGCACGCGAGCCCCACCCCGGAGGGCGGGTTCCGGCTGGCCGGCGTGCTCCCGTACGACGGCACGGGCCGGGGCGAGGGCGCCGCGGCGGGCGGGCCGTCCGACGAGCTGGACCTCGGCTTCCCGGTGGTGCCGCCGGAGCCGCTGCCGCGCCGCAGCCCGGCCCTGGGCTGCGCGATCGGGGCGGGTCTGGTGCTGCTGGCCTCCCTCGGCGCGCTGGTCTGGGCCGCCCTGACGTTCTTCCAGATGCTGGGGAACGCCACGCTGTCCCGGGAGACCTTCGACGGCCTGCGGGTCGGCACCTCGGAGCAGGAGGTGCGCAGCATCCTGCCGCCCGGCAGCAGGATGATGACCGGTGAGTACCGCGACCAGGGCCCGCCGGTGCCGGCCGACGCCTCCTGCGCGTGGTTCATGTCGGACGAGGACAGCGCCTCGATCGAGACGGAGACCGTGCTCAGGCTGTGCTTCCGCGACGGCCGCCTGGTCGACAAGCAGCACTACCCTGCCAGGTGACGACCAGTGATGCCGCTCAGGAGGCCGCAGAAGTGATCAAGGTCCTCGTCGCCGACGACGAGCCGCTCATCCGGGCCGGTATCCGGATGATCCTGACCTCGGCGGACGACATCGACGTGGTGGCCGAGGCCGCCGACGGCCGCGAGGCCCTCGAGCTCGCCCGGGCCCACGCGGTGGACGTGGTGCTGCTCGACATCCAGATGCCGGTGATGGACGGTCTGACCGCACTGGCCGAGCTGCCGCGGGCCGCCCCGGGCGCCCGGGCCCTCGTCCTCACCACCTTCGGCGAGCGGGAGAACGTGCTGCGCGCGATCGCCTCCGGCGGCGCCGGGTTCCTGCTCAAGGACACCGCGCCGGGCGAACTCATCCAGGCCGTCCGGGCCGCGGCCGGCGGCAACGCCTTCCTGTCACCGGCCGCCACCCGGCACATCGTCGACAGCCTGGCGGCCGGCCCGGCCACCGCCCGCGGCGAGGCCGCCCGCCGCAGGCTGGCCGTCCTCACCGACCGGGAGCGCACGGTGGTCGACCTGCTCGGCGAGGGCCTCTCCAATGCGGACGCCGGGGCCCGGCTGCACATGAGCGAGGCCACGGTGAAGACGTACGTCAGCCGCATCCTGGCCAAGCTCGGGTGCGACAACCGCGTGCAGGCCGCCCTGCTCGCGCGCGACGCCGGGCTCTGACGTCGGGCTCTGCCGCGGGGCTCCGACCAGGCCGGTCCGGCAGGCCCGCTCAGGCCTGCGGCTGGAGCACTCCGGAGAGCCGGGCCTGTGCCCGGTCGAGTTCGCTGTTGACCTGGGCCCGCAGGGCCGGCAGCAGTGCGAGTGCGGCCCGGGCGGCGTCCGCGGAGGGCTCCGGGTCGGCCTGGGCGGCCGTCACCGCGGCCCGCAGCGGCATGGTGGTCAGCGCCGTCTCCCAGGCGGCGCGGTGCACCCCGGAGGCGTAGCGGGAGGTCAGGTACTCCAGCGGTGTCAGGGCGAGGCCGTCGCCGTCCTCCGGTCCGGCGAGCCGGTCGCTGGGCAGCAGCCAGGCGATGCCGTCCCGGGCGATCAGTTCGAAGGCCCTGGACTCGTCCGCCGTCGCCCAGGGGCCGCTGCCCGCGGTGGCCGCGGCGAGCAGCCGTTCCAGCATCGCGGCCTCGCGCGGGCCGGCCGTGCGGTCCGGGTGCTCCTGTTCCGCGAGGAGCTGGGCCAGGTGGTAGCGCTGGCCCCAGCTGCCGACCCAGCGGTGCATGGCGCCGGCCCTGGTCTCCCGGAGGGCGGCCAGGGCCAGGGCACGGGTGGTGATGTCGCGTCGGACGAGGACGCCCTCGGAGTCGGGACCGAGCCTCCGCAGGGCGGTCTGCACCGTGGCGGGCGTGGGGCCGTCGTACCAGCGCAGCGTCCAGCTGCGGCGGGCGGGGTCGTACTGCGGCTCGAAGGCGGTGCGGTACTGCGCGCCGAGCCGGTCGGCGAGCCGGCGCAGACGCGGTTTGCGCCGGGATGAGGGGGTGGGCATGGCTGCACAGTAACCAGCGCGCGCGGGCGCGCGAGGCGACGCGCGCGACCCCTCACCCCGGTGGGCGCCGCCCATCCGGCCCGAGGGGTGGACCCCGTGGCACGCGCGTACCCTCGTCCGTCCCTCCGGCGCAACAGCACGGTTCGGCGCTGCAGCACAGGCGGCGGCCCGCCTCGCAGGCCCCCGCCTCAGGCGTCGGCGAAGTCGATGTCCCGCAGCCGCAGGGCGCCCGTCTGGTCGAGCAGCACGGTGGTGGCGCAGCCCGCGACCGGCCCCTCGGCCAGAGCCAGCGAGGCGTGCAGCCGGGCGGTCGCCCACCGGTGCCGGGCGAAGGCGTACGCGGAGACCTGCCGGCCCCGCTCCTGCTGCCCCTGGGCGGCCTGCTGCGGGCTGGCGTCGAGCAGCAGCAGGTGCAGCCGCCGGCCCTGGGCGGCGGCCGTCCGGGCCACCCACCGGCGCACCCACGGCAGGGTGCCGCAGTCGTGCACCACCAGCGGTCCGCCCGCCCGCAGCGCCCGGTGCAGGCCCAGGTAGTGGTGCAGCCGCACCAGCGGGCGGTACAGCGCATACGGCACGCGGGGCAGCCGTTCCTGGTAGCGCTCGCGGGAGTGCTGGGAGTCGACGACGGGTGCCCGGGCGCAGCGCCGCATCAGCGTGGACTTGCCGCTGCCGGGCAGGCCGGAGACCACCACGACGTCCCCGGCCGGGTAGCGCAGCGCGCCGGGGACCGGCCGGTCGCGCAGGTCGTGCAGGCCGACCGGCCGCAGTACGCCTTCGGGCGTCCGTGCCGCCGTGAGCGGTTGTTCGGTCCCGGCCCCCGTCACGGGCCCGGTACTGACGGTTTCGCGCACCGCCCCCTCCTTCCGGTACCCGTGCCCTACCCGGAACGGGACAAGGGCTCACCAAGAGAGGGTAATGGGATCATCGGAGTCGGCGGGGTGCCGTTTCGGGCGGTGACCCACCTGTGGTCTGCTGGAACGGCTTCGGTACGCCGCCGTGACATCCGCGCCCCGCGGGCCCGCTGACGCCGCGTCGGGCGCCGGACGGGACCGTCGGGCCGGTCCGATCCGCGGCGCGACACGCCGTCGGCTGTGACCCGCTTGTAGCTGTTCGCGGACGACTTGGGCGATCTTGCCCGGAAGGTTCGTGGCATCCTGGAGCGCTGTGTCCGGGCCGAGGGAGCCCGGCGGGGGGACGGGAGTCGCGGATGAGGTTCTGCTTCCTGGTCGAGGAGCACTACCGGAACGACGGCATGCCGCTCGACGTGGTGCGCCGGCTGACCGCGTGGGGCCACCGGGTCGACGTGGTCCGGCCCGGCGGCTCGCTGATGGACCTCGGCGAGCTGGTCCGCGCGGGCGACCACGACGCCTGGGTGCTCAAGACCGTCTCCGGCGGCCCGGGCCTCGGCCTGCTGGAGGCCGCCGCGGCCGTCGGCCTCACCACCGTCAACGACGCGCGGGCCATCCGCCCCGTCCGCGACAAGGCACAGGCCGCCGTGATCGCCGCCCACCGCGGCCTGCCCGTCCCGCCCACCTGGGCCGCCGCCCGCTGGGAGGACTTCGGGCGCATACCCGACAGCCACTACCCGCTGGTGGTCAAACCCGCCGACGGCAGCTCCGGCCGCGCCGTCCACCTCGTCGAACGCCCCGACCACCTCGCCCTGCTCGGCGCCGAGCTCGGCGGCGAGGGGCTGCTCATCGCGCAGCCGTACGTCCCGAACGGCGGCGTGGACCTCAAGGTCTACTGCGCCGGCGGCGAACTGTTCGCCACCGAGCGGACCTCCCCGCTGCACCCGGACCACCCGCACCGCGAACGGCCGGTCGCGCTCGCCCCCGAGGTGGCCGCGGTGGCCGCCCAGGTCGGCGAGGTCTTCGGGCTGGACCTGTACGGCGTGGACATCCTGCTCGGCCCGGACGGCCCGGTGGTCGTGGACGTCAACGACTTCCCGAGCTTCCGGGCCGTCCCGCAGGCGGTGGCCCGGGTGTCCCGCGCGGTGCTCCGGCTGGCCCGCACCGGCTCCTCCTGGCCGTCGGTCGCCGCAGTGCCGCCGCAGGGCGTCGGGAGCACCGTCCCCGCCGCGGTCGGCGGCGCCGCGTGACCCGGCAGCTCCGGGTCCGCCTGCTCACCGCCGACCCCGGCCACCCGCTGCTCACCGCCGCAGCGGTACTGCTGCGCGCCGGCGGTCACACCGTGGACACCCAGCACCCCGCCGCACCGGAGGAGCCCGGCCGCCCCGACGTCTGCCTGCTAAAGGCCCGGACACCGCAGGCGCTCGCCCTCGCCGCACGGCTGGAGGAGCGGGGCGTGCCGGTGGTCAACCCGGTGGCCGCCACGGCCTTCTGCCAGGACCGGCAGCGGATGGCCGACCGCGCCCTGGCCGCGGGCCTGCCGTTCGCGCCGACCCGCACCGCGGACCTGGCCGGTCTGGACGTCCCGGAGCCGGCGGTGGTCAAGAGCCTGCACAGCCGCCGCGGCGACCTGGTCGCCGCCGTCCCCGACACCGCCACGGCCCGGCGCCTCGCGGCCGAGTGGCCCGGGGAGCCGGTCGTCGTCCAGCCGCTGGCGGCCAACGACGGCTGGGACCACAAGCTGTGGGCGGTGGACGGCCGCCTCTTCGCCGAGCGCCGCCGCTCCGAACTCGCCCCGCCCGCGCCCGGTGCAGCCACCCGGGCCGCGCTCCCGGTCGCCGAACTGCCCGCGCACTGGCGGGACCTCGCCCTCGCCGCCGGCGAGGTCTTCGGGCTGGACGTCTACGGTGTCGACATCCTGGCCACCGCCGCAGGCCCGCTGATCGTGGACGTCAACGCCTTCCCCGGGATCCGCGGCCAGGCCGGCGCGCCGGAGGCCCTGGCCGCCCTGGCCGTCGCCGCGGGCACCGGCAGCCGCCGGCCGGCGGAGCGCGCAGCCGTCCGGGCGGCCGGCTGACGGACACGCACGGGGCTGCTGACGGACACGCACGGGGCGCGCGGTCAGCGGTATCCCGTCGCGTCGGCCGGCCGGCCCGGATCCTGGACCTCGACCATGTAGCGCCAGGCGTCCGGCCGGCTGCCGTCGAGGTCGGTGAACCCGTACACCCCGGCGAGCCCGCCGCTGGAGAGCGACTGCCCGTTCCAGCGGCTCACCTTGCGGTCCGCGGCCAGCGCGGCGACGGCCCGGCCCACGTAGCGCGGCGTCTCGGAGATGCAGAAGTGCGGCTGGAGCGCCAGCGCGTCGCGCCAGTTCTCCTCCGTGACGCCGAAGTGGTCGAGCATGATCTCCGAGCGCATCCAGCCGGGCGTCAGGGCCACCGCCGTGGCGCCCCGCGACCCCAGCTCGTGGCCGAGCGAGAACGCCATCCGCAGCACCGAGGCCTTGGCGAGGTCGTAGAAGAACGACACCCGGTAGGTGTCCCGGTTGTACTCGGCGGTGCCGTCGGTCACCTCGACCACCAGACCGCCGGGGTGGCGCAGCAGCAGGGGGAGCGCGTGGTGACTGGTGATCGCGTGGGTCTCCACCGCGAGCCGGAGCAGCCGCAGCCCCTTGTCGAGGTCGTGCTCCCACACCGGGGTGTCCCAGACGAAGAGGTTCTCGCCGCCCCACACGTCGTTCACCAGGACGTCCAGCCGGCCCTGTTCGGCGGCGATCCGGTCGACCAGGCTGCGCACTTCGGCGGGCACCAGGTGGTCGGTGGGGACGGCGATGCCGCGGCCGCCCGCCGCGGTCACCAGGTCGGCGGTGTCCTCGAGGACCTCCGGGCGGTCGTACTCCGACCGCCGTTCCCGGGTGCTGCGGCCGGTGACGTAGACGGTGGCCCCGGCCGCCCCGAGCTCGACCGCGATCCCCCGGCCGGCACCCCTGGTCGCCCCGGCGACCAAAGCGACCCTGCCGTCCAGCGCTCCAGGCATGTGTGTCCTTCCGTGCTGATCGTCGCCCGCTCGCCTCCGGGCCCTCTTGATCCGGCGCCGACGGTCTCCCCCGGCCTGGCGGCTGGGAGGTGCCCCCATGCTCCGTCGCTGCGCTCCCTCGCTTCTCCCTTCCGGCGCCGGCGGGCCCTTCGGCTCGGGGCGGGGGCTACCAGGCGGTGGGGCGGACCTCGAAGCCGGTGAGGCCCTCGGGGGGTTCCTCGGAGACGCGGCGTTCCTCGACGACGGCGCGGCTCGGCCCGCGCCCGCACCACGCCACCATGCGCTCGACGGCGTCCTGCGGGCCCTCGAAGACGGCCTCGACCCGGCCGTCCGGGAGGTTCCGTACCCAGCCCGCCACGCCCGCCGCGGCGGCCTCCCGTCGGCAGGTGTCCCGGAAGAACACGCCCTGCACGACCCCGGCCACCACCACGCGTCTACGGATCACGCCTGCCAGGTATACCCGATCCGCGCCGCCCTGCCGAGGCCGCCGCGCCGCCCGCGAACGGGCCCGCCGTACGGCCCTTCCGGCAGCGATCGGGGGGAGGGCGAACGGCCGACGGTCCGTCATGTCCGGCCCTCCGCACGGCCTCCGGCCTGCGGAATTCCGGCGGCGGGAATTCTTGAACGGCCCGGGACGGGTGCGCCGTGGAATTCGCCGGGCGTTCCGCCGGAGGTCTCCCGGATTTCTCCCGGGGGAATGCGGAAACGGCCGGGGCGGCCTTTCGGCTGCCCCGGCCCGCTTGTCCTTCCCGGGCGTCAGGCCGTGGCCGGCGTCAGCTTCGGGTTCGAGCCGTACTCGTTGTCGCCGGGCTGGCCCTCGAGGACCGCGAAGACGATCAGGGCGATGGCGCCGACGAACGGCACCAGGCCGATCAGCAGCCACCAGCCGGAGCGGCCGGTGTCGTGCAGGCGGCGGACGGTCACGGCCAGGGACGGGAGGAGCACCGCGAGGCCGTAGAGGGCGGTGAGCAGGGAGGTGTCGAGGAGGTAGCCCACGATCCCCAGGACGACGTAGACGGCGAAGTTGACCAGCGCGTACATCCAGTATTCCTTGCGGCGTGCCCGGCCGCCGAAACCCACGTAATTCTTGAGTACAGCCAAGTACCAGTCCACGTCAGTTTTCCCTGTTTCCGTGTCGATTGGGTTGGGGGGAATGTAGTGGTGCCGGTGATGGGCGGTCAAGAAGTTATGCAGCAGGGTGGGGGCAAAGATTTCGGCCGGGCCGACACTCTGCTGTAACCCTGTCGCAGTGGCCCCGACAATCAGCGGTACTAGGCTGGTGGCAGGGCCGCCCGACCGGTGGCCCAGCCCCTGCGGCCCCGACGATGCGGCCCTCGACATCCGAGGAGGACCGTGCGCCTGCCACTGCCCCGCCCCCTGTCCGCCGCACCCGGCTGGCTGCTGCACCCGCTGCGCTGGCAGCGCGGCGGACCGGTGCCCTGGCCGGCCATGGTGCGGGGCGCCCTGGGCATGGGCCCGGTGCTGGCGCTCTGCCTCGCCGCCGGGCAGCCGCAGGCAGGCGTCCTGGCCGGGCTGGGTGCGATGTTCGCCGGTATCAACGACCGCCCCGGCACCTGGCGCAGCGGCGTGGCGCACATGGCGCTGCCCGCTCTCGCCGGCGCACTCGGCCTGCTGCTCGGACGGACGGCAGGCCCCTGGGCGCTGCCGGTGCTCGCACTGGTGGGCCTGGTGTCGGGCGCGGTGAGCGTGGCCGGCCCGGTCTGGTCGCTGGCGGGCCTGCAACTGCTCGTCCTGACCGCCGTGGGCGGCGGCATGCCGCTGACGGTGCCGGCCTGGCTCGGCGCCGCATTCTTCCTCGCGGGCGCGGCCTGGATGCTGCTGCTCCGCCTGACGGTACGTCGCCCGGCCGGCGGCCCGGCAGCGGACGAACGGGCCGCAGTGGCGGCGGTGTACGACGCGCTGGCCGACGCCCTGGAGGCGGTCGGCACCCCCGCCGCCGAGCCGGCCCGGCGCGCGCTGACCGCCGCACTCGACCGGGCCGACGAGGCGCTTCGGCTGCGGGCGCTGTTCCGGCTGCCGGGCCGCGCCCGGGCCGCCGCCGACCTGCGGACGGCCGCCCGCCTCGGCACCGCGGCCGCGCTCTGCGAGGCCAGCGTCGCCCTGCTCTGGGAGGGTGCCCCGCTGCCGCCGCGGATCGCCGACGGGCCGCGCCGCCTCGCGGACGCCGTCCGCCGCGACACCGCGCCGGGCGCGCTGCCCGCCCCCGTCTCCGACACCCCGGCGCGCAGCGCCTTCGACCGGGCCGTCCTGGAGGCGGGACTCGCCTTCGGCGCGGCCGACCCCGAGGCACCGCCCCGGCGCCCGCGGCGCCTGCTGGTGCACCCGGCGGGCCCGGCGGGCCGCGAGTACGGCCTGCGGGTTGCCGCCTGCGTCACCGTCAGCACCGCCGTGGCGCTCCTGCTGCACACCGGGCACTGGTACTGGCTGCCCGCCACCGCGGCGTTCCTGGTGAAGCCGGACTTCGGCCCGCTGTTCTCCCGGGTGGTCAGCCGCTTCGTGGGCACCGCCGCCGGCGTGCTGGCCTTCGTACCGCTCGCCGGGCTGCTCACCGGCCCCTGGTGGCCGGCCGCGGCGGTGGCCGCCGGGGGTGCGCTGATCCCGTTCGCCGTACGGCACTTCGCCCTGCAGACCGCGGTGATCACGGTGACCGTGCTGGCCTTCGTCTCGGTCGGCGGCGACCGGCAGGCCGCCGCCTCCCGGCTCGCCGACACCGCGGTCGCCTGTGCGCTGGTCCTGCTCGTCGGGCACCTGCCCCGGCTCGCCGACACCCAGGCGCGGGTCGGCCACCGCTCCGCGCGCGCCCTGCGGCACACCCGCCGCTACCTGGACCACGTGCTGACCGGCCCCGAGTCCGAGCCGCGCCGCGCGGAACTGCGCCGCGCCGCCTACCAGGCGCTCGCCGAGGCCCGTACCGCCGCCGAGACCGCCGCCGTGGAGCTGCACACCGGACGCACCCGGGACTGGCTGCGCGTCACCACCGGCGCCGAGCGGATCGTCGACGCGGCCACCGCCGCCGCCGTCCGCCTGGAGCACGGCGCGGCCCGGCCGGACGCCCCGGCGGCCCGTCGGGTGGCCGAGGCCCTGGACGCCGTCGCCGACGCGCTCGACGGCCGCGGCGGCCCGCCGGCCGGGCGGCCCGCCCTGGAGGAGCTGCCGCCGGACTGCCTGACCCTCAACGACATCGTCGGCGAACTCCACCGCATCCGGGACCTCACCACCGCCGCCTGACCGGCGGCGCACCACCACTGCCGTGCCACGGCCGCCGCCGACCCCCGTCCCGGGCCGGCGGCGGTCCGGACGATAGGGTCGGTACGAACCCGCCCGACCCGGCCCGGCCCGGCGCAAAATCCCCGCGCCGCCGGACACTTCCGGCCGGAGCGGCCCTGCGGCGGTCAGCGGCGACCGCCCGCCCGCCCAGCGAACCCGCCCACCGGACCGGCGCACCCGCCGCCGGTGGCGGGACCACGGAGTCACCATGCCTCTGGCGCTCGTCGCCCTAGCCGTCACCGCCTTCGCCATCGGCACCACCGAGTTCGCCGCCATGGGCCTGCTGCCGCAGATCGCCGACGGCCTGCACGTGTCCATCCCGCAGGCCGGCTGGCTGATCTCGCTCTACGCCCTGGGCGTGGTGATCGGCGCGCCGCTGCTCACCGGCCTGTGCGCGCGGCTGCCGCGCAAGGCCGTCCTGGTCGGGCTCACCGGCCTCTTCACGGTCGGCAACCTGCTCTGCGCGATCGCCCCGAACTTCGCCTTCCTCGCCGTCGCCCGGCTGATCACCGGCCTGCCGCACGGCGCGTTCTTCGGCGCCGGCGCCGTCGCGGCGGCCGAACTCGCCGCACCGCACATGCGGGCCCGGGCGGTGTCGGTGATGTTCTCCGGGCTGACGGTGGCCAACATCGTCGGCGTCCCCGCCGCCACCCTGCTCGGCCAGCAACTCGGCTGGCGGGCCGCGATGCTGGTGGTCGTCGCGATCGGCGCACTGGGCGCCGCCGCGATCGCCCGGCTCGTCCCGCACCTGCCCAGCCACCCGCAGGCCGGGCTCCGGCACGAGCTGTCGGCCTTCCGCAGCGGGCAGCTGTGGCTGGCCCTCGCGACCGTCGTCGTCGGCTGCGCCGGCCTGTTCGCCTGCTACAGCTACATCACCCCGCTGCTCACCGAGGTCGCCGGGTTCGCGGAGAGCTCGGTGACGGTCGTCCTCGCCCTGTTCGGCGTCGGCTTCACGATCGGCAACGCGATCGGCGGCTGGGCCGCCGACCGGGCGCTGCGGCCCAGCATCTGCGCCGCCTTCCTGCTGATGGCGCTGGCGCTCGGGGTGTTCGCGGTGACCGCGCACGCCAGGTGGTCGGCCGCGGCGATCGTGGTGCTGATCGGCATCGCCGGGTTCGCGGTGGTGCCGACGGTGCAGACGCTGGTGCTGCAGAAGGCCCGGAACGCGCCGACCCTCGCCTCGGCGACCGTTCAGGGGGCGTTCAACCTCGGCAACGCCCAGGGCGCCTACCTCGGCGGGCTCGCGCTGAGCGCCGGCTGGGGCTGGACCTCGCCCACCCTGGTCGGCTCCGCCCTGGCACTGGCCGGCTGCGCCATCGCCGGCGTCTCCTGGGCCGTGGACCGGCAGGCGGGCGAGCCCTCCCGATCCGTGGCCGGCCCGACGCGGGAAGCCCTCCAGCACCAGCCGAACTGACCCCCCGGGTGCCCCGGCCGGAACCCACACCGGGAGCCCCGGCGGGACACTCGCCCGCCGGGGCAGCCGGCCCCGCTCAGTCCAGCGGGGCCACCAACTCGCCGGTGGCCGCCAGGTGCACCGTCAGCGCCTCGGTCGGGCACATCTCGGCCGCCTCCGTCAGCTCCTCCGAGGCCGTGGCCACGGCGTGGCGCGGCCGGGCCTTCCCGTCGTCGCCGAGCAGCAGGTCGCCCGGCGCGGCGGCCGCGCACAGCCCGGTGCCCACACAGCGCACCCGGTCCACCCGGACCTCCAGGCCATCCGGCGAAGAACCGCCCGCCGAGGAGCCGCTCACCAGGCCACCGCCAGCCGCAGCGGGCTGCGGGTGAGCAGGCCGCGCCGCCACTCGATCGCCTCCACCGGGTCGACCAGCCGCAGCGCCGGGAACCGCCGGGCCAGCCCGTGCAGGGCGAGTTCCAGTTCCATCCGGGCCAGCCAGGCGCCCAGGCAGTGATGCGGGCCGGCGCCGAAGGTCAGGCTGGGCGTGTCGAGCGGATCGAACAGCGGGATGCCGTCGGGGTAGACGGCCGGGTCGTGGTTGGCCGTGCGGGCGTCCGCGGCGACCACACTGCCGGCCGGGATCAGCACCCCGCCGATCTCCACGTCCTCGACCGCGCGGCGCAGCAGGCCGGGCGTCGTCTCCTGGTCGCCGAGCGGCACCGCGCGCAGCAGCTGCTCGGCCGCCGCGGCCGCGTTCGCCTCGCTCTCGGCGATGCGGGCCCAGCCGTCGGCGCCTTCGGAGAGCAGGTAGACCAGGGCGTTGCCGAGGGAGGTCATGGTGGTCTCGTGCCCGGCCACGACCAGGCCGCAGACCAGGGAGACCAACTGGGCCTCGGTGACGCCCTCGGTGCGGTCGGCGGCCTCGACCAGACTGCTCACCAGGTCCTCGCCCGGGTCCTTGCGGCGCTCGTCGACGAGCTGCTGCCCGAACCGGCCGAACTCCTGCATGGCCTGCTGGATCTCCTCCGCGGTGTACGCGGTGGCCGACAGCGCGTGGTCGCTCCAGCGGCCGAGCCGCTCGTAGTCCAGGCCGTCCAGGCCCATCAGCCGGCTGATCACCGCGACCGGCAGTGACCGGCTGAACGCGCCCACCACGTCGGCGGGGGAGCCGGCCGTCTCCAGGCCGTCCAGCAGCCCCTCCACCACCGAACCCACCCAGGGCCGCCAGCGGGCGATCGACCGCGGGGTGAAGGCGCGCTGCACGGTGCGGCGCAGCCGCTGGTGCTCCTCGCCGTCGAGGTTGAGCATGGCCTGCGGGTCGTCCAGCAGATTCGGTACCAGCGTGGTGGCGGGGGCGTCGGGAGCGAACAGCGAGGCCCGGTCGAAGCGCGGGTCGGCGAGCAGCTTGCGGACGTCGGCGTGGCGGGTCACCACCCAGACGGGCGTGCCGGTGGGCAGCGCCGCCAGACGCGGCGGGCCGGGCTCGGCGTGGCGCAGGCAGTGCAGCGGGACGAGGGCGGGCATGTCGGGGGCCGCGGGGTGCGCGGTGGTCATCCGGTCCTCCAGGCGTCGGCGCCCGGCCGTCCGCCCTGCGCGCACCGCAGGCGGACGCGTCGGTCCGGGCGTTCACTCGTGCAGGTGTGCGGGGTCGGCGGGCGTGCGGGCGCCGCGGCACCCGTCCCGACACCCGACCGTACGGGTACGGCGGACGCGCCGGAAGGACGCGAATCGGCCATCGGAGGACCGGAGTCCGCCGATGGCCGACGCCGTCTCAGATACCGGTCTCCGCGGGCAGTCGGCCGGCCCGGACGGCGGCCAGCAGCTCGGCGTGGTCGGCCTCGCTGCGGTCCGCGTACGCGACGGCGAAGTCCGCCATCGCCACGTCCAGTTCCTCGCTCTTGCCGCAGTACCCGGCGAGCACCGCCGCGTCCGCGGTGTGGGTGTGTGCCCGGGCGAGCAGTGCGCCGGTCAGCCGGCCGTAGTCGTCCAGCTGGTCGGGGCGCAGTGCCGCCGGGTCGACGCTGCCCTTGCGGTTGCGGAACTGCCGCACCTGGTAGGGGAGTCCGTCGACGGTCGTCCAGCCCATCAGCACGTCGCTGACCACCTGGATGCGGCGCTGGCCGAGCACCACCCGCTGGCCCTCGTGGACCGGCAGGCCGGAGACCGCGAAGCCGGCCCGGGCCAGGTGCGGCAGCAGCACCGAGGGCCGTGCCTCCTTCACCTGCAGCACCAGCGGCTGCTCGCGCTGGTCGACCAGCAGCACCACGTACGCCCGGGTGCCGACACTGCCGGTGCCGACGATCCGGAACGCCACGTCCTGGACGCTGTACCGGCTCAGCAGCGGCTGCATCTCCGGTGCCACGGTCGACAGGTAGGCCGCCAGCGAGCCCGCCACCGCGGCGGTCTCGGCGTCCGGCACCCGGCTGAGCACCGGCGGCGCCGGGGTGAACCGCCAGCCGCCGTCGTCCTGACGGACCGTCGACTTCGCGGCGAACCGGGCACTGGTGTTCCGTAGCGCCTTCTCCGCCACCGCCTCCAGCACCCCGGCCAGGTCGTGCGCCTCGGCGAAGGCGACGAGGTGCTCGTCGGCGATCGCGTTCCAGGCGTCCAGCGCGGGCAGCTTCGCCAGCTTGCGCACCGTCTTGCGGTACGAGGACGAGGCGTGGAACGCCGCCTGCCGGCAGACGTCCTCCGAGGCACCCGCCTGGCGGCCGGCCAGCACCAGGCTCGCCGCGAGCCGCTTCAGGTCCCACTCCCACGGACCGGGGGCGGTCTCGTCGAAGTCGTTGATGTCGATCACCAGCCGGCCGCGGGCGTCGCCGTAGAGGCCGAAATTCGCCGCGTGCGCGTCACCGCAGAGCTGCGAGACGACCCCTGACACCGGGGTGTCCGCCAGGTCGTGGGCCATCAGCCCGGCCGAACCGCGCAGGAACGCGAACGGCGAGGCCGCCATCCGTCCCACTCTTATCGGCACCAGGTGCTCCAGGCGCCCGATGTTGGCCTCGTCCACCGCCTCGGCCACGGTCGGCCGGTCGGCCGACACCTCGAAGCGGGCGTGCGTCGCCCGCGGAGCCCGCTCGCGCAGCGCCCTGCCGCGCTGCTTGCCGTCCCCCTGCGGGGGCCACGGTGCGAATCCCGGTACCGCCTGTCCCAAGATCGCCCCACCCGCCGTCTGCTCGGCCAACCCCACCACCGGCACTCCGTCTCCTCTGGCTGATCACGCTACTGCAGCCCAGCACGCTACCGCCGGAGGCTCCCCGGCAGGCAGCGGGTCCGTTCCGGGTCCGTAACATGCAGGTCATGGCCCATGATCTCGGCGCACTCGACGACGCCTACCTCGCCTTCTGGCGCGAGTACCAGCTGTGCACCTTCACCACGCTGCGACCGGACGGCACGCCGCACGTGGTGCCGGTGGGCGCCACCTTCGACCCCGAGACGCTGGTGGCGCGGGTGATCAGCAGCCGCACCAGCCGCAAGGTGCGCAACGTGGCCGAGGCCGGCCCGGACGGCGCCCGGGTGGCGCTCTGCCAGGTCGACCGGGCCCGCTGGGCGACCCTGGAGGGCGTGGCGACGGTCAGCCAGGACCCGGACAAGGTGGCCGACGCGGTGTCCCGCTACACCGAGCGCTACCGCCCGCCGCGGGTGAATCCGGACCGCGTGGTGATCGAGATCCGGGTCGACCGGGCGCTCGGCCGGGCCTGAACCCCGGACGTCGACGACAGGCGCCCCGCTCCGCCCGGCAGGACCGGGGGAGCGGGGCGCCGCGGTTCGACGGTGCGGGTCAGCCCACGCTGACCGCCGACCAGGCGGCGGCGACCGCCGCGTACTCGGTGCTGCCGGCGCCGTACAGGTCGGTGGCAGCCTTGAGGGTCGCCGTGCGCGCACCGGCGTAGTTGGTGGTCGACGTCATGTAGACGGTCAGCGCGCGGTACCAGATCTTGCCCAGCGCGTCCCGGCCGATGCCGGAGACGGTGGAGCCGTTGCAGGTGGGGCTGTTGTACGAGACCCCGTTGACGACCTTGGCGCCGCTGCCCTCGGCGAGCAGGTACGCGAAGTGGTTGGCCACGCCCGAGGAGTAGTGCACGTCCAGGTTGCCGACGCTCGAACTCCAGCAGTCCGCCGACTTGGTGTCCCGCGAGGGCTGGTCCATGAAGCGCAGTGCGGGCTTGCCGAAGCCGGACTTCACGATCCGCTCGCCGATCAGGTAGTCGCCCGCGTCGGAGGCGTTGCCCGCGTACCACTCGACCAGCGTGCCCATGATGTCCGAGGTCGCCTCGTTCAACCCGCCGGACTCGCCGGAGTAGTTGAGCTTGGCACTGCGCGAGGTCACGCCGTGCGACATCTCGTGTCCGGCGACGTCCAGCGACACCAGCGGGCCGAAGGTCGAGCCGTCGCCGTCGCCGTACGTCATGCAGAAGCAGCTGTCCTGCCAGAACGCGTTGTTGTAGTTGTTGCCGTAGTGCACCCGGTTGTACGAGCCCTTGCCGTCGCCGGCGATGCCGGAGCGGCCGTGCACGTTCTTGTAGTAGTCCCAGGTCGTGTTGGTGCCGTACTGCGCGTCGACGGCGGCGGTGGCCCGGTCGGCGGTGGTGCCGGTGCCCCAGTGGTTGTCCGCGTCGGTGAACAGCGTGGCGGGCGCCCGGCTGAAGCAGATCGAACCGAAGCACAGGTCGGTCTTGTTGGCGGCGTCGCCGGTGTAGGTGTTGCCGCGGGTCGGGTCCTTCAGCTGGTAGCTGCTGCCGGAAGCGGTGGTCTCCAGCGCGACCGTGCCGCTGTACAGCGAGGCGCCGTCGCCGGCCGCGGTCTCCAGGCCGTCCCAGGCGTCGATCCGGGCGCCCGTCCGGGCGTCGGTCAGCACCGTCCTGGCCACCGGGTTGCCCAGGTAGTCGGTGCCGGAGACGGTGGTCTGCCAGGCGAGGCGCGGTGTGCCGGAGCGGGCGTCGACCACCAACTGCGGCTGTGCGCCCTGCTGCACGGTGGTGCGGCCCTGGCCGGCGCGGGCGAGTTCGCCGTTCGCCTGCTCGACGGCGGCGGCCTTGCCGACGGTCGGGGTGGTCGACGGCACGGCCAGGTCCGTGGTCGCGGCCCGGTCCGCCCCGCGGTACGAGCCGTCCGGGGCCAGGTGCACCACCAGGTCGCCGCCGAGCACCGGCAGGCCGGCGTAGCTGCGGTCGAAGCGGACGTGGCGGCTGCCGTCGGCATCCGCCACCACGTCCCGCACGGTGCTGGACTGCCGTTCGGTGACGCCGAGTTGGGCCGCGTGCGAGGTCATCGCGGCCTCGGCCCTCGCCACCGCGGCCGACTGGGACGGCGCCGGGCGGTCGGCCGCACCCGCGGTCGGCGAAACGGCGGTCACCAGCGCGCCCGCCACGACGGCGACGGCGGTGGCCACGGCGGTGCTGCGGGGAATGCGCATCGTGCTCCTCGGTGTGTGGGGAGGGTGCGGGCGCCCGCGAGGGGTGTGCGCGGGGCCCGGCGGAGCGTGGCGCTGAACCTGAGAGAGGGTCACGGCGGAGGGGTGCCGCCGGAGTACGTTGTTTTACATGTCCAGGACAGTTCCCGTAAAGACCGCCTGCAGAGGGATCTGTGAGGGGCAGCCACGCGGGGCGCGGCTCGATGTGTGGAAGAGCCGGGTGCCGTTGCCCACGCTGGCCGCCCGGGGTCGAACCCTGTGGCCGAGAGGATCAGGAGCCGTTCCATGTCCGACGAGATCGCCCTGCGCCCGGTGACCGCCGACGACCTCGACCTGTTCGAGTGCGAGTTCAACGGGCCGGAGGGGGCCGGTCAGTACCAGTGGTCGGCTTCGGCTCACCGGCCGGCCTGCGCCGGCAGTTCGCGGAGAACGGCCTGCTCGGCCCCGACAGCGGCGTGCTCTCCGTCGCGGAGGCGGGCCGGACGGTGGGTCGGGTCGAGTGGTTCGCCGGCACCTGGGGGCGGCCCGCCACTTCCACCTGCTGGACCCTGGCGATCGGACTGGTGCCCGCTGCGCACGGCCGCGGCATAGGCAACCGGGCCCAGCGACTGCTGGCCGAGTACCTCTTCGACCACACCAGGGCCGAACGGCTCCAGGCCTGGACGGACTGCGCCAACCTCGCCGAGCAGCGCGCGTTGGAGAAGGCGGGCTTCGTCGGGGAGGGCGTGCTGCGCTCCGCGCAGTGGCGCGGCGGCCGGTGGCACGATCAGGTGATCTTCTCCATGCTCCGTGCGGAGCGGCCCGGCGGCGAGCCGAGCTGAACACACGGCAGTGACCGGGCTGACGGGTGGTCGGGTCCCGTTCGGCGGATCACACGACAGGCTCGGGTCGGGGCTTCTCGTCGGCGAGTTCGCGCAGCACGCCGACGAGAGCCGTGACGGCGGCCGACGGCCCGGTGCTCGGCCACAGCAGGCCGTAGTCGAGGGTCGGCCCGTCACGGAAGGGGACGAACACGACGCCGGGTCGGTCGTGGTACCGGGCGGCGCGCACGGCCACGACCGACACGCCGAGACCCGCGGCGACCATGGCGGGGGCCTCGGGCCAGAACGTGTATGCGGCTCCTCGGGGGACTGGGCGCCCCGAAGGGGTATGGGAGGGCAGGTGGAAGTCCAGCAGGGATTTCGGGACGTTGCCCCGCGGGGTGATCAGCGGGGCATCGGCCAGGTCCTCCAGTGACACACTGCTGCGCCCGGCCAACGCGTGGCCGGCCGGGACCATCAGTGCCCGCGGCTCGGAGAGCAGCACGGGTCCGCTGGTGATGCCGGGCTCGCGTACGGGGAACTCGCTCACCTGCACGTCCAACTCGCCTCGCCGCAGCGGGCCGAGCGGGTCGTCGAACTGGATCTCGTGGATCTGCACGGTGCACCCGGCGTGCCGGACGCGGAAGATCTCGGCCGCGCGGAGGACCAGATCGGCGCACCAGGGAGTCGAGTAGCCGACGCGCAGCGGACCGGTGATGCCGCGCGCCTCGGCGACGGCCCGGTCGATGGCCTGCTGGATCTGCAGGCGGGCGGGCAGCAGGTCGTCGCGCAGCTGTTGGCCGAGCGCGGTGAGGCGGACCGTGCGGGAGGTGCGTTCGAACAGCGGCGCGCCGATGCGCCGTTCCTGCTTCTTGATGGCGTGGCTGACCCGGGACGGAGTGATGTGCAGCCGCTCGGCGGTGCGCCCGAAGTGCAGTTCCTCGGCCAGCGCCAGGAAGATCTCGATGTCGCGCAGTTCCATGCCGCCTCCTGATCATGAACCTAGCGGTCAATGCTGCGTTGACACAACGCGCATCGATGACCGGCGGGACAACGCAGCCTTGCCGACTTCGCCGTTGTTCGCCCCCCAGGGCGCCCGCCAGGCTGAGAGCCGGTGCCTGAGGGGTGGTGCCTGACGGGCAGTGACCGGGCCGGCCGCCTGGCCCGCGACGTGGGGCTGTTCGCCGTCCGCATCAGCGGCTGCGTGGCGTGCGTGCACGCGCACACCGCCGGGCCACGAGCCCCGGGACGTGCCGTAGATCGACCACTGAACACAAGGAGACCCGTGATGGGAACGCGTGACGCCGGCTTCTCGAAGACGGGACTGCAGAGGGTGCGCGACGTGCTCGCGCGGCATGTCGAGTCGGGACGGATACCCGGGGTCGTGGCGCTGGTGAGCCGGGGTTCGGAGACGCACGTCGAGGCACTCGGGACGATGCACCACGGCGGCGGCGCGCCGATGCGCCGGGACACGGTCTTCCGGATGGCCTCCACATCCAAGCCGGTCACCATGGCCACGGCCATGGTCCTGCTGGACGAGTGCCGGCTGCGCCCGGACGACCTGGTCGAGCAGTGGCTGCCGGAACTGGCCGACCGGCAGGTGCTGAAGCGGATCGACGGCCCGCTGGACGACACCGTGCCGGCGCGGCGACCGATCACCGTACGGGATGTGCTGACCTGCACCTTCGGCCTCGGCATGGATATGACGTCACTGGGCACGCCGATCATGAACGCCGTCTTCGAGCAGGGTCTCACCCCCGATCTGCCGACCCCGATGCCCGAGCCGGACGAGTGGATGCGCCGCCTCGGCACGCTCCCGCTGATGCACCAGCCCGGCGAGCGCTGGCAGTACCACATCGGCAGTGATCTGCTCGGCGTGCTCGTCGCCAGGGTCACCGGCCGACCGTTCGAGACCTTCCTGCGCGAGCGCGTCCTCGAGCCGCTGGGCATGACGGACACCGGCTTCCACGTGCCTGCCGACAAGGCCGACCGCCTGCCCACCCTCTACGCCCCCGACCCGCGGACGGGCGAGTTCACCGTGTGGGACGAGGCTGCGGACGGGCGCTGGAGCAAGCCTCCGGCGTTCCCGGGCGGCGGTGGCGGTCTAGTCTCCACCGCCGACGACTACCACGCCTACTTCCGGATGCTGCTGAACCGCGGCCTGCACGGGAGCGAGCGGATCCTGTCCCGGCCCGCCGTCGACCTGATGACCACCAACCGTCTCACGCCCGAGCAGAACGCCGCGCGCACCGCCATGGCCCTCGACAACGTCCACCTGTCCTTCGGCCAGGGACAGCACGGCGGTTGGGGCCTCGGCATGGCGGTGCGCACCTACCGCGGCGACTACGCGCCCGTCGGACAGTTCGGCTGGGACGGCGGAAGCGGCACCTCGACCTACGCCGACCCGGAGAACGGGCTCACCGGGATCCTGCTCACCCAGGTCGGCATGTCCGTCCCCAACGCCGCCCACCTCATCCAGGACTTCTGGACCACCGTCTACCAGGCCGTCGACGACTGACACCGACCCACCGTCCTGCCGGTCCACAGAACTTCGTCACCGCCGGCTCCGTCGCCCTGGCCTCCGCGACCGGCCCGGTCGGCCACGTACTCGCAGAGAAGGGCAAGGGCGTGGCCCTTCACGGCAAGTCCGTGGCCGACCGGGCCGACCAGGTGCTGCCGGCTCCCACCGCAGCCATGGCCCTGCTCAACCAGCGGGATCCCGCAGAGGCCGACAACTTCCGCAACACCGTCCTCGTTGCCCTCGACGCCGTCGGGACGGCCGCCCGGAACAGCAGGTTGGCCCGCTGAGCCCGGTGTGCCACCGCCCGCCGCATCCTTCGCGACGCCTGACCGCCGTCCCCTCGCTCGCGGCCCGGGACGGCGGGTCAGACCGCCCAGTCCTCGCAGTACTCCAGGTGCAGGCCCCGGCCGTGCGGCGCAAGGATGCCCTCGAGGTGGTGGATCTCGGCGCAGTAGTGCGGGGAGGCGGGATGGGCGCGGATGTGGGCGGGGCCGTGCCGGGCCACGTCCAGGAAGCGGTCCGCGGTCTCCCGGAAGGCCCTGGCGCTGCCGGTCATGAACAGCGTCCCGGCCACCACGTACTGGTGGAAGCGGTCGCGGTACTCCTGGTGGTGGCGGGCCTGGTAGTCGACCCCGTCCGCGGTCCGCCTGGCCTCCGGGAGGTCGGCGGTCTGCGGCACCCCGGCGCCGAGCCGGGCCCGCAGTTCCTTCCACCGCGCCGGGGGGAACTGCAGCGAGTGGTGCAGCAGCACCAGATCCAGCCGCTCGTCCTCGCCCGCCGCCCGGGCGAACGCCGCCGGTGGGCGGTTGCGGCGGATCGGCAGATGGACCAGCGACCGCGGCGACCGCGCCGCCAGCAGCCACAGCCCGCCGACCGTCCGTGCCGCCCCGCGGTCGAACCAGCCGTTCAGGAAGTGGTCCTGGTCGAGCAGCACCGCCCGCTCCACGGCGTGGCGCGGGCGGATCACCCGGTACTCCTCGGCGCCGAGCCGCGCCCGGTGCACCTGGACCGGCAGCTTCACCGCTTGCCGCCCACGGGCCCCAGGTACAGGTAGTCGGCCTGCCCGGTGCTGCGCGCCCGGTCGACCGACTCCAGGAACTTCATCCGCCGCGGGCTGAGCTCGGCCGCCCACTCCTTCAACGGCTGCACCCGGAAGCCGGTGTGCTCGGCCGGGTCGGTGCGGATCGCCGCCAGCTGGGCGTCGTCCAGGGCGCCGCCGTCGAAGACGAAACCGATCTTGAACGGCAGTTCGCCCACCGGCGGGGCGAACATCACCGTCAGCAGCCGGCCCGGCTCCTCCGGGAGCACCAGGCCGGTCTCCTCCCAGGTCTCGCGCCGCGCGCAGCCCCACGGGTCCTCGCCGAAGTCGAGGTTCCCGCCGGGCAGCTGCCACAGCTCCGGGTCGTAGACCGACTTGAGCATCAGCGGATTGCCCGCCGCGTCGGTCAGATGGGCGGCGGCGAACACCGTGCCGTGCGGAAGCGTCCGGACGAACTCCGCGGTCGGCAGCAGTTCCACGGCAGCACCACCCTCCCGGCCCGGGCTCACTCGCCGGGGTAACGCACCCCGATCCGGTCCCGGACCGCGTCCAGCGTACGCATCACCGCGAGCGAACCGTCCAGCGGCACCAGGGGTGATTCGGTCAGCCCGGCGCGCAGGCACCGCCCGACCTCCGCCGCCTCCGGCCCGTACCCGTGCCCGGCGCGCGGCGCCGCCCGGAACTCCTCCGGCTCCCTGCCGCCGCGGTGCAGCACGAAGCCGTCCGGGTGGAAGAAGTCCCGCTCGATCTCGATCCGGCCCGCCGAGCCCTGGACGGTCGCCCGCTGCCCGCTCTGCGCGGTCAGCGAGCAGCCCAGCAGCGCGGTGGCCCCGCTCGCGTGGCCGAGCACGATCGCCGTGTTGGCGTCCACGCCCTGCGGGGTGAGCCGTGCCCAGGCGTGCACCGACTCCGGCTCGCCGAGCAGCAGTTGGGCGAAGGCCACCGGATAGACGCCGAGGTCGAGCAGGGCGCCGCCGCCGAGCGCCGGGTCCCACAGCCGGTGCGCCGGGTCGAACTCCGCCGGGAAGCCGAAGTCCGCGTGCACCGAACGGACTTCACCGATCGCGCCGTCCGCGATCAGCTCGGTGATCCGGCGCACCGCCGGATCCAGGTACGTCCACATCGCCTCCATCAGGAAGAGCCCGCGCTTGCGCGCGGTGGAGATCAGCTCCTCCGTCTGCGGGGCACTCAGCGTGAACGGCTTCTCGCACAGCACCGACCGGCCGGCGTCCAGCAGCAGAGCCGTCGCCTCGTGGTGGAAGGCGTGCGGGGTGGCCACGTAGACCACGTCCACCTCGGCGTCCGCCGCCAGCTCCCGCCAACTGCCGTACGCCCGCGGGACGCCGAAACGGTCGGCGAAGGCACGCGCACCGGCCGCGGAGCGGGACGCCACCGCCACCACCTCGGCGCCCTCCACGCCCAGCAGGTCCTCGGTGAAGGAGGCGGCGATGCCGCCGGTGGCGAGGATTCCCCAGCGGATCGGGCGGTCGGCGGCGGGCTGCATGCTGCTCCCTCGGGTACGGGCGGTGCGGTGCGGGCCTGCTGGTCACCGGCCCTGCGGTGGGCGGCACGGGTGGTCCCCGAGGGTCATCGCCCCGGCAACCGCTCTCCGGCCGCCGGTCACCCTAACCCGCGGCGCCCGGCGGACGGCACCCCTGTCCGCCCGTCGGGCACCCCGCCCGGTCAGCCCTCCACCACCGGCCCCTCCCCGGGCGGGCCCGCCGACAGGGCCGGCCCGGCCTGCGCCACCTCCACGGCCGCGGCCAGCGGCACGTCGCCGCAGGACGGCCCGACCAGCACCGTGAACACGCCCTTTTCGGCCAGCCAGCGCCGCTCCCCGACCGACCAGTGGGCCAGTGCCCGCGGTGCCACCTCGATCCGCGCCTCCACCCGCTGCCCGGGCTCGGCGCGCACTGCCGCGAAGCCCGCCAGCCAGCGCACCGGGCGTGCCACCGCGCTCCCCGGCCGCGCCAGGTAGACCTGCACCACCTCGCGCGAGCCGCGCCGCCCGGTGTTGCGCAGCACAGCCCGGACGGCGAACCCGGTGCCCGGCGCGATCCGCCGGGGGACCTCCACGGCCAGGTACTCCCAGCTGCCGTAGCCGAGCCCGTGGCCGAACCAGTACGCGGGTTCGGCGCCCGCCCGGAGCCAGCCGCGGTGGCCGATGTCCAGGCCCTCCCGGTAGGCGAGCACACCGTCGAGCGGCCGGGTGCCGAGGACGGCCGGGCCGTGGCCGGTCGCGGGCCAGGTGGCGGGCAGCCGGCCGCCCGGCTCGGCACGGCCGAACAGCACGTCGGCGAGTCCGTCCCCGCCCTCCTGGCCGGGGAACCAGCCGAGCAGCACCGCCCCGGCCTCGCCGCGCCACGGCATCAGCACGGGCCCGCCGGAGTTGACCACGACCACGGTCGCGGGGTTGGCGGCGGCCACCGCGGAGACCAGCGCGTCCTGGCCGCCGGGCAGTTCGAGGGTGTCGCGGTCGAAGCCCTCGCTCTCGTGCTGCTCGGAGGTGCCGACCACAACCACCACCGCGTCCGCCCCGCGGGCGAGGGCGACGGCGGCCGCGAACTCCTCCTCGGGCGTCCCCGCCGGCGCGTCGGCGGTCAGCGCGACCACCTTGCCGTGGCCGGGCTCCACGATGCGGCGGGCCAGCAGTTCGACCTCCTGCCCCTGCGCCAGCTCCACCCCGGCCTGCCGGAAGGCCGGTGCGACGTGCAGGTACGTCGGGTCGTCGGACTCCGGCTCGGCGTAGGTGTCGAGCACCGTCCGGCCGTCCGCCTGCAGGCTGACGGAGCCCAGCCCGACCACCCCGAGCCGCCAGCGTCCGGCGGCGGGGGCGCGCAGCACCGTGCGGAGCTCCACGCTGTGCAGGGCCGACAGGTCGACGGTCTCGTCGATCTCGAAGCTGCGGCCGCTCGGCCGGTCCTCGTGGTGCAGCACGGCACCCTCGGCGTCCAGGAAGCGGACGTGCACCCCCGGTGCACCGGTCACGGGGTTGCGGCAGTCGGCCGGCCCGACGGGCTGCGGCCGTACCGAGGTCCGCACCCCGGCGGCGTGGCGGATTTCGACGCCGTCCGGGAGCGCGGCCCGGATGCCGTCCAGCGGCGACACGGCGGAGGCCGGGTAGACGGAGGCGCTGCCGCCGCCCTGGATACGGGCCGCCGCCGCGTTCGGGCCGATCACGGCGATGCGGCGCAGCCGCGCGGGATCGAGCGGGAGCAGGCCGCCGCGGTTCTCCAGCAGGACGGCCCCGGCGGCCGCCGCGCGGCGCAGCAGCGGCCGGGCGTCCTCTCCGGCTGCCCCGCCCGCTGCGGACGCGGACACGGGGGCCGCCTCCCCGAGGGCACCGACCCGGCGGGCCAGCCGCAGCAGTCGGCGCACCTTGTCGTCGAGCGCCGCCTCCGGCACGCTCCCGGCGCGGACGGCCTCGGCGAGCCGCTCGCCCCAGTGCTCGTTCGGGCCCGGCATGGCGAGGTCGACACCCGCCGCACCGGCGGCCTCGGTGCTGCGTACGGCCCCCCAGTCGGAGACCACCAGGCCGTCGAACCCCCATTCGCCCTTCAGCGGTTCGTCCAGCAGCGGACTCTCGCTCATGGCGCGGCCGTTGACCCCGTTGTACGCCGACATCACGGCCCACACGCCGGCCCGCACGGCGGCCTCGAACGGGGCGAGGTAGACCTCGCGCAGGGTGCGCTCGTCGATCGCGGCGTCGAGGGTGAGGCGTTCGGTCTCGGACTCGTTGCCGACGTAGTGCTTGGCGGTGGCGGCGACCCCGCCGCCCTGGAGGCCGCGGATGTAGGCGGCGCCGATCCGGCCGGTGAGCAGCGGATCCTCGGCGAAGCACTCGAAGTTCCGCCCGGCGAAGGGGGAGCGGTGCAGGTTGAGGGTGGGGGCGAGCAGCATGTCGACGCCCTTGCGACGGGCCTCGGCGGCCAGCACCGCGCCGAGCCGTTCGACCAGCTCCTCGTCCCAACTGGCCGCCATGGCGGTGGGGGAGGGGAGGGCGAGGGCGGTGTCCGTCTCGTCCCAGCGCTCGCCGCGGACGCCGATCGGCCCGTCGGAGGTGACGACCGGCCGCAGCCCGAGTGCCGGTTCGCCACTCGTGCGGAAGGTGCCGCCGCCGGAGACCAGCCTGGCCTTCCGCGTGGTGTCGAGGCCGTCGGCGACGGCACGGCGGGGGACGGGGGTGTCGATGGCGGTCATCCCTTCACGGCCCCTTGCATGATTCCGTCGATGATCTGGCGTCCCATCAGGAGGAAGACGGCGATCACCGGGAGACTGGCGACCAGCGCGCCGGTGAGCACGAGCGAGTAGTCCTTGATGTAGCCACTGGCCAGCTCGGAGAGGGTGAGCTGGATGGTGGGGTTCTGCTGGGTCATGACCACCTTGGGCCAGTAGAAGTCGTTCCAGGTGGCCATGAAGGTGAGCATGCCGAGCACGGCCATCGCGGGGCGGGCGGCGGGCAGTGCGACGTGCCAGTACAGGCCGCGGGTGGTGCAGCCGTCCATCCGTGCGGCGTCGAGCAGTTCGTCGGGGACGGCGGTGACCAGGTACTGCCGCATGAAGAACAGGCCGAAGGCGTTGGCGACGGCCGGCACGATCAGCGCCTGCAGGCGGTCGGCCCAGTGGAACCAGTTCGCCATCATGATGTAGAGCGGGATGATGCCCAGCTGGGTCGGCACCATCATGGTGGCCACCACCGAGGCCAGCAGCGGGTTGCGGCCCCGGAAGGGGAGTTTGGCGAAGGCGAAGCCGGCCAGCGAACTGGTCAGCACCACACAGGCGGTGACGGTCGAGGAGACGATCACCGAGTTGAGCAGGGCGAGGCCCATGTCGGTCTGCCGGAAGGCCTCGCCGATGTTGTGCAGCAGGTTCCCGCCGGGCAGCAGCACCGGGGGCACCCGGTGGATGTCGGTGTTGTTCCGGGACGCGGCGACGACCGTCCAGTACAGCGGGAAGACGGACAGCACCACGCCGACCGCGAGCGTGGCGTACACGCCCTTGCCGGCCGAGAGTTGGCGGTTGCGGCTCATGAGGCGTCGACCCCCTTCAGCCGGCGGGCGGCCAGCAGGTTGGCGGCCACCACGACCACGATCAGCAGGAACATCGCCCACGAGATCGCGGCCCCGTAGCCGTACTTGAAGCGGCCCCAGAACTGGTTGTACGAGTACAGCGCCAGGGTCTGGAACTGGTGCTGGGAGCCGCCGGTGGTCGGGTCCTGCTGCTGGCCGAACAGCATCGGCTCGCCGAAGAGCTGGAGTGCGCCGATGGTGGACACGATGACGGTGAACAGGATGGTCGGCCGCAGCATCGGGACCGTGATCGAGCGGAACTGCCGCCAGCGGCTCGCCCCGTCGATCGCCGCGGCCTCGTACAGCTCGAACGGCACCGACTGCATCGCGGCCAGGTAGATGAGCGCGTTGTAGCCCGTCCAGCGCCAGGTGACGATCGCCGAGATGGCCGCCCAGGAGGAGAGGGTGCCGGCCTGCCAGTCGATCCGGTCGGCGCCGAAGAGGCCGAGCACCCAGTTGACCAGGCCGAAGTCGCGGCCGAAGAGCTGGACGAAGATCAGGGTGACCGCGGCGACCGAGGTGACGTTGGGCAGCAGCACGCCGAGCCGGAAGAAGGTGCGGCCCTTGATCCGGTAGTTCAGCAGGTGGGCGAGGCCCAGGGCGAGCAGGAGTTGGGGCACGGTGGAGAGCACGCCGATGCCCAGGGTGTTCTTGAGGGCGTTCCAGAAGAACGGGTCGTCCAGCAGGCGCCGGTAGTTCTCCAGGCCGACCCAGCTGCTCTCGGTGCCGGGCCGGTCGGCCCGCCAGCCGGTCATGGAGACGTAACCGGTGTAGAGCATCGGGAAGAGTCCGAACACCGCGAACACCGCGAAGAACGGTGCGACGTACAGGTAGGGGGAGGTTCTGCGCTCGATGCGGTTCCAGCGGGCGGCCGGTGCGCGGGCCGGGCGCAGCGGCGTGTCGGCGGACACGGTCGCGGCCATGGTGGGGTGCTCCTAGCGGATGGGCCGCGGTGCCGGCGGGGTCAGGTCCGGGCCGGCACCGCGGGGTCTGGGGCTGTCAGCCGGTGATGTTGTCGACGTCGGCGAGGGCCTTCTGCCAGGCGGTGGCCGGGTCGGCCTTGCCCTGCTCGATCGAGGTCAGGGCGTTGCCGATGGCGGTGCCGATCTCCGCGCCGTGGGCGCCGAGCGGCTGCGGCTTCAGGTCCTTGGCGGACTGGGAGAAGATCCTGCCGGTGGGCGCGTTGTTGAACAGCGGGTCGGTGTGCTCGGCGATGTCGGGCTGGCTCCAGAGCGCCTGGTCGGACGGGAAGTAGCCCTTGTTCTTGAAGAGCCAGGCCTCCTGCTCCGGTGCGGTGAGCCACTTGGCGAGTTCGACGGCCGCCTTGGTGTGCTTGCCGGACTTGGGCACGGTCAGGTACGAGCCGCCCCAGTTGCCGCCGCCGCCGGGGATCCGGGCGATGTCCCACGTGCCGCCGTCGGTGGGCGGGTTGGCCTTGAACTGGTAGCTCATCCAGGCGGGGCAGGCGACGGTGGCGAACTGGCTCTTCTGGAAGCCGGTGTCCCAGGCCGGGGTGAAGGCCTGGATGCCGGCCGACTGGCCGTCCTCGACCGCTTTGGCGACGAGGTCGAAGGCCTGCTTGACGGCCGGGTTCTCCTTGACCACGGGCTTGCCGGAGGCGTCGTAGAAGCCGGTCGGGGCCTGGGCAACGACGGCGCTGAACAGGTTGCCGGCGCTGTCGAACCACTTCACGCTCTTGTTGGGGCTGTTGGCGAGGAACTGCTTGCCCGCGGCTGTGTAGGCGGGCCAGTCGGTGAGCAGGGCGGAGACCCGGTCGCGCTCGGTGGGCAGCCCGGCGGCCTTGAAGAGGTCGCTGCGGTAGCAGAGCGCCATGCCGCCCATGTCGGTGCCGAGCCCGAACAGGGCCTTGCCGTCGGCGCTGGAGGCGGGGGCGGTCTTGGACGGCACCCACTGGTCCTTGCTGACTCCGTACTGCAGGAAGTCGACGAACTTGGCGGCCTGCGGCTGGAAGCCGGCCACCTGGCCGATCTCGACGGCCTCGATGTCGGCGGTGCCGGAGCCGGCGAGCAGGTGGGCGTGCAGGTTCTGGTGGTGGGCGCCCAGGTCGGCCCGGTTCTCCTTGACGGTGATGTTGGGGTGCAGCTGCTCGTACTGCTTGTAGAGGTCGGCGTAGCCGAACTCGGAGAACAGGTTCACGGTGAGCGTGATCTTCGCGTCGGCGGCGTCCTCGGCCGCCGGGCCGCTGCTGGAGCAGCCGCCGGCCAGCAGGGCGGCGGCGAGGGCGGCGGAGGCGGCGAGGGCCGCGGATCTCCGGCCGGGGCGGGCGGTGGGCATGGCTGGGCTCCTTGCGGGGATTCGGCGTGATGTGGGAGAGCGCTCCACCGCGCGGACGTGCGGGCGACCGCCGGATCAGATGGGAGAGCGCTCTCCCGTCGAACGGAGCCTGGCCCCGAAACTGTCCGGCCGTCAAGGGCTTGTACTCAAAAGCTTTGCGCACCTGCCGATTTGAAAGCGTGATCGGCGGGGGTCGGCGTGCTGCGCGGGGCTTGACATGACGGAAACATCGAGGCAACCATTCCCATGACTGCGAGAGCGCTCTCCCAGGAAACGGCCGACGCGTGCCGTCCTCCCCCACCCGTCTCGTCAGGAGAGTCCCCCATGCTCGCTCCACCCGCCCGAGCGGCCGCCCCGGCCGTGCACTCGTCACCGCCCTGGCGCGCCCTGGCCGCCGTGCTCGCCGGTGCCCTGGTCGCCGGCCTGCTGCTGTTCCTCCCCGCCGGCCGCGCCCAGGCGGCCGCCTCCCTGCTCTCCCAGGGCCGTCCGGTCACCGCGTCCAGTGAGGAGAACTACGGCACCGCGGCCGCGAATGCGGTGGACGGCAACACCGGTACCCGCTGGTCCTCGGCCAACAGCGACCCGCAGTGGCTCCAGGTCGACCTGGGCGCCGTCGCCACGGTGAGCCAGGTGGTGCTCAACTGGGAGGCCGCGTACGGCAAGGCGTACAAGATCCAGGTCTCCGCGGACGGTACGAGCTGGACGGACGTGTACTCCACCACGACCGGCGCGGGCGGTACCGAGACGCTGAACGTCTCCGGCAGCGGCCGGTACGTGCGGGTGTACGGCACCCAGCGCGGCACCGGATACGGCTACTCGCTCTGGGAGTTCCAGGTCTACGGCACGCTCGGCGGCACGCCCACCGGCAGCTGCGGCACCGCCGATGCGGCCCAGGGCAGGCCGGTCACCGCGTCCAGCGAGGAGAACTACGGCACCGCGGCGGCCAATGCGGTGGACGGCAACACCGGTACCCGCTGGTCCTCGGCCAACAGCGACCCGCAGTGGCTCCAGGTCGACCTCGGCTCGGTGCAGAGCGTCTGCCAGGTGGTGCTCAACTGGGAGGCCGCGTACGGCAAGGCGTACAAGATCCAGGTCTCCGCGGACGGTACGAGCTGGACGGACGTGTACTCCACCACGACCGGCGCGGGCGGCACCGAGACGCTGAACGTCTCCGGCAGCGGCCGGTACGTGCGGATGTACGGCACCCAGCGCGGCACCGGATACGGCTACTCGCTCTGGGAGTTCCAGGTCCGCACCGGCGGCGGCAGCACCCCGCCGACCGAGCCGCCCACGACGCCGCCGACCACTCCGCCCGGCAACTGGACCACCGTCTTCAACGAGGACTTCAACGGTACGGCCGGTACCGCGCCGAGCGGCAACGACTGGATCACCGACACCGGCACCGCCTACCCCGGCGGCCCGGCCAACTGGGGCACCGGCGAGGTGCAGACCGCCACCAACTCACCGGCCAACGTGGGGCTCAACGGCAGCGGTGCACTCAACCTGACCGCGCTGAAGAACGGTTCGGCCTGGACGTCCGGCCGGGTCGAGTCCAAGCGGACCGACTTCGCCGCCCCGGCCGGCGGCCAGCTGCAGATCTCGGCCACCGTCAAGCAGCCCGACGTGGCCAACGGCCTCGGCTACTGGCCGTCGTTCCGGGCGATGGGTGCCGCCAACCGCGGCAACTTCACCGTATGGCCCGGCGCCGGCGAGACCGACATCCTGGAGAACGTCAACGGCCGCAGCCAGCTCTCCACCACCCTGCACTGCGGCACCGCCCCGGGCGGCAACTGCAACGAGTACAACGGCATGACCAGCGGCCTGGCCTCCTGCACCGGCTGCCAGACCGGCTACCACACCTACTCGCAGATCATCGACCGCACCAGCTCGGACGAGCAGATCCGCTGGTACCTCGACGGCCGCCAGGTCTGGCAGGTCAACGAGTCGCAGGTCGGCGTCGCCACCTGGGACGCGGCCGTGCACCACGGCTTCTACCTGGTGTTCAACCTCGGCATCGGCGGCGGCTACCCCAACGCGGTCTGCAACTGCACCACCCCGACCGACGCCACCAGCTCCGGCGGCACCCTGAGCATCGACAAGGTCACCGTCCAGGTCGCCACCGGCACCGCCCCCGCCCCGCTCACCGACCCGGCCGTGCCCACCGCGCCGTCCACCGTCAAGGTCACCGGCTCGCAGGGCAACTGGCAGCTGCAGGTGAACGGGCAGCCGTACCAGCTCAAGGGCATCACCTGGGGCCCGGCCAACTCCGCGGCCGACGCCCACATCCGCGAGCTGAAGGCGATGGGCGTCAACACCCTGCGCACCTGGGGCACCGACGCCGGCAGCAAGCCGCTGCTGGACACCGCCGCCGCGCACGGCCTCAAGGTGGTCAACGGCTTCTGGCTCAACCAGGGCGCCGACTACGTCAACGACACCGCGTACATGGACTCCACGCTCGACCAGATCAAGCAGTGGGTCACCACGTACAAGAACCACCCCGGCGTGCTGATGTGGGACGTCGGCAACGAGGTCATCCTCACCACCCAGGACCACACCTACAACGGCACCACCGTCGAGCAGCAGCGCGTCGCCTACGCCAAGTACGTGGAGCGGGTCACCCAGGCGATCCACGCCATCGACACCAACCACCCGGTGACCTCCACCGACGCGTACACCGCGGCGTGGAAGTACTACAAGGACCACACGCCGAGCCTCGACCTGCTCGCGGTGAACTCCTACGGCGCGGTCTGCAACGTCAAGAACGACTGGATCAGCGGCGGTTACACCAAGCCGTACATCATCACCGAGTCCGGCGAGGACGGCGAGTGGGAGGTGCCGAACGACGCCAACGGCGTGCCGCTGGAGCCCACCGACATCAAGAAGCGCGACGCCTACCTCTCCAACTGGGGCTGCATCACCGGCCACACCGGCGTGTCGCTCGGCGCGACGGTCTTCCACTACGGCACCGAGAACGACTTCGGCGGCGTCTGGTACAACACCGTGCCCTCCGGCTGGCGCCGGCTCGCCTTCCACTCCGTCGCCAAGAACTACGGCGGCAACGTCGGCAGCAACACCCCGCCGGTGATCTCGGACATGACGCTGAGCAACACGGCGACCGTGCCGGCCGGCGGCACCTTCGACATCGCGGCCACCGCCACCGACCCCAACGGCGACCTGATCCGCTACAACCTCTACTACTGCGCCAAGTACGCGGGCGGCGGCACCGGGTTCAGCCAGGTCGCCTTCGCCCAGACCGGCGACGGCCGCTTCACCGCGGTCGCCCCGAAGAACCTCGGCGTCTACAAGGTCTACGTCTACGCCTACGACGGCCACGGCAACGTGGGCATCGAGACCAAGTCCTTCCGGGTGGTGGCCCCCACCCCGGGCGGCACCAACCTGGCGCTCGGCCGGCCCGCCACCGCCTCCACCTTCCAGGCCCAGGGCAACGGCGCGCCCTACCCGGCGTCCAACGCCACCGACGGCAACTGGAGCACCCGGTGGGCCAGCGAGTGGGCCGACCCGCAGTGGCTCCAGGTCGACCTGGGCGCGGTGAAGTCCTTCAAGCACGTCCAGCTGGGCTGGGAGGGCGCCTACGGCAAGGCGTTCCAGATCCAGACCTCCGCGGACGGCGCCAACTGGACCACCGTCTGGTCGACGACGAGCGGCACCGGCGGCATCGACGACATCGACGTGAACGGCAGCGGCCGGTACGTGCGCGTGAACATCACGCAGCGCGGCACCGCCTACGGCGACTCGCTGTTCGAGTTCGGCGTCTACGCCTGACCCGGACGCCCCGACCCGGACGCCCCGACCCGGACGCCCCGACCCGGACGCCCCGACCCGGGCTCCCCGGCCGGGGCTCCGTGACCCGGACACCGTGTCCGGTCCAAGACTCCCGGGACGCGTCCCGCCCCACCCGGCGCGTCCCGGGGCAACCCCCACCCATCGTCACGAATGGAGGTCCGATGCGACCCCGTTTCCTGTCCCGGGGCAGGCCGAGGCGGACGGCGCTCGCCGTCGCGTTCGCCGCGGTGCTCGCCCTCGCGGGCATCGGCGGCACCGCCCGCCAGGCCGTCGCCGCCGACGGACTGATCTCGCAGTCCAGGCCGGTGACCGCCTCGTCCATCGAGAGCCTGAACTTCCCGGCCGGAGCCGTCGTCGACGGCGACCCGACCAGCCGGTGGGCCTCGAACTGGAGCGACCCGCAGTGGCTCCAGATCGACCTCGGCGGCCCCGCGACCGTCAGCAAGGTCGAGCTCAGCTGGGAGGCGGCCTACGCCAAGTCCTACCAGCTGCAGACCTCGTCGGACGCCGCCACCTGGTCGACGATCTACTCGACGACCACCTCGGCCGGCGGCGTGCAGTCGCTGAACGTCAACGGCACCGGCCGGTACATCCGGCTCAACGCCACCCAGCGGGCCACCCAGTACGGCTACTCGCTGTACGAGTTCAAGGTGTACGGCACGGTCACCACCCCGCAGACCGGCTACGTCCTCGCCAACCCGCAGGTGACCGGGGTGACGCCGTCCACGGCCAACCCGCCGCACACCTACTTCCACGAGTTCCAGGCCAACTGCTCGCCGACCCGGAACCTGCCGGACGACCCGATCGTGTTCCCCGGGCTGGCCGGTGCCTCGCACATGCACACCTTCATGGGCAACACCACCACCACGGCGACCTCCACCCCGGCCTCGCTGGCGGCGGGCGGCACCACCTGCCTCGCCCCCGGCGACAAGTCCGCCTACTGGATGCCGACCATGTACAACGGCGCCACGGAGGTCAACCCGGTCGGCCTGCAGACCGTCTACTACAAGACGGGGGTGAACGACTACACCTCGGTGCGGCCGTTCCCACCGGGTCTGCGGTTCGTCGTCGGCAGCCCGTCCGCGACGCAGACCGAGTTCGCCACCAACCCGGGCTACGTGGCCGGCTGGGAGTGCGGCAACAGCTACCACAACACCGACCTGCCGACCTCCTGCCCCGGCGGCGGCGCGGTCAACCTGCGCTACCAGGCCCCCAGTTGCTGGAACGGCCTGTACCTGGACACCCCCGACCACAAGAGCCACATGGCCTACCCGGTCAACGGTGTCTGCCCCTCCATCCACCCGGTGGCGCTCCCGATGATCGAGTTCAAGATGGCGTGGCCGGTGCCCTCCGGCGACCTCTCGCAGCTGCGGCTGTCGAGCGGCCGGGGGTACTCCTTCCACTACGACTTCTTCAACGCGTGGGACGCGCCCACCCTGGCCGCACTGGTCGACCACTGCATCGTCGGCGGTCTCCAGTGCAACGCCCGCGGCTACGACGAGACCCAGCCCGGGCGCGGTGCGGCGCTGAACGAGCAGTACCTGCTGCCCTGACGCCCGCCGGCCGACCGTCGCCCCCGTCCTCCCCGCTCCCCCGGGGAGGGCGGGGGCGCACGGCGTGCGGCGGTACGGGCCCCGGAACGCCGCTGGTGAAGGCCGGGGAACACGCTGATAGAGCGCTCTCCCGCGTGCTATAAAAGGCTCATGAGCGAAGCCCTCCGCCCGGCCGCCCAGCGCTCCGCGACCCTGGAGGACGTGGCCCGGGTCGCCGGCGTCTCCCGCGCGACCGTCTCCCGCGTGATCAACGGCATCCGCAACGTCGACCCGGCCATCCAGGAGAGCGTCCGCCGGGCCGTCGCCTCCACCGGATACGTGCCCAACGGCGCCGCCCGATCCCTGGTCACCCGCCGGGCCGGCGCCCTCGCCCTGGTCGTCTCCGGCAGCGGCACCGACGAGCGGGACGAGGAGGCCACCCGGACACAGGTCTTCACCGACCCCTTCTTCGGCCGGGTGGTCAGCGGTGTCTTCACCGGCCTGCGCCCGCACGGCGTCCATCCGGTGCTGATGCTCGCCGACGCCCCCGAGGCCCGCGAGCAGGCGCTCTCCTACCTCAAGCAGGGCAACGCCGACGGCGCCATGGTGGTCTCCACCCATGCCGACGACCCGATGCCCGGCCTGCTGCTGGCCGCCGGCGTGCCCACCGTGCTCTTCGGCCGCCCGGCCGCCCCGCTGCCGGTCAGCTGCGTCGACCTGGCCAACCGGGACGGCGCCCGGCTCGCCGCCGACCACCTGCACGCCCGCGGCCGCCGCCGGGTGGCGACCATCGCCGGCCCGCCCGCCGTGCGCGCCGCCCGCGACCGGCTGGACGGCTTCCACGAGGCGATGGCCCGCCACGGCATGCCGTACCTGCCGCACGCCGAGGCGGACTTCACACAGGCAGGCGGTGAGCGCGCGATGGCCCGTCTGCTCGTCGAACACCCGGACCTCGACGGGGTGTTCGCCGCCAACGACCTGATGGCGCAGGGGGCCGTCGCGGTGCTGCGCGACCACGGCCTGCGGGTGCCGGAGGACGTCGCGGTGGTCGGCTTCGACGACAGCAGCGCCGCGACCGCCGCCGGCCCCTGCTCACCACCGTCCGTCAGCCGGTGGAGGAGATGGCCGCCGAGATGGCCCGCATCCTGCTGGACGTGCTGGCGCGCCCCGGCCGTGGCGCCACCTCGGTGATCTTCGAGCCGGAGCTGGTCGTCCGCCGGTCGTCCTGATCGCCTGTCAGGCTCATGCGGAATCAAGTCCTCCACATTTGTGCGTGAGTTATGGGGATCATGCGGATGGTTGTGCGGGTCGTGTCGTAGAGTTGGCGCGTACAGTTCGATGACCGGGGGGATGTCGTGCGCCGTGCCGCGCCTGCTGCTGCGCTCGTGCTGGGCCTGGCCTGCCTGACGTCCTGCGGCAGTGCGTCCGGCCCGGCCGCCGACCGCGCCCCTGCGGCCGGTGGCACGGCGGCCGCGCCCACCGCCCCGGGCTCCGCCGCGTCCGGCGCCCCGTCCGACCCTGCCGCCCCCTCCGGCTCCGCGGCGGCGGGCGGCACCCCGGCAGCCGCGGGCGGCACCATCACCGTCGCCTTCGCCGGCGACGTCCACTTCGAGGGCCGGACGGAGGCCCGCCTCGCCGGCGGCCCCGACACCGCGCTCGGCCCGATCTCCCGCACGCTCGCCGCCGCCGACCTGGCGGTGCTCAACCTGGAGACGGCGATCACCGGCCGCGGCGCGCCCGAGCCCAAGACCTACACCTTCCGAACCAGCCCCAAGGCGCTGCAGTCGCTGCGCGACGCGGGGGTGGACGTGGTCTCGCTGGCCAACAACCACGCCGTCGACTTCGGCGCCGACGGCCTCGCCGACACGCTCGCCGCCAAGGCCTCCTCACCGATCCCGGTGGTCGGCTTCGGCCGCAACGCCCAGGAGGCGTACGCCCCGTACGTGACCACCGTCAAGGGCGTGAAGGTCGCGGTGCTCGCGGCCAGCCAGGTCCAGGACCTCACCAACCAGAAGTGGCGGGCGGGTTCGTCCAAGGCCGGGATCGCCTCCGCCCTCGACCCGGCCGCGCTCGTCCGGGCGGTCGCCGCGGCCAAGCAGCAGGCCCCCGTCGTCCTGGTCTACCTGCACTGGGGCGAGGAGGGCCACACCTGCCCGACCGGCGCCCAGACCGACCTCGCCCGCAAGCTCTCCGCGGCGGGCGCCACCGCGGTGGTCGGCACCCACGCCCACACCATGCTGGGCTCGGGCATGCTCGGCGACACCTACGTGGCGTACGGCTTCGGCAACTTCCTCTGGTACGGCACCTCGAACTACACCGACTCCGACGAGACCGGCGTCACCACGCTCATCCTGAGCGGGGACGGCCGTACCGTCGGCGAGCGGTTCACCCCCGCGCACATCGACAAGCGCGGCGTCCCGGTGCCGCAGTCCGGTGCCGCCGCGACCGCGGCCCAGCGCCGCCGCGACCGGCTGCGCTCCTGCACCGGCCTCGCCCCGGCGCCCGCGGCCCGCGACTGAGCACCGAGGCTCCGACACCCCCCGACCCGGTCACGGCCGGGCCCCCGATCGGCCGCGCCACGCACCGGTGCGGCCGCGGAACCGCTGGGACACGGCGTGAGCAGCCCTGAACGCTCATGCCGCCCAGCGGCCCGCACTCCTCACACCCGGCGTCCGCCCGGCCCGGCCACTGCCAGCGGGCCCTCCTGCGGGGTCGCCCGGTAGGCCCGTTCGCGCCACCAGGAGGCGTCGACCTCGACCTCCTCCCACTCCGCGGTGCGGCGCAGGATGTGGGCGGTGATCCGCTCCGGCAGCCGGACGGCGTGCTCCCGCACGTAGTGGGCGAGGCCGGAGGGCCAGAGGTACTCGCCGTCGGTGAACTCGGCCGACCCGTTGACCTCGCCGCAGATGCGGCATCTTGAGACGCCCAGGAACTGGCGCGCGACGTGCCCCTGCTCCAAGTAGTCGGCGACCTCGGAGCGTTCCCACATCTCCCAGTCCGGGTCCACCAGGGCAGCGGGGTCGGGCAGGTCCGGGGTCTCCGGTGAGTGCCAGTATCCGAACAGCGTCAGCCTCACGGCGCGCCTCCCTCCCGGGCGACGGCCATGCTCCTGACGCCCGCTCACATCCGGCGATGTGATGCGAAGCCTGCGTCAGGTGCCGGGTGCACGTCAACGGTCGGGCGTCACGAGCCGCGCAGGCGCTCGATCTCCCGGCGGTCGCGCTTGGTCGGTCGGCCGGTACCGCGGTCGCGCAGGGCCGTCGGCGCGGCGAACTCGCGCGGCGGCGGGGGCGGGGAGTGGTCGACGTAGCACTGCGCGGCGATCTCCGCACCGACCCGCTTGCGGATCGGCCGGGACACCACCACGACCCGCTCCCGGCCGTCGTACCGCAGCCGGACCTCGTCCCCCGGCTTCACGGTCTGCGCCGGCTTGGCCCGCTCGTCGTTCACCCGCACATGCCCGGCCCGGCACGCCGCCGAGGCCATCGAGCGCGTCTTCAGCAGCCGGACCGACCAGATCCAACTGTCGACCCGAACCGGTCCCTCGTCCTCAGCCATGCCCCGAGCTTATGCGTTCCGGGCCCGCCGCTACGTCCAACGGGTGGTCGTCGCGGGCTCCCGCGGCCCCGCCGTGCGTGTCCGTACGGCACCGGCGTGACCATGGCGGACATGAGCCCAGACCGCGCACCGGGCCCGGCCCGGACCCCGTACGAGATCGCCAATGCCGTGGGCGAGGAGATCCGCGTCCTCAACCACCGGACCGCCGCCGGGATCGGGGCCTTCCCCGACCCGACCAGCGTGCACGACGTCATCACCGCGCTGCACGCGATCCTCTTCCACCTGCCGCAGGCGCTCGGCCAGGCCGCCGCGGGGCTGGCCGCGATCCCGGCCGAGCAGATCGGGGTGGCCATGCCGGACGGCGAGGGGGACACCGCGGCGGCCCGGCAGGCCCGGGTCACCGAGGAGCTGGCCCGCGCCGCCGAGACGCTGGAGGTCGCCCGGGCACACGTCGCGGCCGCCTCGGCGTTCACCAGCGGCCTGGACCGCACCACGGCGGCCGGCGACGACGACCCGCTCGACGACCTGGTCGCCGCCTTCCACGACTGAGGGCTCCGGGGGCGGGGCCCGCCGTCGCGGTCCGCGGCCCCGGGCGGCCCCGCACTCCCCGAGAACCCGAGGACACCGCATGGGCCGGAGCCTTCCTCCGCACCGCGTCGGAACCGGCTGCGCCGTACTGCTCGCCGCGGCCTTCACAAGCGTGCAGCTCACGGCCGTCACCGGCCGGGATTCCCCGGACTCCAGGAAATACATCTCCCACGCGCTGTCACTGAGCGGAGAGAGCCGGGCCCGGGCGACGGCCCGCACCATCGACTACGTGTGCGCCGACCCGGGCGGCGGGCGGCTCACCTGGATCCCCTGGACGGCGGACACCTCCGCGGCGGAGACGGCCGACGAGTGCGGGCAACGCCTGACCGCGTCGGCCGCGTACTGGCTCGAGCACGGCAACACCTCCGGGATGACCGGACCGTTCCTCAACCACCGCTACATGGCGATCTTCGAGGCCCGCCCCGGGTACCCGCTGCTGCTGGTCCCCTTCGTCTCCGCCTTCGGCCTGGCCTGGGGCATCTGGCTGGCCGGCCTCGCGGTCACGCTGGCGGGGAGCCTGCTCGTGCCGGCCGCCCTGCGCGTCGCCGGCGTCCCGTGGCCGGCCGCCCTGTGCGGGCAGGCCCTCTACCTGGCCCTGCCCACCGGCACCACGGCGATGCGCCCGATGTCCGACGGGCTCGCCATGGCCGGTGCGGCAGCGGTGGTGCTCGGCGCCACGCTGGCACTGAACGGGAGGAGGCGGGCCGGGCCGCTGGTCGCCGCCGCGACGGCCGCCGCCGGTGCTCAACCAGGCCGGGCACCCCAGTCTCGCGATGGCGACGGGCCACCGCCTGATCGTCCTGGTCTGGTTCCTCCCGGTCCTGGTGCTCCCCGCGCTCGGCAGACGCAGGACCGGAGCCCCGCCGACGCGCAGGCCGTCAGACACGCCTTAGCCCTCCGGCAGGGCCGCCTCGTACACCCAGGCGCCGTCCAGCCGGACGAAGGTGCTGTGCTCCTCCATGGCACCGGGCTCGCCGCCGTCGGTGAAGTGCGCCCGGAAGCGCACCGTGCCCTCGGTGTGGAAGGGGCCGCCGTCCGCCGTCTCCAGGATCTCCAGCCCCGTCCACTGCAGCCCAGGGTCGAATCCGACCCGGGGCGGCCGTGCGTCGGGGTGCCAGGTGCGCAGCAGGTAGGCCTCGTCGCGGACGGCGAAGGCGCTGTACCGCGAGCGCATCAGCTGCTCGGCGGTGGCCGCCGCGGCCTCGCCCCGGTGCAGCCGCCCGCAGCAGCCGCCGTAGGGGCCGCCGGAGCCGCAGGGGCAGGGATCGGCGGGGGAGATGCGGGGGTGGCGGCGGCGCTTCGACATGTGCCCATTCTGCCGGTCGGGCCGCCCCTCCCGGGAACGGGGACACTGGTGCTGCAACTGCACGGCCGCCGCTAACGTCTTCTCGGGTGAGGGATCCAGGCGCGGCCCGAGGAGGCGCATCATGCGACGGTGGATCACGATCCCGATGGCACTCGTTCTCGCCGGCACCGGTGCCGTGGTGGTACCGACCGCGGCATCTGCAACAGCACCGGCGACGGTGACCACCTGCCCGACCGGTTGGGGCAGCCTGCCGAAGGCCGCCACCGCCACGACCGGCCAGCATCCGCTGACCAACATCCGCACCGGTCAGCACCTGTGCTGGGACCGCATGGTGCTAGACATCCCCGGCACCTCGGCGTCCGCACGGGTGGGCTACCACGTGCAGTACGTCTCCTCGCTGATCCAGGACGGTTCCGGGAAGACGCTGCCGATCCGCGGCGGCGCGATCATCGAGATCGTCGTCGTGGCGCCGTCCTACGACCCGGAGACCGGCAACGCGGTCTACCCGGCGAAGGCCGGCCAGCCGCTGCCCGGTGTGAACCTCACCGGCTACAACACCTTCAGGGACGCCAAGTTCGGCGGCAGCTTCGAGGGCCAGAGCCAGGTCGGCCTCGGTGTCCGGGCCCGACTGCCCTTCCGGGTCTTCCAGTTGGACAACCGGCTGGTCATCGACGTGGCGCACAGCTGGAACGCCACCTTCTGAGCCGTACGCGAGCCGTACGGGCACGGCACGGAGAAAACACACAGTGCTCCCGGCCGGGTGCGGACCCGGCCGGGAGCACATTCGTCGTGGTTACGGGTAGGCGACCAGGTTGGCCACGTTGGACGAGGAGTTGGACGGTCCTCCGGTCGAGTTGATCACGTGGTTGATGGTGCCCGTGCCGCCCAGCGACACGGTGACCATGTCGTGGAAGCGCACCCCGGAGCGGTTCGGCGCCTCGAAGGCGTGCTCGGCCACCACGGACGGGTTGACGTTGAAGTAGCAGTAGCTGCCGAGCCCCCACGCCTCGTGGCTGGTGACCGAGTCGCCCACCTTGTAGGCCGCGTAGCCGCGGGTGGAGCCGTTCGTCCAGGCGGACTGGTTCGGCGGGTCGTACGGCATCTCGTTCTGGAAGAAGTACGTCCGGCCGCCGTTGCCGTTCCACACCACCTGGGTCTGCTGGTAGTGCTCGACGAACAGGCCGTACATGGTGACGTTGTTGCCGTTGACGGTGAGGCCGTTGGCGGCGGTGTTGCTCGTCCAGCCGACTCCGCTGCCGTGGTCGGCGCGCCAGATCCACATGTGGTCGCCGATCACGCCGTTGCTGTTGACCACGAGGGACTGGGTGGCCCTGCCGACGCCGGCGCCGCCGACCCGGAAGAACACGTCGTGCAGCGAGGTCGGGTTCGCCGAGTGGTCGGCGGCGGAGCCGGCCGGGCCGACCTGCATCAGCACCGCGGAGTTGGCGGTGCCCGCGTCGATCAGCAGCCCGGCCACCTTGACGCCGTCGACGTCGGCGACGGTCATCGCGGTGACGCCGTTGTCCGGCACCAGCGTGGCGAGGCCGAGGCCGAGCACCACGGTGTCGGGGCGGGTCAGGTCGATCGACCGGTCGAGGTGGTACACACCGGGCGTGAACAGCAGGTTCTTGCCCTGGCCGAGTGCGCCGTTGATGTCGGCGGCGGTGGCGCCGGGCTTGACGATGTAGAACTGGTCGATCGGCAGCGAGCCGCCCTGCTGCGCCCCGCCGGCCCAGCTGGTGCCGCTGCTGTTGCTGCGCAGCGCCGGGACGAACACCTTGTAGGCGCCGGCCGCGTCCACGTACAGGAACGGCTTCTCGCGGACCACCGGGGTCTGGCCGACGGTGGTGTAGGGCGGGTTGGGGAAGGAGTTGGCCGGGGCGTTGACGTCGCCGACGAAGACCATGTTCCAGTTGGAGCCCGTCCAGCTGCCCCACTGGGCGTTGCGGGAGAGCCACTGCTGCTGGGAGCCGGAGCGGACCTGCCCGTCGATCTTCGAGTCGGCGATGAAGCCGCCGCTGGACCAGCCGCCGTCGTCCAGCTGGAGGTTGCCGCGGACGTGCATCCGCCGGTAGGGCGCGGCCTGCGAGACGGCCCAGCGGTCGGTGCCGCCGGTCGGGTTGACCGAGAGGTTCTCGGCGGAGCGCCAGAAGTTCTGGGTGGCGTTGCCCTGGAACCAGTCGGCCTCGGCGTGCACGGCGCCGTTGATGGTCACGTCGTCGGGGGAGAGGCCGAGCCCGGCGACCTGGGTGTAGAAGCCGACGTTGGCGTCGACGCTGTAGCTGCCGGGCTTGAAGAGCAGGGCCTGCCGCTGGCTGCCGAACTGGTTGGACTCCTGCTGGGAGAAGACCGAGTTGAGCTTCGCCTGGATCGTCGAGGCCGGCATCGACGGGTCGAAGACCGCCACGTTGGGCCCGAAGTCCGGGGTGCCGGGCGGGTTCTGGCTGCCGCTGCCGAAGGAGAAGGACTGTGCGGCGGTGCCGTTGCAGGTCCACTGCTGGAACTGGACGGCGTCGGCGGTGGAGGCGCTCGGCACGTCCAGGCACTTGCCGCTGTTGCGGTTGACGAAGTGGTACGTGCCGCCGGCCTCGGCGACCGGCTGCCACTGCTGGTTGAGGCCGCCGCCGTACGCCCACAGCTGGATCTTCCCGCCGTCGGCGGTGGAGACATCGGTGACGTCGAGCACCTTGGTGGTGTCGTTCCGGGCGTTGATCCGGACGTAGCCGCCACTGGTGTCCTGGAACTGCCACTGCTGGGCGTTGGTGCCGTTGCAGCCGTACTGCTGTACGGCGGTGCCGTTGGCGGTGGCGGCGGCCGCCGCGTCCACGCACTTGCCGCTGTGCTTGGCGACGACGGTGGTGAAGCCGGTCGGCAGGCCGGCCGCCTGGGCGGCGGGGCCCTGGACGAGCAGGACGGCGGTGGAGGCCGAGGCGATCAGGCCGACGGCGGTGACCAGCGGGAGGGCCCGCCGGCGGGCGTGGGCACGCCTGTGCCCGGGTGTCGATGGCACGGTTGTGCTCCTCTCGTGTCGGGGCCGGGCGTCAGGCCGGCAGGGTCCACTGCTGGTTGGCGCCGGCGAAGCAGTCCCAGATCTGCAGCCGGGTGCCGTTGGCGGAGCTCGGTCCGGTGGCGTCCAGGCAGCGGCCGGAGGCGGGGTTCACCAGGGTCTTGTCGGCGCGGGCCTGCCACTGCTGGGCGCCGGTGCCGTTGCAGTCGTACAGCTGCACCTGGGTGCCGTTGGCGGTGCCGGCGGCGGTGACGTCCATGCACTTGCCGAGGGCGCGGACCGTGCCGTCGGTGCCGACCGTCCAGGTCTGCGCGGCGGTGCCGTTGCAGTCGTACAGCTGGATCGCGGTGCCGTTGGCGCTGTTCGCCGCGGCGACGTCGACGCACTTGCCGCCGTAGCCGGTGATCCGGCCGGTGCGGCCGGTGGGCGGCGGGGTGGTGGTGCCGGTGAGCGCGTCGAAGGTCTTGGTGAACTGGTACGGCGACTGCGGGGTGCCGCTGCAGGAGTCGGAGAGCGTGCCGTTGACGGCGCAGGCCTTGTCGCGGCCGATCGCCCAGAAGGCGAGCTGCTGGATGCCGCGGGAGGCGGCGAAGGACTCCAGGGTGGTGGCGTTGCCGGTGGTGAAGACCTCGGCGGTGGTGTCGTTGACCCCGATCATCGGGGTGTTGCCCTCCATCGCCCAGAGCTGCTCGGAGGTCTTGCCGGTCCATATCTGCCCGAGCTGGGTGTGCAGGCCGTTGGCGGCGTTGATCGCGGCCTGCCCCATGTCCATGGCCGGGCCGTAGTCCATGGTCATGATGTTGACCATGTTGACGTCCAGGCCGCGGCTCTTGGCGTTGTTCAGCAGGCTGATCGAGTTGGACTCCAGGCCGGACGGGCTCACCGGCAGGGTGTAGTTCACGGCGAGCCGCTTGCCGGCCGCCGCGTACTGCTGCTGGAGGCCGGCCAGCGCCTGGTTGCGGCGGTCGTTGGCGGCGGTGTCGTTGAGCGCCGAGCCCTCGATGTCGAGGTCGATCCGGGTCAGGTCGAGGGTGTCGACCACCCGCTTGTACTGGGCCTGGAGTGCGGAGACGCTGGTGCAGGCCTGGCCGAGTTCGGTGCCTGCGGCGCCGCCGAAGGAGGCGATCACGTCGCCGCCGGCCGAGCGCAGGCTGTTGATCGCGGTCTGCCAGGAGGCATCGGCGATGTCGGTGCTGCCGTTGAAGGTGGCGTTGCAGCTGCCGTTGCTGATCACGAACGCCAGGGTGAAGTACTTGAGACCGGTCGCGTTGCGCACCTCGGTCATCACCGAGGGCGACTTCCAGGTCTCCAGGTACGGCGCTGCGAAGTGGGCCGGGAAGCCCGGCCCCGGGTTGGCGGCAGCGGCGGCGGGCGTGCTGCCGGCCACCAGCAGTGCGGCGGCCGTCGCGGGCAGCGCGGCCGCCGTCGCGACGGTGCGGACAAGGTTGCGGAGCAAGGTGTTCTCCTCCTGCCCGGGCGGTCACCCGGGCGTGGTGGGGTGAGGATCAGGGACCTTTGCGTTCACGAAGTGAACATCGCGCAGCACTGAACGGCCCGGTCGGCAGGGTCGAACGGCCGACGGGCAATGCGCTGCGATGGAACGGGCGGATCTCCTTACGATCCGTCAACAACCCTCCACAGCAACCGTCTGGTGGGGTGTCACCAGTTCGTCCCGGGTGCGGCGGACGGCGCAGGAGTCCCGACGAATTGGTCTGGACCCTTTTTCAGAACGTGAAGTTAGGCCCGTTGAACCAGCCGCGTCAACCCCCGTGCTTACAGAAGCCGAAGGCGGCACGCCCGGTCACGCTGCGTGCCCCGGGGCGCCGACACCCCGGGGCCGGTGGAGTATGAGGGGGAGAGGAGACCACCGGGCGAGGTGAACGAGATGGAGGACCGCCGCTTCCCGTTCCTCGACGGCGTCGCCGGGGCGCTCGTCGACGGCAGCGGCACGATCATCGGCTGCACCAGCGCGGTCGAGGATCTGCTCGCCCTGCCCGCCCGGGCCCTCGTCGGCCGCCCGCTGCGCGACCTCCTCGCCGACCCGGACAGCTGGCGCAGCCCCGACGACTCCGCCGCCGGCTGGGACGGCAAGGTCACCGTCCGCACCGGCGACGGCCGCCCGCTCAGCCTCGACGTCCGCGTCCTCACCCTGCACGGCGGCAACCCCGCCGACCCGGCCGCCACCCGGCAGGTCGTCCTCGGCGCCAAGTCCTCCACCGTCGCCCGGTGGCGCCAGGACCAGGCCTTCACCCGCGAACTCTTCCTCCAGGACCGCTTCGGCCTCGCCGTCTTCGACACCGATCTGCAGATCGTCCGCACCAACACCCACCTGCTGCCGTACAGCGGCGTCCCGCCCACCCTCACCGGCCTCAAGCTCGCCGACTTCCTCCAGCCCCAGGACGCCGTCGCCCTGGAGGCCCACCTGCGCGAGGTCCTGGAGACCGGCCGCCCGCTGGTCCTCGCCGAAGGCCTCGCCCGCACCGTCGTCGACCCCCGCAGCGGCCGGATGATGGCCATCTCCGCCTTCCGCCTGCAGGACGCCGAAGGCGTCGTCATCGGCCTCACGGTGCTGTTCACCGACATCACCGAACAGCACCGCTCCCGGCAGCGCCTCGCCCTGCTGCACCGGGTCACCGCAGCCGCCGGCGGCTCCCTCTCGGTCACCGGCACCGCCGAGGGCCTCGCCAAGGCCCTCGTCTCCGACCTCGCCGACGTCGCCGTGGTCGACATCGCCGCCGCCGTCTTCACCGGCGACGAACCCGCCCCCGACCCCACCGGCCGCCTGCTGCTGCGCCGCACCGCCGTGGCCGGCGAGGCCGCGCCCGCCACCGGCGACACCGTTCTCGTCCGCGCCGACGGAACCCCCGACCGCGGCACCACCGCCGAGGCCGCCCACGACTGGGAGATCACCGCGCCGCTGGTGGCCCGCGGCATCCTGCTCGGCCAGGTCACCAGCCGCCGCAACCGCTGGAAGGACCCCTACGAGGAGGGCGACCGGCTGCTGCTCGCCGAGATCGCCGCCCGGGCCGCCCTCGCCGTCGACAACGCCCGCCGCTACACCCGCGAGCACCGCGCCGCCGTCGGCCTCCAGCGCAGCCTGCTGCCGCCAGCCGTCCGCACCGTCGCCGCCGTCTCCACCGCCAGCGTCTACCTGCCCACCGACAGCGCCGGCGGCGTCGGCGGCGACTGGTTCGACGTCATCCCGCTCTCCTCCGCCCGGGTCGCCCTGGTCGTCGGCGACGTCGCCGGCCACGGCCTGCAGGCCACCGCCACCATGGGCCGGCTGCGCACCGCCGTCCGAACCCTCGCCGACCTCGACCTGGAACCGGACGAACTGCTCGTCCACCTCGACGACCTGGTCTCCCAGCTGCTCTTCGAGGGCGACTTCGCCGCCGACGCCGAGGACACCGACCACGCGGACCAGGAAGCCCCCGCGGACACCGCCCGCGCCGGCCGCCGGCAGCGGCCCGAACCCGGCTCCGTCGGCGCCACCTGCCTGTACGCCGTCTACGACCCGGTCACCCGCGGCTGCACCGTCGCCAGCGCCGGCCACCCGCCGCCCGCCGTCGCCGCCCCCGACGGCACCGCACACTTCCTGCCGGTCACCCCCGGCCCGCCGCTCGGCGTCGGCGGCCTGCCCTTCGAGGCCACCGAGACCGTCCTCGACCCGGGCAGCGTCCTCGCCCTCTACACCGACGGGCTGATCGAACGCGGCGAGGGTGACATCGACGAGGGCATGGCCGAGATCGGCCGCCGGCTCTCCGCGGTCGCCCGCGAGGACCGCCCCCTGCGCGAGGCCGCCCTGCAGGTCGTCGCCGGACTGCCGCCCACCCGGCTCCGCGACGACGTCACCCTGCTGCTCGCCCGCACCCGCGCCGTGCCCGCCGCCGACACCGCCGCCTGGTCCGTGGAACCCGACCCGGCCGCCGTCGCCCGCGTCCGGTCCGACGCCACGGACCAGCTCGCCGCCTGGGGCCTCGACGAACTGGCCTTCACCACCGAACTCGTCCTCAGCGAACTGGTCACCAACGCCATCCGCTACGCCGGCGGCCCGGTCGGCGTCCGGCTGATCCGCGCCGACACCCTCACCTGCGAGGTCTCCGACGGCAGCAGCACCCAGCCGCGGATGCGGCGCGCCCGCCTCACCGACGAGGGCGGCCGCGGCCTCTACCTGGTCGCCCAGCTCACCGACCGCTGGGGCAGCCGCTACACCGCCGCCGGCAAGACCATCTGGACCGAACAGGAACTCCCACCCGACCCCTGACGATCTTCTCAGAGGCACGGCGCACCCTCAGGGGCGCGGGAGGTGCCCCCACGCGCCCCTATAGCGCCGCCCTCACCGCAAGGTGCTCCGCAGGAACTCCCGGTTCAGTGCCGAGATCGCCGACAGCGGGATGCCCTTGGGGCAGGCCGTCGCGCATTCGCCGGTGTTGGTGCAGCCGCCGAAGTCCTCGGCGTCCATCGCCCCGACCATGCCCCGTACCCGGCCCGACCGCTCCGGTGCGCCCTGCGGCAGCAGGTTGAGGTGCACCACCTTCGCCGCCGTGAACAGCATCGCCGAGCCGTTCGGGCAGGCCGCCACGCAGGCCCCGCAGCCGATGCAGGCGGCGTGCTCGAAGGCCGCGTCCGCCGCCTCCTTGGGCACCGGCGTGGCGTGCGCCTCCGGCGCGCTGCCGGTCGGCGCGGTGATGTACCCGCCGGCGCCGATCACCCGGTCCAGTGCGGAGCGGTCCACCACCAGGTCCTTGACCACCGGGAACGCCGCGGCCCGCCACGGCTCCACGTCGACGGTCGCGCCGTCCTCGAAGTGCCGCATGTGCAACTGGCAGGTGGTGGTGGGCTGCGGGCCGTGTGCCTGCCCGTCGATGACCATGCCGCAGGCGCCGCAGATCCCCTCGCGGCAGTCGTGGTCGAAGGCCACCGGCTCCTCGCCGCGCAGCGCCAGCGTCTCGTTGAGGGTGTCCAGCATCTCCAGGAAGGACATGTCGGGGCTGATCTCCCCGACCTGGTAGGTGGTGAAGCCGCCGGGCTCGTCCGGGCCGGCCTGCCGCCAGATCCGCAGGGTGAGGTTCATGCGTAGCTCCGCTGGGTGGGGTGGACGTACTCGAAGGAGAGCTGCTCCCGGTGGAGCACGGGGGCGCGGCCGGTGCCGGTGAACTCCCAGGCGGCGGCGTACGAGAAGGCCTCGTCGTCGCGCAGCGCCTCGCCCTGCGCGGTGCGGCTCTCCTCGCGGAAGTGACCGCCGCAGGACTCGGTGCGGTGGAGTGCGTCCAGGCACATCAGCTCGGCGAGTTCGAGGTGGTCGGCGACCCGGTTGGCCTTCTCCAGCTGCTGGTTGAGGCTCTCCCCGCTGCCCGGCACGGTGACCCGCCGCCAGAACTCCTCACGCAGTTCCGGGATGCGCGCCAGCGCGCGGCGCAGCCCGGCGTCCGTGCGGGCCATCCCGCAGTCGTCCCACATGATCCGGCCGAGTTCGCGGTGGAAGGACTCGGGGGTACGGTCGCCGCGCACCGCGAGCAGCCGCTCCAGCCGGTCCACCACCTCCTGCCGAACGCTGGCGACCTGCGGGTCACCGGGGTCGAGCGGCTCCGAACCCTGCCGCGCCAGGTAGTCGTTGAGCGCCGGCGGCAGGACGAAGTAGCCGTCGGCCAGGCCCTGCATCAGGGCGCTGGCGCCGAGCCGGTTGGCGCCGTGGTCGGAGAAGTTGGCCTCGCCGATCGCGAACAGGCCCGGCACGGTGGTCTGCAGGTCGTAGTCCACCCACAGCCCGCCCATGGTGTAGTGCACCGCGGGGTAGATCCGCATCGGCACCCGGTACGGGTCCTCCGCGGTGATCCGCTCGTACATCTCGAAGAGGTTGCCGTAGCGCGCGGAGACCGTGTCGCGGCCCAGCCGGGCGATGGCGTCCGCGAAGTCCAGGTACACGCCCTGGCCGCCCGGCCCGACGCCGCGGCCCTCGTCGCAGACCGCCTTGGCGGCACGGGAGGCGATGTCGCGCGGCACCAGGTTGCCGAAGGACGGATACATCCGCTCCAGGTAGTAGTCCCGTTCGGCCTCGGGGATCTCCGCGGGCGGGCGGGCGTCCCCGGCCGCCTTCGGCACCCAGATCCGGCCGTCGTTGCGCAGCGACTCGCTCATCAGGGTGAGCTTCGACTGGTGGTCGCCCGAGCGGGGGATGCACGTCGGGTGGATCTGGGTGAAGCACGGGTTGCCGAACCACGCGCCGCGGCGGTGAGCCCGCCAGACCGCGGTGGCATTGGAGTTCTTGGCGTTGGTCGACAGGTGGAAGACGTTGCCGTACCCGCCGGTGGCCAGCACCACCGCGTCCGCGAGGTGCGTGCCGACCTCGCCGGTCACCAGGTCGCGGGCGACGATCCCGCGGGCCCGGCCGCCGACCACCACCAGGTCGAGCATCTCGGTGCGAGGGTGCATCTCCACCCCGCCGCCGGCGATCTGCCGCGACAGCGCCTGGTAGGCGCCGAGCAGGAGCTGCTGGCCGGTCTGCCCCCGGGCGTAGAAGGTCCGCTGCACCTGCACCCCGCCGAACGAGCGGGTGTCCAGCAGGCCGCCGTACTCGCGGGCGAACGGCACGCCCTGCGCCACGCACTGGTCGATGATCTCCACCGAGATCTGCGCCAGCCGGTGCACATTGGACTCCCGCGCCCGGAAGTCGCCGCCCTTGACGGTGTCGTAGAACAGCCGCCGCACGCTGTCGCCGTCGTTGCGGTAGTTCTTCGCCGCGTTGATGCCGCCCTGTGCGGCGATCGAGTGCGCCCTGCGCGGTGAGTCCTGGAAGCAGAACTGCACCACCCGGTAGCCCTGTTCGGCGAGCGTCGCCCCGGCCGAGGCACCGGCCAGGCCGGTGCCGACCACGATCACGGTGTGCTTGCGGCGGTTCGCCGGGTTGACCAGCTTCGCCTCGAACCGCCGCCGGTCCCAGCGCTGTTCGATCGGCCCGGCGGGCGCCTTGGTGTCGGCGACCGGCTCGCCGACGGTGTAGTCCAGGTACGGGGTCACTTCACCGCTCCGATCATCACGGCCACCGGCACGGCGAGGAACCCGGCCGTCAGCACCAGCGCCAGTACGTTCGCCGTCGCCTTCAACACCCGGTCGCGGCGTGCGTTGTTGAGGCCGAGGGTCTGCGCGGCGCTCCAGAATCCGTGCCGCACGTGCAGCCCGACGGCCAGCATGGCCACGATGTAGATCCCGCCGCCGTACCAGGTGGAGAAGGACGCCACCACGTTCTGGTACGGGTGGCCCTCCTCGGCCCGCGGGTTCACCGTCAGCGTGGTCAGGTCCAGGATGTGCCAGACGATGAACAGCGCCAGGATCACCCCGCCCCAGCGCATCGTCCGGGTCGCGTAGCTCGCCCGCGCCCGGCGCCGCGCGTACTTCTGCGGCCGCGCCGCCAGATCGCGCCGGCTCAGCTGGTACGCGGCGACGCCGTGCGCCACCACCGAGGCCAGCAGCACCAGCCGGGCGATCCACAGGAACCAGGCGTGCCCGAGGAAGGGCTGCCCGACGGTGCGCAGCCACGCCGCGTAGCCGTTGAGGTCGTCCGGCCCGAAGAAGATCTTCAGATTCCCCAGCATGTGGGCCACCAGGTACAGCAGCATCACCGCACCGCTGGCGGCCATCACCGCCTTCTTGCCGATCGTCGAACCCCACAGCGCCGCCAGGGCGTGCCGGGGCCGACGCGTTCCAGTCGCCAGAGCCATGCGCTCCACGCTAGGAACGGCACCTACCCGCCGTCCAAGACATGAAAGGGCTCGCCACGATAGGCTCAGGCTATTAAAATCAGGGGCGACCCCAGGTGGGCATCGTGCAACTCCAGCAGCTCCGCTACTTCACCGCCGTCGCCGAGCTCGGCAACTTCACCCGGGCCGCCGAGCGGCTGCACGTCGCGCAGCCCTCGCTCTCCCAGCAGATCAAGGCGCTGGAGCGGGAGCTGGGCGCCGAACTGCTGCACCGCACCCGCGGTGCCACCACCCCCACCGATGCGGGCGAGGCCCTGCTGCCGCTGGCCCGCCGCATCCTCGCCGACACCGACAGTGCCCGCCTGGCCGTCCAGGAGACCGTCCAGTTGCGCCGCGGCCGGGTCCGCCTCGGTGCGCCGCCCAGCCTCTGCGTCAGCCTGCTGCCGGACGTGCTCGGCGCCTTCAGGGGCCGCTTCCCCGGTGTCGACCTGCAGATCAGCGAGGGCGGTTCCGGCGACCTGGTGGCCGCGCTGGACGCCGGCGAGCTCGACCTGGCGCTGATCGTCTCCCCGAGCCCCGGCGGCGGCACCCTGCCGACGCTCGCGGTCACCCCGCTGCTGCACGAGGACCTGGTGCTGGTCTCCGCCCGGCCGCTGCCCCACCAGGCCGTCGCCGTCGAGGAGTTGCGCGATCGGCCGCTGGTGATGTTCCGCACCGGGTACGCACTGCGCGACGCCACCCTGGCGGCCTGCCGGGAGGCCGGTTTCGAGCCGCGCTTCGCCGTCGAGGGCGGCGAGATGGACGCCGTGCTCGGCTTCGTCCGGGCCGGGCTCGGGCCCGCCGTGGTGCCCGCCATGGTCGCGGCCCGCTCCGGCCTGCCCACCGCCCGCTTCACCGGTGCCGGCCTCGGCCGCACCGTCTCGCTCGCGCACGGCCGGGACATCCCGCTCGGCCGCGCCGCCGACCGGATGCGCGCCACCGTCGCGGAGCAGCTCGCCGCACAGGCACGGCGCGGCGAACTGCCGGAAGGCACCCGGCTGCTCGCCGCACCGTGACCGGCGGCGGTACCGCTCAGCAGATCCGCGGCAGCTGCTCGCCGACCGGCAGGTCGATCACCCGCGTCCCGCCGAGTGCGGTCCGCGCGACCACCATCCCGGGGTGGTCGGCCACGCACTCGCCGATCACCGCCGCGCCCGCGCCGAGCGGGTGCGCCCGCATCGCCGCCAGCACCGCCTCGGCGTGCTCCCGCGGCACGAACGCGACCAGCTTGCCCTCGTTGGCCACGTACAGCGGGTCAAGGCCGAGGATCGCGCAGGCGTTGGCGACCTCGGGCGGGACGGGGATGCTGCGCTCCTGGACGACCACGCCGACCCCGGCGGCCGCCGCGATCTCGTTGAGCGAGGCGCCGAGCCCACCGCGGGTGGGGTCGCGCAGTACGTGCAGGTCCGGGGTGACCGCCAGCATCGCCTGCACCAGGCCGCCGAGCGGGGCGCAGTCGCTCTGCACGCCGACCCCGAACTCCAGGCCCTCGCGGACGCTCATCACGGCGACGCCGTGCAGCCCGATCGGCCCGCTGACGATCACCACGTCGCCCGGTTCGGCGCGCTGCGGCCGAATGTCGACCCCGGCCGGGATCAGCCCGATGCCGGCGGTGTTGAGGTAGATCCCGTCGCCGCGGCCGGCCTCGACGACCTTGGTGTCGCCGGTGGCCACCTCGACCCCGGCGGCCCGTGCCGCCGCGCCGAGCGCCTGGGCGACCCGGGCCACCTGGGCGGTCTCCACGCCCTCCTCCAGGATGAACCCGCAGGACAGGTAGGCGGCCGTGGCGCCGCTCATCGCCAGGTCGTTGACGGTGCCGTTGACGGCCAGGTCGCCGATGCTGCCGCCGGGGAAGAACAGCGGCCGCACCACGTAGGAGTCGGTGGAGAAGGCGAGCCGCACCCCGCCGAGGGTGACGGCCGCGGAGTCGCCGAGCGCGGCCAGCACCGGGCCGCCGAAGGCGGGCGCGAAGACGTGCTCGACGAGTTCGGCGGAGAGCGCCCCGCCGCCGCCGTGCCCCATCACCACCCGCGGGTGGTCGCGCAGCGGCAGCGGGCAGGACCAGTTGGAGAAGTCGGGTGCGGCGAGGGTGTCGGTGTCAGGCAACGGGGCTCGCCTCCAGCGGGGCGGCGGGTGCGGCGGGCGCACCCAGGCGGCGGTACAGGTAGTAGGCGGCGCAGGCGCCCTCGCTGGAGACCATGGTCGCGCCCAGCGGGTTGCGCGGGGTGCAGACGGTGCCGAAGGCCTCGCACTGGTGCGGCTTGAGCAGCCCCTGCAGCACCTCGCCGGCCCGGCAGGCGGCCGGCTCGCAGGTGTTCACGCCGCCCACGTCGAAGCGGTGCTCGGCGTCGAATTCGCGGTAGCGCGACGACAGCCGCCAGCCGCTCTGCGGGATGGTGCCGATGCCGCGCCAGGCCCGGTCGGTGGTCTCGAAGACGTCGGCGAGCATGGCCTGCGCGGCCGGGTTGCCCTCGTCGCGCACCGCCCGCGGGTACGCGTTGTCCACCGTGTGCTCGCCGCGCTCCAGTTGGCGGACGGTGCGGCGGATGCCCTCGAGGATGTCCAGCGGCTCGAAGCCGGTGACCACGATCGGCACCTTGAACCGCTCGGCGAGTTCCGGGTACTCGGCGGTGCCCATCACGGAGCAGACGTGCCCGGCGGCGAGGAAGCCCTGCACCCGGCACTCCGGCGACTGCATGATCGCCTCGATCGCCGGGGGCACCCGCACGTGGGAGACCAGCAGGCTGAAGTTGCCGATGCCGCGCTTCTTCGCCTGGTACACCGTCATGGCGTTGGGCGGGGCGGTGGTCTCGAAGCCGATGCCGAAGAACACCACCTGCTTGTCCGGGTTCTGCTCGGCGACCCGCAGGGCGTCCAGCGGCGAGTACACCACGCGGACGTCACCGCCCTCGCCGCGCACCCGGAACAGGTCGCGGTCGGTGCCCGGCACCCGCAGCATGTCGCCGAACGAGCAGAAGATCACCTCGGGCCGGGAGGCGATCTCCAGCGCCTTGTCGATCACCTCCAGCGGGGTGACGCACACCGGGCAGCCCGGCCCGTGGATCAACTCGATCCCCTCGGGCAGCAGTTGGTCGATGCCGTGCCGGATGATGGTGTGCGTCTGGCCGCCGCAGACCTCCATCAGCGCCCACGGCCGGGTGACCGAGGCGCGGATGTCGTCCAGCAGCCGCCGGGCGAGGTCCGGGTTCTGGAACTCCTCCAGGTACTTCACTTCTTCTCCGCCTCCTTCGGGGCGCCCGCGGCGGCCTCCCACGGATCGCCGAACTCCTCCTGCAGCAGGCCCAGTTCCTCGAAGAGTTCGAGCGTGCGGCGGGCCGACTCCTCGTCCAGGCGCTGCAGCGCGAACCCGACGTGCACGATCGCGTACTCGCCGACCGCCAGGTCGGGCAGGTACTCCAGGCACACGTCCTTGACCACGCCGCCGAAGTCCACGACGGCCATCCGTGTGCCGTCGCGCTCCTCGATCTCCATCACCCTGCCGGGCACCGCCAGGCACATCGGGGTCTCCTCGTTCGTCCTCCGGGGGCGGCTTGCCCCCGGTCTTCAGCTGCCGGTCCGGGCGGCGACCACGAGCTGGCCGAGCGCCAGACCGCCGTCGTTGGGCGGCACCAGCCGGTGCCGCAGCACGGTGAAGCCGGCCGCCCGCAGCCGGTGCAGGCAGTCCTCGGTGAGCAGGGCGTTGCCGAACACCCCGCCGGTCAGTGCCGCGGCGGTGAGCCCGGTCCGCTCGCGCGCCTCGGTGCACAGCCGCTCCACCAGGGCGGCCACGGCCGAGTGGAAGCGCCGGGCGACGACCCCGGCGGGCTCCCCGGCCGCGACATCGGCCACCACGGCCGCGAGCACCGGGCCCGGGTCGGCGACCAGCGCGGCCGCGCCGTCGCCCGCGCCCGGCCGCAGCCCGAAGGCGTACGGCCGGTCGTCGGCGGCCGCGTCCAGTGCGGCCGCCTCCAACTCCACGGCGGCCTGGGCCTCGTAGCCGACCCGGTGGCAGACGTCGGCCAGCGAGGAGACGGCGTCGAACAGCCGGCCCATGCTGGAGGTCGGCACGCAGTTCAGCTCGCGCGCCAACTGCTGCTTCAGCACTGCCAGTTCCTCGGCCGGACAGGTCGCCGTGCAGGGCAGGTCGGGAGCCCAGGGCAGGCCCGCCGCGTACAGGTGGGCAAGGGCCATCCGGTACGGCCGCTCCACCGCGGCGTCCCCGCCGGGCAGCGGCACGTAGCCGAGCTGTGCGAAACGCTCGAAGCCGTCGTAGTCGGCGAGCAGGACCTCGCCGCCCCAGACCGCGCCGTCCTCGCCGTAGCCGGTGCCGTCGAAGGCGACGCCGATGACCTTCCCGGTGCCGTCCAGGCCGTGCTCGGCCATCGCGGAGGCGATGTGCGCATGATGGTGCTGCACGGTGCGGACCTCGCGCCTGCCGGCCTCGCGGCGCGCCCACAGGGCGGAGCGGTACCGCGGGTGCCGGTCGGCCGCCAGCAGCTCCGGACGGACCCCGGTGACGGCCGCCAACTGGCGCACGGCGCGACCGAATCCGGCGAGCGTGGCCAGGTCGTCCATGTCGCCGACGTGCCCGGACGGCCAGGCGGTGCGGCCCGCTGCCAGGGCGAAGGTGTTCTTGAGGTCGCCGCCGACCGCGAGCACCGGGCGGACCTCGACCGGCAGCGGCACCGGCAGCGGTGCGTAGCCGCGCGAGCGCCGGACGGGCAGCACCTCGCCGTCCACGACCCGTACCACCGAGTCGTCGCAGGGCACGTGGATCGGCCGGTTGTGCGCCAACCAGCCGTCCACCAACGGCGCGAGGCGCTCCAGCGCCTCGTCGTCGTCGGTGACGATGGGCTCGCCGGACAGATTGCCGCTGGTCATCACCAGCAGCCGCGGCCCGTCCGGGTCGCCGGGCAGGCCGAGCAGCAGCCGGTGCAGCGGGGTGTACGGCAGCATGATGCCGAGGTCGGGGCAGCGCGGTGCGACACCGCCGGCGATCCCGTCCTCGTACGGCCTGCGGCGCAGCAGCACGATCGGGCGGGCGGGCGACTCGAGGGCCTCCCGTTCGGCGTCGCCGAGGTGCACCAGCGCGGCCGCCTGGGCGGTCGAACCGGCCATCACCGCAAAGGGTTTGTCGCCGCGGCGCTTGCGCCTGCGGAGTTCCGCGACGGCGGCGGCGCTGCCCGCGTCGCACACCAGGTGGTAGCCGCCGAGGCCCTTGACGGCGAGCACGGCGCCGGCGGCCAGCATAGCCCGGGCGCCGTCCAGCGCCCGGGACCCGGTGCGCGGCGCCCGTCCGGGCACGGTGAGCGAGAGGGTGGGCCCGCAGGCGTGGCAGCAGATCGGCTGGGCGTGGAAGCGCCGGTCGGCCGGGTCGCGGTACTCGCGGGAGCAGTCCTCGCACATCGGGAAACCGGCCATGGTCGTGGCGGCCCGGTCGTACGGCAGGTCGGTGACGATGGTGAACCGCGGCCCGCAGTTGGTGCAGGTGATGAACGGGTGGCGGTGCCGCCGGTCGGCCGGGTCGGCGAGTTCGGCCAGGCAGTCGGCGCAGGTGGCGGTGTCCGCCGGGATGAGGGTGCGGCTGCCGCCGCCGCCCGTGGACGGCACGATGGCGAAGCCCGGGTCTCCGGTGGCCTCGATCGCCTCGTGCAGCACGGAGAGGACCCGGGCCAGCGGCGGTGCGTCGCCGGCGATCCGCCGGCAGAACGCCTCGACGGCGTCGGGGCGGCCCTCCACCTCGGCGAGCACGCCCTCGCCGGTGTTGGTGACGTGCCCGGTCAGTTGCAGCTCCCCGGCGAGCGAGTGCACGAACGGGCGGAACCCCACGCCCTGCACGATGCCGCCGACCCGGACCCGGCGGCGCTCGACGGACGGCGCCGACGGCTCGGCCGTCACGAGGCGTCCAGCGGCAGCTCCGCCGGTGCCCCGTGCGCGTGCCCGTGGCTGTGCAGGTGGCCGTCCTCGTGACTGTGGCCGTGGCCGGCGGTCTGCGGCGGCCCGTGGTGGTGCCCGGCGGCGGGCACGCCCATCACCGGCCGGTGCACGGCGCCGCCGTCCAGCACGGCGCAGGCGCGGTCCAACAGCTGCCCGACGCCCTCCCCGGTGCGCGCCGAGGTGAAGACCACCTCGACCCCCGGGTTGACCCGCTCGATGTTGGCGAGGAAGGACTTCTCGTCGAAGCCGACCGCGTCCGCGAGGTCCGCCTTGGTCACCACCACCAGGTGGGCCAGCCCGAAGGCGGTCGGGTACTTCAGCGGCTTGTCCTCGCCCTCGGTCACCGAGGCGAGCGCCACCCGCAGGCTCTCCCCGAGGTCGTACGAGGCCGGGCAGACCAGGTTGCCGACGTTCTCCACGAAGAGCAGCCGGGTGTCGTCCGGCAGCCAGCCGTCCAGGTGGCGGGCGAGCATCGCCGCCTCCAGGTGGCACAGCCCGTCGGTGAGCACCTGCTTGACGGGGGCACCGGAACGGGCCAGCCGCAGGGCGTCGTTCTCGGTGGCGAGGTCCGCGGTGAGGGCGGCGGCGGGGATGCCGCGCTGCCCGGCGAGCACCAACTCGGCTTCCAGCAGCGCGGTCTTGCCGCTGCCCGGGCTGGAGAGCAGGTTCACCGCGACGGTGCCGCGGGCCGCGAGCGCCGCCCGCAGTTCCCGGGCGGCGTCCTCGTTGCGGGCGAGCACGGCCTGCTGGAGGTCGATGACTCGGCACATGGCGTCAGCCTTCCTGGTCGGCGTACGCCGGACGGTCCGCCCAGCGGACGCTGCGGATCTGCAGCTCCCGCCCGGCCACGAGCTCGGTGCCGGCGCCGTCGCCGCACCCCGGGCAGGTCAGCTCCGGCGGCATCCCGACCGCCCAGCCGGTGCCGCAGGCCGTGCACCTCGCCTGCCCCGGAACGGTCTCGGCGACCAGCTCGGCGCCTTCCAGGACCGTTCCGGCGCAGGCGAGTCCGAAGCAGAAGTGCAGCGAGTCGGGCACCACGCCGGCCAGTTCGCCGACCTGCAGCACCACCGACTCGACCCGGCCGGCCCCCTCGGGGGAGGCCTGCGCCACCTGCTCCACCACGGCCATGGCGATCGACATCTCGTGCATCGGCACCCCGTTCCGCGGCTGGAGGCGGTGACCGTCCGGTCGGCCACCATTACAGGCCGCTGCCCCGGGGTGCCGGGTGCGCCGCGCCGAGCGGGCGGCGCGGGCTTACGCCATTCGCAGCATCGCGCCGCGGTCACATCTGCCGGATGCGCAGGTACCGCTTGATGTCCGGAAGGCTCTGGACGAGCACGGCGGCCGCGGCGGCGCTCAGAAGGATGATCAGGAGCTTGCGCATGAGGGTGCCTCTCTGTCGGTGGTGTCTTGGACCGGCCGGCAATCGGGGGGCGGCGTCGCGACGCCATGGCTCTCGCCCGAACGGGTTCTCCTCGGTCGCCGCAGCTCCGCTGCCACTCCCTCGTCGGCACCGCCCGGACTCGGCCCTGCCGCCGCTCCTTCACCCACCCCCCGATTGCCGGCCGGTCTTCGTTCGGGAAGGTCGGCGGGCCCGCCGTCGAGGAGCCGGAGGACCACGGCGACGGCCTCGTCCACGGCCGCGGCGACCGGGGCGCTGAGCCCCATGCCCTCCTCGACCGACTCCGGTTCGCAGCCCACCACGAACACCTGCCGCGGCGGGCTGCCGCCGGTGCCGGCGCTGAGCGTGGCGAGCAGCGCCAGGACGGCGTCCGGGCCCATCCGGTGGCCGTCCAGGGCGGGCGCCTGCGGCTCGATCGCACCGGGCGCCGGTGCCTCCAGCAGGTACACCGTGCCGGGTGCGCCTCCGCGTTCGGTGGCGTCGACCAGGACGAGCGTGTCGTAGCCGTCCAGCAGCCGGTACGCCAGGTGCACGCCGCGCACCCCGATGTCGGCCACCTCGACGCCCTCGGGCAGCGGGCGGCCGGTGAGCCTGCGCACCGCCTCGACGCCGAAGCCGTCGTCGCCGAGGAAGATGTTGCCGACCCCGGCGACCAGGACCCGGCCCGCGGTCTCCCGGCGGTCCGTCATGACTCCTCCGCGAGGGCGAGTTCGTCCGGCTGGAAGTACAGGAAGCGGCCCTGGGCCCGCCACAGGTCGGCGCCCGGGTCGCCCTCCACGGTCACCGCCAGGTGCACCGCGCCGTCGACGTCCTGCAGCACCGCCTCGACCAGCGCGGTGCGGCCCTGCAGGAAGAGGTCCTGGGCGTCGGTGCGGCGCCGGCCGGGCCGCAGCACGACCTTGTCGCCCGCGCCGACCGGCCGGCCGTCGATCACCACCCGGTCGCGGGCCGGGTCCACGCCCGGGTCGCCGCCCGGGTCCCACCACGGGGTGTCCGGGCGGACGCCGGGGACGGCGGCCTCGGCGGGCGGGCCCGCCGTCACCTCGCGCAGCGCCCGTACGGCGCCGTGCAGACGCTCCATCACCTCCGGCGGCAGCGAGTCCGCCAGGTCGACCGCGGCGCCGGCCCGCTCGTCCGTGCCGCGGGCCTCCCGCTTCTCCCGCTCGGTCAGTGCGGAGGTGCGCAGCGCCAGGATCTCGTCGATCTCGGTGCCGTCGTACAGCGAGCCGGGGCTCTCCGGCGCCACCTGCGGGTGGTCCTCCAGGATGATCGGGGAGGACAGCACCACGTCGGCGCGGCCGTCGTCGCCGGCGAGCACCGGCCAGGTGCGCCGGTTCCGGCACTCGGCGACGGCCTCCTTGGCCCACTCCGGCGGGTCGGTCATCGACACGAAGGAGCCGCTGTCCAGGCCGAGCAGCAGGTGCGCGGAGACCAGCGAGTGCGCCAGCGCCTCCTCCCGGCCCTCCTCGGGGCCGGCCGTCCACACCGTGGTGTTCTCCACCACCGCGCGCAGCCGGTACGCCGCGTAGGGGCCGGGCAGCGGCTGCAGCCGCACCCGCAGCACGCCGTCGACCTGGGCGCAGCGCCGCACCGTCCGGCCGACCGTCCGCCCGTCCTCGCCCTCGCGCACCGCCTCGATCTCGGTGCGGGCCGGGCAGTGCACCGGCACGGCGACCTCGCCGGCCAGCAGCTCGTCGACGGTCGCGGACAGCTGGACGCGCTCCTCGGCGCCCTCGTCCCACGGCGTCAGGACCCGGTCGGCGAGCTCCAGGGCCTCGGTGTCCTCGTGCCCGCCGTCCTCGCGCAGCCGCTGCACGGTGCGCCGCTGGACGCGCAGGAAGCGCAGTTCGGCGCTGATCGTGGCGCCGCGCCGCGGCTCCACCAGGAGCTCGGTGCACTGGTCGGGGTGTTCGCCGCTGCCCTCGCCGAAGCCCGGCGGCACCAGGACGCCGAACTGCCAGCGCAGCCGGTTCTTGGCGGACGAGGCCCGGTACGGGTACAGCACGTAGCCCTCGAACAGCACGGCGTCGGCGATCTGCCGGGCGCCGGCGAACCGCTCGGCGGCGGGGCGGACGGTGCTCATCGGGCTGCCTCCTCGGCCAGCGCGGGGCTGCCCGCGGCGGCCAGCAGCGCGCGCACGGTGGCCTCCCAGGAGGGCAGGCCGTGCCGGGAACGGTAGGCCAGCAGCTCGTCCATGGTGTCCCGGGGGAGCCGCAGCCAGCCACAGCCGGGGAAGTGCTGCTCCATCGCCTCCCGCCACACCCGCACCGGCAGGCGGACCCTGGTCTCCTTGTGCCAGGGCACCGGCTGCACGGCGAAGCCGTCCGCGCCGGTGAAGACGGTGCCGGAGAACAGCATCAGCAGCGGCACGTCGCCGTCGGTGAGCGAGGCGAAGTAGCGGGTCGCCGCGATGTCCAGGTCGTAGCTGACCGGCACCGGCAGCTCCACCTCGGTACTGCCGGTGAAGCCCGGCACCATCAGCGGGACCTGCGCGAACTGCACCGGGTTCAGGCTGGTGCCCCAGCGGGACCGCTCGCCGAAGAGGTCGCCGAGCCGCTCGGCCTCCGTGTCGTCGTAGCTGCGCCTCGCGGGCTCGATGCGCAGCTGGCAGCGGAGCGCCAGGGCGTGCACCCGGGCGCCGCCGGAGCCGATCCGCAGCCGGAAGAGCAGGGTCGGCCCGGCGGCGTACCGGTCGCCCTGCACCCCGGTGCAGTCGAAGGTCAGGTCACAGGTCGTCACGGGGTGTCCTCGGTCAGGGGCCGGGCGAGGCCGGCGAGGCGGTCGAAGAAGCCGTCCAGCTCGGCGTGGGCCGCGGGGCCGCCGTCGAAGCCCTGCCAGTGCAGCCGCATCCGCCCGACCAGTTCGTAGCAGGCGTCGACCGGCACCAGGTGGCAGGTCGTCACGCCGTGGGCGCGGCGCAGCAGCAGCGCCTCGACGTCCGGTTCCAGCATCGCCGCGAGCCGGGTGCGGCCGAGGACGGCCTGCCAGGACTCCGGGTCGAGTTCGCTTTCCGCGGGGCCGGCCGGGCTCGGGTAGAGCGCGACCAGCCGGTCCAGTTCGGCGTTGCGGAGGAAGAAGACGGTGGAGACCGGGATCTGCAGCGCCTCCCAGTCGGCGCCGTCGATGCCGTGGCCGGGGTCGACCAGGTAGCGGCGGGGCACGCCGCGGTACCGGCCGCCGGCCGCGCCGGGCTGCTCGAACAGCATGGCGCAGGCGGTGCAGGCACAGGCGAGCGCGCGCTGGGAGGTGTCGGCGAGGTGCCGGTGCTCCGGGGGGAGTCCGGCGCCGCAGAAGGTGCAGCGTTCCGGGCGGGGCGCCGCGGGCCTGCGCAGTCGGCGCAGGACCGCGGCACCCCCGCCCGGGGCGTCGGTGGCGGGCGTGGTCATCCGGCGTCCGCCCCCACCGGGGGCCGTCGGCCGATCTGCAGCAGGGCGGGCTGCGGGGCGGCCTGCTCCAGCCGGATGTCCGTCACCTCGGGGGCGAAGCAGGCGAGTACGGCCGCCACGTCCCGCCGCAGCGACTCCTCGCCGCCGCAGCCGCAGCCGCCGGGGGCGGTGCGCAGCCGCACCGACCCGGCCTCGGCGGCGTAGCCGATCAGCTCGGCCGGGCGCCCGGGGAGGGACGCGAGCGCCCGTCTGATCCGTTGCTGCACGCCCTCCGGGTGGAGTTCGTGCAGCACCAGCAGCCCGGACACCACCTGATCGTCGAGCAGCGCGGCCGGCACGGCGGCGCCGTTCGCGGTCAGCAGCGCGACCAGCCGGGCCAGTCCCTCGCCGTAGAACGCCATGAGCTCGCGGACGAGGTCCTCGGCCGCGGCGACGGCCGCCTCGTCCGCCTCGCCGGCCAGGCGGTCCAGGACTTCCTGGACGCGCCGGCCGGCCGTCTCCGCGGTCATCAGGCGAGCCCGCTCAGGCCGGTGGGGACGTGCATCTTCTGCACCGTCCGGCCGTCGCCGACGTACATGTGCACGCCGCAGGGCAGGCACGGGTCGAAGCTGCGCACGGCCCGCATGATGTCGATGCCCTTGAAGTTCTCCGGGGTGTTCTCCTCGAAGATCGGCGTGTTCTGCACCGCGTCCTCGTACGGTCCCGGGGTGCCGTAGCTGTCGCGGACGCTGGCGTTCCACGGGGTCGGCGGGTACGGGTGGTAGTTGGCGATCTTGCCGTCGCGGATCACCATGTGGTGCGACAGCACGCCGCGGACGGCCTCGGTGAAGCCGCAGCCGATGGACTCGTCCGGTACCTCGAACTTCTCCCAGGTCTGGGTGCGCCCGGCGCGGACCTCGTCCAGCGCCTTCTCGGCGAAGTGCAGGGCGCAGGCGGCGGCGTAGGCCTGGAAGTAGGTGCGGGCGCGGTTGCGCTCCAGCGCGTTGGACCACTGCGGGATCTTCCACTCGAAGGTGGTCTCCGGCTTGGTCATGGTCTTCGGCAGGTTGATGACGACGCTGTGGCCGGTGGCCTTGACGTAGCCGATGTCGACCAGGCCGGAGAGCGCGGTGGACCACAGGCGGGCGATCGGGCCGCCGCCGGTGTCCAGGGCGAGGTGGTCCTTGCCGTCGAACCAGCGCGGGGACATCACCCAGCTGTACTTGTCGTCGAAGTTCCGCTTCTGCGGCTGCGGGATGGTGTGCTGGTTCCACGGGTGCCGCGGGTCGACGGGGTTGCCGAGCGGGTCGTGGGTGACGAAGAGCTCCTGCCCCTCCCAGTCCTGGTAGTAGGAGCTGCCGAGCAGGATGCGGATGCCCAGGTTGATCTGCGTGAGGTCGTTGGTGACGAGCTTTCCGTCCACGATGACGCCCGGGGTGACGAACATCCGCCGGCCCCAGTCCGTCATGTTGCGGTACGTGAAGTCGCAGTGGTCGGGGTCGTTGAGGCTGCCCCAGCAGCCGAGCAGGATGCGCCGGCGGCCGACCTCCTCGTAGCCGGGCAGGGCCTCGTAGAAGAAGTCGAAGAGGTCGTCGTGGAGCGGGACGACGCGCTTCATGAACTCCACGTAGCGGGTCAGCCGGCTGAGGTAGTCGGTGAACAACTGCACGGTGGCGACCGTGCCGACGCCCCCGGGGTAGAGCGTGGAGGGGTGCACGTGGCGGCCCTCCATCAGGCAGAACATCTCCCGGGTGTACCGGCTGACCTGCAGCGCCTCGCGGTAGAACTCGCCCTCGATGGGGTTGAGCGAGCGCATGATGTCGGCGATGGTCTTGTAGCCGTGCTCGGCGGCGTGCGGGGCCTCGGTGCGCTCGGCGCGCTCCAGCACGCCGGGGTTGGTCTCGCGGACCATCTTCTCGCAGTAGTCGACCCCGACCAGGTTCTCCTGGAAGATGTTGTGGTCGAACATGTACTCGGCGGCCTCGCCGAGGTTGATGATCCACTCGCCCAGGTGCGGGGGCTTCACCCCGTACGCCATGTTCTGCGTGTAGACCGAACAGGTGGCGTGGTTGTCGCCGCAGATGCCGCAGATCCGGCTGGTGATGAAGTGCGCGTCGCGCGGGTCCTTCCCGCGCATGAACACGCTGTAGCCGCGGAAGACCGACGAGGTGCTGTAGCACTCGGCGACCTTCTTCTGCTTGAAATCGATCTTCGTGTGGATGCCCAGGCTGCCCACGATCCGGGTGATCGGGTCCCAGGACATCTCCATCAGGCCGTCGCCGGTCGGCTTCGCTGTCGTCGCCATCGGGAGTGTGTGCCCTTCGTCGTTGCGTCGGGGAGCAGGGGTGGACGCCGCGCGCCGTCCGGCGCGCGGCGTCCGGTGCGGTCACCAGGGGGTGCGGTAACCGGTGGTCAGCTTGCGGCCGGTGCGCCGCCACTTGGGCTCCTTGTCCACCGTCCTCGCGGTGATGGAGCGCAGGCGGCGGATGGCGGCCCCGTAGGCCTCGCTGGCGGTCGCGGAGACCCGGGCGCCCGGGGGCTCGTCCATGAAGGGCATGAACTTGTCCGGGAAGCCGGGCATGGTGCAGGCGATGCAGACGCCGCCCACGTTCGGACAGCCACCGACGCCGTTGATCCAGCCGCGCTTGGGCACGTTGCACTTGACGACCGGGCCCCAGCAGCCGAGCTTCACCAGGCACTCGGGCTCGCCGTACGCCTCCGCGAACTGGCCCTGCTCGTAGTAGCCGCCGCGGTCGCAGCCCTCGTGGACGGTCGCGCCGAACAGCCAGGTCGGCCGCAGCTTGTCGTCCAGCGGGATCATCGGGGCCGAACCCGCCAGCTGGTACAGCAGGTAGGTCAGCGTCTCGGAGAAGTTGTCCGGCTGGATCGGACAGCCCGGTACGCAGACGATCGGCAGCCCGGCCTTGGACGTCCAGTCCCAGCCCAGGTAGTCGGGCACACCCATGGCGCCGGTCGGATTGCCCGCCATGGCATGGATTCCGCCGTACGTGGCACAGGTGCCGATCGCGACCACGGCGGTGGCCTTGGGGGCGAGGCGGTCGAGCCACTCGCTGGTGGTGATCGGCTGGCCGGTCTCCGGGTTGTCGCCGAAGCCGCACCAGTAGCCCTCGGGCTTGATCGACTCGTTGGGGATGGATCCCTCCACCACCAGCACGAACGGCTCGAGTTCGCCGCGGTCGGCCTTGAAGAACCACTCGACGAAGTTGTCCGCGCCCTGCACCGGGCCGCACTCGAAGTCGATCAGCGGCCAGTGCACCGCGATCTCCGGCAGGCCCGGCAGGGCTCCGGTGACGATCTCCTCGATGCTCGGCTGCATCGCGGCGGTCAGCGAGACCGAGTCGCCGTCACAGCTCAGACCGGCGTTGATCCAGAGGATGTGCACCGGCGGCTGCTTGCCGGCCGGTGCCCCGCCCTGGCCTTCGGCCTGGGCAGTGGTAGCCGTAGCACCCATGTGGATGCCTCCTAGAAACGGGGATGAGACCGGACAAAACGGACTCAATGCTTTTCATAGCAGCGTCCGTGCTCCTCCGCCCGGGCGAACGGCCGACAGGGTCGCTCGAACGGACTCAGCCGGAAGCGGGCGCAACGGCGTGTCCTGCGGCCCCTTGTGCCGCCCCGTCGGGCGGCATACGGTGTGTTCCGCCCGATCGAACGCATCGTTTGGTCGGCGCCCCCGCCCGTCCGTCCGAGCCGAACCGGGTGTCCCATGACCGATCAGACGGCCGCTGCCGCACCGGATGCGGACCTGCAGGCCCTCGGCGCCCGCATCCGCGGCTACCGGGAGATGCGCGGCCTGTCGCTGCGCGGCCTCGGCGAGGCGGCCGGCGCCAGCCCGGGCTTCCTCAGCCAGGTCGAACGCGGCCTCGCCGGCGCCAGCATCGGGATGCTCCGCAGGATCGCCGGCGCCCTCGGCCTCACCATGGCCGATCTCTTCGACCAGGACACCCCCGCAGGCCCCCGCGTCGTCCGCCGCGCCGAGCGCCCCGCCCTGCACACCGCCCCCGGCACCCGCAAGTACCTCGTCTCGCAGCGGCCGCTCTCCCACCTGGAGGTCTACGCGGGCGAGTTCGACCCCGGCACCTCGACCGGCGAGGAGGCGTACAGCCACGGCGACTCCCAGGAGATCCTGGTCGTCCTCGCCGGCAGCGTCACCGTCGAGCTCGACGGGCACCCGTACACCCTGCGCACCGGCGACAGCCTCGACTACCGCACCTCCGCGCCGCACCGGGTGGCCAACACCTCGGACGGCCCCGCCGAGGTGCTCTGGATCATCAGCCCGGCCACCCCGGACTGACCGACCTCCCCCGACCGGACCGACCCCCACCGAGGCAGCGAACATGAGCCCCACCCGGCCCGCCGGACCCGCCCGCACCAACGGCGCCGTCTCCTTCTGGTACGCCGACGGCCTGCCCGACCGCCGCCCCGCCCTGGACGGCGACCTCGACGTGGACGTCGCCCTCGTCGGCGGCGGCTACACCGCCCTGTGGACCGCCTACTACCTCAAGCAGGCCGAGCCCTCGCTGCGGATCGCCGTCCTGGAGAAGGAGTTCGCCGGGTTCGGCGCCTCCGGCCGCAACGGCGGCTGGCTCACCTCCGCGCTGCCCGGCCAGTTCCGCCGCTACGCCGCCGCCCACGGCCGGCCCGCCGCCGTGGCCATGCAGAAGGCCATGTTCGCCACCGTCGACGAAGTGATCTCGGTGGCCGCCGCCGAGGGCATCGACGCCGACATCCGCAAGGACGGCGAGCTGCACGTCGCCGTCGGCCCCGTCCAGGAGCAGCGGATGCTCGCCCACCTGCCCGCCCTGCGCGGCGAGGGCTGGGACGAACAGGACATGGTCCGCCTCGGCGCCGGCGAACTCGCCGACCGGGTGCGCGTCGCCGGTGCCCGCGGCGCCCTGTGGACACCGCACACCGCCCGTATCCACCCGGCCAAGCTGGTCCGCGGCCTCGCCGCCGCCGTCGAACGGCTCGGCGTCACCGTGTACGAGGACACCGAGGTCGTCGCGATCCGCCCCGGCGCAGCCGTCTGCCGCCGCGGCACCGTCCGCGCCCGGTACGTCGTCCGCGCGCTGGAGGGCTTCACCGCCGGGATGGCGGGCCACCGCCGCACCTGGGTGCCGATGAACAGCAGCATGGTCGTCACCGCGCCGCTGGACCGACAGGTCTGGGACGAGATCGGCTGGCAGGGCGCCGAGGTCCTGGGGGACGAGGCGCACGCCTACTGCTACCTCCAGCGCACCGCGGACGACCGGATCGCCATCGGCGGCCGCGGCGTCCCCTACCGCTTCGGTTCGCACGTCGACACCCGGGGCGAGACGCACGTCTCCACGCAGCGCGGCCTCGCCGAGCTGCTCGGCCGGCTGTTCCCCGCCGCGGCCGGTGCCCCGATCGACCACGCCTGGTCCGGGGTGCTCGGCGTGCCCCGCGACTGGTGCGCCACCGTCCAGCTCGACCCGGCGACCGGGCTCGGCGCCGCCGGCGGCTACGTCGGCCACGGCGTCGCCACCGCCAACCTCGCCGGCCGCACCCTGCGGGACCTGGTGCTCGGCCACGACACCGAACTCACCCGGCTGCCCTGGGTCGGCCGCAAGGTGCGCGGCTGGGAGCCCGAACCGCTGCGCTGGCTCGGCATCCGCGGCCTGTACGTCGCCTACCGCGCGCGCCCGGCGCGCGAGGCGGCCGGGCTCGGACGGACCTCGCTGATCGCCCGCGCCGCCGACCTGCTGAGCGGCCGCTGACGACCCGTCGGTGATTGCGGCCAGGAACTGGCCTGTATGCGGGGCACACTACCGGGCATGACGACATTCCGTGGCCTCGCAACCATCCGCTACCACGCCGACGACCTGGCCGAGGCGCGCCGCTGGTACACCGAATTCCTGGGTGTGGAGCCGTACTTCGAGCAGCCCCAGTACATCGAGTTCCGGCTCGGCGACCACTCGCAGGAGCTCGGCATCTCGCGCACCCCCTCCGCCCCGGCCGGCGTGGTCGCCTACTGGCACGTGGACGACGTCGACGCGGTGATGGCCCGGCTGCTGGAGCTCGGTGCGAAGGAGCACGAGCCGTTGCGGAACTACGGCGGCTTCCGGGCCGGCGCCGTGCTCGACCCGTTCGGCAACATCCTCGGCGTGATGCACAACCCGCATTACCTGGAAGTCCTGGCGGGCCGCAGCTGAGCCCCTCGGGACGTACCCGGGCGGGCAATTCAGGTGCCCGCGGCGCCGCTTGTGTGCCCGATGTTCTGCCGGGGCGGGTTTCAGGACCGGGTGTCGGGCTCCCAGAGGGGCTTGAGCTGGGCGATCCAGGTGTCCTTGACGGTGAATCCGACGTGGCCGTAGAGGCCGAGGGCGCCGGTCGGGGAGTCCGCGTCGACGCCCAGCGAGGCGGTGGCGAAGCCGTCCTCGCGGGCCTGGGCGAGGGTGTGCGCCAGCAGGGCGGAGGCGATGCCGCGCTTGCGGCCGGCGCGGCAGGTGCCGACCAGGGAGATGTAGAGGTCGCGCTTTCCGGTGGCCTCGGCGTGCGCGGCGTACTCCTCGCCGAGCACGAAGCCGAGCGGGCGGCCGTCGGCGCCGCCGTCCGCGGTGTCGTAGGCGATCGAGCTCAGGCCCGGGCGGAAGGCCGGATTGGCCGTCATGTGGACCCAGCTCTCCACCGTGGACTCGGTGGAGCCCCAGTGGTCGCGGAAGGCGTCGTTGCGCAGCAGCCGGGCGTCCTCGGAACGCTCGGGGGTGAAGCCGCGGACCTCGACCCCGTCCGGTGCCGGGATGTCCGGCAGCGGCTCCAGCAGGTCGCGGGTCATGCCGTGGAACCACCGCGACGCCGTGTAGCCGTGCGCCGCGTACAGCTCCCCGGCGGGGGTGTTGCGGGACAGGCTGGAGCTGTAGAGGGTCAGCGGGCGGTCCGGGTAGCGGTCCAGGTGGATCGGCAGCGCCGCCTGCTCCGCCCACTCCAGCAGTGCGGCGCCGATGCCGCGGCCGCGGTGGGCCGGGTGGACACCGCCCAGGTAGTACAGCTCGTGCACCGGGTCGGCGGCCGTCCGGGCCTTCAGATAGCCGTAGCCGACCATCTTCGGGCCGTCGTAGAAGGCGATCGATCCGCGCGGGAAGTCGCAGTACGGGTCGGCCAGGTACTCGTGGAGGTCGTCCGGGCCGTGGTGTTCGTCCTCCCGGTCCTCGGCCTCGATGGCGGCCAGCAGCTCCAGCCACTCGCCGATCTGGTCGGCGTCGATCGGCCGCCGGTCGTAACGTGCGTCAGTGCCCATACCGCGGATTCTCGGCGCCCCGGCGGCGCCCTGGCAAAGGATTTACGGCGGAGCGGCCCGGCGGCCTTCAGTCCTGCGGTGGGGCGGCGGCGTCGCCGTCCGGCCGCTGCGCGGTCCGTTCCGGGGCCGTCCGGGTGGCCAGCTCGTAGAGGGCGTTGGTGGTCTCGGGGTGCTGGATCTCGTCGAGGAGGTGGTCCTGCTCCGGGTTTCCCGAGTAGCGGAGCGTGCTCACGGCCTTGCTCGCCGCGTCCGCCGCGTCCCTGGAATGCAGCCTGCTCACGGCGGCCTCCTTCCGGTGGCGTCCGGGTGCCGGAGGTGCTCCGGGGCCCCTGGGACCAGTCTAGAGGCGCCGCCCGGCCGTGCCGCGGACATCCGACGGAACACGGCAGGGCGCCCACCCGGCCGCGCCGCCGCGGACCGACCGTGCCGGTGGGGCCTGACATTCCGTCGGCAAACCGATGGACTCGGCGCCGCCGCCCGGCAATAGTGGCGCCCATGGCTTCTCTCGTGCGACACATCACCATCGACTGCGCCGACGCCTACCGGCTCGGCACCTTCTGGGCGGCTGTCCTGGACAGCTCCGTCCACGACGACGACCGGCCCGGCGACCCCGAGTGCCTGGTCGAGAGCAAGGGTGCCGGCCTGCTCTTCGTCACCGTCCCGGAGCCCAAGACCGTCAAGAACCGCGTCCACCTGGACGTCCAGCCCCAGGACCGCACCCGTGACGAGGAGGTCGAGCGCCTGCTCGCCCTCGGCGCCGTGCTGGCCGCGGACCACCGCAGGCCGGACGGCACCGGCTGGGTCACCCTGGCCGACCCGGAGGGCAACGAGTTCTGCGTCGAGCGCAGCGCCGCCGAGCGCAGCGGCGCCTGAGCGGACGCCCCCGGGCGGGCGGCGTCAGCGGTCCGGGCGCGGCGGCCGGGCAGGCAGCAGGGCCGCGGCGTCGCGCCAGGCGAAGCGCAGCTTGGCGGGGGCGCCGTGCAGCTGGGACGGGTCGCCGCCCGGGGGCGGGACGGCCGTCCGCTCCACGCAGGTGCCGCCGCGGGCGCGGTAGAACTGCTGGGCGTCCGTGTTCTGTTCGAGGACCCAGAGGTACACGGACGGCCCAGCCGCCCGCTCGGCGACCGCGCGGGCGCCCCGGGCCAGCAGCTCGGTGCCCGTGCCGGTGCGGTGCCTGCGGTGCGCGACGTGCAGGTTGTCGACCAGGCTGCCCCAGCGCCCGTCGTGGTCGAGGACGAGGTGCACGAATCCCGCCAGCCCCTCCGCGTCCTCGGCCAGCACGGTCGCACTGCCGGCGGGCGCGGCGAGCCGGGTCGACCACACGGCCCGGCGGTCGTCGAGCACGTCGCCGTCCAGGAAGGCGTCGGAGTAGGCGCCTCGGTAGTGGCGCCGCCAGCTGTCGGCGTGCAGCAGGGCCACCTGCTCGGCATCCTCGGGGCGTGCCTCGCGGTAGTGCAGGGCTGTCATGGCGTCACCTCTCGTCGGCCACCGGGCAGCTGCCCGGCGTGCCCGGTCAAGTCGTCGCTCCGGCCACCAGGGATGCCATCAGTCCGGGCGGCAGGGAGGGGTTGGCCGCTGCGGCCCGAACCACCTGCCAGTCGTCGTCGGTGAGCAGGGCGGCCAGGGCTTCGGGGGGCAGGGCGGGGTGGCCGGCGGCGAGGTGGCGGGCGCGGGCGTCGGCCAGGCAGGGAAGCAGGGCCACGGCGGTGGCCCGTGGATGCTCGGCGATGCTGCGGAGTGCCTTCCGGGCGGGCGGCTGCTGCCGGGCGAGGTCGGCCAGCAGGGTCGGCGGCGCGTCCGGATTGGCGGCGGCCCCGGCGGCGACCGACGGGCCGAACCGTCCGACCACGGTGCGCAGCTGCGTCTCCGTGAGCCCCGGGTGCGAGGCCACGGCGGCGACCACCGCGGCGTCCGGGTCGGCCGCCAGCGCGTCGCGTACGTCGTCCGGTAGATCGCGCCGCCGGGCGGCGAGCATCCGGACCCGTGCCTGCGGGGAGGCGGCCATCTCCCGGATCTCGGCCTCGGAGGCCTCGGCGATCCGCGGCAGCAGCGCCGGCCCGGTGCGGACGGCCGGGGCCAGGCGGACGAGCAGGTCCAGCGGCAGGCGGGGGTTGTCCAGCAGGGCGCGCTGCACGCCGTGGCCGCGGTCCTCCGCCAGCGTCCGCAGCACTGCCTCGCCGGTCGCGGGGTTCGCGGCCAGCGCGCTCCTGACCATGGGCACGGTGTCGCGGGCCAGCCGCGGCTGCACGGCCGGCGGCAGGTCCGCGCGGTCGGCGAGTGCCACCCGGAGCAGGGCGGACGGGGCGTCGGCGAAGGTCGCGGCGGCCTCGGCCGGTACGGCCGGGTTCTGCAGCGCGACCTGCCGGATCGCGTGCAGCGTGGACTCGTGATCGCCGCTGCACGCCGCGTCCGGCGGCAGGTCGCAGGCGGGGCGCGGGCAGTCCGGCGGGTGCACCCAGGGCACCGGCTCGCGCTCGCACACCCCGCACCAGCGTGCCTCCGGCAGTCCGCGGCCGGTCAGCAGGGCGGCCAGTACCGGCGGCGGCACCGCCTCGTTGGCCGCCGTCCGCAGGCGGACCTCGGCGTGCGGGTGCCCGGCCAGCCGGGCCGCCAACTCCGGGTCGGCCGTCCACAAGGCGAGTTCGGCGACGACGCCGATCTCCGGGTCGGCCGCGAGTGCCCGCGCGGTCGCGGGCGGCAGCCCCGGGCAGGCGGCCAGCCGCTCGCGGCGGTCGGCATCGGGGTCGGCGGCGAGCAGTTGCGCCCATTCCGGGCGGCCGGCCTGCCGGTCGAGCAGGGCGAGGGCGGCATCGGGCAGTGCCGCGGGGTCGACGTCCTCCGCGGTGAGCCACCCGAGCCGGGCGAGCGAGGCGGCTGTCGCCCCGTCATGTGCGGCCAGGGCGAGGACCTGGGCCCGGGTGAGGTCGGTGCGGTCGGCGAGGTCGTCGGCGAGCTCGCGGTCCGGGCCGGTGAGCGCCAGGCGGACCAGCTCGTCGACCAGGGCGGCGGGCAGGGTCGGGTTGGCGGCGAGCCCGCAGAGGATGTCCTGCACGTGGGGAATCCTGCCGGAGCCGCTGCGGGGCGTCGCGCGAATTTCGGCAGGTGGACGGCCGCGGGGCTGTCACAGGGGTGTGGCACAGTGCCGCGCATGGAGAACGACATGCACGGTGCGGCGCTGATCGAGCGAGTCATCGCGAAGGTCAGGGAGGACGGCTGGGAGGCCGCCGACATGCCCGACCTGGACGAGGAGCCGGTGCCGCTCGCGCCGGAGGCCATCGACGCGCTGCGGCTGCCGGGCGGCCGGCCGCTGCCGCCGAGCCTGCGACGCTGGCTCGCCTTCGACTCCCGGCTGCCCGTCGACCTCGGCTGGTACGAGGAGCCGTCGGCGCCCGTCCTGGCGGGCCGCTCGCTGTCGGAGACCACCGAGGAGATGTACGGCTTCGGGCCCGGCGAGGAGGGCTGGGCGGCGATGTTCGGCGAGTTCGAGGCGCTGCTGCCGGGCCGCGGCTTCCCGCTGGTCGGGGGCTCCGACTCGCGGCGGCTGCTGTACGTCGGCGAGCCGGACTCGGCGGGGGAGTACCCGGTGCTGGTCACCGACACCGACGACCTCCCGTACGTGGCGGTGATGTACCCGGGGCTGGACGTCTACCTCGCCGACGAGGCGGGCCTGCTGGACCTGGACTTCGACACGTACACCGGGCTGATGGACCATCCGGTCTACGGGGGCCGGATGCGCGAGCACGCGGAGCTGACGCGGCTGGGCACCGAGGGCCTGGAGATCCAGGACCTGTACTTCCCGGATGCCGGGGCCGACACGGACTGAGCACCGCGCACCGCGCACCGAGTGCCGGACCGGGGGCGGTGCCGTCCCCGGGCGGCAGCGCTCCACGGGTGTGTCGATTTGTACCGATCTAGCATCGTTCGGGAACGGACCTGTCAGTGCGTCAGCCGGGGTCCGTTCCGCTGCTGCCGTCCCCGGCCTGCGGACCCCCTCCCGAAAGGATGCACCGCCGTGCGCGTGCCCACCCCCGCCCGACTCCTCCTGCCGGTGCTCAGCGCCGCCCTGGCCGTACCCCTGCTGACCGCGGCGCCCGGTGCGGCGGCGGCCTCCGCCGAGTTCGGGTCGCTCGTCCAGTTCAAGAGCGCGAAGTTCGGCAAGTGCATCTTCGACACGCCCGGCGGCGGCTACAACTACAAGCTGCGCGACTGCCACGAGGACGACCTGCGGCAGCAGTTCGCCCGGGAGCAGCTCGGCGACGGCTCCATCGTCTACAAGGGGGTCGCCTCCGGCCAGTGCCTGGACAACAACGGCACCGCGGCCTACGCCCACGACTGCAACAGCAGCGGCTACCAGCACTGGTGGGAGAAGAACAAGGCCGGCCCGGTGATCACCCTGCAGAACCAGCAGACCCTGCAGTGCCTCGACAGCGACGGCGAGAACGTCTACGTCCACGAGTGCGGCGAACTGACCAACCCCAATCAGCGCTGGCAGATCGTCACCCTGCCCTGACGGGTGCCCCGGCGGCGGCCCCGCCCCGAGGGGCCGCCGATCGGTGATTCCGATCGTCCGGCACCGGCCGGCCGGGGCGGGAACAACGGCGGCCGCCCGGCGATTGTCCCCGGTGCCCGTGATCACCGCCCGGAGGGGGCCCGTCCATGGCCACGCTGACCGTCCGTTACATCGGCGGCCCGACCGCCGTCCTGGAGCTCGGCGGCGTCCGGCTGCTCACCGACCCGACCTTCGACGCGCCGGGCGTCCACCCGGCCGGTTCGCGCAGCCTCACCAAGACGGCGGGCCCCGCGGTGCCGGCCGCCGACCTCGGCCCGCTGGACGCCGTACTGCTCTCGCACGACCACCACCCCGACAACCTGGACGACGCCGGGCGGGCCCTCGTCACCGCGCCCGACGCGCCGCCCGTGCTCTCCACCGCCTCGGCGTCCGAGCGGCTCGGCGGCGGGGTCCGCGCCCTGCCGAACTGGCAGCACACCGCACTCGCCCGACCCGGCGGCGGGGAGCTGCGGATCACCGGCGTGCCCGCCCTGCACGGGCCCAAGGGCAGCGAGCACCTGGTGGGCGAGGTCACCGGCTTCGTACTGTCCGGCGACGGCCTGCCCACCGTGTACGTCAGCGGCGACAACGCCTCGCTGGACATCGTCCGCGAGGTCGCCGACCGGCTCGGCCCGGTCGACGTCGCCGTGCTCTTCGCCGGGGCCGCCCGCACCGCGCTCGTCCCGGACGCGCCGCTCACCCTGACCAGCGCCGCGGCCGCCGAGGCCGCCGGGATCCTCGATGCCCGCCACGTCGTGCCGCTGCACTTCGAGCACTGGGCGCACTTCACCGAGGACGGCGCCTCGCTCGCGGAGGCCTTCGCCCGGGTCGGTCTGACCGACCGTCTGCACCTCCTCGCACCGGGCGCGTCCGTCGAGCTCTGAACACGCCGACACGGCGAGGCACGGACGGGCGCGGCGGTCGGGGAGTCCCGTCCGCCGCGCCCGTCCGCGCCCGGGCGGCCCGGTCAGTCCTGTACGGCGGGCGTCAGAGAACTGCCCGAGGCCCGCAGCATCTCCTCGCGCGGCACGACCTTGATCCGCTCGCGGCCCTCGCGCTCGCCGAGCGCGCGCTCGTGGGCGTCCAGGCCCTTCCAGCCCTCCCAGGTGGTGAAGTCGACGCCGCGCTCCTCGAGGAAGGCGACGACGGCGTCCTCGGCGGGCGAGGCGGCGGGGCGCAGCCCGGCCTTGTGGTCCTCGACCAGGCAGGCGATCGTCTCGTTGGCGTCGCCCTTGGTGTGGCCGATCAGACCGACCGGGCCGCGCTTGACCCAGCCGGTGACGTACGTCGAGGGCAGGTGCGCCCCGGCCTCGACGACCCGGCCGGCCTCGTGCGGGACGGTCGCCGACAGGGTGTCGAACGGCAGCTTGGGCAGCTCGTCCGAGGCGTACCCGACGGCGCGGTAGACCGCCTGGACGTCCCAGTCGCGGAAGGTGCCGGTGCCCTTGGTGTCACCGGTGCCGTCCAGGGCGGTGCGCTCGGTGCGCAGGCCGACCACCCGGCCGTCCTCGCCGACCACCTCGACCGGGGACTCGAAGAAGTGCAGGTGGATGCGGTGCGGACGGTCGCCGATGTCGCGGATCGCCCAGTTCTCCAGCGTGGCGGCGACCATGTCGGCCTGCTTGTTGGCGCGCCGGGCGGCGATCGAGCCGTCGTCGTACTCGATGTCCTCCGGGTCGACGATCACCTCGATCGTGGGGGAGTGGTCGAGCTCGCGCAGCTCCATCGGGCTGAACTTCGCCTGTGCCGGGCCGCGCCGGCCGAACACGTGGATCTCCACGGCCCGGTTGGCCGCCAGGCCGTCGTACACGTTCCCCGGGATCTCGGTCGGCAGCAGCTCGTCGGCGGTCTTCGCCAGGATGCGGGCCACGTCGAGGGCGACGTTGCCGACACCGAGCACCGCGACCTTCTCGGCCTCCAGCGGCCAGGTGCGCGGCACGTCCGGGTGGCCGTCGTACCAGGAGACGAAGTCGGCGGCGCCGTAAGAACCCTCCAGCTCGATGCCGGGGATGCGGAGGTCGCGGTCGGCCACCGCGCCGGTGGCGAACACCAGGGCGTCGTAGAAGCGGTGCAGGTCGTCCAGGGAGAGGTCGCCCGGGTAGTCGACGTTGCCGAAGAACCGGACCTGCGGCTTGTCGAGCACCTGGTGCAGGGCGGTCACGATGCCCTTGATCCGCGGGTGGTCGGGCGCCACGCCGTAGCGGATCAGCCCGAACGGCGCGGGCAGCCGCTCCAGGATGTCGATCGAGACACCCGGGTCGGCGGCGATGTCGGACTTGAGCAGGGCATCGGCCGCGTAGACACCGGCGGGGCCGGCTCCGACGATCGCGACCCGGACGGGGCGGGACATGGCGGCATCCTTCGGCAGGGGCGGGCCGCAGGCGGCCCGGGACGGACGGCGGAGAGGTTCCGACTGCCACCCTCGCCCGAGCACCCGCCCCGCGGTACATGCCTCGGGCTTATGGACCCATAAGACCGTTGTATGGGCAGGCCGCGACAGACGCACTTAATTCAAGGCTCGACAAAAGGCGGGGGTGTGGCCGTAGACTCCGGGACCGGGGCCTCCGGGAGCGCCCCCGGCCGCGTGGTCGCGCCGTCCGACCGCCACGTCCGTACCTGCCCTGGAGCGCCATGACTGCCGCTGCCGCCCTGTCCGACGCACCTGACTCCGATGGGCCCGACGGCGAGCGCGCCGTACGGGAACTGACGGAGCAGCGCGTCCGGCACGCCCTCGGCCCCGTCCGGATCGTCGGGGGACGGGCTCTGCACGGCGGCCTCTACAACGCCGCCCGCCTCGTGGAACTCGCCGACGGGCGGCGTCTGGTGCTCAAGGCCGCGCCGCCCGGGGACGCACCCTCGCTGGGCCACGAGCACGGCCTGCTCGGCACCGAGACGCTCTTCCACCGGCTCGCCGCCGCCACCGGCGCCCCCGTCCCCGCCGTCCTCCACCACGAACCCGCCGGGCCGGACAACCCCGGCGAGTGGCTGCTGCTCGACTACCTGGACGGCAGCACCTGGGACGAGCTGCGCGAGGAGCTGACGCCCGAACAGCGCGGCCCGTTGCGCCGCAGTCTGGGCGAGACGGCCGCCCGCATCGCCACGGCCACCGGCCCCCACTACGGCTATCCGCAGCCCGTCCCGGGCCTTCGGGGCGAGACCTGGCAGGCCGCGTTCGCCGGCATGCTGCGCACCGTCCTCGCCGACGCCGCCCGATTCGACGTGCCGCTGCCCGCGCCCGCGGCCGTCCTCACCGGCCTCCCCGAGCGCTTCGCCGCCGCCCTCGCCGAGGTCCGCCGCCCCGCCCTCGTCCACTTCGACGCCTGGGAGGGCAACATCGTCCTCACCCGCGACCCGGACGGCAGCCACGGCGCCGGCGGCACCTGGCGCCTCGGCGGCCTCATCGACGGCGAACGCGCCTTCTTCGGCGACCCGCTCGCCGAACTCGTCGGCCTCGACCCGCTCGGCGCCCCCGAGGACGACCCCGACCTGATGGCCGGCTACCGGAGCATCACCCCGGAGCTGACCACCACCACACCCGGTGCCCGGGCCAGGCTCGCCCTCTACCGGATCTACCTGGCGCTGGTCATGCGGGTCGAGTCCGCGCCCCGCCGCTACGCCCCCGACCACACCGCCTGGCTGCTCTCCTGGTCCGCCGAACGGGTCGCCGAACAGCTCGCGGTCCTGGACCCGCTCGCCGACTGAGCCGGCGCGGGCCACCGGCGACCCTCACCGGTCCGGCGTGCGGGTCCGCGCCGCCATCGCCGTCCAGAAGCCGGCCAGTTCGCGGTCGGTCATGCCCTGCCACAGGGCCTTCCGCCGGTGCAGCGAGTGGACGGCCACCAGGGCCCGCTGCTGGCGGCAGAACGGCTCCCGCAGCTCCGCGCGCGGCAGCTCGCCCTTCGGCGGGTAGGGGCACAGCTCGAACGGGCAGTCGCGCAGGCAGGTGGAGCCCGGCTCGGCCGCCCCCGGCATGCCCACCGTGCGCTCCGGCTGCAGCGGCCTGCGGTCCTTGGCCAGGCAGGGTGGCAGGGTCGCCCGGTTGGTGCGCTCCAGCCTGGCCTCCAGGTCCTCGACCGAGCCGCTGCGCTCGGTGAGGTTCAGCAGCAGGAGCACGTCGGCCAGCAGCTGCTGCGCCCGCGGGTGCAGGGTGCTCCAGCCCACCGAGGGCGGGATCCAGAGGTTGTGCTTGCGGTACACGCCGGGGTCGGCCGGGCTGGACCCGATGTTGGCCATCGCTCCCTTCTCGTCGATCCACACGAAGCGCTCCGGGTGCCCGGACTCCAGGGCCAGCGCCGCGAGGTCGCCGGCCTCGGCCACGAAGGGGTGCAGCCGGGGCACGCCCCGCCGCGTCGACTCGTCGGCCCGCCGGTCGCCCGGCGCCCGCTCGCTGCCTGCCATGGTCAGCCACCGTTCCACGGCGTGCAGCGGGTCGACCGGCGTACGGTCGGCGTGCTCCCGGTGCTCCAGCCCTCCGTCGGTGGCGTCCGGCAGCTCCCACAGGCACAGCGCATGGATCAGCGTCAGTTGCGAGTACCAGAACCGCGCATGGGTGAGCATCACCTCGGCCCGCTCGACCAGGTACTCGCGGGCCTCGACGGAGGCGGCGGGGTGCCGGCGGCGGCGGTTGGCCGCGCTCTTGAAGCCCTGCGCGAGCGCGATCTCCAGTGAGAGCGGCAGGTCGGCCCGGCCGTTCGCGCCGTCCGGCTGCAGGTGGGCCAGCCACAGGTCCAGCCGCTCGCGGGCCTGGCTGCGGCGGTCGTCCCCGACCGAGCCGAGGATCATCGGGACGAGCCACGCCCGCAGCACGAACTGCCGCCACAGCGGCGCCACCCCCGACTCGTCGTCGTCGCTCCCGCCGTTCCTGCTGCCCCTGCCGTTCCCGGCGGCCACCGCCGCGGCGGCCCGCCCGGGGCCGGGATTCCCTGCGGCGGCAGGGGCAGGGGTCGGCCCGTCGGGGGACGCGCCGACCCCGGCCGCCACCGCGGCCGGCCGCGGCCGCGGGGCGATCCGCTGCTCGCGTTCCGCCTTCGCCCGGTAGTGCAGCTCCTCGAGGCCGAGCCGGTACTGCACCACCGGGTCGTACCGCAGCGCCGCCGGGTCGCCCCTGGACGACGGCCAGGGGAAGAACTTCCGTATCGCGTCGAAGGCGGCGTCCCCGCCGGCCCCGATCTCCTGCGCGATGGCCAGCCGCACGGGGTAGGCCGGTTCCTGGCAGCAGATCCGGATCAGCCGCTCGTAGGCGGGCTTCACCCGGGGCCGGCAGGCGGCGTTCCGCTCCGGCCGGTCGAGACGGCGCAGTGCCTCGCCGAAGCGGTGGACCGTCCGGGTCTTCGCCTCGTCCAGGGTGCGCTGGTCACCGGTGGTGATGTCGGTCCAGCGGTCGCAGAGGGTGTCGGCGATGCGCTGGTGGCAGGAGTCGTCGACCGTCACGCTGTCGATCTCCAGGGCGGCGGCGTAGAGGTCGAGGGCCTTGGCGTCCTGGCGTCCGTCGGCGGCCCGCAGCAGCCGTTCGACGACGGGCCGGCGGGGTGTGCGGTCGCGCAGGCGGGAGCGCAGGATCAGGGCCATCAGCAGTTCCCGCCCGGGCTCCTCCAGGGCGGTGCTCAGCGGGTCGTCCGGGGCCCGCATCTGCACGGCGCCCAGGAAGCGGGAGCCGAGGTAGGCCTGCAGGATGCTGTGCGGGAAGCGGACCTTGTGGCCGTACGCCTCGACCAGTCCGAGCTGCTCGCCGTGTGCGGCGTAGAGCGACAGGGCGGCGCGCCAGCAGCCCTCGTCCTCCGTGCGGGGCAGGTCGGCGACGCGTGCCCGCAGTGCGGCCCAGATCTCGGGCTGGCGGATCTCCGTGCACCGGTGGCCGTGTTCGTCCCGGCCGGCGAGGAGCTCGTCGAAGCGCACCTCCATGCGGTCCCGGAGCAGGCCGATGCAGGCCAGTGCCGAGATCACGTCCACGGCGCTCTCGCGGCGGCGGCGCGGCAGTGCGAACTGCGCCTGCAGGTGGCCCTCGACCAGCGCCTTCCGCCAGGACTCCAGGAGGCTCAGCCGGATGCCCGCGCGGTCGCTGCCGCGGGTGTCGATCTGGTCCCACTCCTTGGTGTTCTCGAAGTGCTCGAGCAGCTGGTGGCGGCGCAGCTGGCGGGCGATCTGCAGGTAGAGCGGGGATTCGGAGACCCCGGCGGTCTCGACGATCCAGTCGAGCCGACGGCCGTCCACGCCGGGTTCCTGCCGCTCCAGGAAGGTCAGGGCGGCCTCTTCGCTGAGGGGTTCCAGGTCGATGATCGCGGCGGGGGTGCCCTCCAGGGCGGCGTGCGGGCGGGAGGCGACGACCAGGGGGAGGTGCTGGCGGTCGGCGCGCCGGACGGCCCGGCGGATCAGGCTGTCGCGGTCCCGCTGCCGGTCGCCGTCGCAGAACGCCTCCTCCAGCCCGTCCGCGAGGACGACCACCCGGTCGTCCATGCAGAGCTGGCGCCAGACGCGCTCGGCCTGCGCCCGGGAGACCACCCCCGGGTCGACCTCGTCGCAGAACCGCTGCCTGGCCAGCTCCGCGAAGTTCAGCTCGGCGCCGTCCAGGTCGACCCCGCGCAGGTGGACGGGGACGGGCACGGCGCCCTTCTCCGCCAGTAACTGCGTCAGCTGGACCAGCACCGCGGTCTTCCCGCTCCCGACGCTCCCCACCAGCACGTACGGGCGCCGGGTGCGCCGGTCGCGGAGCGCCTGGGCGAGCACCGCGCAGAGCTCCTGGCGGCCGACGACCTCCTCGATGATGGTGCCGGCCGTGGGCACCAGGTCGCGGGGGCGCTGCCGGGCCGTCCGGTGGATCGGGTGGTAGACGCGGTAGTAGCGGACGGCGAGGAAGACGAAGATGCTCAGCGCCAGGACGAGGAAGGGCGTCACGAAGCCGATCACGGCGCTGCACGACGCGCCCGTCCGGCCGCAGCGCCGTTCGACCGGGCCCGGCGAGCCGGTGATCACCACCCACAGCGCCATGCCCAGCCAGCCGACGAACACCAGCGTGCCGATCACGGCGAACAGCCGGACGTACATGGCGGGCGTCCACCGGCGGCCCCAGCGCCGCGGGGACGGCACCTGGCGCCGCGCCACCGAGTGCACCCGCATCAGCCGCAGCACCCGCCGGACGGCCGCCGCGGAGCGCGACCACACCCGGCGCACCCGTACCTGGCGCGGTGCGCTGTGGGGGCGGTGCTTGCCCTCGGGGTGCCGGATGACCTGACTCATCGTGGTTCCCTCGTCGGCGGAGCCGGCGGGTCACGGCCGGAGGGGTCGGGCCTGCAGGCGTCCGGTGCGTCCAGGACGGGGTCCGTAAAGGGCCTGTTCTTCGCCTCCTCGGCCGCTCGGTGGGCCGGGGCAGGGACTTTCCCAGGATACGCGCGGGGGGCCGGCCCTGCCCCGGCCGTCGCACTGCGTCACCGCACCGGCCCGGCCCGGGCGCTGTGGTCACGGTCCGTCAGCAGTGGACGGCCGCCGAGAGGGGTGACGCAGCGTCACATCCGGGTTCGGCGGCACGCCGGGTGTTCTGGGGCGGCCGTGGCCCGCACCGTCAGGCGGCGGCCCGTCTGCCGTGGGCGAGGGCGGAGGCGGTGTCGGGGTAGGTGGGGATGACGGAGTCCAGGTTGGTCGCCCGGTAGGAGGCGGCGGCGGAGCCCTGCAGCCCGGCGACCGCGACGGCCGTGCGCCGGCCCCGGCAGCTCTTGTGCGCGACGACCACGGCGCTCATCCCGCAGGAGTCCCAGAAGTCGAGCTCGGACAGGTCGACCACCAGCTGGTGCGGCTCGCGGGCGAGCTCGCTCAGCAGCGCCTCGCGCAGCGTGGGTGCGGTGGCCCCGTCGAGGCTGCCGCGGACGCCGAGCACCACCTGGCCGCTGCGGCGGCTGACCGTGATGGCGCGTGCGCCGGGCTCGAAGGGGAGGTCCAGCAGGATGCGGCCGTGGCCATTGGCGTACATGGGCTGCTCCAGGTTCCGGCCCCGTCCGCTGCGGGGGTTTCACGAGAGCGTGGGAGCGCTCCCGCACTCCATGGTTGCCGCGAGGGCCGGTCGTGTGTCAAGCGAAAGGAGGTCTTTGTTACGGTCGTGTGGCCCGGAGTCGAATCATTGTGGCTGGCGTGGCGCGGTCGTGCGCCGACGTACGGTGCGTTGCCGGGTGTGGAGGATGTCGCGGAGGACGGGCTTCGGAACCCAGATCTGGGAGCGCTCCCAGAAGTGGTGAAGCGTCGCTCAGCCGCCCGAGGCCAGCCGGGCGGCCCGCAGGCTGAGGTAGTGCCGCTCCGGGAGGTTGGTGGCGCGCTCGGCGGCGGCCCGGTAGTCGGCGAGTGCGGCCTGCCGGTCGCCGGCCGTCTCCTCCAGGTGTGCCCGCGCCGCGTACAGCCGCTGGTGGCCGGCGAGGCGCCCCGGCGTGTCGAGCGCGGCGAGCAGTTCCAGCCCGACGTGCGGGCCGTGCACCATGGCGGCGGCGACGGCCCGGTTCAGCGAGACCACCGGGTTGTCGGAGAGGCGCTCCAGCACCCCGTACAGGGCGAGGATCTGCGGCCAGTCCGTGGACTCCGCGGTGGCGGCCTCGTCGTGCACGGCGGCGATGGCGGCCTGCACCTGGTACGGGCCGACCGGCCCGCGCGGCAGGGTGGCCGTGATCAGGGCGGTGCCCTCGGCGATCGCCGCAAAGTCCCAGCGCGAGCGGTCCTGCTCGGCCAGCGGGACGAGCCCGCCGTCCGGCCCGGTGCGGGCGGCGCTGCGGGCATGGGTGAGCAGCATCAGTGCGAGCAGGCCGGCCGCCTCGCTGCTGTCGGGGACGGCCCGGTGCAGGGCCCGGGCGAGCCGGACGGCCTCCTGGGAGAGGTCGACCCGCTGCAGCGCCGGGCCGGCGCTGCTGGCGTAGCCCTCGTTGAAGACCAGGTAGAGCACGTGCAGGACCAGGGCGAGGCGGCGCGGCAGCTCGTCGGCGGCGGGCATCCGGAACGGCACGCCCGAGGACCTGATGCGCTGCTTGGCGCGGCTGATCCGCTGGCCCATGGTCGCCTCGGGCACCAGGAAGGCACGGGCGATCTCGCCGGTGGTGAGCCCGCCGACCGACCGGAGGGTGAGCGCCACGGCGGCCGAGGGCGAGAGCACCGGGTGACAGCAGAGGAACAGCACCGTGAGCGAGTCGTCGCGGTCCGCGGCGGCGTCCTCGTCGGCGGGCGGTGCGGCGCGGCGGTCCTCCGGCTCGCGGGTCGCCACGGCCTCCTCGCGCCGCCGCCGCGCGGCCTCGCTGCGGACCTGCTCGGTCAGCCGCCGGGAGGCGACCGTGACGAGCCAGGCCTGCGGGTGGTCGGGGAGCCCCTGCTCCGGCCACTGGGCGGCGGCCGCGATCAGCGCCTCCTGGACGGCGTCCTCGGCGGCGTAGAAGTCGCCGTGGCGGCGGGTGAGCACGCCGACGACCCGCGGCGCGAGCTCGCGCAGCAGGTCGTCGACGCGGGGGTCGGTGCCGGTCAGGGCTCAGAGCTCCGTGGGCGGGGCGGCCATCACCTGCCGCACCTCGATCGGCATGTTCAGCGGCTTGCCGCCGGGTCCGGGGGCGGAGGAGGCGCGCGCGGCGATCTCCAGCGCCCGCTGCTCGCTCTCGCAGTCGAGGATCCAGTAGCCGGCCAGGAACTCCTTGGTCTCCGGGAAGGGGCCCTCGGTGACCAGCGGCGTGCCGTCGTCCGAGGCGCGGACGATCTTCGCGGTGTCGGGGAAGGCGAGGCCCTGCGCGTCCACGAACTCGCCGTTCCGGAGGAGCTCGGCGTTGGTGTCGTGCATGAACGCGATGTGCGCCCGGACCTCCTCCTCGGCCCACTCGGTGATCGCAGGGAAGTCGTTGCCCCGGGCGCTGAACTGCATCAGCAGCATGTACTTCATCGCTGTCTCCTCCACTCGGGCGGCCCCGGACGGGGCGCGCTCTCACAGGTGGGTAGAAGCCGGCGGCGCGATTTCGACACCGGGAGCGGGAAATCCGGAAGATTCCTCCCGGACCGCCGCGGGCGCCTCCGAGCCTCGGCCGTGGGTCACCCCTCGGTGCTCGCCGACTGCCGCCGGCAGGCCTCGCTAGCGCAGGTCGGCGCGGCGGGCGCGACCCCACCAGGAGAGGAAGGAGTCGAAGACCTGGCCCGTGCCGGGCGACACCGGCCTGCGGTGCCTGGGCCTGGACCAGGCGCGCGCCTGCACGGCGAGGTCCCGGGGGGTGCAGGAGCAGCTGGCGGGGGAGCACGGTGTCATGGACGTGGCCTTCCCATGCACTGTCGCGGTCTCGTCACAGAACCGTACCGGTGGCGCAACCGCAAAACGGTCCTGACGCGCCGTCGGGAGTGGAATGCCCCCTTCCGATTGTGTTGTCCGGGTCTGCCCGGACGGGCCGGCGGTAGCGATCCTGAGAGGTTGCTGGGAGTCGGGCAGGTGCACGGACGGCTCCGGGAGGGTACGGTCGGGCGGACGAGCAGCGCGTTCCCCTCCGTCGGTGCAGTGCGTACAGCTGGGAGTTTGCTGAGCGGGGGGCGCACGCGGCGCACGGGGTGGGTACGTGTGAAATGGCAAATGACCTATGTGCTGATTATTCGACAACTTTGCACTCTCCTGGGTGATTCGGTGGATGCGGCGGGGGCCGATGGTCATACGATGTGCGGCGGGGGATGACGTTGCGCGGCGCCCTGAGCGCCGCGTTTTTTGGTGACCGCACAACCCGTACACCCGCACACTCCGCACATCGCACAAGCCGGACGGCGACTCTCCGCGCGACCCGCGCGCCGTCCGAGGGGGAGGGACACCTCATGGGGCGTAGAGCCCGCATTGCTGCTGCCTGCACGGTGGCAGGACTGGTCATGACGCTGGCGCCGATGCCCGGCGCGTACGCGGCGCCGACTCCCAGGATCGATCTGAAGCTGCTGGTCGTCGACGACGGCGGACCGGCCGTCGGCGCGATCGTGGCCGAACTCGAGAGCACCGGCGTGCCGTACACCCGGATCGACCTCGCCTCGGCGAGCCGTCCGACCATCGCCGCCGCGTTCCTGAGCGACACGGTGGACGGCGCCCCGCGCGCCAAGTTCCAGGCCGTCGTGATGCCCAGCGAGAGCCCGGCCGGCCTCAGCGCCGGCGAGCTCACCGCGCTCGCCTCGTACGAGCAGCAGTTCGGCATCCGCCAGGTGGACGCCTACACCTACGCCGGTGCCGGCGTGGGCCTCAACTGGGGCACCCTGCCCGGCGCGTACGCCGGCAGCCTGGACGGCGTCCAGGCGCAGGTGACCGCCGCCGGCAAGTCCGGCCCGTTCGGCTACCTCGAGGGCGGCGTCACCTTCGAGGACAACTCCCCGTCGGTCGGGGAGAGCTACGGCTACCTGGCCACGCCGCTCGCCCAGCAGGCGGCCGGCGCCACCTTCACCCCGTACGTGGACGCGCCGATCCCCGGCACCGGCACGCGCGGCTCCCTGGTCGGCGAGTACGCCCACGACGGCCGGCGCGAACTGGTCGTCACCTTCGTCTACAACGCCTACCAGCGGCAGTACCGCCAGCTGGCGCGCGGCATCGTGGAGTGGGCCACCGAGGGCATCCACCTCGGCTACGACCGCAACTACTTCGCCCTGCACGTCGACGACGTCTTCATGGGCGACGACCGCTGGGACACCGTCCTCAAGTGCACCCCCGGCGACGTCACCTGCCCGCCCGGCAGCAACCCGGAGGAGCACCCCAGCCGGATGACGGCTGCGGACGCCCAGTACCTGAAGACGTGGCAGCAGAACCACAACTTCAAGGTCGACCTGGCGTACAACGGCCAGGGCACCGAGGACTTCAAGGCCGAGAACGGCGGCACCGACCCGCTGACCGCCCAGCTCATCGCCGACCAGGCGTCCTACCGGTGGATCAACCACACCTACTCGCACCAGTTCCTCGGCTGCGTGCAGGACGTCACCGTGGTGCCCTGGCGCTGCACCACCAACGCCAGCGGGCAGACGGTGTGGACCAGCCAGGCCGACATCACCTCCCAGATCACCAACAACCGCACCTGGGCGGCCAACAACGGCCTCACCAACGTGGACAACACCGAGCTGGTCACCGGTGAGCACTCCGGCCTGGTCACCAACCCGCAGCAGCCCACCGACAACCCGTACCTGGCGCCGTCCGTGGACAACACCGGCGTCCGCTGGCTGGCCAGCGACTCCTCCCGCGAGCACGACCAGCGCGAGGTCGGCGACGCGCTGACCATCCCGCGCTACCCGCTGAACGTGTTCTACAACGCGGCGAAGACGGTCGAGGAGGTGGACGAGTACAACTGGATCTACACCTCCCGCGCCCAGGGCGGCAGCGGCATCTGCGAGGACAACCCGGCCACCAGCACCTGCCTGCCCACCCCGCTGGACCTCAACACCGGCTACGCCGACTACATCGTCCCGCTCGAGGCCCGACTGGCCGTCAACCGGGCGATCAACAACGACCCGCGGCCGCACTTCGTCCACCAGTCGAACTACGCCGAGGACCGCATCGCCTACCCGGTGATGGAGCGCATCCTCTCCGAGTACGACGGGCTGTACGCCGCCGACACCCCGCTGGTGAACCTCCGCCAGAAGGACATCGGCGTCGAACTGCAGCGCCGCGCGGCCTGGAACAACGCCGTCGACGCCGGCCAGGTCACCGCCTACCGGATCGGCAACACCGTCACCATCAGCGCCCCGGCCGGCGTCCTCGCCGAGGCCACCATGCCCACCGGCACCAAGCAGCAGCAGCTGATCGGCAGCACCAACTTCGGCTCCGCGTACGCCGGGCAGCTGTCCGGCTGGGTCGGCCCCGGCCTCACCCAGACCAGCGTCACCCTGAAGCTCCCGAGCTCCGAGGTGCCCGCGGCGGCCGCCCTGAAGACCCTGCGCACGACCATCGCCAAGACGGTCGCCAGCCTGCCGGTGCCCAAGGGCGTCAAGAACCCCGTCCCGGCCGGCCCGACCGCAGACGCCGACACGCTCAACCAGCTGACAGGAACCACCGGCTGATCCGGCCGGAAACCGAAGGCCCGGGCGGCCCGGGCCGGGGAGCGACCCTCCCCGGCCCGGCCACCGCCCCGCACCACGCGCACCGACACCGCCCGCCTGCCCGGGGGCGGGATTTCCTGGGGGGGAATCCATGAACACACGTCTGCACGCCGTGCCCGCGGCCGGCGCCGAGCCCGAAGCGCCGGGCGCGGTACGCCCGGTCGACCTGGCGCACCTGGTCGGCACCCGCGTGACCATGCTCACCGAGGGCACCTACCCGCACAGCCACGGCGGCGTCAGCGTCTGGTGCGACCAGCTCGTCACCGGCATGCCCGACACCGAGTTCCGGGTCATCGCGATCACCGGTACCGCCGGCCAGTCGCTCGCCTGGGACCTCCCCGCGCACGTCACCGACGTCCGCGCCGTCCCGCTCTGGGGCCCCGCCCCGCCCGGCCAGGCACCCAAGGGCGCCGCCATGCGCGCCTTCCTCACCGGCTACGAGCGCTTCCTGCTCTCCCTCCTCGACCCCGCAGAGGAGGACGCCTTCGGCCCCGAGCTGTACGTCCTCGCCGACCACGCCCGGGCCGGCTCAGCCCCGCACTGCGCTCCGAGGCCGCCCTGCGCGTCCTCGCCGACGTCTGGAACCGCCCCCACCTGGCCACCTCGGCCGCCAAACCCAGCCTGCACGACGCCCTCACCGCCACCGAACTCCTCGAGCACGCGCTGCGCCCGCTCGCCGCCCACCCCAAGCCCGGCGGCGTCCTGCACGCCGTCAGCGGCGGCCTCGCCGCCCTGCCCGGCCTGGTCGGCAACCACCTGCACGGCACCCCGTTCCTGCTCACCGAGCACGGCATCTACCTGCGCGAGCGCTACCTCGGCTACGGCACCGGCTACGCCTGGCCGGTCAAGGCCCTGGTGCTCGGCTTCTACCGGATGCTCGCCGTCGAGAGCTACGCCCGGGCCGCCCTGGTCACCCCCGGCAACCGCTACAACCGCCGCTGGGAGGAGCGCGCCGGAGCCCCCGCCGAGCGCATCCGCACCGTCTACAACGGCGTCGACCCGGCCGCGTTCCCGCCCGCCGGGCCCGAACCCGAGGTGCCCACCCTCAGCTGGGCCGGCCGGGTCGACCCGATCAAGGACCTGGAGACGCTGATCCGGGCCTTCGCCATCGTCCGCGCCGAGATACCCGGCGCCCGGCTGCGGCTGTTCGGCGGCACACCCGCCGGCGGCGCCGCGTACCGGGAGCGCTGCGAGGCCCTCGCCGTCGACCTCGGCATCGGCGACGCGGTGGTCTTCGAGGGCCGCGTCGACGACATCCGGGACGCCTACGCGGCCGGCAACGTGGTCATGCTGTCCAGCATCAGCGAGGGCTTCCCCTTCACCCTCATCGAGGCGATGTCCTGCGGCCGCGCCACCGTCTCCACCGACGTCGGCGGCGTCCGGGAGGCCGTCGGCGACACCGGCCTCGTCGTCCCGCCCCGCGAGCCCGAGGCGATGGCCAAGGCCGCCCTCGAACTCCTCCGCGACTCCGACCGCCGCGCCGAAATGGGCCGCGGCGCCCGCATGCGCGTCATCGAGCAGTTCACCCTCCGCCAGACCATCGACTCCTTCCGCGACATCTACCGCGAGCTCGACCGCCGCGACCGCTTCCGGACCGCCGACGACAGCGGACCCTTCGACTGGTGGACGCCCGCGCAGCGCGAGGAGGCCGCCGCCGCCGAGGCCGCGGCCGGCCTGGCCCGCCGTCGGGGCCGCCGGATGAGCACCCTGCTGAACCTCTCCGAGGACGGGCCGCGCCCCGAGGACACCGTCGTCCTGCACCTGCCGCCGCGCCGCAAGGACACCGACCGGCCGGACGAGACGCTCGCCCTGCGCGTCCCGCCGCCCGGCGAGCTCACCAAGGACGCGGCCGGTGGGGCCCGCAACCCGGACGAGACCCTCGCGCTGCGGGTGGTCGAACCCGGCGCGGCCGAGCCCGTGCCGCTGCCCGACGACCCGCTCGACGAACTCGCCGAACGGCTCGCCGACGTCTGCGCCCGCGCCGTCCACCCCTTCGAGATCGCCGCGGTGCTGGAGTCCGACGGCCTGACGGACGAGCAGGCCGCCGTCCGCTACGGCCGCACCGACTCCTTCGCCATCGCCGAGGAACTGTTCGCCCGCACCGAGCGGCGCCACCCCGCGCCGCCCGAGCCCAACGACCCCTGGCAGGCCGACCCGCTGCGCACCGTGCTGCGCGGCCTGCTGTTCGCCCTCCCGGGCCTCGCCTACCTGCCGACCGCGCGCTTCCTCCAGGGCGCCGGCGCAGGCAGCGCCCTCGCCCTCACCGCCCTGGTCGGCTGGGGGCTCAACCAGGCGCTCGCCCACCGGGCGTACGCCTGGCGGTCCGTCGGCGCCCGGTCCGCGGTCGGGCGCAGCCTGCTGCGCGGCGGTCTCACCGCCACCGCGCTCGGCACGGCGGCGGCCGCCCTCGCCGGGGCGGACACGGCCGTGCTGCTGTTCGCCGCCGGACAGTCGCTGTACCTCGCCTGCGCGACCGTCCTGCTGATCACCCGTCGGGCCAAGCGGCTGATGGGCGCACTCGCGCCGACCGCCGCCGGGGCCGCGGCCACCCTCGCCGTCGACCTGCCGGACTGGCTGCGGATCGCCGGCCCCGCCCTGTCGCTCGCCCTCGCCGCCGTCTTCGCCGGCATCGAGATCTGGCTGCGGCTGCGGGCCGGCGACGAGGCCCCGGCGGGCGGCGTGCCGCTCGCCGACAGCCTGCCGCACGGCCTGTTCGGCCTGGCGGTGGGCGCCCTGGTCATCACCGCCTCCTTCGGCGACCCGTGGCGGCCCGCCGTCCCCGGCGGCGCCTCGGCGGCCGTGGCGCTGACGCTCAGCATGGGCCTGGCCGAGTGGCTGCTCTTCCGGTTCCGCAGCCGGTCGGTGACGGCGCTGCACACCAGCACCACCGCCGACCAGTTCCGCAACCGCACCGACCGCACGCTCCTCCTGCTGATCGCGGGCTACCTCACCGTGCTCGCCGCCCTCGGCACCGGAGCCTGCCTGCTCTGGACGGGGAAGCTCCCCGGCCCCGTCCAGCTCGGCGGCCTGCTGCTGCTCGGCGCCCTGCTCTGGACGGCCCTGCTGCTCCAGGTCTTCGGCGCCGTCTGGCCGCCCGCCCTGATATGCACCGCCGCAGCCGTCGCGGAGAGCACGGCCGGCGCCCTGCACCCGGCCTCGGCCACCGCGGCCCGGCTCACCGCCACCGGCCTCGCCGTGGGCGCGACCGTGTTCGTCGCCCGCGCCAGAACGGGCCGCATCACCGCGCACAGATGACGCGGTGCCCGCCCCGGCGGGCCCCGCCGCAACCGCGGCACCCCTGTACCCCCACCGCGTGCCCCCCGAGGGCCGCGAGCCGAACCACACGTCCACACCACCGGAGGCTCGCCATGAGCAACACCACCACCGCCGCCGTCACCGGAGCCGAGGGCTTCATCGGCTCCCATCTCGTCGAGAAGCTCGTCGCCGACGGGCACCGCGTCCGCGCCATGGTCCAGTACAACTCCTTCTCCTCGTTCGGCTGGCTGGAGACCCTGGACAAGGACGTCCTGGACAGCGTGGAGATCGTCCTCGGCGACGTCCGCGACCCGGGCTCGGTGACCGGCCTGGTCAAGGGCACCGACGCGGTCTACCACCTGGCGGCCCTCATCGCGATCCCGTACTCCTACCAGGCCCCGCACTCCTACGTGGAGACCAACGTCACCGGCACCCTCAACGTGCTGGAGGCCGTCCGCCACCTGGAGATCCCGCGCCTGGTGCACACCTCCACCAGCGAGACCTACGGCACCGCGCAGACCGTCCCGATCACCGAGGACCACCCGATCAACACCCAGTCCCCGTACGCGGCCTCCAAGGCCGGCGGCGACCGGCTCGCGGACAGCTACCACGCCAGCTTCGAGACCCCCGTGGTGACGCTCCGTCCGTTCAACACCTTCGGCCCGCGCCAGTCCATGCGCGCCGTCATCCCGACCGTCATCGGCCAGGTCGCGGCGGGGGAGCGCACCATCACCCTCGGGGACCTCCGCCCCACCCGCGACTTCCTCTACGTCAAGGACACCGCCGCCGCGTTCGCGACCGTCGGCACCGCCCCCGCCGAGCAGGTCGTCGGCCGCACCTTCAACGCCGGCACCGGTGGCGAGATCTCCGTCGGCGACCTGGTCACCCTGGTCGGCAAGCTGATGGACGCCGACCTGACGGTCCGTGAGGACACCGACCGCATCCGCCCCGCCGCCTCCGAGGTCATGCGCCTGGTCGCCGACGCCACCCGGCTGCGCGCCGCCACCGGCTGGGCCCCCGCCCACTCCCTGGAGGAGGGCCTGCTGCACACCATCGAGTTCTTCCGCGACCCGGCCAACCTGGCCCGCTACAAGACCGACCTGTACAACGTCTGATCCGCGCCCGCACCCACCGCACACAGACAAGGAGCACGTCATGCACGCTGTCATCCTGGCCGGCGGCAAGGGCGTCCGCCTGCGCCCGTACACCACTGCGCTGCCCAAGCCGCTCGTCCCGATCGGCGACCAGCACGCCATCCTCGAGATCGTCATGCGCCAGCTCGTGGCCGCCGGCTTCGAGAGCTGCACCCTCGCCATCGGCCACCTCGGCCACATCATCCGTGCCTATGTCGGCGACGGCTCCCAGTGGGGCATGGACGTCACCTACACCACCGAGGACAGCCCGCTCGGCACCATGGGCCCGCTGCTCACCATGCTCGACACCCTCCCCGAGCACTTCCTCGTCATGAACGGCGACGTGCTCACCGACCTGCCCTACGGCGACGTCCTCAAGCAGCACACCGACGCCGGCGCGCCGCTCACCATCGCCACCTACGCCCGCAAGGTCAACATCGACTTCGGCGTCCTCACCACCGAGCACGGCCGGGTCACCGAGTTCCGCGAGAAGCCCAGCATGGACTACCACGTCTCGATGGGCGTCTACGGCCTCTCCAGGTCCACCCTCACCCGCTACACCGCGGGCAAGCCGCTCGGGTTCGACGACCTGGTGCTCGACCTGCTGGAGGCCGGAACCCCGCCGCAGGCCTACGAGTTCGCCGGCTACTGGCTCGACATCGGCCGCCCCGACGACTACGACCGGGCCAACGCGGACTTCCGGGAGAACCGCGACCTGCTGCTGCGGGGTGCCTGACCCATGGACGTCCTCGTCCTCGGAGCCACCGGTTTCCTGGGCGGCCACATCGCGGAGCACCTGCGCACCCTCCCCGGTGCGCGGGTGCTCCGCGCCGGCCGCTCCGCCGCCGCCGACCTGCGGATCGACCTCACCGACGAGACCGTCGAGGGCCTCACCGCGCTGCTCGCCGACCTCCGGCCGGCGGCGGTGGTGAACTGCGCCGGCGCGGTCACCGGCGACGCCCTGCTGCAGACCGGCCTCAACGCCCGCGGCCCCGCCGTGCTCGCCGCCGCCCTGCGCGCGGCCGTGCCCGGCAGCCGCCTCGTCCACCTCGGCTCCGCCGCCGAGTACGGCGCCTGCGAGCACGGCACCTCGCTCGCCGAGGACGCCGCCCCGCGGCCCGGTGGCCTCTACGGCGCCACCAAGCTGGCCGGCACCCTGGCCGTCGCCGAGGCCGCCGCCCGCGGCCAGGACGCCGTCGTGCTCCGGGTGTTCAACCCGGTCGGCCCCGGCTCGCCCGGCACCTCGCTGGCCGGCCTCTCGCCGCCGAGATCCGCCGGGCCGGCCCCGGCGGCACCGTCACCGTCGGCGACCTGTCCGCCCACCGCGACTTCGTCGACGCCCGCGACGTCGCCCGGGCGGTGGCCGCCGTCCTCACCGCCGCGAACCCGCTGCCGGCGGTCCTCAACATCGCCGGCGGCGAGGCCAGGCCGGTCCGCGCCGTCGCCGACGCCCTGGTCGCCGCCGCACAGTTCACCGGCCGGATCGAGGAGCACGGCGCCGGCTCCGAGCGCTCCGCCGCCGTCTCCTGGCAGCAGGCCGACATCACCGCCGCCCGCACCCTCGGGTGGGAGCCGCGGATCGCGCTCGCCGACTCGCTGGCCGACCTCTGGCACAGCCTGAAGGACACCCCGGAGCAGACCGCCTGATGGAGCGCCAGCTGGTACCGCTCTACGTGCACCCGGCCGAGGACCCGCCCGCCTGGCGGGCCCTCGTCCGGGCCGCACCGCGCCTGTACGGCGTCGTCGTCAACGCGGCCGACGGCCCCGGCGCCGCCCCCGACCCGGTCCTCGCCGAGCCCTTCGCCGAACTCCGCGAGGCCGGGGTGCGCATCCTCGGCTACGTCGACACCGCGTACGGCCGCCGCCCGCACGCCGCCGTCGTCGAGGACCTCCAGCGCCACCGCACCTGGTACGGCACCGACGGCGTCTACTTCGACCAGGCCTGCACCGACCCCGCCTTCCTGCCCTACCAGCGGCGGCTCACCGTCGCCGCCCGCGCCCTCGGCTGCGAGACCGTCGTCCTCGGCCACGGCACCCACCCCGACCCGGCCTACGCCGACGGCACGGTTGCCGACCTGCTAGTCACCTTCGAGGGAGACTGGCAGGCGTACGAGGCGGCGCCCGTGCCGCGCTGGACGGCGGACCACCCGGCGGAACTCTTCTGCCACCTGGTGCACGGCGTGCCCTCCGGCCGGCTGCGCGCCGTCCCCCGCGAGGCCAGACTGCGCGGCGCCGCCGTCCACTACGCGACAACGGGCGACGGCGACAACCCGTGGCGCACCCTGTCACCGGCCCTCACCCCGGCCCTCGCGGGGCCAGCCCTCTCGCCCACCCGGACGGAGACCGACTGATGACCCGCCGACCGCACCCCGCCGCCCTCGCCGCAGCCGCCCTGCTGCTCACCCTCGCCGGGTGCTCGAGCGGAGGCGGCGACGACGGCCCCGACCCGGACGAGCCCACCGCCACCGCCTCCGGGACGGCGAACCCGGCACCGTCCGGCTCGGCATCGGCGAGCGGCAGCCCCTTGGCGAGCGCCTCGCCGACGCCCGGCAGCGACTCGGCGCCCTCCGGCTCCCCGTCCGGCGCCCGCCCGACCGCCGCCCGCTGGCAGCCGGCCCCGCGCACCGCCTGGCAGTGGCAGCTCGACGGCCGCGTCGACACCGGCATCGACGTACCGGTCTACGACATCGACGGCTTCGAGAACGACGCCGCCACGGTCGCCGCCCTGCACGCCAAGGGCCGCAAGGTGATCTGCTACGTCAACGTCGGCGCCTACGAGGACTACCGCTCCGACGCGGCGGCCTTCCCGAAGGCCGTGCGCGGCGGGGCCAACGGCTGGAAGGGCGAGTCCTCGCTGGACATCCGGCGCACCGACGTCCTGCTGCCGCTGATGGCCAAGCGCTTCGACATGTGCCGGGACAAGGGCTTCGACGCCGTCGAACCCGACCTGGTCGAGAACTACCGCGCCGACACCGGCTTCCCGATCAGCGCCGCCGACCAGATCGCCTACAACAAGGCCATCGCCAAACTCGCCCACGACCGCGGCCTCGCCGTCGGCCTCAAGAACGACCTCGACCAGATCCCCGCCCTGGTCGGCGACTTCGACTTCGCGGTGAACGAGCAGTGCGCCGAGTTCGACGAGTGCGACGCCCTCAAGCCCTTCATCGCGGCCGGCAAGGCGGTCTTCCACGTCGAGTACAAGACGCCCAACGCCCAGTACTGCGCCAAGAGCCGGCAGATCGGCCTCAGCTCGATGACCAAGCGCCTGGGGCTCGACGCCTGGCGGCAGCCCTGCTGATCCCCCTTCCACCGGGTGCGGCGCCTGCGCCATGATGATCCGTCCCTTGCGAACGGAGCACCATGCACATCACGGCCGAATACGATCCGACCCCGCAGGAACGCGTGCGCGCCTTGCAACAGGTCACGGCGAAACAGCGCCGGAAGGCCTGGACCGTGGGCGTCCTCGCACCGGCATTCGGCGCCGTCGAGATCTGGGCCTGGCACAACCCCGTGTTCGGCGGCATGACCCTCTCCCTCGGCCTGGTCTCGCTGGTCATGCTCACCTTCGGCACCCGGTCCGCCGTCCGGGACCAGACGCCGACCGCGTCCGGCCCGACCGAGGTCACCGTCACCGAGACCGGGGTGACCGTCCGGCGGCCGGGTCACACGACGGAGACCGCCTGGTGGGCCGTCCGGTTCGTGGAGACAGCTGACTTCTTCCTGCTCTTCCACGCCCCGAAGCTCTTCACCCCGATCCTCAAGCGGGGCTTCACCCCGGAGCAGCTGGCGGAGGTGCGCGCCCTCGCCGCGGCGGGCCTGCGCAGCCCGCAGGACTCTCCCGGGCGACTGCCGCCGGCTAGTCACGCTCCAGCCGGGGTTCTCATACCCGGTCGAGCGTGTCCACAGGCCGGTCTCATCCGCGCAGCTCAGCATCGTGGCATGGACAACGACCACGACGAGGGCCGGCGGGTCAGCCGGCGGACCGCCCTGGCCGGGCTCGGCAGCATCGGGCTCGGCGCACTGCTCGCCGCCTGCGGCCGGGGCGGCGGCAGCACCACCACGGCCACCGCCTCCGACGGTGCGACCGTCTCCGTCTCGCCGCAGGCCACCGGCACCGGAGACCTCACCGGCCTGTTCGCCGGCGCCAACACCTGCGCCCTCTCGCCCGCGACCACGCAGGGCCCCTACTACTTCGACGCCGACAAGATCCGCTCGGACATCCGGGAGGACCGCGAGGGCTCCCGGCTTCGGCTGGCGGTCCGCGTCCAGGACAGCGAGACCTGCCAGGCCCTGCCCGACGCGGTGGTGGAGATCTGGCACTGCGACGCGGCCGGCCACTACTCCGGTGCCGAGGCACTCTCCACGGGAGGCGGCGGCGCACCGGGTGGGACACCGCCCTCGGGACCTCCGCCGTCCGGAGCCCCGGGCGGCCCCGGCGGTAATGGGAGCCAGGGCGGCCAGGGCAGTCAGGCCGACCTCGTCCCGCAGGACGACAAGCGCTACCTGCGCGGCGCCCAGGTCACCGACAAGAACGGCATCGTCTCCTTCACCACCATCTGGCCCGGCTGGTACTCCGGCCGCACCGTGCACATCCACGCCATGGTCCACGTGAACGACGAACGGACCCTCACCACCCAGCTGATGATGGACGAGAAGCTCAATTCGGCCGTCCTCGCGAAGCAGCCCTATGCGGCACACACCGGCCGCGACACCTTCAACGACGGCGACAGCATCTACAAGCCCGCCATGCTGCTGAGGATCACCGAGGACGGCGACGGCCACCTCGGCGTCATCACCCTCGCCGCCGACCCGGACAAGAACGGCAAGTAGTCCGTCAGTCGCCGCTCCGCCGGTGCTGCTCCGGCAGGCTGCTCTCCGGGTGCACCCAGAGCAGCACATTGTTCGGCCCGCCCTGCGCCCGCTCCGACCGGAAGAACTCCAGCACCTCCCGGTCGGAGTGGCGCAGGCTGAAGTGCGTCAGCACGAACAGCGTCTCCGGGTGCGCCGCCACCACCGGCCGCAGCCGGCTCCACACGGTGTGGCCGACCCGGTCGGCCCGCTCCAGCTCGGCGTCGTCCAGATACGTGCACTCGGTGATCACCACCGGGTACTCGAAGAGCCACGGGTTCCGCTCGAAGACGTTCACATGCGTGTCGCCGAGATAGGCGAACAGCGGCCGGCGGACCTCCCGTTCGACCTCCGCGCCCTCCCGGCGCCGCTGCGCCACGATCCGCCCGAACTCCGCGCCGCGCCCCTCGGCGAGCAGTGTCCGCCGCAGCTCCTCGTACTCGGGGGCGAGGGCGGTCCGCACCTCGGAGAAGGCGTACCCCACGCACGGCACCTTGTGCTCGCACTCCACCACCCGGACGCGGTGGCCGCCGCGCCCGAAGGCGAACTCGTCGCCGCCCGCCACCCCGTGCAGCCGGTGCCCGGCCAGCGCCGGATCGTAGGCCGGGCCGTGGTTGAGTTCGGCCGAGGCACGCAGGTAGGACTCCACGTAGGGTACGGCCGCAGCCGGCAGGTGGATGTCGACCCCGGAGGCCTTGGCGGCGAGGAAGTCCAGGTCCTTGGCGTGGTCGGCGTGGGTGTGGGTGAGGAAGACGGTGTCCGGCTGCCGGCCCTCGCAGAGTCCGGCGTCGAGGCTGCACCGCAGCTCGGGGATGTGGAAGAAGGTCTTGTCGTTGGCCCGCGAGTAGCCGGTGAGGGTCAGCCGGGTGCCGGGAATCCGCCAGGTCTTCCACTGCCGGAACGGGTGGCCGTCGGCCAGCCGCTCGGGATGGTCGGCCTGCCGTTCGGGCGCCTGCGTCATCGGTGTCCTCCCCATGGACCGCCGGGGCCGGCGGTGGTCGGACCGCCGGGGTCTGGTGCGGCGCCGATCGTAGCGGCCGGGGGTGCAGCGGGCTCCGGAGTTTTCAACGCCCCGCGGGTGAGCGCTCTCTGATGGCGGGTCCGCTGAGCCCGTCGTCCCGACCGGTGCGTTGACGGAGCACCTTGACGATGTCTTGACACTGCTCGAAGGGCGCTCCTATCGTCCGTGAGAGAGCGCTCTCTCATGCGATGCCGCCACCCCACCTCGGGCACCGCGCGCTCGGCTCCGACCCCCACCCGACAGGAGAGCCATGAGTCCCATCGCCATGCGGTCCCGACCGCGCCCGCACGCCCGCCGCCGCGCCGTCTGGCGCCACCGCCTGGTCGCCCTGGCCGCCGCCGTGCTCACCGCGGGCGCCGTGCTGACCGGCACCTCCGGCCCGGCGCAGGCCGTCGACCAGCCGATCTCGCAGGGTCGGCCGGTCACCGCGTCCTCGCTCGAGAACGCCGCCTACCCGGCCTCGCTCGCCGTCGACGGCAACGAGGGCAGCCGCTGGTCCAGCGCCGCCGCCGACAACCAGTGGATCAGGGTCGACCTCGGCGGCAACGCCGCCATCGACCGGATCGTGCTCAACTGGGAGGCCGCGTACGCCAGCGCCTACCAGGTCCAGGTCTCGGCCAACGGCAACGACTGGCTGACGGTGCGCCAGGTCACCGGCTCCACCGGCGGACGGCAGACCCTCGACCTCTCCGCGACCGGCCGCTACGTCCGGGTGCTGGCCACCGCACGGGCCACGGTCTGGGGCGTCTCGCTCTGGGAGTTCCAGGTGTACGGCGCGCTCGGCACCCAGGGCGTGCCGCCCGGGGCCGTCCGGGTCGCCGAGTTCCTCGCGGACTGCCCGTACAGCCACCGGCTGCCCGACGACCCGATCGTCTTCCCCGGCCTGCCCGGCGCCTCCCACATGCACAGCTTCTTCGGCAACGCCGCCACCGACGCCAACTCCGACCTCGGCAAGCTGGAGAAGTCCGGCGGCACCTGCAACCCGGCCACCGACGTCTCCTCCTACTGGGTGCCCACCCTGTACGCCGACAACGCCCCCGTGGAGCCGACCGGCACCACCTTCTACTACCTCGGCGAGGGCGTCCGCGACGACGTCATCGCACTGACCCAGCCCTTCCCGCGCGGCCTGCGGATCGTCGCCGGCAACGCCAAGGCGACCGGCCCGAACGACAACAGCATCGCCCGCTGGTCCTGCCTGCACGCGGGCGAGGTCAACCCCTCGCACGACTTCGTCAACTGCCCGGCCGGCTCCATGCTGGAGTCCTACCTGGACTTCCCGCAGTGCTGGAACGGCAAGGACCTCGACTCCGCCGACCACAAGAGCCACATGTCCTACCCCGTGAACGGCGCCTGCCCGGCCACCCACCCGATCCCGGTGCCCAAGCTCCGCCAGGTGCTGCGCTACCCGGTGACCGGCGACCCGGCCCGGCTGCGGTTGGCCTCCGGCCCCGGCTACACCATGCACGGCGACTTCTTCAACGTGTGGCCGGCCGCCGAAATGGCCCGCCGGGTCCGCGACTGCATCGACCCGATCGTCAAGTGCGGTGCCAACGGCACCGCCTGACCTGACGACACCTGCCCGGGTGCGGCCGCGGACGCCCGTTCGCGCCGTACCCGGGCCCCAGGAGGAACGATGAGACGAGCCTTCGTCGGCGCGGCACTTGCCGCACTCGCCGTCTGCGGCGGGCTGGCCGCCGTGGCACGGCCCGCCGAGCGGCCCGCCCCCGCCGCGGCAGCGCCCGTTGTGGCGGCCCCCGCACCGTACAACCCGACCGACGCAGCCTGGCTGCAACTCCTCGTCCCGATGACCGAACAGAACATCCGGCTCGCCGAGTTGACCGCCGCCCGGGCCACCTCGCCGGAACTGCGCGCACTGGCCGCCGAGATCGCCGAAGGCCACCGGACGGAACTCGCCCGCCTCCGGGAACTCACCCGCCTCGGGGGAGTGACCGGCGACAACCCGCACACCGGCCACGACATGCCAGGCATGACCACCGCCGCCGAGTACGCCGAGGCCGAGCACACCACCGGCGCCGACTTCGACCGCCTGGCCGCCCTGCACCTGCGCGAATACCTGGAGCAGTCCGTCCGCCTCGCCGCCTCCGAATCCACCGCCGGCAGCGCCGACGCCGCCCGCCGCCTCGCCGTCGACCTCCACCGCACCCGCTCCGCCCAACTCACCCGCCTCGGGCCCTGAACGGCCGGTTCCTGACCCGGCAGCCGGTCCGGTAGCTGGTCCACGGAGTCCGGCAGCAGCCGGAACAGGTGGTCGGCGGAGTCGGGCCGACCGCCGATATTCGCTTGCGTGCCCTCGTCACGCAGGTCAACGTGGCCTGACCCTCCGGAGAAGGCAGAGCAGATGACCGCGCAGACCCAGCACGTCGACCACGAACTCGTCCGGGCCGCGGCCGAGGTCGCCCGTACGCGGTGCCGGGGCGACAACCACACCATGGCGGCCGCGGCCCGTGCCCGGGACGGCCGGATCGTCACCGCGGTGAACGCCTACCACTTCACGGGAGGCCCCTGCGCCGAGCTGGTCCTCATCGGCACGGCGGCCGCCCAGGGCGCGTACGAGCTGGAGACGATCGTCGCCGTGGGCGACCGCGACCGAGGGGTCGTCCCCCCGTGCGGGCGGTGCCGCCAGGTCCTCCTCGACTACTTCCCCGCCCTCAAGGTCATCGTCGGCGCAGGCGACCGCATCCGGACCGTCCTCATCACCGACCTGCTGCCCGAGAGCTACGTCTGGGCCGACCACCAGCTCGACACCGAGTGAACCCCACCGCCCGGTGTGGACGGCACGGCGAATGCTGTTGGACACGTCCTGGGCCGACGCTTCTGTGTATGCGCGGACGGAGTTATCGCTATGTCGGGCCGACCGGGCTGAGGAGTCTCGTCCGGCCGGGCGGTGAGGGTTTCGGCGTGCATTCGCCGGCGGACTTCGAGGAGTGGGTCTCGGCCCGGACGGCGGAGGAGTTGTCCGAGCCCTTCACCTACGTCGTCGACGGGGCCGGGATCCTGCGGCTCTCGCCGCGTCGCAGCGAGCACGTGGTGTGTGCCGGTGGGGAAGCGGTCCTGAGCGCCGGTGAGATCGGCTTTCGCGCGGAGTCCCACCGGTGGGTGGCCGAGGAGGTCAGCAATCAGTCGACCGGCTACTGCCCGGACGCCTGCTCGTGGCAGGCCGTCGCCGATGCGCTCGACCGGGCCGGGATCGCCGCTCCGCCCGGCTTCACCCACGAAGTGGTGTTCCGGCGCTGCCCTGCCTGCGAGCAGCTGAACATCGTGCGCGAGGCGGACTTCGTCTGCGTCTTCTGCGACGGGGCTCTGCCACGGGAGTGGAACGTGGACCGGCCCTGACGCCGACCGGACCCGGACAAGCCGGACCGTAAACCGCTGGCGGCGGACGGTGCGGGGGCCGGATGCTGGGCGCGGCGGGATCTTCCCGCCCCGTCCGCCCCTTCCGTGGGGCCCGGCACGCTCTCGGTACCGAAAGGCGCGCACATGCACTTCAGCGTCATCGTCGCTCTCCCGCCCACAGCCCGGGACGACGTCGCGAAGGCACTCGTTGCCGCCCTCGGTCCGTTCGACGAGAACCGGGAGGTGGAGGCGTACCGGGAGTACCTGACCGGCGCCCCGGCCGGGATCGGGTGCATCGCCGCGCTGCGCCGCAGCGGGCTGCTGCCCGCCGGCGACGACCTGACCTGGCAGGAGGCCGCCGATGCCCACAACCGCCACTTCGGCACCGAACCGGGCAGCGAGGGCGCCCTGCACGTCGACGGGGAGGGCCGAGCCTACTTCCTGAGCACCTGCAACCCCGATGCGAAGTGGGACGGTTGGGTGGTCGGCGGCCGCTGGCCGGACCACTTCGTGCACCGCCCCGACGCCGCCGGGGACCCCCGCCTGATCGTCGATCACCAGGAGGGTACGGGCGGGACGCTGCGCTGCGACGGCGGCCCCCGTGCCCTGCTCGACTTCGAGGCGATGCGCGACCTCGAGGAACGCGAGGCCGCCGCGCGCCACGACCGCTGGACGGAACTCGTCGGCGGTCTGCCCGCCGCACAGCCGTGGCGGCACTTCCTGGCCCGGCACCTGGCGGACCCGGACGGCTACCCGATGGAGCAGGCCCGGGACGACCACCGGACGCAGGCCAGGTGCCGGGCCGCGCACGACAGCGAGGAATTCCGGTACTGGGACGGCGGGTTCTCGACGGGCCGTGCGGAGTACGTGGCGCGGGCCCGGGCCGAGGCCGTCCCGAACTACGCCCTGCTGCGCCTGGACGGGACGTGGACGGAGCCCGGCAGCGACACGGAGGAGGACCGCGCCGCGTACGCGCGGGAGGCGAACGCGTACCTGGACGCGCTGGACGGCGGCACCCTGCTGGTGACCGTCGACTGCCACTGCTGATCCGCCCGGCCGTTCCGGTGGCCGGTCGACCCGGCCGCCGTCCCAGCTGCCGGGGGCCTCGGCGGTCACCGCGATGCCTACGACGAACGGGCGGCGCGGGCCCGCAGCCTCCGGTGGCCGTCCGGTAAGTACCGGACGGCCACCGGCCTGCGGGAGCCGTGCGCGGCAGGTCAGCCGACGTTGACCGCCGTCCAGGCCGCCGCGACGGCGGCGTACTCGGCGGACCCGGCACCGTAGAGGTCGGTGGCGGCCTGGAGGGTCGCGGTACGGGCGCCCTGGTAGTCGGTGGTCGAGGTCATGTAGACGCTCAGCGCCCGGTACCAGACCTGCAGGGCCTTGTCGCGGCCGATGCCGGTGACGGTGGAGCCGTTGTAGGTCGGCGAGTCGTAGCTGACGCCGTTGATGGTCTTCGCGCCGCTGCCCTCGGCCAGCAGGTAGAAGAAGTGGTTGCCGACGCCGGACGAGTAGTGCACGTCCAGGCTGCCCACGCTCGAGGACCAGTAGTCGGCGGAGCGGCCGTCCCTGGACGGCTTGTCCATGTAGCGCAGCGGGCTGCCGTCGCCGCGGATGTCGATGAGTTCGCCGATGAGGTAGTCGCCCTTGTCGGAGGCGAGGTTGGCGTAGAACTCCACGGCGGTGCCGAAGATGTCGCTGGTGGCCTCGTTGAGGCCGCCGGACTCACCGGAGTAGTTGAGGCCGGCGGTGTTGGAGGTGACGCCGTGGCTCATCTCGTGGCCGGAGACGTCCAAGGAGGTCAGCGGGTGGGTGTTGCCGGCGCCGTCGCCGTACGTCATGCAGAAGCAGCTGTCGCTCCAGAACGCGTTGGAGTAGTCCCGGCCGTAGTGGACCCGGCTGTACGCGCCGATGCCGTCGTTGCGGATGCCGAGGCGGCCGAAGGTGTTCTTGTAGAAGTCCCAGGTGGCGGCGGCGCCGTACTGGGCGTCCACGGCGGCGGACTGGCCATCGGCGGCCGACCCGTTGCCCCACACGTTGTCGGCGTCGGTGTAGAGGGTGCCCTTGCCGCCCTTCTTGCCGTTCATGGAGACGGTGTACTGGCCGCCCCGGGTGGCGTCCCTGAGCTCGTAGGCCGAGGCCGTCCGGTCGGTGGTGAGTGCGACGGTGCCGACGAACACGCCGGTGCCCGAACCGGTCGCGGTCGCGGTCTGCACCTGCTCGTGGGTCGAGAGCACCTCGCCGGTGGCGGCGTCGGTGACGACCACCCGGCTGCTCGGGGTGCCGTCGGTGCGGACGCCCCCGACGGTGGTGCGGTGGGCCAGTCTCGGCTTTCCGGAGGCCGCCCACACGACCAGCTGCGCCGCACCGGCCGGGTCCACGGAGGCCAGGGCGGGCTCGTCCCCGTCCGAGACGCCGACGGTGGCGGCCACCGCACCGTGCGCCTTGGCGGCGGCCTGCGTGGCGGAGAGCTTCGGGGTGAGCGTGGCGGGGGCGATCGAGCCCTTCACGGCGCGGTCGGTGGACCGGATCGCACCCTGCGCGCTCTGGTGGACTATCAGGTCGCCGCCGAGGACGGGGAGCCCGGCGAAGGTGCGCTCGTACCGCACGTGGCGGGTGCCGTCGCCGTCCACGACGGTGTCCTTCACGATCAGCTGCTCCTGGGCCGACAGGCCGAGGGCCCGGGCCGTTGCGGTGGGGGCCGGGGCTGCGTGTGCCGCTCCGGCACTGACCTGGATCGCGCCGGCCAGGACGGCCGAGGCGGACAGAACGGCTCCGAGGGCGAGCTTTCGCTTCACGTACGGTTCCTTCCGGGGTCAACCGCGGGTGCGCGGTCGCGCCGGGTTCCGAGGCGCCGGGTTGGCGCGGGCTGGGTGCGGAGCGGGCGCTGGCGTGGCCGGAATCATGGCGAAGAATCAGGTGCCGGGAAAAGGGCGTCCGCACAAGTGGCAGGACTTCGCCAGGTCGGCCGGGCGTCCCACCGGAATTCGGACGGGAATTGCGGGGCGCATACCTGCTGGCAGACCGGCTTGCGGCGGCCCGCGGCCTGCGTGTACCGGAATCCGGCCGGTCGGCGTGCGGGGCGGGGCGCTTGCAAGGGCGGGTGGCGCAGCCTCGCCACGAACGCCCCTTGCCGGGGGGAAATTGATTCAGTATGCGCCGGAAGCGAATTGGCCTGGCGTCGGAAATGCATTTCGGGCACGGCTCGGGGGCGAACGCCGGGTGGGGCATCCGCCTCGCCGCGGGCCCGGTGACATCGTGGGCCGCACATGACTGAGCGCCGAAACGCCGTCCGGTGTCACACCCGCTCGCACGGGGGTGCACCCACGCGCCCCCGGGTGCGCCGTCTCCGGGCTGCGCGTCAGCATGCTCCGGGCGCCGTACCTTCTCCGGTCCTGGGAGTCACCGGGCCGCGGCGGCGAGCAGGTCCATCTCCGCGGGGCTGAGCCGGAGTGCTCCTGCCGCGACGTTCGCCTCCAGGTGGCCGGGATTGCCCGTCCCCGGGATGGCCAGTACGTGCGGGCCCTGCTGCAGCGTCCAGGCGAGCCGGACCTGTGCGGCCGAGGCGCCGTGCGCGGCGGCGACGGCGAGCACCTGCGGGCTCTCCGGCCCGGCGGCGGTGGCGCCCTGTTCGCGTCCTGACCCGGCGATCGCGAAGTACGGCACGAAGGCGATGTCGTCGTCGGCGCAGTGCTGCATGACCTCGTCGTACGGCCGCCCGTCGAGGGTGAAGCGGTTCTGCACGGCCACCACCGGCGCGACGGCCCGGGCCTCGGCCAGCTGGGCGGGCGTGACGTTGGAGACCCCGAGGTGGCGGACCAGCCCGGCGTCGCGGAGTTCGGCCAGGGCGCCGACGTGCTCGGCGATCGACGACTGGCCCATCCGCCGCAGGTACACCAGGTCGAGGTGGTCGCGGCCGAGTTGGCGCAGGTTCTCCTCGACCTGCCCGCGCAGCTGCTCGGGCCCGGCCGTGTACCACGCGCCGGACGGGTCCCGGCCCGGGCCCACCTTGGTGGCGATGACCAGGTCGTCGGGGTACGGCGAGAGTGCGGTGGCGATCAGCTCGTTGGCCGAGCGCAGCCGGGAGAAGTAGAACGAGGCGGTGTCGATGTGGTTGACGCCGAGTTCGACCGCGCGGCGCAGGACCCGGACGGACCTGCCGCGGTCGCTGGGTGTGCCCTCGTCGAACGCTGCGCTGCCGGTGAGGCGCATGGCGCCGAGGCCGATGCGGTTCACCCGTAGGTCGCCGAGTGTCCAGGTGCCCGCGGCGGTGGCGTCGATGCCCGTGGTGGTGTGGCTCAACTGTGCTGTCCCCTCCGAATGCTGACGGAGGAGGCATCATGGCGGCCCGTCCGCCGGGTGGAGAAGGGCCGGCGGCCACCGGAAATGTCACATCCCGTACGGGAACGCAGGGATGTGACGAACCGTTGTCCTTTCGAGGCCGCGGAGCAACCGTGACAGTGCATCACCCCAGCGAGAAGGCCTCGGCGAGCAGCTCGATCTGGGTGGTGAGCAGGGTGTCGCCGGTGTGCCCCATGCCGGTGAAGTGGCCGGAGACCTCCAGGCCGATGGTGCCGTGCAGGGTGCTCCAGGCGAGGACGGTGCCGGTGAGGGCGGTGGCGACGGCCTCGGTGCCGTCGGGGGCGCTGGCGGCCACCCAGGCGGCGACGGCCGCGTCCGCCGCGAGCCAGGCCCGCATCTGGGCGACCACGGGGGCGGTGGCGGGTGCCGGGGTGCCGGCGGCGAAGACGGGCAGGAAGGGCGTGAGGACGGCCCGGGCGCTCGCGAGGGTCTCGGGCGGGGCGGTGTAGCCGGGGGTCGGGGTGCCCTGGATCAGCAGGTAGCGGTGCGGCTGCGCGACGGCCCAGCCGCGGTACGCAGTGGCCAGGGCGTGCAGCCGGGCGCGCGGGCCGGTGCCCGGGTCGGGGGCGGCGGCGACGGCCGCGGCGGCGTCCTCGTAGGCGTCCGAGATGAGGGCGCCGAGCAGGTCGTCCCGGCTGGCGAAGTATCGGTACAGCGCGGGCCCGGACATGCCGAGCCCCTTGGCGATCTTCACCAGGGCGAGGCCGTCGGTGCCGCCCTCGGCCAGCTGCCGCAGTGCGGCGTCCTTGATCTCGGTGCGGGTCTGCTCCCGGTAGCGGGCGCGCGGACCGGTCGTACGGGCCTCTGCCATCTCGGCCGCCCTCTCCTCATCGTTACTGGTTGTCGCGGTAGTAAGAGTCTCTCACGGTCGACCCGTCGTCGCGCTTGCGATCGCCACTCACAACAGTTACAGTCTATAACAGAAGCGAGAGGCGATCGCGAAGAGAACGGCCCGCCCATGCGGACCGAAGAGAGGGGACACCATGAACATCCAGGAGCAGCAGCTGCACGTCGTGCTCGGCGCCGGCCCGGCCGGCACGGCCCTCGCGGCGGAGCTCGCCCGCCGTGGCCACGCCGTCCGCCTGGTCGACCGTGCGGGGGAAGGGCCTGCGCCGCAGGGCGTCGAGCGCCGCGCCGGCGACGTCGCCACCCCGGCCGGTGCGCTGGCCGCCGTCGAGGGCGCCGACGTCGTCTACCACTGCGTCAACGTCGGCTACCACCTGCAGGTCGAGCTGATGCCGCAGATCCAGCGGGCCGTGCTCGGCGCGGTCGAGAAGACGGGCGCCCGCCTGGTCGTGCTGGACACCCTCTACCCGTACGGCCCGACCGGCGGCGCGCCGATGACCGAGCGCACCCCGTGGAACGCCGTCAGCCGCAAGGGCCGGATGCGGGCCGAACTGGACGAGGCCTACCTGACCGCGCACCGTGAGGGCCGCGCCCGGGTGGTGCTCGGCCGCTCCGCGGACTTCGTCGGCCCCGGCGTGCTCAACTCCACCCTCGGCGGCGCCGTCTTCCCGGCCGCGCTCACCGGCGGCGAGGTGCTGGGCCTGGGCGACATCGACCTGCCGCACAGCCACACCGACATCCGGGACGTCGCCGCCGGGCTCGCCACCCTCGGCGAGCACCCCGAGGCCGACGGCCGGGTCTGGCACCTGCCTACCGCGCCGGCCCGGACGCCCCGCGAGGTCCACGCCATGATCGAGGAGTGGATCGGCCGGCCGCTGAACGTCTTCGTCCTGGACGCGCCGCGGCCCTTCGGCCCCTTCGACGAGGTGTTCATGGCCGAGTACGCCGAGATGTTCTACCAGCACACCGAGCCGCAGGTGGTGGACTCCGGCGACTTCGAGAAGGCCTTCGGCGCCGCCCCGATCCCGCTGGAGCGGACCCTCGACGAGACCCTCGACTGGTACCGGGACCTGCTGGCCGCGCACGCCCCGCGTGCCTGACCGGCCGTCCGATCGGCCGCCCGGCCGACCGGCGCCGCGCACCCGGCCGACCGGCGCCGCGCACCCGAAGGGCCGACGCCGCGCCACCCCGCCTACGGGCGCCCGGACGGTTCGTCCAGATCCGGTTCCACGGGCCCGCCGGCCACCGCCGGCGGGCCCGGCCGCGCAGCCCGATCGTGATCCGCCCGCGGTCCGGACAGTCCGTCCCGCCCCCTACGATGACGGGCATGAACACTGGGGGGCCGGAGACACGGCTCATCGACGGCCGTTTCGAACTGCTGCAGCGCCTCGGCGGCGGAGGCATGGGCCTGGTCTGGCGCGCCCGCGACAACGCCCTGCACCGGGAGGTCGCCCTCAAGGAGGTCCGCCCGCCGGACCCGGCGATGCTCGCAGGCGACCCGGTCGCCGCCCAGGAGCTCCGCGAGCGCGTGCTGCGCGAGGCCCGCGCCCTCGCCCGCCTCCAGCACCCCAACGTGGTGATCATCCACCACATCGTCGACACCCCCGACCAGCCGCACCCCTGGCTGGTCATGGAGCTGGTCAGCGGCGGCAGCCTCGCCGACCGGCTGGCGAACGGTCCGCTGAGCGTCCCCGAGGCGGCCAGGATCGGCCGCGGCGTCCTCGCCGCCCTGCGCTCCGCGCACGCCGCCGGCATCCAGCACCGCGACGTCAAGCCCGGCAACGTCCTGCTGCGCCAGGACGGCACGCCCGTCCTCACCGACTTCGGCATCGCCGCCATGCAGGACGCCACCGCGCTCACCGCCACCGGTTCGCTCATCGGCTCGCCCGAGTACATCGCCCCCGAGCGCATCCGCGGCGGCGCCGGCGACGCCTCCTCCGACCTGTGGTCGCTCGGCATGATGCTGTACGTCGCGATCGAGGGCCACCACCCGCTGCGCCGCTCCACCACCCTGGCCACCCTGGCCGCGGTCCTCGACGAGCCGCTGCCGCCGCCCGTCCGCGGCGCCCAGCTCGGCCCGCTGCTCGGCTCCCTGCTCTCGCGGGATCCGGCCCTCCGCCCCGACGCCGAGATGCTCGACCGGCTGCTGGCCGCGGCCGAGCAGGGCGAGCAGGCCGCCCCGCCCTCCGGCTGGGCGCCGACCGTCAAGGAGACCTTCAAGCAGCCCGGCCCGCCCGAGGCACCGACCCCCGGCGCCTTCGGCGCCCCCGCGACCGGCTCCCCGGCGCCGTACGGTGCACCCGGTGTGCCCGGTGCCTTCGGTGCGCCCGCCGGAGGCTACGGCTTCCCGCAGCCGTCCACCGGCCCGAACAACGGCTACGGCTTCCCCCAGCCCTCCACGGGTCCGAACGGCGGTTACGGATTCCCGCAGTCGCAGACCGGGCCCAACGGCGGCTACGGATTTCCGCAGTCGCCCACCGGTCCGACGGGCGGTTACGGCCACCCGCAGTCGCCGACCGGCCCGACCGGCGCCTGGACGCCGCAGGGCGGCCACCCCGGCCACCTGCCCACGTCCGCCCGCCGGGGCCGGGTCGTGCTGCTCACCGTGTCGGTGGCCGGCGCCGCCCTCGCCGGCACGCTGGCCTGGAACGCCGTGCAGGACACCAACCGCGGCAACAACAGCACCGCGAACACGGTGACCACCACCGGCGGTACCGGCAGCACCACCGCGTCCGGCAGCGGCCGCACGGCCTCGCCCGCGGCCACCACCACCAAGTCCGGCGGCAAGAACGCCCCCGCCCCGAAGGACCTGCTCACCCCGGCCGGCATCCGCGCCGTCGTGGACGCGATCACCCCGACCGCCGGCACCACGATGATCAACGAGCTGGTGGTCTACCCCACCTACGCGATGGCCGAGACCCCGAAGGCCGACAACGCCAAGCTCTACGACCGCATCGACTACCGCGACGGCCGGACGACCAAGGCCGCCGGCGGCACCGTCATCGGCGACGACAAGCCGGTCGACCTCAAGGTCTACAACTGGGACGTCATCCCGGACCTGCTGAAGGAGGCCGAGGCGAAGCTGAACGTCAAGACCCCGACGAGCCGCTACCTGATCATCGGCCCGGACATGTTCGACGGCAGCCCGACCATCCGCGTCTACCTCTCCGACGACTACGGCAGCGGCTACCTCTCGGCCGACACCAAGGGCAACGTCATCAAGGCCTACCCGCACGAGTGACCGGCCCCGGCGCAACCGAACTCCGGCCGTGTTCTGCGCGGCCGGGCCCACCGAGGAGAGGCATTGGACGCCCCGCACCCCGTCGACCGGCCCGACGCCGACTGGCTCAACCCGCCGGAGTCCGCCGTCCGGGACGGCGACGCCCTGGTCGTCACCACCCGTGAGCGCAGCGACTTCTGGCGCACCACCGGCTACGGCTTCGTCCGCGACGACGGCCACGCCCTGCTCGCACCGCTCCCGGACGGAACCGCCGCCGAGGTGACCTTCCTCGCCGCCTTCGACGCCCTCTACGACCAGGCCGGCCTGATGGTCCGCGTCGACGAGCGCACCTGGACGAAGGCCGGCGTCGAGATGTCCGACGGCGTCCCCCACCTCGGTGCGGTCGTCACCCGCGACGTCTCCGACTGGTCCCTGGCCCCCGTCCCGGACTGGCACGGCCGCCTCGTCACCGTCCGTGCCAGCCGCAGCGGCGACGCCCTCACCGTCCGCGCCCGCTGCGAGGACGGCCCCTGGCGCCTCGTCCGCTACGCCCCGCTCGCCCCCGGCGCCGCCGCCCTGGCCGGCCCCTTCTGCTGCTCCCCGGAACGCAAGGGCCTCCAGGTCCGCTTCACCGCCTTCACCCTCGGCCCCGCCGACGCCTCCCTCCACACACCCGGCATCTGACCGCCGGGCGTACGGTGGCAGCAGCCGCCGCCCGGTGTTTGGCCGCGGTGGGCGGGCGGGCAGGCGCGCCGCGGAAGGCGGTGGTGGGACGTGGACGGGATCGGGCAGGTGATGGGCGGCTTCCTGGAGGAGTCGCACCGCATCGGGCCCCGGGACATCGCCGGGCTGGTGGACGACACCGCCCGTGCGATGGGCCTGTACGGTGCCGGCGTCTATCTGGCCGACGTCCAGCAGGTGCGGCTGGTGCCGCTGCCGGACGACCGCGGCCCGGACGGCGACCCGGCGGCGGCCGCCGTGCCGGTGGAGGGCACGCTGGCCGGCTGGGCGTACCGGACGGTGCAGCCGCGGGAGGCCTCCGCCGACGGGCACGTCGAGCTGTGGCTGCCGCTGGTCGACGGCGTGGAGCGGATCGGCGTGCTGCGCGCGACGGCGCCCTCCTCCGGCCCCGAGGTGCTGGACCGCTGCCGTGCGCTCGCCTCGCTCACGGCGCTGGTGGTGATCTCGAAGGCGGCGTTCAGCGACGTGATGGCGGAGGCCGTCCGCAGCCGGCCGATGACCCTGCAGGCCGAGCTGGCCTGGGCGTTCATGCCGCCCCGTACGCTGGGCACCCGCCGCGTCACCTCCTCGGCGGCCCTGGAGCCGGCGTACGAGATCGGCGGCGACGCCTTCGACCACAGCCTGCTGCGCGACCGGTTGCACCTGACGGTCGTCGACGCGATGGGACACGACCTGGCGGCCGGCGGGGCCTCGGCGGTGGCGGTGGCGGGCTGCCGGGCCACCCGCCGGGCGGGCGGCGGCCTGCCGGAGATCGCCGATGCGGTCGACCGGGCGCTGTCGCGCTGGATTCCGGACCGCCTGCTGACCGCGGTCTTCGCCGACCTGGACATCGCCACCGGCAGGCTGACCTGGGTGAACTTCGGGCATCCGCCGCCGCTGCTGATCCGCCGCCAGCACGTCGTCCCGGGCGCCCTGGAACGTACGGCGCAGCTGCCGCTGGGGCTGGGCCCGGGCTATCCGCGGCAGCCCGCGACCGTCCACCGGGCGCAGCTGGAGCCGGGGGACCGCATCCTGGTCCACACCGACGGCGTCACCGAGGCACGGTCCGCGGGCGGCGAACTCTTCGGCGAGGAACGGCTGGTGGACCTGGTGGTGCGTTCCGCTGCAGCCGGCGAGCCGGCGCCGGAGGCGCTGCGGCGGCTGGTCCTGGCGCTGCTCGAGCACCAGGACCACCGGCTGCACGACGACGCGACGATCGTGCTGGCCGAGTGGCACCCGCAGGGCTGAACCGCCCGCCGCCGGGTGGTGCGCAACGGCCGAAGCATCGCACACGCAGCATGCCTTTTCTGGAACACTGTGCGTGACGTGCCGGACACCCGGGGTGCCGACCCCGGGCGGTCCGCCGTGCCGTGCGCAGGCCGTCGAGGGGGCGTGATGGACACCGTGATCGTGCAACTGCCGGACGCCGACGGGGCTCCGCCCGGCGCGCCGCGGCTGCTGCGGATGGGCCCGGACGACACCGCGGACTTCGGCCGCGGCGCCCCGGGCTGCCCGGTCGCGATCCCGCTGCCGGACCAGGGCGTCTCCCGTCGGGCCGGCGAGCTCACCGCCGCGGCCGACTACTGGCGGTTGTCCAACTTCAGCCGCTCGGCGACGTACGTGGTGGAGAACCTGGAGGGTGCGGGCGAGCACCTGAAGGTGGCGCCGGGCCGGCTGGGTGCGCCGGTGCCGTTCGAGTTCTCCCGGGTGGTGCTGCCCTCGCTCGGCGGCGGCTGCCACTTCAAGGTGTTCGCCCCGCTCCACGCCTACCTGGACCGCGGCTCCGGCTCACCGCGCGGCGAGCACACCGTCAGCCCGTTCGCCCTGGACGCCACCGCCAAGTACTTCCTCGTCCTGGTGGCGCTCTGCGAGCCGCGGCTGCGCGGCACCTCGGCGGCCGTCCCGGGGGTCGGCGACGTGGTCGAGCGTCTGCGCACCGGCCCGGACGGCTCCGCCCCGACCCGCTCCGCGGTCAACTACCACATCGACTACCTGGCGGAGTCCAAGCTCAGGCTGCGTCCTGACGGGGCGTCCGCGGGCGACGGGCCGCTGCGCAAGCGCGAGGAGCTGGTCGGCCTGGCGCTCCGCTTCGACCTGGTCCGCGAGGAGCACCTGGCCCTGCTGCCGCCGCGCGGCGCCCGCAGGGCGCCGACGGGAGGGGCGGACGGGTGAGCAGCACCGGGTTCCCGGCCGACCTGCCGCCGGAGGTGCCGCCCGGCTACCGGGTGGCCGGGCACCGGGTCACCGGGCCGATCGGCGCGGGCGGCTGGGGCGCCGTGTACGCGGCGGTGCGGTGCTCGGACGGCGCCCCGGCGGCGGTGAAGTTCCTCCCGGCCGGCCGCCTCGCCCCGGGCCGGCGCCGGGAGGCGGCCGAACTCGCCCGACGGGAGGCGGAGTTCAGCCGGTCGGCGGGGCATCCGCGGCTGATCCGCACCTTCCGCACGGCGGTCGTCCGCGACCCGCGCCGTCCCGGCCTGGACGGCGCGGTGGTGCTGGTGATGGAACGGGCCGAACGGAGCCTGCTCGACCGGCTGCAGGACGGTTCGGCCCTGCCCGCCGCGGAGGCGGAGCGGCTGCTCGCCGAGGTCTGCGAGGGCCTCGCCCACATGCACGGCCACGGCTGGGTGCACGGCGACCTCAAGCCGGCGAACGTGCTGCTGATGGCCGACGGATCGGTGCGGCTCGCCGACTTCGGCCTCACCGCCGAACTCGACGGCACCCACGCCTATGTGCCGCCGCTCGGCTCGCTCGACCATGTGCCGCCGGAGTGGTGGTCGGAACGCAGCGGGGTGCGCGGCGTGGCGCTGCGCCCGGCGTCCGACGTGTGGGCGTTCGGGGTGCTGGCGCACCAGCTGTTCGCCGGCGGTGCGCACCCCTTCCCCGGGGCGGCGGCCCGGGCACGGGCGCTGGCCGCGCAGTCGTACGCCCGCGGGCGGGAGCCGCTGCGACTGGACGAGCGGGTACCGGAGCGCTGGCGGCCGCTGGTCGTGGACTGCCTGGCGGCGGACCGTGCCGCCCGCCCGGCCGATGCCGCCGCGGTGGCCGCCCGTCTGCCCTCCCGGTACGGCGCACCCCGGGCCGGCGCCGGAGGGCCCTGCTCGCCGGCGCCGCTGCTGCGGTCGCGGCTTGCGCGGCGGCGGCCGTGCTGCCGGCCGTGGCGCCGGACGGCGGGGGAGCGGCCGACCGCCCCCGTACGGCCGCCACGTCCCCCGCCTCCCCGGCGTCCCCCGCCTCCCCGGCCGCCGACGCGGCGGGTGCGCTGCCGGGTGCCGTTCCTGCGGGCTCCGACGTCCCCGCCGCCCTGCGCGAGCCGATCACCCGGGCGGCCCGCCGCTGCCCGGAGCCCGAGGTCACGCCGGTGCTGCTCGCCGCGATGCTGAAGGCCGAGAGCGGCTTCGACCCGGATGCCGTCCGCCCGGAGACGCAGGAGTACGGCATCGCCATGTGGACGCCCGCGGTGTTCAACGCCTGGGCGCAGGACGGCGACCTGGACGGCCGCAAGGACTACATGTCGCCGCCGGACGCGATCATCTCGATGGGCTCGTACGTGTGCTGGCTGGCCCAGCAGTTCAAGCGCCGCGGGATGCACGAGGACTTGCCGGCGCTGCTCGCGGCCGGCTACCGCACCAGCGACAAGACGATCGCGGAGGCGCGCGGGGTGCCCGAGCGGGCGCGGGCGCACGTGGACCGGGTCCTGGAGTACCTCGCCCAGTACACCCGGTGAGCCCAGTACACCCGGTGAGCCCACTGCGCCCGGCGAGCGCGGTACGCCCGGTGAGCCCGCCCGGGCCCCGCCGGCGGGGTGTCAGCAGCTGGGCAGGCCGGGCACCGGCTGGTCGTTGCCGCCGCCGGAGAGGTAGACGACGTTGACCCAGACGCCCTTGTTGCCGCTGTCGTCGTCGGTCTTGGCCCACCAGTTGTTGCGGTACGGGCCCTCGACGACCTCGCTGCCGACGGCCTGGCAGTAGAAGTAGTTGGTGCCCGCGTTGAGGGTGCCGGCACGGACGTTGCCGGCGAAGTAGGAGGGCGCGGTCTTCCACACGTTGCAGTTGTACTTGCCGCCGCCGATGCCGTAGCAGCCGCTCGCGGCCTCGGCGGTCGCGGGGACGAGGCCGGTCAGGGCGAGGCCGGCGGCGGCAGCCGCGCCGGCGAGGACGAACTTGCGGACAGTGGACACAGCGGACATGGGGTGCTCCTTGCAGGGTGGTTGAGGGATTCGACGGTGGTCGGCCGCACCGGCCTCCCCGTCGTCCACCAGCAAACCCCGTCCGCGGTCCGCCCGGTACCTGACATCTGTCAGGGCGTCAGGCGCAGGTTCGCGACACCCTCTTTTCGTCGTATTGACGACAACCCTTGCCGGCAGTTATCGTCATTGCGACGAAAAGAACTGCGAAGGGAGTCCACCACCATGGCCGACATCACCAGGCGCCTTGGGTTCCGGCATCTGCGCGCCGCGCCCACCTCCCACATCCGCCACCTGCGCGGCGGCAAGCCGGCCCACGAGGGCGCCGGCCTGGCCTTCTGGTTCCGCCCGCTCGCCGCGGCGATATCGGAAGTCCCGCTGAACGACCGCGAGTTGTCCATGCTCTTCCACGCCAGGACGGCCGACTTCCAGGACCTCGCCGTCCAGGCCACCGTCACCTACCGGATCGACGACCCCGTGGTCGCCGCCGGCCGCCTCGACTTCGGCATCGACCCGGACACCGGCGCCTGGCGGGCCGAGCCGCTCGAACAGCTCGGCACCCTGCTCACCGAGACCGCCCAGCAGCACGCCCTCGAGCTGATCGCCCGCACCCCGCTCGCCGCCGCCCTCGTCGACGGCGTCACCGCCGTCCGCCGCCGGATCGCGGACGGCCTCGCCTCCGAGGCCCGGCTCGCCGAGATCGGCCTCACCGTGATCGCCGTCCGGGTCACCGCGCTCCGCCCGGAGGCCGAGACCGAACGCGCCCTGCGCACCCCGGCCCGCGAGCAGGTGCAGCAGGAGGCCGACCGGGCCACCTTCGAGCGCCGGGCCCTCGCCGTCGAGCGGGAGAGCGCCATCGCCGAGAACGAGATGGCCAACCGGATCGAACTCGCCCGCCGCGAGGAGGAGCTGGTCGGCCAGGAGGGCGCCAACGCACGCCGCCGTGCCGAGCAGGACGCCGAGGCGGACGCCGTCCGCGCCGAGGCCGAATCGGCCCGCCGCACCCGGCTCGCCACCGCCGAGGCCGAGGCCAACCGCGTCCTCGCCGCCGCCCAGGCCGAGGCCGAACGCGCCCTCGGCGAGGCCAAGGCCGCCACCGAGCAGGCCTGGCTCGCCGCCCACCAGGAGGCCGGCCCCGAGGTGCTGCGCGCCCTCGCGATGATCCGGCTGGCCGAGCACCTGCCGCGGATCGACAGCGTCACCCTCACCCCGGACGTCCTCACCGGCCTGCTCACCCGACTCGGCACCGGCGGCGACGGCGGTGCCCGATGAGCCTCGCCCCCCGCGCGGTGCTCGTCCACCGCCGCACCGAGTACGAGGAACTCCTCGCCCGGCACGGCTCCCGCGGGCAGGCCGCGTTCTTCCTGGAGTCCCGCGGCCGCTCCCTCGCCGAGGCCGAGGAACGCCACAACCGGGCGGGGGTCGCGCTCGCCGCCGTCGCCGGGGCGATCCCGGCCGACTGGCGCCGGAGCCGGGTCGAGCGCGCCGACCTCGACCGCTTCCTGTTCACCCCGGAGGACGTGGTCGTCGTGGTCGGCCAGGACGGCCTGGTCGCCAACGCCGCCAAGTACCTGGCAGGCCAGCCGGTCGTCGGCATCGACACCGACCCGGGCCGCAACCCCGGCGTGCTCGTCCGCCACCGCCCCGACGACGCCGCCCGGCTGCTCCGGGCGGCCGCCGGGCCCGGCGCGGACGCCCTCGTCGAGGAGCGGACGATGGTCGAGGCGGTCGCCGACGACACCCAGCGGCTGCTCGCCCTCAACGAGGTCTACCTGGGGCAGAGCGGCCACCAGACCGCGCGCTACCGCCTCACCGCCCCGGGCGCCGCCCCGGAGGCACAGGCCTCCTCCGGCATCCTGGTCGGCACCGGCACGGGCGCCACCGGCTGGTGCCGCTCCGCCTGGCTCGAGCGCGGCAGCACGCTGCGCCTGCCGGAACCCACCGGCTCCGCCGTGGCCTGGTTCGTCCGGGAGGCCTGGCCGTCCCCGACCACCGGCACCGACCGCGTCCAGGGCCTGCTCGACGGGCGGGAGCGCCTCGAGGTCACGGTCGAGTCCGACCGGCTGGTGGTCTTCGGCGACGGCGTGGAGTCCGACGCCCTCCAGCTCGGCTGGGGACAGCGCCTGACGGTCGGCGTCGCCGCCGAACGCCTCCGCCTGATCGCCTGACGGCCGGCTTCCCGCGCCCCGACGGGACCGGCGGACCGGTGTGCGGCCGCCCGCGGCCCGTGCTCCCGCGAGCCCCCCTGCGCGCCCGCACGACGGGTCGCGCACGGCGCGTCGGCGCGCACGGCTCTGCCACAGTGGCCGCGGGGCTCGATCCGCAAGCCCCCACCACCCACGGGAAGGCGGCATACATGGCACGTCGCTGGCTGGTCACCGGATGTTCGTCGGGTCTCGGCCTGGCCCTCGCCACCGCGGTGGCCGAGGCCGGTGACCACGTCCTGGCCACCGCCCGCAAGCCGGACACCCTGGCCGAACTGGCCGCCCGCCACCCGGGCCGGGTGGTCACCGCGGCACTCGACATCCGCGACCCCGGTCAGTGCGAGGCCGCCGTCACCGCCGCCGTCGAGCGGCTCGGCGGCCTGGACGTCCTGGTGAACAACGCCGGCAGCGGGCTCTTCGGCGCCGTCGAGGAGGTCTCCGACGAGGAACTGCGCGACCAGCTGGAGATCCTGGTCGTCGCGCCGTGGCGGCTCGCCCGCCTCGCCCTGCCGGTGATGCGCGCCCAGGGCTCCGGCCACATCGTCAACGTCTCCTCGCTGGCCGGCCGGATGGCCTTCCCGGGGCTCGGCGCCTACGTCGCCGGCAAGTACGCCCTCGAGGGGATGAGCCAGGCACTGGCCGCCGAGGCCGCCCCGCTCGGCATCCGGGTCACGGCCGTCGAACCGGGCGGCTACGCCACCGGGTACGGCGACGCCATCACCGCGACCTCCGCCCGCATCCCCGCCTACGCCCCGGTCACCGACCCGATGCGGGCCGGTATGCACGGCATGCGGGACAACCCGCACCTCGGCCGCCCCGAGGACTTCGCCCACCACGTCCTGCGGATCGTCACCGCCGAAGGCACCCCGCTCCGCGTCCCCGTCGGCACCGACGCCTTCGCCTACCTCGCCGCCGTCGAAGAAGCCGCCCGCACCGAACTGACCGCCGCCCGCACCTTCATCCTCGACGAATAGCCGCCCCCGGCAGCCAGGCACCCAAGAAGGGGGCACCCCAGACTGTCGGGCACACCGAAAGGGGCGCGTGGAACTGCGCGAACCCGGGAGGCGCGGCGCCGCACCTCCCGCCCCGCGCAACTCCTCGCGCCCCTCTGGCGGCCCGCGGCAGGCGGGCCGCCCGAGGGTGGCCTACCGCTGCTCGGGAGGCTGCTCGCCGAGGTGCTCGTTGATCTTCTGCTGGGTGGCGTCGACCTGACCCTGGTACTTGTTCTGGGTCTTTGCGTCGATCGCGTCACCGGTCTTCTCGACACCCTTCTGAGCGGTGTCCTCGTGGCCCTTCATCATGCTCTTGAGCTTGTCCAGCATCGACATCTGGCTTCCTCCTTCGGAGCTGCCGGTTCTCCCACCATCGCCGACCCGGACGAGATCCACATCTCCAGCGGCGGGCGGGCCCGGCTCAGGGCGGTGCGGCGGCCGCCCAGTACCCGGGCACGGCGTCCGTGCGCCGTTTCAGGTCGCCCCGGACGCGGACGGCCAGTCGGCGGGTGTCCCGCCGGTTCACCACGGCGCCCAGCCCCGCCCCCACCAGCAGCGGGAACAGCGAGGGCAGTTTCCGCAGGGTGCTCCGGGTGAGCCGCTTGCGGACCTTCCGCCGCACCTCGCTGCCCACCGCCAGCCCCGTCACCGCCGCCACGCCCACCGGATGCTCGGGCGTCACCGCCCTCAGCCCGCGCCGGTCGGCCCAGGCGTTCACGTACGCCGCCGTCCGCTGCGCCGGGGTCCCGCCCGCGGGTACCCCGTACACCTGGTGCAGTTCGGCGATCAGCTTGATCTCGACGGCCGCGACGACCAGGGTCTCCGCCGCCACCTCCGCGGCCATCGCCGCCGGCACCGGCAGCATCGCCGCCGCACCGACCCCGGCACCGACCGAGGCCGAGGCCCGCACGGCCCCCGCGACCAGCAGGTCGGCCAGCGCGTCCGGGTCGCCGGCGCCCGGGTGCTGTGCCCGCAGCGTCGCCAGGTCCCGGACGGGGATGCGCGGCGCCGTCTGCAGCAGCCGCTCGGTGAGCGCCCGGCCGCCGACCCAGGTCACCCGGGCCGTGGCGGCCCCGCCGCGGAGCAGCAGCCGGACGGTCGAGCCGACCAGGGCACCGGCACGGCCCATCGCCCGGCGCCGGCCCGCCTGCGAGCCCTCCTCCATCTCCCGGGAGAGCGAGGCCAGCTCCTCGGCCGCTTCCTCGGGAGTCAGTTCCGGCACGTCCGGGGCGCCCCCCGCAGCGCCCTCGTCCGGCGGTACGCGGCGTCGTCTGCGCAGCAGTCCCATGGCAGCTCACCTACCCGGTGCCCCCGGAGGCTACGCCGTTCCGGCCGCCGAGCCGCCCGCGCGGCCCACCCCCCCCGTCGCTGTGACCGCCGTCACGGCCCCGGCCCCGGCGGTGCGCCGCGCGGAGCGCCCGGCCGGGGCGAGAATGATCACATGCCCGCTCACCCCGAGCTGCCGGGCCACTCCGGCCAGACCGCGTGCGGCACCGACATGCGCACCCCGCTGCGGGACTTCCTCCGCACGGAGACCGGCAGCGCCGCCGTCCTGCTCACCGCCACCCTGGCCGCGCTGATCTGGGCCAACGCCGCCCCGGGGTCGTACGAATCCTTCTGGGAGACCGTCCTCGCGGTGCGGATCGGCGATGCCGGGGTCTCCCTCGACCTGCGCGAATGGGTGAACAGCGGGCTCATGACGCTGTTCTTCTTCGTGGTCGGCCTGGAGGCCCGCCGCGAGTTCGACATGGGCGAGCTCCGCGAGCGACGGCGGATCGCCGTCCCGCTGATCGCCGGGGTGTGCGGCATGGCCGTGCCCGTGGCGATCTACCTCGCCGTCAACGCGGGCGACGGCGAGGCGCACGGCTGGGGCACCGCGATGTCGACCGACACCGCCTTCGCCCTCGGCATGCTCGCCCTCTTCGGCAGGCGGCTGCCCGAGGCGCTGCGCACCTTCATCCTCACCGTGTCCGTGGTCGACGACTTCGTCGCGCTGGGCGTCATCGCGATCGCCTACAGCAGCAGCATCGACCTGCCCGCCCTGCTCGCCGGCCTCGGCGTCTTCGCGGTGATCCTGCTCGTCCGGGCCGCCGGGGTCCGCCGCGGCGGTGTGTACGCGCTGCTCGGCGTCGCCCTGTGGGTCGCCCTGCTCGAGTCGGGCGTCGACCCGGTCGTCACCGGCCTCGCCATGGGCCTGCTCACCTACGCCTACCCGGCCTCCCGCGGCGACCTGGAGCGGGCCACCGACCTGTTCCGGCTGTTCCGCGAGCAGCCCACGCCCGAGCTGGAGCGTTCGCTGCGGGTCGGCCTCGCCACCGCGATCTCCCCGAACGAGCGCCTCCAGCGCGTCTACCACCCGTGGACGAGCTACGTCATCGTGCCGCTGTTCGCCCTCGCCAACGCCGGGATCACGTTCGGCTCCGAGCAGCTCACCCGGGCCCTGCACTCGCCGGTCACCCTCGGCATCGTGCTCGGCTACGTCCTCGGCAAGCCCGTCGGCATCCTCGGCTCCGCGCTGCTCACCACCGCGTTCAGCCGCGGCCGGCTGCGCCCGCCGGTCGGCTGGGGCGCGGTCGCCGCGGGCGGCAGCATCGCCGGCATCGGCTTCACCGTCTCGCTGCTGATCGCCACCCTCGCCTTCGACGGACCGCGCCTGGAGGAGGCGAAGGTCGGCATCCTGGCCGCCGTGGTCTGCGCCTCCGCCGCCACCTGGGCGGTCACCCGCGCCATCGGCCTGATGCCGCAGCGCGGCCGGATGCGCGCCCTGCTCGGCACCTCGGAGAGCATCGTCGACCTCGCCGCCTCCGTCGACACCGACCGGGACCACATCCGCGGCCCGCTCGACGCCCTGGTGACCGTCGTCGAGTACGGCGACTTCGAATGCCCCTACTGCGGGCAGGCCGAGCCCGTCGTCCGGGAACTCCTGGCCGGCCACGGCGACGTCCGCTACGTCTGGCGCCACCTGCCGCTGAACGACGTCCACCCGCACGCCCAGCTGGCCGCGGAGGCGGCGGAGGCCGCAGGCCGACAGGGCGCCTACTGGGAGATGCACGACCTGCTGCTCTCCCACCAGGGCGCACTGAAGATCCCCGACCTGCTGCGGTACGCGGAGGCGGTCGGGGCCGACGCGGAGCGCTTCGAGCAGGACCTGCGGGCCAGGGCCGGGGCCGGCCGGGTCGCCGAGGACGTGGACTCCGCCGACCTCAGCGGTGTCTCCGGCACCCCGACCTTCTTCGTCAACGGTCGGCGCCACCACGGTGCCTACGACATCGCCGGGCTCACCGAGGCGGTCCGCGCCGCCCGTGAAAGGGCAGCCCTGATCCGCTGACCGGGCCGCGGGGAGGCCGCCCCGCACCGCCCCGGTCGGACATGCCCGGCCGCCGGGTGCACCCTGGTCGGTAGGGGCGGGGAGCGCCGTGACACACCCGGGCGCCCTCCGCCCGCCGCGGCAGCCGGAAGGAGGGCCCCTTGGCCGATGCCGGCCACGGCACCGGGGGCCCGCAGCCCGGTGCCCGGACGGCCCGCCCGCCCGGGACCGCCGAGCCGGATCCCCAGCGCTGGCGGGCCCTGGTCGTCTGCCTGATCGCCGGCTTCATGACCCTGCTCGACGTCAGCATCGTCAATGTCGCCCTGCCGACCGTCCGCGCCGGCCTGCACATGGGCCAGAGCGGCCTGCAGTGGGTGGTCAGCGGCTACGCCCTGGCCTTCGGCCTCGCCCTGGTGCCCGCCGGGCGCATCGGCGACGCCCGCGACCGCCGGACCGTCTTCCTCTTCGGCCTCGCCCTGTTCACCGCGGCCAGCGCCCTGGCGGGTGCCGCCCAGAACGAGGCCTGGCTGATCGTCGCCCGCCTCGTCCAGGGCTTCGCCGGCGGCATCGTCGTCCCGCAGGTGTCCGGCTTCATCCAGACCTCCTTCCCGGGCCCGGAACGCGGCCGGGCCTTCGGCATGCTCGGCGCCGTCATCGGCGTCTCCACCGCCGTCGGCCCGCTGCTCGGCGGCCTGCTCATCCACGTCTTCGGCCCGCAGGACGGCTGGCGCTGGGTCTTCCTCGTCAACGTGCCCATCGGCGTGGCCGCACTCCCCGTCGCCCACCACCTGCTGCCCGCCCGCAGACCGGCGCCGGGCGGCCGCCGGCACAGCGACCTCGACCCGGTCGGCGTCCTGCTCCTCGGCACCGGCACCACCGCACTGCTGCTGCCCTTCGTCCAGGAGCAGTGGCACGGCACCGCCCGCTGGCTGCTGGTGCCGGCCGCCCTCGGCGTGCTCACCGCCTTCGTCGCCTGGGAGATCCGGTACGGGCGCAGCCGCGAGCCGCTGGTCAGCATGGACCTCTTCACCCGCCGCTCGTACGCCGCCGGCACCCTGATCTCGCTGGCCTACTTCGCCGGGTTCACCTCGGTGTTCTTCGTCTTCACGCTCTACCTGCAGGCCGGCCTGCACTACAGCGCACTGGCCGCGGGGGTGGCGATCACCCCGTTCGCGCTCGGCTCCGGTGCGGCGGCCGTGCTCGGCGGGCGGCTGGTCGCCCGGCACGGGCGCCGGCTGGTGGCGGTGGGTCTCGCCACCGTCCTCGCCGGGCTGGCCGGCGCCGCGCTCGCGGCCCACTTCAGCTCCGGTTCCGCCGCCGGCTGGGCCACCGCGGGCCCGCTGCTGCTCGCCGGCATCGGCAGCGGCCTGGTCATCGCCCCCAACGTGACCGTCACCCTGCAGGAGGTGCCCGTCGTGCGGGCCGGCAGCGCCGGGGGAGTCCTGCAGACCGCGCAGCGGATCGGGTCCGCCGTCGGCATCGCCGTGGTCGGCTCGGTCTTCCTCTCGCACGCCGCCGGGGGCCCGCACGCCTGGTCCACCGCCTTCGACACCGGCATCGCCGTCTCCGCGGGCTTCGTCCTCGTCTCCCTCACCGTGGCCACCGCCGACATCCGCCGCGGCCGGCGCGAGCCCGCCGACCGGGACTGAGTCCGGCCCGCCGCCGCGATTGGCCGGCGCCGCAGCGGACAGACGCGCAGCGTGGACACCAATCGCAGGCACACGCTGGCCCGCCGCCGGACGCCCGCCCGCCCCGGCCCCGACGCACGGGTGCGACGGCGTGCCCCCGACCGGCCGACCCGGCTGCGGCGGCGCGGCTGGACGGACGCCCTCCGGCGCACCGTCAAGGAGGTGCTCGACGACGAGCTCACCGACCGGGCCGCCTCGCTGACCTACTACAGCGTCCTCGCGATCTTCCCGACCCTGCTGCTGCTGGTCTCCGTCATCGGCCTGGTCGGCCGCACCGCCACCGAGCAGATGCTCGACAACCTCCGGACGTGGACCCCGGGCCCGGCCCGCGACATCCTGCTCGGCGGCCTCACCGATCTGCAGGGCAGCCGTGCCGCCGGCGGCGCCCTCGCCGTCGTCGGCCTGGCCGGCGCCCTGTGGTCGGCCTCCGGATACATCGCCGCCTTCATCCGGGCCTCCAACACGGTCTACGACATCCGCGAGGGGCGGCCGGTGTGGAAGCTGACCCCGCTGCGCCTGGGCCTGACCGTGCTGCTGATGCTGCTGCTCGCCGCGAGCGCCGTCATCGTGGTCTTCACCGGGCCGGTCGCGCAGCGGGCCGGGGAGGCGCTGGGCATCGGCGACGCGGGGGTCGCCGTCTGGTCGGTCGCCAAGTGGCCGGTGCTGCTCCTGCTGGTCACGGTGATGATCGGAGTGCTGTACTGGGCGGCGCCGAACGTCCGGGGTCGCGGGTTCCGCTGGGTGTCACCCGGCAGTTTCCTGGCGGTGGGCCTCTGGCTGGCGCTGTCCGGCGGCTTCGCCGCCTTCGTGGCGAACTTCGCCTCGTACAACCGCATCTACGGCACCCTCGGCGGAGTGATCGTCTTCCTGATCTGGCTGTGGCTGTCCAACCTGGCGATCCTGCTGGGCCTCGAGTTCGACGCCGAGCTGTCCCGGGCCCGCGCCGTCCAGGGCGGACTGCCGCGGGACGCGGAGCCGTACGTGGAGCCCCGCTCCACCCACAGCTGGGCGGACGTCGCCGACCGCCGACGGCACGGCCCGCGGGGCGGGAGACCCTGACCCGGCGGACAGGAGGCGGAGACCGTGGCGGGCAGCAGTGGCAGGAGGACCGGGCGGGGCGGGCGGAAGATCGGCGAGCGCACGGGGGCCGGGGGCCGTACGGTCGATGCCGCGCCCGCAGGGGTGCGCTCCCGCGTCCGCGGCGGCGCGGCGGGCCGGTCGGTCGGCGCCCGGACGGGGGCGCTGCGCGCGCCGCCGGCCGACCGACGGAGGGAGGTCCCGGTGATCGGCAGCAGCCCGCCGCTGGACGACCGGCCGCTGCCCGAGCAGGACGGCCGCGGCCCGTCCGGCGGCCTGCGCCACAGACTGGCCGAGGTGGCCCGCGAGGTGTGGCAGCGCGGCCGGGAGATCGAACTTCTGCACCGTGCGATGGCCTTCGCGGCGCTGTGCTTCGTGACCGTGGTGCCGCTGCTCGTGGTGATCGCGGCGGCCTCGCCCACCAGCGGCAGCGGCATCGCGGACTGGATGATCGACGGCCTGGGGCTGTCCGGCCGCTCCGCCGCGGCGGTGGACGAACTGTTCGCCTCCCGCCGGGAGGTCGTCAGTACCACCACCGGCCTCAGCCTCGCCGCCCTGGCGGTGTTCGGGGTCTCCCTGATGGCGGCCGTCCAGAACGCGTACGAGCGGATCTGGCGGGTGCCGCCGGGCGCCTGGCACACGGTGTGGCGCCAGGTGGTCGGCCTGGGCGGGCTGATCGGCTATGTGCTGGTCGCCGAGTGGAGCGGCGTGCCGTGGCGCCACACGGGCGCCCAGCCGACGCTGCGGGTGGCGGCGACGCTGGTCGGCGGTGTGCTGTTCTTCTGGTGGCTGCAGCGGCTGCTGCTGGGCTCCCGGATGCCGTGGCGCACCCTGCTGCCGGGCGCTGTCGCGACCGTGCTGGCACTGGTCGGCCTGCGGGTGTTCTCCCGGCTGGCCTTCGCGCCGCTGATCGTCTCCAACGCGGTGTCGTACGGCGTGATCGGCACCGTGCTGGTGGTGCAGTCCTGGCTGATCGGGGTCGGCTACTGCGTGTACGCGGGGGCGCTGACGGGCCATGCACTTCACCGGGCGCCGACCCCGCGCCGCCGCGGCCTGCGCTGACCGGCGGGGTCCGGGCTGCCCGCTGCTATAACTCGTATGCGAAGGATGCCTGTGGCGGGCGGGTCTGACGCCCGATCCGTGCAGCGCGGCCCGGTGCGCCGGGTCGATGGCCCGTCATGGCCGGTCGGGCGCCGGGTCTCGATCGCAGCACGAGGAGGTAACGCGAGAGGCCCCGCGGGCGGGCGTGTCAGTGCCGGACTCCATACTGATCACCGCCGCGGATGCCTCCGGCGGGGCGGCCCCAGATCACTTCTCTGTGCAAGGAAGATCCATGTTCTCCACGCGTCTTGTCCGTACCGCCGCCGTCTGCGTGGTCCTGGCCGCCGGTGCCACGGCCTGCGCCAGCGACGGCAAGCCTGCGGCCAAGGCCCCCGCCGCCCCGGCTTCGCCCTCGGCCAGCCCGGTGCAGACCCTCGACACCGAGAAGCTGTCGGGCGACGAGATCATGAAGCAGGCCCACACCGCGATGTCCGCGCTGACCGCGCTGAAGCTGGACGGCACCATCACCACCGACGGCCAGAAGATCACCATGCACCTGGCCGCCGACAAGGCGGGCAACTGCAAGGGCACCGTCGCCGTCGGCGGCGAGGGCCAGGTGGAGATCCTGCACAACGGCACCGGCACCTGGATCAAGCCGGACGCCGCCTTCTGGAAGAAGATCGGCAGCGAGAAGGCCAACCCGAAGGCCGGCGCCGCCGCTGCCGAGCTGTTCAAGGGCCGCTACCTGACCGGTGGCCAGGACGACACCGAAATCAAGGAGATCGCGAGCATGTGCGATCTCATCAAGGGCATCACCCAGGGCGGCGACGACCCGGACACCAAGGTCACCAAGGGCTCGGCCGGCACCACCAACGGTGTCAAGACCTTCAGCCTGGTCGGGACCGACCCCGACGGTGCCCGCACCACCGCCTACATCGCCACCGAGGGCAAGCCGTACCTGGTTCGCATGGAGCAGACCACCGGCAGCGAGCCCGGCCAGATGGACTTCAGCGAGTTCGACAAGCCGATCACCGTCCAGGCCCCGCCGGCGGACGAGGTCATCGACTTCACCCTCTTCAAGGAGAAGCTCAAGACGGCCTGACCCGGGTTCCGTCGCCCGCGGCGCGGGTCCCGTCCAGGCCGGACGGGACCCGCGCCGCGCGGCTCGGGCTCAGCTGGGCAGGCCGGGGAGGCGGTGGCGCTCCGCCTGCCCGGGCCGGTCGAGCACGGCGTCGTACGGGGCGGGTGCCTGCGGGGCGGCGATGCCCGGCCCGCCGGCCGGGGCGAGACCGGCCCAGCGCTGCAGCGCCGCGGTGGCGGTGGCACGGTCGGCGTCGGCGAGGGCGCCGATGGACGCGCCGTGGTTGCCGCCCGCGACCGTCATCACCCAGCTGTCCCGGGCCCGGGAGGAGAGGCCGAACTTCTCGGCGCTCCACGGGTCCGCCGACCCGTACACGAAGAGGGTGTGCCGGGCGTTGCGGCTGATCCAGCGGTCGACGTCACGGGTGAGCGAGGGGTCGAAGCCGCGCCGCGCGACGCTGTCCGGGATGTAGTCCCAGACCGAGATCCGGTACTTGAGCAGCGGCTTCAGGTGCGGGTACGCCACCTCGGGCGCGCCGAGTTCGGTGGCCGCCTGGTAGTAGTACGGCGCGTAGTACGACAGCGTCTGGTCGGTGTAGAACGAGAAGCCCTCCACGCCGTCCAGCCAGTCCCACAGCTGCTGGTCGGTGGCGTCCTTGCCGGGGACGGCGGCGCAGTCGGCCGCGGTGCCGTACTGCCAGAACGCCCACGGGGTGTCGATGACGAGCGCCTCCAGCGCCTTGTCCGCGCTGCCCAGGTACTCGGCGGAGAAGGTCAGGCCGTTGTCCTCGGCGTACTGCTCGAAGCGGGCGGCCAGCCGGGTGCGGCGGCGCAGCGTCTCGGTCTGCACGGCGGCCAGCGCGGCGCGGCACTCGGGGGTGCCGTTGCTGCGGATCACCTCCGCGTAGGCCCGGTCGCCGGGCCGGGCGGCGTCGTCCGGGGCCACGTAGGCCACCGTGCCGTCCATGTCGCCGGGGTGGAAGCGCTCGTAGTGGGCGGCGTTCATGCCGCCCTTGCTGCCGCCGGTGGCGATCCACCGGCCGGTGTAGACCGACTTCAGCGCGGTGAACACGGCGTGCTGGTCGTCGGTGGCCTGGCGGACGTTCAGGGTGGACCAGTCGCCGCCGGTGACCGGCTCCGAGCCGCGGAAGAACCGGTACTCCAGGGAGACCTGGTTGGCGTCCAGCAGCCGGGTGGGCTCGGAGCGCGAGGGGCCCGGGTCGGCGGGCAGGCCGTAGCCGCTCGCCGAGAAGACGGTCGGCCGGTCGAGGCCGCGGTGCAGCACGGTCAGCCGCTGCTGGAAGCTGCCGCGCTCCGGGTGCCGGTGGTCGACGGGCTGGGTGTACGTCAGGACGAAGAAGCGGTAGCCGGTGACGGTCTTCTCCTGGACGAGGTGCATCCCGGGGAGGGCCGCGAGCCGGTCCTTGATGTCGGCGTCCTGCGCGGGAGCGGACCGTGCGGTCGGCGGTGCGGGTGAGGCCCAGGCGGGCGCGGGGAGCAGGCAGGCGGACACCAGGCCCGCCGCGACGATGGTCCAGAGGCGGCTGCGACTGCGCAACAGGGCCCTCCCGGGGCAGCGGCGAATCAAGCGACGGCACAAGTTTGTTTAACCCACCGCACAACCTAAGGCTGACATGCACCCGCCACAACCACTTTGACGAAACGTCATGGTCGTGTGGGAGCCGGTCGAAGGCAACCGGCACCGGGAAGTGCCGTTACATCCGGGAACGGACTCACTCCGCCGACTCCGGACCGATCGGCGGGACCACCCCGAGCGCCGCCATCAGCGCGGCGGGCCCGCTCGGAGGAGGTCCGGGAGTCTTCGACACGTGCTGCTTCAATTCACCGAGCCAGGAGTTCACCCTCAGCCCGGGAGAGTTCAACCGGTTCGCAACGACGGGCTTCAGAGCGGACAGCAGGCCCGCCGGCCCGGTGTCCGTGCCGGCACTTCCTTCACGCCAGAGGAGGGTCAGCACCCCCGGTGATGCCTGAGCGGCAGCCTTCCGGAAGGTCGCCTCGTCGCCGGCCTCGATCTTCCGTCCGGTGCGTGCCGCCGCGATCAGCGGCATGAAGACGTGATCGGGCCGCCTGTGGACCCGGCCGAGCAGGTGCGCAGAGGGAAGCGCGGTGTCCAGGGTGCGCCGTGTCCAGTCCGACTCCGGGAGCCAGGCCGCTGCCCAGCACAGTCCGACGGGGAACGCAGGGTTGGGTGCGAGCACGGGGACAGCCTTCGGCAGCAGCCCCTCCAGCCCCACCTCGAGGAGGGACTGGGCGGCCCAGCCGATGCGGGTCCAGTGCGCCTCGGGTTCGACCACGAGGCGCTGCCGGAGCGTGGCAGAGAGCTCCGCGGCCAGGCCGGAGCCGATCCGGGCGACCTGGTGGGGCGAGAGCCTGTGGAGCTGGCGCAGCAGCGCGGACCCGCTCGCCAGGCCGAGCCGTTCGGCCAGCAACCGCTCGTCGAAATGGTCCAGTTCGGCGAGGATGTCGCCGGCCAGGGTGCCCCTGCCGGTGAGTTCGAGGATGTTGACCAGACCCGGGACCTGGCGGAGGTCCTCGACGGCTCCCCCTCCGATCCGGTCGAGCAGACGTCCGGCCTGGACGTCCTTCGCCAGACCGTGCCCCCATGTTTTCTGCCAGGTGAACGCCAGCTGGAGCAGTTCCGAGACCGCCCTGGGGCTCGCCAGCAACGAGATCGTCGAGGCCCACCGATCGTTGACCAGATCGTGGATCCAGTGCGTGTCGTACCTGCCGGGCATGACACCGAGGCGTGCCAGGTGCCGACCGACCTGGGCCTGGGTGACCGGGTTCTGCTCGTACTGGACCTCCCGGCTGAACCTCCGCCAATGGTGCTCGCTCTCCCGCAAGGTCGTCAGCAGCTCGCGGCCGAGACTGCCCCGGACGGCCTCCACCGCATGGATCAGCTCGCAGACCTGCACCGGCTCCCCGGCGGAACGCCGCATCGTCGCCTCGAGAAAGCCGAGGCGGTCGTCGCCGACGGCCCACTCGAGGGAGCCGAGTGTTTCGCCGGCCACCACCGGATCGAGCTTCGAGAGGTTGTTCAACGCCTGGGCCACCTCCTGGGGGCGCCGGGCACGGGTGATCGCGGTCGCCCAGTCCCAGTACGGCAGCTGTTCCTGCAGCTGCCTCTGCACCACCGAGGCCGCCGACTCCTCGCCGCCCATCCGCAGGGTGGTGGCGACCACCCTCAGGTACTCGGCGACCTCGCTGATGCTGCGCGCACCCGAGAGGGCCTGCAGCTGGCGGCGGCCGACGCGGTAGTCCGCGGTGACCTCGGGATGGAGGATCCGCCCGAGCCGGTGGAGGTGCGTCAGCGTGTCGAGCCCCGTTCCCGGCCGAGCCAGGAGCCGGCTCATCGTTCCCCTGTCGATCCGTTCGGCGAGCCGCTTCAGGAAGGCCTCGCCGAGATAGGCATCGGCACCGAGCAGCAGGGCGAGGCGCGGCGCCCACGACCTGATCGACAGGTGCGGCGCCGTGATCGATCGGACGACGAGGTCGCAGGCACTGTTCTCCACCTCATGGCGGTAGCTGGCGCCTGCGGCCCACAGCCCCTGAAGGAAGTGGTAGAGAACGGACGGGCGGATCTCCCGCGCGACCAGCTCGAGGGCCAGGTCCCGCCCGATGAGCTCGGCCAGCAGGCCCGCGAAGCGCTGGGCGGCGGAAGCATAGAGGTCGTCGGTCTTCTGCGCGCTGAGCAGCAGCAGGCCGGCCCCCTTGGCGTCGGGCAGTTCGCGGACCCTGTGCGCCAGGCGCTCCGCGAGCCTGCGGTTAGGCAGCAGCTTGCCCCCGCGTTCGTGGAAGAGCAGACGGCGGACGGTCGCGCTGTGCAGCCGGGCCACGACGCTGATCAGGTGGGCGGCATCGGCTGGAGCAGCCGAGTCGAGCACGCTGCGCAGCTCTGCTTCCGGCTTGAGGCTGTGGAGCAGGCGGGTGCAGAAGGCGCGGTTGTTCGCCGCGAGGTCGCTCAGCGCCGCGGTGATCTCCGAGCCGGGCGCCTGCTGGAGGGCCGCCCGAAGACGGGTCGCGTACGGGGCGATCAGCTCCTTCTCCCAGTCGAACCTGGTGTTGTCCGCTTCGAAGTGCAGCCGCAGGGAGATCCACGCCACGACGGCGGCGAACCCCGCATCCGGTGCGGGCCGCGCCTCTAGGAGGTCCTGGACGTGCCGGTGCTTCAGCAGCGGATAACGGTCGAAGGGCCGGCCGGTCTCGCCGTGGCAGCGCGCGACCAGCCCGTCGAGCTTCCGGATCAGGATGAGGTCCCGGCTGTTCGAGGCGTCAGCGCCCACCGAGAGCAGTTCGGCCTGCGAGACCACCATCTCGCATCCCGCGTCATCCATGTCGTAGAGACTCCACGCCAGGCGCAATCGGTCGGCGAGCGAGGCCGGTCGCTCGAGGACCGTCCGCAGGCCGTCGTTGGGACCGGCCAGCCATGTGACGAACGCGGTGTAGGCCTCCGTCTTCGCGACATGCAGGTGGGTCTGTTCGATCACCCGCGCCACATCGGACAGCCCGCGTGAATCCAGGCTGTCTGCCGTCGGCAGCGCGCGGAGCACCGCCGTCAGCGCGGCGGAGACCGGCTCGCCGGCCAGGTGCTCGGCACAGACCCGCAGCGCGGCCGCCGCGCTGATGGGATCGGCACGCTCGAGCCAGGCGTGCAGCCCCGCAGCGAGACCGGGCTCGCCGAGCAGGGCCGGAAGGACTTCCTCGTTGTGCGCCCGGCAGGCGCGGAGCAGCCCGACCACGCGTCCCGGGGCGCCGTCCGTCATCAGACGGAGGAGGTACGGGACCACGTACGCCAGTGCGTCCGGCTCGCTCCGCACCGAGGTGCGGTCCGACGGATCGGCGCCCGCCGAGCCGTTGACCACCAGCCGCGCGACGGTCCGGCTCGCCAGCCGGACGAGGCCGTCGCGGGAGCGCACGCCGATGGCCGTGAGGCCCGCCTTGTCGATCGGCCCGAGGAGCTCCTCCGGGACCGGCTCGCCGAACAGGGACACCGCAGCCACCGTGCGTACGGTCTCCAGCTGAGCCTCGTCCAGGTCGGCGAGTCGCTTCTGCACGAACCAGGCCAGGGCGGCGCCTGCCCGTGCGTCGGTTACCTCCGTCGACTGGGCTGCGATGTCGCGGATCAGCCGCCCGAGGATCCAGAGGTCCCCGCGGGCCGCGGCGATCACGACCGGGAGGAGATCCTTCGCGGTGCGCGCGGCCCCCGCCGGGTATTCGGCGACGATCCGTTCCGCCAGATTCCGTACGGCAGTGTCGTCGAGCACGGCCCGCACCGGAGACACCGTCCCGGTGTTCCAGTCGACACCCGACCCGTTGCCGTACCGGGCCACCGCGAGGACGCTGATCCTCAGCCGGGCCGCCAGATCGGCCACGGCGTCGCCGAGTCTGCCGTTCCGCACGGGATGCAGGTTCTCCAGCACTACCAGGGTGCGATGTTCGGCGGTGACGCCTGTCCGGGTCAGTGCGGCCTGCACCACCGCGGGGAGCTCACCGTCGGGAGGCAGTTCGCGGCCGATCGGGCTCAGCACGACGACCTGCCATTTCTGCCGCTCCAGGCGGGCGACCACTTGACGGGCGATGACGCTCTTCCCGCTGTTGGCCTGCCCGCCGAGAATCAGGCCGAGCGCCGGGTGCTGCGTGTACTGCCCGCACAGCACGTCGACCTGCGGCGGCTCGACGAGGAGCGGTTCGTCGGGATCGACGGGCACACCCCGCACCATGGCGCGGGGTGTGCGGGGCGGAGCGTGCAGGATCTCCCAGCCGTGCATTCGAAGGGCCTTGCCGCGCAGGGCGTGGGCGGCTGCGGCCCAGTCCTCGCCCCACAGGAGGCGGCACGCCCCGGCGAGATCGTGATCGTCGTCGAGGGTGGTCTCCGCTCCCCGCACCAGGCTCCAGCCACGCCTCGTCCGGGCGAGCACGGCGAGTCCGGCATGGGCGGCTGCATCCGATGCCGGCTCCGGCGATGCCGACTCCGTCCACCGGCCGCCCGGCGTGATGCCGCCCAGAACCAGCACTCCGAGTGAGGCCGGTGTCGGCAGGCCGGTCTCGCGGGCCAGGTGACCGAGCGCCAGGCTTGCAGCCACGGATCCGTCCGCGACCGTCGAGGGGCTGAGCACTCCCGGCGCCGCGAAGTCGGCGCGGATCACCGGAGGCTGGGCGATCCCCATCCGGGTGAGGAGCGTCCGTGCGGCGGCGAGTGCCCGGTCAGCCTCCAGGAGGAACTGTTCGCCGAACGGCGACCACGTCGGGGTGCGGGGGCCGGCGCTGGCCTCCCGGGGGCCGCCCTGGGCGGGCAGAACGGGTCCTCGCCGAGCGGCAGGGGCGACCTCCAGCGTGGCCAGCACGGTTCGGCCTGCGGCTCTGTCGAGTGGCGCGTACAGCGTGGCCGCGGACCCCTGGCCGAGCGGTGTCCGATCGGTGAACTCGGCGACACCGTAAAGGCCTTCGATCAGCCCGGCCGTATGCATCACGGCCAGGTGGCCGGCGAGGCCGGTGGACCCGGAATCGAGCGCCTCGGCCAGCAGCGCGCCCGCCGAGCACAGCTCCTGCGTAGGACCGTCGTGCCGCAGCAGCCATGCGGGTGCGCAGAACCCGTCCCCCGCCGCGGCGGCCCGATCGACCAGCACTCGCACGACCTCGCAAAGCCGGGTGTCGATCTCCCCTGCCGGCTGTTCGACGAGTCCGGCGAGCGCGTGCAGGGCCAGCACGGCCTCGTAGGACGCCTGCTGGGCCGTTGCCGTCGGTGTCCTTGTGTCCGTGTCCGTCATCGGGTTCCTCCGTTCTGGGTCACAGCCCGGTGTGCCACCCGGCGATCCGGGCGACCCCGAGTTCCGTACAGATGATCAGGTGGCCCGCCAGATCCAGATCCGCGCAGCGGACCTCCAGTCCGACGTCGACCATTGCTCGGGGGCCGTGGCCGTTCAGCGGCGTCATGCACACGGTGCCGTCGAGTGAGGCCGACACGAGGATCGGCGCGGCGCCGTCCGGGACGACCCGCAGTGACGAGATGGGCCGCTGACCGTGCCGCACCAGGAGGCGGTGGTGGCCTCCGGTCACGTCGGTCGCGTACACGGCCCCCTCGTGACCTGCCGTCAGGAGTGTTCGGCCGTGCGCTGCGACGAGCCTGATCGCCCGGCGGGACGGCGATGCGAACGAGTCCAGCAGTTCGCCGCTCCCGGCCTGCCACACCGCGACCTCGTCGGCGGTCGCGCCGACGACCAGCACGCGGTCGTCGACGACCGTGGCTGCCGCCGACTGGAGGACCAGGCCTCCTGTGTCCACCCGGGGGCCGGTTCTGCCGGGTGAGATGAACTGCCATTCCTCGTCGGACGCGGCAAGCACGCCGTACGGGAGGACGGGGCAGGCGATGACACTCCCGTCGAACGGGGCCAGCTCCCCGCCGGTGCCGGCTTTCAGGTGATGCAGGGTCAGTTGGCCGTTCCAACGTCCCACGGTGAGGACGGGCTGCTGTTGCAACCAGCCGCCGCCCAGCGCGGTGACGATCTCCCCCGCGGGGAGCAGCGTTTGCCAACCGGACGAAGCGGCACCGTGCGTGCGCACCGAGCCGTCGATCGACGCGAGCACCATGTGTCCGGCGTTCTCGGCCGGCAGCGTGACGGTGGAGACGGCCGGAGGCAGCCGGACCGCCCGGTCCCAGCGCGAGGTCCAGCGCTCCGACAGGTCCGTGGCATTCGAGGCGAGGAGCGATCGGCTGCGTGCCCCTGCGAGAAGCGCCATGCGGGACAGCTCGCAGCCGTCGGAGGGCTCGCGGCTGCGTACGCCGTCGTAGACGGCGCGGGTCGTCCGGGCGGTCTCCGAATCGGCGAGGTCGAGGGCACGGCGGAGCCTCGCCGGGTCGGCCATGAGCAGGAAGCCGGGGTCGTCGAGGTGGTTCTCCAGCGTGCGGGCGAGCATGGCGTGCTCCGCGAAGTTGACGCGCGCGTAATGGCCGGCACCTGCCCATCCGCAGGTGTCGGTGTCGCCGGGTCGCAGAGCCTCGGTGAATGCCTTGTGGACTGCCTCGGCATCGACGCCCTGCCGCAGGTGGGCGGCCAGTTCCTCGTGCTGGAGCCGCCAGCCGCCGGTCTGCTCCGATCCGGCGGACTCGGCGATGAGATGGCCCGCCTGGACCTGGATGCGGTCCAGGTCCGAGTGGTTGACCTCGCGATCGCTGAGCCGCCGGACCAGGTCGATCCACAGGGAATAGTCGGGCATGCCGCCGCGCAGCGCGAACGCCAGCGGTCTCAGCAGGTCGGCGCCCCAGCGCGGGTCATCGGGATGGAGCGCGGCCAGCTGGCTCACGAAGATCTCGTCCATGAACACGCGCACCTCGGTGGACTCCTGCGTGGCCAGGTGGCAGGCGTAGAGCAGGGCGTGCATGAAGGATCCGTCGGCGCACTCGGCCACCCGCGCGGCCCACCCGTCCAGCACCGGGGGAGGGACGTCGCGGTGGAGCGACCCGGCGTGCCCGCCGAGTACCGTCGCGGCCAGCAGTTTGACGTCGTCCGGGTGGAAGTAGTCGCAGTCGTCGAGGTCGAGGACGACCCAGCCCGGCTCCTTGACGGTGGAGCGCGTGCTCGCCACGAGCCGGACGGTCGGGACGGCGGCCAGCTTTCGCAGGAGGTCGGTCATGCCCGGCTGGTCCGGGGCGCCGTCGACCGCGTCGATGACGATCCGAACCGGCTCGGGGTGGTCGGCAACGGCTTCGACGCATGCGTCGACGTCGTCCGGCGGAAGCCGATGGGTCAGCCGCATGGCGATGTACTGCGCGATGCTCAGCGGGTCCTCGCCGAGGGCGTCCGCGATGACGGTCACACAGCCGAGGGGTACGAGGCCGACCGCATCGCGATCCGCGGTTCTCAACGGTGTGCCCCGCGAGGCTGCGGCCAGCCATGCCAGCAGCGTGGACTTCCCCGATCCGCTACGGCCTGTCAGGAGGAGGAGTCGGTCCCGCGGATCGGTGCCGGACAGGTGGGCCACCAGTTCCCCGATCGCCCGGCGTCGTCCGACGAACGCCCAGCCCATGTCGGGGGCGCCGTCGACCAACCCTTGAGCGGCCAGGTCGATCGGCAGGATGCCTTTGACGTGGCGGGGATTGGGAAAGACGCGGCAGGTGAGGGACCAGTTCTTGGACATCCACAACGTTGCCCGCTGGTCCTCGGGCAGCCGGAGGTTGATCTCCTCGGTCAGCGCGCGGGGGTGGATGTACGCGGAGCTGTGCGGGAGGCCGGGGCAGCGAAGAGCGGTCGCGAACGCCTCGGCGAAGGCCATCGGCTGCGCCGTCGTGGTGGACGAGGCCGCTGCAATGAGGTAGACGGGGGGCCGGTTCCGGTCCTCACGCAGGATGTGTTCCCGCAATCGCTGGAACTCGGCGTCCGCCGCCTCGGCGAAGCAGGCGTCGACGACGACCGCCACCTCGGGCGGGCCGGGCTGCCGCATGACCTCCCGTGCGAGCTCGGTGGCAGTGATGCTGTCCCTGTCCCTGTCCCTGTCGCTGCGGTGCTTCGAGCTGCGGGTCGCGAGGCAGTAGTCGGTATCGGTGTGGAACCCGTGGCCCGAGTAGTACACGGCTGCGGCGTCCGGCGGGTTCGGCTCGGCATCCCGATCGTCCGGAGAGGTTCCGGTGACCGCGCCTCCCACCGCGTCGAGGAACTCTCCGCTCGTCGGATTGAGGGTGCTGCCGGGGGCCGCCGTCATGCCGCAGGCCGTGGTGAGCGCAGCCTGTACCAGCGCCAGCTCCTTCGGGACGTCGCCCAGACGTTCGAAGTCCTCCGATTCGTACTCCGCCGTTCCCGCGACGATGCAGACTCGGCGGAGTCCGTCGGCAGTGTCACCTGTGGCCACAGGCACCGGCGACCGCTTCCGCGGTCTCGCGCGTGGTGAGGTAGCGGACGACCGAGTGGGCGTTGCGCAGGCCGTTGCCGACCAGCCGGTCCTCGACGTCCTTGCCGAAGACCGGGCCGAGTTCCTTCAGCAGCGCGACCGGGTCTTCTTGTGCCGCGACGTTGACCCACCGCCTGGTGCCCGGCCACACCGCCTCGGCGCCGGGGCGCACGGGGGGCTGCAGACGCGAGGCAACCGCCTCCATGCCCAGCGGAGAACCCAGGGTGACCAGGGTGTCGACGTTCCAGTCCGGGTTCTCGCACAGCGCCTCGTAGGCGACGACGCTGCCGAGCGAGTGTGCGACGATCACCCGGGTCTCCGCGGTGACCGTACGGGACACCTGGTCGAGGACGGAGCGCCGGAGCGTCCCGTCGGTCAAGTACCGGTGCACCTGCTTGACGAACCAGATGACGGCTTTCGCCGGAACGTCCCCGAGGAACTTGCTGACCTCGAGCTTGCGCAGCAGGTCGCCGACGACACCCTTGGCGGTCCCGCCGGTCGGGAGGCTCGCGGCCATCGCCTGCAGCAGCTCGAGCTCGAAGCCTGCTTCCACCTCACCCGCCTGGTACGGCGGCAGCGAGCCGACATCGTCGGAGGAACCGCCGCTCTTGGTGCCCTTCGAACGGAAACAGTTGCCGTAGAACGCCGCGGCGACCTCGGCGGGCCCCGGCGGCTCCAGGCCGGCGTCGATCATGCCGGTGCGCAGGGCCTGGTACCACTCGCGGTGCATGCCTTCACGGCTGGCGTACGTGTACCAGATGCCGTGGATCATCACGACGGTCGCCATGGAGTTCCCTCGCTCAGTGGGCCGCGCGGCATCGGAAGCGGACGGCCGCTGCTACCGGAATCTAGCCAGAGGTTGTCCGATCGCCGGGCGAAAGATCACATTTGACCGAGTGTGGGTACGTCTGCCAGAAGTCGACCGTTATTCCCTGTTCGGCCTGATCTGGCGTCAGCCGGTGACGGCGAGTTCGGCGACGACGGCGAGGTGGTCGGTACCGGGGACGGTGTGCTCGGAGACGGTGACGGCGGCCAGGTCGTCGCCGTGCAGCACGTGGTCGAGCTGGAGCACGGGCGGCAGGACGGGTCGGTCGGCCGGCCAGGTGCCGTCGAAGCCGCGTCCGAGCTCCGCATGGGTGTCGGTCAGCCCGCGGTCGAGCAGGCGCCGCATCGGCGTGTGGTCGAGCGTCGCGTTGAAGTCGCCGAGCAGGACGGCGTTGCGGGCCCGCCCCTGCACGTCCGTCTCCAGCGTGTCGAAGCCTTGGGCCCACAGCCGGGAGTCGCCGAGCGGGTAGAAGGTGTGGACGGCGACCAGGCGCACCGGCCGGCCGTCGACGGACACCTCGGCCGAGGTCGGCGGGGCCGACACGCCCGCGCCGGCCGCCCGCGTCCCGGTCAGCGGCAGCCGGGAGTACAGCGCCGTGTCGGAGGACGTCGGCGGCACCCGGTACGGCATCAGCTCGGCCATGCCGGCCCGGTCCAGGGCGGCCGCCAGCGTCGGGTTCGCCTCCTCCATGGCGAGGACGTCCACCCGCTCGTCGCGGACCAGCCGCACCACGGCCGCCGGGTCGACCCGGCCCACGTACGCATTGACGGTGGCCACCCGCAGCCGCGGCGCCGACGTCGGCACGGCCCCGCCGTCCCCCACGAACCGCGGCACCAGCCAGAACAGCTGGACGACGGTCAGCGCGGCCGCGACCGCCGTCAGCAGCCGAGCCCGCAGCACCGCCGTCACGAACAGCAGCAGCACGCTCAGCAGCGCCGCGTACGGCACCCCCGCGACCGGCATCGCCAGGTCGGTGCCGTCGTCCAGCCCCCCGAGCCGCACCACCACCAGCCCGGCGGGCACGAGCAGCAGCACCGCGCACACGAACAGCACGACGGCCCGCAGCCCGCGCAGCCACCCGCGCCCGGACGGCTCCGGCGCGGGCGGCGGAGCGGCAGCCCCGATCCCTGTCACAAGTCCGACCATCCGACACTCCCGTCCTCCCCGCCGCCCGCCGGACCCGCTCGGGGCCGGCCGCCGACGGCCGTGATCGCCGTGGGGCGACGTCGACTGGAGACGTCCGGCCGGAGGCAGTGGTTCCCACGGGCATGCCCGCGGGTCCGCGGACGACCGGGGCCGGCCGCGGATGACGCCCGGTCAGTCCGTCCCCTCCGCAGGGTCCGCAGCCCGACACCCCTACAGGTGACGACAGGTCAACCGCCTGCGAACGAACCCGGTCGGAGTAGGGAGTACGGCGGACGGACCGAACACGCGGGCGACGGAATGCAGACCGGTCGCACTGCCCGTAGCTTCCGTGGCATGGACATCAACCGCCGCCTGGTGCTGCGCCGCGCGCTGCAAGCCGTCGCCGCCGGGGCCGTGACCGCACTGCCTGCGGCGGCCCACCCGCACCGCTCGGTCGCCGCCGACGCACCCGTCGCGGTGGCTGCGCCCGTCCCCGTCCGCCTCGCCGCCCCGGCCGCCCCGCCGATCGTGCTGCGTTCCACCTGGCAGAGCGGGGAGACGGTCGCACAGGTGCAGTACGACCGGGCGGTGAGGGCCGTGCTCATCCACCACACGGACGACCCGAACTCCTACGACGCCCGCGACGTGCCCGACATCCTGCGGGCCATCCGCCGCGACCACCTGGAGTTCCGCGGCTGGGACGACATCGGCTACAACTTCCTGGTCGACCGCTTCGGCACGATCTGGGAGGGCCGCCTCGGCGGTGTCGACCGCCCGGTCGTGGGCGCCCACACCATGGGCTTCAACCGGGACACCGTCGGCATCGCGGCGATCGGCACCTACAACTCCGGGACGGAGGTCCCCGCGCCCGTCGTGGACGCCATCGCCCGACTGGCCGCCTGGAAGCTCGGGCTGCACGGGATCCGGGCCGACGACCGGTCCGAGCTGACCTCGACCAACAGCGGCAGCCGCTTCCCGGTCGGCGCCAGGCACGCCTTCAACGCCGTCTCCGGGCACCGCGACGCCTTCTGCACCCTGTGCCCCGGCGAGTCCCTCTACGCCGAGATCCCCGGCATCATCGACCGGGCCGCCCACCTCCAGCAGGACGCCCTGACGGCACCCGTGGTCCAGTGAAGACCGCCCGTGACACGCCCTAGACCGGCTTGACGGCGAACAGCTCCAGGTGCCCGCAGGACGGGCAGCGGAAGGCGTCGATCTGCCACCGCGGGCGGCCCAGCCGCTTGGCACCGCCGAAGATGCCGCGCTCCAGGGCACCGGCTATCCAGCGCGCATACCCGCGGGAGCCCTCCCCGGTGTCCTCCACGAACCCCTGCTCCAGCCCGACGACACCGCACTGCGTGCACTTCAGGTTCTCCACACCACGGAGTCTAGGAGAGCGCCCCGACACCCCGGCAGGGAAGGCGGGGGACCGTAATTCCGTTGCCGCATCCGGGGACCGGGGCGACGATCGGGGGATGGCCGCACATCCGCCGAACAGCACCGCCCCGGGCCCGGACGGCCGGGCCGGGATCGACGCCGCCCTGGTGCGGCGGCTGCTCGCGGCACAGTTCCCGCAGTGGGGCGGCCTGCCGGTGCGGCCGGTGGAGGTCGACGGCTGGGACAACCGCACGTACCGCCTCGGCGACGCCATGACGGTCCGTCTGCCGACCGCCGCCGGGTACGTCCCGGCGGTCGCCAAGGAGCACCGGTGGCTGCCGCTGCTCGCGCCGTCGCTGCCGGTGGCGGTGCCGCAGGTCCTCGCGGTCGGCGCCCCGGGCGACGGGTACCCGTTCCCCTGGTCGGTCCGCGGCTGGCTGCCCGGGGAGACGGCCGACCGCGGGCACATCGCCGACCTGCCGCAGTTCGCCGTCGCGGTGGCCGGGTTCCTGCTCGCCCTGCAGGCCTGCGACCCGGCCGGCGGCCCGGCAGCCGGCGGGCACAGCTGGTACCGCGGTGCCCCGCCGGCCCACTACGACGCCGAGACCCGCCGCTGTCTGGCGGCCCTCGAGGGACAGGTCGACACCGCCCTCGCCGCCGAGGTGTGGGAGGCCGCGCTCGCCGCCGAATGGACGGGCGAACCCGTGTGGTTCCACGGCGACATCGCCGCCGGCAACCTGCTGGTCGCCGACGGCGGGCTCGCGGCCGTCATCGACTTCGGCACCTCCGGGGTCGGCGATCCGGCCTGCGACCTGGTGATCGCGTGGACGATGTTCGCCGGGGCCGGCCGGGAGGCGTTCCGGCACGCCGTCCGGCAGCCCGCGGCCACCTGGGCGCGGGCCCGCGGCTGGGCCCTGTGGAAGGCGCTGCTGGTGATGACCGAGTCCCTCGGCACCGACCCGGCCCGGGCCGCCGTCCACCGCCGCGTCGTCGAGCAGGTCCTCGCCGACCACACCGCCCACGGCTGAGCCGGGCCCGGGGGGCAGCTACGGGCAGGCGGCGAGCGCGATCAGCACGGCCCGGGTCTTGGTCTGCCCGAACTGCGGCAGCGGGACGTTCCTGGCGAGCAGCGCCCGCGCCAGCTGCGCCTGCACGTCGGCGGCTGCGTCGGCACCGGTACGGACGGAGAGTTCCAGGAAGCGCAGGTTGGTCCGGGTGGTCCACTCCTCGACCGCCACCGGCTCCGCGACCTCGCTCCACCGGAGCTCCCACTTCACGGTGTCCACCGGACCGAGCGCGGTGAGCCCGCGGAGGTCGTCCCCGGTGACCCCGGCGTGCTCGAGCAACTGGTGCTGCCGGCCCGTCAGTGTCCTGCGGACGGGGGAGTGTTCGGCCCTGCGGGCCTCGGCCGGGCTGAGCTCGATCCGCAGCGAGGCCGCCGTGACCGCCTGGTAGGCGGGACCGGTGAGGTCCTCCTCGACCGCGTACTCCCAGTGCTTGCCGCGGTCGGCGGTCTGCCAACGGCGCGGCAGGGCCGGGCAGGGCCGCAGTTTGACGGTCAGGTCCGCCTCGGCCGCACCGCCGTTGGCGGAGGTGTCGCGCCGCAGCCGCAGCACGACACCGCGCTCCAGTAACGGCAGCGCGGGCGGCGTCGCCGCGGGGCCGGACGCCGGCCGGCCGTCCAGCCGCTCCCAGAAGTGCAGCCGCCGCCGCCGTCCCCGGTCCGGGTCGAGCACCAGGGCGCCCGCGGCGGCGGCCGCCTCCGTGCCCGCGAAACTGATCTTGATCTCTGCGGTCTCTGCCGCCGGCTTCTGTGCCATGCTGCCGTTCTCGCACAGCTTCCGACCGCCCGCATCCGCGGGCCGTTGCCGCACCGCACCCGGAGGCCGACCCCCGATCAACCGTGTGAACAATGCTCCGACTGGATACGCCTAGTGCCGCGTCAGGCAACCTTCGCTCGTCAAGGAGCGGCCCGAGGCGCCCGACTGGGCGTGCCGCCGGAGCGCCCTTGTACTGGACGTACTCGGGTGCTTCGGCGGTGCGTCCAGGCGGGATGCATCGGGCCGCGACGGGGCGAAGGTTGCCTGACGCGGCACTAGCGGCTGACGGTGAGCCAGGCCGCGGCGGCGGTTGCGCGGGCGATGTCGGCGGCGTAGCCGGCGTTCACCGTCCGGTCAGCAGGCAGGTGGTAGTCGGGGTTCGGCTCGGGCGCGGGGGCGGACGGCCCGGGGCCGGCGAAGAAGTCCTCGGACGCCAGGCAGGCCGGGTAGCCGTGCAGCTGGAAGCTGTAGTGGTCGCTGCGCCCTTCGGCCGGGTCGCCCGTGCCGTTCGCCCCGGCGAAGATCTGCGGCGCGGGCAGCCCGGGCGACACCTGCGGTGCCAGTGCCGCGATCAGCTCGGCGATCTGCCGCGAGCGGGTCTGCACGGCGGGGGAGGGGGAGAAACCGGCGTGCAGTTCGAAGGCGGACGGGGCGGCCGTGTCGAATCCGATCATGTCGAGTTGGAAGACCGCCCGGATGTCCGCGCCGAGCCGCGCCTGCTCGCCGGCATAGGCGCGGCTGCCCACCAGCCCGTGCTCCTCGGCGTTGAAGAAGACGAAGCGGATCTCGCGGCGGTGCGCGTGGTCGGCACCGGCCAGAGCCACGACCGCCCGCAGTGCGCCGAGCACGCCGGCGACGCCGCTGCCGTCGTCGTCGGCCCCCGGGGCGGGGTCGACCGGCGCGCGGTACCCGGCCTGGCGGGCACCGGTGGAGTCCATGTGCGCGGTCACCAGGACGACCCCGGGGACGCCGGTGCCGGGCAGTACGGCCTCGACGTTCTCCAGCGGCCGTCCCTCGTGGACGAAGCGGTGCGTCCCGACGGTGAGCAGGCCGCCGCCGATCGCGGTGACGTCCTCGATCAGCGCCCGTACGGCGGAGGCGTTGCCCGGGTGCAGGATGTGGCGGCTGTCGATGGCGGCCCCGCCGGGCGGCGGCTCGCCGCCGCTGTAGCGGGCCACGTCGCGGCCCAGCCGGTCGGCGGTGATGTGGCGTACCAGCAGCTTCCGCTCGTCCGCGGAGAGTTCGGCCGCGCCGGGTCCGTCGGCGGCGGGTCCGGCGGCGGCGAATCCGTCCGCCGGGGCGTCCGCCGCGCCCGGGGCGAGCAGGGCGGGGGAGGGGAGCAGCTTCAGGTGGTGGCCGTGCCGGGCGCCGCCGAAGTGGAACTCCTCCAGCGACCGGCCGGCGGGGATCGCCACGAGAAGCCCCTCCTCGGTGGAGCTGAGCACCCGTCCTGCGGAGCCGTTGCCACCGAACAGGCCGGCCGCGTTGCCGGCCGCCGAGCCGAAGCCGCTCTCCGCCCGCCGGTCGTCCCGCAGCAGGTAGAGGTCGGCGGTCAGCGGCTCGTCGGCCTCGCCGAGGCGGTCGACCGAGAAGCCCAGGTCGTCCAGGGCCAGCGCGGTGGCCGCGTCCGCGACCGCGTACACCTCGGTAGCCGGTGCGCCGTCGCCGTTCCCGGCGAGGTGCAGCGGCACCAGCGGCTGCTCCCGCAGCATCGCCCGCCAGTCCGCGGCGGCGCCGCGCTGCGGCACCCGGACCCGTAGGAAGCGCAGCGGTGCCGTGCCGTCCAGCACCCGCTCGGCCAGGCCGGGGTGCGGGGCGACCAGGAATCCGGCGGACCGGGCGAAGGCCCGTTCGGTGGCGTCCTCGCCGACGAACAGCAGCCGCGGGCCCTCGCCCGGCGTGTCGGCACGTACGGTGGCCGCGGCCTGCTGGAACACCAGGGCGGAGTCCTTCCGGCCGAAGCGGATCAGCGGTTCCTCGAAGAAGGCGAGCAGCCCGGCCCGGTCCAGGGCCGCTTCGACCCGGTCGGCCGGGACGGGGCCGCGGTCGGAGAGGATGCCGAGTCGGACGCTCCGGCCGCGCAGCGCCTCGAGCACCGCGGGCACGTCCGGGAAGGAGGTGAGGTCGGTGATGTCCTGGCCGTCCGGGGACACCCTCACGCGGGCGAGGGTGTTCCCGATGTCGAAGAAGGCAACAGGGCACGGAGTTTCGACCATGGCGGGCCTCCGCAGGGGAAACGGGGGATCTCGCAGCGGGCTCGGCGTGGACGCGACGCGCTGCGCGGGGTGCGCGGGCTCGGGCGCACCGTGCAACACCGTGAACCCTCTCCGCGACCCCTGCAACCGCTGGTCCTCGACCGGCCCGCGGGCACCCCTGACGGCCGCACCCGCCGTGCGGGTATCCCGGTGTCGCAGCGCGTTGGTGACACACCCGGGCCCGGCCAGACGGCAGACTCGTCCCACAGCCGACGGATCGGGGACGAGGAGGTGGCCGCGTGGCCCGCGTGCCGCTGTTGTCGCTGCGCGGGATCTCCAAGCGGTTCGGCACGGTACAGGCGCTCAGCAGCATCGATCTGCAGGTCGACCGGGGCGAGGTGCTCGCCCTGGTGGGCGACAACGGCGCCGGCAAGTCCACCGTGATCAAGATCATCGCCGGGGTCAGCCCGCCCGACTCGGGCACCATCGAGTGGGACGGGCGCCCGGTCGAGCTGCGCCGTCCCCGGGACGCCCAACGGCTCGGCATCGCCACCGTCTACCAGGACCTCGCGCTCTGCGACAGCCTCGACGTCGTCGCCAACCTCTACCTGGGCCGCGAGCTGCGCCGCTACGGCCTGCTCCGCGAGGTGGAGATGGAGAAGCGCTCGCTCGCCCTGCTCAACCGGCTCGCGGTGCGGCTGCCCAGCGTGCGCATCCCCGTCCTGTCGCTCTCCGGCGGCCAGCGCCAGGCGGTGGCGATCGCCCGCTCGCTGATCGGCCGCCCGCACCTGGTGATGCTCGACGAGCCGACCGCCGCGCTCGGCCTGGAGCAGAGCTCGCAGGCGCTCGACCTGATCCGGCGGCTGCGCGAGCAGGGCCACGCGGTGATCATGATCAGCCACAACCTCGACGACGTGCAGGCCGTCGCCGACCGGGTGGCCGTGCTCCGGCTCGGCCGCAACAACGGCGTGTTCGAGGCGAAGTACAGCACCCAGGAGCAGATCACCGCCGCCATCACCGGCAGCCATCCGATGGCCGTCACCCTGCAGCAGAGCCTGCTGCCGCGCGGCCTGCCCGAGCAGGACGCGGTGGACGCCGCCTACCGCTACCTGCCGGCCCACGCCGGGGTCGGCGGCGACTGGTTCGACGTCATCCCGCTCTCCGGCGCCCGGGTCGCCCTGGTCGTCGGCGACGTCGTCGGCCACGGCCTGCACGCGGCCGCCACCATGGGCCGGCTGCGCACCGCGGTGCACAACTTCTCCGCCCTCGACCTCGCCCCCGACGAACTGCTCACCCACCTGGACGACGTGGTGAGCCGGATCGACCAGGAGGAGGCGGCGGGCGGCATGGAGGGCGCGATCATCGGCGCCACCTGCCTGTACGCGATCTACGATCCGGTCTCCCGGCGCTGCCAGCTCGCCCGGGCCGGGCACCTGCCGGCCGTGCTCGTCCACCCGGACGGCACGGTGGAGATCCCGGACACGCCGGTCGGCCCGCCGCTGGGCCTGCGCGGCATGCCCTTCACCACCGCCGAGCTGGAGATCCCCGAGGGCGCCCAGCTGGTGCTGTACACGGACGGGCTGGTGGAGGCCAGGACCCGGGACATCGACATCGGGCTCGACCTGCTGCGCGATGCGCTCTCGCACCCGGGCCGCAGCCCGGAGGAGACCTGCCAGGTCGTCCTGGAGGCCATGCTCCCGCACCGCCCGGAGGACGACGTGGCGCTGCTGGTGGCCCGTACCCGCGCCCTGCCGGCCGACCGGATCGCCTCCTGGGAGGTGCCCGCCGACCCGGCGGCCGTCGCCGAGAGCCGGGCCTTCGCCACCGCCCAGCTGCAGCGCTGGGGCCTGGATCTGCTGGAGCCAGGCACCGAGCTGATCCTCAGCGAGCTCGTCACCAACGCCATCCGGCACGCCGCGGGCCCGATCGGCGTCCGGCTGCTCTACGACCGGGCGCTGATCTGCGAGGTCTCGGACGGCAGCAGCACCTCGCCGAGGCTTCGGCAGGCCTCCTCGACCGACGAGGGCGGCCGCGGCCTGTTCCTGGTGGCGCAGATCGCCGAGCGCTGGGGGACGCGCTACACCGCCGAGGGCAAGGTGATCTGGGCCGAGCAGGTCGTGCCCTGAGGCCGCGCACCGGCCCGTCGGCCCGGCCTTCACCGACGGCGCACCCGGGCGGCGAGCAGCGCGATGTCGTCCTCCGCGGCCTGCGGTGTCAGGGCGTGCAACACCGCGTCCAGCAGGTCGTCGAGCTCGCCGGCGGCCGGCAGCCGCAGGGCCGCCAGCCGGGCGAGCGAGACGTCGATGTCCTCGCCGCGCCGCTCCACCAGCCCGTCGGTGTACAGCAGCAGCACCTGCTCGGGCAGCAGCTCGCGGGCCTGCTGCTCGTAGCCGCCCAGCCCGGTGCCCAGCGGCGGCCCGGTGGGCACCACGACCAGGTCGGTCGGCGCATCCGGCAGGACGAGGGCCGGCGGCAGGTGGCCGGCGCTGGAGAACGTCCAGCGGCTGCGGCCCGGGTCGGCGAGGGCGAGCAGACAGGTCGCCGGACGGGAGGACTCGTTCTCCGAGATCAGGGTGTCCAGCTGGCGCAGGATGCGGTGCGGGGGCAGGTCCATGCCGGCCACGTCGCGCAGCATCGAGCGGTACGTGCTCATGTCGACGGCTGCCTCCACGCCGTGCCCCATGACGTCGCCCATGGCCAGCAGGGTGCGTCCGAACGGCAGCCTGACCGTCTCGTACCAGTCGCCGCCGACCACCGAACTGGTGCCGGAGGGCAGATAGCGCGAGGCGAGCTCCAGATTGGGGTGCGGGTTGCCGGGCTCGGCGAGCAGCGCCTGCTGGAGCTGCAGCGCGATCCCCTGGGAGCGGGTGTAGCGGCGGGCGTTGTCGACGCCGACCGCGGCCCGGCCGGCGAGGTCGCCGATCAGCACGGTGTCGTCCTCGGTGAACGGGCGGACCGGCTCCCGGGTGCGGGCCAGCGTCAGCACACCGAGCGTCCGGCCCCGGGCGATGAGCGGCACGGTCAGCATCGCGTCCAGCCCGGCCGCCCGGTACGCCTCCGGGGCGCCCTTCTCCGCGGAGCCCGGCCACGGCCCGTCGGCCGGCCGGACGAGGACGGGCACCCCGGTGCGCAGGCTGTGCGCCGCCGCGGAGCCGGGCGGGTACCGCACGGACTCGCCGGCCCTGGAGAGCGGCGCCAGGTGCGGCCGCAGCGCCGGCGCGCAGACCACGGCGGCCCGGTGCAGCCGTAGCGTCCCGCTGTGCGCGCCGCGTTCGACGGCGTCCGGCGGCAGCAGCTCGACGACGGCGGCGTCGGCCATGGCCGGCACGGTGAACTCGGCGAGTTCCACGCAGGTGGTGTCGACGTCCAGGGTGGTGCCGATCCGGCCGGCGGCGGCGTCCAGGACGGTCAGCCGGGCGCGGGCCTGCTCCAGTTCGTGCGGGGCCCGCTGCCCGTCACCGTTCCCGGGGCCGAGGGCGGCGACCACCAGCCCGGCCGTCCGGCCGCGGATCTCCAGCCTCCGGGCGCGCAGCCGCAGCCCCGGCGCGGCGGGGTGGCCGGCCGAGGGCTCCTGCGGTCGTCCTCCGCCGAGGACGGCCTGCAGGGCGGGTGCGGCGGCGGCGAGTGGTGTGTCGGCGGCGGGCAGGCCCAGCAGGTCGCCGGGGGCGAGGCCGACAGTGCGGAAGAAGGCCGCATTGGCGTACTGCCAGCGGAGCTCCGGATCGAGGACGGCGAGGCCGACGGGGGCGTCCTCCAGGACGTACCGCAGCAGTTCCTCGCCATGGGTGGCCAGGGCGGCCGCCGCCCGGTCGATCGAGGCGTCGGCGGCGTCCGGGCCCGAAGCCTCCGCGTGCAACCCGCCTCCTCGGCCGTGCCGGTGCCACAGCCCCAGGATCACGCGGGCCGGTGCGGACCGCACCACATCCCGGTTCCGCCCTCCGGGTGCCGGAGGAAGCGGCGGGGCGAAGACTGGAGGCGTGCGGACCGCGAGCCCCGGGCCGCGGCCCGACGACGGTCGCCCCCGAGGACCACGCCATGAGCGCACCACCGAGCCGCGTCGCCGTGATCGGCGACTGCCCGCTCTTCCGGCGCGGCCTCGCCCAGGTCGTCGGCGCCGCGGACGACCTCGAGTGCACCGTCGGAGCGCCGTCCGTGGACGAGGCCGAGGACGCCCTGCAGCCGGGCGACGTCGTCCTGCTCGACCTGCAGTTACCGCCCGCCGAACTCGCCGCGGTGGTGCACCGGCTGAATGCCCGCGGGCTGGAGGTCGTGGTGCTCTGCTCCGAGCTGCAGCGCGACATCGTGCCGCCGATGCAGGCCGGCGCCCGCGGCTGCCTCAGCCGGCAGGCCGGCGAACCCGAACTGCTCGCCGCCGTCCGGCTGGTCGCCTCCGGCTGCCCGTACGTCTCCGCGGCGCTGGCGCTGCGGCCCTGGGCGGACGGGACGTGCCGGGTCACCGAGCGGGAGCGGCAGATCCTCGCCCTGCTGGCCGGCGGAGAGACCGACCACGGCATCGCCAGGCGGCTCGGCATCAGCGAGCACACCGTCCACTCCCACCTGGACCGCCTCCGCGACAAGGTCGGCTCCCGCCGCCGCGTCGACCTGACCCGCTTCGCCCTGGCCCACGACATCGTCCCCGACGACCTGCCGCAGCAGGGCAATCCGTAGGTGCCACACGCGCCCCTGTGGGATGCCCCGTTGCGTTGCCTTCAGGCGACGGTGCCGAGGGCGTGGGGGGTGTTGTTGAAGCGGCGGCCGCCGGTCTCCGTCACCGTGACGATGTCCTCGATCCGTACGCCGAACCGGCCGGGCAGGTAGATGCCCGGTTCGATGGAGAAGCACATCCCGGGCACCAGACGCTGCTGCTCGCCCTCGACCATGTACGGCGGTTCGTGGGTGGTCAGCCCGATGCCGTGGCCGGTCCGGTGGATGAAGTACTCGCCGTACCCGGCCTCGGTGACGACCGCCCGGGCGACCCGGTCGATCTCCTGGCACTCGACGCCGGGACGGACGGCCTCGAAGGCCTTCTGCTGGGCGTGCCGCACCACCTCGTGCACCTCCCGGACCTCGGCCGGGGCGTCCGCACCGACGTGCACGGTGCGGGTGGTGTCGGAGCCGTAGCCGTCCTTGAGGCCGCCGAAGTCGAGGACGACGGTGTCGCCCTCCCGGATGACCCGGTCGTCGGCCTCGTGGTGCGGGTTGGCGCCGTTCGGCCCGGAGCCGACCACGGTGAAGTCGACCTGGCTGTGGCCGTACTCGAGCAGCAGCGAGGCGAGGTCGGCGGCGACCTCGTTCTCGGTGCGCCCGGCGAACGGGACCTCCAGGATGCGCCGGTAGGTGGCGTCGGCGGCGCCGCCGGCCGCGGCCAGGCGTTCCAGCTCGTCGGCGTCCTTGACGGCGCGCAGCATCGGCAGCGCCCGGGTGAGCGAGGTGTAGCTGCTGCCCGGCAGGGCCTCCTGGAGGGCCAGCAGGTGCAGCGCCCAGGCGGAGTCGGAGATGCCGTACCGGCCCGCCGGGTCGAGGGCGGGGGCGACGGTCCCGCGGTACGGGTCGCTGCCGTCCGTCCAGTCGGTGAAGCGGACGGCTCCGGCGCCGGGGGCCGCCTCGGCGTCCGGCCGCTCCAGCCGGGGCACCACCAGGACGGGCTCGCGGTCGGGGGCGAGCAGCAGTGCGGTGACGCGTTCCGTCATGGCCGTCGGCCGGTAGCCGGTCAGGTAGACCAGGTCGGGCCCCGGGGTGACGACCAGTCCGGACAGCCCGGCCAGGGCGGCGGACTCGACGGCGCGGGCCATCCGGTGGGCGAAGTCCTCGGTGGTGAACGGCTTCGGCATGGGTGCGGCCTCTCGGACGGGCGGTCAGGAACGGTCGGCGTAGTGCCGCAGGAACAACGCCTCGACCAGGGCCATGCGTTCGATCTCGGACGGATCGACGCTCTCGTTCGGCGCGTGGATGAGGCAGCGCGGCTCCTCGACGCCCATCAGGACGATCTCCGCCTCGCGGTAGGTGTCCGCGAGGACGTTGCACAGCGGGATGGAGCCGCCCTGGCCGAGGTAGGAGATCGGCAGGCCGTAGGCCTGCCGCATGGCGCGGTCGAGCGCCGCGTACGCCCGGCCGTCGGTGGCGGCGCGGAACGGCGAGCCGGTGCTCTCGCTCTCCACCTCGACCCGGGCGCCCCAGGGGGCGGCCTCCCGGAGGTGGGCGGCGAGCGCGTCGCGGGCGGCGTACGGGTCGGTGCCGGGCGGCACCCGCAGGCTGACCCGGGCGCGGGCGGCGGCCGGGACGGCGGCGGCCGAGCCGACCACCGGCGGGCAGTCGATGCCGAGGACGGTGACCGCGGGCCGCGCCCACAGCCGGTCGGCGACGGTGCCGGAGCCGGTCAGCGCCACACCGTCCAGCACGCCGGCGTCCGCCCGGAACTGCTGCTCGTCGTAGCCGACGCCGGGCCAGATCCCGCCGCCGTCCAGGCCCTTGATCCGGGTGCCGCCGTTGGCGTCGCGCAGCGAGTCGAGGATGCGGATCAGTGCGGCGAGGGCGTCCGGGGCCGGCCCGCCGAACATCCCGGAGTGCATGTCGCCGGCCAGCGTCCGCACGGTGACCACCACACTGGCCAGGCCGCGCAGGCTGGTGGTGGCGGTGGGCACGCCGACCGCCGCGTTGCCGGTGTCGCAGATCAGCAGGGCGTCGGCGTGCAGCTCGTCGGTGTGCTGTCGGACGTACGCCTCCAGCCCGCCGGTGCCCTGCTCCTCGGAGCCCTCGGCGACGAACTTGAGGCCGACCGGGACGTCCTCGCCGAGCGCCCGCAGCGCGGTGAGGTGCATGACGATGTTGCCCTTGCAGTCGGCGGCGCCGCGCCCGTACCAGCGGCCGCCGCGCTCGGTGAGCTCGAACGGCGGCGAGGTCCAGGCGGCGTCGTCCAGCGGCGGCTGCACGTCGTAGTGGCAGTACAGCAGCACGGTGGGGGCGCCCGGCGGGGGAGGACGGTGGCCGATCACGGCGTGGCTGCCGTCCGGGGTCTCGGCGAGGTGGACGTCGCGCAGTCCGGCCTCGGTGAACGAGGCGGCGACCCACTCGGCGGCCTGCCGGCAGTGCTCCGGCGGGTACTGCCGCGGGTCGGCGACCGAGGGGATGGCGACCAGCTCGGCCAGGTCGGCCCTGGCGCGGGGCATCAGGGCGGCGATCCGCCCGGCGAGGTCGTCGGCGGGGTCGGGCATGCGGGGCTCCCGGGTCTCGCGCGGCGGCCGTGCCGCCCGGGGCGGGCGGCACGGCCGTCGGTCGGGTCAGGTGTTCACGGTCTTGGCGGTCTCGAGGTCGTCGAGCTTGTCGCGGAACTCGTCCAGCTTGTCCGGGCAGTAGACGTTCAGCACGATCGCCTCGGCCTCCGCCGCCTTGGCGTCGGCGACGATCGGCCGCCGGCCGGGGCCGCCCGCGCCGTTCGCCAGGTCGACCTTCCACAGCGCGTTCTTCAGCGCCCCGGCCGGGTTCTCGCAGACGGCGCCGCCGTCGGTGCCCAGCGTCTTGGCGATCTGCTCCTGGTCCGGCACCGCGCGGTAGCCGGCCGAGACCAGTTCGTCGGACAGCTGCTGCGCCTTGCTGAAGGACTCGTTGGTGGCGTGCTGCTGGGTGTAGGTCAGCAGGCCGATGACCAGCATCGCGACCAGCAGCACGATCGCGCCGATGTAGATCCGGCGGTGCTCGGAGGCCATCCTGGTCGGGCTCATGCCGCGCCTCCCTCGGCCGCGGCCGCCTCGGGCTGCCGCCAGCTCGGCTTGCGGGTCTTCAGGAAGGCGAACGGGACGATCAGGCCGAGCAGCAGCAGGCCGCCGCCGACGATCAGGACGTACGACCAGACGCTGCCGCCGCCGAACTGCGAGGACGGCACGAAGCCGATGACCATCGCTGCCGCGGAGGCCAGGAAGCCGGTCACGCACAGCACGACCAACGCCGGTGCCCGGTAGCCGCGCGGGTGGTCGGGCTGGGTGCGCCGCAGCCGGATGGCGGCCAGGAACATCAGCAGATACATGATCAGGTACACCTGGGTGGTGATCACCGAGAAGATCCAGTACGCGCTGGAGACGTTCGGGATGAAGGCGTACATCAGCGCGATGGCGGTGGTCACGACGCCCTGCGTCACCAGGATGTTCTGCTGCACGCCGTGCGCGTTGAGCCGCTGCAGGAACGGCGGCAGGTAGCCCTCCTGGCGGGAGATCAGCAGCAGGCCCTTGGACGGGCCGGCCAGCCAGGTCAGCATGCCGCCCAGCGAGGCGGCGACCAGGCCGACCGCGATCACCGGGGTCAGCCAGCCGATGTCGAAGTACTGGAAGAACGCGTCGAAGGCCTGCATCACGCCGGCGGTGAGGCTCAGCTGGTCGGAGGGCACCACCCAGCTGATCGCCAGCGCGGGCAGGATGAAGATCAGCAGCACCAGGCCCATCGCCAGGAACATCGACTTCGGGAACTCCCTCGGCGGGTCCTTCAGCGAGGAGACGTGGACGGCGTTCATCTCCATGCCCGAGTAGCTGAGGAAGTTGTTGACGATGAGGACCAGGCTGGCCAGGCCCGTCCAGGCCGGGAAGAGGTGGCTGGCGTTCATCGGCGCGGCCGAGGGGTTGCCCTGGCCGAGGAAGACCAGGCCGAGCACGACGAGCAGGGTGCCCGGGATCAGGGTGCCGATCACCAGGCCCCAGGAGGCGAGGCCGGCCACCGCGCCGGTGCCGCGGGAGGACACCCAGACACCGGTAGGCGCCAGGCGGTGAGGGCGAGGCGGGCGCGGGTGAGGCCGGTCGGGGTGGTGAGGTCGAGGCGGAGGGTGCGGGCAAGCTGGTCGATGCGGCGGGAGACGCTGCTGTGGTGGAGATGGAGCTGGTCGGCGGCGCGGCGCAGGGAGCCGCTGTGCAGGTAGACGTCGAGGGTGGCCAAGTCCTCGGCAGTGAGGCGGGCGATCCCGGCGACGTCCGGGTTGGTGCGTGACAGGTCGTCGGGTACGTCGGCCAGCAGGGCGAGGGCGCCGAGGTCGGCGTGGTGGATGACGGGTTCGCGTGGGGTGGTGAAGCGGAGCGCGGTGCGGGCTTGCGGCCAGGACAGGTCGGGGCGGTCGGCGGTGCCGATGCCCGCGCGCACGCTGTCCGGGAACCGGGCCCGGTCGACGGTGGTGGCGAGGATGACGCCGACCTCGCCGAGGAGCGCCGCCTTGACCGGGCGGCCCGGGCAGATCAGTCGGCCGAGCCGGTCCAGCGGGCGCGGGGTGCGGACGGCGACGACCTGCACGGGCAGGTCGGCGGCGAAGCCGAGCAGTCGCAGCGCGCGGGCGCGGGCCGCCTCGTCGGTGCCGGGGCTGACGGCCAGTTCGACCAGCGCGGGGTCGGCCATGGTGGTCCGCGCCGGGGCGTAGCGTTCGACGGTGGCCGCGGCGGCGAGGGCGAGTCGGTCGAGCAGGACTTCGTCGAGCTGGTGGGCCGCGCCGGGGCGTTCCAGCCAGACCGTGCCGATCTCCTCCTCGTCGAGGGTGATCGGCGCGGTGGTGGACGCCGGTGCGGGCGAGGCGGACGCCGGGGTCCCGTCGGGCGAGACCCGTATCTCCTGCCCGGTGCCGTGCAGCCGGATCCCGGCCCCGCACTCGGCCAGGCCCGCCGAGGCGCGGGCGAGCGCGGCGAGATCCACCCGCCGGCGCATCAGCGTGTCGTAGAACGCCACGATCCGGATCGCGCCGTCGACGTACGGATCCAGCCCAGACAGCCGTACGGCCAGTGCCTCCATGGCAGCAGGATAGGCAGCGGACCCCGCACAAGGTTCGCGCCGAGCGGTGCGCTATCGGGCCGGAACGCGCGACGGACGGCGGCTGACCGACCGCCAGGCGGCGGTGAGGATGGCATCCATGAGCATGGATCCCGAACTCGAAGCATTCGTCCCGCTGTTCCCCCGGGCCGACCTCACCGAACCGCTCCGCGAGCGCGAGCAGTACGCCGCGATGGCCGCCGCACGGCCCGCCCCGGACACCTCCGATCTGGATATTGAGGACCGCACGGTGCCCGCCGATCCCGACGTGCCGGTGCGGATCTACCGACCGCGCGGCGCCCGCGGCGCCGTCGTGTGGATGCACGGCGGCGGATACGTCGTCGGTAACGTGGACACCGAGCACCACTGGGCCGCCCGGCTCGCCAAAGGCTCCGGCCAGATGATCGTCTCGGTGGGTTTCCGGCTCGCCCCCGAGAACCCGTTCCCGGCCGCCCTGGACGACGTCTACGCCGTGCTGTGCTGGACGGCCGGGCACGCCGCCGAACTCGGCGTCGACCCAGACCGCATCGCCGTCGGCGGGCACAGCGCCGGCGCCGGTCTCGCCGCCGCGGTGGCGCTGCGGGCACGCGACGAGCGAGGCCCGTCGATCCGCTTCCAGCTGCTCAACGAAGCCGAGCTCGACGACCGACAGGAAACCTGGTCGCAGCGGAACTTCACCGACACGCCCTGGGTCAACTCCGCCATCGTCGCCCAGTCCTGGCAGCACTACCTGGGCACCCGCACCGGCGCGCCGTACAGCGCCGCAGCCCGGGCCGCCGACCTGTCCGGCCTGCCGCCCGCCTACATCGCCACCGCGGAGTACGACCCGAACCGCGACGACGACATCGCGTACGCGGTGCGCCTGCTGCAGGCGGGCGTCTCAGTGGAGCTGCACCAGTGGCCGGGCACCTTCCACGGCTCGCAGGCGATCCTGTCCGCCGACGTGTCGCAACGTCAGATCGCCGCGCTCGCGGACGCGCTGCGCCGCGCCCTGGCGCTTCCGGCATTTCCGCCCGGCCGAACTGATCGAGCTGGGGCTCTCCGCCCCGCCGACCGGCGAACCGGGCGGCCCGACCGGGGTGTACTCCAACACCAACTACCTGCTCCTCGGCCAACTCCTGGAGCGGGTGACCGGCACCCCGGCCGAGGAGTACATCACCCGCAACGTCATCGAGCGCGCCGGCCTCCGGCACACCGGGTTCCCGACCGGGCCGCGCATCGAGGGGCCGCACTCGCGGATGTACGAGGCGCTGTTCGGCGTGCTCGACCCGCCGCGCGACTACAGCGTCTACGACATGTCCTGGGTGACGACCGGGGCCGGACTGGTGTCCACCATGGAGGACCTCAACCGCTTCTACGGCCGGCTGCTCGACGGCGGGATCGTCGGCCGCTCCTCGCTGGAGCAGATGCAGCGGACGATCCCGGTCCGGGCCCTGGACGGCACGACGGTCCAGTACGGCCTCGGGCTGCACCGGGTCGACATCCCGGGGTGCGGAACCTTCTGGGGCCACGACGGCACGGTCTGGGGGGCCGGGACGATGTCCCTGACCCGGGCCGACGGCCGGCGCCGGATGTCCGTCGCGATCAACCTCATGCGATGGAGCGCACCGGACCCCTCGGGCAGGCCGCACCCCGTCGACGAGGCGCTGACGGCGCTGTACCGCCAGGCCCTGTGCGGGGGCACCCCGTAGGGACACCGCCGGGGGCACTACCTCAGGGGCGGTTGACCCTTGATGCAGGGTCAGGTGTTCGACCGTACGTCATGTTCACGGCGGATTCGGTTCACTTCGTGCTCCTATCTTCACACCGCCCGGGCGATCCCCGGGTGCGCGTGCGGCAGCAACCCGCCGGGCGCGCCGATGTGTCGAGGAGACACCCTGATGCAGCGCAGGGCCTTGAAGGCCGCCACCGTGCTGGCACTCTCGGGCAGCCTGGTCGGCAGTGCGGCGGTCACCGCCCACTCCGAGCCGGCCGAGCAGAGCGAGCGGCACGCGGAGATCCGCAACGTCATCTACCTGCTCGGCGACGGCATGGGCCGCACGCACGTCACCGCCGGCCGCGAGCGCTACTACGGCGCCGCCGGCCGGCTGAACATGGAGAAGCTGCCCTTCACCGGCGCCGTCGCCACGTACGCCGTCGAGAAGGACAGCACCCGTCCCGCCCTGGTCACCGACTCGGCCAGCTCCGCCACCGCATGGTCCTCCGGCGTGAAGACCTACAACGCGGCGATCGGCGTCGACGCGTACGAGAAGAAGGTCGCCACGCTGATGGAGCAGGCCAAGGCGGCCGGCTTCGCCACCGGCAACGTCTCCACCGCGGAGATCACCGACGCCACCCCGGCCGCCCAGTTCAGCCACGCCCTGCTGCGCGGCTGCCAGGGCCCGGTCTACACCGACGCCGCCTGCCTCCCGAAGAAGGCCGACGGCACGTACGAGTCCGCCCCGGCCGACCGCACGCTGATCACCCCGATCGCCGAGCAGATCGCCCGCAACGGCACCGCCGACGTCGTCCTTGGCGGCGGCCTGGCCCGCTTCGAGCCCGACGACCAGAAGGCGCTCCAGGCCCAGGGCTACCAGGTGCTCGGCAGCTTCGGCGACCCGGCACTGCCCGCCCAGACCGCGGCCAGCCAGAAGGCCGCCACCAAGGCCGACCTCGCCGCCGCCAAGGGCCGCAAGGTCGTCGGCCTGTTCAACCGCGGCAACCTGACGGTCGAGCAGGCCAAGGCCGGCCTGCCCGCCGACGCCCCGCAGCGCCAGGAGCCCACCCTCGCCGAGATGACGAACAAGGCCGTCTCGCTGCTCGGCAAGAACAACCGCAAGGGCTTCTTCCTGCAGGTCGAGGGCGCGCAGATCGACAAGCGCTCGCACGCCAACGACGCCGCGCAGACCCTCGCCGAGGTCAAGGCCTTCGACGACGCGGTCGCCGCCGCCGTGGACTTCGCCAAGAAGGACGGCCACACCCTCGTCGTCGTCACCGCCGACCACGAGTGCGCCGGCTTCAACATCATCGAGAGGGGCTCCTACACCAACGCAGAGGCGGCCGCCCCGCCGGCCAACACCGACGGCGGCAACACCGCCAACAACAGCACCCCGAGCCGTTCCACCAGCGGCGCCAAGGACCCGGCCCGCTCCAGTGGCATCGTCAACGGCGCCGGCGCCAAGGACCCGAAGAACTTCGCCCCGGCGACGTTCCGCACCCCGGACGACCCGGCCGGCGTCACCGACGGCAGCGCCGACGCCAGCCTCTGGCTGACCTACCTGTCGGGCAACCACACCGGCGCCGACGTGCCGATCTTCGCCTACGGCCCGGGCGGCCAGCGGTTCGCCGCCAGCCAGGACAACACCGAGCTCTACGGCAAGATGTACGCCGCGCTCTTCCGCAAGGCACCGCGGCACTGACCGCGCGGCCCCGCGCCGAGGGCACCGGCCCGCGGCGCGCGGCCCACGGCGGGGCAGGGAGGAAGACACCTCCCGGCCCCGCCGGCACCCGCCCCACCGACACCCGCCGCCGCCGTGCCGACCCCAGGAGCACCATGAAGGCCCGTCCGCCCGTCCGCCCCGCCACGGCCGCCCTGCTCTCGGCACTGCTGCTCGGCGCGCTCGCCGGCTGCTCCGGCACACCGGCCGCCGACCCGCAGCCCGCCCCCGTCCCCTCGCTCTCGCTGCCCGCCCCCAAGCAGGCCGCCGCCCCCGCCGCCGTCCTGAGCGCACCGCCCGGCCCCGGCGAGGTCAGGATCGAGGACGGCCCGTTCACCGACCGCGTCCGCCTCACCGGCCTGCGGCTCGACGGCGGCAGGGCCGTCACCGGCCACCTCGCTGTCACCTCCGACGTCAGCGACGTCCTCGCCCTCGAACTCCGCGCCGCCTTCTACGACGCGCACGGCGCCCTCGTCGGCACCGGCGCCTTCCACTACCAGGAGGAGGACGAGTCCTCCGGCCGCCACGACGGCCCCCGCGCCGGCGGCGACGGCATCGACATCACCGTCCCCGCGGAGAAGCTCACCGGCACCCCGAGCGGGGCCGTCCTCACGCTGCCCGTCCTGGTCAACGAGTAGCCGCCCGGCCCGGCGCTCGGTTGATCGCCACCGGCCCACGGGCCATGCTGGAGGGTGCACGCGTGGAAGCCCGGTCCGCGGGGACGACCGGCGGGGGCTTCGGCGACGGCGGGAAGAGCATCGATGCACGAAACAGCCGACGCACCGGAGAGCGGACATCCCTCCCCGGCGGGGACGGCTGCGGCCGTCGTCGGCCCGGACGGCGTGCTGACCGCCTGGAGCCCCGGCGCGCAGCACCTGCTCGGCCACCGCCCGGACGAGGTCCTCGGCCGCCCCGCCGCCGACCTGCTCGCCGCACCGCCGCCCCCCGCCGCCCGCGAGCACATCGAGGACGGCGCGGAGTGGAGCGGCCGGATCGCCCTGCGCCACCGCGACGGCCGGACCGTCCACGCCGACCTCCGCGCCACCCCCCTGCACACCGCCGACACCGCGCCCGCCTGGGCCGTCACCGCCTCCCCGGCGGCCGGCGACGGCGCCGCCGGCGCGCAGCAGCTCCGCGAATGGGCCTTCGCCCAGCTGCCCATCGCCGTCGGCGTCTACGACCGGGACACCCGCCTGGTCGGCGCCAACAACGAAGTGCTGCGGATCATGGGCGAGGTCGACGAACCCCTCGGCCGGCTCATGGCGGACGTCGTCGGCCGCTGCTCCGGACTGCCCCGCGACCGGCTCCGCGACCTGATGGGCCACGTCCTCACCGCCGGCGAGACCGTCCGCGACGAGAACTTCGTCCACACCCCCAGCGAGGCCGGCACCCAGGCCTGGACGACCGTCCTCTACCCGCTCAAGAGCCCCGACGGCGGCGTCCGCGGCGTCGCCATCGGCGGACTCGACACCACCGACCAGTACCGGGCCCGGCAGCGGCTCGCCGTCGTCAGCGCGGCCGGCGTCCGCATCGGCACCACCCTCGACGTCACCCGCACCGCCCAGGAACTCGCCGACGTCGCCACCGAGCGGTTCGCCGACTTCGTCAGCGTCGACCTGCTCGACAGCGTCTTCCACGGCACCGAGGCCTTCCCCGGCAGCGAGCACGGCCCGCACCCCGCCGTCGGGCCGCCCGTATTCCGCCGGGCCGCCGAACAGTCCGTCCTGGTGGGCTGCCCCGAGTCCGCCGTCCCGCACGGCCAGACCGACCACCTGCCCGCCGACTCCCCGATGGCCCGCGCCCTCGCCACCGGACGGCCCTCACGGCACCACATCGACGACCCCGACGTCCGGCGCTGGCTCGCCGTCGACCCCGTCCGGGCCCGGCGCGCCGCCGAGGCCGGCAGCCACTCGATGATCGTCGCCCCGCTGCTCGCCCGCGGCACCACCCTCGGCATAGTCCTCTACGTCCGGCACCGCACCGACCAGGACTTCGACGCCGACGACCTGCTCCTCGCCGAGGAGATCACCGCCCGGGCCGCCCTCAGCATCGACAACGCCCGCCGCTACACCTTCGAACGCAACACCGCCCTCGCCCTCCAGCGCAGCATGATGCCGCACCGCGCCCCCCGGCAGGCCGCCGTCGAGGTCGCCTCCCGCTACCTGCCGGCCGGCCCGCAGGCCGGCGTCGGCGGCGACTGGTTCGACGTCATCCCGCTCTCCGGTGCCCGCGTCGCGCTGGTCGTCGGCGACGTCGTCGGCCACGGCATCCAGGCCTCCGCCACCATGGGCCGGCTGCGCACCGCCGTCCGCACCCTCGCCGACGTCGACATCCCGCCCGACGAACTCCTCACCCACCTCGACGACCTCGTCCTGCGGCTCGACCGGGAGGCCGACCCGCGCACCGCCGAGGCCGACGGCCGCGAAGCCGGCGACGTCGGCGCCACCTGCCTCTACGCCGTCTACGACCCGGTCTCCCGCCGCTGCACCCTCGCCCGGGCCGGCCACCCCGGGCCGGCCGTCGTCCGCCCCGGCGGCGCCGTCCACTTCCCCGAACTGCCCGCCGGACCACCGCTCGGACTCGGCGGCCTGCCCTTCGAATCCGCCGAACTCGACCTGCCCGAAGGCAGCGTCCTCGCCCTCTTCACCGACGGCCTGGTCGAATCCCTCGACCACGACGTCGACAACGGCATCGACCGGCTCACCCGCGCGCTCGCCCGCGGCGGGCCCGCCCTCGAGCAGACCTGCGACGACATCCTGAAACTGCTGCTCCCGGAGACCCCCTCCGACGACATCGCCCTGCTGCTCGCCCGCACCCGCGCCCTCGACGCCTCCCAGGTGGCCACCTGGGACGTTCCCCCCGACCCCGCCGCCGTCTCCCACGCCCGCCGGCTCGCGGCCCGGCAACTCGCCGCCTGGGGGCTGGGCGCCGCCACCTTCGTCACCGAACTCGTCGTCAGCGAACTGGTCACCAACGCCATCCGCTACGGGCGCCCGCCCATCGAACTGCGGCTCATCCACGACAGCAGCCTCATCTGCGAGGTCTCCGACACGAGCAGCACCGCCCCCCACCTGCGGCGCGCCCGCAGCTTCGACGAAGGCGGCCGCGGCCTCCTGCTGGTCGCCCAGCTGACCCAGGGCTGGGGGACCCGGCACACACCCTTCGGAAAGACCATCTGGACCGAACAGACACTCCCCGCGGGGTAAAGGGGTCGACCCCTCGGGGTGGCCGCCGAGGGCCATGTCCGAAATCCGCCGGTCGGCGGGGTGGGGAGGCGGCACAGTGGAGGTCGGCGGCCGGATGCACCCCGGGTGCAGGGCTGCCGGGAGGATCGGAGAGGAACGGGAACATGACGCTGTACACCACTGTCGACAGCCCGGTCGGCGCGCTGCTGCTGGTCGGGGAGGAGTCGGCGACCGCGGCGGGCGGCGTTGCGCTGGCCTCGGTGTCGCTGCCGGGGCAGAAGCGCGGTGCGGTCGTCCAGGAGGGCTGGCGGCGGGACGACGCGGCCTTCGGTGAGGTCTCCGCCCAGCTGCGCGCCTACTTCGCGGGTGAGGCGACCGGCTTCGACGTGGAGTGCACCCCCCGCGGCACCGACTTCCAGCGCCGGGTGTGGGCCGCCCTGGAAGCCGTCCCGTACGGGACCACGACGACCTACACCACGATCGCGGTGGCGGCCGGCTCGCCCGGCGCGATGCGTGCGGTCGGCGCCGCGATCGGGGCCAACCCGCTGCTGATCGTCCGGCCCTGCCACCGCGTGGTCGGCGCCGACGGCTCCCTCACCGGCTACGCGGGCGGCCTCCCCGCCAAGCAGCACCTGCTCGCCCACGAGGGCGCCCGGCCCGCCGGCTGAGGCGGCAACGCGGGTCGTGCCGGTGCGCGCTGACGGGCGGACAGTTCCGCGGCCGTCTGGCAGGATGGCCCGCCGATGACCGAGACGGAGTGCGTGGAGTGCGGGGGGACGGTCGCCCCCGACGGCCGGTGCTGGGACTGCGGTGCGCAGCAGCCGGAGTTCAGGTCGAGGGTGGAGCTGGTCGCGGACGGCGGGGCCGCGGGGGTGTGCGACCGCGGTAGGCACCGCGGGGTGAACGCGGACGCCATGGCACTGACCAGGGTGGGGCCGTGGACGATCGGGGTGGTCTGCGACGGGGTGTCGATGGCGCCGCGGGCCGAACGGGCGGCCCGGGTGGCGGCCGAGGCCGGGGCGTCGGCGCTGGCCGCCCGGCTGGCGGAGGGCGTCCTGCCGGAGACCGCGCTCGCCGAGGCGGTGGTCCGCGCGGGCCGGGCGGTGAGCGCGCTCGCCGCCTCACCGGACGCCGCCCCGGCCTGCACCCTGGTCGCGGGCATCAGCGGGCCGGAGGGCATCTGGAGCGCCTGGGTCGGCGACAGCCGGGCGTACTGGCTGCCCGACGAGGGCCCGGGGATGGCGCTCACCGAGGACGACAGCGGTGAACTCGGCTGCCTTGCCGCCTGGTTGGGTGCCGATGCGGGCGAGCCGGTGCCGCAGGTGCGCAGCTACCGGCCGCCGGTGCCCGGCAGGCTGCTGCTGTGCACGGACGGACTGTCGCGCTATCTGCCCACCGCCGGGGAACTCCGGGACACGGCAGACCTCCGGCCGAACGCCTGCCCCGGGCGCAGCCTGCTGCCAGCCGCCCGCGCGCTGGTGGAACACGCCCTGGCCGCCGGCGGCCAGGACAACGTCACCGCCCTGCTCCTCCCGGTCTCGGCGGCCGTGCCGGCCCGGCCCGCGGCGCCCGGCCCTGCCTGAGCAGGGTCGCGGTGGTTCAGGGTCAGCGGGCGCCGGCCAGCTCGACGATCAGCCGGGCCGTGCCGGCCGGATCGACGATCTGGTGCAGGTGGGCGCCGGGCAGGTGCGCCACCCGCCAGCCGCGGTCGCGTGCCTCGGCGGCCACGTCCTCGTACGGGGAGCCGAACAGCAGGTAGGAGCACGGGTGGTCGTCCCAGCCCACGGGGACGGGGATCTGTTGCTCGTAGTAGGAGAGCGGCAGGGCGGGCTGCTCCTCGGTGACCGTCCGCCGCAGCTGCGGATCGGGGAACATCGGGGCGACGTCCGCCTCGTCCCACCAGTCCGTCCAGCGGGGGAGCCGGCCGTCGACGGCCATGGTGCGCAGGACGTCCAGCCGCTCGGGCGGGGCCACCGGGGTGGGCCCGACCCGGGCCGGCAGCGCGGCGTCGACGAAGACCGAGGCGGCGACCGGATGGTCGAGGCCCGCCCGGATCACCGGCAGGAACAGGCCTGCATTGCTGTGGACCACCAGGACCACCGGCACGTCGGCGGGGACGCCCGTGAGACCGTCGCGGACCGCGTCGACGACCCGGGGCCAGTACGGCGGGCCGCCCTCGGCGACGTGCAGCAGCGACGGGACGTGCACCCGGTGCCCTGCCGCGGCCAGTTGCCCGGCCACCGGCCGCCAGGTGGCCGGGCCGACGGACGGACTGTGGACCAGGGCGAAGACCGGCTGCTGCATGGCAGCATCCTGGCGGCGCGCCCGGCGCGCGGCCACCGGATCGGCGGAGAGCGAACATCCCGCACGGGCGGGGGAATCCGGTTGCCCGGGCCCGGCGCCGGTGGTCGAATCGCACGGTGCCGAACCGCCGTGAGACCGAGCGCATGCTGATCCGCCCCTTCACCGGAGCGGACCTCGACGACCTCGCGGCCCTGCACGGCGACCCCGAGGTGATGCGCCGGATCGACGACGGCCGCCCCGTCCCGCGCGCCGTCACGGAGCACGACACGCTGCCCGCCCTGCTCCGCGAGTACCGCGAACTCCCGGCCGGGGCAGGCTGTTTCGCCGCGGTCGAGAGGTCGACCGGCGGCTTCCTCGGGTGGTTCTCGCTGCGCCCGGCGGCAAGCCGTGGCCTGACCGGCGGAACGGAGCTCGGCTACCGGCTGCGGCCCGCCTGCTGGGGGCGGGGGCTCGCCACCGAGGGGGCGCGGGCGATGGTCGGTTCGGCCTTCCGCGATCTGGGGGCCCAGCGGGTGGTGGCCACCACGATGACGGTCAACACCGCCTCCCGCCGGGTGCTGGAGAAGGCCGGGCTGGTGCTCGTCCGGACGTTCTTCGAGGAGTGGCCGGAGTACATCGAGGGTGCCGAGCACGGTGATGTGGAGTACGCGCTGACGCGGCAGGAGTGGGCCCGCCGGGAGGGTTCGGGTCAGCAGTAGGTGATCGGGCGGCCGGTGCGGAGCACGTACTGGGCGGCGCGCAGGTGGACGGCGGTGTAGAAGGCGGCGGACAGGTCCTCGCTCCACGGGCCCGGGCGGGTCCCGGCCAGTGCGGCGGCCGGGCCGTCCAGGAACCAGAAGGTGAGCTGGAGGTTGCTGCTCGCCGTGGGGGTCTCGGGCGGCAGCCCGATCGCCGCGGCCAGCCGCTCGGCGGCGGCGAGCGAGGCGGGGGCGCCGGCGATCACGGTCTCGTCGTCGAAGGCGCAGCCGATCGGCAGCGTGACGGGCGCTTCGAGGGGGGCGGGCACCAGGACCGTCCAGTTGTGGAGAGCCTCGGTCTCGGCGGGGGAGAGGTGCGCCTCGCACAGCCGGGCGAAGCCCTCGACGGGCGGGCTCATCTTCTCCTCGAAGTCCGTGCCGGTGCGCGGGCCGACGCCCGGTGCCGAGGGTGCGGGTCGGTACGGGGGCAGGCCCCGCCGGAGGAGTTCGGCGTCCAGCGCGGTGGCGGTCTCGGCCCAGCCGCCCTCGTGGCTGCCGAACCAGTCCGCCGTCCCGATGTCGACCAGGTAGATGCCCATGGCCGGGACGGTAGGGCCCGCCACTGACAGGGCGGACCCGGAACGGAGCCCCGCAGCACCGCCCGGAGGGCCGCCGCGGTACCGCTGAGCAGCCGGAACGCCACCGTGCGCAGTCGGTGTGACCCAGGCCATCCGGGAGGCGCCGACCGGGGTGCCGGACGCTCGCGGGGTGTCGGCGGGCCTTCACCGAGCGCCGACAATGTGCCCCGCCTCACGCCGCAATCCGGGTGGCGCCGGTCACATCGGCGGGCTTCCGGCGGCCCTCGGGCCCGTGCCTTCGGGGTTCTCTGAAGCCGGATACCTGCGGTAACGGTGCCCCGACCTGCTGGTTTGTGGTCGAACCTTGTTTCGTGGGTGGTGGGTCCCTACCTTCGAAACCAGTGCGGCGGACCGCCTGGCCCGAGGGCCTGGTGATGCCGATGCCGCCGTACCCCATGAACCGCAGGCCGATCGGGTCTGCTGACCCGTGCCCGGGTGTGTCCCGGGCGTGCCCGAAGGGAACCGCATGCTTTTCCGTCACGAGACCGCCGCTGCCACCTCCACCGCCGCCAAGCGCACCAAGCGTCTGCGGATGGCCGTCATGGGCGGCGCACTGGCCGTCCTGCCGGTGGCCGGCCTCGTCACGGCGAACACCGCCTCCGCCGCCCCGGCGTCGACCTGGGACAAGGTCGCCGCGTGCGAGTCCTCGGGCAACTGGGCGATCAACTCCGGCAACGGCTTCTACGGCGGCCTGCAGTTCACCTCCAGCACGTGGGGTGCGTTCGGTGGCCACGCGTACGCCGCGAACGCGCACCAGGCGACCAAGGCGCAGCAGATCGCCGTCGCCGAGAAGGTCCTGGCCGCGCAGGGCCCCGGCGCCTGGCCGGTGTGCTCGGTCAAGGCCGGCCTGACCAAGTAAGACCCGTACGCGACCGCCGCGGCCCCACACCCGGCCCGGCCCCCGCGCACCGCAACGGCCCGTTCCCCCACCAGGGGAACGGGCCGTCCGCATGCCTGCGTCCGGCCGCGCTCAGGCGTGCCGGGCGGCGAGCACCGGCCCGAGCTGGGTGCGGGAGCGGATGCCCAGGGTGGCGAAGATGTTCCGCAGGTGGTGTTCGACGGTGCGCGGGCTGAGCGAGAGCTGCCGGGCGATCTCGTTGTTGGTCGCGCCGTCCGCGGCCTTGCGGGCGATGTGCGCCTGCTGGGCGGTGAGCGCGCCGACGGGAGTCCGGACGACGGGCCCGCCGTGGTCGGCGCCGGCGGCGCGCAGTTCGGTGCGGGCCTCCTCGGCCCACGGCCGGGCGCCGCAGTGCTCGAAGCCGTCCAGGGCCTCGCGCAGGTGGTGGCGGGCCCGGCCGGGGTGCCGGCGGCGGCGCAGGACCTTGCCGAGCTGGAGTGCGGTGCGGGCCTGTTCGAGGACGGAGTCGGCGGCGGCGTGCAGTGCGAGCGCCTCGTGGTGCAGGTCGACGACGGTGTCCGGGGCGCCGCCGTCGGCCTCGGCGAGCAGGGCGCGGCAGCGGGCGGCGAGTGCCCGGGCGTGCTCGCCGGCGCCGCCGGACGCCCAGGCGGAGAACTCGCGCACCGCGGGCCGCGCCTCCTCGGTGCGGCCGGCCCGGACGCAGGCCTCCACCAGGCAGGGCACGGCGAGCAGCCGCAGCGCGAAGTGGCCCTGGGCGGGGCCGGGGGCGGTGAGGGCGAGCAGCCGGGTGGCGGCCCGGTCGTGCCGTCCTGCGGTGGCGTCGCGGCGCGCGAGTGCCCAGGCGCTGACGACCGTGGCGGTGACCAGGCCGTGCGTGACGGCCGTCCGGTCCGCGGCGGCCGCGTGCTCGGCGCACTCGGCGGCGTCGCCGCGGGTGGCGGCGGTGAGCGCGAGGACGGCGTGGTGGTGGGCGGCGGGATTGCGCCGGCCGGTGCGTTCGGCGACGGCGAGGCCCTCGCTGGCGTGGAACTCGGCGCGTTCGGGGAGACCGGCGTACAGCTCGGCGTAGGCGAGCCGTTGCAGCAGGTGCGGGACGGCGGCCTCGTGGCCGTGCGCGCGGGCCAGCGCGATGGCGCGGGCGGCCAGGTCGCGGGCGGCCGCGGCGTCGCCGAGCACGGCGGCCGCGGCCAGCGCCCTGGCCAGTGCGGGCGGCCGGGTCTCGCGGTGGCCGTCCGCCACCGTGCGGCGCAGTTCGGGGATGCTGCGGCTGTAGTGCCGGTCGAGGGCGGCCGCGGTGCCGCGGGCGCTGTGCAGCATCACGGCGGGGACGGCGGCCGTCCGGCCTGCGGGTTCGGGCCGGCGGAGCAGTTCGGCGGTCTCTGCGCGGCAGCCGGCCCGGTCGCCGGCCGTCCAGGCGGCCTCGGCGGCGTGCAGCCGGGCGTCGCGGGCGAGGTCGGGCTCGGCGTCCGCGAGCAGGTCGGCGGCGAGGCCGAGGGTGGCGCGGGCCTGCCGGACGGGTCCGTCGCTGAGTTCGGCCATGCCCAGGGTGTAGGCGGCCCGGCCGCGGACGGTGTGGTCGGCGGGCAGCCGGCGGGCGCGGGCGAGCAGCAGCCGGGCCCGCCCGGTGTCCCCGGCGAGCCGGGCCTGCTCGGCGGCCCGGGCCCAGCGGTCGGCGGCGAGCACGGTCTGCGGGCCGAGTTCGGCGGCGCGGCCGAGCAGGGCGGCGAGCTGGCCGGGCGGCACGGTGGGCCCGGCGGCGCGCACGGCTGCGTCCAGGGCGTCGGCCGCGGCGGGGTCGGGCCCCGGTGCGGCGGCGGCCGCGTGCCAGAGGTGGGCCAGCCGGGGGCCGGTCTCCGCGGTGGCCCGGGCGAGCCTGCGGTGGGCGGTCCGGCGGTCGGCGGCCGTGGCGGACCGGTGCACGGCCGACTGCCAGAGCGGCTCGGTGAAGCGCGGCCGGTCGCCGCCGTCCTGCACGATGCCGGCCAGTCCGGCCGCGGCGAGGCCGGTGGCGAGTCCGCCGACGGGCCTGTCGGGGTCGGGGAACAGCGCGGGGTGCGGGAGGTCGGGGCGGAACGCGGCGGTCTCCTCGGCGAGGGCGAGGGTGAGCAGCGCGGTCCGTTCGGCGTCCGGCAGTGCGGCGAGCCGCGCGGTGTAGCGCTGCAGCAGCGGGACGGCGGGCAGCGGCGAGGGCAGCAGGGCCCGGCCGGAGAGCTGGGCGGGGGTGAGGCGGGCGAGCAGTTCGGCGAGCAGTGCGGGCCGGCCGTGCGCCTCCCGCAGCAGGGCCTCCAGGACGGTCGGCGCGACCGGGCCCGGCGCGGCCTCCCGGACGAGGGCTGCCGCGGCGGCGGCGGGCAGCGGTCCGAGATCGAGGCGGGGCAGGCCGTCGAGGTGCGGGTCGGGCCCGTGGTGGGTGTCGGCGGTGAGCAGCAGGGCGGCCGGGCAGCGGGGGCCGAGCCGGCGGGCGGCCACGGCGAGGGCGGCCCGGGAGGGCTCGTCCCAGTGGTGGACGTCGTCGACGGCGAGCAGGACGGGCCGACGGGCGGTCAGGGCACGCAGCAGGCCGAGCAGGCGGCCCGCGTGGGCCGCCGCCGGGGCCCCGGCGGGCTCGGCGTCCTCGGCAGGTCCGGCGGTGGAGGCGGCTGCGGCGAGGGCGGCTGCGGTGAGTTCGGCGGCGAGCAGGTCGAGGGCTGCGTACGGGAGGCCGGTCTCGGCGGGGTGGCCGTGGGCGGTGACGGTGAGGGCGCCCGCGGCGGCCGCGGTGCGGACGGCCCGGTCGGCCAGCGCGGTGCGGCCGGCGCCGGGCGGGCCGCAGAGCAGCAGGACGCCGCCCTCCGCGGTGCGGGCGCGCCCGACGAGGCCATCCAGGACCCGGATCTCGGTCTCGCGTCCGTGCATGGGCAGCCCTTCCCCGCGTCCTCGGCCGGTCCCGCCCGCGGCGGCGGGGCGCCGGGCGCGCCTCCCGGCGTGCACAGGTCAGCAGAGCGGTCGGTGCCGGTCCAGCCGGTGGGGCGGAAGGCTGTCCGGCTGCCCAGTGGCGGCGGGCTGCGGCTGGGCGGGCGCACAAGGCCGGGACGGGTTGCGGGCACCGGTGGTTTCACCGATTCGCCGGCGTCCGGCGGCGCCGAGACTGTGGGCGCCCTGACGTCCGGTCAGGGTTCCCCCACCCACTGTCTGGAGGTAGGGATGCGCCGGATTCTCGGCTCCCTTTTCCTGTGCCTGGCGGCCGTCACCGCGTTCGTGGTGCCTTCCGGGACGGCCCACGCGGCCGGGCACCGCCCGGTGATCTTCGTGCACGGCTACACCGGCAGCGCGTCCAACTGGACGACCGCGCTCTCGGTGTTCGCGTCCGGCGGCTACGGCTCCTCCGAGCTGTACACCTTCGAGTACGACTGGAACCAGTCGAACCAGACCAGCGCCGCGCAGCTCGCGACCTTCGTCGACCAGGTCCGCGCCCGCACCGGCGCCTCCCAGGTCGACCTGGTCAACCACTCGATGGGCGGCCTGGTGACGCGGTGGTACGTCAAGCAGCTCGGCGGCCACACCAAGGTCGCGCACTGGGCCTCGCTGGCCGGCGCCAACCACGGCACCACCTACGCGGCGAACTGCATCGTCTACCCGTCCTGCCAGGAGATGTACCCGGGCTCGGCCTTCCTGGCCACGCTCAACAGCGGTGACGAGACCCCCGGCAGCACCGCCTACCGCACCTGGTACTCGCCCTGCGACGGCATCATCATCCCGTACACCAGCACCGCCGTCAGCGGCGCCACCAACACCCTGGTGGCCTGCCAGACGCACATCGGCTTCCTGACCGACCTGTCGGTGCTCGCCCAGGTGCGCGGCTTCGTGTCCGCCTGACGCCCGGCGCCCCGCCCCGCCGCCCCACCCCGGTGGCGGGGCGGGGTGTCCGCCGTACCCGGAGGGGTGCGCCGCGTCGCCCGGGTGCGGCGCGGCGCGGCGGGTACAAGGGAATGATGCGCGAACTGTGGACTCGGACGAGCGGCACCGTACGCCGGTGGATCGGGGACCCCACCGTCTCCCTGTACCTGCGGGCCACGGTGGCCGCCACGCTGTCGTACGTCGTCGCGCTGCAGGTCAGCGCCGAGCCGGCGCCGCTGACGGCGCCGCTGACCGCCCTGCTCATCGTCCAGGTCACCGTCTACTCCACGCTGAAGACCAGCATCCGCCGGGTCAACTCGGTGATCGTCGGCGTGCTCATCGCGATCGGCTTCAGCGCGGTGGTCGGGCTCTCCTGGTGGAGCCTCGCCCTGACCATCCTCGCCTCGCTGGTGGTGGGGCACTTCGTGCGCGTCGACGAGTTCGTCAACGAGGTCGCGATCAGCGCCATGCTGATCCTCGGCACCACCCAGCTCGCCTCGCAGGCCTGGGACCGGGTACTGGAGACCCTCATCGGCGCCGGCGTCGGGCTCGCCTTCAACGTCGTCTTCGCGCCGCCGGTCTGGGTCGACACCGCCGGCGAGGCCGTCGAGGGACTCGCCCGCCGCGCCCGCCACCTGCTGCTGGAGATCGCCGACGAACTCGGCGGCCCGGCCCCCGTCGAACAGGCCGCCGCCCGGCTGCACGAGGCCCGCCGCCTCGACCAGGCCATCGCCGACGTCGACGCCGCACTGCGCCAGGCCGAGGACAGCCTGCGGCTCAACCCCAGGGTCAGCGAGGGCCTGCTGTCGCGCATCGTGCTGCGCACCGGCCTGGACACGCTGGAGATCTGCGTGGTCGTCATCCGGGTGCTCACCCGCTCCCTCACCGACCTGGCCAAACGCCGCGACGGCGAACAGCGGCTCTTCCCCCAGGACGTCACGGTGGCGATGGAGGAGCTGCTCGGCCACGTCGGCGGCGCCCTGGTCAGCTTCGCGGTCCTCGTCACGACCCAGGTCAGCCGCAGCGCGGAGGAGGCCGAGGGGCGCCTCACCGCCGAGCTCGCCGCCGCCTGGACCGTCCGCGAGAACGTGGCCCAGCTGCTGCTGCGGCACGTCCAGGAGGACCCGGAGGCCTGGCAGCTGTACGGCTCGGTGCTCGCCGAGATCGACCGGATGCTCGACGAACTCGCCCTGGAACACCGCTCCCGCCGCCTCATGGAGGAACTCGACCGCGCCTCGGCGGCCAACGCCGAACGTCTCGACCGCCTCGGCCGCTTCGCGGGCCTGCGCCGCCTCGTCCGCGGCGGGCGGCTGCGCCGCCGCAAGATCTGACGAATCATCAGAAGTGCTCGACCGGCGCCTTTAGCTGCCCTTAGGGTTCCCTTCAGGCGCACCATCGGTGGCCACCTTGACAGGTATATACCAGTACGGTTGAGTCCTGGTCAGCCCCGCAGCGCGGCCCGCACCCATCGGTTCCCGAGGCCTGCGCGCGGCGGCTCCCTCCCGTCCTCGACTCCGTGCGGCCCCCACCGCACGAAGGGGTGATCACGTGTCAAGGAAGCACCGTCTCCCGGTGAAGCGCCGTTTCCTCGCGGCGGGCGCCGCGGCCGCGGCCGTGGCAGGCCTCGCGGTTGCGATACCCACCGTCGCCTCGGCGGGCAGCTGCGCCGCCGCCTGGAACTCCTCCTCCGTCTACACCGGCGGTATGTCCGCCTCGTACAGCGGCCACAACTGGACCGCCAAGTGGTGGACCCAGGGCGAGACGCCCTCCACCGGCGGCTCCGGCGTCTGGGCCGACCAGGGCAGCTGCGGCGGCGGCGGTGGCAGCACCCCGACGCCGACCGGCAGCAGCTGCGACCACCCCGCCTGGGTGGCCGGCCGGACGTACACCACCGGCAGCATCGTCCGCTACACCGACGGCAAGCTGTACCGGGCCACGCACGACAATCCGGGCTACGACCCGGTGATCTCCACCTGGTACTGGGAGCCCTACACCTGCTCCGGCGGCGGCAGCACCCCGACCCCGACCCAGACCTCGAACCCGGGCGGATTCCCGGTCAGCGAGGCGCAGTTCAACCAGATGTTCCCGAACCGGAACTCCTTCTACACCTACGCCGGCCTCAAGGCCGCGCTGGCCGCCTACCCGGCGTTCGCCAACACCGGCAGCGACACGGTGAAGAAGCAGGAGGCCGCCGCCTTCCTCGCCAACGTCAGCCACGAGACCGGCGGCCTGGTCTACGTGGTCGAGCAGAACACCGCCAACTACCCGCACTACTGCGACTCCTCGCAGCCGTACGGCTGCCCGGCCGGCCAGGCCGCCTACTACGGCCGCGGCCCGATCCAGCTCAGCTGGAACTTCAACTACAAGGCGGCCGGCGACGCCCTCGGCATCGACCTGCTGCACAACCCCAACCTGGTGCAGACCGACTCGTCCGTCGCCTGGAAGACCGGACTCTGGTACTGGAACACCCAGTCCGGCCCCGGCACCATGACGCCGCACAACGCGATGGTGAACGGCGCCGGCTTCGGCGAGACCATCCGCAGCATCAACGGCAGCCTGGAGTGCAACGGGCGCAACCCCGCCCAGGTGCAGAGCCGGATCAACTCGTACCAGAGCTTCACCCAGATCCTCGGCACCGTTCCGGGCAGCAACCTGAGCTGCTGACCCGCGCCGAGGCCGCCGGGCCCGCCGTCCCCCTCGGGCGGCGGGCCCGGCCGCACGCCCGCGTTTCCCCGGCCGGCGCACCCGTGACCCGGGCGGCCGGGCGGGTTCGCCGGGGAAGCCGGGCCGGGATGTGGTGAGGTGGAGAGGATGCCGTCGGCACCGCCGGCGGACGCTCCGGCCGGGAGGTCCCCGTGAAGACGCGCACCGCGACCGTCCTCGCCCTGCTGCCCGTGCTCTGCGCGGCCCTGGCCGGCTGCAGCTCCTCCGCCGCGCCGCCGACCGGGTCCGCGGCCGCCGAGACCCCGGGCACGACGGCCTCCGGCACGGCGACGGCCTCCGCGCCTGCGACGGCCACCGTCGCCGACGGCCTGGACTCGCCCTGGGGCCTCGTCCGCCTCCCGGACGGCGCCCTGCTGGTCGGCTCCCGCGACACCGGGCGGATCGTCCGCATCGACCCCGGCTCCGGCGACCGCACCGACGTCGGCACCGTCCCCGGTGTGCTGCACGCCGGCGAGGGCGGCCTGCTCGGCCTCGCCCTCGGCCCCGACGGGGCGCTCTACGCGTACTACACCGGCACCGACGACAACCGCATCGTCCGCTTCACCTACGACACCTCCCGCCCGGTCGGTGCGCAGCTCACCGAGCCCGCCATCGTCCTCACCGGCATCCCCAAGGGCAACAACCACAACGGCGGCCGGATCGCCTTCGGCCCCGACGGCATGCTCTACGTCGGCACCGGCGAGAGCGGCCGTCCCGCGCTCGCCCAGGACCGCTCCTCGCTCGGCGGCAAGATCCTCCGGATCACCCCCGAGGGCGCCCCCGCCCCCGGCAACCCCTTCCCCGGCTCGCCGGTCTGGTCGCTCGGCCACCGCAACGTCCAGGGCCTCGCCTGGGACGCCCAGGGGCGGCTGTGGGCCTCCGAGTTCGGCCAGAACACCTGGGACGAGCTGAACCTGATCCGCCCGGGCGCCAACTACGGCTGGCCGATCGTCGAGGGGCAGGCCGACCGCCCCGGCTTCACCGACCCCGTCGTCCAGTGGCGCCCCGCGGACGCCTCGCCCAGCGGCATCGCCTTCGCCGACGGTGCGATCTGGATGGCCGGCCTGCGCGGCCAGCGCCTCTGGCGGATCCCGCTCGACGGCGACCGTGCGGCGGGCGACCCCGTCGCCCACCTGGACCACGCCGACGGACGGCTGCGCACCGTGCTCGCCGAGCCCGACGGCACCCTGCTGGTCGTCACCAACAACACCGACGGCCGCGGCGACCCGCGTCCAGGCGACGACCGCGTCCTGCGCTACGACCCGAGCTGACGGGGCCGGCCCCGGCGCCCGCGAGCGCCGCCCCCGCGCCCCGGCCTATCGTGGGCCCGTGGGCGCAGGCCCGGCGCCCCGTACGCCTGCGGCCCCGGCAAGGAGGTGCGGCATGGCCGACCCGGGCAGGGCGCCGTGACCCCGCAGGGCGCCGCGACGCCGCAGCCCGCCGTCCGGACGGCGCGGCTGCCCGGCGGGTTGGTGCTCCCGTACGCCGAGCAGGGGCCGCCCTCGGCGCCGACGGTGGTGCTGGTGCACGCCGTCGCCGACTCCTGGCGGTCCTTCGAGCCGCTGATGGCCGAGCTGCCCGGCGACCTGCACGTCCTCGCACCGAGCCAGCGCGGGCACGGCGGTGCGAGCTGTCCGCCGGAGGGCTACCGGCCGGCGGACTTCGCGGCCGACCTGGCGGCGTTCCTGGACCTGCTCGGGATCGGGCGGGCCGTCCTCGTCGGCGCGTCCAGCTCGGGCTTCACCGTGCGGCGGTTCGCGGCGGACCACCCGGACCGCATCCGCGGCCTGGTCTTCCTCGGTTCGCCCGCGCTGCTGTCCGACAAGCCGGGGGCGGCCGAGCTCTGGGAGTCCGTCTCCCGCTTCACCGACCCGCTCGACCCGGCGGTGGTCCGCGGGCTGGTGGAGTCGCTGCTCAGCCGGCCGCTGCCGCAGGACTTCGTCGACCTGATGGTGGGTGAGAGCCTCCGCGCCCCGGCGCGGGTGTGGCGCGACACCTTCCGCGGCCTGCTCGACGAGACCGGGCCGGACGGGCTGGACGGCATCACCGCACCCGCCCTGGTGGTCTGGGGCGACCGGGACGGCATCCTGCCACTGGCCGACCAGGAACGGCTGGCGGCCGCCCTGCCGCGGGCCGAACTGCTCGTCCACGAGGGCTCCGGCCACGTGGTGTACTGGGAGGACCCCGCCCGCACCGCCGCCGACCTCGCCGCCTTCGTGGCCGCCTGCGGCGAGGCGTCCTGACGGTCGGTCACGTCGGCCCGGCGGTCCTCGGGAAACCCCGTGGTCACCTCGCGGGTCTGCGGCTAGCATCCGGCGGGTGATCGATATCAACCACGTCATCGAGGACGCGCTCGCCAAGATCCGGGCCGGCTACGTCTTCCCCGAGAAGGCCGATGCCGTCGACGCCGCGATCCGGCGCCGCCTGGCCGACGGCGAGTACACGGGCCTGGCCGGCCCCGAGCTGTGCGAGGCGGTGACCGCCCACCTGCAGGAGGCCTGCCCCGACAAGCACATGCGGCTGCTGTGGCGGGACGACCCGCAGCCGATGGAGGGGGAGGAGACCCCGGACGAGGAGAAGGCCCGCTGGGCCGCCACCTACCGCGTCGAGGCCTACGGCATCCGGCGCGTCGAGCAGCTCGACGGCAACCTCGGCTACCTCGACCTGCGGTCCATACCCGACGCCGCGGAGGGCGGTCGCGCCTTCGCCGCCGCGATGGAACTCCTCACGCACACCGAGGCGCTCGTCCTCGACCTGCGGAAGTGCCGCGGCGGCTCGCCCGACGGCGTGGCGCTGTGGTGCAGCTACCTCTTCCCGGACGGCGAGGTGCACCTGAACGACGTGTACGACCGCGCCACGGACTCCACCCGCCAGTTCTGGACCTCCGCCCACGTGCCCGGGCCGCGCTACGCGGACCGCCCGGTGTACGTGCTGACCAGCGCCTTCACCTTCTCCGGCGGCGAGGAGCTGGCCTACAACCTGAAGGTCAACGGGCGGGCGACGCTGGTCGGCGAGACCACCCGCGGCGGGGCGCACCCGACCGACCGGCTGCCGGTCACCCCGCACATCACGGTGACCGTGCCCACCGCCCGCTCGGTCAACCCGGTCACCGGCACCAACTGGGAGGGCGTCGGCGTCGTCCCGGACGTGGCCGTCCCCGCCGAGGAGGCGCTCGAGGAGGCGGTGGCCCTGGCACTGGGCCGGGAGCGGGTGGCGGCTGCCTCCTGACGGGGCGCCGGTTCAGAGGGCGGTGTAGCGGAACAGGTCGAAGTCCGCGCGGGTGGTGGTCGGGTGCGGTGCGGTGGCGTACAGGCCGACGTACGTGCCGGTGAAGCCGCCCGCGTGCCGGCTGCTGAGGATGCGGCCGTCGACCGTGCCGAGGGCCGCCGCGGCGCCGTCGGCCGGGCCGCAGGCGAAGGTGTAGTCCTGGCCGCGGGCGGTGACGGCGAGACGGACGGGCCCTGCGGGGAGCGGCCGTTCGGCGCGGACGGTGTCGCGGCCGCCCTCGCGCACGGTCAGCCGGGCGAGCCGGCCGCCCGCCGCGTCCCGGTCGACGAGCAGCCGGACGTGGTGGCCGGGGTCGTAGAAGGCCGCCAGGCCCGCCTGCTCGCCCGGGGCCGCCGGGGCGAAGTCGAGCAGCGCCTCGGCGGTGAAGTCCCGGTGCTGCTGGCGGCGGCCGACGAACGCCGGGGTGTCGTGCTCGGCCAGGGTCTGCGGGAGCAGCCGCAGCCGCAGGTGGCCCGGGCGTTCGGCGAGGCTGTGGAAGGCCGCCCGCGGTGTGCGCAGCAGGTTCCACTCCGGGCCGAGCACGGGCGCGTCGAAGTGGTCGACGGGGTCGGCGGCCGGCCACGGGTGCGGCGGCAGGGCGACCCGGGTGACCTCCTCCAGCCGTCCGCTGCCGGGGTTGAACACCGGCCAGCCGTCCTCCCAGACGACCCGGGCGAGGAAGGTCTCCCGGCCGAGGTTGGCGTGCCCGCCGCCGCCGTACGGCCGGGAGGCGAGCAGCAGTGCGTACCAGTCGCCGGCCGGGGTGCGGACGAGGTCGGCGTGTCCGGCGCCGGTGACCGGGTGGCCCAGCCCGAGGTGGCGGTGGGTCAGCACCGGGTTGCGCGGGTTGTTCTCGTACGGCCCGGTCAGGCGGGTGCTGCGGGCGACCGTGACGGCGTGGTCGTGCTCGGTGCCGCCCTCGGCGACCACCAGGTGGTAGTACCCGCCGTGGCGGTACAGGTGCGGGCCCTCGGCCCAGCGGGCGCCGACCAGGGCTCCGCGGAAGAGCACGTGCTCCTCGCCGGTGAGGACGCCGCGGTCCAGGTCGACCGCGCGCAGCCAGATCTCCGTCCGCCCGTCCCGGTGGGTCTGACGGGTGCCCAGCAGGTGGGTCGAGCCGTCGTCGTCGACGAAGAGCGAGGGGTCGAAGCCGGGCGCCTCGGGCAGCCAGACCGGGTCCGACCAGCGGCCCGCCGGGTCGTCCGCGGTGAGCAGGAAGGTGCCGGAGCGGCGCACGCCGTCCACCAGGGTGCACACCAGCCGGAACCGGCCGCCGATGTGGTGCAGCGAGGCGGCGTACAGGCCGCCGGAGGGGCGCACGCCGTCGAGGGCGAGCTGTTCGGGCCGGTCGACGGCGTGGCCGATCGGCCGCCAGTGCACGAGGTCCCGGCTGTGGTGCAGCGGCAGCCCGGGGAAGTACTCGAAGGAGGAGGTGACCAGGTAGTAGTCCTCGCCGACCCGGCAGACGGACGGGTCGGGGTGGAAGCCCGGCAGCACGGGGTTGCGGGCGTCCTGGTGGTGCGGCCGGGGAGTGTCCTCTGGTGCGGCCATGAGCGTCCTTGTGCGGAGTGCGGTGGTGTCGGCCTGTCCGCTTCGAAAAGTTTCGATGCATTTGCCGATCGTGATCGATCGACCGTACGTGCCCCCTTCGGGTGCGTCAAGGCCCGCCACCGCACGGCATGCAGGCCGTGCACGCGGGGCCGAGCGTACGTTGGGAGCACGGACCCGGCGGGCCTGCCGGGCCGGCGCCCGAGGAGGCACCCCATGTCGAGTCCCGGAACCGCGAGCGGCGCGCCCGAGCAGGAGAAGCCCGGTCAGGAGCAGTTCGACCAGGAGAAGCAGGAGGCGTTCGCCGGCCGTATGGTCGACATCCTCAACGGGTCCGCCCTGGCCCTGATGGTGAGCGTCGGCCACCAGGTCGGCCTGTTCGAGGCCATGGCCGGTTCTCCGCCCGCCACCAGCGCCGGCCTCGCCGAGGCGAGCGGGCTCGACGAGCGCTACGTCCGCGAATGGCTCGGCGGCATGGTCGTCGGCGGCATCGTGGAGTACGACCCGGACGCCGGCACCTACACCCTGCCGCCCGAGCACGCCCCCTCGCTCACCGCCGCCGGAGGTCCCGACAACCTGGCGGGCATGATGCAGTACGTCGGGCTGATGGGCGGGGTCGAACAGCAGGTCGCCGAGTCCTTCCGCAAGGGCGGCGGCGTCCCCTACTCGGCGTACCCGCGCTTCCAGGCCCTCCAGGCCGAGGAGAGCGCCCGGGTGTACGACCTGGCGCTCGTCGACACCATCGTCCCGCTCGTCCCCGGCCTGGCCGAACGGCTGCGCAGCGGCATCGACGCGCTCGACGTGGGCACCGGCCGGGGCCACGCGCCGGTCGTCCTCGCGGCCGCCTTCCCGGAGAGCCGCTTCCACGGCCTGGACCGCTCCGAGGAGGGCATCGCCTTCGGCCGCGGCGAGGCCGAACGCCGCGGCCTGCAGAACGTCGCGCTCGCCGTCGGCGACTCCACCGGGATCGGCGGGCAGTACGACCTGATCACCGCCTTCGACGTCATCCACGACCTCGCCGAACCCGGCCCGACCCTGGCCGCGATCGCCGCCGCCCTGCGCGACGACGGAACGTTCCTGATGGGCGACATCGCCGCCTCCAGCCGACTCGAGGAGAACATCGGCCACCCCTTCGGACCGGCGCTGTACTGCTTCTCCGTCTTCTACTGCATGACCACCTCGCTCAGCACCGGCGGCGCTGGCCTCGGCACCGTCTGGGGCGAGCAGACCGCCCGCCGGATGCTCGCCGAGGCGGGCTTCCGCGAGGTGGAGGTGCGGTCGGTCGAGGGCGACCCGGTGAACGTGTACTACGTGGCCCGCAAGGGGTGAGTGCCGGGCGGGCCGTACGGGTGTCCCGAATCCGACCGTGTGGCGCGGCACAGCGGGGGGAGACGCACCGGCGGGGTCGGTGGTGACGGTTCGCCGGCTCCGGCCGATGCACCGTCACTTCCGAGGAGGCCCAGCCGATGAACGCGTCCGTGCCGATGAACCCGTCCGTCCCGCCCGTGCCGCCGAACCTGTCCGTTCCCGAACTCACGGCCGAGGCCGCCGAACTGCTGCGCGCCGCGGGCGCCGCCTCCCGGCAGGGCGCCCGCCCCGGGCTGCTGCACACGGCCGAGGCCGCCGAGATCGTCGGCGCCCTCGCCGGGCTCACCGCCCGACTGCCCGAACTCCTGGACCGGGTCGAGGCGTTCCTGAGCAGCGAGCAGGCCGCCGGCCGGATCGCCCCCGGCGCCGCCGCCGGTGACGCCGCGTACGACGTCATCCGGTCGGCCCGCGACGCCCGCGAGCAGCTCTACGAGGCGAGCCGCACGGCCGCCCTGCTCGCCGAGTCCGTGGCCGGCGCCGCCGCCACCCTCGCCCCGCTCGGCGCACCCCGGACGGCCGGCGGCCCGACCGTCCCGCACGCCTGACCGCACCCCCTCGGCGCTCGGCCGCGCCCACCCGTGTCCGCGGAATCGGGCAAACGCCGTTTCCCGGGCGATCCGGAGCGGTAGGTTCTGACATGCAGTCACCTGCCGCCGGGGGACGGCCGACTGCACACGTGACACGTGCGCCGCTACGACGCCGGCAGGGGGGCTTGCCACCGTGGACGACTACGAGGCCATCAGATCGGGCATTCTCGAGACCTTCGAACGGGCCGTCGACGCCGCCGGACGGGACGGGGCCGAAGCCACCCGCCGCTCGCTCGCCGAGGCCCGCGACATCCTGGCCGCCGACCGGCTCCGGCCGGTCGTGCTCGGCGAGTTCAAGGCCGGCAAGTCCAGCCTGCTGAACGCACTGCTCGACGACACCGGCGAACCGCCCCTGCTGCCCGAGGCGGAGGAGATCGCCACCAGCGTGGCGGCCTCCGTCTCGTACGGGGACCAGGAGACGATCGAGATCCTCCGGGACACCGACGACGGCACGCCGGGCCTGCGCGTCGACCGACGCGGCCTGCGCGAACACGGCACCGAGCACGGCAACCCGGAGAACCGGCGCGGCGTGCTGTCCGTGCACATCCGCACCCCCAGCCCGCTGCTGCGCCCGGGCCTCACCCTGGTGGACACCCCCGGCCTCGGCGGCCCCTACCTGGGCCACAACGCCGCCACCCTCGCGGCCCTGCCCGGTGCGGACGCCGTGATGCTCGTCCTGGACTCCTCGCAGCCGGTGCTCCGCAGCCACCTGGAGACGGTGCGGCGCGCCGCCTCCGCGGTCTCCGCCACCGACACGCCCGGCGCCCTGTTCTTCGTGCTCACCAAGACCGACCTCGGCGGCTACGGCGAAGTGCTGGCCGACACCCGGGCCAAGCTGGCCGGGGCCCTGGGGCGCCCCGCCGCCGAAATCACCGTGGTGCCGGTCTCCGCCCGCGCCCACCGCGACTTCCTCGCCCACGGCGACGAGGAGGACCGGGCGGCCGGCAACCTCGCAGGACTGACCGACGCCCTGTGGGCCGCGCTCTGCCACCGCGGCGTGCCGCGCGTCCTGGGCGGCGCGCTCGACAGCCTCGACCGCGGCGTCCGGGCCCTGCTCGCCCCGCTCGAGGGCCAGACCGAGGCACTCGAGGACGGCACCCGGCGCACCGTCGGGGAACTCCGCCGCCGCGCGCTGGAGCACCAGGCCAGGCTCGCCGAACTGCGCAAGGGCCGGGCGCAGCGGCGGGTGGCCCTCCGGCGGCGGATCGACACCGTGCAGGAGGAGCTCCGCAGGGACGCCGAGGAGCGGCACGCCCGGATCTGGGACCGCTTCGAGAGCCACTACCTCGAGGAGGACGCCTACCTGACCGATCCCCAGCGCCTGGTGGCCCAGCTGACCGCGGACGCCGCCCAGGTGGTCGGCGAGATCAACGCCCGGGCCGGCACCGCCACCGCGGCCGTCCTCGTGCGGACGGCCGCCGAGACCGGGCTCGCCATGGGCAGCTCCCGACCCACCGAGATGGCCGCACCCACCTCCGGCGACCTGGTCGTCCGCGGCCGGCTCGGCGAGAAGCACCGCTCCGGGCGGCTCAAGCGCCGGCTCCGGGACCTCTCCTTCGGCGGCTCCATGGGCACCACCACCGGCGCCCTCATCGGCAGCGTCGTCCCCGGCCTCGGCACGGCCGTCGGCGCGGCGGTCGGCGGACTCGTCGGCATGGCCGCCGGCTGGGCCAGCGCCGGCCGCGACCTCCGCAACGAGGACCGCCGCCTGGACCGCAGCAGCCTGCGCACCCAGCTCCAGCCGCTGAAGCGCCGTCAGGCGGCGCACATCTCGGCCTCGGTGAAGGACATCTGCGAGGAGTTCCGCGAGCAGGCCGAACAGGAGATGGAGGAGCGCATCGAGCAGGAGCGCGAGGCCAACCAGCGGCTCGTCGCCGCCCTCAAGGACACCGAGGACCTCACCACGGCGACCGCCGGCACCCGCCTCGCCGAACTCCGCGAACGGACCCGCCCGCTGCAGGAACTCCGCACCCGCACCGCCGAACTGGAGGCCCGCACCCAGGCCTTCACCGCAGCCGCCGTCGACCGCACGGCCGGCGGCGGAGCGGCAGGAGCCCGGAAGCCGGAGCCGGTCACCGTCCCCGGTGCGGCCGGCGACATCTCCTGGGCGGAGGACCGGACGTGATCGCCTTCGACACTCCCGACGACCCGTTCTCCGCGGACCACCCGGCCGACGACCACACTTACGACTCGTACGACACCCACGACTCGTACGACACCCACGATGCGCACGACTTCCACGAGTCGTACGACGTGCACGCCGGCGGGGAGCCCGAGGATGCGCACCACGCTGCGGACCCCACGGACCCGTACGCCGTGCACGACCCGGACCCGGACACCGCCGCGGCGCTGCCGCACGACCCCTACGCCCCGGACGGCCCGGAGCCCGGGCCCTCGTTCGGTCTGCACACCGAAGGCCCGGTGGTCGGCGACCCGCAGGCCGCCGCGCAGTACTGGCACCAGCAGGAGCAGCCGTACAGCTGCGCCGTGGTCTCCCAGGAGTACGTCCTGGACCAGGTGACCGGTGTCGACCGCACCGAGACGGACCTCTCCGCGCTCGCCGAGGAGCACGGCTGGTACGACCCCTCGCACGGCACGGCCGTCGACGACATGGCCCGGCTGCTCGAGTACCACGGCGTCCCCGTGGCCGCGCAGGACGGGGCGAACCTGGACGACCTCCGCTTCGCGCTCGCCGACGGCGACCACGTGATCGTGCCGGTGGACTCGCAGGAGATCATGGACCCGCAGTACGCCGCCGAGGCCGCCCTGGAGGGCGTGCCGGCCATCCCCGGGCAGGGCGCCGACCACGCCGTGGTGGTGACCGGCCTGGACTACAGCGACCCGGACCGGCCCGTGGTCGTCCTGAACGACCCCGGACACGGCGGCGGCGCCGCCTTCCGGGTGCCGATGGACACCTTCTACCGCGCCTGGGAGGACTCCGGACGCCACCTCGTCCGGGCCGACGGCGCTGCACGAACGGACGAGGATGACTGACCCGGGCCCCGCCGCCACCCGTACCGGGCAGCTCATGCAGCAGCTGCGCCGCACCCCGTTCTTCCGCAGCCAGCTGCCGATGGAGTCCTACCTGGCCTGGCCGATCCCGCTGCGCCGCCCCGACGGCACCGGCCGGCCCGCCGTGCACCTGCGCTTCGCCGTCTTCTCCGGCGACCGCGACCCGGACGGGCGCGGCATCCTCGTCCGCCCGCCGTTCGCGACCCTCACCGTCGCCCGCCGCACCGGCCGGCTGGTCGAGTACGCGGACCTCCGCTTCACCCGGCCGTGGCCCGCCGACGCCGGGCACGAACCGGTCGGCCGCTTCCCCGGCGAACGGCTCGCCGGGACGGTCGGCGACTACCGACTGCTGCGCCACCGCCTGCTCGCCCGCTACGACGAACTCCTCGACGCCCTGGAGCAGGGCCGCTCCCTGCCGCCGGACGCCGAGGCCGACTTCGCCGACCTCCTCGGCCGCCTGATCGAGCCCGGCCTGGAGCCCTACCTGCGGGCCCTCGGCCCGGCCTTCCTCGCCCGCTTCCTCGGCCCCGGCCCCTCCGCGGCCGACGACCCGGCGCCGGACGGCTCCCCGGCCGGGGACGGGCGCAGCAGCGGTGCGGGGCGCCGTTGACCTCCCCCCGCACCCTGCGGGCCCGCGCCGACGCCGCCTTCGCCGCCGGCCTGGCCGCGGCCGACGGCCCGCCCGCGCTGCGGCCCCTCGCCGACGCGCTGCGCGCCGCCCGCGAAGGGCTCGCCCGGCCCCTGGGGATCGCCCTGGTCGGCCGGGTCAGCTCGGGCAAGTCGACCCTGGTCAACGCACTCCTCGGCGAGGAGATCGCCCCGACCGGCATCACCGACCTCACCTTCACCGTCACCCGGCTGACGCACGGCCCCGAACGGACCGTCACCGCCCACTTCCTGGACGGCCGTCCGCCCGTGCCGTTCCGCCCGGAGGAGCTGGCCGCGCTGGCCGGCGCCGAGCGCACCGCCGGCAGCGCCCAACCGCTGCTCGGAATCGACCACCTGGCCGTCACCGACCCCAACCCCCGGCTCGCCGCCTTCGACCTGATCGACACACCCGGCCTGGACTCGGTCTTCGAGGGGGACTCCGCGGCCACCCTCCGGCTGCTCGGCCGCACCGGCGCCGAGGTCCGCGACTCCTCCGCGGCCCACGCCGGCCGGGCCGACGCCCTCGTCGTGGTGACCCCATGGCACGGCCTGGCGGAGAACCTGCGCACCCTGCTGGCCGACCTCCGCGGCGCGGGCTTCGCCGAGCACGGGCCGATCTCCACCGTCGCCGCCCTCACCAAGGTCGAGCAGCTCTGGCCCGACCACCCCGACCCGCTGCGGCGCGGCGCCGAACTCGCCGCCGGCACCATGGCGGTGCCCGGCACCGACCGCGTCCTGCACACCGTCCGCCCGGTCGCCGGCCTGCTCGCCTCCGGCGCCGCCGCGCTGACCGAGGAGCTGATGGCCGACCTCGCCGCCCTGGCCCCGCTGACGGCCCGCCCCAGCGGCCGTCCCGACCAGGACGTGCTGACCGTACGGCTGCGCCGGGGCCCGCAGTGGGAGCAGGATCCGGCCGTCGACCTCCCGGTGCCGCCCGACCGGCGCCGCACCCTCAGCCGCCTGCTCACCCCGTACGGCGTCCACCTGGCCTGCCGGCTGCTGCACGAGGAGCGGGCCGCCGACCTGCCGGCCCTGCGCGGCCTACTGCTGGCCCGCAGCGGCATCGGCGGATTCACCGGCCTGCTGGAGGACCACTTCGGCGCCCGCGCCGACCTCGTCCGGCTGCGCGGCCGGCTCGACCACGCCTACCGGGTGCAGGCCCGGCCCGCCGAGCCCCCGTCGGAGCCCGAGCGGGTGCGTGCCGAGGCCGCGCTCGCCCCGCTGCTCGCCCTCGACCACGACGAGGGCGCCTTCCTCGAACTCGAGGTGCTGCGCGACCACTACCGCGGGCTGCTCGCCCTCGACGCGGAGCTCGGCGGGGAGCTGCCGCGCGTCCTCGGCGAACGCGGCGCCTCCGCCGCCGAACGGCTCGGCCTGCCCGCCGACGCCGACCCCGCCGAGCGGCGGACCGCCGCCCACGAGGGCCGCATCCGCTGGGCTGCCGCTGCCGCCGACCCGGCCCACGGCGGGCGCACCCGGCGCGCCGTCGCCGCCGTCCTCCGCGCCTACGAGGACCTCGCCGCCGCCCACACCGACGGCCCCGACCTGCTCGACGAGTCCGACCTGACCGACGGGCCCGGCCTGTCCGGCACGGCCGCGGTGCGGGTCCCGGCAGGAGAGGGCGCGAGGTGAGCGATTCCCCCGTGCTGGTCGCCGACATCGGCTTCGCCACCACCTCCGGCACCCTGGTCGCCGACGGCGAGTCCGTGCCGCTGCGCGAACCGGCGAGCGGCTCCCGGCTGTGGCCGACCGCGGTCGCTCTCGACCTGCCCGGCGGGCCGCTGATCGTCGGCACGCCCGCGATGCACCGCCGCCGGATCGCGCCGACGGCCTTCCGCCACGACTTCCTGCGCGACCTCGGCCGCAGCCGTCCGCTGTGGATCGGCGGCCGCCCCTTCCACGCCCGCAGTTGTGTCGCGGCGCTGCTCCGGGCACTGCGCGCCGAGGCCGACCGGCTCGGCCCCGCGCCCGTCCGGCACCTCCTGCTCACCTGCCCCGGTTCCTACCTGCGGGGCGAGGCAGACCCGCGCCGCGCCGCCCTGCAGGCGGCCGGGCGGCAGGCGGGCTTCACCGAGGTCCAGTTGCTGGCGGCGCCGCTGGCGGCCGCCCTCGCCCCGCCGGCCGGGCCCGGCTTCGCCCCCGACGAGACCGTCCTGGTCTACGACCTGGGCGCCGGCACCTTCGACACGGCGCTGGTCCGCTTCCTCCCGGACGGCACCGTCCGGGAGGAGGGCTCGGCGATGACGCTGGACTTCCACGGCGGCGCCGACCTGGACGCCCTGATCGCCGCCGACGTCCGGCGCAGCCTGCCCGACTCGGCCACCGGGCCGGCCGGGCGCCCGACCGACCCCGTGGTGGCCGCCCAGACCGGCCAGCTGGTCGCCGAGTTCGCGCGGCGGATCAAGCACCGGCTGAGCAGCGAACCGGCTGCCACCGACGTCCTGCTGCCCGGCGCGCCGCCGTACACCCTCGAACGGGAGCGGCTGGCCGAACTCGCCGCCGAGCTGCTCGCCGACACCGTCGCCTGCAGCCGGCGGCTGCTGGCCGCCAACGGCACGGCCCCGGACGAGCTGGCGGGTGTGCTGGCGACCGGCGGCAGCACCCGGCTGCCGTTCGTCACCGAGCGGCTCGCCGCCGCCTTCGGCCGGCCCGTGCACCGGCCGCTGGACGCGTCGCTCGCCGTGGTGCAGGGCGCCGCCGCCTGGCTGCGGCGCGAACCGCGCCGGCTCGCGCCCGCCGCAGGTCGGCCCGGCAGCACGCCGCTGACCTGGCCGCTGCCGCCCGGCGGGGCGGTGCTCGACCGCTGGCTGACCTCGCCCGGCGCCCGCTACCGGCCCGGACAGGCGCTGGCCGTCCTGCGCGGCACCGACGGCGGCCGGTGGCAGCTGGAGGCCCCGGCGGCGGCCGGCGTCGTCCGAGACCTGCACGCCGGGCCCGGTGCGCGGATCACCGCCGGCCAGTGGCCGGTGACCGTCGGCCCGGCGCCGCTGCCCGACCGCCCGGAGGGCCCGGGCAGCGTGCTGGAGCCGCCCGCCGTCACCCACCGCCTGCTGCACGGCGACCGGTTGCAGTGGATCGCCTTCCACCCGTCGGGCCGGGAACTCGCCACCGCCGGCGGGACGGCCGGCATCCGCGTCCACGGCGTCGGCCGGCGGCCGGTGGTGCTGCGGGAGCTCGCCGGTACCGGCGAGGCGACCTCGCTCGCGTACCGGCCGGACGGCACCCAGCTGCTCTGCTCCTCCTCCCAGGCCCGGCCCGGCAGCGCCGTCCGGCTGTACGACGGCGGGTCGGGGGAGCTGCTGCGCACCGTCTCCCACCCGAAGTGGATCTACCAGGCGGTGTTCGCCCCGGACGGCCTGTCGGTGGCGAGCAGCGCGGACGACCGGGTGGTCCGGGTGCACCGGACGGCGGACGGTCTGCTGCTCGGGCAGCTTCCGCACCCCGAGCGGGTGAAGGGGGTCGGTTTCGCCCCGGACGGCGGCACGCTCGCCACGGCCTGTGCCGACGGCGCCCTCCGGCTGTGGGACCTCGTCTCCGGCCGGGTCCGGCACGTCCGGCTCGGCGGGGACGTCCGGTGGCTCGCCTTCGCCCCGGACGGGCGGAGCGTCGCCGCCACCTCGGCCCGGCCGGGCGGTCCTGGCCGGACGGTCGCGGAGGTCCTCGTCCACGAGACCGAGAGCGGTGCCCTCCTCGCCACCCTCGGCCACGCCGAGCCGGTCACCGCCCTGGCGTTCAGCCCGGACGGCGCGCTGCTCGCCACCGCCTGCCGGGACGGCCGGGCGCGGCTGCACGCCACCGAGGACTGGCAGCTCCGGTACACCCTGGACCACGACGGCCCGGTCTGGGCCGTCGCCTTCGCCCCCGACGGCCGAACCCTGGCCACCGGCACCGAACGCGGCACCGCCGTCCTCTGGCAGCTCACCCCGAAGCCCGGCTGACGGCCCGCCCGCCCCGCCCGACGCCGGGCACTGCCACCCGGGCAGAATGGCCCGGTGAACGGGGACCCGACGAACGGCGACGCGAGCACCGCGGAGGGCCCGGCCGAGGCCAGGCCGGCGCCGACCGCGGCGCTGACCGGCGCCGAACTGCTGCGCTGGTACTGGACGCTGGACGAGCTCACCGCACTGGCGCGCGAGACCGGCGTGCCCCGCGGCGGCGGCAAGGCGGCGCTCACCGAACGGCTCGCCGCCAGGCTCGACGGCCGCCCGCTGCCGGCCGCCCCGGCGCCGCGGCCCCGGCCGGGCCGGCAGCTCGCCGCACCCGTCGACGGGGACACCGTCATCCCCGAGGGGCAGCGCTGCAGCCAGGTGCTGCGGGCCTGGTTCACCGAGCAGATCGGCCCCGGCTTCCACTTCGACGCCGCGATGCGCTCCTTCGTCGCGGAGAACGCCGGCCGCACGCTCGCCGACGCCGTCCGGCACTGGCACGCCACCCGCGAGCAGGCGGCCGCCCCGCAGGAGGTGGGCGCGCAGTTCGAGTTCAACCGCTTCCTGCGCGCCTGGCACGCCGAGCACCCGGCCGGCACCCGCGCCGAGGCCGTCGAGGCCTGGCGCGGCCACCGTGCCCTTCCCCGCGAGGCCCGCTGACCGGTGCGGCCGGTCTCAGCCGCCGGCCGGGGACGTCCAGCCGGCGGCGACACGGCCGAGGCGGACGCGCTGCGGGTGGTCGCCGACCGGGGTGGAGGCGACCTTCCGGCCGGTGGCGAAGTCGATCGCGGTGATCCGGTCGGCGCCGCTCTCCGAGATGACGCAGGACGCGCCGTCCCCGCTGACGGTCGCCCAGTACGGCTTCGAGGCGGCGACGAGCCGACCGGCCTTCAGGGTGGACCGGTCCACGACCGTCGCGTAGTCGTCCATCGTCCCGGCGACGCACAGCCTGGTGCCGTCGGGGCTCATCGCCAGGCCGTGGTGGCGGGAGTCGTTGACCCAGGTGGTGCGGTCCGGGTCGGTCGCCGGGTTGGCCGGCAGGTCGGTGACCCGGGTGATCCGGTCGGCCGCGACGTCGTACTCGAGGAGCCCGTTGAAGAAGGACACCTGGAAGTAGAGCATCGAGCCGTCCGGGCTGAAGGCGACGGGGCGGACGGCGTCGGAGAGGTCCTTGCGGCCGATCGCGTCCAGGCGGTCCCGCATGTCGATGGTCCGCACCTCGCGGAAGGTCTGCGCGTCGACCACGGTGATGTGCCGGTCGCCCTTCGTCCAGTCCAGCCAGGGCGCGTCCAGGGCGGTGGTGACCTCGCCGATCGCCATGTTCCAGATCCGGGTGCCGCCGTCGGTGAAGACGTTCTCGTGCGGCTTGTCGCCGGTGCGGAACGAGCCGACCTGGCGGCCCGTCCGGATGTCCAGGACGTGCACGGTGTTGGAGGTGGAGGCGGAGACCGCGACCCGGGTGCCGTCGGGGGAGAGCGCCATGTGGTCGGAGCGGTAACCGGACACCGGGAAGCGCCAGTTGGTCCGGCCGGTGGCGAGGTCGATCGACACCACGTCGGCGAAGCTGGGGCGGGAGACCACCACGGCGGAGCCGTCCGGCGTGGAGTACATGTCGTCGACGAACTGGTCGTGGCCCTCGCCGGGGCCGAGCCTGACGCCCAGGAAGTAGGCGAGCTTCACCGGGTTGAGGTAGATCTCGGCGAGCCGCTGGTCCTTGTCCGGGACGACGTCGATCCGGCCGATCCGGGCGAGCGCGCCGGAGGACTCCACCACGTCGGCGGTGCCGTCCCAGTTGTTGCCGACGAAGAGCACCTCGCGCAGCCCGGACGCGCCCGCGGCGGCCGTCTGCGGTGCGGCCCCGGCGGTGGCCGGGCCGCCCGCCGCCAGGGCGAGGGCGGCGCAGACGGCGAGCAGCGCGCGCCGGGTCAGGCTGCGGGAACGGGGACGGCGGCGGACGGGGGAGAGGGCGGGCCGAACGGGTGCGGGCATCGTCGTTCCTTCCGGGAGCGGGCCGGGGCGGGGGCCGGCGGTGGCCGCCGGCGGCGGTGGTCCTGGAGGTCTGAAAACGTGCACGTTCAGATTTGCTACTTGAAAGTAACGACGGCCGGGCGTCCCGACAAGACACCGGACACGGGAAACTGAGGCACCGTCGAAGAAGGGGGCCAGGGTGGCAGGCAGACTGAAGCAGCCGACCGGGCGGTACGGGGGCAGGTCCGCCGAGGAGCGGCAGGCCGAGCGCCGCCGCCGCTTCCTCGACGCCGGACTGCAGCTCTTCGGCGGCGAGCCCGGCTACCGCAACACCACGGTCGCCGCCCTCTGCGAGGCGGCCGGGCTGTCGAGCCGTCAGTTCTACGAGGAGTTCCGCACCCTGGAGGACGTGCTGGCCGCACTCCACCTCCAGGTCAACGACTGGGCCGAGGAGGCGGCCCTCGCCGCCCTCGCCACCGCCGGCGGCCTGCCGGTCGCCGAGCGCGCCGTCGCCGTCTTCGGCGCCTACGCCGCAGACGTCACCGGCGACCCGCGCCGACTGCGGATCACCTTCGTCGAGATCATCGGCGTCAGCCCGCGACTCGAGGAACAGCGGCTGGCCCGCCGGGCCCGCTGGGTCGACCTGCTCTGCGCGGAGGCCGCGGCCGCCGTCGAGCGGGGGGAGGCGGCGCCGCGGGACTACCGGCTGGCCGCCGCAGCCTTCATCGGCGGGGTCAACGGCCTGCTCCACGACTGGGCCGAGGGCTGGGTGGACGCAACCCTCGACCAGGTGGTCGCCGAACTCGTCCGCATCCTCCTGGGCATCCTCGGCGACCGGCACCCCCGGTGACGGATGCCTCACAGGGGGCGCGTGGGGTACCCCCACGCGCCCCCTGTGGTGCACCCTGTGCGGTGCTGCACTCCGTGCGTCAGGAGGCGCACTCCTTGCAGATCGGCTGCCCGTTGGCGTCCTCGCCGGCGAGCTGGCTGCGGTGCCGCACCATGAAGCACGTCCCGCAGGTGAATTCGTCCTGCTGCTTCGGCAGGACCTGGACGGTCAGTTCCTCGCCCGACAGGTCCGCGCCCGGCAGCTCGAGCCCCTCGGCCGCGTCGAACTCGTCGACGTCGACCTTGCCGTCCGCCCGCTCGGAGCGGTGGGCCTTCAGCTCCTCGATGCTCTCCTCGGAGCCCTCGTCGTCGCCCTTGCGCGGGGCGTCGTAGTCGGTGGCCACGCTGTCGTCCCTTCGTGGACTGATTGACCTCGGTTGGAGAAACCAGCCTCCCCCGGGAGCCGCCCGCCCGCACCCGCTGGACACGGTTCGTGCGTCCGTCGCCGTTCACAGCCGGAGGGCCACCAGGGCGACGTCGTCGGTGCCCCGGTGGTCGGTGCCGAGGTCGGCCAGCAGGGCGTCCGCGAGCTCCTCCGGGCCCAGGCCGCGGTGCAGGACCGCGGCGGAGGCGAGCCGCTCCAGGCCGACGTCGATGTCCTCGCCGCGCCGCTCGATCAGCCCGTCGGTGTAGAGCAGCAGCGTCGCCCCCGGCCGGTACGGGACGGCTGCCTCGGAGCGTGGCGTGGCCGAGTCCCAGGCGCCGAGCGGCGGGTCGGTCGCCCCGTCCAGCAGGGTCACGGAGCCGTCCGCCTCGACGAGGACCGGCGGCGGATGCCCGGCGCTGCTGTAGCGAACGGACCGGGAGGACCGGTCCACGATGGTCTGCACGGCCGTCGTGGACAGGGCACCCTCGACGGTGGCCGCGAAACGGGCGAGGGTCTTCAGCGCCTGCGCGGGCTGCCGGGTGGCGCGCAGCGCGGCGTTGAGCGCACTGTGCAGCTGGCCCATGACACCGGCCGCCTCCAGGCCGTGGCCCACGACGTCGCCCACTGCCACCCCGAGCAGCTGCCGGTCGAGCTCGACCAGGTCGTACCAGTCGCCGCAGACGTTGAGCGACTGCGTGGCCGGCCGGTAGCGCACGGCCGCGACCGCGCGGAGCGCGGGCGGCACGGCAGGCAGCATCGCCTGCTGCAGGCTCAGTGCGACCTCGCGCTGCCGGTCGTGGGCGCCTCGCAGCTCCTCGTTGAGGTCGGCGAGCTCCTGGGCGCGGGCGAACAGGTCCGCGGCCATCCGGTCCTCCCGGGTGAGGCCCATCGGAACGGCGCCGTCGTGCAGCTCCACGAGCTGCCGTACGAGTGCCGTCACCTCCTCCACCCGGTGCACGATCAGCACCACCTCGCCGTCCTCGCCGAGCACCGGCGTGTTGAGCGTGCTCCAGTACCGCGCCTCGAACACCCCGGGGAGGTCGGTCCGGTCGACGCCGTACTTCTGCATCGGCATGCTGTCGGCCTTCCGGGTGGCCAGCACCCGGTCCAGTGAGGCCCGCAGCAGGCCGGCACCGGTGTCGTCGCCGTCGTCCGGGTCGCCGGGGAAGACGTCGAACAGCGCCCGGCCGACGAGCTCCCCGCGGCTGCGCCCGGTAACGCGCAGGTAGGCGTCGTTGGCGTCCGCCATGACCAGGCCCGGGGTCAGGACGAGCATGGGGCTGGGCGTGGCCCGGAACGCCGCCCCGTAGTCCACAGCCGGCGGTTCCACTCGGCTCCTCGGTCGGGATCTCCAGGAGGCCTCAATCTACGCCCGCACCGGGGCGTCCGCCCGGTACGCCGCCGCAGGCGGGGCGGTGCACGGGTGGCCGTTCGGATGCGGACGGCTGCGGCGGTGCCCCGGGCCGGGGCACCGCCGCGGCGTGGATCAGCCGGCCTCGCGGCTGCGCCAGGTGGCCCGGACGAGCTCCCGTTCGGCGCCGGTGAGGTGGACGGCGGCGGCGAGCCAGCGCTCCGCGTACCGGTCGGCGCTGGCCTCGCCGAGCCGCCCGAACACGTCGCGCTGCCTCCGGTCGGCCTCCTCCGCCAGGGCGGTGGTGAGCTCCGCGGCGGTACGGAAGCCGGTGCGGCGCAGTGCCGCGGCATCCGTCCGGGCGCCGCCGCTGCGGGCGGACTCGGCGACCGCGCGCCGCCCGCCGGAGACGGCGAGCTCCACCTGGCGGCGGACCCGCCACAGCGGGGAGCCGTCCAGCGGGTCGGGCTCCGCGGCGACCACCGGCCCGTCGGCGGCCAGTTCCTCCGCGGACGGGAAGTTGGCGCCCTGCAGCAGGTCGTAGCCGAGGTCCGCGTGGCCCTGCCACTCCGGCGGCAGCTTCAGCGTGGCCGACGCCCCCGGGACGGGGGCGACCGCCAGCGGACGCAGGGTGGCGGCCCGGTCCGGCTCGACCCGGCCGAGCACCCGCACCCGCAGGCCCGGGTGGGCGGCCAGCCGGGCGAGGTTGGCGGTGTGCGCCAGGTCGGGGTGGCGGTTGGCCGCCACCAGCCGGACGAGCGGGCCGTGCGGCGCGCCCGTCTCCCGGTCCAGTTCGCGGGCGAGCAGGCAGTCGGCCTCCGCGCCGAGGACGACCAGGTCGCAGCCGACCGGCCGGCGCAGCCGCTCGGTCTGCTCCGGGTCGGCGAGCGGGCCGTCGGCGAGCCGGTCGGCGGCGGACTCGGCCAGCGGCCGGGAGAACAGCGAGGCCACCGGGCCCGAGCCCCAGCCCAGTCCGGCCACCGGGTTGGCCCGGACGCCGCGGCCGGAACCGAGCCTGCCGTCCGCGGAGACGGTCGCGCCGGAGACCAGCAGGCCGCCGCGGGACAGCCCGGCGTGGTCGAGGGCGGCCGACCCCACCGAGACGGGGGCGGTGCCGGCACCGCGGGCCCGGGCGGGGCCGCCCGGCTTGATGTCGGCGACCGACAGCCAGCGGCCGTCCTCGGTGACCAGGTGGGTCACCACGCCGCCGTAGCCGGTGGCGGTGAGCACCGGCTCGCGGAACACGCCGTGCACCCGCAGCGCACCGCCCGGCTTGTAGGCGCGGCGGGCCGTGCCGAGCAGCGCCGGGTCGGCCGGGCCGGAGCGCAACAGGGCGGTGGTGAGCAGGAGTTCGCGCAGTGCGGCGGCCAGGTCGGCGGTGCGGTGGCTGCTGTAGCGGGCACGGGCGCCGCGCAGGCCGCGCACCACCCGCAGCGCGGCGGCCTCGGCCCGGTGCAGGTCGGCCAGCCGCGCGGTGTGCGCGGCCCGCAGCAGTTCGGCCTGCGGGACGGCCCCGGCGGCCGGCACCCCGGCCGCGAGGACGGCCGCCGCGGCCGTCCACAGGTCGTCGGCCGCCCTCACCTGGGCGGGGGTCGGCCGGGCGGGCGCGGGCGGCTCCGCGGCAGCCGGCGCCTGCCCGGCGGCCTCCTCGGCCGCGGGCGCACCGCCCTCGGCCTCGGCGCTCTCGGCCTGCGGGGCGGCCCCGGCGGCCGGCGGGTCGGCGATCGGGCAGCAGCCCAGCACGGCCGCCCGGTGCAGGCAGCGCGGTGCCAGCAGGCAGCTGCACTGCGCCTGGCCCTCCTCGGCCACCGTGCCGGCCGGGCCGGGCAGCAGGGTCACCACGGTGTCCTCGCCGCACCGGACGCTCACCCCCGCACCGTCGGGCCCGGGGGCCAGGGGCAGTGCGGCGTACTGCTCCACGGTGGCGTCGAGCTTCTTGCGCAGACGGGACGTCAGGGACTCCACGGCCGCCGCCAGCACCTCGGGTGCGACGGGGGGCAGTCGGAGCTCGTCGGCAGCGGTCATCGCCTGTCCTTCGGTCATCGGGTGCCTCCGCGGAGGCGGTCGCCGACCCAGCGGGCGAGGGCGAGCGGGCTGAGGGCGGCCACCGGCATGCCGGCGGCGACGAGCTGCCGGGCGACGGGCACCGAGTAGCGCGGCGTGCCGGTGTCGTCGAGCGCCGCGCAGCCCATCAGGTGCACCCCGGAGGAGGCCAGCGCGCGGACCTCGCCGAGCAGGCCGCCGAGCGGGTAGCCCTCCTCGAAGTCGCTGACGACCACGACGAGGGTGCGGCTGGGCACGGTCACCAGCGACCGCGCGTGGGCGAGCGCGGCGCCGATGTGGGTGCCGCCGCCGACCTTGACCTCCAGCAGCAGCGACAGCGGGTCGGAGACCTTGTCGGTCAGGTCGGCGACCTGGGTGGAGAAGGCCAGGAAGTGGGTGGAGAGGGTCGGCACGCCGCCCAGCACCGCCGCGGTCAGGGCGGACCAGATGACCGAGGCCTCCATCGACCCGGACACGTCGACCACCAGGATCAGCCGCCAGTCGGCCTCCCGCCGGGAGCGGGTGCTGAACACCGGCTGCTCGGGCACCACGACCGTCCGGCCGTCCTCGAGCCGGCGGGTGTGGGCCAGGTTGGCCCGCAGGGTGCGCGGCAGATCGATCCGGCCGCCGGGGCGGCGGGTCGGCCGCGGGGTGGCCAGGCCGGTCATGGCCGGGCGCAGCCGGGTGGCGAGCTCGCGGGCGAGTTCGTCGACCAGGCGGCGCACCAGCGGGCGCAGCTTGTCGAGCTGGTGCTCGGGCATGCCGCCGGCCAGGTTGAGGACGGAGGTCAGCAGCTCCATCGACGGGCGGACGGCCGACGGGTCGATCTCGGCGAGCACGTCGGTGCGACCGGTGTCCGCGGCGGCGGCGAGCACCTCCTCGCGGACGTCGGCGCCGAAGAGCGCCTCCAGCTCCTCCGACCACTCGCGGGCGGTGGGGAAGGAGGCCTCCTGGCCGCCGCCGCCGCCGCTGCCGGAGCCGGCGTCGAGGTCGGCGGCACCCTCGCCGCGCCCGGCGCCGTACAGCTCGTCCAGGGCGTGCGCGTAGCGTCGGGCGCCCTCGGGAAGGCGCTCGGGCTCGCGGCCGAGCAGCAGGCGCCAGCGGTCGGTCGGCGAGAGCCGGTCCGGTGCGGCGTCGCCGCCCGCGGGTTGCGCGGCCTCCGGCCGGGCCCCGGCGGTGCCGGGCTCGGTCCCGGGGGCGTCGGGCCCGGCCCCGGGGGTGTCCGTTCCGGCAGCGCCGGGCCCGGTGCCGGGCAGGCCGAGGGCCGCGAGGGCCTCGGCGGCGGCGGTGTCCGCCGCCGCCCACAGGGCGATCAGCTCGGCGGGAGCGGCGAGCGTCAGGTCGAGGCGCTCGCCGAGCCGTTCGGTGACGGTGTCCAGGAGTCGGCCGCGCCCGGCCGGGCTGAGTGCGTCGAAGCCGGCCCGCAGGGCGGGCAGCCGATCCAGGAAGCCCCGGTCCGGCAGGGCGTCGATGCGCCCCATCAGCGGGTCGAGCGCGTCCGGCGCGTACTGCAGCAGCGGGCCGCCTGCGGTGAGCAGGCCGGTGAGCAGCCGGGCGAGCCGGCGGCGCCCCTCGGCGTCGGCGGCGGCGTCGACCCAGCCGGCGGCGCGGGCGCCGAGGCGGTCCGCGGTGTCCAGGTCGAGCAGGACGCGGGCGGCCAGGGCCGCGCCCTGGACGAGCGGGGAGCCCGTCCGGGCGAGGTCGGCGAGGGCGTCGTCCATGCGCAGGCCGAGCCGGTGGTCGCCGGCCCGGGTGGCGAGGGCGACCAGGGCGGCGGCGTCCGCCGGGTCCTCGCTGCCGGCCAGGCCGGGCAGGCCGCGGACGGCGGCGTCCAGCAGGACGACGGCCAGCTCGGCGGCCTGTGCCCGGCTCTGCTCGGTGGTGCCGGGCAGGTGGGAGAGCCGCAGCGCCTCCAACAGGTCCAGCGCGTCGAGGAGTTCGGGCAGGGTCGCGGAGGCGGGCAGCAGCTCCCCGGCCTCGGTGAGCCGTTCGGCGACGAGGCCGGGCAGGTCGCAGCCGGCGGCGGCGCGCAGCCCCTTCAGCACCTGGCGGCAGGTCGGGCCGCCGTCCGCGGCCTGGTGGCGCGCGGTCTCCCGGAGGGTGCCGGCGGCGGCGAGTTCGGCGGTGACGCCGCGCACGCCGGCCAGGTCGAGCCGGGCGGCGGTGGACGGCGTCCAGGACATCCGCCAGCGGGTGGTCAGCGCGGTCGCGTCGCCGGTGCCGGCCACCTCGAGCGGCTTGCCGTAGTCGATGCCGCAGACGGCGAGGCGCTGCAGCAGCACCTCGCGGCGCCGGTCCAGCGGGGAGCGCTGCGGGTCGAGGCGCAGCTCGCGGGAGTCCGGGTCGTCCGGGCAGGGCAGGCGCAGCTCGGCGAGTTCCGCCTCCACGGACGGGCCGAGGCCCGAGCGCGGGGTGCCGGGGGCGAGCCGGCCGCGGTCGGCGCCGACCAGGACGGCCTCCAGGGCCTTGGCGAGGGCCCGGCCGCGGCCGAGCGGTTCGCCCTGGCCGAGCACGGCGGTGACCGCCTCCAGCAGCTCGCCGCGGCCGGGGGCCGGGAGGTTGCGCAGCCGGGCGAGGTCGCAGGCGAGGCGCAGGGTCTCGGCGGCCTCGCCGGTGCCGGCGGGGTGGCCGGCGGCGCGCAGCTCCCGGCAGATGTCGGTGATCGCCCGGGCGGCGGCCTCCTGCACCCCGTCCGGGTCGCCCTGCGCGGCCAGCACCTGCTGCTGCCAGCGGGGGTCGCGGATGCCCGCCGGGTAGCCGGAGCGGGCGTCGAGCAGGCCGAAGGTGTAGGGGACGAGCGAGGTGACCGGGCCGCCCTCGGCGGGTGCCGGGGCCGCCACGTCGTCGACGGTGTCGGCGAACGGACCTGCGGGCAGTGCGGGCCCGTGGAAGGCGCCGACGACCGCGGCGACCCGGCGGCCGCCGGCGGCGGCCTCGGCGATCGCCTTGCGCATGTGGGCCTCGCGGGCGAGGTCGCGGGCGGGCACGCCGCCGCGCTCGGCCGCGTCCCGGCGCAGCGCCCAGCCGACGGCGAGGGCGGCGCGGCGCACGGCCTCCGGCTCGCTGCCGGGGGCGCGCACCTCGACGGAGCGGTCCCACAGGTCGTCGCCGTCGCGGCCGGTGCCGGCCGCCTCCAGGGCGTCCGCGTACGCGGTGCCGGCGGCGCGGGCAGGGGCGGAGTCCGGCGCGGGCGCCGACTCCCAGTCCCGGTCGGCCATCGGCAGGTCGCAGCAGCGCACCTCGACGCCGTGCTCGCGGGCCCAGCGGATCGCGGCGAGCTCGGGCGAGAAGTCGGCGAACGGGTAGAAGCCGAGCCGGCCGTCGCCGTCCGCCCCGGCCAGGGCGACGGGGGCGACGGTGCCGGGGTCGGCGAGGTGCGGCAGCCACCGCTGGAAGTCGGTCGGCAGCTCCACGCAGACCACCTGCGGGTCGGCCTTGTCGAGCAGTGCGGGCACCACCGCGGCCAGGGCCGGGCTGTGGTGCCGCACGCCGATCAGGTAGGGCTCCGCGGAGGCGGCGAGCGCCTCCACGGCCTCCCGCGGGTCGGCGGTGTCCTCAGTGGTACGGGGGTCGGTCACCGCAGGTTCTCCCGCAGGTCCCACAGGCGGCGCCACATCGCGGAGCCGTCCTCGGCGCGGCGGCGCACCGGGCCGTCCCAGTAGCCGAGCAGGCGGCCGTGGTCGGCCGGGTCGTCCTTGCGGACGGCGCCGAGCAGGTGCCCCGGGACCAGGTCGAGGACGTCGCCGCCGGGCAGGTAGGCGCGGGCCAGGCCGAGCGAGGCGGCGACGTGCACGGCCTCGGCGGTGGACATCACGGTGCCCGGGCGCTCGACGTCCCAGCCCTCGGCGGAGCGGCCGGTGCGCAGGTCCCGGAAGACGGTGACGAGCACGTCGAGCACGGAGTCGTCGACGCCGAAGGCGGCGCCGGCGCGCTGCACGGCCGCGGTCGCCTGGGTGCGGACCAGCTCGGTCTCGGCGTCGGCGTCGGCGATCGGGTGGACCGTCTCGAAGTTGAAGCGGCGCTTGAGGGCGGCGGACATCTCGGAGACGCCCCGGTCGCGCAGGTTGGCGGTGGCGATCACGGTGAATCCGGGCACGGCGGCGACGGTGGCGTCCGCGGTGCCGGCGAGCTCGGGCACGCTGACCCGGCGGTCGGAGAGGATCGACACCAGCGCGTCCTGCACCTCGGGCAGGCAGCGGGTGACCTCCTCGATCCGGGCGACCTTGCCGCTGCGCATCGCGGTCATCACCGGCGAGGCGACCAGCGCCTGCGGGGTGGGGCCCTGGGCGAGCAGCAGCGCGTAGTTCCAGCCGTAGCGGAAGGCGTCCTCGGTGGTGCCGGCGGTGCCCTGCACGGTGAGCTCGCTGGTGCCGCTGACCGCGGCGGACAGCAGCTCGGAGAGCATCGACTTGGCGGTGCCGGGCTCGCCGACGAGCAGCAGGCCGCGCTCGCCCGCGAGGGTGACGACGCAGCGCTCCACCAGGGCGCGCTCGCCGACGAACTTCGGGGCGATGACCAGCTTGGCGGGCAGGGCGCCGTCCTGGCGGCGCTTCGGCGGCAGGGTGAGGGCCTCGCCGTCGCTGCCGCACACGAAGGTGACCACGGCGCTCGGGGTGAGCGCCCAGCCGGGCGGGCGGGGGCCCTCGTCGTGGGCGGCGAGGAAGGCGAGTTCGGCGGCGTACCGCTCCTCGGCCGGCAGGATCTGCCGGGCCTGCGGGGCCGTCTGATCGGTCGTCGGGGTCATAGGTTCGGTCCTTCGGTCCAGGGATGGGGATGTGGCGGGGCAGGGGGTGCGGCCAGTTGCCTGGTGCGGCACTGGTGCCGCACCCCCGGGTGCCCGGTGCTCCGTCAGCGGCGCCGGCCGCGGCGCGCCTTGGGCGCCTTCAGCTGCTGGAAGCGCGGCAGGTCGCCGTCGAGCAGGCGCTGCCAGGCCCGGCGGTACAGCTCGGCCGCGGGCTCGGCGGGCATCAGCACGCCCAGCGCGGTGGAGCCGCCGCCGAACAGCGGGAGCTTCCAGGTCTCCAGCGGCAGGTGCGGGCTGCGCTGCTCCGTCCAGCCGCCGGGCAGGAAGAGCGTGCGCCCGGCGCGGGCCCGGGTGGCCTGCACCACCAGGTCGGTCGCCGCGAGTTCGGCCCGGGCGGCCTTGATCCGGGCCGGCCGCCAGCCCGTCCAGCGGGAGGTGTTGCGGTCGGTCGGGTCGGGCATGGCCAGCAGCATCAGGTAGAGCGCGGCGGCGTCCGCGCCGAGTCCGTGCTTCTCGCAGGCGGCCTCGACCAGGTCGGGCACCGAGCGCGACGGGTCCTGCGGCCACCAGGTGCCGTCCTTGCCGCGCTCGCCGGCCGCGGGCTCGCCCGGGTCGCCGAGCAGGGCCTCGAAGCCGGCCGAGCGGGCCGTCCGCAGGGCGGCCTCGGCGGGGAACGGCTCGGCGCCGTTCTCCCGCAGCGCGGGCAGGTGCGGGTCCTCGCCGGCCGCGTCGAGCAGCGCCGTCCGGATGCCGGGGGCGGGCTGGTCGTCGTAGGTGGCCATGACGACCGCGCCCCACCGCTCGTAGCCCTCGCCGACCTCGATCGGCGCGCCCGCGACCTTGCGGAACTGCGGCAGGCTCACGTACCGGCCCAGGTCGAGCATCAGCTCGGGGTGGGCGAGCCGGGCGCGGACGGCGGCGAGCGCGGCCGGCAGCGCGGCCCGCAGCGGGTCGCCGGCCGGCAGGCGGTGGGCCAGCCAGCTGCTCATCGCGACCGCGCCGACCAGGGTGGCCGCGGTGAAGCCGCCGCCGGAGCCCTCGACCGGCACCACCCGGTCGTTGCGGACCGTCCAGGCCAGGTCCTCGGTGAGCTCCTTGGCCCGGGCCGGGTCCAGCACACCGGCCAGCGCCTGGCGGGCGCCCCAGTCGGTGCGCACCGCGCGGACGGCCTCGGCCAGCAGCGCCTCCGGGACGGCGACCCGGGGGCCGACCAGCTCGTTCCACACCGCGGCGGCGGCCGCCACGTCCGGGCCCTCGGTCCACAGCAGGGCCGGGTCGGCCGGCACCAGCGCGGCGAGCACCCGGCGGCGGGTCCCGGCGTCGAGGCCGCGCAGCTCGTCCCGGGCGACCGCGGCGTCCGCGACCTTGAGGCCGAGCATCGCGCGGGTCTCGGTGGGCAGGAAGTTCCGCTCCCAGGCCTCGATCCGCGGCATGCCGGACACCACCAGGGAGGCCATGGTGACGGTGACGCCGGTGAGCTCGGCGAACCGGGCGGCGGCCTCCGGGAACCACGGGGCCGGCTCGCGGTCGGCGGCGTACGCCAGGGCGGCGGCCGCCCGGTCGTCCGCGGCCGCGCCGGCGAGCGGCTCGGAGGACAGCACGGTGTACGGCGCGGGCACCGCGAAGGCGCCGGCCGGGTCGTGGAAGAGGACGGTCGACTCGGTGTCCCCGTTGGTCGCGACGGTGTTGTCGACGAACATCAGGAACGCGCCGCCGCCCAGCGGGAGCAGCGTGTTGCGGTCACCGCTGCGGACCGAGCCGTTGTGCGCGGTCAGGTGGTGGGCCGCCAGGTGCAGCCGGAGGCTGCGCCAGTGCGCGGTGCCGGCGGTGTCGGCGAGGTCGATCCCGGCGAGGCCCTCGAACAGGCCGCGCAGCGCGGCACGGTCCTCGGCGGCGGAGGTGGCGGACACCGCCCGCAGCGCGGCCGCGGCGGGCAGCGCCGGCATCACCTCCCAGGTGATCCGCGTGGTCGGCAGGTTGGCCCCGTCCGGGTGCACGCTGCCCGCGGGCGCGGCCTCGGCGTCCGCGGCGGCCGCCTTGGCCAGGAAGTGCAGCTGCTCGGCGGCGTAGCGGCTCCCCTGCACGTTGTACCAGTAGCCGACCGCGCCGAGACCGCTGATGGCGGTCTGCAGCTCCTGGTCGCCGGGGCCGGGCGCCTCCTCGACGACGGGGGCGTCGCCGGAGAGCTCCTGGTCCAGGCGGGCGGTGACCTCGCGCAGCCGCTTCAGCGGGCCGAGCGCGAAGCGGACCGTGCCGGCGATGCCGGCGGCCAGCGCGTCGGAGGTGATCTCCGGCAGCAGTGCGCGAACCGCGGCCGGCAGTTCCTCGGGGTGCTGCGGGTCGGCCTCGTCGGCAGCCTTGAGCAGGGCGGCGGCGGTCTCGTCGTCCAGATGGCGCAGCGCCGCGGAGCCCTGCGGGTCGCGCGGCTGCAGGCAGTGCCAGTAGCGCAGCGGCGGCAGGATCAGCGTGCCCTCGGCGAAGGCGCCGGGGGCGGCGTCGGTGCGGGCGGTGGCGGTGGTCACGCCGTCGGCGTCGACCAGCCGGATGCCGTAGCTGCCGTCCCGGACGACGGCCTGCGGCCGGTCCGCGCCGGGGAACTGCACGATCCGCAGCGGGCTGCCCTGGCGCGCGGGCACGGTGACGGTGCCTCCGGCGAGGTCCTCGCCGCGCCGCGAGCCGTCCGGCAGGAGGACGGTGCGCCAGCCGATGACGCCGTCGACCGGCGCGCCGGCGGGGGAGGGCACGGTGGTCGGCGCCGGCCGCACCCAGCCGCTCTCGAGGGTGCTGCCCGCCGGGGCGTCGCGCAGGGCGTCGGCGAGGAAGGCCGGGGAGGAGGCGCGGCCGACGGTGTTGGTCGCCGGGTCGTACTCGTGCCAGGTGTACGGGGCGTCGCCGCCCGGGTCGGCCCACACCCAGAACGACCGGCCGTCGGAGAGGACGGTGCGCTCGGCGGGCAGGGCGGTGTCGCCGGCGTGCACGGTGCCGTGGCCGGAGGTGCTGCCGCCGCCGGGCAGCGGCAGGCTGTGGGTGGTCATCGAGCCGAGCCAGTAGGTGCGGGTGCCGCGCCGGCCGGTGTTCTCCGGCATGGTGAACACCTGGTCGGCGGCGGTGTGCCAGTAGCCGACCGTCCGGTTGTTCTGCGCCTTGGACTGCCACTGGACGAGCAGCGAGCCGTCCACGTAGTGGTAGCCGGCCTCCGACGAGTCGCCGGCGGGGACGCGCAGGTCGTGGCTGAGCTCGGTGCCGTCGGCGGAGAGCACCCGGGCCTGCGAGGGGCCGGCCGCGATCAGGTGCGGCCAGGCGTCGGCGATGACGATCTCGTCGACGTCCTTGCGGGGGACGAGGTCGGCGGCGGCCTCGTCCCAGGCCGGCCAGCCGAGCTCGTCCAGCAGGCCGGCCCGCAGGGCGCGTGCCAGCACCGAGGCCACGTCGGTGTCGGCGGCGGTGCGGACCTCGTCCTCGGCGAGCACCAGGACCTCACCGGGCAGCCAGCTCAGCTTGTGGAAGGCGTTCGGGATCTCGGGCAGGCCGGCGGCGAGCGGCTGCCGGGCGACCTCGGCCATCCACTCGGCGAGCAGCGGCCGGCCGCCGGGCGAGCGGGTCAGCAGCCCGAAGGTGCGCCGGCCCTCGGTGTTGTCGTTGATCCGGTGGGCGCCGAGCCGGAACGCCTTGCGGAACCGCGGGTCGGCCGCCAGGGCGACCAGGTCGCGACGGTCGTTCCCGTGCGCCCAGGACTCCAGCCGCAGCACGGTGTTCTCGCCCGGGTCGGCCACCGGCACGCCGAGCGCCAGCAGCTGGTCGAGCAGGTCGACGTCCGCGTCGGTGACCGGGACGGCCGTGCCGGCCTCCGCGTGCTCGGTGCGCAGCCGCTCGGCGATCCGGTCGACGAGCGGGTAGAGCACGGGTATCTCGGCGCGGACGTTCCAGCGGCTGCCGCGCCAGGCGAGGAAGCGGCCGAACCATCCGGCGGTGCCGTCCGAAGGGCGCTGCTCCGCGGGCAGGTCGGCGTCGGCGAGGCCGGCGGTCGCGCCGGACTCCTCGAGGATGCCCAGCCACAGGCCGGGCAGCTCCAGCTCCCAGCCGGTCGGCATCAGGTCGAGCAGCTTGCCTCGCTCGGCCGGGTCGCGCCGGCCGAGCGCCACCAGCGCGTCGCGGTGGCGGGTCCACCAGCCGGTGGCGGCGCGCAGCGTGGCCGGCAGGGTGAGCAGCTCGGCGAGGTAGTCGGCCTCGGCGGCCTCCGGGTCCGCGCCGGCGGCGCGGGCGAGCCGGCGCAGGTCGGTGGCCATCTGGGCGGACGGCTCCACGCCGCCGGCGGTGCGGCGCACGCAGAGCAGGCGGAACCGGTCGAAGGCCTCCTGGGCGCTGACCCGGGCGGTCAGCTCCTTGGCGTACCCGGAGAGCACCTTGACGGGCAGTGCGCCGGCCAGCGCGAACTCCAGGAACACCGCGTCGGTGCGCAGTTCGTCCAGCGCCAGGCCGTGCTGGGCCTCCGCCTTGCGGGCCCGGGTGAACAGCTGGGAGGCGAACTGGGTGTTCTCGACGCCGAGGAAGACCCGGCCGGCCTGCTCGAAGAAGGTCGGCAGGAAGTGCGGCACGGCCTCGGCCAGCTGCTCGCCGAGCTTGAGGTAGGCCTCCAGGGCGGCCTTCGGCTTGGTGGAGGCGAGCTTGGCGACCCGCTCCATCTCCGGGACGATCGCCAGCGCGTGGTGCCCGTCCTCCGGGTGGTGCGCGAGCACCCACTCGGGGAAGCCCAGCGACTGGCGCTGGCCGACACCGACCTCGACCGGGTCGCCGTCCGGCTCCAGACCGAGGAAGCCGGCCACCAGGTCCTCGGCCTCGCCGAGCTCCTCCGGAACGAGCCGGACCACGACCCGCCCGTCCAGGCCGGGGTGGCGGTAGCTGCGCGCGGTCAGCGGTACGGCCTGCTCGCCGGCGCCCCGGGTGCCGGGCGGCAGTACGGCGCCCGCCTGCAGCAGTTCGGCGGCCTGTGCCTCGGTCGTCGCCATCGCCGTACCAGCCCCCGTGTCCTTGTCCTTGCTCATGCGTTCGTGCCCTTCTCGACCGTGCGGCCCGCGTACAGCGCGGCGGCCATCCGCATCCCCTCCGACCAGGCGACCGGGCCGACCTCGGGCAGGGTCAGCAGCCGGCCCTCGCCGTCCCGCCAGCAGAGCGAGCCGGTCTGCGCACCGTCGTTCCAGTACTGCTCGCCGATCCACACCGCGGGCTCGACCGTCCGCCCGCCGTCGCGCACCCGGGTGGTCGCATAGCCGCCGGAGACCCGGTAGCCGAGCGATCCCGCGCGGGCCGCCAGGCCGAAGCGGGAGAACTTGCCGCCGGTGAACTCCTTGACCTCGGTGGCCTTCTCCGCCACCTCGGCGGGCTTCGCGAAGACCGCCCGGTGGATCTGGTCCACGCCCTGGACGACGCCCAGTTCGGCCGCGAACTCCCGCAGGTCCTCCAGGTCCTCCAGCAGCACGGGGTGCGGCAGGGTCACCGTGGCCGGGGAGATCCGGACGGTCTCGCCGTCCAGGTCCACCAGCCGCAGCTCGCCGTCGGCGGTCGCGTCGCGCAGGAAGCCGACCTCGTCCTCGCCGTCGCCGACGACCACCAGGTCGCGCAGCGCCGCCTGCCAGGTCTCGTCCGGCCAGACCCGGGCGAGCACGCCGGTCGGCACCGGCAGCGAGGACACCATCCAGGCGTCGACCTGCTGCCGGCAGGACTCGGCGTGGCGGTCCAGCCAGGTGACGAACCGGCGCAGCCGGTCCACCTCGGGGTGCTCGCGCACCGCCTTCGGCAGCGTCTTCAGCTGCTTCCCGGCGGAGCGCCCGGCGGTTGCCCGCGCCGTCACCCTGCCCTCCACCAGGGCGACCTCGTACCCGTCGCCCGCCGCCAGCCAACCCATGGCAGTCCCCACCTCGTGCTCGACATGTCGTCAGAAACCCCCGCAGTCGACCGGGGGTTCGAACACCCCGTCCGCGGTGATGTCGGAAACCTAGCGCCACCCGCGGACAACGCATTCCGCTGGGCGGTGCACGGGCCGCCGGGCGGCGCTTTGGAGGGGTTGCCGATACGGACGGCGAACGGGGCCGCGGGGTTGCGGCGGTCCGCGAGCGGTGTGCGGCGGCGGCGCGGCCGCGGGCTCGTCGCTGCACGCACCAGACGGGCGCAGCCCCCGCAACCGGCCGGCACGCCGCCGCGCCGCTGTGGTGCAGATCACAGTTCACGGGTGCACCGCGTGCCCCTGGACGACCCCCGGTCAGGCGCTCGGGACGTGCTCCGCCTGCCCGCCCGGCTCGGTCTGCTGCTGGAGCTCCGCGACCTGGCGGCGCAGTTCGCGGACCTCCGCGGTCAGGTCCTGGATCGCCCGGTGGTTCAGGTGGTCGATCCGGTCCTCCGCCTCGAAACGGGACACGAACCACGCCGCGATGTTGGCCGTCACCACACCCAGCAGGGCGATCCCCGACAGCATCAGCGCCACCGCCAGCAGCCGCCCCAGCCCGGTGGTCGGCGTCAGATCGCCGTACCCGACGGTGGTCATGGTGGTGAAGGACCACCAGAGCGCGTCCTCCAGGGTGCGGATGGTCGCGGTCGGGGAGGCCCGCTCGATCTCCAGCACGGCCAGCGAGCCGAACACCAGCAGCCCCAGCACCACCCCCGCCACGTACGTCGTCAGCCGCACCTGCGAGGCCATCCGGACCCGCTGCCCGGCCAGCAGCAGCGTCGACACCAGCCGCAGCAGGCGCAGCGGCTGCACCAGCGGCAGCAGCACCGAGGCCAGGTCGAGCGGGCTGTGCCGGACGAACTGCCAGCGGTCCTCGGCCAGCACCAGTCGCGTCGCGTAGTCCAGCGCGAACGCGGCCCACACCGCCCACTCCGCCCAGGCCGCCCCACCGATCACCCACTCCGGTGCCCCGGGCGCGAGCACCGGCACCGCGTACGCGACGGCGAACAGCACCGAGAGTCCGATCAGCGGGGCCTGGGTGCGGCGCTCCCAGCGTTCACGTCGGGTCGTCATGTCCGGCCTTCCTCCGCGGGCACGAGCTGCGGGGCCGGACAGCCGCGCCGCCCGCCCGCGGCACCGCACGGCGCACCCATGGACGCCGGCGGCCGCCGCCGTGCCGGACGAACACCCTGGTCAACAGCCCCGCAGGCATCCTCCCACGGCAGCGCGCCGCCGATCGCCGCGATCGTCAGGACCGAGCGGATCTGCGAACGCGCCACGGACACCGGGTACACCGCCCGGTGCACGGGCCCCGGAGCGCCCTTCCCGCGGGGTTCGCCCGGCACGCCCGTCCGCGGGACGGGCCCCGGTGCCGACGGCCGGTCACGGTTGGTACGCTCCCGGTGAGCCGTGACTGGCGCGCAGGGATGGACTCGACCATCGGGGAGCGGCTCCGTGTCTCACGCTGTCGCCGTGCGCCTGGGCCGTTCGAATCGTCACGAGGAGACCGCCTTGGCCACGCCCGGCATCCCGTCCGCGCCCCACACCCAGGTCGACCCCACCGCGGGCACCGCCTTCCGCACCGCCATCGACACCGTCCGCGCCGTCGAACCCCGCGTCGCCGACGCCATCGGCGCCGAGATCGAGGACCAGCGGGCCTCCCTCAAGCTGATCGCCAGCGAGAACTACGCCTCCCCGGCCGTGCTGCTGGCCATGGGCAACTGGTTCAGCGACAAGTACGCCGAGGGCACCGTCGGCCGCCGCTTCTACGCCGGCTGCCGCAACGTCGACACCGTCGAGGCACTCGCCGCCGAACACGCCCGCGAACTGTTCGGCGCCGAACACGCCTACGTCCAGCCGCACTCCGGCATCGACGCCAACCTGGTCGCCTTCTGGGCCGTCCTCTCCCAGCGGGTGGAGAGCCCCGCGCTGCGCCGCGCCGGGGTCCGCCAGGTCAACGACCTCACCGAGCAGGACTGGGCCGAACTGCGCCGCGAACTCGGCAACCAGCGGCTGCTCGGCATGTCCCTGGACACCGGCGGCCACCTCACCCACGGCTTCCGCCCCAACATCTCCGGCAAGATGTTCGACCAGCGCAGCTACGGCACCGACCCGGCCACCGGCCTGATCGACTACGACGCGCTGCGCGCCACCGCGCGCGAGTTCCGCCCGCTGATCCTGGTCGCCGGCTACTCCGCCTACCCGCGGCTGGTCAACTTCCGCCTGATGCGGGAGATCGCCGACGAGGTCGGCGCCACCCTCATGGTCGACATGGCGCACTTCGCCGGCCTGGTCGCGGGCAAGGTCCTCACCGGCGACTTCGACCCGGTGCAGCACGCCCAGATCGTCACCACCACCACCCACAAGTCGCTCCGCGGCCCGCGCGGCGGCATGGTGCTGTGCACCTCCGAACTGGCCGAGCACGTCGACCGCGGCTGCCCGATGGTCCTCGGCGGCCCGCTCTCGCACGTGATGGCCGCCAAGGCCGTCGCCCTCGCCGAGGCCCGCCGCCCCGAATTCCGCGACTACGCGCAGCGCGTGGTGGACAACGCCCGCGCCCTCGCCGACGGCCTGCTGCGCCGCGGCGCCACCCTCGTCACCGGCGGCACCGACAACCACCTGGTGCTGGCCGACGTCTCCGGCTACGGCCTGACCGGCCGCCAGGCCGAGGCCGCCCTGCTGGACTCCGGCGTCGTCACCAACCGCAACGCCGTCCCGAACGACCCCAACGGTGCCTGGTACACCTCCGGCGTCCGGATCGGCACCCCGGCCCTCACCACCCGCGGCCTCGGCACCGCCGAAATGGACGAGATCGCCGACCTGATCGACACCGTCCTGCGCGGCACCACCCCCGCCGCCACCGCCGCCGGCACCCCCTCCAAGGCCCAGTACGTCCTGGACGCCCGGATCCGCGACACCGTGGCCAAGCGCGCCACCGACCTGCTTGCCGGCTTCCCGCTCTACCCGGGCCTCGACCTGCTCTGACGGTGCGCCGCACAAGGGGCGCGTGGGGGCACCTCCCGGCCGAAGGCCGGGGAGAACTGCGCAATCGGGATGTGGGACCACGGATCGGCCCGTGCTGCCGTGACGCCCGTTTCCGGCCGCGTAGTTCCCCGCGCCCCTGGGGGTGACCCGTTCGAGCCGGGCGAATGCCGGTTGTGCTTGGACCTGGTGGGCATCCACCAGGGGCCCGTGGGGGCACCTCCCGGCCGAAGGCTGGGGAGAACTGCGCAATCGGGATGTGGGCCGCTGTACTGGTCGTGGCTTGCCGATGTTGCCGCCCCTGAACGGGTCCCCTACGGCTCGTCGTCCACGGCGCCGGGGGCCAGGGCCGGGGCGGGGAAGGCGTGGCGGGTCTCGGCGCCGGACCACCAGATGCCGATGGCGAAAACCGCGGTGGCTTCCAGCAGGGCAGCCCGGTCCAGGCCGCCGCAGGGCAGCGGGGTGCAGCCCATCGAACCGATCAGGTCCGCGGTCAGGCCGGCGGCGGCCGGGGCGTCCGTGCAGTACGGGACCGCCAGCGCCGCACCGTCGAACTCAGGCCGTGGCAGTGTCCAGATGCTCTCGTGGCAGATGCCGAAGGCCTTCGCCACCCGGGCGTCCGGGGCTGCCGCCGTGAGGCGGGCCGCGACGGAGTCCCGTCCGCCGGCCGTGGTCAGCACCGGTCCTGCGGAGCCGGGCGCCATCGGCACCGTGCAGTCCAGCAGCGTGCGCCCGGCGAGGGTCCGGGCCAGTCCCTCCACCACCTGCGGTGCGGCCTCGGCGGGCAGTGCCACCAGGACGGCCTCGCCGAAGCCGGCCGCTTCCGTCAGGCCGCCGTGCCGGGCGGTGCCCGCCACGGCCGCCGTCCGGGCCGCCGCCCTGCGGTCACGCCCGCCCACCAGGACCTCGTGCCCGGCCCGCACCCAGGCTCCGCCCAGGGCCGTCGCCATCGCACCCGTACCGAGAATGCCGATCCGCATCGTCCGCTCCTCCTCGCCGTGCGCCGCTCCGACGGCGGCGTGTCCCTGGACGCTAGGCGGGTCGATGCACACCGCCCGGTGTGTGTCGGCCGGGCAGGATGTCACCCGTGGGAGAGCCGGACGACGACATGGGCGGGGACGTGTTCGCGGCGGACTGCCGGGCCAGGATCGCCTTCGAGGTGATCGCCAACCGCTGGGACAGTGTGGTGGTGTACGTCCTCGGCGAGCAGGGCCCGATGCGGCCCCGTGCCATGCTGACCCGGATCGGCGGCATCAGCCCTAAGGTGCTCAACGAGGCCCTGCGACGGCTGGAGTGCAACGGACTGGTGGAGCGCCGCCGTTACGCCGAGGCCCCGCCCCGGGTGGACTACGCCCTGACAGGGCCCGGCCGCGCCCTGATCGGCCCGATCAGTGCCCTGGGTGCCTGGGCCGCAGAGCACGGCGACGCCGTCCTCGCCGCCCAGGACCGCTTCGACCGCGACCGGGACCGCGATCGGCCCCGCCGCCCCCGATCCGACACGTAGGCTGAGCGTCCTGCCGACGGGGGAGCGAGGGGTGGCCATGACTGCCGAGGGCAAGGTCGACATGACGCGCAGCCAGGTGTTCGGCGAGGTTGCCGAGCTCTACGACGCCGCCAGGCCGGGCTACTCGGACGAGCTGGTCGCGGAGGTGCTGGCGTACGCGGCGCTCGGCGGCCGGGCGGCGCTGGAGATCGGTGCGGGGACGGGCAAGGCCACCGTGCCGTTCGCCGGGGGCGGCATTCCGCTGCTGTGCATCGAGCCGGACGCTCGCATGGCGGAGGTGCTGCGCCGCAACACCGCGCGCCACCCGGGGGTGCAGGTCCAGGTGGGCCCGTTCGAGGAGCTGTGCCCGGACGACCGCCGGTTCGGGTTGGTCCTCGCCGCGACGTCCTGGCACTGGGTGGACCCGGCGCGGCGCTGGGACCTCGTCCACGGCGCCCTCGCCCCGGGCGGCGCGGTGGCCCTGTTCTGGAACCCGCAGGGCGTCCGCGACGCCGGGCTGCACGCCGCACTGGCGGAGGTCGACCGCCGGCACGGTCTGGCCGGCACGCCGCACAGCGTCCGGGCGGCCGACTTCGGTGATGTGCCGGGGAACTGGGGCGGCCTGCACGGCGGTTGGCCGGAGGCGGAGTGCCGGAGCGACGGACGCTTCACCGACCTGCGGTCGGTGCGCTTCCGTCAGGACTGCCACTACGACACCGAGAGCTACCTCGGGTACCTGGCCTCGCTGACGACCTATCGCGTGCTGCCGTCCGACCGGCGCGAGCGCGTCCTGGCGGACACTGCCCGGGTGCTGGACGCCCACGGCGGTGTCGCCACGGAGCGCTTCAGCGACCTCTTCCTGGCGCGGGCCCGGTAGTACCCGGTACGGAGGTCAGCCGAAGAGCCGCAGGGCGCAGGCGACGAGTGCCGCCCGCATCTCGCCGCGGTCGTCGACGTGGAGGCCCGGGCGGAGCCAGACCGCTGACTGGTTCAGCACCCCGTGCAGGCACTGCATCGCCACGTTGATGTTCTCGCAGCTGAACTCGCCGTCGGCCACACCGCGTTCGACGACCCGCCGGAAGACGGCGTCGGGCTCACCAGCTCGGTCGTCCACGACTCGACGGGCCCCGTCGGGCGGCTGGAACAGGTGGTGACGATCCGCCGACAGGCCCTGGCCGCCGCGCACCCCGCACCGGTCGGCTGAGGCCGCGCAGCCGTACGGGCCGGTGGCCGGGAGTCAGCCGGTGGGCCCGCCTCCGGCCAGCGCGCGGTGGAGGAGGGCCGCGTCGTCGGCAGTGGTCTCGATCCACACCGGCCTGCCGGGCATGCTCTCATAGCGGGTCACCAGGCGGCCGACCAGTGCCGCCGCCCGGTCGGGCTCGGCCGCCGTCACCACCACGACCTGCCCGCCGACCGGCACGTCCACGCTGCGCCCCGACCGCCCGAAGGTGAAGCGCGCCGTCGCAGCGCCCGGCTCCACCCGCAGGCGGCCCACCGCTGCGCCGTCCAGCAGCTCCAGGCGGGAAACGGTCGCCAGCCGGCCCGGCACCTCGACGGCGCCGCCCGCCGCGAACAGCACGGCCCGTCGACGGGCCCGGTACCGGAACCCGCGGGGAACGACCTGCTCACGCACCAGGTCCACCAGCAGCTTCGCCGGTACGTCCACGCGCCCTCCACCTCCTCGCCCGGGCCGGCCGCCCACCGTAGACCACGCCACCCGGGGCCGGGACGGTGGGCCGCCCGTCGGTAGGGTGTGCCGGTCCTGAGGAAGGGGGCAGCGCTGGTGCAGCAGGAGTGGCCCGAGGGCCCGGCGGCCGACCCGGAGGCGGCACGCGAGCGGTACGCGCACGACCTGCAGGAGGCGCGCCGGGATCTCCGGGAGGCGGTGCGGCCGGACTTCTTCGGGGCCAACATCGGCCTCGGCCTGGTCGCCCTGGCCGCGGTGGCCGTCGGGTACGTCAAGGGCCCGGTGGTGGGAGCCGCGGTGCCGGCGGCCTTCGCGGTGCTCTTCCTGGTCGTCGCGGCGATCACGGCCGCCTGCGGCGTTCGCGGCGCGAAACTGCTGCGCCGCAGCTACCTCCTGACCTTCGGCTGGGGCGACTGGATCTGACCGACCCCTTTGCCTACGGACGGTTCGTCAACGGTGCGACGGCTCCGGGCAGGCGACGGTCGGGGCGAATTGCCGCCGGTGTCACCCGATCTGATGGACCGGCGGTCGGCGGGGCCAGCCCGGGGGGTCGGTCCGTGCGCGGTTCCGTGCGGAATCGGTGATCGTTCCGTGCTGGATCGGGGCGGCGGCGGGGTATGGGATGTCCGCCGTGGCGGCAACCGGCCGTGCCACGGTGCCGTCCTCCCCGGCGGCGCCCGACGGGCGGCCGGTGCCCCCGGTACTGCGCCACCCCGGCGACCGTACTCCCCGAACCGAAAGGCCCCGCCGTGGACATCCGACGCCGTGCTCTCGCCGCCGCCCTCGCCCTGGCCGCCCCGTGGGCGCTGGCCGGCTGCACCGGCGACGGCGCCGACGGAGCGGCGGACACCGCCGCCACCAGTGCCGTCTCCGCCGCCGCACAGTCCGCGTCCGCCGCGGGCACCGCCGCCTCGGCGGCCGCCTCGCCGACGTCCGCCGCAGCCTCCGCCGCGGCCACTGCTGCCAAGACCTCGGCCAAGCCCACCGCCACCCCGACCGGCGGCTCCGGCGGTGGCGGCGAGGCCGAGCGCTGCGTCAACCCCTGGCTGAGCGTGACCCCGTCCACCTCGGACGGCGCCGCCGGCACCATGGTGCAGCGCTTCGTGCTCACCAACACGTCCACCGCGCCCTGCTTCCTGCAGGGCCGCCCCTCCGTCGCCCCGTACGCCCCGACCGGGCAGCCGGCCCTGGCCGTCACGGTCGGCGCGATCCCCGCGGGCTTCGGCAACCTGGGCGGCGGCGGCAGCACGCTGCTGCTGGCACCCGGCGCCACCGCCGCGTTCTTCCTCAAGTGGAGCAACGTGCCGGTCGGCGACGGCCCCTGCCCCAAGGCCGCCGGCTTCGCCTTCCGCGCGCCGCTGGACCCGCTGGCCGACCCCGACAAGAAGGTGCCGTTCGCGTTCCAGCCGTGCGGCGGCAGCATCCAGGTCTCCCAGGTGCTCCCCGCCTCCGTCACGTCGTGAGCCGACGGCCCGCCATCCCGCCGTGCGGGCGGCCCGGTGCTGCCCGACACTGATCGCGACGACCGCGCCGGACGGGCGCGGTCGCGGCACGCGGCCCCGGCCGGCAGGGAGAGTGAGCGACCGTGGCGGAGAGCGGCTGCGCCATGATGAAACGCCTGGCGAAGACCCAGCGGGAGGAGATCCACCGCTCCCGGCAGAGCATCACCGAGTTCGAGGCGAAGATCCGGGCTCTGGAGGCCGAGCCCGAACCCGACCATGCGCAGATCTGGGCGCTCAGGCAGGCCGTACAGCGCCTGGGCCAGAAGATCGAGGAGGACGAACGCGCCCTCTTCGACCTCGAGTCCGTGATCACGGAGAACTGCCGGCCGTGACCGGGGTGCCGTCCGGCGGCACGCGGCTGGAGGCCGCCCGAGTCGGGGTTCGCGCCCCTGCCCGGGCGGCCTCGCCGGCGGTCCGCCGGTCGTCGCGGATCAGCCGATCTCGATCTCCGCGAGCGGGTCGTTGTCCGTGGCCGCACCCGACAGCCAGGCGGTGACCAGCGCCGGACCGGCCTCCCAGAAGGAGACGTCCGGCACGTACGGCGTCGCGGCGAGGCGGACCACCACGTCCTGCGGGCTGCCCGTGCAGGTGACCATGGGCAGCGCGCCGGCCTCGTCCACCGAACCGGTGATGCCCTGTATCGCCCGCACCAGGACGGCGCGGACGTCACCGGCGGGGCAGGAGACCGAGACGGTGACGTCGAGGACGCGGCCGTCCTCGGCAATGGCGCCGCCGACGACGGCGATGCTGCCCTCGCCGACGGCGGACGCCTGCGGAGCGGCGGCCATGAGCGAACCGGTGGCGAGAAGCGCCGCAAGGGCGGCCGTGCGGAGGGTCCGGGAAACGGACATGGGTCGATCCCTTTCGTGATCGCGGAGACGGCCGGCCTCGGGAGGAGGCGGCCCGCGGACCAACCTCCACCGGACCCCCGGGGCCGGCAACTCGCAGCCCCCGTTCGATCGCGCACGGTAACGGTACGCGCAGAGGCGGTGCCCGATCAGGTGCCCCACGTGCCCCTCGATCAACCACCCGAGCGCTCACGGAGGACACCCCCTAGCCTGGGCATGATGAGCCGCACGCGCGTACTCGTGGACCGGCTGCTCGCCCGTGATCCGGGCCTCAAGACGGTGCACCGCGCCGTGCGGGTCAGCCTGGCGGCCTGCGCCGGCTTCTACTCCTGCCGCTACGGTCTCGGACAGCCCGTCGCGGGCACCTATGCGCTGTTCGGGGCGATCGCCATCGGCGTCCTCTCCCGGATCGGCGGCGGCTCCCGCGCCCGGGTCCGGACCCTGCTGCTCGTCCTGCCCGCCACCTGGGTGCTGGTGTCGCTGGGCACCCTGCTCGCCGTGCGCACCTGGGCGGCGGCGCTCGGCATGCTCGCCGTCGGCTTCGCGGTGGCCTTCGCCACCGTCGGCGGCCCCCGGCTGGTCGGGCTCGCCAACGGGCTGCAGCTCTTCTACATCCTCCCGTGCTTCCCGCCCTACGCACCGGACGACCTGCCGCAGCGGCTGGCCGGCGTCACCCTCGGCATCGTCCTGCCGGCCGTCGCCGAACTGCTGCTCTGGCCGGCGCCGCCGCCGGTGGACTACCGGGACCGGCTCGCCCGCGCGGGCGCCGCCGTGGCCGCCCTCGCCGACCGCACCGCGGCACGCTGCGAGAGCCCCACCGCCCGCCTGGCCGCCGCAGGCCCCGACCCCAGCGCCGAGCCCATGGCCGAACTGCGGCTCTCCCGGATCCCCCTGCTGGAGCGCCCGGCCTCGGCCGGGGCCACCGACCGCGCCCTGACCCAGGCCGCCACCGCCCTGCGCCACACCCGCACCCAGCTGCTGCGGATCGGCCGCTTCGCCGACCGCGCCGGCCCGGACCCGGAGGCCGCCACCCTCCTCCACGCCACGGCCGACGCCGTCCGGAAGTCCGCGGCGGGCGTCCGACCGGGCCTGCCGGCACCCGCCGTGCCCCCGATCGAGGCGGCCGTCGCCGCCTTCGAGGAGCAGCGGGCGGCCGCGGTCCACCCCTTCACCGCCCCGGACGGCCGCGACCCGGTGCAGGACCGGGCGGCCGCCCGGCTCGCCCTCGGCAGTATCGCCCTCGAGGCGGCCGAGGGCGCCCGCTTCCTCGCCCTGGCCGTACGGATCTCCCGGCACGCGCCCGTCCCGCCCGACCGGACGCCGCCCGCAGAACGGCCCGGCCCGTTCTGGTACGCGGGCCGCCCGGCCGCCCGGCTCTGGTGGAGCCGCTTCCGGTACAACCTCACGCCCCGGTCGGTCTACTTCCAGAACGCCCTGCGGACGGCCGCCGCCCTCGCCGCCGCCCGGACGGTCGCCGGCAGCCTCGACCTCGCCCACGGTTTCTGGGTGCTGCTCGCGACCCTCACCCTGATGCGCACCACCGCGGCCGACATCCGGATGACGCTGCGCCCCGCCCTCACCGGCACGCTGTGCGGGGCCGCCGCCACCGCCGCCATGCTCGTCCTGGTCGGCGACCGGAACCTCTTCTACGCCGTCACCCTGCCGGTCGCCATGCTCGTCGCCTTCACCGTCGGACCGCTCCTCGGCCTGGCCTGGGCCCAGGGCACCTTCACCGTCGTGATCGCCATGGTCTTCGCCCAGCTGGCCCCGGCCGGCTGGCGGCTCGCCGAGACCCGGCTGCTCGACGTGGCCACCGGCGCCGCCGTCGGCACCCTCGCCGGCCTGTGCGCCTGGCCCCGCGGCGGCGGCCGGGAGCTCCGCCGCCGGACGGCCGAACTGCTGGCCGACAGCGCCGCCGCCATCCGCGAGACCGTCGCCGTCCTCACCGGAGCCCCCGCCTCCGGCGGCGCGCTCCGCCGGGCCCGCGTCACCGCCGTCCTCACCGAGGCCACCTACGCGCAGTACCGCTCCGAACACCACGACACGCCGCCCGACGGGCCCGACTGGCAGGCGGCGCAGCTCGCCGGGCTGCACACCGTCCGCGGCGCCGAACAGCTCCTCGCCCGGATCGCCCCCGAATCCCTCGCCCCGTGGCCGGACACCTCCGCCTCCCTCGCCCGGGACGCCGACCGCGCCGCCGCCGCTTTCCGCGGCCAGGGTGCCGCCCTGCTCGCCGGGCGGCCGGCCGGCCCCGCCGACCCGCTGCTGGCCGAGGCCCGCACCGTTCTGACGGACGAACGGACCACGGCGACCCGGCTGCCGGCCGACCCGGCGGCCCTGCACACCGTGGACCTGGCGGTCTGGCTCGGCGGCGTCATCGACGACCTCGCCGCCGTGGCCGCACCCGCGGCGGACGCCGCGCCCTCCGGGGCAGCGGTCAGCCCTCCCGGTCGGCCTTCCGCTCCTCCGGGCCGGCGGCCGGCGGTGCCGCCGGACGGGACCGGGCCGCCTCGCTCTCCGCGGTGACCCGCGTGCCGGGGTGCCACAGGGCGCAGAGGAAGGCCACCGCCAGCGCCGCCGCCATGCCGTACAGCACCGGCCGGTAGGCCGCGGCGAAGTCCGCCCGGATGGCGTCCAGCAGGACGGGGTCGACACCGCTGCCCGCCCCGGAGGCCCCCGGGCCCGGCCCGGTGAGGCTGCGGGTGATCAGCTCCGCCGTCGAACGGGCGGTCCCCTGCGGCAGACCGCGCTCCTCCAGCGTCGAGGTGATCCGGTTCGCCGTGGTGTGCAGCAGCACCGTGCCGAACACCGCCAGGCCGGCACTCGCCGCGTAGTTCCGGATCGTCTGGGTGATCCCGGTGACCTCCCCGTACGAGCGGCCGATCGCCCGGTTGACGGCGTCCGTCGAGGCAGGGGTGAGCAGCAGCCCGATCCCGGCGCCGGCCAGCACGATCCACGGCCACTGCGCCGCCAGCGACAGATGGGTGATCCTCGCCGCCCACAGGGCGAAGCCGGCCGCGCCGACCGCGGTGCCCAGCAGCATGGCCGGCCGGGCGCCGCGCCGGTCCAGGATGCGGCCGCCGATCTGCGAGGCGGGCCCGAAACCGGCGAAGAACACCAGCAGGTACAGGCCCGCCTCGTTGGCCGAGTACCCGAGCGCCAGCTGCGCGTACAGCGAGGCGAAGAAGAACACCGGGACGAAGGCCGGCATGGCGAAGAACAGCACCGCGTTGTCGGCCGAGAACGCGCGGTCCGCGAAGACCTGCATGGTGATCAGCGGGTCCCTGCTGCGCAGCTCGGCCAGGACGAACAGGACCAGCACGGCCAGCCCGCCGCCGATGCACAGCCAGGTCGCGGCGCTGTCCCAGCCCCACAGCGCGGCCTGCTGCAGGCCCAGCACACTCAGCCCCATGCCGACCGCCACCAGCACGGCCCCGGGCCAGTCGACCGGCTCCGGACGGGGCGTGTTGCGGATGCGGGCGCGCAGCGTCAGCACCAGGGCGACCGCCGCCACCGGCACGTTCACCCAGAAGATCGCCCGCCACGTCCAACTGGTCAGCCAGCCGCCGAGGATCGGGCCGATGGCCGTCAACCCGCCCGCCACGCCGAAGAACAGCGCCAGGGCGCGGCCGCGCCGCTCCACCGGGAACACCTCGACCACCACCGCCAGCGCGGCCGGGAACATCAGCGCCGCGCCCACCCCCTGCACGGCCCGGAACCCGATCAGCCACGGCTCCGCCGCACCGCCCGTCGGCACGGCCCCGCACAGCGCCGAGGCCGCCACGAACACCGCCGTGCCGACCAGCATCATCCGCTTGTGGCCGGCGATGTCGGAGATCCGCCCGCCCAGCGCGAAGAACGCCGCCAGCGTCAGCAGGTAGGCGTTGACCACCCACTGCATGCCGCCCGCGGAGAGGCCGAGTTCGCGGATGATGCTCGGCGCCGCGATCGACACGACGGTCTGGTCGATGAAGGTCATCGAGACGGCGAACAGCATGCCCGCCAGCGCGAGCCCCTCACTGGTGGCGCCCCCGCCCCGCCCTCCGGTGCCCGAAGCCACAGCACTCTCCCTTCCCGAGGCAGCCCCCCGTCGACACTGCCCGCCCCGCCCCGACGGGCCGCACTGCGCCACGGCCAAGTCATCCACTCGGCGCAGACCGCGGCCGGCCCCTCGGGGAGAAGAAAACCGCGCGACTCGCCCGCCGGGACCGCCCACAATGGCCCCATGCGTATTCGAGCCGTCCGCACCGACGACCTCCCGCTGCTCCAGGACATCGAGCGGGCTGCCGGGCAGCCGTTCCGCGAGGTCGGGATGGCGGAGATCGCGGACGACGAGCCTTTCTCCACCGAGGAGTTGGCGGAATTCGTGGCGGCCGGTCTGGCCTGGGCCGCGGTCGACGGCACCGATGCGCCGCTCGCGTACCTGGTGGCCGAGCGGGTGGACGGCAACCTGCACGTCGAGCAGGTGTCGGTGCACCCGGACAGTGCCCGCCGGGGTGTCGGACGGGCGCTGCTGGACCACCTCGCGGCGCTGGCCGCCGCCGAGGGCGTCCCCGCCCTCACCCTCACCACCTTCGCCGAGGTGCCGTGGAACGCGCCGTACTACGCGCGCTGCGGTTTCACCGTCCTCACCGAGGAGCACCTCGGCCCCGGCCTGCGGGCCGTCCGCGGCCGGGAGGCGGCGCACGGGCTCGACCGGTGGCCGCGGGTGTGCATGCTGCGCCCGGTCCCGCCGTCCGCCGTCGGCGCCTGACGGCCGGTCAGTCGGTGGTCGGCGCCGCCAGGTCGAGGGTGAAGCTGAACCGGTCGCCGCGGTAGAGGGTGCGCACCTGCTCCAGCGGGGTGCCCGCGGTGTCCCGGCTGCAGCGGTGGAGCAGCAGCATCGGCAGCGCCGGCGGGGTGCCGATCAGCAGCGCCTCCCGGGGGGTGGCGAGGACGGTCTCGATCCGTTCCTCGGCTCCGCCGAGGTCCAGGCCCTGGTCCCGCAGGTAGTGGTAGAAGGAGCCGGTGGGGTCGAAGTCCTGGTCCAGCCGCGGGACGCGGGCCGCGGCGACCCAGGTGCTCTCCAGTCCGACCCGCTCCTCGTCGGCCCGCAGGACGCGCTCCAGATGCCAGACCGGTTCGCCCGCCGGCAGCCCCAGCCGGGCGGCCAGCGCCGGGTCGGCAGGGGTGCGGTCGAGCCCGATCAGCGTGCGGTCCGGCCGCATTCCGTGCCGGCTCACCCCTTCGGTGTAGCTGGCGAGCGACAGCGGCTGTTCGATCTTGCGGCCGGCGACCACGGTGTTGCGTCCGCGGCGGCGCAGCCGGCCCTCCAGGAGCAGTTCCCGCAGGGCCTGACGGACGGTCGCCCGGGCCACCCCGTACCGGCCGGCGAGGTCGACCTCCGTGGGCAGCACCCCGCCGGCGCCGAGTTCGTCGAGGAGCGACTCCAACCGGGTCTTCACCAGGTAGTACTTGGGCACGCGGCCGTGCTCCGGGACTCCGGAGCGGACGGCCGCGAGCGGCGGTTGCGGGGTGCCGTGGCTCACGCCGCCACCGTACAAGACGCCCCGTCGGGCGACGCCCACTGCATAACGAAACGGTAACGGGTATGGACTGAACTTCCCGAGCTGTTCACGCGCCGGTGTCCTCGGAGGGGCGGGCGCCTTTGCCCCTGGCCCGCACGCTCGTTGCCGTACGGATGCCGGCCCGAGTGCCGAGCGCCGCACCAGTTCCGTGCCCTGTCCCACGCCGACTCCCCGGGAGCCCACGTGCGCACGCCCCGCCACCTCCGGTCCGTTCTCGCCGCCGCGGCACTCACCGCCGGCCTGCTGCCCCTGGCCGGCGTCACCGCCACTGCCGCGGCGACCGCCGCCACCACCGGCCCGTACAAGGGCCTGCCGAACGGCACCAAGCAGGCCAAGACCCTCGTCATCGGCATCGACGGCACCCGCTACGACAAGCTGCTCGCCGCGGACGCCCCCAACCTCAAGGCCCTGATGGCGGGCGGCCTCACCGCCACCTCGAACCTGTACGCCGACCCGCTGGCGCCCACCCTCTCCGGGCCCGGCTGGTCCACCGTCGCCACCGGCGTCTGGCCCGACAGGCACGGCGTCAAGGACAACACCTTCGCCGGCTCGCACTTCGACCTGTACCCGGATCTCGCGACCCGCCTGGAGACCGCCGACCCCGCCGCGTCCACCCTGGTCGCCGCCTCCTGGAACCCGATCGCCGACACCGTCTTCAAGGGCCGCGCCGACCTGCGGATCGCCGAGAGCGAGAACGACGCCAGGACCGCCTCCGACGCCGCCGACTACCTCGCCAACGGCAACCCCGACACCGCCTTCCTCCACTTCGACCAGGTCGACGAGGCCGGCCACGGCCACGGCGGTGCCAGCGCCCAGTACCTGGCCGCGATCCACAACGTCGACTCCCTGGTCGGCCAGGTCGTCAACGCCGTCAAGTCCCGCCCCACGTACGGCTCCGAGGACTGGCTGATCCTCGTCACCACCGACCACGGCCACACCGACGCGGGCGGCCACGGCGGCAACAGCGCCGACGAGCGGCGGACCTTCGTCATCGCCACCGGCGCCGGACACGCCCCCGGCTCCACCCGCCAGGACGTCAGGACCGTCGACATCGCCCCGACCGTCCTCCAGCACGAGGGCGTTGCCGTCGACCCGGCCTGGAAGCTCGACGGCAAGCCGATCGGCGACATCGTCCCCGACGCCTTCGACGGGCTGCGCCCCGCCCTGCAGGGCCGCACCGACGAGACCGGCATCCCCGCCACCGTCAAGGGCTGGACTCACACCCCGCCCGCCGGCTGGAGCATCGACAACTCCGCGATGCCCTCCGGCGGCGTCACCGAGTGGCGTGGATGGGCCTTCGCCACCGACGAGTTCTGGACGGCCGCGCAGCTCGGCCAGGCCCGCGAGACCAACGTCCGCGCCCGCAACGTCTTCGCGGTCGCCGACTCCGACGAGTGGGACGACAGGGCGCACGGCGCGGGCCGGTTCGACTCCACCCTGATCAGCCCCCGCTACCAGCTCGACGGGGCCGCCACGGCCACCCTCCGCTTCGCCACCGACTACAAGGTGGACGGCCCGCAGACCGGCGACGTCTACATCGACTTCGACTCCGGCACCCCGCAGCTGCTCAAGTCCTACCGGGCCGACGCCAACACCTTCGAGAGCATCCCGGTGACCGTGCCCGCCGGCGCCGCAACCGCCCAGCTGCGCTTCCGCTACACCGGCACCAACAGCGCCTTCTGGACTGTCGACCAGGTCTCGCTCGACCGGTGACCGCCCCGGCGGGAGCCGCTTCCTCCGCGGCTCCCGCCCCGGCCGTCAGACCTTCTCGGCCGCGACGGCGTCGCCCGCCGTGCGGCGGGCGGACCGCTCGGCCAGTGCCCGGGCCCCGACGGCGAGCCCCGCCGCAGCCGTCCCGAACACGGCCGCGGCCGGGTTGACCCAGGCGGACACCGTGGAGGTGGTGTACACGGTGCCGCTCCGGCGGTGGCACATGAACCGCAGCGGGACGAATCCGACCCGGTAGTCGTCCACCTCCCGCGCCTTCTCCATGCCCACCCCGCGGCACGGCCACGGCGGCGCCGAGTCCGCCCCGCCGCTGTCGGCATCCATCGCATCGAGCCCCACCTGGCCGAGCCCGTACGCGTACGCCACCACCGCGCCCGACGCCGCAACCACGGCCAGGGCGCGCAGCAGCTGCACCGTGCCCGAGCGCCGAACCGACCCCAGCGTCCGAACGAGCCCTTTGACGGCGAGGACGACGGCATAGGCGAACCCTGCGAGCGAGACGAGCAGGAGCAGCAGACCCACGACGATTCCCCCTGACGGTTCTGCGAAGCGACGGTGCCCGCCCGTGACAGGGCGTGCGTGGGCCGCCCGCTCGCCGATGTACCGTCAAGGAGCCTACCTGCACCCCGTGCGGGTCCGGACCCGTCCCGAGCAACCTCGCATCGGGGTCGAACCACCCGGTCGGAGTACCCGCGCGGGCCGCGTGCCCCCAGGAGGGCGGACGGATGTTGCGCCGATCGGGTGGAGTGAGCGCAAAGGGCCAACCCGAGGGCGCATTCCTGCCGAAGAGCTGATGGAGGCTGCACCTCACCGGAGCGGCCGACGCTTCGTCAGAACAGCTCGACAGGACAGGAGTCCACCATGACCACCCTCCGCACCACCCTCGCCCTCGCGGCTGCCGCCGGCACCCTGCTCCTCGGCGCCGGCACCGCCTCGGCGAGCGCCGGCGCCGAAGGGATCGCCACTGGCTCGCCCGGCGTGCTGTCCGGCAACGTCATCCAGGTGCCGGTCCACGTCCCGGTGAACGTGTGCGGCAACTCGATCGGCGTCGTCTCCATCCTCAACCCGGCGTTCGGCAACGCCTGCGCCAACATCGGCTGACACTCCGTCAGCACCAGCCCGCCGGCCCCGGACGCGCCGTCACACCGCACCGCCCGGGGCCGGCGGGCCACCCCGAACGACCGGGGTCGCCCGCGCGTGCCGAAAGCCGTGGCCGCTGTCAGCGGGCGCTGCCCGTGAGGTCGGCCTGGTAGCGGGTCTGTCCGCAGAAGGCGCCGCCGTAGCCCATGATGTCGATCCGGCCGGTCAGCCGTCCGCCCGAGGCCGTCACCCGCATCGATCCCGACACCGGCGCGAACGGGCAGGCGGCCAGGCCGGAGGAGACCGTGTAGTGGTTGCCGAGGGTCGCCGCGATCCGCTGGTCGGGCTCCACGGTGACGGTCGAGCCGGAGGCCGTGACATACGCCAGGTCGAGGCGGGCGGCACCGGCCCCCGGATTGCAGCCCGAGTTGCTGCCGAACCAGATCGCGCCGACCTCCGGACGGGCCGCGGGGGAGCCGGAGACCAGGCAGACCTCCACCGGGTTCACACCGTCGGTGGTGCCGGACTCGCTGATGGTGCCGAGGATGCGGAGGGTGCCCGCGCGGTTGAACGAGCGCCCGCCGGCCACACCCGTGATCGTCACGTCGTAGGTGCCCGAAGGCCCGTCCTCCGCGGTGTCGGCACTCGTGCTGCCGTCGTCGCCGCCGTCCGCCCCGGGCGTGGCGGACTCCTCCTCGGCCTCCGGGCTGCTCTCCTCGGGCTCCTCGGACTCCTCGGACGAGGGCGTGGCGGACTCCTCGTCCGGTGAGGCGGACGGCGAAGCGCCTGCCGAGTCCTCCGGCGACGCCGAGGCCGACGCCGATACCGACCCCGGGGACGCCGTCCCGGCCGACAGCACCGCGGAGTCCGAGGAGCCGGACGAGGCGCCGCCCCCGCACCCCGCGGCCAGCAGCACCGCCGCGACCGCGGCCCCCACCGCACGTCTTCTCCGCCCCGCCATGGCCGACCCCTCCCTCACCCGGGGCCGCGCCGCCCCGGCTGCTCCCATTCCGGCGCGGGACAGCGTGGCAGGAATCGTGGGTCTTCGAGCCGGTTCGGGTGAATTGCTGCGGATTCGAGCCCCGATGTGCACCGGCGCAGCGCGGCCCGGCCGCGGAGCAGGCCCGGGCTACGCTGTCCGGGTGATCGCATTCTCCGCGCCGGTCGCCGGCGACGTCCTGATGCGGCCCGCCGTCCCGGAGGACGCCGAGGCGCTGTGCCGTGCGCTGGTCCGCAACCGGGAGCACCTGCGGCCCTGGGACCCGCCGCGGGACGAGGACTTCTTCACCGTGGCCGGGCAGCGCGCCCGCCTGCACGACCGGCTGGTGCAGGCGGAGGCGGGGCGGCTCGCCCCCTGGGTCCTGGCGAGCGGGGACGAGATCGTCGGCGCCGTCACGCTGTCCAACATCGTGCGGCTGCACGTCCAGAGCGCCAACCTCGGTTACTGGGTGGACGCCGCCCAGGCCGGCCGCGGCCTCGCCTCCGCAGCCACCTTGCTGGCCTGCCGCGCCGCCGACACCGAACTCGGCCTGCACCGCCTGGAGGCCGGCGCGGCCGCCGCCAACACCGCCTCCCAGCGGGTGCTCGCCAAGTGCGGCTTCGAACTGATCGGCACCGCCCGCGGCCTGCTCTTCCTGGACGGCGTCTGGCACGACCACGTCCTCTACCAGCGTCTGCTCAACGACCGCCCCCTGCAGACGCCCTGACGGTCCTCCCGCCCTCCGGCGCGGCCGCCTCGCCCCACCGGTAGGCGAGTTCGACGATCCGGTCGTCGGGCGGCTGGTACAGCCGGGTCGGGTGGTGGGCGCCGAGCAGCGGCCCGAGCGCGTCGATGGCCGGCTTCCACAGGGTGGACCGGTTGCGCCCGCCGGAGACCCGGAAGACGATGCTCAGCTGCAGCGCGCGGCCGGGCGCCGGCGGCTCGGACACCGCCTCGGCGCACGCTGCGCGGATCCGGTCCTTCCACGCGGTGGAGGTAGTTGTCGAGGTCGTGGCCGCCGCTGGTCGGCGACTGGTGGTCGGCCGGACCGACGTCCAGGGCCAGGGCAAGGTGGCGGACCACCGCCACCTTGCCCTGGCCGACCGGTGCCTCCACGTTGGCGAGGTGGGCGGCCGGCCGCACCTGGCCGGGTGACCCGGCGGCGTCCCGGCCGACAGGACACCGCCCGAGGAGGTGGTGGCGTGGATCGAGGAGGCGGTGCTCCGCCCGGACCGGACGGCCTGGCTGACGTTCCGTCTGGCAGCGCTGGGGCTCACCGACGCGACACCGGCGTGCCGGATCTCCGCGAAGCCTGCGGGCGGCGGGGATGGGCCGGAGGTCGTCATGGGTCGGGTCCGCAAGGAACTCCCCGAGGAGACCGGCCGCCTGGTCGCGGTGCTCAGGACGGTGGCGCTGTCGGTGATCGTCGGCAGCGTTCTGCTGGGCCTCGGCGTCTCGTGGGGCCAGGACCGGGAGTGGCTCCGGCACGACACGACCCGGACCGGCACCACCGGCACCACCGGCACGGGCGGCGGTGCCGGCGGCCCGGGCGTCGGTGGAGGCGGTCACCTCCGGGGGCCTCGCCGACGGGCGGCCTGTTCCCGAACGGGTTGCCGACCTTCCTGACCCCGCTGCCCGGGGAGAGGGTCGGCCGCCTGCCGATCCTGTCGACGCCGTTCGACATCGGGCCCCTTCGCCCTCCAGCAGTGACCGGCGCGGCCCGGCCGGCCCGCTGCGGCCGGCCGGGTCAGCCGGCGTAGGGGCCGGTGATGGCGAGGGTCTCGGCGACCGCCTCGCGGACGGCGCGGGCGTGGGTGAGGGGCTCCGGCCCGGCCGCGTCCGGGGTCGGGCGGACGCCGCGGTCGGCCAGCAGGTAGAGCACGCGCAGCGTCCGCATGGTGTTGGAGGCGTAGGCGGGCACCGGCCCCGGGGAGGCGGCGCGGAAGTCGGCGGCGATCGGCTCCAGCCAGCGCAGCGACTGCTGCTCGGTCAGCTCGGGGCGGGTGAGGGTGAGGGCGACGGCACAACCGAGCCGGTCGTCCTCCATGGCGTCGAAGACGTGGTCGGTGGGGGTGAGGAGCCGGGCGCAGGCGAGGTCCAGCAGCTCGGCCGGGTCGGTGTGCGGGCTGCGGCCGAACGCCCCGAGCAGGTCCGCGCCGTGTGCGACGGCGTGCAGCCAGCCGAGCCCGGCGTCGTGCCCGCGGAGGTCCCGCTCCTCGCGGTACCAGCGGTCGAAGGCCCGCAGCCAGGCCGGGTCGTGGTCGCCCAGCCGGACGAGCCGGGCGAGGATCAGCGGCGCGAAGGTGCGGGCCTGGATCTCGGGGTCGGAGAAGCGTTCGGCCATCTCGTCGCCGAGCGACTGCCGCAGTTCGGGCGGGAGCCGGGGTATCCAGCGGTGCAGCAGCACGTAGGCCTGTTCGTCGCGGACCACCGGGTCCGGGGAGCGCAGGTCGGCGCTGAGGCCGGCCACCAGTCCGGGCGCGGGGCGCAGGGACTCGTCCTCGAGGAATGGCTGCCAGGGGCTCACCCGGTCATCCTACGAAAGCGCTCCCCGGCTGCCGGAACCCGCCGATCGGCTGCCGTCGCGGCGTTCTGACCGGCCGTCGGCACCGCGGGGCGCGTCCGCTGAGCCGACCGGACGGCAGCGGCGGCCGGGCGGGCCACTGCGGGTGTCCTGCCCCGTCGGGCGGGCCGGCGGCGGTTATCGTCGACAGTCCCTGCCCTCCGGATGGGAGTCGTGGTTCGCCCGTGGCGAGGTTGTCCGAGCAGTGGCCGCGCTACGTGCGGCTGGCGCCGTGGGTGCTGGTCGTCGGCGGGCTGGTCTGGGACTCGCTGGCGACCGCCGACTACTGGGGCGACCCGATGATGGCGGCGGCCTTGGTGCTGGCGGGCGCGCTGCTGTCGCTGCGGGACACCGTGGCGGTCGGCGTCGCCATCTCGGTGGGCGTGATCGTGCTGACCGCGCGGGACGGCACGATCGGCACCACGGCGGGCTGGCTGGAGCTGCTGAACACGGTCTTCGCGGCGCTGATCGGACTCTGGGTCAACCGGGTGATCGCCCGGCACGGCCGCCGGCTGGCGGTGGTGCGCTCGGTGGCGGAGGCCGCCCAGCAGGCGGTGCTGCCCGCGCCGCCCGCCCGGGTGGGCCCGCTGGCGGTGGCCGCGTGCTACCGCGCCGCACAGACCGAGGCGCTGATCGGCGGCGACGCGTACGCCGTCCAGGAGACCCCGTTCGGTGTGCGGGTGCTGATCGCGGACGTCCGGGGCAAGGGCCTGCGGGCGGTCGCGGCGGTGTCGGCGCTGCTGGGGGCGTTCCGGGAGAACGCCGACCGCGAGCCCGACCTGCCGGCCCTGGCCGCCGGGCTGGAGCGGGCGATGGCGCGGGAGAGCGCCCTCGGGGAGGAGGAGGTGCGGGCGGAGGGCTTCGTCACCGCGCTGCTCGGCGAGTTCGATCCGGCGGGGCGCCTGCTGCGGCTGCTGAACTGCGGGCACCCCGGCCCGTACCTGCTGGCCGCGGGCGGCCGTGCCGTCACGGTGCTGGAGGCCCGCGAGCCGGGCCTGCCGCTGGGGATGGGCGGTCTCGGGGTGCCGATCGCGGCGGCGGAGGAGTGGCCGTTCGCGGCGGGGGACACCCTGCTGCTGGTCACCGACGGAGTCACCGAGGCGCGGGACCGGGCGGGGGAGTTCTACGACCCGGCGGTCCGGCTGGCCCCGCTGGGCCCCTTCGAACGGCCGCAGCAGGTGATCGACGCCCTGGTGGCCGACGTCGAACGCTGGACGGGCGGCCCCCGCGACGACGACATGGCCGTCCTCGCCGTGACCTGCCGCCCGGGCCCGTAGGGCGCACCGCCTGGATGTTCCGTCCAGATCGGACGTATAGTCCAGATATGGAGACGGAACCGACCGACCCCCGGGTCCGGCTGTGGGGCCCGGTCTGCCAGGCGGTGGCCCTGCTGCTCGGCCCGTACGCCGAGGTGGTGCTGCACGACGCCCGCCGCGACCGGGTGCTCGCCATCTGGAACCCGCATGCCGGCCGCGCCCCCGGCGACCCCTCGCTGCTGGGCGAGCTCGACCGGCTGGAGCCGGCGGCCCACGACGTCTACGGCCCCTACGAGAAGCTGCTCGCCGACGGCCGGCGGCTCTCCTCGGTCAGCGCCGTGCTGCGCGGCGAGGACGGCACGCCGTCCGCCGTGCTCTGCGTCAACCTCGACCGCACCCCGCTGGACCAGGCGGCCGCCGTGCTGAGCCGCTTCGCCGCGCCGACCGCCGAGCGGCCCGAGCCGCTGTTCGAACAGGACTGGACGGAACGCGTCCAGGAGATCGTCGGCGCCTTCGTCCGCGACCGCGGCCGCCCCGTGGAGCGCCTGAACCGCGCCGAACGGCTCGCCGTGCTCGCCGAACTCGACCGGGCCGGCGTCTTCGCCGTCCGCCGCGCCGTCCCCGTCGTCGCCACCGCCCTCAAGGCCTCGCGCTCCACCGTGTACGCGCTGCTCGCCGACCTCAAAGCCCCACGGAGCACCCCATGACCCGCCTGCCCGACTTCCGCCTCGAGACGTACTTCTCCCGCTGGGAGTTCACCGCCCGCCACCACCTCACCGCCTCCGACGTGCAGACCATGCCGATGGCCGACCTGCTCGCCCTCGCCGATGCGGAGGACCTCGACGCCTGGCAGAACCTCACCCTCGGCTACACCGAGACCTTCGGCGACCCCGGCCTGCGCGAGGCGATCGCCGGCATGTACGAGACGGTCGGCGCCGACGACGTGATCTGCTTCGCCGGCGCCGAGGAGGGCCTGTACATCGCCATGCAGGTCCTCCTCGACCGCGGCGACCACGCAGTCGTCGTCACCCCCAACTACCAGGCCGCGGAGACCATCCCGCTGGCGCTGTGCGAGGTCACCGGCGTCGCCCTGGACGAGAAGCAGGACTGGGCCCTCGACCTGGACGCGGTCACCGCCGCCCTGCGCCCGAACACCCGCGTGGTGTCCGTCAACTTCCCCAACAACCCCACCGGCAAGGTGATCGACCGGGCCGACTTCACCGCGCTCGCCGCCCTCTGCGAGGACCGCGGCATCCACCTGTTCAGCGACGAGGTCTACCGCGGGCTCGAGCGCGACCCCGCGCGCGCCCTGCCGCAGGCCGCCGACCTCTCCCCGGGCGCCCTCTCGCTCAACGTCACCTCCAAGGCCCTCGGCCTGCCCGGCCTGCGGATCGGCTGGATCACCTGCCGCGACCGCGCGCTGCTGTCCCGCCTGGAGCGGGCCAAGCACTACACCACCATCTGCAACTCCGCCCCCAGCGAGGTCCTGGCCCGCATCGCGCTCAAGGCCCGCGCCACGATCCTGGACCGCAACCGGGCCCTCATCGCGGCCAACCTGCCGCTCTTCGACGCCTTCTTCGCCGAGCACGCCGACCTCTTCGAGTGGCAGGCCCCCGACGGCGGCTGCGTCGCCTTCCCCCGCTACCTCGGCGCCGACGGCGTGGAGGAGTTCTGCACCCGGCTGGTCGAGGAGGCCGGCGTCCTGCTGCTCCCCGCCGGCATCTACCGCTCCGAGCTCACCCCCACCCCCGCCGACCGCTTCCGCATCGGCGTCGGCCGCCGCGACCCCGAGCCCGCCCTGCGGGCCTTCGGCGACTGGCTGAGGGCCCGCCGGTGACCGCCCCCGACGCGCGGCCGGCGACCGGCCCCGACACCCTGCTCTCCCGGCTCCCGCCCGCTCTCCTCGCGGTGCCGTACGTCGGCGCACGGCACCCGCTGTCCCGGGCGGTCGCCGAGCGGCCCGGCCCGGAGCACGGCGCCAACTGCCAGCTCTACGCCTACGCCGTGCTCGCCCACTTCGGCCTGCGGGCACCGGCGCTGCGCTCCAGCGACCTCTGGGAGGACACCGGGAGCACCCTCCGGGTGGCCGAACCGGCCCCGCTGGACCTGCTGCTCTTCAACGCCGGACCCGACCCGTACGGCGCGCACGTCGGTGTGTGCGCCGGTGAGGGCGCCGTGCTCCACCTCTGCGCGGAGGTGGGCCGCCCGGCCGTCTGGAGCCTCGCCGAATTCGCAGCCCGGGAGCGGTACCGGGTGCTGATCGGCGCCAAGCGGGTCACCGCCTGACGCTCCACCAGTACGCAGACCCCGGGCCGCCGTGCTGGTCACGGCCCCTCCGCCCGGCCGGCGGCCCCGGGCGCGTTGGTAGATTGGGCGGCGCAGCAGTCCCCGGTCCAACCGCAGCCACCCCCGGAGGGGAACCCCGTGTCACAGCCGTCCACGTCACCGTCGGTCGGGCCGGAGCAGGCGGCGGATCTCGCCGCCGCCCGTGCCGCCTACGAGGAGCTCCGCGCCAGCGGCCTCAAGCTCGACCTCACCCGGGGCAAGCCCTCGTCCGAGCAGCTGGACCTCTCGGACGAGCTCCTGACGATCCTGCAGCCGGGCGACGTCAAGGCGGCGGACGGCACCGACTGCCGAAACTACGGCGGCCTGCAGGGCCTGACCGAGCTCCGCGCGGTCTTCGCCGAGCTGCTGCAGGTCCCGGCCGAGCAGCTGTTCGCCTGCGGCAACGCCAGCCTCACCGTGATGCACGACATGGTCGCGCACGCGATGCTCTCGGTGCTGCCGGGCGCCAAGCAGCGCTGGGCGGACGAGGACGAGATCCGCTTCCTGTGCCCGGTGCCCGGCTACGACCGGCACTTCACGATCTGCGACCGCTTCGGCATCACCATGGTGCCCGTCCCGCTGACCGGCGAGGGCCCCGACATGGACGTCGTCGAGGAGCTCGTCGCCGCCGACCCGCGGATCAAGGGCATGTGGTGCGTGCCCAAGTACAGCAACCCGACCGGCGAGAGCTACAGCGACGAGACGGTGCGCCGCCTCGCCGCGATGCCCGCGGCCGCGCCCGACTTCCGGCTGTTCTGGGACAACGCGTACGCCGTGCACCACCTCACCGCCGAGCCCACCGAGGTCCTGCCGATCCTGGCCGCCTGCGCCGACGCCGGCCACCCGGACCGCGCCTTCGTCTTCGGCTCCACCTCCAAGATCACCGCGGCCGGCGCCGGCGTGGCCTTCTTCGGCTCCTCGCCCGCCAACATGGCCTGGTACGCGGGCCTCGCCGCCGCACAGACCATCGGCCCGGACAAGCTGAACCAGCTGCGCCACGCCCGCTTCTTCAAGGACGCGGCCGCGGTCGAGGCCCACATGGAGCGCCACCGGGCGCTGCTCGAGCCGCGCTTCGCCGCGGTGTACGAGGTGCTGGAGCGCGAGCTCGGCGGCATCGCCACCTGGACGCGTCCGAGCGGCGGCTACTTCGTCAGCCTGGAGGTCCCGGAGGGCTGCGCGTCCGAGGTCGTGCGGCTGGCCAAGGAGGCCGGCATCGCGCTGACCCCGGCGGGCGCCGCCTTCCCCGGCGGCCGCGACCCGCGGGACAGCCAGATCCGGCTCGCCCCGTCCTTCCCGTCGGTCGACGAGGTCCGCGCGGCCATGGAGGGCGTGGCCGTCTGCGTCCGCCTCGCCGCCGCCGAGCGCGCCGCAGCCTGACGCGAGGCGTTCACCACCAGGGCGCGGGGAACTGCGCAGTTCCCCGCGCCCTACGGGTGACCCGCCGTTGGCGCGGCGGGCCGTTTGGCCAGCCGCAGTGAGCAGACGTACGAGACGACCACGGCGACGATCACCAGTGGCATGACGGTCAGGCCCTCGCCGCCGAGCAGCAGGCTGGCCAGCAGCACCGAGGTCATCGGCAGCTTCAGCATGGCCACCGACATGGCTCCCAGCCCCATCGCGAATCCGGCGGTGGTGTCCAGGCCGGGCAGGTGGGAGAGGGCGAGCCCGCCGGCCGCACCCACGAAGAGGGCCGGGAAGACCGGGCCGCCGCGGAAGGCGCTCAGCGAGGCGCAGTAGGCGAGCGACTTGCAGAGCACCAGCACCACCAGGGCGCCGACGGTGTAGTCGGCGCTGTCGGCCAGCAGCGGGCCGAGGGCGTCCTGCCCGGAGAAGAGCACCCCGGTGGCCGGCTTGTCGGTGATCACCGCGTAGATCAGGGCGAACACGCCCACGGTGACGCCCATCAGCACGGTGAGCGGCAGCCGGTGCCGTTCCACGTGCCGCTGCAGGCCGAGCGAGGACCGGTGGATCGCCTCGCCGAGCAGGGCCGCGGCCACGCCGGCCACGATCGCCCAGCCGAACTCGGCGAGGGTGGGCCGGTCGGTGGGAGGCACCTGGTGCAGGGTCAGCGAGTAGGTGCCGAGGCCCGTCCAGGTGCCGAGGCCGGTGAAGATCAGTGAGCCGATGCCCGCCGCCAGCAGGCCGGGCACCAGCACCACGCCCATCATCAGCCCGCCCACCCCGGACGCCTCCATCAGCAGGAAGGCGCCGACCAGCGGTGAGCCCAGCAGTTCGCTGATGGCCGCGAAGCTGCCGGCGGCGGCGACCACGTTGACGGTGCTGGGCGGCGCATCGCGTTTCAGCAGTTTGATCGCACCGGCCGCGAGCCCGCCGCCGAGCGCGATCAGCGGCGCCTCCGGGCCGAGTACGGCACCCAGGCTGAGCGTGGCGATCGCGGCGAGGGCGACACCCGGAACCGACGCGACCGTGGGTGCGCCGCCGGTCTTCAGTCCTTCGGCGGGCTTGTGGCCGCCGCCGCCCGGCAGGTACCGGATCGTCAGGGCGACCAGCACGCCGGACACCGCGAGCAGCGGGATCGCCCACCAGTCGGGTGTCCCGTCGAAGCCGAGGCCCTTCGGCAGGTCGTCGAAGAGCAGCGACTGCAGTTCGGAGACCAGGGCGAGGAAGCCGAACGCCATGGCCGAGATCGGCACGCCCAGCAGGGCCGAGAGCACCAGCACCGAGATGTAGCCGCGGCTGCGGACGATCGCCATGGGGTCCTGCGGGGCCGTGGCGGGCCCGGCGACCGGTTCGCCCGGCATACGCATCGTCTCCTCGGCATCTGGGCCCGGCGGTCGGCCGGACCCGGGGTCCCCGGTCACGTGATACCACGCGGAGGCCGCCCGGCCACGGCTGCTGCCGCCGGTCGGCGCCGCGCATCCGGCACGGTCATCCGCACGGCCCACGCCCGGTTGCGGGCACGGGCCGTGACACGGTCGGCTCAGTCGGCCTTGGCGACCGGGTCCGCCGCCGGCAGCCGGCCGGCTCGGACGGCCGCCACCAGTGCCTCGTGGTCCCGCTCGTTCTGGTCGGCGTACGCCTCGGCGAACTGCACCAGCGCCCGGTCGAAGACGTCCTTGCCGCCGAGGTAGGCGGCGATCGCGATCCGGTCCCCGGAGCGGGCGTGCGCGCGGGCCAGGGTGAAGCCGCAGAGCTCGCCGAAGGCCCGCATGCCGGGCGGCTCCATCGCCTCGGCGACCGCGATGCCCTTCCAGTCGCGCAGCTGGCGGACGTAGAAGTCGCGGCGCTTGCCGTCGATCCCGTCCACCCGCTCCCAGCCGAGGAAGATGTCGCTGGCCGCCTGCATCAGCCGCTGGCCGGCCACCACCCGCTCGCCCTGGTTGCGGTACCGGCTGGCGCCGACGTGCGCCGCCAGCACCGAGGCGTCGGCCTCCTTGGCCTGCAGGAACAGCGGGTCGCGCCCGTCCCGGCCGAGCAGCAGGAAGATCCAGCAGCGGGTGCCGACACTGCCGACGCCGACGACCTTGCGTGCCACGTCGACCAGCCGGAAGTCCGTCAGCAGGTGCCGCCGGTCGCTGGGGAGGGTGCGGCCGTAACGTTCGACGAGGCCGTGGAAGAGCGTCATCAGCGCCGTCCGCTCGACGGCGGGCAGCAGATCGGAGATCGGCATCAGCAGCGGCGCGTCCGCGGCGATCCGGGGGTGGCCGTCGACCATCTCGGTGAGCTTGTCGAAGACCTGCAGGCTGTCGCGCGTCCGGGCCTTCGCCATCGCCTGGGCGAGGCCGCGCTGCCCGCGCTTGGGCGCCCGCTCGGCGGCCAGCGTCTGCAGCATCTCCGAGTCCATCCGGGCGTACCAGACGTCCAGGTTCCGCATCTCCGCGAACCGGGCCATCGACTCGCGGTACTGACGGACCGTGGACCGCACGATGTCCGCGCGCTCCCGGCCGTCGAAGCCGTTCGCCCGGCCGGCGATCACCAGGCTCGCCGAGAGCCGCTTGACGTCCCACTCCCAGGGCCCGGGCAGGGTCTCGTCGAAGTCGTTGATGTCGAACAGCAGCTGCCGCTCCGGCGAGGCCAGCAGCCGGAAGTTCAGCATGTGGGCGTCGCCGCAGAGTTGGGCGCGGATGCCGGAGTCCGGGCTGCCGGCCAGGTCGGAGGCCATGATGGCGGCGGCGCCCCGGTAGAAGCGGAACGGCGACTCGGTCATCCGGCTGTAGCGGATCGGCACCAGCTCCTGCACCCGCTTCGCCGACTGGGCCTCCAGGATGCCCAGCGGGTCGGGCCGGTTCCGGCCCGGCCGGAACTCGGCGTGGCTGGAGCGGGGTGCCGCGCGGCGGGCCGCCCGGCCGCGCGCCGCGCGCTCCTCGGGCGTGGCGTGCTGCCCCGGCGTCCCCGTGCGCTGGTCCTGGGCCATCGGTCGTCCTCCTGCCTGGCGGAGCGCCGCACCCGCGCGTCGTCGGCGGTGGGCGCAGCCGTTCTCCGATCATCGCGGCCGGGGCCGGTTCCGTCCTGCCGAGCGGGCCGCGGCACCACCCGTACGCCCATCCCCGGTGGTGGGGGCGCCGGGCCGCGCTTCTCCTGATAGGGCGAACCGACCCCGACCCGAGGAGAGCCCGATGGCATCGAGCGACTCCGAGCCCGGCCCCGGCGAACCCCGGCCCGGCCGGCCCGACCAGGGCCCGCCGGCGGAACCCACGCCCCCGGGCGGGCAGCCGACGGTGCCCGGGACACCCGCGCCGCCGTCCGTGCCGCCGCCCCCGTCCTCCGGCACGCCCGCCGCTTCGGGTGCGGAATCGGACGAGGTCGCGCGGCTGCATGCCCGGATCGCCGCCCTGGAGGCCACCCACCCCCCGGCGAAGAAGGAGCACCACCGCTGGCGGACGTCAGGCGCCGTGGTGCTCATCGTGATCGCCTCGCTGCTGTCCATGATCTCCGTGCTGGCGGTCTGGACGGCCGACTTCGTCGGCAACACCGACCGGTACGTCTCCACCGTCGCGCCGCTGGCCACCGACCCCGACATCCAGGCGGCGGTCACCAACCGGGTCACCCAGGTCGTACTGGAACAGATCGACGTGGACGCCCTGGTGAAGGAGCTCTCCGACGCGGCCGCCCAGCAGGGCGTGCCGGAGAACGCGGCGAAGCTGATCGACAATCTCAAGGGGCCCATCAAGAGCGGCCTGACCCAGTTGGTCAGTTCGGCCGTCGACAAGGTGGTCACCAGCCAGGCGTTCGACACCATCTGGGTCGACGCCAACCGGCTCGTCCACTCCGCCCTCAACAAGGCGTTGACCGGCGAGGGCGGCGGCGCGGTCAAGCTGGAGAACAACCAGGTCGCCATCGACATCGGGCCGATCGTCGCCAAGGTCAAGGACGAGCTGGTCAACGCCGGCTTCGGCCCGGCCGCCAGGATTCCCGACGTGCACACCAACTTCGTGGTCTTCGCGTCGAAGGACATCGGGAAGATCAAGACGTACTTCCGGCTGCTCGAGGTCATGGGCGTGTGGCTGCCGATCGTCGCCGTGCTGATCGCCGCGGCTGGTGTCTTCCTGGCCGTCAACCGGCGCCGGGCGCTGATCGGCGCCGCGGTCGGCGTGTTCTTCGGCATGCTGCTGCTGGGCATCGCCCTCACCCTCTTCCGGGAGATCTACCTGGACCGCCTGCCGCCGGGCGCCAACCAGGCCGCGGCCGCCACGATCTACGACACGTTGGTCCGGTTCATGCGGGCCAGCATCCGGGCGATCGGCACGGTCGCCGTGGTCACCGCCGTCGGCGCCTTCCTGATCGGCCCGTCCAGGCCGGCCGTCGCCGTGCGCACCGCCTGCCGGCGGATTATCGGGTCGCTGCGCGACGCGCTGTACTCGCTGGGCATGAAGCTCGGCCCGGTGGGCCCCTTCGTGCACCGCTGGAAGCGGTGGATCGGCGTGGCGATCCTGCTGATCGCCGCGATCGTGCTGGCGACCTGGAGCTACCCGACCTGGGCCGTGGTGCTGTGGATCACCTTCTTCGTGGCGCTGGGCTTCGCCATCCGCGAGTTCCTCGACACGGGAGCGGAGGGAGACCGGGCGCCACCCCCCTCGGGCGTGGGCGGGCCGCCGCCGGCCCACGCCTGACCGAGCCGGGGCCGGGGCCCGACCGCCCCGCGCCCCGGCCTCTGCACGCGGGAGAGACCCTCTGCACTCGAGAGAGGACAGGCCTTGGCCGGAGCGGACACCCCCGGACCGCGGACGGAGGCCCCGGGCCGGGTGCTGGCGCCGCTCGCGCTGGCGCAGTTCATCTGCAGCTTCGCCGGCTCCAACATGAACGTGATGATCAACGACATCAGCCACGACCTGGACACCACTGTGCAGGGCGTGCAGGTGGCCATCACGGTGTTCCTCCTGGTGATGGCCGCGCTGATGATTCCCGGCGGCAAGGCCACCGACCGCTTCGGCCGCAAGCGCTGCTTCCTGGTCGGGCTCGCGGTGTACGCGGTGGGCGCCGTCCTCAGCGCGGTGTCGCCGGGGCTGGGGGTGCTGATCCTCGGCAACTCGATCCTCGAGGGCGTCGGCACGGCCCTGCTGATCCCGCCGGTCTACATCCTCACCACCCTGCTGTTCACCGACCTGACCTCCCGGGCCCGGGCCTTCGGGGTGATCATGGCGGCCGGCGGGATCGGCGCGGCGGCGGGCCCGCTGATCGGCGGCCTGATCACCTCGGCGATCAGCTGGCGGGCGGCCTTCGTGTTCCAGGCCCTGGTGATCGTGGTGATCATCGTGCTGAGCCGCTCGATCGCGGACCCGCTGCCGCCGGCCCCGGCGCGGCACTTCGACGTCCGCGGGGCCGTGCTCTCGGCCGCCGGCCTCGTCCTGGTGGTCATGGGCATCCTGGCGGCCGACAACAACCTGTGGCTGATGGCCGCCCTGCTGGTGGCCGGTGTGCTGGTGCTCGCGTGGTTCCTGCACTGGGTGCGGGCCGAGGAGCGGGCCGGGGTGGAACCCCTGCTCTCCACCGCCCTGTTCCGCAACCGCACCTCCAACCTCGGCCTGGTCACCCAGAACGCGCAGTGGCTGCTGCTGATGGGCTCCTCGTTCACCGTGGCGGCGTTCCTGCAGGTCGTCCGCGGCTACGACGCCATCCAGACCGGTGTGATCTTCACGGCGGCCACGCTCGGCCTGCTGGCCACCTCGCTCGCCGCCGAACGACTGGCGAAGCGGCGCCCGCAGCGCACCCTGATCATCGCCGGGTTCGTGCTGACCATCGCCGGGATCGGCGTCCTGATCGCGCTGGTCGCCGGCTCGCCCGGCGCCTGGGCCTTCGCCCCCGGCCTGCTGCTGATCGGCCTGGGCCTCGGCGTGATGCTCACCCCGTCGGTCAACGTCGTCCAGTCGGCCTTCCCCGAGGAGCGCCAGGGCGAGATCTCCGGCCTCTCCCGCAGCATCTCCAACCTCGGTTCCTCCTTCGGCACGGCCGTCGCCGGCACCATCCTGGTCGCCGGACTGAGCAAGAACGCGTACGCGGCCGCCATGGCCTCCCTCGCCGCGGCCGGCCTGATCGGCCTCGGCGCCGCCGTCCTGCTGCCCCGCACCGGCAAGCCGGACGGGCGGTCCTGAAGGGGCCGCGGACCGGCCTCAGCCGCCGGCCCGGGCGTCGCGGCGGCGGCCGATGCGGCGCCAGACGGCGCGCTGGAAGCGGAGCGTGGCGGTGCCGACCGCGATCAGCACGACCACGTTCAGCAGCAGCTGGAAGAACGAGCCGCGGGCCTTGTCCCAGGACTCGAAGGCCGCGGAGACGCCGACGTCGGCGGCCGCCGGAATGGTCGTCACCGAGATGAAGACGCCCAGCAGGGCGCTCGTCCGGGCCTCCGTGAGCGAGACGATCCCGACCACGCCCGCCAGGCAGGCGACCGCGACCGAGAAGAAGTCCGGGGTGCCGATCAGGTGGGAGACCGGCCGCAGGCCCGCACGGTACGCCGGGGACTCCAGGCCGAAGCCGCGGATCAGCAGGGCGAACAGGAAGGTCGCGGCGATCGCGGCGAGGAAGCCCCCGGTCAGGGCGGTGAGCCCGCGCCGGACCGCCTCCCGGTCGCCGCGGTCGAGGCCCAGCGCCACGCCGACGATCGCCCCGTACTCCGGGCCGACGACCATGGCGCCGACGATGAGGATCTGCGAGTTGGTGACGATCCCGACGGCGCCGATCAGCCCCGCCACCACCAGGTAGAGGTAGAAGCTCGGCGCGAACGCGGTCTGGGCGCGGATACGGGCCTCGACCTCCTCCCAGACCGGCGCATGGGCGCGCAGGCCGAGGCGGCGGGCGCCGTCCTGCGCGGCCCGCCCGAGGAAGGCCAGGTCCACCGGCTCCACGACCACCGATCCGAGGGTGTCCAACTCCAGCGCCCGCAGCCCGCGCAGGACCTCGTTGGCGCCGCCCGCCAGCACGTCGCACTCCAGCGCGTCCCCGTCCGGGCGGCGCGCCGACCCCGGCAGCAGGACCAGGTTCAGCACGCAGGGATCGCCGGTGAGCAGCGCCACGACCTCGTCGGTCAGCTCCGGCGGGCTCACCGCGCGGACGTGCACCATGTCCATCCGGCACCTCCCGCACTCCGGGCGCTCCGCCCGCGGGCGCGGCGGCCACCTCCAGTAACACCGCGGGCCGCGGGTGCGGCAATCCGGGCGGCGCCGGGCACAGCGGGCGCGGGCGGGCCATTGGCCCGATAGTGGACCGAGCGGGGGACCTCCGAGAGGGGATGTTCATGGACCGCTACCCGCCGATCGCCGAACACGGCCTCGTGGGCGACCTCCAGACCGCCGCCATGGTGTCCTCGCAGGGCGTCGTCGACTGGTTCGCCGCACCGCGCTTCGACTCGCCGAGCGTGTTCGCGGCGCTGCTCGACCACGACCGCGGCGGATACTTCCGGCTCTCGCCCGTCCACGAGGAGGGCACCTGCCGGCAGCTGTACTACCCGGACAGCGCCGTCCTGGTCACCCGCTTCATGTCGCCGGACGGCGTCGGCGAGGTGGTCGACTACATGGTGCCCCAACCGGGCGCCGCGAGCCCCCGGCACACCCTGGTGCGGACGGTGCGGTGCGTACGCGGCACCGTCCGGTTCACCCTCGAGTGCCGGCCCCGCTTCGACTACGGGCGGGCCACCCACGAACTCGACCTGCGCCCCGAAGGGGCCGCCTTCCGCGCGCCCGGCGCCGCAGCCCACCTGATGACCACCTTCCCGGTGGAACGCGACGGCCAGGACGTGGTCGGCGAGGTGACGCTCTCCCTGGGCGACGGCGCCGTCGCGGCGTTCACCGTCGGCGGTGCCGACGACCCGGCCCCCGCGCCGGTCTCCGTCGAGGGCGCCACCGAGGAGCTCTGGCAGGTCGTCGACCACTGGCAGGACTGGGTCCGCAACTCCCGCTACCGCGGCCGCTGGCCGGACATGGTGAACCGGGCCGCCATCACCCTCAAGCTGCTCACCTACGCCCCGACCGGCGCACCGGTCGCCGCGGCCACCATGGGCCTGCCGGAGCAGATCGGCGGCGAGCGCAACTGGGACTACCGCTACACCTGGGTGCGCGACGGCTCCCTCTCGGTGCGGGCCCTGGTCGACCTGGGCTTCGTCGAGGAGGCCGGCGCCTTCACCCGCTGGCTCGGCGCCCGGCTCCGTGACGGGGTCGACTCGGGGGGCGAGGCCCTGCAGATCATGTACAAGGTCGACGGGGAGCCCCTGCTGACCGAGGAGATCCTCGGGCACCTGGAGGGCTACCGCGGCTCGGCACCGGTGCGGCTCGGCAACGCCGCCGCCGACCAGCTGCAGCTCGACATCTACGGCGAGGCGTTCTACGCCCTCTCCGAGGGGCGTGAGGTGGAGCTGCAGTCCGCCTACCAGGGCTGGAAGACCGTCTCCAAGGCGCTGGACTGGCTCGCCGACTCCTGGGACCGGCCCGACGAGGGCATCTGGGAGACCCGCGGCGGGCGCAAGAACTTCACCTACAGCCGGTTGATGTGCTGGGCGGCCTTCGACCGCGGCCTGGAGATGGCCACCCGGTTCAGCCGCCCCGCCGACATCCTCCGCTGGCGGTCGGCCCGCGACGCCATCCTGGAGCAGGTGGTCGAACGCGGCTGGAGCGAGAAGCAGCAGGCCTACGTCCAGCACTACGAGGAGGACGTCCTCGACGCCTCGCTGCTGCTGATCCCCCGGGTGGGCTTCCTCGCACCGATGGACCCGGCCTGGCTGTCCACCCTGGACGCCATGGACCGCACCCTGGTCTCCGACAGCCTGGTCTACCGATACGACCCGGCCGCCTCCCCGGACGGCCTGCGCGGCTCCGAGGGCACCTTCAGCCTCTGCACCTTCCTGTACGTGGACGCGCTGGCCCGCGCCGGCCGGCTGCGGCAGGCCCGCTACACCTTCGAGAAGATGCTCACCTACGCCAACCACGTGGGCCTGTTCGCCGAGGAGATCGGCCCCACCGGCGAGCAACTGGGCAACTTCCCGCAGGCCTTCACCCACCTCTCCCTCATCATGGCGGCCACCACCCTCGACAACGCCCTCGACCGGCTGAGGAGTTGAGCGGCAAGCCACCAAGGGGCGCTGGGAACTGCGCAGTTCCCGGCGCCCCTATGCGGTGCCCGCGGGACCGAGGAGGACGGCCATGTCGCCGGCTGCCGGCTGCGGGGTGCGGTCCTCGGTGACCGGGAGCAGGCGGCCGTCCGGGCGGACCAGGAACAGCACCTGGTGACCGGGCGGGCCGCTGCCAGCCGAGTGCGTGCTGATCCTCGCCCCGGCCGCGTAGCGCCGTGCCAGTTCGGGGCGGGTCAGGCCGCCGCCGAAGAGCACTTCGCCGCCGGTGTACGGCGCCACCACGCCCCGGCCCCCGGTGGCCGGGCCCAGCCGGTAGACCGCGCCCTCCAGCGTCTCGTGCAGCGTCACCGAGGCCAGCGCGTTGAAGTCGTCCTCCTCGGTGAGCAGCAGCACCCCGGTGATGCCCTCCAGTTCGGCCCCGGCGCCGGTGGCCGCCGCCAGCAGCTCGCCGGGCGCGAGTTCCAGCCCGGCGGCCGTGATCCGGGCGCGCTCGGCATCGGCGCCCGCCCACATCAGCACGTCCAGGCCGAGCGAGTGCAGGGCCAGGCCGAGGTCCACCGCGAACGCGTCCCCGCCGACCAGCAGCGGCCGCGAGCGGGCGGGCCGCAGCACGTGGAGCCGTCGGGCGACCGGGAAGGCCGTCAGTCCGTACAGGGCCACGGTGGCGACGATGACCAGGAAGGTCGCGGGCAGCAGCCGTTCCGCGCCGTCGACGCCCTTGGCGACCAGGGTGGCGGCGAAGGTGGAGGCGGTGGCCGCGGCGACGATGCCGCGCGGCGCCATCCAGCCGATGAACGCCCGCTCGGTGCGGGACAGGTCGGTGCCGAGCGTGGCCAGCAGCGTCACCAGCGGCCGGACGACCAGCACGAGCGCGCCGACCAGGCCGACCGTGGGCAGCACCACGTGCTGCAGCGACGCGGGGGTGACGGTGGCCGAGATGGACACGAACAGCAGCCCGATGACCAGCGAGACCAGGGTGTCCAGGAAGGGGCGGCGGGCCGGCAGGTCCAGCCCCGGCAGGTTGGCCATCGCCATCCCCATGACCACCGCCGAGATCAGGCCGGTGTCGTCGCGCAGTGAGTCGCAGGCCGCCGCCACCCCGATCACGGCGGCGAGCTGCACGGTGGTGCCGAGCACCTCGGAGAGCCGGATGCTGCGCAGCAGCACGAAGAGCAGCCCCGCGCCGATCGCGCCGCCCGCGCAGCCGACCGCCGCACTGATCCAGAACTGGCCGACCTGGCTGCGCAGGCCGTCCGCGTCGGCCGAGAGCACCCCGTGGAAGACGAAGGCGCCGAGGATGCCGCCGACCGGGTCGATCAGCGAGCCCTCCCAGACCAGGATGCGCTGCAGCCGCTCCTTGGGGCGGACGAAGTGCAGCAGCGGCCCGACGACGGTCGGCCCGGAGACGACGAGGATCGCGCCGAGCATCACCGCCGAACGCTTGGACATGTCGAGCAGCGGTACGGCGAGCGCCGACGCGGCCGCCCAGGTGATGAGGGTGCCCAGCCAGATCAGCCGGACGACCACCCGCCGGTCGTGCCCGCGGAGGCGCTGCAGGTCCAGTCCGAGGCCCGCCTCGTAGAGGATCACCGCGACCGCCAGCGAGACCATCGGGGAGAACGCGGGGCCGAGCAGTTTCTCCGGGTCGACGGTGTCGGTCAGCGCCCCGGCCGCGAACCCGACCGGGAGCAGGACGAGCAGAGCGGGGATGCGCAGGACGCTCGCCAGCAGCTGGGAGGCCGCGGCGAGGACCACGATCAGCCCCAGACCGGTCAGCACCTGCTCGGCCGTCACAGCGCCGCCTCCTCGGTCGGTCCACCGGCTGTCCCCGCGCCCGGCGGCACGGGTCGTCCGCCGGGCGCGGGGTGGCCCGCGCCAGCCTTCCGCCGCGGCGGGCCGGGTGCAGGGTGCGGCTCGCGGTACTGGGCCGTCGGGGTGAGGGCCGTCCCTCCGACGGCGTACCCGCCGGGCGGCACAGGGCGTCCTCCGTTTGCACCCGTCCGACCCGGTGTGCGCCGTCGTACCCGGGGTCTACACTCGCGGTCTGACGCCAGGTCAGGCCGGGCGCGGCGCGTGCACCGGCGGGGGGCGGCTACGGGGGTGCAGGTGGCTCAGGGCTCGGCGCGCGAGAGCGCCCGGATCGGCGGTGTGCGCACGACCGCCAAGTACGAGGTGGACGCGCTCGTCAAGGACCTCATCGACCAGTTCAGCGGCGCCCGGCTGCCCATGCCGGTCGTCGTGCTGTACGCCGAGGACGACGACCCGGAGCTCGACCGCGAGGTCGAGGGCGTGGTTCACGCCGTCCAGGAGGCCCAGGAGAACGGCGGCCTGCCGTACCGGGTGGTCGCGGGCGCCGAGGGCGACGACCCGCACCGCAACGCCGTGGCCATCCTCGACGGCCTCTCCAAGGGCCCCTGGGCCCGCCGCGGACCGGCCTGGTACCGCGCCTACCCCAGCCCGCGCTCCCGGCTGGTCGCCGCGATCGAGGCCGCCGCCCGGCACGTCCTCACCGCCCCCGCGACCGCCGGCCGCCGCTGGACGAGCAGGTCGAGGCCGTCCTCGCCCGGCTGCGCGACCTGCACTGGCGGCCCGAGCCGCGCACCGCCGGCGGCGAACTCCAGCGCGTCCTGTCACCGGTGCTGAACTCCACCACCCTGATCGGCGCCTTCGTCCTCGCGGGGCTCACCAGCCTGCTCACCCAGGCGCAGTGGCAACTCGTCGTCCTCGTCATGCTCGGCGCCCTGCTCGTCCTCGGCGTCACCGGGTGGGTGCGCCGCAACACCGCACCGCTTTCCTGGCTCGGCCGGGCCAGCCGCTGGTTCGCCACCACCACCTTCCTCGCCGCCTCCGGCCGGCAGGCCGCCGCCTGGTCGCTGTGGCGGCCCCGGATGTCCTGGGACGTCACCCAGGCCCGCGCCCGCGAGGTTGCCGGCGAGATCCTCAAGGCCCAGCTGCCCGCCACCCCCGACGACGAGAAGGACCGCGCCCAGCAGTTCCACCTCCAACTGCGCACCCTCGCCCTGCTGGAGGACCTCCGCTGGGCCCACCGCTCCTGGGCGCCCGACCTGCGCGGCCGCAAGCGCCGCGTCCCGCCCGTGGTGTTCGTGCCCCGCGCCGACGCCGGCAACGGCGCCCTCCGGGTGCTCGGCGCGATCAGCGACGTCCGCAGCCGCCGCAGCGAACAGGACCCGCTGCTCGTCCTCGCCGGCGTCGCCCACGCCGACGTCGCCGCCTGGCTGGAGGACGCCGGGACGGCACCCGTCACCGTGCACGCCGTCGGCGCCCGCCGCCGCGGCCCCTACGAGAGCTGGGTCAGCGACCTGCGGGTGCGCCAGGCCCCCAGCCGCGGGCGCGCCCTCGCCTGGACGCTGCCGGTGCGCCTCACCCGTCTCCAGCTGAGCGCCGGCGAGACCACCCGGCTCGCCGCCGTGCCCGTCCGCCGCTCCTGGTGGTTCCTGTGGTCGCGCTGGACCCTGCTCGCCGTCCTGGTGCTCGCCGCCTGCGGCGGCGTGCTGCGCGCCCAGCAGCTCGGCGACCGCTACTGCGAGGCCCGGCTGCTCGGCTCCAACCCCGACGCCGTGTGGCGACAGGACCCGGGCGGCACCCGCGAATGCATCGGCGTCGCCACCGGCGGCGTCTCCTTCGCCGGCGACGGCGGCGGCATCCGCCTCAGCGGCACCCTGCCCGGCACCGACACCGACCGCACCGGCGCCGCCGTCGGCCTGGAGACCGTCGAGGCCGCCATCCGCCGCGAGAACGCCCGCATCGACGCACTCCCCGACGTCCGCTACATCACCGTCGTCTACGCCGGCTCCCTCACCACCGCCGCCGGCCAGCAGCCCCGGGCCCTCAACAGCCTCAAGGAACTCACCGGCGTGCACCTCGCCCAGCTGCGCAACAACGCCGGCGACCCGCTGAAGATCAAGATCCTGGTGGCCAACGGCGGACAGGACATGTACTTCCAGACCGAGATGGTCCAGCGGATCGTCGACGCCGCCCACCGCGACCGCTCGATCGTCGGCGTGGTCGGCCTCGGCCGCGACACCGCCGACAGCGACAGCTCCCTCACCCTCCTCCAGCAGGCCGGCCTCGCCGTCGTCAGCACCACCAACTCCGCCACCTACCTGGCCAAGGGCCACGTCAACTACTTCGGCCTCGCCGCCACCGACCAGGAGGAGGCCGCCGCCCTGCGCCTGATCGTCGACGGCCTCGCCCTGCCGGCCGCCGACAGGTACGCCGCCGTGCTCACCCGCACCCCCACCCGCGACGACCGCTACAGCCCCGAACAGGCCGAGTACGGCTCCGCCATGCTCAAGGACGCCGGCTTCCAACTCCTCGGCGGCCGCCCCCTCGAGTACGGCCTCACCAGCAACGGCGACCCCGACTTCGAGGCCGCCCTGCGCACCAGCTGCCACTCCGACCACCAGCCCTCGGTGCTCTACCTGGCCGGCCGGGCCGACGACGTCAACCAGCTGATGCGGCGCCTCGCCGCCGACGCCGGCTGCAGCCGCCCGCTCACCGTCCTCACCGGCGACGACCTGACGAAGGCCCAGTTCCGCACCGGCGCCACCTGGATGGCACCCCAGGCCACCCTCTACTACACCGCCCTCACCGACCCGGCCGTCACCGCCCGCGCCTCCGACCTCGCAGAGGTCGCCGCCGCCGAACTGCGGCTCGCACCCCGCGGCGACAACCCCTACGAGGACGACGTCTTCTCCGACGGCGCCCTCGCCCTCGCCTACGACGCCACCGCCGCCCTCCAGGCCGGCGCCGCCAAGGCGGGCGCCTCGCAACTGGGCGGGATCGGCTCGGTGATGGCCGGCCTGCGGGCCGTCGAGATGAAGAACCGGGCCACCGGCACCGTCGACTTCCGCGACACCCGCCCCCTGGCGACCGGCCCGCAGCCCGGCCACGGCCTCCACATCATCCGCGTGCGCCGCGCCGCCGAAGGAGCCCCCCTGATCGAACGCATCTGCGGCCGCCCCGCCGGCGACCCCCGCCCCCTGACCGCCTGCACCCCCTGAGGGACCGCAGGGGGCGACCATCAGGGGCGCGGGGAACTGCGCAATCCGGGGCCGGAGAACCTGCGCGACCGGCCGGCCATGAACAGGGGCGCGGGGAGCTGCGCCGTGTGGGAGCGGCGAACTCGAGAACCAGGGGTTTCACCAGTTCGGTGAGCTCGCCCCACCTCGATTGCGCAGTTCCCCGCGCCCCTGGTGGCTTGCCCATCCGGCTCAGACGGGGTGGCCGGCGGTGCGGAGGCCTTCGCGGACGGCCAGGGCTGCGGCGGCGGCGCCTGCGTAGGCGGCGGGGCGGGCGTCGTTCGCTGCGGCGATCCGGGCGGCCCGCTGTTCGGCGGCCTCCGCGACCGCGCGGGCCTCCTCGTCGGTCAGCCGGGCGCCGTCCAGGCAGGCGGCCCGCCGTTCGCGAAGGGTCTCGACGCGCTGCCGGGCCCGTGCCAGCTCCACTTCGGCCTCGGTGACCCGGTCGGTGAAGTAGTTCGTCACGGCATCGCGCACCGGCGGACCGTACGGTGCGGACGGCTCCTCTAGCTCGGCCATGGCAGCACGCTAACCGCCGGTGCCGGATACGGCGTCATCTCAGCCCTTCGCCTTCTTCCGCGCCTTTGCGGCGTCCGCCACCTGCTGCTCCTCCCCGGCCCGCTGTGTCGCGTACAGCAGGCCGTACCCGAAGGCGTCCTCGCCGTGGTGCCGTGCCTCGTCGGCGGTGTCGAGAACGGCGGGTTCGGCGACGACGCCGTCCTGGTGGGCGCCGAGCGGCTTCTGGATGCGCTTCATGTTCTTGCGCAGCCGTTCGGCGGGCTTTCCGGCGACCGGTGCGGCGCTCTCGGACGTGTAGCGGGCCCGTTTGGCCGCCTTGCGGGCGCGGTGCAGGGCGGCGTCGCGTTCGGGGCCCGGTGGCAGGTCGAGGGCGGTGCCGAGGCGGCGCACCGTCCGGCGGCGCTGTTTCTTCAGGACGCGGCGGGCCTCCGCCTTGCCCCGTTCGGCCCGCCGGGTGAGCGGGGGATCGGCGGCGAGCCTGTCGACCGCGTCCAGCAGGGCGAAGTAGCGGCGGCCGTCCATGACCTCCAGTGCGGCCCGGTGCGCGCGGCGGTAGCGGCGGCCGAACCGGGCGGTGATCCGGGCGGACACCTCGGCGGGGCGGCCCGCCGCGGGCAGTTCGGCGGCCTGTTCGCCGAGGCGTTCGCCGAGCACCTCGGCATCCCTGGCCCGGCCGAGCACCTTGCCGAACCACCGGAGCTCCTTGTCCAGCGGGTCGGTGATGTCGCGGTCCAGCAGTTTGCGGTGGGAGGCGAGGGCACTGCGGATGCGGCGCACGGCGACCCGCAGCTGGTGCACCGAGTCCGGCCGGTCGTGGCGGACGGCCGGGTCGAGGGCGCGGACGGCCGCCACCTGCTCGCGCAGGTAGGCGGTGAGGGCGGCGCCGACCGAGCCGGCGGGCGGCTCGGACTGCTCCTGCCCCTCGGTGAGGCGGTCGCCGAGCACCCGGCCGAGCTTGGAGCTGGCCGCGGACCGGCGCAGCCCCCGGGCCCGCAGCTGCTCCTCGACCTCGTCCATCAGCTCGGGCCGGCCGTCGGCCAGCTCGACCTCGGTCTCCTCCCAGACGGTGACCGCCGCGCGCCGGGCCGAGGGTTCGGCGGACGGTTCCTCGGCGGACACCCGGTCGCGGACCACCTCGGCGAGGGTCCGCCGCTCGGCGTCGACCAGCAGGGTGATCACCCGTTCGGTGCGCAGCCGGGCCACCGGGGCGAGCGGTTCGCCGCGGGCCGCGCCGCGGGTCAGCCGGACGAGTTCCTTCGGCGGCCGCCGTTTGCGGCCGGCGTCCAGGGGCAGCCGGGTCTCGACGCGGATGCCGTTCGAGCCGGGTGTCTTGAGGTGCCAGCCGGCGTCGGCTCCGCCACGGCGTCGGCGCAGGGTGATGCCGCTGCGCAGCAGGCGCAGGTCCGGGGTGTCGAAGTAGACGGCGTCCAGCTTCTCGGTGCCGCCCGGGACGGCCTGCGCCACCTGCGGCAGCCCGTCGGCGGACAGCGGGCGCTCGAGGGCGCCGTCGTACTTGCGCTCGTTCTCCTCGTGCACGGTCGTCATACCGACCGTCTGTCCGTTGCGCGCCCGCTCCAAGCGGGGAAACGGCGGATGTTTTTCGCGGCCGCGGTCACTTCTGCTTGATCGCGGAGACGTCGAACTCGAGGAGGATCCGGTCGGAGACCAGGACGCCGCCGCCCTCCAGCGCGGCGTTCCAGTTGACGCCGAAGTCCTTGCGGGAGATGGCCACGGAGCCCTCCAGCCCGACCCGGAGGTTGCCGTACGGGTCGACGGCGCTGCCCGTGTACTCGAAGTCGATGGTGACCGGCCGGGTGGTGCCCTTGATCGTGAGGTCGCCGGTGACGTGGTACTCGTTGGTGCCGACCTGCCTGACCGCGGTCGAGGCGAAGATGATCTCGGGGTGGTTCGGCACGTCGAGGAAGTCGTTGGTGCGCAGGTGCTGGTCGCGCTGCTGGTTGCCGGTGTCGATGCTGCCGGCCCTGATGGTGACGCGGGCGTGGGAGCTGCCCGGGTCCTCGCTGTCCAGGTGGGCGGTGCCCTCGAACTCGTCGAAGGAGCCGCGGACCTTCGTCACCATGGCGTGGCGGGCGACGAAGCCGAGCCGGGTGTGGGTGGGATCGAGGACGTACTCCCCGGTGAGCCGGGGCAGCGCGGTGGTCATGGCGGCGTTCCTCCTCGGGCGGGCCCGGCGGCGGACGGCCGCGTGGGCGGTTCCTCTGCCGGCGCGCTTCTGCCCAGGTCGGGACCCGGCGACACGCCGTCCGGCCGGGAAATGCGAACGGCCGCGGCTGCCCCGGTGGAGGGCTGCCGCGGCCGTCGGCCGTGTCTTGTGGATCCTGCCGGATCAGGCGTGGACCTTGGCGGCCGGCTCGCCGGCCTCCGCGGTGCCGTCCGCCGACTCGCCGGCGGTGTGCGGGCGGGCGTGCCGAGGGAGCAGGAAGATCGCGACGAAGACCACGGCCATCATGGCGAGCTCGACGACGAGGGTGATCTGCTCGGCGTGGACGAAGTCGCCGTTCTTCACCTGCTCGAAGAAGACGGTGCCGAGGATCGCGGTGCCCAGGGCCGCGCCGAACTGCTGCACCGAGGTGAGCGTGCCGGAGGCGGAGCCGGTCTCGTGCGGCTCGACCGAGGCGAGCACGGTGTCGAAGAACGGCGCCATCACGAAGCCCATGCCGAGGCCGGTGACGGTCAGGGCCGGGGCCAGCTGCCAGGGGGTGACCTCGGCACCGGCCAGGTGCAGGGTGAGCATGATGCCGCCCACGCCGAGGGCCATCACGATCAGGCCGCCGTGCATGACCTTGCGGCCGAAGCGCTGCAGCGCCTGCGAGGCGACGAAGGCGACCACCATGCCGAGCGAGGACGGGATGCCGGCCAGGCCGGCCTTGAACGGCGAGTAGTGCAGGCCGATCTGGGTGTAGAGGCTGAAGGTCAGCCAGAAGCCGGTCATCGCCGAGAAGAACAGCAGGCCGAGGACCATGCCGCCGCTGAAGCCGCGCTTGGCGAACAGGCTGGGCTCGACCAGCGGGTCGCCGCCGTTGCGGCTGCGCCGGCTCTCGTACCAGCCGAAGAAGCCGAAGACCGCGACGGAGGCGGCGATCAGGGCGAAGGCCCAGAGGGGCCAGTCGTGCTCGCGGCCCTGCACCAGCGGGAAGATCATCAGGGCCGAGCCGGCCGCGGCCAGCAGGGCGCCGAGCAGGTCGAGGCGGACGGCGCGGGCGCTCTTCCACTCGGGCAGGAAGCCGAGGCCGCCGGCGATGGCGAACAGGCCGAGCGGGATGTTGATGAGGAAGATCATGCGCCAGCCGGTGCCGAACAGGTCGGCGTCGACCAGCCAGCCGGCCAGGATCGGGCCGCCGACCGTGGACAGGCCCATGACCGGGCCGAACATGCCGAACGCGGTGGCCTGCTCCTTCTCGGAGAACATCTCCTTGAGCATGCCGAGCCCCTGCGGCAGCATCACCGCGCCCAGCAGGCCCTGGAAGACCCGGGCGGCGATCAGCTGGTCGGGCCCCTGGGCGAGGCCGCAGCCGATCGAGCCGAGGGTGAAGCCGACGGCGCCGATCAGGAACATCCGGCGGCGGCCGAAGATGTCGCCGAGCCGCCCGCCGGTGATCAGACCGATGGCCATGGCCAGCGTGTAGGCGGCGCCCATCCACTGGATGGTGCTCTCGCCGCCGCCGATGTCGGCGCGGATGGAGGGGGCGGCGATGTTGGTGACCAGCGAGTCGAGGAGGTCCATGACCTCGGCGGCGAGGATCACGAACAGCGCGGCCCACCGCCAGCGGTAGGGGGTGGGTGTGTCGCTCATGGCGTCTCCAGACGGGAGGAACAGCGTTTCCATCGAACGAACACTGTTCTACGGACCCGATCGGCGTTCTGTCAAACAATATTCGCGGGGGCGAACACTGTTCGTTCTCGGTTACGATGATCGTCGACGTCCGTTGCGTTCGTCGATGTCCGTTTGCACTTGAGGAGGCGGCCGTGACCTCGGAGATGCCCGCGATCCCGTGGCACAAGACCCGGAAGGCCGACACCCGCCAGCCGCTCACCCCCGACGCCCTGGTCGAGGCCGGCATCCGCGTGCTCGACCGCGAAGGGCTGGAGGGCGTCACCATGCGCCGGGTCGCCCAGGAGCTCGGCACCGGCCCCGCCTCGCTCTACGCGCACGTGTCCGGCAAGGACGAACTGCTGGAGCTGATGCTGGAGCGCGTCTCCGGCGAGATCCGGCTGCCCGCCCGGCCCGAACCGGAGCGCTGGAAGGAACAGATCAAGGAGGTCTGCCGGGAGGCCCAGCGGGTCTACACCGCGCACCGCGACATCACCGTGGTCTCGCTCGGCGGCATCCAGCTCGGCCCGAACAAGCTGCGGGTCGCCGAATTCGTGGTCGGCCTGCTGCTCTCCGCCGGCATCCCCCGGCAGGTCGCCGCCTTCGCGTTGGACGGCCTCGGCCAGCTGATCGACTCGGATGCCTACGAGGCCTCGCTCTACACCACGAAGATCGCCGCCGGCGTGGACGTCGACGCGTACTTCGACGGCGTTCGGGACTACCTCGCCCGGCTCCCGGAGGAGCGCTTCCCGCTGCTCAGGGACATGGCCGAGACGATGGTCCACGGCGACGGCGACGAGCGCTTCGAGTTCAAGGTCGAGGTCTTCCTGCGCGGCCTGGAGTCGTACATCGAGCGGTAGCCGGGCCCCGGTGCGGGCCGGTTCCGTGTCGCGCCCGCCGACGCGGACGCCCGGGCGGCACGGGGGTGCCGCCCGGGCGGGCTGTGGGGAGGGGGAACCGCTCCGGGCGGGTCAGGCCAGGAACCGCTCCAGGCCGGCGACCACCATGCGGTGGTCCTCGGCCTGCGGGAGGCCGGAGACGGCGACCGTGCCGACCACGCCCACACCCTCGACGGTGATCGGGAAGGCGCCGCCGTGCGCCGCGTAGGTGTCGGGGTCGAGCCGGGACTTCTCCTCGAAGCTCTCGCCCTTCGCGGCGAACCGCAGCCCGACCAGGTAGGAGGAGCAGCCGTAGCGGTCCACCGTGCGGGTCTTGCGCAGGATCCAGGCGTCGTTGTCGGCGGAGGTGCCGGGCAGTGCGCAGTGGAAGAGCTGCTGGCCGTTGCGCCGGATGTCGACCACCACCGGCGCGCCCTGCTCCCGGGCCATGTCGACCAGCAGGCTGCCGAGCCGCCACGCGTCGTCGTTGTCGAAGCGCGGCAGCCGCAGGCGCCGCTCCTCGTCCTCGATCCGCCGGATCAGGGCGCCGATCTCCTCGGGGGTCACCGGGCCTCCTCCGAGCTCAGGGCGACCGTCCGGCCCTCGGTGGAGGAACGGCGGGCGGCCTCCAGGACGGCGAGCGCGGCGACCGCGTCGCGCGGGTCGACCGGGGCCGGCCCGCCCTCGCGCAGGGCGCGCACCACGCCCGCGTAGAAGGCGGGGTAGTCGCCGGGCAGCGAGGGGTGCGGTGCGGTGCCGTCCTCGGTGCCGAGCAGGCCGCGGCCCGCCTCGGCGACCTCGCCCCAGCCGGGGCCGGGGCGCTGCCCGGCGCGCAGCGCGTCCTCCTGCGGGTCCATGCCGTGCACGGAGTACGCCGAGCGGTCGCCGAGCACCCGCAGGCGCGGGCCGAGCTGGCCGGTGAGGGCGCCCATCCACAGGTGGGAGCGGACGCCGCTGGTGTGGGTGAGCGCGACGAACGCGTCGTCGTCGACCCGGGCGCCGAGGCGGCGGGTGTCGACCTCGGCGTAGACGTGCGTGGCCGGGCCGAAGAGGGTGAGCGCCTGGTCGACCAGGTGGCTGCCGAGGTCGTACAGAATGCCGCCGGCGTCGGCCGGGTCGGCCGACTCGCGCCAGCCGTCCTTGAGCTCGGGGCGCCAGCGCTCGAAGCGGGACTCGTAGCGGTGCACGGTGCCGAGGGCGCCGTCGGCGAGCAGCTGCTGCACGGTGCGGAAGTCGGTGTCCCAGCGGCGGTTCTGGAAGACCGTCAGCAGCAGACCGCGGGCCTCGGCCAGGTCGGCCAGCTCGGCGGCCTCGGCGGCGGTGGCGGCCAGCGGCTTGTCGACGACGACCGGCAGGCCGGCCTCCAGCGCGGCGCGGGCGAGCGGCACGTGGCTGCGGTTGGGGGAGGCGACGACCAGGAGGTCCAGCGCGCCGGGGTCGGCGAGCAGCTGCTCGGCGGTGTCGACGGCACGGGCCTGCGGGTGGTCGCGGTGCAGCTGCTCACGCCGCTCGGGGTCGGCGGTGACCACGGCCTCCAGGCGCAGGCCCGGAGTGGTGGCGATGAGCGGGGCGTGGAAGGCGGCGCCGGCCAGGCCGTAGCCGACCAGGCCGACGCGGAGTGCGGGGCTCTCGGTGCTCTGGGTGGTCTGGGTCGTCATACCGCCAGTTAAACAACACTGTTTCCTAAGTGCAAGCCCAGGCAGAATGAAGCCATGACGACGCCGCCGCACCCAGGACCGTCCGGCACCAACCTCGCCGGACTGCGCGACCACAACGCCGCCCTCGTCCTCGGACTGCTCCGGGCCGCCCCGCACGGCGGCAGCCGCGTCGAACTCGCCACCCGCACCGGCCTCACCCCGCAGGCCATCGGCAAGATCACCGCCCGGCTGCTGGCCGACGGCATGATCGTCGAAGCCGGGCAGGCCGCCTCCACCGGCGGCAAGCCCCGCACCCTGCTGCAGCTGCGCGCCGAAGCCGGCTGCGCCGTCGGCGTCCACCTCGAACGGGACGAACTCACCGTGCTGCTCGTCGACCTCGCCGGCCGGCAGCACCACCTGCACACCCGCCCGCTGGAGGAGGGCTCCGCCCCCGCCGACACCGTCGCGGTCGTCGCCGAGGAGGTCCGCCGGGCCCTCGTTGCCGCCCCGCCCGGAGCCCGCCTGCTCGGCGTCGGCGTCGGCACCCGCGGCCCGCTGGACCACGCCGCGGGCATCCTCCACTGGTTCACGCCGGCCGGCCCCCGCGGCTCCTCCGACTGGCACCACTACCCGCTGCGCGACGAACTCGCCGCCCGCCTCGACGGCCTGCCGGTCACCGTCGACAAGGACACCAACACCGCCGCCCTCGCCGAGCCCCCCGCCGGCCCCCGCTCCGGCGGCGGCCTCGCCTACGTCCACCTCGCCGCCGGCCTCGGCGCGGGCCTGCTGCTCGACGGCGCCCTGCACCGCGGCACCCGCACCAACGCCGGCGAGTTCGGCCACCAGACCGTCCAGGTCGACGGACCGCCCTGCGCGTGCGGCAACCACGGCTGCCTGGAGGTGCTCTGCCTCGCCGAACTGCGGCGCGGCGACCACGCCGCCGCCGCCCGACTGGTCGGCGTGGGCGTGGCCAACCTCGTCCGGCTGCTCGACATCGACCGCGTGGTCCTCGGCGGACGGGCCGTCCTGGCCGCCCCCGACACGTACCTCGACGGCGTCGCCGCACAGCTCAAGGCCCGCATCCCCGACCCCGACTGGCAGCCCGTCCCGGTCACCGTCAGCACCGCCGGCCGCCTCGCCGTCGCCGTCGGAGCCGCCGAACTCGTCCTCGGCCCGCTCTTCGGCCGCCGTACCTGACGGGCAGCCACATCAGGCGGCAGGTGCGAGCTCGCGTACGGCGTCGGCGACGGCCCGGAAGTCGTTGCGCAGGATCTTCGAGTGGTTGCTCGCGACCTTCGCGCTGATACGGATGTTCGGGTTGCGGGCGAGCACCGGGTCGAGGTTGGCACGTATCTGTTCCATCAGCTCCGGGTCGCCGCCCAGGTTTCCGCCCGTGGCGAGCACGTATCGGACAGGCACGGTCAGGCGGTCGAAAACCGGGTCGAGGGCGGCCGGCGCACACAGCTCGTTGGCCTCGATGTTGATCTCGGCGTGCTGCGCTGCGCTCATCCGCGCGGCCAGGCCGAGCCGGCGGGCGACCGGGAACAGCGGGCTCAGCCGGCGGAACAGCTTCCGGATCTGCTCCCGGGCGGCGTCGTCGAGCCACTCGTGCGGCAAGGCGCCGTCCACGGACACCGCTCCCAGGGTGCGGTCGGGATTCCGGGCGGCCCAGTGCACCGCGAGCATCGCGCCGTAGGACCAGCCCACCAGGATCGGCCGGTCCACGCCCCGGGCCCGGAGGACGGCGTCGAGGTCGCGGACGCACGCCTCGAACGAATAGTCCGCCGAGCGCCCCGACTTGCCGCGGGCGCGTTCGTCGTAGCTGATGTGCCGGTAGTCGCCGCCCAGGTCGGCGATGACGCGCCGCCAGTGCGACCGGTCGGCGTAGGAGCCGTTGAGGTAGACCACGGGACGGCCGGTCCCGCCGGTGTCGGTCACGGCCAGTGCGGTGTCGTCGACCGAAACCGTGCCGGTCCAGGCGGACTGATGGATGGTCAAGGTGTGTCTCTCTCCAGGGTGGGACGCGGGTCGGGAGCGGGGGGCGGTGGTGCCGATCCGGGGACCGGCACCACCGAGGGCACTCTTCACAGGCTGCGGGCGGTGATGTCGCCGTAGGCGGTGGTGGCGTGGACGGTGAGGCCGGCGGTGCCGTCGGTGTTGCGGAGTGCGTTGTGGATGCGGCCGTGGCCGGTGCCGGCGTCCAGGGAGGCGGAGACTCCGCGGGCGGCGCCGATGGTGATCGCGCCGTGCTGGGTGCGGAGGGTGACGGTGCCGCGGTGGGCCTCGGTGACGGTGATGTCGCCCTTTTGGGTGTCGATCTCGGCGGGGCCGGTGAGGCGGCCGAGGGTGATGTCGCCGGCCTGGAGGGTGAGGCGGGTGGTGGCGGTCTCGTCGAGCTTGACGGTGGCCTGGGCGGCCTCGAAGGTGACGTCGCCGAGGCGTCCGACGCCGCGGAGTTCGGCGGCGGCCGTCTTCGCGTCGATGCGGGAGCCGGCGGGCAGCTGGACGGTCACCTCGACGGAGCCGGAGTTGCCGAGGATGCGGTTCGTCGCGGCCGGGGCCTCGATCCGCAGGACGCCGTCGTGGTAGGTGGCCCGGGTCTGCTCGGCGGCCTTCAGGTCGCGGCTCTTGCCGGGGTCGGCGGGCAGGATCTCGACCGTGGTGTCCGTCCGGTCGGCGGCGATGAGGCGGATGCGGCCGGCGGGGATGTCGAGGACGGTGGTGATCGGGGCGGTGGTGTCGAACTTCTGCATGGTGTTCTCCCGTTGCTTGCTGTTTCTGACAACGGAAAAGCTACGTTGCGTTCGATGATCTGGCAACGCATTCGTTGCGCAGAATCGCAATAATTGCAGGTAAAGGCCGGGAAATCATTGCAATGGTCTTGCGAATTAACGCAACGTCAGCGATCGGATCGTTGCAATGGAATGAGGGTGAACGCCATGCCGGGCGCAGGGGCGCGCCCCGTGTCAGGCGGTGCGCAGGCCGGCGAGGAGGGCGTCGACGGTGCGGCGGGTGGTGGCGGCCATGTCTACGGCTTCCGGGGCCAGCAGCCACTGGACCTGGAGGCCGTCCATCACCGCGATGATCGCGTTGGCGACGGCTTCGACGTCGGTGTCGGGGCGGGTCTCGCCGAGGTCGCAGGCCTCGCGCAGGGCCTCGGCCACCAGGGCGCGCAGGCCGCGGTAGCGGGCGCGGAAGAAGTCCTGGGCGGGGTGGCCCTCGGTGACGCTCTCGGCCGAGAGCACCGCGTACAGCCGGACGATGCCCTCGCGTTCGGTGTTGCGCCGCACGGTCTCCACCAGGTGGTCCAGGAAGGCCAGTCCGCGCGGGCGTTCGGGGCCGAGCTGGCGCATCTCGGAGTTGTCGCGCAGCTCCAGGACTCCGCTGAGCAGGGCGGTCTTGGAGCGGAAGTGGTGCAGCAGGCCGGCCTGGGTGAGCCCGGCGCGTTCGGCGATCTCGGCCAGTGAGGAGTGGTGGTAGCCGCGGGTGGCGAAGGTCTCCACGGCGATGGCGAGGATCTCCTCGCGTCGGCGCGCTCCGTCGGCGCGCGGGGAGCGGGGGCCGGACGCCGGTGCGGCGTTCGCGGCCCGTCCGTCGGTGCTCTCGAGGGTCACCGGGTGAAGTGTACGAGCCCTCCGGGCGCTTGTGCCGCCCGTCCGGGGAGGCCGTCGGCCGACGATCCGTCACGCCGTGAAAAAAGGCGCGCAGAAGACTTACCTAGTGGTCGGTAGGTCTGATTGCATGTCAGCTGCCCTCAGCAGTGCACCACCCGGCGCGGCAGTCCCGTCTGCCGCCGCCGGACGCGCCCGTGTGCGCGTGTCCGCCCATCCACCGCGATACGGAGAGACACGTGGAATCCACCCGCTACGGCACCACCCGCCGCCCGCACCGCCGCCGGGCCCTGCTCGCCGGTGCCGTGCTCGCCGCATCGGCCCTGGCCGCGGGCACCGTGCCGCTGACCGCGGCGCAGGCCGCGGAGCAGTCACCGGCGGCAGCCGGCGGCCGCCCGCTGCCCTACCTCGACCCGAAGCTGCCGGCGCAGCAGCGGGTCAAGGACCTCCTCGGCCGGATGACCCTGGAGGAGAAGATCGGCCAGATGACCCAGGCCGAGCGCAACGCCGTCGACGCGGACCGGGCGCAGATCACCGACCTGGGGCTCGGCTCGCTGCTCTCCGGCGGCGGCTCCACCCCGACCCCGAACACGCCCGGGGCCTGGGCCGACATGGTCGACGCGTACCAGCAGCGCGCCCTCGCCACCCGCCTGCACATCCCGCTGCTGTACGGCGTCGACTCGGTGCACGGCCACAACAACCTGGTCGGCGCCACCGTCTTCCCGCACAACATCGGCATGGGCGCCACCCGGGACCCGGACCTCGTCGAGGAGGCCGCCCACATCACGGCGACCGAGACCCGCGCGACCGGCCCCCAGTGGGTGTTCGCGCCGTGCGTGTGCGTGGCCCGCGACGACCGCTGGGGCCGCACCTACGAGAGCTTCGGCGAGGACCCGGACCTGGTCACCCGGATGGAGACGGCCGTCGACGGCCTCCAGGGCGACGGCCGCAGGGACCTCTCCCGCCCCGACCGGGTGCTGGCCACCGTCAAGCACTACGCGGGCGACGGGGACACCGCCTACGGCAGTTCCACCAGCGGCAGTTACAAGCTCGACCAGGGCGTCACGATCACCGACCGCGAGCACTTCCGCACCGTCGACCTGGCGCCGTACGTGGCCGCCGTCCGCAAGCACGGCGTGGGCAGCATCATGCCCTCGTACTCCAGTGTCGACTGGACGGAGGACGGGGTCGGGAACCCCGTCAAGATGAGTGCCAGCAAGGAGCTGCTGACCGACGTCCTCAAGCAGAAGATCGGCTTCGACGGCTTCCTCATCAGCGACTGGGACGCCATCAACCAGATCCCGGGCGACTACCCGACCCAGGTCCGCACCGCCGTCAACGCCGGCCTGGACATGTTCATGGTCCCGTACAGTGCGGCGAAGTTCGAGCAGACCCTGCTCGCCGAGGTGCAGGCCGGACGGGTGCCGACCGCGCGCATCGACGACGCCGTCCGGCGCATCCTGCGCGCCAAGTTCGACCTCGGCCTGTTCGAACACCCCTACACCGACCGCAGCAACGCCGGCACCATCGGCTCCGCCGCCCACCGGGCGGTCGCCCGCCGCGCCGTCGCCGAGTCGCAGGTGCTGCTGAAGAACGACGACCGGACGCTGCCGCTGAAGGCGGGCCGGAAGATCTACGTGGCCGGTGCCAACGCCGACGACATGGGCAACCAGGCCGGCGGATGGACCGTCACCTGGCAGGGCAAGTCCGGTGCCACCATTCCCGGCACCACCCTGCTGCAGGGCATCCGGCAGTACGCCCCCGACGCCGCCTACAGCCGCGACGCCTCCGCCCCGACCGCGGGCTACGACGTCGGCATCGTCGTCGTCGGCGAGACCCCGTACGCCGAGGGCGTCGGCGACGTCGGCAACGGCCACACCCTGAACCTCTCCGACGCCGACCGGGCGAACATCGACCGCGTCTGCGGCGCGATCCCCACCTGCGTCGTCCTCGACGTGGCCGGCCGCCCGCAGATCGTCACCGGCGAACTGCCCAAGGCCGACGCCTTCGTGATGTCCTGGCTGCCCGGCAGCGAGGGCGCCGGTGTCGCCGACGTCCTCTTCGGCAAGCGGCCCTTCACCGGCAAGCTCCCGGTCAGCTGGCCGCGCAGCGAGGCCCAGGAGCCGATCAACATCGGCGACCGCTCGTACGACCCGCTCTTCTCCTACGGCTTCGGCCTCACCACCCGGCGCTGACACCCGCGCTGACCGGCCGTCGGCGACCGTCCGGCGCCGTTCGTCGGCGACCTCCCGTAGCACCCGCAGCCGCCGCCGACCCGGCGGCTGCGGGCAAGGCACGGAGGGCCCTCCCGGTGCAGGGGAGGGCCCTCCGCCCGCAGGCCGGTGCAGACTGGGGGGCGTGTACCGAGCCTTCGTCCATGACGCGGTCCTCGCCCTCGGGCCGGGCGGCGACCCGCGCGCCCCCGGGGCCGCCGTCACCGTCGCCCTTTGCGGCCACTGGGAGCACGACCCGCCGTGCCCGCTGGCCCCGCACCACACCACCGCCGAACCGGCGGCCGGTACGGGGGAGCTGCACCTGCGCGTCCTCTTCGCCGCCGACCCGGCCGACGAGGCCGAGGTCCGGGCCCGGATCGAGGACGCCCTCCGCAGCGGCAGCCTGCAGGGGCCCGACGGCACCCGTTCCCACTGGCGGCTTCTCTCGGCGGCGGCCGGCGAAGCGAGCCCCGACGAGCGCGCCCACGCCACCCGTCTCACCGCACCCTGACCCGCCCGCCGCCGGGCCCCGACCCGGGCCGCCCGGGGGTACGGGCCGGGGGCCCGGCGACACGCCGTGTCCCGGCCGGCGGCCGGCCCGGCGCTTACGATCGTGAGCACTTGCCCGCCGTCCGGTCCCGCACCGGGGGAAGCCAGGTGCGCGCGTGATCGCGCTGGTCGTCAGCATGGCAACGCTCTTCGCGTGGGCCCTGGTCGCCGGGCGGCTGGCCCGCTGGAGCGTCACCGCGCCGGTCGCGATGACCGCCGCCGGTGTGCTGCTGACCGTCGGCCCCCACCCGCTGGTGTACGTCAGACTGACCACCGCGGACGCCGAACGGGCCGTCGAGATCATCCTCGCCGTGCTGCTCTTCACCGACGCCACCGCCGTCCCGGCGGGCGTCGTCCGCGGTCACCGCCGCCTGCTCGCCCGGCTCCTCCTGGTTGCCCTGCCGCTCACCATCGCCACCGGGGTGCTGCTCGGCGGCCTGCTCTTCCCGTCGAGCCGCTGGTGGCTGGCCGCGCTGTTCGCCACGGTGACCGTCGCCGTCGACCTCGCGCCCGCCGCCGAACTGATCCGCGACTCCCGGCTGCCGTCCTGGCTGCGCGGCGTCCTCACGGTCGAGACCGGGCTCAACGACGGCATCCTCGCCCCCGTCTTCCTGTTCTGCCTGGCCGGCGCCGAGGCCTACGGCGACGTCCCGCAGCCCTCCGGCGACCCGCTGGGCGACGCGCTCGACGCGGTGCTCTGGGCCGTGGTCGCGGGCGCCCTGGTCGGCAAGCCCGGCGGCCTGCTGCTGCGGAAGGCCTGGCAGGCCGGCTGGACCAGGCCCGCCGCCGTACGGCTCGGCATCGTGGCCCTGCCGCTCGCGGCGTACGGGCTCGGCATCCTGCTGGAGGGCAGCGGCTTCATCGCCGCCTTCGTCGCCGGGCTCTGCTTCGCCCCGGACGCACGCGCGCTGCCGCCCAGCGCCCTCCGCCTGGTGGACGACGTCGGCACCCTGCTCTCCCTCACCCTCTGGTTCGTCTTCGGGGAGCTCGTCACCCAGGCCTTCACCGGCGACTTCGACGTCCGGGTGATCGCCTATGCCGCGCTGTCCCTCACCGCCGTCCGCGTCCTCCCCGTCCTGCTCGCCCTGACCGGCAGCGGCCTGCACCGCGCCGACCGGCTGCTGCTGGCCTGGCTCGGCCCGCGCGGCATGGCCACCATCGTGTACGGGCTCCTCGCCTTCAACGGCCTCGCCTTTGTCGACCCGCACGCCGCCGACCTCGTCGGGCAGGTGATGACCATGACCGTGCTGATGAGCCTCGTCCTGCACGGCCTGACCTACGGCCCGCTCGCCGCCCGCTACGCGGGCACCCGCAGCCGGGCCCCCGCAGACCCGCCCGGCGACGCAGCCTGACGGGCCCGGCCGACCGCGCCGTTGCCGGTCAGGAAAGCAGCTTGGGCAGCAGCGCCCGGACGGTCTCCGCCATCGCCGGCCCGGCCGGCGCCGCCGACGTGCCGCCGGACGCCTTCGCGCCCCCGGCGTCGGCGGACCCGGTCAATGTGCGCCGGTGTGCTCGAGGATTGCGCGGACGATCGTCGCCCAGTCGGCCCGGTCGACCCCGTGGCCGGCGTCCTTCAGGACCAACAGCCTTGCCCCGGGGACCTGTTCTGCAAGTGCCTCGCCGTGCCGGAGCGGGAACACCGGATCGGCGGTCCCGTGGATCACCAGCGTGGGCACGGCGATCGAGGACAGGGACGCCTGTGGCAGCTCGCCCTCCGGAAGCATGTCGTGGTTCCGGGCCGAAGCGAAGTCGTGCGCGCGCTCGACGTCGCGGCGGACCAGGCTGCGCACGGCACTCTCGTCGAACGGGCGCCGGCCGCCCGCGAGCATCCGCGCATAGGCGACCTGGTGGTCGATCACCGATTCGGCCTCCGGCCGGTCGACCTGCGCGGCCGCCGTGAACCGAATGAACTCCTCGGTCGGCGGCGGGAGTTCGCCGACGACGGGCACGGCGGCCGACGTGCTGACCAGGACGAGCGAGAGGACGCGGCCGGGGTGGCCGAGTGCGAGCAACTGCGCCAGTGCCCCGCCGGCCGAGACACCCACGACGTGCGCGGCCGGCATTCCGTGGGCGGCGAGCACACGGGCGGCGTCACCGACCAGGTCCGCGCTGGTGTACCCGGGACGGCCCGGCCCGTAGGTGACCGACCGGCCGGTGTCGCGGTGGTCGTAACGGATCACGAAGCGCCCGCCCCCGGCGAGCATCCGGCAGAACCCCTCCTCCCACCAGAGCATCGAAGCCCCAGTGCCCATGACCAGGAGGACGGGCGGATCGGACGGGTCACCGAAGGCTTCGGTGCACAGCTCGACACCGTCCGTCTCGATGATGCGCTCGGCCATCGCTGCGCCTCCTCTCCCGTCCCATGGTCGCCCGAGCGCCCGGGACGCACCCTCCGGGCCGCCGGCCGCGGTGTCGGGGGTGTGCGGTTGGATGGCGTGAGTTGCCGTTGAACGGGGGACGTCCGTGAACAAGTCCGAGCTGGTCGCCGCCGCGCGCCGGCCCACCACCGAGTGGCTGGAGTCCTGCTTCGGCCCGGGGACGGTCTGGCGGCCGACCGAGGAGGAGCTGCCCGGACGCCTCCACGACGCCGGGGCGCGGGCCTTCCTGACCGAGGTCGGGATTCCGGCCGTGCGCCTCTCCTTCGTCGACTGGGACTCCACCGGCCTGCCGGAGAAGGGCATGTGGGAGGAGGACCCGGACGAGCTCTTCGGAAACCGGTACCCGGACGACAACTCCCCGCCCGCCTGCTACTCCTACAGCATCGGCACCCGCGACGTGCGGCACCTGATGGTCCGCGGCGACACCGGCGCCGTCGAGATCTACGACCCGGAGGGCTGGGACCACGGCGCCGGCTACGGCGGCCACGCCGCCGAGGCACTGCCCGTACTCGTCGGCGCCCTCGGCCTGCTCGCCCGCTACGAGGACCGCCTCACCGGCGACGAGGCGGACGCCGCCCGCGAGGAGTTCACGGCCCTGCTGGAGGAGTTGGGCCAGGGGCCTGACGACTCGCCGTTCTGGGACGGCCTCCTGGCGGAAGTGGAGGACGAGTACGGCCTCCTGGAGGACTGACGGCCTGCGCCCCGCCGCCCGCCCGCGCCCCGGTCGCGCGGGCGGGGCCGCCGGCCGTGGAGCACATCCCGGGGCGGCCGAGCACGATGCCGCCCAGGATGAGGGCCATGCCGGCCAGCTGCCGCAGGGTCAGGGACTCCCCGGCGAGCGAGGTGCCGAGGACCACGCCGGTGACCGGGTTGAGCAGGCCGACCAGGCCGACCGTCCCGGCGGGCAGGCGCCGCAGCCCGGCGAACCAGACGACGAAGGCCAGCGCGGTGGCCACCACCGTGACGTAGCCGAAGGCGAGCAGTTCGGAGCGGCCGAGCGGTGGTGGCGGGCCCTCCACCACGGCGGCCACCGGCAGCAGGAGCAGACCGCCCGCGGTCAGCTGCCAGGCGGTCGAGGCCAGCAGGCCCGCGCCGGCGCCCCACCGCTTGCCGAGGACGAAGCCGAGCGAGGAGACCAGCATGGCCGCGGCCGAGGCCAGCACCCCCGGCACGCTCACCCGGCCCGCCCCGCCGAGCAGCATCAGGCACACCCCGGCGATCCCGATGCCGGCGCCCGCCAGATGGGCGGGGCGTGGCCGTTCGCCGAGCAGGGCCCAGCCGGCCAGCATCATCGCCAGCGGCGCGAGCGCCATGACGGTGGACGCCACGCTGGTGGCCAGCAGCTGCGACGCCGCGTAGACCAGCACGAAGAAGGCACTGGTGTTGAGCAGCCCGAGCACGGCCGACCGCCACCACCAGGCACCGCGCGGCAGCTCCCGGCAGAGCGCGAGGAGCAGCAGCCCGGCGGGCAGCGCCCGGACGGCCGCCCCGAAGAGCGGGTGGTCCTCCGGCAGGAACCGCTGGGTCACGAAGTAGTTGACGCCCCAGGCCACCGGGGCGATCGCCGTGAGCAGGAGCCACCGCGGATTACCTTCCATGGAAGACAATATACCTTCCTGGGGAGATATAGTCGCCGCATGGACGAACCGCAGCCGCTCGACCACGTCGCCCGCATCCAGGCCGAATGGGCCCGCGAACGGCCGGACCTCGACGTCCGCCCGCAGGGCGTCATCGGCCGCCTCCACCGTCTCGCCGCCCTGCTGACCGAGGAGCTCTGCCTGGTGTACGGCCGGTACGGCCTGGGCGAGGGCGAGTTCGACGTGCTGGCGGCGCTGCGCCGGGCCGGCGAGCCGTTCGAACGCGCCCCCGGCGAACTCGCCGCCCACACCATGGTCACCACCGGCGCCATGACCAAGCGGATCGACCGTCTCGAACGGGCCGGCCTGGTCACCCGACGCCGCAGCGACGCCGACGGCCGGGCCCGGGTGGTGGCCCTCACCGCCGCCGGACGGGAGCTCATCGACCGGGCCTTCGCCGACCACATGCGCAACGAACGCCGCCTCCTGGGCACGCTCGACCCCGCCGAGGCGGCCGCCCTCGAGACCCTCCTCACCACCTGGCTCGCCCGCATCGAACCCCCGCAGGTGCACCACTGAGGGGCGCGGGGAACTGCGCAATTCGGATGCGGGCCGTCGTGCAGATCAGTGCTCGGCCCATCATGTCGTGGCACCCGCACCCGGATTGCGCAGTTCCCCGCGCCCCCGACGGTGTGCTCACCCGCCTTCGAGGTACTGCCTCAGCCCTCGCGGAGACCCCACGGGGAGCCGTATTCGGTGAGGAGGTCGAGGAAGGGGCGGGCGGGCAGGGCCTCGGGGCCGAGGACGCCGGTGCCGGTCCAGGTGCCGGTGGCGATCAGTTCCAGGGCGACCACCGGGTTGATGGCGGTCTGCCAGACGACGGCCTGGGAGCCGTACTCGCGCATCGACCACTGGTTGTCCACCACGTGGTACAGGTACACCTCGCGGGGCTCGCCGTCCTTGGTGCCCTTGACCCAGGTGCCGGCGCAGGTCTTGCCGTGCATCCGTTCGCCGAGGTCGGCGGGGTTGGGCAGGACGGCCGCCACCACGTCCCGCGGGGAGACCTCGGCCCGGCCGCCGTTGCTGGAGACGGAGACCGGGGCGGTGCTGTCGAGGCCGAGTGCGTGCAGGGTCTTCAGCTTGTCGATGAAGTCGTCGCCGAGCCCGTACTTGAAGGTCACCCGCTTGGCGTCGACCCAGCGGGGCACCAGCAGCACCTCCTCGTGCTCGACGTTGACGCACTCGACGGGGCCGATGCCCTCCGGGAAGTCGAACACCTCGGGTTCGCTGAAGGGCGCCGTGGTGAACCAGCCGCGGTCTGCCTCGTAGACGACCGGCGGGTTGAGGCACTCCTCGATGGTGGTCCAGATGCTGAAGGAGGGGGCGAAGTCGTAGCCCTCGACCGTCAGGTTGGCGCCGTCGCGGATGCCGATCTCCTCGATCTCGTCGAAGAGTTCGTCGGCCGCGTGGCGGGCGAAGACGTCGGAGAGGCCGGGTTCCACGCCCATGCCGACCAGCGCGAGGCGGCCGGACTTCTCCCACAGCTCGGCGCGCTCGAACTGGGCGTCGCCGAGCTTCACCCCGCACAGCTCGTACGGCCGCTCGGGGTGCGGCGCGGACAGCGACATCGCCATGTCGACATAGTGCGCACCGGCCGCGAGCGCCGCCTCGAACAGCGGCATCACGAAGCGCGGGTCGGTGGCGTTCAGCAGGACGTCGCAGCGGTGCTCGGCGAGCAGGGCCCGGACGGCCTGCTCGTCGGAGGCGTCGACGCGGCGGGCGGTGAACCGGTCCGCGGCCTCGCCGAGCGCCGCGACGGCGGCCTCGGCCCGGGCCGGGTCGTAGTCGGCGACGACCATGTGGTCGAAGAACGGGCGGCGGGCCGCGATCCGGGTGATGGCCGTGCCGACGCCGCCGGCTCCCACAAGCAGTACTCGCATGGCAGAACTCTTCCTTTCCCGGCGGATTCCCGCCTGTCGGAAGGAAACGCCCCGGGCGAGTGCAAGGTCAATGGCGTTGGCATAAGCTCCCGGGAAGGCGGAACACGGGAAGCGGAACACGGGAAGCGGAACACGGGAAGGTGCCCCATGGCCAAGCAGGTCGTCCCCGAGGCGGAGCGCCGGCGACGGCGCCCGACCAAGCAGGGCGCGGTGCTCTCCGAGCAGCTCATCGTGCGGACCGCCCTGCGGATGCTGCACGAGCACGGCAGCAGCGGCCTCACCGCCCGCCGCCTCGGCCTCGCCCTCGGCGCCGACCCGAGCACGCTCTACCGGTACTTCCGCAGCATGGACGACCTCACCCTGGCGATCGGCGACGAGCTCATCGGACGGGCGCTGGCCGACTGGCAGGCCCGCGGCCGCTGGCAGGACGACCTGCGCGAACTCGGCCTGCGCATCCACCGCTCGTACCTCGACCACCCGCAGGCGGCCGTCCTCACCGCCAGCCGGGTCACCGGGCGGGCCCGGGAGATCGCCGCCGACGAGACCGTGCTCGGCATCCTGCGCACCGCAGGGTTCGCCGACCCGGCGGCCGTCCGGATCTACCACGCCTTCGTCGACCAGGCCCTCGCCTTCGCCGCCCTGGACGCCGCCTCCCTCGCCCTGCCCGCCGAGGCGAGGGCGGCCGACGAGCGGATGTGGGAGTCCACCTACGCCCGGCTGTCGCCCGAGACCCACCCGCACATCGCCGCCACCGCAGGGTTGCTGGCCGCCCGGATGAACAACAGCGCCTATCCGGCGGCCCTGGACATGCTGCTGGACAGTGCTGCTCGCCAGCTCCCTCAGCCTGCAACGGGCATGGGCACACCCGGCGCCCCGTCCCAGGGGCTGTGAGGCCACGTCGCGGTCGCACCCGCCCTCGCGTCCGCGGCCCTGCGTCCGACGGCCCGGAGCCGTGGCTGCCAGCATGGAGCCATGGTCTCCGTACGGGTCGCCCACACCGCCGATCTCGACGCCGCCACCCTCGCCGCGGCCCGTCGGTTGCTCGACGAGGTCTTCGCCCCCGACATGGCCGACGAGGACTGGGAGCACTGCCTCGGCGGCCTGCACACCCTGGTGTGGGACGGCCCCGAACTGGTCGGCCACGCCGCCCTCGTCCAGCGGCGCCTGCTGCACGGCGGGCGCGCCCTGCGCACCGGCTATGTGGAGGGCGTGGCCGTGCGTGCCGACCGGCGCCGCAGCGGGGTCGGCGCCGCCATGATGGACCACCTCGCCAGGGTGGCCCGCGCCGCGTACGACCTGGCCGCGCTCGGCAGTTCCGACACGGCCGGCCCGTTCTACACCGCCTGCGGCTGGCAGCCGTGGCTCGGCCGGACCTTCGCCCTCACCCCGGACGGCATCCGCCGCACCCCCGACGAGGACGGCGGCATCTACGTCCTCCCGCTCGCAGTGCCGCTGGACCCCGGCGGCGACCTGGTCGCCGACTGGCGGGACGGCGACGTCTGGTGACCGGAGGCCCCGAGCTCAGCGGGCCGGCGAACCCGCCGCCGCTGCGCCCGCCGCCTCCCGCCGGCGGGCGGCGCCGTTGAGCCGCTCGTCCGCGGTCCGCCAGGCTGCCGTGACGGCCGCCCGTGCGGTCTCGGTCGCCTGTGCGACATCGCCGTCCAGCCGGACCGGCGTGGCGAGATGGACGTGCAGGGCAGGGCGGCGCAGCGGCGCCGTGGCGAAGCCCGCGATCTGCTTGGCGGTGCCGCCCGAGCTCAGCCGGCGGGCACCGCACTGCCCGAGCGGCACCACCGGTGCACCGGAGGCCGCGGCCAGCCGGGCGAGGCCGGTGCGGAAGGCGCCGGGGGCGGCGTCCTCCGGGTTCCGCCGCTTCGGCAGGCCGCCCTCGCCGTAGATCAGCACCACCCGGCCGTCCGCGAGGGCCTCGGCCGCCCGGTCGAGCGCCTCGGCGGCCCGGGCGGTGCCGCGGTGCACGGGGATGTGCCCGCCGCTGCGGAGGACGCCGCCGAGCACCGGGATGCGCCACAGCCCGGCCGTCGCCATCACCACGGGCTCGGTGCCGAGCCGGTGCAGGGCGGCGAGCACCACGCCGGGGTCGGCGAGCGAGCTGTGGTTGGCCGCGACGATGCTGCCGGGGGCGACGGGCCCGTCGAAGTCGGAGCTGACGGTCAGGCGGCCGAGGGCGGGCACCAGCGTGCCGGCGATCCGGCTGAGCATGGGTGGGTCCTTCACAGGTGGTGGCGCAGAGCCTTCTGGCGCGGCGGCATGCCCATCCTCCCGAAGTGCCGGTGCGCCCACCTGAGTAGGCCTACTCAGTTCCGGCGCGGGGCGTGCTCGGCGCGGGGTCGGCCGTGCGCACGCGGCAGGACAGCTCCGCGATGCCCATGCCCACGGTGGCGATTCCGAGGCCGATCCACCACACGGGCAGGAGCAGCCCGAGGGTGCAGCCGACCGCCAGCAGCACGCTGCCGAGCGCCCACAGCCGCGGCGAGGCGACCATCACCCAGATCAGGGCCGTGCACGTCCATCGGAACGACGCCACGAGCCTCTCCTGCTTCCTGTCCCTGCATGCCCGCGGCACCCTGCCGCGGCGGGAGGGGATCTTCGCACATTTCCGGCCGATTCCCGGTACGGCCGGTGCGTGCCGGGCGGCGCCCCCACCGTCCCTGCAACCCGGTGCCGAAGGCGGCGAAGCCGGGGCTGTGGGTGGTGCTGGCGGCCGGGGCGGTCCTGCTACTGATCCAGCAGACCGGTGGCGGGACGGCACCGCAGCCCGGGCCGACGGCGCCCGCAACGGCACCCGCGCCGCGCGCCGATGCCGCGGCGGCCGCAGCGGCGGTGGTGCTGCTGTGGATCGCGCCGCGCACCACGGCGGACCGGATCGCCGCCGGCGTCGTCGCCGCGGTCGCCCTCGTCCTGCTCACCGAAGCCCTGCGCGCGGCGGGCCGGATGCTCGCCGCCGCATGGCCGCTGCTGGTGGCCGCCGCGGTCCTGACCACCGCGGCCGGAGCCCACCGACTGCACCAGTCGGCCGTGCGGCGCCGAGCGGAGGCGGACCGCGCATCACGGCTGCAGCTGACGCTCGCCGCGATCGACGCGATGACGGACCGCCAGTTCGAGTTCGCCGCCCGCGACCTCCTGCTGCGCGACGGCTGCACCACGGCCCGGCAGGTCGGCCGCCAGGGCGACCAGGCCGCCGACGTCATCGCCCACCACCCCACCCACGGCCGGATCGTCATCCAGTGCAAGCACACCAAGGTCGCCGGCAAAGTCGGCGCCCAGGTCATGTACCAGGTCAAAGGCACCGCCGGCCCCGTCCACCACGCCGACGTCGCCGTCGTCGTCACCAACGGCACCCTCACCCGCGACGCCGCCACCCGGGGAGACACACACGGCATCCACTGGATCGACCGCGACCGGCTGCGCCGCTGGGCCGACGGGTCCCGTTCGGTGAAGGCGGCCAGCGACTCCTCGTTGGCGGCCGCCAGCGAGCCGGGAGTGCCGTCGCCGTACGTCCGCTCCTCGCCGGCGGCCAGGGCGGCCTTCAGTTCGTTGGCGATGGCGAGGTGGGCGGCGGCCTGGCCCACCGTCCACTCCGCGCCCGGTATCGGCACACCGCTGTCGCGGCAGGCGCCGAGCAGGGCGGCCGCCTCGTCGCCGACGGCGGTGACGGCCTCGAACAACTGGGTGCGCGCACCGGGGGAGCGCCGGGGGAGCGGGAGGGTCATGGAGGTGAAGAGTGGCCCACGCCCGCCCGGCTGTCCAGAGGCCCGGCCGCGGTGCACCGTGCCCCGCCCGCAGTGCCTTTTCAGGAGGCGGTCCGCTCCGAGGGGTGCACGCCGGTGGCCGGCGCTGCCGGGGCCGCCGATGCGGTCGACCGTGCCGGTGCCGGCCGCGGCCGCAGCACCCGGGCCAGCATTGCGGGCGCCATCAGCCGCTGCGGCGGCTCCTCCAGGTTGGCCACGGCCAGGAAGGCCCGTCCGACCGCCGGATCGGTCTCCGCCGCGCGGTGGATGCGCGCCACGTACCGGTTGAGCAGCCGGACGCGCGGAGTGCGGCGCCCCTCGACGAACGGGAACCGCAGGTCGCCGCCGACCGACATGTCCCAGGCCACGTCCGTGATCCTGGCCGCGCGGCGGAAGAACCGCTGCGCCAGCGGCTCGGCGGACTCCTCCGCCAGGCACTCGCGCAGCGCCGCCGCCTCGCACGCCGCGACCGTCATCCCCTGCCCGTAGGTCGGGTTGAACTGGCACAGCGCGTCGGCGATCACCAGGTACCCCTCCGGGAAGCGGGCGAGCCGCTCGTACCGGCGGCGGATCGACACCGGGCTGCGCATCAGCCGCGGCGCGGTCAGCGGCTCCAGCCGCTCCAGCAGCCGGTGCAGGTCGGGCACGGCCAGGCGCTGCGCGAACCGGTGGTAGCCCTCCGGGTCCACCGGCGGGACGTCGCCGTTCATGCCGAACAGGGTGACCAGCCAGCGGTCGCCCTCGCCGCTGAGCGCGACCCCGCCGCGCGGTGCGTCGGCCGAGGCCCCGACCACGAAGGCGTCCGCGTCCGCGTCGCCGGGCCGGCGGCGGTACTCCCGGGAGACGTAGACCAGCCCGGAGTCCACCCGCTCCTCGGGGGCGGCCTCGTAGCCCAGGGCCCGCAGCCAGGTGGCGCCGCGGTTGCTGCGGCCGGTCGCGTCCACCACCAGGTCGGCGTCGAGCACCTCGGGCTCCGCATTGACCCGCAGCAGGCGCACACCGGTGACCCGGCCGGCGGGGTCGGCCAGCGGCTCGAGGATCTCCGTCCGCTGGTGGATCTCCACGCCCGGCAGGGCCGCGACCCGCGAGCGCAGGTACCGCTCGAGCTCCGGCCGGCCGACCATCAGGCAGGGCAGCCGCGAGGGCTCGCGCCGCAGCCGGCGCCCGTCGTTGAACCAGTTGACGTCCGCCTGCACGTCCCGGACGAGCGCACCGCGCGCCACCAGGTCCTCGTGCAGCCCGGGGAAGAGGTCCTGCAGGACCTCGAAGCCCTTCGAGAGCATGCCGTGCGCGTGGTGGCTCTGCGGCACCCCGCGCCGCGGGACGCCGCCCTCCGGCAGCGCGTCCCGCTCGATCACGCTGACCCGCTCGAAGCGCTCGCTCAGCACCCGCGCGGCCAGCAGCCCGCCGATCCCCGCCCCCGCGACGACCGCGTGGCCCCGTCCCGTCCCTCTGCCGTCCCTCATGGTGTCCCCCTAGTCCTCGACCGGACAAGCCTGCCGTCCGCCGATTGACGCCCGATTGCCATCGGATTGCCGCCGGCCGGGCAGCACCCGCCGGAGCGGTGGCCGGAGCGGTGGCCGCCCCGGCCGCATGCCGGGTGCGTCCGGTACGGCGAAGCTGGAAGGACGGACATTCGGGCGGCACGCCGGAGGACGGGCATGGGCGACGAGGAAGCGCGGGACCGGCGGCACATCCGGCCGGAGGGGATGGACGACGGGACGGTGGAGGCGCTCGGGCTGCTCTCGGAGGCACTGGAGACGACCGAGCGGGCCCGCGGCCGGCTCTACGACTTCCACCAGCTCACGGGCCGCGCGCACCGGACGGTCGGCCGGGCCGTCCGGGCACTGCGCGCGGCCGGGCACGAGGAGCTGGCCGACCTGGTCGCCCGGGAGGTGGAGGGCCGCGACGTGCTGCCGGGCATGTGGACCTTCCAGGTTGTCGAGGCCTACGACGAGGACTACCACCGGACCTTCGTCGAGGTCGAGCGGCGGGTGCGGGAGGAGCTGGCCCCGGGCCGCGAGCACATCGCCGAGGCGGAGATGCGCCTGCGGCGCGAGACCCGCTGAGCGGCGGGGCACGTTCGGTGCGGCCCCGAGGCCGGGCGGCCCGGCGGGCGTGAGAGTGTGTGGCCATGAGCGAGACGATCACGCTGACCACCTGGTACCTGGAGCAGACCTCCCGCGACGACCTGGTGACCGCGCCGGCGCCGGAGGGCGTCGCGCTGCAGGTGGTCAGGGCCGAGGAGACCGGACCGGAGTTCGCCCGCTTCCTCTACACCGCCGTCGGCGGCCCGTGGACCTGGACCGACCGGCTGCCGTGGACGTACCGGCAGTGGCAGCAGTGGCTGGACCGGGACGGCGTGGAGACCTGGGTCGCCTACGTCGCCGGGACGCCCGCCGGATACGTCCAGCTCGAGCCGCGGGACGCAGGCACCGTCGAGGTGGCCTACTTCGGGCTGCTCCCGGCGTTCATCGGCCGCGGCCTGGGCCGGCACCTGCTCGGCACCGGCCTCGCCCGGGCCTGGGACCTCGCCGACCGGCACCCCGCGCTGCCGCCCACCCGCACGGTCACCGTCAACACCTGCTCGCTGGACGGCCCCGCCGCGCTCCGCACCTACCGGGCGGCGGGCTTCCGAGTGGCCCGCACCGAGACCTCCGAGAAGCCGGCCGCCCCCGCACCCGGCCCGTGGCCCGGCGCCGACCGGCCCGCCCCTGCGGCCGGCTGACGCCGCCGGGCCGGCCGCGGGGGCGAAATCACCACAGAAATCGCGTTAAGCCGGCGTTTTCCGGGACACACGCGAGGAGTACGGCAACCGCCGAGACGCCCCGGGGTGGTGGTCATGAACGGACACGCCGCACTGGCCCCCGATCACCGGCGGCTCCCACTGGCCCCCGGCCGGGCGGACAACATCACCAACGCCCTGGCCTTCGTCCAGCACGCCCTCGACGCATGGACCGGCGGCACCAGGCCCGCCGGACCCGAAGCCCGCCGGACGTACGACGACATCGTCCTGGTGGCCTGCGAACTCGTCGCCAACGCCTGCGTCCACACCTCCGGTCCGACCGGCCTCGACCTCGACCTGGACCCGGTCGGCGGCCGGGTCCAGGTGGCCGTCACCGACACCGGTCCCGGCTCGCTCCGGGCACGCGGCCCCTACAAACCCGGCCTTCCGTACGGCCGCGGGCTGGACATCGTCGAGCGGCTCGCCGAACGCTGGGGCCACGACCCCGTGCCCGACAACGGCAAGACCGTCTGGGCCGACCTGCCCGCACCGCCGCTCGACGGCCTCGGCGCCGCCGGCAGCCCCACCCGCCCGTCACAGCCGTGACGCCGTCCGGGCGTCCCGCGGCCGTCACGGCTGCCAGGCGACCCCGTGCGCGCGGGCCGCGCCGGCCAGCAGCGGGCCGAGATCGCGGTGCACCCCGAAGACGAAGCCGCCCGGGCCGGAGAGCAGCCGGTCGACGTAGCCGCTGCCGACGTCCAGCCGGAGATCCGCGAACGGGACGAGGCGGGTCACCACCAGCGGCCGGCGGCGGTACCGGCGGTACGCGCGCGCCCTGCGGTCGAGGGGCCTGCGGAAGTGCCGGGCGACCTCCTCGTCCGGACGGAACAGCGCATACGCCTCCCACATCGTCCGGGCCTCGTCCCGGGCCACCCCGATGTGCCCGGTGGTGAGCACGATGTTCCGCGTCGCATGCCCGCGGTCGCCCCGGGCGTCGGACGCCGCCGCCTCGTGCGCCCAGCCCTCCAGCAGCCATCCGGCGACCGTGCCGACCGGCACGTCCGGGCTCTCGGCCCGCCAGGCGGCGACCCCCGGGCTGCCCGCCGCCGTCATGGCCCCGAGGAACCCCTCCGCGGCGGCCACCCGGGCCTCCCGGACCGGCTCCTCCGCGGCCAGCGCCCGCGCCCGCCGCTCCTCGGCGCGGGAGACCGCCGCCTGCCGGCAGTCCGTGCACTGGTCCTGCGGCCCGCTCGACGGCGGCGCGGCGTGCGACGGGCAGTACGCGCGGCCGCAGTCCGCACACCGTCCCTGCGCGGCGACCACGCAGAAGCGCCCCTGGGCGGCCACCGCGCAGAAGCACAGAGCACTCTCAGTCATCGCCGCCTCCTCGGGACGAACCTGCTCCGCCCGACAGTGTGCCGGGCCGCGGGCCGTCATATGCGCAGAACGCCCGGATAGCTCCGGATCGCCCCGGCACGTGACATTTGCGGCCGCCCCTCGTTGGTGAGCGAGACGGGGCCGGCGGCGAACGGCGCAGCAGGTCCCGAGGGCCGCACCACACCGGACCGGTGGCAGCACACCGGACCGGCCGAACGACCGCCACGGGGGTTCCTCACCTGATGCCGTACCGACCCGCGCGCACCGCCGCGAAGGCCACCGCCGCACTCGCCCTGGTGCCGACCGTGCTGCTGGGCGCCGCCCTCGGCCGCCCCGCCGAGGCCTCCGCGGCCGGCACCGCGGCGGAAGCCCCGCCCGCAGAGCCGGCGCACACCGGCCTCGCCGACCGTGCCGGGCACGAGGCCGGCACCGCCGAGCGGCCACTCCGGCCGACGTACAGCGCAGTCCGGACGCTGCCGGACAAGGGACTCGGCGTCCTGACCGCCGACCGCTCGGGCCTGCGGCTGCACGCGGCCGGCCTGGGATCGTCACGCGCCGCCGACGGTGCCGCCGTGCTCGCCATGCCGGCCGACGGCCAGGACCCGCAGGAGTGGCTGGTGACGCCGACCGCGGACGGTCGGCTCGCCCTGCGCTCGGTGCTGCTGAACGCCGACGACACCGGCCCGCTGCTGCTCACCGCCGACCCGGACGGCACCGTCCGGCTCCGCCCCGACCGCACGCAGGGCATGCGCGGCGACCCGGCGCAGCTGTGGTCCTTCGCCCCGGTGGGCGCATCCGACCGGTGGAACCCGGCGCCCGGTTCCGACCGCGTCCGTTTCACCGTCCGGATCGGCGGTGGCGGTTGTCTGGTCGACCGCGGCGAGGGCGAGCCGATCGGCCTCGGCCCGTGCGAGGACCCGGCGGCCCGGTGGACGGCGGACGGGCTGACGACCTGACGACCTGACGACCTGACGGCACCGGCACCGGACTCGGTACCGGAGTTCGGCGACGAGGCCGACACCGCCCGCGGCCGCGGCCTGCCGACGCAGTCCGCGGGCGGTTCACCCGCCCCACCTAGGGGCGGCTCCAGTGCCCCTGGGTGACGGCGCGGTCGCAGTCGGGGCAGATCCGGGCGGTGGACGGTGACGGGTACCAGGACGCGGAGGACGCGGACTCCAGGTCGACCTGGCTCATGCCCTCGGCCTCCTCCCCGCAGAAGGTGCGGGTGAGCGGAACGTCGGTCGGCGCCGCGTGCACCGTGGTGCCACCCGCCCCGCCACCCGGCCCCGCGGGCCGGAGAGCCGAGCTGTCCGCCGCCGGCTCGTGCAGAACGACGATGCTCATGCCTCCACTCTTCTCCCCGCCCGCGGTTTCGGCACCCCGTCCCGGTGCCGGCGCCGGCGGACCTGCCGTTCCGGGCACGGCGGTCGGCGGACCCGGACGCGGCGGCTACGGTCGTGCAATGACGATCACCGCCCTCCTGGTCGACGCCACCACGGCCTCCTCCGTGCTCGCCGGGCTGCTGCTCGGCTCCCGGCTGCCGACCCGCCCGGCACCGCCCCGGGCCGGCCGCACCGTCTCCCCGGGCGTCCTGCTGGCAGTGGTGATCGCCCTGGTCTACCTCAACCAGCTGCTCTGCTCCGCCTACCTGCTCCGGGTGCACGGCGGGGACACCTCCTTCGTCACCCGCTACCTGCCGCCCGGCTGGTTCGAGCAGCCCGTCGGCAATCCGCTGATCCGCCGGCTGGCCGACCACCTGCCCGCACCCGGGCTGTTCGCACCCACCGTGCTCCGGGTCCAGGCCTTCCTGGAACTGCCGTTCGTGCTGCTCGCCTACGGCACGGTGCTGCGACGGCTCAGCCCCGCCCTCTACCGGACGGCGCTCGGCTCCCGGCCGCTGGTGTGGTCGGCCGCGCTCTCGTACACGGTGGTCTTCGGCGTGGTCGAGTGGGACCTGTACAACCCGTGGACCATCCAGGACCTGGTGATCCGCGCGGCGTCGGCCGCCCTCACCGCACCGCTGCTCACCGCACTCGCCCGGCGCGAACCCGGTCCCGACCGGCAGCCCGGGGCGCTCGGCCTGCTGCTCTTCGCCGCCTCGCTCTGGGCCGTCGGGCAGCTGGTCATGGTGGTCTACGACACCGCCCTGCTCTACAACCTCGCTCACCTGCACACCCGTTGGCCCGAGGCACTGCTCGCCCTGCTGGTGCTGGCGGCCACCGCCCGGTACCGGCCGGCCGACACCGCCGACCACGGGAGCGTGGCCGTCCTCCGGGCGGTGCTGCGCCGGTCGCTCGTGCTGTTCCTGGTGCCCGCGCTGGCGATCCGCTACGGCGCCGCCTTCGGCACCCCGCTGCTCGCGGCGGGCGGCGCCCTGCTGGTCGTCGCGGTGGCGCTGTGGCACCGGCCGGTACGGGACGTGCTGCTCCCGCTGGCCCTCGCCGGGGCGGCCGGGCCGGCGGCCGCGTACCCGGCGGTGCGGCTGGTCACCGACACCCACTACGAGAGCGCCCTGCTGCGGGCGATGGCCGCGGTGCTGGTGACGGTGACCCTGGTCTGTGCCCTGGCCGACCGATACCGCCGGAGCGTCGGCGAGTTGCTCAGGTGAAGTCGAGGGTGCCCGTCCGGGTGCGCTTGAGTTCGAAGAAGCGGGGGTAGCCCGCGAGTGCGCGTACGCCGTCGAAGATCCGGACGGCCTCCTCGCCGCGCGGGATCGCGGTGAGCACCGGGCCGAAGAACGCGGTGCCGTCGATGTGGATGGTGGGCGTGCCGACCTCCTCGCCGACCGGGTCCATCCCCTCGTGGTGGCTCTTGCGCAGGGCGTCGTCGTAGTCGGTGGTGTCCGCCGCCCCGGCGAGCTGCGTCGGCAGGCCGGCCTCGGCCAGCGCTTCGCGGACGAGCGCGTCGTCGGCGGTCCTGCCGTCGTCGTGCAGCCGGGTGCCGAGCGCGGTGTACAGGTCGCGCAGCACGTGGTCGCCGTGGTGCTCCGCGGCGGCGATGCAGACCCGGACGGGCCCCCAGCCGGTGTCGAGCAGCCGGCGGTACCGCTCCGGAAGGTTCTCCCGGCCCTCGTTGAGCACGGACAGGCTCATGACCCGGAAGGTGAGGTCGAGTTCGCGCCGGCTCTCGACCTCCAGCATCCAGCGGGAGGTGATCCAGGCGAACGGGCAGACGGGGTCGAAGAAGAAGTCGACTTTGGTGGTCACCCGCCCGAGCCTAGGAGCCGATCCGGCGCCGGGGCAGGGCCATTGGCCCACCATGATCGTGGGCCACTCGGTGCCGCACGGGGCATGTCGGTGCCGGCGGGTACGGTGCTGTGCCCAGGAGGCCCGATGACGTTCCACGCCCGACCGAGCGGCACCGTTCCGTTGCCCGACGCCGCCTCGGTGGTCGGCGGCCACGCCCTGCTCCGGCATCCGTCCGGTTCGCGGCACGCCCTGCTGCGCGACGCGGGCACGATCCGGCTGGTCGACCTCCTCGCCGCGTTCGACGGGGCCCCGGGGCTGCTCGCCGTGGTGCCCGACCCGTGGCCGGGGTGGCGCAACGGCGTCCGCGGGGCGAGCGCCGACGGCAGCTTGATCGTCCTCGCCGGCCAGCGTTCCGTCCTCGCCCTGGAGGCGGACGGCCGGGCCCGCTGGGAGTACCGGCACGGCTGCTGGGGCGACGGCCCGCACGCGCACGGCGGCGCCGACGGGCCGTGCCACGGGCTCTGGTCCGGATCCTGCGCGGTGAGCCCCGACGGCACGCTGGTGTGGGCCCACGTCCTGCCGGACCTGGACCACGGCGACCCTGCGGTCGACTCGTACGAGGAGTGGCTGATCCTCGATGCCGCGGACGGGGCGGTGCTGGGCCGCACCCGGCTCGAGGGCGGCACGGGCGGTTCGAACCACCTGCCGTACCCGGACGGGGCGCGCATGCTGCTCTCCACCGGTCAGGGCCAGGACGGCACGCCCGCGTACCTCGGGCACTGGGACGGAACCGAGTTGACGGTCCGTGAGGTCGGTGACGGCTTCCGCATCCCGGTGGACGTCCATCCCGGCGGCCGGGCCTTCCTGAGCACCCCGCACGGCCGGGACGGCCTGCAGCTGCACCGCTCCACGGACGGACTCGTCGTGATGGAACGCGCAGCCGGCGACCTCGCCGCCGATGGCGACGAGGCACCGCTGTGGGACTACGTTGCCGGATTCGTCGACGGCCACACGGTGATCGCCGCGGCCCACGACGCAGGTCGTCGCGAGGATCGGCGGCACTGGCTGCTCGATGCCCTCACACTGCGCCCGCTCGGCCCGGTCGCCTATCCGCGCCCGGTGGGCGGGTACCCGCTCGCCCTCGGCGACGGGAGCTGGCTGACCCTGGACGCCGAAGGCTCGGCACTGCTGCGCTGGAAGGGCAGCCGTACGGCGGTGTGACCGCCGTGTCCACGGGCCCGGGACACGCCCTGGGAGAGGGGGCTCAGGCAGGCCGGACGACCGGCTGCCGGAGAGCGTTGGATGCCGGTGCGGGAGGTTCCTCGTCGCCCTGCACGGCGTTGTCGGTGGTGTGCTGGCACGACGGGCACAGTTCGTGCCGGCCGGCCTCGGTGATCACACTGCCCCAGCCGCGACATTCGGTGCAGCCTCGGGCGAGTGCGACGTCGGCACGGGGGGCAGGTGCGGGAGCGGGGTGGGCTCCGTGATGCATGGGTGATGTCCTCTGTTGAGCGGTATCACTTCCACCCACTGTGTCATGGTTTGACCGGAATCGACTGTGACATGGCTCTCCCGTGCGGTGCAGCGGCCGCGGTCCGGGCCCGGCGGGCGCGCCCGTGGCAGAATCGCCCGCGCACGGAGAACAGCGGAGGAACGGGGCGGGCGTGACCCTGGAAGTACTGCGGGCGAGCGAGCGGCAGGCCGTGCCGTGGCTGAACGGCGGCGGCGTGACCCGCGAGGTCGCCGCCCGGCCGGAAGGCTCCGGGATGACCGACTTCGACTGGCGGATCAGCCTGGCGGACGTCGACCGGGGCGGGCCGTTCTCGGGCTTCGCCGGGGTCGACCGCGTGATCACGCTCGTCGAGGGCGCCGGGATGGCCCTCACCGTCGCCGGTGCCGAGCAGGTGCTCGACGCGCCGTACCGGCCGTTCCCCTTCCCCGGCGACGCGCCCACCGACTGCCGGCTGCTCGCGGGCCCGGTCGTCGACTTCAACGTGATGACCAGGCGCGGCCGTGCAACGGCCGAGGTCGCGATCGCCCGCTCGGCCCGCCCGCTGCCCGTCCCCGAGGGCGCCGAACTGCTCGTCGTCTGCCTGGCCGGCACCGCCGAGCTCGCCCCCGCCGCACCGGACGCCGCCCCGCTGCGGCTCGAGCGCTTCGACGCCGTCCTGCTCCGCGGCGACGGCGCCCGCCTCACCGAGGTCGACGGCGCCGCAGCGGTGGTCACCCTCGGCACCCCCTGAGGCCCCCGCACCCGGCCGGGCGGCCGTGCCCGTGGTCTCGCGGCGCTTCCCGCCGCGCAGCCCCTCGTGCCCCGAGCGACCCGTGGCCGGGTTCGAGGACGCGCCATAGGCTCGATCTGGATGCCGACCGCCCCCGGGACGGCGGCCGCCCGAGCGGAGAGGGCCACCGGATGCCTCGCGAGATCGCACTGCTGGGAGTCCCGTCCTGCGCCGGCACCCACGGGCCCGGCCAGGAGAAGGCACCCGCCGCCGTCCGCGCCGCCGGGCTGGTCGACGGGCTGCGGGCCGCCGGGGCCTTCGTCCGCGACGACGGCGACCTGCCGGTGGTGCCGTTCCGCACCGACCCCGCGAACCGCGACCGGCAGAACCTCGGCCTGGTCGCGGAGGTCGCCCGGAGCGTCGCCGACCGGGTCGGGCGGCTGCTCGACGACGGCGCCCTGCCGCTGGTCGTCGGCGGCGACTGCACCATCACCCTCGGCGTCGCCGCCGCCCTGGTCGCCCGGTGGCCGGACACCGGCCTGCTCTACTTCGACGGCGACCTCGACCTGTCGGTGCCCGGCACCGGGCTCTCCGGCATCCTCGACTCGATGGTGCTCGCCCACCTGCTCGGCGAAGGCGTCCCCGAACTGCGGGACATCGGACCGCGGACCCCGCTGCTCCCCGCCGGGTCGGTCATCGCCTTCGGCCACGATCCCGCCGAGGTCGGCCCGCACCACCAGGACGTCCTCACCGGCCACGGCCTGCGCACCCACCCCTGCACCGAGGTCACCGCCCCCGGCAGCGAGCCGGTCGCCGCGGCCCGCACGGCCCGCCGCACCCTGGCGGCCGGGCACTCCCGCCTCCTGCTGCACTTCGACGTCGACGTGATCGACTCCACCGAACTGCCGCTCGCCAACTTCCCGCACTTCAACGAGGGCCTGCCGCTCGCGGTCGCCCTGGACTGCCTCGCCGAGTTCGCCCGGGCCCCGCAACTGGCCGCCGTCGTCGTCACCGAGATCAACCCCGACCACGACCCCGACGGCGGCATGGTGCGCACCCTCAGCGACGGCCTGGTCCGCGCCCTCACCACCCCGCCCGACACCGGCGGGGACACCGCCGTCCGCTGATCCGGCGTCCCGGCCGGCCGCCAGCGGCCGGCTCCGTAGTAGCGCGCTCAGCGGGACTTCTCAGCGGGACTTCAGGGCCTCGTCGCAGGTGAGGCAGTGCCGGGTCGTCTGGGACGAGGGGTACCAGGGGTCGTCGGGGCCCTCGGGCCGGTAGGGCTCCTGCTCCAGGTCGCTGGTGTCCAGGCCGCAGAAGGTGGTGGCCGCGGGCCGGTCGGAGTCCTGGGGGTCGGGCGGTGCGGCGTGCACCCACCGGATGCGTGCGCCGACGTCGACCTCGCCGGCGTCCAGCACCTCCGTGGACGGTTCCAGCTCGAGGAGTACGACGACATCGGTCATGCCTCGACCTTGCCCCGCACGGCCGACCCGCGCATCCCGGCACAGGGGCCCACCCGGCCCGTGCGGCGCCCGCCGGCGGTCACCCGAGCGGGCGACGCACGTCGTGGGCTGCGGCCGGTCGGCGCGGGGCGGGGATAGGGTCGCCGGGTGAGGGCCGGTCCCGGGGCGGGCCGGGCCGCCCGGAGGCTGGAGGTCACGTCGTGTCCCGAGTGCGCGTGCACAATTTCACCGTCTCGCTGGACGGCTACGGCACCGGCGAGGGGCAGAGCCTGGAGGCGCCGTTCGGGCACGCGGGGGAGCGGCTGCTCGACTGGCTCCACCACACCCGGACGTTCCGGCAGATGCTGGGGCAGGACGGCGGGGAGACCGGGCTCGACGACGAGATGGCCCGTGCCTGGGGCGAGGGGATCGGCGCCGAGATCATGGGCCGGAACAAGTTCGGACCGCAGCGCGGCCCCTGGAAGGACCACGAGTGGACGGGCTGGTGGGGCCCGAACCCGGTCTTCCACACGCCGGTCTTCGTGCTCACCCACCACCCCCGGCCCTCGGTGGAGATGGAGGGCGGCACCACCTTCCACTTCGTCGACGCCTCCCCGGCGGAGGTGCTCCGCCGGGCGCGGGAGGCCGCAGGCGGGCTCGACGTGCGGATCGGCGGCGGGGCGACCGTGATCCGCGAGTTCCTGGCCGCCGACCTCGTCGACCACCTGCACGTCGTGGTCGCACCGATCCTGCTGGGCCGCGGCGTCCGGTTCTGGGACGGACTCGAGGGTCTCGAACAGCGCTTCCGCATCGAGTCCGTGACCGCCCCGAGCGGGGTCACCCACCACACCTTCACCCGCCCGTAACGGCTGCTTCCAAGGGGCGCGGGGAACTGCATCGCGCAGTTCCCCGCGCCCCTTGCGTCTGCCCGCTCTGCGCAATGCTACGCGCACCGATGCGCAATGATGCGCGAAATTCGGCTCGAACGCGCAATTGACGTCACCTGGCGCCTCTGCTGTCATGTCATTGCTCGACTGCCCCTGCGCGTCCGCCAGTTGAGCCATCGGACCCCGCAGACCTCCTGAGGAGGCACCCCCGTGCGATCCGCTCCGCCCTCCGTCGTGCCGCGGCCCGGGAGCCCCGGCTCCCGTCGCACCGCCCTCGCCCTGGCCCTTCTGCTCATAGCGGCGCTCGTCGCCGTCCTCGGCCCGGCCGCCCCCGCCCGAGCCGCAACTCCCGGGAACGCCACGGGAATCAGCCGCAACGGCAACACCTTCACGGTGGCCGCGTCCGGCGGGGCCGCCGCCCGGGTGGTCCTCGCCAGGGCCGACATCCTGCGCATCTGGCTGTCCCCGACCGGCGCGTTCACCGACGACCCGGCCGGCACCGACCTCGCCGTGAAGACCGACTTCGGTGCCGTGACCGCCACCCTGACCGACGCGGGCAGCCACTACCGGATCGCGACCTCGGCGGTGAGCCTGCACATCACCAAGTCGCCGCTCACCTTCGCTCTTTACCGGGCCGACGACACCACACTGCTCTGGGCCGAGTCCCAGCCGACCAGTTGGACCGGCACGCAGACCACCCAGTACCTCGCCCGCGGCGCCGACGAGCAGTTCTACGGCACCGGCCTGCGGCTCGGCGAGTGGGCACTGCGCGACAAGACCGTCCCCGTCGCGGTGTCCAACTCCTGGAAGGAGAACACCAACGCCAGCCCGGCGCCGTTCTACATGTCGACCAACGGCTACGGCGTGATGCGCAACACCTGGGCCCCCGGCTCGTACAGCTTCGGCGCGCCGACCGCGCTCACCCACGACGAGAAACGCTTCGACGCCTGGTACTTCGCCGGGAACGGCCTCAAGGACGTACTGGGCGGCTACACCGACGTCACCGGCAAGCCGTTCCTCGCACCGGTCTGGGGCCTCGAACTCGGCAACGCCGACTGCTTCAACGCCTCCAACCCCGACTACAGCGGCGACCACAACCGGCTGCGCCACCAGACCACGCCGGACGTGGCCGGCTACGCCGCCGACGCCCGGGCCGCCGACATGCCCTCCGGCTGGTTCCTGCCCAACGACGGCTACGGCTGCGGCTACACCGACCTGCCGAACACGGTGGCTGCCCTGAAGGCCAAGGGCTTCAACACCGGGCTGTGGACCTCCACCGGCCTCGGCGGCATCAACTGGGAGGTGGGGACGGCCGGTTCGCGCGCGGTGAAGACGGACGTCGCCTGGATCGGCGGCGGCTACAAGCAGGCCTTCGCCGGCGTCCAGCAGGCCGTCGACGGCATCGAGAACAACTCCGACGCCCGCCGCTTCGTCTGGACGGTGGACGGCTGGGCCGGCACCCAGCGCAACGCCGTGGTGTGGACGGGCGACACCTCCGGCACCTGGGACGCCATGCGCTGGCACGTCCCGGCGATCGCCGGCGCCGGCCTGTCCGGGCTCAACTACGCCTCCGGCGACGTGGACGGCATCTTCGGCGGCAGCCCCAAGACCTACGTCCGCGACCTGCAGTGGAAGGCCTTCACCCCGGCGTTCATGACCATGTCCGGCTGGGGCGCCACCAACCCCGCCGCCGGTTACCAGGACAAGCAGCCCTGGCGCTTCGCCGAGCCGTACCTGTCGATCAACCGCAAGTACCTGCAGCTGAAGATGCGGCTGACGCCCTACCTGTACACGATGAGCCGCAACGCCACCGACACCGGCGTGCCCGCCACCCGGGCCATGGTGCTGGAGTACCCGGACGACCCGGTCGCCCGCGGCAAGGCGACCAGCGGCCAGTTCATGGCCGGCGACTCCTTCCTGGTCGCGCCGGTGGTCTCCGACACCGCCGTCCGCGACGGCATCTACCTGCCCGCCGGGACCTGGACGGACTACTGGACGGGCAAGGTGTACACCGGTCCCGGCTGGCTGAACGGCTACAGCGCGCCGCTCGACACCCTGCCGCTGTTCGTCAAGTCCGGTGCGATCGTGCCGATGTGGCCGCAGATGAACTACGCGGGCGAGAAGCCCGTCTCCCGGCTCACCTACGACGTCCACCCGCGCGGCAGCTCCACCTTCACCCTCTACGAGGACGACGGCACCACCCGCGCCTACCGGTCCGGCGCCTTCTCGCGGCAGAAGGTGGACGTGACCGCGCCCACCGCAGGCAGCGGCGACGTGACCATCGCGGTCGGCGCCGCCGACGGCAGCTACACCGGCAAACTTGCCTCCCGGGACTACGAGTTCACTGTCCACGCGGCGGCCGCCCCGAGCAGCGTCAGCGTCGGCGGCACCGCACTGCCCGCACTGTCGAGCCGCAGCGCCTACGACGCGGCGACCACCGGCTGGTACTTCGACCCGTCGGATCGTTCCGGCGTGCTGTGGGTGAAGACCGGGCCCCGCTCCTCGGCGTTCACCGTCACCGCCGCCGGGCTCACCCTGCCCTCCGGCACCCCCGTCCCCTCCTCCTCCAGCATCCCGACCGCGGGCTGGACCCTCGTCCAGGCCGACAGCCAGGAGACCGCGGCGGAGAACGGCGCCGCCACCAACGCCTTCGACGGCAACAACGCCACCATCTGGCACACCCAGTGGTCGGGCACCGCGGCCCCGCTGCCGCACGACATCCGGATCGACCTCGGCGCCCGCTACACCGTCGACGGGCTCAGCCAGCTCCCGCGCCAGGACGGCGGCGTCAACGGCCGGATCGGCCGGTACGAGGTGTACGTCTCCGACTCCACCACCGACTGGGGAGACCCGGTCGCCACCGGCACCTTCCCCGACAGCGCAGCCCTGCAGCGGATCACCTTCGGCGCGAAGGAGGGCCGCTACCTGCGGCTGCGCGCCCTCACCGAGGCCGGCAACCGCGGGCCGTGGACCAGCACCGCCGAGATCGGCGCCACCGGCCGGGCCGTCCCGCTGCCGAGCAACGCCACCCTGGTCAACGGCGCCTCCGGCACCTGCATCGACCTGCCGGGCAGCGTCACCGCCCCCGGCACCCAGCCGACCCTCTACACCTGCCACGGCGGCGGAAACCAGCGCTGGACCCTGCGCGCCGACGGAGCACTCACCGGCCTCGGCGGGGTCTGCCTCGACGGCGCCGCGGCCACCGTCGTCGTGCAGACCTGCAACGGCTCCGCCGGCCAGCGCTGGCAGCAGGGCCCGCAGCTCGCCCTCGTCAACGGCGGCCGGTGCCTCGCCCCGCAGGGCTCCGGCACCGCCAACGGGACCAAACTCGTCCTCGCCACCTGCAACGGAGGCACCGCACAACGCTGGACACCCACCCCGTAACCGCGCAACCCCGTGATCCCGGGCCGTCGGCCGCCCCCGCGGTGGCCGGCGGCCCGGCCGCGTCGGCGACTCTCAGCCGCCGACGGAGGCCGCGATCTGGGCGTACTCGTGCGCGGCGGCCCACAGCTCGCCCGAGGTCGGCCGCATGCCGGGCATCGCGTTCATCGCGGCCTCGGCGTTCATCGCGGCGAAGCCCCACAGCTCGCGCCGCTCGCCCCGGGCGGCGCCCTCCGCCCGGCGCAGCGCCGCCAGCAGGGAGGTGCCGGTCGTCAGGTCGGCCGGCGAAAGGTCCAGGAACGACCACGGGCCCGGCGGGGCCTGGTCGAGCAGGTCGGGCGGCTGCGCCGCACCGCGTGAGGTGGTGTCGTTCATGCGGCACACCCTTGCACCTGGATCTGACACGCCGTCGGTGCCGGGCGCAGGGCCCCCGCGACGGCGGTCAGCCGGCCGATCGGCCGACAGCGGCGAGGACGGGCGCGACACCGTCCTCCGTGCGCAGGCGTGCGGCCAGTGCTTCGGCCTGCCGGCGGTACCCGGGGTCGGCGGTGGCCCGCCGCAGCGCATCGGCGAGGAGATCGTCGTCCAGCCGGCGCAGCGGGACGGCACAGGGCGCCGTGCCCAGCGCGGTGAGCCGCCCGGCCCAGAAAGCGGCGTCGAACTGGACGGGAACCGGCACGGACGGCACTCCGGCCCGCAGCGCGGCCGCGGCGGTGCCCGCGCCCGCGTGGTGGACCACGGCCGCCACGTGCGGGAACAGCAGGCTGTGCGGCACGTCGCCGACCGTCAGCATGTCGTCCCCCTCGGCCTGCAGGCCGCTCCAGCCGCGCTGGACGATGCCGCGCAGCCCCGCGGCGCGCAGGGCCCGGACGACCGTCCGGGCGACCCGCCCGGGATCGGGCACCGTGGCACTGCCCAGCCCGACGAAGACCGGCGGCGGACCGGCCGCCAGGAAGTCGGCCAGCTCGGCGGGCAGGTGCTGCCCGGGCCGGTCGTACGGCCACCAGTAGCCGGCCACCTGCAGCCCGGGCCGCCAGTCCCGGGGCCGGCGCACGACCAGCTCGCTGAAGCCGTGCAGGACCGGCCAGTCGGTGTGCTCGCGGGCACGGCGGGCGGACCGCAGGCTGCGCGGCGGCAGCCCGAGGTCCGCGCGGACGCGGCGGATGCTGTCGGTGAAGATGGCATCCACGGCGGCATTGACGGCCCGGCCGGCCAGTCTGTTCCCGGTCGGCCCCCAGGACCGGGTGCCGATCACCGGCGGCCCGAACTCGGTCGTGGCGGCCAGCGGTTGCAGGTGCAGGCCGATGCTCGGCAGGTGCAGTCCCTCCGCCACGGTGTGGCCGAGCGGGGCGACCGGCGCGGACAGCAGCAGCAGGTCGTGGCCGCGGGCGGCCTCGAGCAGCCCGTCGGCCATCTCGCCGACCAGTGACCTGGCCATGGGGACGAGCCGGGCGAACCTGGCGACACCGCCCGCACTGCGGTGCAGCCCCTGCCCGCGGGCCGACTCCAGCACCGCCCGCGGATCGACGGGCAGCGGATGGAAGTCCAGCCCCGCGGCCTCCGCGAGCGGCGCGAACCGGGCATGCGTCACCAGCGTGACCCGGTGGCCCGCCGAGGCCAGCTCGTGCCCGAGGCCCGTGAACGGGGCGACGTCACCACGCGAACCCGCTGTCATCACCGCGACACGCATGATCGCAAGTATCGCCCGGGCGCCCGCCCGGGCCCGGCACGGCGCGCCCACCCGACTCGCGGGAGCAGCCTCTGACGGCACGCCGAGTGATTCCGCGCCGCCCGGGCGGACACCTGACGGGCCGTGGAATCCGGGAATCCGCGCGGCGACGCCGTAGGCTGCTGGAGCGTCCCCGACTGACGACTCCCAGGAGTGACGTATGCCGAGGCCCCCGCTTCCCGATGAGGCCGTCGCCATGCTGGGCAGGCCCAATCCCGCGGTGATCGCGACCCTGCGGCCCGACGGGCAGCCGGTCTCGGTGGCGACCTGGTACCTCTGGGAGGACGGCCGGGTGATGGTCAACATGGACGAGGGGCGCCGCCGCCTCGGCCACCTGCGCCACGACCCGCGGGTCACCCTCACCGTGCTCGACGAAAACTCCTGGTACACGCACCTGAGCCTGGTCGGCCGCGTCACCGAGATGTACGACGACACCGGCCTGGCCGACATCGACCGCCTCTCCCGGCGCTACCTCGGCCACGACTACACCCAGCGCAGACGCGGCCGCGTCACCGCCTGGATCGAAGTCGACCACTGGCACGGCTGGGGCGCCTTCCGTACCCGCCACCACGGGCACTGACCGCCCCCCGCGGCACCCATCCGCACGGCCGTGCCGTCCGAATGGGGTACGTGAGCGACGGACGAGAGCGAGCGGACGGGACGCCTGCCGCCGGCCCGGGCGGTCGGCGGGGGCGGTGGATCGTCCTGGCGTGGGCCGGTCTTCTCGGGCTGGTGGCCGCCGGGCTGGCGGTGGGCGTCGGGGAGGCAGCGGCGGCCTTCACCGGGCCGGCCGGTGCGCCGGTCGTCGCGGTCGGGTCGGCCGCCATCGACCTGGCGCCCACCCCGCTGAAGGAGTACGCCGTCCGGACCTTCGGCACCCGGGACAAGGCCGTCCTCCTGCTGGGCATCCACACCGTGATGGCCCTGCTGGCGCTCCTGGCCGGTCTGCTGGCGTACCGGCGGCCGACTGCCGGTGCCGCGGTGGTGGCGGGCTTCGGCGGTCTCGGGGTGTGGGCCGCCGCGTCCCGTCCCGCGGCCGTCCCGACCGACGCCCTGCCCTCGGTGGCCGCGGGGATCGCCGGCGCGGCGGCCCTCTGGTGGCTGGCCCGCCTGCTGCGCAGCGCCACCACCGATCGCACGGCCGCGGCGCCGGCCGGCGAGCCCGGAGACGGGGCGGGCAGGCCGTCCGACAACCGGACGAGCCGGCGCACCGTGCTGGCCGCGACCGGTGCAACGGCCGCGGTGGCAGCCCTGGGCGCGGTCGGCGGCCGGGTGCTGGGCGAGAGCCGTACGGATGTGAGCGCCGCCCGGAGGGCGGTCCGCCTGCCCCCGCCGTCACGCGCGGCCGCACCCCTGCCCGCGCACGTCCACCCCGCGGTGCCCGGCCTTTCGCCGTTCACCACCGCCAACGCCGACTTCTACCGCGTCGACACCGCCCTCACCCTGCCGATGATCGACCCGCGCGCCTGGGCGCTGCGCATCCACGGCATGGTCGAACGCCCCACCGTGCTCACCTTCGACGAGCTGCTGCGCCGGCCCCTCGAGGAGATGGATTACACGCTGACCTGCGTCTCCAACGAGGTCGGCGGCCGGTACGCGGGGACGGCCCGCTGGCTCGGCGCCCCACTGCCCGCGCTGCTCCGCCGGGCCGGAGTGCGGGCGGGCGCGGACCAGCTGGTCGGCCGCTCCAAGGACGGCATGACGATCGGCACGCCGCTGGACGCGGTGCTCGACGGGCGTCGCGCGCTGCTGGCCGTGGCGATGAACGGCGAGCCGCTGCCGGTGGCGCACGGCTTCCCGTGCCGCTCGCTGGTGCCCGGCCTGTACGGCTACACCTCGGCCACCAAATGGCTGGTCGACCTGGAGGTGACGCGTTTCGCCGCGTTCGACCCGTACTGGGTGAGGCGGGGCTGGGACCGCACCGGCGAGATGCGGACGGCCTCCCGGATCGAGGTGCCGGCACCGTTCGCCCGCGTCCCCGCGGGGGACGTCACCCTCGCCGGGACGGCCTGGGCCACCCACCGGGGGATCGCCGCCGTGGAGGTCCGCATCGACGGCGGCGCCTGGCGTCCTGCGGACCTGTCGGCCGACGCCGGTCCCGACCTGTGGCGGCAGTGGTCGCACACCTGGCGCGGCGCCGCCCCGGGCACGCACCGCATCGAGGTCCGGGCCACGGACGCCGCCGGCGCCGTCCAGCCCGAGGCCCGCAGACCTCCCTTCCCCTCGGGTGCGACGGGTTGGCACAGCACCGTCGTCACGGTGGTCTGAGCACCTCTGCTGCGCCCGGGACCGGCGGGGGTGCGGGTCCGCGCGGGTGACACGCCTTCACGACCTCTTCGCAGTCGGGGGCAACGGGCCTCCGGCCGCGTACGGTCGATGTGGTCGGTCCCGTCCGACCCGCCACCGCGGCGGCGGGACGAGCGCAGGAGGTAACGGATGACCACGCCCGGCCCGCCGGACCCGCCCGAGCCGTCCGGCCCGCCGCCGGAGCCCGCCGGCCCGACCCCGCCCGCGGGTGGAGTGACGGCCCGGCAGGTGCTGGGCAACCCCAAGATCTGGATCATCCCGACCGCGCTGATCGGGGTGGTCGCCTTCCTGCTGTCGGTGCTGTACATGGGCGGCATCCTCAACCCCCGCCTCGACCTGCACCGGCTGCCGGTGGGGCTGGTCAACACCGACCGCGGCGCAACCGTGAACGGGCAGCAGCAGAACCTCGGGGCGAACATCACCGCCGCTGTCGCCGCCGCGCCCGACCCCGACAAGCGGGTCAACTGGAAGATCCTCACCCCCGAGGAGGCCCAGGACCAGCTCGCCTCCAACAAGCTCGCCGGGGCGCTGCAGATCCCCGCCGACTTCACCGCGGCCGTCGCCGGCCTCGGCGAACCGGCGGGTGCCACGTCCGCCCGGCCGACCGCGGTCGTGCTGACCAATCCGGGGGCGGGCAGTCTCGCCTCCTCCTTCGCGAGTTCGATCGCCGCGGACGCCGCGCACCGCGCCTCGCTCGACCTGGGCAAGCAGCTGACGGCGGTGGCCGCACAGCAGACGGCGCAGCAGGGCACGCAGGTGTCCACGGCGTCGGCCCTGCTGCTCGCCGACCCGATCACGGTGGAGACCCGGGTCGGGCACCCGATCGGCCCGCACAGCGGGCTGGGTCTGAGCGCCTTCTACTACACGCTGCTGCTGGTGCTGGCGGGCTTCCTCGGCGGCAACGCCATCGGCAACGGCGTGGACGTGGCACTCGGCTACACCGACAACGAGCTGGGCCCCTGGCACACCCGGCGGCCGACCGTCCCGATCAGCCGCCGTCGGACATGGATCGTCAAGTCGGTGATGACCGTGGGGATCTCGCTGGTCAGCTCGGCCGTGATCATGCTGGGCACGATCGGCGTGCTCGACATGGACGCCTCGCACCTGCCGCTGCTGTACCTGTTCTCGGTGTGCGCGAGCGCGGCGGTCGGCCTCGGTGTGCAGGCGATCAACGCGACCTTCGGCGGGATCGGGCAGCTGGTCGGCATGTTCGTCTTCATCGTGCTGGCGCTGCCGTCCTCCGGGGCGACGATTCCGCTGCAGGCGCTGCCGTCGTTCTACCGGTTCCTGGCCGAGTTCGAGCCGATGCGGCAGCTGAGCGACGGCGTCCGGGCGATCCTCTACTTCGACGCCCGCGGGGACGCGGGGCTGACCCGCGCCTGGATCATGATCGCCATCGGCACGGTGCTGGCCCTGATCCTCGGCTACGCCATGACCACCTACTACGACCGCAAGGGCCTCCACCGCCTCTCCACCACCATGTCGGCATAGGGGCACCCCGTCAGGGGCGCTCAGAGGTCGGCTGTGCGGTGGGTCGGGTGCCCCCCGAGGACGGTGAGGAGGACCGGGAGGTCGGCGAGGTCGGTGGCGGCGACGGTGAGCGGGTCGTCGGCGAAGGCGGTGAGGTCGGCGCGGTGGCCGGCGGCGATCCGGCCGGCGGTGTTCTCCTCGCCGGCGGCCCAGGCCGGGTTCACGGTGAGCCCCTGCAGGGCCTGCAGCGGGGTGAGGGCCTGTTCGGGCCGTGCGGGGGTTCGGAGAGAGGTCGCGGGTGGGCCGGCGGTGCCGGGCGCCGGCCATCACGCCGAGCGGCGGGAAGGGCGCGATCGGCCGGTCCGAGCCGAGCACGACCCGGACGCCCGCCTCGTACAGGTCCCGGCAGCGGAAGGCCCGTGCGGCGCGCTCCTCGCTCGAGTTCATGGTGGCGCCGATGGGCCCGACCGTCGCCGTGTACGCCACCGACATCCTGTGGCGGCGCAACCGCTACAGCGGGTCGGAGCTCACCGACGAGACGCCCGCCGGCCCGTTCCGGTACACCGCCGGCGTGAACCGGGCGGGTGCGACCGCCCTGGTCGCCGGCACCACCGCCGCCGTGCTCTGCCTCGCCACCGTCCCCCGGACGGGGCCGGTCGCCGCCGCCCTGGGCGGCACCGACCTCTCGCTGTCGGCCGGCATCCTGGTCGCCTCCGCGGTCTACCCGGCGATGATGCGCCCGCGCCGGCCCGCCGCCTGACCGCCCCCGGCGGCCTCCGGAAACCCGCCCGCCGCGCCGGACCCGCGGCGCGGCGGGTACCGGAACGGACAATTCCGTTCTCCGGCCCTTCCGCGCGGCGCAGCGCCGTGGCAGAGTGCCGACCCTGGGGAAGCGGGCGATGACCTGGTGGAACAGGGACCGCACGCTTCGCTGTGTAAGGCCGCCCGCGCATGCGGGCGGTGCCGCGGTGCCCGGCAGTCCAACCGCCGCCGGGCAACCGTGAGCCCCTCTCCCGATCCTCCCGGCGCGCCGGTCCGCGACCGCCGCCGCGGTGTCCGCCACCCCGCCGGAGAGGGGGTGTCCAGCTGCCCCGGCCGACCCTAGAATGCGGAGCTCGCACGGCATTACTGACCGGTAGGGGCAAAGGGGTTCGGATGGCGGGGGAGCGGGTCCACGCATTCGGGGACGACGCACTGGGCGAGCACGACGCGGTCGCCCTGGCACAGCTCGTACGGGAACGCCGGGTCAGCCCCGGCGAGTTGGCCGAGGCGGCGGCCGCCCGGGCCCGGCGGATCGACGAAGCCCTCGACCCGGTCGCCTTCGCCGCCTACCGGGCACCGCGCCGCGCCGCAGAGGACCCGGACGCACCCCTGCACGGCGTGCCCAGCTACCTCAAGGACAACGTCGACCTGCAGGGCATGCCCACCGGGCAGGGCAGCGCCGCCTTCCGGGCCCGCCCCGCCCGCCGCACCGCGGGCTTCGCCGACCAGTTCCTCGGCACCGGCCTGGCCGTGCTCGGCAAGTCCCGGCTCCCCGAGTTCGGACTCAACGCCTCCACCGAGTACGCCGCCGCCCCGCCGGTGCGCAACCCCTGGAAGACCTCCCACTCGCCCGGCGCCTCCTCCGGCGGATCGGCCGCCCTGGTGGCCGCCGGCGTCGTCCCGATCGCGCACGCCAACGACGGCGGCGGCTCGATCCGCATCCCCGCCGCCTGCTGCGGCCTGGTCGGCCTCAAGCCCACCCGCGGCCGCCTCGTCCCCAACGACCAGGGCAAGCGCCTGCCCATCGACCTGGTGACCGACGGCGTCGTCACCCGCTCCGTGCGCGACACCGCCGCCTTCTTCGCCGCCGCCGAACGCCACCACCGCAACCCCGCCCTGCCCCCGCTCGGCCTCGTCGAAGGCCCCGGGGACACCCCGCGGCGGATCGGCCTCGTCGTCGACTCACCGCTCGCCGCCAGCGACGAGGACACCCGCCGCGCCGTCGAGCAGACCGCACAGCGCCTGGAGGCCATGGGCCACCGCGTCGAACCGGTCGAGCTCCCGTTCGGCGAGGAGTTCTCCCGCGACTTCACCATGTACTGGGGCTACATCGCCTTCCTGATCGCCGTCACCGGCAAGCTGATGCTCGACCGCAGCTTCCGCGCCGACCGGCTCGACGGCCTCACCACCGGCCTGCGCCGCAGCTTCCGGCGCGAATTCCGGCACATCCCCGGCGCCCTGCGCCGCCTGCGCCGGGCCGAACAGACCTACGCCGAACTGTTCCGCCGGCACGACGCCGTCCTCTCCCCGGTGCTCGCCCACACCGCCCCGCCGCTCGGCCACCTCAGCCCCAACGTGCCCTTCGAGGAACTGATGGAGCGGCTGCGCCGCTACGTCGCCTTCACCCCGGTCAACAACGTCACCGGCGCCCCCGGCATCGCCCTGCCCACCGGCAGCGCGGCCAACGGCCTGCCGGTCGGCATCCACCTCTCCGCCGCCCACGGCGCCGAACGCACCCTGCTGGAACTGGCCTTCGCCCTCGAGGCGGACCGGCCCTGGCGGCGCATCCAGGACTGACCGCGCCGGGTCGGGAGGGCCCGGAGGCGAGCGGGCGAGCACCGTGCGTCAGCTGTAGAAGTTCCGCTCCCACCGGTGCTTGGCGAGCACGGCCAACTGCTCGTCCGTCAGCAGCGGGCCGCCGCTCAGCGCGGTGTTCCGCTCCACGTTCCGCACGCTGCGCATCCCGGGAATGACCGTGGAGACGGCCGGCGCGGCGAGCACGAACCGCAGCGCGGTGGCCGCCATCTCCTCCCGGGGGATGCCCAGATCCCCGGTGATCGCCCCGACCCGCCGCTCCACCTGCGCCGGGCGGTCGCCGCGGAAGTAGCGGCTGCGGAAATCGCCCTCCGGGAAGGTCGTCCCCGCCGTCATCCGGCCCGTCAGGCCGCCCTCGTCGAGTGCCACCCGGACGACCACGCCCACCCCGTGCTCGGCGCAGGCCGGGAACAGGGCATCGGCCGGGGACTGGTCGAACACGTTGTAGATGACCTGCACCGCGTCCACCACACCGCTGCGCACCAACTCCAGGGCGTTGCCCGGCTGGTGGTCGTTGATCGACACGCCGAACAGCCGGATCTTCCCCTCCTCCTTCAGCGCGGCGACCGTCTCCAGCCAGTCGCCGCGCCCGACCCACTCGTCGCTCCACACGTGGAACTGCAGCAGGTCCACCCGGTCGAGGCCGAGGGCGCGCAGACTCGTCGCCAGGCTCTCCCGGATGTGTGCGCCGGGGAACGTCTCCGCCGGGTCGAGCCCGTCCGGGGCCGGCCACACCCCGTTCTTCGGCGGCACCTTGGTCGCCACGTGCACCCCGTCGCCGGCGCGTTCGCGGACCACCCGGCCCACGATCCGCTCGCTCTCCCCGTAGCCGCGGGCCGTGTCGACGAAGTTCACCCCCAGGTCGATCGCCCGGTGCAGCGCCCGCACCGACTCGTCCTCCGTCGCCCCCACCCAGCTCGACGCGCCGATGCCCCACGCCCCGTAGCCGATCTCCGACACCGAAAGCCCACTGCGTCCCAGCTCGCGGTAGTGCACCGCGGCCCTCCTTCGTCGCCGAACGGAAACCCTCCGATGCGCCGACCCTACGGGTTGCCGCCCGCCCCGGCCACGGATCCGACCGGGGACGTGGCGAGCCGGGGCCGTCCCCACCCCGGGCCCTGACGGGTCGTCGACGCCGCGAACGGTGACCGCCCGGGCAGGGCGGCGGAACCGCCGACCGCCCCACGGCGTCCTCCACCTGCGGCGGAACGGGGGCCGGAAGGCGTCCGCCCGCCCGTCCCCCGCCACCCCGCCTCGGCCGCCCCCGGCCGGGCCCTCGGATCGGAGCCCTCGTGAACCTCGACGCCCACCCCCAGCACGCCGGAACGAAGCCGTTCCGACTGGTCGTCACCGGCGGCGGCACCGGAGGCCACACCTACCCGGCGCTGACGGCCGTCCGCACCCTGCGGGCCGCCCTCGCCGCCTCCGGCCGGGGCCTGGACGTGCTGTGGGTCGGCACCGCGGAAGGCCTGGAGGCCAAGGTCGCCGCCGCCGAGGGCATCCCCTTCGCCACCGTCGCCACCGGCAAGATCCGCCGGTCCGCCAATCCGCTCAAGCTCGCCTCGCCCGCCAACGTCCGCGACATGTTCCGCGTGCTCCGCGGCATCGTCCAGGCCCGCCGCCTCGTCGCCGACTACGCCCCCGACGTGGTCCTCGCCACCGGCGGCTACGTCGCCGTCCCCGTCGGGCGGGCCGCACAGCGCTGCGGCGCCCCGCTGGTCGTCCACGAGCAGACCGTCCGCCTCGGCCTGGCCAACCGGGTGCTCGCCCGCTCCGCCGCCCGCATCGCCGTCTCCTCCGACTCCACCGTGCCGCTGCTGCCCGAGGCGGCCCGCGCCCGCGCCGTGGTCACCGGCAACCCCGTCCGCCCCGAGGTCTTCCACGGCCGGCCGGACAAGGCCGTGGAGGCACTCGGCCTGTACGGCTTCGACCGCAGCCTGCCGACCGTCTACGTCACCGGCGGCGCCCAGGGCTCGCTGCAGATCAACACCGTCGTGCAGGACCTGCTGCCGTGGCTGCTGGAGCGCGCCAACGTCGTCCACCAGTGCGGCGCCGCCCACGCCGACGGCCTGCGGGCCCGCGCCGCGGAACTGCCCGCCCACCTCGCCGGACGCTACCTGGTCACCCCGTTCGTCGGGCCCGAACTCCCCGACGTGCTGGCCCTGGCCGACGTGGTGCTCTCCCGCAGCGGCGCCGGCACGATCGCCGAACTCACCGCCCTCGGCAAGGCCTCCGTCCTCGTCCCGCTCGCCTCCTCGGCCGGCAACGAGCAGGCCCACAACGCCGGCCACCTGCAGAACGCCGGCGCAGCCGTCGCCCTCCTCGGCGAGGTCACCCCGGACACCCTGCGCACGGCCGTCGAGCCGCTGCTCATGGACCCGGCCCGGCGCGCCGACATGGCCCACCGCGCCCGCGCCCACGGCCGCCCCGACGCGGCCGACCGCCTGGTCGACGTCCTGCTGGACGCCGCCACCGGCCGCTAGAACTGCACACATTCCGGCACGGGCCCGACGGCCGGTCAGAGGCCGCCGTCGGCCCGTACCGCGGCGGCCGGCCGCTCGGCCACCCCGTGCACCTCGTCCCGGCCGCCGTGGTGACGGAGTCCCGCGGGCGGCACCGGCCGCGCACCGGGCCGCCGCCGATCTCGCCCTCGCCGGGCGCGCGGGCACCTGCCGGGCCGGACCGGGCGGGTCGACCACGGCGGGCGCGGCCGTGCCGTCAAACGGGTGAAGCCGCGGATCCGTCCAGGGCGTGTCCTGAGGGACGAGCGAGTGGTCCACCGACCCGGGGCACACCGCGGCGCAGCGCCCCACCCGGTTCCGGCCGGCACCCCGACGGCCGGAAGGCCGTCACCTTGAACGGGTGACGGCCTGTGCCGTGCGGGCTGCGGCCCGGAGGGCCTGGGCGGCGTTACTTGCCCGTGCCGCCCTGGACCTGTGCCTGCACCTCGGCGTCGGCCACCGCGATGGCGATGCCCAGCGCCTCGGCGATGTGGCCGGCCGCGGACATGACGCGCGCGGTGCCCACGATCGGGGCCACGGCGACGAGCACGTCCTGCAGTTGGCTCGCGGTCACGTTGGCCTCCACGGCGGGGCCGATGTGCGCGAGGTAGGAGATCGCCGGGGCGTCCATCGCGGTGAGCGCGGCGATCCTGGTGAGGATGAGCATGTTCTCGTCCATCTGGCAGCGCTCGATCGAGTCGATCGTCATCGCCGCGAGGGTGTCGAGGACGGGGGTTTCGGACATCGTGGTCATGGTCGGCTGCCCTCCGAAGGGGTGCGGGGCTGGCACGGCCCGAGGCAGGACGCGAGGCATCCGGGAGCGGGGCCGCTCTGCTGCCGACCCTAGGGCCAGGTCCGCACTCCCGCACCGCGGGCCGATCGCCCCCCGCCCCGGCCCGGCGCACCGCCCGGCCGGGGCGGGCGGAGCGCGAAATCCCCTGCCGGGCTGCGCTCCGGTCAACTACGGTCGTCCGAATGGAGATCGGTGAGTTGATCGGCACGGGGCGGACGGCGGACGTCTTCGCCCTGGACGGGGAGCGGGTGCTCCGGCGCTACCGGGACGGCCTCCGCGCGGCCGGGGAGGCCGAGGTCATGGCGTACCTGGGGGAGCGCGGCTACCCGGTGCCGGCCGTGTGGCCGGCCGCGAGTGCCGACTCGCTGGTCATGCAGCGGCTCTCCGGCGGCACCATGCTGGAGGCGCTGAGCGAGGGGGCGATCACGCCCGAGGAGTGCGGTGCGGTCCTCGCGGACCTGCTGCGGCGGCTGCACGCGATCCCGGCGCAGGCGTCCGCCGACCCGGGGCACCGGGTCCTGCACATGGACCTCCACCCGGACAACGTCATGCTGACCCCGCAGGGGCCGATCGTGATCGACTGGGGCACCGCCACGGAGGGCCCGCCCGGCCTGGACTCGGCGATGGCCGCACTGATCCTCGCGCAGGCCGCCCTCACCGTCCCCGGGGTCGAGGCCGCCGCCCGGGCCGTCCTGGCCTCCCTGCTGCGGCACCTCGGCGGCACCGGGGGAATGCTGCTGGACGAGGCCAAGGCGCGGCGCGCCGCCAACCCGACCATGAGCCGCGAGGAGGTCGCCCGGCTCGACGACGCGATCGCGCTGATCCTGGAGAGCGCCGGGGCCGTCCCCGTCCCCGACCCCGCGTCGGCGTAGGCCGTGGGAGCTCCGGAGCCGCCGGTCCTGCCGGACCTGCCCGCCAATGCCGACCTGCTCGCCTTCCTGCGCCGCCGTGCCTGCCCGCCCGGCGGCCCGAACGACCTCGCCCTCGGCCCCTGGCAGCTGCACACCCACCCCGACCTGTACGAACGCCTCGCCGAACTCGCCCCGCACCACCCGCTGCACGCGGCCTACGGCGTTCCCGTGCTCGCCGCGGAGGGCGGTGCGGCAGCGGCGACCGCACTTGGAACGGGCATCCTGCTCGTCCGCCTCCCGCAGATCCCCGCCCACCTGGCGGCCCGCGAACCACTCCCGCCGCTGACCGACCGCGGCTGGCACACCGTCACCCCCTGGTCCCCCCGCGGCCTCACCGGCCGACAGGCCGACGACCGGCTCTCCGCCCTCCTGCGCGAGGCCCTCGCCCACGCCACCGCCCTGACCGGACGGGGCTGACGAGCGATCAGGCCGTGCGCGCCGGGCAGGCTCGCGCTTGCGGGAGAGCGGTCGTTCTCCTAGGGTGGGGACATCGGGAGAACGAGCGTTCTCCTCTGGGTTCGGAGGAGTGCCATGGGCAAGCGCCCGCCCCTGCCGCCGTTCACCGAGCAGAGCGCGATCGAGAAGGTCCGCCTCGCCGAGGACGGCTGGAACACCCGTGACCCCGAGCGGGTCGCCCTCGCCTACACGGTCGACTCGCGGTGGCGGAACCGCGCCGAGTTCGCCACCGGCCGCGAGGAGATCGTCGCCCTCCTGACCCGCAAGTGGGCCAGGGAGCACGAGTACCGGCTGATCAAGGAGCTGTGGGCGTACGGCGACCACCGCATCGCGGTGCGCTTCGCCTACGAGTGGCACGACGACTCGGGCCGGTGGTTCCGCTCGTACGGCAACGAGAACTGGGAGTTCGACGACGACGGGCTGATGCGGCGGCGCCACGCCTCCATCAACGACCTGCCGATCGCCGAGGCCGACCGCAAGTACCACTGGCCGCTGGGGCGCCGCCCCGACGACCACCCGGGCCTGAGCGACCTCGGCCTCTGATCCCCGTCCCGGCCGCGGGCGGTGTCAGGCGGCGGCCAGCAGCGCCGCCGCCGCGCCGCGGGCCTGCAGGGCCGCCTCCGGCGAGCCGGTGACGGCGGCGGTGGTCATCGCGCCCTCCGCGAGCAGGAACAGGGGGTCGACCAGCGACTGCGGCCGGCCCGCCTGCTGCAGCAGCCCGGCGAGGTAGTCCCGCAGGGCCGCCTTGTGGGCGCGGACGACCTCGGCCGCGGCCGGGTCGGTGGCCCCGATCTCGGCGAAGGCGTTGATGAACCCGCAGCCGCGGAAGTCCGGTTCGCCGAACCAGCCGTGCAGCCAGTCGAAGACGGCGAGGATGCGGGTGTCGCCCTCCGGCCGGGCGTCGGCGTACCCGGTGAGCGCGGCGAGCCAGCGGGCGTCGCGGCGCCGCAGGTAGGCCAGTACGAGATCGGCCTTGGACGGGAAGACCTGGTACAGCCGCTTCAGCGAGACGCCCGAGGCGGCACGGATCTGGTCCACACCGACCGCCTGGATGCCCCGCCCGTAGAACAGCTCCTCCGCCGCGTCCAGCAGTCTGGTCTCCGCCTCGCCCTGGTCCATGGCCTCCCCACCCGTCAGAGAACGTTCGCTCTCCACCGAGCTTACGCCCCGCCTCCCGTAGGATCGGCGGATCATGGACGCGAAGGTGGGCATCGAGATGATCCCCGTCCCGGCGGGGCGGGTCGTGCTGTCGGACCGGCGGACGCAGCGCAGTTGGCCGGTCGAACCGGGGCCGTACGAACTGGCCGCCGTGCCGGTCACCCAGAGCCTGTACGCCGAGGTCACCGGTCTGCGGCCGAGCGCCGCCCAGGGGGAGCGGCTGCCGGTCGAGGGCGTCTCCTGGTGGGACGCCGTCCGGTTCTGCAACGCACTGTCCGAGCGCGAGGGCCTGGCGCCCGCCTACCGCCTGGTCGGCGAGGCCGACGACGGCACCGTGGAGTGGGACACCGCCTCCGGCGGGTACCGGCTGCCCACCGAGGCCGAGTGGGAACACGCCTGCCGGGCCGGCACCGGCGGCCCGCACTACGCCCCGCTCGACGAGATCGCCTGGTACCGCGGCACCTCCCAGGAGCGCCTCCACGAGGTGGGCGGCCTGCGCCCCAACGCCTGGGGCTTCCACGACATGCTCGGCAACGTCTGGGACTGGTGCTGGGACGTGTACGACGCCGAGGTCTACGGCGACTACCGGGTGCTCCGCGGCGGAGGCTGGTTCGACGAGCACTGGAGCTGCCGGGCGTCCGCCCGCCGCCGCAGCCACCCCACCTTCACCGTCGACGACGTGGGCTTCCGCCTGGCCCGCTCGCTCCCCGCCTGACCGCCGCCGCGCCCCCGGGCTCAGGTGGCAGGCGGTACGGCAGGGGGCAGGCCAGGTGTTCCTCCAGGCGGCGCTGGTTGGCGACCAGGCGCAGGCACAGGTGTCGGAAGACGGCGAGATCCTCCGACGTGAAGCCCTGGAAGACTGCGGCCGCGGCGCACTGTCTCGGTACGCGGAAGGACTCCGGCCAGGTCCGGCCCTCCGCCGTCAGAACCACCCGGACCGACCGGCGCTCCACCGATCCGTCCATCCGGCGGATCACCAGCACTCCGTCGAACGGGACGTCGGGGCTTCGTCCGACCCAGCCCTTGACGTGGCGGCTTCGGCGGAGGTGCCGTCGATGCACCAGCAGAACAGCGAGCTCGCCTGCGGGACCGACCGTCCACCACAGCGGGCACCACCCTGCCCAACGGTCGGCAGCGGGCAGCCTCCAGACCTTCTGCGTTTCAACGACCGTCGACACCGCATCCCCTCAGAGCCGGCCGGCGATTGATTGGTCATGTGGTTTTGCGAGGCGATTCCGGCGATCTGCTCGACACCGGAAGGTCGTTCTCTGCTGCCACCTGTGCCTGTTTCGCGTGGCGGGTGGACCTCAGCTCTTGACGGCCTCCGCGATCTGCAGGGCGGCCTGGGCGGGCGTGAGGTGCGTGGTGTCGACGACCTCGGCCTCGCCGTGCAGCCAGGTGCGGGCCGCCTCGGCGTAGGGCTCAAGGTATTTGAGGCGGAACGGGGAGGGGCCGAGAAGAGTGTCCCCCTCGATGCGCGCGCGGAGGGTGTCTTGGTCAGCGTGGAGGACGAAGTGCCGTACCGGGATGGCATGTCGGGCGAGGCCTGTGCTGATCTCGCGCCAGTACTGCTCGACCAGGACGGTCATGGGCATCACCAGAGTGCCGCCGGTGTAGTCGAGTACGCGGCGGGCGGTCTCGACCACGAGCTGCCGCCACGGCGGCCAGTGCTGGAAGTTGTCCGTCCTGGGCAGCCCCGGCGTGATGTCCATGAGCGTCTCGCCGACCTTCTCGGCGTCGAACACCCGTGAATCCGGGATCAGCGGCTGCACGAGTGCACCGGTCGTTGTCTTGCCTGCGCCGTGGGTGCCGTTGAGCCATACGATCATGGGACCCGATGCTAAGGCGTGTTTCTTTGATGGGCCGAGCAGTTGATCGGATGTGTCTGTCCGGTTGGTGACCAGTGATGCGATGTGGGACCGGATCGGGCCGTCGATGCCGGCCGATCCGGTCCGCGGTCACGGCACCAGGGCCTGTCCGGCAGTTCCCGTCGGATCGGCGGGTGCCCGCCGCGCCGGCAGCCGGGGGGCGGGAGCCCGGCGGGTATTGTCGGACAGGACCTACGAACGGCGGGCCAGCAGGTGGGCGTCGAGGAAGCCCCGTTCGGAGGCCGGGTCGTGGAGCAGCCGGGCGAAGGGAACGAGCCCGGCACCGGCCAGCAGTTCGGCGAGGCGGTCCGCCGGCCAGCTGTAGGCAGGCGTCACCTTGTGGTCGAATCGGACCGGCTCCGGTCCGTCGGTCCCGAAGAAGGAGACCAGGAGCAGGCCGCCCGGTGCCAGGACGCGTGCCTGCTCGGCGAGCAGCTCCGGCAGTTCCCCCGGCGGGGTGTGGATCATCGAGTAGTGGGCCAGTACGCCGCCGAGAGCGCCGTCCCCGACCGGCAGGGACTCCATCCGCGCCTCCTGGAAGCGCAGCGCCGGATGGGCCCGCCGGGCGTGGTCGACCATGCCCGGGGAGAGGTCGAGTCCGAAGGCGTCCAGGCCCAGTTCGTGCAGCATGGCCGTCAGGTGTCCGGGCCCGCACCCGACGTCCGCCGCCCGCGGGTTGCCCGTCGCGTGCACCAGTTCGGCGAAGGTGCCGATCATGGCCCGGGCGAACGGCTGCTTCTCCAGCCGGTCTGCGAACAGCGACGCGTACAGCTCGACGACCCCGTCGTAGGCCGTCCTGGTCTGGTCCTGATGATCCGTCACGGGAGGGACTCTAATGCCGGTCTGACAATTGATCTTGTGGCAGGTCGAGGTGAGGTGACGGACGCGGCGTGGGAGCGGATTGATCCCCTGTTGCCGCAGGTGGGCGTGACCGTCCGTGGCGTGACCACCGGCAGGTGGTCAACGGGGTGCTGTCGCGGCTGCGGACGGCATGATCGCTCCTGCGGTCGCGGGGCCGGCTCACACCTCGCCGAGGAACCCCGGATCGGCAGGGCCCATCTGCCGTGCGAAGTCGGCCGCCACGCCGAGGACCTCGCGCATCGGTACGGCCTTCCGAGTCGTCGCCGCCAGGTCGGCACGCGCCTGCTCGGACCAGAGGAACGGATAGACGGCGATCCCCTGCGAGAGGGCCAGCGCCGCACTCTCCTCGCGCCAGCCGGGCCATCGCAGCCCCTCGTAGAACGCCTCCGGGCCGTCCGACAGCAGCCACGAGACCCAGGCGGAGTGGCCGATGTCCAGTGCCTCCCACTCCAGCGTGTCCGGAGCGAACCAGGTCATCTGCCCCGGAGCCCCGGGGCGGCCCTCACCTGCGGGGTCGTGGCCGTTCAGCGCGAACACTCCGCCCAGGACGTCGTGCCCGACGACCAGACCCGTCGCGGGGTGCCAGGCGGGATCGAACGCGGAAGGGAACCGGTTGACCTGTGCCAGACCCGGCAGGCCGCCGACCGCCTCCGAACCTCCGCCGAACACCCGCACCCAGCCGTCGTCGACGACCAGGCCGCCGCAGTGCAGTGCCAGGGCGCCGAGCGTCGATCGCGCGGTGACCTGCATCTGCACCAGGCACCGGCGGCCCTCCTCGGGGTCGACGGGCAGGACCCGTACGGGCACGCTGCTCGCCGCGCACGCCGCCTCGATGTCCGGCCATGCCGGGTCGTCCACGTTGACCAGCTGATCGATCGCTCGCATCCGAGCATGATCTCAGCTGCTTCCGGAGCCCCGCCCGTGGGGCCGGTGTGCCGACGCGCGGCAGGGGCGGAGGTGTTGCGGTGTCAGGCCGGGGCGGAGCCGGGGCAGCTGCCGTCGGGGTCGATGGCGGTGGTGACGCGGCGTCCGATGTCGCGGAGCTGGCGCTGCTGCGCCCTGGTGAGGGGGTCGAAGACCAGGCGGCGTACTTCGGCGACGTGGCCGGGGGCGGTGGCGACCACCTTGTCCCAGCCGGACGGGGTGAGCAGGGCCAGGGTGTAGCGGCCGTCCTCGGGGTCGGGTGTGCGGCGGACCCAGCCGCGCTGCTCCAGCCGCTTGACCACGTGGGAGAGGCGGGAGAGCGAACCGTCGGCGAGCACGGCGAGTTCGCTCATCCGAAGGGTGTGATCGGGCGCCATGGAGAGGCCGGCCATCACCTGGTACTCGAAGTGGCTGATGCCCGCGTCCCGTTGGAGCTGGGCGTCCAGCGCGGCGGGCAGCCGGATCAGCATGCTGCCGAGGGCCAGCCAGGACTCCTTCTCCTCCTCGCTCAGCCAGCGCGGCTCGTCTGCGTCCATGGACTCCACCCTAGCGTGGCCCGGCGCAGACCCCTGGACCGCTTCCGACCTCCGGATGCGTTCCGCAGATTACTTGACTCTTCAAGTCATGCCTCCCTATCTTCTGGTTGAAGGTTCAAGTCAATGCGGGAGGAAAACCCAGATGAACGTCGCCCTGTGGATCATTGCGATCCTGCTCGCCGCCGCGTTTGCCGCCGCCGGCGCGATGAAGATGGCCCAGCCGCGGGAGAAGCTCGTCGCCGCGGGCATGGGCTGGGCGGGGGACTGGCCGGCAGGCGCGGTGAAGGCGATAGGCGCCGTCGAGGTGCTCGGCGGCATCGGCCTGGTGCTGCCCGCCGTCCTCGGCGTCGCACCCGTGCTGACCGCCTGGGCGGCCCTCGGTCTGGCGCTGACCATGGTCGGCGCAGCCGTCGTCCACGCACGCCGCAAGGAGTACCCGGGCATCGCCGTCAACGTGGTGCTGCTGGCGCTGGCCGTCGCAGTGGCCTGGGGACGTTTCGGCCCCCAGGCCTTCTGACCCGGGGTCTTCCCGGGGCCCGTAAGGTGCCCCCGTGCGCCCCTGGATCGACCCCTGAGCGATCTTGGACGACAGCCCCTACGCCGAGCCGCGGACGACCAGTTCGGTGGGGAGGATGACGGTCGGGGCGGTCTCGCCGGCGATCTGGGCGAGCAGCAGGCGGACCATCTCGCTGCTGATCCTGTCCCAGGGCTGGCGGACGGTGGTCAGCGGCGGGCGGGTGGTCAGGGCGGCGGGGGAGTCGTCGAAGCCGCCCACCGCGACGTCCCCGGGCACCGAGCGGCCGGCCCGGTCGAGGGCGGTCAGGGCGCCGTCGGCCATCAGGTCGGAGGCGACGAACAGCGCGTCCAGGCCGGGGGCGGCGGCCAGCAGTCCGGCGGTGGCGGCCTCGCCGCCGGCCCGGCTGTAGTCGCCGTACGCCACCAGCCGCTCGTCGTACGGGAGGCCGTACTCCTCGAGGACCTCGCGGTAGCCGAGCAGGCGCTCGACGCCGCCGGGGGTGTCCTGCGGGCCGGCCACGGTGGCGATCCGGGTGCGGCCGGACTCGGCGAGGTGGCGGACCATGTCCTTGGCGCCCTCGCGGTCGTCCGCGGCGACGTAGGTGACCCGGCCGCGCTGGCCGAGCGGCTTGCCGCAGCAGACCATCGGGATGCCGGCCTCCCGGAGGTGCTCGATCATCGGGTTGCCGCGGTGCGAGGAGACCAGCAGGACGCCGTCGACGTGCCCGGCCGCCAGGTAGCGGGTGATCCGGCGGCGCTCGGCCTCGTCGCCGGCGGTCATCAGCAGCAGCGGGATGTCGTGGGCCGCCAGTGCCGCGGTGCAGCCGCGCAGCAGGGTGGTGAAGTTGGGGTCCTCGAAGAACCGCTCCTGCGGCTCGGTCAGCAGGAAGGCGACCGAGCCGGAGCGCTGGGTGACCAGGCTGCGGGCGGCCCGGTTGACCACGTACCCGAGCTTGCCGATCGCCGCCTCGACGGCCTCCCGGGAGGCCGGGCTGACGTTGTGGCCGCCCTGCAGGACCCGGGAGACGGTGCCGCGCGAGACACCGGCGACCGCGGCGACGTCGTGGATGGTCGGCGGGCGGCGGGGCTTGCCGGCCGACCGGCCGCGGGGCTCTGGTTCCGTCATGGGGCTGGGCGCTTCCTCGCGGGGCGGGGCGCCGGCGGCCACGGGCGGCACCGGCGCAGGCGGACTGGCGGACGGTCAGGACTTTACGGCCCCGGAGAGCAGATCGATGCGCCAGTACCGCTGGAGTCCCAGGAAGAGTGCGATCAGCGGCACGACGGACAGCAGCGCGCCGGTGACCACCAGGGTGTACAGCGCGGGGGCGTTGGCGCCCTGCTGGAGCAGCGAGTACAGGCCCACGGTGACCGGGAACTTCCGGTCGTCGCCGAGCATGATGTACGGCAGCAGGAAGTTGTTCCAGATCGCCACGAACTGGAACAGGAAGACGGTGACCAGGCCGGGCACCATCATCGGCAGCGCCACGCTGCGGAACAGCCGCCACTCCTCGGCCCCGTCGACCCGGGCCGCCTCGACGACCTCGTCCGGGATCGCCGCGGCCGCGTAGATCCGGGCCAGGTAGATGCCGTACGGGCTGAGGATGCTGGGCAGCAGCACCGACCAGTAGCTGTCGGCCAGGCCGGCCTCGGCCATCAGCAGGTACTGCGGGACGGCGAGCGTGATCGGAGGCATCAGCACGCCGGCCAGCAGGATGTTGAAGACCGCCGTCCGGCCGCGGAAGCGGTACTTGGCGAGGGCGTAGCCGGTGGCGCCGGAGAGGGCCGCCGACAGCAGGGCGCCGACACCCGCGTAGAGGGCCGAGTTGGCCATCCACTGCCAGTAGACGCCGTCGCGGTAGTCGGACAGGTCGGCGAGGTTGCCGAGCAGGCCGCTGCCGGGGGCGAGGGTGAAGGTGGTGAACAGTTCGCTGCTGCTCTTGGTGGCCGCCGTCACCACCCAGAGGATCGGGATCAGGCAGTAGACCGCGCCGAGCAGCAGGACCAGGGTCGGGCCCCAGGCCGGGCTGCGGCGCGGCGGGGCGACGGGGTTGCCCGGCGTCGTCCCGGGGGCGGGGGCGGTGCGGCGGCCTTCGGTCAGGGCGGTGCTCATCTCAGTTGCCCCCCGTGGAGCGCTTGTTGACCAGTGTGAGGAAGCCGAACGACAGGACGAGGGTCGCCACGGCGACGATCGTGGAGGTGGCGGCGGCGGAGTGGATGTCGCCCTGGACGAAGGCGTCGCGGTACACCTTCATCAGCGGGCTCCAGGTGGAGCTCATCGAGTTGGTCAGCGGCTTGAGGGTCATCGGCTCGCTGAACACCTGCAGGGTGGCGATCATCGAGAAGAAGAAGGTGAGCACCAGCGAGGGCGCCACCATCGGGATCTTCACCCGCAGTGCGATCTGCAGCTCGGAGGCGCCGTCCAGCCGGGCCGCCTCGTACAGCTCGGCGGGGATCGCCCGCAGCGAGGTGTAGATGACGATCATGTTGAAGCCGGTGCCGCCCCAGACCGCGATGTTGGCCAGGGCCACGAACAGGCCGTTGCCGTGCAGCAGGTCGGGCCCGCCGATGCCGGCCTTGTCCAGCAGGAAGTATCCGGGGCTGACGGTCGGCAGGTAGAGGAAGCCCCACAGCAGCGAGGCCACGATGCCCGGCACCGCGTACGGCAGGAAGATCGCGAGGCGGGAGAAGGCGCCGAGCCGCACCCGGGGGGTGTCCAGCAGCAGGGCGAACAGCAGGGCCGCACCGAGCATGGCGGGCACCAGCAGGGCGCCGTACAGCAGGGTGCGCCCGGAGCCGGAGAGCAGCTCCGGGTCGGTGAGGGCCGAGGTGTAGTTGGACAGGCCGGCCCAGACCTCGGTGCGGGCGTGCGAGCCGAGGCCGAGGCCCTTGACCTTGACGGCGCGAACGCTCAGGTAGAGGGCGTAGCCGATCGGCAGCGCGAAGAACAGCGCGAACAGCACGACGGCGGGGGTGAGGAAGGCGTACGGCGCGAGGCGCCGGGTGGGGCGGGCAGCGGAGGGGGACGCCATGGCGGTCCTAGGGGTGTGCGGGGGCGGTGGGCACGGGCGCTTGCGGCTCGAAGAACACGGGTGGCACCTCAGGGGCGCGGGGAACTGCGCAGTCCGGGGGTGGTTGCATGACAGACCGGGCTGACCCCGGTTCGTACGGTGGCCCGCATCCGAATCGCGCAGTTCCCCGCGCCCCTGGTGGCTCACCCGCGCCCCTTCGGGGAAGAGCCTCAGCCCTGGGTGGTGAAGCCGTTCTTCTTCAGGTCGGCGACGGTGGCCTGCTGGATGGCGGTGAGTGCGGCGGGGAAGCCGGACCTGCTCTGGGCGGCCTTGCCGAAGGCGTCCTTGAAGGCCGAGTAGGCGACGTTCACGTTGGGGCCCCAGGCGGCGGGCGCGGTGTTCTTCGCGATCTCGGCGGCCTTGGTGTAGAAGTCGGGCTGGTTCGAGAAGAACTCGGGTGCGGTCGCCAGTGCGCCGCCGGTCTGGGCAGCGGTGGCGGCAGGGTAGATGCCGGCCTCCTTGACCAGGGCGGCGACGGCCTGCGGGTCGGTGTTCAGCCAGGTGGCGAATGCGCGGCGGCGTCGGCGTGGCCGGCCTTCTCGGCGCCGGTGGTGACGCCGGTGCTGGAACCGCCCCAGCTGCCGGTCACCGTCTCGCCGGCGTTCCACTGCGGCAGCGGCGCGATCGCCCACTTGCCCTTGGTGTCGGGCGCGGAGGAGGTGAACACGCCGGGCGCCCAGACCGCGGAGACCCAGCCGATCTGGCTGCCGTCGTTGAGCGCCTTGCTCCAGGCCGGGGTGTACATCGGCTGGTTGTCGACGGCACCCTCGGCGACCAGGCCGCCCCAGAAGTCGGCGACCTTCTTGGTGGCGGCGTCGTCGACGGCGACCTTCCAGGCGTCGCCGGAGGCCGTCCACCACTTGGCGCCGGCCTGCTGGGCGAGGCCCGCGAACAGGCCGGGGTCGTTGGCGGAGAAGGTGGTGAGCGCCTTCGACGGGTCCTTCTGCTTCAGCTGCCGGGCGGCGTCGGCGAACTCGGCCCAGGTGGTGGGCACCTTCAGGCCGTACTGGGCGAAGAGGTCGGTGCGGTAGTAGAAGGCGAGCGGTGCGGTGTCCTCGGGTATCGCGTAGACCGCGTCGGAGCCCAGGGTGACCTGCTGCCAGACGCCGGCGGCGAACTTCTCCCTGGCCGGGCCGGCCTGCTTGGAGACGTCGGCCAGCACGTCGTTGCTGACCAGGGTGGGCAGGGCCTGGTACTCGACCTGGACGAGGTCCGGGGCGTTGCCGGCCTTGGCCGCGGTGATGGTCTTGGTGACCAGGTCGTCGCCGGAGGCCTGCTTCTGCACGGACACCTGGATGTCCGGGTGGGAGGCGTTCCACAGGGCCGCGACCTTGTCCATGTTCGGCGTCCAGGACCAGAAGGTCAGCTTCACCGGCCCGGTGGCGGCCTTGGTGTCGCCGGAGTCGCCGCCGCTGCTGCCGCAGGCGGTCAGGGCGAGCGTGCCGCAGAGCGCGGCGGCCGAGGCGAGGGCAAGCCGACGGTGCATGGATCCTCCCGGGGATCACGGGTGCGGGGTGGGGGATGCGGGAGCGGCGCAGGGCCCGGAGCTGCCGGTACCGCCGCTGTGCACGTTCACAGTACGGAAACCACGACGACACTTGTCAATCCCTTGCCTCGTACGGTTATCTTGCCGAAACACGGCGCCCCGGACGCTGTGTACGTGCACAGCAATCTCGTATGGAGCTTCGATGGATCACCCGCTGACCCGCGACACCACCCCGGCCGTGGCCGCCGGGCCCGCCGAACGGCGCCGCCGGCCGGTCGGGCTGCCGGCCCTCGCCTACGGCGGTGACTACAACCCCGAGCAGTGGCCGGAGGAGGTCTGGGAGGAGGACGTCCGGCTGATGCGGGAAGCCGGCGTCACCATGGTCAGCGTCGGGATCTTCTCCTGGGCGCTGCTCGAGACCGCACCCGGTGAGTACGACTTCGGCTGGCTCGACCGCCTGCTCGACCTGCTGCACGCCGGCGGCATCCGGGTCGACCTCGGCACCCCCACCGTGGTGCCCCCGGCCTGGTTCTACCGCCGGCACCCGGAGGCGCTGCCCGTCACCCGCGAGGGCGTCCGCCTGGAGGCCGGCTCCCGCGGCGCCATCTGCCACAGCTCACCCGCGTACCAGGACGCCGCGGCCGCGATCACCGAACAGCTCGCCCGGCGCTACGGCGACCACCCGGCGCTCGCCATGTGGCACGTCCACAACGAGTACGGCGTACCGGTCAGCGCCTGCTACTGCGACACCTCCGCCGAACACTTCCGCCGCTGGCTGCGCCGGCGGTACACCGACCTGGACGAGCTCAACGAGGCCTGGGGCACCGCCTTCTGGGGCCAGCGCTACGGCGCCTGGGAGGAGATCCGGCCGCCGCGGCTCACCCCCACCGCCGGCAACCCCGCCCAGCAGCTCGACTGGGCGCGCTTCACCAGCGACGCCCTGCTGGACAACTTCAGGCGCGAACGGGACGTCCTGCACCGCCTGTCGCCCGGCATCCCGGTCACCACCAACTTCATGACCGCGCTCTCCCAGTGCGAGTCCCTCGACTACTGGGCCTGGGGCCGCGAGGTCGACATCGTCGCCAACGACCACTACCTGGTCGCCGAGGCGCCGCGGAACCACATCAACCTGGCGATGTCCGCCGACCTCACCCGCTCGGTCGCCGGCGGCCGGCCCTGGCTGCTGCTGGAACACTCCACCGGCGCCGTCAACTGGCAGCCCCGCAACCTGCCCAAGCAGCCCGGCGAGATGGCCCGCAACAGCCTCACCCACATCGCCCGCGGCTCCGACGGCGCCATGTTCTTCCAGTGGCGCGCCTCCCGCTACGGCGCCGAGAAGTTCCACTCCGCGATGCTGCCGCACGCCGGCACCGACAGCCGGATCTGGCGCGAGGTGGTCGCCCTCGGGGCCTCCGTCGGCGCCCTCGGCAGCGTCCGCGACAGCCGGGTGGTCTCCGACGCCGCCGTCCTGTGGGACTGGCAGTCCTGGTGGGCGCAGAAGCTCGAGTGGCGGCCCAGCGTCGAACTCGACGCCCGGGCCCAGGCCGACGCCTGGTACGCCGCCGCCTGGGACCGCCACCTCACCGTCGACTTCGCCCACCCCGAGGCCGACCTCTCCGGCTACCCGCTGGTGCTCGTCCCGGCGCTGTACCTGATGACCGGCGCCGCCTCCCGCAACCTGCGGCGCTACGTGGAGACCGGCGGCACCCTGGCCGTCGGCCACTTCTCCGGCATCGTCGACGAGCACGACACCGTGCACCCGGGCCCGTACCCGGGTGCCTTGCGGGACGTCCTCGGGCTCACGGTGGAGGAGTTCGCCCCGCTGCCCGCCGGCCGCGGCATCCGCCTCACCGGGCCCGGCGGCGACCTCACCGCCGCGTCCTGGTCCGAGTTCGTCGTCGCACGCGGCGCCGACCCGCAGTGGACGTACGCCGACGGGCCGACCGCCGGCCACCCCGCGGTCACCCGGCACGCGCTCGGCGGCGGCAGCGCCTGGTACGTCTCCACCCGGCTCGACGAGGCCGGCCTGGACGCGGTGCTCGGCCGGGTCTGCGCCGACGCCGGCCTGCCGGAGCGGGCGCTGCCCCGCGACGTGGAGGTGGTCGAGCGGGTCGGCGAACTCGGCCGCTACCTGTTCGCGGTGAACCACAGCGGCACGGACGCCCGCATCCCGCTGCCGGGCGACGGCATGGAACTGCTCACCGGGCTGCTGGTCGGCGGTGTGCTGGACGTCCCGGCGGGCGGCGTGCGGGTGGTCCACCTCTGACGCGGAGGTACTCCACCCGGCCCGTCGCGCGCGCCCCCGCCAGGCATCGTCTACATTTACGTAGACGATGCCTGGCGGCGTGCGACACGGCCGCCCGGGGAGAGGTACGGCCCGAATGTCCACGTCCGCCGACCGTGCGCCGGACGCCGGATCACTGCCCGGCGCCACACAGCTGCGGCGCCCGCAGCAGAACCGGCCGGCCCGCGAGAGCGCCGAGCGGGAGCCTGCGGGGCGGCCCGGCCCGCGGCCCGCGCCCTCGAGGAGCCGGAGTCTCCTGTGGCCGGTCCCGCCGCCCGACCGGGGGCGGGGCCGGTGGGTTCCGGCGGCCGGGGTGGTTCTGGTCGGTGCCTGGACCGCCTTCGCCGTCCTGGCCGTCGTGGTCGCCCTCCACGGATCGGCCCCCTTCGGCTGGGAACAGCAGACCGTGCAGTGGGCGGGCGGCCACCGCCCCGGCGCAGCCCGGACGACCGCCCGGGCCGTCACCTCCCTGGGCACGGCCGCCGTCCCCTGGGCGGCGGCACTCGCGGCGGGCCTGCTCGTCGCCCGCCGCGCCCCGGCCGACCGTCGGCTGCTCCTCGCCGTCACCCCGCTGCTCTGGCTGCTCGCCGGACAGCTGCTACGGACCCTGCTGATGCACGGCATCGGCCGGCCGCGACCGCCGGCGGCCGGATGGGCGGTGCCCGCGAGCGGCTTCTCCTTCCCGTCGGGCCACACCTTCACCTCGGCCACCGCCTTCGGCCTCCTGGCCTGGGCCCTCGGCCGTGACCTCGCGATCCGCGGGTACGGCCGCACCTTCCGACGCCGCTGCACGGCTGCCCTCGCCGCCCTCGCCGTCCTGGTGGGCCTGAGCCGGGTGTACCTCTCCGTGCACTGGCCGCTGGACGTCCTCGGCGGCTGGCTCCTCGCCGCCGGCTGGCTCGCCCTCGGCGCCCTGCTCCTCATCCGCCGCCGCCCGCGCCCCCGCACCGCAGAGCCCGAGCGCATCCGGGCGCCCTGAGCCCGGCGTTCGACCGTCGGCCCGGTGCGCGGTCCAGGAGAGGCTTTGGACGGTGTCCCGATCGGGGCAGCGCGTTGCCCGGCATGGGCACAGGTGAGCGGCTGGTGTCGGACGGGGTTGTGGGATGCGCTCCAGGACGCGTACAGCAGGGGAGTGGCCGTCAGCCGAGAGCGTCGAGCAGCTCGCGCTCGCGCCGAGCGCCGAGGCCGGCACGTCTTGTCCGGTTCAGACCCTGCTCGCGTTCCCAGAGCAGCGTGTCGGCCAGCAGCTCCGCCCGGGGCCGATGGCGCAGTCCTGCGGCGCGCGCCGCAGACCCGTCCCGGGCGGAAAACCCTTCCCAGCCCGGTTCGACCAGCCACATCGGCAGTGACTCGGCACCCATGTACTCGGCCACGCCGTTCGTGAGCAGCCATGCCGAGTCGGCGGTGACCACCGGACCGGTGTGCCCGCCGACGGCGCGGGACAGCTCGATCCACTCTCCGAACGGAACGACCGGACCGACGGCGTCGTACGTGCCGACGGTCCCCGTCTCCGCGGCGTCGAGCAGCCAGGCGGTGAGGTCCCGTACGTCGATCGCCTGGGTCGGCATGTCCGGTGCGTCGGGAACCAGCATGGGCCCTCGCGGGTCGCGTGCGGCACGGGCCACCCAGTAGCCGGAGCGTCCGCTGTGATCCCCCGGGCCGCCGATCAGGCCGGCGCGTGCGACGAGAAGGCGGTCGCCCACAGCGGCCGTCGACGCCTGTTCGCAGGCGACCTTCGCCTCGCCGTACAGCGCGCGGTCGGCCTCGCTCCGGTCGGTCGGAGCAAGCAGGGCCGCGGACTCGTCCGCGCCCGGCGCGGTGTGGGAGGCATAGGCGCTGACGGAGGAGACATAGGCCCAGTGCCCGGCCCGGCCGCCCAATGCGTCAAGCGCCTCGCGAACGAACCCCGGCTGCCATGACACCTCGACGACCGCATCCCATTCGCGCTTGAGCAGGGGCGCATACGCCGAAGGATCGCGCCGGTCGGCGGCCACCAGCGTCGCTCCGTCCGAGACTTCTCCGCTTCCGCGAGCCAGGCACGTCACCCGATGACCGCGCTCGATCGCCTGTCGCGACAGCTCCCGGCCCACCCACGCTGTTCCGCCCAGAACCAAGATCTCCATCCCGACACCCAAGCACCGCGAACACGAGTACCCGGGCGGGTTCGCCGACAGCGGACCCGGAACAGCCGTCAACCGGCCGGGGACCCCCACGCACCGCACATCCAGCCTGCCGATCAGCGACGGGCGTGCCTTGCGAGCCGGGCCGCATGGCGACGCATCCGGGCCGGGTCCTCCGGGAAGTAGCTCTCCCAGTCGTGGTCCAGGCGGATCCAGGTCGCCGGCTGGCCGCTCTCGGCCGCGAGCGGCACTGCGCGGTCGACAACGGCGGCGTACGACAGCCCGAGCGTCCGGGTTCGACCCGTCCGCCGGGCGGCACCAGGCCTCGCCATCGGTGTGTCACCAGCAGGACTTGCGCGAGATCTTCGTCGAAGACCCGGACCTCGGCCGCGAGCGGTTCCGTCAGGGTCGGGCCGGCCGAGGCCGTCGTCTCAGGGGGAGAGGGGTGCGGTGCTCTCCTGGCCCTGTTCGACGTACTCGTGGAGGTCGTAGGCGGAGCCGAGGCCGGCGGCGGTGGAGATGCCGACGACGGCGAGCAGGCCGGCCACGACCAGGTGGAGGACGCGGCCGTGCGGGGCCCGCGGCGGTGGGGCGAGGAGGGCGGCCACCCGCTGCGGCACCGGGCCGGCGTGGGCGGCGGGGAGGGCTGCGCCGCGTGGTCCGGGGCCGCGGCGGGAGGTGGCGGCGAGGGCGCCGCGGGCGACGGCCCGGGCGGTCAGCGGGCGGTCGCCGACGGTGCGGGCGGCGTCTTCGTCGGCCCAGCGTTCCAGGTGGAGGTCGAGCGGGGCGCGCAGCCGGCGCAGCGCCGGGTGGGCGGCGGCGGCCACGTGGACGGTCCGGGAGAGTACGTGGTGGCGGCCGGCCAGGTGGGCGCGTTCGTGGGCGATCAGGGCACGCTGCTCCTGCGGGCCGAGTGCGTCGAGCATTCCGGAGGTCACCACCACGCGGCCCGGGCGGCCGGGCAGGGCGAAGGCCTCGGGGGTGGGGTCGTGGACGACGACGGTGTCGCCGTCCACGGGCAGTCCGGCGACGGTGCGGCGGGCGGCGGTCAGCTGGGTGCGCTGGGCGGCGAGCGCGCGTCCGCCGGAGACGGTGACCGCCGCCAGGGCGGCCCCGGCGGCGACGGCGACGGGGACGGCCGCGGGGGAGGTGGCGGCGAGCCAGGCGAGCGGCAGCCGTCCGGCGGCGGCCAGCCAGGGCAGGTGGAGCAGCCCGGCGAAGACGAGGACGGCCAGGCCGGTCACGGCCCCGGCGGCCAGTACGGCGGCGCAGCCGGCGACGGCGAGGGCGGCCCAGCGCGGGGTGAGCCGTGCGGCGAGCGCCCGGGCGGCCGGTGCGGCGAGCCAGGGCAGGCCGAGGGCGACCAGGGCGAGGGTGTTCACGGCCGTTCCGCGGTGCCGTCGGCGCCGGCGAGCAGGTGGCGCAGCAGAGCCTCGTCGCCGGGGCTGAGGGTGGAGACGAAGTGGCGCAGGACGCTGCCGCGGTCCTCGCCCTTGCTGAGTTCGCTGTGCATGCGCGAGGCGACGATGCCGGAGGCGTCCTGGGCGGCGGCGTAGACGTAGCCGCGGCCCGCGCGTTCGCGGTGCACCAGGTCCTTCTCGTGCAGCCGGGTGAGGATGGTGGTGACGGTGGTGCGGGCGAGGGCGCCGCCGAGTGCGTCGTTGACCTGGCCGGGGCTGAGCGGGCCGTCGGCCGCCCACAGCACTTCGAGCACGTCGGTCTCCAGCTGCCCGTGCTGGCGTCTGGTGGCTGCGGCGTCGGTCATCGCCGGTGTGTCCCCTCTCCCCGTGCGGCCGCGGGTCGGCGCGGTGGCCGGCGGCCGGGTTTCCAGGCTAGTCGGTGGTGTGCCCGCCCCGAGCGGGGCGGAACGGGCTGCGGGCGGCCTCCCGCCTTGTGGGGTGGCCGCCCGCGGGTGCCGGGTCGGGTGCGGCGGTCAGGCGTTCAGGACGCCGGTGCCGAGCAGGCCGAACAGCAGGACGCCGACGACGATCCGGTAGAACACGAAGGCGTTGAAGGAGTGCTTGGCGACGTACTTGAGCAGCCAGGCGATGGAGGCGTAGGCGACCACGAAGGAGACCGCGGTGCCGACGATCAGCGGGAGCGGGTCCACGCCGGCGCCGAGGGCGTCCTTGAGTTCGTAGATGCCGGCGCCGGTGAGCGCCGGGATGCCGAGGAAGAACGAGAGCCGGGTGGCGGCCACCCGCTCGAGGTCGAGCATCAGGCCGGCCGACATGGTGGCGCCGGAGCGGGAGAAGCCGGGGAAGAGCAGGGCGAGGATCTGCGCCGAGCCGACGATCATCGCGTCCTTGAGGCCGGTGTCGTCCTCACCGCGCTTGAGCCGGCTCATCTGGTCGGCCGCCCACATCACACCGCTGCCGACGATCAGCGAGCCCGCCACCACCCAGAGCGAGGCGAGCGGTCCTTCGATCAGCGGCTTGGCGGCGAGGCCGACGACCACGATCGGGACGGTGGCGTAGATGACCCACCAGGCGAACTTGTAGTCGTGGTGGTACCGCTCCTCCTTGTTGACCAGGCCGCGGCCCCAGGCGCGGACGATCCTGGTGATGTCCTTGAGGAAGTAGAGCAGCACGGCCGCGATGGCGCCGACCTGGATGACCGCGGTGAAGCCGACGACGGACTTGTCGTCGACCGGGATGCCCATCAGCCCTTCGGTGATCTTCAGGTGGCCGGTGGAGGAGATGGGCAGGAACTCCGTCACCCCTTCCACGATGCCGAGGACGACGGCTTGACCGACGGTGATCACGCTCACGTGGACCCTTCCCGGAACTTCCCTGCGGACGGACCTGCGCCCGCACGTCTACGGGAATGTAGACGGTGGAGGGCTGCCGGGTCCACCCGGGGCGTGTCGGCCCGGCGTGTCGTTGCGTGTCGTTACCGGGCGGCCGGGGCAGTGGCAGCGGCAGGGTCGTGGGCGGGGGTCGGGGCGGGGCCGAGCATACGGTCCAGGGCCCGGCGGGTGCGGTCGGCGGCGTCGGCGGAGCCGAACAGCTGGAGCTCCTGGTTCAGCGCCAGGTAGAGGCCGCCGAGCTCGTACGCGAGCTGCTCCGGGTCGGTGCCGGCGGGAAGGGTGCCGTCGGCGGCCGCGGTGCGCGCCTCGGCGGCGAGCCGGCGGCGCCAGAGCCGCAGCAGGCGGCCGACCGCGTCGTGCACCGGGCCGCCGCGGGCGTCGAACTCCACCGCGGCGGTGGTGAACAGGCAGCCGCCCGGGAAGACCTCGCGCTCCGTCTCCAGGTAGGTGATCCACGCCTCGCAGAGCGCCCGCAGCCGGGGCAGCCCCGGGGGCTCGTGCTGCGCGGGCTCCCAGACCGTGCGGGAGAAGACGGCGGCGGCGCCCTCCAGCGCGGCGAGCTGCAGCGCCTCCTTCGTCCCGAAGTGGCCGAGCACCCCGGCCTTGCTCATGCCCAGGTCGGCGGCGAGGCGGCCGATGGTCAGCCCCTCCAGGCCGTCGACGGAGGCCAGTGCGATGCCGTGCGCCACGATGCGCTCCCGCGTCCTGCGGGCCTCGGCGACGGACTTGCGTGGGCTCATGCCGCCCATGCTATCCGGGTGCCGCCATTTAGCGTCCGACCGATCGGTTGCTATATTCCCGGCATCCGTTGCCGAGCCGAGGAGAGACCAGCCGTGCCGGGAAGCCGCATCACCGCCCTGGGCCACCACCAGCCCGACCGCGTCCTGACCAACGACGACCTGGCCGCCGTCGTCGACACCAGCGACGAGTGGATCCGCCGCCGCACCGGCATCGCCACCCGGCGCATCGCCGGCCCCGACGAGTCGGTCACCGACCTGGCGGCCGCCGCGGCCGGCAAGGCCCTCGCCGCAGCCGGACTGGACCCGTCCGACATCGGCCTCGTCACCGTGGCGACCTGCTCCGCCGTCGACCGCTGCCCCTCCATCGCCGCCCAGGTCGCCGCCCGTCTCGGCATCCCCTCCGCCGTCGCCTTCGACCTCAACAACGGCTGCGCCGGGTTCTGCACCGCCCTCGCCTGCGCCGACCACGCCCTGCGGGCCGGCGCCGCCCGGCACGCCCTCGTGATCGGCGCCGAGAAGATGTCCGACGTCACCGACTGGACCGACCGCAGCACCTGCGTGCTGCTCGGCGACGGCGCGGGCGCCGCCGTCCTCAGCGCCGCCGAGGACGCCGGCATCGGGCCCGTCGCCTGGGGCTCCGACCCCACCCGCGGCAACGCCGTCCGGCTCGTCGACGAGTGGCAGCCGCGGTTCGCCCAGGAGGGCCAGGCCGTCTTCCGCTGGGTCACCGGCGAACTGCCGGACATCGCCCGGCGCGCCTGCGAACTCGCCGGCCTCACCCCCGCCGACCTGGCCGGTGTGGTCACCCACCAGGCCAACCTGCGCATCATCGAGGCCCTCGTCCGTCAACTCGACCTGTCGCCGGACGCGGTGGTCGCCCAGGACGTCGTCGAGTCGGGCAACACCTCCGCCGCCTCCGTCCCGCTCGCCCTGTCCAAGCTGGTGCAGCGGCGCGAACTCCCGTCGGGCGCCCCCGTCCTGCTCCTCGCCTTCGGCGGCGGCCTCTCCTGGGCCGGACAGGTCGTCAGCTGCCCGTAGCCCGCCCCGGCCGGACCTGCCCGGCGGCATCTCGCCGGGCAGGTCCGGCCGAGTGAGGGCAGGGGCGCCCCGGGGTGGGTAGGGATGAAGCGTCCGTCAGATGCACCGGCGCCCCCAGGAGGAGACAGTGACGCCACCGGCGCAGAACCCGCCCCCGCCGCAGACCTCCGCAACGGCCGACCCGCCCGCCGTGGAGGAGGCCGAGGTGATCGTCGTCGGCGCCGGGCCCGCCGGGGCGTCCGCCGCCGTCCACCTGGCCCGGGCCGGCGTCGACGTCCTGCTGCTGGAGAAGAGCCGCTTCCCCCGCGACAAGGTCTGCGGCGACGGCCTGACCCCGCGCGCCGTACGCCAGCTGCTGCGCATGGGCATCGACATCGACGCGCCCGGCTGGAACCGCTCCCGCGGCATGCGGTGGGTCTGCGGCGACCGCCAGGTCACCATCGACTGGCCGGACCTCGGCCGCTTCCCCGACTTCGGCCTCACCCGCAGCCGCCACGACTTCGACGACATCCTCGCCAACCACGCCGCCGCCTCCGGCGCCCGCCTGCGCACCGAGGTGAAGGCCACCGGCCCGCTCACCGACCGGGCCGGCCGGATCACCGGCGTCAGCGCCAGTGCCGGGCCCGAGGGCCGGCCCGTCGAGTACCGGGCACCGCTCGTCGTCGCCGCCGAGGGCGCCTCCGCCCGGACCGCCCTCGCCATGGGCCTCGACCGCGACCCCAGGCGGCAGCTCGCCACCGCCGCCCGCCGCTACTACCGCAGCCCCGAGCTGTCCAAGGACGAGTACCTGGAGCTGTGGGCCGACCTGCGGTGCCCGCGCACCGGCCGCGACCTGCCCGGATACGGCTGGATCTTCCCGCTCGGCGACGGCCGGGTCAACGTCGGCCTCGGCGCACTCCCGCACCGCGACCACGGCGCCGTCGACCTGCGCGCCACCCTCGACCAGTGGCTCGCCCGGCTGCCCCGCGACTGGGGGCTCACCGAGGAGAACGCCGACTCGCCGCTGCGGAGCGCGGCCCTGCCGATGGGGTTCAACCGCCACCCGCAGTACGGCCGCGGCCTGCTGCTGGTCGGCGACAGCGCCGGCATGATCAGCCCCTGGAGCGGCGAGGGCATCGCCCAGGCCATGGAGGCGGCCGAGATCGCCGCTGAGACCGTGGCCCTCGCCCTCACCCGGGCACCGGGGCAAGGGCGCGAACACGTCCTGCGGCGCTACCCGGAGGAGATCCGGCGCCGCTGGGGGCGCTACTACCGGCTCGGCAACACCGCCGCGGACCACCTGTTCAGCCGCTTCGGCTACCGGCCGCTCCTCAACGAGCACGTCATGGCCAGGCCCGGCCTGGTCGGCTCGCTGGCCAGGCTGCTGACCGAGCTGATGGACGATCCACCGCGGGACGCCGCCGACCACGTCCTGCGCACGGTCCTCCGGATGGTTCCGGCAGCTCGCCGCAGACGCTAGGGAACCACCAGGGGGCGCGTGGCGCCCCCACGCGCCCCTGGTGTGCTACCCCGGGCGTGCCCCGTGCCCCTTAGGGGTGGCACCCGTGCGCGTGGGCCGTGGCCCGGTCGTGGGCGAGTTCGCGGGGGTCGGGGCGGCGGGCTGCGGCGAGGGTGGCGAGCAGGGCCCACGGCGAGTCGCGTACGGGGCCGCGTGCGACCGCGGCGCCGGCCCGGCGGACGGCCTCCAGACGGCGGCGGGCCAGCCGCAGGGCCATCCGGCTGAGCGGGCGGTACTCGGCGGGGACCTCGAGGATCGCGTCGGCCCGGCCCAGGGCCTCCTCGGCGCGGTCGGCCTGGTCGACCACCAGCGCCGCCGCGCCCGCGCTGCGGCGGCCCGCCGCGAGGTCCTCGCGCGTCACGCCGTGCTCGCGCAGGGCCTCCTCGGGGAGGTAGAGCCGGCCGTCGCGGAGGTCGCGGGACAGGTCGATCAGGAAGTCGAGCCGCTGCCAGGCGTCGGCCAGGGCCCGCCCGGCAGCGGTGTACCGCTCGTCGCCGCCGCCGATGTGCACCAGGCCGGCCGTCAGCATGGTGAACGGCCAGGACAGCCGGTCGATGTACGCCTGGTAGTCCTGCTCGGTGCCGAAACCGGTGAACGACAGGTCCGTCCGGGCACCGGCCAGGTAGGACTCGATCCAGTGCACCGGCAGCCGGCGCAGCCGTGCGGAGTGGACGAACGCCCGGGCCAGCGGCTGCCCGCAGGCCTCGCCCGCCAGGGCGGCGCGGACGTCCTCCTGCCAGCGGGCGAACCGGTCGGCGCGCTCCTGCGGCGCGCCGAGGTCGCACAGGTCGTCGGTGAAGCAGGCGAACGCGTAGCCCGCCACGGCGTGCGGCTGGTAGGCGGGCACGCCGAGCAGCCGCACTGCCGAGAACAGCGCGGGCTCCCGCCCGAGCAGGAAGCGGCCCGCCGCCCGGTAGTCCTCGATCCGCTCCTCGCCCACGCCCGCCTCGACCAGGCAACGCCTCCACCGGTACACCCGTACACCTCTCCACCTGCCGTACTCGAACGCACCCATGATCGGTGACGGTGTCCGGCCGCGCTGACACCGCCCTCCGTTCTGCCCGTCCGTGGTGGCCCCCGGCAGGCCGCGCGGGCGGTGTCCGGACGTTGCGGACGGGCGATCGTTTCCGGTCAATCTCGTGGCGGCGGGCGGGGGTTGCGCCGGGGAACGCCGACCGGGCGGGGCGGAGCTGGACCGGGAGGCGTGCCGGAGGACGGCGGCGCTGCTCGCGCCGGCCCGGCAGGGGCGTCCGGGCGGGTCTGGGATGTGGCGGCTGGGCCGGAGTCGTCCGGTTATGGCGCCCGTACCGGTGTGGCCGTATCCGACAGGTCGGGCGCCGTCCCGGGGCGGCGGCGAACGGCCTTTCCGGGAAGCACCGTTGACCCACTTGAAGCGGCCATGGCAGTTTCGTGCGGCTCGGTCGCGCGCAACCGGTCGCGTGTCCGGCACATCCCCCACAAGGAGACCCCATGTTCAAGGGACTCGCCGCCGCCGTCGGCGCGGTCGCGGTCGCCGCCGGCACGCTGACCGCTGCCGCCACGCCGGCCCACGCCGTCCAGGCGGGCGATCTGACCTCCACCATCGCCCTGAGCAACTGCTCGGCGTCGCTGGTGCGTTACCCCTCGTCGGTCGACACCGACCGGGCCATGATGCTGACCAACGGGCACTGCCTGCCGACCATGCCCGCCGCCGGTGTGGTGATCCAGAACGCGAGCGCCAGCCGCAGCGGCACCCTGCTCAGCTCCTCCGGCTCCTCGCTCGGCACCGTCCAGGCCGACAAGGTGCTCTACGCGACCATGACCGGCACCGATGTGGCGCTGTACCAGCTGACCGACACCTTCGCCTCGATCAGCAGCAGGTTCGGCGCCACGGCGCTGACCATCAGCGACACCCACCCGGTCGACGGCTCCGCGATGTTCATACCCTCCTCGTACTGGAAGCAGGTGTGGAACTGCTCGGTCAACGGGTTCGTCCCGACCCTGCGCGAGGACGAGTGGACCTGGCACGACTCGATCCGCTACAGCTCGGGCTGCAACACCACGCACGGCACCTCCGGTTCGCCGATCGTCGACGCCGCCACCAAGAAGGTCGTCGGCATCAACAACACCGGCAACGACGACGGCGCGATGTGCACCCTCAACAACCCCTGTGAGGTGGCCGCCGACGGCACCACCACCGCGACCAAGGGCCAGAGCTACGGCGAGCAGACCTACTGGTTCACCACCTGCCTGGGCACCGGCCGGGTCATCGACCTCAACGTCGCCGGCTGCCTCCTCACCAAGCCGGCCGGCTCGACCGCCGTCACGGTGACCAGCCCCGGCAACCAGACCACCGCCGTGAACGGCACCGCCAACCTGCAGATCTCGGCCTCCGGCGGCACCGCGCCGCTGACCTTCACCGCCACCGGCCTGCCGACCGGCCTGTCGATCAGCAGCTCCGGCAAGATCACCGGCACGGCCACCACCGCGGGCACCTACAACGTGACCGTGACCGCCAAGGACGCCGCCAACAAGACCGGCTCCACCAGCTTCACCTGGACGGTCTCCGGCACCAGCAGCTGCGTCCCGGCCCAGCTGCTCGGCAACGCCGGCTTTGAGACCGGCACCGCCGCCCCCTGGACCACCAGCAGCGGCGTCGTCGACAACTCCGCCTCCCAGGCCGCCCACTCCGGCTCCTGGAAGGCCTGGCTGAACGGCTACGGCTCCACCCACACCGACAGCGCCTCGCAGACCGTCACCGTCCCGGCCGGCTGCAAGGCCACGCTGAGCTACTGGCTGCACATCGACACGGCGGAGACCACCACCTCCACCGCGTACGACAAGCTCACCGTGACGGTCAACGGCACCACGGTCGCCAGCTACTCCAACCTCAACAAGGCCACCGGCTACAGCCAGAAGACGGTCGACCTGTCCTCCTACGCGGGCCAGTCCGTCACCGTGAAGTTCAACGGCACCGAGGACTCCTCGCTGCAGACCAGCTTCGTGATCGACGACACCGCCATCCAGACCGGCTGACGCCGACACACTGAGAACGGACGGGCCCGGCCGCACACCCAGCGGCCGGGCCCGTCCCGTGCCCGCGGGTCCGGGTGGCCGTCCGGGGCGGCCGTTCGCGGGCGTGGCATGCTCGTCGGCGGACCGGGTGCCGCCGGTGCCCGCTGCCGACCGTTGGGAGACCCTGCCGAGATGACACTGCTGGAGCAGGTCGGCCGGATCGGGCCGTACTTCGCCGTGCGGACCGGGTCGGCCGGGGCCGGGCCACCGGCCGGGTTCCGGCCGCTGCGCGAGCTGTACGACGGCGGGCCGGACGGTCCGCTGGCCGCGCGGATCGCGGAGGTCGCCCGGCGGATGGGCACCGCGGAGCCGCGGGTGGCGGCCTCCACCGTCCACCTCGGGCTCGCCGCCCGGCTGTGGTCCGTGGCGCTCGGTACGGCGGCGCTCGGCGCAGCCGTACCGGACCTGCACCCCGACCTGGCCCACTGGGCGCTGCCCGCGGAGGGTCCGCTCGACCTCTGGCTGCCGCACCCGGTGGCCCTGTCCGACGGGCCGCCGGCGGACGCCCTCCACCAGGCTGTGATCACCGAGAACCTGGCCCCGCTGGCGGCGGCCGTCCGAGCCGTCACGCCGATCGCCGAGCCGCTGCTGCACGGCAACACGGCCTCCGCCCTGGCCGGGACGCTGAAGGTCCTGGCCATGACGCCCGCCCTCCGGCGCACCCTCGCGCTGCCCGCCGCCGAGGCGCTGGTGCGGGACCTCCTCGACCGCCCGCCGCTGCGGGGGACGGGCACCCTGTCGGCGCCGGGGGAGCCGTTCGCGTTCCGGCGCACCTCCTGCTGCCTGTACTACCGGGCGCCCGGCAGCTGGGTCTGCGGCGACTGCGTCTTCGACCGGCCGCCCGCCCGGCGCCGCTGAGGGCCGTTGCCGTGCGGTGCCGCCGGGCGCCTCCCGCGGTCGGTCGCCGCGGTCAGGTGCCGTGGGCCTCCGCGGCGGCCAGTTGGGCGGCGAGCAGCCCGGGCGCCTCCACCAGGGACGGCCCGTACCAGGTGAGATGGCGCCCGCTCACCAGTGCCGCCGGCACACCGGGGAACGCCTCCGGCCCGTCGGTCGCCGAGAACCGGTACGGCTCGTCCGGCAGCACCGCCAACTCGGGACGGGACACCCTGAGTTCGTCGATCGGTACGGCCGGGTAGCGCTCTGCGTGGTCCGCGTACAGCTGGTGCACGCCCAGCCTGCGCAGCAGGTCGCCGGCGAAGGTGTCGCGGCCCACCACCATCCACGGGCGGCGCCAGATCGGCACCACCGCCCGCCGCGGCGGCCCGGCCAGCGCCGGCACGGCGGCCCAGGCGCGGCGCGCCTCCGCCAGCCAGGGCGGGGAGGGCAGGGCGCAGGCGCCGGTCAGCAGCCGTTCCAGCGAGACGAAGGCCTGGTCCAGCGTCCTGACCTCGGTGACCCAGACGGCCAGTCCGGCCTCGCGCAGCGCGGTGAGGTCGGGAACGCGGTTCTCCTCCTCGTTGGCGACCACCAGATCGGGCTGCAGCGCGGCGATCGCGGCGGTGTCCGGATTCTTGGTGCCGCCGATCCGTGCCACGTCCAGCCCGGCGGGATGGCTGCACCAGTCGGTGGCGCCGACCAGCAGCCCCGGGCGGGTGACGGCGATCGCCTCGGTCAGCGAGGGCACCAGCGACACCACCCGGCGGACCTCGCCGAGCCGCACCACGGCCCCCAGGTCGTCGGTGAGCGTCCGTACGGCTGGTGACATGGGCATGGGCCCACCGTAGCCGAAGGGGCTCCCTGTCAGGGGCGCCCGAGTGCCTCCTTGAGGACGACTCCTGCAGAGCCACCCAGGGACCGGCGCTCAGTCCTCCGCGGGACCGTCCGCCACCTGGTGCGTCCGCGTCCACTCCTCCCCGCACCGGCACGCCCACTGCTCCACGAGTTCGCCCTCGCCGCCGACGGCGATCCCCTGTCGCAGCCGGACGTGGACGTGTGCGCTCATCGGTGATCGGGCTCCTTCGTGCTTCGTGCAGGGACGGGTGCCGACATCCTCACCGCCCGCCGCCCCGGACGGAAGGCCGCGCCGCCCCGGTCCCACCTGGCGAGACGCCCGTCCGGGTCGCACCGACCGGCTGATCCCCAGCCCGCGCCCGGCCGGCCGGGCGCTGCCAGGCTGGAAGGAGCGGCCGGCCGGGGAGGCGGTGGACCGGGCCGGGCCCGTGCACCGAGGAGGACCGATGACCACCAGCGCCCCCGACCGGCTGTCCGCCCACTACCACCACGACGACGCGCCGCGGCGCGCGGACTTCGACCGCGCCCTGGGTCGCTACCTGCGCGGCCACCACGACCCGTGGGACGTCACCCCGCTCCTGGAGGCCCTCGAGCGCCTCGGCCGCGACGTCGACGACATCACCCTCACCCTGGAGCGGGAAGCCGGCGGGGCCCTGACGGCGACCCTCCGCTGCGCACTGGAGCCCACGGAGGCGGCCGCGGCGCGCCCGGCGACCGGCACCGCCTGACCCGGCGGCCGCCCCGGAAGCGGCCCGTCCGGCGGAGGCGCCCGTCCGGCAGGGGTGTCTACCGTAGAGGGTGAACAGCACTCCGCAGGGAGGCAGTCATGGCGAACGAGCTGCGCCGAAAGTTCCCGTTCTCCTCGCACCGTCCGGCGATGCCCGAATGGTTCGAGGACATGGCGATGAGGATGTCGCCCGGCGAGCACATGATCCGCATCGAGGAGTCCGAGGAGGACGGCGTCTACCAGGTCCGCGCCGAGCTGCCCGGTATCGACCCGGACAAGGACGTCTCCGTCACCGTCGAGGACGGGCTGCTCACCATCCACGCCGAACGCATCGAGGAGAAGAAGGAGAAGCACCGCTCCGAGTTCCGGTACGGCTCCTTCACCCGGACCGTCCAGCTGCCCGCCGGCGCCTCCGAGACCGAGGTCACCGCCGGCTACGAGCACGGCGTGCTGACCGTGCGGGCGCCGATCGCCGCGCAGTCGGACAAGCCCGCCCGCAAGATCGAGATCACCCGCACCACCTGACACAGCCGACCGGCCGGCGGGGCACCCGGTCGGGGGAGGTCCCGCCCGGCCGACGGAGGTTCCGCGCGGCTACTGGAGGTTCAGCCGGAAGGGGTGCGAGCCGTCGACCGGGCAGGTGAACACCCGCAGTTCTCCGAAGCGCCCCACGTTGAGGTGCGGGTCGCCGCCGCTGTCCAGGGTGAGCAGGAGGCGCATGGCGGCGCCGCAGTCGCATTCGACGGGGACCAGGTCGGTCTGGTGCCAGCTCGGCCAGCCGCCGACCTTCCAGCCCGGGCGGCAGGCGAGACATCGGTGGAACTCGACACCGTGCTCCTCGGCCCAGGCCTCGCCGGCCTCGGACAGCTCTGCCGGGAGCTCGTCCGGGTCGGGCAGTTCGGCGATCCGGACGGGTGCCACCGTGCAGGGGTGCGGCAGGTAGCTGCGGTCGGCGCGGTCCGGCCGGGGCGGCGGCACCCGGTGCTGCCGGACCGCCTGCGACGCGCGGAAGCGCAGGTCCACGGCAGGCCCCCAGTAGCCCGGCTGTGCGGGCTGCTCGGCATGGTCGTTGGGGCACCACAGCAGCTGCAGGACGTCAGTGCCGGGCGGCCACGGGACGCCGGGGACGTCCCGGGCGAAGAGCTGCACCACGGGCACCATCGGGACACCGCTGCCGGTCGTGTCCGGCACCCACCGCACCCGCTCCCAGGCGATCAGGTCGAGGACCCCGGCGCCCGCCATGACCCGTGTCTGCTCGGCGGCGTCCTCGGCGGACAGCCGGTACGGCCGGTCGGGGTGCCGCACGTGCCACTCGCGCCGCTCCCGGTCGATCCGCAGACAGGTCTCCCGCTCCCGGTCGGTCAGTTTCTCCCGGGTCTCGACCAGGTGCGCGGCCGTGCACAGCGGCCACTCCTCCCCGGCCGGCCACAGGAGCGGGCCGCCGACCGAGCTGTCCTCCCGGACCGGTGTGCCCGCCCTCGGACGAAGCAGTGTCGCCGCCCGGAGGTGGCCGGCGAACGCGGGTATCTCGGACAGCAGCACGGCGACACCGGCGTCGGATCTCCTGAGTGCCAAGGGTGGGCCTCGCTCCCGTGAGTGCGCTGGTGCGGAGATGATCCGCCAGGAGGATCGTGGCACAGCGCCCGCCCGCCTCCGCCGACCGCCGACGGCGACACGGGCTCAACCGGTCGCGGGCCCGGCCAGGTCCGCCAGCAGCTCGGCCGTGTCGAGGAGTTCGGCGGCACGGCGGGCGGAGTGCCGGGCCCCGGCGGTGAGCCGGGCGTACAGGCCGTACAACTCGTGGCGGACGAGGGCGGGGACGGCGGGCGCGTCCTGCAGGGCGGGCGCGAGGAGGGCGAGGGCGCCCTCGACGTCGCCGGCGCACAGCAGGCAGTCGGCCGTCCGCACTGCGAACAGCAGTCGGGCCGACGGCAGCTGCCGGGGGCCGAGGAGGCGCAGCGCGGTGCCGGCGGCATCGGCGGCGAGGCGGGCGAGCCGGGGCTCGCCGGTGGCCGCGGCGAGGTCGCGCAGGGCGGCGGCCGCGCCCGCCTCGACCCGGATCTGCATCGAGGCGATCGACAGCCAGGGGGCGTCGGCCGTGTCGTCCTCACCGATGTGGTCCACGTGCAGGCGGGCCCGGGTGAGGTGCCGCACGGTCTCGCGGACGTCGCCGGTCGGCGCCTGGGCACGGGCCATGCCGATCCGGGCCATGGCGCCGGCCCAGTGTCGGTCGGGTGCCGCCCGGCCGATGGCGCCCGCGCAGCCGAGGGCGGTACGGGCGTCGCCGTCCAGCCTGGCGAGGGTGCTCATGTCGCTGAGCGCGGCGACCTGGGTGGCGGGATCACCGGCCAGTTCGGCCCAGGCGAGGGCCCGGTCGAAGCAGGCCATCGCGGTGGCCGCGCGCCCGCTCTGCATGCGCAGCGCGCCGGCGGCGTGCGCGTGTTCGGCGGCGAGCCTCAGCAGCGGCCGGCGACGCAGGCCGGCGGGGCGGGTGGCCAGGCGATCGAGGACGGCGCGCAGGGTCCGCTCGACGGACTCCGCGGCGCCCGGGTCCGCGCACTCCTCACCGTCGCGGAGGTGGGCGGCGAGCAGGCCGGTGAGGGCGTGCGCGGTGTCGGCGTCCAGCGGCGGCGCGGCGGCCGGGTCCGCGGCGCAGAACTCGGCGTGCAGGGCGGCGGATTCGGCGGCCGACGGCACGGTGCAGCCGTCGGCGCCGTGCAGCGGGCAGAGCAGACCGTAGTCGGGGAGGCGCGGCGGCGGGCCGCCGCCGGGCGGGGTGTGTCCGGTGCTCGGGGCGGGGGTGTGGGGGAGCGGCGGGCGGGTGAGGGCGGCCGGCAGCGCAGGGGTGTGCCGCCGTCCCGCGTCGGCGGTACGGAGGGCGGCCCGGAGTTCGCCGCCGGCGTCCAGGAGTTCGTCGAGCCGGTCGGCGAGGCGCGGGTCGGCCCGGCGGCTGCCGTGCTCCAGCCGGCTGACCGAGGTGTGGTTGTAGCCGATCCGCTCGCCGAGCTGCGCCTGGGTGAGGCCGGCCCGGCGGCGCCAGTGCCGAAGGCACGCCCCGAAGGACTCCCATGGCGCGGCGGGCTCGGCGCCGGTGCGGTTCCGGTGCACGCGCGGCCCTCCCGGTCCTCCGGCCCCTCCGCTTGTTCCGGACAGCAGGACGGTACTGGAGGAGCCTGTCGCCTGTACATGACGTGGTCTCAACCTCTTTGGAAAGCACGCAGCTTGACGGAGTTTGCCAACGCGGCTCCCGGGCCGTCGAAGCCGTTGACCGGCGCATGGCGGCGTGTGAGGGTTCCGGCACCCGAGCGCGGACCAACCGCGGCCGTCCCCGAAACAGCGGCCCGCGGCGCGTGCGGCCGGCCACCGCCGGTACCGCACACCACTGTGTCCGCGGTCGAGGACCCCCACCTTCGAGGAGCCTCGATGAAACGCAGACTGCTGACGGCCGGGACCGCCCTGGCCGTCCTGGCCGGCATGCTCACCGCCACTGCCGCCACCGCGGCCGCGGTCGCCGAACCCGGCCCGGCGGCCACCCCCGCACCGCCGACCGCCCTGGCCGCCGCCGTCTCCGCCGCCGACCGGGCGGCCGCGGCGGGCCTGGACTCGCTGGCCAAGGGGCCCGGCGAGACCTACGAGCGGCACGCCGTCACCCCATGGCTCGGCGGCCTCTACTCCGTTGCCTACGAGCGCAGTTACCGCGGGCTGCCGGTGGTCGGCGGCGACGCCGTGGTGCTCGCCGACGGACAGGGCCGGATACGCGGCCTGCAGTCCGCCGCCACCGGCGCGATCGGCGTCCCGACCACGCCCGCGGTCACCGCCGCGGCCGCCGAGCGGACCGCCCGCACCCGGCTCGCCGCCGTCGACGCGGCCGAGCCGGCCCGCCTGGTCGTCCGGGTCAAGGACGGCCGCTCCCGGCTGGCCTGGGAGACCGTGCTCACCGGCCGGACCGCCACCGCCCCGAGCCGCCTGCACGTCTTCGTCGACGCCCGCACCGGCGCCGTCATCGACAGCTTCGACGACGTCCGCGCCGGCACCGCCAACAGCCGCTGGAACGGCCCCGCCCCGCTCACCATCAGCACCACGGGATCCGGCAGTTCGTACTCCCTGCGGGACCCGAACCGGCCCGGCCTGAGCTGCGCCGACCACAGCACCGGCCAGGTGTTCACCAAGTCCACCGACTCCTGGGGCAACGGCAGCCCCACCAGCAAGGAGACCGGCTGCGCCGACGTGATGTTCGCGGCGCAGAAGGAGTGGGACATGCTCCGCGACTGGCTGGGCCGCAACGGCCACAACGGCAACGGCGGCAGCTGGCCGGTGAAGGTCGGCCTGAACGACGTCAACGCGTACTGGGACGGCTCGTCGATCTCGATCGGCCACAACAACGCCAACGAGTGGATCGCCGCGATGGACGTGGTGGGCCACGAGTTCGGGCACGGCATCGACCAGTACACGCCCGGCGGCGCCAACAACGAGTCCGGGCTGGGCGAGGCCACCGGCGACATCATGGGCGCGCTCACCGAGGCGTACGCCAACGAGCCCGCCCCGTACGACACTCCGGACTACACCGTCGGCGAGACCATCAACCTGGTCGGGCGCGGGCCGATCCGGGTGATGTACAACCCGTCGCAGGTGAGCGGCAATCCGAACTGCTACTCGGCGTCCATCCCCACCACCGAGGAGCACGCCGCCGCAGGCCCGATGAACCACTGGTTCTACCTGCTCGCCGAGGGCTCCAGCCCGGGCGGCGGCAAGCCCTCCAGCCCGACCTGCAACAACACGACGGTGACCGGGGTCGGCATCCGCGACGCCGGGCGGATCTTCTACGGCGGCATGCTGCTCAAGACCAGCGGCATGACCTACAAGCGCTACCGGACCGCCACCCTGACCGCGGCGAAGGGCCTCGATGCGTCCTGCACCTTCTTCAACCGGGCGAAGGCCGCCTGGGACGCGGTGAGCGTTCCCGCCCAGGCCGGCGACCCGACCTGCACGCCGTCCGGCAGCAACGACTTCTCGCTGACGCTCGGCCCGGCCTCCGGCACCGTGCAGCCCGGCGCCTCCACCACCGCCACGGTCTCCACCGCCGTGACCTCGGGCAGCGGCCAGACGGTCGCCCTCACCGCCTCCGGCGCGCCGAGCGGCGTCACCGTGAGCTTCAACCCCGGCTCCGTCCAGACGGGTTCGTCCGCCACCATGACCGTCTCGGCCTCCGCCGCGGCACCGGCCGGCACCTACACGCTGACCGTCACCGGCAGCGGCTCCGCCGTGCACACCGCCCAGTACACGCTGACCGTGGGCGGCGGCGGCAACCCCGGCGGCAGCGCACCCGACATCGACGTCGTCAAGGTGCAGGCGCACCTCGCCCAGCTGAACGCCGTCGCCGCGCAGAACGGCGGCAACCGCAGGGCCGGCAGCGCCGGGCACACGCAGTCCGTGGCCTACGTCAAGAGCCGTCTCCAGGCCGCCGGTTACACCGTCACCGAGCAGACCTGCACCTCCTGCACCTACACCTCCAACAACCTGATCGCGGACTGGCCGGGCGGCCCGTCCGACCAGGTGACCGTGTTCGGAGCCCACCTGGACAGCGTCTCCGCCGGGCCCGGCATCAACGACAACGGCTCCGGCTCGGCCGTCCTGCTGGAGACCGCACTCGTCCTCGCCCAGCAGAACCCGACCCTCACCCGGCACGTCCGCTTCGCCTGGTGGACGGGGGAGGAGCAGGGCCTGCAGGGATCCAAGCACTACGTGGGGCAGCTGAGTTCGGCCCAGCGAACGGCGATCAAGGCGTACTACAACTTCGACATGGTCGGCTCGCCGAACGCCGGCTACTTCGTCAACAACCTCAACTCCGCGGCCGCCGCGCCGATGAAGGCCTACTGGGACTCGCTCGGCCTCCAGCCCGAGGAGAACACCGAGGGCCAGGGCCGCTCCGACGACTACTCCTTCCAGCAGGCCGGCATCCCCACCTCCGGCTACGCGGCCGGCGCGAGCGCCGTCAAGTCGGCGGCACAGGCGGCCAAGTGGGGCGGCACCGCCAACCGGGCGTACGACTCCTGCTACCACCAGTCCTGCGACACCACCGGCAACATCAACGCCACCGCACTGGACCGCAGCGCCGACGGTGTGGCTTACACGCTCTGGAAGACCTCGGTGGGCGGCACCGCCCCCGCCGACGACTTCTCGATCGCGGTGAACCCGGCCACCGGTACGGCGACACCGGGCGGCACCACCACCGCGAGCGTCGCCACGGCCGTCACCTCCGGCCGGGCCCAGACCGTCAACCTCGCCGCATCCGGCCTGCCGGCCGGCGTCACCGTCGCCTTCAGCCCGGCCTCGGTGCAGGCCGGTGCCTCCGCCACCATGACCGTGTCGGTGAGCACCGCCACCGCCCCCGGCACCTACGGCATCACCGTGACCGGCACCGGCACCGCCGCCCACACCACCAGCTACACGCTGGTCGTCGGCAGCGGCCCCGGCGGGCCCGGCACCTGGGCCGCCGGCACCGTCTACCAGGCGGGCGACCAGGTCGGCTACGGCGGACTGAACTACCGCTGCATCCAGGGCCACCAGGCCCAGACCGGCTGGGAGCCGCCGAACGTCCCGGCGCTCTGGCAGCCGATCTGACACCACAGGCGTGCCGAGGCCCGAACCCCACACGGGCCTCGGCACAGCCGCGCGCCGACGGCCGGGTACGGACTGCGGCGGGACACCGGAGCCCGGCCGGGCCGGGAGGGCCGGCGCGCGGCGGGGGGATGAGGGCGGCAGCGGTCCCGGGGGTGCGGGACCGCTGCCGCCCGCCGGCGTCCGTGCCGCTTCGCCGGCGCTCGCGCTGGTGCACCCGCCTCGGCCTGCGCGTGGCCGACCGCCACTCGGATCCGCGGCCGGAGCATCCTGACCCGTCACCGGGCAGCCGGGCGGCGGCACCTTCGCCCGGTGTCCGGCGTTGGGCAGACGGAAGAACCACCGCGGGGACCGGGAGCACGGCTTGGATGCAGCACGGGACGAGTACGTCGACACCGGCACGCCTCCGAGGCTGGACCGCGACGGCGTCACCGTCCTGGTGCCGCTGCGGGGACGGACCGCCGAGGGCCTCTGTCACGACGGGATGCGCACGGTCTCACCGGGTGACGCGGAGTACGGCGAACTCCTGCGGATCGCGCGGCAGCACCCTGCCCAGGAGCCCCTGCCGGCGACCCGGCAGCCCGATCCGCAGACGCTCGCCCGCCTCGCGGAGCTCGGGGGCAAGGTCCGCTGACACGGCTCTACGCGGTCTCCGGCGCGGTCGGCTCGGTGGCGCGGGCCTGGTGGAATTCGGTCCAGGTGCGGGCGGAGACGCGGAACGACAGGCCGCCCTCCACCTGCGAGAGCGGCGCGGGCATCTCGGTCAGGGTGCCGTCCGACAGCAGCGCTGCGATGACGGCACCGCGCCACGTCGGGGTGTCGAAGTACGGCTGTCGGCGCAGGAATTCGCCGAGGTCGACCCACTCCGCGGGGGTGCTCGCCCGTTCCAGCAGTTCGGCGCGCAGCTCGTCGGCGAACGCCCGGATCTCCGCGGGTTCGTAGTGCCGGCCGCGCTTGCCGCGGCTGCGCAGGTACAGCCCCAGCGGGACGCCGATCACCGCACCGATCACCAGTGCCACCGCAAGTTCGGTTCCGCCCATGGTTCTCCCCGTTCGCCGGTAACCTCCGGGCCGCGGAGCCTACCGCCCGCCCGTGCGGTCGGCGAGGTTTCCGCGCGTGTTCGGTGTGTCAGTTGTGGTTCCGGCCAAACCCCGTGACCGAGCCCTGCGCCGGACACACGCGCCGCTGGGACCGGAGGCGAGGACGGCAGCGGCCCTGGGGACGGCTACGGCTTGCGGATGTAGGCCGCGGCGAAGGAGGAGTCGGCGAGCCCGCCGGCGGGCGCGAAGCAGAAGACTTCGACGACGAGTTGGGGCTCCGAGATGTCGTTGATGGTGCCCAGCAGGCAGTAGCCGTTTCCCGGATATTGGGCACCCGGAGTCCGAGCGTGACGTGGACCGGGACCGACAATGATCGTCGCGGTGTCGCCGGTGTCCGGCACGCCCCGTGCGGGCCGCGGTCGAGGGTGATCGGAGGTGCCGCATCGGACGTTCGAATGGCCGGGGCCGGTGACAGCCGCACCGTCCGCTCCTACGATCGGCACACCGCCGGGCCCGACACGCGGGTGGGCGGCCGTTCGAGCAGTGACCGGCCGCCTCGCGGGTCCCGGGGCGCGCCCCACCGCGCCCCGGGACCGTCCCCTGCCGGAGCGTCCGCAACCCGGCCGCGCCACCCCCGCGGGTTCGCTGCCGGGGCGCTCTGCTTGGATCTGAGCATGAGCACCGATCTCCCGGGCGGATACGAGATTTCGACCGAGCCCTCGCGCCTCGACGCCGAGCTGATCCACCAGTGGCTGTCGAAGGACGCCTACTGGGCACTCGGCCGCTCCCGGGAGAAGCAGGACTCTGCCATCGCGGCCTCCCTCAACTTCGGTGTCTACGAGACCGCTTCCGGCATCCAGGTCGGCTACGCGCGGGTCGTCACCGATGGGGCCACCTTCGCCTGGCTCTGCGACGTCTACATCGCACCCGAGGCGCGCGGCAGGGGGCTGGGCACGGCCCTGGCCGCCGCCGTCCGCGACCACCTCGCCCCGCACGGCCTGCGCCGCATCCTGCTCGCGACTGCCGATGCCCACGGGGTGTACGCCAAGGCGGGCTTCGAGCCGCTGGCGAAGCCCGGGAAGTGGATGGCCCTCGGCGAGCAGTGAGCCGGCCCGCCGGGCGGAGACGGCGGGACCGTGACCGCCGGCCCCGATGGCGCAGGGTGTTGCTGCAGATCCTCAGGGTGATCGCCCGTCGAGAGCGCATGCCCGGGCCGCGTCGGAGAGTCGGCGCCACCGGCCGCCGGTGGGCCGCGTCGTCCGGCTGCTCCGGGGTAGGACAACAGGTGGCGGTCGGCGCCGCGTCGTGCCGTTCATCATCGGGGTCCGGGCGCGTCCCGTGCGCACCCGGACCTTCGCCCGCTGCGGACGGGGACCGCGGCGCGGGCCGGGGCCGCGAGGCCGTGCCGGGCGGGTGCGGTCGGCCGGGCTGCACCGGGCCGAGGAGGACGTCATGATCGTCGACTGTGCGCACTACCGCGACGGGCGCCGGCAGCACGCGGGTGCCATGCCGCTGGAACAGGCGGCCGCCCGTGCCGAACAGGGCGGATTCGTCTGGCTGGGCATGTTCGAACCCGCCCCGGAGGAGCTGGCCGTCGTCCAGCGGAACTTCGGGCTGCACGAGCTCGCCGTCGAGGACGCGCAGGCCTTCCACCTGCGGCCGAAGGCCGAACAGTACGAGGACGGCACCGAGCTGATCATCGTCCGCACCGCGCGCTACGACGACGGACGCGAGGAGATCGACACCGGCGAGATCAGCATCTTCCTCTCCGAGCACTTCGTGATCACCGTGCGCCAGGGCATCGCCAGCGAGCTCGCCGGTGCCCGCAGCCGCCTCGAACACCGCCCCGAACTGCTGCGCACCGGAAGCGCCTCGACACTCTGGGCGATCCTCGACCAGGTCGTCGACAGCTATGCGCCCGTCGTCGCCGAACTCGACCGCGACATCGAGCAGATCGAAGCCACCGTCTTCTCCGGGACGGTCGCCCCGACCGAACGGATCTACTCGCTGCGGCGGGAGGCCACCGACTTCTACCGCGCCGTGCACCCGCTGCTCGCCGTGGTCGCCCGCCGGCTGCAGGCCGGCCGGTCGCCGACCGAACTGCTGCCGTACTTCCGCGACGTCCACGACCACCTGCTGCTGGTCAACGAGGAGGTGGCCGCCCAGCGCGACCTGCTGGCCACCGTCCTGGAGGCGAACATCGCGGTCATCTCCGTGGAACAGAACGAGATCAACCTCCGGCAGAGCTCCACCGTCGAACGGCTGACCATCATCGCCACGGTGTTCCTCCCGCTGTCCTTCGTGGTCGGCTTCTTCGGGCAGAACTTCGGCTGGCTGGTCGAGCACATCAGCAGCTTCACCGCGTTCATCGTCCTCACCGCCGCCGGAATCCTGCTGCCCTGCCTGCTGCTCTACCTCTGGCTGCGGCGCCGGCGCCGGCGCCCGGCCCGTCCCACCCCGGTCGCGATGGGGGCCGAACCCGTGCGGAAGCAGGGCCGCCCGCTCGGGGAGGAGGGAGGCGCAGGGTCCTGACCGCGGCGGCGGCGAAACCCTCCGCCCCTGGCCCGGCGCGGCGCCCCGGGGCCTTCCGGCGGGCGGGGCGCCGCCCGGCGCGGAGGGCCGGCAGGCATGACGGGCACGGTCTCCCCCTGGCGCATCCGCGGCCTGGAGGGCGGCGACATCGACCAGGTGGTCCGGATCTGGGAGGAGTCCCGGGAGACGGACGCCGCCCCGGCCGCAGGCCTCACCGCCGTCCGGGCCGGCGCACCCGCCGTCGTCGCCGAGGTCGCCGACCAGGTGGTCGGCGCGGCCGTGTCCGCGACCCCCGCCGGCTGACCGAGGACCACCTGAGCGCCATCGTCCACACCCGCCCCTCGCCCACCGAGGCGGACATCCGCACCTTCGACCAGGACCTCCGCAACGCGGCCCGCGTCTGAACGCGCCCGTCCCGTTCGGCGGCCCGGCCGTCAGACGGGCCGGTGCAGGGCGAGCGTCCAGGTGTGGACGGTGTACCGGGTGTGGTCCTCGGGAGGTGTGCGCAGCGAGACGGTGGCGGTGAGCCGGTCGCCGGTACGGTGCAGAGTCCCGTAGTAGCCGGGGGAGTTGCGGGGGTCGAGCGGCAGCAGCTCCGCCAGTACGGCGTCGTCCAGCCTGCGGCCGACGGCACGCAGCACGCCGGAGTCGAGCACCAGGACGGTCCCGTCCTCCAGCACCACCGGCCGCGGCACGGTCGGATCGGTGAGCCGCGGTCCGCGCTCCACCACGCCGCCGCGCAGCAGCCGCACCACCCGGCTCTCGGTCGGGAAGGAGCGGTCGCACTCGACGACGCGGACACCGGTGCCCACCACGTAGTGCCCGTAACTGCGCCACGCGTCCACCCGGTTGCCGTCGCGGTCGTACTCCCAGGTGTCGAAGAAGTCGTAGCCCTCCAGGCCGAGCAGGAAGCGGCCGCCGCGCAGGGATGCGCCGCGGGCGCCGTGGAGTTCGGTGACCCGGGTGCCGTCCGCGAGGTCCAGCAGCAGGGCGGGGCCGAGGTTGCCCCAGGGGGTGTACTCCATCGAGTCCGTGGTGACCAGGACCCGGTCGCCGGAGACATGGGCCGCGTTCGGCCGGCCGTCGAGCCGGTGGCGCCAGCGGGTGCGCCCGTCCTCGTCGATGCACGTGACCTCCCCGACCGCGCCGTGGATGCGCAGGCCGCCGCGGTGGGCGAGCGGCTCTCCCTCGGGGAACCTGCTTTCGTACGGCGGGGTGCCGACGACTTCGCGATGGTCCAGCACGGTGACCCGCCAGGCGGGCGACGGCGCCTCCGCCGCGCGGTCGTTCTCATCGGGCATCGGCATGGGCGCGATGCTACAGCGCCCGAAGCCCGTACAGGCCGCTGCCGGTGGAACTAAACAACTACTGAAGAGCGTGATTGCGGCGCCTTGGAGCGGCTGTGTCCGCTACGGCTCCTTACGGGTGGATTGCCCGGCCCGGGATCGCTGGGTGCCCGTAAAACATACAGGTCAGAGCTGTTCGGTGAGCGTGGGTGCGGGTTGTTCGACGCCCCTCGCCCGGTGCGGGCGAGGGGAACTTAACCGATTTGGTTCAGAGTGTTGTGCCGCTGTCCGGTGGGCCCCTACTCTGATGCCGGGCCGCCGGGCGGGCCGCACCAGGCCGCCCATGTTCGGGATCTGACGGTCATTCACCGTCCTTTCCGCGGGCCGAACCCCGCCGGCCCGCCTGCCCGTGCAGAGCCGCTCGACCATCTCGGGCCGGCAAGCCCCGCTGCACCGCCCGTCCGCACCGTCGTACGCCGAACTGCACGCCGCGCCCCACCCCGTGCGCGTCCGTCCGGTCGCCGCGACTGCGGTGGTGCCGTCCGGGCGCAGTCAACCCACCCCATTCCGCAGCACCGGTCTCCCCCCACGCGGACCGGCACCGGTGCGTGCGCAACCCCCGTTGGGAGCACCAAGGATGAACCGCAGACTCGCAGGTGCGGCCGTGAGCCTCGCCGCCGTGGCCGCCTCGCTGTTCGTGGCCGTGCCCGCAGGCCACGCCGCGGCCGTGCCGGGTTTCCACGTCAGCAACGGGCGCCTGCAGGACGCCACCGACCAGGACGTCGTGCTGCGCGGGATCAACCACGCCCACACCTGGTACCCGAGCCGGACCACCCAGGCGCTCAAGGACATCAAGGCCGCCGGCGCCAACTCGGTCCGTGTCGTGCTGAGCACCGGCGACCAGTGGACCAGGAACAGTGCCGCCGACGTCGCGGACATCATCGCCCAGTGCAAGGCGAACCGCCTGATCTGCATCCTGGAGGCCCACGACACCACGGGCTACGGCGAGCAGGGCGCAGCCGTCTCCCTCTCCCGCGCCGTCGACTACTGGGTCTCCGTGCAGAGCGCGCTGCAGGGCCAGGAGAAGTACGTCATCCTCAACATCGGCAACGAGCCCTTCGGCAACAGCGGTTACGCCGCCTGGACGGCCGACACCACGGCCGCGGTCCAGCGCCTGCGCTCGGCCGGGTTCGCCCACACCCTGCTGGTCGACGCCCCCAACTGGGGCCAGGACTGGTCGTTCACCATGCGTGACAACGCGGCCGGCGTCTTCGCCGCTGACCCGCAGCGCAATACTGTCTTCTCCATCCACATGTACGGCGTCTTTGACACCGCGGCCGAGGTCGACGACTACCTCGGCCGCTTCGTGAACGCCAAACTGCCCATCGTCGTCGGCGAGTTCGGCGACATGCACTCGGACGGCAACCCGGACGAGGACGCCATCATGGCCACCTCCCAGCGGCTCGGCGTCGGCTACCTCGGCTGGTCCTGGAGCGGCAACGGCGGCGGCGTCGAGTACCTCGACATGGCCACCGGCTTCGACGCCACCAGGCTCACCACCTGGGGCAAGCGGCTGATCGACGGTGCCAACGGCATCCGCGCCACCTCCAAGGAGTCCCCCGTGTACGGCGGCGGGGGCGGCGACACCCAGGCCCCCACCGCGCCCGGCACCCCCGCGGCGTCCGCGATCACCTCCACCGGGACCCGGCTCACCTGGGCGGCCGCCACCGACAACACCGGCGTCACCGCCTACGACGTGGTCCGGGTGACCGCGGCCGGCGAGAGCGCCGTCACCACCGTCGCCGGCACCGGTGCCGACCTCACCGGGCTCACCCCCGCCACCCAGTACGGCTTCGCCGTGTACGCCCGGGACGCCGCCGGCAACCGCTCGCCCCGTTCGGGCACCGCCACCCTCACCACGGCCGGTGGCGGGACGGACCCGGCCGGCGCCTGCTCGGTGCGGTACGTCCTCAGCGACTGGGGCTCCTCCTTCAACGGCGACGTGACCGTCCGCAACACCGGCACCACCGCCGTCGACGGCTGGGCACTGGACTTCGCCTTCCCCGGCCCCCAGCAGCTCAACTCGGTGTGGAACGCCAAGGGCACCCAGAGCGGGCGGAACGTCCACGTCACCAACGAGGCCTGGACCCGGACCGTCCCGGCCGGCGGCAGTGTGACCTTCGGTTTCAACGCCTCCTCCGTCCCCGGCACCAACGGCGTCCCGGCCGCGTTCACCCTCAACGGCGCGGCCTGCACCATCGGCTGACGCGCACCCGGCACGTCCTCGGCCCCGGCCGCCCCTGTCGCGGGGCGGCCGGGGCCGGCTGCGGCGCTCGGGTGCGGGCTACGCGGGGAGGCAGGGGGCCGTGCGGGGCCGGACGGCCTCTTCCGCCGTGCGCGCCTCGGGGGTTGCCCGGCTTCCGTGGTCGGCGCGGTGGAGGGCGAGGGCGGCGGCGCCGACCAGGCCGGCGTCGGTGCCGAGGCGGGCCGGCAGGAGGTCGAGGCCGGCGGTGAAGGAGAGTGTGGCGTAGCTGTCGAGGTGGCGCCGGAGGGGTTCGAAGAGGACCGGTCCGGCCTTGGCCACGCCGCCGCCGACGACCGCCGCCCGGATGTCCACCAGGGCCGCCGTGGCGGCGATGCCCGCGGCCAGGGCCCGGGCGGCGCGGTCGAAGGCGCGCAGTGCGACCGGGTCGCCGCGGCGGGCGCTCTCCGCGACGGCGGAGGCGGAGGTGTCGGGGCCGGTGGGGCGCCAGCCGTCCCGGGCGGCGCGGGCGGCGATGGCGGTGCCGCTGGCCAGGCCCTCGAGGCAGCCGCGGGAGCCGCACGGGCACGGGTCGCCGTCGAGGTCCACGGTGATGTGGCCGAGGTGGCCGGCGTTCCCGCTGGGGCCGTGGTGGACGGCGCCGCCGAGGACCAGGCCGGCGCCGACACCGGTGGAGACGACCATGCACAGGGCGTCGGCGTAGGGGCGGGCGGCGCCGAGCCAGTGTTCGGCGGCCGCCATCGCCACCGCGTCGCCCCCGAGCACCACGGGCAGGCCGTGGACGGCCGGGTGGGCGGAGACCTCCCCGACCAGCGGGAAGGACCGCCAGGCGGGGATGTTGACCGGGCTGACCGTCCCGGCGGCGGTGTCGACCGGGCCGGCACTGCCGATGCCCACGGCCGTCACCAGCGGCCATCCGGGGTGTGCGGCGAGAGCGCCCAGGGCGTGCCGTACGACTCCGAGCACGGTGGCCGCGTCCTCGCGGGCCGGGGTAGGGCACTGCACCTGGTGCAGCAGGCGGCCGGAGGGGTCGACGAGCCCGCCGGCGATCTTCGTGCCGCCGATGTCGAGGGCGGCGACCGGCCCCCGGTCCGGGGCTGCGGGGGCGACGGTGCTGGCGGTGCTCATGGTGCTGGCTCCGGGGGAGTGGTGGTCGGTGCGGTGCGTGGCCGGAGTACCGCGGGGGCCGGTTGATTCTGACCCAGGCAGACAACGTTGTCCACCTTCGACGGGCAACGTTGTCCACGAGTCCCCCGCCGCGCCCCGAGGGCCGTATGCTCGCTGGCTATGAACAGCCGTCCGGTCGCCAGACCCACCATGAAGGACGTCGCGGCCGCCGCCGGCGTCGGACTCAAGACGGTCTCCCGGGTCGTCAACGAGGAGTCCGGCGTCAGCCCGGCCATGGCGGCCCGGGTCCGCGCCGCCATCGACGCGCTGGGCTTCCGCCGCAACGACAGCGCCCGGCTGCTGCGCACCGGCACCACGGCCAGCATCGGCCTGCTGCTGGAGGACATCGGCGACCCGTTCTCCTCCGCGCTCTCGCGCGGCGTGGAGGGCGTCGCCCGCGAGCACGGCTCCCTGCTCTTCACCGGCTCCAGCGCCGAGGACCCGCAGCGCGAACGGGAACTCGCCCTCGCCTTCTGCGCCCGCCGGGTGGACGGGCTCGTCGTGGTGCCGGCCGGCGCCGACCACGGCTACCTGGCGCCCGAACTGGCCTCCGGCACCGCCGCGGTCTTCCTGGACCGGCCCGCCTCGGGCCTGGCCGCCGACGCCGTGCTCAGCGACAACGCCGGCGGCGCCCGCGAGGGCGTGGCCCACCTGATCGCGCACGGCCACCGCAGGATCGGCTTCGTCGGCGACCTGCCGCACATCCACACCAGCTCCGAGCGACTGCGCGGCTACCGCGCGGCCCTGGCGGAGGCGGGCCTGCCCGCCGACGAGCGCTGGATCGCCACCGGCCCCACCGACGCGGGGACCGTGGCCCGGGCCGTGCGCGGCATGCTCTCGGGCAGTGAGCCGGTCACCGCGCTGTTCACCGCCAACAACCGGGTCACCCTGGGCGCCCTCCAGTACCTGGCCGGGGCGTCGCCGCGCCCCGCCCTGGTCGGCTTCGACGACCTGGAGCTGGGCGCCCTGCTCTCCCCGGGCCTGACCGTGGTCGCCCAGGACCCGGAGGCCCTGGGCCGGACCGCGGCCCGCCTGCTCTTCGACCGGCTCGGCGGCGACGCCTCCCCTCCGCAGCGCATCGAGCTGCCCACCCGGCTGATCGTGCGCGGCTCGGGGGAGGTGCCGCCGACCGCCGTGTGAGTGCCGGGGGGCCGGCGAGCCGGGTTCCCGCCGGCCGGTGCAGGCGTCGGGAGCGGCGCTGCACACGCGGTGGCACCCCGGCCCGGAGAGCGACCGCCCGGCCCTTCGGCGTCGGGGCGGACGCACGCGTGTCGGGCCGCGGCGGCGGTTGTCCCGACGCCTGTCGGATGCCCGACGGGCCGGCGCCGTGGGACGGTTCTTCCCGGGCGCCCGCCGGATCACGAGGGTTTCCGGCGGGCGCCCGCCCTGTGCCCGTTCCCGTGCCCGTCTCCGTCCCGGAGGGACCGCCAGCGTGCCCCACGCCTTCGACCCCGAACTGGCCGCGGCCCTCGCGATGTGGTCCCCGGTGGACATCTCCGACCTGGCGGCCGCCCGCGCCGCGCAGGCCGCCGAACTGGCCGGTACCGCCGAACGTGCCGACAGCGCCGGGGTGAAGGTCGAGGACGTCCGGGTGCCGGGCGCCCCCGGAGCCCCCGACGTCCTGCTGAGGACCTACCGGCCGCAGGGCCGCCCCGGCCCGCTGCCCCTGCTCTACACCCTCCACGGCGGCGGCTTCGTGCTCGGCAACCCCGACGTCGACCACGAGGACAACCTGCACCTCTGCCGGGAACTCCAGGCCCTCGTCGTCTCCGCCGACTACCGCCTCGCACCCGAACACCCCTACCCCGCAGCGCTGGAGGACTGCTGGACCGGCCTGCGCCGACTGGTCGAGCAGGCCGCCGGATTCGACCTGGACGCCGACCGGATCGCCCTCCGCGGCGACAGCGCCGGAGGAGGACTGGCCGCCGGTCTCGCCATGCTCGCCCGCGACCGCGGCGGCCCCCGCATCCGCCTGCAGCAGCTGCACAGCCCCGCACTCGACGACCGGCTGACCACCCCGAGCGCCGTCGAGTACACCGACACGCCCGTCTGGAACCGGCCCAACGCCCTGCTCTCCTGGGCGGCCTACCTCGGCCCGGCCGCCGGCGGCGACACCGTCGACCGGTACGCCGCACCCGCCCGCGCCGACGCCGCGGACCTGGCCGGCCTGCCGCCCGCCCACATCACCGTCATGCAGTTCGACCCGCTGCGGGACGAGGGCATCGACTACGCCCGCGCCCTGCTGGCCGCCGGCGTCCCCACCGAACTCCACCTGCTGCCGGGAACCTTCCACGGCGCCGGCATGGTGACCCACTCGGCCGTGGCACGGCGGGCCCGTGCCGAGGCCGTCGCCGTGCTCCGCCGGGCGCTGGGCCGATGAGCCCGGCCCGGCCGGTGGGTGCAGCCCCGCCCGGCGGCCTGCCGGAGGACGGTCAGTCCTCGGCGGAGGACGCCAGCCGCCAGGCGTACCAGGCCAGTTGTGCGCGGAACCGGTCCTGCGGGTCGCGCAGCCGCCAGCCCGTCTCCTCCTCCACCCGGGCCAGCCGCGCGGCCACCGAGCTGTGGTGCAGGTGCAGTTCGGCCGCTGCCTGGCGCAGGGAGCCCGTCCGGCAGAACGCGGCCAGGGCCGCCACCGCCGCCGCGCCGTCCTCGCGCTCCGCCAGCAACTCCAGTGCCCGGACGTCCGGCCGGCCGCGCAGCCGGTCCGCCGGGACCTCCGCCAGCAGCACCACCGTGCCCAGCGCGTCGTGGTCCGCCACCGCCTCCACCGGCGCACCCGCCACCGCGAACCGCAGCGCCGCACGCGCCTGCCGCCAGGACTCCCCGGCCGCCAGCGCCTCCGCCGGGCCGCCGACGCCGACCCGCAGGCCGCGTAAGGCCGTTCGCGCCCCGCCCGGCCCGCGGCCGCGCTCCCGCAGCGCCGTGCGCAGCTCCGCGGCCGGCGATCCGTCCGGCGATGCCCGCGGCCCCCGCGGCTGGAGCAGCACCGCGCCCACCGCACCCAGCCGGGCCACCCGGACCGTGCCCGCCACCGTGCTGCACCCGAGCAGCGCCACCGCCTCCGCGCCCGCATCGGTCTCCGGGCCGACCGCCACCGCCACCACCCGCAGCGGGAGTTCGGGCACCAGCCCGAGCAGCCGCAGCGCCCGGGCCCGGTCGGCCACCGCCTCCCGGCCGGACAGCACCAGCTCCACCAGCGCCGGATCGGCGACGTGCGGCGCCCCCGCGCCGCGTGCACCACCGCCCACCACCCGGGCGGCCGTCGCCATCCACTCCAGCACCAGATCATCCAACGGGCCCGCCGCGCCCGGACGTTCCAGCCACACCCGGCCGGCCGCACCCAGCTCCGCCGCGGACGAGACACGCCCGGGCAGACCGGCGAGCTCCCCGCCGTCCGGCCCGAACCGCACCGGCTCGCCGCCGGCCTGCAGCCACCCGGCCGCGCACTCCGCCAGACCCGCCGTCGAGCGCACCAGCGAGGCCGCATCGAGCGCCCCGCTGCCCAGCAGCGCCTCGAAGTGGGCGATCACCCGTAACGCTGCGGCCGCGTCCGCGTCCAGCGCCGACAGGCGCAGCAGCAAGCCCTTCACAGCCGCAGTCTAGAAAGGACAGGGACATGTCCGACAGGCATCTGCACACCCGATCGGCGCCGCCCGGGCGGAAGTCGCGCTCGCTTCCCGCCCTCCTGCTGGGAGCCGTCCTCCCGTTACTGGCGGCCCTCCTGCTCACCGCCCCGGCCGCAGGGGCGGCGAGCCTCACCGAGGTCACCGGCTTCGGCACCAACCCGACCGGCCTGCGGATGCACCTCTACGTGCCCACCACGGTCGCGCCCCGGCCGGCCGTGCTGGTCGCCGTCCACTACTGCACCGGCTCCGGGCCCGCCTTCTACTCCGGCACCGAATTCGCCTCGCTGGCCGACCGCTACGGCTTCATCGTGGTCTACCCGTCCGCCACCCGCAGCGGGAACTGCTTCGACGTGTCCTCGCCGCAGGCCCTCAGGCGGGACGGCGGCAGCGACCCGGTCGGCATCCGCTCGATGGTGGGCTGGGTCCAGCAGCACTACTCCGTCGACCCCGCCCGGATCTTCGTCACCGGCGCCTCCTCCGGCGCGATGATGACCAACGTCCTGCTCGGCGACTACCCGGACGTGTTCAGCGCCGGGGCCGCCTTCATGGGCGTGCCGTTCGGATGCTTCGCCACCACCGACGGCTCCTCGTGGAACAGCGCCTGCGCCAACGGCACCGTCACCAAGTCCGGGCAGCAGTGGGGCGACCTGGTCCGCGCCGCCCACCCCGGATACAGCGGGCCGCGGCCGCGGATGCAGCTGTGGCACGGCACCGAGGACAGCACACTGCGGTACCCGAACTTCGCCGAGGAGATCAAGCAGTGGACGGACGTGCTGGGCGTCCCCGCGACCCCGGCCCTCACCGACCACCCGCAGACCGCGTGGACGCGAACCCGCTACGGCAGCACCGGCACCCGGGCCCCCGTCGAGGCCGTCAGCGTGCAGGGCGCCGGTCACACCCTGCCCACCGCCGGCATGGCGGCCCAGGCCATCGCCTTCTTCGGGCTCGACTCCACCTCGCCGAGCACGCCGCCGACGAGTCCGCCGCCCAGCACCCCGCCGCCCAGCACCCCGCCGACCGCTCCTCCCGGTGGCAGCGCCTGCCGGATCGGCTACACGGTGAACAGTTGGAGCACCGGCCTGACCGCGGCGGTCACCGTCACCAACACCGGCAGCACGGCCGTCGACGGCTGGTCCCTCGCCTTCACCCTGCCCGCCGGACAGACCATCACCTCCGGCTGGAACGCCACCTACACCCCCGCATCCGGAGCGGTCACCGCCCGCAACGCCGCCTACAACGCGGCCATCGCCCCCGGTACCTCCGTCTCCGTCGGCTTCCAGGCCACCCACACCGGCAACCCGGCCGCCCCCACGGCCTTCACCCTCAACGGGACTCCCTGCACAACGGGTTGACCCGGACCGCAGGGTCACCACTGAGGTGCCCCCACACCCCCCAGTGGTGACCCTTGTGCGGTGTCCGTCCTCTGCCGACGGGTGTTGCGGGAGGATGGGTGCATGACGGAGTTGCGGAGAAGGGCCGAACTGTTCGCCGGTGCCGAGAGCGAAGGCCGCTTCGGCGGGCCGACGACCGGGGACGAACGGAGGATGCTCGCCGACATGCTGGCGGCTCAGCGCACCACGCTGGAGATGAAGTGCTCCGGGCTGGGGCCCGAACTGGCGCTGCGCGCCGTGGAACCGTCCACGCTCTCACTGCTCGGGCTGGTGCGGCACCTGGCCGACGTGGAGCGGCGCTGGTTCCGGCAGGTGCTGGCCGGCGAGGACGCGCCGGCCTTGTACTCCTCGCCCGCCGACCCGGACGGCGACTTCGACGGGGCCTCGGCCGCGCCCGGGGCCGCGGAGGCGGCCTGGCAGGCGTGGCGCGACGAAGTGGCCTTCGCCGAACGGTTCGTCACCGGGGCGCCCCACCTGGACGTCGAGGGATACGACGAATGGCGCGGCACGGTGTCGCTGCGCTGGGTGCTCGTCCACATGATCGAGGAGTACGCCCGGCACAACGGCCATGCCGACCTGCTCCGCGAACGCATCGACGGAGCGACCGGAGTGTGAGGACTGTGGGGAGGACGGGCCCTCAGCCGGGCTCGTCCTCCGTGTCGAAGGCCGCGGGGTAGAGCGTCGAGGACGGCCCGACGAGGTCGTCGTCGCCGCCGTACATGTCCTCCGCGGCCCGGCGGGCGGCGGGCCTGCGACCCGGTGGCCGGGGCGCGGCGGGAACGGACTGCTCGAGGTCGTCCGGCCCTGCGATTTCGTGCTCTGCGGGATTGCTGCTCATCGGACTCTCCGCACCTGCTGGTCCCGATGCTTCGATGCTACGCCCCGCCGCCCGCGCCCTGCCGCGGCCGGTCCGCCGGGCCGGCCGCCCCCGCGGAGCCGAGCTGCGCCGCCAGGGCGGTCAGCGCCGTGCCGAGCGGCAGCGCGACCCGGGTGGCGGCCAGGGCGTCCCCGCGGGTCTCGCCCTGGTTCACGATCGCGACCGGCTTGCCGCTGTGCGCCGCACGGCGAACGAAGCGCAGGCCCGACATCACCGTCAGGGACGACCCCAGGACCAGCAGCGCCCGCGCGCCGTCGACCAGGTCGTAGCACTGCTGGACCCGGTCCTTGGGGACGCTCTCGCCGAAGAAGACCACATCGGGCTTGAGCACGCCGCCGCAGGCCTCGCACGGCGCCACCCGGAAGCCGTCCACCAGCGCGTCGGGGAGCTCCACGTCGCCGTCCGGGTTGATCCGGCCGCCCGCGTCCCGGAAGTCGCCGTTGAGCGCGTGCAGCCGCCGGTCGAGGGCCTCGCGGGAGCTGGTGCGGCGGCAGTCCAGGCAGATCACGCGGTCGAGGCCGCCGTGCAGCTCGACGGCGTCCACGGTGCCGGCCGCGCGGTGCAGGCCGTCGACGTTCTGGGTGATCACTGCCGCCACGTGCCCGGAGCGGCGCAGCCGTTCGACGGCCCGGTGCCCGGCGTTGGGCTGCGCCCGGGCGATCGTCCGCCAGCCCACGTGGCTGCGCGCCCAGTACCGGCGGCGGCCGGCCTCGCTCGCGGTGAACTCCTGGTAGGTCATCGGTGTGCGGGGGCGGGCGCGGCCGGTGGCCCCCCGGTAGTCGGGGATGCCCGACTCCGTGGACAGCCCGGCGCCGCTCAGTACGGCCACGCCCCGCCCGGCCAGCAGGGCCCCGATCTCACGCAGGGCGGCGCCGTCCTCCGCGCTGCCGTCCTCCGCGCCGTCGTACGGCTCCGCGCCGCCGTCCGGCCCTGTTCCGTCGTCCTCCGGCCAGGTGCCGGACCCCGGGTGCACACGCATGCCACGAGCCTACGTCGGCCGTCGGGCGGAACCTCCGGGGCCGGTCGGCCGCACCTGCCGGGAACGGCGGTGTTCCGCGTGTAGTGTCCGGCCGGACGGGTTCTGCGACCTCCGAGGACTGCCTTCCGTGCCTGCTGAGACCAGCCGTACTGCGGCAGCCGCCGCCCGCGCCCGGGCCGCCGGGCCCTGCGGGACGGGGCGGGCCCGGTGATCTCCCTCGGGGCACTCGCCACCGAGGCCGGCACCACCGAGGCCGTGGGCTTCCCCGCGCTGTTCCTGCTGGTCGCCCTCGGTTCGCTGGTGCCGGTGTTCCCCACCAGCATGCTGGTCAGTGCGAGCGCGGCGGCCGCCGTCCACGCGACCCAGGTGCCCCGGGACGTGGCGCTGGTGGTGATCTGTGCGGGCCTGGGGGCCTGGTGCGGCGACGTGACCCTCTACCGGATCGCCGGTCACGCGGGCGGGCGCCTGGAGGCGCGCATCCGGCCCCGGTTCGACCATCCCCGGGTGCAGGCGGCCGAGCGGAGTCTGGACGAGCACGGCCGGATCGTGCTGGTGCCGTCCCGGCTCGTCCCCGGCGGACGGATGTTCATGATCGGCGCCTGCATGCTCTCGGGCTGGCCGGTGCGGCGCTTCGCCGTCGCCGAGGCGCCGGCCGCCCTGGCGTGGGCGGGCTTCTACACGCTGATCGGCGCACTCGGCGGCGCGCTCTTCGACGAGACCTGGAAGGGCGTCGTCGCCGCCGTGGGCATGGTGATGCTGGTCGGCGGTGCGACCCTGCTGTGGCGCCGCCGCAAGCGCCGCCGGGAGGAGGCGGCGGGTACCGGGCCGACCGACTGACCGCCGGGTCAGGCCGGGGTGCCGCCGGTGTTCCGGATCATCTGGCGGAGCACCTTGAGGGCCGTGACGTAGTCGGCGTCGTCGATGCCCTCGTGGATGCCGGCGCGGATCGCCGGGGCGTGCTCCTTGAGGCCGGCCCGGGCCGCGTCCCCCTCCTCGGTGATCCACAGCCGCCCCTCGCCGTCGCGGGTCAGCCAACCGTGCTCGAGCATCACGGCCGACTCCGCCGCGAGGTCGTCCTCCGGCCTGAGGTAGCCGCTCATGGCCAGCTGCAGTTCGCCGACCGTCATGCCCTGTCCGTCGGCCGAGAGGTCGTGCGTCGACAGGTGCCGCAGCACCCAGTACTGGGGCTGGGTGAAGCCGAGTTCGGCCTGCCGGGCCCGGGTGAAGGCGATGATCGACTCGTAGGCCGTGCCCGTCCAGTAGGCGGCCGGCTGCGAGGCGAGTTCGGCGTCGGTGAGGTGCTGGATCGTCATGTTCGGTCCCCCTGCGATTGATCGTCTCGGTGACTCGACCGTAAAACATGAAGTCGACATGAGGTCAAGGGCACAAGGCGGTACCTCGGGGATTGCATGCCCGGCCGACATCCTGGCCGAGGGCTCCAGGACGCCTACTTCCGTGACGCCGGACGCCGGGCCGCAGGTCCGGCCGTGGAGTTCACCGGCATCGAGTGGGCCGAATTCGAGATCGACTGACCGCGGACGGCCGGGAGGGTCCCGGCCGTCCGCAGCGGTGCCGGCTCAGCCGGCCGGCTGCTCGTGGCTGCCGTAGGGGCGGGTGATGATCTCCATGCCGTGCCCGGCCGGGTCCATGAAGTACAGGCCGCGGCCGCCGTGGTGATGGTTGATCTCGCCCGGCTGCTTCAGGTGCGGATCGGCCCAGTATCCGATGCCGCCCTCCCGGATGCGGGCGAAAGCGGCGTCGAACTCCTCGTCGGAGACGAGGAAGGCGTAGTGCTGCATGACGATCGACTCGGCCGGGATCGTGGCGAAGTCCAGGGTGACCCCGTTGGCGGTGGCGACCGGAATGAACGGGCCCCACTCGGCGCCGACCTCGAGCCCGAGGACGTGCGCGAGGAATGCGGCGGACTCCCGGTTGTCCCGGGCGTGGACGATGGTGTGGTTCAACTCGACTGGCATGTGTGGAATGCCTCCGTAGGGCATCTCACGGGCACCTCCATGCCTCACCCGGTCGGTGACCGACACGCGATGCCGTACCGGAATCCTAACCGCCCGTCCCGCGGCGGCGGGCGCCGTCCGCCGAGGGCCTCACGGCACCGTCCGGAAGGCCGAGGGTGATGCGGCGGCGCGGGCGGTCCACGGCGAGAACGGTGACGCGGACCGGGTCGCCGACCGCCGGTTCCGGACGGCCGGGCCAGGGAGCGTGGACCAGACCCTCGACGCCCGGAGCCACCCGGACGAAGATGCCGAACGGAAGCAGCCTGACGACCGTGCCGGGGAGTTCGGTGCCGGGGCGGAGGCGGTCGGCGAACAGCCGCCACGGGTCGGGCTGCAGCGCCTTGACGGACAGTCCGACCCGCTCCCGCGCCCAGTCGACGTCGAGGATCCGGGCCCTGATCCGGCGGCCTAGCGGGGCCACCTCGTCCAGCGAGTCGAAGTACGTCCAGGACATCTCCGGGACGCGCAGGAAGCCGGCGCCGCGCCCCGACGGGTGGTCGAGGTCCACGTGCACACCGACGTCGTCCAGGCCGCTCGCCACGGTGCCGGTCACGACGTCGCCGATCCGCAGGCCGGCGAGCAGGGCGCGCCGTCCGGTGGCCGGGGTGGGGTTGGTCCGCCACCGGGCCCGGACGACCCCGTCGGCGTCCGGCAGCACAGCCGCGAGCAGTGGCCGCCGGTCGGCCGGCTGGAGCGGGACGAGCCCGGCCCGCCGCCCCGGACCGGCGGGGACGGCAGGGTGCGGGTCGCCGGTGCGGCCCATCCACGGTTCGGCGATGCGCACCGTCGGGAAGGCGCCGTCGGCCTCCTGACGGACGAGCAGGTGAGGGCGCCCGCCGGCACGGACCCCGGCGCGGACCGCCTCGATGTCCTCGGTCAGGTCCGGCCACACCGCCAGCCGGGCCCGCGGGGCGAGGCGCCCGCGGACGGCGGTCACCGCGGCCTCGGTGGCCAGCCGGTGCCAGCGGCGGCCGTGGGCCGCGTACTCCTCCTCCAGCAGGACCGCCCCGCGTTCGGCGACCAGGCAGTGCACACCGGTCCAGAACACCCCGTCGGCGGGCGGCCGGACGTCCGTCTCGTCGAGGGAGGGGTCGTAGGGGGAACGTCCGACCTTCTCGGCGAACAGCCCCAGGCCGCGGGCCCCGGTCAGCGCCTCCGCGAACGGGCCGTCGCCGCCGGCGAAGCCGACGAACAGGTCGTCGCGGTGCCCGGGGTGGAGGAAGAACCCGCCGCCGGCCCGCAGCCTGCACCAGGTGCCCTCCCGCTGGAGCACCGCCCGCAGCAGCGCCAGACCGGCGGCCACCGGGAGGCCGGCGCCGTCGTGGAAGCCGGTGAGATCGCCGGGGAACACCCCGGCCAGGCCGTCCCGCCCACGGGAACCCCGGGTGGAGAACGAGAAGAACCCCTCCACCATCGGACTGCCGATCACCAGCCGCTCCGCACCTGCCGCCCGGGCGAACCCGGCGGCGGCATCGGCGAGGGCCGCGGCGGTCTGTGCGCGGGCGCGGTGTGCGGCGGGGGAGCAGGCGTCGTACTCCGCCTCCGCCGCAGGGTCGTACGGGGTGAGGCGGTACACCCGGGGCGCCATGTCAGCGCCCCGTTCGGTCCGCCGTCGCTGCAGGGGCCGAGCGCCCGCGGACGGAAGAAATGATCATCTGGCCACCCTACGGAGGTGACGGCGTGTCGGACAAGCCCCGGCGCGGCGCGGTCCGCGGGTGGGTAGGACCTGGTGGGAGGAGCGGCGGCCGAATCCGCTCCACGCGCCGAAGGAGCCGGCATGGACAGTGAACTGCAGCGGATCGTCGACGCGGTCCGGGCGGTCGAGACGCAGCTGCGCGAGACCGCGCTCGGCCCGGCCCGCGCCCGCCACGACGCGGTGCCCAGGGCCGACGAGGAGCACCTGCTGGGCGCCCTCGCAGCGGTGCTGGAAGTTCTCAAGGACCTCAGCGGAGTGCTCCCCGGCCGACTCCACACCCCCAACGCCAGATTCGTCCTCAACAGCGCCTCGCTCGAACTGGGCGGCCTCGCCGGCAACCTCCGCCGCGCCGAACGCCACGCCTCCGCGGGCGGGGTGTGACCGGACACAGCCTCGCCGGCGCCTGCACGGCGGCCTCCTGCCGGTCGTCGGCCTGCGTGCCCTTGCGGCGGTCGGGGACCTCCCGGTGGCCCCGATATTCGCTGTACCGGGGCTCCGAGCGCCGAAAGACTGCCGGCATGGAGTTCTTCTGCTATCACCGCGATCGGCCCGACTCACTGGCGCTGCGCGACGAACTGCTCGAACAGCACTGGTCCTACATGGACGGGTATGCGGCGGAGATGACCGCCCGCGGGCCGACGCTCACCGACGCCGACGGGGTGCCCACCGGCAGCGTGCACATCGTCGACCTGGCCGGCCCGGCCGCCGCACGCGCGTTCGCCTTCGACGAACCGGGCTACCAGGCCGGGGTGTACCGGGACGTCCTGCTGCGGCGGTGGCGCAACCTGCTGGGCCGCACCATGTGGGAATTCCCCGGGGGCCGGACGGGCGGCCACCGGTTCCTGGTGCTCGGCCTGGGCTCGGGCGAGCCCGCCGACCTCGACGTGCCGTCCGACCGGGACGAACTGATCGCCTACGGGCCACTGCTGTCCGACGACGGAACCACCTGGCTGGGCACAGCGGCACTGGTCCGGGCACCGGACCCGGAGACGGCGCGCGCCGTCCTCACCGCGGACCGGTACGCGGACATCGAGGTGCACCGCTGGCAGTTCGGCGGCCGGCCGTCATGAGCCACCCGGCGGTGACGGGAACCCCGATTGCCGGTGATCATCCGTCGTACACCTGCCGAGGTCCCGGACGGTCGGCGCGGCGGCCGGGCGTTCTTGTCAGCCGATGTAGTCGGAAGTCGGCTGCCCCACCGCTGTGTCTGCGGCGGACCGGCCCGGGTTCGCCGGCAGGCCGGCCAGGTGTTCGGGGTGCTCTTCGACCAGGAGGTGTCCGGCCCCGGAGACCACACCCGGCTCGACGGCGAAAGTCTTGCGCCCTGCTGTGGCAAGCCGCCCGGGCGGGAGGAAGACGTCGTGCTCGCCGGTGACCATCAGGCCGTCCGGTCGGACGGGCCTCGGAGCCGTTTTCACATGGCACTCGGGTGACTCAGGGGCGCTGGGGGTATCTCCTGTCCCAGGGGCTGGGGCGGAACGGCGCAGCCCGGGTGCAGGTGTCACGAAAGCACGGCCGAGCCGTGATCCGTACGGCGGCCCGCATCCGAATTGCGCAGTTCCCGTGCCCCCTGTGGGGCACCTCCAGGACGATTCAGAACACGTCCGAGGTGTCGGGCTCCGTGATCCAGCCGGCGGCCAGGGGGAGGGCGGAGGGGCGGTGGACGGCGAGGAAGGCGAACGGGCGGTCGAAGACCGCCTCGGCCAGGGTGATCCGGTGCAGGGGCCGGCTGAATCCGGCGGCGCTGCGGGACATGCCGACGGCGGTGACCGCGGACGCCTCGAAACCGTGGGCGCCGAAGGTGGCGGCGGCGTTCTGCCGGGCGCTGGAGACGGCCAGCGGCTCGCTGCGGCTGATGCCGGAGAAGCCGCCCTTCTCGGTGGCCGTGGCGAGTCCGAAGACGGGCGGCCGGTCGAGCAGGTCGTGTTCGCCCGTGAGGGCGAAGGGCACGGTGGTGAGGGCGAGCCGGTCGTGCGGTTGCAGGCTGTCGGCGGCACGGACGGTCAGTCCGGGCCACTCGCTGCCGGTGGGCAGGGCGGTCACGGGGATGCGTCGGCACCGCTGCGCCACGAGGTCGAGCCCGGCGGACAGGACGGCGCCGAGCGGCGCGTCGGCCTCGCCCGCGAGCAGGTGGACGTCGACGTCGCCGGTGCCGGGCAGCCGGACCTCGGTGACCGGGCCGGCCGCGGTCTCCGCCACCGCGAGCCGGTCGAACAGGTCGGCCGCGTCGACCGTCAGTGCGGTCAGCAGGCGGCCCGCCCAGGGGCCCGCCCCGGGCCGCAGCAAGGTCGGGCCGAAGGGCCGGAGCCACCGGGTCCTTACGGTCACGGCGCTCGCCAGGACCAGCAGCAGGATGTCGGTCGCCCGTACCGGCATCCGCTCGATGATGCCGTCGGTGCGGTCGGACGCCCAGGCGTCCATCGTCGCCTGGTCCTCGGCCGGGTCGCCGGTGAGCCGGGCGTGGCTGCCCGGGCCGAGGCAGGCGAGCCACTGCGGTTCGACGACCAGGTGCTCCCGGGTCCACAGACCGATCGCGGCACTGGTCCCGGGCAGTTCGCGGAGCACGGCGAGCAGGTCGCGGGCCCGCCCGGCCGCGTCCTCGGCGTGCGCGCCGAGCACCTCTTCCAGCTCCCGTCGGACGGGTTCGTCGGCGCCCGCGGCGAGGAACGCGAGCAGCGGCCACACGCCGACCGCGGTGAAGACCGTCCCGCTGCTGCCGTCCACGATCCGCGTCCAGTCCGCGGTGAGTCTGCCGACGGCCTGCGCCGTCGTCTCCGTCGTGCCCAAAACCGCCCCCGGTGTCCTGCCCGGGCCGACCCGTCCGGCCCGTCGGTGCAGCCGATCGTAGGACGGATCGGCCCGTACTGCGGTGCAATCCCGCGGAGGGAATCCGCGATCGGGCGGGACGGCAGACGACGGCCGCCCGGTGAAACCGGGAACACCGGTCCGGTCGTGTGAGGTCGGGACCGCTCTCGTGCCGCCCCTGACGAAAGGAACACCCGTCACATGACCGAGCAGGACGTGCTGCGGGCCGCGCAGGCCTTCCTGGAGGAGCTGTATCCGGTGGCGCCGCCCACGCCCGTGGTCCGGGCCGAGTGGATCGAGGAGCACGCCGCCGCCTGGAGCGTTTCCTTCGACACCTGGAGACCGGGATCTTCCCTCCTCCGCCGGAGGTCGACCGCCCGTAGGGGCGTCGCCCGCCCGGTCGTGGGCTGCCGCCGCAGCGGTGTCTGTCCGGGGCCGGGTGTTCCCCGGGTCGCTCTGCTGTTCCTGCTTCTTGCTCCACTGCCGGCAAAGCCCGTCAGTCGGGTTGGAGGGAGCGCCAGACCCGGTCGGGGAGGATGCGTTCGGCCTGGTCGAGGTCCAGGTCGTAGGTGCTGGAGAGCCAGCGCCGCGCGGCCTCCGCGGCCGGGCCGAGCACCAGTGCCTCGATGAGCGACGAGGGGATGGGGGCGATCTCGCCGGAGATGATCCGCGGGCCCAGCCACTCCGCGAGCGCCCCCAGCTTGGCCGCCTTGGCGGCACGGATTTCGTCGGCATGGGCCGCCAGGTACCCGGAGTAGGCGGAGGCGTGCAGGAAGAGCGCCGCGTCCGGGTGCTCCCGGGTGAACCGCAGATAGGCCACGACGATCGCCCGCACACCCGTCCGTGCGGTGCGGGTGCGGGCGACCGCGCCGACCATCTCGTCGAACAGCTGCTCCATGCACCGGATGTAGAGCGCGGCGGCCAGCCCGTCGAGACTGCCGAAGTGGTGGTACAGGCTGCCGAGGCTGACGCCGGCGCCCTTGGCCACCGCGTTCACGGTGAAGCCCTGCTGGCCCGAGGCGGCGTAGACGTCCAGGGCGGCGGCGAGGACGCGCTCCACGGTGGCCTCGCCGCGCTGCTGCTTCGGGGACATGTCGGGCCGTCCTGTCTGTCGTGGCGGGCCCGGTGGTGGCCCAAAGTAGAAATATATTCTAGAAACTGACTTCACATCAGACTGCGGAGCAGCCACACTCGTCCTGGGATCGCACCCGGAACGTCCGGGTACAGCAGGGGGATTGCAGCCATGTGGGGTCAGGGCACGGTACTCGGTGGACGGTACACGCTGGCCGGGCGGCTCGGCAGCGGCGCCATGGGCGAGGTCTGGCGGGCGGTGGACGGCGTGCTCGGCCGCGAGGTGGCCGTCAAGATCGTGCTCCCGGCGCTGCTCGAGGACGCCGCGTTCGCCGCGCGCTTCCGCCGCGAGGCCAAGGTGCTCGCCGCGGTCAGCCATCCCGGCATTGTGGACATCCACGACTACGGCGAGGACGACGGCGACCCCTCCGGGCGGCTCGCCTGGATCGTGATGGAACTCCTGGACGGCCGGCCGCTGGACCAGGTCCGCAAGGAGACCGGCACGCTCGAGGTGGCGCGGGCCCTGGACGTCGTCGCCCAGGTCCTGGACGCCCTGCACGCCGCGCACCGGCGGAAGATCGTGCACCGCGACATCAAACCGTCAACCTGATGCTGAGCGGCGAGGGGGCGGTGACCGTCACCGACTTCGGCATCGCCCGCACGCTCGCGGAGACCGGGATCACCACCGCGCACGCCGTGATCGGCACCGCCCTCTACATGGCCCCGGAGCGGGCCGAGGGCCGGGACGCCACCCCCGCCTCCGACCTGTACTCGGTCGGCGCGGTCTGCTACGAACTTCTGACCGGGGCACCGCCGTTCACCGGCGAGACCGCCCTGGAGGTGGTGCTCAAGCACGTCCGGGAACCGGCCCCGGAGCTGCCCGCCGAACTCCCGGAGCCGGTCCGCGCACTGGTCGCCAAGGCCCTCGCCAAGCAGCCCGAGGAGCGCTTCGCCGACGCCGTCGAGATGGCGGCCGCGGTGCGGTCCGCGGCAGGCGGCCCGGTGGCCGTCTCCCGTCCCACCGTCGACCTCGGCCTGCGACCCGACAAGCCCGAGAGGCCCACGAAGCCCGACACGGCGGAGAAGCCCGACAAGCCCGAGAAGCCCGAGGGCGATGGCCCGGCGCAGGTGCCCGCGAAGGCCGAGCCGGAGCCCCCGGCGGTGGTGATCGCCCCGGAGACCGGGCGGATGCCCCCGCGCAGGGCTCGCAGCACCCTGGTGGCCCTGGTCGTCCCGGTGGTCGTCGCCACGTCCGTCGTCACCGTGGACCGGCTCGACCTGCTGCCCTGGCAGGCCCGCGCGGCCGCGCCCGACAGCCGGTCGTCCACCGGCCCGGTCCCGGTCACCCCGGCCGCGGCGGCCGGCGGCGCAGCCGGGGGTCCGGCCTCGCCCGCGGCAGTCTCCTCGGCGCCCGGTGCGAGCCCGGCGGCGCCGGACGGCGGCGCGGGCGGCGGCGCCCAGGCCGGCGGTGTTCCGGCCGGCGGTGCGGCCGCCGGAGGCGCGGCGGGCGGAGCCGTACCCGTCGGCGGTGCCGGTGGCACGCAGGCCGGCGGCGGCGCGGGCGGCACCCGGGCGGGCGGCGGCTCCGGGAGCGGGGGAGGCTCCGGCGCGAGCGGCGGGGGGACGGGCAGCAGGCCGACCACGGCGGCGCCCGCGACACCGGCCACCGTGCCGAACGGCTGCGGCGGTTCGGGCTGGGGAGCGATCACCAACGTGGGCGACGGGCTCAAGGTGGGCCTGGCCTCGGCCGCCCTGACCGGGGGTGTCGCCGTCGTCATGGGCGGCCACACCGAGTACGGCTGGATGCGGGTCGGGACCGTCCCGCCGTACGTGGCGCTGCACGCCTGCAGTACCAATTACCCGAAACTGGGAGTCCCGTACGGCTCGTCCACCCCGGGCGGGACCGAACTCGCCGACGGCTTCGCGCACATCACCGCCTTCACGGTGGTCGACGCCGGGGCCGGCACCTACACCATCAAGCCCTCCTACGGGCCCGGCACGTCCTGCCTCACCGACAACGGCGCCAACCGTCAGTTGACCGTCAGCGACTGCGTTCCCGGTGCCAGGTCCCAGCTCTGGCGCGTCCCCTGACCGACCGGTCGTTCCCGGGGACCCCTACCGGGGGAGGCCGGCGGTCGACACACTGGTGACGGCAGCACGGGAGCTGCCGGGGGACACAAGGGGGAGCAATGCCGCTGATCGACCACACCCGCCGGAGCCGGGCGGGCTACGCCTGGCTCGCGGTGGCCGCCGCCGTCCTGACGCTGGTGGGCCTCTATGCGTGGCCCTGGTGGTCGGGGCGCCACAGCACCACCTTCCTCGAGTACCGCGAGGACTTCCTCACCGACCGCACCAGCGGCGACCAGTGGTGGAACGTCCTCTACGAGAGCTGGTTCCGGTACGGCTTCGTCGTGCAGACCGTCGCCGTGCTGGTGCTGCCAATCGCCGTCCTGCGGTGGGACCGCTGGCACTGGCTGTCCGCCGCGGCCGTGCTCGGCGCGGTGTGGCAGCTCGTCGGCGTGCTCGGCAGCACCGTCTTCCACACCACGCCGGCCCCGTTCCTCGGCCCGCTCGCCGGTGTCCTCGCTGCGGTCGCCTGGCTCGGCGGCCGCTTCGGACGCCGTCAGCCCGCCGGAGCCTGACTGCGGGCCGCCCGGCGCTCGTCCGGGCGGCCCCCCGCCGACGGGGTGACACGGGAGAAGTGCAGCTCCGGGTCGAGGACGCTGTCGGCGCGCAGCAGTCTGACGTCGGCCTGGTAGTCCATCGAGGTCAGCCACGGCATGCGGTCGCCCTGGCGCGGCAGTTGGTCGACGGCGCGCTGGATGTAGCCGGCGCCGAAGGAGAGGAACGGCTGCGTCGGCATGGCCGGGTCGGCGGGCTCGGGCCGGCAGGCGTCCCAGCCCTGGGCGTCCATGTGGGCGAGCAGCCGGCAGAAGTGCTCGCACAAAAGGCCGACCTTCAGCGTCCACGAGGAGTTGGTGTAGCCGATCGCGTAGGCGAAGTTCGGCACGCCCGACAGCATCATGCCCTTGTAGGCGACGGTGTCGGGCAGGCTGACCTGCTCCCCGTCGACGGTCAGCCGCGCCCCGCCGAAGGCCTGCACATTGAGGCCGGTGGCGGTGACGACGATGTCCGCCTCGAGTTCCCGGCCGGACTCCAGCAGCACCCCGCGCTCGGTGAACGTGGCGATCCGGTCGGTCACCACCGAGGCCCGTCCGGCGCGGAGTTCCTTGAACAGGTCGCCGTCCGGTACGGCGCACAGCCGCTGGTCCCACGGGTCGTACGGCGGGTTGAAGTGCTCGTCGACCGGATAACCCGCGGGCAGCTGGCGGACGTTGATCCACCGGATCAGTCGGCGCGCCGCCTTCGGGTACCGCTGGCAGAGCCGCCAGACCGCCCGCTGCTGGGCGATGTTCTTGCGCCGGGTCAGCGCGTGCCCGCGCTCCTCCCCGAGGACCTTCTTCAGCAGGTTCCCGACGGTGTCCCTCTTCGGCACCGGCAGGATGTACGTCGGCGTCCGCTGCAGCATGGTGATGTGCGCGGCCGTGCCGGCCATCGCCGGCACCAGGGTGACCGCGGTCGCGCCGCTGCCGATCACCAGCACGCGCTTGTCGGCGTAGTCCAGGTCCTCCGGCCAGTGCTGCGGGTGCACGACGGTGCCGCGGTAGCGCTCCCGGCCCTCGAAGCGGGGTGTGAACCCCTCGTCGTAGCGGTAGTAGCCGCCGGCGCAGAACAGCCAGCTGCAGGTCAGCTCCGTCCGCCCGCCGGTGTCGGTGCGCTCGACCTCGACCGTCCAGCGTGCCCGCTCGGAGGACCAGGACGCGGAGACCAGCCGGTGGTGGTAGCGGATGTGCGGCTCCAGGCCGTTCTCCGCCACCGTCTCCCGCAGGTACGCCAGGATCCGGGGTGCGGAGGCGATCGCCTCCTTGTCCCGCCAGGGCTTGAACTCGTAGCCGAAGGTGTGCAGGTCCGAGTCGGAGCGGATGCCCGGGTAGCGGAAGAGGTCCCAGGTGCCGCCGGAGGCGCCCCGCGCCTCGAGCACGGCGAAGCTCTTCGACGGCAGCTCCGTCTTGAGGTACCGCCCCGCCCCGATGCCGGAGATTCCGGCACCGATGATCAGGACGTCGAGGTGCTCGGCTGCGGGCGGTGCGGCGGCGGAGGACATGGGTGGCGGCTCCCGAGGGACGGAGGTGGCAGGGTCTTTCCATGGTGGGCCCGGCCCGGCCCTCCGGCCAGGGGCGGACTGCACCGCATCCTTCCGGAGGAGGTGCACTCTGCACCACTACACTGCCGCCATGCCGTGGAACCCGCCGTCGCCCCGGGTCCGGGAGCTGATCCGCCGGGGTGCCGAGATCGCGCTCAACCCGCCGCCGGAGTGGCTGGCCGAGCTCGACGCCGCCACCCTGGCCGGCGAGTCCAGGCAGCAGATCGCCACCGACCCGGTGCTCGCCGCGGGCGCCCGGCGGACCAACCGCTCCAACCTGCTCTTCTGGGCCGCCGCCAACATCCGCTCCCCCGGCGAACCCGTCCCCGCCAACGACGGGGAGGCGCCGCTGGCCGTCGCCCGCGACCTCGTCCGGCGCGGCCTCGACGAGTCCGCACTCGACGCCTACCGGGTCGGCGAGAGCGTCGCCACCCGGATGTGGACGCAGGTCGCCTGCTCCCTCACCACCGACCCCGAGGAACTGCGCGAACTCCTCGACGTCTCGCTGCGCTCCATCTCCGCCTTCGTCGACGCCACCGTCGCCGCGATCTCCGCACGCATGGACGCCGAGCGCGGCGAACTCACCCGCGGCACCCACGCCGAACGCCGCGAGACCGCCACCCTGCTGCTGGACGGCGCGCCGATCACCCGGCAACGCGCCGAGGCCCGGCTCGGTTACGCCCTCGAACCGGAGCACACCGCAGCCGTCCTGTGGGCCGACGACCCGGCGGCCGACCTCCGCCAGCTGGACCGCGCCGCCGACGCCCTCGCCGCCGCGGCCGGCCGGACGCGTCCGCTGAGCATCATCGCCAGCGCGGCCAGCCGCTGGGTGTGGGTGCACGGCCGGCCCGACACCGGCGACCTGCACACCGCCCTCGCCGGGCTGCCGGCCGTCCGCATCGCCCTCGGTTCGGCCGCGCCCGGCATGGACGGTTTCCGCCGCAGTCACCTCGATGCGCTGACCACCCAGCAGATGCTCGCCAGACTGGGCTCGGCCCACCGGCTGGCCTCGCACGACGAGGTCGAACTCGTCGCACTCGCTACCCAGGACCCGGAACGCGCCGACCGCTTCGTCCAGCGCACGCTCGGCGACCTGGAGTCCGCGTCCCCGGAGATCACCGAGGCGGTGCGGGTCTTCATCGCCGAACAGTGCAACGCCTCCCGGGCCGCCGCCCGGCTGTTCACCCACCGCAACACCATGCTCCGGCGGCTGGCCCGCGCCGACCGGCTGCTGCCGCGGCCGCTCGCCGAGCACACCCTCCAGGTCGGCGCGGCCCTCGAGATCCTCCGCTGGCGCGGCCGTGACTGACCGTCCGGCCGCCGACCGCCCTGCCCCGGGAGCCGATGTGAACGCCGTCCGCCGCCGTGGCCGCCGCAGCCGGCCTCGCCCCCACCGACCGGTGGCACGACGGAGAGGCCTGGTGGCAGGCCGCACTCGGCCGAGCGGGCCGGGCGCGTGCGTCGTGACGGTCAGCCGGCGGCGGACGGGACGCGGCTGTCGGCCGGCCGACTGTCCGGGCGGCCGGGTTCCCTGTGGACGGGCGTCGGACGGCCCGGTCGCGGGCCGGCCGTGGCGGGGCGGGTCTGGGCGAGGACGACCGAGCCGAGGGCGAGCGCCCCGCCCAGCAGTTGCAGGCCGGTGAGCCCCTGGTCGAGCGCCAGCCAGCCGAGCACGGTGGCGACCAGCGGACTCAGCAGGCCCAGGAAGGTGACCTCGGTGGGGGAGAGGGCGCGGATGCCGCGGAACCACAGCGCGTACGCCACCGCGGCGCCGATCAGCCCCAGGTAGCCGTACCCGGCGAGGTTCCGGACGGTCAGGGCGGGTGGCATCCCCTCGGCGAGCAGCGCGGTCGGGGCCAGCAGCAGCCCGCCGGCGACCAGCTGCCAGCCGGTGACGGCGAGCAGCCCGGCGGGCGGCGCCCACCGCTTGCTGAGCACCACGCCGGAGGCCATGACGACGGCACCGCCGAGCGCCGCGGCGATGCCGATCGCGTCCGGCCGCGCATCGGCGCGCAGCACCAGCAGGCCGACCCCGGCGATGCCGCCGAGGGCGGCGACCAGGGAGCGCAAGGTGAACCGCTGGCCGAGCAGTGCCACCGACAGTCCGACGACCAGCAGGGGCTGGACGGAGCCGACGGTGGCGGCGAGCCCGCCGGGCAGACGGTAGGCCGCGACGAAGAGCAGCGCGAGGAAGATGCCGATGTTCAGCGCGCCGAGCACCAGCGACTTCCACCACCAACTGCCGCTCGGGAGGCGGCGGGTGATGAGCAGCAGGAGGAGTCCGGCGGGCAGGGCGCGCAGCGCGGCCGCGGTCAGCGGTCGGTCGGGCGGCAGTAACTCGGTGGTGACGAGGTAGGTGGAGCCCCAGACGGCCGGGGCGAGGGCGGTGAGCAGCAGGGTGGCAGGTCGATTTCTTAGCACTAAGAGAATGTATCTCACCGCTAAGACATTCCGCTAGGCTTCCGCCATGGCAGACCACGTCGACACCGTGCTGGACCAGTGGGCCCGACAGCGGCCCGACCTGGACGTCTCCCCGATGGCGGTGATCGGACGGCTCAAACGGCTCGTCATGTTCATCGAACCCGAGCTGCGCCGCACCTTCGCCGCACACGGCCTCGACACGCCCTCCTTCGACGTCCTCGCCACCCTGCGCCGCAACGGCCCGGACAACCCGCTCACCCCGGCCGAACTCATGCGCTCCGCGATGGTCACCTCCGGCGCCATCACCCAGCGCCTGGACCGCCTGCAGACGAACGGACTGATCACCCGCAGCCCCAGCCCCACCGACGGCCGCGTCGTCCTGGTCTCCCTGACGGCCGAGGGCCTCGCCCTCGTCGACCGCGCCCTGCCCGACCACCTCGCCACCGAACAGCGGCTCCTCGCCGGCCTCGACGCCGCCGGCCGCGAGGAACTCGCCGCCACCCTGCGCACCCTCCTGGAAACCCTGGAAGGGCCCCGGCCCTGACCCCGCCGGTCAGCCCGCGCAGCTCACCGCGGCTCGTCCGCCCTGCCCGCGGCCGGTGCGGCCTGCCGCCGGCCGGCGACAACGAGCAGCGACGGGCCGCCCAGCGCACACAGCAGCCCGGCCGCGGAGCAGAGCAGCACCACACCGAAGCCCGCCCCGAGGGTGCGGGGCACGCCGTTGGCCGGCGCCGACAGGTAGAGGCCGAGGAGGGACAGGCCGGGGAGGGACAGGCCGCGCAGCCGGACGGGCTCCAGGCGGCTGCGCCAACGGGCCGGCACCCGACCGGACGCCAGCAGGGCGGCCGGGGGCAGGAACACCGCCGTGGTGACGGCCGGAAGTACCCACTGCGGATTCACCGGCCCACCGCCGGCACAGCGCAACGGTCGGACCGTCGGGCGTGGTTCACAGGGCGGCTCCGGGCGCGGCAGGGCAACGTGCCGACCAGACTTCCCGGCTCACCTGCGGAAGATCGTAGCGGGGCCCGAAGGGTCCGGAGCGGTCATAGGAGCAAGCATGCCCGGCCCGCCCGGCAACTCGTTCCGACGGCCCGTCGGTTGACGGTCGGCGCAGGGCCTCCACGGCTCCTCCGCCGACCCGCCACGGAATGCGGTTGCCCGAGTGTGCCCTGGTGGGCCAGGCTGCGGACGTGAACGATGATCGCCGCCCGCTGGGCATGCCCGTCTTCTCCGCTCCGGCCACCGACGCGGTGGACGCCCCGGACCGCCGGCCGCTCCCGCCGATCGACCGGGCCCTGTTCCTGCCCCCGCCCGCGTCCGAGCCGACCGTGCCCGCCCCGGGCCGCCGCCCGCTCGCCGACGGCGGCCTCACCTTCTCCGCCGACCGCGCCCCTCAGGGCTGACGGCCGGCCTCAGCGGAACGGCTGCCCGTCCTCGCTGCGGGTGATGGCGCCGTCCTCGATCCGCCAGGAACGGCTGTGCGGGCTCAGCCTCCAACCCTCCGGCGCCTGCCGGGCGTTGGCGATCCAGGCGCGGAGCTCGGGAAGCACCCGCCCCCGCAGGAGCTCGCGGGCGGCGGCCCGCTCGCCGGCGGGAAGCGGGGCGACGGCGATCTGCAGGGTGTTCCACAGTCCGGGGTGGATGCCCTGCCCGTAGTTGGACGAGATCGGCGGCACCCACCTGACGGTCAGCAGGGTTCTGCAGCCCCAGGGGTGTTCGTCGAACGACACGGCCTCCGGGTCGACGGGTTCGTCGCCGAGGGCCTCGCAGAGGTCGGTCGGGGTGAGCGGCCAGGACAGGTGGCGCGGGAGGCGGCGGTTTCGGGCGGGCACGCGCCCGATCGTGCCAGATGCCCAGGTGGGAACGCATGCGGGTTCCTGAGGCTTCGCCTGCCGCCGTCGGGGCGGTGTTGTGTGTCGCCCTCGGCTGGGGAGGCAGGGCCGAGCCGGAGACTGCTGCGGGCACCTACACTCGCTGCGCGTGGACGAGTTCATTCCCATGCGCGACGGCGACCTCAGGTGGGCCTTCCCCGGGGTGCGGGACGCTCACGCGGCGGCGGAGGAGTTGCAGGCTGCGGACGGGCGCCTGGAGCGGATCGCGGTGCACCTCGGGCTGTCGGCGGGCGGGCGCCTGGGCTATGAGCGGTGTGAAGGGATCACCCTGACCGGGGTGTTCGGTGCTGTGGGCGTGCCGGGTGTGCGGATGGCGGCTTCGGCCTTCGTCCCCCGGCGCTGCCTCCACGGCCGGCGGGCCGGGCCGCCGTGGATGGTGACCGCATACATCGAGGTGGACTGCGCCGAGTACGGGGAGGACTGCGGCAGCCACGAAATCCTCTGCGAGGAGGAGGAGTTCGACGATCCTGACGAGGCGGCGCGCGCCCTCGCCGGGGCGGCCGGGCGGCTGCTCGGCGAGGTGCTGGCCCGGCCGGCGGCGTACTGGCGGGCGCTGCCCGCCTCGGCGGACCTGCCCGGCCGGCACGCCTGACAGGGCCGACGTCAGGTGCCCGCGGTGGGCACCTGGCCGGGGGCGTCGACGATGCCGCGGGTGACCACGGCGATCGAGCTGACCTCGTCGCCCGCGCGGCCCCAGGGGCCGTCCTGGAGGAGGACGGTGCGTTCGCCGAGCAGGCGCAGGGTCCCGGGGTCGAAGATCCACTCGGAGCGTTCCCCGCCGTGCACCCGGGCGACGGCCGTGCCGTGGCGTCCGGCGGCGTCGACGGCGTCGTCCACGGTGACCACGCCCGGGATGCGGGCCGCCGCGCGGTAGAGGGCGGCGCTCACCTCGGGCGGGGCCACCGAGCTGCGCAGCAGGTCGCCGATGGCCGTGAAGGCCTCCTGGTCGGGGCCGGTGGTCGAGCCGGAGCCGGCGCCGTGGTTGAGTTCGGCGTCCGCGCGGATGCGGGCGAGCAGGGCGTCCGGGTCGGCGGGCAGCGCGGCGAGAAGGCGGTAGGTGGGGGAGTTGAGCGTGCCGGCGCCGGGGGCGGGGAGCTCGTGCTCTCCCCGGTCGGTGCGCCGGAGCCCTGGGCGGGTGCCGTCCACGGCCGTCCACTGCTCGGTGTTCTCGCTGACGGTGTCGCGCCGCATGGTGCCGCCGTCCTCGCTGAGCGCGGTGCTGCGGCCGACCGTCCTGACGTAGCCGTACTGGGTGCCGCGGGGGGCGGGCCCGGGGTCGGCGTGGGCGGCGAGGGCCGCCCGTTCCAGCAGCCGGACCGACGCGGCGCTGGCCGGAGGCACCGGTGCCGGCGGGGCGCCGGTACCCAGGGCGTTCACCCCGAGGACCAGGGCCGCGACGGCAGCGGCGGCCGCCAGTACCAGCAGCGGGCGACGGGCGCGGGACGGGGCAGGTCGCTCGGCCTCCTGCAACAGGAAGGCCCGGTGGGCGTGCCGGCGCTCGGCGGAGAGGCCGGCGTGCGGCGGCGGGGGCAGCAGCCGTGCGAGCGCGCGGCGTTCGCTCTGCTCGTCGGCGTCGTGGCGGTGTCCGGGTGCGGTGGTCACTGCTGCCTCCCCTGCGGGTGTGCCGGGGCCGGGCCGCCGGCGTCGGAACGGACTGTGCGCTGTTCGGCGGCGACGGACCTGCGGAGCTTCTCCCTCGCCCGCGACAGCCGGGAGCGGACGGTGCCCACCGGCACGCCCAGTGCCTCGGCCGCCTCCGCGTAGCCGAGCCCGGACCACACGACGAGGGCGAACACTTCCCGTTCGCCGCGCCGCAGTTGTGCGAGCGCGCGGACGGCTGCGGCGAGCGCCTCGGCGTCGGCCATCCGCCCGATCAGCTCCTCGGCGAAGTCCGGCACCGGCTCCCGCGGTGGCATCCGGAAGAGCGCGGCACGGTGACGCCGTGCCGCCCTGGCGGTGTTGCGCAGCACATTCGCGGCGATGCCCAGCAGCCACGCCCTGGGGTGGAGGACCTCGCCGCGCAGCTTGTCCCGCAGCCGCCAGGCCTCCAGGAAGGTCAGCGACACCACGTCGTCGGCGAGGGCCCGGTCGCCGGTCGTTCTGACGGCATGCGCGAACACGGCGTGCACGTGCTCGTCGAAGAGGGCGCCGAACGCCTCACGGTCCTCTGCATGCGACCCCTCACCGGGCAGGAATGACTCCACGCCGATCCAGTGTCCGGACGGCCCCTCGGGTTCCCGTGAATTTCCGTCACTTTCTCGGCGGCACCCCGTCGGCGCGGGATCGGCAAGATCCGTAAGACCCGCCCTAGGGTGATCGCGAAGGTCCCCGGCCGTGGCCCCGCACGGCGGCGGGCCGCAGAACGGAGCCCGGCGATGCTCCCCCGACTGGGACCGCTGTCCGCGGTCGGCGACCACTGGGTGGTCGGCGATCCCGAGCCGCCCGGTGCGACCTGCATCGAACTCGGCCGGGCCGGGGTCGCCGTCCGGCGCGACGGGGAGACGAGCGTGCGCATTCCCTGGCCGCGGGTCATGGAGCTGGACCTCCAGGTGCAGCCCGGCAGGCTGGCCAACACCAGGGGCTTCGCCCGCTTCAGCCGCCTGCTGCTCAACCTGGGAGGGGCCGCGCCCTCGGTGGGGCTCGGGCCCGCCCGGCTGACGGCGTCCCTGCGCAGCCCGTACGAGTACTGGGGCGCGGAGTTCACCCGCCACCGCCAGGGCTACCGGCGGCGCGAGACGGTGGCCGCGGCGGAACTGGTCCGGCAGGTGGTGGGCGAGAGGCCGGCAGACCGGTTCGGCCGGCCCGGCTGGGCGGCGGCGGTGCTCACCGAGGCGGCCGCCGTCCGCGCGCGGCCCCGTGCCTCGGTCGTGGACCGGATCGGGGAGATCCTGCGGACCGGCCCTCGACCGGGGGCGTGATGGGCGTGGTGTCGGGTTGTCCGGTTGGATGGGCACGTGACCGTTCATGACGTGGCCCGCCTGCTGCCCTCCGTCGCAGACCTGCGGGGCTTGTGCCGCTCGCTGGCGATGCTCGATGCGATCCTGAGCCCGGACTGGGAGGGCCGGTACTACTCCTTCGACGCCGGCTGGGCCGACGGCGAGGAGATGGCCTCGATGCGCAACGGGTCGGGGGACGAGTACTCCGTCGTGTTCTCGGCGGCCGGCGCGTACGTCCGCGGCTTCGACCACGAGTCGCCGATGAGCCCGTACGGCAACGACGCCGAGCCCTGGCCGGGGGTGATCGACGACGTCCCCGAGGTCTTCAGGCCCTTCGTCGAGGAGCCGGCGTTCACCGACGAGGACGGCGTGCCCGCGGTGACGGTCTGCCTTTGGCGGGCGCGGACGGACGACCGGTGGCAGCACGGTGTGATCGACTTCCCGGACGGCCACGCCGACCCGGACGGGGCAGCGGGGCTGTTCGAGCTGCTGGTCGACCGTTCCCCGGAGGCGTACCGGCGCTTCGCGGAGGACTACTACGAGGTGTCCGTCGACCCGGAGGCGGTGCGCGCCGTGTACGCCCTGCGGCCGCTGAGCCACGAACTGGTGTCGTCGCTGAACCCGGAGCTCACCCTCGCGGACCTGGCCGAGGACGTCGCGGAGATCGGCTACCCGACCGGGTGAGTACGCGCCGCCGGCCGAGTGCCTGACCGGTCACTCGCGGCGGAGGGCGTCCAGCACGGCGGCCACGGCCTCCTCCGGTGTGGCGGCGGAGCGGAGGGCGGGCTCCGGTGGGGCGTCCGGGACGGCCCAGCCCTCCAGGACGACGGCGGGCTTGCCGCGGCGCACCGCGAGGGCGATCTCGTTCAGCGTGCCCCAGCTGCCGCCGACCGCCAGCAGGGCGTCGCTCGCCTGCACGATCAGGCCGTTGCGGAGTTCGCCGACGCCGGTGGCCAGCGCCACCGTCAGGTGCGGGTTGGCGCCGGTGCGGTCCGTGCCGGGCAGCAGGCCGACGGTGGTGCCGCCGCGGCTGTGCGCCCCCGCACAGACGGCCTCCATCACCCCGCCCATGCCGCCGCAGACCACCACCGCGCCGTGGCCGGCGAGGAGTTCGCCGACCCGGCGGGCCAGCTGCTGCTCCCGTCCGGTGGCCGTGGCAGGGCCCACGACGGCGATGTACGGGGTGTCCGGTGCCAAGGCGAACCTCCGGGGCCTGCGGCGGTGTCGGGGCAGGGTGCGCGCCACCACGGCGGCCGTCCCCTGCAGCGGCCGGCACGCGGTGGTGGGCGTCGGATCGCTCCGGCGCGTCACCGGGCCGTCGCCGAAGCCGGTCGCGTGCGCCCGGCGGTCAGCGGTACCAGCCGCGGATGGCGTCCGCGCACTCGCGGACGTCCGCCCGCCCGTCGCGCAGCCGGGCGGCGAGCTCGGCGGCCTGCTTGGGCTCCGCGGTGACGATCACCCCGGAGGCGCTCAGATAGGAGGCGGCGACGACGGCCGCGAAGTGCTCGTTGCCGAACTGCAGCGCGGGCACCCGCACCAGCTGGTGCATCAGCGCCGCCGCACGCTGGTGCAGGCCGCCGTAGACCGGCACCTCCATCACCTCGTCGACGTGCCGGGCGACGGCCGCGGCCAGCGACCCGTAGTCGGTCACGTCCGGGTCCCCGGGCAGGAACTGGTGGGCGATGTCGAGCAGCCAGGCCCGGTCGATGCGCAGGATCACGCGGCGCTCGCCGCCCCGGCGCCGCCGGCCTGCGGGTAGGGGCCGAACTCGGCCTCGAAGGCGGGGCCCCACTCCTGGGAGAAGTGCGCGGCAGCCGTCAGGAAGCGCTCGCGGCGCTCGTCGGCCTCCTCCGCGAGGACCTTGCGCGCGTACTCCGGGAGCGTCATCCCCGCCGCTTCGGCGCGCTGCTCCAGGGCCTCGTGGGCCTCGTCGTCGAGTCGGACGTTCAGCTGCTTCATGGGAGGCAGCGTAGCCGCGCGTACAGCGCCCTACAACGGCTTCGCCGAACCTCCACAGCCGAACCTCCACAGGAGGGAGGGCGTGGGACGCGACGGGCCCCGTCGTGCTCGGGGGTTCACGACGGGGCCGGAAGACCAGCATTGCCCGTCCCGCCCGGCCCGGCCACCGACGGCGTCCGAACAGGCGTCGGGGCAGCTGCCGGGCCGGCCCCCCCGGCCGGGGGCCGGTCAGGCCTGGCGGGTGGGGAGGACCACCAGCTGGCGGAGGTTCACGTGGCGCGGGCGGCTCGCGGCGAAGGCGATCAGGTCGGCGACGTCCTCGGAGGAGATCGGGCCGATGGCGTCGAACATGGCGCCGAGCTGGCCGTCCAGGCCGAGCGCGGGGTTGTCGATGTGGTGGCCGAGCTCGGTGTCGGTCAGGCCGGGCTCGATGTTGGTCACCCGGACGTCGCGCGGGCCGAACTCGCTGCGCAGCGAGGCCGCGAGGTGGGTCAGGGCGGCCTTGGTGGCGCTGTAGACGGCGTAGTTCGGGAAGCTGACGTGGGAGGCGATCGAGGAGACGGTGACCAGGTCCGCGGGACCGCCCCCGGCGGCCGAGGCCACCAGGTCGCCGGTGAAGGCCCGGACGGTCCGCAGCACACCGGTGAGGTTGGTGTCGATCATGCGGGACCACTCGTCGATCCGGCCGTCGTCGACGGGGTTGGGGAGCATCACCCCGGCCGCGGCCACCACCAGGTCGACCCGGCCGAACCCGTCGCCGACCAGGGCGGCGGCCGCGTCCACCGACTGCTGGTCGGTGACGTCGGCGGGCACGGCCAGGGCGCGGCCGCCCGCGGCCTCGATGCCGGCGGCGAGCTCCTTGAGCCGGTCCTCGCGGCGGGCGAGCAGGGCGACCGAGGCGCCCTGCTCGGCGAGCAGCCTGGCGGTGGCGGCGCCCATGCCGCTCGCGGCGCCGGTGACGACGGCGGTGCGGCCGGAGAGGGAGGTGTACGACACGGTGGACTCCTGGCGGAAGGTCGGGCCGTCGGCGGTTGCCGTCGGCGCTCGGTGACATCCGTCAGCCTGCCGCCGCGGCGGGGCGCCACCCAGGGTGCCGGTGTTCCTGGGTCCACCAGGGCCACCCTCCGCAGGGGTCAGTGCGCGCCCGGCGGCAGGGCAGGAGCCTGCGGGGGTGCGGGCCACACCAGCAGCACCGGGCACGCCGCGTGGTCGACCGCGAAGCGCGTCGCCGGGGCGAGGCTGCGCGGGCCCGGGCGGGTGCGGTCGCCGTCCCGGGCGAGCACCAGCAGGTCCGCGCCGGCCGCGGCGGTCACCACCTCGTGCTCGACCCGCCCGGCGCACTCGACCCGGGTGCACGGACGGCCCAGGCGCTCCGCGGCCGCGTCGAGCAGCCGTCGGCCGGCGGCGTCCGCCAGGGCCTCCATCCGGGTGCCGGGGTCGCTGCCCCAGCCGTCGGGCGGGCTGCTCCGGGGGTGCCCACGCCCCATCAGCCCGGCGAACGCACCGTGCGCCGCGCCCGCCACGTCCTCCGGGCTCACGTGCAGCAGCACGACGGGCGTCCTTGCCGGGACGTACATGCGCATCGCATCGATGCAGGCCTGCCAGGTCCCCTCGGCCACCCACACCACGACCGCCACCGGCTCACCCTCCGACGAGCTGCAGGGACCCCCACAGTGCCACCACGGACAGCACCAGGGAAGCGGGCACGGTGAGCAGCCCCAGCCGGGTGAACTCCCCGAGGCCGACCTCCCCCTGATGGGCGTGCACGATCCGGCGCCACAGCAGGGTCGCGAGCGAGCCCGCGTACGTGAGGTTGGGGCCGATGTTGACGCCCAGCAGCACCGCGAGCACCGCACCGGGGCCGGTCGGGGCGGTGAGCGGCAGCAGCACCAGCACCGCCGGCAGATTGTTGATCATGTTCGCCAGGACGGCGGCCAGCACCGCGATCCCGAGCAGCGCCGCCAGGCCCTCGCCCTCCGGGACGAGGTGGCCGAGCGCATCGGCGAGGCCGTTGTCGACCACCGCCCGCACCACCAGGCCGAGCGCCAGCACGAAGGCGAGGAACGGCACGCTCGCCGCCTGCACCACCGCGGCCACGGTGGTCCGCCGGCGGGCCAGCGCGTGGCAGGCGAGCACCAGCGCCCCGGCGGCGGCCACCCAGGCCGGGTCCACCCCGACGGCGGAGGCCGGTACGAAACCGGCCAGTGTGCAGACCACCGTGACCAGCGCGAACCGCGGCATCTCCGGGGCGTCCCCGGCCGGCGGGGCATCGGCGCCCGCGTCCAGGTCAGCGGCGAAGAACCGCCGCAGCACCAGGTACTCGACCGCAATGGCCACCGTCCAGGGCAGCGCCATCAGCGCGGCGAACCGCAGGAAACCCAGCCCGGCGGCCGCGAAGGCGAGCAGGTTGGTCAGGTTGGAGACCGGCAGGAGCAGCGACGCGGTGTTCGACAGGTGGGTGCAGGCGTAGACGTGCGGCTTGGGCCGCGCGCCCAGCCGGGCGGCGGTCGCGAACACCACCGGGGTCAGCAGCACCACCGTGGCGTCCAGGCTGAGCACCGCCGTGATCAGCGAGGCGACCACGAAGACCTGCTGCAGCAGGCGGCGCGGCCGGTGCGCCGCCGTCCGCGCCATCCAGGCCCCGCAGGCGCGGAACAGACCCTCGTCCGCGCAGAGCCGGGCCAGCACCAGCACGGCGGCGAGGAAGCCGATCACCGGGCCGAGCCGCTCGGCCTCCTCGCGCGCATGCTCCATGGAGAGCACGCCGGTGCCCAGGGCGACCGCGGCGGCCGGCACGGCCGCCACCGCCTCCGGCAGGCCGAACGGCCGGACCACCGCGCAGACCAGCACCACCACCAGCAGGCCGACCGACAGCACCTCGGACGACGACATGTCGGAACCGCTCCTCACCTGCACCGCGCCGTCCGCGCACGGTCGCGCCCGGGCAGCGGCGCACCGCCGCGGAGAACGGCGGGGCCCGCCGCGGAAGCGACAGCAGAGGCGCGGGCGGCGGACCACCGACAGCAACAGGTCCTGATCGAACCAGACGCCGGTGGAGGACGTGCGACCAGGTGCGGGCCGACTCGCCGCGGCTGCCGCCACGACGGGCGCGGCGGCAGCCGGACCGGGGACGGCGGCCCCGCACCCTGGCCCTGGCGGCAGGGCTCGGCGCAGCCTCCGTGATCTGTACGGAGGGCCGCATCCGAATTGCGCAGCTCCCCGCGCCCCTTGGGTGACCGCCCGAGTGCCGTCGACGGCACGGATCAGTCCGCCGTGACGCCCCAGTAGCCGATGGCGGAGGGATGGCCGTCGGTGTGGAGGACGGTGCACCTGCCGCTGGCTCGCGGGGGGTACTCGAGGGTGCCGGTCACGAGGGCGTCGACCCATTCGGCGACGGTGGGCCGGCCGGTGGGGGCCCAGGTGCGCACCTCGCGGTCGGTGAGGGGGCGCATCATGGCCTCCTCGTCGGGGGCCTCGGCGTCGATCAGTCGCCACTGGTCGAGGACCGAGCCGGTGCCGCCGGTCAGGATGTACTCCTGCCATTCCTCGTCCTGCCAGAGCTCGTCCACGGTCATGCCCCCGGAGTTGTGGTCGTCGTCCTTCAGCTCCAGTTCCTGGGCGAGCCGCAGCGCCGCTGCCAGGTCCTCCCGGTACGGGCCCGTGGCCCACCATCCGCTGCCGCCCATGTCCTCGTCCTCCCGGTGATCCACTCGATCACCGCGCAGCCTAGGACCGGGGACCGACAGCGCCGGCCGGGTTGACCTTGTCGCAGCGGCAGGGTTTCTACCGGGGGGCATGCGGATCGGAGAACTCGCCGGGATCGTCGGCGTCACCACGCGTGCCGTGCGGCACTACCATCGCATCGGCCTGCTGCCGGAGCCCCCGCGGCAGCCCAACGGCTACCGCGAGTACGCGCTGCGCGACGCCGTCGAGCTCGCCCGCGTCCGCCGTCTCGGCGAGGCGGTGGACGAGAACGGCTGCGCCGATCTCGCGGTGGCCGGGCAGACCACCGTCACCGTCGACCTGCACCGGCCGGCCGCCTACGTCCGGGCGTTGGGCAGGCCGGCGGAGGCCCGTACCTTCCGCTGGTACGCGGAGGACCCGGCGGCCGCGGTCGCCGTACTGCGCACCCGCGGTGTCCTCGACCCGGTCTGACGGGGCGTCAGTGGTGGTGGCCGTGCCGGCCGAGGGTCTCCACGGGGGTCGCGCCGGGGCGGGTCCACTGCGGCACGGGACGGCTGGTCGGGCCCCAGGTGGCGATGCCGTCGGCGTCCGTGCGCCAGTACCAGCTGATCGGCGAGCCGTGCCCGCCGACCGGCGAGCCGGCCGAGGGGGCCTCGGGCCGGCCTTCGGGATTGTCCTCCCACGCCTCGTGGCGGCCGTAGGGCGTCATGTCGAGCAGGGCCAGGGACCCGTTGACCGGCTCGTTGCCGCGGCCCGTCGTGGTGTAGGTGAGGAACGTGCGGTCGCCGTCGCGCAGGAAGCAGGTGAGGTACCCCATCTCCCCGCCGACCGGCTCGTCCACGCCGCGCACCGAGTACCAGGGCTGGGTGTAGCCCATGAACTCGACGTAGGAGGCCACCTCGTCCCAGCGGCCCGTGGTCAGGACGGCGAACGAGACGCCGCGGGCGTTGAGGTAGACGGCGTCCTTCAGGTGCCAGACCGTGGTGGTGCAGCCCTCGCACTGCCCCTGGTGCGGCGCGCCGTCGTACCACATGTGCTTGTAGACCACGAGCTCGTCGCGGCCCTGGAAGAGGTCCAGGAACGGGACCGGGCCGTCCGGGCCGACGACCTCGACCGTTCCGTCGAACTCCACCATCGGCAGCCGGCGGCGGGCCGCGGCGAGGGCGTCGCCCTCGCGGGTGTGGGCCTTCTCGCGGACCAGGAGTTCGTCACGGGCGGCCTGCCAGGCGGCCGGGTCGGCCACGGGCGGGCGGCCGGGCAGCGCGGTGGTCGGGTCGTTCGGATCGGTCGTCATGGTGTCCTCCGTGGTGTCCCGTACCGGCAGCCTCGCACGGCGTCGCGGTCGGGCGGCTGATGCACCGTTCGAAGGGACACGTGTCGGCCCGGTCGGAGGAAGGGCACACGACAGCCGCCACGGCGCTGGTGTGCGCCGTGACGGCAGGACCGAGAGGGTCACGAGAAGGTGAAGAAGACCTTGGTGAAGGTGCCGGGAATGGCCGCCGAGACGGTGTTGGTGGTGTCGTTGATGCTGACATTGGTGTAGGTGACGTCAGCAAGCACCAGCGTCTGGTTGCCCGGGCAGGTGAAGTCGCCCGGACCCGGGGGGTGCAGGGTCAGGGTCTGCGAGATCGTTCCGTTCTTGCCGGAGCTGAACGTGCCCTCCGCCGAGACCGGCCCGCTGACCGTCTCCTTGTTGGAGGCCTGCGGGTGGTTTCCGCCATGGTTGATGCAGCCGTAGTCCGCGACCGCGCTGGCGCTCGCGACGTAGCTGATCAACTGGTTGTTGCCGAGACCGGCTTCCTTGAAGCTCACGTTCAGGTCGCCGCTGTTCGTGATGGAGGCAGAGGACTTGATGAAGTGCGGACTGTCCGCGAAGGCCGGCCCGATCCCCAGCAGAATCGCGCCGGAGAGGGCCGCGGAGGCCGCGAGGATTCTGGGTATGTGCATGAGGGATCACCGTCTGTGCGAGGTTGATCGAAGGGCCGAAACAACATCCCGGGCGGTGGCCCGCGGGGTGCCCTGTACTCCTGCCACCACGCCGCAGACCGTGCGCCGGCGGCGGGGGCCGTACTCGATCGGTAGTACGGACAGGATTGCATCACAGGGCTCCGTTACTAACTGTTCACATTACGCCCGTCTGCTCCGCGAGCAAGCCGTGTTAGGGGCCCCGATCGGTGACCCTTCGTAATATTCACCAGGTCAACCAAGTGCCGCGGCGGGCAAATCGGTTACTGAGTGTCACGTTCTGCGACCGTGATGCGGCGGCGGGCGGCCTGCGCCTACGGAGGGTAGCGTGTGAACGTGGCCCGAACGCCCGCCGGTGCCCCTCGGGGCGCCGGATGACGCCGCGCGTCTCCCGCCGCGCCGTACTGATCGGCGGCGTCGGGGGAGTGCTGGCGGCATGCGGCGGCCCCGCGGCACGGACGGGACCGCAGCCCGGCGCGGGCACCACGGAGGCCGCCGCGACGCGGGCCGCCGTGCGGCTGCCGGTCGCGCTCGCCGTCCACCCGTCCCGGTCGCCGGGCCTCGCGGCGAGCCGCGCCGAACTGGAGGCGGTGCAGTCCGGCGGGGCCGGTACCTGGCAGGGGTTCCGGGTGGTCCGCGGCCCCGGCGCCGTCGCCGCGGCCCTCGCCGACCGGAACACCGCCGCCCTGGTGACCGCCGACGCGCTCGTCCCCGGCATCGCCGCGGTGCCGGTCGACGGAGTGGACCCGCTGACAGCCCCGGACTCGTACCCCGTCACCGCCGAGGTCGCGGCCTCCGGCGGGCCCGGGCCGGTGGTGACCAGCCTGTGGACCGGGGACGTGATGCTCGGCCGGAGGGTCGGCGCCGGCATGGCGCGCACCGGCGACTGGGAGCTCCCCTTCTCGCAGACCGCGGACCGGCTGGCCGCCGCCGGCCTGACGGTCGGCAACCTCGAGTGCACCCTCTCCAAGGAGGGCCGCGCCACGCACGGCGGCGACTCCTTCGGCGCGGACCCGCGGGCCCTCGCCGGAGTGCACCGGGCCGGCTACGACATCCTCACCCTGGGCAACAACCACCTCGGCGACTACGGTCCCACGGCTCTGGTCCGCACCGCGGCCATCGCCCGCGGCGAGGGCTTCGCCACCACCGGGGCCGGCGAGGACATCGCGGCGGCGCGGGAGCCCGCACTGGCCTCGGCGGGCGGCCTGCGCTTCGGCGTCCTCGCCTTCAACGCCGTCGGCGAGTCGCCCGAGGCCGGGGCGGCCTCGCCCGGGGTCGTCTGGCTGCGGATGCCGCCGATCACCGGCCCACTCGCCCCCGCCGACCTGGAGGCCGTCGCCCAGTCCGTCCGGGCGGCCCGCGGCTCCGCCGACGTGCTGGTGGTGGTCCCGCACTGGGGTCGCGAGTACAGCCACCGCCCGGTCGCCGACCAGTACACCGTCGGCCACACCCTGATCGAGGCCGGCGCCGACGCCGTCATCGGCGGCCACCAGCACTGGGTCCAGCCCATCGAGATCTACCGGGGCCGGCCGATCGTGCACGGGATGGGCAACTTCGTCTTCGACATGACCTTCTCCGAGCAGGTCCAGCAGGCCGTCGTCGTCGAACTCGTCCACTGGGGGACCACCCTGAAGGCGATCCGGGCCCTCCCGGTACGGATCGGCACCGGCGGCGTGCCCCGCTTCCTCGACCCGGCCGGCACCGAGGGCCGCACCATCCTCGGCCCGGTCTGGGGCTGACGCCCCGGCAGGTCACGACCCGTCGACGGCTGCCACGTGGGGCCGGGCCGTCACGGTGTCCCGGACGGCATGCGGCTTGCCAGCAGGATCGCGGCGACGCTGCCCGCCTCGGTGATCGCGCCCGAGACCACCATGTCGACGGCCTCCGGGAGCGGGCAGCGGTGGACGGTCATACCGGCCTCGGCCTCGTCCCGTGCCATCCGGCCCGGCGACAGCCCGCTCGCCAGGAAGAGATGGGTGGCCGCCGCGGTGCTCGACGGCAGCGGGTGGATGCGGCCCAGCGGAGTCCACCGCGCCGCCCTGAGACCGGTCTCCTCCTCCAGCTCGCGGCGGGCCGCCTCCTCCGGCTCCTCGCCCGGCTCCACGCCGCCGCCCGGCAGGTGCGGCATCCGACCGCCCGTCAGGTAGAAGTCGTCCTCCACCACCAGCAGCCGATGCTCGTCGTCCAGCGCGACGGTCCTTACGGAGTCGGCGACCTGGATGTGCTCGTAGCCGAACGCCGGCTCGTACGGGCCCTGCACGGTGTCGGACAGCAGCCGGATGAACGGGCCGGAGTGCAGCACCTCCCGGTCGATCCTGGTCCAGCTCCCCGCTGCGCCGCCGCCCATCCCTGCCCGTCCTCTCCTCGCCCGAGTCGGACCCGGAGCCCGACCCCGACCCCGATCCCGATCCCGATCCCGATCCGATCCTGACCCTACGCCCGCCGCCGGCCGGCCGGGGCCGACCCGCGGAGGCGTTCGGAAGCACCGCACCGGCGCGCACCGGCCGGCCGGTTGCCGCTACTCGTTGTGGAGGACCTCCGCGATGGTGAGGCGGGCCGCCGACCGGGCCGGGACGAGGGCGCCGAGGACGGCGATCGCCAGGCCGGCCAGAGCCAGGCCGACCAGCTGCGGTGCGTGCCAGACGTCCTTCATGGACTCGGCGAAGACGAGGACCTCCACGTGGTCGACGATCAGCCGGTGGGCGAGCATGCCGAGCGGGATGCCGAGCAGCCCGCTGACGGCGCCGAGCCCCGCGACCGAGGTCACCGTCATGGCGACGACCTGGCGGGGCGTCATGCCGATGGACTTCAGCATGCCCAGGTCCCGGCGGCGCTCCCGGACGTTCAGCAGGACGGTGTTGAAGACGCCGAGCGCGGCCACCACGGACAGCAGGACGGTGAACACCGTGGAGAAGCCGATCACGGTCGCGGTGGCGGTGTCCGGGTCGGTGCTGCTCGCCGAAGCCCGCAGGCCCGGTTCGGCGGCCGTCACCGCGGCGGCGTAGGCGGCCGCGTCCGTGCCGGGGGCGAGCCGCACGTTGTACTCGATTACGTGCGGTTCGGCGGTGAGGGCGGCCAGTGCGGCGGCGGTCGCCCCGACCGACCGGGCATTGCCCTCCAGCGGCATGCCGACGACGGTGACGGGCAGGCGGTGGCCCCGGAGGTCGAGCGTGATCCGGTCGCCGAGCTTCAGCCCGTGCTGGTCGAGGAAGGCCGGCCCGGCGATCACCTCGTTCGGCCCGGCCGGCACGCGTCCCTTGACCACGTGCAGCGCCAGGGCGGCCTCGTCCCCGTCGTAGAAGTCGCCGAACACGGTCTCGTCGTGGCCGACCAGGCCGAGCCGGACGAGCGCCCGCGAGGTCACCGCCGCGGCGCCGGGCGTGGAGCGGAGCAGGGCCGCGGAGCCGCTCTCGCCCAGCTTCGGCGCCACTTGGTGCTCGGCGGCGCTGCCGACCTGCACCTTGACCCGCGGCCCCGGGGCAATGCCCGCCGGGAGTGCCGTGGCGGCGAGCATGGTGCTGCTCAGACCGGTGGTGAGGGTCACGGTGACGACGCCGAGGACGATGGCCGACATGGTCAGCGCCGTCCGGCCGGGCCTGGCGAACGGCTGGCCCAGGCCGAGGCTCACCGCGCGCGGCAGCCGGGTGCCGCTCAGCGCCCGCTGGACCCGCAGGCCGCGGCCGGTGCGCGGTGCGCTGCCCGCAGTGATCGCCCGGGCCGCGGACAGCCGGTGGGCGCGGGAGGCCGGCACCAGCGCGGCGGCGGCGACCAGGGCCGGTACGGCCACCAGGCAGGCGGGCACCAGCCAGGCGGGCGGCTCCAGGGCCGCGGTGCCGGTCTCGATCCCGGCGAAGGTGACGCGCAGCACCGGGCCGGACAGCGCCCACCCGAGTGCGGTGCCGAACAGGCAGCCGACGACGGCGGGTACCGAGACCATGGCGAGGTACACGGCGACGACCTGGCGCGGGGTGAAGCCCAGCGCCTTGAGGACGCCGATGTGCCGGTACCCGGACACCACCGCGCCGCTGACGACGTTTCCGACGATCAGGACGGACACCAGCAGGCCGAGCACGCCGAAGACCGTGATGAACGGCAGGTAGGAGTCGGCCAGCGCCGAGTAGGCGGACTTGAGCGTCAGGTACGACCGGGCGCTCTCCAGGGCGCCCTCCGGCAGGCCCGCCGTCGCCGCGGCGAGCCCCGCCCGCACCTTCCCCTCCGTCGAGGCGGAGTCGAACCGGTACTGCATCTGCAGGCCGGACGGGTGCAGCGCGGCCGCCTGCTCGGGGGTGACCCAGGCGCCGGCCGACTTGCTCATGCTGTTCGCGAAGCCGACCACCACCAGCGGGGGGGCCTCCGAGGGGGTGAGCCGGGCGCCCAGCATCGAGGCCGGTGAGCCGCGGAAGCCCTGGCCGACCACGATCTCGCCGGGGGCGGTGGCCCAGCGGCCGGCGATGAGCTCCACCCGGTCCACCGGGCCTGCGGGGTCGGCCCGGCCGACCACCGTCAGCCGGCCAGGCGGGTGGCCCAGCCAGTCCTCCGGCATGTCGAGGGCGGCCTGTGCGAACGGCCCGGCCGCGGCCTCGACCCCCGGTCGCCGGGCCGTGTCGGCCAGCTGCGCCGGGGTGGTCCTCGCGGCGTCGAAGGCGGCCACCACGTGGGCGCCGCGCTGCCCGTCGAAGGCCGCGTCGAACGGCGCGGAGGCGGCAGTGAGCACCGACAGCGCCAGTACGACGGTGGTGGTGGCGCAGAACACGACCAGGCCGATGACGGCGGTCTGCAGTGGGCGGCGCGCGACCGCCGCCCGGGAGGCCCGCCACACGGCGCTCATGCGGTGCGCTCCAGGGTGCCCTCGTCGATGCTGCTCTCGCGGGCCACCCGGCCGTCGGCGAACTCCACCAGGCGGCCGGCGCAGCGGACGGCCAGCTTCGGGTCGTGCGTGACGATCAGCAGGGTCTGCCCGATCTGGTTGAGGTCGATCAGCAGGTCCATCACCTGCTCGCCGGAGCGGCTGTCCAGGGCGCCGGTCGGCTCGTCGGCGAGCAGCAGCGCCGGACGGTTCATCAGTGCCCGGGCGACGGCGACCCGCTGGCGTTCGCCGCCGCTGAGTGCGGCAGGGTAGGTGTCCTTGCGGGAGGCCACCCCGAGCTCGTCGAGGAGCTCCACGGCCCGGCGGCGTGCCTGGCGGGCCGGGGTGCCGGTCAGCTGCGCGGCGAGGGCGACGTTGTCCAGTGCGGGCAGGTCGTCGATCAGGTTGAAGAACTGGAAGATCATGCCGATGTTGCGGCGTCGGAACAGCGCCAGCCCGGTCTCGTTCAGCGCGCCCAGGTCCTGGCCGTGCACGCGGACGGTGCCGGCGGTCGGGCGGTCCAGCCCGGCGACCATGTTGAGCAGGGTGGACTTGCCGCAGCCCGAGGGGCCCATCACGGCCACCGCCTCGCCCGCCCGGATCTGCAGGTCGACGCCGTCGAGGGCCTTGGCGTCCCCGTACTCCTTGTGGACACCGGACAGGTCCACGACGGTCGGCGGAGCGCCGTCGTGCCCGGTGGTGCCGTGTCGGTCAGTGGTCATGGGACGAAAGTAGGAGCAGGGGCACCGTCCCCGCGTCGGACTGCGGATGTAACTGTCGGGGCACGTAGTACCGGGGATGTACCGGGGCGGCACCTGGGGAGGATGTGGATCACCCGGGCCGGCTGGGAGACTGACGGTGTGTGGGGATCGGAGACGGGTCTGCTGCCGGGGGCCGCCCTGGTGGCGGTGAGCCTCGTCGCGGCCTGGCTGGGCGTGGCGCTGGCCGGGGCGCGGCGGAAGTACCGGGCGGCCGTCGGCGAGCGCGGCTGGCTGCTCGAGCGGGAGCGGGAGAGCGCGGCGCTGGCTGCGGTCGACGCGGAGCGGGCGAGGATCGCCTCGGAGCTGCACGACATCGTCAGCCACAACGTGAGCCTGATGGTCGTTCAGGCCGGGGCCGCCCGCGAGGTGCTGGCCACCATGCCGGAGGAGGCCGCGGCCGCGATGGGCGCGGTCGAGGCCGCCGGGCGCGACACCATGACCGAGCTCCGCCACCTGCTGGGCCTGCTCGCGCCCGCCCAGGACGGCACGGACGAACCGTACGGAGCCGGGGCGGCCCGCGGTGCCCGCGGCGCGGCGGACACCGACCGGTCGCCGCAGCCGAGCCTGAGCCGGCTCAGCCCGCTGATCGACCGGATCTGCTTCGCCGGCCTGCCGGTGGAGGTGCGGATCTCCGGAGAGGTCCGGCCGCTGCCGGCCGGGATCGACGTCACGGCGTACCGGATCATTCAGGAGGCGCTGACCAATGCACTCAAGCACGGCAACGGGGGGAGGGCCGAGGTGACGGTGCGGTACGCGGACCACAGCCTGCGGGTCGAGGTGCTCAACAGCGGGCCGAGCGTGCTGTCCGGCGAGGGCACGGCACCCCGGCCCGGTGCCGTCGGCGCAGGGCGCGGGCTGGTCGGGCTGCGCGAGCGCGTCGCCGTGTACGGCGGCGACCTGGACGCCAGGCGGCGCCTCGGCGGCGGCTACCGGGTCCGCGCCAGGATCCCGCTGGACCGGCCGTGCTGACCGGCCCGCCGACCGGGGACGGCCGGGCCGGGGAGGCCGGGGCACCCGCTGCGACCCGGCCGCGGGTGGTGATCGCCGACGACCAGGAGCTCGTCCGCACCGGCTTCCGGATGATCCTCACCGCCCGGGGCATCGACGTCGTCGGCGAGGCCTCGGACGGCGCCGAGGCGGTCGCCGCCGTCCTCCGGCACCGGCCGGACGTCGCCCTCCTGGACATCCGGATGCCCGTGATGGACGGCCTGGAGGCCGCCCGGCGGATCATCGCGCAGGCCCCGCAGTGCCGGGTGGTCATGCTGACCACCTTCGACCTCGACCACTACGTCTACGCCGCCCTGGAGGCCGGGGCCAGCGGCTTCCTCCTCAAGGACGTCACCTCGGCCCACCTCGCCGCCGCGGTGCGCCTGGTCGACACCGGGGACGCGCTGCTCGCCCCGTCCATCACCCGCCGCCTGGTCGAGCGCTTCGCCTCCGGCGCACCCGGGCCGGCGACGGGTGACGGACGGGCCGCCGACCGGCAGCCGGGGCCGGCCGACCGCAGCCTGGAGCCGCTGACGCCCCGTGAGCGCGAGGTGCTGACCCTGGTCGGCCGCGGCTACTCCAACGCCGAACTCGCCGACCGGCTGACCCTCAGCGAATCCACCGTGAAGACCCATGTGGCCCGCATCTTCGCCAAGTCGGGCCTGCGCGACCGCGCCCAGGCCGTCATCCTGGCCTACGAGACCGGCCTCGTCTCACCCGGCGAACCCGGCGCGTCCAGCGCGTCCGGTGTGCCCGGCACCGGTCCGGCGGGGCCGGCCGGGGGCTGACGCCCTGACGGGCACCGCCCCCGCCGCCCCCGCCGTCCGCGTGCGGATCACCGGCACCGTCGGAGCGGGATCAGGCGAGACCGAGGTGGGCCAGCGCCCGCTTCACCAGGATGCCCTGACCGCCCGGCATCTCCTGCTGCACCTGCGGCGAGGCCGCCTCCTGCGGGGTGAACCAGACCAGGTCGAGCGCGTCCTGCCGGGGTCTGCAGTCGCCCGCCACGGGCACCACGTACGCCAGGGACACGGCGTGCTGCCGCGGGTCGTGGAAGGAGGTGACGCCCTGGGTGGGGAAGTACTCCGCCACGGTGAACGGCTGCAGCGAGGGCGGGATCTGGGGCAGCGCCACCGGCCCGAGGTCCTTCTCCAGGTGCCGCAGCAGCGCGTCGCGCACGCGTTCGTGGTACATCACCCGGCCGGAGACGACGGTGCGGCTGACCGTCCCGTCCGGGCCGATCCGCAGCAGCAGGCCGATCTGGGTGACCTCGCCGGTGGCGTCGACCCGCACGGGCACGGCCTCGACATACAGGATCGGCATCCTCGCGCGGGCCGACTCCAGCTCGTCCGGGGCAAGCCAGCCCGGCGTGGTTTCCGTCATGTCAGACATTGGCTGATCTTACGTTCCGCAGGAGGTGAACCGCAGCGTCCGCCGGGAGCGTCCGCCTGTTTCCCACCTCGGCGGCCCGCCGCCGGCCGCCCGGAGCCGTCCGGTGCGCCGCCGTCGTGGAGACTGGCCCCATGACCGGTACTCCCGAGGACCCGCGCACCGGCCCGTCGCATCGCCCCGTCCCCGCCGAACTGCGCCCGTACCTGGAGGAACTCGTCCGGCGGACGCACGCCGCCTGCGGCGACTTCCTGGTGAGCGTCCTCGCCGTGGGCTCCGTCGCCCTCGGGGACTACCGGCACGGGCGCAGCGACGTCGACGTCATGGTGGTCGTGGAGCCGTCCCTGCCCGGGGCCGCCCTGCACGAACTCACCGGGGAACTCGCCCACCCGCGGCTGCCCTGCCCGGCGGCCGGCCTGGAACTGGTGGTGTACGGCACCGACGCGGTGAGCCGCCCCTCCGGCACGGCCGGCTACCTGCTGGACCTCAACACCGGCCCGCAGCTGCCCGGCCGGGCCTCCTTCGACCCGGCGCAGTCCCCGGCCTTCTGGTACGTGATCGACCGCGCCGTCGCCCACCGGGCCGGGCTGGTCCTGTACGGCAGCCCCGCGGAGCGGGTGGTCGCCGCGCCGGACCGCACCGAGGTGCTGGCCGCCGTAGCCGCCTCCGTCCGGGAACACACCGAGGGGGAGGGGCACCTCGCGGACAACCGCGTCCTCAACGGCTGCCGCTCGGTGGTCTACTGCCGCACCGGCCGCTGGACGGCCAAGCGTGCGGCAGCCCGCGAGATCGCCGCCACCGAGCAGCGCTTCGGCCCGCTCGTGGCGGCCGCCCTGCACAGCTTCGAACGCCCCCGCACAGCAGCGGCAGCCCTGCCCGCCGCCGAGGTCCGGGCCTTCCTGCACTGGGTACAGGAAGCCGTCGACGAATCGGCCCGGACCCCGGGGCCGTGACCCGGGCAGGTAGGGTCGGCAGTCGCCGGGGCCGTGTCGCGGGCGCCGTGCGGAAGGAGTCCCGTTGCGCACCCATCGAGACCGTCTCCCTCGGATCCCGTACCCCGCCAACCGGCTGCCGGCCGGCGGTCCGTGGATGACCGAGCAGGAGGCGGCCGACCACCTCGGGATCGGCCACCTCCATCTGGGGTGGCTGATCGGGGCGGCGCACCGGCTGGAGATCGTACGGACCACCAGTCCGGCCTGCGCCGTGACCCGGGCCGGCGTGGAGACCGAACAGCAGTGGCGGGCCACCGCCTCACGCAGGCAGAAGACCTGGCGGCTGCTCAGGGACGTCCTCAAGGGGTTCTGAGCGGGTGGGCTGTCGCCCAGAGCACCGGGTGGCCCCGGCCCGCCCCCGGAAGGGCGGGCCGGGGGCCGGGTCAGGACTCCAGGGACATGTACAGGCGGGTGCCCTGGGGGCGGAAACCGATGCGCTCGTAGACACGGCGGGAGCCGTCGCCGGAGTACTCCAGCCAGACGGAGTCCGCGCCCTTGTGGAACATGGCCTCGGCCAGTGCGGCGGTGACGGCCGCCGCGATGCCGCGGCCGCGGAAGGCGGGACGGGTGCCGACGCCGGCCAGCTCCGAGGTGCCGACGGCGGGGGCGGAGCAGGTGGCGCCGCCCGCGCAGCTGCCGTCGGGGGCGCGGACGAACCGGACGGCGCCGCCGCTCTCCTGGTTCCTGCGCAGGCGGTTGGCCCCCTCGGGGGAGGAGGCGAACTCGCCGGAGAAGGCCTCGGCCAGTGCGGCGTCGACGGCCGAGTAGTCCGCGTCGCTGTCGGGCGTCTCCACGACCGGTCCTGACCCGCCGTCGGCCTGCGGCATCGTCAGGGAGCCGGGCGTGCAGACCAGGTACTCGTGGACCGCCTCGACGGTGAAGCCGGCGGCGCGCAGGGCGGGTTCCACGGCGGGGGCGCCGTCGGGGGCGAACTCCAGCCGCGGCTTGAGGCCGCGCCCGCGGAAGGCGGCCACCAGGGCGGCGACGTCGGAGCCGGTCGGCGCCGCGCCGAGCAGCGGGGTGGCGTAGTTGATGTACGGGCTGGTGGTGTCGGGGTCGAACCCCACGACGAAGCCCCCGGTCTCGACGACCACGGGACGGCGGCGGAGGTTGGCGACGGCAAAGCTCTGGACAGGGGTGTCCACGGTGATGATGACCTCACGTCATGACAAGGGTGGGCGCGTGCGCCCGCCGCACGGGGCGGGACGGGTCGGCCGCGCATGGTGTCGGCCCGGCCTCGAGCCGGTACCGTCGCCGCGCAGGGCAACGGCAGATGCGGTGCGTGGCACCGCGCGTGGGGCCGCCGTGAGGTGACGTGCCAGGCAGTGAGGGGTGCGCGGAAGCGCAGACCGCTCAGTGCCGACGGCGGCCGCTGGGGGACGCCGAGACCATGGACTTCAATCCCTCGGTAAGAGTGCGTGTGCACTCCCTTTCGGAGCGCGGGCCCACACTGCCACGGCGAGTGGCAGGTGCGCAACAGCCTTTCGGGCAGCGGGTACCGGGTGGTCGGGCCGGGCCGGACACCGCCGGGAAGCACCGGGCAGGCCACGCCGCCGACCGGTGCGTGCACCAGTGCTTCCGCGGCTGACCTGGGAAGAAATGCCGGTGCGCCGCCGGTCCGTGCGCTGACATACTCCGTGCGGACATCGAACAAGGAGGTGCGGACGATGAAGCTTGCCGAGGCGCTGGCGCTGCGGGCGGACGCAGTGCGCCGGGTGGAGCAGCTGCGCACCCGGATCGCCGCGAGCGCCCGCTACCAGGAGGGCGAGGAGCCGGCCGAGGACGCCGGACAGCTGCTGGCGGAGTCCGCCGCGGTCCTGGACGACCTGGAGTCGCTCGTCCGCCGGATCAACCGGACCAACGCCGCCGCCGCGCTCGACGGCGGCGGCACCCTCACCGACGCACTCGCCCGCCGGGACGTGCTGCGGCTGCGCCACTCGGTGGTCACGGCCGCGGCCGACGCGGCCGCCGGGCAGTACGGTGCCGTGCGGCAGCTGCGCTCCGAGCTGCGGATGCTCTCGGCCCTGCCGGTGGCCGAACTCCGCAGCCGGGCCGACGCCCTGGCGCGCGAGATCCGGGAGGTCGACGTACGCATCCAGCGTGCGAACTGGGAGGTCGACCTGCTGGACTGACGACTCGGCGGTGTGGAGGAGCAGGTAGGCGTTCACGGAGGCGTGCACAAGCCGAGGGCCGGCGGTTCATCCGGCCCACTCGTGGCGCGCGGAGGGCAGCGCAGGGGTTCGACTCCCCGACGACAGGGCAGCCCAGCAACGCGAACACGAGACGGTGCACAGCACACAGCACACAACCACGTGCAGATCCGGAACGCCGAGGGCGGGCTCGGGGCGCTCCACACCGCCGGCACCACCCCCGGCCGCCGTCACAGCGTGCCCGTGTCCGGGTTGCGGGCGGTGAGGCAGTAGAGACCGCCGGAAGGGTCGCGCATCACCGTCCAGTGCGGGTGTTCGGCGACCGTCACCGCGCCGAGCTCCTCGTGGGCGGCCCGTACCGCGGAGCGGTCCGCGCAGGCGAGGTCCAGGTGGGCGCCGGCGGGCCTGGGCACGTCCAGCCGGTGCAGCAGGATCCGGATCGGGAGCTCCGCCGGCGCCTTCACCACCCGGAACTCCGGGCGGGAACCGCTCAGCACGGGCCAGCCGGTCAGCCCGCCCCAGAACTCCGCCTCCGCCTCGTACGCGTCCGCCGCGACGTCGATCGCCACCTGGTCCATGCGGGTGCCCTCGAAGACCTCCGGCCGCCGCGACTCCCCGTGCCACGGCACCGCGCAGAACGGCACACCGGCGGGGGAGGCGAGCACCACGTACTCGCCGTGGTCCGCGACCACCGCCGCACCCAGTTCCACCGCCCGCCCGGCCAGGGCCCGGACGTCCTCCACGGCCAGGTCGAGGTGCGCCCCGCCCCCGCCGTCCGCGACGCCCTGCAGCTTGACGCAGGCATCCGTCGCGCCGTCCGGCACCAGCGTGGCGAACTCGTCCACCGCACCCCGCCGCGCGGACAGCGCCGTCCCGGTGACCGCCGTCCAGAACTCCGCGGCCTCCCCGAACCGCTCCCGCGGCCGGTCCACGAACGCGTACACCCATCGGATCACGCCTGCCTCCATCCCCTGCCCGCCGCCCTGCGGCGACCTGCTGTGATGCTAGGGCGTGCCCCTACTGCTCACCCAGGTTTTGTGCCGGTGCCCCCACCTGGCACCCTGTGCTGCAATGCGGCGGTGACGTGAAGGGTTCGGGTGGCAGGGGTGCGCGGGTTCGGTCAGCTGGAGGCCGAGATCATGAACCGGCTGTGGTCGTGGGGCAGACCCGCCACCGTCCGGGAGGTCGTGGACGACCTCAACCAGGTGCGGCCGGTGGCCTACACGACCGTCAACACGGTCGCCGACATCCTGTACCGCAAGGGCTTCCTGGCCCGCACCAAGGAAGGCCGTGCCTGGGTGTACGCACCCGCGAGGTCCCGCGAGGCGTACACCGCCGAGCTGATGCGCGAGGTGCTGGGCGAGGCGCCCGACGCCCGTGCGGCGCTGATGCTGTTCGTCGGCGGCATGGACGCCGGCCAGGCGGCGGTCCTGCGCGAGATCCTCGCCGAACCCGAACCCGAACCCGAACCCGCACGCGAACCCGCACCCGGGGACGACAGGTGAGCGCGCTCGCCGCGCTGGCCGCCCTGGTGCTGGCAGTCGGCTGGTGGCTGCCGGAGCGCCTCGAGCGGGCCGCCTGGACGGCACGTGCCCCGCGGGCCGCCGCAGCCCTCTGGTGCGCCCTGCTCGGATTCTGCGCCACCGCCCTGGCCATGGGTGCGCACCAGGCGTCGGCCGGCCACCGCGCCACCTGGCTGGTGAGCTGGCTGCGCGCCGGGGAGGCCGCCTCCGCGGACGAAGGCTGGGGCGGGCACGCGCAGGCCCTGCTGCTGGCCACAGCGGTGTTCGCCGCGGCCGCGGCGGTGATGGCCGTGGGCTGCGTCCGGGCCGCTCGCGCGCGGGCCCGGCACCGGCGGCTGCTCGGCCTGATCGGGCGTCCCGCGGCGGACGGGACCGTCCTGGTGGACGACCCGCGTCCGGCCGCCTGGTGCGTGCCCGGCCGCGGTGGCCGGATCGTCCTCACCAGGGGCGCCGCCGAGCAGCTGACCGCCCCGCAGCGGGCGGCCGTCCTGGCCCACGAACGCGCCCACCTGGCGGGCCGCCACCACCTGCCGGTCGCCGCCGTGGGCGCCCTCGGCCGGGCACTGCCGTGGCTGCCGCTCGCCTGCGCCGCCGCCCGGCGCGTTCCCGTCCTGTGCGAGATGGCGGCCGACGACGCCGCCGTGCGCATCGCCGGCCGGGACGCCGTTGCACACGCCCTCTGCCGGGTCGCTCCGCACCCGGCGCCCGAGGGCGCGCTGGCGCTCGGCGCGCACGAAGCCGTGGAGCGCCTGCGCCGCCTGACCACCCCTCAGACCGAACTGCCCGCCGCCGCACGGATCGCCTGCTGGACGGCGGCCGCCCTGCTCCCGGCGCTCCCCGTCCTGATCGCCTGCGGCCCCTGAACCGTCGGGCGCGTTTCCCTCGGGGTGTCCGACTGCCTTCGGCGGCATGCCGGGGCAGGATCGCCCTCCGGAGGGGGCCGCTTGCCACGCCCCCGCCCCCATCTACTAAGTTACTTAGCACAGACGCGGTCGGCGGTCGCCGCCGCATGTTCGAGGACGCCTGCTGCACCCGCGGCGGCCCGCACGACAGCCAAGGAGTGACCGCACGCCATGGGGACCCGACGCAAACCTGCTCCGCCCAGCCGTGCCCGCATCGCCATCGTGACCACGGCCGCCGCGGGCTCCGCCCTCTTCGCCTCCGCGGGCGGCGCCCAGGCCGAGCCCAAGGCCGACCTCGCCACCGTCAAGGCCCAGGTCGACGAGCTCAACGAGCAGGCCGAGGCCGCCACGGAGAAGTACAACAAGTTCAAGGAGGACCAGCAGCGCCTGCAGAAGGAGGCCACCCAGTTGCAGGACCAGGTCGCCGCGGCCCAGGAGAAGATGGGCGGTCTCAAGGAGCGCCTGTCCGCCGTCGCCGCCGACCAGTATCGCACCGGGAACGTCGACCCCTCCGTCGCCCTGATGCTCTCCGCGGACCCCGACAACTACCTCCGGCGCGCCTCCGCCCAGGACATCGCGGCCAGTTCGCAGAGCGACCTGCTGCGCCTGCTCCAGGATCAGCAGCGCCGCCTGGACCAGCGGCGCGCCGAGGCGAGCACCGTCCTGGCCCAGCTCGACCAGGCCGACCGGGCGCTGGCCGCCGAGAAGAAGCAGGTCCAGTCGAGGCTGGCCGAGGCCACCCGGCTGCTCAACACCCTCTCGGCCGCCGACCGCGCCAAGGTGAACGCCCAGGACTCGCGCTCCTCCCGGGACTCCGCCCGCGAGACGTACACCGGCCCGGCCAGCGGCCGCGCCGCGGCCGCCGTCCAGTTCGCCTACGCGCAGCTCGGCAAGCCCTACGAGTGGGGCGCCACCGGCCCCGGCACCTTCGACTGCTCGGGACTGACCGGCGCCGCCTGGCGCGCGGCGGGCGTCTCGCTGCCCCGGGTCTCCCAGGACCAGTGGAACGCCGGCCAGCGCATCGCCAAGAGCAACCTCCAGCCCGGCGACCTGGTGTTCTTCTACTCCGACCTGCACCACGTCGGCATCTACATCGGCGGCGGCAAGATGATCCACGCCCCGCGCACCGGCAAGAACATCGAGATCACCCCGATCGAGTACATGCCGTACGTGGGCGCCGTCCGCCCCTGAACCGCAGCGTTCGGGCCGTGGTTCCCCCCACGGACCCGTCGGATTCCGCACGGGTTGTCGTCGGCACACCGCCGGTGACAACCCGTCCGGACACCTGGGAGCGCTTCGACCACGGTTGCCCGCGCCGTCCTCGCTCCGACCCGGGTCACCATGCGCTGATGACCGGCGCGTCGGGTTCGTGCTGCCGCCAGGCCTCGTTGAGGCGTGCGAGCCGGTCCGCGGCGGCGATGCCGTGCAGGGACGCGACCTTGCCGTCGCTGATTTCGAACGCCACGGTGCCCACGACCCGGTCGTCGACCACGGCGACGACGGCCGGGGAGCCGTTGACCCGCACAATGTGCATCGCGGGGGAGCCGCCGGCCAGCCGCCGCTTCGCCGGAGTGGGCTTGAAGCCGGCCCGCACGTAGACGGCGATGCGCTCGCGCGTGCCGTACCGCAGCAGCCGCCTCGCCAGTCCGGCGCCGTCCGAGACCGCGGTCGCGTCGGCGGTGAGCATCGCCACCAGCCGTTCGGTGCGCCCCGACGTGGCGGCGGCGAGGAACTCCTCGACGATCCGGCGTGCGGACGCGGGGTCCACCTCGTCGCCGCCGCGGCGCTCGGCGGCGACCCGGTGTCGGGCCCGGTGGACGTGCTGTTGGCTCGCGGACTCGGTGATGCCGAGGATCCCGGCGATCTCGGCGTGGGGGTACGAGAAGGCTTCGCGCAGGACGTAAGCGGCCCGCTCGACCGGCGAGAGGCGCTCCATGAGGGTCAGTACGGCCAAGGACACCGATTCGCGCTGCTCGAAGGTGTCGGCGGGGCCGAGCATCGGGTCGCCCTCGAGGAGCGGTTCGGGCAGCCAGTCCCCGACGGCACGCTCGTGGCGCGCCTGCGCCGAGCGGAGCCGGTCGATGCAGAGATTGGTGACGACCTTGGTCAGCCACGCCTCCGGCACCTCGATGCGTTCCCGGTCCGCGGCCTGCCAGCGCAGGAACGCGTCCTGCACGGCGTCCTCGGCGTCGGCCGCCGAGCCGAGCAGACGGTACGCGAGCGAGGCCAGCCGGTCCCGGCCGGCCTCGAACCGATTGACGGCTGCGCTGTCCATGCGGAGCAGCCTATGCCGCGACCCTCGCACCGGCCCGGTCGGACGCGGTGGCCAGGCGGCGCCTGCGCTTCGGCATGCCGAAGGTCGGGTGGTCGATGCCCCATCCGGCCCCCTTGAGCACGCCCGACTTGAGCCGTGCGGCGGTCCGGCCGCCCAGGTACCAGGACTTCGACCGGACGTCCCCGTCCACCATCTGGAAGATCGCGTCCCGCCGCCCCAGGCTGATGTGGTTGCCGTGGTACTTCAGCCCGCCGGTCGGGACCTCACTGCCCGTCAGGCGCGCGATGATGGAGGCGGTCGCCTGCATGTTGGTAAGGCCGGCCGAGGCGCAGGACATCGGCAGCGGCCGGCCGTTCTTGCCGATCGCGTAGGCGCAGTCGCCGGCGGCGTAGACGTCCGGGTGCGAGACCGAGCGCATGGTGCGGTCGACGACGATCTGACCGGTCTCGGCGACCTCCAGGCCGCAGGCGGCCGCGACGGGGTGCACGGCGAAGCCGGCCGACCACACGGTCACGTCGGCCGGGACGGACGTACCGTCGGCGGCGATCGCCCGTGTAGCCTCCACGGCTTCGATGCCGGTGTGCTCGTGGACGGTGATGCCGAGTCGGTCGAAGGCCCGGTGCAGGTGACGGCGGGCCTTAGGGGAGAGCCAGGCGCCCAGTTCGCCGCGGGCGGCGAGCGCGACCGAGAGGTCGGGCCGGGACTCGGCGAACTCGGTGGCGGTCTCGATGCCGGTCAGTCCCTCGCCGACGACCAGCACGGTGCCGCCCTCGCCCAGTGCGGCCAGGCGCTCGCGCAGGCGCAGCGCCGAGGACAGACCGGTCACATCGAAGGCGTACTCGGCCGCGCCGGGGACGCCGTGGTGGGCCACGGAGCTGCCGAGCGCGTAGAGAAGCGTGTCGTACGCGAGCTCGCCGTCGCCGTCCTCGCCGGTCACGGCGACGGTCCTGCGCTCGGGGTCGACGCCGGTGACGCGCGCCAGGCGCAGCCGCACCCCGGTGCCGGCGAAGACGTCGGCGAGCTTGCGGAACGAGAGGTCCTGGCCGATCGCGAGCTGGTGGAGCCGCATCCGCTCGACGAAGTCGGGCGCGGCGTTGACGACGGTGATCTCGGTGTCGGCGGGGGAGAGCCGGCGGGCCAGGTTTCCGGCGGCGAAGGCGCCCGCGTATCCGGCGCCGAGTACGACGATGCGGTGCTTCATGGCGTTGCTCCTGTCTCGTTCGCGTGCCCCTTGAACGAGACGGCGCCCCGATTGCTGACAGGAGCCGGATGTGACGCGGGTCACAGAAGCGGACGGGCGGCTGAACGTCCGTCATGGCGGGACGTGTGATTCCTGCGGAGGGAGTTGTCCGTCTACGGCGGACCGTGGGGCGAAGGAGAACACCCATCCTCCGCCACTCTCAACGTATACCGCAGTGGGGGTCTTGCGGCAAGGCCCCGGTCATGCCGCAAAATCGCTGGCTGAAGCCGGAAGCTGCGGAAATGGGAGATTTGCGAAGTGCCTGTGCTTTTGTTGATCCACGCCTGGTGCGGTGCCGCCGAACCGGCGGCGGGAAGTGCGCTGCGGCAGCGGGCACTCGGTGCGGAGGAGCGGCAGTGCGTGCCGACCGAAGCCCCGGCAACGGCCCCGGATCGGAGCGCATGACATGAACCCTTTGACCACCAGTGCGTTCGACCTTCCCGACCGGCTCGCCGCCAAGGCCGACCCGGTGCTGATCGCCGACGACGAGCGGCACTTCGCGGCCGTCGCGGAGAGCCTCGACCGGGCGGTCGCCGAACTGTCCGACCTCCTCGACGCCGCGCGCAGGGCGCCCGGCGGCGCCGGCCGCGGTGCGATGGACCGGGACGCGGAGATCCACCGCCTGACCGGCCGGCTGCGCGCCCTGCGCCGTTTCGGCCTGGACCTGTGCCTCGGCCACATCGTCGGCGCCGACGACGCCGGGCCCGTGTACATCGGACGGCTCGGCCTGACCGACGGCGAGGGCCGCCGACTGCTGCTCGACTGGCGTTCGCCCGCGGCCGAGCCGTTCTTCGCCGCGACCCACGCCAATCCGATGGGCCTGGCCAGCCGCCGCAGGTACCGCTGGACCCGCGGCCGGATCAGCGACTACTGGGACGAGGTGTTCACCGCCGACGGGCTGGAGGGGCGCGCCGCGCTCGACGACCAGTCCGCCTTCATCGCCAGCCTGGGCGGCAACCGGTCGGCCCGGATGCGGGACGTGCTCGCGACCATCCAGGCCGACCAGGACGCCATCATCCGGGCGGGCTCCCGCGGCGCGCTCGTCGTCGACGGCGGGCCGGGCACGGGCAAGACCGTCGTCGCCCTGCACCGCTCCGCCCACCTCCTCTACTCCGACCCCCGGCTCGGCCACCGCCGCGGCGGCGTCCTGTTCGTGGGCCCGCACCAGCCCTACCTGGCGTACGTCGCCGACGTCCTCCCCAGCCTGGGCGAGGAGGGCGTGCAGACCTGCACCCTGCGCGACCTCGTCGCCGAGGGCGCGGGGGCGGCGGTCGAGACCGACCCCGAGGTGGCCCGCCTGAAGTCGTCCGCGGACATGGTGAAGGCGATCGAAAAGGCCGTCAGGTTCTACGAGGAGCCGCCCACCGAGGGGATGACGGTCTCGACGCACTGGTCGGACATCTGGCTGAGCGCCGAGGACTGGGCCGATGCGTTCGACGCGCCGGACCCGGGCACGCCGCACAACGAGGCCCGCGAGCAGGTCTGGGACGAGCTGGTCACGATCCTGCTGGACAAGTACGACGGCGACGACGTCCCGCCCGAGCAGTTCCGCAGGTCGCTGCAGCAGGACGAGGAACTGGTCACGGCCCTCCACCGCGCCTGGCCGCTGATCGAGGCGGCCGACCTCGTCGGGGACCTGTGGTCCGTCCCCGCCTACCTGCGGATGTGCGCCCCCTGGCTCACCCCCGACGAGGTCCACAAGCTCCGGCGCCGGGACGCCCGGGCCTGGACGGTGTCCGACCTGCCGCTCCTGGACGCGGCCCGGCAGCGCCTCGGCGACCCGGAGGCGGCGCGGCGGCAGCGCCGGCACAGGGCCGCCGTCGCCGCCGAACGCGCGCGCATGGCCGACGTCATCGACCACCTGCTGCAGGCCGACGACGACGGCGAGGGCGCGGTGACGATGCTGCGCGGACGGGACCTGCAGGACAGCCTGGTCGACGGGGCCGCGCTGCCCGCCGCCGACCCGGACCGGCTGGCCGGCCCGTTCGCGCACATCGTCGTGGACGAGGCGCAGGAACTGACCGACGCGGAGTGGCAGATGCTGCTGCTCCGCTGCCCGTCCCGGAGCTTCACCATCGTGGGCGACCGCGCCCAGGCCAGGCACGGGTTCACCGAGCCGTGGCAGGAACGGCTCGAGCGGATCGGGCTCGACCGGATCACCGTGGCCTCACTGGGCATCAACTACCGGACACCGGCGGAGGTCATGGCCGAGGCCGAGCCGGTCGTCCGGGCCGCGATCCCGGACGCCAACGTGCCGGCCTCCGTCCGCAGCAGCGGCATCCCCGTCGTGCACGGATCCGTCCCGGAGCTGGACCGGATCCTCGAGGCCTGGCTCGCCGAGCACGCGGAAGGGATCGCCTGCGTCATCGGGGACCCGGCGTTCCGGGAGATGCCACGGGTGCGGTCGCTGACGCCGGAGCTGTCGAAGGGGCTCGAGTTCGACCTGGTCGTCCTGGTCGACCCTGAGGCGTTCGGTACCGGCATCGAAGGTGCCGTCGACCGCTATGTCGCGATGACCCGGGCGACCCGGCAGCTCGTCGTCCTCACGAGCCCGTGACCGGCTCCTGACCCCGGCAGGGCCGTCGCCCCCACTGTTGCCGGTCCCCTCAGCCGCCGTGCCGGGCGCTTCCGGCGTCGGCGCGGAGGCAGGAGGGGAAGCCGGGGTGCGTCGACCAGGCGGCGAGGCCTTCGAGGACCACGGCCCAGGCCCGCGCGGCCTCGCCCGCCTCACCTCTCGCCAGGGCCTCCTCGGCCCGGGCGAGGTGCTGGTCGACGGCACCGGACCAGGCGTCGAGCGCCGTGGCGATCTTGGCGCGGCCCGGCCGCAGCCCTGCCGCGCCGCGCTGCCGGCGCGCAGCGACGAACGCGCGGGCCGCACTGAGCTGCTCGGGGGTGGGGAGGCCCTCGGGAAGGTCGTGCGGAGTGCTCATGCCGTGTCCTCGGTGGCGGTACGGTCGCAGCCCTGCCGCAGGTCCGCCGTGATCTTCGAATATCCAACCTACTCCACCGCCCGAACACCCGCCGGGCTGCGTCGACGGACCCTCCACGGCGAACGGATCCGCTCGGCCGTGCGACGGGCCCCGCAAGGTTGTCCACAGGGGGCGAAATCGGGATGACCGGGCCGGCAGGGGCCGTGCACAATCCGGGCATGGCATCGAACGGCAAGGGATCGGACGTGGACGGGGCCGGGCCGGACGCCGGCGCCGACCGGGTACAGCGGCGGCTCGACCGGGCCGTGCGCAGCGGAGAGCTGATACGCATCCGCCGGGGCATCCGCGGTGCGGACCGCATCGAGGGCTTCGCGGTCGCGGCGACGCCCGGCTGGACGCTGCTGGCCGTCTGCACGGACATCCAGCTCGACGGCTTCGCCGCGGTGCGGACGGCGGACATCACCGAGGTCCGCCGCCGGGGCGGCGATACCTGCCTGACCGTCAGGGCGCTGCGCCGTCGCGGGCAGTGGCCGGTGCGCCTGCCCGGGCCGGCACTGCCGCTGGACGGCCTGACGGGGCTGCTGGAGGCCGCCGGCCGGGGGTTCGGCCTGGTCGCGGTGAGCCGTGAGCGGCAGGCACCGGATGCCTGCTGGATCGGGGCCGTTGCGGAGCTGCGGCCGAAGTCGCTGCGGCTCCACGAGGTCGACACGGACGCGCACTGGCACACCGGTGTGTCGAAGTTCCGCTTCAAGGACATCACCAGGGTCGACTTCGGCGGCCGGTACGAGCGGACGCTGCGCGAGTTCGCCGGGCCGCGTCCGTAGGCGGCGGCGAGCCCCGGGCCGTCGTTCTGCTGCCCCGATCCGGTGGGGATCGGGGCAGCGGTTCACGGCTGCGGGGGCGGGTCCTGCTCCGCCGCTTCGGCGAGGCGCTTGATCCGGGCCAGTCGCCGGTCCCAGTCCGCGGCGAGGGAGGACATCCAGCGCGCCGTGGCGTCCAGCGCCGCGGGCTGTACCGAGTAGCGGACCTCGCGTCCGGCCCGCCGGGCGGTGACCAGCCCGGCGGCGTCCAGGACGGCCAGGTGCTTGACCACGGCCTGCCGCGACACGGGCAGGCCCTCGGCGAGCACCGTCGCGGTGACCTCGCCGCGGGCGGCCAGCAGGTGCAGCAGCCGGCGCCGGGTCGGGTCCGCCAGGGCGGTCAGGACGCTGTCGACCGCCTCCGCAGGGCCGGGGCCCTCCTCGGTCACGAGGAGGGCTGTTCGGCGCGCGTCCTGAACGCGTCGAGCACCTGCGACCAGCCGCCGGTGTTGTCCTGCACGGCCTTGAGGCGCAGCTCCTCGGAGCCGGCCAGCGCCGCGAAGCCGCTCTCGACGACCCGCAGGCGCGTCCCGTCGCCCTCCTGGGCCAGCGTGAACTCGATCAGCGTGCTGTTGTCCTCGCGCAGCTCCTCCCCGGGGAAGGCGCTGGCCCAGCGGTAGGCGACGTACGTCTGCGGCTCGACCTTCTCCACGCGCACGGGGAAGTCCCCGTACTCGGGGTTCTTCACCACCACGGTCGAGCCCGCCGCTGCGACGGTGCCGGCCACGGCGGCTTCGTCGGCCACCCAGAACCCGGGCTCGGTCACCAGCGACCAGACCCGCTCCAGGGGTGCTGCGATCAGGGTCTCGCGCTCGATCCGGTCCGCACTCATGAGGAAACTCCTTCACTTCCGGCAGTGGATGCAACTCCAGGGTTGCACGTCGCCTCCCCAGGTGCAACCCAAGAGTTGCACCTGGGGCCGCGGCCGGGCGCCGGGCGGCCCTACGGCAGGGGTTCGCCGCGTGCCGTGAGCCAGAGGTCGTACCACTCCTCGTGGGCGAGTTCGGGCTCGCGGACGGCGGCATCCCGGCAGGCGCGGATGCGGGCCGGACTGGCCGTGCCGACGACGGGGACGATCCGTGCCGGGTGCCGCTGGAGCCACCACAGCACGACCGCCTCCGGCGTGGTGCCTTTCGCCTCGGCCAGCGACGCGACGAGCCGCGCCGTCCGCTGCTCCCGGTCGGTCTCCTGGCGGCCGGTGTAGCGGCCCTGCGCGAGCGCACCCCAGGCCTGTATCCGGATGCCGTTCCGGCGGCAGTGTTCGACCGTCCCGAACGGGAAGCCGTTGCCGGCCGCCGCGGCCGTGTTCACCAGTACCCCGGCCTCGAGCCAGTCCCGGCGCGCCAGGCTCATCTCCAGCTGGTTCGCCACCAGGGGCACGTCCAGATGTGCCTGCAACTCCTCGATCTGTGCGGCGCCCATGTTCGACACGCCGAACGCCCGCACGAGGCCCTGCCGGTGCAGCGACATCAGCGCCTCGGCGACCTCCGCCGGGTCGGCCAGTGGGTCGGGACGGTGCAGCAGCAGGGTGTCGAGGACGTCGGTGCGCAGCCGGGTGAGGCTCTCCTCGACCCGCTGCAGGATGCTGTCGCCGCGCAGGTCGTAGATGCCGGGCCGGTCACCGTCGGCGAGCCGGATGCCGCACTTGGTCTGGACGGTGATCCGTTCGCGCAGTCCGGGTGCCCGGGACAGGACCTCGCCGAAGACGGCTTCCGCCTTCCCGCGCCGGTAGATGTCCGCGTGGTCGAACACCGTGATGCCGGCGTCCACCGCCGCCTCGACCGCCGCCTCCGCAGCGGCGATGTCCTGCGAGCCGTACTTCTCGGAGTCCCAGTCGCCGCCCAGCCCCATGCAGCCGTACAGCAGGCGTTCCCCGCCCGGGAGTGTCGTCGTCATGCGGCAACCCTAGGCCACCTGTTCCAGAGGCCCGGAACACCCTCTGCCTGCACAAAGACCCGATCGAGCGGCCCCCTGAAGCCACCGGCACGCGTCGTCGGCCGGCCGGCCCGGACGGAGTTCCCGTTCGCGGGCGGGCTGCAGCGGTCGTGTCCGGCGGGCCGCGTAGCCTTCGGCCGTGACCGATCCGCAGCAGCCGCAACCGACCCTCGACGAAAGCCGGTTCATGCACGACCACCCTGACATCACTGCCCTGCTGCGGGTCCTGCCTCCGGAGTTCGTTGCCGATGAGCATGTCGACCGGGCGGCTGTCGAGGCGGCCTGGGGCACTGCGTTGCCGAGTGACTACATGGCCTTCATGTCCCGGTACGGGGGCGGCGCGGTCAACGGGGAGGTGGTGGTGTTGCTCCCGCTGCCCACGGAGGGCATCCAGTGGGACCCGGGGTCGCTGGAGGGGGAGACCGCGAATGCCCGCCACACCTGGGAGATGGTGGGCGGCCAGGAGGGGTCTGGACATCGGCCCGGACGCCATCCTGGCGTGGGGCGTCACGTCGGGGGCGGACATTTTCTGCTGGTACACCGCCGATCCGGACCCGGACCGCTGGCCCGTGCTCGTCTGCGGCCGCCACACCCGGGACGGCTTCACGCTGTACGCCTGCGGCATGGCCGAGTTCCTGCGCAGGGTGCTGCTCGACGAGTTCGAGGAGTACCCGCTGAGCATCGACGTCCGCGGCGGGGAGCCGACGTTCGTGCACTGGCTCGAGCAGCAGCGCCGCTGGAAGGCCGGGCTCGACCCGCACACCGGCGAGCCCGACCCGTTCGCCGACATGCTCCCCCGCTGACACCTCCGTCCGGGTCCGGATCGGGGTGTCAGGCGTTCCAGGTGCGGGTGCACAGGACGAGGCGGTAGCCGTCGGGGTCGGTGACGGTGACGCCGTGTTCGTCCCAGTACGGGTTGTGGGCCGGGACCCGGGTGCCGCCGTGCGCGGTGAGCCGTTCGACCAGGGCGGGGTCGACGGGGGTGCCCAGGTAGAGGACGAGGAGGTCGTCGACGGTCGGGGTGGGGCGGAGCGGGCGTTCGGGGTCGTGGGTGAGTTCGAGGTGCCAGGTTGCGCCAGGCGGGCCGACCATCAGCAGGTCGTGCTCGCCGGGCACGCGCTCGGTGGTGCGCCACAGCACCTCGAGCCCCAGCCCGTCGACGTAGAAGCGCTCCGCCGCCGCGAGGTCGAGCGAGGGGCGGGCCAGCCGGACCGGGGTGTCGGGGCCGATCACGCCGAGCGCTCCAGGGCCGCGCGCCAGACCGGGCTGTCGACGTAGTGGTTGTCGAACTGCTCGGAGGAGGCGGCGATCTCGGCCGGGTCGGCCTCGCCGCGCATCACACGGCCGAGCAGCCGCAGGTAGTCGAAGCGCTCCATGCCGGGCGTGAAGACGAACAGCACGTCCGCCTCGGAGCCGGGTGCGGCGGCGAAGGCGTGCGGGGTGTGCGGCGGGACGGCCAGGAAGTCTCCGGCGCCGAGCACCTTCACCTCATCGCCGACCAGGACCTGGAGGGAGCCGCTGATCACGAAGAACAGCTCCCACGCCCGGGTGTGGAAGTGGGCGGGGGCGCCGACCGCTCCCCGCGCGAAGGTGGAGCGGTAGCTCGTGAACGCGCCCTGGGTGTCGGCCGAATCGGCGAGCAGGGTCATCACGCTGCTCGGGTCGGCGCAGGTCTCCGCCTCGGCGCAGCGGGTGAGGACGGGGCGGGCGGCCTCCGTGTCGGGGGCGGTGTCGGGGAGGTTCTGATACATCGTCATGATCATTACCCTAGTGCCGTAAAGGACCAATTGCACGGGGCATTCGGACAGCGGGATCTTGGGCCAATTCGCCCCTCGGCCACTGCGGTCCACGGGGTCGGCCCGGCCCGTGATCTCCGCGTGTCGCGGGCGTGACCGGCGCGCGCGAGACTCGACGGTATGCGGAGTACGGGGGAGTGGGCCGCGATCCGGGCGGTCCTGCGGTGGGCGGGGCATCCGGGGACGCTGGCCGCGGTGCTGGTGCTGGCGTTCAACGACCATGTGGGCAAACGGCTCTGGCCGGGTGTCGTGACCGGCAAGCTGAGCGACCTGGCCTGGATGCTGGTCGCGCCGCCGGTGCTCGCGCTGCTGCTGGTGCCGCTCCTGCGGCTGCGCGGCGACTGGCCGGCCCGGGTGGGCCTGGGTGGCACGGCGGTCGCCTTCGCGCTCGCCAAGTCGGGCCCGGCGGGCGGCGAGATCGCCTCCCTGGTGTGGTCGTCGAGCGGTGTGCCGAGCCGCATCGTCGGCGACCCCGCCGACCTGGTGGCGCTGCCGCTGCTGGGGTTGAGCTGGTGGCTGTGGACCAGGCGAGACCTCCCCGGCCGGGGGCGCCGGGCGGCGGCCGTACTGGCGGTGCCGCTGGCAGTGGCGGCCATGGCGGCCACCTCGGTGGCCGACGCCTGGTACGAACTGGTGAGCGTGGACGGGCGGCCCGTCCTGGTCACCAGCGACGACCGGTGGACCAGCCCGGACGGCGGGAAGACCTGGACGCTGGTGGAACACGAGCCGCAGGACTCCGCCGTGCGGAATTCGGGCAAGAGTGCGCCTACGACGGGCTGTTCGGCCGCGGACCCGCGGATCTGCTACCGCGTGACCGACGAGAGATCGCCGGTCGAGGGCAGCCGGGACGGCGGCCTCACCTGGCAGCCGGTGTTCGACCCCCGCGTGGACCGGCACGCGGGAGCACACGGACTCCCGACGGCCTCTTCCCCGGGGTTCCCCTCGGCAGTCCCGTCGTCGCAGGCCGCCGGGGCGTCCGGGGAGGCGGGCGCGCAGCCGACCGCGTCGGGGTTCACGACGCCCGGGCAGGTGCTGGTCGTCGAAACGGCGGACGGCCTCCGGGTGCTCGCGCACTACCCGCACCAGGGGCTCTTCCTCCGCGACACCGACGGCACCTGGGCGCTGCGCCCGTACCCGATGTTCCGGCCGGAGCTGCTCCCGGAGCCGCCCCGGGAGGCCGGGTCCTGGCTCAGGGGCGTGCCCGTCGCGGTCGCGGCCGGCTGGGCGGCGGCCCTCGCGGCGATCGGCATGCGCCGACTGCGTACCGCACCGGCGGACGGCCGGCGGCGGCTCGCCGTCGGCTCGGCACTGTGCCAAATCCTGTGCCTGGCATGGGTCTACTGCGCCGGATGGCTGACCGGCGGACGCGTGTTCGCCGTGCTGCCCGGGTGGCTGCCGGTGAGCGTGCTCTCGCTGTGGCTGCTGCCGCTGACCGTACTGGCCTGGCGCACCCCCGGGGCCGGCAGCCGTCCGCGCCCGGATGCCTGGGTGCTGGGCGTGGTCTTCGGCACCGTCGGCCTGGTGCCGTACCTGATGTGGTTCCACGGCTCGGTCGCCACCTGGTCGGAGGCCTCCGGCAGGGTGCTGTGGGGCGCCCTGCTCGGTACGGCTGCGGGCGCGCTGTCCGGTTCGCTCCCGTGGCGGCCCCCCGCCCGGGCCGGAGCCGCACCGAACCCTTACCCGCCCGCAGGACGCCACCGGTAGTGGCGACCGGACAACTTGTGCGCGTCGGGACGGTTGCGGGGGACTCGGGCGCGGGGCGGCGGGGAAGGGACGTGCTGTGAATCCTGAATGCCCCCAGTGCGGGGAGATGCTGACCGCCCGACGGGTCGAGTTCCGGCGGAACCGCTGGGGCGTGTCCGGGCCGCGGCCGAGACCGGAGCTGTGGTGGGAGTGCGGCGCGTGTGCGTGGCTGGGCGTGCAGCACCGGGCCGGCGGGGAGTTCCGGAGGATGCGGCGCCTCACCGGTGGCGAGGCGGACTGCCCGTTCTGCGGTGAGCAGCAGTCGAACGTCGCCGGCCCGGTCTGGCGGCAGCCCGACGGCGGGCTGCGCAGCCTGGTGGTGTGCCTGGACTGCGGAACGAGCAACGCCCGCCGGGTCGGGCTCGCGGAGGATGTGCAGTCGGAGGCGGGCTGACCGGACGTCGCGCAGGGAGGCTTGTCAGGATTTTCCTGACAAGCCTATCCTCACGTCAGGAACGACCTGACAAAGGATGTGACATGCCTGCTGGCACGGCCGAGCACGACCCCCTGCAGTGCTCCTTCTGCGGCAAGTCCGACGCCGAGGTGGACAAGCTGGTCTCCGGGCCGGGGGTGCACATCTGCAACCAGTGCGTCGACCTCGCCGCGTCGATCGTCGCCGAGTACCGTGGCCGGCCGGTCGACCTGCAGATGCCGACGTGGGGCTCGATGACCGACGAGGAGATGCTCACCCGCCTTCCGCGGATCGCCGCCGTCGCCGACCAGGTCGAGGACAACCTCAGGGCGTGGGTGCAGGAACTGCGGCGGCGCGGCGTCACCTGGGCGCGGATCGGCGAATCCCTCGGCATCACCCGGCAGTCGGCCTGGGGGCGGTTCTCCGGCGAGGAGTAGCGGCACCGCGCGCGTGCCGGCCCCCGTTCCCGGGCGGCGCCAGTAGCAGCGGGTGCGGCGCGCGGTCGGACCGCTGCGCGCCTGCGGGCCGCCCGTCCGCTCCCCGTGCGCCGCTGACGCGTGCGTCCGCCCGGTGACAGCATCGCACCGCGCGGCCGCACACGATCTGCCCGGCGGCCGCCGGAACCAGGGGGATGCATCCGGTTCCTGCTCTGCCTGGAGCGGCGGGCCGTCCGCGAACTGCTCTGACCGGCGGGCCGCCGTGCTCTCTCAGCCGGTGTGGAGGACCCGGAAGCGGGCGGGTTCCGCCGGATCCCGGTCGACGACCTGGACCGGCGGCCAGGCCCACTGCCACACGCCGATGCCCGGCGTCCGGGAGAACCGGATCGGCCCGCGGGTGCCTTCGACTGCCACCTGCGGCCAGGATCCGGCGATGCGCGCCCGGTCCGGGCCGTGCGAACGCAGCACCTCGGCGAGGACGGCGACCGTGTCGTAGCCCTCGTAGGCGACGAAGGAGGGCGCTTCGGCCAGCCGCTCGCGCAGGGCCGCCCCGACCCGTGCACCGAGCGGGCCGAGGCGCTCGGGCAGGTAGCGCAGGAACGGGACCGCTGTGCCGTCGCCGCCCAGCAGCGCCGCCCATTCGGCGAACTCCGGCTGCCCGGCGGGAGCACCGATCATGATCCCGGCGAGGCGCCGGTCGCGGCGGACGGCCTTGACGACCGACACCGCCGGTTCCGGGTGGCCGACCAGGAGGAGGAGGGCCGTCGCGCGCTTGTCGGCGAGTTCGTCGCACACGGCCCCGGGGTCGAGCGAGCGCATGTCGAGTTCGGTGACGCCGCCGCCGCGCGGCGCGAGGTGGTCCCGCAGGATGCGGGCCCCGGCTGCCCAGTAGACGCTCGGCTCGGCCGCCACGGCGATCCGGCGGTGGCCCGCGCCGAGGAGGAAGTCCGCGTAGATCCGCCAGCCGTGGGACTGCGCCGGGGCGAGGCGTGCGACCCGTCCCGTCGGCTGTTCGGTGAGTGCGTCGAGAACCGCCGACGAGCAGAGGAACGGCAGGCCGAGGGCGTCGGCCCTGGCGGCGGCCGCGCGGGCGACGACACTGTGGTACTCGCCGGCCAGGGCGGCCACGCCCAGGCCGGCCAGTTCGTCCACGGCCGCCGCGGCCCTCCGGGGATCGGCCGCGGTGTCCCGGACCACCAGCTCGAGCGGCCTTCCGGTGATCCCGCCGGCGTCGTTGACGTCGCGAACGGCCAACTCGAGTCCGGCGAGCAGGTGCCGGCCCGCCTCGACCCAGCCGGGACGGGTCAGCGGAACGAGAGCGCCGATCCGGACGGACGATCCGTCGGTCCGTCTTCCGGCTCCAGGTACCGATGGTGACGTATTCATGCATCGGATTGCATCCACCACCATCGCCGACAGGCAACCGGTTATCCGCTCGCCGAGCCGCCGGGCTCGTGAGCACGCCCGCTCGCGTCCGACGCCGTTGTCCATTCCTGATGAACATGATCGCGATCCCGTGCAACCCGTGCGGTCACTCGTGCGTGAACCGCGAGAAGACCGTCGAGGGGGCGAATGAACAGAATCGGCAAGGCGATTGCGGCAGGGGCGGCAGGAGGAAGGCTGCTCTGCGCCACCGCCTGCACCGGCAGCAGCGGCCCCGGGGGCACGGGCGGCGAAGCCCGGGGAGGCGCGACCGCGGCGAACGCCGCGTCGGCCGCCCGCATCAGTGTCGAGCCGGCGAACGGCGCCAAGGACGTCAAGCCGGCGACCGGGCCCCGCCGCCTGCCGAGATCCTCAACCTGAACGGCTGAGTCCCGTCCGGTGCCCCGCCTCCTCAGCCGGCGGGGCGGTCCGACGCTCGAAGGGAAGCGGCCGGGTCGGGCCGGGGGCGGTCGTCCTCGGTACCGTCCCGGTCCAGGTCCGGCAGGGCCTCGCCGAGCAGGGGCTCGCGGCCCTCGATCAGCCAGAACAGGTAGCCCCGCAGGTAGTTCTCCACCGTCCCGTCCTGCAACTGGGCGGCGTAGGCGCGCAGCGGACCCTCCTCGTTGCCGCTCTCCTCCGGGTGCTCGAGTTCGGTGGCCAGCCAGTCGAGGACCAGGCCGCGGCCGGCCCACCACGCCCGTACGCTCTCGGGGGTCCAGTGCTCGTCGCCGTCCGAGGCGTAGCCGCCCAGCGGCTCGTTGTACGCGACACCGACCAAGGCGTCCACCTCGCGCGGGTCGGCGGGCTGCCGGTAGACGAACTCGTAGCCCTCGTCGTCGCTCAGGACGTGCTCGGGCAGATGGAAGGGGCCGTTGAGCCCGGTGTCCGTCTCACCGCAGTAGAACGGCCCCGGAACGTTCAGCCAACTGCGCTGCTCCCAGGTCGCATCGCCGATCGACGCCGTGAGTTCCGCAAGGGTTGGCATCGGGTCCCAGTAGGCGAGCCTGTCCCACTCCCCGTGCTCCGGGTACGGGGCACGTGCCGGGCGGGGCGGCGGCCGGTCCGCGGGCGCGGCGCCGCCGCCCGTCCGGAGGGCCCAGGCGCAGCTCACCACCGCGCCCCACACCGCGCCGCCGCCGAGCGCGATCATTGCCCTGGTTACCAGTTCCACGGTCGGACACCCTACGGGGCGCGTGGGCCGCCCCGGGGAGTGGCACGCCCAGGGTGGTTCGGCGGCTGGAACGGCGGCCGAGGGAGTCGCCGGGGTTGACGAGGTCGATGGCGACGACTGGTACCGGTAGGCCGTCATCGGCCCGGCCGTGGTCGCCCGGATGTGGGTGGGGGCGTCTACGGTGCCGGTTGTGAGTGACGATCAGCGTGAGAACGGCGCGGGCACCGGCCCTTCCGGGGCGGGCGCGTGGTGGACGGACCCGGAGCTGCTGGTGAACGGCGATCCGGCACGGGTCGGGCAACTGCTGGAGGCGGCCGCCGACCCGCGGGCCCGCCTGGCGGCGGCCGTGTACCGGGCATCGGCGGACGTGCACCGGGCGGCCGCACCGGTGCAGCGGCGGCAGTTGCTGGCCCTGGACGCGGCCCGGGTCGGCGACACGGAGCTGTCCGCCCGGTTCCGGGACACCGCGGTGCCCGGGCAGCCGGGCGCGCAGTGGAGCGTGGAGTGGGCGAGCGGCACCGGCGCCGACACCCGCCTGCTGCGCACCTTCACCGGCCACGACGGGCCCGTGACGGCGGTGGCAGCGGCGGTCGTCGGCGGGCGGCCGGTGGCCGTCTCCGCGAGCCGGGACACCACCGTGCGGGTCTGGGACGTGGCCACCGGCGACCGGCTCCACGAGTGGGCGGCGGGCGACGTCGACCCGCTGTCCTCGCTGACGGCAGAGGTGCTGTCGATCGCCACGGCCGAGGCCGACGGGCGCGTTCTCGCGCTGACCCTGGACACCGACGGCGCGGTACGGGCCCGGGACCTGGAGACCGGGCAGCCGGCCGGCGAGCTCGTCAGGGCGGTGGAGACGACCGTGCTCGCCGGGCGCCCGGTGGTGCTGACCATGGACGCGGCCCGGACGCTGCAGGTGTGGGACGCGGGCACCGGCGACCGCCTCGGCACGTACCCCTCGGTCGTCGAGCTCGGTGTCCTCGACGGGCGCAGGGTCGCCGTCACCGGCGCCGCGGGCGGCCCCGTGCGGGTCTGGGACCTCGCTGCCGGCTGCGAGCTCGGCGAGACCCTGGAGGTGGTCGAGGCAGGCGAGTACGGCCGCGGCCGGGCCGTCGCCGTGACCGTCCGGGACGGCGGGGCGCCACAGGCGTGGGACCTGAGCAGCGGCGAGCCGCTCGAGGGCCCCGCACCGGAGGCGGACGGGCTTCTGTCGGGAGTCGCCACGGCCCTGACCGTCGTCCACGGGCGGGCCGTGGCCGTGACGCTCGCCGACCAGGACGAACCGGAATTCATCGGCGCGTTGGCCGACGGCCGTCGCGGCGCCTCCGTACGCGGCACCTGGGACGTGTACCTGGGGACGAGCCGGGTCGCGCTCGCCGCGACGGCCGACGGGCCGCTGCACCTCTGGGACCTGACGGCGGACCAGCAGGACGCGGGCGGCATGCGCGTGCTGCGGAGCACCCCCGCGGGGGAGCGCCTGCAGGAACTCGTCCTCGGCCCGGGCGGCGGGGACGTCCCCTGGGGCCCGCTCACCGGCCGGAGCGGCGACGCGTCGGCGGACGGATCGCCGGCCGCGTCCCTGCCCTTCGACCTGGCGGGGCGGACGGTCGTCCTCGCCGGTGAGAAGGACGGCGGCCTCACGGTGCGCGACACCGGGGACGGGCAGCCCCTGGGCCCGTCGCTCACCGGCCACACCGGCCCCGTACGCGCGGTGGCCACCGCGTCCGCCGGGCCGACGGTGCTGGCGGCGACCACCGCCCCGGACCGCACCGTCCGGGTGTGGGACGTCACCACCCGGCAGCCGTACGGGGAACCGCTGACCGGCCACACCGGGCAGGTCTGGGACATCGCCACCACCGTCCTGGACGGGCGCCCCGTGGCCGTCACCGCGGGCGCCGACCACACCGTCCGCGCCTGGGACCTCACCGCGCCGCAGGCGGGCGGCGCCCACCGCACCGGGCACAGCGGCGCCGTCCGGGGGCTCGCCCTCGCCGCACTCGACGGCCGGCCCGTCGCCCTCACCGCGGGCACCGACCGAACCGTGCGCACCTGGGACCTGGCCACCGGCCGTCAGGCGGCCGACCCGCTGCAGACCGACACCGCCGTCCTGACGACCGCCGTGGTCGGCGGCCGGACGGTCGCCGTGTGCGCCGCTCCGGACGGCACCGTGCACACCCTCGACCCGGCCACCGGCGAGGAGCTGCACCGCCCCGTACCGACCGGCCACGGCAGGGTCCTGGACCTGGCCACGGCCGTGCTCGACGGCCTGCCGGTGCTCCTCACCGCGGGCAGCGACCGCACCACCGGAGTCTGGGACCTGACGACCGGGACGCAGCTGCGGGAGCCCCTCACCGGCCACACCGGCCGCGTCACGGCCGTCACCACGGCGGTGGTGGACGGGCGGCCCGTCGCGGTAACCGGCAGCTGGGACAAGACCGTTCGCCGCTGGGACCTCACCACCGGCCACCAGATCGGCGAACCGCTGACCGGCCACACCGACTGGGTGACGGCACTGACCACCACGACCGTCGACGGCACGGCCACCGCGGCGAGCACCGGACGGGACGGAACGCTCCGCCTGTGGGACCTCGCCACCGGGGAACAGACCGCCGGCATCCCCGCCCCCGGCGCCGCCTCGGCCACGGTCGCCGTCCTGCCCGCGGCCGACGGCAGCCCGCATGCCGTCGCGATCGGCCACGACCGGGAGCTGCACCTCCTCGACCCTGCGACCGGCCGCGGCACTGCCGCCGGCCTGCTGTTCCCGTTCCCCGTCCACGCCCTCGCCGCAGCGCCCGACGGCCGCCTGGTGGTCGCCTTCGGCCCGGAGATCGCCGTCCTCCGCCCGACCGGCGAGTAGACCCGACAGGGCTGCGGGACGATCCGCGGACGGAGGAGGCGTACGTGCGCGTCGGCCCGCTCGGCGACGGCTTCGAGCACGACCACCGGGCCCACGCCCTCTGGCGCTGGAGGTTGCGCCAGGGGCGCGGGTAGCTGCGCAGTTCGGGCACGGGGGTCGAACGGCACGGTGGCCGCCGGCGCCGGGGAGCGTCGGCGGCCACCGTTCGGACGGGGTGTCAGTCCCGCAGTTCCAGGGTGCAGCACTTGACGCTGCCGCCCGCCTTGAGCAGCTCGGTGAGGTCGACGCCGATCGGCTCGAAGCCGCGCTCGCGCAGCCGCTCCTTGAGGTGGACGGCGGAGTCGGGCAGCAGGACGTGCCGCCCGTCCGAGAGGGCGTTCAGCCCGAAGACCGCGGCGTCCTCCGGGGTGGCCTGGATCGCGTCCGGGAACAGCTCGCGGAGCACGGACCGGCTGCCCGGGGTGAACGCCTCGGGGTAGTACATGATCTCGTCCTCGGAGAGCACGGCGAGCGCGGTGTCGAGGTGGTAGAACTCCGGGTTGACCAGGGTCAGGCCGGTGACCGGCAGCCCGAAGAACTCCTGGGCCTCGGCGTGCGATCTCGGGTCGGTGCGGAAGCCGGTGCCGGCCAGGATGCGCCGTCCGACGACCAGGTAGTCGCCCTCGCCCTCGTTGATGTGCTCGGGCCAGTGGACGTCGCGGTAGCCGCGCTCGGCGAACCAGCGCAGGTACGCGGGCCCCTCCGAGGTGCGTTCGACGTGCCGGAACCGGGCGCCGAACACCCGGCCGTCCACGACGGTGGCGCCGTTCGCGGCGAACACCATGTCGGGCAGGCCGTGTTCGGGCTCGATGGTCTCGACGGTGTGGCCGAGCTCCTCGTAGAGGTTGCGCAGCTCCGTCCACTGGGCGAGGGCGAGGCTGCCGTCCACCGGCTTGGTCGGGTCCATCCACGGGTTGATGGAGTAGGTGACGTCGAAGTGGCGCGGCGGGCACATCAGGAAGCGGCGCCTGGTCGCGGTGCGGCCGCTGCGCCGGGGTGCCGGTGCTGCGGTCGGGATGGTGTCGGTGAGAGGCATGGGTCCCCATTCGGGTGTGGAGTCGGCTGCGGCGGAGGGTCGCCCCGCCCGGCGGGCGACGGTTCGGGCCGGGTGCACCGGTCGGGTGCGTCCGGCCTTCAGGCGTCGGCGCGCTCTGCTTCGAGCGGAGTCGCGTCCAGGAGGACGGCGCGTTCCGCCTCGTCCAGGCGGGCCCGGCAGGCCTCGGGGCCGTCGGCCGAGCAGATCACGTAGGCGTAGCGGGAGAGGTAGCCGCCCGGAGGGAGCAGCAGGCGTGCGCCGGGTTCCACCATGGCTTCCGCGGCGACCAGTCCGGGGACCTCGCCGGGCGCGGGGAGGTGCACGCGGGTGACGGTGCAGTCCTGCTTCGGGTAGAGGAAGCGGATGCCGGTCGTGCCGCCGGCGGTGGGTGCGAGGTCGGGCCGGGTGCCGGTGGCGAGGTCGGCGGCGACGGCCGCCGGGTCGATCCCGGAGGCGAGTTTGCCCAGGTACGGGATGAGGTCGCCGCCGAGCCTGGCGTTGACCTCGATCACCACGGGGCCGCGGTCGGTGAGTTTGACCTCGGTGTGCGTGATGCCGTCCTGCAGTCCGAGGGCGCGGTGGGCGCGGGTGAGGACGTCGAGCAGTGCGGCGTCGTGCAGCAGCGGGTCGTCGGCGGTGACGACGTGTCCGGCCTCCTCGAAGTACGGCTCCTCGCCGAGGCTCTTGTGGGCCACGAAGAAGGGCCGGTACTCACCGCGGTGGGTGGCGCCGTCGATGCTGATCTCCGGGCCGCGGACGAACTCCTCGAGCAGGACGCCGCCCTCGTAGGCGGGGGCGCCGCCGTGGCCGGCCCGTTCGGCGACGGTGAAGGCGGCGACGAGCTCGGCCGCGGAGTCGGCGCGGACGACGCCGATGCTGGCGCCCATGCCGCGCGGCTTGAGCACCAGCGGGTAGCCGATCCGGTCGGCGTGCGACCGGGCCTCGGCCTCGGTGGTGGCGTAGCCGAAGGCGGGTTGGGGCAGGCCGGCGGCGGTCAGTGCGGTGCGGGTGCGGTGCTTGTTGCGGCAGGCGTCCGCGCCGTCCACCGAGAGGCCGGGCAGGCCGAGTTGCTCGGCGATCCGGGCGGTGGCCATGACCAGGGTCTCGTCGTAGGTGAACACCCCGGCCACCGGGCGCTCGCCGGCGATCCGCACGGCGGTGGCCAGCAGGCCCTCGGCGTCCGGCACCAGGCGGGCGCGGTCGAGCAGCGGCACGGTGTCCGCACCTGTCACGTAGGGGAGTTGCCAGTCGGGGTCGGCCGCGTCGATCAGCCACACCGGGTGGCGCCGGGCGGCTCCGGCCAGCAGGTATTCGCGGTAGCGGCGCATGCCGCTGCCGACGACCAGCACGACTTCGTTCTCACTCATTCACCGGCTACCGTTCTGCGGTGGGTGGTTGGGCCCGTGGGCGGGGGCTCAGCGGACCAGGACATAGCCGTCGTCCGGACGGTGGTCGCGGGAGCGCCGCAGGTCGTTGAGGACGAACGCCCGCTGCAGCCAGCGGTCCTGTCCGTCGTAGCGGGGCCGGAATGCCGTCCGGCCGTGCAGGGTGGTGCGGTTGTCGACGACGGCCAGCTCGCCCGGCACCAGGCGGACGGTGCGGCTGACCCGGTCCAGGGCGGCCTCGAGCTCGGTGAGGGCCTTCTCGGCGCGCGGGCCGAGGCCGGAGGTGGCGGCGAAGTCGACCCGGATGTCCGGGTCGTCCGGGTCGCCGAAGAGGACGGCGTGCGGCGGGGTCGCGGCGCCGCCGGTGCCGAAGGACGGCGGCGGCTGGGTGCTGAACTCGGGGAGCGACAGCGCCTCTCGGGTCTCGGCGGTGAGCAGCGGCAGCGCCTCGCGGATGCACGAGGTGCGCAGCCCGGCGATCTGCTCGTGGTCGGCGCGCAGGCACAGCAGCATGACGAAGTCGGGCCGGTGCTCGTGGAAGGCGTTCTCGTTGTGCATCATCAGCGCCACCGACCCGGCGTTGCCCTGGAAGTCCTCCTGGCCGGGCACCGGGACGACGTCCTGGACGAGGGCGCCGGACTTCTCGGCCCGGAACGCGGCGGGGTCGCCGAGTCCGCAGGCGAGCATCATCAGGACGGCGGCGGCGACGGTGGTCTCGCGCTGCACGGAGCCGTTCACCGCGGGCGTGCTGGGGATCGGCGCGTCACCGAGCGGCAGGTTGCGGATGAGCAGGGTGCCGGCGGCGCCGGGCCGTCGGCGGAACTCGTGGACCTTCTGCCGTACGGACAGCGGCAGTTCGCTCCAGGCGGCGCGGGCTGCGGCGACCCACTGCGGGTCGTCGACCCGGTGCTCGGGCGAGCACAGGGCCGCGGCGGTGCGGGCGGCCCGGGCGGCCTCGTCGGGGGTCAGTTCGACCGGGTCGGTCTGCGGGTGCGAGGAATGCGGTGCAGGGGTGGTTTCCATGAGCTCGGCGTCTCCTCACCAATGGGCGATCGGTTGTGTTCGGTCGTGCCGGCCGGCAACGGTCAGGTCCCGGAGGGGAGTTCGATCAGGTAGGACACGCCCTGGTCGGCGTTCTCGCCGAACCGCCGCCAGACCTCCTCCAGCCGGATGCGGCCGTCCTGCAGGACCTCGGGGGTGCTGACGCAGTGCCCGGCGACGACCTCGCCGCTCGCGAGCACCATGGTGTACGCGAACTCGGCGACGCCGTCGGCGCGGACGACGCCGGTGAGCGATCCGCGGCGGACGGAGCCGCCCGCGGACTCGCCCCACAGCAGGTCGCCGTCCTGGCGGTACAGGGCGACGGTGGCCTCGGAGTCGGGTGCGGCGGACTCGGCCCGGAAGCGCTTGCGGTTGTAGTCGATCACTGGGGTGCTCCTCGTCGGTCGGCCGGGCGGCTCACGGGGCCACCCGGACCTTCACGTTGTCGGCGAACTCGGTGGCCCTGCGCATGGCTTCCTCGAAGGAGCTGTCGGCGCAGCCCAGGAAGCCGAGGATGTTGTTGCCCTCCGGCGGGCGCCTGATCAGGTCGCCCGGCCTGGCGGTGATCTTGACGAAGAGTTCCCTGCCGGGCTCCGACGCGGCCTCCGGCAGCTCGATCTCCTCGATCCGGCCGGCCTCGCAGAGCAGCACCATGCCGGCGATGTGCACCCCGGTCGGGGTGAACGGGCGCAGCGCGGGCCGCTCGCCGCGGGCGGCGGCCATCAGTGCCCGGATCGGGCAGTGGCCGGCGGTGACGCGGGCGAAGGAGTCCAGGTCGCCGCCGCCGGGGCGGGCGGCGATCTCCAGCAGGTGCGGCTGGCCGTCGTGGAAGCGCACCTCGGCGTGGACGACGCCGCGCCGGATGCCCTGGGCGCCGATGCCGGCGGCGACCGCGAGCCGTACCTCCTCGAGGCCGTCGGCGGCCAGCGAGGTCGGCGCCCGGTGGACGTCGTCGTCGAAGGTGCCGCCCTCCACGGTGATCCGGTCGACCACCGACCCGAGGAACACCTCCCCGTCCCACACGGCCGCCTCGATCTGCATCTCGCGGCCGTCCAGGAAGGACTCCACCAGCAGCCCCTGCGGGCCGAGGTCCAGCCCCTGCACCTCCATGGCCGACCAGGTCATCCCGGCCAGGCCGGCCTCGGCCTGCGGGAAGCGCAGCTCCATCTCCTGCGGGGAGTCGATCTTGAAGACGTAGTTGCTGGCGGCGCCCAGCGTCGGCTTGAGGATCACCGGGTAGCCGAAGTCCTCGGCCGCCTGCAGGGCCCGGGCCAGGTCGGGGACGAAGCGGAAGTCCGGGTGGGGGGCGCCGCCCTCGGCGTGCGCCCGCCGCATCAGCAGCTTGTTGCGGCTGGTCCGCGCCGCGTCCAGGCCGATGCCCGGCAGCCCGAGCGCCTCGGCGACGGCGGCGACGGCCACCACGGCCGACTCGGAGAAGGTGAGGACGCCGTCGAACCGCTCCTCCTCGTGCCAGGCCCGGGCCGCGGCGACCAGGTCGTCGATGTGCTGCGACCCGGCGATCCGGTAGCGACCCTCCTCCCAGTAGCCCGGCTCCCCGATGCCGTTCAGGACATGGAGGTTGCCGCCGAACTCCTCGACCTGGCGGTAGCGGGAGTGGTAGTAGGTGCCGTTCTGGCGGGCTTCCAGGGCGAGCAGTTTCACGGCGGGGTCGCCTCCTCGGGCGGAACGGTCGACGGATGGCGGTCGACGGTCGGCAGGTGGTGGTCGAGTACGGGCAGTCCGGTCGGCCGGACGGGCCCGCGGCCGAGCGCCCACTGGGCGAGGGCACGGCCGATCAGCGGGGCGAACTTGAACGAGGAGCCGCCGCAGGCCGCGTACACCCAGGTCGGGCCGGCCGGGTGGCGGTGGAGGCGGGGGCCGTGCGTGTCGGCCCCGGCCAGGTAGTAGCTGTCCGCGGCCGAGCGCACCCAGGCGGGGGTGAAGCCCGCCAGCAGCCCGGCGAAGTGGTCCACCAGGAGGTCGCGCAGCCCGCCCGGCGCGTCCCGGCCGTCGAACCCCGCGACCTCGCGGCAGGCCGCGGAGGCGCTGAGCTTCAACGGGGTGCCGGCCACCGGGGGCACCAGCCAGGCGCCCGCCGCGGTGCCCAGGCCCGGCATCGCGGGAGCCCGCTCCCAGTCCTGCCGGAGGCCGTCCGGCACCTCGCAGTACAGCAGGGTCTGCCGGTACAGCCGCAGCTCTGCCGCCTGTCCGGGTTCCAGCAGTGACCGCGACCAGGGACCGGCGGCGACCACCACGGCGTCGCCGCGCAGCCGGGTGCCGTCCGCCAGTACCACCCCGGTGCCGTCCGGCTCCAGGGCGGCGACCCGGCGGCCCGCCTCGATGCGCACCTCCGGGCACCGGGCGAGCCCGTCCGCGAGGGCGGTCAGCACCCGGTCCGCGAGCAGCACCCCGGCGTCCCGCTCCAGCAGGCCTGCTGCACCCGCCGGTAGTGCAAGGTACGGGTAACGGGATTTCAGGTCCTGCCCGTCCAGCCCGTCGGCGACGACGCCGGCGGAGCCGAGCACCCCCAGCTGCTCGTGCAGGTCGGTGCGGTCCAGCACGGTCAGCGCGCCGACCCGGCGGTAGAAGTCGGCGCCGAGCGCCTCCTCCCACTCCCGCCACAGCCGGTCCGCCTCCCGCGCCGCCCGGGCCGGGCCCGGATCGCCGCGGTGGAAGGCCCGCAGCACGCGGTGCCGATCGTACGAGGCGGCCGCGGGCGACGGCACCCGGTCCTGCTCCAGCAGGGTCACGGCGGCACCGGCCCGCCGGCACTCCCAGGCGGTGAGCAGGCCGACCACCCCCGCCCCCACCACAATGATCTGCATCATCAACCCCCCCCGGTGCCGGGCGCGGCCCCGGCCGGGCCGGCGCCGCGCCCGGCACGCGACTCAGCCCAGGACCGGCAGCTCGAAGGGCTTGACCTCGGTGACCCGGAAGGCCTCCTCGGTCATCAGCCCGTCGAAGCCGCCCCGCTCGGCCGCCGCCTCCGCGAGGTCCACCAGGATCGGCGAGGCCGCCGCGATCAGCACCTTGACCTCCAGGAACAGGTCGCCGAGCCGCTCCCGGTCCGGGCCGGCCCCGCCCTCGTCGAGCCGGTCGCACCAGCGGGCCAGCCGCTCCAGCTGAACGGCGATCAGGTCCGCCGCACGCGTCGGGCTGTAGCCCTCCAGCTCGTAGCAGAGCGCGAAGCGCTCCAGCACGGTCGCGGCGTTCTCGCGCGCCGTCGCGGAGACCGGCAGGACGTCCGCGCCGACCGCGTCGGTCGCCCGCTTCAGGCCCGCCGCGAGCTGCCGCCACGGCGCGGCGAGCCGCTGCTCCACCACCTTGGTGAGGGCGGCCCGGCTGAAGTTGGTCCGCTGGTTCTCCGGATTCGCCAGCGCGAGGTAGTAGCGCACGAAGTCGCGCGGCACCTCGCCCAACAGCTCGTCGCAGTACAGGACGTGGCCGCGGCTGGTGGAGAACTTCTCGTTCTCCAGCTCGTAGAACTCGTTCACCACCATCGCGTCCGGCACGATGTAGCGGCCCTCGTGCGCCATGATCAGCGCCAGGTGGGTCAGACCCCAGAACCAGATGTTGTCGAAGCCGATGAAGTACACCAGGCGGTTGCCCCGCTCGGCGCGCCACAGCTCGTCCGTCGGGCCCTCGGGGCGCTCGCCCAGCTGCTCCGCCGCGAACGCGGTCGTGTAGATGACCGCCGGGATGCCCTCCACCCAGGCGTTGAGCACCTGCCCCGGCGTCTCGGCGAACGGCGCCGGAATGCCCCAGGACAGCGGGTAGGTCACCGGCAGGTCCGGCAGCGGCCGAGCGAACAGCTCGCGGATCAGCTGCGCCATGTGTGGCCGGAACTCCGGCAGCTTCTCCCGGTAGTAGGCCTCCAGCTGCTCCCGGTACTCCTCCATCGGGAAGACCAGGATCTCGGCCTCGCGGACGGTGAGCACATCGGTCGGGTCGGCCGTCGACCGGGCGTCGATCAGCTCGTCGTAGTTGTTCGGGTGGCCGCAGGTCTCGCACAGGCCGCCGCGGCTCTCCGACAGGCAGATCGGGCAGTCGCCGCAGACCAGGCCCTCGACCAGGAACTCGCCGAGGCGCTCCGAGTACGGCAGCCGGACGGTCTTCAGCCGGAACTTCCCGGCCTCGTGCAGCGGCCGGACGAACTCCAGCACCGTCGAACGGTACCAGTCGTCGTAGGGCGCGAAGCCGTCCAGGGAGATCCCCATGACCTGCAGGGTCTCCTTGATCGCCGGCCAGGAGTCGCCGCTCAGCCGCTCCGGGGTGGTGCCGGCCTTGCGGGCGCTGGCCAGCACGTAGGTCTGGCTCTCGTCGGTGCCCGAGGAGTACAGCACCGGGCGGCCGGTGGCCCGCAGGTAGCGCGCGTGCACGTCGGCGCCGATGAACGGCCCGGCCAGGTGGCCGACGTGGAGGTTGCCGTTGGGCGTCGGCGGGGTGTCGATGACGATGGTGCGGGGCTGGCTGGTCATGGCTCAGGACTCGCTTTCGTGGCGGGCGAGGAAGACCCTCGCCATGGCCGTGTCCCACCACACGCTGAACATGGTGAAGTCGGTGTCGGTCTCGTTGAAGATCTGGTGCTCGTGCCCGGGCGGGAAGTGCACGACGTCCCCGGCCACGAACGGCCGGCGCTCTCCGTTCGACTCCACCACCGCGGACCCGGAGGCCGCGATGAAGATCTCGCCCTCGTGGTGGGCGTGCTTCGGCGAGGCACTGCCCGGCCGGATGACGCTGAACGCGCCCTCGAACGGGGCGTTCAGCGACGCCCACGGGTGGAGCCGCTTGGAGTGGCCGGTGGCGTCGTTGAGCTCCGCCGGGTCCAGCTTGCGGATGTCCATCTGCGCTCCTCGCAGGTCAGGCGGCGGACGGGGCCGCGCTCAGCAGGTGTCCGGCGCCGGGGCCGGCCAGATCGGTGTCACGGCGGTGGGTGGCGACGTCCGTGGCGATCTCCGCGCCGCGGACCGCCAGGATGCTCAGCAGCGAGTCCGGAATGCCGTGGGTGGCCTCGTTGATGCCCTGCAGGTAGCAGGCGCCGGTCGCCGGACCGTCCAGCAACAGGCGGTAGTTGCGGGTCACCTCGACCCGCTCCAGGCCCAGCGACTCCTGCAGCCGGCGGACACCCGCCGGCAGGCCGCGGACGAAGCCGGTGCCGAGCAGCACCACGTCGCAGGCCACCGTCTCGGTCTTGCCGGACTTGCGGTCCGTCAGCTCCAGGCGGACCTCGCCGTCCTCCTCCACCGCGCCGGTCACATCGGCCAGGGTGACGATCCGCAGGCGCTCCTCGCCGTGCAGCCGGTCCAGGTAGAGCTGGCGGTACAGCGAGTCGAGCAGGTCGGGGGAGAGGCCGGCGTAGTTCGTCCGGTGCATCTCCGAGAGGATCTGCTCCCGCGCCTCCGGACGCGAGTGGAAGAACTCGTCGGTGAACGACGGGAAGTACAGCTCGTTGGTGAACTTGCCCGTCTCGTAGTGGCTCAGGCCGATCGAGCGCATCACCAGCGTCCGGTGGCTGCCCGGCAGGTCCTGCTGCACCGCGTTGAACATCTCCGCGGCGCTCTGCGCCCCGCCGACCACCACGACCCGGTGCGCGCGGTCCTTCGGCAGCTCCGCCACCCGCCGGGTGTACTCGGTGCTGTGGATCAGCCGCCCGGCCGGGAGTCTGCCGAACACCGCCGGGACGTGCGGGTCGCGGCCCGCACCGATCACCAGGTAGCGGCTGCCGATCGTGGAACCGTCCGCCAGCTCGGTCAGCCAGCCGGTCACCGCACCGGACGCGCTGCGCCGCGGCGTGACCGACTCGCAGGAACGGCCGCACTCCAGCCGGACCTTCGCCAGCTCGGAGCCGACCCAGGCGAAGTACTCCGACATCTCGCTGCGGTACGGAGTGAAGGTGCCCAGGTTGATGAAGTCGTCCAACCGGCCGGTGGAGTGCAGGTAGTTGACGAAGGAGAACCGGCTCTGCGGATTGCGCTGGGTCACCAGGTCCTTGAGGAAGGAGACCTGGCTCTGCGCCTCGCGCAGCAGCATTCCGGGCTGCCAGGACACCTTCTCCTGCCGCTCGATCAGCAGCGACTGCTCGGCGAGGTCGGGTGCCAGCTCCTCCAGGGCGACGGCGAGGGCCAGGTTGGCCGGCCCGGCCCCGACGGCCAGCAGCTCGACTTCTCGGTGTGTCATGGAAGCCTCCAGGGATGGGGTTCGTGGGTTCTGTCCGGCCGAAGGGCCCGCCGGTGAGGGAGGAGCGCGGGAGCGTCCCGCCCCGAGCCGAAGGGCCCGCCGGTGCCGAAAGGGAGGAACGCGGGAACGACGAAGGAGCGACGGAGTGACGACCGTCGGCGCCGGGCTCAGAGGGCCCGGAGGCGAGCGGGTGACAACACAGGCCCGGAGGCGAGCGGGCGACGATCAGCGAGGACCTCGTCGAGGACGGACAGCGGCAGCGGGCCGTTGCCGAGGACGAGGTCGTGGAAGGCCCGGACGTCGAACGCGGGGCCCGCCTCCGCCGCGGCCCGCGCCCGCAGGCGCTGCAGCTCCAGGCGGCCGACCATGTACGACAGCGCCTGGCCGGGCATCTCGATGTAACGGTCGGTCTCGGACTGGATGTCCACCTCCGCCATCACGGTGTTCGTACGGAGGAAGGCCACCGCCTCCTCCCGGCTCCAGCCGAGGGCGTGCAGCCCGGTGTCCACCACCAGGCGGGCCGCCCGCAGCGAGTCCATGGCCAGCACCCCGAGCAGCGGCACGTCGCCCGAGTACAGCCCCATCTCCTGGGCCAGGCGCTCGGTGTACAGGCCCCAGCCCTCGATGTAGGAGTTGATCCAGGCCAGCCGGCGCAGCGCGGGCAGCCCCTCCAGCTCCTGGGCCAGCGCCAGCTGGACGTGGTGCCCCGGCACCGCCTCGTGGAAGGCCAGTGCCTCCGAGGTGAACCGGAAGCGCTCGTGCGCGAGGTGGGTGTTGGCGAAGTAGGTGCCCGGCCGGGAGCCGTTCAGCGCGGGCGGCAGGTAGTAGGCGGCCGGCGAGTGCGGGGCGTCCGCCTCCGGTACGGCGGCCAGCACACAGGCGTGCGAGGGCAGCCGCCCGAACCAGGCGGGCGCCGCCTTCTCGGCCCGCTCGACGGCGGCCCGGGCGTCGGCCAGCAGTTCCTCCGGCCCCGACCAGCGCAGCGACGGGTCGGACCGCATCCGCTGCCGCACCTCCGCGGCCGTACGGACGCCGAACAGCCGACCGCCGACCGCCGGGTACTCCTCGTCGAGCGCGGCCAGCAGCTCCAGCCCCGTCCGGTGCAGCTCCTCGGCCGTCCGGTCGGTGGTGGTGTGGATACGGGCCAGTCGCGCGTACACGGCCGCGCCGTCCGGCAGCCAGCACAGGCCGGGCCGCTCCTGCGGCCGGCCGTGCGGGGCGATCCCGGCGAGCACCTCGCGGTACCGGGCGAACGCCGGCCGCACCGCCTCGGCCAGCAGGCGGTCCCGTTCGGCCGCCCGCCGTGCGGCCACCGGGACGGCGGCCAGCGGGTCGCCCGCCGGGTCGTCCAGGTAGGCGCCGAGCCGGGCCACGGCGCGGTGGGCCCGCTCCGCGACCGGCACCCGCCCGGCGGCGAGGCCGCCGCGCAGCCGCCCGGCCGCCTCGGCGAGGTAGGCCGGGACCGAGGCCAGCCGCGCCAGGTACCCCTCCTCCCCGGCCTCGCCGCTCGGGCGCAGCGCGGGGAGGGCGACCAGCAGGCGCCCCAGCGGGGAGGTGTCGTAGTCGGCCACGGTGTGCTCGACCAACCGGGCGCCGACCCGGTCGGCCAGCGCCTCGGCCTGCTGGACGACGACCGCGCGGGTGATGCCGTCCTGGCCGGAGCACTCCAGCGTGCGGGCGGTGCCGGCGATGCGGCGTGCCCGGTCGGCCAGGTCCTCGTCGGCCTCCTCGGCGAGGTTCCGCAGGCGGTGCTCGAAACCGGGGTGGCCCTCGAGGGCGTCGTTGAGCGGGTCCTCCTCGGCGATCAGGTCGAGCGTCCGGTCGGCCAGCTCGGCCACGGTGGTCACGGTGTCTCCTCGGTCCGTTCGTCCGTCTGGGGCGGGGGCTGCGGTACGGCGGGGGTGTCAGGCGACCGGCCGGACCTTCACCTCGATCAGCTCGACGGCCCGCTTGGCGCGTTCCACCGCCTCCTCGGGGGTGGCGCCGCAGGCGATCGCCGAACCGATCCGGTCCCACGAGCACTTGAGTTCGTACGTCCGGTCGCCGGGCTTGAAGGTCACCGCCGCGGAGACCACGCCGGGCACCGCCAGTGCCTCCTCGACGCCGGTCACCGCCTCGATCTCGCCGGGGTCGGCGACCACGAACCGGATGGACGCGGCCTGCCCGGCCTTCCGGTTCAGCTCCGCGGGCAGCGGCTGCCGCTTCATCACCGCCCAGAAGCTGCGCACCAGGTCGATCCCGTAGGCGCGCTCGATCAGCTCGATGATGGCGTCGCCGGCGAACCGGCCGGCGCACTCCACCAGGTACGGGGTGCCGTCGGCGACGATCCACTCGCAGTGTGTGATGCCGCTGCCGAACCCGACGGCCTGCAGCAGGAGTTCGGTCTGCTCCAGCATCAGCCGGGTGAGCTCGGGGGAGATCCCGGCCGGGGCGACGTGCCCGGACTCCACCGGCCGCACGCCCGGGTAGAGCTCCTTGGCGGTGACGTTGCCGAACAGCGCCTCGCCGTCCCGCACCAGCATCTCGACGCTGAACTCCGGCCCGACGATGCAGCGTTCGGCGAGCATCCGGACCGGCATCGGGCGGTCCGGCACGAACACGCCCTCGTCCTGCACGGTGCACTCGGCCCAGGCCTCGTCCGCCTCGTTCACCGAGTGCACCACCCGGACGCCCACCGCCGCCTGCCGGTTGGCCGGCTTCAGCACCACCGGGCCGGGGTGCGCGGCCATGAAGGCGCGCAGGCCGTCCGGTGAATCCACCGGCTCCGACTCGGGGTTGGCGATCCCGGCGGCGCGGGCGACCAGGCGCAGCTGCTCCTTGTCGCGCAGCAGCGAGGCCGCGCCGAAGCCGGCGCCGTTCACGCCGTAGCGCTCGGAGAGGCGCGCCGCGAAGGGCACCCCGTAGTCCGACAGCGGGGCGACGGCCGCCGGGGCGAGGTCGGGCCGGGTGTTGTAGAACGCGTCGGCCGTGCCGGGGAGCTGGTACTCCCACTGGACGAGCTCGCGGACGACCGGGAGTCCTGCGGCCATCGTGACCAGGTCGCGCTTGCGCACGACGTCGGGCTCCTCGATCACGATCACCGAGGCGTTCGGCTGGAACTCGGCGAGGGACTTGAGCGCGACGAGGGAGAATCCGACGACGACGACCGGCTGTTCGGACATGACTGAACTCCTGCCTGAAGTGGTGAGGGGACGGGGAGGGCGGGCCGCCCTGGCCGGGTCAGGCCGACACGGTCTCGGCGGCGGGCCGGGTGCGGGCCTCGGCCGGCTCGTGCAGCCCGAGGGCGGTGGCCGCGGCCGACAGCAGGGCGACGGCGCCGCACAGCCACCAGGCGGAGGCCCCGAGGTGGTCCCAGGCGAAGACGCCGACCGCCGGGCCGACCGCCGAGCCGAGGCCGAACATCGCCTGCGAGGCGGCCAGGTAGCGGGCGCGGTGCTCGGCGGGCTTCTTCGCCGGGTGGGCGAAGGTGGTCGGGCCGCTGACCATCAGGCCGACGTCCGAGAGCACGATGAGGCCGAGCACCACCGCGGCGGCCGTGGGCGCCAGCGCGTACCCGGCGAGGCCCAGGCCCATCACCGCGATGCCGAGGCCGCCGGCCACGGCCGGCTTCCAGCTCTGCACGTACGAGGTGATCTTCAGCTCGCAGGTGATGACCAGCAGCGAGGAGGTGATCAGGACGGCGCTGTACAGGCGGGGGGAGTGCCCGCCCTCGGTGAGCTGGAGCGGCAGGATCGCCATGGACTGGATGTAGACGATCGCGCTGAGCAGCATGCCGAGCAGGTACAGCACGTAGCGGTGGTCCCGCAGGACCACGGCGTAGCTGCCGCCCTTCTTCTCCGGGGTGCGGTCCTTCTCCGGGGTGCGGTCGGCAGTCTTGTCGGCCTGCTTGCCGACGGGGGTACGGGGCAGCAGCAGGGCCGCCACCACGGCGTACAGCAGCGCGGTCGCCGCGTCGAACCAGAAGAGCGCCGACCAGTCGAGTCCGATCAGCACGGCGGCCACCAGCGGGCCGACCGCGGCGCCGACGTTGAGCGCGATCCGCAGCATGGAGAAGGCCATCACCCGGTGTTCCTCGGGCATCAGCTCGGTGAGCATCGCCGAGGCGGCCGGCCGGTAGGCCTGGGTGATCAGGCCGGCGCTGGCGACCACGGCCGCCAGGGCGATCTCCAGGCCGGGCTCGGCCAGCAGCGGCATCGAGGCGACCAGGACGGCGGACCCGGTCATCGCGGTGATGATGGTGTTCCGCGCGCCCAGCCGGTGGGTGAGCTCGCCGCCGAGCAGCGTCCCGAAGACGGCGCCGAGGCTGTACGCCCCGAGGAAGATCCCGACCTCGCCGACCGGGAACTTCTGGTGCACCAGGAACAGTGCCAGGAAGGTCTGCATGAAGGCGCCGAGCTGGTTCACCAGCACGCCGCCCAGCAGGTACCGCACGGGTACGGGGGTGACCCGCAGGGTTGCCAGCACGCCCGGCGGGGCCGCCTGCTTGTCGCTCTCAGTCATGAAGCCGCTCTCTCCGATCCTGTTACTCGCCGAGCCCGATGCTCTGGTCGAAGCTGAAGACGTCGTCCGGGTCGTACTTCCGCTTGACCTCGACCAGCCGGGGGAGGTTCGCGCCGTAGTACGCCTGCTGCCAGTCGGCCAGCTCGGGGTCGACGAAGTTCTGGTACGCGGAGTCGGACACGTACGGGCCCACCGCGTCGTACAGCCCGTTGAGCCAGTCCAGGTTCTCCGCGACCAGCTCGGGGGAGTCCTCGGCGGTCCAGGAGGTGTCCATGGAGACCAGGAAGAGCGTGTCGCGGTGCACGAAGGCGGTGTCCCCGGGCGCGATCCGGTTGATCTCCCCGCCCCAGGAGAACAGGCCGACGCCGCCGCCGTCGGTGTTGCTGCTGCCGGGCCAGCGCTCGATCCAGGAGATCATCGCCTCCAGGCCGCCGGCGGCGACCGGGCCCTTGGCGTAGTTGGTCCGCAGCGCGAAGTCGCCGCCCGAAGTGGCGTGGGACATGTGCATCTTGGCGTCCCAGTAGGTGCGGTCCTCGAACTCGGCGGTGGCCGGTGCGGCCGCGGTCAGCGCGTCGTCGAGGATGCTCCGCAGCTCGGTGGAGGGGCCGAGGTACTGGGCGGCGGTGGTGACCACCCGGTTCTCCCGGGCGGTCCGCGCGTCCGGGCCGTGGGTGCTGACGCCCAGCCGGGCCGCGAACTCGTCCGGGGCCCGGTCCACGATCCGCTGCAGCACGGGGAGGACGGTCATGGCGTCGGACCAGCGCCAGGTCAGGTCGCAGGTGGAGACGTCGCCCACCGGTTGCGCCTGGAAGGTGAAGGAGACGTTGATGCCGAAGTTGCCGCCGCCGCCGCCGCGGCAGGCCCAGAAGAGGTCCGGGTTCTCCCGCTCGTTGCAGGTCAGCATGCGCCCGTCGGCGGTCACCACCACGGTCTCCACCAGCGCGTCGCTGGTCAGCCCGAGCTTGCGGGCCGCGAACTCGCAGCCGCCGCCGAGCACCAGCCCGGCGACGCCGACCGCCGGGTGGGTGCCGGCCGACACCGCCATCTCGAACGGCCGGATCGCGTTGTACAGCTGGCCCGTCCGGGTGCCGCCGCCGATGGTGACCAGGCCGGTGGACTCCTCGGCCCGGGTGGTGCACAGCCGGGCCAGGTCGATGACCAGGCCGTCGTTGACGGAGTAGCCCGCGAAGCTGTGGCCGCCGGAGTGCGCCACCAGCGGGACCCCGTGCTCACGGGCCCACCGGATGCCCAGCCGGACGTCCTCGGCGTCGGCCGCGGCGAGCACGCCGAGCGGGCTGCGGGCGCCGTCGTAGCGGGTGTTGAAGAGCCGGGTGCCCATCAGGTAGCCGGGCTCACCGGGTCGGCAGACCCGGCCCCTGATCGCCCGGCCGAGCCCGAGCCAGTCGGACTCCTGCGGAGGCCTGAACCCGCCTTCCGTCCTGCGCATGCCACGTCCCTCGATCGATTCCGGCCCTGGTCCGACCCTGGGAGGTCGGGGAGATGGGACCCGCGAGCGGTGGGCGGGTCGTTCCTCATCGAAGTCGAGACCGGAATTGATCGGAAGGATTGAACGTATCGAACAATCAAATAGGTCCGTGGAGTCCGCGCAGTTCAGCGCCGGTCGGGCGGCCGGCCGCGGGCCGAACGCCCGACCGGCGGCTCAGGCCTCCGGCATGTGCAGCACCGCATCCGCCCGTTCGCACCCCGGCGCCCCGCCCGACTGCTCCGCGACGAACGCCCGGCACAGCCCCGGCAGTGCATAGCCCTGGCCGAACCCGGCGGTGTCCACCACCAGCCCGCTGTCGACCAGTTCCTCCAGGACGTCCTCGGCCTCCCCGGCACTGCAGTCGAGCAGCTCCGCGAGCTTCTCACCGGTCAGCGAGTGCACCGAGGCCAGCTGCCACAGCGCGGTGCGCGCCGAGTTGTCCAACTGCTCGTACGCCCGGGCCATCCGGTTGCGCAGGCTCACATCGCCGATCCGCAGCAGCCCCAGCACGCTCCCGTCCGCGGAGAACTGCTCCACCAACGTGCCGATCGAGCGGCCCGGCTGTGCCGCCAGCCGCCGCGCCACGATGTTCAGCGCCAGCGGCAGCAGCCCGCACAGCTCCACCAGCCGTTCGCAGGAAGCCCGTTCGGCCTCGACCCGCTCGCGGCCCACCCACGCGGCGATCAGGTCGAGCGCCGCCGCCGGCGGCAGCATGTCCAGCGAGATCCGCCGCACCTCGTCGACGCCCAGCAGCCGGGTACGGCTGGAGATCAGCGTCATGCTGCAGGTGGTCGAGGTCAGCAGCGGCCTGATCTGCCGCTCGTCGCGCACATTGTCCAGCACCACCAGGATGCGCCGCCGCGCCAGCAGCGAGCGGTACAGACCGGTCAAGTGGCCCGGCCCCCCGGTCGCCTGGCGGATCGGCACACCGAGCGCCCGCAGGAAGCCCAGCATCACCGTGTGCGAGTCGGTCGCCTCCAGGTCGGCGTACAGCTGGCCGTCCGGGAAACGCGCCGCGAGATCGTGCGCCACCTTCAGCGCGAAGGCCGTCTTCCCCACCCCCACCGGCCCGGTGACCACCAGCGGCTCGATCACGTCCGCCGGCGCCGACGGCGCCCGCCACGCCTGCCGCAGCTCCGCCCTGCGCCCGACGAAGTACCTTGGACACGGCGGAAGTTGGGCCGGTACCGGCAGCACCGCAGAGGGCACCGCCAACCCGTACCCGTCGGCAGCCGCCGGCAGCTCCACCGGCGAGGGCCACCGCTCGGCCGCCACCTCGGCGGGCTCCGCCGGCCGGGCCCGTTCACCGCGCTCGCCGCCCAGGAACGCCGCCGTCCAGCGCGCCTTCCACTCCGCCCGCTCGCCGCCGCAGGCGTCCACGAAACCGAGCGTCACCTGCAGCGTGGGCGGCTGGTGCCCGCTCGCGGCGCTCGACAGCACCGACGGCGAGAACAGCGCCACCTTGGACATGTCGCGATAACTGGGATTGCCCGCGCGGCGGCGCAGCTCTCTCAGGTCTCGGGCGAACATCGTGATCGGATCGGCCGCCAGGTTCAGCGGCTTCTCGGGCCGTCCCATGGTTCCCCCCATCGTCCGCACACCCCGGTCGGGGGCGGGCAGTTGACTTTCCTCGACCGCCCCGCACCGGGTTGTCCGGCGGGGCGGGGGAGCGCGGCAGCCCGGCGGACTGCGCGCGTAGAACGTCCGGCGTGCCCCGCTGCTCTGCGGGCGGACACAGCCGGTGGATCACCGGGCGGCGGACGCGGCCCGGTCCTTGCTCAGAAGGCCGACCAGTCCAGGGTCGGCTCCAGACAGCCTTCCAGGGTCAGCAGCCACCGCTTCACGGCCATGCCCTCGGCACCGCCGCCGAAGCCGCCGAGACCCCCGGCGGCGACCACCCGGTGACTGGGCACCAGCAAGGACAGCGGATTGGAGCCGATGATCGATCCGACCACCCGGGCCGCAAGCGCCCGCTGCTCCCGTCCGTCCTCGAACGCGCCGCTGACGTCGGCGAGTTCACCATAACTGACGGTCCGTCCGAAACCGACCTGCGCCTGCAGGGCCTGCAGCACGGTCCGCTGCACGCCGTTCGTCAGCGCCCAGTCGATCGGCAGGTCCAGGTCCCGGCGGCGACCGGCGAAGTACTCGTCGAAGCGGGTGCGCACGGCGACCGCCCGGCGGTCCGCCGCCGGATCGCGGAGCTCGGGCCCCGGCGGCAGGGCGGCGTGCTCCTGGGGTGTGAAGGCCGCGGCCAGCACGCCCTGTGCGGTGACGGCGATCCGCATCGGCCCGGTGGGCAGCGGGGTGTCCACGGTGAACCAGCTCGGCAGCATGGCGGGCTCACGGCTCCCCGGCGCCGACGGTGACCGCCCGCAGGTCGGGGCGGCGGGCGGGGCGACGTGCCCGTGCCGGGGCGGTGGGAGCGTCCTCGTCGGGCAGCCGGTTGGCCGGATGGTCCCCGGTCGCCCACAGGTACTGCACGGCGTAGGCGCGCCAGGGCCGCCACGACTCGGCCCGCGCGGCCAGCGCGGCGGGTGTCGAGGGGAGGTCCAGGCGCCGGGCCGCGTCCCGGACGCCGAGGTCGGTGGGGACGAACGCGTCCGGGTCGCCCAGCGCGCGCATGGCGACGGTCTCCACCGTCCACGGGCCGACGCCGGGCAGGGCGCCGAGCCGGCTGCGGGTGTGCTCCCAATCCCCGCCCGCGGAGAGGTCCAGCCCGCCCTCGGCCAGCGCCGCGACCAGGGTGGTCAGCGTGGTGCGCCGGGCGCGGGGGAGTGCCAGCCGTTCCGGGTCCAGCGCGGTGAGTGCGGCCGGGGTCGGGAAGAGGTGGCTGAGCCCGCCCTCGCGGTCCTCGATCGGCTCGCCGTGCTCCGCCACCAGGCGTCCGGCCAGGGTGCGGGCCGCGGCCGTGGAGACCTGCTGGCCGAGCACGGCGCGGACGGCGAACTCGGCACCGTCCACCGTCCGCGGCACTCTCCGGCCGGGCTCCTTGCGGACGTGCGGTGCCAACGCGGCGTCCTGGCAGAGGAGTTCGTCCACGGCCACCGGGTCGGCGTCCAGGTCGAGCAGCCACCGGCAGCGGCTGATCGCGGTGGACAGGTCGCGCAGGTCGGCGAGGGTGAGGCGGCACTGGATGTGGTCCGGCATCGGGCGCAGCGACACCACGCCCGGGCCGTGCGGCAGCCGCAGGGTGCGGCGGTAGGCGCCGTCGCGCCACTCCTCCACCCCCGGGACGCCGGTGGCGACCAGGTGCCCGAAGAGGTTGCCCGGGGTGAGCGGCGCCCGGAAGGGCAGCCGCAGGGTCAGTGCGCCCCTGGCCGACTCCGGCCCCGGCCCGGTGGAGCGGCTGCGTAACTCGGTCGGGGCGAGCGCGAACACCTGGCGGACGGTCTCGTTGAAGCTGCGGATGCTGGAGAAGCCGGCCGCAAAGGCGACATCGGCCATCGGGAGGGCACTGGTCTCGATCAGCACCCGTGCGGTCTGGGCGCGTTGGGCCCGGGCCAGGGCGATCGGCCCGGCGCCGACCTCGGCCATGAGCTGCCGCTGGATCTGCCGGACGCTGTAGCCGAGCCGGGAGGCCAGCTCCGTGACCCCGCCGCGGTCGACCACGCCGTCGGCGATCAGCCGCATGGCCCGGGCCACCAGATCGGCCCTTTCGTTCCACCGCGGCGAGCCGGGGCTCGCGTCCGGCCGGCAGCGTTTGCACGCGCGGAATCCCGCCTGCTGCGCAGCGGCGGCATTCGGATAGAACGTCATGTTCTCGTCCTTGGGCGGAACCCCCGGACAACTGGGACGGCAGTAGATTCGTGTGGTCACTACAGCGGTGTAGAACCAACCGTCGAAACGGGCGTCCTTGGAACGTACGGCTCGGATGCATAGCTCCCTGTTGATATGCACGCGACGAGCATACTCAAAACGTGAAGGCAGAACAGCCGGTCCGACAAAGGGTATTCGGCGCTCCGGTGCCCTGATGACGGCACGCCCGGCCCGCATGCGAGGCTGCACTCTAGCCCGGAAGGGTTAACCGCGGGGGACGGTCGACCGGGCTGACGGCAGTGTCGCAAATCTGCCAGCGAACCGTACGTCGGCGCTGGTCTAATGCCCGACATGACTGCACAGCACCACAACGCTCAGCTGTTCCGTTCCCTCCACGACTCCGCCGCCCCGCTGGCCCTGGCCAACGCCTGGGACGCCGCCAGTGCCCGCCTCGTCGAGGCCGCCGGCGCCAAGGCCGTTGCCACCACCAGTGCCGGCGTCGCCTGGGGTCTGGGGGCCGCGGACGGCAACCACCTCGACCGCGACCAGGCCATCGCGCTGATCCGTCGGGTGGTGGACGCCGTTTCCATTCCGGTGTCCGCCGACATCGAGAGCGGCTTCGGCGCCACCCCTGCCGACGTCGCCGACACCATTGCCCAGGTCATCGCCGCCGGCGCCGTCGGCGTCAACATCGAGGACGCACCCTCGGACGGCACCCCCGGCCTGCGGCCGGTGGAGGAGCAGGCCGAGCGGATCGCCGCCGCCCGCGCCGCGGCCGACGAGGCCGGCGTCCCGCTCTACATCAACGCGCGCATCGACACCTACCTGCGCGCCGTCGGGACGGAGGAGACCCGCGTCAAGGAGACGCTGGACCGCGCCCGTGCCTACCTCGACGCCGGCGCCACCGGCATCTTCGTGCCCGGCGTCACCGACGCGGAGACCGTCGCCGCGCTGACCGAGGGCATCCCCGCCCCCGTCAACATCCTCGCCGGCCCCGGAGCCCCGTCCGTCGCGGAGCTGTCCAAGCTCGGCGTGGCCCGGGTCAGCCTCGGCTCCTCCGTCGCCGAGGCGGCCTACGCGGTCGTCCGCCGGGTCGCCTCCGAGCTGGTCGCCACCGGCACCTACGAGAGCCTGACCGACGCCGTGGACTACAACGAGTTCAACACCCTGATGCGCGGCTGAGTCCGGCACCGTCACCGGCGTGCCGGGGAGGGCGTACGTCCCTTCCCGGCGCGGCCGTCCGTGCGCCCGTTTCCGCGGGTCGGCTCAGGAGCTCCCGGCAGCGGTGGCGCGGAAGGCCTGCACGCCCGCCTCGTCGACCTCGAAGACCACCGTGTGGTACTGCTCGATCCGGGAGACGATCGCCTCCCGCGGGCCGTCGGTCCACGCCGCGCTGTCGTAGAAGCGCTGCTCCTGCTCCCGGTGCTCCGCCAGCGAGGCGAAGGAGCGGATCAGGTACGCCTCCTCGTGCCCCTCCTCCGCGAACAGCGAGGCCCCGCAGCCGAGGACCGTGATCCCGGCCTGCTCCAGCAGCGGCACCGACTCCTCGCGCATCACCCGGACGAACTCCTCCCCGGTGCCGGGCTTGAGGCGGTAGGTGCGGACTTCGACAATCATGCGCGGTTCCCCCCCGGAGGTGTGGCTGACCGTCAGCCCTCGGCAGCGGACGAGCATATAGCGCGCGCAGTGGTGCCGGAGGGCGGCAGCGCGAACGCCGCGGACTTGTCGGCTGGACGGGATTATGACGATCGGTCTACATTGAACGGCATGGGAGCCAAGGGCGAGGAAACGCGCGGCCGGCTGGTGCAGGCGACCCGTGCGCTGATCGAGGAGCGCGGGTACTACGGCACCGGCCTCAACGACGTACTGGCCGCGAGCGGAGCCCCGCGCGGCTCGATGTACTTCCACTTCCCCGCGGGCAAGGACGAGATGGTCGCCCTGGCGCTGACCGAGGCCGGCCAGGACATCGGTGCGCTGATCGAAGGCGCGGCCGAGGGCGACGCCGGCCCGGCCGAGGTGGTGCGGCGCCTGCTGGACGCCCTGGGCGACCGCATGGCGGAGTCCGACTGGGCCAAGGGCTGCCCGATCGCCACCGTCGCCCTGGAGACGGCGGCCGGCCACGAGGACCTGCGCAGGGTGTGCGCGGACGCGTACGAGACCTGGCAGCTGGCGCTGGCCCGGATGCTCGTCCGGCACGGACGCGACCGGGCCGCCGCCGACGCCGCGGCGGGCGCGGTGCTGGCCCTGGTGGAGGGCGCACTGCTGCTCGCCCGGGTCTCGCACAGCCGCGTGCCGCTGGACCGCGCCGCCCGCGCCGCCGAACTCCTGCTCGCCCCCGGGGCCGCCTGACCGGCGGCCCTTCGCCCGGCCCGCTTTCGACCATGGAATATGTAGACCGGTCCATTGAAAGGACTCGCATGACCCACCCCGGCACCCTCGTCCTCGGCGCCACCGGCTTCATCGGCCGCTGGTACGTCCTCGAGCTGCTCGAGCACGGCGAGCACGTCGCGATCGGCCTCCGCGGAGGCCCCGCCCGCGACACCGGGCTGCGCGACTGGCTCACCGCCCACGGCGCGTCACCGGACGCACTCGCCGACCGGCTCACCACCGTCGCCGCCGACATCACCCGACCCGGCCTCGGCCTCTCCCGCCACGACGACGAACTCCTCGCCGGCGTCCGCGACACCGTCAACCTCGCAGCCCGGTACGCCTTCGGCCTCACCCGGGCCGACGCCCGCACCGCCAACGTGGACGGCGCCCTCCACCCCCTGCGCTGGGCCGCCGAACGGCCCGCCCTGCGACGCCACATCCACCTCTCCGGCTACCGGGTGGGCCGCACGGCGGGCCTGCGGCATCCGCTGCCGACCGCCGACGCCGACCGCCTCTACCGCACCCTCGGCGCCTACGAGGCCTCCAAGACCGAGGGCGACATCGCGGTCCGCACCCTGGCACCCGAGCTCGGCGTGCCGCTGACCGTGGTGAACCCCGGCGCCGTCATCGGCCACTCCCGCACCGGCGAAGCCGGCCAGTACCTCGGCCTCGCCACCCTCGTCGAACAGCTGTGGACCGGCCGCCTCCCGGCCCTCGCCGGCAGCCGCCGCACCGTCGTGCCCGTGCTCGCCGTGGACCACCTCGCGGCCTTCCTGGCGGCCGTCCCCCGGTACGACGACGGCATGCTCCACGTGCACACCGTCCTCGACCCGGCCACCCCGCCGCTGCCCGAACTGGTCGCCCTCGCCGCCGACCGGCTCGGCGTCCGGCCGCCGCGGCTCCTGCTGCCGGTCGGTCTGGTCCGACGCCTGCCGCGGGCCCTGACCGGCGTCGACCCGGAGACGCTGACCTTCCTCGCCGAGGACACCTACGACACCGCCTCGGCCGACGCCCTCGCCCGCGCTGCAGGCCTGGCCCACCCGCCGGTCCGGCAACTCGTCCAGGACTGGGCCGCACGCATCGTCACCGACCGCTTCCCCGGCGCCGCCCTTGCCCCGACCGGGGGGTAGCACTCATCCGTCGGCGGGCCGAGGCCGTGCGTACCGACGGACCCGCCGTTGCCGGAGAGAGGGGCCTCAGGAGTCCGGGGCGCCGAGCGGCTCCTCGAAGTCGCCGATCATCGCCGGGTCGTCGGGCGAGCTCGACCGGGGCCAAGGGGCAGCGCCCGTGACACCCAGATCGCCCCGCATCGCCTCCCTGGCGGCGCGTATCAGGGGCCAGAGCGCGTGCTGCGCCTCGGCGGCGGACCGCAGGGTCTCGCCCCGCCGGGGGGTTCCCTGTTCCAAGCGCTTGATCTGCCCGTACACCCGGGTCAGTGCGTCGTTCAGCTCGTTGGCCGGACCGATCACGGTGTCGGGGGCGATCATCAGGGTCTCGGACCAGCGGTCCCGGTGGGCGTCCTTGGCGCTTTCCAGCGCCCGGATGTCCTCCTCCCCGGGCGCACGATCCCGCACGGCGTACAGGTGGCGGCTCAGTGCTGTGGTGAACTGCCTGGCATCCCGGTGGAGTTCGGTGTAGCACCGCCGCCGCAACTCGCGGTTCTCGCGGGCCTCCTGGATGGCGTGGCCCATCTCGAGCTCACGCTTCTTGGTCCGGTCGGCGCCCCGCTGGGTGAGCAGGGCACCGCCCAACGTGCCGGCCACACCGGTGATCGCAATGAGTACCGCCCCCAGGTCCATCGGATCACCATAGGGCCTGTCTCCCGGATCACGGCGGGCTCGGCAACCCCGGAGCAGGCACCTCACGGTTTGTCGGCGGCCAGCGGCCCGGCCCGGCGCACGGTCGCGCCACATCTCCTCGCGCAGTTCCGCGGCGTCGCCGCGCACCAGGGCCGGCTGCTGGTGCAGGACGTGGCCCAGGACAAATGCAGAAGTTCAGCTGGAGTGCCAGCCGACCGAGCCGATGGCGCGGTGCCCCACCCACTCGTCGGCGGGGATGCAGTCGAACATGGTGTTGGCCCAGGAGTTGGGTCTGCCGAACACTCCGCGCGTCAGGAGTACGTCGCCCGCACGCTGGGCGCGCGGCAGCATCCCCCAGTCCGGGTGGCTGATGTCGGCCTCCGGGGTGAACGAGATGTCCCCGCCGTGCTTCTCCTGGTGCGCGGTGATCTCGTCCGCAAGCTCGGAGGGCCTCCGGCCGATCAGCCGGATGCCCTCCACCGTCACCTGGGGGCCGGTGAGGGCATCCACCACGACACAGGTCAAACCGATGGAGTCGACGAAGTAGGCCGCAACATCCGTCCGCCAGAAGGCTGCTGTGGCCTCAACTTCCCTTCCCCAGAGGAATCCTGTGGCCGTTGCCTTACGGAACTTCGCGCGTACCTGCTCGAACGGACCGAAGTTGTGAATCGCCGACGTCTCGGAGACGAACCCCCCTGCACCCATGGCAGCGACCGCCTCCTCCAGACTCATGCCGAACCGGAGCGGACCGACCCGCTCGAGCGGCTCGAAGTCCCACCGGTCACGGTCGGATTCCGCGACAACGGCCCACTGGTCCGGCCACATGCCCCACAACTCCCCTCCGGCACCCCTGCACCGGATGCACCGACCGGCGACCCTACAGCCCGGACGGACAGCACGTCCCGAATCCGAGCCCGGCCGGTCCGAGGTGTGCGCCACAGCTCTGACACCCTGACCGCATGGACGAATTCGTTGGCACGCAGACACCCGTCCGGCGCCTGACCGATCCCGCAGAGGCGATCCCAGCACTGGAGGACGCCGTGCCCGGCCTGGCCGCGTTGCGCCTTCCGGCCCGTCCGGACATCGACTGGCAGGTGACGGAGGCCGAACTGGGCACGGTCCTGCCGGACGACTTCAAGCTGCTCTGCGCGCTCTACCCGCCCCTGGTGATCGGTGACTTCCTCGGCGTCGGCGGACCGGCACCCGGCCGGGAGAGCCTCTGGGTACAGGGGAGGGTGGAGACGCTCGAGACCATCACGGAGTGGTGCGAGGAGGCCGAGCCGGCCGTCCCGCTCCACCCGTACCCCGCGCCGGGCGGCCTGCTTCCCTGGGCCGAGTCGAACCAGGGGGACTTCTTCCTGTGGAACACCGGCCCGGGCGTGCCGAACGAGTGGACGGTCACCGTGGCCTCACGGAGCTCCGCATGGTGGCACTACACCGGCGGGGCGGTCCAGTTCCTCGCCGACCTGGTCAGCGGAGCAGTGGAGCGGTGGGCCCTGCCCAAGGTCCGCCCCGAGGTCATGGAGTGGTGAGCCGTCGGCACGGCGTACAGCTGCCGCCGCGTCCTGCGAGTGCTCAGGGTTGATCGGCAGCCCGGGTCTTTCCGGCGGCACCGGCCCGGGGGACACCGTCGACCGCGACACAGATGCCGAAGACCCGGTCGTGGTTGGTCCAACCGTTGATGCGGCCACGGTTGTTGCTGATCTGTACGCGCTTCCTGGCCGGGTCGACGGAGGACACCAGATGCAGGTACACCGTTCCCGCGACGCGGGCGAGCACGATGTCGCCCACGGCCAGCTTCGACGGGTCGACCGGTGCGACGACCACCGGCTGCCGACTGCGTATCAGCGGGACCATCGACGAACCGCTGGGCCGGAACTCGACGGTGGCCCCGCCGGCAACCCTGGCAGCCACGGCATCCAATGCACCCATCCGGCGATCGTGGCAGATCCGGCCGAACCGGCCCACCGAATATCGCTCTCCCACCCGTGGAGCGGGAACGCCTCAGGCCGTCACCGGTTCCCAGGAATCCGACAGGAGGCGGCGGCGGAGGCGGGTGAAGGCAGTGGGGGTGGGACGCTGCGGGAGGAACTCCTTGATCTGCTGCGCGCATTCGCGTGCACCGGCGGAGCCCGTGTCGCACTCCAGGTCGTAGTCACCGTGGCTGTGGACCAGGTCGTACTGGTGGGCCGCCAGCCCCGGCGGACGGTCGCCCCGCGCCAGCTCGCGGCGGGTCAGCTTGTCGAGCGGGCAGTGCACGCCGACGAACAGGACGTCCTCGGGCCGCAGCACCGCCAGGCAGTCGAGCAACCGCCAGGGCTCGCTCAGCACATGGTCGACCACGATGTCGTTGCCCGCCTCGGCCATGGCCGCGATCGAGCGGTGGAAGCCCATTCTGGTCCGCCGAAGTGCGGCGTCGAGTTCTTCGGCCCCGAGCTCCCGCTTGCTGCGCATCGCGTTGAAGCCGTCGACCGCCATGTGGAAGAAGACGCCGTCGTCCAGGATGTGCAGGAGCTCCCGGGCAATGCTCGATTTCCCCGAGCTGGAGGTGCCGTTGAGGAAGATGATCCGTCCGGATGCCATGCCGACATGATCACATGCCGCGGCTCCGCGTCAGGCGGTGCTCGAGTTTTCCGCGGGCTTACGGCAGTTCGAGCTCCTTGCGGGCTCCTGCCACCCAGCGCAGGACGCCGTGGGCATCGGTGGCTTCGGCCAGCTCCGTTGCCTCCTCGAGGAGCGACGCGGCGTCGTCGTGCCGCTCCTGCTGGGCAGCGAGGTGGGCCAGCCCTATGAGGTTCGCCGCGACTCCCGGCAGGAATCCGAGCTCCCGGCGCAGACGAGTGGACTCCTCGAGGTGCCTGCGGGCCTCGTCCAGCCGGCCGGCCATGTGCTCGGCAAAACCGAGGTGCCTCAGGACGTAGGACACGGTCAGCCGGTCGTCGGCCCCGGTGGACAGGTCGAGAGCGCGGTCGAAGGCGGGCAGTGCGGCTTCCGTGTCGTCCCGGACCACCTGGTGGAAGGTACCGACCCAGAACAGGGCCTCGCCCTCGCCGCGGACATCGCCGAGCTTCCGGTACAGCTCCGCCGCGCGCTCGAACAGCACCAGCTCCGACGCGTTCTCGACCCGCTCGTCCAGGAACCGGGCGTGGATCACCCGGCCACGGGCCAGGGCGAGGTCGGCCTCGGCGGCGTCGAGACCGAGATCGGCTGTCGCCAGTGCACCGGCGTCGCCGCCGAAGACGGCGCGCTCGTAGAGGAGTTCGGCCTGCTCGATGCGCGCGTCCGTTGTCATGCGGCGATCGTATCGACCGCAGTCAAGCACGATCTCCGGAGACAGACAGCGCGAGTCCCACGCCCGGCGTGAATTCAGTGGCGGGCCGGCCCGGCGCGGACGAGCATGGGAGACATGAGTGACCGACCCGCGCGATGGAGCGAGGCAACCGTCTACCCCGACATGTGGGCGGACCCGGACGACGACCCCCGCAACAGCGAAGGCCCCGGCCCGGACGGTGAGCTCGCGACTCTGCAGGACTTCCTGGCGAACTACCGCCTGACCCTGAGGATGAAGTGCGAGGGCCTGGACGCGGAGAAGCTGGCCCGCCGGTCGGTCCCGCCGTCGACGATGTCGCTGCTCGGCCTCGTCCGGCACCTCGCCGAAGTGGAACGGGACTGGCGCAACTGGATCACCGATGCCGATCCGCTGCCGAAGCTCTACGGCAAGCGGGACGCGGACTTCGACGGCGCGGTCGCCGAGCAGGCCGTGGTCGACGCCGCATACGCCGACCTTGAACGCGAACAGGCCGCGACCGACGCCGCGTTGGCCGACCACCCCGATCTGGGCGAGCGGGTCGGCAAGGACAGGATCGCCATCCGGGAGCTGCTGGTGCACAGGGTCGAGGAGTACGCCCGGCACTGCGGGCACGCCGACCTGCTGCGCGAGCGCATCGACGGGCGCGTGGGCCAGTGACGGGGCCGGGTCGGGCGAACGGCCCGGCCGGGGCCGTCACTTGCCGTAGACGTCCTGGCAGGCCCAGGCGTTGAGCCCGGCGAAGCTGCCGCAGACCTTGCCCCAGGACAGGCGGATGTCGGTCCACTCCGCCACGATCTCCTTGCCCTGACGGCGTCCGGGCATCCGGATGTGCACCTCGCGCTGCTCGTCGCCCTCGTGGAGGATCGCCTCGGCCGCGTCCTTCCCGGACGGCGGATCGATCCAGCGGACGCGCAGCCGGGAGGCCCAGTCGTCGTGGCCCTCGATCTCGATGCACACCTGCGGCCCGGACCAGTCGTGCGTGCAGGCATTGCTGCTGCGGCGCTCCGCGGAGGCGGCGGGAGTGGCCGTCACCAGCACAAGGGAACCGATCGCGCACCCGACGGCGACCGTCCGCCCGACTCGACCCATGACGGTCTCCTCCCGTTCCTCGTCCGTGCGCCGCGCCGCCACTGCAGCCACGACCGTCAGAACGACCGACCGCCGCAGGTGTTGCGGCCCGTCCCCCGTTCGGCCCACACCGCGCCGTCCGCCGACGACTCAAGCCCGGCAGACATCAGGACGGGCGGCCGGGCCCACCCGCACCGCCGGTGAAGACGCCCAGGGAGGGCCCCTCCAGGGCCAGGGCCGTGAGACCGGTGGCCGTGCCGGAGGCGTGCACCTCGCCGGCCTCCCAACGGATGCCGTCGCCCGCCGACACGGGGATCCGGCGGCCGTCCGGACCTGCCACCCAGCCCTCGCCCGTGACCACCAGGAAGAGCTGGTCCACCGGGGCGGGATGGGCACCGATGATGCCGCCGGCTTCGACGGTCAGGCAGGCCAGGTGGACGGCGCCCTCGCCCGCGGCTATCCGGGTGGCCGTGGCCCCGGTACTGCCGAACCGATCGATGACCTGCTCGGCTCGGTCGAAGCGAAACATCTCCAACGAAGGGCTCCTTGATCGGCTTGGAAAGCGTCCGATCGTACGGGAGCGGGGCATCGGGCGATCCGCAGCGGCGGCAGAGGCATTCGCGGATCACCGTGAGCCCCGCCCTGCAGGCGTGGCGCGGGCGGGTCACCATGGAGCCGGTCCACCAGGGTGGGGCACCCGCGAGATCAGGGACGGCAATGGCTGACTACGACGGTTTCGCCGACCGGTACGACCGGACGGCCGACCTCAGCCCCACGCGCGTGCCGATCGAGTTCTACTCGGTCTTCAAGCTCCTCGGCGACATCACCGGCCAGGACTGGCTGGACGTGGGCTGCGGGACGGGAATCTACACGCGGGCGATGCGCCGCCGCGGCGCACGCCGGGTGGTCGGGGTGGACCTGTCGCCGGAGATGGTGCGGATCGCGAACGAGGCCGAGGCGAACGAGCCCCTCGGTGTGGAGTACCTGGTGCGGGACGCCGCCGAACTGGAGGAGATCGCGCCGTTCGACGGGGCCCTCGGCGCCTTCCTCCTGCACTACAGCACCGACCGCAAGCACCTCGACCGGATGTGCCGGGGAATCAGCCGCAATCTCGCACCGGGCGGCCGGTTCGTCACCCACCAGCTCAATCCGGAGATCTCCACGGCACCCGGCTACTACCGGCCCTACGGAATCGACTTCCGCTTTCCCGCCCACGCCCTGAAGGACGGCGACGGATTCACGTTCCGCTTCGACGCCCCGAATGTCGACAGCCCCGAATTCGGCATCCACTACTGGAGCCGCCCCGTGCTCGACGACGCCCTGGCGGCCGCCGGCTTCCGGGACATCCGATGGGTCATGCCCGAGCTCTCCCCGCAGGCCGCGGCGCAGCCGGACGCCGACCGGTGGCAGGACTACCTCGACCGGCCCATCTGCGTCCTCATCGAGGCGACCAGGAGCTGACCGCTGCGGAGCTACCGGACGGCGGAGAGCGTTGCGTAGACCACGATGTTGTTCTCGTAGCCGCCTGCCTCGGTGTAGGCGCCGCCGCAGGTGATCACCCGCAGTTCGGGCAGGCCGGAGTTGCCGTAGACCTTCCGGTCGGGGAAGTCCTTCTTGGCGTAGGACTCGACGGCGTCGACGGTGAACACCGCCGTCCGGCCGTCGGTGCGGCCGACCTCGATGGTGCTGCCCTTGGTGAGGGCGCCGAGCAGGAAGAAGACCGCGGGTCCGGAGCGGGTGTCCACGTGGCCGGTGGTGACGGCCGGAGCGGGTACCAGCCGGCGAGGCGCGGGTCGTCCGGGGGCGGCGGCTGCAGTGCGCCCGCCGCGTCGAGGTCCAGCTTCGCCAGGGGAGCGTCCACACCGATGGCGGGGATGCGGATACCGACCGGGTCGGCCGGCGGCAGGGGCTGGACCTCCGGTGGTGCGGCCGACGTGGCAGCACCGGGCTCGGCAGCGGCAGTCGGCGAGGCCCCGACGGGCGTCGCGGAGGCTGGCACGGAGGAGACGGGCCCGGAGGGGGTGGGCCCGGCGGGGGCGGGGAGGTCGGCCGCGGATCGGCCGGGAGTGGGGAAGGCCTGGGCCGGCGAGGGCTGCGGAGGGCGTTCGGCGCGGGCGCCGTGGCCAGTCAGCCAGCCGCCGACCGCGAGCGCGCACACCAGCAGCACGGTCGACGGTGCGGGCGAACGCTTGGGGTGCGGCGTGCGTGGTACGGCATCCATGCGGGTCAGGCCCCTGTTCGCGGACGTGGGCGGGGTGCGCCCGGCGCCCCGGGCCGATGGCGTCCGGGGCGCCGGTGCGAAGGAGGCGGGTCGTTCAGACCCGGGCGGCGCCCAGGCGGCGCCGGATCTTGACGGCACCGCCGGCCACGGCGCCGGCCAGCAGCACACCGCCCAGCGCGACCTGGCCGCCGTCGACACCCGCTGTGCCTCCGGAACCGGCCGCGATCGCACCGCTCGGGCGGGGGGCGGCGTCCGCTGCGCTTCCGGAACCGGCCGCGGCCGCACCGCTCGGGCGGGGGGTGATCGTGAGCGTGTCCGTCATCTGGATCCGCGGCGGACACTTCACCGTGATTCCGCTGCTGCCGGGCGCGGCGTCCTCCGGCACCTGGAACGTCCCGACCAGGGTGCCCTTCTGGTCGCCCGCGAGGAGGTTGATCTGGCTGGTCAAATCGGAGAAGGCCTTGCCGTAGTCGACGTCCGGCCCGCAGGCCGTCGTGCTGACGGTGACGGTCTGGCCCGGAGCCGCACTCCTGGGGCTGATGGTGATGCCGGAGTCCTCGGCCGCGGCCGAGGGCACGGCCAGGGCGAGGGCGCCCAGGGCCAGGGCTGCGGAACCGGTGACGACGCGTGAAATGTGCATAGGTGTTTCCTCCGAGCGGGCACGCGGCCGGGCTGTCCAGCACCTGTTCCGTGCCCTGAGCCCGAGGAAACCGACAGCCTGTCAGCTCTGCAACCTGACGGGCTGCCACCTGTGCCGTGCGGCCGGGCGTGGCGAGGCGGCCAATGTCGCCGTTTGCGCAGGTCAGCGGTGGTGGGCAGGGAAGCGGCCGGGAACCGGAGGACGGTTCCGCCAATGGATGACGGGGCATCAGCCGCCCCGGAACGCGCCACGGGATTCCGGGCGGCCCGAGTGCCGTCCGACCGGTCCGTGCCTGCCCGGCGCGATGGGCCGACGGTCGTGTTGCACGGCCCCGCGAGAGGGTTCGACGGCGCTTGGGTCCCAGTGCCGGAAACTCGGTGGCGGGCGGTCGCGCACGGCTCGGTAGCATGCGCGCATGCCTGACAACGGACTGATCGAAGTCGTGTTCGTCGACGCGGCGGACGGCCGGCCGTTCGGCCGCACCGAGCTGCCCGCCGAGCAGCTCCCGGAGTCCTTCGAGCCGGACACCCGGCTCGACCTCGCCGGGGAGTCGTGGGAGGTGCTGCACGCGGCACCGGCCGACCGGACCGCGGCCCTGGCCGCCGGCCGAACGGTGCTGACGCTTCGCCGGCTCCGGACGGTCGACCCGCAGGAGGTCGCCTTCTCCCTGCCCACGATCTGCGCCGAGCTGCCACCGCTCGCACCCCCGGACGGCACCGCGGACGACCTGGTGCTCCACGAGGACGACTGGCGACAGGCCGAACTGGTCGAACGCCGCTGCCTGGCAGAGGTCGAGGGACAACTGCACGAGGTCATGCGGGTCTACCGGGAACACTCCCGGGCGCTGGGTGAGGGCGAGTCGGCCGTACGGGTTTTCGACACCCTGCACCTGCGCGAGAGCCCCGCCCGGCCACTGGCCGGAGCACTCACCCGGCAGCGGCTGTTCGAACTGCTCCCCGCCTCCCGGACGTACGCGGGCGTGGCACTGCCGGACGGACAGGGCCGGGTGGCCGACTCCTTCGCCGCCCAGGTCGGGCCGGTCACCGTGTACGGCCGCTGCGCCGGCGACCGGGTCGTCGAACTCGGCCTCACCCCGGCGGCAGCGGCGGAAGCAGCCGCGGTGCCGGGCCTGGCGGCGCTGATGCAGGAGTTCGACCTGCTGCTGGTGGACTGGTGCGCCGTCCGCTGCGAGAGCGATGGGGTGACCCAGTAGGGCCCCCAGCGCCCCGGATGCGTACCCCGTTCAGGCTTCGATGCGGACCTCCTGCAGGAGGCCCCAGGTGAAGTCGGCGGTGCAGGCTTGCGGCCGGCCGGTGGCGTCCGGGGCGGTGAAGTCGAGCTGCCACCGGGTCGGTGCACTGCCCTCCCGCGGGACGGCGGGCGGGAAGGCGGCCGCGACGTCCGCCACGACGCAGCTCCACGGGGTCAGGTCGGAGAGCGTCCGGAGCGCCGGCGGCGGTGCCCCCGGTGCGCGGACCAGCCACTCGTTCCACGGCGGGGACGCCTCGCCGGCCGGCCCCAGCAGGATCTCGAACCGCAGCTCGGGCCAGAGCGGCAGCGCCCAGTGCTGCACCGTGCAGTCGAGATCGCCGATCCTCCGCGGCAGGACCGCCTCCGGCGGACCGAGGACGGCCGCGTAGCGGCGGGCGCCGTGCGGGAAGCGGCTCGAGCGGAGCATGGCCTGCCAGCGCTTGTTCGCCTCCCGCATCCCGGCGCGCGTCGCCCCCAGCCGCCGCACGGCCTGTTCCACCAGTTCCGGGTGGAAGTCGGCCATGCGGCGCAGCAGCACGAGCTGGAACTCGGTGGTCGCGAAGCCGTGGATCGCCATCCCGCCAGGCTAGACGCTGCCCGCGGCTGCGCCCCGGGTCAGCCCTGCGAGGCGAGGCGCTCCGCCAGGAACTGCTCGAAGGTGCCCTTGCCCACGGCCCGTTCGGGCGTCAGGTGCCCGCCGGCCCGGAACCCTGTGTATGCGCTGCCGGCCAGGCGCACGTTCAGCAGCGGTCGGCGCCGTCCGCTCGCGCGCAGGTAGGCACGGGCCAGGTCCGGGAAGGTGCGCACCTCGGGCCCTCCCATGTCCGGCACCCGCCCGGCGGGTGCCCCGGCGGCGAGTGCGGCCAGCAGGTCGGCGACCTCGGCCACCTCGACGGGCTGGTCGGCGACCCCGGCCGGGAGCAGCATGACCGGCAGCTTCGCCGAGTTCTGCAGAAGCTGCAGCACCAGGTCGTGGAACTGCGTCGTGCGCAGCACCGTCCAGCCGATCCCGGACTCCTCGACCAGCCGCTCGACGGCCAGCTTGGTCCGGTAGTAGGCGAGCGGCACCCGGTCGACGCCGACGATCGAGATGTACACCAGGTGCTGCACCCCGGCGGCTCGGGCCGCCTCGATCAGGTGGCGGGCCGCCTGCTCGTCGCCGCCGCGCGGGGAGCTCGCGCAGTGCACGACGGTGTCCACACCGGCGAGGGCCGCGGCGAGCCCCGTGCCCTCGCGCAGGTCCACGGCGTACGGCCGGGTGTGCCGGCTCAGCACCCGCACCGCGTGCCCGTCCGCGCGCAGCCGCTCGGTGAGGGGTCGGCCGAGGGTTCCGGTGCCGCCGGTCACCAGGATGGTGGTCATCGCAGTTCTCGTCCCTTCGGTGGGCGGGCGCTCCCCGGTGGAGCACCCGTCACCCGCCGAGAACCGGCGGGCGGACAGAGATGTGACAGCCCCCGGTGTGACGGTGCTCACCAGCGCCCGAGCGAGTCCGCCCGAGGGTCATGCCCCGGCGGCCGATGCAGCGAACTGCCGCCCCGCGAAGGCGAGTTTGTCCGGGTTTAGAACCATCTGCACCTGGGAGGCGACGCCGTCCCGCAGGTGGAAGCCGGCGACGGCGACGAGGTGCCCCGCCGTGTGCACCACCAGCGCCGGAGCGCCGTTGACCTCGGCGACCGCCAACTCCCAGCCGGCGCCGAACTTCTGTGCGGTGCCGACCAGGAAGCGCAGGACCTTCTCCCGGCCGAGGATGGGCCGCCGGGCCGCGGAGACCTTGCCGCCGCCGTCGCTCCACCAGGTGACGTCCTCGGCGAGCAGCCTCTCCAGCCCGGCCAGGTCGCCCTGGCGCGCCGCGGAGACGAAGGATTCGACGAGTTCGCGCTGCTGCTCGGCCGCCGCCGTGAAGCGAGTCTCGGACGCGGTCACCCGCTGGACGGCCCGGTGGTACAGCTGGCGGCAGTTGGCCTCGCTGAGGTCGAGCACCCCGGCGATGTCCCGGTGGCGGTAGTCGAAGGCCTCGCGCAGGACGTACACCGCCCGCTCGGGCGGTGTCAGCCGCTCCAGCAGCACCAGCAGCGCGGTCGACACGGCGTCCCGCTGTTCCGCGGACTCCAGCGGACCGAGCGATCCGTCCTGGGTGAGGACCGGCTCCGGAAGCCACGGCCCCGGGTACTGCTCGCGCCGGACGCGGGCGGAGGTGAGCCGGTTGAGGCACAGATTGGTGACCACCCGGGCTAGCCAGGCACCCGGGTGCTCGATCGCCGTACGGTCGGCGCCGCTCCAGCGCAGGTACGCGTCCTGGACGGTGTCCTCCGCCTCCTCGGCCGAGCCGAGCAGCCGGTAGGCCAGGCCGAACATCCTGGGGCGGTGGGCGGTGAACTCCTCGGCGGTTCCTGGCATCACGGGCCCCAAGCCTGCCAGACCGGCGCGGGCACCCGGCAGCCCGTACCCGCTGCTCATCCGCCGGCGGTGGCCGCCCTCTCCCCGACGGCTGTCCGCTGCGGTCCGGCGCCTGCCGGGCGGGGTGTCCGTGCGGCCGGCGAGCAGTTGCAGCAGGGCGAGTTGGACGGCGGCGCCGAGCGCCATGGCGGCCCAGACGCCGTCGACACCGGCCAGGCGGGCCCCGCCGTACCCGGCGGCGAGTTGGACGGCGATCCCGAGCGCGGTGGCCGCCACCAGCGCCCGGCCCCGGCCGGCCGCCTGGCGGACCCCGCCGAGTGCCACCACCAGTGCGTACGGGGGCAGGTAGAGCGCCATCATCCGCAGGAAGCCGACCGCCTCCGCGGCCACCGCGCGGTCCTGGGTGAAGAGGGCGGTGAGCGGGACGGCCGCCGCGGCGCACAGGACGGCCGCGACCGCGCCCGCCGTCCCGGCCAGCCGTGCGGTGTCCCGGGTGAGTTCGGCGAGGCGGCCGGGGTGCCGGTCGGCGCCGGTCAGCCGGGCGGCCTCGATCGCGGCGGCCTGCCGGACGGCGTAGAAGGCCATGGTGACGACCAGCAGCACCCGGTACCCGATGCCGTACCCGGCCACCGCGGGGACGCCGAACGCCGAGACCAGTCCGAGCTGGGCGGTGCCGACCGCCATCCGCGCGGTGAAGTCGATCCCGAACGGCGCTCCTGCGGAGAGGAGCCGGCGGGCCGTCGCCAGCTGGAGCCCGCCGGGGGAGCGCAGCGGTGCGCGCCTGCGCAGCGCCAGCGTGGCGGCCAGGGCCACCGTGCGGGAGGCGACCAGGGCGACGGCTGCGCCGGTGACCCCGAATGCGGGCAGCGGCCCCGGGCCGAGGATCAGCAGCGGGTCGAGGACCAGCAGCAGCCCGTTGCCGAGCAGGGCGGCGCGCATCGGGGTGCGGGTGTCGCCGGTGCCCTTGAACAGGTCGTCGGCGACCCGCTGGCCGAAGAACACGGCCAGGCCGGGCATGGCGACCGCGAAGTAGCCGGCCGCGGACGCTGCCGCCGGGCCGTCCAGGAAGAGCCGGGCCAGCGGCTCGCGCAGCAGGTAGCCCGGCACGGCGAGCAGCAGGACCGCCGCCGCCCACAACTGCCATGCCGCGCGGCCGACCCGCCCGGCGGTGGCGGCGTCGCCGGCGCCGACCGCGTGCGACAGGCGCAGCGCGGTGCCCGAGCACACCACCAGGATCACCCCGAGCAGCAGGTTCTCGACCGAGCCGGCCAGTGCCACCGCCGCGACGGCCTCCCCGCCCAGCCCGGCCACCCAGAACGTGCCGACGACCGACGCGGCCACTCCCGACAACAGCTCGAGATAGACCGGCCCCGCCAGCGACAACAGCCTCCGCACATCCCCTCCCGTGGTCCGGGTGCAGCCGTTCGACCGGCTTCCGAATACCTCGAATCGAGGTAGCTCGATTAGAGGTACCATTGGCCGGAGGAGAACACAACACCGAAAGGGCGCGGCCGTGCTGACACTCGCGATCCTGGGCTTCCTGTACGACGAGCCGCTCCACGGCTACCAGCTCAAATCCCGCATCACCGGGCTCACCGGCCACGTCCGCCCGGTCAGCGACGGCGCCCTCTACCCGGCCATCACCCGCCTGGAGAAGGCCGGTCTGCTCCGGCGCCGCCCCGAACCGGGCAGCGGCGCCGCACCCCGCCAGGTCCTCGAACTCACCGGCGCCGGCCGCGCCGAACTCCTCCGCCGCCTCGCCGAACCCGAGCCCGTGGAGATCTCCGACCAGATCCGCTTCTTCACCGTGGCGGCCTTCCTCGACCGCCTCCCCGACCCCGCCGGCCAGGCCGCCGTGCTGCGCCGCCGCCTCGACTTCCTCCAGGAGCCCAGCAGCTTCTTCTACGACGGCAGCGGTGAGCCCGTGACCGCGGAGAACGAGCCCAACCCCTTCCGGCGCGGCATGCTGCTCGTCGCGCGCGCCTCCGGCCGGGCCGAACGCGCCTGGCTCACCGACACCATCAGCGCCCTCGAGGCCGCGCAGCCCTGACCGCCGTACCCGCTCCCCCCGCTCGGCCGCGGATTCACCCGGACGCGCCGGGGCGGACGCTTGGCGGGGCGGAGGCGGGCCGGTCCCCTGGAGGGAATCGGGTCGGAGGAGGGTTCCGGGTGCTGCTGGAGAACAGGAACGCCGTGATCTACGGCGGCGGCGGGGCGATCGGTGGCGCCGTGGCACGGGCGTTCGCGCGGGAGGGCGCGCGGGTGCACCTGGCCGGCCGGACACAGGCGCCGCTGGACCGGGTCGCCGAGGAGATCCGGGCCGCGGGCGGCGCCGCCGAGACGGCACTGGTGGACGCCCTCGACGAGGCCGCCGTGGACCGGCACGCCGACGCGGTGGCCGAGCGGTTCGGCGGCATCGACATCTCGTTCGACCTGATCTCGCTCGGCGACGTGCACGGCACCCCGCTGGCGGAGATGTCGCTGGAGCTGTTCGAGCGGCCGATCGTGACCGCCGTGCGCTCCTTCTTCCTGACCGCCAGGGCGGCCGCCCGCCACATGATCCCGCAGGGCTCCGGCGTCATCCTGAACTTCGGCGGGGACGGCGGCCACGAGCCGATCCGCAACTACAGCATCGGCGGCTTCCAGGTGGCCGTGCAGGCCATGAGCTCCCTGCGCCGCCAACTCGCCGCCGAACTGGGCGGCCACGGCATCCGCGTGGCGACCCTGCACACCGGCGGCATCCCCGAGACCGTCCCGGCCGGCGAGCCGGGCCGTGAGTCCATCACCGGGATGATCACCGCCAAAACCCTGCTGGGCCGCGCGGCCACCCTGGACGACGTCGGCAACGTCGCCGCCTTCCTCGCCGCCAGCATCACCGCCGCCTCGATCAACATCACCTGCGGAGCCGTCGCCGACTGACGGTCGTTCGGCGCCCCCCCCCGGGCCCGGGCTCAGTGCCCCCGGGAGAGGGGAGCGGGGTGCCAGCCCTCCTGGGAGAACTCCAGGGTGCCGTCGGCTTTCCTCTTCAGGGTGACCTCGACGCCGACGTTGCCGGTGCAGCCGTTGCTGCTGCTCGGCCAGGATTCGGAGACCACCAGGGTGTCGGCGGTCGCGGACACCAGGACGCCATCGCCGCCGCTGCAGGTGATCTTCTTGGCCGGGTAGGACGTCGTGGCGCGGCCGACGGTCTCGCCGATCCTGCCCTGGACGACCTGTACGCGGTAGAAGAGGTCCTTGCCCTCGGTGGCGCCGCGCGTCGGCACCACCGTGCCCTCCCAGGTGCCGAGGAACTGCGCAGGCACGGCGCCCTCCACGGTCGGCGGGCCGGACGGCGAGGGGCTCGGCGAGGGAGAGGGTGAGGGTGAGGCACTGGCGGAGGGCGAGGGCGACCCGGCCGCGCCCTTGCCCTCCGGCGTGCCGGAGCGGCCGGTGAGCTGCCAGGTCAGCCCGGCCGTCAGCAGTACGGCTGCTGCCACCGCCCCGCCCGTCAGCGCCCATCGGCGGATGCCGCTCGCCGGGCGGCCCGGTGCTTCCGCGGGGGCCGGGTCGGCGGGTTGCGAAGGCCCGGCGGTACGGGCCGTGCCCAGTGCGGTCGGTGTGCGGACGGCACTTGCGCCGGCCGTCTCCGTGTCCGGGCCCGCGGCGCTGCCGTCGCCGGTGGCCGGGGCGTCGTCCGCATCGGCGTCCAGGCTCAGCAGTTCCACGGCGAGCCGTGCGACCGACTCGGACACCGCCGAGGGCAGCCACCCGCTCCGGCCGAGCCGGACCGTGCCGCCCTTCCCGGCCTGCAGCCGGGTCCGGAGTTCGCCGGGGGTCGGCCGGTCCTCCGGGCGCTTGGCGAGGCAGTCCAGGATCACCTCCCGCATGCCCTCGTCGAGGCCTTCCAGCTCCGGCGGCTCGTGCAGCACCCGGTAGAGCAGGACGGCCGCGCTGACCCCTTCGCCGAAGGGTGCGACACCGGTGGCCGCGTACGCCAGGGTGGCGCCCAGCGAGAAGACGTCACCGGGCGGCCCCGCCGGACGGCCCTGTGCCTGCTCCGGCGACATGAAGCCGGGCGAGCCGACGACGAAACCGGACTGGGTCAGGGCGGTCGCCGCGTCCAGCGCCCGTGCGATGCCGAAGTCGATCAGGCGCGGGCCGTCCAGCGCCAGCAGCACGTTCGACGGCTTGATGTCCCGGTGCACCAGATCCATGCCGTGCACGTGCGCCAGGGTCTCGGCCAGCCCCGCCCCGAGCGCCCGCACCACCGGCGCCGGCAGCGGGCCGAACTCCCGTACCGCAGAACTCAGCGGCGGCCCGACGACGTAGCCGGTCGCCACCCACGGCTGGTCGCCCTCGGTGTCCGCGTCCAGCACCGGGGCCGTCCACTGGCCGCCGACCCGGCGCGCCGCGGCGACCTCCTGCCGGAACCGAGACCGGAACTCGGTGTCCGCCGCGTACTCGCCGCGGACCAGCTTCACCGCGACCGTCCGCCCGCCCGCGTTCCGGCCGAGGTAGACCTCGCCCATGCCGCCGGCACCCAGTCTCCGCAGCAGCGTGTACTCGCCGACCCGCCGCGGGTCGTTCGGTCTCAACGACTCCATTGCCCTACCACTCCCCACATGTGACCGGCTTCTGACGATCAGTCAGATTATGCGGAGCCCGTCTACCACCGGTGGTGGACCTGCGGGCGGATCAGCTCGTCGTAGACCTCCTGCACGGCCCGGAGCGTGTCCCGGTCCAGCGGGGCGAGGGCGGCAGCGGCGGCATTCGCGCGGGCCTGCCCGGCGTTGCGTGCGCCCGGGATGACGACGCTCACCGCCTCCTGGTCGACGATCCACCGCAGCGCGAACTGGGCGAGCGCCACACCCTCGGGCACCAGCGGCCGCAGCCGCTCCACCGCCTCCAGCCCGGTCGCGAAGTCCACGCCCGAGAAGGTCTCGCCCACGTCGAAGGACTCGCCGCGGCGGTTGTATGTGCGGTGGTCGTCCGCGCCGAAGACGGTCGCCGCCGTGTACCGGCCCGAGAGCAGCCCGCTGGCCAGCGGCACGCGGGCGACGACGCCCACCCCCGCCGCGGCCGCGGCGGGCAGCACCTGCTCCAGCGGCTTGAGCCGGAAGGCGTTCAGCACGAGCTGGACGGTTGCGAGGTTGGGGCGGCGGATCGCCGCCAGCGCCTGGTCGCAGCTGCGGACACTGATGCCGTACGCCGCGATCGCCCCGCACTCGACCAGAGCGTCGAGGGCGTCGAACACCTCGTCGCTGAAGTACACCTCGGGCGGCGGGCAGTGCAGCTGCATCAGGTCGAGCCGCTCGACCCCGAGGTTGCGTCGCGAACGGTCGATCCATACACGGAAGTTGGCGGCGTTGTAGTTGGCTGCCACCTGGGGTGCGCGCCGGCCCATCTTCGTCGCCACGGTCGGCAGCGCCGCACCGCTCCGGGCACGGGATCTCAGCAGCCTGCCGATGATCTGCTCGCTCCGGCCGTCGCCGTACTCGTCGGCGGTGTCGATGAAGCTGACGCCGGACTCGAGCGCCGCGTCCAGCGTGCCGAGGGCGTCCGCCTCGTCCACCCGGCCCCAGTCCGCCCCGAGCTGCCAGGCCCCGAGCCCGATGACTCCGACCTTCCTGCCCGTCCGCCCCAGCGTCCTGTTCTCCATGATCCCGACTCTAGAGGGAGGACGGGCCTGCCCGCCGGGTTCTCGGGGGACGGGCGTGCGGATCGCGCCCGGCATGGAGGCGCACGGTCGCGCAAAGGGTTCGGCGGCCTCTGCCCATCCATGACCTGGCCCCGGGCAGAGGCCGTTCGGCGGTCACTCTGGCACACCGCCGATCCGGCTCGCCCGGCCGTCTCACCAGTCGAAAAGGCCGCGGTGGGCGGCGGTGCGGCTACGCCCCCGGGGCGGTCGCATCGCCGTGCAGCGGGTGCGGCGCCAGGCTCACCAGCAGGCCGCGCCGGGCGCAGCTGCGCTGCAGGGCCGCGAGGAACAGGCTGGGGTCGTCGTCCTCGTCGAGGTCGTCGGTCACGGCCAGCAGGACGTCGTACGACGACTGCCCGGTCACCTCCTCGATCGCCTCCAGGAGGGTGTCGGGCAGTGCCTCGTCCAGCTCGGAGGCGGGATCGCCCCCGGGATCGGTGAGGCGCCGCCACAGTTCCACCACGGTGGCCTCGTCGAGGTGGAAGGGGCCGGGCCCGGCGACCGCCTCGCCGGCTGCCAGCTGCTCCGCGCGCCGGATCAGGTCGCCGAACCGGGGATGCGGGGCGAAGGCGAGTTCGATGCCGTACTCGGCCGCGAGCCGTTGCAGGCCGACGAAGGCGAGGCTGCGGTCGTCGTCCGGCGCCAGCTTGTCCAGCGCCCAGCCGACGGCGATGAACGCCCGCTCGCCGCAGGCCGTTTCGAGTTCGTCGACCAACTGCTCGGGGAGCCACTCGGCCACCTCGCCCGCGCAGTCGTCGAAGCCGTCGGCGAGCGTGTCCCAGATCCCGGTGACGGCGTCCTCCCCGAGGTGCCACGGCCCCGGCTCGGGCAGGGGTTCGCCGGCCTCCAGTTTCCGGGCCCGTTCCAGCACGTCGCCGTGGTCGGGGTGCGGGGCGAAGACCGTCTCGATGCCGTACTTCGCGAACTCCCGCCGGAACGCGAGGAAGACCTCGCTCGGATCGCCCGGGGAGGAGTCCTCCACGGCCGAGACCAGCACGTCGAAGAAGTCCAGGCCCGACCGAAGTTCGGCCTCCTGCTGCCACTCCTCGGGGAAGACGCCGTAGAGCATCCCCTCCACCCACAGCTTGTTGCCGAACACCTCGCGCGTGTCGAGCCAGATCTGCCGCACCTGCGCGGTGTCGAACTCCCAGACCGTCACCGCGTCGCCGCCCTCACCGTGATTCACGGCGAGGATGCTACAGCGGGCGCTGCACGGTGGCCCCGGAGCCGTCGGGCCCGCCCGCCGGTACCAGGTCTCGGCGGATCACCCGGCCGGGCGTGCGGTTCCTCAGCCGAGGGCGGTTCGCAGCGCGGACAGGACGGCGGCCGGGTCGGCCAGGGCGTGGTGCACCGGCGGGACGGGCAGGTCGAGTCCGAGCAGTCGGTGGACGGCGTGCATGGCGCCGCGCACCGAGTACTCGACGGTGAACACGACGTCTTCCGGGATTTCGACGTACTGGCCGAGGAAGGCGAAGTTCCGCGCCCCGTGCGGGATCACCCGGGGCCGGTCGTGCACCGAGCGGCGGGCGAACTGGCTGGTGATGTAGGGCATCATCACCGTGGTGACCGTGGTGGTGGCGTGCACCTCCTCCGCGATGTCCTCGAAGCCCAGCTGGCCGAGGAGTTCGGTGAGGATCTCCCGCCCGGTGCACTCGGCCATGGCCTTGCCGGTGTACTCGCCCGGGGCGTCCATGAACAGGCCGTACCCCCACAGGGTGAACACGTCCTCGGGCTGGCCGTCGAAGTGCGGCGGGCGGGGGACGACGACCGACATCAGCCAGGGAGAGTCCTTGAAGGTCATCAGCGCGCCGGTGCCCGCCGTGTTGCCGCTGAACTTCTCGATCCGCTCGAGCAGCGCGGGGCTGCGCATGGTGAGGGTGAAGGACTCCCAGGCGGCCTCGGCGACATTGCCGTTGAAGACCGCCGGCCGGCCGAAGTCGGGCGCCTTGCGCGACAGGGTCTCCCACAGCGTCCAGCTGCCGTCCCTCTTGTCCCGGACCAGCTCGGGAACGGTGTCGTCGCCGCCGTGCGCGGCGTCGGCGGTCATCGAGCCGAGCGTGATGAACGCCAGGTCCAGGTCGGCGAGTTCGACCGTCTCTCGACCACTCTCCCGCCGAAGGTGGATGCGCCGGGCGCGGCGGATGCCGTTCTGCTCGATGAAGTCGACGTCGGTGACGGTGACACCGTGCTCGATGCGCACCCCGCGCTCCAGCAGCCACCTGGTGAGGGGCCGGACGATGGAGTCGTACTGGTTGAGCCGGGTGCGCCGGACGCCGGACAGGGTGTGGATGCGCGGGAACTCCTGGAGGAAGCGCAGGAAGTAGCGCTTGAGCTCGATCGCGCTGTGCCAGTTCTGGAACGCGAAGGTGGTGCGCCACATCGCCCAGAAGTTCGTGGCGAAGAAGTGCTCGGAGAATACCTCGTCGATCCGCCGGGTGCCGATCGCCGACTCGGGTGTGACCAGCAGCCGGGCCAGCTCCAGCCGGTCACGGGTGTCGAGACCGAGCCGGGACGCATCCACGATCCGGTGGTCGCGGTCGATCAGCCGGGCCCTGGCGTCGGTCGGCCACTCCCGGTTGAAGTCGATGATCTCCTGGCGGACGGAGACGCTCTCGTCGTCCAGGGTCGGGATCGACTCCAGCAGGTTCCACAGGCAGGTGTACGCCTCGTCCTCCAGCATCCGCCCGCCGCGGGTCACATAGGCCCCGTCCGGCGTGCCCCGCCCGTCGAGCGAGCCGCCGGGGAGGGGCATCTGCTCGAGGATGCGGATGTTCTCGCCGGGGACCTCGCCGTCCCGGATCAGGAAGGCCGCGGCTGCCAGAGCGGCTATCCCGCCGCCGACCATGTACGCCTTCGTGGTGCGCCCGCTGTCGATCATGCCCTGTCCCAGTCTCGTGGAGTCCGCCTGCACCCGTCGGCAGGCGCTGTCCAGCCTCCGGCACCCGGGAGCGGCCCGGGCAGGGACCCGAAGTCCCCTCTCCAGGGCCGCAGGTCCCTCCCGGAGGCCGGGACTGCAGCCGGGACCTTCGGCCCCTCGGTGTACCCCCACCGGCCGCTCTCCGGGGCGGCGCCCGGGCCGCAGTCTGGAGCCGGAAGCGCGGCGACCACCGCAGCGCCCCACCACACACCGAGCGACGCCGATCCGAAAGGCTGGTCCCGCCATGCCCCGCCGCCCGCACCCCGAGCAGCAGCCCACTCCGGGCGACGCCCCGGGAGCCGTCGCCGTGCTCGTCACCCGCGCCCTGACGGCCCTGCAGGAGTACGCGGACTTCACCCAGGAGCAGGTCGACCGCACCGTCAAGAAGGCGTCCCTGGCTGCCCTGGCCCGCCACACCGATCTCGCGGTGTCGGCGGTCGAGGAGACCGGGCGGGGCCCCTTCGAGGACAAGGCGGTGAAGAACGTCTTCGCCTGCGAGAACGTCACCCATGCGATGGCCGGGACGAAGACGGTCGGGGTGGTGCGCCGGGACGAGATCGACGGGATCGTGGAGATCGCCGAACCGGTCGGTGTCGTCGCAGGCGTCACCCCGGTCACCAACCCCACCTCGACCACGATCTTCAAGTGCCTGCTGGCGCTGAAGACCCGCAACCCGATCGTCTTCGCCTTCCACCCCTCGGCGCAGCGCTGCTCCGCCGAGGCGGCCCGGATCGTCCGGGACGCGGCGGTGGCCGCCGGGGCGCCGGAGCACTGCATCCAGTGGATCGAGGAGCCGTCGATGGCGGCCACCCACGCCCTGATGAACCACCCGGACGTGGCCACCGTCCTGGCCACGGGCGGCAATGCGATGGTCCGGGCGGCGTACTCCTGCGGCAAGCCGGCCCTCGGGGTGGGGGCGGGCAACGTCCCGGCGTACGTCGAGAAGAGTGCCGACCTGAAGCGCGCCGTGAACGACATCGTGCTGTCGAAGACCTTCGACAACGGCATGATCTGCGCCTCCGAGCAGGCCGTTGTCCTGGACGCCGAGATCCGCGAGGCCGCACTGGCCGAGTTCCGGAAGCTGAAGGCGCACCATGCGAGCGCCGAGGAGAAGGTGCTGCTGGAGCGCCACCTGTTCGGTGCGGGCGAGGGCAACTCCTGCGCCGGGGAGCGGCTGAACACCGAGGTGGTGGGGCGATCGGCCGCGCAGATCGCCGAGGCGGCCGGCTTCGAGGTGCCGGCCGACACCTCGGTGATCCTGGTGGACGCCGAGCTGGTCGGGCCGTCGGAGCCGCTGACCCGGGAGAAGCTGTGCCCGGTACTGGCCGTACTGACCGCCTCCTCGCGTCGTCACGGTGTCGAACTCGCGGCCGCCATGGTGGAGTTCAACGGCCTCGGGCACTCGGCGGCGGTGCACACCGAGGACGCGGCGTTCGTCGAGGAGTTCGGGCACGCGGTCAAGGCGTGCCGGATCATCTGGAACGCGCCGAGCTCCCAGGGCGGCATCGGCGACGTCTACAACGCCTTCCTGCCCTCGCTGACCCTCGGCTGCGGCAGCTACGGGCACAACTCGGTCTCCGGGAACGTCTCGGCGCTGAACCTCGTCAACATCAAGCGGATCGGGCGGCGCAACACCAACATGCAGTGGTTCAAGGTCCCGCCGAAGATCTACTTCGAGCGCAACTCCGTCAAGTACCTGGCGAGCATGCCGAACGCACACCGGATCGTGATCGTCACCGACCGGACGATGGTCGAGGTCGGCCACCTGGAGCGGATCAGGGGCATCCTGGACCGCCGCAGTGAGCCGGTCGAGGTGCGGGTGGCCGACTTCGTCGAACCGAACCCCAGCATCGACACGGTCCGCAAGGGCGCCGAGCTGATGCGGGGCTTCCGGCCGGACACCATCGTCGCGCTCGGCGGCGGCTCGCCAATGGACGCCGCCAAGGTGATGTGGCTGATGTACGAGCACCCGGAGGTGGAGTTCGCGGACCTGAAGGAGAAGTTCTTCGACATCCGCAAGCGCGCCTTCACCTTCCCCGACCTGGGGGAGAAGGCCAAGCTGGTGTGCATCCCCACCACCTCGGGCACCGGGTCCGAGGTCACCCCGTTCGCGGTGATCACCGACACCGCCACCGGTCAGAAGTACCCCCTCGCCGACTACGCGCTCACCCCGAGCGTGGCCATCGTCGACCCGGCCCTGACCACGCGCCTGCCGAAGGACGTCACCGCAGACTCGGGCTTCGACGCCCTCACCCACTGCATCGAGACCTACGTCTCGGTCTACGCCAACGACTTCACCGACGGCCTGGCCCTGCAGGGCATCCGGCTGATCTTCGACCACCTGGAGCGGGCCGTCCTCGACGGACCCGGCGACCCGGTGGCGCGGGAGAGGATGCACAACGCCGGCACCATCGCCGGCATGGCCTTCGGCTCCGCCTTCCTCGGCGTGGTGCACGCCATGGCGCACACCCTCGGCGCGACCTTCCACATCGCCCACGGCCGCACCAATGCGCTCCTGCTGCCGCACGTCATCCGCTACAACGGCTCGGCCCCGTCCAAGGTCACCAGCTGGCCCAAGTACCGGAGCTACATCGCCCCCGAACGCTACCGGTCGATCGCCCGGACGCTCGGCCTGCCCGCCGACACCCCGGAGCAGGGAGTGGAGTCGCTGGCCGCCGCGGTCGAGGACCTGCGCGACCGGGTGGGCATCCCGCGCTCCTTCAAGGAGGCGGGCGTCGACGAGGCGGCCTTCCTGACGGCGCTGCCGCAGCAGGCGATGAACGCCTACGAGGACCAGTGCGCCCCGGCCAACCCGCGCATGCCGATGCTCGCCGACATGCAGCAGATGATGCGCCAGGCCTACTACGGCGTCCGCGACTGAGACCGACCGGTACACGGGGGGCGGGAGAAGGACCATCGGCCCGGCCCCGCGGGCCCCACGGACCTGGGCCGGGCCGTCCGTCCAGCACCACCATGGTGTCAGGAACCCACGACAGGAGCAGCGAAAATGACTGTCCGACAGGCGCAGACGGCCACCCGCGGAGCCTGGGACGGCTTCCGGGGCGGCCTGTGGCGGGACGCGATCGACGTGCGTGACTTCGTCCAGCACAACTACACCCCGTACGACGGCGACGCCGCCTTCCTGGCCGGCCCGACCGGGCGGACCCTGGCGGTCTGGGGCCGGATCACCGACCGCCTCCCCGAGGAGCGGGCCAAGGGCGTCCTCGACGTCGCGTACGACATCCCCGCCGGCATCACCGCACACGCGCCGGGCTACATCGACCGGGAGAAGGAGCTGATCGTCGGCCTGCAGACCGACGCCCCGCTGAAGCGCGCGATCATGCCCAACGGCGGCTGGCGGATGGTCGCGGGCGCGCTGAAGACCTACGGCTACCCCGTCCCGGCCGCGCTGGAGAAGGTGTTCACCGAGTACCGCAAGACGCACAACGACGGTGTGTTCGACGCGTACACCCCGGAAATCCTCGCCGCCCGGAAGGCCGGCATCATCACCGGCCTGCCCGACGCCTACGGCCGGGGGCGGATCATCGGCGACTACCGGCGGGTGCCCCTGTACGGCGTGGACAGGCTGATCGAGGCCAAGCGGGCCGAGAAGGCGCAGCTCGACGCCCCGCCCCGCGACCCGCACCGGCTCGAGGAGGTCCTGCGCGAGCGCGAGGAGCTCGCCGAGCAGATCCGTGCACTGGGCGAGCTCAAGCAGATGGCGGCGTCCTACGGCCACGACGTCTCCCGGCCGGCCGCCACCGCCCGCGAGGCCGTGCAGTGGCTGTACTTCGCCTACCTGGCGGCGGTGAAGGAACAGAACGGTGCCGCGATGTCGCTGGGGCGGACCTCCACCTTCCTCGACATCTACCTCCAGCGAGACCTCGACGCCGGCCTCCTGACCGAGCAGCAGGCCCAGGAACTGGTCGACGACTTCGTCGTCAAGCTCCGGATCGTGCGGTTCCTGCGGACCCCGGAGTACGACGAACTGTTCTCCGGGGACCCGACCTGGGTCACCGAGTCGATCGGCGGCATCGGCGAGGACGGCCGCCCCCTCGTCACCCGCACCTCCTTCCGCTACCTGCAGACCCTCTACAACCTGGGCCCGGCCCCGGAGCCGAACCTGACCGTCTTCTGGTCGCCCCGGCTGCCGCGGGGCTTCAAGGAGTTCTGCGCCAAGGTGTCGATCGACACCTCCAGCGTCCAGTACGAGTCGGACGAGCTGATGCGTCCGCGCTTCGGCGACGACACCGCGATCGCCTGCTGCGTCTCCGCGATGCCGGTCGGCAAACAGATGCAGTTCTTCGGCGCGAGGGTCAACCTCGCCAAGACGCTGCTGTACGCGATCAACGGTGGACGCGACGAGATCTCCGGCGCCCAGGTGGGCCCCGAGACCGCACCCCTCACCGGCGAAGTCCTGGACTACGACGAGGTCGTGGCCGCGCTCGACGTGCAGATGGACTGGCTGGCGGCCACCTACGTCCACGCGCTGAACGTCATCCACTACATGCACGACAAGTACGCCTACGAGCGCCTGGAGATGGCCCTGCACGACCGGGACGTCCGGCGTACCATGGCCTGCGGTATCGCCGGCCTCGCCGTGGCCGCCGACTCGCTGTCCGCCGTCCGGTACGCCACCGTGCGGCCCGTGCGGGACGACACCGGGCTGGTGGTCGACTACCTGGTGGAGGGCGAGTACCCGGCGTACGGCAACAACGACGACCGGGCCGACGGGATCGCGGTGCGGCTGGTCGAGGAGTTCATGGAGAAGGTGCGCAGGCACCCGACCTACCGGGGTGCCGAGCACACCCAGTCCGTGCTGACCATCACCTCCAACGTCGTCTACGGCAAGAAGACCGGGAACACCCCGGACGGCCGCCGGGCCGGCGAACCGTTCTCCCCGGGAGCCAACCCGATGAACGGCCGCGACCGGCACGGCTACGTCGCCGCCGCCCTGTCGGTCGCCAAACTCCCCTACGAGCAGGCCGAGGACGGCATCTCGCTCACCAACACCGTCACCCCCGAGGCGCTCGGGCGCACGGACGAGGAGCGGACGGCGAACCTGGTCGGCGTGCTGGACGGCTACGTCGCCTGCCGCGGCTTCCACATGAACGTCAACGTCCTCCAGCGGGACACCCTGCTGGACGCGATGGAGCACCCCGACAGGTACCCCCAGCTGACCATCCGCGTCAGCGGCTACGCGGTCAACTTCGTCCGGCTCACCCGGGAGCAGCAACTCGACGTGATCAACCGGACCTTCCACGAGGCGCTGTAGCCCCGCCCGCCCGGGCACGGTGCCGACGCCCGCGACACAGGCGCCGGCACCGCGCCCCCGCACAAGGAGAACGAGGATGACCGGAGCAGCCGTACCCCCCGCCACTCCCGCCGTCACCCCGGCCGGCGCCGCCACCCGGCGCGCGGTGACCGGCATGCTGCACTCCTGGGACCTGTCCACCGGCGTGGACGGCCCCGGCACCCGATTCGTCGCCTTCCTCGCCGGCTGCCCGCTGCGCTGCCTCTACTGCCACAACCCCGACACCTGGCACATGCGCGACGGCCGCCGCACCTCGGCCGACGAGATCGTCCGTGAAGCCGCCAACTACACCGGGTTCATCCACACCTCCGGCGGCGGCGCCACCATCAGCGGCGGCGAACCGCTCCTCCAGCCCGTCCTCACCGGCGAGCTGCTCCACCGCTTCAAGACCGAACTGGGTCTGCACACCGCCCTGGACACCTCCGGATACCTCGGCGACCGCGCCACCGACGCGCTGCTCGCCGACACCGACCTCGTCCTGCTGGACATCAAGTCCTGGGACCGCACGCTCTACCGCCACCTGACAGGCCGGAAGCTCGCGCCCACACTGGACTTCGCCCGCCGCCTGGCCGACCTCGGCAAGGAGGTCTGGGTCCGCTTCGTCCTCGTCCCCCACCTGACCGACGCCACCGAGAACGTCGAAGGCATCGCCGCCTTCGCCGCCTCACTCGGCAACGTCAGCCGGGTGGACGTGCTGCCCTTCCACAGACTCGGCGCCGCCAAATGGCGCGCACTCGGCCTCGACTTCACGCTCGCCGACACCCCGGCACCCACCGCCGACCAGACGGCCGCCGCCCGCGCCGTCTTCGCCGCGCACGGCCTCCACGCGGTCTGACCCCGCGCACAGGACGCCTCCTGCTGCCGTGGCGGTCGGGCGGTGCAGGGTTGGGTCCGGCCCTGGCCGGTGGCCGGCATCAGTCGGCGGGTGCGATCAGGCCGTAGTGGCCCGCCATGGCGGTGGTAGAGGATGTTGCCGCGCCCGGTGCCCGTGTCGGCGAAGAACACGAACGGCCGGCCGAGTTCGTCCATCCGCCGCTTCGCGGTGGCGGGGCGCCCGAAGCGCCGCCCGTGCGTCGCACCGGTGCCGGATCTACTCGTTGCGCCCTGGATCGGTTTCGGGGTGTTCCTGCAGCTGGATGAAGGTGCCGTGCCAGGTGTGGTGCCAGACCTGGCCGGTGGCGGCGTTGACGGAGAGCATGCCGGTGATCCGGCCCGTGCCGTCCAGGGTGTGGAGGGTGTAGTAGCCGGGGAAGGCGTCCGGTTCGGCGGCGTGCTCGCCGGGGCGGTGGCCGGCCAGCCACCGGTCGGCGATGTCGACGGCCCGGTCCGGGCCGACCGCGGTGGCGCGGGTGGGCACGGGCATCCTGCCGTAGGCGGTGTTCCACATCACGGCCGGGCCGTATTCGAGACGGACGGTGCCGCTGCCGGGGTCGATGAGGACCTCGGTGGCACGCCGGCCTGCCCGGTCGAGGAGTTCGGCGTAGTAGCCGTTGCTGAACAGCATCACTTCGCCGACGTGCAGCTGTCGCGGTGCGGCGAAGCGTTCGGCGGCCCGGTCGGCGTCGGCGAACGAGCGCACGGGGGCGCCGGTGGAGACGGAGCCCATCATCGCGCCCGGGCCGGTACGCCACGGAGAGCTACCGGTGCCGCCGGTGACCCACACCAGGGAGGCGACGAGCGCGGCCACGGCAACGACGAGCACTGTGAGCGGCAGCCGGCGTCCGCGCAGCCCGGTCATCGTTGCCTCGGCGGCTGGTCGGCGAGGTGCTCGCGGGCCTCGCGGTAGGTGTCGCTGTCGATCTCACCGGAGGCGTACCGGCGGTCAAGAATTTCGCGCGGCGTCTCGTGGCGCGGCCCGGGGCCGGGCCGGTCGCCCTCGCTCTGCCCGCCGCCCGGCCGGTGGGCGAGACGGACGGCCGCCCAGACGATCAGGCCGATCAGGGCAATCCACAGCAGCGGCATGAACATCATCCACGCCCAGCCTCCGCCGTCCCAGTACATCACCGTGACCACCTCCTCGGCGTCCCCCCTCTCTTGCAGCCTTTCCGCAAGGGGCGGTGGTCAGCCTGGGCCGTCCGGCCCCGGACCGGGCGCCGAACGGCACGACCTGCCCGGTCTCGTCGTACACCGGCGCGGCGGCCGGTGCCGACACCGTCTGCGTCGTAGCCGGCCGGTCCCGACTGCGCACAACCGTCGCAGTAAGCCGCCGCGACCCGCCCGGCCCAATCGACGGGACCCGAAAGCCCCTGGTATCCACCAGGACTCGTGGGGTTCGGTGAACTGGGGGACAGGAGGTCCGGGTATGACCGAGCTGCACGGGGACGAGCAGACGGTACGGCGTACGGCCCACGGCCCGCGCGACCGGCTGGAACCGGCCCTGACCGCCGTCACCGGCGCTGCCCCGGCCGTCGGTGGGATCGCCTGGCTCGTCGGCGCCGAAACGCTCGCCGATGCGTGCTGGGCCGCCGGCACCGCGTTGGCGATCATCCCCTCCCTCGCCTGGGCGGTCAGCGCCCTGCGCCGGTGGCGGGCCGGTGTCGACCTGATAGCAGTCCTCGCACTGGCGGGCACCCTCGCCACCGGCGAGTACCTGGCCGGTGCGCTGATCGCGCTGATGCTCGCAACCGGCCGCTGGCTGGACGCGGGCGCGGAACGCCGTGCCTCCCACGACCTGCACCACCTGCTGGAGCACGCCTCTCGATCGGCCCGCCGCCGTACCGGTGACCAGGTACGCACGGTGCCGCTCGCCGAGGTCCGGGTCGGCGACCTGCTGGCCGTGGGCCCGGGCCGGCCGGGTCGAGGTCTCCCTCCGGGCCACCGGCACGCAGGTGGTGCTCGCCGTGCAGGACGACGGCGTCGGCATCCCCGAGCAGGGGCGGCGCAGTGGCCTGCGGAACATGGCGGAGCGTGCGGAGAACCTCGGTGGACTGCTCGAACTGTCCTCTCCGGCCGGGAGGCACCCACCTGGTCTGGTCGGCCCCGCTGGGGCGCTGAGCACGCCGGTCCACCGACAACGGCGGCCTGAACGCGCCGCTCGACCGGTCGGCCCTCTTCGCCCGGCGACGTGCCCGACCGTGCACCTCGGTGACGGCCCGTTCGGTCGGCCCCCGACCCGGGGCGGTGCCTGCTCAGTCGCGACGGACGTCGCCGTTGCGGGGCTTGCGGGCGGCGCGTCCGGTCCAGACCGGTTCGAACTCGGCCCAGGACTGCTGCCAGGCAGCGTCGGCCCGGCGGTTCAGGCCGGTCAGCCGGAGGCCGAGACCGCAGGCGACGGGGGCGAGCAGTCCGCCGAGGACGAGCAGGCCGGAGCTCACGGCGCCGGGGAGCAGCTCGGCGGTGCTCGGTGGGGCAGTGGCGAGCCGGCCGGTGTCGTCGACCCAGACGGCGGTGGTGGAGCCTGCCCGGGCCCACCGGGCCAGACCGACCGTGCCGGTGTTGGGCTGTCCGGAGGGGTAGGTCCATGCCGCGGCGGCCCGGTAGCGGTCGGTCTGCGCGTCGGGGGTGCCGGCCGTGGAGCGGGCCGCGGTGAGCAGGACCGCGTCGACGCGGTGCAGGCGGGATGCCGCCGCCTCGGCGCGGCGTTCGGCCGTACCGAGGTCGGCCCTGGCGAACGCGGCACCGAGCACCGCCGCCAGGCCGACCACCAGCGCGGCGAGGACCAGTGAGCGGCTGCGGGCCCGGTCCACCGCCCGCGCCAGGTCGTTGTGCTCTGTGCCGAGGGCCCGGCACAGGTGCCTGCGCCATGGGCGGGGGATGCGGGTGCGGCGCGTGCCGGCCATCGGGAACTCCTCTACGGATGGGTACGTGCTCGGGAGCGGGCGGACATGCCCTAGCCGTGGGGGACCACCGCAACCGGGGCGGCGGAGTGGTGGAGCACGGCGTGGGCGACGGAACCGAGCCGTATCCCCACGGGGTGGTGGCGGTCGCGGCGGCCGACGACGACGAGGTCGGCCCCGGCGGAGGCGGCCACCACGGCGTGGGCCGCCCCGCCGAGCCGGGTTTCGGCGACCAGGTCGACGTCCGGGTGAGCGGCGTGTGCCCCGGCGAGCGCCTTGGCGAGGGCGGCCTGCTCGGTGGCCTCCCGGGTGGTGGCGTTCACCTGCGGCGGCACCCAGCCGGCGGCCGTCCATGCGGGCACCAGGTCCCAGCCGTGGACCGCGCGCAGCCGTGCTCCGCGTCGGGCGGCCTCGGCGAAGGCGAAGTCCAGCACGGCCTCCGATGCGTGGTGGCCGTCCACGCCGACGACGATCTCCCGACGGGCCGGTCCGGCGTCCTCCGGCTCGGCGGTGCCGTTCGATCGGACCAGGACCAGCGGGACGTCCACGCGGGCCGCCACCGCGAGACCGACCGAGCCGACCAGCAGCCCGGCGAAGCCGCCGAGCCCGCGCGAACCGAGAACGAGCAGCTCCTGGCCCTTGGCGGCCGAGAGCAGGGCGTCGGCCGGGTCCTCGTCGACCACGGCGGTCTCGACGAGCAGACCGGGGTGGGCCCGGCGGACCCGTTCGGCGGTCTCGGCCAGGGCACGCAGCGCGGCCGGGCGCAGGTCCGAGGCGAGGGAGCCGTGGGCGTACGCGGTGTCCGGCCAGGGCCGTGCGTGCAGGATCCGCAGGCCGGTGCCGCGGCGGACGGCCTCCTCGGCGGCCCACCGCACCGCCGACTCGCTCCGGGGCGATCCGTCGGTCCCGGTCAGAACCCAGCGCGTCATCTCTTTCCTCCTGTGGCGATCGGGCGGTGTGCGGCCGGAACCGTTGTCGATCCTGCGCCCTGAGAACTCTGTCGGCGTCGACCCGGCGGGCACAGGGACCGACCGGGCCAAGGAGAGGGCCAGTGGTCCCTGACGGCCCCGCAATCCCGGGACCGGCCGGCCTCCGGCGGTCGACCTCCCGTCGGTCGGACCGCCCGTGCGGGACCACCGGGGCCCGGAGGCGGGACTGACGGCCGGTCGGACAGGGACCGACGGTCCCTGGGAACGGACCCGGCCGCGCTCGGAGGATCTTCACCGTGAGCGACGGGCCGACCGGTGCCGTCCGTTCGCCCGAGCAGATCGCAAAGGAGCGCCTGATGTCGATACACGGCAGCGCAGAGTCCCGACCGCCGAACACACATGACGGTCCGTCCGGACCGGCCGGCGGCTTCGGCCTGCCGACCGCGACCGCACTGGTGGTCGGCAGCATCATCGGCACCGGCGTGTTCGCACTGCCGTCCGCGCTCGCCCCGTACGGGCCGATCGCGCTGGTGGCGTTCGTCCTGGTGACGCTCGGGGCGCTGGCGCTGGCGGTGACGTTCGGCCGGCTGTCGGAGCGGGTGCCGGGCAGCGGCGGGCCGTACGTCTACGCCCGGGAGGCTTTCGGCGAGTTCGCCGGATTCCTGACGGCGTGGTCGTACTGGATCACCGCCTGGGCCGGGAACGCGGCCATCGCGGTGGCCTGGGTGGGGTACGTCGAGGTGTTCGTCAACAAGGGCCACCACACCTGGGGTTCGATCGCGATCGCGCTGGTCGGCCTGTGGGTGCCCGCGATCGTCAACCTGACCGGCGCCCGCACCATCGGCGCGTTCCAGGTCGTCACCACGGTGCTGAAGTTCCTGCCGCTGGCGTTCATGGCGACGGCCGGTCTGCTGTTCGTGGAGCCGGGGAACTTCGGCGCCTTCAACGCGAGCGGCACCTCGGCGCTCGGAGCGGTCTCGGCGGCAGGTGCGATCGCGCTGTTCAGCTACATCGGCCTGGAGACCGCCTCGGTGGCCGCCGGCCGGGTCCGCGAACCGAGACGCAACGTCCCGCGGGCCACGCTGTACGGAACGCTGGCCTGCGCCGCGATCTACCTGCTCGGCACCCTGGCGGTCTTCGGAGCCGTGCCGCACGCCGAACTCGGCGCCTCCACCGCGCCGTTCACCGACGCGATGAACAACATCGCGGGCGGCCACTGGGCCGGGAACCTGGTCGCCGCCGCCGCGATCGTCTCCGGCATCGGCGCGCTCAACGGCTGGACCCTGATCTGCGCCGAGATGCCGCTGGCCGCCGCGCGCGACGGACTCTTCCCGGAGGCCTTCGGCAAGGTCCGCGGCCGCGGCGAGGTCCCGGCCTTCGGCATCGTCTCGGCGACCGTGCTCGCCTCCGCCCTCACCGTGATCAGCTACACCCGGTTCACCGAGGTGTTCACCGGAATCGTGCTGCTCAGCGTCCTGACCGCGGTCATCCCCTACCTGGTCTCGGCCGCCGCCCAGCTCCACCGGCTGGTCCAGCACGGCCGTGAGGAGACCAACCGGCGCCGTTTCGCCCGGGACGTGACCGTCACCGTCCTGGCCCTCGCATTCTCGTACTGGTCGATCCAGGGCAGTGGCTACCAGACCGTCTACTACGGCCTGTTCACCGTTCTGATCGGCATCCCGGTCTACATCTGGCTGAAGCGCCCGCACGGCGACGCCGCCGGAACGGACGCCGTCACCGCAACGCCGCTCGCCGAGACCGGCGGGGCCCCGCACGACCGGCCGCTGCCCGCGGCGGCCCGCACCACTCGCCACGCGGGCCTGCCGACCGTCCTCCGCCGCGCGCTGATGCCGCGCCACCAGCACTGAGACCAAGGAGCACCCATGTCCACCCTCCGTGTCGACTCGGAAGCCGGCAAGCTGCGCCAGGTCGTCCTTCACCGCCCGGGCCTGGAACTCACCCGGCTCACCCCCGGCAACGTCGACGAGCTGCTCTTCGACGACATCCTGTGGGTCAAGCGGGCCCGCGAGGAACACGACGCCTTCGCCCAGGTGCTGCGCGACCACGGGGTGCGCGTGCACCACTACGCCGACCTGCTCGCCGAGACCCTCGAACTGGCTCCGGCACGTGCCTGGCTGCTCGGACAGGTCGTCACCCCCGGCACCGTCGGACCGGCCCTGGTGGAACCCGTCCACGAACTGTGCGGTCAGCTGGACGGCACCACCCTCGCCGAGTACCTGATCGGAGGCGTCCTCAAGGACGACCTGCCGATCCGCAAGCCGCACAGCCTGCTCTGGGACACGCTGGGCGACCAGGACTTCGCCCTGGCGCCACTGCCCAACCACCTCTTCCCCCGCGACAACTCCTGCTGGGTCGGTGCCCGCTACAGCCTCAACCCGATGGCCAGGCCCGCCCGCCGTCGGGAGACCCTGCACACCGCCGCGATCTACCGCTTCCACCCGCTGTTCGCCGAGACCGTGCCACCGCTGATGGACGGCACCGACGCCGTCCCGGGCATCAGCCTGGAAGGCGGTGACGTCCACGTGCTCGCCCCGGGCGTGGTCATGGTCGGCATGGGGGAGCGCACCACCGCCCAGGCCGTCGAAGCCCTGGCCCAGCAGCTCTTCCTGACCGGAACCGCCTACCGGCTGATCGCCGTCCGGCTGCCCGAGAGCCGCGCGTTCATGCACCTCGACACCGTCATGACGATGATCGACAAGGACGCCTTCGCCGTCCACCCGGGTCTGGCGGACGGTCTGCGCTCGTGGACCCTCACCCCTGCCCCCGAGCGGCCCAGCGGCTTCGAAGTCACCCCGGACGCCGACCTGGCGGCCTCCCTCGCCGAGTCGCTCGGCGTGGACAAGGTGCGCTTCCTGTCCGCCGAGCAGGACGTCCGGGCGGCCGAGCGGGAGCAGTGGGACGACGGCAGCAACTTCCTCGCCCTCGAACCCGGCGTCGTCGTCGGCTACGAGCGCAACACCACCACCAACACCCACCTGCGCAAGCAGGGCATCGAGATCGTCACCGTCGCCGGCTCCGAGCTCGGCCGCGGGCGCGGCGGCCCGCGCTGCATGAGCTGCCCGATCCAGCGCGACCCCGCCAACTGACCGGCCCCGAGGAGCAACCCGTCATGACCGTCGACCTGCACGGCCGCCACTACCTGAGCGAGTTCGACTTCACCGCGACCGAGATCCACCACCTGCTGGACCTCGCCGCCGAGCTGAAGGCCGCCCGGCGGGCCGGTACCGAGACCCAGCGGCTGACCGGCCGCCGGCTCGCCCTGATCTTCGAGAAGAACTCCACCCGTACCCGCTGCGCCTTCGAGGTCGCCGCCGCCGACCAGGGCGCCACCACCACCTACCTCGGCCCCGACAGCTCCCACATCGGGCACAAGGAGTCGGTCGCCGACACCGCCCGAGTACTGGGCCGGATGTACGACGGCATCGAGTACCGCGGCTCCGCCCAGGAGACCGTCACCGAACTCGCCGCGCACGCGGGCGTCCCCGTCTACAACGGCCTCACCGACCAGTGCCACCCGACCCAGAGCCTGTGCGACGTCTTCACCATGCGTGAGCACAGCGGCAAGCCGCTGGAGCAGATCTCCTTCTGCTACCTCGGCGACGCCCGCAACAACACCGCCAACTCGCTGCTGGCGATGGGCAGCCTGCTCGGGATGGACGTCCGCGTCGCCGCACCGCGAGAGCTGTGGCCGGACCCGACGCTGGTGTCGGAGTGCCTCCTGCTCGGCCGGGCAAGCGGCGCCCGGTTCACCCTCACCGACCAGGTGGCGGAGGCCGTGCGCGGCGCGGACCACCTCTACACCGACGTCTGGCTCTCGATGGGCGAGGACCACCGCCTCTGGAAGGAGCGAATCGACCTGCTGCTGCCGTACCAGGTCAACACCCAGGCGATGGCCGCGACCGGCAACCCGGACACCGCCTTCCTGCACTGCCTGCCCGCCCTACACGACCGCCGGACCGACCTCGGCACCGAACTCGCCGAGCAGCACGGACCGGACGGCGGCCTCGAAGTCACCGACGAGGTGTTCGAGTCGCCCGCCTCGCTGGTCTTCGAGCAGGCCGAGAACCGGATGCACACCATCAAGGCGATCCTCGTCGCCACCCTCGGGAGGGACTGACCATGCGCATCGTCGCCGCCCTCGGCGGGAACGCCCTGCTCCGGCGCGGGGAGCACCCCGACGCCGCCGTCCAGCAGAAACACGTCCACGACGCCGCCCGATCGCTCGCCGAACTCGTCCTCGCCGGGAACGAAGTGGTGATCACCCACGGCAGCGGTCCGCAGGTCGGCCTGCTCGCCGCCGAGAGCGAGGCCGACCCGGCGCTGGCCGCGCCCTATCCGCTGGACGTCGTCGGGGCCGAGACCCAGGGCATGATCGGCACCCTGCTCGCCCGCGAACTGGCCTCCCGCCTGCCCGGGCGGAACGTGACCGCGCTGATCACCCACACCGAGGTCGACCCGCACGATCCGGCGTTCCGGCGGCCGGGCAAGTTCGTCGGAGGACACCTCACCGATCGTCAGGCCAGGCTGATGGAGGCCGAACGGGGCTGGACGACCGCCCGCGACGGCGTCCGGCTGCGCCGCACGGTGCCCTCGCCCCGGCCGGTCGCGATCACCGAAATGCCGGCGATCCGGGCGCTGCTCGCCGCCGGATCCGTGGTCATCGCCGCCGGAGGCGGCGGCATCCCGGTCGTCCGCGACCCCGACACCGGACGCGTCCGCGGCGTCGAGGCCGTGGTCGACAAGGACCTCACCGCCGCCCTGCTCGCCGATCGGCTCGACGCGGACGCCCTGCTGATCCTCACCGACGTCACCCACGTGTTCACCCGCTTCGGCGCCGCCCACCCGGGCCCGATCACCGACGTCACCCCCGACCGGCTGCGCGAACTCGACCTGCCCGAAGGATCGATGCGGCCCAAGGCCGAGGCCGCGGCCGCCTTCGCCGACCACGCCGGGCGCGTCGCCGTGATCGGACCGATGGACGACGCCCTCGGCGCGCTCCTCGGCACCACCGGCACCACCGTCCGCGCGCTGCCGCCGGGACCCGCAGCCCCGGCCCCGGCAGCACCCCGCCCGCCGGCGCCCCGAACCGCAGCCTGAACCCACCACGAAGGGAACCCTGATGAACCGACTGCAGATCCGGCCCGCCACCGGCGTCCAGGTGGAGACCCGCGGCGAGGTCACCCTGGCCGCGCCCGACTACGCCAGGACGAAGCTGCTCGCCGTACTGGACCGGCTGGACGAGCCGGTCCTCGCCGCCCGGGTCAAGCTCACCCAGGAGCCCAACCACGCGGTGGCCAGGCCCTCCGTCGCCCAGGCCGTCGTCGACGTCAACGGCAGGCCGGTGCGGGCCCACGTGGCGGCCGGCACCATGCAGGAGGCGATCGACCTGCTCCAGGACCGGCTGAACGCCAGGATCGCCCGCGTCCGCCGCCATCGGGACCACCACCGCCACCACGGGACGGCCCCGGACGCCGGGGGCGACCGCACCGGGCGCGGGCACCGTCCGCAGCGCCACGAGCGCCACAGCGAGGACCGGCGGATCGTGCGGCACAAGTCCTACAGCCTGGCGAGGCAGACCGCCTGGGAGGCGGTGCTCGAACTGGAGGCGATGGACTACGACTTCCATCTGTTCACCGACGCCGCGACCGGCTTCGACAGCGTGGTCCACCGGGACACCGACGACGACGGGTACCGGCTGGCCACGACCCGCCTGCAGGCCGAGCCGGTGCCGGGGCTGCCGACGAGCACCGTCGGCTCGCCGGAGCTCACCGTCACCGAAGCCCTCACGCGGCTCGACCTCGGCGGCCTGCCGTTCGTGTTCTTCACCGATGCCGCGACCGGCCGCGGCAACGTGCTCTACCACCGCTACGACGGCCACTACGGCCTGATCACTCCGGTGCTGTAGGGCCGGAGCGCGGCGCGCCGGTGGCGGAGGCCCGTGGACCCCGCGCGGTGGGCCCGGGCGGTCCCGTCACCGGCGCGGGACAACGGGCCGGGCTGAAGGTCCCGGCGATGCGGGCCCGCAGGGCCCTCACCAACCACCGCCGGACAAGCGATGGTTGAGGAAATCGGACACGACAGGGAGAGAAAGCCATGAGTGAGCGGACCGGATCGGGGCGACGGATCGTGGTCGGTGTCGACGGATCACCCGCCTCGATCGACGCCTTGCGGTGGGCCCTCGAACAGGCCCGTCCGCAGGGTGCCGTGGTCGAGGCGCTGACCGCCTGGCAGTACCCGGTGGCCACCGGCTGGACCGTCCCGGTCGAAGTGGACCAGGACCTCGCCGGCATGGCACGCAAGACGCTGGAGGAGAGCATCGCGTCGGCGGCCGGAGCGGTCGACCCGGTCGAGGTCCGTACCGTCGTGGTGGAGGGCGGCGCCGTGCAGTGCCTGCTCGACGCGGCCCGCGGTGCCGACCTCCTCGTGGTCGGAAGCCGGGGACTCGGTGGGTTCACCGGCGCGCTGCTGGGATCGGTCAGTCAGCACTGCGTGCAGCATGCGCCGTGCCCCGTGGTCGTGATCCGCCACCCCAAGCCCTGATCCCGGCGTACGGCCCCAGCACGCCCGCGGCGCCCGTCCGGGCCCGCCCGAATCGGAAAGGAGCACCGTCCCCATGCGGCACCGCATCGTAGGAGAGCTGATGACCTCCGCCGTCGTCCATGTACCGCCCGGCACCGGCTTCAAGGAGATCGCCCGGCTCCTGGCCGAGCACGACATCACCTCCGTACCCGTACTCGACCACGAGGACCGGCCGATCGGCCTGGTCTCCGAGGCCGACCTGCTGCTCAACGAAGCCGCCCAGGAGGATCCCGCAGGCCTGCTGCTCACCCCGCACCTGGAGCCCCGTGAACGCGCGCGCAGCAGGGCCACCACGGCAGCAGGTTTGATGACCAGTCCGGTGGTGTGCGCCCGGCCCGAGTGGACCGTCGTCGAGGCCGTCCGGCTGATGCAGGGCAAGCGGCTCAAGCGGCTGCCGGTCGTGGACGAGGCGGGACGACTCGTCGGCATCGTCAGCAGCAGTGACCTGCTGCGCGTCTTCCTCCGCCACGACCGGGCGATCCGGGAGGAGATCCGCCGTGACGTCCTCCGCAATACCCTGGACATCGACCCGGACACGCTTGACGTCCAGGTGCACGACGGGCTCGTCACCCTGGTCGGCACCGTCGAACACCGCGGCCAGGTCCCGATGGTGGAGCGGCTGTGCCGGAGCGTGGACGGCGTCATCGGCGTGACCAGCCACCTCGGCCACCGGACGGACGACACCGTCGTTCCCGACCCGACCCGCTGATTGCGTGCCCGGCAGGAGCGGGTGCCGCTAAGGTGCGCGCATGCGTTCGAATGCCCAGGAATGGGATCTTGAGAGGTTCGGTCCCGGCGCCCGCCGATGGCTGGCAGGCGTGTCCGTGGCACTTTTCGTGGTGGTGCTGCTGGTGGTGGTCCCCGGGCTGTGGCGCTGGCTGGACAGCGCCCCGCTGCTGGGGGCGGCGTCGGCGGCGGTGCCCCTGGAGGGCGGCACCCGCTGGGGAAGGTTGTACAGTGCCGCCTACTTCCTCTCCCTCGCCCCGGCGCTGGCTGCTGTCGGCGGGTACGTGTCCTGGGCAGCCTTCCGTAAGTCCGGCAACCGGATGCCCACGCTCCTCCTGGTCGCCGTCGGCGCCCTGGTCGTCAGCCAGTGCGGGTTCGTCACCGCGGGCTGGGGAGAGCCCGCCACCGGGAACGCGCTGGCCGAGAGTCTGGACCGGGCAGGCATCAGCCTGTGGGGCCACGATGTCATCGAGCGCGGCTGGTACGTCGGCTATGCAGCACTGGCCGCCGGCTTCGGAGCCGCCGTATTCGCTTCGACCCGGGCCGCTCACCGACGCACGTGGTTCGCTGTGCTCTTGATCCCCGCCGTGGTACTGCCGTGGCTGCTGCTGTCCGGCCCTCACCTGTCCTGGCCCTGACCGTCGGCCGTCACTGCACCGGAGCCACGGCAGCGGGCTGACCCCGGCACGGCCGATGCCGGTGGCGACGGTGGTCAGAAGCGGATGTCCGGTGCCTGGAGCACCACGCGCAGCAGCTCGTCGGCGCGGTCCACGCCGACCTCGTGGCGGAGCCACACATTGTGGCGCGGATCGGCGTCGGGGCCGTCGCTGATCATCACCCAGAGCAGCAGCCCCCACAGCACGGTGGGCGCGTGGCCCTCCAACTGGAGCCCGAGGCCGACGGGGACGGCCGCACCGATCCGGGGCGGTGGTGGTGCGTCGAAGTCGGGAACGGCGAAGTCCGAGGCGTCGTGGCCGGCGAGGACGAGCGGGCTGTCGGTGACCTTGAGCCAGTGCACGCTGATCCCGTCGGCGACCCGCTCCAGCGCGATGGCCAGCCAGCCGCGGACCATCTCCTCCGGGTCGTCCAGCCAACTCAGCGGCCCGTACGGGTCGGTGACCCGCAGCAGGTCGTCCTTGGGCGGTCCGAAGCGCTCGTTCTCCACGGGGCCTTCGAGCACCTCGCCGTTGACATCCAGCCGCCACCAGCGCCGGACGGACTCCGGGGGAGCCCAGGTGTCCGAGGAGTACTCCCCGGCGACCTCGTAGACCCACCGGCTGCCGTCCTCCCCGTCGCCGACCGGCATCGGCCCGTCCTGCGGTCCGGTCGGCCTCGGCGCCCCCGCGGGAGGCACGGGCTTCACCGCAGGAGGCACGGGCTTCACCGCATCCTGCACGGCGCCGTGGGCCGACCGTTTCCTCCGCCCGAAGATCCCCATCCCCGCCCCCCTTGCCAGGCCCGCCGCCGCGGCGGGCGCGGGAGTCATCCTTCCCCCGGCGCAGGCCCGCCAGACGAACGGAACCACGGCCGCCGCTTCCGGCCCTGGGGTGCGGGCGTCAGCCGCGGGGGACGGTGAAGGCGAGCAGGCGGGCGGTGCCCTCGGCGGTGCGGCGCCACGGGCCGCCGAGTCCGAGCACGGCGATGCCGCTGGTGGGGTACTTGGCCTGGAGCCGTTCCATGTCGTCGCCGCTGCTGCTGTCGTCACCCGCCCCGGCGGTCATCAGCAGCACGAGCTCCTGCACCCCGGGCATGTGCCCGACCAGCAGGACGGTGCCGAGCGCCGGGTCGAGGCCGCGGATGACGTCGAGCAGTTCCTCCGCCTCGGCCGCGTAGATCCGCTCGTCGAAGACCGTGGGCGGCGCCCCGTCCCACTGCTCGGCGGCCAGGCCGAGGGTCTGCCGCGTCCGCAGGGCGGGCGAGCACACCACGGCATCCGGTACGAGGCCCTGCTCGCGCAGCCACCGGCCGGCCGCCGGTGCGTCCCGCAGGCCCCGCGGGCCGAGCGGGCGGCGGGCATCCGCCACACCCTCGGGCCAGGCGGACTTCGCGTGCCGCAGCACGACCAGCGTTCGGGCTTCGGGGGACTCGGGCGCGCTCACACCCCGCATCCTCCCCCGCGGGCACCCGGGACGGCCAGCACCGGAACGGACCGGCGCGGCGGACGGCCGGGGACGGCCGGTCACCCTCCGGGCAGCTCCGACGCGCACGACCGCGCGCCCTGCCCGAGGCTGGCAGAGAACGTGCCCCCTCGAAAGGCGGAGCCGATGAGGCTGGTGGTCGACCTCAACCGCTGCCAGGGATACGCGCAATGCGCCTTCCTCGCCCCGGACGTCTTCACCATGCACGGAGACGAGGCCCTCCTCTACAACCCGTACGCCGATCCGGACCAGAAGGAGAAGCTGGAGAGGGCCGTCGCGGCCTGCCCCGTCCAGGCGATCCTGCTGGACGACCGCGACGACCTGCCCGAGCCGGCCCGTGCCGGGGCCGCGGAAGGGGGCGCGCGGTGAACGGCGACTCCTACGTCGAGCGGCTCAGGCGCGAGGGCCGCATCGTGGTCGTCGGCGCCTCCCTCGCGGGCCTGCGGGCCGCCGAGACGCTCCGGGAGAAGGGCTTCACCGGCTCGCTGACCATGGTCGGCGACGAGCCCCACGAGCCGTACGACCGGCCGCCGCTGTCCAAGCAGGTGCTGCTGGGCAAGGCGTCCGCCGAGCACACCGCGCTGCCCCGGCGGCGCGACCTGGACGCCGAGTGGCGGCTCGGCTGTGCGGCCACCGGCCTGGACATGGCCGCCCGGAAGGTCAAGCTCGCCGACGGCGACGAGCTCGAGTACGACCGGCTGCTGATCGCGACCGGTGTCCGGGCCCGCCCGTGGTTCCACCCGGCCGAGGCCGAACTCGACGGCGTCTTCGTGCTGCGCGGCCGCGACGACGCGGCGCGACTGCACCGCCGGCTGGAGGACGGCACCCGCCGGGTGCTGGTGATCGGGGCGGGCTTCACCGGCTCGGAGATCGCCTCCGCCTGCCGGGAGCGGGACCTCCCGGTGACCGTCGCCGAACGCGGCGCCTCCCCCCTGGTGGGAGCCCTCGGCGGAGTGATCGGCGAGGTGGCCACCGGGATGCACCTCGACCACGGCGTCGACCTGCGCTGCGGCGTCATGGTGACCGCCCTGGAGGGGGACGCGGCCGGCAGGGTGCGCGCCGCCCACCTGTCCGACGGCGCCACCGTCGAGGCCGACGTGGTCGTCGTCTCGCTCGGTGCCACCCGCAACACCGAGTGGCTGGCCGGCTCCGGGCTGGGCGCCGGCCCCCGCGGCATCGCCTGCGACGCGGGCTGCCGGGCCTTCGACGTCCGCGGCATCGTCACCGACGACGTGTTCGTGGCCGGCGACGTGGCCCGGTCCCCGCACCCGCTGTTCGGCTATCAGTTCCTGTCCCTGGAGCACTGGGGCAATGCCGTCGCCCAGGCCGAGATCGCCGCGCACAACATGATCAGCGCTTCGACCGACCGCCTCCCGCACCTGTGGGTGCCGGCCTTCTGGTCCTCCCAGTTCGGGGTCAACATCAAGTCCGTGGGAGTGCCCTCGATGGGCGAGGAGATCCTCGTCACCCAGGGCTCGCTCGAGGAGCGCCGGTTCACCGCCGTCTACGGCCACCAGGGGCGCGTCATCGGCGCGGTCACCTTCGACCACGGCCGCTGGCTCCAGTTCTACCAGCGGCAGATCGAGTCGATCGCACCCTTCCCCCCGCCGTACCCCACGGTGGACCGGCGTTCCGAAGGACGGAAGCCCGTCCCCGCCGCCTTCCCCGACCCGTCCGTGCCCACGCACGGCCCGACGGTCAGCGTCAGCGGCTACTCCCCGGCCGACCAGCGGATCACCTTCACCCCCGCCCGGGCGTGACCCGCGCCGGCCCCGGCACACCGCCCGGGTCGACGCCCACCACCGGCCCACCGAGGACCCGTACAAGGACCCGCCATGACACACGCCCCGCTCGCGCAGCAGATCACCGACTACGCCAACCGCGCCGACCCGTACCCCGTCTACGCGGAGCTGCGGAAGAACCCGGTGCACCGGGAGGGGAACGGCCCGTTCGTGGTCAGCACCTACTGGGACATCCAGGGCCTCCTCCACGACCCGCGGATCAGCTCCGAGCGGCGCAACCGGGCCGATGCCGCCGACTCCGGGCTGCCGGAGGAGGAGGGGGGCGACGACGTGCTGCCGCCGAACTTCCTGCGGCTGGACCCGCCCGAGCACGACCGGCAGCGCGCGATGACCAACCGGCCCTTCGGCCCGCCGCACAGCCCCCGCCGCATCGACGGCATGCGCGGCGAACTGCACACCATCGTCACCGGCCTGATCGACGGTCTGGAGGGCGACACCATCGACCTGGTCGACCGGTTCTCCTACCCCTTCCCCGTCACCGTGATCTGCCGGCTCCTCGGCGTCCCCCGCGAGGACGAGCCGCAGTTCCACGGCTGGGCCGACACCCTCGTCAGCACGCTCGACCCGCGGCCCGACCAGGACTCCGCCGAGCGCCTCAAGGTCGCCAAGGACGCCCGGATGCAGCTCGGGATGTACCTGGCCGGGCTGATCGAGGACCGCCGCAAGTCGCCCGGTGACGACATGCTCTCCCAACTCGTCGCCGGCCACGGGCCCGACGGCCCCATGAGCACCATGGAGGTGCTCAGCACCGCCGCCCTGCTGCTCATCGCCGGCCACGAGACGACGGTCAACCTCATCACCAACGGCATGCTCACCCTGCTGCGCCACCCGGACGTCCTGCAGCGGCTGCGCGACGAGCCGCGCCTGGCCGTGCCGATCGTCGAGGAACTGCTGCGGTACGAGCCGCCCGTGCAGCTGCTGCCCAACCGCACCCCCATCACCGACATCGAGATCCGCGGCGTCACCATCCCCAAGGGCTCGGCGATGTGGCTCGTCCTGGCGTCGGGCAACCGCGACCCCGAGCGGTTCGAGAACCCGGACCGGTTCGACCCCGACCGCAAGGACATCCAGCACCTCGGGCTCGGCAGCGGCATCCACAGCTGCTTCGGTGCCCCGCTCGCCCGCCTGGAGACCCAGATCGCCCTGGTCGAACTCGCCCGCCGGCTCGACAACCCGCGACTCGTCGACGACCCGCCCCCGTACCGTCGGAACGCCGTCCTCCGCGGCCCCCGCCACCTGCGGATCGCCATCGACGGCGTACGGCCGTAGGGCGCCTCCGCCCACGGCAACCCCGTGCCCGGCACGACTGCGGCGCCGGACCGGCATCGACACGGACTCCGCGGTGCCGGAAGCGGGTTCGCTCGACTCTCAGTCGCCGGGGTGGGCCATGGAGTCGATGGCGACGGTCGCCGCGAGGACGGTGGGGTGGTCGGCGCCGGGGCCGATGTTCACGCCGTAGGTGTCCCGGATCCGGAACCACTTCTTGGAGACTTCGGCGATCTTGTAGCCGTCGCGCTCGATGGTGTACTCGTGGTCGACGACGTTGCCCTCGACGGAGAGTTCGTCGCCGTCCTCCTGCTTGATGGTCCAGCGGTTGCGGAGCGGGCTGATCATGGCCTTCTTGACGACGGCGACCCGGTGGCCCTCGCCGTCCTCGATCGCCATCGAGTCCTTGATCCGCATCGGCCGGCTCTGGACGGTCGCGACCCGGTGGCCCTCTCGGTCCTCCAGGTGGTAGGTGCGGCGGGCGCGCAGCGCCTTGCCGTCCACCTTGTAGACGTGCTCCCCGGAGTCGTTGTCGATCCAGTAGTCGTCCCCGATGGAGACCATCTTCTGCTGCATGCGGTAGTGGGTCACCCCGTCGCCGTGGTCGAAGGCCCGGTTGGCCTCCCGGCGCTCCCGTCGGTCGTGGAACATGGTGCCGTCCTTTCCGCCCTCACCGCCCCGTGCGGCGGTGTGCGAGGAGCCGGCCGGACGCCGCGGGGCGGGAGCCGCCGGCGGCAGGTCCGGCCGGGCGTCCTGCGCCATGCCTTCAGTATGGGTCGGCATCCGGGCGCCCGCGGCACCGGAAGGCAGGACGGCGGTCAGGCGGTCCGGGGCGTGGCCAGGGTGCCGTTGATGACCGCGCGGAACGTCCAGGCCAGGCGCTCCTCGGGGGTGCCGGAGACGAGGTCCGCGCCCAGGGCGGCGATCCGCGGGTGCGAGTCGGCGGACACCGCCCCGAGGGCTCCCATCAGGGCGCGGTGGTCGGACTCGGCGGCGGTGTCGTGGTCGCGGGCGGACTGCTCGGCCGCGGTGGCGGTGGCCACCTGCAGCAGCACGTCCACGCCCCAGGCGGCCTGTGCGTCCGGGACCCCGCCCTCGTGGAGCAGGGCGAGGACGGCCTCGGCCAGGGCCAGGTAGTTCGGGCCGAACGGCCTCGCCAGCAGGGCGGAGTGGGCGAGCGCCGGGTGCCGGAACAGCACCTGGGTGTAGGAGCCGAGGACGGCGGTGAGCCGCTCGCGCCAGTCGCCGTCCGCGGTGGCCGGGCCCAGGTCCACCGCGCCGAGGAACTCCTCCAGGATGGCGGCGTGCAGGTCGGCCGTACTGGAGACGTAGACGTACAGCGAGGCCGGACCGGTGTCGAGCTCCTGCGCCAGGCGGCGCATGGTGACCTTCTGCAGCCCCTCGGCCTCCATCAGCCGTACGGCTGCGGCGACGATGCCCCGGTGGGTGAGGGCGGGCTTGGCCGGCCGTTCGCGGCGGCTGCGGGGGCGAGGGCTGGGCGTACTCATGCCCCCACCGTAGCGAGCCGTGTTCGTGACGAACTAGTTCGCTCCGTCCGGGGCGTGCGCCGCGAACTGCTCGAGCAGGCCCTGGAGGCCGTCCGGGCCGAACATCATGGCCATGCTGGCGGCGGACATCTCCGCCGAGGCCGCGCTGCGGGGGAAGAGTTCCTGCTCGTAGGCGGCGAGGGCGGCCTCGGTGTCGCCGGGGTGGGCGGCGAGCGCCTTCCCCAGCTCGGCGCCGTCCAGCATCGCGAGGTTGGCGCCCTCGCCGGCGAACGGGGACATCAGGTGCGCGGCGTCGCCGAGCAGCGTCACGCCGGGCGTGCGGTCCCACCGGTGACCGGCCGGCAGGGCGTGGATGCGGCGGCCGACCAGCGTGCCGTCCGCGTCGGCCACCAGGGCCCGCAGGCTCTCGCCCCAGCCGTCGAACTCGGCCAGGACGGCCCGCTTGGCGGCGGGCGTGTCGGCGAGGTCCAGGCCGTCCAGCCAGCCCTCCGCGGCCTGCAGCGCCGCGTAGACGTGGACGCTGCCGTCGGGCTCGCGGTGCGCGAGGAAGCCCTTCCCCTCGCCCACCGAGAGGAAGAAGCCGCCGCCGACCAGGGCGGCCACGGCGGGGTGGCGGGCCTCGGCCTCGCGGAGGTCGGCCTCCACGAAGGACATGCCCGTGTACGCGGGGACCGCCGCGGACAGCAGCGGGCGGACCCGCGACCACGCCCCGTCGGCCCCCACCAGCAGGTCCGCGGTCACCGCGGTGCCGTCGGCGAACTCCACCTCGTGCCGGCCGGTGGCGAGGGCCCGGACGGCCACCGCCTTCCTGCCCCAGCGCACCGTCCCGGGCGCCAGCGACGCCAGCAGCAGGTCGCGCAGGTGGCTGCGGTCCACCTCCGGGCGGCCGCCCGCGCCGTCGTCCGCCCGGTCCAGGCGCACCGTGCCGTCCGGAGCCACCACCCGCAGCGCCTCCCCGCCCTCGTGGACGAGCGTGCGGAAGCCCTCGTACAGGCCGGCGGCGTGCAGGGCCTGCTGGCCGGACTCCTCGTGGATGTCGAGCATGCCGCCCTGGCTCCGCGCCTCCGGCGAGGCCTCCAGGTCGAAGACGGCCGCCTGCAGGCCGTTCACCTGCAGGACGCGCGCCAGGGTGAGGCCACCGAGCCCGGCGCCCAGGACGACGAGGGGAAAGTGCTGGTCCGACATACTGCTCCTCCTTCGGGCGGCGAGGCGTCCACGCCGGGCGCCCCTGCGTTCGAGCGTAACGAACATGTTCGTAACGAACAAGTTCGTCAATGCGAACGCCGCCCGGGCCGGGATCGCGGCTGCCCGGCCGGGTTCAGCGGGCGCGGGGGAGGTGGAGCTCGGCGACGGCGCCGCCGTCGGGGTGGTTGCGCAGGCGGAGGGCGATGCCGACGGCCTCGGCGTGGCCCTGGGCGATGGTGAGGCCCAGGCCGTGGCCGTGGCCGCGTTCCTGGGCGCCGGTACGGAAGCGCTGCGGGCCGTCGCGGAGGACCTCCTCCGGGTAGCCGGGCCCGTGGTCGCGGACGGTGACGACCGACCCCTCCACCCGGACGGCGACCGGGGGCGCGCCGTGCCGATGGGCGTTGGCGACCAGGTTGGCGAGGATCCGGTCGAGGCGGCGCTGGTCGGTGGTGACCACGGCGTCGGCCGCGACCACCAGCTCGACCGGGCGTCCGGCGGCGGCCGCCGTACGGGCCACCAGGTGCGCCAGCGGCAGGTCGGCGAAGTCGGGCGTCTCCGCGTTGGCGTCCAGCCGGGAGACCTCCAGCAGGTCCTCGGTGAGGTCGCGCAGGGTCCGGACGCGGTTGCGCACCAGCTCGGTCGGACGCCCGTCCGGCAGGAGTTCGGAGGCGGTGAGCAGGCCGGTCAGCGGCGTCCGCAGCTCGTGCGCGACATCGGCGGTGAAGCGCTGCTCGTTCTCCAGCCGGCGGCGCAGGGCGGCGGCCATCGAGTCGACGGCGGCGGCCAGTTCGAACACCTCGTCGCGGGGACGGCCGAGCGGCCCGATCCGGGCGTCCAGGTCGCCGGCGGCGATCGTACGGGCGGTGCGGGCGGCGGTGCGCAGCCGGTGGCTGATCCGGTCCGCGGCGAGCACCCCGGCCAGCACGGTGACGACGACGGACAGCGCGGCGGCGATCTGCACCGCGCGGTCCAGGTCGGCGACGGCCTGCTCGTCGCCGGTGAAGTCCAGCCGGACGGAGACGACGTGGCCGCCGACCCCGGCCGCCGCCCACATCGCCCTGCCCTCCGGGCTCGGGCCGAGCACCGAGCCCTGCCGGCCGCGTCCGGCCAGCGCCCGCAGCTCGGCCGGCACCGCCGGGTCGTCCATCGCCGCGTGCCAGCCGCCGACCAGCTCACCGGAGCGGTCGTAGCCGGTCAGCACGGCGTCCAGGGCCGCCTCGGCGGAGGCGCGGGCCTGGTCGGTGTGCTGGTCGACGGACGCCCGGTGGACCAGCACGGCGACCGTCAGCGCGACCAGGCAGGAGACCAGCGCGATGACGGCGGCGATCTGCCGGCGGAGCGTCACGGCACCCGCCTGAGCCGGTAGCCGAAGCCGCGGACGGTCTCGATCCGGCCCGCCCCGATCTTGGCGCGCAGCCGCTGCACATGGACGTCCACCACACGGCTGTCGGCGTCCCAGGAGTAGTCCCACACCCGGGACAGCAGGGTCTGCCGTTCCATCAGCACGCCCGGCGCCGCGGTGAACTCGAGCAGCAGCCGCAGCTCGGTCGGGGTGAGCGGCACGGGTGCGCCGGCCACCCTGACCTCCATGGCGTCGGTGTCCACCTCCAGGTCGTCGATCACCCGCACCGCGGAGCGCCCCGGCGGGGGCGCCTCCGCGACCGTCTCCGGCACCGGCGCGGGTACCGGACCGGTGCGCCGCAGCACCGTCCGGATGCGGGCCACCAGGACGGCGATCTCGAAGGGCTTCACCACGTAGTCGTCCGCGCCCGCCTCCAGACCGGAGACGACGTCGACGGCCTCCGTCCGGGCCGACATCATCAGCACCGGCAGGCTGCTCTCCTCACGGATGCGGCGGCACAGGCCGACACCGTCGAGCAGCGGCAGCATCACGTCGATCAGCACCAGGTCGGGCGGCGCGGCGCGGAACCGCTCCAGCCCCTGGAGGCCGTCCGCGGCCGTGTCGACCGGGAAGCCGTACCGCTCCAGCGCCATCTGGGTCGCCTCGCGGATCACCTCGTCGTCCTCGACGAGCAGGATGCGGGGCATGGGCGGAGGGGGCGTCGGCGGGGCCGTCATCGCTGCCTCGTCGGGGTCGGACGGACGGGGGAGGGGACCGCCGACGGCGCGGCGCGCCGCCCGTCGGGGCCGACCGGCGGATCGTCCGCGGCGGTGGGCCGGGCGGACGGCAGGGTGGGCTCGGGGGTCGGGCAGCCGACCGCGCCGTCGGCGGGCCCGCTCCAGACGGTCTGCCGGTCGACGAAGGCCATCCGCACCGACTCCCAGCGGTAGGTGCTGGTGGTGCGGGCGAGCGGCCCGTTCGGCTCGTGCACGACGAGGTCCCGGCCGACCGTGTCGGCGGTGAACCCGGCCTGCACGGAGACCGACAGCGCCGGCAGGACCTGTCCGTCCCGCGCGGTGTAGACGCGGAGCGTGGCCCACCGCAGGCCGGCCGCGGGCATCAGCACGGCCGTGATCAGCTCCGGCCGGCCGTCGCCGCTGAGGTCCCGGTAGCGGGCGGGCTGCACCGTGCAGCCGGTACAACCGCCCGACAGGGCGCGCTGCTCGAGGTCGCTGAGCCCGGGATCGTGGGACAGCACCGCCTTGGCGTCGAGCTGCCCGAGCCCGTCGGCCGGCGCCGCCAGCCCCGGCAGCGGGGACGGCGGGGGTTCCTCCGTGGCCGACCGGGTCGCCGCCGGCGCGGTCGTGGCCGCCGCCGGCCACAGCGGCTCGGGGCTCGGGTGGTCCGCGACCTGCCGGGCCGGCCCGGCGTCGTGCAGGGTGCCCGGGCTGTCGCAGCCGGCGAGCAGCAGGACCGCCGCGAGGGCGGCGGCGACCGCCGCGGCGGCCCCGGCCGCCCGGGAGGTGCGCCCGGTGAGGGCGGTGGGAGCTGTCCGTTTCCTCACGCGGAGCGGTGCCTTTCCATGACGGCCCGTCGGGACTTCCGGCGGGGCCTGACAGTCTGCCCCATGGCCTTCCGGCCGCCCTCGGGCGGGCGCGGGAGGGGTTCTGCGGGCACGGTTCACGGAGCGTCGGTCCGGTCCGCGAGGACGACGATGTTGTCGCTGAAGTGCCCGTCGCCCCCGAGCGATCCGCCGCAGGTGACCAGCCTGAGCTGTTCGTCGGGCGTCGCGCCGTACACCAGGTCGGTGGGGAACTGCGCCTTGGGGAACTGCCGCACCGCCCGGACCCTGTACGTCACCGTCAGACCGTCCTCGCGGCGCACCCGGACCACGTCGCCGGGGCGCACCGACGGCAGGAGGTTGAAGACCGCCGAACCCTTGCGCGTCCGGTAGTGGCCGAGCAGGACGGCCGGGCCGCGCTGCCCCGGCCCCGGGCCGTTGCGGTACCAGCCGACCAGCCCGGGCTCGTCCAGCGGCGGGACCTCCACCGTCCCGTCCCGGTTCAGCCCGACGGACCCGACCGGTGCGTCCACCCCGATGCGGGGGATCAGCAGGCGGACGGGCGGCGAGAACGGCAGCTCCGCCGTGCGGGCGGTCCCGGCTCCGGCCGCACTCCCGGTTCCGGCCGGGGCGGCCGTGGGGCCCGGGTCGCCCGGCGGGGGTGCGTCCGGGCCGGTGTACGAGATCCGCACCGGCTCGGCGTCGGGGGCCACCCCCAGGGCCACCGTCCCGAGCCCGAGCGACAGGGCGAGCGCGCCGGCCGACGCGGCCGGCACCCACGAGGGGTGCCGGCCGCGCCGGTTCCGGCTACGCCTGTGCGCTGCCACGCCGGCGGCGGACGACCGCGGTACCGATCCCGGCCGCGCCGGCCAGCGCCAGCGCCGAGCCGAGGACCACCGCGGTCGGCGAGCCGCCGGTGTCCGCCTCACCGGTCTGGGCGCCGCCCCTGGGCACCGCCCCGCTCCTGCGGGTGCCGTCGGGCCCGACGGGCGGCAGGCTCGGGACGGCGCTGGGCCGCGCCCCGGACTCCGCCGGCAGGGTGGGCTCGGCGCTGCGGGTCGCCGTCGGCACCGGCGAGGCCGAAGGACCGTCGGCGAGTGCGGCCCCGCCGGACAGCACCACCGCGGCCACCGCCCCGGCACCGACCAGTGCGGAACGCACCGCGCGGTGCGCGGACGAGGTACGTGACATGAGGATTCCTCCGAGTGCTCACCACTCCCGTTCCGGTGAACGCGAGCTGGTGCGCCACACGCTAGGAACCGCCCCTCACGGCCTGCCGCCGACCGTGTAACAGCCACCGCGCGGTCCCGTAACAGCCTTCGGCCCGGCGGGTCTCAGGCCGGGGCACCTCCCGGCCGGGGCTGCGCCGGCCGGACGGCGCGCGGGCCGACGACGTCGGCACCGAGGGCGGTGACGCGGTCGCGCAGCCCGCGGTCGGCGGTGACGACCAGGCAGTTGCGGTCCGGGTGGTCGGCGAGGGCCGCCCGGACGAGGTCGACGATCCGGTCGTCGCCGCTGCCGGATGCGGAGTCGGCCCGGACCAAAGGCACCGAGGCCACGCCCCGCGCGGCACCCTCGACGACGAGGACCAGCTCCAGCGGCCCGGTGCGCGACCACTCCGGCGCGCCGGAGCGCTCCGCCAGCCCGTCCCGGGCGACGGCCGCCAGCGCATCGCGCAGCCGCTCCGCCGCACCCCTCCGGTCCCGCCACCACCCGTCGGGCACCGAGCCCACCACATTGGCGGCATCCACCAGCACCAGCGGCGCAGTCTCCACGGCCTCGCTCTCCCTCATGGCCCGAAGCCTGCCACGAGGAGGCCGCGGCGGTTGCGGCGTCACGGTGTCACGGTGCGGCCGTTCAGGCGGTCGAAGGCGGCGGCGACCATCTCTGCCAGGGCGTCCCGGTCGACGTCGGCGAGGCGTTTGAGGTAGAGGCAGCCCTTGCCGGTGCTGTGCGGGCCGAGCCTCGCGAGCAGTTCGGTGTGGGGCTCGAAGCCCTCGGCGATGTACAGCACCAGGGCCTGTTTGCGCGGGGCGAGGGCGACGGGCGGCCAGTCGCCCTCGCGGCCGCTGGCGTAGCGGTAGTGGTAGGTGCCGAAGCCGACCATCGCCCCGCCCCACATCCGGGGCGGGGCACCGGTGGCCTCGGCGATCAGGGCGCACAGGGCCTGGGCGTCGGTGCGGCGGCGTTCGTCGGGGACGCCGGCGAGGAAGTCCTCCGGGCTGGCGTCGGTCGGGACGGTCTTCGGCTCACCCATGCCACCAGCATGCCCGTACGGTGCGGGCACCTGATGCGTGCCACGCGGTCCGGCGCGGCCGGGGGATCAGGCCTCGGAGCGTTCGGTGACGGGTGCGTCGGTGCGGTCGCCGAGGAACTCGTACCAGCGGCGCTGCAGGCAGACGTACCGGGTGTCCGCCTCGACCAGGCGGAGGAAGGCGCTCACGGCCTCGGCCAGCCGGGTCTGCAGCCCGGCGTCGGCGAGGTCGCCCTGCTCGGTGAAGCCCTGGTGCGCCCGGGCCAGGCTGAACATGTCCGGGTAGACCCGGGTGCCGAGGTGTTCGAGCGGTACGCGCAGCGCCCACAGCCCGCGGTTGCCGCCCACCATGGACGGGGAGGCGGAGACCAGCAGGGCGTGCTTGGACTTGAACGGCTGCGGCCGGACCCGGGAGACCCAGTCGACGGCGTTCTTCAGCGCGCCCGGCACGGAGGCGTTGTACTCCGGTGCGGCGATGACGAAGCCGTCGCAGGCGGCCAGCCGCTCGCGCAGGGCAAGCGCCCCCGGCGGCAGGCCGGTGTCGGCCTCGACGTCGCCGTCGTAGAGCGGCATGTCGAACTCCCGCAGGCCCGCGAGGTCGACGTCGGCGCCGTCCTCCTCGGCCAGCCGGGCGACCAGTGCCGCCAGCCGGGTGTTGAGCGAGTCGGCGCGCAGCGAGCCGCCGAGGACGAACACCCGCACCGGTCCCGGTCGCTGATCGGTCGTCATGGGCGCCTCCCAGGGCGTGTCGTGAGCAGCGCCCGAGGGCCCGGCCGCTGCTCCGGGCCGCCGTCCGGCCCGGCCTCCATCCTGCCCGGGCAGGCGGGCGCTGCCCGGGAACGGCGGTGGTCACCGGCGGGTGTGTCGCTGCCCCGGGCGGCGTTGCGGCTGAACAAGAATGACGGAGGATCGGCCGACCGGCCGTCGGAGGAGGACGGCGTGGCGGCTTTTCCGACCGAGGGCATGGAACTGACCCGGCTGCTGGTGGTCTCCGACGTCGCCCGCTCCCGCGCGTGGTACGAGGGAGTGCTCGGCGCCGAGGTCGAGCGCGAGTACGAGGGTGCGTGCGTACTGCGGCTCCTGGGCGCCTGGCTGCTGCTGGTGACCGGCGGCGGACCGACCCCGGACAAGCCCACCGTGGTCTTCGGGCCCCCGCTCGACCCGGACCGGGTCAGCGCCGAGACGATCTTCAGGGTGCCGGACTGCTCCGGGGCGTACGAGACGCTGCGGGCGCGCGGCGCGCAGTTCCTCGCCCCGCCGGTGGACCGCGGGTACGAGATCCGGGCCTTCTTCCGCGACCCGGACGGCCACCTCTTCGAGATCAGCGAGCTGACCGGCTGACCCGACGGGGAGGCACACCCCGGCGGGGATCACGCCTGCCCGGTGAGTTCGCGGACGGCGGCGGCCTCCAGCCAGGTCCGGTACCGCTCGGCGCTCCAGCCGCGGTGGCGGCGGAGCAGTTGGTGCATGTGCGGGGAGACCAGGGCGTAGAGGATGTCGGCGGCGGCGGTGGCGTCGAGACCGGGGCGCAGCGAGCCGCGTTCGGCCAGCGACCGGGTGAGCGCCAGGTAGACCTGGTGGGTGGCGGCCGCGCCGGCGTCGGCGGCCGCCCGCATGTCCGGGTCGGCGCCGGCCGCCTCCACACTGACCATGATCAGGTCGCCGGCCCGCTCGAACAGACCGGCGGCGTAGGCGACGGTCTGCGCGATGGCGGCCGCGGCGTCCGGCTCCCGGCGGGAGGCCTGCACCTGGGGGCGGTCGGCCACCCGGACGGGTTCCTCGTCGCCGACCGTCGCCACGCCGAGGGTGTGCCCGAACAGTGCCGCCTTGCTGGGGAAGGCGTCGTACAGCGTCCGCTCGCCGACCCCGGCGGCCCTGGCTACATCCCGCAACTTGGTTGCCACGTAACCCTGTTCGACGAACAGGCGGGCGGCTGACTCCCGGATGCGGGCGCGGGTGGCGGCGGCCGAGGCGGCGCGCCGTTCGGAGTGGTAGGGCCTCTTGACGGAGTCGGACATACCGAGCATCCTAAGCATTATTCACCGCAGTCGAGCTGCGCTGAAATCTGGAGGCTCCCGTGCCCGCACCCTCACTCGCCGGAATCCACCACGTGAAGATCCCGGTCACCGACCTTCCCCGCTCCCGCGCCTGGTACGAGCAGGTCTTCGGCTTCCGGGTGGCGATGGAGTTCCCCGACGCCGACGGCACCGTCCGGGGCGTCGTCGGCGAACTGCCCGGCCTGGGGCGGACGCTGCTCGCCCTGCGGGAGAACCCGCAGGCCGCCGCCGGCTGCCGGGGCTTCGACCCGCTCGGCCTCGCCGTCGACGGCCGGGCGGACGTCGAGGCCTGGGCCGCCCACCTCGACACGCTGGGCATCGCCCACTCGCCGGTCATCGAGGCCTCCATCGGCTGGCTCCTCGTCTTCGGCGACCCCGACGGACTCGAACTGCACCTCTACACCTGGGCGGAGCACGGCGCGGACCACTCCGGCCGCGAGGGCTACGGCCGCCGGGTGGACGCCCCGTCATGAGGATCGCGTTCGTCACCGACCCGCTCGACTCGCTCGACCCCGCCACCGACACCAGCATCGGGCTGATGCACGCGGCCCAGCAGCGCGGCGCCGAGGTCTGGGCGACCGAGGCCCACCTGCTGGAGGCCGTCGGCCACCGCCCGCGGGCCCGCGCCCGCAGACTCCGGCTCGCCGAGCACGGGCCGGAGCCGGCCGCCGCCCGGCCCTGGTACCGGGCCGGCGAGCCGCAGAACGTCCGGCTCGACGAGATGGCCGCCGTGTTCATGCGCACCGAGCCGCCCGTCGACGGCACCTACCTCGCCGCCGCCTTCGTCCTCGACCTGGTCGACCCGGACCGGACGGCACTGGTCAACGACCCCCGAGGGCTGCGGCTGTGCAGCGAGCACCTGTTCCCGCTGCGCTTCCCCGACCTGACACCGCCCACCACCGTCACCGCGGACCCGGCCGCCGTCCGGGCGTTCCTCCGCAGCCACGGGACGGCCGTCCTCAAACCCGTCGACGGCTACGCCGGCCGCGGAGTGCTGCGGCTCGACGAGCACGACCCCAACCTCGCCTCCCTGCTGGAGCTCGGCACCCGGAACGGCACCCGCGCGGTCGTCGCCCAGGCCTTCCTTCCCGAGGTCGCCGACGGCAACAAACGGATCTTCCTGGTCGACGGCGAACCCGTCGCCGCCGTCCACCGCTACCCGGCCGACGGCGACTTCCGGATCGGCCCGCCCGGCGCCGAAGCCGCCCTCACCGCACGCGACCGGCAGATCTGCGCCCGGATCGGCCCCGAACTGCGCCGCCTCGGGCTGCGGACGGCCGGGCTCGACGTCATCGGCCGCCACCTCATCGAGGTGAACGTCACCAGCCCGGGCGCGCTCCGCAAGGCCGACACCCTGCTCGGCTGGTCCCTCTGCGCCGACCTGCTGGACACCGTCCTCCGTACGCCCTGCCCGAAGGAGCCACCGACATGCCCGTCGCCATCGCCTGCACCGCCGTCCTCGGCGCGCTGCTCTTCCTCCTCGGCCTGAACGTCTCCCGCATGCGGGGCGCCACCGCCAGGGCCGGCGGTTCGCAGCTGCCCACCGACCCGGCCGACCGCCTGTTCATCGCGATCCGCGCCCACGGCAACGCCGCCGAGTACATCCCCACCCTGATCGTCCTGTTCCTGCTGCTCGGCGCCAGATCCCCGGGCCCGCTGGCAGCGGTCCTCACCGTCGGCGCCACCGCCGCCAGGCTGCTGCACGCCTGGGGCATGCTCACCGCGCCCTCCCTCGCCGCCCGGTCGGGGTTCCGCGTCAGCGGGGCCGTCGGCACCTACGCCTTCGGCGTCGCCCTGGCCGTGGCCGCCCTCGCCTCGATCTGGCGGTGACACGCCGTCACACCGCGGGGAAGCGGAGGGGCCGGCCGGTCGCGCTCTCGCGGCCGGCGCGGTCGACGGCCGTGGCGGCGTACCAGGATGCGGACGAGCCGGCCGGCGGACGGTACCGGTCGACGGAGAGTGCGGGGAGCAGGGCGGCGAGGCGGTCGGGGTCGGCCGGCGGGTGCGGGCCCGGGTCGGCGTCGTACGCATAGACGGCGTACTGGAACGGGTGCGGGCGCCCGGGGCGGGGCCACGGGGCGACCTGCAGGCCCTGCCCGTCGGGGGAGGCGCGCAGCTCCGGCGCCGCGGGCGGTGCGGTGCGGGCGAGCCTCGGCAGCAGCGGGACGAGCGCGGGCCGGGACCAGTGGTCGGCCGCCAGCTGCCGGATGGCGCCGATGCGGTCGGTGCGGGCGCTGCGGGCACTGAAGAAGACGTCCCCGCCGATCTGCGGGACGGTGGCGTTGAGCGCGAGGTGGCGGGAGAGCTCCGCCGGGTCCTGCCAGGGGGCCGGGCGCCCCGGGGCACCCGGGCGGGAGGCGGACTGGCCGATCCACAACTGGGTGTCGGTGCCGTCCGTCTGCGCCGCCCACCACCGGGCGAGGACGGCGTAGTCGGCGATGGCGAAGCCGATGTGCCAGTACAGCTGGGGTGCGATGTAGTCGACCCAGCCCTTGCGGACCCAGCCGCGGGAGTCGCAGAACTGCGCGTCGTACGACTGCAGCGCGGTGGTCGCCGAGCCGGCCGGGTCGGTGGACCTGTTGCGCCAGACACCGAAGGGGGCGATGCCGTAGGCGGCATCCGGCCTGGCGGCCCGTACCCGGTCGCGGAGCTGCCGGACGGTCAGGTCGATGTTGTCGCGCCGCCAGGCCGCCCGGTCGGTGAAGCCGCGGCCGTGGGCGGCGAAGGCCGCATCGTCGGGGAAGCCCCGGCCGTCCGGCGCCGGATACGGGTAGAAGTAGTCGTCGATGTGGACGCCGTCGACCTCGTAGCGGGTCACGGCGTCCATCACGGCGTCCAGGACGAACTCCCGCACCGCGGGGATGCCGGGGTCGTAGTAGAGCTCGCCGTCGAAGGCCACCGTCCAGTCCGGGTTGCGCCGCGCCGGATGGTCCGCCACCAGGCGGCCCGGGTCGGTGTGGATCGCGATCCGGAAGGGGTTGAACCAGGCGTGGAAGGCCAGCCCGCGGAGGTGCGAAGCCTCGATCATGAAGGCCAGCGGGTTCCAGCCCGGGTCCTGCCCCTGAGTGCCGGTCAGCCACTGCGACCAGGGTTCGAAGGGGGACGGCCACAGCGCGTCGGCGGTCGGGCGGACCTGGACGAACACCGCGTTGAAACCGGTCGCCACGGCCGCATCCAGCATCGAGACGAAGTCCGCCTGCATCTGCTCGGTGCCGAGCCGTCTGCGGGCGGGCCAGTCCGTGTGGTTCAGGCAGGCGATCCACAGGCCGCGCATCTGCCGCTTGACGGCGCGTGGACTGCCTGCGGCCGGGAGCGCGGCGGTACCGGCGACGGCGGCCGCCGCGAGCAGGGCCAGGAACTCACGGCGCCCCGGGCGCCGCACCCACGGCACGTCCATCCATCCGCTCCAAGGCACTCGGCCGACGACTGGGATTGCGCAGTTCCCCGCGCCCCTCGTGGGCTTTCCGCGGGGCGCCGGAGGGTCCCTCGAAGGAGGTCGGGGATGCCGCCGAATGCGCGGCGCGCGGATGGCGCGATCGGTTCTGGCGTCGGGCGGGTGGCCGGGTGGGATGATCGACCGGTCCGGCATCATCACGCAGAGGGAGCATGCGATGGCTATCGGTCACCGAACCGTCGGAAACGGTCCGCACAAGGTCCTCGTGCTGCACGACTGGTTCGGCAGCAGCGCGGGCTGGGGAGGGTTCCTCGACATCCTGGAGCCGGACGAGTTCGGCTACGCCTTCCTCGACTACCGCGGGTACGGCGAACGGATCACGGTGGACGGCGAGTTCACGCTCGCCGAGATCGCCGCCGACGCCCTGCGGCTGGCGGACGAGCTCGGCTGGGACACCTTCTCGCTGGTCGGGCACTCGATGGGCGGCAAGGCGGCCCAGCGGATCCTCGCCGAGGCGCCGACCCGGGTGCGCAAGCTGGCCGGCGTGGCGCCCGTCCCGGCGAGCGCCTTCCCGCTGGAGGGCGAGGCGTACGACCTGTTCCACGGCGCCGTGCAGTATCCGGCCAACCGCAGGGCCATCCTCGACATGGTCACCGGCAACCGCGCCTGCGGCCGCTGGCTGGACCGGATGACCGCCCGTTCGGTGACCGGTTCCCGGCCGGAGGCCTTCGCCGGCTACCTGGAGGAGTGGACGACGCAGGACTTCGCCGCGAAGGTGGCGGGCAGCACGCTGCCGGTCGGCGTCTTCGTCGGCGAGCACGACCCGGCGCTCTCCGCCGAGGTGATGCGCGGCACCTGGCTCACCCACTACCCGAACGCCGAGCTCACCGTGCTCGCCAACAGCGGGCACTACCCGATGTACGAGGTCCCGGTGGCGCTCGCGACCGCCCTGGAGGCCTTCCTGCGGACGTGACCGAACCGCCGCCGCCGGGGCACGGCCGGGCCCCGGCGGCGGCCCGTCGGATTGTCAGTACCCCCGCCTAACATGGGATTTGTCAGCGAGCGCCCCCAACCACCGCACCAGGAGGTCGTCGATGTCCGCTGCCCTGTCCACCCGCCGCACGCCCACTGCCCGAGGAGCCCGGACCGTCCGCCGGTCCGGCCCGCCCGCCGTCCGACCCCTGCCGCCCGGGATGCCCCGCGAGTGGTACGTCGACCACAACCGCCGGCTGAAGGCCATGCGCCTGGCCGTCGTCCTGCTGGACTCCGGGGTGTACCTGCCCCAGCACGCCACCAACCGCCGAATCCGCGCGCTCGCCGTCCGCCTCGGCATCCACCGGCCGTCCGCCATCACCTGCCGGGCCGTGCGCGCCCTGCTGGTGTAGCGGCTGACGATCCGTCGGGTACGGGGGCGCGCACCGCCGCGCCCCTGTACCCGGGTCGCACCGGTTCCGGGTCGCCGAACGGGTGAGGCCGCACCGCCGACCGGTCGAGTCCCGGGTACGCCGGGCGGGCCGCACGGCGCTCCGGCGGGCACGATGGCTCCCTTCGGGAGTCGTCTCCCGAACCGACCGGGAGGCGGAGGCACGCGGTGGACCACCTGGCGACGGCCGGCGGAGTGGGCGGCAGCACGGCGGAAGCCCTGATGTACGCCTGGTTCGTGCTCGTTCTGCTGTCGGCGGCCTACGTGGCCCACGACGCGTTCACCGTGAACCCGGAACTGACCGTGATGAAGTGGGGCTGGGTGCTGGTGACCCTGTACATCGGCCCGGTCGGCGCCGCCTTCTACGTGCTGTCCTGCAAGGAGCCGCGGCCGGGCACCCACGAGCGCTTCGTGGCGCCGCTGTGGAAACAGGCGTTCGGGTCCACCGTCCACTGCGTCGCGGGCGACGCCACCGGCATCATGGCCGCCGCCGTGCTGGCCTCGCTGATCGGGCTTCCCCCGTGGGCGGACAGCCTGGTCGAGTACGCCCTGGGCTTCGGGTTCGGCCTGCTGGTCTTCCAGGCGCTCTTCATGCGCGACATGCTCGGCGGCAACTACCTCAAGGCCGTGCGCTCGACCGTGGTCGCCGAGTGGCTGTCGATGAACTGCGTGATGGGCGCCATGGTGGCCGTGATCGTCATCGTCCGCAGCCATGTGCCGGGGGCCGACGACGTGGCCGACGTACGGTTCTGGGCCCTGTTCTCGCTCGCCGTGGGGGCCGGGCTCGCCTGCGCCTACCCGGTCAACGTGTGGCTGGTCGCCAACCACCTGAAGCACGGGATGGGCACGGTGCGCGTCCTCGGCAAGGGCGGGGAGCCGATCCCCGTACCGGCGCCCGCCCACGGCCCTGCTGCGGCGCAGCACTCCGCAGCAGGGCACGGCTCGCCGTCCGGCCACGACCCGGCGCCGGTGGGCACGCCGAACCCCGGAGGCGCCGCGCCGGACGGCATGGCGGCCGCCGTGCACCAGAGCGAGGTGACGCGTGAGCAGGTCACCGCCGTGGCCGTGCTGACCCTGGTCTTCCTCGCCTCGGGAGTGCTGCTCGCCGGCATCTTCGGACACCTGAGCTGACGGCCGCGCCCCAGGGCCGACCGCGCCGTCCCGGGCGGTATCAGGAAGCTGCGCCGTCACAGGGCCGCCACGGTGGCCGCCGCCACGGCACCGACCGGGAGCGAGGCCGCCGCGAGCACCGGGTACGCGTACTCCCGCAGGCCGGGCCGTCCGGCTGTCGTACGGCGCGCACGGGGCTCCGCCGGGGCATGATCGGAGCTGGTAGCCCCGCGGAGAGGACCTGCACCATGGAGTTCCGCCACCTGGGCCGCAGCGGCCTGGTCGTCAGCGAGATCGCCTACGGCAACTGGCTCACCCACGGTTCGCAGGTGGCCGAGGAGACCGCCGCGGCCTGCATCCGCGCCGCCCTCGACGCCGGCATCACCACCTTCGACACCGCGGACGTGTACGCCGAGACCCGGGCCGAGTCCGTGCTCGGCCGCGCCCTGAGGGGCGAGCGCCGGGAGGGCGTCGAGATCCTCACCAAGGTGTACTGGCCCACCGGGCCCGGCCGCAACGACAGCGGGCTGGGCCGCAAGCACATCCTGGAGGCCGTCGACGGGTCGCTGCGCCGCCTGCAGACCGACTACGTCGATGTGTACCAGGCGCACCGCTACGACCACTCCACGCCGCTCGAGGAGACCATGGAGGCCTTCGCCGACGTGGTGCGCTCCGGCAAGGCCCTGTACATCGGCGTCTCCGAGTGGACGGCGGAGCAGATCCGCGACGCGCACGCGCTCGCCCGCGAGCTGCGGGTGCCGTTCGTCTCCAGCCAGCCGCAGTACAGCGCCCTGTGGCGGGTGATCGAGGCCGAGGTGGTGCCGGTGTGCGAGGAGCTCGGCATCGGCCAGGTCGTCTGGTCGCCGGTCGCCCAGGGCGTGCTCACCGGGAAGTACCTGCCGGGTGCCGAGCCGCCGTCCGGCTCCCGGGCCACCGACGAGAAGGGCGGCGCGGACTACGTCGCCCGGTGGATGCGGCCGGACGTCCTGGAGCGCGTCCAGCGGCTGCGCCCGCTGGCGGAGGGGGCCGGGCTCAGCATGGCCCAGCTCGCCGTGGCGTGGGTGCTGCAGAACCGGAACGTCGCCGCCGCGATCATCGGCGCCTCCCGCCCCGGGCAGGTCGCGGAGAACGCCGCCGCGGCCGGTGTCCGGCTGGACCCGGGCCTGCTCGAGGCCATGGACGAGATCCTGGCCCCGGTCGCCATGACCGACCCGGCCCGGACGGCCGACCGCTCCCCGACGGCCCGCCCCTGACCGGCCCGCCCCTGACCGGGCCGGGGCCGACGGCGCGGGCGGGCCCTGCGCCGTCGGCCCCGTGGCGCCGGTGCGGTCAGAACGCGATGTGCGGCAGCGGGTCGGGGGCGGGGCCGTCCAGCAGCCCGGCCAGCGGGTCGTCCGCGGTGCCTGCGTCGGCGAGGCAGGGGAGGTCCTGCACCGGAGCGAGCGCCGACACGTCCTGGACCCCGACCTGGAGGGCGGCGACGGCCTGCTGGAGGCCCATCTGGGCGATGTCCGCGCAGGTCGCCGCCGCACGGGGCGCCGGCCGGCCCGCGGCTGCGGCGGCCGGAGCGGCCGGCACCAGGGCGACGGCCGCCAGGGCGGTGACGGCAACTGTCTTGATCATGGCTTCTCCCTCGGTGGGAAGCGTCGTGAGGACCGTCGGCGGTGCCGCCGGCCGTAGGCGACGGGCAGATCCGCGCCGACTCCGATCGTTTCCACCCGGCCGGTCCCGCCCCCGCGCCCGCCCCGGAGTTACCGCCGACGGCGGACACCCGGCCGTGCGGACGGGGTGCACATTCCGCCGGGCGGGACAGACTCCTGCTGTGGACCTCCGAACCGACCAGCCCGTGGAGGCCGGTGCACCGCAGTCCGGCGGGAACGCCGAGAGCACCGTCACCGTGATCGTCGCCGGTCTGTGCAACCTCGGTGTCGCCGTCGCCAAGGCGGTCGCGGGGCTGGTGAGCGGCTCAGGCGCGATGCTGTCCGAGGCCGCGCACTCGCTCGCCGACACCGTCACCGAGGTGCTGCTCTTCCTGAGCCTCAAGCGCAGCTCCCGGCCCGCCGACGACGCCCACCCCTTCGGCTACGGGCGGGAGCGGTACGTCTGGGCGCTGCTCGCCTCGTTCGCGACCTTCATCGGCGGAGCCGTCTTCTCCGTGACCGACGGGGTGCGGACCCTGCTGCACGGCGAGGACCTGGGCAGCCCGCTGGCCTCGTACCTGGTGCTGGCCGTGGCCTTCCTGCTGGAGTCGGTGTCGCTGGCGCGGACGGCCCGCCAGGTCCGCGGCGAGGCGGGCCGGCTGGGGGTGTCCGGCGGCCGGTACCTGCGGCGCACCCCCGACACCGCGGTCAAGGCCGTCTTCCTGGAGGACGTCGCCGCGCTGATCGGCCTGGTGCTGGCCTTCGGCGGCGTGCTCGGCACCGAACTGACCGGCGACTCGGCCTGGGACGGCGCGGCCTCGCTGCTGATCGGCGCCCTGCTGGCCTGGGTGGCCGTGGTGCTGGCCCGGGCCAACGCCTCACTGCTGATCGGCCGGGCCCTGCCGCAGACCGCCGAGGACCGGATCTCCGCCACCCTGCGGGAGCAGCCGCAGGTCCGGCAGGTGGTCGAACTGGTCACCCTGGTCAGCGGCCCGCAGGACGTCCTGGTCGCGGCCAAGGTGGCGTTCCGGGAACCGGCCACCGCGCGGGACGTGGAGCGTGCCTGCGAAGAGGCCGAGCGGGCGATCCGCGCGGCCCACCCCGCCGTGGTCCGCGTCTACCTGGACCCGACCCCCGGGCAGGCGGCCGACCGGCTGACCGGCTGACCGGGGCGCCGTGGGTACCGGAAACCGCGCGAGGCGGGAGGAACGGTGCCGTTCCTCCCGCCTCGCGGGTACTCCGCCCACCTGCGCGGCCACCGGTGGCAGCCGGCGGCCGTCAGGCGACGGCGGTGGTGCGCCGTTCGGCCGGGGCCTGGGGCGCCTCCGCCTGCAGGGCCTGCAGGATGCTCTCGACGGTCTGCTTGGCGTCGCCGAACAGCATGCTGCTGTTCTCGCGGAAGAACAGCGGGTTCTGCACGCCCGCGTAGCCGGACGCCATGGACCGCTTGAAGACGATCACATGACCGGCCTCCCACACCCGCAGCACGGGCATGCCCGCGATCGGGCTCGCCGGGTCCTCCGTCGCCGCCGGGTTGACGGTGTCGTTCGCACCGATCACGAGGACCACCGAGGTCTCGGTGAAGTCGTCGTTGATCTCGTCCATCTCCAGCACGATGTCGTACGGCACCCGTGCCTCGGCGAGCAGCACGTTCATGTGGCCGGGCAGGCGGCCCGCCACCGGGTGCACGCCGAAGCGGACCTCCACACCGCGCTCGCGCAGCACCCGGGTCAGCTCCGCGACCGGGTGCTGGGCCTGGGCCACCGCCATGCCGTAGCCGGGCGTGATGACCACCGAGGTGGCGTCGGCCAGCATCCGGGCCGTCTCGTGGGCGCTGGTCTCCCGGTGCTCGCCCTGCTCCGCGTCCTGCGCGGCGGGCGCCTCGATGCCGAAGCCGCCGGCGATGACGGACAGGAAGGACCGGTTCATCGCCTTGCACATGATGTACGACAGGTAGGCACCGGAGGAGCCGACCAGCGCACCCGTGACGATGAGCAGGTTGTTGTTCAGCAGGAAGCCGGCCGCGGCCGCGGCCCAGCCCGAGTAGCTGTTCAGCATGGAGACCACCACCGGCATGTCGCCGCCGCCGATCGAGGCGACCAGGTGCCAGCCCAGGAGCAGAGCCAGCAGCGTCACCGCGATCATCAGGCCGAGGCTCGGGCTGATCGTGAACCACACCGTCAGCGCCACGAACGCCACCAGCGCCGCGACGTTGAGCGCGTTCTTGCCCGGCAGCATCAGCGGGCTCGACTTGATCCGCGCCGACAGCTTCAGGTAGGCGACGATCGAGCCGGTGAAGGTGACCGCACCGATGAAGATGCCGATGAACACCTCCGCGTGGTGGATGCGCAGCAGGTCCGACCCGATCAGGGTCTGCGCCGCGCCGTGCCGCTCCACCTCCAGGTAGCTGTTCCAGCCCACCAGCACCGCGGCCAGGCCGACGAAGCTGTGCAGCACGGCGATCAGCTCGGGCATCTGCGTCATCTCGACGCGGCGTGCCCGCCACAGGCCGACCGCCCCGCCGGCGGCCATGGCGACCACGATCAGGGACACCGCGGCCGCCGACACGTCGTGCGCCGCGACCACGGCGGTGGCCACGAGCGCCAGCGCCATGCCGGCGATGCCGTAGGCCACACCGGCCCGCGAGGTGCGGTGCTGGGAGAGCCCGGCGAGGCTGAGGATGAACAGGAGGGCGGCAACGAGGTCGGCGGCGTGCGCGGCCGTCGTGTACGTCATCGGTCATCGGCCTTTCGAGAACATGCCGAGCATGCGGCGGGTGACGGCGAAGCCTCCGAAGATGTTCACGCTCGTCAGCAGGATCGCCACGAAGGCCAGCACGGTGACGAGCGCGCTCTCGTGGCCGATCTGCAGCAGCGCGCCGATGACGACGATCCCGGAGATCGCGTTGGTGACCGACATCAGCGGAGTGTGCAGGGCGTGGTGCACCTTGCCGATCACGTAGTAGCCGATCACCACCGCCAGCGTGAACACCGTGAAGTTCTCCGCCAGCTGCGCCGGGGCGAAGGCGATCAGCAGGAACAGCGCCAGCATGCCGAGGCCGATCAGCCCGAAGCGCGCCGCCACGGACAGCCTGGGCTTCTCGGGCGCGGCCGGTGCCGGTGCGGCGGCCGGTGCGGCGGCGGGCGCCGCGGACACCTGGACGGGCGGCGGCGGCCAGGTCAGCTCGCCGTCGCGGACGATCGTCACCGAGCGCTGGACCACGTCCTCGAAGTCGATCACCAGCCGGCCGTCCTTGCCGGGCGTGAGCAGCTTCAGCAGGTTGACCAGGTTGGTGCCGAACAGCTGCGAGGCCTGGGCCGGCAGCCGGGAGGCGAGATCGGTGTAGCCGATGAGCGTCACGCCGTTGTCGGTGACGACCACGCGGCCGGCGACGGTGCCCTCCACGTTGCCGCCCTGGGCGGCCGCCATGTCGACGATCACGCTGCCCGGCTTCATCGAGGCGACCTGCTCGGCGGTGATCAGCCGCGGCGCCGGACGGCCCGGGATCAGCGCGGTGGTGATGACGATGTCCACGTCCGCGGTCTGCCGGCCGTACAGCTCCGCGGCCGCCCGGTCGTAGTCCGCCGAGGTGGCCTTGGCGTAGCCGTCGGTGCTGCGCTCCTGCTCGACGTCGACCGGCAGGAACTCACCGCCCAGCGACTTCACCTGGTCGGCGACCTCGGGCCGCGGGTCGGTGGCGCGGACCACCGCTCCCAGGCTGCTCGCCGCGCCGATCGCGGCGAGGCCGGCCACGCCGGCACCGGCGACCAGGACCTTCGCCGGCGGGACCTTGCCCGCGGCGGTGACCTGCCCGGTGAAGAACCTGCCGAAGACGTGCGCGGCCTCGATGACGGCCCGGTAGCCGGCGATGTTCGCCATCGAGCTGAGCACGTCCATCGACTGCGCCCGGGAGATCCGCGGCACCGCGTCGAGCGCGAGCACCGTGATCCGGCGCGCCGAGAGGCGCTCGAGCAGCTCGGGGTTCTGGGCCGGGCCGATCAGGCCGACCAGGGTCGCGCCGTCGCGCAGCCGGGCGATCTCCTCGGCGGACGGGGCGTTGACCTTGAGCACGAGGTCCGCCTGCCAGGCGTCGCCGATGGCGGCACCCGCGTCGAGGTAGGTGTCGTCGGTGAACCCCGAGGCCGAGCCGGCGCCCGACTCGACGACGACGTCGTAGCCCAGGGCGAGCAGCTGACGCACCGTGGCCGGTGTCGCCGCGACCCGCGTCTCCCCGGTGGCGGACTCGGCCACCACACCGAGGGTCTGGGGCGGGGGCTGGGCCGGTTCTTCAGCAGGCATGGCAGGTGTCTCCCTTGTCGGAGGCGCAGCTGTGGGCAGGCAGAACGCAATCGGGGGAGGCCTCACCCCTTGGTCGCAGGAACGTACACCCGTGCCACGAGCTGTGACGACGGGCCGCTCGGTGACCTTGCTCACTTGAGGCAGGTGTGGGGCTGTGAGGTCCGGCGCCACCGCTCTCACCTGCGGGAACGTCCCGATGTGGCCCGATCGGGCGCAGGTGCGGGGGTGGCACGGCGCCCGTGGCGGGGTGCCGCACCGGACGGTTCTCGTACCTCACCGTGTCGGCTGCGACGCTCGGCGCCCGCCGCGGTGGCACCCGGCCCGGCGGGGCGTGCCGCCGCCGGCCGTCCGGCTCCCTTGCCCGTGTGCACCTGTCATCCGTCCATCCTGGCCCGGGGGCGGGGATCGGTCCATGGTGCCTCCCCGGCGCGTCGCGAAGCTGCACGCGGAAGGACAAACTCCGCGCAGGCGGGAAAGCGCCCGGGGGACGCCCATTGCCTCAGGGCTCCGGGGTGGGGAGGGCCTGTTCGGCCCAGATGGTCTTGCCCCGGGGGTTGTAGCGGGTGCCCCAGTGGGTGGTGAGCTGGGCCACCAGGAACAGTCCGCGGCCGCCCTCGTCCGTCGTGGCCGCGTACCGCAGGTGCGGGGCGGTGCTGCTGCCGTCGGAGACCTCGCAGATCAGCGCCCGGTCGCGGAGCAGCCGCACCCGGGCGGGTTCGGTGCCGTAGCGGATGGCGTTGGTGGCGAGCTCGCTGAGGATCAGCTCGGTGCCGAAGGACAGGTCGCCGAGGTCCCACTTCTCGAGCGTCGAGGCCGTCCAGGCCCGCAGGTCGGCGACGGCCTCCGGGTCGAACGGGATGTCCCGTTCGGCGATGTCCTCCGCGGCGATCACCCGGGTGCGGGCGATCAGCAGGGCCACGTCGTCCTGCGGCCGGGCGGGCAGCAGGGTCTCGAGGACGGCCCGGCAGTTGTCCTCGGGCTCCCGGTCGTGGGAGAGGGCGTTGCGCAGGAGGTCCATGCCGACGTCGAAGTCCCGCGCGCGGTCCTCGATCAGGCCGTCGGTGTAGAGGACGATCTGGGTGCCTTCCGGCAGGTGCACCTCGGCGGTCTCGAAGGGCCCGCCGCCCGCTCCCAGCGGCGGCCCGACCGGCAGGTCCGGGAAGTCGACGCACCCGTCCGGGCGGACCAGTGCGGGCGCGGGGTGCCCGGCCCGGCTGACGGTGCACAGCCGAGACACCGGGTCGTAGATGGCGTACAGGCAGGTGGCCCCGGAGACGCCCGTCCCGGTGCCGTCGTCGCTCTCCTCCTGGTCGATGCGGTCGACGAGTTCGTCCAGGTGTCCGAGCAGCTCGTCCGGCGGGATGTCGAGGGCCGAGAAGTTGTGGACGGCGGTGCGGAGCCGGCCCATGGTGGCCGCGGCGTGCAGCCCGTGGCCGACGACGTCGCCCACCACCAGGGCGACCCGGCTGCCCGGCAGCGGGATCACGTCGAACCAGTCGCCGCTGACCCCGGACTGCGCCGGGAGGTAGCGGTGGGCGACCTCCAGCGCGGTCTGCTCCGGCAGGGCCCTCGGCAGCAGGCTGCGCTGCAGGGTCACCGCCATGGCGTGCTCCCGGGTGTAGCGGCGCGCGTTGTCGATGCTGACCGCCGCCCGTGCGACGAGCTCCTCGGCCAGCGACAGGTCCTCGTCGTCGAACGGCTCGGGCTTCTCCGACCGCCAGAAGTTGGCGACGCCCAGGATGATGCCGCGGGCCGACAGCGGCGTGGTGATCAGCGAGTGGACGCCGTGGTCGAGGACCCCGCCGGTCCACATCGGGTCCTGCGCCTTCCACCCCTCCGCCACCGACAGGTCCGGCACGACCTGCGACACCCCGCTGTCGAAGCCCTGGGCCTGCGGCGTGGACGGGATGAAGGTGATCAGCCGGCCGCGGGGGTAGAAGGGGTGGTCCTCGTGGATCCCGCTGACGGCGACGCGGCGCAGCTCCATCCCGCCGCCGGCGGGCTCGTTGCCCTGCAGGACGGGGTCGGCGAGGTCGACGGTGACGAAGTCCGCGAGGCCCGGGACGGCGACCCGGGCCAGTTCCTCGGCCGTGCGCACCACGTCCAGGGACGAGCCGATCCCGACGCCCGCCTCGTACAGCAGCGCAAGGCGCTTGTTGGCCACCTCGGCCTTGCCGGAGACCGCCATCAGCTCGGTCGAGTCGCGGATCGTCGCGACCGTCCCCATCGCGCCGCTGTGGCGGTCGGTCGGCCGCTGGTTCACCACGAGCAGCCGCCCGCCGGCCCGGTGCACCTCGTCCGCGGCCACCCGGCCCGACCGCAGCAGCCCGGCCGTGTCCGGGTCCAGCCGGTCCAGGTCGGAGACGTACCGGCCCTCCGCGTCGGGCGGCAGGCCCAGCAGCTCCTTCGCCTCGTCGTTCGCCAGGACCAGCCGCCCGTCCTGTCCGATGATCACCACGCCCTCGCGCACCGCGTGCAGCACCGCGTTGTGGTGCTCGTACATGCGGGTCATCTCGGCCGGGCCGAGACCGCCGGTCTGGCGCTTCAGCCGCCGGGCCGCGAGAGCGGTGCCGGTGGTGGCCACCGCGAGGGCGGCGGCGCCGGTGAACAGGATGATCGGCAGCTGCTTGTTGCCGGCGGAGGTGACGTTCTTGACCTTGAGCCCGGCCGACACCAGGCCCACCACCGAACCGTCCGCCCCCTTGACCGGCACGACCGCCTGGACCTCGTCGCCCAGCGGGCCGTGCACGCTCTCCGTGTGGATGCGGCCCTCCAGGGACGGCTCGATCGTCCCCACGAACCGCTGCCCGATCCGGTCCGGCAGCGGGTGCGTGTAACGGATTCCCTCGGTGTCCATGATCACGATGAAGTCGACGCCCGCGTCCTTGCGCGCCGCCTCCGTGAGCGGCTGCAGCACCGACGAGGGCGAGGACGACTTCAGGGTGTCGACGAGGCCGGGGGAGTGCGCGAACGCCTCCGCCACGGCCACCGACCGGTTGCGGGCCTCCGTCTCACTGGCCCGCCTGGACTCCAGCACCAGCGCCAGGATCGCCCCCAGGACGAGGAGCACCACCACGATCACCTGCACGACGAACATCTGGCCCGCGACGCTCCGCGGGCTCCTCGCGAGCAGTGACTGCTTGGAAGCCCCTCGGGGTCGGTCGGCGCGTTCGACCATGGGTCCTTTCTAACACCGAGCCGTGGGCGACCACGAAGCGTCGCGAAGCCGCGGCGGGCGCGCGCCGCGGAGAACCGATTTCCCACCGGCCCCATCCGTACCGTAGAGTCGGGTTCACCGACGCGGGGTGGAGCAGCTCGGTAGCTCGCTGGGCTCATAACCCAGAGGTCGCAGGTTCAAATCCTGTCCCCGCTACCAATCGCGAAGGGCCCGGCACCTCCAGGTGCCGGGCCCTTCCGCATGCCGGGACCGCCGGAGGACCCCGGGCTCCGGAGTGCGTGCGGGCGGCCGTTGACGGTCGGTGCGGGGGCTGACACGATCACCGGATGACCGCCGACCGCCCCGCCGACCGCCCCGCCGGCCCCATCCGCCTCCGCAGCCACTGGCAGCGTGCCGTGCTGGCACTCTGCGGTGCCGTGTTCCTGGTGATCGCCGTCGGGATGCTCGTCGAGGGCCCGTGGGGCACGCGGCTGCTGGGCCTGGTCATCGGTGCCGCCGCCTCCTGGTGGACCTGGCGGGCCGTCCGGCTCGGCGTGACGCTCGACGAGACCGGCGTGGCCAGCCACGGCATGGAGCGCACCCACCGCACTCCGTGGTGCACGATCGCCTCGGTCTCCGCCCAGACCCTCCCCGGGCCCGGCCTGGGCACCGTCACCACCCTGGTGCTCACCCGCTACGACGGCGAACCGATCGCCCTGCGCGGCATCGCCGGGTACGCGAGCGACCGCAGTGCCGCCCGGATGCGGGAGCTGCAGGACCGTATGGAAGCGCTGCGCACCGCGCACCGCGCCGGCTGCGAGAGCTGCCCGGCCGGGGCCTGAGCACGCGAGGCGTTCCGGGCGCCGAGCCGCTGCACGGTCCCCTAGCCCGCGGGCCGCTCCGGCGGGGCAGGGATGCACAGGCGTGCGAGGACGGCCGCCGTGAGGTAGGCCGCTGCGCCGACGGCCATGCTGGTGCGGAGGCCTTCGCCGTAGTCGGTGGCGGTGGCGAGGAGGGTGCCGCCGAGTGCCACTCCTGCGGCGCTGCCGATCTGGCGGGTGGTGTTGAACAGGGCGGACGCCGTGCCCGCGTATGCGGTGGGGGCGGCCGCCATCACGGTGGTGGTCGCGCCGGTGAGGGCGAAGGACGTGCCGAAGCCCGCCGCCATCATCGGGGCCACCAGCAGGGCGTAGGCGGGGTCGGTCCCGGCGGCGGCCCAGGCGGCCAGCCCGGCGGCCGCGACGAGCATTCCGGAGACGACCAGCGGGCGGTGCCCGGTGCGGCGGGCCAGCAGGCCGGCCAGGGCCGAGGCGAACATGGTCATCGCCACGGCGGGGAAGAGTGCGGCCCCGGTGCCGAGCGCGCTGTAGCCGCGCTGGTGCTGGAAGTAGAGGCTGGCGGTGAACACCATGCCGTAGAAGGCGAAGTTGAACAGCAGACCGATGGCGGCGCCGCCGCTCAGGGCGCGCGAGCGGAGCAGGCCGAGCGGCAGGACGGGGGAGCGGGCCCGGTGTTCGCGGGCCACGAAGGCGCAGGCCGCGGCGACCGACACGGCTGCCGCCCCGAGGACGAGCGGGTCCGTCCACCCGCGCCGGCCGGCCTCGTTGAGGGCTGCGACCAGCAGGGCGACGGCCGCGAAGACGGCGACCTGCGCGGGCAGGTCCAGCGGGCGGTCGGGGCGGCGCGGCGAGGCGGCGACATGGCGCAGGGTCAGTGCGATGCAGGCGGCCCCGACGGGCAGGTTGATCAGGAAGACCCACCGCCAGCCCACGGTGGAGACCAGCAGCCCGCCCAGCAGCGGCCCGGCGGAGGCGGCGATGCCGGCCATCGCCCCCCACAGGCCGAAGGCGCGGGAGCGCGCGTCCGGCGCCGGGTAGGACTGCTGGAGCAGGGCGAGCGAGCCGGGCACGATCAGTGCCGCGCCGAGGCCCTCCACCAGCCGGGCGGCCACCAGGACGGGCGTGTTCGGGGCGAGCGCGCAGCCGGCCGAGGCCGCGGTGAACACCGCCGCGCCGGTGCAGAAGATCCGCCGGTTGCCGAGGCGGTCGCCGAGCGCCCCGCCGGTGAGCAGCAGTCCGGCGAAGACCAGGGTGTAGCCGTCGGTGATCCACTGGATGCCGGTGAGCGAGGCGTGCAGCTCCCGGCCGACCACCGGCACCGCGACATTGATGATCGTCACATCGAGGATCACCATGAAGTACCCGGCGCACACCGCCAGCAGGGGAGCCCAGGCCCGCCCTGCCGGGCTGCGGCCACCGGACCGTTCCGCTCCCGCCACGCCCGACGCTCCCGGCCTGCACCAGCCCGCCCTGGACACGATCCACCTTACGAGACGTCAGCTGCCCCACCCGGTACGGCTCGACGGGAACCATCGCGCGGGCGCCGGCGTCGATCGGTTGTACGAACACACGGAGGAGAAACGCGCGTGGCTGTGACCCTGCCCGAAGAGATGATGCTGCTGTCGCTGGACGACGAGTCCGGCCAGGCGAAGGACGGGCTCATGCTGGGCTTGCCGCTCTCGGGCGCCATCGTCCTCGAGCTCGCGTTCGCCGGGCGGGTCACCCTCGCCGACGGCCAGGTCCGGGTGGTCGACACCAGGCCGACCGGGGTCGAGCTGCTGGACGGCCGGCTGGCCGCGCTCGCCGCGTGGACCGAGGGCCGGCGCAGGACGAAGATCGGCGACTGGCTGATGAAGGACCAGCGCACCTCCGTCCGTGCCGCGGAGGAGAGCCTGTGCCGGCGCGGCCTGGTCACCGAGGAGAAGCACAAGCTGCTCGGCCTCATCCCGGTCAGGCGGTACCCGGAGGCGGACGGCTCGGTCGAGCGCGAGCTCCGCGAGCGGCTGACCGGTGCCGTGCTGCGCGGCGAGGAGGCCGACGACCGCACCGCGGCGCTGATCGCCCTCCTCCAGGCGGGGCTGCTGCACCGGATCGCCTTCCCCGGCGTGCCGCGCAGGGAGGTCGAGCCGCGGATGAAGGCGTTCACCGAGGGCCACGGGGTGACCGAGAGCATCCGGGTCGCGGTGGGCGCCATGTACGCGGCGGTCGCGGCCACCATGGTGGCCACCGCCGCCGGGGCGGTCTGACCGCCCCGCCGTCCGGCGGCGGCGTCGTCGCCGGTCGGCCGTATGCTCCGGCGCACGGCTCGGAACCTGATGGTGTACGACGGCACGACGGGCGAGACCGCGCCGCAGGCTCGCACCGGCGGCGTGCCGCTCCCACCCGCCGGCTTCACCTGGCCGACCTGCCCACCGTGCGGTCGGGCGGCGTTCCTCACCCAGAGCCGAGCCCGCCCGCGCACACTCCTGCCCGCCGGAGGGAGGAAGTACGGGCCCCTCCGGCCGCGCAATGCCGGGGCCGGAATCCCCGCCGGCTCCGGCATTGCACGGCGGCGATCGTAGACAGCCGTGCAACGGCCGTGCCAAGGCGGCAGCGCCGGTGCACCCGACCCGCGCACTCTTTCGGTCAATCACCGGTCACGGCGTTCCGCGGTATGGCATCCTCGGCCGTTTTCGGCCCGCGGCGCCCGGAACTCAGGAGCGGAGGATCCACTTGTCCCCGTTGGTTCCGATGTAGCGTCCGCATGTCGCGGGAGGAATTCGGGATTGACACCTTCCCGGCCGCCTGCAGTCACCCGCCGCCACCCGCATCCGGCTGCACGTCCACCGCTGATGTTGGCGCGAATTGCGCCTGCGGGCGCTCCCGGCGGACAGGAGCCCGCTGACGGCAGATTCGGAGCCGGGCTCAGAGGACGGTGCGGAGGAGGATCATCACCAGCAGCAGCACGAGCATGATCCCGCCGACGGCCCAGCCGACCGCGGTTGCGACCGCGGCCGGCCTGAGAGCGGTCAAGGGGGTCGTCGGCTTCTCGGGAACGGGCCGGGGGAAGAGCCCGCCGATGCAGGCGGTGACCGCGGCCGGCAGCAGGACGCAGGCGAGCCACGCCGGGTACAGGGCGCCGCTGTCGTAGCGGCTCGAACCGTGCGACAGCTCGGGCGCGGCGCCGGCCAGCAGCCAGGCCGCTCCGGCGACGAGGGCACTGTGGGCGAGCAGTACGCCGGCCGCGCCCCAGGCCGCGGCGATCCGCCGGGGCTGCGCCAGGTGGGCCAGGCTGTGGGCCGCGACACCGGAGGCCACGGCGGCCAGCTGGAACGCGAACAGCCCGAAGCCCTCGGGCCGCAGCGCGAGCTGAACGCCCTCCAGCCACCTGGTCCGGTCGGCGGTCTTCTGGAGCCGGACCGTTGCGGCGATGCTCGCCGCGACGCAGAGCGCGGCGAGCACGATCCGCGCGGTCCTGCGGACCGGGGAGGCCTTCACCACCGGGGGCGGGATGTGATCGAGCATGCCCGGCAGGCTACAGACCGCCCCCGGATGCGGAACAGGCCCCTCCCCGTCCATGGGGAGTACTCAGCACATGTGCGGTCCGGGGCTCTCCGTCCGTACGCGCAGGCGGCCGGCCGCTGCCAGTGCGTCCAGGCGGCGCTGCTCGTTCGCGGCCCAGGTGGCGACGCGCGCAGGGTCGAGCGGGACGCCGTGGCCGACGTGCAGCCTGGTCGGCCCGAGCGCGAGCATTTCGCGCAGGCTGGCCAGGTTGCGCTGCGGGTCGTCGTGGAAGGGCGGGTTGGCGGGGCGTCCGGGGATCAGGCCCATGAACGAGTTGGCGACCATGTCGCCGGCCACCAGGTCACCGTCGTCGGTGAGGACGGAGATCGAGCCGGCGGTGTGGCCGGGGGTGGGCATGATGCGGGCGTCGACGCCGAAGTCGTGCAGGCCCGTCTCGCCGCGGACCAGGACGTCCGGCTCGAACGGTTCGGCGGCGGCGTGCAGTCGGGGGTCGCGGTCCATCAGGCGGCCCATCGGCCCGGTCGGCAGGTAGGGCTCGCGGACCCGGCCCGTCCGGAACGGCCGGAGGTCGTCGACGTGGCCGGCGACGGGCGCCCCGGTGAGGCGGTGGAGTTCGGCGGCGGACCCGAAGTGGTCGATGTGGCCGTGGGTGATGACGATCAGTCCGATGTCGGCGGGGTCGACGCCGTGCCGGGCGACGGCATCGCGGATCAGACGGCCGCTGCCGGGGGTGCCGGCGTCCACGACGATCGGCCGGCGTCCCAGCAGCAGGTAGGCGTTGATGGCGTGCCTGCCGAGGACCGGGATCGCGACGACCTTGGTGCGTGACATGGGGGCTCCCTTGCGAGCGTGCGTGTGCGTGCCCGCCCGTGTGCGGGCAGGGCGGGACGGACGGGCGGCGGCCCGGGCGGGCGCCGTCCTGCCCGGGGACGGATGTCGGGGACGGAGGTGCGGGGACGGTCAGGCGGCCGGGGGAGCCGCCGCGTCGGGGGAGCGGAAGCGGCGGCGGTACTCGGCGGGCGTGGTGCCCAGCCGGTTCCTGAAGACGCGGTGCAGGGTCTCGACGGAGCCGAGCCCGGTGCCGGCGGCGATGGCCGGCAGGCTGCGGTCGCTCTCCTCCAGCAGGCGCCGGGCGGCCTCCAGCCGGACGGCTTCCAGATAGTCGGCCGGGGTGCGGCCGGTGCGGCGGCGGAACAGCCGGGAGAAGTGACGCACGCTCAGGTTCAGCCGGTCGGCGAGGACCTGGGCGGGCAGGTCCTCCGCCAGGTGGTCCTGGATCCACAGGCGCAGGCCGTCGATGCGGTCGTCGGCCGGGGCCTGGAGGGACAGCGGGACGCTGAACTGGCTCTGCCCGCCGGGGCGTTTGACGTACATCACCATGGCCCGGGCCACCTCGAGGGCCAGCGCCTGGCCGTGGTCCTCGGCGACCATGGCGAGCGCCAGGTCCAGCACCGCGGTGACTCCGGCACACGTCCACACCCGCCCGCTGCGGACGAAGATCGGATCCGGGTCGACGTCGACCGACGGGTGGCCGGCGGCGAGCTGCCCGGCGGTGAGCCAGTGCGTCGTCGCCGGCAGGCCGTCCAGCACTCCGGCGGCCGCCAGCAGGTGGGCGCCCGCGCACAGCCCGGCCACCCGGCGTGCCTGCGGGGCGGCCCGGGGGAGCCACTCGGTCACGACGGGGTCGACCACCGCCTCGACCCGGCCCGCAGAGAGGTCCATCGCACCCGCCACCAGCAGGGTGTCGACGCCGTCGACCGCCTCGTCCAGTGCCACGCCCGCGACGAGCCGGACGCCTGCGGAGGTCCGGAGCTCCCCGGCCGCCGCCGCTGCGATCTCCACCCGGTAGCCGGGCCGGTCGGGGCCGAGCAGACGCGTGGCGACGGAGAACACCTCCGCCGGCCCGGTGACGTCCAACAGCTCGACGCCCGGGAACGCGGCGACGACAACTCTGCGCGGTTCGGCCATGCCACGATCCTCGCCGCCCTGCTGGCGCGTCTGCAATGACCAGGTTCTGTCAGAAACGGCCACACCCCGCCGTGCGCTGCTGTCGGCGCAGGCCGCTAGGGTCACCCGGACCGACGGGCAGGAGGGCTGCCCGCAGAGCAGGGGGCATACACGATGGCAGGACGAGCGCTGCGCTTCCACGGCCGCGCGGCGACGCTGGCCGGGATGGACCCGGAGGTGTCGGCGGAGGCCGCGGCGGCACTGGACCGCTTCGAAGCCGTGCACGGGCGCGCCGTGCCGGCCTCGGTGCGCGAGTGGTTCGCGCTGGCACAGGGCGCCGACGTACTGCGGGAGTTCAGCAACGACGACGCGGTGTACGGCGCCGACCGGCTGGGCCGCGAAGAGGTCTACTACTGGCCCGAGGACAACGGGGACTGGCCGGACGACGTGGAGGAGCAGGAGGAACGGCCGATCGACCCGGTCGGGGCGCTCGGCCTGCTGCCGTTCCTGGTCGAGAACCAGGGCGTCTGGGTGATGGCCGTCCGCCTCGACGGCTCGGAGGACCCGCCGGTGGTCATCTCCTTCGACGACGTGACACCGTCCGCGGCCTGGCGGCCGTGCGCCGACCGCTTCTCCGACCTGGTCCACGCCCGGATCTGGGACGCACCGGTGCACCGGCACGGCACGCAGCTCGCCACACACGAGGGCACCGAGCCGCCCGCCCTCCTGGACGTCCTGCGGCGGGACTTCACCCCCGGCCCGCCGACCGTCGACGGCATCCAGCGGTACTCCCGCGACGGCGACCGCCAGCGGGTCCTGATCGAGCAGTGGCGCGGCCGGTGGCACACCACGACATGGGCGGCGGACGAGGCCTCAGCGGCGGCCCTGGCCGCCGCCCTCGGCACGGACACCGGCGCCGCCGAGCAGTGATGCCGCAGCGGAGACCCGGCCCGGAGGCCCGGCCCGGGGTGGCGGGCCGGGCGGGTGGCGTCAGGAGGCCGGGTCGAGGCGGGAGAACTCCGGACGCAGCATCAGCTCCCGCAGCTGGGTGCGGCTGACGGGCGCCTCCTTCAGCGGCTCGACACCCGGGTAGTGGGTCGCCGAGTAGGAGCGCATCTCGAGGATGCGTCCGTCCGGGAAGTACCGGAGGGCCATCCAGTACGGCGTGTGGATCGGCGAGATGCCCTTGTTCTTCGCGGCCTCGGCAACCTCCTCGGGGTCGGGAACGGTCCGGCCCCACACGGTCAGCCTGCTGCCGTCGGACAGCCGCTCACTGGTGCACCCCGGGAGCGGCTTGACGTAGAACCCCGGCCCGCAGCGGTCCCCTTCGAGGTTCGACCGGTGCACGACCGGCTCGGGGCTCAGCTTCGTCGGCGTCAGGCCGATCGACAGCACACCGGTGCCGCGGAGAACTCGTCTTTCGCGGTTTTCTTGATCGTCTTGTGGGCTACGCGGCTGCGGCGGCCCAGGCCCGGTGGACGGCGGCGATTTCGTGGTCGGTGGGCTGACCTGCGTGTTCGGGCATATTCCTGGCCGCAATGACGGTGCGCCGGAGCTTGACGACCATGTCCTGGAAGGACGGGGTGGTCTTGGTGGTGTACCAGGGGGCGCGGGCCCGGTGCTCGGCGACGTCGGCGGGGTGGTGGCCGTGAAGGGCGTACCAGATGACGGTGAGGCTGTAGACGTACAGGCCGAACGGCACGGTGCGCTCGACCGCCGCCCGGACCCTGTTCTGGGCCTGGCCGACGCCCAGGTGTTCGCGGACTTCCTCGAAGGTGGTCTCGATCGACCAGCGGCCGGCGTAGCGTTCCACCAGCTCGGCGGCGGGGGTGGTCAGGTCGGTGGTGACCAGGGCCAGGTCGAAGGGCTTGGTCGAGCCCGGGTCGCGGACGAGCAGGACGCGGATGGTGCGGGTGTGGAAGCTGCCGTACCACAGGCAGACGAGCTCGGCGATGTGCACGGTCGCGGGCGGCCGGTTGTACCGGGTGACGGTGTGCGCGGTGAAGACTGCCTGCTCGGCCCAGCTCTTCGGGGTGCCGATCTTGGCGCCCTTCAGGCACGGCCGGCCACGGCGGCCGGTCGGCGGCGGGGCGAGTTCGTACAGGGCGGCGTTGACCGGCAGCCGGCACGTCCACGTCACCGTGCCGGGCAGCTCGCGCAGGGCGCGGCCGTGGTAGGCGCCGTCGGCCACCACGTCGATCCGCCGGTCGGTGAACGCGCGGGCCAGCAGCGCGACCAGGTCGAGGGCGAGATCGACTTTCGTCTTCCCCTGTTTGGGGCGCCACAGCCGGGCCAGGATGGGCAACGCGATCGGGCGGGTGAGGAAAGGCAGGCGCACCACCAGGGCGACCACCACGAAGCAGGTCCCCCGCCCGATGGGCTTCGGTCCGGTGGCCGCACCGTCGTACTGCCACGCGGCACCGAAGACCTTGCGCCCCGTGCGCTTGAACAGCGTGTCGTCGACGGCGACCTGCAGCGCAGCCCCCGCGGGCAGCAGCCGCTCCACGATCAGACGGGCCAGCACGAGGCCGACCCGGTCCAGGTCCCACACCCCGGCGGCGAAGAACCGGTGGGCCCGGTCGTGCGGCCACCGGGCCGACAGTCCGGCGCCGGTCAGCATCCCGGTCACCGTCCGCCGCCCAGTACGTGTCACCGTCCCCGTGACCAGCGCCGCGAGCGTCTCGAACGACGGCGCGGTGAAGCAATCCCGGAAGACCGCCAGCACGAGTAACAGCGAAGGGGGTACGGTCCCCGGTGGAAGCATCGACGGCCCCTCGACAGAGGTGGAACAGACCCGTCGATGCTTCCGCACGTCTACGACACAAGCCCCCTCTTTCGATCATGAAAACCGCGAAAGACGAGGGGCGATGAGCAACACCACCTGGTCCGAGACCGGGGTCACCTGGAACAACCAGCCCGCCGTCGACGGCCAGGTGCTGGGCGCGCTGGGCGCGGTGGCGCGCAACGGCTGGTACGAGGTGGACGTGACCTCGTACGTCAAGGCCAACGGCACCTTCAGCATCGGCGTGACGTCCACCTCGAGCAACGGCGCCGACTACGACTCGCGGGAGTCCGGTGCCACCGCGCCGCAGCTCGTGGTCACCACCGACTCCGGCTCCCCGTCCCCCTCCCCGACGCCGAGCGGCTCGCCGACCGCGAGCCCGACCCCGTCGCCGTCCCCGACGCCGACCGGCGGCGGCGACCCGGTGCTGGTGGGCGCCGGCGACATCGCCAACTCCGGCTCCGGCGACGAGGCCACCGCGAAGCTGCTGGACGGCATCCCCGGCACGGTGTTCAACGCGGGCGACAACGCGTACCCCGACGGCTCCGCCGCCGACTACGCCAACTACTACGCGCCCACCTGGGGCCGCCACAAGGCGCGGACCAAGCCGGCGCCCGGCAACCACGAGTACAACACCCCCGGCGCCACCGGCTACTACGGCTACTTCGGTGCCGCGGCCGGCACCGCCGGCGAGGGCTACTACTCGTACGACCTGGGCAACTGGCACGTCGTCGCACTGAACTCCAACATCGCCACCTCGGCGGGCTCCGGCCAGGAGCAGTGGCTGCGCGCGGACCTGGCCGCCAGCACCAAGCCGTGCACCCTGGCGTACTGGCACCACCCCCGCTTCACCTCGGGCGCCAACCACGGCCCCAGCACCTCGGTCGGCCCGCTGGTGCAGGCGCTGTACGACTACAACGCGGACGTCGTCGTCACCGGCCACAACCACCAGTACGAGCGCTTCGCGCCGATGAACCCGAGCGGCACCCTCGACACCACCCGCGGCATCCGGCACTTCGTGGCCGGCATGGGCGGCGCCAGCCACTACGCGTTCGGCACCATCCAGCCCAACAGCGAGGCCCGCAACAGCGACACCTACGGCGTGCTCAAGTTCACCCTGCACGCCGACAGCTACACCTGGCAGTTCGTCCCGGAGGCGGGCAAGACCTACGGCGACAGCGGCACCACCGCCTGCCACTGATCCCGCCCGCCGCGGCGAGGGGCACGGCCGCACCGCCGCCCCTCGCCGCGCGCGGCCCGCACGCTGCCCCGCCCGCGGGTCGTCACGCAAAGCCAGGCGAAAGGCCACCTCGTGTACCTCTCCACCATCGACCGTCCGGGCGCCGCCGGCCCCGCACCGGCGCGGCACCGCTGGGCGCTGGTCGGCGGCAACGTCCTCGCGCTCGGCACGGTCAGCCTGATCACCGACGTCTCCTCCGAAATGGTCACCGCCGTCCTGCCGTTGTACCTGGTGACGGCACTGAACCTGGGCCCCGCCGCCTACGGCCTGGTCGACGGACTGTACGGCGGCGCGACCGTGCTGCTGCGCCTGGTCGGCGGCTACCTCGCCGACCGCACGCAGCGCCGCAAGGCGGTCGCCGGGGCCGGCTACGCGCTCTCGGCCGTCGCCAAGCTGGGTCTGCTGGCGGCCGGTTCGTCGCTGACCGCATTGGGCGCGGTGATCACCGCGGACCGCGCCGGAAAGGGCCTGCGCAGCGCACCGCGGGACGCGCTGATCACCCTCTCCGCGCCGGCCGACTCGCTGGGCCGGGCCTTCGGGCTGCACCGCACCATGGACGCGGTCGGCGCCTTCGCGGGCCCGCTGGCCGCGCTGGCGGTGCTGGCCGCGGCCGGGCAGGCCTTCGACGCGGTGTTCGTGACCAGCTTCTGCGTGGCCCTGTTCGGTGTGCTGGTGCTCGTCCTCTTCGTCCGCGACCGGCGGGCCGTGCTCCCGGCGACCGGCGCCGTGTCGCCCGCTGCGGCCCTCGGTCTGCTGCGGCTGGCGCCGGTGCGCCGCCTGGTCCTGGCCGCCGCCCTGCTGGGGCTGGCCACCGTCGGCGACGGCTTCGTCTACCTGCTGCTGCAGCGGCGCGAGGCGATCTCGCTCGGCTGGTTCCCGCTGCTGGCCGCCGGCACCAGCCTCGGGTACCTGCTCCTGGCCGCCCCGCTGGGGGCGGTAGCCGACCGGATCGGCCGGCTGCCGGTGCTGCTCGGCGGGTACGCCGCGCTCGCCTCGGTGTACTTCCTGCTGCACGGGCCACTCGGCGGGCCGGCGCTGCCCGTGCTGGTGCTGGCCCTGCACGGCCTGTTCTACGCGGCCACCGACGGTGTGCTGATGGCCCTGGCGGGTCCGCGGCTGCCGCAGGCGCTGCGGACCACCGGGATCGCGCTGGTGCAGAGCGCCCAGGCGCTGGCGTACCTGGTGTCCTCGGTGCTGTTCGGCCTGGCGTGGCAGCTGTGGGGCCCGGCGGCCGCGAGCCGCGCCGCAGGGCTGGCCGTGCTCGTGGCGGCGGCCGCCACCGCCGTCCTACTGGCCGGCCCGTCCTCCGTGCCCGCCGATGCCGCGCCCGGCCACGCCGGTGCCGCCCCCGACCCCGGCCTTCCCACCGACCCTGCGGAGCGAACCCGTTGAACCTCTCCACCCGTGCCCGCGTCGTTGCGGTGGCCGCGGCCGCCCTGCTGCTGGGCGGCGCCGCCACCGGATACACCCTCACCGCCGGCGGCGGGCCGGCGGCCTCCCCGGTCGTCCCCGCCGACCCGGAGGACGGGGCGGCCGGTGCAGCCGCCGGCCCGCGCATCCAGGTGCTCAGCAACGGCCTGCTGTCCTCGGTCTCCCGCCAGGATCCGGGCGGCAGCCGCGAGGTGGGCCGACTGCGTTGCGAGCGCGCGTACACGGCCGGCGGCACGGTGGCCTGCCTGGCACCGGCGGGGGCACTGGAGGGGCCGAAGCTGCTGGTCATGGACCGGGAGTTGCACGAGCGCAGCACTGTGGCACTGGCCGGCATCCCCAACCGGCTCCGGGTCTCGGCGAGCGGACGGATGGTGTCCTGGACGCTGTTCGTGGGCGGCGACTCGTACGCGGGCGGGTCGTTCTCCACCCGCACCGGCATCCTGGACACCCGCGGCGGCGCCGTGCTGCAGACCCTGGAGGACTTCGCGATCACTCGCGACGGCCGTCCCTACCGCGCGGCCGACGTCAACTACTGGGGCGTCACCTTCACCGCCGACGACAACCGCTTCTACGCCACCCTCGCCACCGGCGGCCGCCGCCACCTGGTCGAGGGCGATCTGGCGGCGCGTACGGTGCGGACGGTCGCGGACGACGTGGAGTGCCCGTCGCTGTCGCCGGACGGCAGGCGGATCGCCTTCAAGCAGGCGGTCGACGGCGACCCGGTGAAGGGCTGGCGCCCGGCGGTGATGGACCTCGCGAGCGGCGCCGTCCGGGTGCTGCCCGAGCAGCGTTCGGTGGACGACCAGCCGGCCTGGCTGGACGACGCGACGGTGGCCTACGCCCTCCAGCGGCCGGACGGGGTGAACGACGTCTGGTCGGTGCCGGCGGACGGTTCCGCAGCCCCGAAGCTCCTCGTCCCCGGCGCCAACTCCCCGGCGCCGCTCGCCTGATCCGGCGGGCCGCCGGCCTCGCCACCGCTGTCGGCGGACGGGGCGTCAGAGGCGGATCTCGAGGACCTGGGCCGGCCGCGTCGTCCGGGCCGCCCGTACGGATCTTCATGCGAACATTTTGTACACGCCCGGCACGCCCGGCAGCCCCGGGGTGCGGGAGGCTGCCGGGGCGCCGGTCCGGTGCGGCTGTGCCGGTGGGTCAGGAGACGCTGACGGCGCTCCAGGCCGCTGCGGCCGCGTTGTACTCGGTGCTGCCGGCGCCGTAGAGGTCCTTGGCCGCGTTCAGGGTCGCGGTGCGGGCGCCCTTGTAGTCGGTGGTGGACGTCATGTAGACGGTCAGCGCCCGGTACCAGATCGCGGCGGCCTTCTGGTTGCCGATGCCGATCACCGTGGAGCCGTTGCAGGTGGGGCTGTTGTAGGTGATGCCGTTGATCGTCCGGCTGCCGCTGCCCTCACTGGCGAGGAAGAACCAGTGGTTGCCCACGCCCGAGGAGTTGTGCACGTCGAGCTGGCCGACCTTCTTGCTCCAGCAGTCGGCCGAGCGGCCGTCCAGCGAGGGCTTGTCGAGGCGGCGCAGCCACGGCGGGGTCGACTGGTCGCTGAACAGGTAGTCGGGGGTGTCGACGCCGTTGTGGGCGTACCACTCGACCATGGTGCCGAAGATGTCGCTGGTCGCCTCGTTGAGGCCGCCGGACTCGCCGGCGTAGCGGAGGTTGGCGGTGGCGCTGGTGACGCCGTGGGTCATCTCGTGGCCCATGGTGTCGAGGTCGACCTGCTCGGGGTCGGTGGTGCCGTCGCCGTCGCCGGTCATCATGCAGAAGCAGCTGTCGGACCACTGGGCGTTGTCCCAGTTGGTGCCGACGTGCACGAAGACGGTGGCGCCCCGGCCGTCGTTCTTGATGCCGTTCCGCCCGAAGGTGTTCTTGTAGTAGTCGTACGTCCAGGCGGTGTTGGCGTGTGCGTCGACGGCGGCGGTGGCGCGGTCGGTGGAGAACTTCCGGCCGTCGCCCCAGATGTTGTCGGTGTCGGTGAAGAGCGTGCCGGAGCCCGCCTTCAGGCCGCTCGCCGAGACGTTGCGGGCGTCCCTGGTGGTGTGGCCGCGGACGGGGTCGATCAGCGCGTACGTGCCGTTGGACTGCAGGGTTGTGTCGATCGTGACGGTGCCGGTGTACTCGGAGCGGCCGGTGCCGGCGGCCTCGTGCTCGGCGTCGAACTGCTCGATCTCCTCGCCGGTGGTGGCGTCGGTGACGACGACCCGGCCGGAGGGCTGGCCCTGCTTGCCCAGGCCGCTGACGGTGGTCTCCCAGGCCAGCCGGGCGGTGCCGTCGGCGGCCCAGACGACCAGCCGGGGCTCGGACTTCGCGGAGGATATGCCGGGTGCGGCGGCCAGGGCCTTGGCGGCGGTGGTCTGCGCGGGCACGCTCGGGACGGTGCTCCGGACGGCCGGGTCGTGGCCCTTGGCGCGAGAGGAGTCCTTGAGCCGGCCGCGGGCGTCCTGGTGCACGACCAGGTCGCCGCCGATCACCGGCAGGCCCCGGTAGGTGCGGTCGAAGCGGACGTGCTGGGTGCCGTCCGCGTCGATGACGACGTCCTTGGCCCGGAGGGCCTGCCCGGCGCCGAAGCCGAAGAGTTCGGCGTTGCGGGCGACGTTGGCCTCGGCGCGGGCGACGGCGCTGTCGCGGCCCGGGGCGGCGGTTGCGGTGGTGACCTGCACGCCGGCGGCGACGAGCGCGGCGGTCGCCGCGAGGGCGCCGGCCGCGAGGGTACGGCGACGCGAAGAGGAGGTGGGGCTCACTCTGTACTCCAGTCGGTAGCTGCTGGGTGGCCGACTGAGAGCTTGGCCGTGAACAGACAAACAGTTCTACGAAACAGTATGCAATTTGACCATTCCGTAGCCTGAAAGGTGACCAATTCGGATCGAATCTGACCGAACTGAGCGATCGTCATGGCCGGGCAGGCGCCGCGGCCGGGGCGCGGCGGCGCAGGCCCGGACGGCGTCGGGGAACGAAAAGGCCGCCGGGGCCGCACAACGGTGTTGTGCGGCCCCGGCGGCGGTGGGGGTGCGTCCTAGGCCGCCCGTGCGGTCGATTCCTTCCGGCCGATGTCGCGCAGGTCGATGAGGGCGCCCCTCAGGCCGCGCCGGAGGGCGTACGCCATGGGGCGCTCGATCAGGCGGTGGATCAGCCATGCGAAGACCAGCATCCCGACGGTCAGCGAACCGACGAGGACGTAGGCGTTCACGTTGTCGTGGAGGCGGTGGATGACCTGCCAGCCCAGCTGCTCGTGGACGAGGTACAGCGGGTAGGTCAGTGCGCCCGCGGTGGTCAGCCACTTCCACTGGATCCAGCCGAACCAGCCGGCGGCCACGCCGATCATCACCAGGAACATGAGAGTGATCAGCGCGAAGGCGACGTCGTACGAGACCTTCTGCCAGTAGTAGTCGGCCACGATCAGCCGGAGCTGGTTCTGCGCCAGCATCCAGGAGAAGCCGACGATCCCCCAGAGCAGCAGGTTGGACCCGAACCGGTAGATCATGTACAGCGCAACGCCGGCGATGAAGTAGGGCGCGAACCGCGGGAAGAAGAAGAAGTCGAGGACGGGCAGGTGGGTGCTCACCGTGACGACCGAGAGCACCAGCCATCCGCCGCAGAACGACACCACCTTGCGGTAGGTCAGGCCGCCGATGGCCAGCACGCCGAAGAGGACGTAGAACCGCAGCTCGACCCAGAGGGTCCAGTAGACGCCGTCGACGTCGACGCCGCCGACGCCCTCCTGCATCATCGTCAGATTGGTGATGACATTTGAGTACGAACCCTTGATCACCTCTTTGTTCCACGGGGCGTGGACGGTGAAGGTCACGGCCGCGATGAGCAGCACGCTGAACCAGTACGCCGGGAACAGTCGGGTGATCCGGGAATTCACGAAATGTCCCACCGGGCGGCCCCAGGAGGACATGCAGATGACGAAGCCGCTGATCAGGAAGAACAGCTCCACGCCGACCCAGCCGTAATTCGCCACCCAGTGCAGCTTGGGCATGTACGTCCCGGGCCTGCCGCCCCAGATCGAGGTGTCCCGCTCGATGCCCGCGTAGTGCCAGCCGACGACGGCGAGCGCGGCGACCAGGCGGAGTCCGTCCAGTACGTACAGGCGGGGCCGCCGCCGGGTGGTCGCGGGCGGGGAGGCCGTCGGGGGCGGCGCTTGGGCCGGCGCCGAGGATTCCCGTATCGAATCGGCGAGGGCGGTCTCGGGTGACATGGAGATTCGGCTCCTTGTGAGGCGGGCGTGTGTCCGCCCGTGGTGCAGATCCCGCCGAGAGGGGCGACGGGACCTCGGGATCGTACCGAAAGGGCAGAGAGGGGAGATCACGTCTCCGCGACGGTTCGGTGGCGAAGTGCCGGCGCGGCGGATTCCGTGCGGCTGGTCAGCTGCGAACGGGCCGAATCCCACAAGGCGGCGCGGCGGCCGGGGAGCGCTTTCCGGCGGCTCGCCTTCGTCATCGAATCGGTATCCGGACTGCTGTCCGGCGCGAGCCCGGAGATGGCGCTAAAATCGAACGCAGGTGCGATTGATAGGGTCGGAAGGAGCTGAGGAGCCGATGGCGCGAAGCGGGGCCGTCTCCCCCGAGGAGCGGTACGAGCAACTGGTCGCGCACCTCGCGGACCTGCCCGGGGTGGCCGTGCCGGGGGACGGGCCGGGGCGGGAGGGCCGGTTCGGCGCTGACGCGCTCAAGGCCGGCGGGAAGATCTTCGCGATGCTCGCGCAGGGCCGCCTGGTGGTGAAGCTCCCGCGGGCCCGGGTCGATGAGCTGGTGGACGCCGGTGAGGGCGAGCGCTTCGACCCGGGGCACGGGCGCCTCATGCGCGAGTGGCTCGGCCTGGACCCTGGCTCGGGCCTCTCCTGGGACGCGCTGGCCCGGGAGGCCCTGGAGTTCGTCGGCCCGCGGCGCTGACGCGCGCCGCGGCCGGGCGGGCGGGGGTCAGGCGCCGGTCGTGCCGTCGAGGAGCTCGCGGACGATGTCGAGGTGTCCGTTGTGGCGGGCGGTCTCCTCGATCAGGTGCAGCAGGATCCACCGCAGGTCGACGCGGCCCCCGTCGCCCCGGGGCCGCTCGGCGAGGGCGTCCAGCGAGTGGGCCGCGACGATCTCGCGGTGGCGGGCGCACGCGGCCGCGTACTCGGCGAGGACGTCGTCGAGCGGGACGTCGACGGCGATCCGCATCTCGCGGTCCGGGTCCTCCTCGGTCCAGGGGCCTTCGTCCTCCCGGCCGAGGAACACCACCTCGAGCCACCAGTGCTCGACCCACCGGAGGTGGTTGACCAGGCCGGCGAGGGTCATCAGCGGGGAGCCGGGCAGCGGGGCGCGCCGTGCGTTCTCCGCGGACACCCCCTCGCACTTGGCGCGCGCGGTGGCGCGGGCGTAGTCGAGGAACGTGACGAGCTGGGTGCGCTCGTCCAGGGCTGCTGGAACATCGGTTCGTGTAGTCATCGGGCGGAATGATCCACGCGGAGCCGAGGCCTGTCGAGCGGTTTGCGGGCCGGTCGGCAGGCCGCGCAGGCCGACCGGGCCGTTCATTTACGGTTCGTCGGCAACCTGACGGCTGCTCAGAGGCGTTTTGGGTGGTGGGGGACGGTCGGCCGGCCCGGTCCGGACACCGGCCGCCGCGCCCCCACCGCCAGTACGCACCCGCAGCCGGACTGCACGGCTGCCCTCCCACCGAAACGGGGCAGATGATGAGAACCTCACGCGGCCTGCTCGGCCTTCTCGCGGTCGGCGTCGCCGGCGCCGTCGCCGTGGCCCTGATCCCCGGCTCCGGCGGCGACCAGGCGTCCGCGGACACCGCCTCGCCCGCCGCCACGGGCACCGCAGATCCCGGGAAGGGCCCCGGCACGGCCGGGACCACCGCCGCCCGGCCGGCCCCGCCCGCCTCGCCGACCTGGGACGGCGTCGTCCGGACGATCGGCGACGGCTCCACGTCCGACACCGGACCGCAACCGAACCAGCCGCCCGTCGAGAAGCTCAAACCCGGCGAGAAGCCGCCGCAGTTCGTGGTGTTCTCCTGGGACGGCGCGCTGGAGAACGAGGACCGCCTCTTCTCCCACTTCCGCCAGGTCGCGAAGGAGAACAACGCCCGGATGACGTTCTTCCTGAGCGGCATCTACCTGGTGCCCAAGTCCAAGCGCTCGCTGTACCACCCGCCCCAGCACGCGGCCGGCGTGTCGGACATCTCCTTCCCCACCGACGCCCACCTCCGGTCGACCCTCGAACAGGTCCGCCAGGCCTGGCTGGACGGGAACGAGATCGGCACGCACTTCAACGGCCACTTCTGCGGCCCCAAGGGCGGCGGCGACTGGAGCGTCGCGGAGTGGCAGAGCGAGCTGGACCAGGCCCGCTCGTTCGTCACCAACTGGAAGACCAACACCGGGCTGAAGAACACGCCGGCGCTGCCCTTCGACTACACCCGCGAACTGGTGGGCGGCCGGGCCCCCTGCCTGGAGGGCCAGAAGAACCTGCTCGCCGCCGAGAAGGCGGCCGGCTTCCGGTACGACGCGAGCTCCCCCGGCGAGTTCCAGGTCTGGCCGTCCAGGAAGGACGGGATCTGGAACTTCCCGCTCCAGCTGGTGCCCTACCCGGGCAAGCCCGTCCAGGTCCTGTCGATGGACTTCAACTTCCTGGCCAACCATCCGGGGACAGCACCGAGGGAGATCCGAAGAAGTACCCGGAGTGGGAGCGGCAGACCCGCGACGGCTACCTCAACGGCTTCGAACGGGTCTACAACGGCAGCCGGGCACCGCTGTTCATAGGCAACCACTTCGAGACCTGGAACGGCGGCATCTACATGCAGGCCATCGAGGACGTGGTGAAGAGCGTGTGCAAGCGCGAGGGTGTCCGGTGCGTCTCGTTCCGCGAGCTCGCCGACTGGCTCGACGCCCAGGACCCGAAGGTGCTCGAACGGCTGCGCGGCCTCGACCCGGCCCAGCCCGCCGACTGGTCCGCCCTGGTCAAGTAGCAGCGCGGAGCTGCGGCCGGTGAGGGGCGCGGGGGAACTGCGCAGGTCCCCGCGCCCCTCGCCCGGCTCCGGCTACCCGGTGGGCTGCCGGTTGTAGGCGGTCCAGATCTTCGTCGGCCAGGCGGAGACGGGGTCGGTTGCCGCGGCGCCGCCGATCCCGTCCAGCGGGGACAGCTCCAGGCTCTTCGGGTCCATCCGGAAGACCGTGACCGCGGTGCTGACCTGACCCCGGTAGCCGACGAACCAGCCGGCGGTGCGGTCCTCGGTCGTCCCCGGCTTGCCCGCGGCCCCGGGGCCCGCCGCGGCGGCCTCGTGGGCGCTGCCGTCCCGGACGGCCTCCCTGAGGGCGTCGTCGACCCGGTCGGCGACCTGCTCCGGCAGCGCCCTGGCGGGGGCGGGCCGGATCAGTACGACCGGGCTGCCGTTCCGGGCCACCGAGGTCACCGAGTACGGGTCGGTGTGCATGCCTCCGGCCGCGAAGGTGCCGTACGCGGCGGCCGTGCGGATCGCGCTGGGCCGGGAGTTGCCGAGGGAGAACGACGGCACCAGGTCGCCCAGGGTCTCCGGCAGCAGCCCGAGGGAGGCCGCGGTCGCCCGGACCCGGTCCAGGCCGACGTCCATGCCGAGCTGCACCAGAGGGCCGTTCACCGACTGCGCCACGGCCGTGCGCAGACCGATGCTGCCCCAGCTCCGGTGGCCGTCGTTGGCGGTCTTCGCCATCCGCCCGTCCCGGCCCCAGTACGGGCCCTCCGGGGTCATCACCGGCACCCCGTCGTTGCCGTCGTAGCGCGTCGCCGGGCTGACCGGGCTCCGCCCTCCCTCCCGGCCCTTCCGGATGCCCTGGTCGAGCCCCGCCGCATAGACGAACGGGGTGAACGCCGTGCCGACCGGGACGTTGGAGGTGTTGGCGTCGTCGAAGCCCTGCTTCAGGTAGTCGGGTCCGCCGTACACCGCGACGATCCGCCCGTCCGCGGCGACCGAGGCGGCGCCGATGTGCACATGGCGGTCGGCCTCCCGCGCCGGGTCCAGGGCCGGGCCGGCTCCCCGGACGGCGGCGGTGAGCGCGGCCGTCCGCTGCCGGTCGAAGGTTGTGCGGATCTGGTAGCCGCCCAGGTCCAGCTGGGCGGGGGTGATGCCGGAGTGGCCGACGACGTAGCTCTGGGCGAGGTCCACCAGGTAGCCGGTCTGGCCGGCGAGGCCCTGCGGGGCCGGCGGCGGCACCGGGTCGGGGAAGACCCTGTACGTGGCGCGTTCGGCCGCGGACAGCTTCCCGGTCTCCACCATCCGGTCCAGGATCCAGGACCACCGGTCGACCGCCCGGCGGCGGTTCTCCGGGCCGAGCGCCGGGTCGTACAGCGACGCGCCCTTGAGCAGCGCGGCGAGGAAGGCGGCCTCGCTCGGGTTCAGCGCCGACACGTCCTTGCCGTAGTACGCGGCGGCGGCCCGCTGGATGCCGTAGCTGCCCCGGCCGAACCAGCTGGTGTTCAGGTACCCGGCCAGGATCTCGCGCTTGCTCAGCCTGCGGTCCAGCTTGACCGCTATGACGATCTCGCTGGTCTTGCGGGAGAGGTCCCGGTGCTGGTTCAGGTAGATGTTCTTGACGTACTGCTGGGTGATGGTCGACCCGCCCTGGGACTCGCCGCCCGAGACCGCGGCCCACAGCGCCCGGGCGATGCCCTTGGGGGAGACCCCGGCGTCCGACCAGAAGGTCTCGTTCTCCGCCGAGAGCACCGCCCACTGGACCGGCTCCGGCACCCGGTCGAGCGGCACCTCCTGCCGGTTCACCCAGCCGGTGCGGGCCATCTCGGTGCCGTCCGCCCAGTAGAAGACGTTGTTCTGCTGGGTGGCGAAGGAGTTGAGGTCCTCCGGGACGTCCGTGCGGACGTACAGCCAGCAGGCCGCACCCGCCACCGCCGCGAAGGCGGCCAGCAGCACCCCGACTAACTGCCGCCAGGACGGCACCCACCGCCGCACCCCGCGCCTACCCCTCCGGGGGTACTCCGGCCGCAGCCGCAGCCGCCGCAGCACCCTGCGGACCCTGCCCGCCCGGCCGCCGGCCCGCGGCCGTCTCCCCGGCTCCACCGTGAGGCTCCGGCCCTGCTCTGGGTCACGCACACTCCGCTCCGATCCGTCGACGCCGATGACACCCCCCGCCCGTACAGACGCGTCGGGCACGGGACGGCGTCACGTGATCTTCGTCATGACCACGACGGGAACCGGCGTGCAGCGGTCAGACGTCCCGTTGGTGACGGAGGATCAGCCGTTCGGCGACCAGGAGGTTGAGCAGCCAGCCGATCCAGGCGCCGGGGACGTAGGCGTGCTCGAAGGAGACACCTGCGCCGGTGAGGACCGCCAGCCAGAGCCGGAAGGTCACACCGGTGAAGACCAGCGCGTACGAGCGGACCATCCACGTCCGGTGCAGGGCCACCCGGCCGCGCAGGACCGCCACGACCGCCGCTCCGGTGCTCACCAGGGTCAGGACGGCGAGGACGGCGAACCCGGCCGGGGCGAACGGCGGGTACAGGCCGACGGGCACCAGCAGCAGACCCCCGACGCCGGTTGCCGCGGCGGCCGGCACGTACACCCGGCCGGTCCAGCGGTGCAGGGCAGGGCGACGGGCCCGCAGGCGGGGCAGGAACTGCCACGGCCCGAGCAGCAGGGCGGTCACCGCGCCGCCCACGTGCAGGACCAGGGCGGGCAGGTCGGCAGGTAGGCGGCCCGCTGTTCCGCCAGGAAGGTGTCCGGATCGAGGGTGAGGTACGGCGCGGACACCAGGGCGACACCGGTCGCCAGCACGGTCATCGTGAGCCAGCCGGCCCGGCCCCGCAGGGAACGTCCGGCAGAGGTGGAAGTCATGCCCGGAGGCTAGGAGTCGGCAGGCCCCCGGGCCGTCCCCCGAGGAGGGGACGGCAGCCGTGCCCCCGACGGGCCACCGCCCCCTGGGAGGTGGACCCCGTGTACCCCGACAGGGCGATGCCGTACGGCGATTGCCCGGCTAGGGTGCGAAGCGGCCACCGCACGGCGCGATCCCCACCAGAGCACTGATGAGCCGACCGTCCCTTCCCTCCGGCCGGCCGCGGCCGACCGGCCCCGTACGGCGGCTCGCCGACCGCGGACGGGCGGCCGCCGGGGCCCTGCACGCGGCCCGCCCCTCCCCGGCCGTGGTGGACGGCGGGCCGGCCGGGGTGTTCCTCGTCGCCATGCTCGCCGAACGGCTCGCCGCCGCCGAGGAGATCGGGTCGCGGATGCCCGCCGCCCTGCTGCTCACCGCAGTGATCGCCGGTGCACTGGCACTGCGCCGCCGGGCCCCGGTCGCCGCCTACCTGGCCGGAACGGCGGGCCTGGTCGCCGAGGCGCAGTGGCTGGTCCCCGATCCGGTGTCGCCCTACGCGAACCTCGTCGGCCTGTACGCGCTGGGCCTCCACGCCGACCGCGCCCGGGCCCGGCTCGGGCCCCTGCTGGTGCTGCTCGGCATGGCCGGCTACTTCGCCGACCGGACGGGCGGCCTGCCGGACGTCCCGGCCGGAGCGCTGTTCCTCTGGCTCGTCGCGTGGGCGCTCGGCTACGCGGCCGCCCGGCGGCGGGAGGAGCAGGCCGACGCCCGCCGCGCCCTGCGCCGCCGTGTCGCCGCCGACGAACGGGCCTGGATCGCGGGGGAGTTGCACGACCTGGTCGGGCACTCCGTCAACGTGATGCTGGTCCAGGCGGGTGCCGCCCGCCGCACCGTCGAGCGCGACCCGCAGCGCGCCGCCGCCCTGCTCGGCGAACTGGAGCAGACCGGCCGCGACACCCTGGACGAACTCGACCGGGTACTCGGCCTGCTGGGCCGCACCGCCGCCGTCCCGCCCGGCATCTCCGAGCCCGCACCCGGCACCCCCGGCGGCCCCTCCCGGAGCCTGCAGCCCGGCCTGGCGGACCTGCCCCGCCTCGCGGCACGGCTGGCCCACGCGGGCATCGACGTGACCCTCCGGCTCGCCCGCCCCGCCGACCGGATACCCGTCACCGTCGACCGCTCCGCCTACCGCATCGTCCAGGAGGACCTGACCAACAGCGTCAAGCACGGCGCGGCCGCCGCCGCAGAGGTCTCCGTGGACCGGAAGGACGACGGCCTGGAGATCGTCGTCCGCGACACCGGCCGGGGGCCGGCCACCGGCTACACCCCCGGCCGCGGCCTGCTGGGCATCACCGAACGGGTCGCCGCGCTCGGCGGCACGGTGCGCCACGGGGGAGGCGAAGGGGGCGGCTTCCAGGTGTGCGCGCTGCTCCCGCTGCGATGACCGGGCCCGGCAGGATCAGGGTCGCGCTGGCGGACGACGACGCCCTGCTGCGCGCCGGGGTCGCGCTGGTGCTCGGCACGGACGACGCGATCGAGGTGGTCGGTGAGGCCGCCGACGGCCTCCGGGCCGTGGAACTCGCCCGCACGCTGCTCCCCGACGTCCTGCTGATGGACGTGCGGATGCCCGGCATCGACGGCATCGAGGCGACCCGCCGGATCGTGGCCGCCGGGCTCGGCATCCGCATCCTGGTGCTGACGACCTTCCAGCACCACGAGTACACCAGGGACGCACTGCGGGCCGGCGCGGACGGCTTCCTCCTCAAACGCGCCTCGCCCGAGCGCCTGATCGACGCCGTCCACACCCTCGCGGCCGGAGAGGCCCTGCTCGATCCCGCGGTCACCCGGGACGTGATCGCCCAACTGGCCGCCGCCGCCCCGGCGGTGCCGGCCCTGCCCGCCGCGGCCGGCGACGACCACCGGCTGGCCCGGCTCACCGGCCGGGAACGCGAGGTCCTCTGCCATGCGGCCGAGGGCCGCTCCAACGCGGAGATCGCCGACGAGCTCTACCTCGCCGAGTCCACCGTCAAGACCCACATGAAGCGCATCCTCGCCAAGACCGGCGCCCGCGACCGCGCCCAGGCCGTAGCCCTCGCCTACCGCACGGGCCTGATGGCGGCTCCTGAAGGGGCGTACCGCAAGGGGCACATCCCCGTCAGAGCGGTTCGCCGAGCGGGCCGTACTCGTCTTCCAGGCTCTCGGCCCAGTGGGCGGCGAAGTCAGGCTGCCTGCCGTCGGCGTCGGTGAAGCCGTACTCGCGGTACAGGCCCCAGGTGGCCAGTGCCCGGCCGGACTTGGCCATGACGTCGGGGTCGGCGGCCAGTGCGGCCACCGCCCGCCCCAGGTAGGCCGGGGTCTCGGAGTGCGCGAAGTTCGGGTCCTGGGCGGTGCCGTCCAGCCAGTTGGCCTCGGTGACGCCGAAGTGGTCCAGCATGGCCTCGGAGCGCAGGAAGCCGGGCGTGATCGCCACGGCCGCGACGCCGTGCGGCTTCAGCTCGGCGGCCTGGGCGAAGGCGAGGCGGATGACCGCCGACTTCGCCAGGTCGTAGAAGAACGAGCCGCGGTAGCGGGCGGTGTTGCCGTCGGTGACCTCCACGACCAGGCCGCCGCCACGGGCGACCATCAGCGGGAGTGCGAACCGGCTGGTGATCACGTGGGTCTCCACGGCCCGGCGCAGCAGCCGCAGGCCGGTCTCCAGGTCCTGCTCCCACAGCGGGTGCTCCCAGTCCGTCAGCGGATCGCCGCCCCACACGGAGTTGACCAGGACGTCGAGCCGCCCGTCCTGCTCGGCCGCGATCCGCTCGACGAGCGCCCGGACCTCGTCGGGCCGACTGTGGTCGGTGCGGACGGGGATGCCCTTACCGCCTGCCGCGGTGACCCGCCCGGCGGTCTCCTCGATGGTCTCCGGGCGGTCCAGGTCGGAGCGCCCGTCCGTGCTGCTGCGCCCGGTGACGTACACCGTGGCGCCGGCCGCGCCGAGTTCGACGGCGATGCCCCGCCCGCCGCCGCGGGTGGCTCCGGCGACCAGTGCCACCTTGCCGGCCAGGGGCCGCGGGTCGGTCGTCATGCTTCCTCCGGGTTGTCGTGGTGGGCGGTGTGCGGGGCCAGGAGGGTGGCGAGCTCGTGCGCGAGCCGCTGGGCGAGGGTGCCGTGGCGTTCCAGCGCCCAGGTGAGGCCCGCGCCTGCGGTGATCGCCTGGACGGACCCGGCCAGGGCCGCCGTGTCGGTGCCGGCCCGGAGCTCACCGGTGGCCGCGGCGTCCGCCAGGAGCCGTTCGATCGCCCGGCGCTGCGCCAGGTGTGCTGCCAGGGCGTGCTCGTGGAGCTGCGGGTCGGTGAGGTCCGTGCACAGGAAGGCCAGGTGGTTGGCGAAGCGCTCGGGCGTGTCCATCGGTGCGAGCCATTCGGTGACCAGGGCCGACAGCGCGTCGAGTGCCGTTCCGTGCTCCGTGCGTGCCCGCTCGGACACGGCGTCGGCGTCCTTCACGGACTGCTCGGCGAGCGCCGCGAGGAGACCGCGCTTGGAGCCGAACCGCTGGACGAGGGTGCCGGGCACCAGCCCGACCTCCCGGGCCACGGCCGCCAGCGTCAGCCCCGCAGGGCCGACCCGTCCGACCACCTCGGCGGCCGCGCGGAGGATCACCACGTCGTCGATCCCACGAGGGCGTCCGGCCATTCCCACTCCCGCCATTAATAAATGCCTGTTCATTCATTAAAGCGCCCGACCCGTGGGCCGGCAAGCCGCGCCGGCCCCGGCCGGGCAGGGGGACCCCCCGGCGAGCCGTTCGCGGTCGCTCGATTATGATCGGCCGAGTACAGCGTCCCTTCGGAGGTCGCCGGGCGTCGTCCCGGTCGGCCTCGGCGGCCGGAGGCGACTCATCTCACCGGAGCGGGGCCAGTGAGAGCCTTCGGACCACTGTCATCGTCGTGTCCCGAACTTGCCGCGCTCTGCAAAAACTTGGGAAAACGATGACTTCTCTGTCCGGGCGCGGCCGCACCGCCGTCACCGCCGTCCTGTCCTCCGCCCTCCTGCTGAGCGCCTGCAGCGCAGGCAGCTCCGCGAAGGGCGAGGCCGACCTCCACGAGCAGCTCCCCGAGGCCGTCAAGAAGGCCGGCGTGATCCACGTCGGCGCCTCCCTCACCGCCGCGCCGGTGGTCTTCCGCGGCCCGGACGGCGGGCCGGACGGCCTCGACCCCGACCTCGCCGCCGCCATGTCCAAGGTCCTCGGCGTCAAGCTCGAGTTCCAGGACGTCGGCCCGTTCAGCAACGTGCTGCCCGGGCTGCTGGAGAAGAAGTACGACATCGCGATGTCCGGCATCACCGACAACCTCAACCGCCGCCAGGGGCTGGACAAGAGCGGCAAGCAGGTCAACGACGGGGTCGACTTCGTCGACTACTACATGGCCGGCATCGGCATCATGGTCGGCAAGGGGAACCCCGAGAAGATCGCCAAGATCGACGACCTGTGCGGACACGGCGTCGCCGTGAAGAAGGGCACCACGCACAACGACCTCGCCGTCCGGCAGAAGGCCGTCTGCGACAGCCTCGGCAAGCCGCTGAAGGTCCTCGAGACCACAGACGACGCCGCAGCCATGGACGACGTGCGCAGCAGCCGGGCCGACGCCTACGTCACCGACTACCCCAAGGCGCTCTACAACTCCCAGGCGGTGGCCAACGGCCAGGCCTTCGACATCGCCGGGCCGCAGCTCCAGCCCAAGCCGTACGGCATCGCCCTGCGCAAGAGCGACCAGCAGCTGCGCGACGTCCTGGCGAAGGCGATGCGGCGGCTGGTCGCCGACGGCACGTACGAGGAGATCCTCACCCGGCGGCAGCTCACCATAGGCGCCATCCAGAGCCCGGTGGTCAACGGAGGCACCAGCTGACCCGGCAGCCGGGCACCCCGTGAGGGGCGCGTGGGGGCACCTCCCGGCCGAAGGCTGGGGGAGAACTGCGCGAACCGGAGGAAGCGGCGCCGCACCCGCCGACTCGCGCAGTTCCCCGGTGCCGGGGGCCCCGTGTATCGCGGGCGTATCGAAAATCGCATACGCCCCCGCAACGGCCCTCCGGCTCCAATGGGGGCATGAACCACACCGCATCCCTGCCGGCACCGCCCCGCCGCACGCGCAGGATCGTGCTCATCGGCCTGGCGGTCCTCGGTCTGGCGAGCGCCGCGTTCGTCGTACGGCGGCCGCTGATGATGTCCGCTCCGAGGTGCATGGCCGGGCGGTGGCACGGCTGCTTCGACACGTTCAACGGTGTGGTGCTCATGACGCTGGTCACGTTGCCGTTGGCCGCGCTGGTGGCGTGGGCCCTGGCGCGCCGTCGGCGTGCCGCCGGCGTCGCGCCAGCGTGGCCGATGGCGCTGGCCGAGGTCGGCATGGTCCACGGGACGGTGCCGTTCCTCTGGCTGACCATGATGCCGGGTGCCGGGGCCGGTACCGTCCCCGGCCGGGTGAGCCTGGTGCCGCTGCGGGACCTGCTCACGATGGGGCCGCTCGGGACGGTCGGCAACCTGCTGGTCTTCGCGGCGCTGGGGTTCTTCGCCCCGATGCGGTTCGCGGCGCTGGCGTCCGTGCCGCGGATCCTGGCACTCGGGGCGGGCTGCTCGGTCCTGGTCGAAACCGCACAGTACGTCCTGCAGCTGGACCGGGTGTCCTCCGTGGACGACGTCCTGGTCAACGCCGCCGGCGCCGTGCTGGCCGCACTGGCGTCGCGCCGCTGGTGGCGCACCACGGCGGAAGCGCCGTCCGGGCGCGAGTAGTTGCGGTACGGGGCCCTCGACCCGTCTGACGCGGAGCCTCCCCGCCTGCTCCGCCACGCCTCGACCGAGACCGGTGCGCACGCGTCTCCGCATACGCCGGCGATATGTCGTGCTGCTTAGGCTTCGGGCATGCGCGTACTGATCGTGGAGGACGAGCCCTACCTGGCCGAAGCCGTCCGTGACGGCCTGCGGCTGGAGGCGATCGCCGCCGACATCGCCGGCGACGGCGACTCCGCCCTGGAACTGCTCAGCGTCAACTCCTACGACCTCGCGGTCCTCGACCGCGACATCCCCGGCCCCTCCGGCGACGAGGTCGCCCGGCGCATCGTCGCCTCCGGCAGCGGCATCCCGATCCTCATGCTCACCGCCGCCGACCGGATCGACGACAAGGCTTCCGGGTTCGAGCTCGGCGCCGACGACTACCTCACCAAGCCGTTCGACCTGCGGGAGCTCGTCCTGCGGCTGAGGGCGCTCGACCGCAGACGCGCGTACGCCCGGCCCCCGGTCCGCGAGATCGCGGGGCTGCGGCTCGACCCCTTCCGCCGGGAGGTCTTCCGCGACGGACGCTACGTCGCGCTCACCCGCAAACAGTTCGCCGTGCTGGAAGTCCTCGTCGCCGCCGAGGGCGGGGTCGTCAGCGCCGAGGAACTGCTGGAACGGGCCTGGGACGAGAACGCCGACCCCCTCACCAACGCCGTGCGCATCACCGTCTCCGCCCTGCGCAGACGGCTCGGCGAACCATGGATCATCGCCACGGTGCCCGGCGTCGGCTACCGGATCGACGCCGGCACGGACACCACCGCCCCCGGCGGTGCGCATGCCTAGACGTTCGGGGCTCAGCGTCCGACTGAAGCTCACCCTCAGCTACGCCGGATTCCTCTTCGTCGCCGGAGCTCTCCTGCTGGCCGTGGTGTGGATGTTCCTGCTGCGCTACGTGCCCGACAACAGCCAGGGCCTGCTCGGGATCTCGCCCAACCGCTACCTCCTCGTGCACACCTTCGCCCCCGCTGCGGCCGTGGCGATGGCCTTCCTCCTGGTGTTCGGCCTGGTCGGAGGATGGTTCCTGGCCGGCCGGATGCTCGCACCGCTCACCCGGATCACGGCCGCGGCACGGACGGCCGGGAACGGGGCGCTGTCCCACCGGATCCGCATGAAGGGCCGCCGGGACGAATTCCGTGAGCTCTCCGACGCGTTCGACTCGATGCTCGAACAACTCGAGTCCCACGTCGCCGAGCAGCAGAGGTTCGCCGCGAACGCCTCCCACGAGCTGCGCACCCCGCTGGCGATCTCGCGGACGCTCCTCGACGTCGCCCGCAAGGACCCCACGCGGGACCGGGGCGAACTCGTCGAACGCCTGCACGCCGTCAACGCACGGGCGATCGACCTCACCGAGGCCCTCCTGCTGCTCAGCCGCGGCGACCGCGGCAACTTCCCCCGCGAGAGCGTCGACCTCTCGCTCGTCGCCGAGGAAGCCGCCGAAACGCTGCTTCCCCTCGCCGAACAGCGCCGGATCACGCTCGACGTCACCGGCGGGGCGGCCCGGACGAGCGGCTCCGCGGAGCTCCTGCTGCGGATGGTGACGAACCTCGTCCAGAACGCCGTCGTCCACAACCTCCCCGCCGGCGGCAGCGTGACGGTCCACACCGAGACACACGGCGACACGAGCGTGCTGCGGGTCGAGAACACGGGCCGCCGGCTCCCACCGGAACTGGTACCGACCCTCACCGAACCCTTCCGGCGCGGAACGGAACGCGTACGCACCGGCGAGCACGCCGGCGTCGGCCTCGGCCTGGCCATCGTGCACAGCATCGTCCGCGCCCACGACGGGACCCTCGACCTGGCCCTCCGACCCGCCGGCGGTCTCCTCGTCACGGTCCGGCTCCCCGGCACGCCGTAGGCACGCCCCCGAGCCCGGCACCGCTACGGGCGGGTCGCCTCGTACTCGGGCACCGGAGCCGCGGTGGTCCTGGGCGCCGGGCGCATGGCCAGGGTCAGACAGGCCAGCCCGGCGAAGACGGCCGCGGCGACGGCACCGGTGACGTGCAGGCCGGCGGTGAACGCCTCCCGCGCGGTGTGCAGCAGCTCCGCGCCCCGGCCGTCCGGAAGGCGGTGGGCGGCGGCGACCGCGCCGGCCAGGGAGTCTGAGGTACCGTCCGTCCGGCTCCGGTAGACCACTGCGGCCAGCGAACCGAGCAGTGCGAAGCCGAGCGAACCGCCGAAGTAGTTCCCGGTCTCCGACATCGCCGCCGCCGAGCCCGCGCGCTCCGGCGGCACGGACCCGAGGACCAGTCCGGTGCCGAGCGCGAACAGCGGCCCGGTGCCCAGCGCCAGCACCGTGATGCCGGCCACCACCAGCGGCAGGGCCCCCGCACCGTCGGCGCCGACCAGCAGCAGGCTGCCCAGCGCCGACACCACCAGCCCGCCGGCGATCGCGGTGGTCGGCCTCGTCCGCCGGGCCAGCGCCGGCGCCACCACGGTGCCGACCGCCACGCCCAGGCCCATCGGGGCGAACAGCACCGCCGACGCGAGCGGCGAACGGCCCAGCACGCCCTGCAGGTACTGGGTCACCAGCAGGCCCGTGCCGGCCATCGCGATGCCGGCGAAGACCAGCGCGACCAGGACGGCCGTGAACGGGCGGTTCCTCAGCAGCCGCAGGTCCAGCAGCGGCGCCTCCACCCGCAACTGCCGGCGCACGAACAGGAGACCGACGGCCGTGCCGGCGACCAGCGCCGCCGCCGGCACGGCCGGCACGCTCCCGACGGCCAGCCGCTTGATGCCGTACACCGCCAGCAGCACCGCCACCAGCGACAGCCCCACTCCGGCCGGGTCCGGCCGGCCGGCCCGGTCGCTGCGGAACTCCGGCAGCAGCACCGGCCCGGCGAGCAGCAGCACCATCGGCGGTACGGCCGCCAGGAACACCGAGCCCCACCAGAAGTGCTCCAGCAGCAGCCCGGCGAGTACCGGGCCGAGCGCGCCGCCGGTGAACTGGCAGGCCGCCCACACCGCGACGGCCTGCCCGCGCTGCCGTTCGTCACGGAACATGCTGGTGATCAGGGCGAGCGTGGACGGCGCCAGGGTCGCGCCCGCGGCGCCCAGCAGCGCCCGCACGACGATCAGCATCAGCGGGCCGGTCGCGAAGGCGGCCACGACCGACAGCACCGCGAACGCCGCTGCGCCGGTCATCAGCAGCCGTCGGCGGCCGATCCGGTCGCCGAGCGTGCCCGTGGTGATGACCAGCCCGGCCACCACGAGGCCGTAGCCGTCACTGATCCACAGCTGCTCGACGCCCGTGGCGCCCAGGTCGGCGCTCAGCTGTGGGAGCGCGAGGAGCAGCGCCGTCACGTCCATCGCGACGATCAAGGTCGGCAGCATGAGGAGGGCCAGCCCCAGCCGTGCCCGGGTGACTCGCATGTCAGGAATCCTGTTCTCTCGACGTTCTGCGGGGCGGTCGGAGCGGCCGGGCGTTTCTTGACACCGCTCGGACTCGGATCCCGCGAGGGCCGCACCGTCCGGGCGGTGCGGCGGCGCGCAGCCGGTGCGGACCCGTGCGAGATTTGCCCGCGGGGAGTTGCCGGGGGATGTCAAAACGGCGCGGGCGGCTCCGACCACCGGTCGAAGGGCCCCGGCCCGGGGCCCGTGAACGACGAGGAGTACGCGATGAAGTTCCTGATCGGCCTGCACATCAACCCCGCCGTGCTGGACGCACTGACCGACGAGGAGAAGGCGGCGATCGGCGCCGGCCACGGCAGGTTCATCGAGGCGCTGAAGGCGTCCGGCGAGCTGATCACCACCCAGGCGCTGGTCGACCCGTCCCAGGCCGCGGTGGTGTCCGTGCGCAACGGCCGGCCCGTGGTGACCGACGGCCCCTTCCTGGAGGCCAAGGAGTACCTGGGCGGCTTCTACCTGATCGACTGCGAGAACAAGGAGCGGGCGATCGAGCTGGCGGCGCAGATCCCCGACTCCGCGATCGAGGGCCTGGGTGTCGAGGTACGGCAGGTGATGTTCTCCGACGGACACTTGGAGGCATGACAGCTCCGGACTTCGAGGACCTGCTGCGTGGGCTCACGCCGCAGGTCCTCGGCACGCTGGTACGCCGGTACGGCCGGTTCGAGGGGAGCGAGGACGCCGTGCAGGAGGCCGTCCTCGCCGCCACCGTGCAGTGGCCGGCCGAGGGAGTGCCGGAAAACCCGCGCGGCTGGCTGGTCACCGTCGCCTCCCGGCGGCTCATCGACCGGATGCGCAGCGACCGCGCCCGCCGCGAGCGGGAGTGGGCGGCCGCCGCCGAGGTGGTGCCCGAGGACGTGCCGGACACCGACGACACGCTGCTCCTGCTGTTCCTGTGCTGCCACCCTGCACTGACCGCGGCGTCGCAGATCGCCCTGACGCTGCGCGCGGTCGGCGGTCTGACCACGGCCGAGATCGCCCGCGCCTTCCTGGTGCCGGAGGCCACCATGGCGGCCAGGATCAGCCGGGCCAAGCAGCGCATCAGGGCGGCCGGCAGCTCGTTCGTCCTGCCGGACGGCCCGGAGCGCGAGGAGCGGCTGCAGGTCGTCCTGCACGTGCTCTACCTGATCTTCAACGAGGGCTACACCGCCTCCTCGGGCAGCGAACTGCACCGCGCCGACCTCGCCCGAGAGGCGATCCGGCTGGTCAGGGCGGTGCACGCGCAACTGCCCGAGGACGGCGGGGTGACCGGCCTGCTCGCGCTGATGCTGCTGACCCACGCCCGCCGGGAGGCCCGTACGACGGCGGGCGGCGACCTCGTGCCGCTGGACGAGCAGGACCGCACCCAGTGGGACCGCGCACTGATCGACGAGGGCACGGACCTGGCCAAGGCCGCCCTGGCCGGCCCGGCCCTGGGGCCGTACCAGCTGCAGGCCGCCATCGCCGCCACGCACGCCGACGCGGCCACCGCGAAGGAGACCGACTGGCCGCAGGTGCACGCCCTCTACCTGATCCTGGAGCGCATCGCACCCAACCCGATGGTCACCCTCAACCGGGCCGTCGCCCTCGCCGAGACCGAGGGCCCGCAGGCCGGACTGGCCCTGCTGGCCACCCTCGACGGCGACGACCGGATGGCCGGGCACCACCGGCTGCTGTCCGTACGGGCACACCTGCTGGAGAAGACCGGCGACACGGCCACGGCGTACGAGCACTACCGGCGCGCCGCGAAGTCCACCGCCAGCCTCGCCGAGCAGCGCCACCTGGAGTCCCGCGCCGGCCGGGTCAGGCCGTAGGGCGTGTCTTCCGAGCTCATGGGTGCCCCAGCGCCCCTGAACCGACCACCCGCGTGCCCTTTGAGGACGGGCCCTGGCGTCCTCGCCTCCTGGCCCGGCCGACCGGAGAGGTGCGTCGGCGGACGCTGCTACCGTCACGGTGATCATCAAGGGGGATCCACGGTGGACGGCACACGGATCGCGGCACTCGCCGAGCGGCTCACAGGCACCGACTGGGGCGACAGCACGGACGAGGCCGGGGAGCAGGCGGTGGCCGAGCGGTTCGGATGGGCGTGGTCGGTCACCCCCGGCGGACCGCGGGCCGCCACCGGGCTCGCCGCGGACGGCGCCCGGGTCGACCGGATCGTCAGCACGCCCTGGGGCGGAGAGGAGTTCGCAGAACTCGCCGTTCCCGTGCTTCGGCCGGGCGGCGCAGCCCTCGGCCACGCCCGGGCGTTCCGGTACGCGGCCGGCGCCGTGCGGGGCGTCCTCGGCCACCCCGACACCGTCGGCTCCTACGGCACCACCGACCCGTACGGCCGGCGGACCGGCAGGCGCTGCGACTGGGGCGCGCCCCACCTGCGCCGGGAGGGCGTCGCCGGCGGCCGCCGCGTACTGGAGCTGACCGCCGGAGCGGACGGGCCGGAGTTCCTGCTGCGCTCCGGGTCCCGGCTGTTCGCGATGCGCCACCACTGGCGGTACGAAGCCGAACTCCGGACCGGCTTCACCGGCACGGGGGAGGACGAGGACGACGATGCCGACGAGGAGGGGCGCGGCACCCGGCGGAACGGCCGTCGCGGCGCTGCCGGGGGACGGCGGCGCGGTCCGTGCGGGCGCAGGGGACCGGGCCCACGCGGCGAGCGCGAGGACGAGCACCGCGGGAATCGCGGACGCCAGGACCCAGCCACGGGAGTACGGGCGAGGAGACGCGGCCATCGGGGCCTCTTTCCGGTAGAACGGCACTGCCGAGGTGCAGGGCACGGGCGGCTGCGCACACCCCGCACAGAACAGGAGATCCGCAGCAGCCCCCGGAATAACCGAAACCGCCCCGCCCTGCGCGGCCGGGTGGCCGGTGGCCCTAAAAACCGGTTGTCCCCTCGATCGGGCGTGCGGCACAGTGGGCGCATCGCGCCGGACGACCAGGAAGGAGCGCGACCGTGAACACCACCACCCGTGGCCAGTCCTATCAGCGCTCCTCGAGTTCCCAGTACAGCGGGACGTCCTCGTAGCGCGCTGACCGGCCCCTGTGGCCGGGCCGCCCGCGGGGATCGTTCCCCGCCCGGGCGGCCCTTTTCCGTGCCGCCCACCCGTGCCGGATGGTGCAACTGGCAGCACACCTGACTCTGGATCAGGAAGTTCGGGGTTCGAATCCTCGTCCGGCAGCGCAACACACCAGGAGAGTTGGCCGAGTGGTAAGGCAGCGGCTTGCTAAGCCGTCGTCGGGGTCACACCCGCGCGCGTTCGATCCGCGCACTCTCCGCGCAGCACAATCAGCAGTTCACGGAGGAGACCGCGGCCGGCAGGCTGCACCGGCCGCGGTCTCCTCCGCCAGGGGCGAGCTGGGCACTGGAGAGCCCAAGGGTCTGTAAAACCCCCGCTTCGGCTGTGGCGGTTCGAATCCGCCCTCGCCCACCACACCTCCGTCCGCGAGCACTCAGCGAGCCGGTTTCCAGACAGGTGCCGTGCAGATGATGTAGCCCTTGGGGTCACGCCAGGGCGTGCGGTTGTCGCTGAACCAGCGCGCCGCCGGCACCGTCCGGATGTTCGCTGTCGAGGCGGTGCGTGAAGATGCGGGTCCGAAGACCGTCCAGGCTCACGTACTCGGCCACGACGGCGGTCGGGTCAGTCCCACCACAGCGTCCAGCTGTCGGCACCGACGAGGCTCTCCGCGTACACGGCCAGAGAGCCGACGCCCTGCAGGATGTTGTCGGGACAGACCGCCAGGTGCTCGGCAGCTGCCAGGTGTGCCTCGTCCACGCCGGTGGGCGGGTCCGCGATGCTGAGCCAGAGGGTGTCGAAGCCGGCACAGACGACCTGAGCCCCGAAGCGCTGCCCCCAACTTCCGATCACCGCAGCAATCCTGCCGATGTCTTTCTCGTGGTTGGCCGGGCCGCTCCACCCGCAGGCGGCCAGCGCGGCGGCACCGTTGTCGGCCGGGACGAGTCCGATTCGAAGGGCCGGACGACCGCGCAGCAGCCGGGCGGCGTACGCCCGAGCGTGCGCGTCGGCGTCCACTGCCGAACCGGGCGCGGGCGTCTGCCCCGGCCAGGAGGGGCCGAACGGGGCTGTGATGGCGGACCGCTGCTCGGCCTCGTCCGGATCGTCCGTCCGACACACAGCCACGTCCTCCCACGCTGCGCGCAGCAGGGTCGCGGCGTCGTGCTCGGCCGGGGACGACATCTCCCGCGGGTACAGCTCCTGGGACAGCCACGGGCGGAATTCCCGGTCGTCGTGCAGCGGAGCGAGGAGCAGCGGCCGGAGCCCCGAGTGCTGCCGCTCGCGGTGAAGTGCCTCCCAGAGTCCGGCCGGTGCCGGACCGTCGCTCATCCACATGACCGGTGTGGCGTCGTCGCCTTCGTCGGACCCGATGAGACGGCCGGCCGGGAGAGAGGTTGCCAGGGCCAAATGGCGGGCGGCCTCGGCCGGGAACAACGGGCGTACTTCAGCAGGCAGCGACGCGGAGACGGTCATGCCCACACGCTATGGGTACGCACCGACAGCAGGGCGAACCAATCCGTCCGCCGGTCGACGGCTCCGCTGACGACCCGGGGCGGCCGGAATAACCGGATGCGGCCCGGCCCGGCGGGTCCCTACGGTGGGGGGATGGAGTCGGTTCAGGTCAGGCTGATGTGCGAGGACGATCTCGCCTCGGCGGAACGCGCATCCGCGGTGACGTTCTTCGAGGCGGAGCGGAGCACCCGGCGGGTCAGCGACCCGGAGGCCAGGCCGCGTTCGGCAGCCGCCTCGCAGCAGTGGATCGACCGCATGCGGTACTACCTGGGCGTCGACCCGGGAGGCTGCTGGGTCGCCGTGGCGGAGGAGTCCGGCGCCTCCGAGGTCGTGGGGCTTCGCCGTCTCGCAGAACCGCGGGCCGTTGTGGGTCCTCGCGACCTACGGCGTGCTGCCGGGCCATCAGGCCCGCGGCATCGGGAAGCGGCTGATGGACGCCGCGCTCCGTCACGCCGACGGACGCCCCGGCATCTTCTCCTCTAGCGTCCATGCGGGTGCCACCCGCCGGTACCGGCTGGCGGGATTCTCCCTGCACCCGGAGATGCAGATGGTCGGCACCGTCGACCGGTCCATGCTCCCCGCGGTCCACGGCCTGCAGGAGGGCCGGGCCGACGACTTCGAGTGGATGGACCGGCTGGACCGGGACCTGCGCCTGGCCGGCCACGGCCCCGACCACGGCTACATGCTCGACACCCTGCGGCTGGTTGTGTCCCGGGACGCGGCGAAGCCGGGATACGTCTACATCGACGACCGCGGGCGGGCCTCGCTGCTGGCGGCCGCCCACCCGGAGACCGCACAGGAGCTGCTGTGGGAGGCCCTGGCCTCCTCGCAGGGCGACACCCTGGTCAACTGCATCACCACCCCCAACGAATGGGCGATCGACGTCGGCCTGGCCGCCCGCCTCGACATCGGCCAGGAGGGCTACATCGCCGTCCGCGGCATGCCCGTCCCGGCCCCCTACCTCGCCAGCGGGCACTTCCTCTGAACCCTGCGGCTCTTCGCCGTCCGCGGGACTGGCCCGGCTCTGTGATGCAGCAGGTGAGCACGGTGGACGAGAGGCTGTTCCACCGTTACCCGACCGACTTCGAGGAACCGAACGGCGAGGCGAACAGGTCCTGCTGCAACCCTCGGGCGTCGGCGTCACACGCAGGGTCGTTGCCGGCTTCCGGTTCGGTCGCACCGCCCGCCGACACCGCGGCCGGCGGAGCCGGTACTGAGGGGTTGGGATCGGGTTGATCGGCGCGGTGTACGTCAGAGGGGAGCGGCAGTAGAGTCCAGCTGAAACTTGCTGCAAGAACTTGCACTGCGAGAGGGTCCCGCCATGCCGAGAGTCGTCCCGCCCGTCGCCGATGAGCGTACGGCGCTGACCGCCTACCTGGCCCACCAGCGGCGCGCGCTGCGGGTCACCGCCTACGGCCTGACCGAGGAGCAGGCCCGCATGGCGGCCTCCCCCAGCGAGCTGAGCATCGGCGGTCTGATCAAGCACGCCGCACGGTGCGAGGGCTACTGGACCGACCTCGTCCTTCAGCAGCAGCGCGGGACGCAGCGGAAAGCGGACGAGTCGGACGCGGACGAGTTCCGACTCGCCCCGGACGAGACCCTCGCCGAGGTCCTGGCCGCGTACGCCGAGGCGGCCGAGCGGACGGACGAGGTGATCGCCGGTGTTCCGGACCTCGGGCAGGCCGTTCCGGTGCCGCAGGGGGCTCCGTGGATTCCGGCAGAGGTCAAGGAATGGTCGGTCCGCTGGGTCCTGCTGCACCTGATCGAGGAGACGGCACGGCACGGCGGCCACGCCGACGTCATCCGCGAGGGCATCGACGGCGCAACCTTCGACCCGCTGCTCGCCGCAGCCGAGGCGTGGCCCGCCCCATGGGTCCAGCCGTGGGAACCCGCTTCCCCGGGCGTCGGCTGACAGCAAGTGCCGATCGATTGATCGTGCACCCGCGCCGGGCTGCGACTCGAACCTTGTGGGGAGTGGCGTCACCACCGTCACCCTCCGGGCAGTCCGCAGTCGCTGTCCCGCTCGCGCGCCGCCGACGGGCTGATACGGGACAGCCTTCAGCTCCGGGACTTCGCGAGCTACAGCAGTGCGGCGTTGGTCGACTTCAGCCCGTCCGGCTCGGCGCCGGGCCCGGGCGCGGAGGGTCTGCGGGAGCGGGAGACCGCGCCCAACCTGTTGCCCAGGGACGCCTGGTGGGACAGCGAACGGCTGACGCCCGGGGATGTGCAGCCGTACTACCGCGGTCTGGTCCTCGCAGACCCGGTGCGGCTCGCCGAGGCGACCGGCGGCGCGGAGGCGGCCCGGGCGCTGGGCTCGCTGGGACTGCCCGAGATCTCGGCACTCGGCTGGTTGGACACCGATCGGGCCCTGACGGAACTGGCTGTCGAGGACGGCCGGCTGGTGGTCGCACACGTCCACGGGGATCCGGCCCTCTGGGTCGACCTCACCACCGGCCGGGTCCTGGACTCGTACGGCGGCACGGTCAACAGTTCGCTCACCGCGTTCGCCGCCTGCCTCGCGATGAGCGACTGGGCGCTGTGCCTGTCGGTCGGCCGCGACACCCGTGGCGACGACCTCATGGATGAGCACTACGCCTTCCTGGCCTTCGTCCGGTCGTCCCTCGCCCGGATCGACCCGGCGGCCGCGGCCGCGGCCGACGCGGAGGGCGGGACGTGGTGGTGGCGGGCACAGACTGAGGACCACTGCTATTCGTTGGGTGCCTGACCTCGCCGGTGCGGCAGATGTGCCGGGCCCGGCCGGCGCACCCCCAGGGTGAGCCGGCCGCGGCCCGGAACACCGGCGTCAGGGCGCGCTGCGCACCACGGGAATCCACAGCTCGGCATCGGCATGCGCGCCGTCCGGCGACAGCCGGGTACTGAGGATCTCCGGGCCCGGCCTGCTCTCGTACGGGTTGGACGGGAACCACTGGGTGAACACGTCCCGCCACATGTACTGCAGGGCCTGCGGGAACGGCCCCGAACTGTCGAACACCGCCCACGTCCCGGCCGGCACCGGGAGCGCGTCCAGATCCTCGGGCGCCGGACGGCCGGTCACCGCCGCGTGGTAGTAGTCGACGTCGACCCCCTCGGCGCGCCCGGCAGCAGGCAGCACGCTCACCGACACCACCCCGGCCGGCTCCTGGTCGCTGAGCTGTGCGATCTGTTGCACGGTCTCCTTGCCGAGGCCCCGGATGAAGGCGGCGATCGCCGGATTCACCCCCTCGTGCACCAGCGGGACGGTCACCTTGCACCCGACCACCCGGAACTCCCCCTTCTCCACGATCCGGTACCGCATACTGCTGCTCCCTTCGACGACGAGGCGGAAGGACATCCGGGGCTGGGACTGCAGCGCTGCGCCGGTCTCCCTGGCCTCGCGCGGCCCGACGCCGTGCATGGCGCGGAACGCCCGGGCGAACGCCTCGCCGGAGCCGTAGCCGTGGCGCACTGCAATGTCGAGCAGTGTCCGCCGACCGGCCAGCACTTCGGCGCCGGCGAGGGTCAGGCGCCGCCGCCGGACGTACTCCGACAGCGGGATGCCCGCCAGCGCGGAGAACAGCCGCCGCAGGTGGTACTCCGACGTCGCCGCGACACGGGCGAGTTCGGCCGCCTCGATCTCCTCGCCGAGGTGGCCCTCGATGTACTCCATGGCCTGGTTCAACCGCTCCAGCACCCCGGTCTCCTTCCTGTTCTGCCGTCCACGCTAGGCCGCCGCGCCGGCCGCCCACCCGACATCCTGTGCCCGTTCCGGTCTGGTCGCCGACCGCGCCAGGCGGCGGGGCCGCCCAGGCAGGTGTGCAGCAGGTAGTGCGCCGAGATGGCGGTGACGCCTGCGGTGCGGGGCGCTCCTCGCCGCAACCGCAGCAACCGCAGCAACCGCAGCGACCGCCCGGGCCATGACCGCGAGCCGCCGCGACCGCACCCCACTGTGACGGAATGTCACGAAGTCGAGGCGAAGCGCAGGTTCATTGTCACAGCGAGTGAGTGCAGTTGTGCGGCCCGGTGAGCGGGGGAGAATGGATGGGCGGGGCGGACACGCGAGCCCCGCCCTTCCCCGCGCGCAGCGCCGAGGGCGCCCTGCCGCCGGTCCGGCTGCCCCGGGTCGGCCACGGCGGACAGCGCGCCCCCGCCCCGGCGCGTCGCGATCCGAGTCACGGTCACCGCCGTCGACGCATCCATTCTCTTCGGGGTGTTCTTCGGAAGAAGTGTTCCGAAATGGCTTTGTCGTACGACGAACTCCGCCATCTGTCGCGCGAGGTGGGGTTCGAGGAGAACGAGGTCGACGTCGCCGCCGCGGTGGCGATGGCCGAGTCGACCGGCCGGCCGGAGGCGGTCGGCGACGAGAACCTGGCCAACGCGAAGTGGGGTCCCAGCATCGGCCTGTTCCAGATCAGGTCGCTCCGCCGCCCGCAGGACTTCGGGTTCCCCGACAACCTGCGGGTGGAGGCGGCGCTGCGCGGGCCCACCTACAACGCCAAGGTCGCACACGCGATCCAGACCGAGGCGCGCGGCTGGTCGCCGTGGTCGACGTACACCAGCGGCCGCTACCAGGACTTCCTGCCGAACGGCGGCTCCGTCGGGCCGCGTCCGTCCAAGTCCAGCCTGCGCAGGTGCCTGGACCTGCTGATGGCCGAGGCGGGATACAGGGAGGGTTCGAACAACCACAACAAGTACGCCAAGGAGCTCATCGACGCCGGCAAGGCGCCGGCGTGGTGGCAGAACCAGCCCTGGTGCTACATCTTCCAGTCCTGGGGCACCTGGCGCGCGGGTCTCGAGGACTACTGCAAGCTGTCCGCCTCCTGCCCGGACGGAGTGCAGTACTACAAGCAGAAGGGCTGGTGGTCGGAGTTCCCGATGGTCGGCGCCGAGGTGTTCTACGGCGTGGCCGGCGAGCAGTTCGGCCCCGGCGGCTCCCACATCGAGCGGGTCCACCGGTTCGACCCCGAGCACATCTGGACGATCGGGGGCAACACCAACCTCACCGGTGCGAGCAACGGCGACGGCGTCTACAAGCGCGGGCCGATCCGCCGCCGCGAGGTGCGGGTGTACGGGTACGGCTGCCCGCCGTTCCCGGAGGGGCGGCTCTCTGCCGACCCCCGCTGGGGCGGCCGGGCCTCCGCCTCGTACACCGATCTTCCGCCGGCCACGTCGGGCTCGGACGGCCAGGACCCCAGGCCCTGGGTGTACCTCGGCCAGCTGGAGCACGCCATCGCCGCGGACGTCCTGGCGCCGACCGGCCACCGCTCGTACAGCTGGGAACAGGTGCTCGTGGTCGAGAAGGCGCTGGAGGGCGAAGGACTGCTCGACTCCCGCTGGGCCGACGGCTCCTGGGGCACCCTGACGCTCCGGGCCTACGCGGAGTGGCAGGAGCACTGCGGTTTCGCCGGAGCCGACGCCGACGGACACCCGGACCTCGAGTCCATGCAGAAGCTCGCCGACAAGTACGAATTCCGGGTCGGCAACTGACGGGCTGCCTGCAGCCCGGTCGACGGCGAAGGGAACAGCCGTGATCACCATAGGAACCTGGAACGTGGAGAACTTCTGCCGGCCCCTGCCGGCCGGCACTCCGCCCAACCCCAACAAGTGCGCCGCGAAGGACCAGGCGGCCTACGAGGCCAAGGTCGAAGCCCTGGCCGGAGTCGTCTCCGAGATCGCGCCGGACCTGCTCGGCGTCCAGGAGGTCGGCAGCCAGGAGGCCCTCGACGACCTCGTGGCCGCGCTGCCCGGCGTCTGGCACACCGCGGTGTCCGACCACCCGGACCCGCGCGGCATCCGGGTCGGCGTCATCAGCCGCAGCCCGCTGCTGGACGTCCAGCAGCGGCTCGCCTTCCCCACCCACCTCGGCGGCGTCCAGGTCAACGACGACGGCACCACCATCGACGAGATGGGCCGCGGCGGCCTCGCCGTCCGTATCGAGCCCACCCCCGGCCAGAGCGTCCACGTGGCGGTCTGCCACCTCAAGTCGAAGCTGCTCACCTTCCCCGGCGGCGGGCACAGCACCCACGACGAAGGCCTGCGCGCCCGCTTCGCCGCCTACGCGCTGTTCCGCCGCGGGGCCGAGGCCGTCACCATGCGCGACCTGGCCGACGACCTGCTGCAGGGCGACGGCAAGACGCGAGAGGTGATCGTGCTGGGCGACTTCAACGACGACTGGAAGGCCGCCACCACCCAGATCCTCTACGGCCCGCCCGGCTCCCAGATCGGCACCGGCGGCTTCGCACACCCCGACCAGGGCGACGCCAAGCGGCTGTGGAACCTCGCACCGCGCATCCTCGAACAGGGCGGCTTCTCCCGGCTCTTCGAGGGCCAGCCCGAACTGATCGACCACATCATGATCAGCCACGCCCTGCTGGCCAAGGTCACGGAGGTCTCCACCGGCAACGAGAAGCTCCCGAACGTCACGGAGGCCCACCCGACCGCCGCGCACGACAAGCCCTCCGACCACTCACCCGTCATCGCGAAGTTCGACCTGTAGCCCTGCCGCGGGGCCGGCGCCGGCGTCCGGGCGGCGCCGGTCCCGCGCCGGCCCTGCGCCGGCGGTGCCGCCCGTGTCAGGATGCTCGGCATGTCTGGTCGAGCACTGAGCTTCGGGACCATCGCGGAAGCCTATGAACGGCACCGGCCGGGGTATCCCGCCGAACTGTTCGACATGGTGGCGGCATACGCCGGCCGTCCCCTCCTTTCTGCTCTCGAGATCGGCGCCGGGACGGGCAAGGCCACCCGTCTGTTCGCCCGACGGGGCGTCACGGTCACCGCCACCGAGCCCGACGGGGCCATGCTGGCCGAGCTGCGCAAGCACGTTCCGCCGAGCGTCCGAACGGTGCAGGCAGCCTTCGAGGACCTGCGGCCCGGCGAGACGTACGGCCTGGTCTACGCCGCGGCCGCACTCCACTGGACGAACCCGGAGGGCCGGTGGCCGCGCACGGCCGCACTGCTGGAACCGGGCGGTGTGTTCGCCTCGTTCGGCGGCCCGGTCCGGTTGGCCGATCCGGCCGTGGAGGAAGCCGTCCGCACCGCACGGGCACCGTACCTGGACACCGACGAGATCCCGTCCCCGGACGGGACGCCCCCGGAGCGCGACATGCAGTGGCCGGGCACGGAACTGCAGCGCGCCGAGTGGTTCACCGACGTCCAACAGCACGTGATCGAAAGGCGCCTGACGCTGAGTGCCCACGACTACGTCGGCCACCTGTCGACCGTCTCCGCCTACCTCGTCCTGCCCGCCCCGCACCGGCAGCAGGTGTTCGCCCGCATCCTGCACACCCTCCCCGACGCCGTCGAGCTGTCCGCCGACATCACCGTCCACCTCGCCCGCCGACGCAACGGGCTGTAGTACCCGCAGCGCCCGGGCCGGCCGGCTGCGATGCGGAACGGCGGCACCGCGCCCCGGCCGGACGTCGCCGTGGTGTCCGGCGCCGCGTACTTCGTGCAGCGCGGCTCGACGGTGCACACGCTCTGCCTGACCGGGTCGTCCCGTCCTCGCCGCTGTCGGTGGGGTCGATCTTCCGCGCGCCGGTGATCCAGGGCCTGCGGCCGGCCGGCGGGGCGACGCCGATCCGGTGCACGGGCTGCGCGAGGGCGTCGGGCTGCGCATGGAGCTGCACCCCCCGACGCCCCGCGTTCCGGCGGTTCCCCGCGTTCACCGCCACCCGGCGGATGCCTGTCCGGTCCGCGTCTGCGACACTCCGGTGTGGCGCGACTGCATCGGTCGTGCCGGTCGTGATGGCGTATGTGTGCAGCGTGACGGTTGTCTCTTGTCGGCACGCGAATGCCATGGTTTGATCACGATGTTTCTTGTGGGTGGCCACCGCAGGTGGGGCGCCGCACCGGAGTGTGTCGGCATCCTGCACGCGGGGGTCGTGTCGGGGGTGATGGGGCTGTTCACGGATGCTGATCCCGTCGGAGGCGGTGACGAGCCGACTCCGGCGGAACTACGGGACCTGCAGGCGCGCGCGGACGCACTGGCGCGGGACGTCGCCGCGATGCGGGAGCGGCTGAGACAGCAGCCGGGCCTGCCGCGCGCCGTGCGGGCCTCCCTGCCGGGTGCGGTGGACGACGCCCTCGCTCAGGCGGCACGGCGGATCGGTACCGCGGCCGAGAAACTGGCGCGGGTGCGTGCCGCCCAGTGGCAGGGGTCGTGCACGGCGTGGTGGGGGATCTGCCCCCGCTGCGGGTCGGCGCTGCGGGCGGAGGGCAGCCGGTCCTGGTGCGAGGGGTGCGGCGCCGGATGGGGCTACGACCGGTCCCAGGGCCCGTGCGGCGAGCCGGGAACCTTCCTGGCCATGGACGAGCAGGGCGGAACGGTCGTGGTGTGCGCCGCGCACGGCCGGTACATGCAGGAGCGCCTGGACGGCGGTCTGCTGCTGGAGATCCCCACGGCGTAGCCGCCGCACGCGGTCGGTCCTGGACGGCCCCCGCTGCCCCGGGCACGGCCCCGGGCAGCGGGGAGACGTTCGTCACCGGGGGAGCGAGGGTTCCTCCCCCGGCGCCGACGGCAGGGTGCGCAGGCGGACGACGGGGGAGAGGAACAGCCCGACGGCCACGGCGGCGGAGGCGACGGCCGCGACCGTCAGGGCGCCGCGGGCGCCGATCCGGCCGGCGAGGAGGCCGGCGGTCAGGCCGCCGAGTGCGCCGCCGCCGAACAGGAGGGTCCGGAAGGCGGCGGTCATCCGTCCCATCATCGACTGCGGCGTGAGCGCCTGCCGCAGGCTGACGATGACGACGCCCGCCACGCCCAGGCCGAGGTAGGTGGTGAAGAAGGACAGCACGAACATGCCGATCATCACCGGTCGCGGCCCGGCGGCCGCGGCGATCAGCGACGGTCCGAGCAGCAGCGCCGACTGGGCGACCAGGTAGACGCGGCCGACCGGGAAGCGCCGGACGACCCGGCGGGAGACGAGTGCGCCGATCAGTCCGCCGACGGAGGCGGTCGAGAAGACGGCGCCGAGGGCGGTCGGGTCCAGGCGGAGGTCGTGGGTGCCGTAGAGCAGGAACATCGTCCAGACGGTGATCATGGAGAAGTTGCAGCAGAACCCGATGAGCGCGAGCGCCCGCAGCACGCCGTCCCGCAGGACCCAGGCCAGGCCGTCCCGGAGCTCCCGCAGCAGGTGCCGCTCGGCAGCCGGTTCGGGGCGGGGTTCCGGGGTGCGGACGAGCAGCAGGGAGACGAGGGACACGGCGTACGAGCAGGCGTCCACGACCAGCGCGACCGGTGCGGTGAGGGCGGAGACCAGGACGCCCGCGAGCCCGGGGCCGGCCACGTCGGCGGCGGACGAGCTGGCGCCCATCTTGGCACTGGCCTCGACGTAGTGCGCGGGGCTCCGCACGAGCACCGGCACGTACGACATCCAGCTCACGTCGAAGACCACCGACGCGATGCCGACGGCGCAGGCGACGGCCATCAGGACGGGCAGGTCGAGGGCGTCCCACCAGTACAGCAGCGGTACCAGGGCGAGCAGCACCAGCCGGACGAGGTTGGCGCCCAGCATGACGGGCCGGCGGCGGACCCGGTCGGTCCACACCCCGACCAGCAGGGCGAGCCCGAGGTAGGGGACGAGCTGCAGGAAGCGCAGCAGCCCGACCTGTTCCTCGGTGGCACCGAAGGCCCGGATGGCGGTCAGCGGCAGGGCGAGGGCGGTGATCTGGGTGCCGAGCAGCGACACGGTCTCGCCGAGCCAGAAGCGGAGGAAGTCGCCGTTGTGCCAGAGGCTCTGCGCGGCCCCGGCGTCGACGGCAGCGGGCGCGGTGGGGGCCTGGGTCATCGGGTGCGCCCCGCCAGCTCGGCGATGCCCGCGGCGACCGCGTCCACCTCGTCCTCGGTGTTGTAGTAGTGCGGTGACAGCCGCAGGCACCACTCCACGTCCTTGTCGGCGAAGTCGAACTGCGCGAACTCCCGGAAGCTCAGAGCCGAGTTGATGCGGCGCTCGTCCAGCGCCGCCTTGAACGGCTGCGGCTGCCGACCCTCGATCGCGAAGGTGACCAGCGCGGCGGGCGCCGGACCGCGGTCGAGCAGCCGCACGCCGGGAACCCCGGCCAGCCGCTCGCGCAACCGCCCCGCCAGCGCGGGGGTCCGGCGGGCGACCGGGGCGATGCCGACCCGCAGGGCGTACCGGACGGCGGCGGCGCACCCGAGCACGGTCGCGTACGGGAACTCCCACTCCTCGAACCGGGCCGCGGTGTCGACCGGCCGGTAGCTGCCGGGTGCGGTCCAGCGCGCACCGTGCATGTCGACGTACAGCGGCTCGTACCCGGCCCGCAGCACCCGGTCGGAGACGTACAGGAAGCCCGAACCGCGCGGCCCGCGCAGGAACTTGCGGCAGGTCGCGGTGAGCAGGTCGCAGCCGATCTCCTCGACGTCGAGCGCGAACTGGCCGGCCGACTGGCAGGCGTCGACCAGGTACAGCAGGTCCAGCTCCCGGCAGTGCCGGCCGATCTCGGCCACCGGCTGGACCAGGCCCGAGTTGGTGGGCACGTGGGTGGCGGCGCCCAGGCGCGGGCGGCGGGAGCGCATCAGCGCGGCCATCGCCGCCACGTCCACCCCGCTGCCGTCCGGGTGGTCGGGGGCGTGCACGATCTCGACGCCGTGGCGCCGGCGCAGGGCGAGGAAGGCGATCTGGTTGGAGACGAAGTCGTTGCGGGTGGTGAGGACGACGTCGCCCGGGCGGAAGTCGATCGCGGAGAGCGCCTTGGTGTAGGCGTGGGTGGCGCTGGCGGCGAAGGCGATGTTGCCGGGCCGGGCGTTGACGAGCTCGGCGGTCGCCGCGTAGAAGTCGGCGATCCCGGCGGCCCGTGCGGCAGAGGCCTCGTAACCGCCGACGGCGGCCTCCAGTTGCAGGTGGTCGAGCATCGGCTGCAGCACCGGACGGGCCATCAGCCCGCAACCCGCATTGTTGAAGTGGATCACCGAGTCGCAGCCGGGAGTGTCGGCCCTCAGGGCGTCGAGATCGAGGAGCGGTTCCGGCGTCGAAGTGAAAGCGCTACCATGCTTCTTCATGTCCGACAGTAGCAGTACTGAGACTCTGCTGGCGATCCTCCGACGGGAGGTCGCCGGGCTCGCCCCCGGCGACCGGCTGCCCAGCAGCCGGGAACTGATCGCCCGTCACGGCGTCGGGCCGGTCACCGTGGCCCGCGCCATCGCCCAACTGGCCGCCGAAGGAACGGTGGTCACCCGCCCCGGCAGCGGCACCTACGTGGCACCGCGTCAGGCCCGCTCCGGCGACGCCCCCGGCGACACCTCCTGGCAGGCCATCGCCCTCGCCGGACGCGACCGGGGCACCATCGACGCCGACCCCGGCGAGGCCGACGGACCGCCCGCACCGCCACCGCCCGGCACGGTCCCCCTCTCCGGCGGCTACCTGCACGAGAACCTCCAGCCCACCCGGGCACTCGGCGCCGCCCTGGCCCGCGCCGCCCGCCGCCCGGACGCCTGGCACCGCGCCCCCGCCGCAGGCCTGGCGCCGCTGCGCGCGATCTTCGCCCGCCAGGCCGGCGGCACCGTCGGCCCGGAGGACGTCCTGGTCACGGGCGGCGGCCAGGGCGCACTCTCCATGCTGTTCCGCGCCGTCGCCGCACCCGGCAGCCCACTGCTCGTGGAGTCGCCCACCTACCCCGGCGCGCTCGCCGCCGCCCGCGCCGCCGGACTGCGCCCGGTACCCGTGCCGACGGACGAGGACGGTGTCCGCCCCGACCTGCTCGCCGACGCCTTCGCCATGACCGGGGCCCGGCTGTTCTACTGCCAGCCGACCTTCCACAACCCCACCGGCACCGTCCTCGCACCCCGACGCCGCCACCAGGTCGTCGACGTGGCCCGCGCCGCCGGGGCGTTCCTCGTCGAGGACGACTTCGCCCGCCACCTCGGCCACGGCGGACCGGTACCGCGACCGCTGGTCGCCGACGACCGCGACGGCACCGTCGTCCACCTCACCTCACTGACCAAACCGGCCTCCCCGAGCCTGCGGATCGGCGCCGTGATCGCCCGCGGCCCGGTGATGCGCCGCCTGCTGGCCATGCGCCGCGTGGACGACTTCTTCATCGCCCGCCCACTGCAGGAGGCCGCCGTCGAACTGCTCAGCACCCCGGCCTGGGACCGCCACCTGCGCTCCCTGGCCACCGCCCTGCGCGAACGCTGCGCCGTCCTGGCCGGCGCCCTCGCCCACGAGCTCCCCGACTGGACGCTCGCCCGGCCCCCGGCCGGCGGCCTCCACCTGTGGCTGCAACTGCCGGCCGGCCTCGCCGACACCGCCCTCACCGAAGCGGCCCGGACGCACGGCGTGGCCGCCAACCCCGGCCGCCACTACTTCCCGTCCGAACCGCCGGCCACCCACCTGCGCCTCAACTTCGCCGCCGCCACGGAGCCCGTCGACCTGACCGAAGCCGCCCACCGCCTCGCCACCGCCGCCCACTCCCTGACCTGACCGGACAAGGCAACCCCGCAGCCGGGTAACCAGAATGACGGACTGCCACTTGCCGATGGTCGCAGCTGCGGCAGCGGCCCGACCGCCGCCGAGTCTCCCGTCAGTCCTCCTCGTCGTCCAGGTCGGTCTCGTCCAGGCCGTGGGTGCTCAGGAGTTCGGCGGCCTCCTGGTCGGCGCCGCGGGCCTTCAGGGCTCTGACCAGCACCAGGATCTCCTCCCAGGCGTCGTCCGGGTCGTCCAGTACGTCGAGTGCGGCCCGGGCGGCCTCTTCGGCGGCGGCGGGGTCGCCGAGCCGCAGGTGCACCTCGCCGAGCTCGGTGAGCACCGCGTTGAGCGCTCCCTCGGTCTCGGCCGGCGGCCGGCGTTCGAGCAGGGCCCGGGCGGTCAGCAGCCGGTCGGCCGCCTCGCGGTGGCGGCCCGCGGACCGCAGGTGGCGGGCGTACTGGAGCAGGAGCTCGGTGACGGTACCCGTGTCCGCCTCCTCCGCGGCGGCGGTGCCGCCGTCGGCCGCCTCGCCGAGGAGATCGTCGAGGACGGTGCCGGTTTCGCCCAGCAGGTCGGCGAGGGTGCCGGAGACGGGGCCCCTGCCACCCCACGGGTGGCGGCGCAGTGCCTGCGCGAGGGCGGAGAGCCGATCGGCGTCCCGGTCGGCGGCGGCGAAACCGCGGGCGGCGGACAGGTACCGGGCGGCCGCCTCCGGGCCGTGGCCCAGCCATTCGCCGAGGCGGGCCTCGAGTTCGGGGCGCGGCGGCAGGGCCGGGGAGGAGGTCTGCGGATCCTGCGAGTCCAGGAGTTCGCCGAGGGCTGCGGCGGCCCGGCGCCACTCGCCGTCCTCGCGGTGGGCGCGGGCCAGCAGCCAGCGGCAGACCGCAGCCTCGCCGGCCAGCCCGAGGCGGCCCAGTTCGCGGACGGCCTCCTCGGCGGCCTCCGCGGCCTCCCCGTTCCGCTCGTCGGCCAGCAGGGCCTCGGCGGCTGCGACGCGGGTGCGGGCGGCCCCGGCGAGGTCGCCCGCGGCGGTCAGTGCCGCGACCCGGTCGACCAGCCGGCGGACCTTCTCGCCGCCGCGGTTCTGCAGATCCCGCTCGAAGACGGACAGCGGGGTCGGCTCGCCGATCGGCCCCGCGTTCATCCACTCCCGCATCCGGGTGCTCTGGTACGTGTTGCCGTTGCGGGTGTCGAAGCGGGCCGCGACGGACAGTGCCCGTGCCCGCAGTTCCGCGGCGAGGTCGGTGACCCGGGCGTCCGGGCGGCGCCGGCCCTCCACCGCGGGGAAGCGCAGGGTCGATGCGCCCTCGCCCCCTGCCTCCACGGCGGAGAGGACGGCGGCGGCCGCCGCGGCGAACTCCATCTCCGCGAACGGGGTGCGTGCGCGGTCCAGCCAGGACAGGTGGCGCTCGACGAGGTCGAGTCCGCGCCCCAGGTTCCCGGAGTGCACGCAGAACAGCACGTTGGAGGCCAACTCGCCCAGGTGGTGCGGGTTGTCGCGGATACGGCGGTAGGCGCTGCGGTGCGCCTCGGCCGCCTGCTCGCCGAGGCCGGTGCGGACGTAGGGCAGCAGCAGCTCGGAGTTGATCCACTGCGGCTGCTCGGTGCAGCCGGAGCGCCGGGCGGGCCTGCCGATGCGGATCGCCTCCTCGTCCCGGCCGAGCGCCACCAGGGTCCGTACCTGGCTGCTGGGCACGCAGCCGGAGCAATCGGACAGCCCGTCACGGCGGGTCAGCGCCATCTGCTCGTAGAAGTCCTGGGCCTGCTCGAGGTCGCCGAGGCTCTCGGCGACCAGGCCGCGGTGCTGGAGGACGGCGTGCATGCTGTGGCCGCCGCGGCGGTAGCGCCGCTCCATGTCGTCCAGCAGGTCGAGCGTCCGCCCGAGCGGGACCTCGGGGAACTGCTGGACGCTGTAGACCATCCACTTGAACTGCCAGAGCAGCGTGTGCTCGTGATGGCCGGCGAAGCGCTCGGGCTCCCGGTCGTAGGCGGCCAGGCACCAGGAGAAGGTGAGGAACGCCTTGGACGGCACCCAGCTGTGCTGGAACACCGAGGTGGCCGACATGCGGACGTCGAAGGCGAACTCCACCAGCCCCAGCGCGTCGGCGTGGCGGATCACCTCCTCCAGCGCGGCGAACTTCGCCGGGCCGGCCGGCATGCCGTGGGTGCTGTGGTAGAGCTCCCGCAGTTCCTGCTCGGTACGGCTCATGCGGCACCCCCGGCGACGGCCCGGCCGATCAGGCCGAGGAAGGACTGGTTGAGCGCCGCGGTGTCCGCCGGGCGCAGCGGGTGGTGGCCGAGCAGCAGGGCCTGGACGTACAGGCCCTCCAGACACATCGCCTGCAGTCCGGGGTCGGCCAGCGTCAGCACCTGCCTGGCCAGCGGGTTGCGGTGGTTGAGCACCAGGCGGGGCCGGGGCTCGGCGGTGGACTGGAAGCTGCCGAGGATCGCCGCCCAGGTCTCGTCCACATGCTCGCGGGCGCCGCGGACGTCCAGCTGGAACGCGGTGTCATCGTCCAGCAGGTACAGGGCGGGCAGGCCGGACGGCTCGAAGGAACGCACCAGCAGGTCGCAGCCGAGCCGGGCGAGCACCCGGTCGGCCCCGGCCAGGACGGGCGCGAGCGCCTGCTCCTCGGCCGCGTCCAGCCGCTCCAGGTGCGTGGCCAGGTCGGCGGCGCGCAGCTGCTCGACCTCCAACTGCCGGTCCGTGGTGGCGAGCCGGTCGATCAGCTCGGCGTCGTAGACGTAGCCGGCGTTGACCACGGCCAGGCCCTGGGCGGCGGCCACCGGTGCCAGCTGGCGGAACTCGTCGAGCAGCGGGGTGAACCGCAGCAGCCCGTAGCGGTCGGTGAACTCGGCGAGGGTGAGCGGGCCGACGTTGGTCTCCATCGGCCAGAACTCCGTGACCAGGCGCAGCATCTCGTCGTCGTGCAGGGCGAGCGCCTTGACGCCCAGGTGGTGCACGCGCAGGAACGCCCGCAGCCGGGCCGGCTCCTGCACGCTCAGCCGCACCAGCCAGCCGCGCAGCTGCTCGCCGAGCGCGTCCCGGGTGGCTTCCAGCAGGGAGTCCTCGTACAGCGCCTCGCGGCTTGCGGTGGGCCGGAGTTCGGCGGTGTCGACCACGCAGCGGACGAAGAACGCCCACTCCGGCAGCAGCCGCTCGGCGCCCTCGGACAGCAGCATCTGCTTCAGGTACACCCGGTGGGCGGCGGGGACGGCGGGGTTGGCCGGCATCGGCAGCACGAACGCCACCCCGCGCAGGCCGGCCTCGGCGGCGGCGACGTCCACCACGTCGAACGGCGTGAAGCCGAAGACGTCCTCGCAGTAGGCCTCCAGGCGGGCCCGGCGCGCGGCCGGGCTCTCCCCGTCGGGCCGGTCCCACGGGGCCCGGCCGCCGGTGACGGTCTCGCCGTCGACCGTGACCGGGTGCGGAAGTCGTGCGCCGTAGTGGGTGACCAGCCCGGTCACCGCGCGGCGGGTCAGCAGGTGCTCGCAGCCGGGGCGGGGGCGCAGGGTGACGGTGGTGCCGACCTCCTCGCGCTGCCGGTCGGCCGGGGCCTGCTCGACCTCGTAGCCGCCGTCGGAGCGGCCGCGCCACAGCACGGTGGGCTCGCCGGCGCGGCGGGTGGTCACCTCGATCGCGTCCGAGACCATGAAGCAGGACAGCAGACCGATGCCGAACTGGCCCAGGAACTCGTGTCGGGCGAAGCCCAGGTCGTCGCGCTTGGAGCTGCGGCCGATGGTCGCCAGCAGCTCGTGGACCTGGGCCTCGCTCAGGCCTATGCCGTTGTCGCTGACGGTCAGTGAGCCGTCCCCGGTCGCGTCGCCGGAGGTGATGGTGATCCGGCCGCTGTGCGGCGCCGCCTCCGCGGCGTCCTGGCGGACGGCGGTGATCGCGTCGACCGCGTTCTGCAGCAGCTCGCGGGCGTACACCTGTGGGCTGGTGTACAGGTGATGGCTCAGCAGATCGACGATTCCCCGCAGATCGACGCGGAAGGTCTGGCTCACGGACATGCTCCCTGATCTTGGCTGGGATGCACCTTAGAGCCGGCCGCCGACACAGGGGAGTGAATTTCGACCGCCGGTTCGGCCTGCGGCGGAGTGTCGGGCACGGCAGGCCGGCGGGGTGACCCTGCCGGAGGCCCGCTGCGGGTCCGCCCCGGCCCGGTTGTCCGACCTCCTCCCGGAGCCGGACCGGCGCCTGCCGGGCCTGCCTCGGTCGGAGGGGGCCGGCCGGACACGGGCATGCCCTGGACTCAGACCACTCCCGGCGAGGGGTGGCGGACGACGGCGACGGGGCAGTGGGCGTGCTGGATCACCGCCTGGCTGGTGGAGCCGAGGAGCAGACCGGCGAAGCCGCCCCGGCCGCGGGCACCGACCACCAGTAGTTGGGCCTCCTTGCTCGCCCCGAGCAGCGCGGGGCGGGTGTGCTGCTCCACCAGCCGGGTCCGGACCTCGACCTCCGGGTACCGTTCGCGCCGGCCGGCCAGGGCCTCGGCGAGCACCCGCTCCTCCTGGTCGGCCCGGTCCGTGCGGGCGTGCCAGGCGTGCAGGGCGGTCAGACCCGCCCGGCGCACGGAAGCCTCGGCGAAGGCGAATTCCACCGCCTCGGCACCCCGCTCCGAGCCGTCCACGGCCACCAGTACGTCGCCCGTCGGATCAGGACGACCGCGGGTGATGAGCACCGGGCAGGCGGCGTGCGCCGCCAGGTGCACGGCCACCGAACCGATCAGCAGGGCGCCGAACCGGCCCAGCCCCCGGCTGCCGACGACCACCAGGCACGCGTCGCGCGCCCGGCCGACGAGCACGCCCAGCGCCTCACCTGTGACGATCTCCCCGGCGACGTCCATCTCCGGATCCAGCGTGCGTGCACGGCGCTGTGCGTCCTCGAGGATGCCCTCGGCCTGGTGCTGCAGTCCGCCCTCTGCCGGGCCGACCTTCGGCGGCCCGACCGACACGTGCATGAGCGGCCAGATGAACGCGTGCACGATCCGCAGCCCGCAGCCGCGCAGTCGTGCCTCACGGACCGCCGCCGTTACCGCGGCCAGGCTCGCCTCCGAGCCGTCCACACCCACCAGCACGGGCTTGCTCATCCTGCTGCCTCCTGTCGGAGCACCGGACGCTCCCGGGCGCCCGGGCCACCGGATCCTCGTGCCCGCGGTGCGGGCCGGGCGGTGAACGCCGGGCCGGACGTGTCGACGGGCCGGAGCGGTGGACCGGGTCGCCGTTGCCCTCGGGGCCGTCCCGGTTGCGGCAGGTGAGGTCTTCCGGGGCAGTGGCCGAAGAGCGACCCGGGCACCGGTGGCCGCCGGCCGAGTGTCCGTGCGTGCGTGCCCTTCGCGCGAACGTCCGCACCATGGTCTGCCGCGCTCGGGCCCGGCGGCAACCCGACCGGGTGCACCGCCCGGGCGGACGGCTCCGGCCGGTTCAGGCCGCCCAGGTCCGCAGGACGGCGGCGAGGTCGGCCGCGGTGGAGCCCGCGCGCCCCAGTTCGGCGGCCATGGACGTCACCCGCTCCTGGTCCAGCTTGACCGCGACCCCGCTGGCCACCAGGTAGCCGTGCGCAACGGCCACGGCCACCCGGAGGTTGGAGCGCTCCAGCCAGGGCAGCCGGCCGAGCGTGTGCGCGAGGGCCGCGGCCCGCGCGAAGGCCCCGTCGTAGACGTCCCGCCCGGCGACCACCGCCCGGTGCCGCTCCACGGCGGCGATCGCCACCCCGTAGTCGACCGGCGCCGGATCGCCCACCCCCGCCCGCTCGGCCACCTCGAGGATCCACGCGAGATCGACGTGCAGGATCACGCCGCCTCGATCCCGTCGGCCGGACGGCCGCCGCGGCCGGCGGTCCCGCCCCTGCGGGCGCCCACCTGAGTCTTCGCCATACCGCCGAAGATAGCAGGTGATAGCAGGCGGCCGCCGACGGCTCGCCACCCGGGAGGCGCGGGCCGCGGCGTACCGGTGGCGGGCGGTCAGCCGGCCCGGTGGACGACCTCGCCGCCGAGCACACCCAGCTCCACCCGGGTGTCCGGGTAGGCCTCGGGCTCGACGGCGAACAGGTCCCCGGAGAGCATCACCAGGTCGGCGTGCCTGCCCGGCGTGAGGCTGCCGAGCCGGTCCTCCAGGTGGACGGCGTAGGCGCTGCCCAGGGTGTAGCCGCGCAGCGCGGTCGCCAGGTCGAGCGTCTCGCCGGGCATCCACGGCTCGCCGCCGTCCCGCTGGAGCTCGCGGACCAGCGCCGCATCCAGGCCGTCCAGCACGGCAGCCACACCCTTCCCCCGTCCGTGATCCCGTCCCGCCGAGAGCAGTCGGCCGTCGCAGGCCGGTGGCCGCGGCGGCCGGTCACGGCGGAGCCCGGGCCCACGAGGTGCCGGCGGGGACGGTGGCCGACCGGGAACAGCTCCACACCCACCTGGAGGCGGCCTGGCGGACCATGCGCGACAACCTGCCGGTCGTGATCGCGCTGTTCGAATCGACCATGGCCGACGCCCCGCACTCCGGCCGGGCGCGGCAACGCCTCACCCAGGACACTGACATGCTCCGCGACCACCTGGAGTACATGCGCGACCGCGGCAACCCCCTGCCGGGCGACCCCACCCTCGTGGCCGCGGCCATGGGCGGCATGCTCTCGATGCTCGCCTACGCGCTGCTCACCTCGGAGTCGGCCGGCAGGCCCGACGAGGAGGTCGTCGACACCCTCACGGATCTCCTGCTCAACGGCCTGACCGGGCCCGGCCGCCCCGATCGGGACGGCACGGGCGCCGGGTAGGAGAGCGGAACGGGACCACGGCACGGCCGCTTCCCGACGGCCGTTCCGGCCCGGGCCGCGAGCGGGGCGGCGGTGCCGAGCACGGCCGCGGTCGCGAGTGCGGTGGTGACGACGACCGTGCGCCGGGCGGCGACGGCACCCGGTCGGTGCAGGGCGGGCCGGATGCTCGCGACGGCCGTCTCCCGGCGCGCCGGGCGTCCGCGCAGGTTCGAGTCCTGCCCCCCTGCGCCGAAGGGGAGGACGGCCGGTTGCACCTGCCGCCCGGACCGGCGGTCAGCGGCCGTCGATCAGGGCCTCCGCGAGGTCGGGGGAGAAGACGCCCGCGGCGGGGGAACCGGCCGGGCACTGGGCGGAGTTGCCGTCCGAGTCGCCCGGGTTCTTGATCCAGAGGCGGTACTCGGCGGTGCCGGCTGCGCCGCTGCCCGCACGGGAGGTGACGCCGAGCTTGCGTCCGGCCGGGTTGCAGAAGCCCACGTGCCCGCTGCCCGGCACACCCGGGGTCAGGTAGCCGCCGTTGCCGTTGCGCGAGGTGTCCACCACCCAGCGGGAGGCGATGCCCCGGTCGGCCTTGAGCCGGGCGGCCAGCCGGCTGCCGTAGTCGTCGGAGACCGCGTCGGAGTCGAAGTTCGAGACGTTCACCGCGAAGCCGCGGGTCATCGAGACGCCGGAGCTGTCGAGCAGTTCGGCCATCCGCTCGAGGCCGATGCCCCGGGTGTCGTCCAGGTCCGGGCCGAGCGTCCAGGTGGCGTTGCCCGCGTCCAGGTACGTCTGTACGAGGCCGCCCTGCTGCTGCAGGCGCTGCGCCGCGTACCGGAGCATGTCGAACCGCGCCTGCTCGCCGCCCTTCATGCAGCCCGCGTCCGAGGACTGGGCCACGGCGTCCGGCTCCAGGACGACGACGGCGGGGCGTCCGGCGATGCCCCGGGCGAATTTGTCGATCCAGGCCTTGTACTTGGCCGGGTCGCCGGCGCCGCCAGAGGAGGCCCCGCCGCAGTCCCGCCCGGGGATGTCGTACGCGACCAGGACGGGCAGCCGGCCCTGGGCGGCCGCGGCACCCACGTAGCCGCCGACCTCCGCGCCGATGTCGGTGGCCGGATTGCCGTCGGCGTCCCAGTCGCCGAACCACTTCACCGTGCTCCGGTCCGCGATCGCCGACCTGATCTTCGCGGCGCGGCCGTCCGCGGGGTGCTTGCCGACCCAGGCGGCGGCGTTGTTGCCGGGGTCGACGTAGAAGCCCTCGCGGGCGGTGGAGGTGGTCAGCGAGACGTTGTCGAAGGTGAACACCGTCCTGGCCGGCAGGCCGCCGAGCTGGAGCGTGATCGCGCCGCCGACCGTGTCGACCTGCGAGGTGAACGTCCAGCTGAAGTGCTTGGACGCGGTGCCGACGGCGGCGTCCTCGGCCAGCGTCGTCGTCCAGGGGCTGTCGTTGAGCTGGACGGTGGCCTTGATCGTCGCTGCGGCGGTGGCCTTCGCGTCGAACGAGAGCGTGTAACGGGCACCCTTGCGCAGCCTGAGGTCGGCCTGGCCGACCATCGCGTCCCAGAGGTTCACCGGGCCGCCGGCCGACGTCCTGGACTCGACCGTCGCCGTCAGGGCGCCGCCCGTTGCGGCGAGTGCGGCCTTCTGCGACCACCAGGAGGCGGTGCCGGAGGTGAACGTGCCGTTCAGGGCGAGCTCGCCGTACACGGCCTGGGAGGGGGCGGCCGAGGAGGAAGGTACGGCGGTGCCCAGCAGGGCGGCCGCCACGGCCGCGGGTACGATCGCGGCACGGAGCCGGCGGCGGGTGGTCGTCATCCTCACGTCCTTGCGTCGGGGTCTTCCGGCGTGCCGACCACCTGACGGGTGATCAACGGACCACCCTACGGACGGAATCGCGTCATGCAGCACAGGGTTCACTTACCGGGGGATGCAGGGAGCGTGCGGTCGGGATCGGTCGGCCGGGAAGACCGTCGGTAGATCGGATGCGCCTTACAACTGTCGAGCCGAGCTCCCGCACCGGCCCTCCGTGCGGCGGGCACCCGGGCGGGCCCGGGCGGGCCCGGGCGGCGGGGGTGTCGGTGGTGGGCGGTAGGAATGGTCCGTGACCACCGCATTCAGTGACGCGCTCCTGCAGGCCGCCGAGTACCACGCCGCGTGGGGGGCCGAGCAGCTCGAAACGCTCAACACCCATGTCCCGGGCGGGCCGTGGACGGCGGACCTGGAGGCCCGTCTGTTCCGGCAGGGCGGGCGCGAGTTCACCTTCTCCGTCCTCGGCACCTTCGACCCGGCCGAGCGGTCCTGGCTGTGGGGCTGGGCGAACCCGGGCCTGCGCGGCATACCCGCGGTCGCCGTCACCGAAGGCGCCCACGCGTTCGGCCTCCGCCACGGCATCCCCGAACTCACCGAGGAGTTCCTCGACCTGGCCGGCTTCCCCGACCCCCGGTACGCCGCGGAGACGCTCGCCTTCGCCGCCATGGGCATCACGGGCTCCGCCGGTTACCTGGGCGTCGACGCCGGGCCCACCACCCGGCTCTACCTCGTCCCGGACGACCCGCAGGTGCCGCGGGCGGTGCCCGAGCCGGTCACCCTGCCGCGCTTCCTGCTGACCGGCGCCGGACTGTTCGGCCGCTCCGCCCGCAACGCCGTCACCGGCTACCTCGACCACCACGGCCTCCCCCACCACCAGGAGGAGGCCCGGGTCCGCGCGGCGCTCCCCGACGGCTCGGCCGTCACCGTGGACTTCGACCCCGCCGGACGCATCGCCTCCGTCCACGTGGACGCGGTCGCCCCACGGGCCTGACAACGCAAGGAAGGCGGAGCGGCACACGAACGGGCAGGCAGGAGAAGGGGTGAGCGGCACCAGGGACGCGGCACGGGCGGCGGAGCTGCTGGACGAGCCGCTGCGCGGCCGGGCCCTTACGGAGCTCGGGGTCGAACGCCCCGCAGAGCCGGAGCGGCCCACGGCACCGGTGGACCCGACCGGGCCGCTGCGCGCTGCGGGCAGCGTCCTGCAGGCGGACGCGGTGCTCACCGCAGCGGGGGTGCCGGACTGGGCCGCACTCGCCGCCGCGCAGCGGCGCGAGCCGTTCGGCCTGCCGCAGCAGCGTGCGCTGATAGCCCGCCCGGACTGCCCGGACTGCCCGGACTGCCCGGACTGCCCGGACGCGCTGACGGCCGCTCTGCTGCCGGGCTTCGACGGCACCCTGCCGGAGGCCCTGGCCGCCGCCCGGGCGTCCGCCGCCCGACGGGCGATGAGCCGGCGGCCGCCCCGTACGGGCCGTGGCCGGCGGCGCGTCCGGCGCCGCCGTCAGAGTCCGCGGGCGACGGTGGCGAGCACGGTCTCGACGGCGAGCCGTACCTCGTCGGCGGGGAGGTCGTGCAGCGGGCCGTCGACGAGCAGGTCGGCCAGGCCGTGCACGGCGGACCAGGCCGCGTACTCCGCGCCGGGCCGCCGCTCGGGCGGGATCGCGCCGACCTCGACGAGCTCGTCGAGGCGGGCGGCGAGCAGGGTGTACGGGTCGGTGCTGCCGGCCCCGGGGTCCGGCCGGGGCAGCCCGCCGCCGTGCGCGGCTGCGCCGGAGAAGGCGGTGCGGAACCAGCCGTGCTCGGTGACGGCGAAGTCGACGTAGGCGCGGCCGATGGCCGCCAGCCGGGCCCAGGCGCGGGGGACCGGTTCGTCCTCGGCGACCTGGTCGGTGCGGCGGACCATCAGCAGGCCGAGCTGCTCCATGCAGCGGGCGGCGACGGCGGCCAGCAGCTCCCGGTGGTCGGCGAAGTGCCGGTAGGCGGCGTTGTGGGAGACGCCGGCCTCGCGGCTGACGGCGCGGAGCACCACGGCCGACGGCCCGCCGGCACGGGCCAGCGCGACGCCGGCGGTGACCAGGGCCTCGCGGAGGTTGCCGTGGTGATATGTCCGTTTCTCCAAGGTTTCACCACTTTCGAGGCTGGGTGTTGACAGTGTCCACTTTGGGTGGAAACGTGTCAATCACCGCATGTTGTCGCTGTCAACATGCCCGGCGGATGGAGCCACTCATGCCCGCCCTCACCCCTCGCCGCCGCGCGCTCGTCCTGGCCACGGTCTGCCTCGCCGCCTTCGCGATCAACCTCGACACCACGATCGTGAACGTGGCCCTGCCGGACCTGAGCCGGGAGCTGGGCGCCACCACCCGCGACCTGCAGTGGGTCGTCGACGGCTACAACCTGGCCTTCGCCGCGCTGGTGCTCGCCGCGGGCTCGCTCGGCGACCGGTTCGGCCGCAGACCCGCCCTGCTGCTCGGGCTCGCCGGGTTCGCCGCCACCAGCGCGCTCGGCAGCGCGGCCGGTTCACCGGCGGCCCTGGTGGCGGCCCGGTTCGCCATGGGCGCCTGTGCGGCGATCATCTTCCCCACCACGTTGTCGATCATCACCAACACCTTCCCCGACCGCCGGTCCAGGGCCAAGGCGGTCGGCGTGTGGGGTGCCGTCACCGGCCTCGGCGTCGCGGTCGGCCCGGTGGTCGGCGGCCTGCTGCTGGCCCACTTCGGCTGGCCGTCGGTGTTCCTGGCGCTGGTGCCGGTCGCGCTCGTCGCACTGGCCGCGACCTGGGCCTGGGTGCCGGAGTCGAGCGAACCCGCCGCTGCGCGCCTGGACCTGCCCGGGCTGGCCGCGTCCTCGGCCGCCATCGGCATCCTGGTCTACACGATCATCGAGGCGCCGAACCGCGGCTGGGGCGCCCCCGCCACCGTGGCCGGTTTCGCCGCCACCGCCGTGCTCACCGCGGCCTTCGTCCGGATCGAGCGCAGCCGCGCCCATCCGATGATCGACATGACGCTCTTCCGCACCCCGGCCTTCTCGGCCGCCAGCGGCTCGGTCACCCTCGCCTTCTTCGCCCTCTTCGGCTTCATCTTCCTGGTGACCCAGTACTTCCAGTTCATCCGCGGCTACGGCACGCTCTCCACCGGTGTGCGCATCCTGCCGGTCGCGCTGACCATCGCCGTCGGCTCGCTCGGCGGGGTCGCCCTGGTCGCCCGGCTCGGCACCCGCGCCGTGGTCACCACCGGCCTCGTCCTGCTCGGCGTCTCCTTCGCCTGGATCGCGGCCTCGCCCGCCTTCATGTCCTACGAACGGATCGTCGGCCAGATGGTGCTGATCGGCCTCGGCCTCGGACTGACCACCGCCCCGGCCACCGAGTCGATCCTCAGCGTGCTGCCGCCGGCCAAGGCCGGTGTCGGCTCCGCGGTCAACGACGCCACCCGCGAGGCGGGCGGCACCCTCGGCGTCGCCGTCCTGGGCTCGGTGTTCACCTCGCTCTACGCGAGCCGCCTCGCCGAGACGGCCTTCGCCGGGCTGCCGCCGCACACCGCCGCGGCCGCCGAGGACTCGGTCGCGTCCGCCCTCGGCACCGCCGCGGGCCTCGGCCGGGCCGACCTGCTGACCGCCGTCCAGTCCTCCTTCATGGACGCCTTCCACCTGGCCTGCCTGGTGGCCGCCGGCGTCTGCCTGATCGGCGCGGTCGCCGCCCGGCTCGCCCTCCCCGGACGCCCCACCGCCGGCCCGACGCCGGCCGCGGCCCGTCCGGCCGAGCAGCGCACCGCCGTACGGGCGGGGCAGCGGCAACCCTGACCCCGACCGGGCGGACGGCTCGAACGTCCCCGCCGCCGGACCGACGCTCCGTCCGAGGGAGCGCCGGTCCGCGTGCGCGGTGTCCCGATACCGGTTGAGGAGCGCTTCGCGCAGCAGTGGCACCACGGAAATGGCACCGGCCGCCGGGCCGATTCAGATGCCGGGGCCGGCGGAGTCGGAGCCGAGGGCCCAGGACTCGGCGTAGCCCGTACCGCCGTCGGAACGGCTGACGATGTCCCTGGCCGTCCGCCCGCCGAGCATGCCGGTCCGGGCCGCGAAGACCGGCAGCAGGGCCCGCAGGGCGCGGCGACCGTGGAGCGCGACCAACAGGGCTGCCTCGTCGGCCGGGCCGGGGCGGTCCACCGGGCGGGCCGGCGCCCGAGGGGCCGGGGGCAGCGGGTGGAGCCGCCTCCGGCTGGCGAGCTCGCGGCGGCCGGCGGCGGTCCGGGGGCCGATGGTGAGCAGTGCCAGGCCCGCTGCGGCGACCGGTGCGCCCAGGACGGCGGAGCCGTGCAGGATCGCGGCCGCCGCAGCGCCCGCGGTGCCAAGTGCGACCACGTACGCCGCGGCCCTCCGGAGGAGCCCGCAGAGCAGGTGACGGGCGACCAGCTCCCGCCGGGCCCGGAGCACCACGGGCAGCGCCGCCACGTCGGCGAGCGCGAGCGGCCTCGCCAGAACGCTGCGCACCGCCCGGTGCAGTGGCGTCGGCGTGCCGGGCGGCTTCGCCGGCCCCTGCAGCCGCAGCCGTCCGCCGCGGTCGGCGTCGAGCGGGCCCGCGAGCCGGTATTCGACGACGACGACCACGAGGGCGGCCCTCGAACCCCCGCGGAGTGCCGCGAGGTGCGCGGTGGTCAGGCCGTCCGTCCGGCCGCGCAGCGGCCGCAGGCGCAGGAGTGCGGCAGTGGCGAGTCCGGCCAGTGCCCAGGCCGCCCAGGACGTTCCCATCATCGACCTCCGGGTGCGGGAAGGGGCGGCGGCGGGGGAGCACTGCAGCGACCGCTGCCGTCGGCCTGAACGGAAGAATTCCCGAACTCGGCGGCTCAAAGCCGGACTTGAGCACCCTCAGAGGTTTCTTCCGAAGGCGGCCGCGCCGACCGCGTACGCGTGGGTGCCGCATGATTCCTACCCGCTGGTACGCTGCCGCGCGGCATCGATGCCCCGGCACCATCCGCAGACCACGACGACCGGCCACGACGCCCGCCGGCGTCCGAGACGCCTGGAGGCCCCGTGCGAGTGCACCACCTGGACTGCGCCACCATGTGCCCCATCGGCGGCCGACTCCTGCTCGGCAGCGGCGGACCGCTGGTCGGCAGGCTGTCCGCACACTGCCTGCTGATCGAGGGCCCGACGGGGCTGATCCTGGTCGACACCGCATTCGGGGCCGACGACGTCGCCGACCCGCGGCGGCTCGGCCGGCAGTTCCTGTCGGTCGTCCGGCCCCGGCTCGACCTCGCGCGCACGGCACTGCACCAGGTCCGCGCGCTCGGGTACCGACCCGAGGACGTGCGCCACATCGTGCTGACCCACCTCGACCTCGACCACGCGGGCGGGATCGGCGACTTCCCGCACGCCCGGATCCACGTCCTCGACGACGAACTCCGGGCCGCCCGGGCCCGGTCCACCCGCGCAGAACGGGACCGCTACCTCCCGGCGCAGTGGGCGCACGGCCCGCTCTGGGTGGAACACCCGCGGGAGCGCGCCACCGAGGGCTGGTACGGCCTGCAGGGGATCCGGATCCTGCCGGGCGAAGTGCCCGACCTGCTCCTGGTGCCGCTGGCCGGCCACTCCCGCGGCCACTGCGGCGTCGCCGTCCGCGAGGCCGACGGCTGGCTGCTCCACTGCGGAGACGCGTACTTCTCGCACACCGACGTCGACCCCCGATCCCCGCGCCGCCCGCTCGGCCTGACGGCCTTTCAACGCCTGGTGGCCGTCGACGACCGCGCCCGCCGCGACACCCTCGAACGCCTCCGCGACCTGCGCCGCACCCACGCCGACGAGGTCCGGCTGATCTGCGCCCACGACCCGTTCGACCTCGCCACCGCGGCAGGCCGGTGATCGGTGTGCACCCCTGAGCCGACCACCCGAGTGCCCTTGAGAACGGCGGGGGGGGGTGGCGTCCGCCCTGGTCAACGAGGGGCGGTAGGCTCCGTGATCGTTTGTCGGCACGTTCGGGTCGGCCGGGCCCGTGGGGGATTTTCGATGTCGTTCCGACTGCGTGCCGTTCGCGCGCTGGTGCTGCTGGCCGGCTTCCACCTGATGAGCGTGGTCCTGCTGGGCGCCATGGGGGTGTTCGACTGGCTGCTCGTCACACGGATGTCCACCGAGCGGGCGGCCTGGTTCGAAGGCATGGTCCTGACCGTCACCGTTCTGCTGGCGGTGGCGATCCTGCGGGGCATGTCCGTCTCCCTGCGGGCCGGACGCCTCGGCCCCGTACCGAACGCGGTGGCGGTCACGCCGGAGGAGCAGCCCGAGTTGTGGGAACAGGTCCGCGCTGCCGCAGAGGTGACGGGGGAGCGGCCGCCGGACGAGCTCTACCTGGTCGCCGAGGTCAACGCGGCGGTCGCCGAACAGACCCGCCTGCTCGGCCTGTTGCCCGGACGGCGCCGGATGCTCCTGGGCGTGCCCCTGCTCGCAGGGCCGTCGGCCCGCAACTTCATCCGGCCCAAGGTCTTCGACGGGCTGGCGGGCCTGGTCCACCTGCACCTTGCTGCGGCCGGACACGCGGCCCCGGACATCGCATGGTCGGGGCGGCCCGGTGTCGTGTTCCCGGAGGCGTGGGAGGAGCACATGGACGACGCCGTCGACGCAGCCGTGGGCGACGCGCCCGACACGGCCCCCTTGCGCGCCCTGCTCGCCGGTACCCGTCCCCTGCCGGCCTGACCGCCCCGGAACTTCCCCTTCCGAAGGCCAGGGCGGCCGGCTCCCCGGGATCAGCTCGCCGACGTGGAAGGCCCGGCGGGCCGTGCCAGGTCTTCCAGATGTGCGTTCAGCACATCGAGGCACGCCTGGGCGTCCAGGAGGTCGGGGTGCAGGACGCCGCTGAGGCCGAGGCCGTCGAGCAGGGCCGTCAGCCGTTCGGTCTCCAGACCGAGGTCGAGCCCGGGACGCAGGGTGCCCGATGCCTCGAGCCGGGCGAGCACCCGGTGCACCAGCTTTCTGGTGCCTTCGGCGGCCCGGTGCGTCAGGTCGCCGAAGGCGGGGTCGGTGCGGGCGGCCGTGTTGAAGTCCAGGAAGACGGTGACCTCGGCGCGGCGGCGCTCGTCGAGCGGCAGGAGCTCGGCCAGGAGCCCGGTTGCGAGCCGGAGTTGTTCCGGCCGGGGCAGGCGGTCGAGGTCCCCGATCCGGCCGAGGTGTTCGAGCAGTCGACCGCCGACCCGGTCGAGCATCGACTGCATCGCGAACCGCATCAGGTCCTGCTGGCCGGCGAAGTAGTGGCGCAGCGAGCCGATGTTGAGCTCGGCCTCGTCGGCGACGGCGCGCAGCGAGGTGCGCTGGAGTCCGTCGCGGACGACGACGCGGAACAGCGCATCGACGACGAGGCGGCGCCGTGCCTCCGGATCCACGTACCTGGGCATGGAACCTTTCTATCACGGCTGTGATACAACGGGATGTATCACAGCCGTGATAGAACCGATGGAGGGTTCCTCGTGGAGACGTTCCTCAATCTCATGCTGATCAGGTTCGGCCTGGTCGTCGGCGGTCTCGTCGTGCTGGCGCTGTCGGCCTTCGCCGTCGCCCTGCACTTCAAGCGCAGGGGCAGGCTCGACGAGGTGCGCCGGTACGCGGACCCCGTGGTGAAGGCCGGGCTGCGCGCCGTCGCCCGGCAGCTCGAGAGCAGGAGCAGCGGCAGCGGCAGCTCCTGGTCGCGGCGGACGGACGGCCGGCGGTGACCGGCCTCGCCGTGGAGTCGTCCGAACTCCTCCACCACCTGCTGCTGGACCGTGCGGTCAAGGCCGCGATCGTCGTCGTGGCACTGGGCGTCCTGGCGCTGGGGATGGCGGCGATCTGGCGGAGGGCCGGACGAGGAAAGGACCGTGGCGACAGTGCCGGCACCGGCACCGGCACCGGTCCGCGTCGGCGCGGTGTCACGGTGCGCCGGTCGACACCCAGATCTTGACGGTGCTGCCCGGGTCGATGCGGGTGACGCTGTCTGGTTCCTGCTTGACCACCTCGCCGCGCGGCCAGATGGCGTCCGGGACGTGGTGCTCCTCCAGCTTGAGCCCGCCGATCTCGGCGCAGGCGCGCGCGGCCTCCACGGTCTTGTACTGGAGTTGCGGCGCCTCCGGGCGTTCCCCGGTCGAGCGGTCGCAGCCGGACAGCTCGCCCACGGCCCTGGGGTCGCCACCCGTGGAGATCCAGACCTTGACGGTGCCGCCGACCGCGATGTCCTCCGACTCCGGCTCCTGCCGGGAGACCTGGCCGGCGGGTGTGAACGGGTCCTGGACCCTGCCGGCCTCCACGAACACCAGGTGGGCGATCTCGGCGCAGACCTTGGCCGTGGAGGCCGTCCTGCCCTTGAGCCAGGGGGTGGGAACCTTGCCGTGGCGCTCCTCGGTCTCGCACACCGAGAGCTCGCCCTTGGCCCGCGGGTCGCCGCCCTGGGACACCCAGACGGTGACGGTCTCCCCCCGCTTGACCGATTTGGTGGTCTCCGGTTCCTGGCGGGTGACGGTGTCCTTGTTGCTCTTGGTGCCGCTGACGGTCTTGCGGTCCACCTTGAGTCCGGCGATCTCCGCACAGGTCTGCGCCTCGGCCGCGGACATGCCGGTGAACGACGGCGGGTCGAAGGTGCCGTCCCGGGACACGTATGGGTCGCACCCCAGGAACGCCCCGGTCGCCCGCGGGTCGGCGGTGCGGGTGCTGTGGCTGGTGAAGTCCGGGAGCAGGTACTGGGTGCCGAGCACGCCCGCGGCCAGCACCAGGACGGCGACCGGGAGCGACGCCCAGCCGGCGACCTTGAGGGAGCGACGGACCTGCCGGGAGTGCGCCTGCAGCATCCCCGAGGTCAACCGGACGCCCGCCGTGAACGCGTCGGCCGCCCAGGCGTCCGCGGCATCGGTACGTGCCCTGGACCCTCCTGCGGTTCTGGTCCCGCCGCCGTGGGGAGCCCCGCCGGCGGGGTCGGCTCCGGCCCCGGAATCCGCACCGCCGTGCGTGCCCGTCCCTCCGGCGGGCCGGGCATCCGCGCTGCCTTCCACGTCCGTCACGGCGCCGACGCCCTCCGCCGCGACGGTGGCTGCGGAGTGCAGGGAGTGCGGCCGGTCGACCATCGTGGCGGACCGGCCGTCGGCGAGCCGGCGGACGTCGTCGGCCATGGCCCGGGCGCTCCGGTACCGCTCCGCCGGGTCCTTGGCGAGGGCGCGGGCCACGACCGCGTCGACACCCGGGGGCAGCGACGGGTTGAGCGAGGACGGGACCGGCGGCGCCTGCTGGACGTGCTGGTAGAGCACGCTCATCGTCGACTCCCCGTCGAACGGGACCGTGCCGGTGGCGAGTTCGAAGAGCATGCAGCCGACGGAGTAGAGGTCGGAGCGGGCGTCGGCCGGCTTCCCCTGTGCCTGCTCGGGGGAGAGGTACTGGGGTGTGCCGAGCACGGTGCCGGTGCGGGTCATCGCGGTGGCGTCCGACTGCAGGGCACGGGCGATGCCGAAGTCCATCACCTTGACCGTGCCGTCGTCCGCCGTCATCACGTTGGCGGGCTTGATGTCCCGGTGGACCAGCCCCTGCCGGTGGCTGTGGTCCAGCGCGTCCAGCACGGCGGCGGTGACCGCCAGCGCACGGTCCAGCGGCACCGTGCCGGGGGCGGGACCGGCCGCCCGCTCCCGGACGAGCTCGCGCACCGACCGGCCCGACACGTACTCCATGACGATGAACTGGACGGTGCCGTCGGCCCCGGTGTCCTCGCCCGTGTCGTGCACGGCCACGATGTTGGCGTGGCTGAGCCCCGCGACCCCCTGGGCCTCCCGGCGGAAACGCTCGCGGAAGGACGGGTCGCGCGCCAGGTCGGAGTGCAGGGTCTTCACCGCGACGGTGCGGTCCAGCAGGGTGTCCCGGGCGCGGTACACGGACCCCATGCCGCCCTCGCCGAGAGGTGCCTCCAGCACGTAACGGCCCTGCCCGACCGATCCGATCGGCTCCGCCGCGTGCGCGTTCCCGCTCTTCCCGACGCCCATGTCCCCCGCCTCGTCCCCCTGCGACCGCCACGGTGCGAGGCCCACCGTGCGACTGACGGTCCTTCACCGGCCGGTATGGGCCCGGCCTCTACTGCCCGTCCCGCGCTCTGTGCATGTCAGGTGACCGTATCGTGCCGTCCGTCCGCGCGTCGAACCGATACCCGTCACAGGGGCGCCGCCGCGGCCCGGCCCGCACACAACGGCGGGACCGGGCCGCGGCTCCTCGCGCGGCCGGCTCAGCCCCGGCCCTGCTGCCCGGGCTTGTCGACGATCGTCCGGCTCAGTACGGCGGTCTCGGCGACCACGTCGCCGGGCTTGCCGAAGGCGCCGGCGCTCACCACGAGCTGGCGCTCGCCGAGGTACTCGAAGGTCTTCCGGTCGAAGATCCATTCGACCCGGACGCCGGCGCTCGAGGTGAGGCCCACCGCCACACCGTGCCGTCCGGAGGCGTCGACCGAGTCCTCGATCACTTCGACCCCCGGGATCTTCGCGGCGGCCCGGTAGAGCGCGGCGGCGACGGCCGGCGGGGCGATCTGCTCGCGCAGCAGGTCGCCGATGGTGCCGAAGGGGCGCTGCTCCGTCCAGCTCTTGGTGCGCGGTTCGGAGTTGAGCAACCTGAACATCTCGTCCGGGTCCGTGGGCAGGGCGGCCAGGTACCGGTACGTCGGACTGTGCAGGTTGGGGCTGGTGTTGGTGTCGAGCGGCAGGGTGCCGTCGGGGTTCGCCCCGTCCCTCCTGAGGGACTCCGGGTCGGTGCCCGAGACCAGGGTGCGGTCGAGCAGCAGGCCCTTCCTGCTGCCGTCGACCGAGAGCCAGACCTCCCGCTCGTGGAGCTTGCCCGGGATCGGCCCGTGCGGCGTGTTGTCCGGGAACTTCACCAGTGACTTCACATGGACGAACTGGTTGTCCTTCACCTCCTGGGCAGGCTTGGCCGCCGCCACCTGTGCGATCCGGTCGAGCAACTGCACCGGGGCGGACGGTTTCACGGGCGTGCCCGACGCCGCCGATGCGTTCGGTGTTCCCGGCGTTCCCGGCGACGCCGGTCCGACCGCCGCGGGCGGCGGAACCGGGTTCGTACCGTCCCCGGTGTTCAGCACCACGGCCAGCGACAGCGCGCCGGCCAGGGCGGGCAGGGCCACCCAGCCGATCCGCCGTACGGGCCGGGCGGTCGTGGCGGTCTCCCTGTTGATCTCGCTCATCAGATGTTCCCTCAACAGCTGGTGGCGGTCGGCGGGAAGCACCGGCCTGTCCTGCTCCGGCATGCCGTTCATGAGACCCTCCCCTGCGTCGACCGGACCGCTCCGACGCGGCCACCCCGTACCTGTCCGCCGCCCCCGGCGGGTTCCGTGCGATCCCGCATCGCGGCCAACTCGTCCTCGGCCAGGACGCGCAGGCGGGCCCGCGCCCGGGAGAGCCGGGACCGTACGGTGCCGACCGGCACCCCGAGCGCCTCGGCGGCGGACGCATAGTCGAGGCCGGACCACACGCAGAGCGCGAACACCTCCCGCTCGCCGCGTCTCAGCCTGGACAACGCCCGTCGGGTCGCCGCCAGTTGGGCGCTGCCGTCGAGCCGTTCCACCAGCTCCTCGGTGAAGTCCGGCACGGCCTCGCGCACCGGCATCCGGGCCAGCGCGGCCCGGTGCCGACGGGCGGCACGCGCGGTGTTGCGCAGCACGTTGGCGGCGATGCCGAACAGCCAGGGCCGTACGGTGCCGCCGTCCTCCTGCAGCTTGCCGCGCAGCCGCCACGCCTCCAGGAAGGTCAGCGAGACGGCGTCCTCGGCGGCCGCCCAGTCGCCCGACGCCCGCAGGGCGTACTGGAAGAGGCCGTCCGCATGGTCATCGAAGATCTCCCCGAAAGCGCTCTGGTGCCCGGCGCGCAGCCGGGACCGCAGTGACAGTTCCACACCCCTACCTGTCCGCTCGCCCGGGGGAGTTCCATGGGCAGGACGACGTCTTTCGGCAAGTTCCCGGCTAGCGGCCCTCGAGGGCGGCGACGAGCTGCGGCAGGTTGCCGCCGGCCGTGGTGAGGGCCAGGTGGTCGTGGAAGTCCCGGCTGTGGACGATCAGTCCGTCGCGGACCCGCAGGACCTGGATGTTGGCGGCCTCGAAGGTCCTGCCGGTGGTGCGGTGGTGCACGTGGTAGTCGAACTCGGCGACGACCACCTCCGGGTCGTCGGTCTCCCGGACCACCACGTTCGCGGCCCGGAGTTCCAGGGGCGAGTGCGCGGCGACCGCGGCGAACCGCTCGTCGAGTGCGGCGCGCCCCTCGATCCGGCGCGGCCCGACCGGTTCGAAGACGGTCTCCACCACGGCGTCCTCGGCGTAGAGCCGGGCCAGCTCGGAGAACCGCCCCGTGGTGATGCCCTCGAGCAGTTCGAGGAAGACGTCGCGCGGCGACAGCGTTTCGGACATGATCAACCCCCATCGACAGACGTCGCTAGAATCGGACTGGCGACTCCGTTTCAAACGATACGGACTGGCGGCTCCGGTTGTCCAGGGGTGGTCCGCCGTGCACGGAAAGGGAACGAGCGGGATGAGCGATGCTCCGGAGCGGCCGCTGCGGGCGGACGCGGCCCGGAACCGGGCCAAACTGCTGGACGCCGCCACAGAGGTGTTCACCACCCGCGGCGTCGGCGTGCCGACCGAGGAGATCGCCCGCGCCGCCGGCGTCGGGGTCGGCACGCTCTTCCGGCACTTCCCCACCAAGGAGGCGCTGCTGGAGGCGGTGATGGTGCGCAGACTGGAGACCATCACGGCCCGCACCGCGCAGCTGGCCGCCGAGGCCGAACCCGCCGAGGCCTTCTTCGCATGCTTCCGCCTGGTGGTCGAGCAGTCCGCGGGCAAGAACGAGTTCGTCCGGGCGCTCGCCGCAGCCGGAGTGGACGTCCACGCCTCCCTCCAGGAGTCGACCACGGCCATGCGGACCCAGCTGGCCGACCTCCTGTCCGGAGCCCAGCAAACCGGGGCCGTCCGCCCGGACCTGGGCCTGCCGGAGCTGCTCGCCCTCCTGGTCGGCACCGGCGCCACCATGGAACAACTCCCCGCGGACCCGTCAGCCCGCGAGCGGATCTACGAAGTCGTCTTCGACGGCCTGCGACCGCACTGAATGCCACGCCGAACGCCCGCCGCCGGATCGGGGCGGGTGTCGGAGGGGGCGGCTACGGTTCGGGACCGTGGACGCTGAAGATCTCGACTACCGCGAACGAACGAGGGCCGGCGGATGGATTCCCCCGGAGCTGGTTTCCCGACTGGTCGAACTCGGGCACGTCGGGGAGGTGGAGCTGCAGGCCCGCGGCGGCGACTGGTCCTGCGTCAGGGAGTGGGTGCGGATTCTCGACGGGCAGGACCGGCGGGACGAGGCCCTGGAGATGCTGGCCCCGTACGTCGCCACGGGCTGGTGGCAGGCCGCCGAGACCGTGGCCGGGCTGCTCGAGCGCCGGGGGCGGGCCGAGGAGGCGGTCGCACTGGCCCGCCCGTACGCGGAGGCCGGGGACCGTTCGGCCCTGCAGTACTTCGCGCGGCTGCTCGCCCGGCACGGCCGGGGCGAGGAGGCGTTCGACCTGCTGCGCCCGCACCTCGAGGACTGGTTCCTGGCCACTGCCCTGGTCGACGTGGCCGCCGACGCCGACCGTGACGAGGAGGCCGCCGCGCTGCTGGCCGCCCGCATCGAAACGCCGCGCCGGTGCGGCAATCCGTGCGACTGCCGGAACATCGAGCCCTCGAATGCCGTCGGCCTGCTCGCCGGAATCCGGGAGCGGCAGGGGCGGGTCGACGAGGCGATCGCCCTGCTGCACACCCGCGAGATCACCTCGGTCAACAACCGCGACCAGCTTGCCGATCTGCTGGCCCGCCACAACCGCCTCGAAGAACTCCGGCAGTACGCGGCGACCGAGCACCTCGGGCACGCTGTCCGGCGCCTCGCCGAACTGCTCGAGGATCGCGGCGACCTGAACGGCGCGATCGAGGTGTACCGGCAGCACGCCGACGACTCGTCGACCTGCCCGGTGAGCTCGGCCGTCCAGCTTGCGCTGCTCCTGGGCCGACACGGCCGAGGCACCGAGGCGATCGACGTGATGCTGGCCCTGGCCGACGGGCCCGTCGGCGCGGACGACTGGATCGTCGACATGCTGTGCGGGCTGTACGCCGACCACGGCCGTGCCGAGGACGGCCTGGCGTACCTCGACGGCCTCAAGGCCCGTCGCGGAGCCGAGGATTGGGAGTACTTCCGGTGCCGGTTGCCGCTCCTCACAGCCCTGGGCCGCCGGGAGCAGGCGATCGAGGAGGCACGGGCGCATCCCGAGGCGAACACCTGGTACGCGGCGTGGAGCGTGGCGAAACTGCTGGCCGACGCCGGCCGAGCGGAGGAGGCCGTCGCACTGCTGGAGGAGCACCCCTCGGCCAACCGCAACGCCCTCGCCGCGCAGCTCGTCGAACTCGGCCGCATCAAGGACGCCGTGGCGGTCCTTCACCGGCCCGAACCGGCGGTATCGTTCAGCAGCCACGGGAGTTGGACCGACTGTCCGCCGTTCTGACGGCGGCCGAACACCGGCCGGACTCAACCTCGTTCTCCTGATCCTTGCGGTGGTGGCCGCATGGGCGGGTGCCGCGGTCTGGCTCTGACCGGGGACGGACGGACGCGGGCCTCAGCCGAAGGTGCGGCGGTAGGCGTGCGGGCTGACGCCGGCGGTGCGCTTGAAGCGGTCGCGGAACGCGGTCGGCGAACCGAACCCGACCTGGGCGGCGATGCGTTCGACGGAATGGTCGGTGGTCTCCAGCAGGTGCTGCGCCCGGCGGATGCGGGCCCGGTGGACCCACTGGAGCGGGGTGGTGCCGGTCTGCTCGCGGAAGCGGCGGATCAGCGTCCGGGTGCTCGTCCCGGCCCGGGCGGCGATGTCGGCGAGCGCCAGGTCGCGGCCGAGGTTGTCGTCCAGCCACGCGAGCAGCGGTTCGAGGGTGGCGCCCTGAGGGCTGGGCGCATAGTCGTGGACGATGAACTGCGCCTGCCCGCCCTCGCGTTCGAGTGGCATGACGGACAGCCGGGCGGCGTCGGCGGCGACCGCCGAGCCGTAGTCACGGCGGATCATGTGCAGGCACAGGTCCAGCCCCGCCGCGGCGCCCGCCGAGGTGAGGATCTGCCCGTTGTCGACGTACAGGACGTCCGGGTCGACCTCGACGTCCGGATGGGCGGCGGCCAGGAGGTCGGCCGCGATCCAGTGGGTGGTGGCCCGGAGCCCGTCGAGCAGACCGGTGGCGGCCAGCGGGAAGGTGCCCGAGCAGATGGAGGCGATGCGGGTGCCCTCCGCGGCGGCGGCCCGCAGCGCGTCCCGGACGGCGGGCGACAGCGGGTCCGCCGCCGCGGCCGTCCCGGGCACGACGATCGTGTCCGCCCCCTTCAGCCCGTCCAGCCCCCACGGCGCGCGCAGCGTGAAGGCACCGGCGTCGACCTCCGGCTGCTCGGCGCACACCCGCACCCGGTAGCCGGGTCGGCCGTCGGGCAGCCGGGTGCGGCCGAAGACCTCGATCGGGGTGGACAGGTCGAACGGAATCACCTGGTCCAGCGCGAGAACGGCGACGGTGTGCATGGCCAGAACCTACCTCCCCGCCGGACGGACCCACCCGCCGCCGCCCGCCGGGAGACCCGGTTCTTCCCAGCTCGACAGCCCTGCCGACCCGACTGGCAATTTTCCGTCGGAAGCAGTCACTACTGCCACTGGGAGCGGGCGCGGAAGCCGAATACGTTCGGGGCGTACCCGGCCGAGGCCGAACCTGCCACGCCCCCGAAAGGCCCACCATGCACGCCCAGATCGTCCTGTTCGACGGCTTCGATCCGCTCGACGTCATCGCCCCCTACGAGGTCCTGCACGCCGGCGGCACCGCCTCCGCTGGCGCGGTGACCGTCGAGCTCGTCACCGCCGAGGGACCGCGCGAGGTGGTCAGCGGCACCGGCGGGCTGGCGCTGCGCGCCACCGCCGCCCTCGACCCCCGGCGTCCGGGACTCGTCCTCGTCCCCGGAGCCTCCGGTCGCGTCGGCGAGCCCGACGAGGTGCCCGACCAGGACGCGGGAGCAGTGGGGCCGCAGGAGGACGAACCCATCCCCGTGCTGCTCGGCCGCACGCTGACCACCGGCCTGCCCGCCCTCCTGAAGGAGGCGATGGACAACCCCGAGGTCCTGGTCGGCACCGTGTGCGGCGGCTCCCTCGTCCTCGCCATGGCCGGCCTGCTGGAGGGGCGCCGCGCAACGACCCACCATCTCGGACTGGACATGCTCGACGCCACCGGCGCCCACGCGGTGAACGCCCGAGTCGTCGACGACGGCGACCTGGTCACCGGCGCCGGCGTCACCTCGGGCCTCGACCTGGGCCTCTACCTGCTGGAGCGCGAGCTCGGCCCGCAGATCGCCCACGCCGTCGAAGAGCTCTTCGCCTACGAGCGCCGCGGCACCGTCTGGTGCGCCCGCGGCCCGGAGCCCGTCGGATTCTGACCAGGCGCCCGATCCCGTACAACTCCGCCCGTCCCCGCACCGTGAGGAAGAACAACGGCATGTCCGTCGAAGGCACCTGGGACCTGGTCATCTCCACCCCCATCGGAAGGATCAAGGCCGTGGTTGACATCCGACAGCAGGACGGCGTCCTGGCCGGCACCGCCCGCGGGGCCGGAGAAGAAGTACCGCTCGGCGACCTCGCCCTCGACGGCGACCGGCTCACCTGGACGCAGGCCGTCACCAGGCCCCTGCGGCTCAACCTTGCCTTCGCCGTGAAGCTCGCCGGCGACACCCTGACCGGTACCTCCAAAGCCGGACGCCTCCCGGCCTCACAGGTCACCGGCGAGCGCCGCACCCGCCTCGGCGGCACCGGGTACTGACCACGGCGAGACTCCTGCTCTCCCGTCAGTTCCGGCGGGTGCCGCGGACGATCCGGTCGAGGACGGCTGCGGCCTGCTCGGGGTGCTGCTCCAGCCAGCCGGGCAGGTGTTCCCGGACCGCCTGTCCGACGCAGGCGCGTACGGCGTCGCCGCCCAGCACGTCGTAGTGCGGGGGGCCGTGGAACTCGGGACGGTCCACCTTCACCGACACGATCGCCGTCAGGCCCTCGCAGACCCGGTCGCTGCCGAGATCCGCATCTGCCGGGCCCAGCAGGCGCAGGCTCCTCGCGTACGCGTTGACCGCGGCCGTCACCCCGCCCCGGAAGCCCGCCTCGTGCGTGCCGGCGGGCAGCCGGGCGCCTGGCCGGGAGCGGTCGGCCGCGGGGCCGCAGACCGCCGCCGAATCGCGTCCGAGGGCCCGTGGAGGCCGCGTACGACGGCGTTTCAGGTGGCCCTGGAGCCCTCGATTCTCGCTGCCGCCCTGCGGGCGTCGGTCAGGGGTAGTTGGGGATGGGGTGGTCCGGGGAGAGTGCGGCGGCGATGCGTTGGGCGATGGTGTGGGCGGTGTGCCCGGCCGGGGCGGTGGGGCCCTGGGTGGTCGAGACCGCGATGGCCAGCCGCTCGGAGGGGAGGTAGTCCATCGAGGCGGAGTAGCCGAAGAAGAGCGGGTGCTGGGAGATCCAGTCGTCCAGGACGATCACACCCATGCCGTAGTGGGTGGCTTCGGTGTTCGGGATGCAGACGCCGGCGGGGCACGTGTCGGTGGGACGGCCGAGCCCCACCGTCCCCGGGTTCAGCAGTTCCCGGTAGGCGGACGCGGAGAGCAGCTCGCCCGACCCGATGCCGACGGCCGAACGGGCCAGGTCGCAGATGTCGGTGGTCTGCACCGCACCGGGGGCCGTGGTCCACGAGGGGTTCCAGAAGGTGGACTCCTCGTACGTCCCGCGGTCGGCGGTGAAGGCGTGCAGGACGGGCGTCGGGATGTCGGGCGTGAAGCTGTTGCGGGTCTCACGCAGCCCGAGCGGGCCCATGATCAGCCGCTGGAGCAGGACGTCCAGCCGGGTCCCGGTGATCCTCTCCAGGGCGACACCGAGGAGGACGAAGTTGGCGTGCGAGTAGCTCCAGTTGGTGCCCGGGTCGTACCAGCGTTCCTGGCCGGTCGAGATGGCCACCAGTTCCTCGGGCGTCCAGTGGCGGAACGGGTCCGCGGCGACGGCCTCGGGGAAGCCGGGGGTGGTGACGTAGTCGCGCAGGCCGGTGGTGGAGTCGGCCAGCATGCGCAGGGTGATCAGCTCGCCGTCCGGAAGGTCGGGCAGCCAGCGGGAGACGGGGTCGTCGAGGCCGACCCTGCCCTGGTCGGCGAGCCGCAGGAGTGCCGTGCCCATGTAGCTGATGGCGATGTTGCCGTTCCGGAAGTGCATGGCGGGCTCCGCCGGGACCCCGGTCATGGACTCGCCGAGCGCGGCGGTGACGACCTCGCGCCCGTCGGCGGTGACCCGCAGGATCACGGACTTGAGGTCCAGCTCCGCCTTCGCCTGCTCGGCGATCCGCAGGATCTCGCGGGCCGGACCGCCCTTGGGCAGGCGGGAGATGACACAGGATCGGCGGTGGCCGCCGTCGCCCGACAGGCCGCCGGCGGCCACGGCCGGGGTACCGATGGCGACGAGCGCGGTGACCGTGGTGGCGGCGGCGAGGCGCAGCAAAAACGTCGGGCGGGCGTGTCTCATGCCCGCAGTATCGGCAGCGAATGCCCCGACACCCGGCCCGCCGGCCACCGACCCGCAGGAAGATCACCCGTCGGGCCCGCGCGGCCGGGTCGGGACGTGGTAGCGGGCGCTGCCACCCCTGGCCCGGCGGAACGGGGCCGGTTCAGTCCAGTGCGATCCTCTCGTACGGGGCGGCCTCGTGTCGTAGTTCGGCCGTGCTCGCCGCGTCGAACCGTCGCAGCACCTCGGCCACCGCGGCCACGCCCCGCTCCAGCGAGTCCCGTACCCGGATGTCGACCGTGGTGGACACGGTCCGGTAAGTGCCGTCCGGGCCCTTCGTCGAGGTGCTGCCGACGATCTCCGCCCAGCCCAGGCCGGCTGCCCGCAGCGCGTCGTCCATCGCATGGGCCGCGGCCCCCGGTACATCGGCGGGGAGGGTGAGCAGCAGGTCCCAGTACCGGGCGTCCGTCAGCGGGCTGCGGCCGAACCAGCGGCGGACCACCGTGCCCGGTGCGAGCCCGGCGAGCGTCTCCACCGCCCAGCACGCCTCGGCCCGGCTCACCGGCGTCTCCAGCGCGCGCAGCAGCACCTCGGCGCCGAAACCTCCGTACCCGGCCGCCCTCAGCGCGTCCGCCAGCCCGCCGACCGCGCCGTACCCCCGCGCTCCCGTGCAGCGCTTCAGCGCCGCCCGCACGCCCGGGCCGTCCAGCGCCGGATCGGAGGCCACCGTGCCCACCAGCTCCGCCGCCCGTGCCAGCAGCTCGCCCCAGCCCTCGAACGGGAAGTCCTCCGCCCCCGGCTGCCGCAGCGAGTACAGCGGCCGGATCGTCCTCGGATCGTCGGGCTGGCTGACCGCCGACCGCCGGCCCTCGTCCGTCCACGTCAGCCCGGTGCCCCGCAGATCGCGCAGCTCGAACCAGTCCCGGGTCTCCGCCCGCACCCCTGCCCCGCCGGGTGCCTCGCCACCGGGCCGCACGAGCCCGAACGCGGCGTCGACCAGCGGCGTGATCACGTCCGCGGTGTCCCCCTCGTCCAGCATCACGAACCGGGCCAGCAGCGCCAGCACCGGACCGGGGTGCCGCAGCGCCGGATCGTGCAGAGCGAACGCCCGCGCCAGCAGTTCCAGCTCGGCCCAGCGCATCACATGCGGATGGAAGTGCGCCTGGTCGTCCCACCCCAGCTCCACCGGCTCGCCCTGCCCGGGAAGCCGCAGCCCCAGCCCGACGTACTCGTTGTCCAGCTCCACGTCGAGCACCAGCGACGGCCCGTCACCGAGGCCGAACTCCGCCCGGTGGGCCTCCACTGCGTCCTCGTCGTCCTCCTCGTCCGAGTCCTCGCCGTCCCAGCCGTCCTCGAAGAGGTACCGCGGCCAGAAGTCCGGCTCGCCCATCCGTTCGTACAGCGTGTCGTCGAGTGGCATGCCGCGCAGCATAGGGGCGGGCACTGTCAGCAGGCGCCGAGGGCGGCACCGGCGAGGAGCGGTGCTGCGCCGGCGGTCCTCCCGGTCGTCGCCCGGAATTCGCGACAGGATTCTTCGGTCGGCCTGTCGATTCCTCCGCCGCCCGTTCGTCATACCTGCACTACCGACCCGACCTACCAGGAGCGCACCGTGAAGTACCTGCTGCTGATCAACACCCCGTCGCCCGACTCCACCGACGAGCGGCCCGCCGAAGGCCCGACCGTGGAGGAGTTCATGGCGTTCGAGAAGGCCGTCTCCGATGCCGGCGTCAAGCTCGACGGCAACGCCCTGGACCTCTCGAACGCCACCACCGTGCGCGTCCGGGTGGACGGTGAGCGCGTGGTGACCGACGGGCCCTTCGCCGAGACCCGGGAGATCGTCGGCGGCTACTACCTGCTCGACGTCCCCGACCTCGACGCCGCGCTCGACTGGGCGGCCCGGTGCCCCGGCGCCCGGCACGGCACCGTCGAGGTCCGCACGGTCTGGGAGCCGAACCGGCCGTGAACGAGCAGCGAGCGGCCCGCTCCGTGGAGGCGGTGTTCCGCGAGGACCGGAGCCGGCTGCTCGCTTTGCTCGCCGCCCGGTTCGGTGACCTCGACCTCGCCGAGGAGACCGCCTCCGAGGCGATCGAGGCCGCCCTGGAACGCTGGCCGGTCGACGGGGTACCGGACAAACCACTCGCCTGGCTGCTCACCACGGCACGCCGCAAGGCCGTCGACCGGCTCCGGCGCGACCGCGCCTACGCGGAGCGGCTGGCCGTGCTGCAGGTGGAGAGCGACCGGGCCGCCGCCGCTCTGCCCGCCGAGCCGGGCTTCGACGACATCCCCGACGAACGCCTGCAACTGTTCTTCACCTGCTGCCACCCCGCGCTCTCGCCGGAGGCACGCACCGCACTGACCCTGCGCTTCCTCGCGGGCCTGACCACACCCGAGGTCGCCCGGGCCTTCCTGGTGCCCACCGCGACGATGGCCCAGCGCATCGTGCGCGCCAAACGCAAGATCCGCACCGCGCGCATCCCGTTCCGCGTCCCGGAGCCCGACGAACTGCCCTCGCGCCTGCCCAGCGTCCTCCGGGTCGTCTACCTCGTCTTCACCGAGGGGTACGCAGCCAGCTCCGGCGACGACCTGCTGCGCCCCGGCCTGGCCGACGAGGCCGTCCGGCTCGCCCGGATCCTCCACCGGCTGCTCCCCGCAGAACGCGAGGTGACCGGGCTGCTCGCACTGCTCCTCCTCACCGACGCCCGGCGCGCCGCCAGGACCGACGAGGCAGGCAGCCAGGTGCTGCTCGAGGACCAGGACCGCACCCTGTGGGACGCCGACCTCATCGCCGAGGGGCAGCGCCTCCTCGTACCCGCCCTGACCGGACCGGGCGTCGGACCGTACGCGGTGCAGGCGGCGATCGCGGCACTGCACGACGAGGCGGCGGACTTCGAGACCACCGACTGGCCGCAGATCGCCGCCCTCTACGACGTGCTGCAGCAGATCGACCCGTCCCCGCTCGTCGCACTGAACCGGGCCGTGGCCGTCGCCATGCGCGACGGCCCCGAGGCGGGCCTCACCCTGCTGGACGGACTCGCCGATGCCGAGGAACTGCGCGGCTACCACCTGCTCCCCGCGGCACGGGCCGACCTGCTGCGCCGACTGGGCCGCACCACCGAGGCGGCCGCCGCCTACCGGGCCGCCCTCGCCCTCGTCGGCAACGAGCCCGAGCGAGCCACTTTCGCCCGCAGACTCGCGGAACTCGCCGGTCACTGACGCCGAGGGAGCGGGCTATCGCGCCGGGTCGCAGTCCTCGGGGAGTGCGGCGACCACCAGGGCGACGGCCTCCTCCGGGGTCGCGGTGGTGGCGACGTCCGCGCCGCCGATGGCGCGGACGAGGTACGACCCGTCGCGCAGCGGGTCGACGGAGTGCCCGACCCGCTCGTACGGGAACTCGCCGCGGGTGGAGAACCAGAGCATGTAGTGGCTGGTGACCGGCGTCAGCCGGCGCAGCCTCGGGTGGGCGTGGGCGGCCTTCAGCAGCGCATGGGAACGGGCCTCCCGGCCCTGTCGTGGCGGCATGAACAGGAAGTGGTCGAGCCTGTGCCACCAGGCCAACTCGACGGGAGGGAGCGGCTCGCGTTCGTGCGCGACGGCCCAGTCGCCGAAGTGGACGAACGGGGCGGCGGCCCGGGTCTGTTCGAGGTCCGCACCGCCCATCCAGGCCGTCACGGCCCTGACCGCCGCCGCCGGGTCCGCCGTCCGCCCGTTGGCCAGCCAGGCACCCTGCTTCCGGCAGCGCACCAGGTAGTCCCCGTCCTCGCGGAAAGCATGCACGGCCACCCTGCGCCCATCGGCATCCTCGAAGGCGGCGTGGTACGACTGCTGCGGGTCCGGCGCGGGCAGGGAGAGTCCCGACTCGTCCGCCGCACGCCGCAGACAGGCCACGATCTCGTCGGCGCGGGTCGGTTCGGGGCAGGCGGACGGCTCCGGGGCGACGCCCGGCGAAGAGGAGGTCATACCCCCAAGTCTGCAGGGGAATTCGACCTCGGCACGGCGATTCGACCCGCCCTGCGACCATCGGGCCGGCGTCAGCCGACCGCGCCGCGCCAGATGTTGTTGAAGGCCGCTTCCTCGATCGCACGGCGCTGCCGTACGGCGTCCAGTTCCCTGACCGCGTCGTTGACCGCGGCGAGCACGGTCGCCACGGCGTCGTCGGCGATGTCCGGCTGGTCGCCCGGCGGCGGGTCGTCGATGCCGACGGCTGCCCCGAGGGCCGCGAGCACGGGCTCGCGCGACGCCCAACGGTCCACTGCCGCACGGCGCTCGGGCGCATCGGCCGGTACCGCCCCGCCACCCTCCGCCTGCCTCCGGTGGAAGCGGTGGTGACGGCTCTGCCCTTCGGCCCGGAGTTCGGCCGCGTAGGCCGCCGCGAGACCGCGGCCCCGGCGCCACAGCCAGTCCTCCACCGATTCGAACGGCGGCTGCCGGACGATCGCGGCCGCGGCCCCGGCCAGCAGCCGATCGGTGACGGCCGGCGGGCCGAGGGGCAGGATACGGGTGTCGGCCAGCCGGACGGCCCCGACGTCGAGGAGGTCGACCAGCTCGGCCCCGGCGAGCGCCAGCGACAGCTCGCCCTGTTCGGGACGGCGACCGGCCCTCGCCTCCAGGGCGACGACCAGCAGGTCCTGCGGTGTGGTTTCCATCGATGGCCCAACGTCCGGCGGATCGGCGGCGGTGCGACAGCAGTGCGGCGGCGAGCGGAGCAGTGCCTGTTGCCAGTCTGCCTCGCCGGTGTTCGTACCGGGGGCGATTCCCCGGCCGACCCGGAACGCGCTGTCGGAATCCCGCCAGCACCCCGTGCCCCCACCGCGCGATGCTGACGCACATGACCAGCACCTACCGGCCGCAGCCCATCACCCCGACCGTCCTGCAGCAGCTCCGCGTCCGCGACGACGCCGGGCAGCCGATGACCCCGTACCCGGACGGGGAGGGCGGCGCCCCGCTCCGCTGCTGCCTGCGGCCGAGCACCGAGGGAGACCGGATCGCCCTCGTCTCGTACGCGCCGCTGCGCCGCTGGGCGGCACGGACGGGCGCCGAGCCCGGGGCGTACGACGAGCAGGGCCCGGTCTTCATCCACGCCCAGGACTGCGGCGGTCCCGCCCCGGACGCCACCGGCTACCCCTGGGCCAGGCCCGGCGCCCTGCGGGCCTTCCGCCGCTACGACAGCCGCGGGCACATCACCGGCGGCCGCATGGTGGAGCTGCCCGAGGACGCCGACGCAGCCTTCGACCAGGCCCTCGCCGAGGCCTTCGCCGACCCGGAGACCACCCAGGTCCACGTGCGGGCCGTCGAATACGGCTGCTACCACTTCCGAGTCGACCGGCCGTGACGGGAGGCACGCCCTCCGAATCGCGCCGGCCTGCGGAAACAAGTGGCAACGGCGGGCGCGGCCATGACAGGGTGACGGGCTGTGACAGGCACCGACAGCACCGACACACTGACGATCACCACGCTGGCCGAGCGGCCGCACCTGGTCTCCCGGGTCTACGAGATCGACGAGACCTGGCCCGCGTTCGTCCCGCACGACCTGGTGGCCTCCGCCCTGCTGGACCGGGTCGTGGCCGAGTTCCCCCAGTACTGCGCCGTGGCGACCGACGGCGACCGGGTGGTCGCGCGGGCCCTCGCCGTCCCGTTCGACGCACACGCGGAGGGCCGCGAGGAGACGCCCGACCAGGGGTGGGACCGGGTGCTGTCCTGGGCCTTCCGCGACCTGCGCCGCGCCGCCGCACCGACCGCGGCCAGTGCCCTGGAGATCACGGTGGACACCGCCTACCTCGGCCGCGGCCTGTCCTACCGCATGCTGCACGTCCTCCGAAGCGCCGCCGAGAGCCAGGGCCACGCCGCGCTGCTCGCCCCCGTCCGCCCGACCGCCAAGCACCTCCGGCCGCAGCTGCCCATGAAGGAGTACGTCACGCGAACCCGTGCGGACGGACTGCCGGAGGACCCGTGGCTGCGGGTCCACGTGAAGGCCGGCGGCAGCATCGTCAAGGTCGCACCGGCGTCGATGACCGTCAGCGGCTCGCTCGCCCAGTGGCGGCAGTGGACCGGCCTGCCCTTCGACCGCGACGGCGCCACCGAGGTACCCGGTGCCCTGGTGCCCGTGCACGTCGACCTCGCCCACGACCGCGCGGTCTACGTCGAACCCAACGTCTGGGTCCGGCACCCGCTGCGCCCCGGCACGCCCGCGGAGGCCACCGCCGGGCGCTGACACAGGACGAACGTCGCCCGGACGGCGTCAGACCTCCTCGTCCGGGTCGGCCCGCAACCTCGGGCTCAAGGCCGTCGACACCTCGGTCGCCATCCCACTCGAAGGTCGGTGAGGAAGTGTTCGGCCGTGTTTCGTCCCAGGGGGTACCCGGCGAAGTGGCCGCTGACGAGCGGACGCGTCGTCAGATAGCGTGCACGGCTATGGGTGAGCTGATAGTGATCAGGCACGGCCAGACGGAATGGAGCCTGTCGGGCCGGCATGCCGGCCGCACCGACGTTCCGCTGACCGCCGCGGGCGAGGCTGCCGCCGAGGCGCTCGCTCCGAGGCTGGCCCAACGCCGTCCGGTCGCCGTGTTCAGCAGCCCGCTGAGCCGCGCCGTGCGGACGGCCGAGTTGGCCGGCCTGACCGGCGCCAAGCCCGACCCCGACCTGCTGGAATGGGACTACGGCGGCTACGAGGGCCTGACCGCCGAACAGATCCGAGAGTCGAGGCCGGACTGGGACCTGTGGCGGGACGGCGTTGTTCCCGGCGACGCCGATCATCCCGGCGAGCAGCTCCAGCAGGTGGCCGCGCGCACGGACGCGGTGCTGGACCGCATCCGTCCGCTGCTGGGCGACGGCGATGTCGCCGTCGTCGCGCACGGCCATCTCGCCCGCGTCCTCACCGTGCGCTGGCTCGGCCTCGACGCGTCCGCCAGCCGACTGCTCGGCCACCCGCATCCGGGCACCCTCAGCTTCCTGGCCACCGAGGACGGGCAGCCGTGCATCGCCGCCTGGAACGTCCCGTAGCGCCGCCGCCCCCACTCCGCGGGCGCGTCGGCGCCATGGGCACCACTGAGAGGACGTCCTCTCAGAGGGTTTCAGCAACTCCCACCGGGCGTCGGACAGTCACTCGGGTACGGCCGCCCTCGAGGCATGTTTCCCAGACGGGGGCGAGACGTCAGTCGGGCGAGGGGTCAGACCCGCCGACAGCGTCACCACGACACATCCTCACCGTCACACGAGGGTGACGAGACGTTTGGTGGCCCGGGTGAGGGCGACGTAGAGGTCGCGTTCGCCGCAGGGGCGGGCGGTGGTGATCTCGTCGGGGCCGGCCACGAGGACGGTGTCGAACTCCAGGCCGCGGGCCTCGGAAGCGGGCACGATCGTCGCCCACCCGTCGACGCCGGCCTGCGCGAACTCGACCGTCCGGTGGTCGGCGCAGACCACGGCGCGCAGGTCGCCCGGGTGCTGCTCGGCCTGGTGCCGGAGCTCCGCGACGAGAGCTTCGACGAGTGGCCGGGGCCGGGCGGTGACCGTGCGGGGGACCTCGCCGTGACGGATGGAGCCGGCGGGCGTCTGGTCGGGTGCGATCCGGGTGAGCAGGTCGCGGGTGGAGGCCAGGATCTCCTGGGTGGTGCGGTAGCTGACGGTCAGGGTGTGCAGGGCGAACCGGGTGCCGAGGTGGGGCGCGAGGGCCCCGGTCCAGTCGCGGGCGTCGGCGGCGGGTCCGGCCTGGGCGAAGTCGCCGACCAGGGTCATCGAGCGGGTGGGACAGCGGCGGAGGACCATGCGCCACTGCATGGCGCTCAGTTCCTGGGCCTCGTCCACGACGACGTGTCCGAAGCTGCGCTCGGGCGGGCCGTCGACCAGGGCGGCGGCCTCGTCGAGCAGCGGCAGGTCGGCGCCCGTCCACGGGCCTCCGGCCGTACGCAGCAGGCAGGCGAGCTCGGCCGTGCTGAGGGCGGGCAGGTGCGCGGCGAGCGCGTCCGGGTCGGTGAGCAGGGCGTCGACGAGGGTGCGGGCGCTCAGACGCGGCCAGAGCCGGTCGACGGCGTGGTCGACCTGGGCCCGCTGCGCGAGGTCGGCGCGCAGGGCGTCGTGGTCGATCTCGTCGGTGACGTCCGTGGCGGGCCCGTCGAAGCCGAGGTTGCGCAGGTCGGCCCGGGTGGCGCGGTCGAGGTCGAGGCCGGTGGCGCGGGCGACCTCGGCATCGATGCGCTCCAGCGTGTCGGTGGTGGCGCGGGCCGCCGCGTCGGTGACGGCGTCGACCAGTTGCTCCTTGAACACCTCGCGGGCCCGGTTGTGGGCCAGGCCGCTGCGCAGCGCCTCGTTTCTGGCTGCCGCGACCTCGTGCCGGTCCAGGCGGATCCACTCCTGGCCGACCTGTACGGCGAAGTCACCGGCCGGTGCCTGGCGGGTGCGGACCAGCGCGGCAAGGGCCTCGGCCATGACGGCGGTGCCCTTGAGCCGGGCGACGGGTGCCGGGGCGTGGGCGGTGGGCCGGACGCCGGCGAGGTCGGCGGTGGTGGCCAGGACCACGTCGTTCTCGCCGAGCGAGGGCAGCACGTGGGAGATGTAGTCGAGGAAGCGGGTGTTGGGGCCGAGGACGAGCACGCCCTGCTCGGCGGCCCGGGGGAAGGCGTACAGCGCGTAGGCGGCGCGGTGCAGGGCGACCACGGTCTTTCCGGTGCCCGGTCCGCCCTGCACCACGCTCACCCCGCGGTGCGGGGAGCGGACGATCGCGTCCTGCTCGGCCTGGAGGGTGGAGACGGCCGTGCCCATGCGGCCGGTTCGCCGGGCCTCCAGGGCGGCGATCAGCGGGCCGTCGGCGACCAGGTCGTCCGGGGCGGGTGGGGTGCCGTCGAGGAGTTCGTCGCTGATCTCGCGCACCGTGCGTTCCTCGAGCCGCAGGTGGCGGCGCCGGCGGAGGCCCAGGGGGTGGACGGGAGTGGCGGTGTAGAAGGGGCGGGCGGCGTCGGCGCGCCAGTCGACCAGCAGCGGGAGTTCGCGGTCGTCGGTGTGCAGGCCGAGGCGCCCGATGTGCAGGGCCGTGCCGTCGGCGTGGTCGATCCGTCCGAAGCACAGTCCCTGCCCGGCGCCCTCGAGCCGGCGCAGCCGTCCGGTCAGGTGCTCGGCGGCGGCGTCGCGCGCGTACGCTCCGCCGCTCTCCTCGGCGGGTGCCTTCAGGAGGCGCCCGAGTTCGTCGCGGAGCTCGGCCGTCTGCCGGTCGAGGAGTGCGTACATCGCGGAGACGTGGGACTGCTCCGCGACGAGCCGGCGGTCGGGGGTGCGGGTGGCGGGGTGCGGCAAGTGGGCTCCTGGTCGGGTGCCGGTGAGTGGGCGTGGTGCGAGCGGGGCGGGCCTGCGAGGAACGGTCAGCGGTCGAGGCCGCGGTAGCGGCGGACCGACAGGGGGAGGAACACCGCGACGATCAGCAGCGGCCAGAGGACCGCCGTCAGGACGCTGTGCCGGGCGATCCAACTGTCGCCGCCCCAGCCCGGATTGCCGAACAGTTCGCGGGTGGCGGCAACGGTGGAGGAGAGCGGGTTCCACTCGGCGAGGGCGGCGAGCCATCCGGCATGCCGGAGGTCGGGGCGAAGGCGCCGGAGAGGAACCCGACGGGCCAGACAAGGACCTGCAGGGCCACGACGGCCTCCGGGGAGCACAGCACGAGTCCGAGGTGGATGCCCACCCACAGGAACGCGAAGCGCAGCAACAGCAGGAGCCCCACGGCGGCCAGGGCCTTGGCGGCGCCCTCGTGCCAGGACCAGCCGATGAGCAGACCAGTGCCCATCACGACGGCGAGCGAGACGACGGAGTTGAGCAGGTCGGTGGCGGGGCGGCCGACGACGACCGCGGACGGTGCCATCGGCAGGGTGCGGAAGCGGTCGGTGACGCCCTTCTTCGCATCGGTGCTGATCGCGGTGAAGGTGCCTTCGATCCCGAAGACCACGGTCATGCCGAACATGCCGGGCAGCAGGAACTCCTTGTAGTCGCCGCCGCCCGGGACGACCATGCTGCCGCCGAGCAGGTAGGCGAACAGCAGCAGCACCATGATCGGGAACAGCAGGCCGGTGAGGAGCTGGGCGGGCCGGCGCGCCCAGTGCAGGAGCGCGCGGCGGGTGAGGGTCCAGCCGTCGGCGGCGGCCCAGGCGAGGCTGGTCAAGAGCGGTTCTCCTTCTCCGGTCCGGTGAGGTGCAGGAAGACCTCGTCGAGGGTGGGGCGGCGCACGGCGGCGTCCTCGACGGCGATGCCGGCGCCCTCCAGCGCGTGCAGGGCCTCGGCGAGGGCCCTGGTCCGCTCCCGGACGGGCACGCGGATGCGGCGGGTGTCGGGGTCGGTGTCCGCGGGTGACGCGCCCAGGCGTTCCAGCAGCACGGCGGCGGCCGGCAGGTCGGCGGCATCCCGGACGACCAGGTCGAGCCGGTCACCGCCCACCAGGGACTTCAGCTCCGACGGGCTGCCCTCGGCGGTGACCCGCCCCCGGTCCACCACCGAGATGCGGGAGGCGAGCCGGTCGGCCTCCTCCAGGTACTGGGTGGTGAGCAGGACGGTGGCACCGTCGGCGACCAGGGCGCGCACCGCCTCCCAGACCTCGCTGCGCCCGCGCGGGTCCAGGCCGGTGGTCGGCTCGTCCAGGAACAGCACCGTCGGCGCGCAGATGAGGGCGGCTGCCAGGTCCAGGCGGCGGCGCATGCCGCCGGAGTAGGCGGCGACCGGTTTGCCGCCGGTGTCGGCGAGGCCGAACCGTTCCAGCAGTTCGGCGGCGCGGGCCCGGGCGGTGCCGGCGCCCAGGTGGTGGAGGCGTCCGAACAGCTCCAGGTTCTGCCGTCCCGACAGCACCTCGTCCAGCGCCGCGTGCTGGCCGAGCAGCCCGATCGAGCGCCGGACCCGGTCGGCGTCCCGCGCCACGTCGAACCCGGCCACCTCCGCCCGGCCGGCGTCGGCGCGCAGCAGCGTGGAGAGCGTGCGTACCGCGGTCGTCTTGCCCGCGCCGTTGGGCCCCAGCAGGCCGTGGACGGTGCCGTGGGGCACCTCCAGGTCGAGACCGTCCAGTGCCCGCTGTTTCCCGTAGGTCTTCACCAGTCCGCTGGTGCGGATCGCGATGTCCAAGTCGTGCCCCCATCCCCCCAGAAACTCAGTACCTCGTACGGAGTAGCCATTCAAATATAGCCGTACGGCATACGGAGTTAAACCCGTACGCCGTACCGAATTCTTGTGATCCAGGTCACTCCGGCCGCCTCCGAGTGGGGCGCGACCCGGTGCGGCACCATTCAGTAGGCTGTACGGAGATAAGGGGGTCGGACCTGATGGGCGACAAGAAGCGGACGGATCCGGGGCGGACCCTGGAGCTGCTGTGGGGCACCGGCGCGCCGCCCAACCGCGGGCCGAAGCCGAAGCACACCCTGGAGCAGATCATCGAGGCCGGGATCGCCGTGGCCGACACCGACGGCCTGGAGAACCTGTCCATGCGGCGGGTCGCCGAACGGCTCGGCTCCGGGACCATGTCGCTCTACACCTACGTCCCCGGGCGCGCCGAACTCCTCCACCTCATGCTCGACCGCGTCACCCGCACCCTCCCGCCACTGCCCGAGGACGCCGCCTGGCGCCCCGCCCTGGAGCAGTACGCCCGTGACGCCCGCGACCTGGCCGCGCGCCACCCGTGGACCACCGCCGCCTCCGCGCCCGGACTCCTGCTCATGGGCCCCCACACCACCGCGCGGTCCGACGCGCTCTACGGCATCCTCGAACCGCTCGGCCTCGACCCCCGCGAATGCGTACGGATCGCCACCAGCGTCGACGCCTACGTCCGCGGCGTCTGCCAGGCCCTCGCGGACCAGCAGGCCGACACCCGGCAGAGCGGCGTCGACTACGAGCAGTGGTGGGCCCAGGCCACCCCCCACCTCACCCGGCTCGTCACCCGCGAACGCTTCCCCCACCTCCACCGGATCTGGGAACACGGCGCCTTCGACGAACCGACCGACGCCGCCTTCGAGTTCGGCCTCCAACGCCTCCTGGACGGCATCGAGCACCACCTCGCCGCACGCTGACACGTCCTCACAAACCCGCCGACGCGGCGTGGAGTTCTTCGCACTTCCCGGCGGGGCCTCCGCGACGCAGGCCGGGACGGCGCGGCCCGTCCGGCCGGACAACTCGCCGTGCTTCCCGGCACCACCCACTACGACTCTTCGCCTCCCAGCCCCGGCGGCCGCCGTCCATCCGTTCCCGGACGCACCGGCGCCCCGGCCACTCCAGCCCGCTGACGCGTGAGAGGCAGCGGATCGACGCCCGGGGCCTCCTGACGGACCGTAGGCTGACGGTGCATCGACGGGGGCGGCAGCTCCCGGGCCGTGCTCCGGTACGTCAGGACCAGGGACTCGGCACGTCGGGGCCGGATCCTGCGCCCTCCCCACGGCCATCCGCCCGCCCACCGACACCGACCGATACCCACCGACCGAACCGCCTCTGCAGACGGAGCAATCGCAACATGACCTGGACGTCGCACACCGTGCCCCGAGAGGGGATGCGCCTGCACTGCCGCGACTGGGGAGGCGACGGGCCCGCGGTCCTCCTCCTGCACGGGCTGGCCGGGCACTGCGGCGAGTGGGACGCGGTGGCCGCCCGGCTGAGCAGGCGTCACCGCGTGGTCGCCGTCGACCTGCGGGGCCACGGGCACTCCGAGCGCCGGCCAAAGGACGTCTCGCGCGCCGCCCACGTTGCCGACGTCCTGGCGGTCGCCGATGCGTTCGGCCTCGACCGGCCGGTGCTGGTCGGCCAGTCGCTCGGCGGCCACACCGCCCTGCTCGCCACCGCCGCCCGGCCCGAGCGCATCGCCGGCCTCGTCCTGGTCGAGGCCGGTCCCGGCGCCCCCGACCCCGGCCTGCCCGCGATGATCGGCGGCTGGCTCGACAGCTGGCCGCTGCCGTTCCCCGACCGCCCGACCGCCGTCGCCTTCCTGGGCGGGGGCGCGGTGGGCGAGGGCTGGGCCGGTGGGCTGGAGGAGCGCGACGGCGGCTGGTGGCCGCAGTTCGACCGCGACGTCATGGTCGCCACCATCAGCGCCCACACCCGTTCCAGCTGGGAGGAGTGGGAACGGATCACCTGCCCGACCCTGCTCGTCCTCGGGCAGCACGGCATCATCCCCGCCGACGAGATCACCGAGATGCTCACCCGCCGCCCCCACACCACCGCCACCAGCCTGCCCGGCACCGGCCACGACGTGCACCTCGAACAGCCCGACGGACTCCACCGGCTGCTCACCGACTTCCTCGACGCCGCCCACCAGCAGCGGTGAGGTTCCCCCGCACCCGCACCGAATCGCACCACAGACAGGAACACCCATGCTCCAAGGCTCCCTCGTCCGCTGGTCCGCGGCCGACGACCCCTGCTTCGGACCCGTCACCGCCGAAGCCGTCGACATCGCCTTCGCCACCATGCTGCGCCTCGTACCGCGCGAGGCAGCCGTCCTGACGATCGAGCGGCTCACCGACGGCCGGGTGATCGGCACGGCCGACTACCGCGACCTCGACCCCTACAGCGGCACCGCCACCCTCGGCGTCACCATCGGCGAGCGCGACCTGTGGGGCACCGGTGAGAGTCGGCGAGTGCCGTCCGGTGGGTCGTGCAGGTTGTGACCGGTCACGGTGCCGTGGCGCGGGTGGTGCTCCCCGGGCGCCCGGCCCGCACCGGCCCCGCGGCCCACCGGCCTTGCGAAGGTTGTTTCGCTGAGAATGCTCAGTGCTCGGCGGCGTTGCGGAACTGGAGGGCGAGAGTCGACGCCTGTCGGATGTCAGTGGTGTCGGAGGTCGCCACGGTGCCGCCGGTGCTGGCGTCCTGCCAGCGGCAGATGACGAGGTTGCCGCTCTTGATGTGGCCGCAGCGCATCAGCCCGCCGAGTGGCCCGGGGTCGACGTCCTGCGCGTCCTCGACCTTGGCGCCGGCGAAGAAGTTGACGAGGAGCCATTCCAGGGAGTGCTCGGATCTCTCGGCGGCGCCCCTCGGATCCCATGCGGCTGTCGATGCGGTGAACATGACGCTGGGCTGCGTTCCGCCCGGAGTCGTCGAGTAGAGCCAGAAGCGTTCGGAAGTCGCACTGCTCTTCTCCGCGGCGAACCGGGCCGCGGCTTCATCGGTGATGAGGTGATAGCCCGCGACGGCGTCGGGCGCGTCGACGGTCCGGTTGGTCGGCCCGGTTTCAGCGGCCGCACCGTACGGGTCTTCATTTCGCAGATCCAGGACGAACTTTGTTGCGTAGAGGGCGCAGACCAGGACCATGGCCAGAGCCAGCAGAGCCTGGCGCTTCTTCCGCAGCGCGGTGACCCGGGGCAGGTCCTCCGGCATCCGGGCAACCGGATTGCGCCACTTTCGGGTGAACACCCAGACGAGAATGACGCCGACGGCCAGGACGACGGCCAGGCCGAAAACCCGTCCTTGCAGGTAGGCCGTTGAATGGGTGTCGATGGCGAGAAGCATGCGCGGCACCCTAGCGGTCGCTCATATGCCGCCGACCGAGTTGTTGCCGGGCGATCATCGTGAAACAGGACGAATCGCCGGCGAATGAAGGTGAATTCGTTATGCACCGGTCGACGGCACGGGGCGGGCGCCCGGTGGTGCGGGCCCACTGTGAGGGTGGTGGGCTGGCACTCCCTAGGATGCGGGGCCATGACGAGACGCGGCCTGACCTTGGCCCTTGCGATATCCCTCTGTTCCGCGACGGGTGCCGGAGTGGCGCACGCGGACGGCTGTACGACGGGGACACCCGGCACCTACCGGATCGACGGCGTGTTCGGCGGGGTTCCCCAGGTGCGCATGGGCGGCTCGCTGACCATCGACAACAAACTGCACCTCGACGCTCCGGACCAGGGCACCAGCGCTTTCGAAGTGATGGTGATCCCGGTGCGGCAGCAGGGCGGGTACACGCCCGGGCGGGCGCCGTCCGTGTCGCTGAGCGTGGACGGCGGCCCGTCGCACCGCTTCTCGCTCACCTGGAGGCCGGCCACCCGGTCCGGGGACCTCGGCACCTGGATCTCCAACCGCGTGGAGTTCGGCGGGCTGTCGCGCGGGGTCCACGTGCTGCACGAGAACCTGTCGGTGCCCGTCGGCAGCCCGAACGGGATCTACGAGCTCGGCGCGTACGCCTTCATGGAAGGGCCGTGCGGGATGGTCACCGGCACCAGGATGGGCCATGTGAGCTACGAGTTCACCGGCGGCACCCCCGCCCGGGCGACGGCCCCGGCGTCCGGCGGCAGCACGACCGGCAGGCCGAGCCCGCGGGCGACGGCGACCGGCACGCCGGAACCCGTCCCGACCGCGAAGTCGCCGTTCCCGGTGCCGTCCGGCTCACTGCCGTCCTCGCCCTCGACCGCCTCCTCGCCGTCACCGCAGACGACCTGGACGCCGTCGCCGAGCCCGACGCCGCCGCTGGCGGACTCGCCGGCCGTGGTGCCACTGACGGCCACGCCGGCGGCGAACGGCAGCTCCGCGCTGCCGTGGATGCTGGGAGCGCTGGTGGCGCTGGCCGCGTCCGTGGCGGGCGGGACACTGGCGCTGCGCCGCCGTCGGGCCGTGGGTGACACGGGCGGTGCGGGGGCGGCCGAGACCCCAGGACCGCCGGCGCCCGGCACAGGTTCGGTCGAGGCGGCCCAGGAGCAGGGGTCCGCCGCGGCGACCGAGACGACTCCCGAGTAGGGGCCCGGGAGGTCCGCGCCCGCGGCAACGGCGTCGGCCGCTGGGGGCAATCGGGCCGGCTCGGCGGGTGGCTCGGGCTTGTGCGGGTGAATGCCGGGTCCGCCGGTCACTCGGGTTCCGCTACGGCGTCCTTCTGCAGTTGTACTGCGGCCAGCAGACTCAGCTTGGGCTCCGCCTGGCGCAGCGCCCTCACCGCAGCGACCGAGTCGATGGCCCCCGTGAAACCGGCGGCGGCCAGCCGGGCGCGGACCCAGCGGGCGCGGACCTGGCTCTCAGTGGCGGAGGCGGTGGACTCGACGAGCGCGGCGGCTCGTTCCAGGCCCGGGCGATCCTCGGGCGAGGCCTCGGCGAGCGCCTGATCCAGGGCCGCCGCGATAGAGTCCGCGTCCCGGATGAGCAGGACCACGTTGTGCTTGGTGTTCACTCCCAGGAATCCAGTCATACCGATCATCGTGCGGGTCATGTCCGTGTACAGCAAGGAACTTGAGGAACCGCAGAGGTTCGGCCGGGATGATGCACTGTCACCCGCCGTTTTCCGGGGTGCCGGGGCGGGCGGGGCGGCCGAAGCGGACCGGCACGCCGGGGGAGTAGAGCACGCTCACCGGCGGCCCGGTGGGCGTCGGCAGCCCGGCTGCGGTCACCAACTCGTCCTCGCAGTGGAGGAGTTCCGCTCGGTGCAGCGGCCAGCGCGGGTGGGCGTTGGGCAGGTACACCGTCCGTCCGAAGAAGGCGTTGTGCATGCCCCAGCGGGCGGTCAGAAAGTGTTCGAGGGCGGTCGGGTGCTCGATCCGCTCGCCGATGCGGACCGCGATCCGGCTGCGCGCTCCACGCGGTCCGGGCCAGCGCCGGCTGCTGGTGTAGCTGATGCTGTCCGGGTCGCGCCGGATCGCCATCCCGGCCCACACGTACGGCAGCCGGAACACGCTGCGGGCGATGGCCACCGGCAGCAGCCGCGAGGCCTCCAGCGAGCGGAACACCACGCCACGCCGTCCGTGCCGGTCCACCGAGTAGAGCCGCACGTTGGTCTCCGGAAAGGTGCCGAGGTACGGGATGCCCGGCAGGTTGAACCAGCCCACCCGGTACATCCGGAACGCCACCAGGCCCACGTAGGTGAGCCCGTCGTGCGTGTCCGGCACCGTCCCGGCCGGCAGCAGCGGCGCAACGTCCGCGGGGTCGGCCGCCCAGTGCAGGAACGACAGGTCGAGCCAGGACTGGGTGAGCAGCGTCTTCGGCACCTCGCGCACCGGATCGGGCGTGATCGGCTCCGCAGGGACAGGGGCGGACGACATGCCATCAGGGTCCCACGCCCTTGCCTCGGCCGGCCCGGTCCCCGGCCGGCCGAGTGCTCGGGTCGCCACCGCCGGGTCGTCGAGCGCACGATGTCCTGGCTCGCCGGCTGCCACCGGCTGCACCGCCGCTACGAACGCGAGGCCGAGTACTTCCTCGCCTTCGTCGGCATCGCGGCGGTCTTCACCTGCTTCCGCCGCTGCCGCCGACGGTCGTCCGAGGCTCCTGCCCGGCGGGCGTGAGCTAGGTTGCCTGTCATGACTGAACTCGGACACGACGCCTGGCCGCCTGCCCCGATACGGACCGATCGGCTCGTGCTGCGCGGGCCCGAGGCCCGGGACCGTGCGGCGGTCATAGAGTTGTTCACCTCGCCCGAGGTCGGCACCTACATCGGTGGTCCCCGACCGCGTGATGAGTTCGAGCGTGCGGTGCCCGAGGTGCCCAGGCGGCGCCCCGGCCTTTTCGTGGTCGATCTGGACGGAGCGATGATCGGCATCGTCACGCTCGACCGGCGCGACGCGGAGCGGCCCGGCCACGTCCGTCCGGATGCCGGGGAGACCGAACTCGGCTACATGTTCCTGCCGGAGGCGTGGGGATGCGGGTACGCCGCCGAGGCGTGCGCGGCGGCGCTCGGCTGGTTCGCCGAGGCGCTTCCCGGCGAGCCGGTGGTGCTCTGCACCCAGACCGCCAACGACCGCTCGATGCGCGTCGCGGCGAAGCTGGGGTTCACCGAGGTGGAGCGGTTCGAGGAGTACGGTGCCGAGCAGTGGTTCGGCGTGTGGTCCTCGGTCACGCCGTCCGGTTGAGCTCGTGGACGACCGCGCGGATCCACGGGGCCGCCGATCGGTCATCGACAGGGAGCGGGCCGTTCCACCCTCGGCACTGTTGCTGCTCGGACCGGTCCGGGCGCTGGAGGCCGGAACGCCTGCCCGCCGGGTCGCGGGGGGACGAGGTCTGCGGTCACGCGACCCGTTCCGTTCCTGAGTCAGCCGCCGCTTGCTGCCGGTCGACCTGTAGTCGGGTCGGCCGACGCGTGTTGGTAGCGTGACACCGGTCGTGGTGTTACGAGTCGGGGGTGTCGCGATGGCCACGGAGGTTGTCGTCAGGACGGGGCTCGAGTACGGGGCCGGCGGCAAGCTCATGGACGTCTACCGGCCTGCGGATGCGTCGGAGGCTGTGCCCGCGGTGCTGCTCTGGCACGGCCGGGGCCCCGACGAACGGGACGTCCTCGCGCCGGTCGCCCGCGCTGCGGCGGAGCTGGGCGTCATCGTCCTGGTGCCGGACTGGCGTCCCGACGCTCCGGACGGCGGGCGGGCGCACCTGTTGGAGTCGGCCGCCTTCGTACGGCAGAACGTGGCCGACTTCGGCGGGGATCCCGAGCGGATCGCACTCGCCGGCTGGTCGCTGGGCGGCAAGGCCGCGGTGGGCGTCGCCCTGAATCCGGCCGCATTCGGCAACTGGAGGCCGCAGGCCGTCGTTGGAATCGCCGGTGCATACGGATCGGCGGCACCGACCACCGGCACCGTCCCGATCGACGACCTCCGCCTGGGCGGCAGCCCGGTGCCGCCCGTACCGGTGTGGCTGGTGCACGGCACCGCCGATCCGGTGGTGGGCGTCGAACGTTCACGCGAGCTGCGCACGGCCCTCGAGGAACAGGGCCGGCCGGTGTCGCTCGAAGAGGTTGCGACCGATCACGCCGGCGTCATCATGACCGAGTTCGTCCCCGAGCACGACCGCTGCCTGCCCAGCACCGCCGACCACGCCGTCGAGGCGGGGTCGCGGACCGCCGAGGTACTGGCCCGCGCCGCTGGAATCACCGTGCAGTGCTCCAGCCGTCGATCGTGACCTTGCAGAGGGAGACTCCCTGCTCCGCGGGACCCCGAGCCGGCTCCTGAAGGACTGCCAGGCTCGACCGACCTGGCCCGCATCCCGGAAGGAACCGGTCAGGCGGGCAGGAGGGCGGTGAGTGCGGATTCGGCGGCACGGGTGCGTGGGTGCTCGGGGCCGAAGTGTTCGCGCCAGGCGGTGGTGCAGCGGGTGAGGTGGTCGCGGGCCTCGGTGTGACGGTGCTGGGCGGCGAGTGCCGTGCCGAGGGTGGTGGCGGCTTCCAGGGTGCTGTGGTGGGTGGGGCCGAGCGGTTCGGCGAGCTCGACGGCCCTCCGGCTCGCGGCTTCGGCTTCGTCGGCTCGTCCGAGGCCGAGCAGGGCCTGCGCGGTGACGGTGGCAACCGGTGCCGCGAGGGCGACGGGGTGGCTGGGGTCCTCCCGGAACTCCGCCTCGGCCCGGGTGGCGATCTGCAGGGCCTCCTCGTGGCGGCCGCCGCCGCTGAGGCTACGGGCCAGCCCGAGGCTCAGGGCGATCCGCATATTGCTACTGGACTGCGTGACCTCCCGCTGCCGCCCCAGTGCGCGGCGTGCGGTGTCCTCCGCCTCGTCGTGGCGCCCGAGCCCGTTGAGTGCAAAGACGAGGGCGTTCATGACGGACAGCCAGAGCAGGCTGGGCGTGCCATGCCGCTCGATCAGATCGCGGCACTCGCGTTCGACCTGCTCGTACTCACCGAGGTAGACCAGGTTCTGGACGCGTTCGGAGGCGACCTTCAGCGTGCGGATGTCGTTCGCGCCGTAGACCCGGGCGGTCTCTTCCTGCAGCACCCGGGACCCGTCGACGGCTTCGCGGTGCCGGCCCTGGGCGGCGTGCGCCCGCAGGCCGGCGTCCCCGGCGGCCAGGGCGCTCAAGTCCGGGGCCGACCGATGACGCAGCACGGCCGCCAGGAGCCCCTCGGCCTCCGCGGGCCGGCCCCGGGCGATCAGCATGTTGGCGAGCTCGATCCGCACCTCTGCGGTGGCAGCATGGGCCTCGCCCAGGACGGCCGGGCAGCGCGCCAGCAGCTCCTGCAGCTCGGCCAGGGCCTCGTCGTCGCGGTCGAGATGCCGCAGGACGGCCGCCCGGCCGGTGCGGATGACGAGCGTCCACCCGTCCTCCGCCCCGAACCGCCGGGTGCACAGCTCGATGGCCTGCCGGAACGTGCTTTCGGCTTCGGCCCACCGCTCCTGCTCCCAGAGCCGGCCGCCTTCGTCGTACAACCGGTTGGAGAGTTCGAGGTCCCGCCGCTGTGCCCGGTTCCGCAATGCCGCGAACATGCCCGCTCCCTTACCAGCACTCGATGTGGCGATGATCGTACTGGCTGGTGGTGCGTGTACCTCGGCGCCCCCGGTGCTACGTGAGGGCCGTGGTCCGGTCCAGTGCCTTCGACGCCAAGCGGTGCAGGTCGGCGGGCGAGAAGGTGCCGAGGCTCGTGACGTTCAGAAAGACCAGGAGCCGGCCGCGGCGGATGTACAGCTGGTTGAAGTACACGTCGGCCCCGTGCGTGGTGTCGTGGACGAGGAAGTGCCGGACGTTGTCCCCGAGGTCGCGGAACGGGGCGGCGTTCTGCTCGTACACCCGGTGGCCGTGCTCGCTGAGGTTGGCGACCCACGCGGGGTAGCGGGAGACGGCGTCGGCCTCCGTGCCCGGGCGCTCCAGTTCCTCGTTGATCTCCTCCGTGTCCTCGCGTCCGTCGAAGGCGGCCGACTGGAGGATGTCCCGGGTACCGGGGTCCTCGAAGTCGCACGGGGCGCCGGTAGCCCGGCTCCGGAAACCGGCGGGGACGTCCTGCACGGTGAGGAGCGCGTCGCAGAGCGCCTGAGCGGAACCTGCGGTGGCCGCCGTGGAAGTCTCTGTTGCGTCGTCGCCCACCGGGGAGCAGGCGCAGGCGAAGGCGAGGACAAGCGCCGCCCCGAGCGCGGCTGTTCTGATCGTGCGGACACCTCGGCCGTTCATGCGCGCCCCCCATGTTGCGTCCGTCGGTGGCGAAGCGTACAAGATCGGCTCAAGCCCCTGGCGGGCGGCTGGTGGAGATGTCCTGGTGTGCAGCTTGCGCGGTCGCGGTGGATGCACGGTCGGGGTCGGCCGGAAACGACGGTGCCGTCGACGACTACGACAGGCCTGTGTGGTCGAAGGCCGCATCGGCCTGAGACCGGTCGTTCTGTTCGACGCGGCCTGGAACGCCGTCGGGCTGACGATCTGCCGCCGAGCCTGACGCCTCGATTCGGTGGGGACGTCTAGAAACTCCGCGGTTCCTCTTCGCGCTGGCGCTCGGCCATCATGTCGTCCCACCAGTCGTCCTTGGCCGGCTTGCGCCGCGGTCTGTCCTGGTGGTCACGACGCCTGCCGGCGCCTCGCGGGGCTTGCGGATACCTGCGCTCCATCCTGGTCTCGTGGACGATCACCACGACGACGAAGGCGGCGCCGCCCAGGACGAGCAGCGAGATCCACGCACCGGACTCGACGAGCCAGTACAACGCAGCCGCTGTCGCGAGGAGCATGGCGATGCGTCCGGGCAACGGGAGCTTCTTGAACAGCCGCTCGTACTGCTTCCCGGGCCAGTCGGTCGCCCGGATGAGCGCTGCCAGGAACTCCTGGTCCTCCTGCGCCCTGGAGCCGGTTCTGCTGCGGTTCGGCGATGGATCGTGTGATTGCGGCGGCACTGACGACCTTTCTGCGCGCCCCTCGGACGAGGGTTCTCGCCCGCCGACGCGACCGTACCGAGCGGCCGTTGTGGACCGGGCTTCTTGGCTGCAGGTGGCAGCACCGGGCCGCCCGCCGTCGTAACATGGGGATTTCGCCCGGCCGGGCCGTTACCGACGGCCGTGCGCGGCGTTTGCCAGGTCGTGCGACTTTCACGGCGGCGGCGGTACGGCCGCGAGGAGCCGTGCACAGGACGACCATCACTCTCCGGGCAGGTGCGGCACAGTGGCAGACGGCAGTCGGCAGGCAGGCCCGGCGATGCGGCCCCAGGTGCGCGAGACGTACGGGCCGGCCGATCTGAGCCGGGATCCGGTCTTTGCCGGAGGGTTCATCAACTTCGGCTACTGGCGGGCGATCGACCTGGGGCTTCCGCTCGACGAGGCGGACCGGGTCCGCAGTCAGGAGGATCTCTACCGGCGTGTCCTGGAGGCCGCCGGACTGCCGGAGGAGCCGCAGGTCCTGGAGGTGGGCTGCGGGCTCGGCATGGGATGTGCACTGGCCCTGCGGGAGTGCGGCCGTGCCGCGGTCACCGGCATGGACATCCATCCCGACCAGTTGCAGCGGGCGCGTGCTGCGCATGCCGGTCTGCTCCGGGAGGAGCCGGGGCGGCTGCGGTTCGTCCGAGGGGCCGCCGAGTGCATGCCGCTGGACGACGACGGGTTCGATGCCGTCATCAGTGTGGAGGCGGCCCAGCACTTCCCGGACCTCACCGCCTTCGCGGCGGAGACGTCGCGGGTCCTGCGGCCGGGCGGCCGGGTGGCGCTCGCCGGCTTCTTCACCGTGGACGACGCGCCCGGCCGGCCCGGGGAGCTCGCCGGACTCCTGGAGACCTTCGCGAACGGCCTGGACATCGCCCGTCCGGTGCAGGCGCTCACGGACGCGATGACCGCGGCAGGGCTGACCGGGGTCCGCGCCGAATCGATCGGGAAGCACGTCTGGCCCGGGTGGGACCTGTGGCTCGGCCGTCGGTGGGCTCCGGGGACGTGGCCGCGGAACTTCCTGCACGCCTACGAGCGGCACATCCTCGACTACTACCTCGTCACGGCGGAGCAGCCCGGGTAGCCGCGAACACGGGCCGGGGCGGCGGGTGGCTGGGCCGGGCGGGTGGGGGTCGGGGTGTCGTGCTGCGGTGTCCGGGGGAGCGGCGTGCGGTCGTAGGACGCTGATCTCCCGGAGGCAGGCGGGAGAGCGCGTGTGAGCGGGCACGACGGTGACGGTTCCCCGGGCGGTGGGGCTGCGGGTGGCGGTGCCGCGGGCGGTCGGCGGTCGGTGGGCGATGCGGGCGTACTGGGGACCGCGCTCGGCGTGGTGCTGGCGTTCTCGTTCGCGCAGGGTTCGTGGCAGTGGTTCTCCACCTACCTCGGTGTGACGCTGCTCGTGGTGGTCCTCTCCTTCGGCCGCGTGGCGCAGCGGGCGCCGGGCCGACAGGCCGCCTACGGGTGGAGTCTGGCGGCCTATTCGCTGGTGGTGGGTCTGTGTGTGGCGCTGGCGATCGCTCCTGCACTGCAGCGCTGGGACTGGCTCTTCCCCATGCCGGGGACGCGGCAGGGGTGTGCGCAGTCGGGCCGGTACGAGAGTCTGCGGACGGAGGCCGCGCTGGGGGGCCTGGCCGCTCGTGACGCCGGCGCGCTGGCCCACGCACAGCAGGAGCAGAGCCGCGAGGCCGTCGACGACTGCCTGGCGGCGACCACGACGCGCTGGCTGCCGGCGTACGCGCTGGGAACGGCACTGCTGGTCGGTGCCGGTACGTGGTGGTGGGCGCGGTCACGGGCGCGGAGGCCGGAGCCCGCCTCGGTCCGAGGCGGCGCCTCGGACGCCGGCACGGTCAGCCGCCGGAGTTGATGCATTCGTCGTTGGTGCCACCGCTGCGGCAGGGGCCGTAGCCGGGCCGGATCTGCTCGGTGGTCTTCGTCGGGGCGGGTGCGGGCCGCTCCTGGTGCGTGCCGGCGAAGGCGAGTACCAGCGCGAGCAGGCCCGCCGCAACCGCGACGAAGCCCTGGACGGTGGCAGTGATCGGCGCCTGCCGGCGCAGCCAGTGGGCGACCGCACCGGCAGCGATCGCCACCCCACCGGCCAGGACGGCCTCCTTGCCGGTGCCCGGCATCGCACCCTCGTGCTGCCCGGCCCACCCCTTGACGGCCACGGCCAGCAGCACGTTGCCCAGGAACGCGGCTGCCACCACGAGTCCGGCGATGGCCATGAGGAGATCACCCGCCCAGTGACCGCTGCGCCGAGGGGATTGCGAGGCCGGTGTTGTCGAAGTCATGACGACAGCTCACACCACGGGCCGTCAGGTACACCTGAGTACACGTACTCATTCGAGGACGAGCCCCACACGCACCCGCCGAAGCGCGCGCCTCTCCGCGGTCTGCTGGTCGCCTGCCACCTGCTGCGCATCGGGACCATGGCCCTGCTGCTGGTAGTGGACGAGTTCGCCGTCCTGCTGGTCGCGGTGGCCCTCACCTGCCGGGGCGAGCGGGCGGCCAAGACGCTGGAGATGCTCTTCGCCACCCGGGTCGCGGGCGAGCGCAGAGGCGTCTACCAGGCACTGTTCCGCACCGTGGCCGACGCCGGCTACGCGCTCGGCGCAGGCCTCGCAGCCCTCGGGCCGGCGGTGGGCACCGCCAGCGCCCACCGCGCACTGATCCTGGCCTGGGAGCTGGCCGTCAGCCCGGCGCCGCCGCGGGCCGGGGCCTCCTACCTGGGGTCGCCGGGATGGCCCGGTCGGTGCAGAAGTCGGTGGGACCGCTGCTGCTGACCGGGGTGATGATGACCGCCGGCCCGTTCGGCTGGATCGCCCTGGGGGCGGCGGCGGCCGGCCTCGGCCTGGTCCAGCGGCGCGCCGGCCTGCGCCGGCTGACCTCGTTGCGGCCGTTGGCCTCCGGCCGGGCCGACCGGTTGCCGGCCCGCAGCATGTCGTCCTGAGGGCCGGTAGCCGGTCGTCCATGGTTCCGGGCTTTCGTTCGTCGTCGTCCGGTTCCTGGAACCCCCGGGGCCCGACCGGCCGACCCGGCGGCCCGGCCCTTCTATCTCCGATCTGCATTGTTCCTAGAATGGCCGGGTGAAGGACATCGACGCGATCGCGGTGCTGCAGGATCCGGTGCGACGCCGCCTGTACGAGTACGTGGCGGCGCAGGGCCGCGAGGTCGGCCGCAACGAGGCGGCGGAGGCGGCGGGGGTGGCGCGTACGCTCGCGGCGCATCATTTGGACAAGCTGGCCGAGGCGGGGCTGCTGGAGACCGGCAGCCGCCGCCTGACGGGCCGTTCGGGGCCGGGGGCGGGCCGTCCCGCCAAGGTGTACACGCGAGCGCGGGCCGAGCGGTCGGTGTCGCTGCCCGCCCGGGACTACCGCACCGCCGCCGAACTTCTCGCCGAGGCCGCGGAGCAGGCGGGGCTGGACGCCGGACTCTGCGCGGCCGCGCGTCGCCGGGGGGAGGCCCTCCGCGGCTCGGCGGCGCCCTGCGGCAGCCTCGACGAGGCGATGGAGATGCTGGCGGCCCGTGGCTACGAACCGCGACTGGAGGGCGCGGAGCGCGACAGGGGCGCCGAGGGTGTCGAGGTTGCGGCCGGCGCGGCCGCGCCCGTCGTCCGGATGCTCAACTGCCCCTTCCACGCGGTTGCGGAGCGCTTCCCGCCGCTCGTGTGCGGCATGAACCTCGCGTTGCTGGAGGGGCTGCTCGGGGCGGGCGGTCCGGTCCGCGCCCGGATGGACGCCAGGCCGGGGGAGTGCTGTGTAGTGGTCGAGGCTTCTAAAAACAATACTGATTGACATAGAAAACGGCGCCGTGCTGAGATGAGGCCATGAGCCCGTCCGCGCACGCCGCCCACCTCGCCCAGCTCAACGTCGCCACACTCCGCCATCCCTTGGACGACCCGCGCACGGCGCCGTTCGTCGGGATGCTCGATTCGGTCAACGCCGCCGCGGACGCCGCGCCCGGCTTCGTCTGGCGGCTCGTGGCGGAGGGGGCCGACGACGCCACCGGCCTGCGCCCGGCGGGCGAGGACGTCATCGTCAACCTGTCGGTGTGGCAGACCCAGGAAGCCCTCTGGGACTTCACCTACCGCAGCGGGCACCTGGAGGTGATGCGGCGGCGGCGCGAATGGTTCGAACGGCACGTCGAGGCGCACCTGGTGCTCTGGTGGGTTCCCGCCGGCCACCGTCCGACCGTCGGCGAGTCCCTGGAACGGCTGGCGGACCTGCAGGCGCACGGACCCTCGCCGCGCGCCTTCACCTTCGCCTCCTCCTTCACCGCCGCCGAGGCCGCCGAGGCCCTTCGGGGCGCCCCGGCGGCGCGGCCCGAGCAGGCCGCCCCGGGCACACGGCCCACGCCGCCCCGGGACGCGGCGGCGGTGCAGGGCGCGGCGGGGTAAGGCGCGGCGGGGTAAGGCGCGGCGGGGTAAGGCGCGGCGGTGCAGGGCAGGGACGCCCGGCCCGGCAGGCCTCCGGCCGGAGCGGTGCCTCGCCCGTACCTCGGAACCATCGACCGCGACCGCGACCGCGACCTCGTCGGCATCGGCATCGGCGTCGGCATCGGCGGCCGCTGACGGAGGCCACTCTGCGCCCCGACTGGCCAGTGATCACCGGTCCGTGGCCGCTGGCCGCCGGTCGGCCGTACGGCCGGCGCCCTGGTGCCGACGGCGCCAGAAGACGGTGTCCCAGCGCGTTTCGCGTCCGTACACCGCGGCCTGCACGCGCAGGTACTCGGCGTGGACGGCCGCGATGCGCCGGGCGTAGGCCGCCAGCGCGTCGGGGTCGCCGGCCCGGTCGGCCAGGATCGCCCGTGCCGCGGCGAGGCCGGTGGCCATGGCGGTGAGGATGCCGCGGGCGGCCAGAGGGTCGGTGGCGGTGGCGGCGTCACCGACCGCCGCCCAGCCCGGGGCGCCGGCCGCGGGAGTGGTGCACGCGGAGCCGGCGGCCAGCACCCGCAGGCGAGGGGGTGGGCCCTGGTGGCGGGCGACACGGTCCCAGAGGTGGCCGGCCTGCTTCGCCCGGTTCCACCACACCACCGGATCGAGCAGGTGCAGGCCGGGGACGAGGTCGGCGTCGGTGAGCGCCATGACGACCCGCCCGCCGTCGGGCAGCGGGGCGGTGTACCACCAGCCCCAGCGCGTGGACTGCACCAGCGAGGTCCGCTCCGGCTCGCCCGCTCCGTTCCTCGGGCCGAGCAACCCGGCGACCGCGATCAGACGGTCGTGGCGGGTCGGTGTCGCGCCGATCCGGCGGGCCAGCCGGGCCGCCCGGCCCGTGGCGTCGACCAGGCAGCCGGCCCGCAGCACGTCGCCCTCGGCGGTGACGACCTGCCAGTGGTCCTTCTCCCACCGGGCGTCCCGGACGCGCCGGGCGTACCGCTCGGCGCCGCAGTCCTGGGCCGCCGTCAGAAGCGCGGCGTCGAACCGGGCCCGGTCCAGGTGCCAGCCCTCGCCGTACGGTCCGAGACGGTGGTCCACCGCGGCGAGCGTGTCGGTGCCCCAGGCGGCCAGGTTGCCGTCGCAGGACGCGTGGCGGCCGGCGAGACGGTCGAGCACCCCCAGCCGTTCGAGCAGCGGGCGGGCGGTGGGCGCAAGGCTTTCTCCGACGCGCCAGCCGGGTGAGCCCTCCGGGGCGACGAGAAGGACCTCCGCCCCGGCCTGGGCGAGAGCCAGCGCGGCGGCGCACCCCGCGGGGCCGCTCCCGGCGACGAGAACGTCGCAACGCCGGACCCTCGCGCCGCCGATCGAGCCGCTGTCGTTCACCGCATCACTCCCGCACCGGCCCGCCCTACGCGGGCCCGAGGGAGCTCCGCTCCGTCTCGACCAGGATCTCGCCGCCGTCAGGGCCGGGCCGGGCCACGACGAACCCCAGAGTGCTCCACCGGGCGGCCATCTCGTTCATGCCCTTGAGTGGCCCGGCTCCGTCGGCGACACCGCGGTCCCACTCCCGGAACGCCTCGGCCGAGACCTGGATCAGTGCGTCGTGCTCCGGCTCGGGCAGCACCTCGTCGGGTCGGGCGGCCGGCCACCAATGGGTGTTGCACAGGTAGAAGTCGGCCTGCCAGGGGACGGCCATGTACTTCGTGACGTCCCCGGCAACCAGGTCCTCGCGCAACCGGAAGGGGGCGGCCCAGGTCGCCGGTTCGTCGGCGATGTACGTCATCTCGATGCCCGGGAAGAATCCGCCGCCGTTGGCCGCCTCCAGTGCGGCCCGTACCAGGGCGTGCGGCTGGTCCGCCGGGGCGAGAGCCCCGAACGGGACCGGTACGGGCACACCGGCCCAGTCGGCCAGGAAGTCTCCGGCGGCCCAGCGCCGCATCCGCTCGTACTGCCCGGGCAGCAACGCCAGCCAGGTCCGCGGCCGGTCGTCCTGCAGATCGCCGTCGTCGCCGGCGAGCACGGGCATGAACCCCGCGTTCGCCTGGCCGATGTCGGTTCCCCCGGGTGCGCGCAGTCTGCGGAAGACGGCTCGGCGGAGCGGGGCGTCGGCGGCGGCGTTCGAGGACAGCTGGGCCAGGCGGCCGGGCGCGAGGAAGTTCCGCGCGGGATCGCCGTGCCTTCTGCGGGCGACCTCGTTGACCCAGGCCAGGCCGACCGGTCGGGCGAGGATCGGGTAGATGTCGCGGGTGAAGGAGACCTCCGGCGGCACGGGCAGCCCGCCCGATGTGCGGGCGACCTCGAGGGCGACGTCGTACAGGGTGATCATGCTCGGCGTGTGGGGCGCGAAGTCGGGCGGGGCGACCAGGCACCAGGCCGGGGCCACCGGCACCTGGCGACCCTGGGGGCCGCCCAACCGCACGGTCGCACCGATCGGGCCGTCGGAGATGTCGTCGAACCAGAAGTCGTTGTTGGCGAAATGGCTGATCGGATGGGCGGGTCTGACCGAGCCGGACTTCCCGAAGCCGCCGAGGACGAGCAGCCGTCCGTCCTCGTCGGTGCGCAGTTCACCCAGCGGCACCGGGGTGCCGAGGAAGGTCCCCGTGTCGAACCGGGCGTCCCTGCCGTCCTGGGACGGCCCGGTCACGCTGCGCGGGCCGGGCCGGACGACCAGCCGCGCCCGGGCGGCGGGATCGGCGGGATCGATCTCCCGGTTGCGGCGGTCCGCGTCCGCGGTGGACACGTGGAACCGCCCGGCGAACCTGAACCACTCCCCCTTGGCGTTGGCCAGCTCCGCGGTCCAACTGATCTGCGCGTCGGCCGAGGTGAGCTCGCCCAGGACGGCACCAGCTTGGTCGTAGGCGTACAGGCGGAACCGGGCGGCCTGGCGTTTGACCCGCCCGGCGGTGTCCTTGAACCCGCCGTCGGGCCGTGGCGGGGTGCCGGGTGTCTCGGGGCCGACGAAGAAGCCGTCGGGGCTGTTGCCGAGCCGTGCGATGCCGACCGTGGGATGGATCTCGCAGCGGACGACGTCGTCGAGATTCATGACCGCTCCAGGCGAGGCGAATCGGCGCCGACGGGTGCGGACGACCGCCGGCGGTGGCGTGGGGCGTGGGGCGTGGAGTCGTGGGACGTGGAGTTGTGGGACGTGGATCAGTGGGAATGGCCGCCGGTGGCCAGCTCTCCCTCTTCGAGGTAGAACTCCTGTCCCATTGCGAGCCGCAGATCGAGGCCGGCCGATCCGTTGACGAAGACGTTCCCCGTCACCTGGTCGCTCTCCTGCAGCCGGTCCTGCGGACGGTCGGTCCTCCCGGCGATCTCGAGCCTCGGCCCGGTTCGCAGGATGTCGTCGGTGACGACGGCGCCCGAGGCGGCCCGGGCGTTTTGGACCGCGATGACGTGGTCGAAGTCCGGGGGAGCGGTGATCAGATGCGACAGGAACAGCTCGTCGCCCTTTCCGAACACCAGATAGGTCAAGGCGCCGGGCCGGGTTGCGTGGTGCTCGAACTGCCGGAAGTGGACGACGTTCTGGACCTGGACCGTCACCGGGTCGAGAAGCTCGGTGCCGCCCCGCTCGAAATGGCCGCGGAACAGCGTCCCGGTGAACGAGGTGAGCCGGGGTCCTCCGCCCGCGCCTGCGAGATCGGAGATGCGGAACGGCTCGGGGTTCAGCGTGTAGACGTCGGTGCCCGTCCTCCGGCGGTCTTCGGCATAGACCTGCTGTGCGTCACCCGCCCCGTTGCTCAGGGTGACTTCGAGCAGGACCTGAAAGTGATGAGGGGGCATGAACATGGGCAGGTGGGACAGGTAGACCGTGTTCTCGCCCACCACCAGCATTCCGTGAGCGGCCTTCGGTTCGGTGTTCGCCACCGGGCTCACCTCCGTCGTGAAGCCCATCTGCCGTTCCGCGGATGGGACTTCCTCCCAGGGCCACTTCCAGGCTTTCACACGGTTCGGACGGTCGCCATGCGAGTCCGCACGGCTGCAAGCGGCACAGAAAGGCTGGTGCGCACACATGGTGACGATCGCCGGTGACCCGTCGCTGACCGTGCATGCCGCCGCGCACGGGCATGCGCCGCGGACGCTGAGCAGTCCGTCGAAGACCTGCTCGCCGGGCGACCTGTCCCTTGGCCGCCGTGTCGTCCCGTTGGCCTTCGAGGGGGGCGAAGTGGAGGCCCCATCTCGATGTGCAGAGTCGGAACAGCCCGGTCTGACGGGCCGGCAATCCGGGTAGGCTGCCCGGCCGTGACCGAACCGGACTTCCTGCGCGCCACCCGCGACTCGTACGACACCGTGGCGGCGGACTACGCCGGCCACTTCCGTGCCGAGCTGGCGGCGAAGCCGCTGGACCGGGCCCAGCTGGCCGGTTTCGCCGACCTGGTGAAGGCGTCCGGGCTGCCGGGAGCGGTGGCCGACGTCGGCTGCGGGACGGGGCGGGTGACGGCCCATCTTGCCGGGCTGGGGCTGCCGGTGTTCGGGATCGACCTGTCGCCGGGGATGCTGGCGGCGGCCCGGCAGGCCCATCCGGAGCTGCGGTTCGAGGAGGGTTCGATGCTCGCGCTCGACCTGCCGGACGGCGGCCTCAGCGGTCTGCTGGTCTGGTACTCCATGATCCACGTCCCGGACGAGCGGCTGCCGGAGGCGTTCGCCGAGTTCCACCGGGTGCTCGCCCCCGGCGGCCACCTGTTGGCCGGGTTCCAGGTCGGCGATGCACCGGCGCACCGCACCGAGGCCTTCGGCCACGAGATCGACCTGGTGTTCCACCGCCGTCGGCCCGAGCAGGTGTCCGAACTGCTCGGTGCCGCCGGACTGCCGGTGATCGCCCGGATGCAGCGGGAACGCGACGACGAGGAGCCCTTCCCGGAGAAGACCCCGCAGGCGTTCGTGGTGGCCCGCAAACCGCGGGCGGCCACCGAGCCTGCCTGAACCTGACGCAGGACCCTGCGTCAGTGGATGGCGTGGCTGCGGCGCTCGAGGAGGACGACGCCGCGCCGGCGGCCGTGGTGGCGGCCGAGGCGTTCGCGGGTGCCGACGGTGCGGAAGCCGGCCTTGGCGTGGAGGGCGAGGCCGGCGGTGTTCTCGGGGAAGATGCCGGACTGCACCGTCCAGATGCCGGCGGCGTGGGCGGAGGCGGGCAGGGCCCGGAGCAGGGCGAGGCCGATGCCCTGGCCGCGGGCGTCGGGGTGGACGTGGACGGAGCAGCCGCAGCCGCACCGGGTCGGCGAGCGCCTTGAGCATCCTGGCCAGGTCGACGGCCACTCCCTCGTCCAGCGGTTCGCGGACCATCGGTGAGCAGCACGCCCGCGGCGTCGTCCCGCCCGAGGACGACCGGCTCTGAATTCGACACGCATCTATGTTGACAGGCGTCGAATTTGAGAGGCAAGCTCACTGCATCGACACCTGTCGATGCAAGACCTCGGACGGGGAGACCGCCATGTCCCGTGTACAGCTCGCCCTGCGCGTCGCCGACCTCGAAGGCTCCGTCGCCTTCTACTCCAAGCTCTTCGGCACCGGGCCGGCCAAGCGCCGCCCCGGCTACGCCAACTTCGCCGTCGTCGAGCCCCCGCTCAAGCTCGTCCTCATCGAGGGCGACAGCGGCGAGGACACCCGCCTCGACCACCTCGGCGTCGAGGTCGCCTCCACCGACCAGGTCGCCGCGGCCGCCGCTCGCCTCAAGGGTGCCGGCCTCGCCACCTTCGAGGAGAACGACACCTCCTGCTGCTACGCCCTGCAGGACAAGGTCTGGGTGCACGGCCCCGGCAAGGAGCCCTGGGAGGTGTACGTCGTCAAGGCCGACGCCGACACCCTCGACAAGGCGGCCGACACCCCGGACGCCTGCTGCGGCACCACCGACTGCTGCACCCCGGACGAGCAGGCCGTCGACGCCGCCCGGCAGCCGGCGGAGGCCGAGGCCGCCGCCGGCTGCGCCTGCGGCAGCTGACACGCCGGCCGGACCGGTTCTCGCCGCGGAACCCGCCGGCGCGGTGTCGGGCGACGGCTGTCCGTGTGATGCGCCGCCGCCCGTCCCCGCCCGCGGGCCGGGCACTGCCGTTGTTCACGAACCCCCGGAGCCGCCGACGTCCGGCGCGAGCCGCGTGACCGTGATCGTGCCGTCCGGACCGAGCGTGAACCGGACGGGTTCCAGGTCGGCGGTGTAACCGTCGTTCGCGCCGTAGGCCTTGAGCGTGACCGCTGCCGCCTTGCCGTAGTGGAGGTCGGCCTCGGCCGCGTAGGCCCAGCTGTTCACCCGGACGCGGACGGACCAGTGCTCCACCTCCTCCGACCGCCAGTGCCCCAAACTGCTGTCCGGCAGGAACCCCGCCGCCGCCCCGCTCCGGACGCCGAGGCCGGCGAGTGCGACGGCGGCGGCCGCCGCAAGGCAGACAACCCCCTTCAGCTTCATGATCGTGAACCTGGCAGCCGTCCGGAGCCCCACGCGGACGCCGGCAAGGACCCGTACCCGGCCGCGGCCGCCGAACCCGCTGCCCCGGCCGGCTCCGCCCGCCCGGTGACCGGTCGGCGTCGGCGGAGGTCGTCAGGGGGGCTGGAGCCGGGCGCGCAGGAGGCAGAATTCGTTGCCCTCCGGATCGGCCAGCACGTGCCAGCTCTCGGTGCCGGTCTGGCCGATGTCGGCGGGCCTGGCGCCGAGAGCGAGCAGCCGCTCCAGCTCGGCGTCCTGGTCACGGTCGGTGGCGTTGACGTCGATGTGCAGCCGGAGTTTCCCGGCCCGCGGGTCGCTGCTGGGGCTGAGGATGAGTGTGGGCTGCGGGCCGCCGAAGCCGGCGTCGGCCGGCCCGATCTCGATGCTTCCGTCGTCCTCCCGACCGAGTTCGACGTAGCCGAGGACCTCGCCCCAGAATGCGGCGAGCCGCTCGGGGTCGGCGCAGTCGATGACCAGCTCACTGATGCGGCATGCCATGGCCCGTCAGTGTACGTCGACCAATGGGAAATCGGCCGTAGCCCACCGCGGTGCGGTCTGCCAGGTCGCGGGGTGCCCCCCGACGGATGGGGTGGCGCGTGGATCTCCCTTCGGCACCATCGAGGCAACACGTGTCACCGGCAATGGGTCGGGCCCCTGCCGCGAGGCGCGGCCGTCCTCCCGCTCATCGGTAGTAGCGTCGCTGGGGCCGCGCGGGCGGGGGAGTGCGGCACGGGGCGATGTATCCCGCTCTCTTGACTGTCGTCAGGGCAGCGGAATACTTGTCCTACTCCCTGCTGAACCCGAATGAGGTGCGCCCGTGGAGCTCTCCCCCTCTGCCCATGTGGACACGTTCTGTCGAGACCGGCTCCCACCGTTCGAGCAGTGGCCCGAACTGATCTTCGAACTGCCGGAGTTGGCCTACCCCGAACGGCTGAACTGCGCGCAGGTCCTGCTCGACGAGGTGATCGAGCGGCTCGGGCCCGACCGCCGCTGCCTGGTCACGCCGACCGAGGAGTGGACGTACGGCGAGCTGCGGCGGAGGGCCGACCAGGTCGCCCAGGTCCTGACCGAGGACCTGGGCCTGGTGCCCGGCAACCGGGTGCTGCTGCGCGGCCCCAACAACCCGTGGCTGGTGGCCTGTTGGTTCGGCGTTCTGAAGGCCGGCGGTGTGGTGGTGACCACCGTGCCGCTGCTGCGGGCGCAGGAGCTGGTCACGCTGCAGGAGATCAGCGCGCCGGTCCTCGCCCTGTGCGACCACCGCTGGCTCGAGGAGCTCGCGGCCGCAGCGGCGCCGGGTCTGACGACGCTCGCCTACGGCGGCAGCGGTCCGGACGACCTGGTCGCGCGCTGCGACGGCAAGGCGGGCGCGTTCGCCGCGGTGGAGACGGCCGCCGACGACGTCGCGCTGATCGCGTTCACCTCCGGCACCACCGGTCGGCCCAAGGCCACGCTGCACTTCCACCGGGACGTGCTGGCGAACGCCGACACCTTCTCCCGGCACATCCTGCGGCCGGGCCCGGAAGACCTGTTCGCGGGGACGCCGCCGCTGGCGTTCACCTTCGGCCTCGGCGGCCTGGTGGTCTTCCCGTTGCGGGTGGGCGCCGCGTCGCTGCTGCTGGAGCAGGCGACCCCGCAGCAGCTGGCCGAGCAGGTCGCGGAGCACCGGGCCACCGTGCTGTTCGCCGCGCCGACGGCGTACCGGGCGATCCTCGCGGCGGGCCTCGCCGGCCGGCTGTCGGGGGTGCGCCGCTGCGTGTCCGCCGGTGAGTCGTTGCCCGTGGCGGTCTGGAAGGCGTTCCACGAGGCCACCGGCATCCGGCTGATCGACGGCATCGGGGCGACCGAGATGCTGCACGTGTTCATCTCGGCGGCCGACGGCGACATCCGCCCGGGTGCCACCGGCCTGCCGGTGCCGGGGTACCGTGCCGCCGTGCTCGACCAGGACGGCAATCCGGTGCCCGACGGGCAGCCGGGCCTGCTGGCGGTGAAGGGGCCGACCGGCTGCCGGTACCTGGACGACGAGCGGCAGGCGGTCTACGTACGGGGCGGCTGGAACGTCACCGGCGACACCTACATCCGCGACCGGGACGGCTACTTCTGGTACCAGGCGCGCAGCGACGACATGATCGTCTCCGCCGGCTACAACATCGCCGGCCCCGAGGTCGAGCAGGCCCTGATCGGCCACCCCGACGTGGTGGACTGCGCGGTCGCCGGAGCGCCGGACGAGCGGCGCGGAGCGGTCGTCAAGGCGTTCGTGGTGCTGCGCGAGGGGGTGCCCGCCGGGCCGGAGACGGTCAAGGAGCTGCAGGACTTCGTCAAACGGGTGATCGCGCCGTACAAGTACCCGCGGGCGGTGGAGTTCGTGCCGGAGCTGCCCCGCAACTCCAGCGGCAAGGTCCGCCGGGCGGAGCTGCGGCGCTGGGCGCGGGCCGGTTCGGCGGTGCCGGAGGCGAGTCTGCCCAGTGTGGTGGTCGAGCGCAGGGTGGAGTGGTCGGACACGGACGCGGCCGGGCACTACCACTTCTCCTCCGTCCAGCGCTGGGCCGAGGCGGCGGAGGCGGTGCTGCTGAGGCGGCTGGGCCTCGCGGAACTGTTCGGCAGCATTCCCCGGGTGCACTTCGAGGCGGACTACCGCGAGCGGCTGTGGTTCGGCGACCCGGTGAAGGTCGAGTTCCGGGTGGCGAAGGTCGGGACGTCGTCGCTGCACTACACCTTCGACATCCACGGGCCGCACGGCGTCGCGGCCACCGGGCGGATGTCGGTCGTCCACTCCGCAGCCGGCGCCAAGGGCACCGTGCCCTGGCCGGACGGCGCACGGCGACTGCTGTCCCAGGCCGGGCCGCAGGCGTCCGAGTCCTACGTCTGAGTGCACGCCGGGCCCGGGTGACGTGCCCGGGCCGGCCGTGCGTGGGCGACGCCATGTGTGGCTGTTGATTGACGATCGCAAAAATGCCGCAATACTTGGAGCACTGCCGCAGATCCACTGGAGGACGTCATGCGCGTAGCGGTCATCGGGGGAGGGCCCGGCGGGCTCTACACGGCGGTCCTGGCCAAGAAGCTCTCGCCCGAGTGGGAGATCACGGTCTGGGAGCGGGACCCTCGCGACGCAGCGTTCGGTTTCGGCGTGGTGTTCTCCGACGAGACGCTGGGCGGCATCGCCCAGGCCGACCCCGAGGTGTTCGCCGCGATGGAGACGGAGTTCGCCCGGTGGAGCGACATCGACATCCACTACGGCGGCGAGATCCGCACTTCCGGCGGCCACGGCTTCGCCGCACTCGACCGCAACCGCCTGCGGGAGATCCTGCAGAAGCGCTGCGCCGAGCTGGGGGTGGACGTGCGCTACAGCACGCCGGCCCCGCCCGTCGGGCAGCTCTCCGCCGAGTACGACCTGGTGGTCGCCGCCGACGGCGTCCGCTCGGCCACCCGCGAGGCCCACGCCGAGAGCTTCGGCGCGCAGCTGGACGAGCGGACCTGCCGCTACATCTGGCTCTCCACCGACCTGGTCTTCGAGGCGTTCACCTTCATCGTGGAGGAATGCGACTTCGGTGTCCTCCAGGTCCACGCCTACCCCTACGACGACAAGCGCTCCACCTTCATCGTGGAGATCGAGGAGGGCGCCTGGCGGCGGGCGGGCTTCGCGGCCCTCGCCGACCGCGAGTTCGCGCGGGGCGAGAGCGACGAGGCCGCCGTACGGCTGTGCGAGGAGATCCTCGCGGACCACCTCGACGGCCACCGGCTGATCCCCAACGCCTCGAGGTGGATCACCTTCTCGACCGTGCGCACCTCCTCCTGGAGCCACGGCAACGTCGTCCTGCTCGGCGACGCCGCCCACACCGCGCACTTCTCGATCGGCTCGGGCACCAAGCTCGCCATGGAGGACGCCCTCGCCCTGGTCGCGAACCTTCACGAACACCCCACCGTCGCCGAGGCGTTGGCCGCCTACGAAGCCGAGCGCAGGCCCGCTGTCGAGTCCGTGCAGCGCGCCGCGCAGGCCAGCCTGGAGTGGTTCGAGACCGTCGGCCGCTACACCGGTCAGGACCCGGACCGGTTCGCCTTCAACCTGCTCACCCGCAGCCGCCGCGTCACCTACGACAACCTGCGCGCCCGCGACGCCGCCTTCATCGACGCCATCGACCCCGAAAGCGCCGGAGTGCCGCCGATGTTCCGGCCGATGCGGCTCGGCGCACTGACCCTGCGCAACCGGGTCGTGGTGCCGCCGCTGGCGACGTTCACCGCGGTGGACGGCATGCCGGGAGCCTTCCCGCACGCCCAACTGGCCGCGCAGGCCCTCGGCGGGGCCGGCCTGGTCCTCGCCGGTATGACCGCCGTGAGCCCCGACGGGCGCGCCACCGCCGGCTGCCCCGGCCTGTGGACGGACGAGCAGGAGGCCGCCTGGCGGAGCACCGTCGAGGCGATCCGCCGGATCTCCGACACCCCGCTGGGCATCCAGCTCACCCACGCCGGACGCCGCGGATCCACCACCACCCCCGGCCCGAACGGGATCGGCCTGCCGCTGGGCCGGGACGGCTGGCCGATCCTGGCCGCCTCGCCACTCGCCTGGGACGAGGGGTACCCCGTGCCGCACGAGGCGACCCCGGCCGACCTGGCGGCCGTCACCGCGGACTTCGCCGGGGCCGCCGCGCGGGCCGACCACGCCGGATTCGACGTGCTGGAGCTGCAGTTCGGTCACGGTCACCTGGTCTCCGGCTTCCTCTCCCCGCTCACCAACCGCCGTACCGACGCCTACGGCGGCAGCCTGGCGGGCCGGCTGCGTCTCCCGCTCGAGGTGCTGTCCGCCGTGCGCACCGCCTGGCCCGCCGGCAAGCCGCTGGTGGTGCGGATCTCCGCGACGGAGTGGGCCGAGGGCGGCACCACCGAGGCCGAGGTGGTGGAGATCTGCCGGGCCCTGGCCGCCGCCGGAGCGGACGCCGTCGACGTGTCCACCGGCGAGGTCGTGGCGCACCAGAAGCCGCCGTACGGCCGCAGCTACCAGACCCCGTTCGCCGACCTGGTCCGCAACGTCACCGGTATCCCGACCATCGCCGTCGGCGCCGTCTCCACCCACGACGACGTCAACTCGATCCTGATGGCCGGCCGTGCCGACCTCGTCGCCGTCGGCCGCGCCCACCTGCACGACCCGCTGTGGACGCTGCACGCCGCCGCCGACCAGGGCTACACCGGCCCCGGCGCGAGGTGGCCCGAGCCGTGGCGGCCGGGCAGCCGCAAGCCCCCGGGCCCGCGCGGCGACCGCGTGCCGCCCCGCCTCGAGCTGCTGCGCGCCGAGGCCGTCCCCGTCCACCGGCGGTGGCGGCCCGGGCCCGCGGCGCGGCCGCTCCCCGCCACCGCCTCACGCTGAGCCGGGGGAGAGGAGAGCCCGATGGACAACCTGCCCCGTTTCACCGCCGCCGCCGTCCAGACCGCCCCCGTCTACCTCGACGCCGCCGCGACCGTCGACAAGGCCGTCTCGCTCATCCACGAGGCGGCCGGCAACGGCGCCGAACTGGTCGTCTTCCCCGAGGTGTTCGTCCCCGGATACCCGTACTGGAACTGGACGATGAACCCCGTCCAGGGCTCGCCCTGGTTCGAGCGCCTCTACCTCTCGTCCGTCGACGTCCCCGGCCCGCACGTCGACACCCTGCGCGCCGCCGCCCGCCAGGCCGGCACCACCGTCGTCATCGGCGTCAACGAGCGCGGCACACACAGCCTCGGCGTGCTCTACAACACCCTGCTCACCATCGGCCCGGACGGCGAACTCATCGGTGTACACCGGAAGTTGGTGCCCACCTGGGCCGAGAAACTGACCTGGACGGGCGGCGACGGCAGCTCACTGCGCGTCCACCGGACCCCGATCGGCCCGCTCGGCTCCCTCGCCTGCGGCGAGAACACCAACACCCTGGCCCGCTTCACCCTCCTCGCCCAGGGCGAACTCGTCCACACCGCAAGCTACATCGCGCTGCCGGTCGCCCCCGAGGACTACGACATGGCCGACGCCATCGCGGTGCGCACCGCCGCCCACAGCTTCGAGGGCAAGGTCTTCTCCGTCGTCGCATGCTCCACCGTCTCGCCCGAGATCGTGGACGCGATCGCCGGCGACGACGAGAACGTCCGCACCATGCTGGGACGCAAACGCAGCGCCCTGTCCGGCGTCTTCGGCCCCGACGGCCGCCCGGTCACCGACCCCCTGATCGACGACGAGGGCATCGTCTACGCCGGGATCGACCTCGCCAAGTGCATCCAGCCCAAGCAGATGCACGACATCGTCGGCCACTACAACCGCTTCGACATCTTCCAACTCCACGTCGACAACCGCCCCCGCGGACCGGTCACCTTCACCGTCCCCACCGCGGACGAGTCCGGCCCCGGCCTCCCGAAGGAAGACGAGCAATGACCGACTACGACGACAACCGACTCGGCCGCGCCCGGGTGACCGACAGCCCCGAACTGCTCGCCTACTACGACGACCTGGCCAAACTGGACGCGGGCGCCCTGTGGACGGTCGCCAACGACATCGAACCCTGGTACCCGCAGCCCAAGTCCGTTCCGGTGCTCTGGCGCTACGACGAGCTGCGCCCGCTCGTCGCCAAGGCCCTGCCGCTGGTCAAGGCCGACGACGCCGGCCGCCGCGTGGTCATGCTGGTCAACCCCGGCCGCCGCGAACTCAGCGCCGCCGTCGGCCTGCTGTACACCGGCCTGCAGATCATGGGCCCCGGCGAGTCCATGACCGCCCACCGCCACGCCGCCGCCGCACTGCGCTTCGTCCACGAGGGCACCGGCGCCTGGACGATCGTCGACGGCCAGAAGCTCAAGGTCGGCCCCGGCGACTTCGCCATCACCCCCAACGGCACCTGGCACGAGCACGGCAACGAGTCCCACGACACCCCCGTCATCTGGCAGGACGGCCTCGACATCCCCCTGGTCAACACGCTCGACGCGAACTTCTACGAAGTCCACCCCGAGCTGCACCAGGCACCCGGAAAGGTCGTCAACTCCTCCGTGCTCAGCCACGGCGGCAACCTGCTGCCGTACGGCGCGGAGAAGTGGACCCGCCCCTACTCGCCGCTGCTCGCCTGGCCCTGGGAGCCCACCTACCACGCCCTGCTCGACCTCGCCCGGGCCGCCGAGGGCTCCCCGTACGACGGCGTGATCATGGAATACACCAACCCCGTCACCGGCGGCCCCGTGATGCCCACCATGGGCGCCCACATCCAGCTGCTGCGGCCCGGCCAGGCCACCAGGGCCCACCGCCACACCGGCTCGGTCGTCTACACCGCCGCCAAGGGCCGCGGATACTCCGTGATCGCCGGCCGCCGCTTCGAGTGGAAGAAGGGCGACATCTTCTGCGTCCCCTCCTGGGCCTGGCACGAGCACGCGAACCTCGACCCGTCCGAGGACGCCTGCCTGTTCTCCTTCAACGACTTCCCCGTGATGCGCTCGCTCGCCCTCCACCGGGAAGAGGCGTACGCCGACAACGGCGGCCACCAGCCCGTCCTCCAGGACGGCCGGTAGCCGACCCCGGCCCACCCCCGCACCCCCTTCCACCGATCCCCACCGCAAGGAGCCGTCGATGCGCCTGGTCACCTACACCCTGAACGGCGGCGGCCCCAGGCTGGGCGCCCAGCTCGGCGACCGCATGGTCGACCTCACCGCACTGGCCGCCGCCGCCGGGAGCGAGCTGCCCACCGACCTGCTCGCGCTGATCCGCTCCGGCCGACCGGCCGTCGACGAGGTGCGCTCCCTGCTCGGCCGTACCGAATCCACCCCGCCGGGCGGCGCCGTCCACGCACTCGCCGACGTCCGCCTGTGCGTGCCCTTCCGCCCCGGAAAGATCATCGGAGTCGGCCTCAACTACGTGGAGCACGTCGCCGAGTCCCACCGCACCCTGGACACCGAACGCGAACTGCCCGACCGGCCCGTGCTGTTCTCCAAGCCCGCCACCGCCGTCACCGGCCCCGGGCAGCCGATCCTGCACAACGCCGGCCTGACCAAGCAGCTCGACTGGGAGTGCGAACTCGCCGTCGTCATCGGCCGCCCCGCGTACCGGGTCGCCGAGGAGGACGCCTGGGAGCACGTCTTCGGCTACAGCATCGTCAACGACATCAGCGCCCGCGACCAGCGCCGATCCGGCCAGTGGTTCTTCTCCAAGGGCCAGGACTCCTACGCCCCGTTCGGCCCGGTCGTCGTCACCGCCGACGAGATCGCCGACCCGCACGACCTCGACCTCGGCCTCAAGGTCAACGGGGAGACCAAGCAGAACTCCAACACCCGGCACATGCTGTTCAAGATCCCGCGCCTGATCGCCGACATCTCCTCCGGCGTCACCCTGGAACCCGGCGACGTCATCGCCACCGGCTCGCCCTCCGGCGTCGGCGCCGGCATGGTGCCCCCGCAGTTCCTCCAGCCCGGCGACCTGGTCGAGGCCACCATCCAGCACATCGGCACCCTCGCCAACCCGGTCGTCGACGCCCGCTGAGCCCCGTGGGACCGGAGCCCGCCCGGCCCGGTCCCACGCCCCACGCCACCACCGACTTCCGCAAGGAGTACGCCCCGTGACCCCGCGCACCTACCGGATCGGCCAGATCGTCCCCAGCTCGAACGTCACCATGGAGACCGAGGTCCCCGCCATCCTCCGGGCCCGCGAGGCGATCGCACCCGAGCGCTTCACCTTCCACTCCAGCCGGATGCGGATGACCCACGTCACCGCCGAACAGCTCAAGGCCATGGACGCCGACTCCGACCGCTGCGCCGTCGAACTCTCCGACGCCCGCGTCGACGTCCTCGGCTACGCCTGCCTGGTCGCCATCATGAGCATGGGCCTCGGGTACCACCGCGTCTCCCAGGACCGGCTGCACACCCGCACCGCCGACAACGGCGCCCCCGCCCCCGTCGTCACCAGCGCCGGCGCCCTGGTGGGCGGCCTGCACACGCTCGGCGCGAAGAAGGTCGCCCTGGTCGCCCCCTACATGCGGCCACTGACCCGCACCGTGGTCGACTACCTCACCCACGAGGGCATCGAGGTGCTCGACCACACCTCCCTGGAGATACCCGGCAACCTCGACGTCGCCGCCCACGACCCGGCCGGGCTGCCGGCCATCGCCGAGCGCCTCGACCACGCGGACGCCGACGCCGTCGTGCTCTCCGCCTGCGTCCAGATGCCGTCCCTGTCCGCCATCGAGGAGGCCCAGCAGCTGCTCGGCAAGCCGGTGGTCTCCGCCGCCGCCTGCACCGTCCACCAGATGCTCCGCGCCCTCGGACTGCCCGCCGTCGCCCCCGGCGCCGGCCACCTCCTCTCCGGCGCGTACGCGGAGGCCCCGCTCGCCGGGCAGTGAAGCCGTACCGCGGCCCGGCAACACCCAGGTGCGCCACCACCCTGCCGCCTCGGCCGCCCCGGGGGCCGCACACATGCCCGGTATGATCATCGGGCACCCGAGGAGGCAAGCGACCATGGCGGAGAGCGCGACCCGGCCCGGCTCCCTGATCAACACGATCTACGGCGAGTTCGTCCGGCGCCTCGGCGGCTGGATCTCCATCGCCGACCTCATCGCGCTGATGGCCGAGCTGGACGTGGACGGCCCGGCCGTACGCTCCGCGATCTCCCGGCTGAAGAAGTCCGGCACCCTGCTCCAGGAACGCCGGGACGGGACGGGGTACTGCCTCGGCCCGGAGATGGGCCCCGTCTTCGACGAGGGCGACCGGCGGATCTTCGGCAGCCTCGAACCCGCCCGGCTCGAGGACGGCTGGGTCGTCGCCGTCTTCTCCGTCCCCGAGTCCGAGCGCGCCCACCGCCACCAGCTGCGTTCCCGCCTCACCTGGCTCGGCTTCGGCAACGCCGCGCCCGGCGTCTGGCTCGCCCCCGCCCGGCTGCTCCCCGACGCGCGGCGGATGCTGCAGCGGCTGGGGCTGAGCTCCTATGTGCACCTGTTCACCTCCCACTACGCCGGTTTCGCCGAGCTGAGCGAGGCGGTGAGCTCCTGGTGGGACTTCCCGGCGATCGAGGCCCAGTACGCCGAGTTCACCGAGGAGTGGGCGCCGGTCGCCGACGAGCTCCGGCCGCAGCCGCGGATCGACCCCGTTCTGGCCTTCCGCGACTACGTCCCGATGCTCACCCAGTGGCGCCGGCTGCCCTACCTCGACCCGGGCCTGCCCGCCGAACTGCTGCCCGCCGACTGGAACGCCATCGAGGCCCGGAGCGTCTTCACCGAACTCCACGGCCTGCTCGCCGAGCCGAGCCTCCAGCACGTCCAGAAGGCCACCGGCCTGTCGCAGGCGTGACGGGGTGTTGCAGGCGTGACGGTGCGTACAGGTGCGTCGCAGGCGTGACGATCTGTTACAGCTGTGATGATGCGTTGCATGCGTGACGGCGCGTTACACGCATGACGGCGAGTTGTGCACGTGGCGGCCAGTTGCACGCGTGACGGCCGACGGACCGGAACACATTCCCCGACTCCGGGGCCGGCGCCCCTCTGCACCCATGCGCCTCGAAGGCGCGGCCCGCTCAGGACGACTGACGGGGAACCACGTCGAACCAGATGCGGGGCAGCGGCGTTGCGGTGCCATTCTCGACCAGCCCGTCCACAGCGTCGGCGAGCAGTTCGACACCGGGCAGGTAGTGGCGCACCGAGGTCAGCCGCGGGCGCACCACGCGGGCGAGCAGCAGGTCGTCCGCGCCGACGACCGCGACCCGGTCCGGGAGCGCCACCCCGCAGTCCGTCAGGGCGACCGACAACAGCGCCGCGTACTCGTCGTTGTAGCCGAACACGGCATCCAGGCCCAGCTCCCGGCAGAGCACGGCCAGGGCCGCGGCCGCCTCGTCGGAGTAGCGCATCGACAGCGGGGTGACCTCGGCGCCGTGCTCGGCCGCCACCTGCCGGACGCCCGCCAGCCGCGGCTCGGCGAAGGTGGACAGGCCCCGCTCGGCCGGCATCACGACGCCGATCCGCCGGCGGCCGCGCCCGACCAGGTGCTCGGCGGCCGCCACGCCGACGTCGGTCTGGTCGCCGACCAGGGTGAGCGTCCCGTCGAGGGGCGCGGAGGCGACGGTGACCACGGCCTTCGTCCCCCTGCGGCCGGCCCGGCCCGGCGATGCAGGTCCTCGGCCGTCGCGACAGCGTCGTCCAGGTCCGCGGCCTCGGCCTGCACGTGGAGGAGGTCGTCGCCCGGGCCGAGCGGGAGCCCGGCGTGACGCAGGCCCAGGTCCTGGTCACCGAGCAGGGCGGCCGGGCCTCCGCCGTCGAGGTGCTGCTGCTCACCGCCTCCGGCGCCGAGGTCGACACCGAGCGGCTGCGGAAGGAGATCCTCTCCGCGACCTTCACCCTCAGCACCGCCTTCCAGCACGACCCGCAGTCCTTCCGGGTACGTGCCGTCGACGCACTGATCAGCAACGACCGCACCGGCAAGACGTCCGACCTCGTCGTCCGGGAGGACTCGTGAAACCGCGCCTGCCCGTCTCCCTCGGACGGGGCTTCAACCTGTTCTGGACCGGCCAGACCATCAGCACCGTCGGCTACCTGATCGCCGTCCCCGCCGTGGTGCCGAAGGACGACCTCGTCCGGGCCTACTCCCGCCTCGAGGGCAGCCGCTCGGTCTCCGAGGTCTCCGGCCCGTCCGTCGCCGCCGCCCTCTACGGCGCACTCGGCGTCGCCGCCCTCCTCGTCGACGCGGCCAGCTACCTGGTCTCGGCCCTCTGCCTGCGCTCCATGCCCTCCTGGGGCGACCGGACACCCGTCTCCGGCTCCGTGTGGGAGCGGCTCACCCTCGGCTTCCGGCTCAACTGGTCCGACCCGGTGCTGCGCCGGGTCGTCGTCGCCGCCATCACACTGAACTGCGGCGGCCCGATCTTCGTCACCGTGCTGCCCGTCCTCGCCTACCGCGGACTCGGCGTCTCCGTCGCGGTGTTCGGCGCGGCCATGTCCGTCGCGGCGGTCGGCGCACTGCTCGGCGCAGTGGTCGCACCCAAGATCAGCGAGCGGTTCGGCACCGGCCGGACGATGGCCTACGGCCTCCTGCTGCACTGCCTGGTCGGCCTCGGCGTGCTCGCCGCCCCGGCGCTGCCGACCGGCCCGGTGATCGCCGTGATGATGGGCTGCTACGGCTTCTTCATGTCCTGCATCAACGTGTGCAGCGCACCCGCCCGCCAGTCCCGGATGTCCGCGCAGAACCAGGGCGTCATGCACGCCGCCTACCGCACCGTGACCTGGGGCGTCATCCCACTCGCCGCACTCGTCGGCGGCTGGGCCGTCAGCCTGCTGACCGACTCCCTCGGAATCCTCGACGCGGCCCGCGTCGTCATGGCCGGCGGCACCCTGCTCGCGGCGTTCTCCTTCCTGCCCGCGATCCGGATCCAGCCGCTGCTGGACGCCGCCGAACGCGAGAAGGCCCGGGCGGCGGCCGAGGCCGGGTCGGCGGACGCGGCCCTCGCGGAGCGCACCTCATGACCACCGTGCGCAGGACCGTGCTGATCACCGGAACCTCCTCCGGCATCGGCCTGGCCATCGCCGTCACCGCCGCGCAGGCCGGACACGCCGTGGTCGCCACCATGCGCGACCCCGACCGCGCCGGAGCACTGCGCGAGGCGGCCGCGCAGGCCGGCGTCGAGGTCGACGTCCGCCGGCTCGACGTCACCGACGCCAACTCCGTCACCGCCTGCCTCGACGCCGTCGCGGGGGAGTACGGACGGCTGGACGCGGTCGTCAACAACGCGGGCATCTCCAACTTCGACCCCACCATGGAGATGTCGACCATGGCCGCGCTGCGGACCAACCTGGAGGTCAACTTCTTCGGGGTGATCGCGGTCAGCCGGGCCGCGATGCCGCTGCTGCGCGCCGCCCGCGGCAGCCTGATCACCATCGGCAGCGTGCACGGCGTGGTCGGCCAGCCGTTCAACGAGGCGTACTGCGCCGCCAAGTTCGCCGTCGAGGGCTTCACGGAGAGCCTCGCCCCGGTCGCCGCCGCCCACGGCGTGCGGGTGTCCCTGGTGGTGCCCGGCTTCGTCCGCGGCACCAACTTCGGGATCTTCCCGGACGTCAACCGCACCACCGTCCAGGCCGCCTCCGGCCCGTACGCCGACACCTTCGCCGACTACGTCGACTGGGTCCGCACCAAGGGCTGGGAGGGCGCCGGACAGCAGCCGCAGGACGTCGCCGACGTCGTGGTGGACACCCTCGGCGCCGAGAATCCGCCGTTCCGCATCCCGGCCGGCCGGTGGGCCGCCGACTACCTGGACCAGAAACTCGCCGACCGGGACGGCGCACGCGTGCAGACCCTGGCCCGCACCTGGATCGGCCGCCCCGGCCTCCCGTAGCCGCCCCGACCGCCCGTAGCCGCGCCCCAGCCCACCCGCCCGGAGGATCCGTGCCCGCCAAATCCCTGCAGGAACTCGTCGACCACGCCCGCACCCACTCGCCGTTCTACGCCGAGGCCTACCGCGACGTGCCGCGGACGGTCTCGCACACCACCCAGCTGCCCATCGTCGACCAGGACGCGTTCTGGACCGCGACCCGCGGCAACCGCCTGCTCACCGGCCCGCTCACCGACGCCGGCGTCTACAAGTCCGGCGGCACCACCGGCGCCCCCAAACTGTCCCCGTGGACCCGCACCGAGCACGCCGAGGCACTCACCGCCTTCGGCGCGGGCATGGTGCAGGCCGGCCTCAAGCCCGGCCACCGGGTCGCCAACCTGTTCCGCGCCGGCGAGCTCTACAGCGGTTTCCTCTTCATCGAGGGCGCCCTGCACCACGCACCGGTCGACAACGTCCGCCTCCCGGTCGGCGGCGCCGCACCCGACGAGTACATCGCCGACCTGGTCAACGGCTTCGGCGTGCACGTCCTGGCCGGCGAACCGATGAAGCTCAGCGCCGTCGCCGAGCACCTCGTCCACCGCGGCGAGACCGCCGAATCGGTCGAACTGCTGCTGTTCGGCGGCGACCTGCTCTTCACCGACCTGCGGCCGCTGCTCGCCCGGGCCTTCCCCAAGGCGGCGATCTCCTCGATCGGCTACGCCTCCGTGGACGCCGGCCTGGTCGCCTCGCCCGTCCCCGGCGACGACGTCCGGGTGCACGAGGCCTTCCCGAACCGCACGCTGGTGGAGATCGTCGACAGCGGGACCGGTGAGCCGATCACCACCCCCGGCGTCCCCGGACGGGTCGTCGTCACCAACCTCTTCCGCACCCTGATGCCGATCCTGCGCTACCCGGCCGGCGACCGCGCCGAGTGGCTCGACGCCGAGTGCCGCCGCTTCCGGCTGCTCGGCCGCTCCGAGGAGGGCGGCCGGGTCGGCATCGTCTCCATGCCGAGCGAGGACGTCCGCGCCGTCCTCGTCGCCGCCGACCCCGGGCGGTACATCGCCGGCATGCAGATGGTGCAGCGCCGCTGGGACGGCCGGGACGGCATCGTCCTGCGCCTCGGCTGCACCGAGCAGCCGCCCGCCGACCTCGCCGAGCACCTGATCGCAGCCGTGTACGCGGCCCGCCCCACCTACCCCGAGGAGGTCGCCGCCGGCGCGATCCACCCCCTCTCGATCGAGTGGGTGCCGCGCTCCGAACTGGTCACCAACCCGCGGACGGGCAAGCTGCGCCAGGTCGTGGACGAGCGCCCGAAGGACTGAAATGCCGCCGGGCAGAGCGCCGCGTCCGCCGGAATTCCTCAGTCGCTGCGCGGCTTTCCGGAGAGCGTGACGCTCTGCCCGCGGAATTCCGCGACGACCTTCCCGGTGGATTGCCGGACGGTCACGTCGTAGATTCCGTTCCGCCCCGAGCGCGACCGCTCCGCCGCCTCCGCCACCAACTCGTCGCCGACCGCCGCCGGAGCGAGGAAGGTGACCTGGGCCGCCTGCGCCAGGGTGACCGGGCCGTAGCTGTTGCACGCGTACGAGAACGCGGCGTCGGCGAGCAGGAAGATGTAGCCGCCGTGTGCGATGCCGTGGCCGTTCACCATGTCGGCGGTCAGCTTCATGCCCATGAGCGCGTGCCCCGCGGACACCTCGTCCAGGGTGATTCCCAGTGACCGGCACGTCAGGTCGCGCTCGAAGAGCGCAGCCATCCTGGAATTCACTGCTGCGCCCGGATCCGCATTATCGCCCATATTCCCCTGCCTCCCCGGCATCGTCCCGAAACGCCCGTTGATCCGTTCCCGGAATTACATCGAGCCGCACCGCCGGCTGTCAACGGTGACCCCCATTGCCCGCCGGGCCGGCAGCAGAATTCATGTGAATTCGGGCGGGGGAGAGGGCCGCAGCCGGACGCAGCACTCTCCGGGGGCGGGGGCGAGGACGGCATCGACGCCCGGGACGTCCAGGCCCTGGAGGTAGCCGGCGAGGAAGGCGTGGTTCATGCCGCAGACGAGGTCGGGCGCCTTGGCGGCGAGCGGGTGGAACGGGCAGTTGCGCAGCCGGACCTCGGTCGGGGACTCGCGCACGGGCTCGTACCCGTAGGCCTCGAGCATCTGCTCGCACATCGTCAGCCCGCGTTCCACGCCGAGCCGCCCGGGACGGCCGGCCTCGCGCTCCGCCTCGCCGAGCTGCCGTCCGCGCCGGCCCGCCACGTCCACGGCGGCCCCGGCCGCGCTGCTCCCGCCGCTCTGCGCCAGGACGGCGTCCAGGAGCAGGTCGGCCAGCAGTTCGTGGCGCCGATCGGGGATCGAGACGGTGATCTGGGCGCCGGTCGGCTCGTAGACCTTGGGCTGGCGGCCGACCTTGCGGACGGCGCCGGGGGCGCCGTAGCGGGCCCGCAGCAGGCCGGCGTCGACGAGCTTGTCGAGGTGGAAGGCGGCGAGCTTGCGGGAGATGCCCACGCTCGCGGCCGCCTCGTCCCGGGTCACCGGCCGGCCGGCCCGCCGGACGAAGGCGAACATCCGCCGGCGCGACTCCTCCCCGAGCACGCTCACCGACCGGATGCGGTCGGCCGGGGCCGTCGTCGCCGCGTTCTCGGTGCTCTCGTCACTGGTCACCCGCCCACGATAACTCCCACGGATGAGGTCGTGTCCGTGTGTTCGGCGCTGTGACCTGCCCGCCTTGACGGACACTCGAATAAAGACAAAACTTGTTGGTGAAAAGGCGGGGCCGAAGGGCCGCCGGCGCCGAAAGGGGCTCGGCATGACCAGTGAGCAGCAGTTGCAGGCGAAGCAGCCGGTCAGCGCGGCGATGGCAGGTCCCTACGGTCATCCGTTCCATCCGATCCTGGTCACCGTCCCGATCGGGGCCTGGGTGGCGAGCCTGGTCTTCGACATCGCCTCGCACGTGGTGGACGACCCGGCCTTCCCGGCACGCGGGGCGATGTGGCTGATCGCGGTGGGCGTGCTCGGCGCGCTGGCCGCGGCAGTGGTCGGCTTCCTCGACCTGCTCGCCATCCCGCCGGGCACCCCGGCCATGCGTACGGCGCTCGTGCACATGTCGCTCAACCTGCTGGTGACCTGCGCGTACGCCGGCGGCTTCTTCTGGCGGCACGCCGCCGGGGCCACGGGCAGCGTCGGGGCGGGGATGCTCGCCCTGTCCGCGGTGAGCCTCGCCGTGCTCGGCGTGTCCGGCTACCTCGGCGGCAAGCTCGCCTACCGCTACGGCGTGCGGGTGGCCGACGAGGCCACCCAGGCCGAGGGCTACACCGACACCCCCACCGGCACCGACCGGTCCTGAGCAACACCCTTCGGCCGCTCCTCGAAACCGATCCCTATGGAGGGTTCCCGTGGACATCGCAGCTCTCGTCACCTGGCTGGTCACCGCCCTCGCGGGCTTCTACACGCCGGGGGTGCGGATCCGGCGCGGAGGGGTCCTGGCCCTGCCCACCGCCCTCGGTGTCGGAGGCGGCTGAGATGTTCCAGCGCCCCGAACCCGTGCCCGAGGCCGGTGACGGCCGACTCCCCTCCCTGCGGCCGGTGCCCCGGGTCGGCGGCGAATCCCTGCCCCGGATCGGCGACGAGCCGGACCGCATGGATCTGGCCGCGGCCGAACGGGCCGCCGCCCAGTTCCTGCGTGCCCTCGGGATCCCCACCACCTCGGAGAGCCTCCGCGGCACGCCCGCCCGGATGGCCCGCGCCTACGCCGAGCTGTTCACCCCGCGTCCGTTCGACCTGACGACCTTCCCCAACGACGAGGGCTACGACGAACTCGTCCTCGCCCGTGCCATCCCGCTGCGGTCGGTGTGCGAGCACCACCTGCTGCCGTTCGTCGGCACCGCGCACGTCGGCTACCTGCCCGGCAGCCGGATCCTCGGCCTGTCCAAGCTCGCGCGTGTCGTCGAACTCTTCGCCTGCCGCCCCCAGGTGCAGGAACGCCTCACCCGGCAGGTCGCCGACTGGCTGCAGGAACACCTCGAACCCAAGGGCGTCGGCGTGGTCGTCGAGGCCGAGCACACCTGCATGACCCTGCGCGGCGTCCAGGCCACCGGCTCCCGGACCCTCACCTCCACCCTGCTGGGGACCCTGCGCGAGGACGCGCGTTCCCGCGCCGAGTTCCTCATGCTCACCGGCCTGTCCCGATGCTGACCGGCCCGTCCCGATGGGGCGGCGGCGTGCACGCGGGCGGGCCCTCCACCCGGAGCCCCGTCAGGGACGGTGCGCGGGTCGGGTCCTGTGTGCCGGGCGGTGCCTCCCGGGGCCGGCCGGGACGGCTGCCAGGTCGCGGTTCGCGGTCTCCCGGGCGAGCAGCGCCGTGGCGGCGGTGACTGCGCAGGCGGCGCCGAGGTAGAGGGAGACCGGGGCGGAGGTGCGGTACTCGTTCAGCAGGGCCACGGCGATCAGCGGCGCGGGGGCTCCGGCGAGGAGCGAGGCGAACTGGGTGCCGATGGACGCGCCCGAGTACCGCATCCGGGTGGCGAAGAGTTCGCTGACGAAGGCGGCCTGGGGTGCGTACATCGCGCTGTGCAGGGCCAGGCCGACCGTCGTGGCGAGCACGATCAGCGGGAAGCTGCGGGTGTCGACCAGGGCGAAGAACGCCCAGGCCCACACGCCCGTGCCGACGGCGCCGAGGAGGAACACCGGCCGGCGGCCGATGCGGTCGGACAGCGCGCCGAAGAGGGGCGTGAGCGCGAACTCGACGACCGCGGCGATCAGGACGGCGTCCAGCACGGTCCGCTGGGCGAGGCCGAGGACCGTGACGCCGTACGTGATCACGAACGTGCCAGCGATGTAGAACGAGATGTTCTCGGCGATCCGGACGCCGGCGGTGATCAGCAGCTCGCGCCAGTGGTACCTGAGGACTCCGGCCACCGGCCCGGGCTCCCGCAGCCCGGCGGCCCTGCGGGCACGGGCCTCCTCCAGCTCCTGGCGGAAGAACGGGGACTCGCCGGCGAGGATGCGCATCCACACGCCGACCGAGAACAGCACGGCCGAGAACAGGAACGGCAGGCGCCAGCCGAAGCCCTCGACCACCGTCGGCCCCCAGGCATCGTCCATGGCCCTCATCGAGCCGACGGCGAGGACGAACCCCAGCGCAGCCCCTCCCTGCGGCCAGGAGGCGAGCAGACCCCGGCGCCCGGCCGGCGCCCGCTCGGAGATCATCAGGACCGCTCCGGCCCACTCGCCGCCCAGGGCGAACCCCTGCACCAGGCGCAGCACGGTGAGCAGTACCGGGGCGGCGGGGCCGATCACGGCGTACGTCGGCAGACAGCCGATCAGCACGGTTGCCGCACCCATCGTCATGAGGCTGGTGACCAGGAGCCTCTTGCGGCCGTACCGGTCGCCGAAGTGCCCGAAGACGACGGCCCCGAGCGGACGGGCGACGAATCCGACGGCGTACGTCAGGAAGGAGAGCAGCACGCCGGTGAGGCGGTCCGATCCGGGGAAGAACAGCGGCCCCAGGACGGTCGCCGAGGCGATCGTGTAGACGAAGAAGTCGTACCACTCGATCGTGGTCCCGAGCAGGCTGGTGCCGACGATGCCGGGGAGGCGTTCGGGAGCCTGCGGAGCCGTCCACGGTCTGGCCATGCGGGTGCCACCGTCCCGGGGTGAGGGCGGGGTCCGCCGGGCCGGCCCGGCCGGCACCCGCCGGTGATCGCGTCGGCCGAAGACTCGCAAACCCCGGCCGGGCACTGAATGGGATGCACCGCCACGGGAGTCGTGCCGGGTGTGGAGCGCAGGCCCATACGCCGTCCGACCCCGTCGGGTGTGAACGCGTCGGCCGCGAGGCCCGTACGGGCTCAGCCGAAGTGGACGATCAGCCGGACGTTGTCGTCGCCGTGGATCCCGCCGAGGGTCCGCATGATCGAGAAGACCGGTTCCCACTTCTGCGAATCGTCGAAGACGAGCCGGCGCCGGGTGAGGACCGCAGGCCGGAAGAGGTGCGAGCCCACCTCGACGCAGGCTCCCGGCGGCCACGCCCGGGGATGCCCGTTCTCCTCGCCGAACCGCTCCTCCGCCTCGTCGACGACCTCGTTCGGCGTCCACACGAGGCCGTCGTACTCGAGTCGGCCGTCGGTCTTCCTCCGCCACCGCTCGAGGTGGTGGAAGGCGGCCAGGCCGTCCACCGTGCACGGCTCGTCCCAGTCGACGGCGGCGAGTTCGGCCCAGGTCGCGTACGAGTGGCTGTGCTCGACGGGGTCCGGCTCGTCAGCTGCGGCCCGGAGGAGCGGCGTGGCGTCGTCGGGCAGGCCGCGCTGGTCGAAGAGCGGCACGAGGTCCTCGGTGCTGGGGTACCCGAACAGGCAGTCCCACGAGAGCCGGTCGCCGCGGCCGTGCCGCAGCTCGTCCAGCGTCAGGACGACCCGCCACGGCGAATCCCGCGCCCACCTCTCGTCACCCCACAGGCGGCACTCGATGACTCCCCCGATGTCCACTCCCACGGGCACGGACTCTACGGCGTCCGCCCGGAGGCGTGGACATCCGGGGGAGAGGGCGGACTCGGCGGCCGCGGTCGGCTCGGCTCACCGATGGGGCTGTCCGGGTGCCTTCCGGGCGCTTCGAGGACGGGAGGCGTCCGGCGGCGGGTATGTCGTCTCGCACGAGACGGTCCAGAGACCCGCGAGGAGAACAGCATGTACGCAGCAGTGCGGCGGTACGAAGGCGTGACCGATCCGGCCGAGGCAGGACGCCGGGTGGCCGAGGGATTCGTGCCCCTCCTCCGCCAGGTGCCCGGATTCGTGGCCTACTACTGGGTCGACGCCGGGGACGGAGTGATGCTCTCCACCAGCGTCTTCGAAGACCGGGCCGGGGCCGAAGAATCCATCCTGAGGGCGGCGGACTTCGTGCGGGACAACCTCGCATCACTGCTCCCCAACCCCCCGCAGGTCACGGCCGGCCAGGTGGTGGCTGCCGGGTAGCGACCTGCACAGCGGGTGCGGGCGGTTCGGTCCGCCTGATCGGTGCAGGAGAACGGACCGGCGGCACGGCGCGACGGGAGTGGGACGTGGACTGGTACGGGGTCCGGTGCGTGTTCGAGTGGACGACGCCGGGCGGCAGGGCCTTCGAGGAGCGGATCACGCTCTGGCAGGCATCGTCGGCCGACGAAGCGATCGCCCTCGCCGAGGCGGAGGCCGAGACGTACGCGGCCGACAACGGCTTCGATCGTCTGGATTTCGCCCAGTCCTACCGCCTGGGCGGCGCACCGGGCCCGGGCGCGGAGGTCTTCTCGCTGCTCCGGGACAGCGCGCTGGAGCCGAGCGAGTACCTCGACGCCTTCTTCGACACCGGCACCGAACGCCAGCAGCACCACTGAGCGCTTTCCGGCCTGAAGGTGCTGGTCAGCGGCCTGGGGGGCGGCCGTCGGCAGGTGCCTGCTCCGGCCGGTGCGGTGCCGCCGCTTCCACGGTGACCGGGCGTCCCGCAACCGCGGCGGCCGCGAGCTTCCGCCGGTCCGGTCGGTCACCGTCGAAGAACTCCGGCAACAGCACCGCTGCTGCGGCCTCGGCCTCGGCCTCCGGCCTCCGGCCCGTCGAGGCGCAGTACCCCGCACCTTTGCCGACGGCTCCGTTCCGCCGCTGCCGAGACGGGTTCGCCCTTCGTGGATTTCGGACCGCTTCCACGTCCTCGCGCTCACCGACGTCGTCGGTGCCGCAGCCGACAGCCGCACCACCGCCTCCTCCCACAGGACGATCTCCCAAGCGGTCGTCAGCTGACCGGACTGCATCGCACTTCCCCCGGGCCCTATGCCGTTGGTTCGGCGGCGTCCTGGTGGGGGTTGAAGGTGCGGCGCCAGGTGGCGGGTGGGATGCCGTAGGCGGTCCGCATGTGGGTGCGCAGGGAGTTCGCGGTGCCGAAGCCGGAGCGGTGGGCGACGAGGTCGATCGGCAGGTCGGTGGTTTCGAGGAGGTGCTTGGCCATCTCGAGACGCTGCGCGGTGAGCCATTGGACGGGGGTCATGCCGGCTTCGTCGCGGAACCGGCGGGTGAAGGATCGCAGGCTCATCCGGGCGTGCTCGGCGAGCCGGGTGAGGGGAAGGGGCTCGTCGAGGTGTTCCAGGGCCCAGGCGCGGGTGGCGGTGGTGCTGGCGAGGGTGGGTTCGGGGACGGGGCGGTCGATGTACTGGGCCTGCCCGCCGTCCCGCCAGGGCGGCACCACGCACATGCGGGCGGCCCGGTTGGCGATGGCGGTGCCGTGGTCGCGGCGGATGAGGTGCAGGCACAGGTCGACGCCTGCGGCCACGCCGGCGGAGGTCAGGACGTCGCCGTCGTCGACGAACAGGACGTCCTCGTCGACCTTGACCTTGGGGTAGGCGCGGCGGAACTCCGGGGCCAGGTTCCAGTGGGTGGTGGCGGGCCGGCCGTCCAGGAGCCCGGCGGCGGCGAGCACGTAGGAGCCGGTGCAGATGGACACCAGCCGGGTGCCCGGCCGGATCCGGGCGATGGCCGCGGTGATCCCGGGCGGCAGCGGGCCGCCGTCGCCCAGCTCGGGCATGGCGTGCGTGGGCGGGACGATCACGGTGTCGGCGGCGGCCAGGGCCTCCGGGCCGCGGCCGGCTGCACGGTGAAGCCGGCGTCGCTGAGGACGGGAGCACCGTCGGCCGTGCAGACGGTGACGTCGTAGAGCGGGCGGCCCTCGGAGTCCTGCGCGCTGCCGAAGACACGGGAGGGGATGCCGAGTTCGAAGGGCGGGACCCCGGGCAGGGCGAGTACGGCGATCCGGTGCTGCTGCTGCTGCGCCGCCGCCCGCTCCGCCTCCCGGTCGCGTTGCTGCTCGGTGGTTTCCGCCTGCGCTGTGGCCATGGCCAGATCCTGTCACATAGTGGCCAAACGGCCAATACTGCGACGGGCGGGGATACCGGATCGTGGAGTGCGTCGCCCGGGAGGACCGCGGCGGCGTACGGATCGAGATGCGAAGGACGAGGCGGACAGCATGCGTGCGGTGGTCGTGGAGCAGTGGGGCGGGCCCGAGACGTTGGTCGAGCGGGAGGTCGAGCGGCCCGAGCCGGGACTGAACGAGGTCCTGGTGCGCGTGCACGCGGCCGGGGTGAACCCGGTGGACTGGAAGACCCGCGCGAGCGGGGCCCTGATCGGATGGGGCGAGGTGCCGGTGGTGGGCTGGGACGTGTCCGGGACGGTGGAGGCCGTCGGACCCGGCGTGGGGATGTTCCGGCCCGGTGACGAGGTCTTCGGGATGCCGCTGTTCCCGCGCCAGGCGGGCGGCTACGCCGAGTACGTGGTGGCGCCGGCCCGGCACCTGGCCCCGAAGCCCGCGGGTCTGAGCCACGTGGAGGCGGCGGCGCTGCCGCTGGCCGCGCTGACCGCCTGGCAGGCCCTGGTGGACGCGGCGAACGTGCGCCCGGGGGAGCGGGTGCTGGTGCATGCGGCGGCCGGCGGGGTCGGGCACTTCGCGGTGCAGATCGCCAAGGCCCGTGGCGCGTACGTCATCGGCACGGCCAGCGCGGGCAAGCACGACCTGGTGCGGGAACTCGGCGCGGACGAGGTGGTCGACTACCGCGCGGTGCCCTTCGAGGACGTGGTGTCCGACATCGACGTGGTGCTGGACGGGCTCGGCGGCGAGACGGCCGAGCGCTCGCTGAAGGTGCTCCGGGCCGGTGGCCGACTGATCACGCTGCCCGGCCCGGACGACGTTCCCGCCGCCGGGGACGGGGTGCGGGCGACGTGGGTCCTGGTCGAGCCGGACCACCTGGGCCTGCGGGAGATCGCCGCCCTGGTGGAGCGGGGCGCGCTGAGGCCCGTGGTCGACACGGTCCTGCCGCTGGCCGAGGCCGCGAAGGCGCACGAGATCGGCGAGCAGGGCCGCACCACCGGCAAGATCGTCCTGGCGGTCGCCTGACCCGCAGTTCTGTAGCCGGGGGGTTGTCCGGCCGGGGAGGGGTGAAACGAAGGCCGGGCGGAGAACACGGCCCGGCCGGCAGCGGCCCCTCCGCCGGCCCGGACCGGTCTCCGCCGGGGTTCGGACCCGGCTGCCGAGACCTCCCTCTCCGGCGGCCGGGGAACCGTCCGGGACCGGGCCCGGAGGCTGCGTACGTGCCGACGCCCTCCCCGGACCGGCGTTGTCGGCGCCGCCCCGTACGGTACGGGTGCCGGGCCGGACGGAGATCGTGAGGGACTCGCGGCCACGGGGGTGGGCAGTACGTCCCCGGCAGCCTGCTCGGGACCGAAAGGACCGAACCCCGCCCCCGGCCCGAGGACGCGACGAGCAGGGAGGAGCGCGGAACCGATGACGCCCGCCATGAGGCAGGACGACCTGCTCGCGCCCTACCGGTCGGGCGACTTCGCCGCCGCACGGCGCCGTGTTCGGCAGATCGCCCGCGAGTACTGCGCCGCAGCGGCCCACGGGGCACATGAGACCCACGAGGCGTACGAGCGGGTGCTCCGCACCATGCTCGCCCTGACGCACGCGCCCCGCGTGCTGTCAGGCCCGACCGAGGGCAGCGCGGCGGCCGAGGCCTTCGTCGACGGGGTCGTGCTGCGCAAACTGCTGGCCGACGCGGAGCAGTCCGGCACCGTCCCGGACTCCGCCGCACACCTGGAGACCTTCCGGCACGGAGTCTGGAGCCTGGAAGCGCTGGCCCCCTGTGCAGGACGGCTCGACCGCGGGCACGATCACGGCTGGCTGGTCGCCTCCGTCCGCAAGCTGCTCGCGGCCTACCACCGTTGGCACGACTTCGGGGCCGGCACCGACCTGTCCACCGCCATGACGGGTCTGGAGGTCCTCGCCGTACGGATCGCCGAAGCGGGCGACCTCTCTGCCGCCCGCCCCGCGGCGAAGATGATCGTCCAGCTGCGCCGCCGCCAGGTCCACGCGTACGGGGCCGGGTACCACGCGGCGCTCGCCGCCTCGCTGGACCGCCTCGCCGCAGCCTGCGAGCGGGTCGGTGACGTCCGCGGTGCCGGCGCCTGCCGGGCGGAGGCCGCCGCGCTGCAGTAACTGCATCGTGGCCGCGGCCGACCCCATCCGCTCCCCGGGCTCGGCCGGGACCACCCGGACGTGGTGAACCTGCGCCACAACGGTTTGCCGTCCCAGCGCCGTGGGCCGGTCATGGAGGGCCTTGTCGACCGGCTGGTCCCGGACGGGCCGGGGAACTGTTCCGCCGTGCGGTCCTGCCGGGCGATGGTGGTCCGCGACCCGTCCCCTCCCCGTCGGCACCGTGGCCGAGTGGACTTGCCCCGCGCCGGGCCCGCCCGCCGTCCGTTCAGGCCCGGGAGCGGTAGGCCCGCATCGCCAACGGGATGAACACCGCCGCGATGGCGGCCGCCCAGGCGAGCGACCACAGGACCGGCCCGGCCACCGGGCCGCCGGTGAGCAGTCCCCGGTAGGCGTCCGACAGGTGCGTCACCGGGTTGACGTTCACCCAGGCCTGCATCCAGCCCGGCATGGTGTCCACGATCACGAAGGCGCTGCTGGTGAAGGTGATCGGGAAGATCAGCGTGAACGCGAACACCTGCACCTTCTCCGGATCCCCGGCCAGCATCCCGATCAGCACCGCGCACCAGGACATCGCCGCCGTGAACACCAGCAGCAGGGCGACCGCCGCCAGGAGCCCGCCGAACCCGGTGGTGATCCGGAACCCGAGCAGCATCCCCAGCCCGATCATCAGCAGCATCGCCCACAGCTGCTTGCACAGGTCCGCGGCGATCCGCCCGAACAGCGGCGCCGAGCGGGCGATCGGCAGGCTCCGCAGCCGGTCGAACACGCCCTTGGTGAGGTCGGTGTTGAGCGCCATCGCGGTGTACATGGTGGTGAACAGCGCGTTCTGCACGATGATCCCGGCCAGTGCGTACTGCAGGTACTCCTGCGGGGAGCCGGCCATCTGCCCGCCGAAGACGTAGGTGAACAGCACCACGAACATGATCGGCGTGACCGAGAAGTCCACCAGCTCCAGCGGGTTGTGCTTGACCGAGACCAGGCTGCGCCAGGCCATGGTGCCGGTCTGCTGGAGGGCGGCCAGCGGCCGGACCCGGCCGTGGGCGGTCAGCGGGGTGGTGACGGTGGTCATGACCTGCTCCCGGTCGGCTCGAACTCTTCCTCGCCCGGTACGGCCTCCGGTTCGCCGTCCTCGGGCCGGGTGCGGTGGCCGGTCAGCGACAGGAAGACCTCGTCCAGCGAGGAGCGGCGCAGTGCCAGCTCGCCGACCGCGATCCCGGCGTCCTCCAGCCGCCGCACCACGGCGGGCATCAGCGCCGGGTCGTTCACCGGCGCGGTGACCAGGTCGCCCTCGATCTTCGTCTGCGCCCCGGCGAGCTGCCCGACCAGCTCGTGGGCCCGCGCCAGGTCCCGGCCGCGGATCGGCCGCAGTTGCAGCACCTGCCCGCCGACCTGGGACTTCAGCGCGTCCGGGGTGCCCTCGGCGATCACCCGGCCGCGGTCGATCACCACGATGTCGTCGGCCAGCCGGTCGGCCTCCTCCAGGTACTGGGTGGTGAGCAGGACGGTCACGCCCTCGCCGACCAGGCCGCGCAGCAGCTCCCACACCTCGCCCCGGCTGTGCGGGTCGAGCCCGGTGGTGGGCTCGTCCAGGAAGAGGATCCGCGGCCGGCCGACCAGGCCGGCGGCGAGGTCGAGGCGCCGCCGCATGCCGCCGGAGTACGTCTTCACGGCCCGCCCGCCCGCCTCGCTCAACCGGAACCGGGCCAGCAGCTCGGCCGCCCGGGCCCGGGAGTCGCCGCGCGGCATGCCGAGCAGGCGGCCGATCATCAGGAGGTTCTCGGCGCCGGTGAGATTCTCGTCCACCGCGGCGTACTGGCCGGTCAGACCGATCAGCGCCCGCACCCGGCCGGCCTCCCGGACCACGTCGTGGCCGGCCACCGCGGCCCGACCGCCGTCCGGCTGCAGCAGCGTGGCGAAGATCCGCACCGCCGTGGTCTTGCCCGCCCCGTTCGGCCCGAGCAGCCCCAGCACCGTCCCGGACCGCGCGGTCAGGTCGACCCCGGCCAGCGCCCGGGTCTCCTTGAACGACTTGGCCAGGCCCTCGGCCTCGATCGCGTACGACATGAACATGCCTCCGCATCCGCTCGGCTGGACACGCACCCCTCCACTCTCCTGCAACCCGGCCCCCGGAGGCAGCCCGGCACCGCGGCGGCCCCGCCTCGCCGCCCCGTCCGGCCGTCCTGCCCGGGCGGGGGTGTACCCAGGTACACCCCCGTCCGGTATCCAGCTGCAATGGCAGCGGCCCCGCGGCCCGGCATCGTCGGTGCCATGCGAAAGACACCCGTGGACACCACGGCGACAGCCCTGTTCCTCGTCGTCGCCTTCCTCGCCGCCGGCCTGCTCGGCGCACTCCAACCCGCGACCCCGATACCCCCGGAGGTCGTCCAGCTGACGCAGTTCGGGCCGGCCCTCGGGGTGGCGGCCGCCGCGCTGCTGCGGCCGGGGCGGGTGCGGGCACTGCTGACCGGTGGCCTGCCGGGACGGGGAGGCCGCGGCCGTGGGGCACTCCTGCTCGCCACGGCACCGCTGGTCGTCGTGGTGGCCGCGGGCGCGTACGCGGCCCTCACCGGGGACGCCCGGCCGAACCGCCCCGGCGCCCCGTTCGCACTGATCGCCGCGGCGCAACTGGTCGGCGCGTGCGGCGAGGAGATCGGCTGGCGCTGTTTCCTGCAGCCGATGCTGCGCACCCGGCTCGGCCTCCTCGCGGCCTCGACCGCGGTCGGAACGGCGTGGGGCGTCTGGCACGTCCAGGTCTTCGCGCAGCACCCCGTGTACGCGGGTGCGTTCCTGGCGGCCGCGGTGTCGATGTCGGTCGTGCTGGGATGGGCCCTCGACGGCGCCGGGATCTCCGGGCTCCCGCTCGCGGGGGGATTCCACGCCCTGGTCAACCTCGCCATGCTGCTGCTGATGGACGAGGAGTCCGGCGCGGTGCTGCCCATGGTCCTGTTCGGCGCCTCGTGCCTGGCGGCGGCAGCCCTGTGGACCTGGTGGGGCGTCAGGCGGGGGTGGAGGACGGCGCCGACACCGGCTAGGCTCCCGAGGATCATGGAAAACGTCCGATAAGCCGCGATGCTCGACAAGCCCCGTGCGGCCCTCTCCCGCGCCTGTGTCGCGGTCGGCCGGTGCCAACTGGCGAGCCTGCACGCGCTCGCCGCGTCGGCGGTCGGCGCGCTGGTCTCGCTCGCCCTCCTGCTGGTGCCGGTGGGCGTCGGCCTCCGGCTGCTGCCGCCCGCCGCACGGGCTCTGCGCGCACTGTCCGACCGCTCGCGGGCCCGCGCCGCCCGGTGGACGGGCGTCCGGATCGACCCGCCCGACCCGCTGCCCGCGGACCGCACCGGTCCGGCCCGCAGGCAGGCGGGCGCGGTCCTCGCCGACGACGGGTTCTGGCGCGACCTGGCGTGGGCCTGGCTGGAGCCGGTGACCGGCGGCCTCCTGGTCGCCGTCCCCCTGGCGCTGGTCGAGTACGGGGCGTTCGGCGCCCTGGTGCAGCCGTTCGTCTGGCGGGCCCTCGGCGACGGAAACTGGTACGCCTTCGTCCCGGTCCGCAGCACCGCGACCGTGCTCGCCGCACTGCTGCTGGGCCTGGCCCTCGCCGCCGGCGGCCTCCTCGTCGCCCCCGCCGTGCTGCGACTGCACGCCCGGACGGGCCGGGTGCTGCTCGCACCGGCGCGCAGCACCCGGCTGAACCGGCGGATCGAGCACCTCACCGACACCCGCGGCCGCGCCCACGACACCCTGGCCGCCGAACTGCGCCGCCTCGAACGGGACCTGCACGACGGCGCGCAGGCCCGGCTGGTCGCCCTGGGGATGACGCTGGACCGGGCCACCCGGGCGCTCGAGACCGACCCGGCGGCGGCCCGCGAACTCCTGCAGGACGTCCGCCGGACCTCCGAACGGGCCCTGCAGGACCTGCGCGACCTCGTCCACGGCATCCACCCGCCCGTCCTGGCCGACCGCGGCCTCGGCGACGCGGTCCGCTCGCTGGCGTTCGACAGCTTCCTGGACGTCCACGTCGACGCCAGGCTGCCGGCACGGCTCCCGGCACCCGTCGAGTCCGCGGCCTACTTCGCCGTCGCCGAGGCGATGACGAACGCCGCCAAGCACTCCGGGGCCCGCGAGGTCCGCATCGCCCTGACGCACGGGGACGGCCTGCTGCGCGTCGTCGTCGCCGACGACGGGCGCGGCGGCGCCGACCCCGCCGGGGGCACCGGGCTGGCCGGGGTGCGGCAGCGCCTGGACACCTTCGACGGCACCCTCGCCCTGCACAGCCCGCCGGGCGGACCGACCACCGTGACCCTGGAGATACCGTGCGCGTTGTCCTCGCCGAAGACCTCTTCCTGCTGAGGGACGGGCTGACCCGCACCCTCCGGGAACACGGCTGCGAGGTCGTGGCGGTGGACAACGGTCCGTCCCTGCTGCGCGCCCTGCTCGACGCGGGCGACACGGCGCCGGACGTCGCCGTGGTGGACGTGCGGCTGCCGCCGACCTTCACCGACGAGGGCCTGCAGGCGGCCCTGGAGGCCCGCCGCCGGCGGCCCGGCCTGCCCGTCCTCGTGCTCTCCCAGTACGTCGAGCCGCTCTACGCCAACGAACTGCTGGCCACCGGGGAGGGAGCCGTCGGGTACCTGCTCAAGGACCGGGTCACCAACACCGAGCAGTTCGTCGACTCGGTCCGCCGCGTCGCCGCCGGCGGCACGGTGATGGACCCCCAGGTCATCTCCCGCCTGCTGACGCGCGGCGACGCCCGGGGCACGATCGGCGGTCTGACGCCGCGTGAGCGCGACGTCCTGGAGCTGATGGCGGAGGGCAGGTCGAACGCCGCGATCGCGCACACCCTCCACATCAGCGAGAGCGCCGTCGCCAAGCACATCGCGAGCATCCTGACCAAGCTCCGGATCGGCCCGTCGGCGGACGACAACCGCCGGGTGCTGGCCGTGCTGGCCTATCTCAGGCAATGAGCCGCTCTCAGGCAATGAGCCGCACGCACCGGCCGGGCCCCTGCGGGACGCTTCCCGCAGGGGCCCGGTCGTGCCGGTCGTGCCGTCAGCCCCGGTGGGCCTCCGCGGTCGCCCGGACCCGGCCGCGGACCAGGAACCAGCCGCCCACCAGCGCTGCCGCGATCAGCGGGAGGCAGGCGACGGTGGTGCGGCCCACGCCGCCGTCCAGCCACATGAGCACCACCACGGAGGCGAGGAAGCCCAGCGTGACGATCTGCGTCCACGGGGCCCAGGGCAGCCGGTAGCCGGGCCGGGTGACCCTGCCGTCCCCGGCGCGCCGCCAGAACAGCAGCGAGCAGACCATGATCATGGCCCAGGTTCCGAGGATCCCGATCGAGGCGAAGTTGACGACCAGTTCGAACGCCTCGCCCGGCATGACGTAGTTCAGCACCACGCCGAGCACGCCGAACGCGGCGGTCAGCAGGATGCCGCCGTAGGGGACGCCGCCCCTGTTCATCACGCCGGTGAACTTCGGCGCGGAGCCCGCCACCGACATCGAGCGCAGGATGCGGCCCGTCGAGTAGAGGCCGGAGTTCAGGCTGGAGAGGGCGGCGGTGAGGACCACCAGGTTCATCACGCCGGCCGCGCCGGGGACGCCCAGCTTGTCGAAGACGGTGACGAAGGGGCTCTGCTCCCCGGAGTAGGCGGTGTACGGGAGCAGCAGGGCGAGCAGCACGACCGAGCCGACGTAGAACAGGCCGACGCGCCACATGATGGAGTTGATCGCCTTCGGCATGATCTTCTCGGGGTGCTCGGTCTCGCCGGCCGCGACGCCGCACAGCTCGACGGAGGCGTACGCGAAGACCACGCCCTGGACGAGCAGCAGCATCGGCATCACACCGCCGGGGAAGATCCCGCCGTTGTCGGTGATGGTGGCGAGGCCCGGGGTGTGGCCGCCGACCTCGTGCCGGGTGACGACCAGGAAGATGCCGACGAGCATGAAGGCGATCAGCGCGGCGACCTTGACGATCGCGAACCAGAACTCCATCTCGCCGAAGTACTTCACCGAGATCAGGTTGGCCGCGAGGACGACGGCGAGGGCGATCAGCGCCAGGACCCACTGCGGGACGCTGCTGAACATCGCCCAGAAGTGGGCGTACGTCGCGGCGGCCGTGATGTCGGCGACGGCCGTGGTCGACCAGTTGAGGAAGTACAGCCAGCCCGCCGTGTAGGCGCCCTTCTCGCCCATGAACTCGCGGGCGTAGGAGACGAAGGCACCGGAGGACGGCCGGTAGAGGACCAGCTCGCCGAGCGCGCGCACCACGAAGAAGGCGAAGACACCGCAGACCGCGTACGCGATGAAGAGGGAGGGGCCCGCGTTCGCCATGCGGCCGCCGGCGCCGAGGAAGAGTCCGGTGCCGATCGCGCCGCCGATGGCGATCATGTTGACGTGACGGGACTTCAGGTCCTTGCGGTACCCGGCGTCTCCGGCGTCGACGTGCGGGGAGGGGGCCGTCGGCGCCCCGGTGGCGAGCGGGTCGGCCGCAGTCGTCGTGCGGTCACTCATGGAGTTGTTTCGCCTTCGTGAGGGGAGGGATGTCCTGCTTCGCCCCGGTGCGACGGTGGTGAGAGTGGTCACCGCGGCACGGGGCTGACGGCACATCCTGACGGCAGGCGAGGCTTCTCGGCAGTGGCTGATGTCACGTTCGGCATAGATTTGCAGGAGATTTGAGCTTTCTCCCTCATTTCGTGCGGGAGCTTTGGGATTTGCGCCTGCAGAATCGGACCCGGGTGCAGGGGTTGCCGGTGAGGTGGGCGGGGCGGCCGGTCGTGACGACCGATCAGGCCGGCGGCGGAAGGTCCAGGAAGTCCATCCGGTTGTCGGCGCTCAGCACCTCGCCCCGGACGGGGGCCCGCACCTCGCGGCGCAACTCCCCGACCGCGGGCTGGGCGAAGGAGACGGTGAGCGTGTACGGGGGCTGACCGACGATGGTGTTGTGCGCGTCGATGGGCGCCATCAGCCGCTCGGTCACGGTCGTGAGGTCGTGTCCTGCGCACAGGGCCTCGGCCGGGAGGACCACGATCCCGCTCGCCGCGTCCGGTCCGAGGCGGATGTGTCCCTCGGGGCTGCGGCTCGCCCCCTCGCCGAATTCCACCCGCAGCCCGTACCCGCCGCCGACCAGTCCGTCCGGGCCCTCGATCTCCACGGCGACGCCCTGCGGGGCCAGCCGGTCGGGCAGGTCCATCGTCCCGCCCGGGCCCGCCGCGAGCAGCAGGCCGATCTCGAAGCGACCCGGATCGTGCGCGCCCTCGGACACCGACCCGTACGAGCCGAGGGTGAGCTGCGGCCCGGGCACCGGGCGGTCGGGTTCGCGCTCCGGCTCCGGCTGCTCCGGCTCGGGCGGAGGCTGGGGGAGGAGGTGGAAGCCCTTCTCGCCGCACCGGCTGTGGAGGGACGTCCCGCCGCCGGGCAGCGGGGTGTCGACGGTCGGCGGGGCGACGAGGGCCGGCGCCGCCTCGGGGGCGGGCAGGCGGTGCGTGGCCGGCCCGCCGTGCTCCCGCGGCTCCGGCCGGTAGACGACGAGGCCGGTGATGCCGAGTATCAGGACGACCCACGGGGCGGCCTTCCTGGCCCGCTCGTTCACACGTTCCCTCCTCCGCGATGCCGGGAGGATATCGGAGGCGTGCGACGGCGCCGCCGCCCGGTGCAGTGCCCGGTGCGGCGGAGGCCGGTGCCGGTCGGTCAGCCCGGGATGTCGAAGGTGGAGGGGAGGAAGATCAGGGCGGCGGCGACGAAGAGGAGGGCGATGGGCGTCCCGATCGGGATCTGCACCGTGTCGGCCGGGTTCAGGAGTCGCGTCCGCACGTGGCTGGTGGCGGCCGAATCCCGGGCGTGGGCGGTCGTCGGCACGACCGACAGCAGCAGGGCGGCCAGGATGCTCACCGCGGAGTTCCGGAGCATGTCGAGTCCTTCGGTTCGGGGACGGTCTCCGACATCCGCTGCGCCGTGGCTCGGTCGGCCGTGTCCTGAGGGATTTCGGGTGGGGGCCTGCTGGCCGGGCGGCTCGTACGGGGGTCGGGATTCCCGCGGGCCCCGGGAGGGTCCGTGGTTGTCGACCAGTCAAGGTGCGGCCCGCCGCACCGGCCAGTGGCAGCGGCCGTGCGGGTGACCCGGCCGAGGACGCCGGCCCTCACGCGGACTGCGGGCCTCGGTCGGCGACCTGCTGCGCTGGGCCCGCTTCCAGCCCGGCACCGGGGACGGTGTGCTGCCCGCCGAGGCGCTGCACCGGATGAAGGAGCAGACCGTCGAGCTGCGCGGCAGCTCGCTCGGCGACGCCTTCGGCATCGGCTGGTTCCTGCGCGACGTGGACGGCGTGCACACGGTCGGCCACGGCGGCTCGGGCAACGGCCAGTTCTCCGAGCTGCTGCCGGTGCCGGAAAGGAACTTCGTGGTGGTCTCGCTCGCCAACGCCGGACCGGACGGCTACCTCTTCAACCAGGCGATCGTGCGCTGGGCGCTGGAGCACTACCCCGGCGGCGTCCACCCCGGCGCCCGCGACCGGGACGGCGAGGTACCGGAACTCCCCGCCGGCTCGGGCCCGGGCGGAGTACGGCTGCCACTCGAGTGGGTACGTCCCGTGCAGCGTACGGGTATTGGGCGGATAGGCGCCCCCGGCCCACCGGAGCGTTCCGGCGAGGGTCCGGCCCGGGTGGGGCCGGAAGTCGCTGTCGCGCGCGGGTATGGCCGTGGGGCCGGGCGGGCGCCAATAATGGGCATGCTCATGACCTGTCGGACCCTCACCGGAAGGTTGTCACCTTGTTCCTGACCGACACTCCGATCACGAGACGCACGTTCGCCCGCTCCGCGCTCGCCGCCACGCTCGCCGGTGCCGGGCTCGGGCTCGGTGCGCCGCAGGCCTCCGCCGTCCGGGCCGCGAGCGTCCCCGGCGGCGCCGACTGGCTCGGCGCACTCGGCCCGGACGCCGTGCTGTCCCGGCTCACCCTCCCCGGCACCCACGACACCTGCGCCCTGTACGGCGGGGCGCTGGTGCAGACCCAGACTCTCAGTGTCCCGGACCAACTGGCCGCCGGTGTGAGGTTCCTGGACATCCGGTGCCGGGCGATCGACGGGGTGTTCGCGATCCACCACTCGTCGTTCTTCCAGAAGATCTTCTTCGGTGACGTGCTCAACCAGGTCGGCGCGTTCCTCGCCGCACACCGGGGCGAGACCGTGGTGATGCGGGTCAAGCAGGAGTACTCCAGCGTCCCGGACGCCGACTTCGGGGCGATCTTCGCCGACTACCAGCGGCGCTGGCCGGGCCTGATGTGGACCGAGGACCGCATACCGCGGCTCGGCGAGGTCCGCGGCCGGATCGTGCTGCTCGCCGACAACGGCGCGCTCCCGGGCATCCGCTGGGGCGGGTCGCGCACCGACATCGAGGACGACTACGACATCGGCACCATCTTCGACTTCTACAACCGCAAGTGGCCGGAGGTCTCCGCGCACCTGGACGCCGCCCGGGCCTCCGGCGACCCGAACCGGCTGTTCCTCACCTTCACCTCCAGCTCGGGCTGGGGCCTGTGGCCGCGCCAGGCCGCCGACGCCGCCGCCTCGAAGCTCCGCGGCTACCTCGGCGGGCTCGACCACGCCTCCCGCCCGGTGCTCGGCACGGTCCCGATGGACTTCGTGACGGCGGACTCCGTGCGCAGCCTGTACGCGCTGAACTTCGGCGGCTGACGGCGAGGGCGCCCGCCCGGGCCCGCACGACGGCGGCCCCGGCCGAGAGGGCCGGGGCCGCGGTCACCGACGCCGTGTCAGCAGCTGACGGTGCCCCGGCGCAGCGCGTGGCCGGAGGTGTTGCTGTCGTCCGCCCAGTACACCGGCTTGGAGCCGGCGGTGCACTCGTCCGCCCCGGCCAGGGCGAAGCCCTCGTTGTTGATGTTCGCCATGCCGCTCGGACGGTTGTAGACGGCAGTGGTGGCGAACACGCCGGAGGCGTTGACCTGCATCGTCCGGTGCTGGCCGCTGCAGGTGTCGTCGCAGACCACCCACAGGCGCGAGGCCTGGGGCTCCCACTGCACCTCCATCACCCCGGCCATCCCGCTGCTGATCGAGGCGACGCGGGTGAAGGCGCCGGAGTCCTGCAGTACGTAGCCGTACACCATGCCGGTGCCCTCGACGCCGACGAAGAACACGCCGGCGGTGTGCGTGCCGTACCCGGCCGGGTTGTAGGCGGCCCCCGTCGACTCGTCCTTGAAGCCGGCCGCGGTCAGCGCCGTGTCGGGGACCCAGGTGATGCCCTCGAAGCCCAGGTTGGAGCCCACCGACGGCAGGTCGGACGTCAGGTTCCACTCCTTGGCGGCGGTCAGCGTGGTGCCCGTGCCGCTCACGTCGTACCGCAGCACCGACAGCCGGCTGGTGCCGGAGGCGTCGCCGTTGCGCTCGCTCGCCACGAACACCCCGGCCGACGAGCCGGAGCCGGTGACCGTCACGCCCTCGCTGTCGGGTGTGCCGGTGCCGCCGGTGAAGCGCAGCGTCTTGCCGGAGGTCCAGCCGTTGGCGGTGTCCGGCTGCCAGCCGCCGGAGCCGTTCGGGACCAGGCGCCACAGCTTGCCGGAGTTCTGCGCGCCCCACATCACGCCGCCCTCCTGGTGGAGGCCGCTGAGATCCGTGCCGAACACGTTCGAGGCGTCGGCCGTCGCGATCGAGCTGCCGCCCGGCCACGCCGCCGGCGTGCCCCCGCCGCCGCAGCTGTTGGCGGCGCCCAGGGTCAGCGCCGCCGACCCGAACGTGCCCGTGCCGTCCGGGCAGCGCGACCAGGACGGCGAGGAGTGGCTGCTCCAGGTGAAACTGTCGACCAGCGTGCTGCCGCCCGGCAGGTACAGCCGCGCCTTGTCGGAGGAGCCCAGGCCGAACGAGTTGTGGACGTCGAAGGCCCGGAACCCGCCCGCGGCCAGCACCGTCCCGGAGGCGATCGTGTAGTTCGAGCCGTTGTTGTCGTCCTTGAGGACCCAGCCCGACACGTCGACCGCGGCGGTGCCCTTGTTGTAGAGCTCGATCGAGTCGTTGACGCTGCCGGTGGTCACCACTTCGTTGATCCGGATGTCGTCCACCGGGGCCGCCTGGGCCGGCGACACGGCGAGGGGCCCGAGGGCCAGCGCCGGGCCGGCGACGGCGACGAGGAAGAGGCGGAGGCTGCGGCGCCACCGGGGCATGCGTGATGCTGTCACGAAGTCCGTCCTGGGGTCGTTCTGACAGGCCGGCACCACCGTCCCGGCCCGTGCCGAACGGGCCTCCTCCGGCAGGCGAGTGCACCGTGAACGCTGGACGAACCGGAGCCCCCGTCGCGGCCACCGTCCGTGCGGCGCATGGCCGCCGTCCGGGCGGGGCATGGATGACGGGTCCGCGCCAACTCCACCCGGAAGGCTGCCACGTGAAGCGCAAGTCCTGGGCCCTGCTCACCGCTCTGACCACCCTGCCGCTGGCCCTGTCCAGTACCACCGCGGTCGCCCTGCCGTCCGCCGGCGGTGGCACGGCGACCACTGCCTGCAGCTACACGCCGGCGGTTCCGGCCGACAACTTCAAGGGCATCCCCGTCTTCGACGCGAAGAAGGCCGCGAAGCCGTACAGCGCGACCCTGCGGACCAGCCAGGGCCCGATCACCTTCAAGGCGCTGACCGACAAGGCCCCGTGCACCACCTTCTCGTTCCGGTTCCTGGCCGAGCACGACTACTTCGACCGCAGCCACTGCCACCGGCTCACCACCCAGCGGATCTTCGTGCTGCAGTGCGGCGATCCGACCGGCACCGGCAGCGGCGGGCCCGGCTACTCGTTCCCGGACGAGAACCTGGAGGGCGCCACCTACCCGGCCGGGACGGTCGCCATGGCCAACGCCGGTCCGAACACCAACGGCAGCCAGTTCTTCTTCGTCTGGAAGGACACCAAGCTCTCGCCCAACTACACGCCGTTCGGGCAGGTCACGGCCGGGCTCGATGTCCTGCAGAAGATCGCCGCGGGCGGCGAGGACGACCAGAACAACCCCGGCGACGGCTTCCCGAACCTGCCCGTCAACATCCGGCACGTCGGCATCACCAAGCGCTGACCGGCCGACAGTCGCATCAGGCCGCCGCCGGGTCGGGCCGTCCGGCACTGCACCGGACGGGCCGCCCGGCGGCGGCCGTGGCTCTGCCGGGCTACTGGCCCGGGCCGGTTCCGGCCGGTTCGGCGGGGCCGGGTGGTGGTGGCCCGGACGGTGGCGGGTCGGCCGGGGCGCGGGTTGCGTGGAGCAGACCGCCTGCGCGCAGGGCGTTGAGGTGGTGGCTGGCGGTGGCGGCGGAGATGTCGACGCGGTTGGCGGGCTCGGTGGTGCTGCGGACGGCGGTGAGGGCCGTGAGGACGGTGGCCCGGGTGCGGCCGCATTCGCCGTCCCGGCCCCGAGTACCGGCACCGCAGGTCCGATAATCCCGGCGATCAAGGACGGATGGGGCGTATGGTCGTCAATCCCCCTCAAGGGAGAGGAGTTGACCTGATGGGACTTTTCAAGGACGCACCGCCACAGGTGCATCCGGAGTACACCCAGCTGCGCTTCATGGCCGCCGGGTCGCCGTCCTGGTGGAAGCAGAACCGGCACCGCGTCCTGGCCGTCGCGGGCCTCCTGGCCGGCTTCTGGCTGGCGGGACACCACGACGCCGCGCCCGGCACCTGCGAGACCCCGGCCGCCACGGCGAGCCCCGCCCGCTGATCCGGGCGCCGCTGCGGCGGCCGGGCCGGGTGGGGCGGCACATCCCCGGGCAGGGACTGCACTGCGGCGAGTCCGTCACTCGGGCTTGTGGCGCTCCTGGGAGCGATGAGGAGTTCAGGTACGGCTCCGTCCTCGGGTGCCGCGCTCGCCCGCCGCGTGCCGGAGCCCCGGTCCTCGGCAATTGCGCCCTGGCGAGCGAGGTCGTCGCCGACAGCAGCCCAGAACCAACGAGGAGACGCTGTTCGTGACCGTCCCGGTCAAGGACCGGGCGCGCGCCCGGCCGGAGACCCTCGCCGCCGGGTAGCGGCACCCTGGCCGTGGGCCTCGGTGCGGGTCACTGTTCTTCGCCGAGTTCGGTGAAGAGGGTGAGCTGCAGGGCGCCGGGTGCCTCCAGCCGGGAGTTGAGCGAGTTCCACGGTGTGCGGACCGGCTCGGCGACCACCTCGGCCCCGGCCGCAGCGAGCGCGGCGGTGGTGGCGGTGGAGTCGTCGACCTGGAAGGCCACCCGGATGTGGCCGGCCACCCGCCGGCCGACCTCGACCTCGTCGATGAACGCGGCGTTGCCCGGGTCGGTGATCTCCAAGGTGGCGCGTCCGGCCTCCAGGATGGTCACCCGGCCGCCGGGCGAGGCGAAGGCACCGCGCTCGGTCAGCCCGAGTACGTCGCGGTAGAAGTGCAGCGCCTCCTCGTAGTCGTCCGCCGTCACCACCAGACGGAGTTCGCGAACGCCGGGCTCGTTCCCGGGGGCGGCAGGGGTTGCGTCGGACATCGTGGCTCCTTGTGCGGACGACGAGTGTGCGGACGGAGAACCGGCGGCCCGTCCGATCCATTCTCCGTGGTCCGGCCCTGCCCGTCCTGTGCGGTTCTTGAACCGCGTGGCCGGGCGGGAGTGCCGGACAGGTGCCGGGCTGTGGGAGGGGAACGGGTACGGCCTCGGTGGGGGAGCGGCCGAGCAGGACGCGGGAGCGGGCGTCCATCGGCCGGGAGGAGGAACTCGGTCGTTCCGGGGAGGCTCTGGCCGGTGGCCCGGAGGCGCCCTTCGCGTTCTACGTTCTCGGGCCGGGCGGTATCGGGAGGTCGGCACTGCTGCGCTGTCTGGCGGACCGGGCCCGTCCTCACCCGGTCCGGCCTGCCCGCCGACTGGACCCCGTCCACCTCCTGACGGAAACCCGAGCACACCCCCGGCCGGCGGCAGGAAACCCCTGCCGCAGGCCGGCGCCACCTCCAGACCGGCAGAGGGAGGCCGCGTAGTACAGTCCGCTCAAACGATCATCGGGGGGGGGATGGCAGCGAGACGTCGCAGGCGGATCGCGTGGTGGCTCAGGGGTCTGGCGTTGGTGGCGCTCCTGGCGTACCTGCCGGGCTTTCAGGCCTCCCACTCGGGCGGGCTGGTGGAGGTCGAGCGCTGGTTCGACCACCCGGTGGTGCTGCTCGGGGCCGCCGTCGTGCTGACCGTGGCCTCGGCGGTGATCGAGCTCGAGTTCCGCACCAGATGGTCGCAGCTCGGCTGCGCGGCCGCCCTGGTGGCACTCGGCGCCGTCGGGCTGCCGATCGGATTCCTGTCGTTTGTGCTCGGCGGAGACGGGCGGGCAGTCGACCGGAAGGCCGACCCGAACCACCCCGACCACGTGTTGACCGTGACCGACACCGCCTTCTCGATCGACCCGGTCTACCACGTGGAGCTGCTGACCGGCAGCGGCTGGTCCGCCCGCCACTGGGATCTGGGGGTGTGGGAGGAGGGCGACGGGCGCGGCTACTTCAAGAGCGCAGACTGGTCCGGGCCGGACCGGATCACGGTGACCACGGAGAAGGAGACCACGGTCTTCACCCTGGACCCGCTCAGCGGTCGGCCGAGCGAGCCGAGGGTGGGGCAGCGGTAGTCCGCTCGGCCGCCGAAGGCGCGGCGGAACCGAGATCCTGTCCACGGCAGGTCCTCCGGGCGGGGGCCATGCCTGTGCCTGTCAACGGTTGAGACGGACCGTCATCTCGACGCTCACCCGGTCGCCTGCCGCGAGGCCATGGGGTTTGCGCACGGCGCTCTTGAGCGGGAGCAGGTAGCGGCCGTCCTTCGGGAAGAGCGAGGTGGCGAAGGCCACGTCCCCGATTCGGGCGTCGACGGGGATGGCGCCCCAGCCGTACGTGGCCTGCGAGGCGATCTCCTGGATGTCGGCGGACTGTTCCTCCGGCACCGGGACGAAGTAGAACGGCGAGGGCCCGCGCCACTCGATGACGCGGCCGGCGAAGGCGAGGTCCATGGGGAGAGTCCGTTCCTGAAGGGGAGCCCGGGCCCTGCAGCGTAACGCTGTCCGGGTCCCGTGTGCCGACGGGTCCCGAGTTGAGTACTTGTACGGATACCAGGAGTCACACCGCTTTCTTAGGCTCTGCGTTCGTGTCACAGACCAGGGGGATCAGTGAGCGACCGGATCAGCGTCGAGCCGAGCGAACTTCGCGTGCCGGGCAGCCGCCGCCGCTCGTCCCCAACCGCGCCGCCTCGCTGATGATGGTGACCACCATGCCTGCCACCCGCAACGCCTCTCCGCGCTCTTCGTCGTCGGCTGTACCGGTCCGTCGGATCCCCGCCCTGGTACTGACTGCCCTCACCACCCTGACTGCCGGAGGATGCATGTCCACCCCGGGAAGGAACGACCCGTTGCCCGTCATGGCCAAGGCCGACGCCCGGGCGTGGGCGCAGCACATGACGGAGTCCCTCGCGCAGAGCGCCGGTGTGACGCTGACACCGACCACCGCGAAGCCGTTCTTCGGCAACTGCGTCGGCAAGCACGACGAGGTCGCCGACGACGGCCGCTACACCCTCAGCTACGCGGTCGACAGCACCGTTCCCCTGCAGCATCATCCCGAGGCCGTCAAGAAGATCCGCGCCGCACTGGAGCGGCAGAAGTTCAGCATCGACGGCTACCGGGAGACCTGGGAAGGCCGGCCGTCCGCGCTGTTGGACGCCGCCGACACCGACGGCCGCTACCTGGTCAGCGTCGAGACAGGCGGTGGTACCGACCGCCTGCTCTTCCGGGTCAACACTCGGTGCCTCATGCCCCCGTCCGCCGCTTCTCCGGGTCAGCGCTGAAGCGGGAAGGGCGCCATCTCCGCCGGACCCGGGCAGAAGGTCGTTTGAGGGAGACCCGCGTCGATGCATCGTTCCAGCGCACTGAACAGACGCCGTCGCTTCAGCAGCGCGGTGACTGCCGCACTGTCCCTGTCGCTCCTCCTGGGAGGCTGCACGAACAGTCCGGACTCGTCAGGCCCCCCGCCCGGCGAGGATCAGGCCGTCACGCGTCCGCCGACCACGCGTCGTGGTCGGCGGCGCAGGTGCCGGCTCGGTCCTCTGTCGTCCCGTGCTCCTGTCTTCGCGTCCCCGCCCGTGCCTGCCCCCGCCGGTTCGGTCCGCGCCGAGCGGCCGGCGGCCGTGCGGGCGGCGGTCACCACTGGGCCCAGGGCATGGTCCAGCCGCTGAGGCCGTTGGCGGGGTCGAGGGGCTGCTTCTTGACGGAGTTCCGGATGATGACGACGTCGCCGACGAGGGAGGCGGCGTAGACCTTGCCGGCGGTGGAGTTGTCGTCGCCGGCCGGGGTGTCGACCATGCCGATGCAGCCGTGGCTGATGTTCGACCGGCCGACGGCTCCGCCGGACTGCGGGTTGCCGTGCAGGTAGGTGCCGCTGGTCGTCAGACGCATCGCGTGCGGCTCGACGGCGTCGTAGCCCTCGCCCACGAGGCCGACCTGGCCCCGGGAGGTCATCTTCTCCATCCGGCTCATGGCGGAGATGACCATGGTGCCGTTCCAGGACGGGTTGTCGTTGGTGCCCGCGGTGATCGGGATGGTCTGGTCGGGCTTGCCGTCCTCCTTGACCACCATCTGGTGGGTGCGGGCGTCGACCTCGCTGATCCGGGAGCGGGCGACGGTGAAGTTCTCGTCGCGCTGGGTCGCGCCGTACACGCCGGGTGCGAGTTCCACGCTCTTGGTCCGCAGGTGGATCTTCACCGTGGTGCCGGGGTTCCAGTAGGCGGCGGGGCGCAGGTCGAGGCGGGTGTCGTTCTCGAACCAGTGACCCCTGACCTCGGTGCCGTCCGAGGCCTCCACGGTGATGGCCTTCTCGGCGTCCTTCTTGTTCTTGACCTTCACGCCGAAGTGCACCGAGATGATCATGCCGACGCCGAACTTCCGGCCCGTGACGACGTTGTCCTCGACCTTGGCGGTCTTCGTCGGGGTCAGGGTGGTGAAGCTGCTGGTGGCGGTGGCCGCCACGCCGGAGGCGTCCACGGCCTTGGCGTTCACGGTGTAGGCCGAGCCGACCGCGAGCCCGCCGGTGGCGGGGATCCAGGTCAGGCCGTCCGCGGCGATGGCGCCCTCGACCGGCCTGCCGTCCGTGCCGGTGACAGCGACCTCGGTCAACCTGCCCGTCGCCACCGACACCTTGACCGCGCCCGGGGCCACGTTCTGCGCGCCGTCCTTCGGCTCGATCGACAGCACGGCCGCGGACGCCTTCGCCGCACCGCCCCCGCCGGTACCCCCCGACCCGCCGGAGGCCTCCCCGGTGCCGCCGGCCCCGCCACCACTGCACGCGGTCAGCAGCAGAACCCCGCCCAGTGCCGCGCCCGCCATCGATGTCCGTCGCACGACGGCCCCCCTTCATCGGATCTTCCGGAGAGGTACACGCGTCGAGGGGCGCGCAGGTTGCGGCCGAAATGATCGAACAGTGTCACGGATGTGTACCGGAGGGAGTCGGCGCGTCTCCGAGGCGTGTCCTCGCCGTGAGCGGGCTCCTTGCGCCGTTGTCCGTGCTCGGGAACCGGGAGCGGGCGGGGTGCGTCGCGAGGCACAGGACGATTGGTCGGGGGGCGGTATGGGATATCCGGAGGAACGCGGGAGTGCCGGTGGCTGCGCGTGGGTTGCGGTGTGGAGCACGGCAGCGCTGCTCATTGCCACGACGGGCGTCCTCTTCGGCAACGCCCGGGTGGATGAGGCGTGGCACTGGTGCCTGACCCAGGATCACGAGCCCGATTCCGGGGCGGCCGCGGCCGCCCGCTCCGTGTGGGTCCTCATGGTCGTCGCGCTGCTGGTGCTCGGCGCGGTGCTCTCCCCGCTGCCGCGCAGCGGTTGGTACCTGGTGCCGGCGATGCTCGCCGTCGCCGCGGGGCTGACCTGGCTCTACGTCATGGGAATGGGGTCACCTGCCCCCTTGCAGGTCGGCGAGCCGATGGAGGACTCGTGCCGGACCATGCCGAGCTTCCCGTTCTGGCACTGAGCCCGTGGCGGCCTCGGCGGACCGCGGCCTGTCGGCCGCCGATGGAGAGGATCACGGGCAGGTCGGCGAACCACTCGTCCTCCTCGCCGATCCAGACGCACCAAGCCCGGTGACCCGCTCACCGACCAATGAGCCGAGCCACTGCCCGTCACAGCCTGCAATCCCAGCGGCGCTGCCGTGCCAGCAGGGCCTCCACCCTTCGATTCCCCAGGTCGCTTCCACGCGGTCCAGCCCACACCGCGACCCGAGCACGCCGCCACTCCTTTCCTGCCACGCCGCCCCCCGGGGCCGCCGCGAGCAGGGCGGTCCGGGGGCGGCGTCCGGGGCCGGCGGGTCTCAGGAGAGCACGCCGCCGTAGTCGGGCAGCTTGAAGGTCCGCTCGGCGTGACCGCCCACCAGGTCGGTGGTGTTGTTGCCGATGTTGGCGATGATCGTGTAACCGCTGCGCTCGATCTCCTGGCGCTTCGCCGTCTTGAAGGCCGAGGTCTCCTGGAAGAGGTCGAACAGCGACCGGCCGTACAGCCCGTCGACCGGGTAGCCGACCTTGGTCAGGTTGTACCGGGTGAAGGCGTCGATGAAGTCCGGCCGGGCGGTGACGAAGAAGACCTTCACCCCGCGGTCGTGCGCCGCCTGCGCCACCTTCAGCACCGCCGCGACCGCCGGCGTCGGGTAGGACGGCGTGTAGTCGGTCTCCAGGGAGGTGTTGTCGATGTCGAGGACGACCGCGGGCCGGTAGCCCGCCGGCGCCTGCGGCACTCTCTCCTGCACGTAGGCGCCCGCGGCGTCGGCGACCACCTGGACGTCCTTCAGCCAGGTCTCGTACGGTACGTTCGGGCGGCCGAGGGTCTGCACCTGGTCCGCGCCCCGGGCGGGTTCCGCGGCGGCGGCCGGCTGCGCCGCCCCGACGATCAGCACACCGCCCGTCGCCACCACGACCGCGAGATGCCGCACTCCGAACCGTCCTGCCATGCCCATGCTCCTTTGTTCGAGGGTGGGAGCAGGATGGCCCATCCCGGTTACCTGTCGGTAGACATCGGGCGAAGATCATTGCGGAACCCGATTCCCCTGCGCCCCACCGGACTTCGCCCGTGCCTCGCGCCCCGGCAGCATGCGGGCGGGTTCGGCGGCCGGCCCGGTGTCGTCAACACCCGCTACGGTTCCTGCCGGCACCACGGCGGTGCGGGAGAGGCGGGGAGCGGTGAACGACGGCACGGCCACGGTGATCGGCTGGGACGAGGTACGGGCTCTGATCGCGGGCCGGGTCCCGGGCCCGGTGATCGAGCGGCTGTCCGGGGTGCCCGCGGAGCAACTGGCCCACCTCCGCACCCCGCTGCGCCGGCTGCGGTCCGAGCTGTGCCGCGAGACGGTCTCCGCCGAAGCGGGCCGCTCCTTCGCCGCCTACGGACAACTGGCGGCACTCCAGGCGGCCGGCCTGTCCGCCGCCCGCACCCCGGCCGAGGCCCTCGACTGGCTCACGTACCGCCGCCTGCGGGACGTCACCTGGACGCTGCCCGACGGCGGCTCCACCAACGCGGACCACCGCGCACTGCTCGCCGTCCTGCTGGAACCGCACCGCGGCACCGCCTGGCAGCGCGAACTCGCCGCCCGCCTCGCCGAGTGGCTGCCGCCGCGCGGGGACGGCCCCCGCTGGCTGGTGGCGCACGGTCTCGCCGTCTGGTCCGGCGCGACGGTGCCGACCACCGACGGCTACGTCACCGGCTGGGTGCGCGAGGGCAGCCTGATGCGGTACCACCACCGCGAGATCGCCGAGTGGTTCGCCGACCAGGGCCTGCGCGAACCGGTGCCGCACCACGACACCCTGCTCTCCTGGCTGCGCGCCCAGCCCCGGCTCGCCGAATTCGTCCGCCGGCTGTTCGAAGTCCCGGACGTCGGAGCCGAGTTCACCGACCCGTACGCCGCCCGGTTCGGACCCGACAACGAGTGGCCCAAGGCCCTCACCGCGCTGGCCGCCGAGGGCGTGCTCGACCGCGCCGAACTGCTCGACCACTGCCTCGGCAAACTGCTCCGCGGCGACCGGCCGGGCAACCTGCGCGGCTTCCTCCACCTGCACGACGCACTCGCACCGGACCCGGACGAGATCCTCGCCCGCTCCCGCGACTACCTCCGGCTGGCCGCCGACGGAGCGCCCACCGCCGCCAAGACCGCCCAGGCCGCCCTCCGCACCCTCGACGACCGGCTGCCGGCCGACACCTTCGCCGAACTCACCGAGGCCGTCCTCGGCCGCCCCGAGAAGACCCTGGCCAACACCCAACTGACCTGGGCCGGCGCCCTGATGCGCCGCCACCCGGCGCAGGCCGACGCCCTGCTGCCCGCGGTCGCCGCAGGATTCGCCCACCCGGCCGCCGGAGTGCAGGACAAGGCCCTGCAGCTCGCCGCCCGCCACCTCGCGCAGGCCGGGCCCGACACCGTCCACGTCCTCCGCACCGCGGCCCGAGGGCTCGGGCCCGTGTCGGCGGCGGACGCCCGCCGCCTGCTCGGCACCGACGACGCCACGGCCGACGCGGACGCCGGCCCCGGGGCCGCCTCCGACCCGCTGCCGCCGGCCGCCCCCGGCCCCGTACCGGCCCGCCCGATGCCGCCGGCCGTGACCGGGCCGTACGAGCTCGCCGAGCGGCTGGCCGCCCTGCTGGCCGACCACAGCCCGGAGCCCGCCGAGTTCGAGGCGGTCCTCGCCGCCGCCGTCGCGGAGCACCACCGCGACGCACCGGCGGTCGCCGAGGCGCTCGCCCCGCTCGCCGCCCGGCGCGGCCGCGGCCGGCTGCGCCCGGGCGAGCTGCGCAGCGGCCAGGCGGCGCTGGGTTGCCTGCTCGACGTCCTGGCCGGGGGCGACCACGGCCACGACCCCGACGGTTACGCCGAGGAGCTGTGCGCCCTGCCGGCCCACCTCCGCACCGCTCCCGTGCTGCCGGCGCTGCGGGTGTTCGAGGCCGTGTCCCACCTCGCCGCCCACCGGGCCGACCACGATGGCTCCGGCGGCCCGGTGCCGGTCCTGCTGGCGACGCCGACCGGTGCCGACGGCGCCCTCGATCCGGCCGTCCTCGCGGACCGGCTGGACGCCTGCCGGGCCGCCGGTGCCGTCCCGTGGCCCGTCGACCTCGCCCAGGCGCTGCTCCGGCTGCCGCCGGACGCGGTGGCCGCGGCCGCCGACCGGGCCCGCGGGCTCGGCGCCGAACTGCCCACCCTGGCCCTGGAGATGCCGGAGGACTTCCACGTCCAACGGCCGGACATGCCCGAGCGGACGGGGCCGCACGGCTGGGAGCCCCCGGTGGCCCCCCGGATCGTCCCGTGCGGCCGTCCGGGGCCGGACCTGGCGGCCGTGGCGCCGGCCGACCGGCCCGCCGTACTGCTGTCCGCGGTACCCGATCACGGCGAGTCCGGGTTGTTCGCCCTGGGCGGGCACTGGGCGGGCAGCCCGGCCTGGCTCGCGCAGCTGCCCGTCCAGACGCCCTGGCACCCGGAGTCTGCGGCGGCCCATGCCGTCCCGTCCCTCGCCGTCCAGGCGGTGGACAGCGACGGCCCGCGCGGGGCGAACCCGGTGCTGCCCCTGCTCGCCGAGGCCCCCGGCACCCCTGGCCCGGTCTGCCACCTGGCCCTCGCGTACGGGCTGACGGCCGCCCGCGCCGACCACCGCACGGCCGCCCTGGACGCGCTGCTGACCATGGCCGCGCGCGGCACCCTGCGGGGGCGGGACCTCGGCGGGCGGCTCGCCGGGCTCTGGGAGCTCACGGTCGCCAAGCCGAACCGGTTCCTGCCCGTCCTCGCCGACGCGGCCCGCGGCGGAGCGGGCCCGGCGGTGTGGCCCGTCCTCGCCGCACTGATCGCGGAGACCGCCGCCGCACCCGCCCGCCGCGGCCTGGCGGACCTCCTGACCACCGCCGCGGAATGCGCCGCCGCCTCCGGCATCCGGGCCGGCCTGCCCGCCCTCGACGCGCTCACCGCTCCCGTCGCCCCCAGGCGGGTCCGGACGGAGGCCGCCCGGCTCCGGGAGGTGCTGGCCGCCTGACCGTGGTGCGCGGGTAGCGGCCCGTCCCGCAGCGTCCGCTCGCAGGCGCTGTGCCGCTCCCCGGGATCATGAGAGGGAAAGACCCGGTGCGAGGTGGTAGCGGCTCGGACGGGTGGGCACGCGGCGTTCCTGCGGGGTGAGCGAGTCACGGCGCCCGAGCCAGGTCAGCAGGCGCTTCCTCAGGTGCTGTTCGAGGCCGTCGGCGGTGTCCGCGTCGGCCTGCCGGGTGGTGGGCCGGAGGGCGGACTCCCGGAGCAGCACCCGGGTCGGGACCCCGTCGCCGCCCGGCAGCACGTCGAGCACGGCGAACCGCGTGCCGGGCAGGAACACCACCTCGGACTCCTCGTCCTCGACGAACACCGCCGTCCGCCGACCGGTGAACGACCACACGGCGAACTCGACGGGCACCCCCAACTCCACGTCGTGGGCGGGGAGTCCGACGACGGGCGCCGGATCGGTCAGGACCTTCCCCGGGAGGTAGTGCCGCAGTCCGTCCTCGCCCGCGCGGGCACCGAGCAGGAGCGGGCCGTGGTGGCTGGGCAGCCTGCGCAGCCCGGACGCGAGGCAGGCGAGGTACGGGGCCAGCGGCCCCGGGGCGGGTCGGCGGGCCGCATCGACCAGGTCGGCGCGGGAGGCGGGCACACCGGTGTCCGCGTGGTGCAGGTAGACCGCCGCGAGGTCGGTCCGCAGATCGTCGGGGCCGCTGGAACGAAGCGTCGGCAACCGGGTGGCCGCGAGGTCGGCGCGGGCGGCGCAGTGCCGGAAGTGACTGCCGACCAGTGCTCTGAACGCTGCCTGTTCGTGAGCGTGGTCCGGGTGGGAGGGGGCCCCGGACGACGCGCGCCCGCCTTCGTGGCGCTGCTGCGGCACGGGCTGTCGGCGCGGATCGGGTTTCTCCCGGTGGCCTGACACCGGGTGCGGGGACTGTGGGGCCCCTGAGGAGGGCGGCGTCTCCCCGGGAGCGGCGGCCGGGTCGGTGCGGCCGACCGCCGGCGGGAGCCCGCGCACCAGCTGCCGCGGTTCGGCCGCCCCCTGCCGGGCGAGCGCCGTCAGCAGGCGTTCGGCGGCAGCCGTGGCCTCGGGCGGTACGGGCTGCCGGTCGGCGCCGACGACCAGGAGCGGGGCGGCCGGGTCCGGGTCCAGCCGGCGGGGTCCGTGGTCCTGCACCGGGCCCGGCGGGCGCAGCCACAGCCCGGCCGGTACGGCCTCCACGCACCATCCCGGCGGCTCGGAGTCGAAGAGCGCGGGCCCGCGGTGCGCCAGGGGGGCGGGGGCGGTGCGCCAGGCGGAGGGGACCACCCGGCGCAGTTCGGCCGAGGCGGTCAGTTCGGTCAGCCACGGCTCCCAGGACGGCACGCCGTCCGTGTCCAGGACGCGGGAGGAGAACCCGGCGGCGGTGCGCATCGGCAGGCCGACGGCCGCCCGCACGTCCCGCGCCAGTTCGGCGCTGAGGCCCGCGGCGAGGTGGGCCAGGTCGGCGACGCCCGTCCACGGGGCGCTCAGCAGCAGGTCGGTGTCGGGGGAGGGGAGCAGCGGGCGGACGGCGTCGGCCAGCCGGTCGGCGTCCGGCAGCCGCTCGCCGGGCCGGCCGACGACCAGGACGAGGGTGTCGTCGGCCGCGGCCGCCCGGTGGAGCGCCCCGGGGACGGGTGTGCCGGGCGGCACCGGCTCGGTGGTGATCCATTGGCCGGCGGCCAGCGGTGTGGTGGCGAGGCCGTGGGGGAGGGCCGACGGGGCGGGCCCTGCGGTCTCGGGCGGTGCGGTCTCGGGCTCTGCGCTCTCGGGCTCTGCGGTCTTGGGCGGTGCGGTCTTGGGCGGTGCGGTCTCGGGCGCGGGACGGCCGGCAGGAGGCCCGTCGGCCGCCGGGGCCGGTGGCCAGATCGGCCCGAGCGCCCGTGCCGGTCCGGCCGGCGGGCAGTACCACCAGGTCGCGGGCCCGCCGTCCTCCGGCGCGGTGGCTGCCAGCGTGCCGTCGGCCCGGAGCGTGACCGTCCCGTCGGGAGCCACCACGGGCAGACCGGCGCGTGCGGCGACCTGCTCGGCCTGCCGGCGCCCGGAGGCCGGGGCGGCGAGCCCGGATGCGGCGAGGACGAGCGTGTCGGCGCCGCGTTCCGCGGCCGTGCGGGCCAGCTCGTCCAGGTGCCCGAGCAGGACGGCTGCCGCGTCCGGCGAGGCGGCGACCACGATCAGGGCGTCCGCCGCGGCGGGCAGCCGCGCCAGGGCCGAGGCGAGCGCGGCGGGAAGGAGGGGCCGCCGGGTGCCGCCGGGCCCGTCCGCCGGGGCGGCGATGACGAAGTGGGGGCCTTCGGGATACAGCGCGGACCGCTCGGCGGCAGGTTCCTGCCGAGCGGGCGCGCCGGTCGTCGCACCGCGCCGTCGGGCGAACCCGCGCCACCCGGGCGCGGCGTCCCGGTGCGGTCCGGCGGCCGGCGGTCCGGATCCGGCAGGGCCGGCGGCCGCGGACTCCGTTGCTGCTGCGTTCAACGTCCACCTCTTCCCGGAGCCGGCCGATCCGCAGCGGGCTCCCTCCGGATCCACGGATCCCGCCGGCGCCGCGGTTCACGGTGCGCGCCGTGGCGGCCGTCCGCGCTGCCGGTCCCACCGGGACGGCCGCTGCCCTACGGCAGCAGGCCCACCGCGGAGGCACCGCCGTCGTCGTCCGGTGCGAGACGCGCGGTCTGCACCTGCACCGTGCGGCGGCGGGTGATGTAGAGCGCGCGGCCAGGCGGCAGGGGACGGGGCTTGACGCTGCCGAAGAGCTGGCCCTCGCTCGGCGGGCAGGACAGCAGTGCCACCGGGGTGTTGACCTCCTCCAGGCGGCGCAGCAGCGCGTCGGAGGCCGCGCGCCCGATGCCGTTGGCGCTGCGGGCGACTACCAGGTGCAGGCCGAGTTCGGTGCCCTGGGCGAGGTGTTCGAACAGGGCGGCGAACGGATGGCCGCCGGTACTGCCGGCGTTGCCCGAGACCAGCTCGTAGTCGTCGACGACGACGAAGAGTTCGGGCCCCTGCCACCAGTCGCGGAGCTTGAGGCGGGCGGGCGGGAGATCGGCCCCGGGCACGCGGTTGGCCATGGCGCGGGCCGCGCCGGCGACGATCTGGCGCAGGACGTCGACGGCGACGGCGTGGCCGAGCCGGTACTCCGCGGGCACGGCGTCCTGGAGACCGCGGCGGTAGTCGACCAGCATGATGCGGGCCTGGTCGGGTGTGTAGGCGGTGGTGACGGCGTTGGTGACGAGTTTGAGCAGGTTGGTCTTGCCCGCTTCGCTGTCGCCGACGACCAGCAGGTGGGGTGTCTCCTCGAAGTCGTGCCAGAGCGGTGCGACGGTGGTGTCCGCGAGGCCGATCGGCACGCGCAGCCGCCCCTCGGGTGCCGGGAGGGCGGCGGCGTCCACGGACAGCGGCAGCATCCGGACCTCGGGGGCCCGCGGCCCGCTCCAGTGGGCGGCGACCGCGTCGACGAGGTCGGCGACGGCGTCGGCGAGGTCCTCGGTGCCGCTGCCGCCGTCGGCGCGGGGGAGGGCGGTGAGGAAGTGCATCGCGTCGGTGGTGAGGCCGCGGCCGGGGACCTTCGGCACCGTTCCGGCGGCCCGCATGTTGACGGCGGAGTCGACGGGGTCGCCGAGCCGCAGTTCGAAGCGGGTGCCCAGGAGGTCGCGCAGGGCGCCGGTCACCTCGCCCCAGCGGGTGGTGCCGACGACCAGGTGGATCCCGTAGTTGAGGCCGCGCTGGGCGATCAGGGTCAGGGCGGGGGCGAGGTCGGGGAACTCCTGGCGGACGGTGTTCCAGCCGTCGACGACGAGGAAGACGTCGCCGTGCCGCTCCTCGGCGAACTCCCCGGCGGCGCGGCGCCGGCGGAAGGCGGCGACCGAGTCGACGCCCAGTTCGGCGAAGCGCAGCTCGCGCGCCGCCAGGACCGCGTTGACCTCGGCGACGGTCCGCACCACCCGTTCGGGGTCGTGCCGGCCGGTGACCCCGCCGACGTGCGGCAGCCCGCGCAGCGCGGTGAGCGTGCCGCCGCCGAAGTCGAGGCAGTAGAACTGCACTTCCCCGGGGGTGTGGGTGAGCGCCAGGGCGGTGATCAGGGTGCGCAGCAGGGTGCTCTTGCCGCTCTGCGGGCCGCCGGCGATGCCGACGTGGCCGCCGGCTCCGGAGAGGTCGGCGGTGAGCAGTTCGCGCAACTGCTGGAAGGGGCGGTCGATGACGCCGACCGGCACGGAGAGGGTGCCGCGGGCGTCCCGGCTCTCGGTGGTGAGACCGCGTTCGGGGTGCGGGGCGAGCGGAGGCAGCAACTCGTCCAGGGTGGGCGGGACGCCGAGCGGCGGCAGCCAGACCCGGTGGGCGGGCGGGCCGGCGTCGGTGAGCCCGGCCACCGCGACGTCCAGCAGCGTCCCGGCCTCCCCGGGCGTCTCCTCCTCCGGTTCCCGGGCCGGTTGTGCCGGTTCGACGGGCCGGTGCGGTGCCACGTACGCGGTGCCGTAGGCGGCGACCTGGCCGGCCACCGCCTCCTGCCGGGCGGGCCTGCGTCCCGCGCGGTAGGGGCCGGAGACGTAGGCGGCCTTGAACCTGGTCAGCGTGGAGATGTCGCTGCGCAGGAAGCCGTTGCCGGGCTGGGAGGGCAGCTGGTACGCGTCGGGGACGCCGAGCACGCCGCGGCTCTCCATCGCGGAGAACGTCCGCAGGCCGATCCGGTACGACAGGTGGGACTCCAGGGCGTGCATCCGGCCCTCGTCGAGCCGCTGCGAGGCGAGCAGCAGGTGCACGCCGAGGGACCGGCCGAGCCGGCCGATCATGATGAACAGGTCCATGAAGTCGCGGTGAGCGGCCAGCAGTTCGCTGAACTCGTCGACCACGACGAACAGCGTGGGCAGCGGCTCCAGGGCCGTGCCGGCGGCCCGCGCGCCCTCGTAGTCCGACAGCGAGCTGTAGTTGCCGGCCGACCGCAACAGCTCCTGGCGGCGGACGAGTTCGCCGTGCAGGGCGTCCCGCATGCGGTCCACCAGCTCGGCCTCGTCGGCCAGGTTGGTGATGACCGCCGAGGTGTGCGGCAGCCGGTCGAGGCCGAGGAAGGTCGCACCGCCCTTGAAGTCGACGAGGACGAAGTTCAGCACCTCGGAGGAGTGCGTGAGGGCGAGCGCCAGCACCAGCGTCCGCAGCAGCTCGGACTTGCCCGAGCCGGTGGCGCCGATCAGCATCCCGTGCGGGCCCATGCCGCCCTGCGCCGACTCCTTGATGTCCAGGACGACGGGCGTGCCGTCGGCGGACAGGCCGAGCGGCACCCGCAGCCGGTCGGCGCCCGTGCGTCCGGCCCAGCCCTCGGCCACGTCGTGCCGGTGCAGGTCGTGGATGCCCAGCAGGGTGGCGAGGTCGAAGTCGCCGGCCAGCGGCTCACCGGCCTCGACCGCGTCGCCCAGCCGGTACGGCGCGATGCCGGCCGCCAGACGGCGGGCGGCGGGCGCCGACAGGGCGTCGGGCCGCCCGAGGCGCGTCACCTCGTCGCGGCCGTTGCGGTCCGCGCCGACCATGGCGAGGCCGCCGTCCTGGATCCGCAGCCGCAGTCCCAGCCGGTCGGGCTTCCACTCCAGCGCGTCCCCGATGTCGACCACCGTGGCGTTGCGGTACCCCGCGAGCGCGGCCCGCCCGGCCGGGCCGGCCGGAGGGCCGTCCAGCACGATCACCGTGTACGGCTCGTCCGGGCCCGGCACGGCGTCCGGATCGTACGGCGGCCGGCCGGTGAACTCGGCGCCGAGCAACTGCTCGGCCTCCGCGAGCGAACCCGCCACCAGCCGCACCGGGCCCGCCCCGTCGCTCTCCACCGGGTGCAGGGCGTGCGGCAGCCACTTGACCCACTCCCACTGCGCCCGGTGCCCGGCGTCGGTGACCACGGCGATCCGCAGCTCGTCCGGGGCCTGCAGGAACGCCAGCTGCGCCAGCATCGCGCGGACCAGCGCACGGGCCCGGTCGCGGTCGTCCGCGCGCAGCAGCACCCGCGCGTAGCCGGGCAGGTGGACGGCGACCGGCTGGTCGGGCACGGTGCCGTAGGCGTGGATGAAGCGGCGCAGCGCGTGGGCGCAGAGCGGCTCCAGGTCCTCGACCGGTTTGGTGGCCAGCGGCATGAGCCGCACCGCCAGCCGCTGCGGCCCGGTGCCGATCCGCACGTCGCCGAAGTCGGGGTGCGCGCTGCGCCGCTCCCACAGCCGGGAGGTGCGCGCCAGCGAGGACAGCGCGGACGGGTCGGGGTGGCGCCAGGCCAGCGCCTCCTGCTGGTGAGCCGTCTGCCGGCGGACCTGGCGGCGGACCTGCGCCAGGTATCGCAGGTAGTCGCGGCGCTCGGCGCGCAGCTCCCGCTTGCGGTCGCTGGAACTGCGGATCAGCTGGGTCACGAGCATGCCGACGGCGGACAGCGCCATCATGCCCATCGCGACGTAGGTGAGGACGCCGCCGCCGTCGCCGGGGCGCAGGAAGACGAACACCATGGAGAGCGAACCCAGTGCCATCGGCGCCATGGTGATGACGCCCGCCATGCCGCCCTGCTGCTCGGGCAGACCGGGCGGCTCCTGCAACTGGATCTCCCCGTCCGGCATCTCCGGGCCGGGGCGACGCGGCGGACGGTTGACCAGCACCACGCTCACCCGAGGGCTCCTCACACTGGGTACGGCCGACCGGGGTTCACCGGCCCGGGACGCACACCGCCCCACCGGGACGACGGGCGGACGCCCGCCCGGGGTTCACGCACGGCGGGCCCTTCGGCTCGGGGCGGGGGCCGGGCGTCCCGGCGGGCCGGTGAACCCGGCGGGCCGGGCCGTCCGTGCTCATCTGCGCGGGGCCGACCCGGCCCGCCCGTGCCCGAACCCGAGGAGCCGAGGAAGAGCTGTGAACGGGACCACCGTCACCGGACTGTGCCGCCTGAGATTCCGCACCCCCGACACGGCCTTCGACCTCGCCGTCCCCGCCGACGTCCCGCTGGCCGACCTGCTGCCGGCCGTCCTCGCCCACGCGGGCGGGGACCTCGACGAGCGTGGCGCCGACCACGACGGCTGGGTCCTGCAGCGCCTCGGCGGCCCGCCGCTCGACGAGGAGCTGAGCGCGGACGCGCTCGACCTGCACGACGGCGACGAACTCCACCTGCGCCCGCGCCGCGACGCCCTGCCCGAGGTGCACTACGACGACCTCGCCGACGGCATCGCCGCCGGCCTGCGGGCCCGGACCGACACCTGGCACCCGGCACTGACCCACCACCTGGCGCTCGGCCTGGCCGTGGCCGCCCTGGCCGGCGGGCTCGCCCTGCTGCTGCTCCCGGGGCCGCCGCAGCTGCGCGAGGCGGCCGGGGCCGTCACCGGCCTGCTCCTGCTGCTCGGTGCACTGAGCGCCGCCAGGGCCGTCGGGGACGCCGCGGCCGGCACCGCCCTCGGCGCCGCCGCCGTGGCCCACCTGGCCCTGGCCGGCGCGCTGCTGCCGGCCGGCACCGGGAACGGCACGGCCGGCGCCCGCCTGCTGGCCGGGGCGTCCGCCGGCGCCGGCGCGGCGGTGCTCGCCCTGGCCGCCGCCGGCTGCTCGGCGCCGCTCTTCCTCGGCACCGTCCTGGTCGCCCTGCACGCCGTCGCGGCCGGAGTGCTGATGCTCAACGGCATCGACCCGGCCGGTACCGCCGCCGCCGTCGCCGTGCTCGCCGTGATCACCGGCGCGTTCGTCCCCCCGCTCTGCTTCCGCCTGTCGGGGCTGCGCCTGCCGGCCCTGCCCCGCAACGCCGAGGAACTCCAGGAGGGCATCGAGGCCGTGCCCGCGGGCACCCTGGCCGACCGCAGCGCCGTCGCCGACGGCTACCTGACGGCCTTCCACACGGCACTCGGCCTGGTGCTCACGCTGTGCCTCACGATCCTCGCGGCGTACGGGACGGGCTGGGCGGCGCCGAGCCTGACGGCGGCCCTCGCGGTGCTCCTGCTGCTGCACGGCCGGGCCATCGGCAGCATTCCGCAGCGCCTCGCCGTGGTGCTGCCCGGCGCCTACGGCCTGGCACTGCCCGCCGCCGCCCTCGCTCCCGGCCTGGCGGCCGACGGCCGCCTGCTGCTGCTCGCCGGGCTGCTCTGTCTGGGCGCCGCGCTGGCGATCGCCGCCTGGACCGTCCCGGGCCGGCGGATGCTGCCGTACTGGGGACGGGCGGCCGACCTGCTGCACACGGTTGCAGCGATCACGGTGGTGCCGCTGGCCCTCCAGGTCCTCGGCGTCTACCACGCCCTGCGCGCGCTCGCGGGATGAGCCGGCACCCCTGACGGACACCCGGCCTGCCCACCCGGGCGGCACCGACGACAGGCCCGAGGAGCCGAACGAGAGATGCAGTCGAAACGCGACCAGGTCCAGGCCCACCTGTTCGTCACCGGACGCCTGGCCACCGGCCTGCTGCGCGGCGAACCCGATGCCCCGGACACCCCGACCGGCCGGACCTCCCGCGGCACGGCCACCGGACTGGCCGTCGCCCTGCTGGCCGCCCTCGTCGCAGGCCTCTACGGGGTGATCGTCCCCGGCGGCGCCACCGCCTGGAAACGGCCCGGCACCCTCGTGGTGGTCAAGGAGAACGGCGCCCGCTACCTCTACCTGGACGGCCGTCTCCACCCCGTCCTCAACGAGGCCAGCGCCCGCCTGCTGGCCGGCGACCGGTTCACGGTCGACCGGGTCGGGGCCAAGTCGCTGGCCGGCACCCCGCGCGGTACCCCCGTCGGCATCCCCGGCGCACCCGACGACCTGCCCGCACCCACCGCCCTCACCGCCGGCGCGTCCTGGTACGCCTGCGCCGTCGCCGGCCCCGGACCCGCCGCCCGCACCCCCGAACTGGCCCTCGCCGTCACCCCCGACCGCCCGGGCGACCACCTGACGGACACCCAGGGCGTCCTGGTCGCCGCCCCCGACGGCACCGAGCACCTGCTCTGGCACGGCCGCAGACTGCGCCTCGACACCCGCAACGGCGCCCGCCAGGCCCTCGGGAGGGCCGACATCACCGCCCGTCCGGTGACCGCGCCGTTCCTCAACGCCCTGCCCACCGGCCCCGACCTCGCCGCCCCGGACATCACCGACCGCGGCCGGCCCGGGCCGCTCCTCGCCGCCAGGCCGACCACCGTCGGCCAGCTGTTCACCGGGCCGAGCGGCGACCCCTACGTCCTGACCTCCGGCGGCCTCGCCCCGCTCACCCGGATGACCTACGAACTGCTGCGCAACGACCCGCGGACCCAGCGCGCCGCCTACGGTGGTGCGGCCGTCCTGCCCGGCATACTCGGCCCGGCCGACCTCGCCGCCCATACCGCGCCCGCCCCGTCCGCCGCGGACCGCACGGCGGCCACCGCCACGGCCGACCTGCCCGCCGCCCCGCCCGAACTGCTGGAGATCGCGCCCGGCCGGGCCGTCTGCGCCGACCTGCGCCCCACCGGACAGGCCCCGACCACCTCCGTCGCCCTGGTCGACGCAGCCGCCGTGACCGGCCTGCCGCCCGCCGTCCCGCCCGGCACCGTCCCCGGCTGCGCCACCGCCGACAGCGTCGCGGTGCGGCCCGGCTCGGGGGCCCTGGTGCGGGCACTGTCCGGGGCCGGCGCCGGCACCACCCTCTACCTGGTCACGGACACCGGTGCGAAGCATCCGCTGGCGTCGCCCGCCACCGCCGAGCGACTCGGCTACGGCGCCGTCACCCCGGTGGCGGTGCCCGAGACCTTCCTGGGGCTCCTGCCGACCGGGCCCGTCCTCGACGCCGCCGTGTTCACCGGGCCTGCCGGCACCGGCCCGGCCACGTCCGCACCCGGCCCGGCCTGCCCGCGCTGACACCGGGTCAGGGACCGTGCCCCAGGACCCGCAATCCGGCCGCACAACAGCTGAACCGGCGCCCGCCACGGCGCCGTTGAACCGACCGAGGGGGCATCACCGCCCCCACCGCCGCGGCACCGGCCGCACGATCCCGACCCGGGAGAGGAGCCGTAGTGACTCTGGAGATCAACGACGAGGCCGTCCGGAGTGTCCTGAACACGCTGGCCGTCCACATGGAGGCGATGAGGGCGGCCAGCAGGCAGGTCGGGGGTATCAAGACGGAGATCGAACAGCACTTCGTGGCCGCCTGCAGCACCTCCTACCAGCAGCGGATCACCAACTGGGAAGAGCGCTACGGAAAGCTCCAGCAGTCCTACGCCGACTTCTGCGGCCGCCTGCAGCAGGGGAAGCAGATGATCGACGCCGCCCACGGGGAGGCCCTCGACCTGAGTACGGGCACCGGCCCCGGCAGCCACGTCTACCACACCCTCAACCCCCGGTGAACCCAGCCGTGCCCGGGGCCCGCACGGTGCGGTTCCCGACCCGAAGGAAGGACGGACCATGGCAGACATCAAGCTGAACCACGCCAACATCGACCAGGCGGCCGACGACCTCGAACGGTCCTCCCGCGACCTCCACTCCGCCGTGGACGACTGCATGACCCTGGTGCGGAACGCCCAGCAGGATCTCCAGGGCGACCTGAAGAACGCGGCCGCCGACTTCCACCTCCAGCTGAGCACGCTCGACGGCGACATGACGCGCGAGCTCAACGCGGCGGTGGCGGCCCTGCGCGAGATGCACGGGCTGCTGCGCGACGCCGACGTCCGCGCCGGCCGCACCATCGCGTCGTGACGGTGCCGACGCCGGGCCGGCCCGGCGCATTGACCGGGGAGGTGTGGGCGGATGGTTGACGAGGAGCACCTCCTCAAGGTCACGGACGAGGACCTGAAGAGGTTCGCGAACCAGGAGATCGCGGACTTCCTGGCCTCGTACGCCGACCCGAGCATCCTGGCCGTCAAACGGTTCGCCGACAGCAAGGACGGCAGGGCCCTGCTGACGGGCAGCGGCACGCTGGGCGACGACGCCCTGCTGCGCTCCGGCTTCGGGACGATGTGCGCCACCCTCGACAAGATGCTCGAACAGTTCAAGGGACAGATGGTCAAGGCGCAGGCCGACCTCTGGGCGGTGGACTCCGAGTTCCAGAAGGGCCACGACGACGCCCTGACCACCGCGGAGATGCTGCGCATCCTCCAGGGCCTGACCACCACCACCCCGACGGAGAAACCCGGCGGTTGACGCCGGCAGCCGGCCCGGCGGAGGCGGAGCCCCCGCCGACGCCGGTGCACCGATGGAAAGGAGCGTGCCCCGTGGCAATCGGGGACGACTGGCACAAGGCGCTGTCCACCTTCTCGGACGAGCCACCGGTCTTCGCCCACCAGGTCGCGGGGACCTCCTCCGACCCGTGGATCCGCGGGGACGTCCACGTCCAGATGGACGTCGTCGACGTGCCCGAGTACGACCGCGACGTCGTGTGCTGGCTGCCGTACACGAAGGGGTCCGGCCAGCAGCTGTACTGCGTCGTGTCGTTCAACGTCGACTACGCGAAGCTGGAGGCTACGGACGGCGTCTTCCACAAGTTCGTCCACCAGCCCGGCGACACGCTCTACCCGTTGCTGCTCTCGCCCGGCCGGAACAAGGTGGTGTCGGTCGACAGCTTCCGCGAGGCCGCCGAGGCGCTCGACGGCCTGGTCGCCTGGCTGGACACCTCCCGGGCGACGGTCAGGCGGTGGGTCGACGGGTTCGGCGAGGAGGACGCGAACTGGCAGGGCAGTGCGGCCAACGCGTTCCGCGCCTACCTCAACGCCTTCGGTCTGGAGATCGACAAGCTCCGGCTCCAGCTCCTCAACCGGGACACCGCCGGCGAGCCGGAGTCCGGGGGACGCAGGAGCCGGGTCGGGGAGTCGCTGGACCTCAGCCGGGAGCAGCTCCTCACCACCATGAAGGCCGCCGTCACCGCGGCCGAGGCGTGGCGCAACGACCCGGCCGGCCTCGGCATCGCCTGGCCCCGGAACTGCGCCTTCTACGCGCTCCTGCTGGACCTGGGCGCCGCGACGTTCGAGGGCGACACCATCTCCACGCCGCTCGGCCTGAGCACCACGGACACCGCGGGCTACCGGACCAGGCTGGACGCGGATGCCAAGCGCATCTGGAACATCGGGGTCTCGGCGCTGCTGGACGCCCCGGTCGTGTCGCCGACCGGGGCGCTGGCCGCGGCCTACCGGGCGACGACCGCGATGCTCGGCCTCTCGGAGGTCTCCCTGCAGATGCCCCCGGCCCCCGTACCCACCAAGGACGGGCCCAAGGACGACCCGAAGGGCGGCCCGAAGGACGGACCCAAGGACGACCCGAAGGGCGGCCCGAAGGACGGACCCAAGAACGATCCCAACAGCCTGCTGAACGGCGGCGGCGGACCGGGCGGCAGGTCACTGCTGGACGGAGGCACCAAGACCGGCGGTGGAACCGGCGGCCCCGGTGGACTCGGTCCGGGCGGACTCGGCCCCGGCGGGGTGCTCGGGCCCGGCGGAATCAACGGCCCCGGCGGCAACGGCGCCGGCACCCCGGTTTTGGACAAGGACGGCAAACCGGTGCTGGATGCCGAGGGCAAGCCGGTACTGCTCCCGCCGGGCGGCTACATCGGCGCCGGCGGACGGCTGTACGACGGCAACGGCAGGCCCGTCCTGAAGAACGGCAAACCGGTCGTCGTTCCCGAGGGCTCGAAGGCCGCACCGGGCGCGGGCGGCCCGTTGGGCGGCAACGCCAAGGTCCCGGCCGGGTCGACCGTCCGGCCCGACGGCACCGTCGTCGACCCGAACGGCAGGACGGTCCTCGACTCCTACGGGAACCCGGTGGTGCTCGGCAAGGGCGACACCGTCGCCAAGGACGGCACCCTGCTCGATTCGAACGGCAAACCGATCTCCGAGCAGACCCAGCGGCTGGCCAACCAGCGCCACGTGCTCGACTCGCTGTCCACCGTCGTGCGGCCGCCGACCGGCAGCTCGGCGGCCAACGGGGTGCTCGGAGTTTCGGCCGGGAGCCTGCCGCTCCCCGGGCTCCCGGGCGGGCGCCTGACCGGGACGGGCACCGCTCTGGGCGGCCGGCCGCTGGAGATCCCCGGGAGCTCCGTGAACGGCCGGCCGACCGTGGACCTCGCGGCCGAGCGCGGCCTGTCGGCCCAGAAGGCGTCGGCCGCCGAGGAGGCCGTGCTGCGGGGCCGATCGGTGGCGACCACCGGCGGCACCGGCGCCCCGATGGTGCCCCCGATGGGCGGTGCCGGCATGGGAGCCGGGCCCGGCGAGAAGGAGCGCCGGCGGACCACGTGGCTGGCCGAGGACGAAGAGGTGTGGGGCACCGACACCGGCGCGGTCAGCGGTGTGATCGGTCGCTGACGGCCGACCCGGCCCCGCCACCGCCGCACCACGACCTGCACGTACGGAAGCACGGAAGTACAGGAGAGGGAGAGATGACGTCCTCGTTCGCGGAACAGCTCGAACAGGCGATGGCTGCCCTGGCCGACCAACAGGCCCGGATGTCGGAGGCGGTACGGGAGTTGCAGGCGGCCACGGCCTCGGCGACCTCCGGGGACCGGATGGTGACCGCGAAGGTGGGACCGCAGGGGGAGGTCCTCGCACTGACCTTCCACACCACCGCGTACCGGTCGATGGCCCCGGCCCAGCTGGGCGCCGTCCTGGCCGACGTCCTGAACGAGGCCAGGGCGCGGATGGGCGACCGGGTGGCCGCCTCCCTGCGGGCGTTCGACGGGGTGGGGGAGACGCTCCGGGTCTCGCTGACGGGGGAGGACGACCTGCTCGCACCGGCGGGCGGCCTCGACCTGGACGGGTTGCTGGCGCCGCTGACCGCGATGCGCCCCGGCGCGGAAGCACCGGCGCACAAGGGCGGCCGCACCAAGCAGGCGGAGTTCGATGGCTAGCCAACTGAAGAAGCTGACGGACCTGAAGCGGGCGTTCGTCGACTTCGAGGACATGTCCGAGCTCGTCGGCCGGGTCAAGACCCGGGTCGACGATATCAACCGACGGAACGTCACCGCGGCCGGCGACGACGAGATCGGCAAGCAGTACCACGAACAGGCGGACAAGCCGACGGCCGCCCTCACCACGCTGGTGACCGCAGTCCGGGACCGGCTGAAGTCGATCGGGACGGCCGGCCAGGACGCCGCGGACATGTTCGACGCCGCGGACCAGGACGCCAACGACCTGGTGAAGTGATCTGCCGGACGCCTCCCGCCCGGGCCCGCGAACCCCCGCGCCGGGCGCCGCCCCGCCTCCCCGTACGCACCCACCTACCCTCTTCACGGCCGCAGCCCCGGAGGCACCCGCCATGCCCCATTCCTCGCTCCAAGTGCCCCCCGGGGTCGCGCAGTTCTTCACGGTCGTCACCGGCATGCCCTGGCCGAAGTCGGACGAGGGCGGACTCCGCGACGTGCGCGACGACTACCAGGCACTGGCCGAGGAACTGCCGAAGCTCCGGCAGTACATCGCGGACCTGGTCGGGGTCTGCCGCAGCCGGTTCGAGGGCGAGGCCGCCGATGCGTTCGTCCGGGAGATGGGCCGCTTCATCGGTGCGGACGGGGACGAGGACTTCCTGACCACGGCCGGGAAGATGTGCGCGGAGCTCGCCGCCTTCGCGGGCAAGGTCGCCAACAGCGTCGAGTACACGAAGTGGATGGCGATCGGCCAGCTGGTGCAACTGCTGTTCGAGATCGCCCTCGCGATCTTCTGGGCCCCGTTCACCGGCGGCGCCTCCCTGCTGGCGGCGGCGGGCGCGAAACTGGTGGTGCGCGAGATCCTGCTCAACCTGCTCAAGAAGCTGCTGCAGCTGATCCTCACTCACACCTTCTTCGGCATCGTGGGCGGTCTGGCGCTGGACGCGATCATCCAGGGGGTCCAGTTCGGCCAGGGCAACCGGACGGAGTGGGACAAGGAGGCGACCAGGCAGGCGGCGATCTTCGGCACGCTCGGCGGTCTGATCGGCGGCCCGCTGCAACTGCTCGGCATGGGGCTCGCCAAGCTGTTCGGCTCGGGGCTCGGCAAGCTGTTCGTGTCACGCCCGCTCGGCGCCGCACTCACCGGCGGGGCCAAGGAACTGCCGGGTTCCGCCCTCACCACCACCGTCAAACGGTCCGGCACGACCGTCGGCCGCGAGCTCGGCGAGTCCTCGGCGGTCGGCCTGGCGGGCGGGATCGACGGCCTCCTGCGGGAGTACGGCGGGTTCCTCGCGAAGGGCTTCGGGACGGGCCGGGGAGCAGGCCTGGCCGGGCGCGGCTTCGTCGAGCGGTTCGAGACCGTCTTCGAGAAACACCTCGCCGCGGACCTGGGGGCGAACACCGCCCGCACGCTGGGCCGGGAGATCGGCGAGGCGTTCACCCGGCACTGGGCGAAGTCGCCGGAGAGCCGCGAGGCCTTCGGCCACGCGCTGAAGAAGCTGCTGGACAACCCCGCGGCCGTCCCGCCGCAACTGCGGGCACTGGCCGACCGGCTGCCCGAACTCGTCGGCCGGGCCGAGAAGATGAACACGGCCTTCCTCGTCGGCCACGCCCTCGGCGAGATGGTCCAGAGCGGCGCCAACAACATGCTGAGCGAGGGCTTCTACAACCTGATCTGGGGCCCGAACCACGAATTCACCACCAGCGGCGCGAGCTTCCTCGGCGGCTTCCTGATGGGCGGGATGAACCACCTGGGGCACTTCGCCGCCTCCCCGCTGATGACCCGCTACCGCGACTTCGTCATCGGGCTCCAGCACCAGGGCGTGACCGCAGACCAGAGCAAGTACTTCGGTCCCCTCCATCCGCTCACGCTGCTGTCGGTGGCATCGAACCTCGCCGGCCACAACGCGCCGTTCCCGGTGCCCAGGCTCGGCGCCCACGTCCCGCTCGAGTCCGACGGCGCGTCGGTCCGTACGGGCGGTGGCGGCACCGCCTCGATCCGGACGGCCTCCGAAACGCTCACCGGCTCCGGTACGGGCACCGCACCGCCCACAGCCCCCTCCCTGCGGACGGAGAGCGGACCGGGCACCCCGAACGCCGAGGGCAGGACCAGCTGGAACTCCTCGGTGGACGGGAAGCCGGATCCGGCGCCGCACACCGGGTCCGGCCCGTCCCCGGACCCGTCCGCCCCGGCGGGAAGCCGGCCCGGGCCGACGGTCACGGCAACCGCGGACCACGTGCCCGTGCCGGTCCCCGAGCCCCGGGAGACGCACGACCGGGAGACGCACGACCAAGGGATGCACGGCCGGCAGGAACCGACGCCCCGGGAGTCCCCGGACCACCCGGGCCCCGGGAACACCACCCCTTCCGGCCGCACTCACGACTACGTGGAGCCGCCCCCGCACACCGGCGCGGACGACCCCCGCCGCGCCGACTGGCAGGACGCCCAGCGCAGGCTCCAGGACACCTACGACGCCCTCCTCACGGACACCGCACCCGACCACGGCACCACACCGGACCCGGACACCGCACCCTCCACGGTCCACGTCGTCGACCCCGAAGCGGACCGACGGCTGCGGCGGGCGTTCGACACCGGCCCGGCCCGCCTGCGCGACGGATGGCAGCCCGACAACCCCGTCTTCCGGCGCGCCACCGACCTCCTCCACAGCGAACTCGCGACCCGCCCCGAGGCCCGGCGCGAGATCCTCGACGGCATCGACGACCTGGTCGCGCTGGCCGCCGCCCGCCAGCTCGCCGCCGACACCGCCGCCCGCCGCTTCGACCAGGTCTTCGACACCTGGGCGGACCGCGCCGGCGCCGACCTCGCCCACGAGATCGGCACGGAGGCCGGGCCGGACGCCCTGTCCCCGATCCGCCGCGAACTGGCCGCCCGCTTCCGGGAAGAGGCGGAGCACGACATCGCCCAGCTCTTCCCGACCAGGGCGGACGTCACCCCCGACCGGATCGCGCGCGCCCGCGAGGCCCTCGACCGCCGGGCCGACCACCTCGCCCGGGAACTCGAGAGCCGGACCGCCACGGCCGCGGCCGTCCACCGGCTCACCACGGTGGTCGAGCAGCGGGCCGGCAGCGCGTGGCGGGGCGAACTCTCCGAGCGGGACGCCCGTCTGCTGGAGGTGACCGGAGCCGACAACGACTCCCCGCTGTCCCGGGCAGGCCTCGACTCGGTCGCGGCGAAGGTGCGCGACCGGCTTCGGTCCGTCCTCGACAGCAGCGTGACACAACTGCCCGACACCGGAACGGAGACGGACCCGCGCCGCTCCCGCACGGACGAGGACGGCGGCGACACCGTCGACCTGCTCGCGGACCTGCCGCACCGGTTCGCCGTGGAAGCCGCCCGCGAGGCCACCGCGCAGCGGATCGCCGAGGCCGTGCGGACGGCCGTCGACGACTGGACGGACGGCATGCCCGCCGGGCTCGGCGACCGCTCGGCAGACGTCTTCGGCCTGGACGCCTCCCGGATCTCCGCCCACGCCGAAGCCGTCACCAAGCTGCTCACCGACCGGGCGGACACCCTGCTGGACCGGCACGACGACCCGGACAGCGGCGCGTACCCGCTGAAGCGCGCCCTCGACCGCCTGGTCGAGCCCGAGCGGATCCACCGCATGCTGGCCCTGCACACCGCCCGTGAGCACCTGTCGGAGCAGGCCGGACAGACCGCCCACGACCGCGCCCGGGCCCGCACCGACCTCACCGCCGCCGCTGCGGAACGCCTCCGCGAGGGGCACGCCGCACGCGTCCGGGACGCCTTCGACGAGGCGTTCGCCGATCCCGACGCGCTGCGCCCGTACGGTCTGCCGGAACGCCTGGAGCAGTGGCAGCGCACCCGCGAGCGGCTCGACCGCGAACTCGACGCGCACCTCGACTTCGAGGCCGCCGTACTGCCCGCCCTGCGGAGGGCCTCCGACGGCTTCGACGAACTCGCCGGGGGCCGTCCGGTGGCCGCGGAGCGGATCGCCGCCCTCAAGCGGGCCTACGGCCGGGACTTCTTCGACGCCTACCACCGCGCCTGGGGCCCGGAGGGCCTCGACGGCGACCGCTGGCGCGCCCACGAGGAGCAGCACGAGGGGGTGTTCACCGAGCGCAGCCGGGGCAGCGACACGACCGGCCCCGACCTCACCGGGCCCGACCTCGTCAGGCCCGACGCGACCGGCGTGCGCCTGCTGACCCACCGGCCGGACACCGTCGACGTACTCCCGGACAGCGGAACCGGGGAGTCCGTACGCCCGCTGTCCGACTTCGCGGCCGGCCTGCGGGGGCTCTGGCTGCCGGATCCCGCCGCGCCGCCGGCGGCGCGGCACGAGACGGAGAGCGCGCTGGCGCGCTTCCCGCAGGACGACGGACGCTACGTGGTGGCGGTGCACGCGGGCCCGGACGGGCTGCCGCGGCGGGGCGGGGAGACCGTCCGGCCGGAGGACATGGCCGAACTGCTGGCCACGGCGAAGGAGGAGGGGGCCTGGAACGGCACGGACGAGCTGCTGTTCGTGGCGTGCAATCTGGCCCGGGGCCTGGATTCGGCGTACGTGCCGGAGGTGATGCGCCTGCTGGGCGAGCGAGGGCTGGGCACGACGGCGCTGGCGCCCGACCGCGCCGTCTGGTTCGTGCCCGCGGCCGGACCCGACGGACGCCCCACGGCGACCGGCCGCGGCCACCTGGTCGTCACCTCCCGGGCCGGGGTCGACGCCCGGGGCCGGATCGTCGTCGAGCCGGGCGGCGACTGGATCCAGTACACCCGCTCCGCCGACGGCACGCCCGACATCCTGCTCCCCGCCCGCGGCCCCTACCTCCCGCCGGCGGGCAGCCCGGCCCGCACCCTGCCGGAGCACGTCCGCGAGGCCGACCAGAACGAGATCGTCGCCCGATTGGACGGTGCGATTCCGTTCAGCCCCCCGCCACCCCCGCCCCCACCGCCCGGGCAGACTTCCTCACCCGCGTCGGGGCCGGCACCCTTCGCATGGTCGGAGGAGAGCGAGCAGCAGGTGCGCGCCGCCGTGACGGAGCACCTCGACACCGCTCCCACCTCCGGCAGCACCGCTCCGAACGTGCAGGAGATCGATCGCGTTCGGGGCAACGGACTGCTGAGCCGGTACACACGGGTGAGCCTGGTCGACTTCGGGTCGCCCGGGACGGGTCACCAGGTCGCCCACCTGCGGGTGCTCGACGGGCTCGCCGAGGTCGGCTACCGGGGTGAGGTACATCTGTCGTTCTCACGCGGGAAGGCCCTGTTCTACGCCACGCACCTGGGTCGCGAGGCCGACATCCACCACCCTGAGCGCTCCTACGGATTGTTCCACCAGCGATGGGTGGGGCAGTACCGGGGCCTCGAGGTCGTTGCGCACCCGGTGGGTGATTCCCCCGCCGTCCGCCTCACGCCCATCGAGAAGGAGCTCGTCGGCGGCGGGACCGTCCCGCATGATCAGCAGGTCGAGCGGTACTGGAAGAACCTCGGCTGGCCAGGCGCCCGCCCGGCTGACGGCCTCGTGGCGGACATGAACCTGCCGACCCACCAACGGCGACGCTACACAGCCGGGTTGGCGGACACACAGAGCGAATTCATGCACCAGGTGACGAGCCTGGACAACCTCGATCGGCCGGCCCACCCTAGACACCTGCTGGATGTTCTCGAGCCGTCCGCCCCGGCCGATCCGGTACCGCACCGGACACTGACCGTCTTCGCGGCTCTCGACAGCCCGTATTCATCCCCCGAACAACAGGCGGGCTACTTCACAGAGATCCATCTCGAGACCCACATCAGGGAGATGACGGGGGAGCAGCAGTCGCACCTCCTGGTGCTCCAACCGTTCTTGTGGGAGAAGTACCCGAGGGAGATCAGGCTCAGGACCGAAGGGGATGTTACGGCTTCACCCCTCTGGCCGGATTCCGATCGCAACCGGTTCGCCGCGTACCCGTGGGTCCCCCGGGCGGAGCCGCAGGACCTCATGGCGGTGGTGGAGGCCAACTGGCGGGAGGAGACGGGCGCGCCCGTGGGCGACACCGCCGCTCCCGTCTCTCCCCAGCAGGTCGGCCGACTGCTCGAGCGGGCAAGGGACGGTGAGATCCGGCTGGTCACCGCCTATTACGGCCAGAGCGACAATGACACCACCACGCATGACGCCATGTTCGAGCGAGTGGGCAGGGCACTGCGGGCCATGCCGGCGACCGTCCCCAACGTACTGGTCCTGCTCGGGGCGCAGCATCCGACGAACGCCGGCGACAGTGCCCTGGCCGGACTCGAGACCCTCGCACCGGGGAGCCTCGTCGAACTGCGTCTGGGGCGTGTTGCACCGCCGGTGATGGAGCTGTTCCAGCGGTACTCGAGGCTCGTCGTCACCGAAGGCGCCAACACCTGGCAGGAGATCCTCGCCCTCGGAACACCCGGTATCTCTCCCCGCGAGGGCGGGGAGACCCGGCCCTGGGAGAGGCGGTTCGAAGGCCCCGGGGCGGCGGGCGGGGATCGCATACTTGCGGCCTCACGGGCACTGCAGGGCGGCACTCCCCAGGACATCGTGACGCTGACCGGCTTCATCGAGGAGGTGGAGAACGGGAACGGGGCGATCGGTCCGTACGTACAGGCGTGGAGAACCGCTCTCCTCGACCCCGCCAACGACCAGTTCCGCCAGGCGCTGGACGCGATCTTCGAGCTCACGCCGATGCAGGAGGCCCAGCACTTCGGACCCCCGCCCGGACCGGCGCCCACCCAGGTGACGCTGCCCCCGTCGGCCGACCGCCGGACGGAGCTGCGCAACGCGATCGTCCGGGACGGCACCTCCGGCGCCCACTGGCTGGACGACCCGGCGGCCCCGCCGGACGCCAGGCGGCGGACCGCCGACAGCGTCGCCCGGTTCCCGGTGGACGACCGCTTCCTCACCCTGGCCGTGCACACCGGTGCCGACGGCGTGCCGCGCTGGCGCGACACGCCGGTGACCCCGGGCGAACTCGCCGACGTCCTGGTCTCGCTGCACGAGGAGGGGGTCTGGGACGGCGTCAAACCGCTGCAGCTGGCGGCCTGCTGGACGGCCCGCGAGGGCGGCGACTCCTATGCGGCCGACGTACTCCGGGCACTGCACCACCGGCTTCCCGGCCTGAATCCGGAGGTGTACGCCCCCAGCGGCCTGCTCTGGTTCGCTCCCGGCGCACGGGCGCCGTTCGAGAGCGAGCCGACCGGACCCGGGCACCTCGTGGTCGGCAAACAGCCCGGATTCGACCGGCACGGCCGGCCCGTCCTGGTCGAGGACGGCTCCTGGATGCACCTCTCCCTCCCGAAGGACGCCGGAACGGCAGCCGCACCGGAGGTCCGCCGACTCGGCGCCCACCTGCCGGTTGGCACGGGCCTGCCGCCGACCTCGGCCGACGCCCCGCCCGGTTTCACGGTGCTGCGAGACGGCCCGCGGAGGGGGCCGGAGACCGTTGCGGACGAGGACGCGGTCGCGTTCACCGATGAGAGGCCGGGCGGTTCGCGCCGACGGCGGGAGGGCGACGACGAGCAGTCGGGGGGACAGGACAAACGCGGCCGGTTCCAGCCGGACGATTCCTCGGACGCCGAAATGCGGTCCGAGGACGAGGACGACAGCAGCGACGACAGCGACGACAGCAGTGACGACAGCAGCGAGGACAACAGCGACGACAACAGCGACGACAGCGGGTCGGAGCTCTACGAGCAGTACCTGTCGCGGGTGTCCCGCCACCTGAATGCGGTCGGCGTGCGGCGCGAGGAGCTCGCCCTGCTCGAGGAGAGCGGCGCGGACGTCGATCAGGACCGGAAAACGACGCTCGACAAGCTCCACACCGCGTTCGGCATGATCCACGGCCTCGGGCTCATCCGTTCGCCGCACACCGTGACCGAGCTGCTCCCCTTCGTGACGGATAGGATCTTCGGCAAGGTCGATCGCCCTATGCTGCTGAACCACCAGCAGTCACTTTCCACGGGATCGACCGCACCGCTGGCGACCGAGCACTTCCGGGCACTGCACACCGCTGTGATGGCCCGCTACGATCCCGACGGCGGCCCGCTCGACGCGAACTGCGAGTTCCGGGCGCACGCTGTTGCCGAGTTGCTTCACGCGGTGCACCTGCAGGCCGGTCGGCACAGCGTCTTCAAGATCTGGGCCTACCCGGAGCAGGCGGGTCAGACGCTGAACCTGGAGCACAACTGGCAGCACCATGTCGCCGTCCTGGTCCGCACCACGGACGGGGACCGGGTGATCGACCCGCTGCTCTTCCCGAACGAGCCGGTCACCGTGGAGCAGTGGTCCGACTCCGTGTCCTCCGGCGGGCAGACGCCGTTGCGCACGAGCACGCTTCCGTGGGAGTTCCTCGGCCGCCCGAACCTGATGACCGGCCGGGCCGACGCGGGCAGCATTGTTACCGTCGACGGGTCGACCAGGGCGGCGATCGACAACTGGAAGCGCCCGGCCGGCGGAAACCCGGGCGGGGACACGGACATGACCCCGATGGGCGACGTACATCCCTTCGGGGAGACCGACCCGCACACCACCGGGGAGCCCACCACGGCCGACCTGATCGAGCTGGTGCTCTCCGGCCGGCCGACGCCGTCGGAGACCCAGCCCCACCTGCCCGGCCCGCCCGACGGCCGCAAGCGCCGTGCGGTGCCCGACGACGAAGCGGACGTCCCGGTGACCGCCGGCCACCCGGAGGCACCGCCGGCCAAGCGCCACCACGGCACGGGCCGTGACGCCACCCCGCTGGTGGACCGCGGGGCGTTCGCGCCCACGCCGGAACAGCACCGGGCCCTGCTGGAGCACCTGGCGGCCGCGCAGGCCGGGCCGGGAGCCGTACCGAGGCCCACCCCGGAACTGCTCGCCCGCCTCAACCCGACGGGGGACACCGCCAACTGCCTGGACGCCAACCTGGCGCTGTGGGACACCCTGGACGGCGACCCGCACCCCGCCGGCACCCGGATCGACGGCCTGCCCGAGCGGGACGGGGTCTGGGAGCTGTCCCGGCGGGTCGGCCCCGCCTGGCACTACGGCACCGGCGCCGAGGGACTGCGGGCGGTCGCCGACCTCGTCCGCAGCGGAGGGCCGGGCAGCCGGGCCCTGGTGCTCACCGCCGAGCAGGGCCGGATCGGCCACGCGTACACGCTGCTGCACACCGACACGGGGGACCTGCTCCTCGTCGACCCGCAGCAGCACACGGTGGTGCCGCTCGACGCGGCGTCCGCCCCCGCCGACGGTGCGAGCGTCTGGGCGTACGTCGAGGACACCCGACGCGACCAGTTGCGCGGTGACGGACACTATGACGAATCGCTCTACTGGGACCGGGAGACCGGTTCGCCGAGCCTCGTCTTCGGAATGGCCGCCCCGGAGAAGCTGTTCGCCCACACGTCCTTCTTCGAGCATCCCGCATGGAAGGAACGGGCGGAGGAGTTCGAGAAACAGATCGGCGCGTACGCCCTCCGTCTCGCGCGGCAGGAAGGGTCCGCCGTCTCGCAGGCACTCCACCACCTGCGCAGCGTGCTCAAGGCCTACTACGACGAAGCCTGGAACGACGGTATCCACCTCCGGGAGGTTTTCACCCATGACGATGTGACCAGCGCCGGTCAGATCCGGCACTCCAGGCTCACCGCCGAGGACATCACCAAGATGATGACCCTCGGGAATCCCCGTGAGCAGTACACCGCCTTCTACAACGCCGCCTACTACCAGTCCGGCAAACCCAACGGCTTCACGGGCGGGGTCGGCAACCTGAAGGTACTGCTGCAGGAGCTGTTCAAGCAGAGCGACCTGCACACCGCCCGGGAACTGGGCCTCGACGTGGAACGGCTCCAGCCGTACCGCGACCAGCTCGACGGGATGATGCGCAAGGCCGTCCAGGGCGCCCTGACCCTGGTCTCGGAACGCCAGGCGGGGAACTACGCGCCCGACCCGTTCGCGCTGGGCAACCTGCTGCGGCTCAGCGACAAGCCGTTCGCCAACACCGAGGAACTCGCCAGCAGCCAATACATCCGCACGCCGCGCCCGGACGAGATGGTCAGGCCGAACCGGCTGACGCCGGCCCAGCTCCGGCGGGCCGGCGTGGAATTGAGCCGACGCGAGCGTGCTCTGCTCCTGGAGTTCGAGAGGCTCGCGCTGGGGCCGTTCACCGAGCGGAAAGTCCCGCTGGAGGTGGTCCCGTTCAACCCGGACGGCACGCCGAACCGGGCTCTGATCTTCCAACAGTTTCCCGACGTCGCCGACGTGCGGTTCACCACCGCCGGCGCCCCGGACGCCAAGGGCAAGGTCGTGACCACCGAGGTCACGATCGTCTTCAGCGGCATAGTGCTGCAGGGGATGCGGGCGTCGGACCTGCAGCCACTGACCGTTCAGGAGTTGGAGGCGGTCCCGGACGGCTCAGTGCCGCAGAGGGAGGGGCCGGAGTTCCCGCTCGGCTCGATCGAGGGCATCGCCCGCTACCAACTGGACGAAACCGGCAGTTGGTACCGCGACCTCGACAGGCGGGGCATCCCCGTGATCGGCGGACTCTCCGGGACCACGACCCGCATGCTCAGTGCCTTCGACTGGCTGAACGTTCCGGGGGCGCGGCGCGAGGACTTCGTCGCCGGGCTGATCGGCTGGATGCTGCAGCCCGGGGACCACTCCCTCTACGAGATCCTCCGGGGCGCCCAGATCGCGGGCTTCGACGGGATCGATGGCAAGGCCTTCGACCTGACCGACGCAGTGACGATGTACCGGAGCCTCGACGCGCTCGGGCCCGAGTTCAACCGGCCTGCGCTGCGCCGGCTCATGCCCGACGGCGTGCTGCCGCACGAGCGCCTCTATCGTGAGCAACTGTCCGCCGATGGTAAGTACGGTGGCTTCTACGCCCTTAGCGCTGAACAGGTCGACAGGGCAATGAGGTTCTACGAACGTAGGATCCGCGAGGGGCAAGTCAAGCCGAATTCTCACCTGCAGAAGTGGCTGGACGATCACGGCCTCACGGCGCAGCGACTGAGCGAGGAGTTCCCCCCGGCCCACCTGCTGGCCGTCCGCGCCTACACCGGGAGCGACCACCGCCTGATCAACCTGGTGGTGGAGCGCACCCTCGGCACCGGTAGCGGGCTGCCGTTCATCGACACGGTGACCGAGGCGACCCGCTGGGTCCTACAGGAGATGCTCGTGAAGAAACTGGGCGGCGTCCCGTTCGAGGAGCCCAGCCTCTTCTTCAAGAACGAGGACGTGAACAGCCTCATCACCGAGTATCACAAGCAACTGGAGCTGAGAGGACCGGAGTTTACACACGAGCAGCGCAGCGTGATCCGCCAGAAGCTGGACGGCAAGCTCAAGGAACTCCTGCCGACCGTGGTTGCCGAGGCCAAGACGCACGCGACCATGCTGATGGAGGCACTCGGGGTGCTGCCGGCCGTGCGCGAGAGGACCGTCTACCGCGGTGGTTGGGAATGGGGCGGCAGCGGCATCGGCACCGTCCTGGCCGCGTTCCGCGCCAAGGACACCGTCGAGTTCGACACCTTCGCCAGCACCAGCAAAGAGCAGGCCACGGCCCAGGAGTTCCTCGGTAAGGGATCGTTCCCCGACCACGCCCATCGGGTGTTCTACAAGCTGACCCTGAACGGCTTCAACGGACGGGACATCACGCCGTTCTCGTCGAAGCGGAGCGAGGCCGAGGTGCTCCTCCTCCCGGGCGCGCGCTTCAGGGTGACCCGGCGTGAGCTGGTCAAGGACCCGCGCGGCGACACCGCCCGGGACTACGTGCTGGTCGAGGCGGAGGAGATCGCCCCGCGTGACCGGTGAACGCCCGGCGCCGTTCCCGCCGTTCCCCGGACGGGGGCGCCTCGTGGGAGGGGCCGGCAGCGGAGGGAACGGGAACGTGGAGCGGGAAGAACGGGAAGGCGCGGCCGGGGAGTTCCGGCTGGCGGCGGTGTTCGACACGGTGGACCCGGGGCGCGGGCCGGGCTTCGCGCCCGACCGCGCGGCGGTGGCGGACCCCGCGGAGCGGGCGGCACTCGTGGCTCACCTGCGGGCCGGGGCTCCGGTGCTGATGACACCGGCGCTGATGGACGACGTGCTCGACGCCTCGCGGAAGGCCGTCGTCCCGCTGAACTTCCGGACCGACGGCGAGTGGATCTGGACCGACACCGTCACCTACTACCTGGAGGAGTACGCGGTGGCGCCGGAGCCCGGCCTGCTCGCACACCTCCGGGCGGGCGGTGTCCTCGGGCCGGGGCCGGACGCGGAGACGGTCGAGCGGGCGGCGGCCTTCGTCCTCGACCCGCCGGAGCCCGCGGCCCCGGTCTGGCACGTGGACGGTGACGGGCCCGCCGGACAGCAGGGCGGTGAACCGTCCGCGGCGGCCCGTCCGTGACTACGGGAGGGAGGCGCCCGCCGCGGTGAGCCGTGGGCGGGGCCGTCCCTTGCCGAACACCGTCGTCGAGGGCCAGGGGGTCAGGTGGGCAGGGAACGGGACGGCCACGGAGGTCAGCCGGACACGCCGGACGGCGGGGGCTACCAACTGCCGGCCGTGGTGTGGGACGTGGCCGAGGAGGAGGAAGCCCCGGCTGCGGGCGGGACCGTTCCCGTGGGACCGGTGCCGGCGGTCCCCGGGGAGCCGGGAACGGCGGCCACCGGGCCGACGACAACCGCCGTCGCGGGCGCGGTACCCCCGGTCGCGGGGGAGGGCGGCGCGGAGACCGCCGGTGAGGCTCCGGCCCCGGTGGCCGCAGCCCCCGCCGTCGAGGGCCGCCCGGCCGCCGCCACCGGTACCGCCGCCACTGCCGCGGCGACCGCCACCGGCACCGGCGGGGAGCCGGCCGCGCCCGGGGCAGGGGAGGACGGCCCGCGCCGGATCTCCCGTCCGATGATCGCCGCCGCCGCGGTTGCCGGGGTGGTGCTGGTCGGCCTGCCGCCGCTGTTCTCCCGCTTGGGCGGCGACGGTCCCCGGCCGGCCTCGGCAGGCCCGGCCCCGGCCGGGTACACCCAGCAGGACGGCAATGAAGGGTTCGTCCCGGACGTCGATGCGCACGGGAACGTCGGCGGCCCGGCCCCGGCCGCCGGGAACGCCCCGCAGCCGGTGCCGGGCGACGCCGGGACCGCCGGCGGTGCGCCGGGCCTGGCCGCGAACGGCGCCCCGGAACCGGTCGGCCACGGTGGCGCCCCGGCGGGCTCCGGCGGGGCCGCCGTCCAGCCGCACGCCCAGCCGCAGCCGCCGCAACAGCCCCAGCCGTCGGCGCCCGCTCAGCCCCCCGCCCCGCCCGCGCCGCCCGCGAAGGCCGCCCCGCCGACGTACCGGGCCGTGGCCGGCCCCTTCTGCACCGGCGGGCACACCACGACGCAGCAGTACGGCTGGTTCGACGACGGCCAGGCCGGCTGGCGGACCAACACCGGCGGCCACGCCGCCGACGGCTGCAACGGCAAGTACACCTCCGTCCCGATGTCGGGCGCTCCCGACAAGGACGACGGCAACTCGGTCGTCTGGACGTTCAACACCGCCCCCGTCACCACCGGCACCTGCCGGCTGTGGGTCTACGTGCCCAACAGCACCGACCTCAAGGCCGTCGGCGGCGCCCCCACGTACTACACGGTGCAGCGCAAGTCCGCGCCGGGCGTCGGGACGATCGGCTCCTTCACGGTCAACCAGACCGGCAACCGAGGCCGGTGGGTCTCCGTCGGCTCCTACCCGCTCAGCGACGGCAAGATCGCCGTCATGCTGCACAACCGGGGACAGGACTGGAAGGGCGGCACCAAGACGTACGCCCACCACGCCGCCTCCGCCGTCAAGGCGGACTGCACGGGCTGACGCCCACCACCCGGGCCCGTCCCGGCGCCACCGCACCCGGCCACGAACCACGGAGGAGAACGCCCCATGAACCGCCATGTGCTGACGGTCTGTGCGGAGCAGCGCAACGGCGGCTACCGCACGATCGGCGAGGCGCTGGAAGCGGCGCGCAGCGGCGCGGTGATCAGCGTCCGCCCCGGGCGCTACGAGGAGAACCTGGTGGTCACCAAGATGGTGACCATCACCGCCGAGGACGCCCGGGGCAGTGTCCGCGTCGCGCCCCGCCGCGGCCCGGTGGTCCAGGTGGTGGCGGAGGCCGTCCAGCTGACCGGACTGATCCTCCAGGGCCGGGACGAGGAACTGCCCGCCGTCGACGTGCCCAGGGGGCAGGCCGCGCTGGAGGACTGCGAAGTGGCCGGCAACGCCTGGACGGCGGTGCTCACCCGCGGGCAGGGCTCGCTCGCGATGCGCGGCTGCCGGATCGTCAACCCGGCCGGGGCCGGGATCGTGGAGACGTCCGCCGGCACCAGCATCATCGAGGACTGCGTGATCGAACACCTCGGCAGCTCCGCCGTGGTGATCGGCGAACGCGCCGACCCCGTGGTGCGCAACTGCGTCCTGCGGGACGCCCGCGGCAACGGCGTCTGCGTCAACGGCGAGGCGCGCGGCACGATCGAGGGCTGCCGGATCTCCGCCGTCGACAAGCCGGGCATCGCGCTGGAGGAGAACAGCTCCACCCGCGTGCTGCGCACCACCGTCGAGGACGCCCCGGTGGGGATCTTCCTCGCCTCGGCCGCCCGCGTGGCCGTGGAGGACTGCACGGTGATCGCCGCCCGCGGGCACGGCGTGGTGCTCGCCGCCGGCACCGATCCGCACCTGCGGCGCTGCCGGGTCACCCGTGCCAAGGGCAACGGCATCCATGTGACGGCACGCTCCCGGGGCACCTTCGAGGACTGCGAGGTGTCCGGCGCCGAGTCCGCCGGCCTGCTGGTCGAGGAGTCCGCCACCCCCTCCTTCACCCGCACGGCGGTGCGCGACAGCGGCGGTGCCGGCGTCGAACTCGCCGGGGCGAGCGCCCCCGAGTTCGACCGGCTGGAGATCCGCGGCGCGGCGGGCGCCGGGGTGAGCATCCGCGACGGCGCCAACCCGATGCTGTGCCGCCTCGACGTGGCGGACGTGCGCGGCCACGGCGTGGAGGTGCTGCGCGAGGGCCGCGGCCGGCTGGAGGGCGGTGCGCTCGCCGCGACCGGCCGGGCCGCGCTGCGGGTCGCCGACGGCGGCAACATCCAGGTCGGCACGACCGCGGTGCGCGGCGCAGGCGCGGCCGGTGCCGAGGTCGGCCGGGACGGCATCCTCGCGCTGCGCGACTGCGACCTGGCCGGGGCGGCCGCCGACGGTGTGCTGGTCGAGGACGGCGGCGAGCTGACCGCCACCAGGTCCCGGGTGCACGGCAACCGCCGGCACGGCGTCTTCCTCGCCGCCGGCGCCAGGGCCGCCCTCAACGCCTGCGAACTGCTGGACAACACCGTGGACGGCCTGCGGTCGGAGTCCGACGAGCCGGTCCGCGTCACCGACTGCACGGCCGCCGGCAACCGCGGGGCCGGCCTGCGGAGCACCGTCCCCGGCACCCGTCTGGCGGTGGAGAACCTCACCAGCCGGGACAACGCCCGCGCCGACGTCCACGGAACCGCCACCGCGAGCGGCGGAGGTGCCCCGGCGCCCGGCCCCGGCGGTGCCCCCGCGGTCGGGACGGCCCAGGGCGCCCCGATGCCCGAGGGCCCGACCGCGCCCGCCGGTTCGGAGCCGCCCGTCGAGCCCGAAGGCCCGCAGGCGACGCTGGAGGCCCTGGTCGGCCTGGAAGGCGTCAAGGAGCAGGTGGCGACGCTGATCAACCTCGACAAACTGGCCAGGCGACGGCAGCAGGCCGGCATGCCCGCCCTCCCGATGGGCCGCCACCTGGTCTTCGCCGGCCCGCCCGGCACGGGCAAGACCACCGTCGCCCGCCTCTACGGCGCGCTCCTCGCCGAGCTCGGCGTCCTGCGCAGCGGCCACCTCACCGAGGTCGCCCGGGCCGACCTGGTCGCCTCGATCGTCGGAGGCACCGCGATCAAGACCACCGAGGTCTTCCGGGCGGCTCTCGGCGGCGTGCTGTTCATCGACGAGGCGTACACGCTGGCCGCCGGGGCCGGCGGCAGCGGCCCGGACTTCGGACGGGAGGCGGTCGACACCCTCGTCAAACTGATGGAGGACCACCGCGACGACATCGTGGTGATCGCCGCCGGCTACTCCGACGAGATGCGCGACTTCCTCGGCACCAACCCGGGCCTCGCCTCGCGCTTCAGCCGTACCGTCGAGTTCCGCAACTACACCCCGGACGAACTGGTCACCATCACCGGGCACACCGCCGCCCGCCACGGCTACGAGCTGGCCGGCGCCACCCGGGAGGCACTGCGCGGCCACTTCGAGCGGATGCCCCGGGGCGCGGACTTCGGCAACGGCCGGGCGGCCCGCAAGGTGTTCGAGGAGATGGTGGACCGTCAGGCGTCCCGGCTGGCCGGCGTCGGCGAGGTCGCCGACGCCGACCTGGCGCTGCTCCTGCCCGAGGACCTCGGTGACCGGGCCGTCGGCCCGGGCGCCGGGCCGGACCCGGCCGGCGGCCGGGCGGGCCTGCTGGCACAGCTGCGCGGCATGGTCGGCCTGACGGCCGCGAAGGAGCAGGTCGAGGACCTGGTCAACCTGATCGACCAGACCCGCCGACGGCAGGCCGCCGGGCTGCCCACCGCCCGGATCGGCCACCACCTGGTCTTCGCCGGCCCGCCCGGCACCGGCAAGACCACCGTCGCCCGCCTCTACGGCGCGCTCCTCGCCGAACTCGGCGTCCTGCCCGTCGGCCAGCTGGTGGAGACCGCCCGCGCCGACCTGGTCGGGCGCTACGTCGGCCACACCGCCCAGCTCACCCGGGACGCCTTCGAACGCGCCCGCGGCGGTGTGCTGTTCGTCGACGAGGCCTACACCCTCACCCCGCGCAACGGGGCCGGCAACGACTTCGGCCAGGAGGCCGTCGACACGCTGATGAAGCTGATGGAGGACCACCGCGACGAGGTCGTCGTCATCGTCGCCGGCTACCACGAGGAGATGCAGGGCTTCCTCGCCTCCAACCCCGGCCTGGCCTCGCGCTTCTCCCGACACATCGCTTTCGGGCACTACACCCCGGAGGAACTGGTCTCCATCGTCCGGCTCCGGGCGGAGGAGACGGGCTACGTCTGCGCCCCCGAGACCCTGGCCGCGCTCGGCGAGCTCTGCGCCGCCGTCCCCCGGGACCGCAGCTTCGGCAACGGCCGCTTCGCCCGGCAGACACTGGAGGCCATGGTGACCCGTCAGGCCGGGCGGCTCGCCCGGCTGGACGTCGACGACCTGTCCGAGCTCAGCCTGCTGCTGCCCGAGGACATCCCCGGCACGCTGCTCGGGAGCCCGGCGTGACGCGCCGCGGGCGCGCGGCGGCGGCCGCGCTCTGCTGCGCGGTGCTGGCCCAGCCCACCGCGGCACTCGCCGCCCCGGGCGGGCCGTCCGCGGCCGCTTCCCCGGGCGGGGCCGGCACCGGCGCGCTGCCCCCCATCGCCCAGACCACGGGTGCGGCACGGCAGGAGGGCTGCGTGAAGCCCTCCGGGAGCACCACCGACCGGACCCCGTGGGCGCAGATCTTCCTGCGGCCCGAGGCGGCCTGGCCGCTCAGCCGGGGAGCCGGGGTGACCGTGGCGGTGGTCGGCTCCGGGGTCGACGGATCGTCGGGAGCCCTGGACGGCAGACTCGTCCCCGGCCCCCGCCTGCAGGGCACCGGCGGCTCCGACCGGGACTGCGTCGGCCACGGCACCTTCCTGGCCGGACTGATCGCCGCCCGGCAGCGGGACGGCACCGGCTTCGCCGGGATCGCACCCGCGGCGAGGATCCTCGCGGTCGCCGTCACGGACGACACCGGCACCACCACCGCGGCGCTGCTCGCCGCGGGCATCCGCGCCGCCGTCGACGGCGGGGCCGCGGTGGTCGCCGTGGCGGTGCCCGTCGCCGCGGGCAGCACCGAGCTGGCGGCCGCCGTGCGGTACGCCGCCGACCGCGGCGTGCTGGTGGTGGCACCGGCGGCAGCGGACGGGGACACGGGCACGGCGGCCGCCGCAGAGGTGTTCCCGGCGGCGTACCCGGAGGTCCTTGCGGTCTCCGGCATCGGCCCCGGCGGCAGCGCCTCGAACGACAGCGCCTCGAACGGCGGTGCCTCGAACGGGACTGCCCGGCAAGGCGGTTCGGGCGCGGCCCGGATCGACCTGGTCGCCCCCGGCACCGCCATGACGAGCATCGGCCCCGGCGGCCCGGGCCACTTCACCGGCTCGGGCCCCAGCTTCGCCACCGCCGTCGTGGCCGGCACGGCCGCACTCGTCCTCGGCCGCCGACCGGACCTGACCCGCGCCCGCCTCCTCGACCGTCTGAAGGCCACCGCCTACCGCCCCGGCACGACCCTGCCCGATCCGGTCCTCGGCTGGGGAACGGTCGACCCGGTCGCCGCCGTCGGCGTCGAACTGCCGGAGGAGACGGTGCACGGCGGGCCGGGCGGCGCGGCCGGCCGCACTGCGCCGGGTGTCGCCCCCCTGCCGCCGACCGTGCCTGATCCGGCCGGCCGCCAGGCGGTCCTGCTGGCGGGCGGCGTGCTCGCCGCGACCGCCCTGGTCGGCGGTGCGGTGCTCGTGCTCGCGAGGGGCCGGCGCCGCGGTTGGCGGCCCGGCCGCTGGACTGCCTGAGCAGGCCGCCCCGGGCCTGCTCGGGCCTGCTCGGGCCTGCTCGGGCAATGCCGCCGGTGGACCGACCGGACGAACCGCACGGCCGGGAGACGCGCCTCCTGCCCGGGACAGGGCCCCGGGCAGGAGGCGTTCGTGTCGCGTGTCAGCCCACCGGTGCGAGGTCGTCGGCGTCGGCCAGTGTGGCGGCGGCGAGCTCGGCATGGGCGCGCCGCGTCTTCGGCCGCAGTTTCGCAGGGTCGAACTCCCCGCCCACCGCGAGGTGTTCGTCGAACGGCACCACGACGACGCCGCGGCAGCGACTCCTGAAATGGGCCACCACGTCGTCCAACCGGACCTGTCGGCCCGCCTCACGGATGCCGGAGACCACCGTGACGCTGCGGCGCGCCAGGTCGCCGTAGCCGTTGCCGTACAGCCATTCCAGGGTGGTGCTCGCGCTGCTCGCGCCGTCGACGCCGGCGGTCGCAGCGACGACCAACCGGTCGGCGAGGTCCAGGACCCCGCGCGAGGCGTCGTGGAGCAGGCCGGTCCCGCAGTCGCTCACGACGATCGGGTACTGCCGCTGCAGGACGTCGATCACCTGCCGGTACCCCTCGGGGCCCAGGCCCCGGGCGCCCACCACGCCGGGCACGCCGGCCAGCACCTCCAGACCGCTCGGGGTCCGGGAGGTGAAACGGCGCACGTCCATGTAGCCGGTGATCGACGGCGCCGCGGCCAGCAGGTCGTGGGCCGTGGCGGAGGTCTCCCGGCGGATCCGCAGCCCCAGCGTTCCGGTGCCGGGGACGGCGTCCACGGCCACCACCCTGTCATTGCGCATCCCGGCGAGGACGGAGCCGAGTGCCAAGGCGACCGAGGTCTTTCCGACCCCGCCCTTCAGGCCGACCACCGCGATCCGCACCCCGGCGTGCAGTGGGGCACCGGCTGGGGCGAGCCGCTGCCCGTGGTCACGGCCGGAGGGCCCGAACCCGCCGAAACCCCGGACCCCGGACCTACCGCCGCGGCGCACACGCCGACCCCGGACCGGCCCCGGCCGCCCCGGGCGGGGGCCCGGAAGGACGGTGGCGTCGGCCGGACCGGGCAGCGGCACGACGGTGGACGGACGCGCGGCGATCGGCGCGGCGGCCACCCGTACGGCAAGCACCGGGTCGACGGCGGCGGGAGCGGCCGGCGGCAGGGCCACCGCCGCTGCGGTGCAGGCACCGTCGGGCGCGGCCCCGGCCCCGGTCGTGCGCTCCTCCGGCGGGACGAGCACCGTTCCCATGGCGTCCAGCGGCCGCCGCCAGTCCGGCGGAGCGACCGGATCGAGGGTCGTCCGCGCAACGTCCCCGGTGTCCCCGGCCGCCCGCCGGGACGCGACCGGCCACCGGGCCGGACCGTAATCGGGGCCGAGGGCCAAGTCCGAGCCCTCCGTCAACCGGTGCACCACCACCGCGCCGCCGTCTTCGACCGCCATGCGTTCCTCCTGTCCGCCGCCTGGCCCTGTCCGGCAGTGACGGCCGGCGCCCCCCGACACCGGCACTCCCAGGGCCGTTCACCCTGGGGAACGGCGCAGGCCGGGCGAGCCGTTCAACGACGGTCCGGCGCCCGCCGCGGGTCGTCGAAAACCGGCTGCTGAACCCCGCCACCGCCCGCTACCGTCCCCCCAGTGGCACCCCTCGCCGGGTGCCGTGACAGGTCCGACGTCGGCCCGCGGCCGGGCGTCGGTTCCGCTGCGGACCAGGGGAGAAGCACCGATGGCACTGGATGGGCCGAGCCCGCGTGAGTTCGTGGCGTCCCTGCTCGCCCGACCACCGGAGGTCAGACCGGGCCTGTCGGCCCTGCCCGTTCCCGACGCCCCGGCCGACGAAGTGATAGCCGTGGCACGGCGGCTCGCCCTGCGCGGTCTGCCGGGAGAACACCTCCGCCCGAACCCGCCGGCCGCACTGCTGCGCCTGGCGACGGCCCTCGTGGTGGACGAGCACCCGTCCGCGTCCTCCTGGCTGCCGGCGGACCGGGCCCTGCTGGCCGCCTGGGTCTCCGTCCTGATCGACCGGGACGGGGAGGAAGGCGTCGAGGAGTTCGTCCGCGCGCTCGACCGGGGCTGAGCGATCGGCGTGACGTTGGTGTTTCATTGGCGGGCCCCGCGAGGGTGGCGACCGGTGCTGCCGGAGGTTCTCCGGCGGCCCGTGCCGTCCCCGTCGGACCAGAGAGGTCGCGCGTGTCCAAGCCGCCCGTTCCCCCGCCCGTGTCGCCCGTCCGGCCGCCCGCCACCGCGGCCGGTCCGGGACAGGACCGCCCCACCCTCGGCCACGACGCGCTCGCCGAGCTCCACCACCTGCACAGCGGCTACCTCCTGCGTGCCCTGGTACGGGTGACCGGCGACCGGGGCAAGGCCGAGGACATCCTGCAGGAGACCCTGCTGCGGGCCTGGCAGAACCCCGCAGCGCTGGCGAGCGGACCCGAGCAGGCCCGCCCCTGGCTGCTCACCGTGGCCCGGCGGATCGCCATCGACCACTACCGGATGGCCGCCGCCCGGGCACGCGAGGTTATGGCCGACACGCCGGAGGACCGGCCGCTCGCCGAGGACCCGTACGACGGCGTGGTGGCTTCCCGGGACCTCGCCCGGGCCATGGCGGTGCTGCCACCGCACCACCGTGAGGTGCTCGTCGAACTGCACCTCAACGACAGGTCGGTGGCGGAGACCGCAGAGCTGCTCGGAGTGCCGCCGGGCACGGTCAAGTCCCGCAACTTCTACGCGGTCCGGGCCCTGCGCCCGGTCCTGGCCGCGCAGCCCGGTTACGCCCCGCCGGAGGAGCGGGCCGTGCCGTGCGGTCCCGACGCGGCATCCGCGCCGCGCGTCGGTCCGGGGGCCGCGGCATGACGGTTCCTCACCCGGAGGACGGGAACGTGGCTTCGTTTCGCGCTCGACCGTGCGTCAGTGACCTCCACCGGGCTCCCCCCACTTCGTGCGGCCCGGGAAGCTGCGGCGGGCCCCGAAGTAACTGCGTGTCATCGCTGTCATCGCAACCTCAGGGTTTTACGAGGCAGTTCTGCGAGGCTCTGACCCGCACAGACGATCCACTTCGCCTCCGGTCGCAGCTTCCCGAGCCCCGGGCCTCCGGGGCCGTTCACCGATCAGCCGCAGTGCTCCCAGCCGGACGCCCAGCGGATGCCCTCCGCGGAGCCGCCCCACGAGATGCACGTGTTCGCGGCACTGAGCCTGACCGGGCCGGCGTAGTAATAGTAGAAGCCGCCGTCGGGGGCGTCCCTGAGGTCGCTCTGCCGCTCGATGTGCACCCGCAGGTCGTACCTCTTGGTCCCGTTCGGGTTCCGCACCCAGGTGACGGCACAGTTGCTCGACCCGTTGTAGAACAGGTAGATGTCGGCCACCGTGCCGAGGGCGTGCTGGTCGATCAGGTAGTAGCCGCTGCCGCAGGCCCCGCTCGGCGTCGTGGCCGCCTCGGCCGGAGCGGCCACGGACACCATTCCCGCGGCCATGCCCAGAACGCTGAGCGCGAGGGCCGTTATCCGCTTTGACTTGCGCATGAGTCTCCGTTTCGTACATCCCTGCCGGATCTGCCGCAGGCACGATAGCAGCGACCAAGATCGTTTGACTACGGGTCAGTACGGCGGCAGACGGCCTTGCCCGCTCGAAGCGGCGCGGTACTTGGCAGCACCGCTCGGCCGCGTGCCAATCGACCGGATGCCGTGGGACGACCAGCCTTCTTACGGCGTGGTCCGCGATTGAGGACGGGGTGTGCTGGCCGGCGAGTCGGGGTGGGTGGTCAATCAGCAGGCCGCCTGTCGGGTGAGCAAATTCGGCGCTCGGCTTGTGCCGGGTCGGGGCCGGAGCGACGGCCGGCACCGGCACTCGGCCCGAGCGCCGGCGGCAAGGGCGGCCAGGCCCCCGACCTTCGGCACTGGGGCTTACCGGCGCTGCAACGAAGCCAAGCGCACGATCGACCGGCTCCGGGCCGTCCGGACCGTCGCCACGAGGTTCGGCAAGCTCCCCCCGTCTTCCACGGCACGGTCACCGTCGCAGCGATCGCCGAAACCCGCTTGATCCACTGGCTTATGGTTCCCGCACGAAGACCATGCTCCGCTTGGCGAACATCACCCCTGACAACTTCGATGCCGCGATCGGCCTGAAGGTGCACCCAGATCAGGAGCACCTGGGCGCTCCGGTCGTGAAGTCACTTGCAGAAGCGTATGTGCACCCCGACACGGCTTGGCCCCGACTCATCCTTGACGGCGACCGGCCGCCAATCCCCGCATCACCAGGTCACCCCAGCCTGCGGGCCAGTAGGTACGCGCGCTCCGTGTCCGCTTCACCCGGATAGGGTCCTCGCATCAGCGTTGCTTCCACCGCAAGTCCGGCGGCAGCAAGACCCGCGCTCACCTCGTCGGGTCGCAGGGCGAAAAAGTCGAGTGACACCGGACGGTCGAGCCAGGAGTCCAGACGACGGACCTCCTGGCCCGCATGGAACGCGGCAAGGAGAAGCCCTCCCGGCCGCAGCACCCGGGCGAACTCCGCATAGGCCAGCGGCCGTTCCTCGACCTGGAGATGGATCAGCGAGTAGAACGCCACGACACCGGCCAACTCCCCGTCACCGAGTGGAAGGTCGAGCATCGATCCGACCCGCACATCCAGCCCGGGCCGACGCGCCCGGGCCACTTCCACCATGCCCGGCGACACGTCCAGCCCCAGAACGGGAACTCCCAGATCGGCCAGGAAGCACGCCACCTGGGCCGGACCGCATCCCGCGTCGGCAACGAGGCCCTCGTGCGGGACCTGCTCGGCAAGGGCCGTCAGCATGGCACGGTCCAACGGCTTGGAGGCCAGATCGGCGGTGAAGCCCTGCGCGTACACGTCCGCGACGGCGTCGTAGGAGTCCCGGATAGAGGTGCTGTCCATCCGGCCAGTATCCGATACCCGCCCGACCCCTGGGCCAGCGGCCACTACAGGACTGGTAGCAGTCCGCTGAGGGATGTGCGGCCGGGCGAAAGCTACCGGCGGTGCGGAGGGACGGAGAACCCCGCCTCCTCGCAGGCGGCCAGCAGCCGGTGCCGGGCCAGTTCGCCCGCCTCGTGCCGGCCGAGGGCCTGCAGGGCATCCGCCTCCGTGCGCATCGACCGCACGCGGACGGTGGCGGTGGGGTGACCGGGCAGCAGCGCCTCGACCTCGCGTGCCCGGCGCAGCGCCTCCTCCGGATGCCCTGTCGTCAGGGCGACCGCGGCGGCGGTGCCCAGGACATGGGCGAGGTGCCGGGTATCGCCGCAGGCGGCGGCCGCGGCAACGGCGGCAGCAGCCGTCCGGCGGGCGCCGTCCGGGTCCCCCGTCGGGGCGGTGGCCAGCGCGAGCGCGGCCAGGGCGCGGCCGTGGACGGCCCCGTCGGCGGGAGCGGTGCCCGCAACGGCCTGCCGGGCGGCCAGGAGCGCCTCCCGCTCGCGCTCCAGCCCGAGCAGTACCTCGCCGAGGTCGCAGCGCAGCAGGGCGAGCGCCACCCTGTCCCCGCACGCCTCGGCGGCGCCCTCGCCGGCCCGCAGGCAGTCCAGCCACTCGGTGAGCCGGTCGGAGCCGCGGTAGAGAGGGCTCGCCAGCACGGCCAACCGCCGGGCCCGTTCCGGGTCGGCATCGGCGGCGACGGCAACGAGCGCGCGAATCGTCGGCTCCTCGGTACGGAACCAGGCGAGTGCGGCACGGGTGTCGGGGGCGGACGGCAGTGCGGCCGGCGGCCGGGCGCGGCCGTCCTGGCCGGGCAGGCCGGGCTCCAGCTGCTCGCCGAAGTGCCGGGCCGCTTCCGCGTAGTGGTCCAGGAGCCGTCCTCGGCAGAACCGGCCGAACCCCGTCGGATCTCCGGCCGGCAGGTCGGCGCCGAACAGCCGGACCAGGTCGTCCCGGCGGTAGCGCCCGGGTGCGCTCTCGGCGAGCAGGTGGTGGGCGGCCAGTTCACCCAGCGCGACGCGGGCGGTGCCGAGGTCGCTGCCGAGCAGTGCCGCGGCAGCCGGGGTGTCCACCTCGCGGCCCGGGTGGACGCCGAGCCCGGCGAGCAGCCTGCCGGCCCCGGCGGACAGGTGGCGGTACGTCAGCACCAGCGCGGCGCGGACACCGCCCGCCCCGTCGCCGTCCAGGGCGGTGAGCCGGGTGTGCTCGTCGGCCAACTCGTCGGCCAGCCCGGCGATCGTCCGGTCCGGCTCCGCGGCCAGTCGGTCGGCGGCGATCCGCAGCGCCAGCGGCAGGCCGTCACAGAGCCGGACCAGCCGCCTTGCCGCGTCGCCCTCGGCGCGCACCCGCGCGGGGGCCAGCACGGTTTCGAGCAGGCGCAGTGCCTCGTCCTCCGTCAGAGCCTCCACCCGCAGCAGGACGGCGCCCTCCGACACCACCAGCTCTTCCAGGGTGCTGCGGCTGGTGACCACGGTGGTGCAGTCGGGGCCCGCGGGCAGCAGGTCGAGGACGCGGTCGGCGCTGCGGGCGTTGTCGAGCACCACCAGCAGCCGCCGGTCGGCGGTGCGGGCCCGGTAGAGGGCGGCACGGCCTTCCCGGTCCGCGGGTACGGCGGCCTGCGGCACCCCCAGGGCGAGCAGGAACCGGCCGAGCACGTCGGCCGGATCGGCCTCGCCCGCCGGATCGAAGCCGCGCATGTCGGCGAAGAGCCGGCCGCCGGTAAAACGTTCGGCCGCGCCGTGGGCCCAGTGCACGACCATGACGCTCTTCCCGACCCCGGCCGGGCCGACCACCAGCGCCGGCCCGCCGTCGCCGTCCGGGCCGCACTCGCGCTCCAGCCGGGCCCGCTCGTCCTTCCGTCCGACGAATCCGGTCGGCCGAGGGGGAAGCATGCACGGCACCGGAGGGCCGGCCGAGCCCGGGGCCGGCCGGCCCGCAGCGGATCGGCCCGCAGCAGACCGGCCCGGGGCACCGGCCCCGTCCGTCGGCGCCCCGCCGGCCGACACCTCCGCGAGTGCCGCCCGCAAGTCCGGCCCCGGGGCCACACCCAGTTCGAGGGCGAGCAGCCCGCGGGCACGGTGGTAGGCCGCCGACGCGTCCGCCGGGCGTCCGGCCTGGTGCAGACAGCGCATCAGCAGTGCCACGGCCTCCTCGCGCACCCCCTCCGCCCGCACGCACTGCTCCAGGACCGGCACCGCCGCCGCGCCGGTGCCCCGGCGCAGGCGCAGCCCGGCCCAGGCCAGCTGGGCCGAGACGCGGGCCCCGTCCAGGCCGGCCGCCAGGTCGTGGCGCATCCCGGTGTCGGGCAGATCCGCCAGCGCGGCGCCCGCCCACAACCCGAGTGCCTCCTCCAGCAGGCCGATCGCCCGGACGTCCCCGTCGCGGTCGTCGTGCCCGGCGCACTCGGCGGCCGCAGCCGTCAGGGATTCAAAACGCAGCGCGTCCACCCCGTCGGCCGGCCCGGAAAGGACATAGCCCGGGGCCCGGGTGTGCAGGGCGAACGGGGTACCGCCGAGCAGCTTGCGCAGCGCCGCGACATGCCCCTGCAGTGCCGCCCGGGCGGTGGCCGGAGACCGCTCGCCCCAGAGCAGCCCGCAGAACGCGTCCACCGCGACGACCCGCCCCAGCCGCAACGCCAACAGCGCCAGCACCGCGCGTCGCTGAGGCCCCGACGGCGAGACGAACCCGCCGGAGCCGGTCCGCAGCTCCACCGGCCCGAGAAGCCGAATCCCCACACGTCCCCCCACAACCACGTCACGGAGCCCGGCGCGCAGCCGGCCCCCTCCACCCGCGGCGGGCGGCCCACCGGCCGAACCGTACGCCCCGCCCGCCCACCGCCGACACCCCGGCCCCTATCCTCGGACGCCACGACCGGCGGCCCGCCTGCCGGGCCGCGCGCGAGGGGGCCGGATGCGGATCGACCTGCTGGGGACGTTCACCGTGCGGTACGACGACGGCACCACCGCCACGCCGTCCGCCCCCAAGCGCCGCGCCCTGCTCGCCGCACTCGCCGTCCGCCTCCACCGCGTGGTGCCCGCGGACGAGTTGATCGAACTCGTCTGGGAGGGCAGCCCGCCGCCCACCGCCCGGGCCGCACTCCAGGGCCACGTCACCGCACTGCGGCGGCTCCTCGACGACCGCCTCCACCTGGCCACCCGCGGCACCGGGTACGTGCTTGCCGGAGACCCGGAGCAGGTGGACGCCGCGCACTTCGAACGCCTCTGCGACCGGGCCGGTGTGCTGCTGCCCGCCTGCCCGGCCGCCGAGGGCCCCCCGGACGCCCCCGCAGACCCGGCGCTCCCCCTGCTGCGCTCGGCCCTCGACCTGTGGCGCGGCCCGGCACTCGCCGACTGCGGCTCCGCCCTGCTCCGCGAGCAGGCCGCCCCGGGCCTCACCGACCTGCGGCTGCGCGCCCTGGAACGACTCGCCGACGTGCTCTGCCGCGGCGGACGCGGCGGCGAACTCGTCGCGGAGCTCACCGAAGCCGTCTCCGCCCACCCCTCGCACCAGCGGCTCGCCGCCCGACTGCTCACCTGCCTGGAGCAGGCCGGACGCCGGGACGAGGCGCTTGCTCCGCCCCGCCGGGCCCCGGCCGGGGGAGCCGGCCCTGCCGTACGGCCCTCCACCGGACCCGCGGGGGCTGTGCCGCGGATGCGCCCGGTCCCCGCGCAACTGCCGCGCGGCGACCGGAGGTTCGTCGGCCGTGCGGCCGATCTCGTCCGACTGGACGAGGCGGTCGCCGGGCGGGCGGGCGGCCCGGTGCTGGTCACCGGGCCCGCCGGAGTCGGGAAGACCGCCCTCGTCCAGCACTGGGCCCGCCGGGCCGCCGACCGCTTCCCCGACGGCGTGCTGTACGCGGACCTCCGCGGCTTCGACCGGGCCGAACCGCGCGACCCGGCCGAAGTCCTGACGTCCTTCCTGACCGCCCTGGACGCCGACACGCCCCCGTCGGCCCCACTCGACCGCCGCACCCGGCGCTACCGCGAACTGCTGGCCGACCGCCGGATCCTGATCGTGCTGGACAACGCGCACTCCGCCGAGCAGGTCGCCCCGCTGCTGCCCGGCCCCGGGCCCGAGCACCCGGCACGTCCCCGAGGCGCGCCCGCCGCAGCGTCCGTCACCGTCGTCACCAGCCGCGACCGCCTGCGCGAGCTGTCCGACCGCGACGGGTCGCTGCCGATCCCGTTGGACGGGCTGACCCCCGCCGACGCCCGGGAACTCCTCGCCCGGGCCTGGGAACCCGAACCGGTCGACGCGGAGCCCGAAGCCGCCACCGCACTCGCCGCCCACTGCGACCACCTGCCGCTCGCCCTGCGCACGGCCGCCGCCCGGCTGGCGGGCCGCCCGGGCCGGGCACTGCACGACCTGGCGGCGGAGCTCGCCGACGAGCAGCTCCGGCTCGCCGCGCTCTCCGGGACCGGAAGCGTCCCGCTCGGCGTCACCGCCGCCCTCGACCTGAGCCTGCGCGCCCTGCCGCCCGCCGCGGCGCAGACGTTCGCGCTGCTCGGCCTGCACCCCGGAACGGCGATCGACGTACCGACGGCCGCGGTGCTCACGGACACCTCCCCGGCAGCCGTCCGCGCCGAACTCGCCCGGCTCGAGGCCGTCCACCTGGTGGAGGAGGACGGGCCCGGGCGCTACACCCGGCGCGGCCTCGTCCGGCTGCACAGCGCCCGCCTGGCCGCCGACCTCACCCACGGCCGGCAACGCGCGGCCGTGGAGCGGATGACCGACCACTACCTCACGGCGACCGCGGCCGCCTGCACCGCCCTGGGCATCGAGGACGGGCCGCCGGCCGACACCCCGTCGGCCTCCGGGCGGCCCGGTGGCCCGGCCCCGGCCGGAGCACCACCCGGCGGGCACCCCACCGCCCCGCCGACCCCCGCGCCCGGCCCGCACGACGTCGCCGAACCCGCCCGGGCCGCCGCCTGGTTCCGCCGGGAGGCGGGCACGGTGCACGCCCTGGTGCTGAGCGCGGTGCACCACGGCCGCACCGCCGCGGCCTGGCAACTCGCCCACCGGGCAGGCCTCCTCCACGAGACCGTCGAACCCGGCGGTCCGCAGCGGCGGGCCGTCGCCGAGGCCGGCCTGCGGGCCGCCCGCACCTCCGCCGATCCGGCGGCCGTCGCCCGTCTGGCCACCGACCTCGCCGCGGCCCACGCCGCCCGGGGCGAGCCCCGCGCCGCCGCCGAGCACCTGGACCAGGCCCTCGCGGCAGCCGGCCGGGCCGCGGACCCGGTGCTGAGCGCCCGCTGCCGGACTCGGGTGGCCGTCGCCCTGCAGGGATCGGGCCTGGCCGAGCACGCGGTCCCGATACTGGCGGGCGTCGCCGCCGACGCCCGTGCACGGGCCGACCACCGCCTGCTCGCCCGCTCGCTGGCCCACCTCGCCGACGCCCTGATCGCCACCGGAGCACCCGGGCAGGCCCTCGCCCACGCGGACGAGGCCCTCCACCTGCTCGCCACCACCCAGGGCCCGGCCGAGCAGATCTCCGCCGCCCACAGCCGCGCCCGTGCCCTGGAGGCACTCGGCCGCCCCGGCGCCGCCCTCGACTCCGCCCGTCTGGCACTCGCCCTCAGCCGCGTCGGCGGCGACCCGCGCACCCGGTCCCGCTCCCACCTGCTGATCGCCGACCTCCTCCACGCCCTCGGCCGCACCGCCGAAGCCGAGGCGGCACGGCGGGCCGCCGAGGCCACCGCGACCGTCCGTCGACCGTCCGAGGAATCCTGCGGGCCCGGCCGGTGAGCGGGCGGCGCCGGAACCGGTACAGGCAGAACCATGGGCAGTTCCGCACAACGGCCCTTGCCGCCCCGGGGCCCCGCCCCTCGAAGTCCCGCCCCGACCTGCCCCGGCCCGGCCCGTCCGTCGGCCGGGCCGGGCCGCGACCTACCCGCCGGTACAACGCCCGCTCCGAGGCGTGCATACTTCTGCCTGACACCGACCGGTGAGATCATCGGCACAATGCGTGACAGGGGGCGGCATGGGCGATGCAGGAGCCACGGGCGAAACCGCCGACGAGAGCGGGGAGTTCCGCCGGCTACTGGCAGAGTTCCGCCTCCGGGCAGGCCTGACCCAGGACGACCTGGCCCGAGCCGCCGGCGTCAGCCTGCGCGCACTGGGCGACATGGAACGCGGCCGGACCCGCGGCCCGCAACGGCGCACCGTCCAGGCCCTGGCCTCCGCCCTCCGGCTCACCCCCCGGCAGGCCGCCGCACTCGAACAGGCCGCCGCCGCGGGCCGCCCCCGCCGCACACCGGCCGCCACCGACCCGGCCCGGGCCGACCACGGCAACCCCGCCGCCGACACCGCCGCGGCCGCGCCCGCCCGACCCGCCGGCCCCACGCCCTGCGCACTCTCCCTGCCACGGGACATCGCCGACTTCACCGCCCGCGAAGAAGCCCTCGCCCAACTGCAGGACCTCGCCCGGGACGAGACACCGGCCCACCCCCGCATCGTCCTGATCAACGGCCAGCCCGGCCTCGGCAAAACCGCCTTCGCCCTGCACGCCGCCCACCGCCTCACCCCCCACTTCCCGGACGGACAACTCTCCCTCCACCTCGGCGGCATGGCACCCACACCCCTCAGCCCGCGCGACGCCCTCGCCCAGATCCTGCGCGCCCTCGGCATCGCCGACGCAGCCGTCCCCGCCGGCACCGAAGAACGCGCCGGCCTCTACCGCGCACTGGTACGGGAAAAACGACTCGTCCTCATCCTGGACGACGCCGCCGACGAGACACAGGTCCGACCGCTGCTGCCCGGGTCCGGCCCCACCCTCACCATCGTCACCAGCCGACACACCCTGCCCGGCCTCGAGTCGGTGCACCGCCTCGGCCTGGCCGCACTCACCCCCACCGAAGCCGCCACCCTGCTCGGCCGCATCGCCGGCCACCGGCGAACCGCCGCCGAACCGACGGCCACCGCCGAACTCGCCCGCCTCTGCGGCCACCTGCCGCTCGCCCTCCGCATCGCCGGACAGCGCCTGGCCGCCCGCCCGCAGCTGCCGATCGACCGCCTCGTGCGCCAACTCGCCGACGAAGAACACCGCCTGGACCTCCTGGAGGCAGGAGACCTGGGCGTACGCGCCGCCTTCACCCTCTCCTACCACCGACTGCCCGACACCACCCGGCTCGTCCTGCGCCGCTGTGCCCTGACCGCGGGCCAGGACTTCACCCCCGACACCGTCGGCGTGTACGCAGGCCTGCCGACCGCGCAGACCGACCGCCACCTCGAACGACTCACCGACGCCGGACTGCTCCACGCCGCGACGGCCGACCGCTACCTCATGCACGACCTGGTCCGCCTCTACGCGGGCGAACGCCTCACCGTCGACGAGGACCGGTCGGCACTCGCCGCCGACCGCGACCGGGCGGACGACCGGCTGCTGCGCCGCGCGGCCGCCTGCGGCCTGCGCTTCGACCCGGACCACGACATCGACGACCGCTCCGGCGACCCGGACCCGGTCGGCGCCCCCAGGACCCTCGCGGACGCCGCACGCTGGCTGGAGGAGGAGCACGCCGAATGGCTCGCCGCGCTCCGCCGCGCACTGGCCGCCGGCCGGCACCGACAGGTGATCGACACGGCCGAGGCGATGCACTGGTTCTCCGACCGGCTCATGCGCTGGGACACCTGGGGCGAGGTCTTCCAGCTCTCGGTGGACGCCGCCCGAGCGTGCGGCGACGTCCGTGCCGAGACCGTCCACCTGAACTACCTGGCCTGGACGTCCGTCATGTGCCTGCACCGGTACCGGCGCGGGATCGAACTGGCCCACGACGCCCGGGAGCTGGCCCGTCGGATCGGCGACGCCGAGCAGGAGGCGTGGGCACTGACCTACCGCGCGACCGGCCTGCGGTACCTGCAGAGGTACGAGGAGGCGGCCACCGCGTACCAGCAGGCCGCCGGGGTCTTCGCCGCGGTGGGCAACCGGCCGGCGCAGGTGGGCCGCCTGGTCTCCCTCCGGGGCGCGGCCAACTGCCTGCGCGACACCGGACGGGCGGAAGAGGCCGTCGAGACCCGGTGCCTGGCGCTGGCCGGGGCGATGGAGCTGCGGGAGGTGTGGGAGTCGCACGTGCCGAGCCTGCTCGTCTCGTTCATCTTCCACGAGCTCGGCCTCGACCGCGCCGCACTGCGGGACTGGGCGGCCGCCGAGAAGGCGTACCGCCAGGCGCTCGTCCACTACGAAGCCGCGGGTTGGCCGGACACCATGACCCAGACCCTCACCGAGCTCGGCACGGCACTGATCGAACAGGGCCGGGCGGGGGAGGCCCGCGCCCTGCTCTCCGACGCCCTGACCGGCCTCGCCGACGGCGGCGGCCGGCCGCGGCGCCGCCTCCCCGGGCCGGCCGATGCCGGGACCCGCTGACCGGACGGCATCCGCTGCGGATCCCGCTCGGCCCGACCGCCCCAGTACGGGGACCGCTGCTGTCGGCGTCGGTCAGCGCTCGGGTTGCAGGTGCGCGAGCAGGTCGTGGAGGGGCGCGGGCACGTTCTCGGGGTCGAGGGCTTCGACCAGGAGGTGGCCGTAGCGGATCTTGCGGCCCTTCTTCGTGCCGAGGAAGCGCCGCATCTGGTGGTGCGGGGGCCGGCCGTGCTGTGCGGGCTGGCGTACGAAGGTGTGCCAGGCCGGGAGGTCGCCCTCCGCCCGGAGGATCTCCTCGACCCGTGCCACGCCGAGCGCGCGGATGAGTTCGTCCTCCAGGTCCGTCGCACACGTGAAGAACCCTTGGCGCGGTGCGCCGACCCCCTCGAGGGCGCGGTCGTAGAAGCGCTGCTCGCCCACGTCGCACAGTCCGGCGAGGCGCAGGCCCAGTCCGGGCGGCCCGAGGAGGGTGGCGTAGCGGCCGACGTTCATCGCGCCGCCCATGGGTAGGACGCACACCCCTTCGGCGGGCAGGTCCCTGCCGTAGCGAGCGGCCAGCGTCTCGACGGCCGCAAGATCGCTCAACCCTTCCAGCAGCACCGCGGTCCGTACGCGCAGCCGCACGGCCAGCTCGCTCGCCGGCCCGCCGGGGCCGCCCGCCGCCCAGGCGCCGACCGCATCCCGGAACGCTCGCATGTCCGTCATGAGGAGATCCTGCCCCTGCGCGGGCAGACCCGGCACGGAATTTTTCGTCGGCCGGGCTCCGCGGCGTCACGGTGGCGGCGGAGCGGACGGGCAGCTCTGTCCCGATCAGGAAAGGCTGCGACCGTCGGACAACGACCATCGGGCTTCGCGGGAAGCGATCACGACTGACGTGAGCCCTTCGGTAGCGGCGCGGGGCATCGGAGCGGTCCGTTTCCCACTACTGAGGAGGACCGGCCACGGCCACCGGCGACGGGGGCCGGCGCTTCACGAGATGGCGCGGAGCCGGGCGGGGGCTTGGTGGCGGAGCAGGTCGAGTGCCCGGGTCGTCTCCTCGTCCGCGGGCAGGAAGACGATCAGTTGCTGGGCGTCCGTGGTGAGTTCGAGCGTCTCGCGCAGCAGTCGGAGCTCGTGCCCGGACGGGTGGGCGAGGCGCAGGACGCCGCGTTGCGGGACGCTGTGGCGGTTCAGGCGCTTCGTGAAGTCGGGGCCGGCGGCGGGGGCGAGTTCGGCGGTGAGCCACTCGGAGTTCTCGACGGACGGCCCGAGCCAGATGTCGAAGGCCTGCTCGTCCGCGACGTCGTCCCAGTCGGCGAAGAACGTGCGGGCCCTCGGGTCGGTGAAGACGTAGCGGGTGAGGTTGGGGGCGTCGGTCTCGAGCAGTCCGCTCGCATCCATCACCGACCGGTAGCCGCCGGTGTGGGCGAGGACGTCGCCCAGCCGGTTGGTCACCGCGGCGATCCCCGGTTCGAGGAGGCGGAGCACGTCCAGTACGGCCGGTCGGACCTCTCGGGGCGGCGGTGCGGGCCGGGTGCGGCCGGCGCACTCACCGCCCGTGATCTTCGAGAGGTACCGCAGGTGGTTGCGCTCCGAGGGGTCGAGGCTGAGCGCGTCGGCGAGCGCGTTCACGATCTGCACCGAGGGATTGCGGTCGCGGCCCTGTTCGATGCGGGTCAGGTACTCGACGCTGATGCCGGCCCGCGCGGCGAGGTCCAGACGGCGCAGCCCCGGTGAGCGGCGGCGGCCGCGGTCCGGCAGCCCGAGCGATTCCGGCTGGATGCTGTCGCGCTTGGTGCGGATGAAGTCCCCCAACGGCGTACCCATGGTGGGAGCATAGGGCGCCGCCGGACCGGTCGAGGAGTGTTCAGCGTGGCCCTGCGGGGGCCAGTCTGAGCAGGGTCTGGTTACGGTCGCCGCCCGGGCCGATGGTGGTGGGCATGGAGAACACGCACAAGCTGCTGATCATCGTCGGAAGCGTCCGCGAAGGGCGGTTCGGCCCGGTCGTCGCCTCGTGGGTCGCCGAACGGGCAAGGGAGCACGGAGGGTTCGACGTGGACGTGGTCGACCTGGCCGATGTCGACCTCCCGCTGGCACTGCCCGCCGCGCCGCCGAAGTTCGCCGGCGACGGCTACCCGCGTCCGGCGGGCATGGCCCGGCTGACGTCGGCCCTGGAGAGCGCCGACGCGTTCCTCGTGGTCACACCGGAGTACAACCACAGCTACCCCGCCTCGTTGAAGGCGGCCATCGACTGGCACTTCACGCAGTGGACGGCCAAGCCCGTGGCGTTCGTCAGCTACGGCGGTGCGGCGGGCGGCCGGCACGCGGTGCTGCACCTGGAGAACGTGCTGACCGAACTGCACGCGGTGACGATCCGCGACGGCCTGGCCTTCCCGAACTACTTCACCGCGTGGCAGGACGGCCGCCCGCTCGACGCCGAGGCGCCCGGGTACGCCAAGACCCTGCTGGACCAACTGGCCTGGTGGGCGGGCGCACTGAGCGCGGCGCGCGAGGCCGCGCCCTACCCGGCGTGAGGAGGACGGCCATGGAGTACGTTCCGCTCGGCGGCACGGAGTTGAAGGTCAGCCGGATCGCACTCGGCTGCATGGGATTCGGGGACCCGGCGCAGGGGGTCAACCCCTGGGCCCTGGACGAACGTGCGGCGGCACCGGTGTTCCGGCGGGCCGTCGAACTGGGCATCACCCTGTGGGACACCGCCAACGTCTACGCCGGCGGCACCTCGGAGGAGATCGTCGGCCGGGCCGTGCGGACGTACACCCGGCGCGAGGACGTCGTCCTCGCCACCAAGGTGGGACTCCCGATGCACGACGGCCCCGAGGGTTCGGGGCTGTCGCGGAAGGCGATCCTCCGTCAGGTGGACGCATCGCTCACCCGGCTCGGCACGGACTGGATCGACCTCTACCAGATCCACCGGTTCGACCCCGCAACGCCGGTCGACGAGACGATGGCGGCCCTCCACGAGGTGGTGGCGGCGGGGAAGGTCCGGTACATCGGCGCCTCGTCCATGTGGGCGTGGCAGTTCGCCAAGATGCAGTCCGCCGCGGCGCAGCAGGACGGTACGCGGTTCGTGTCGATGCAGAACCAGTACAGCCTCGTCCAGCGCGAGGACGAGCGGGAGATGTTCCCCCTGCTCGCCGATCAGGGCGTCTCCAGCCTGCCGTGGTGCCCCCTCGCCAAGGGGCGCCTGGCCCGGCCGCACGGACAGGCGACCGGCCGTTCCGCGAACGATTCCGTCGGGCAGCGCTTCTTCGGCGGCGTCGACCGCCCGATCGTCGACGCGGTGCAGCGGATCGCGGCGCGGCGCGGGCGGTCCATGGCGCAGGTCGCCCTCGCCTGGGTCCTCCACAACCCGACCGTTGCCGCTCCCGTCGTCGGCGTGACGGACCCGGGCCACCTCCAGGACGCGGCGGACGCCCTCACCGTGCACCTCGACGAGACCGAGATCGCCGCCCTGGAGAGCCACTACACGCCCCGCCTGCCGACCGGATTCTGACCACGGCCGTCTCCCGGTCCCCCTCGGTGCGGGCGATGTCGGGGCCGGTTGATAAGAAGAAACCATGATCAGTAGCGAGGACATCGGGTCCGTGGTCCGCCGGTTGACAGCCGGCTCCGTCGGGCCGGGCTGGAGCGAGCGCGACATGCGGGCCTTGGTCGACCGGCTCGGTTGGACGTGGGTGGCCGAGCCCGACGGTCGGGTCCGGGTGCTGACCGGGCTCCCGGGCGGAGACGCGGAGCTCGTGCCCGTCGATGCGCGGGCCCGGACGTACGCCCCGACGCAGGCGTACCTGGAGCTGGTGGTACCGGTGAGCCGGCCGGCACCGGAGGTACGGCCCCAGGCGGAGGAGTTCCGCCGGGTCGCGGACGCCGTCCGCCAGGTGTGCGGGGAGGCGACCTACGCCGGAGCCGCGGGATTCCACGGGCCGGCCGGCTTCCGCATGGATCCCGTCTGGGGCAGGCCGTTCCTGCGCTGGCGCCAGGGGGAGGTGACCGTCGAACTGCGGGCCGGGGCTGCCGGGCCCGAACTGGTCCTGCAGTCCAGCGAGGTGTGGGAGTCCTGGTTCGCGCTGGCCGGCGAGGGCTTCGTGGGCGTCCTCGAAGGTGAACGTCCGCTGGACCACCCCCGCTGGGAGGGCCACGGCACCTGGGAGGACCTGGAGCTCAGCCTGGGAGGGTTCCTTCGGACGCTCGCCGCGGAGACGGTGGCGACCGGGATCGTCCAGAGCATGCCCCTGTACGGGCGGCTCGCCCACGACAACAGCGGGCCCCTCCTGTTCTCCATCACCTGCACGGACCGCCTCTACGTCGACTACACCGAGTACCGCGTCCCCGAGGCGGCCAGTGGGGCGAACGCCGCCGCTCTCGGATGGACCCCGCGGGAGGCCCTGCCGACCGGACACCTCCCCGCCGACCTCGACGGAGCGGCCCCGTGGCGTATCGACGCCGGCGGCCCCGGAGACCTGCAGGCGGGCACCGCGATCGCCTCCCTGATCGTGCGTACCGCCAGGGCCGCCGGGGTCGAGTCCCACTCGGATCTGCTCCTCGGCGGCGAGGCGGAGTTCCGGCATCCCTACCGGATCGGCTTCCCCGGACTCCGCATGACCGTCGTCTGACAGCCCGGCCCACGGGCCCGGCGATCACCCTCCTCGTCCTCGGGACGGCCGGGCCGTCCGGCAGAGGTCGGAGCGATGGGCCGTCCGCATCGATGTCACCGATCGCGGACGCCCTTCCGGGTGACGGGAAGGCAGGTGGGCCCGTCCGGTCCGGCGCGCCCTGACGCGGCAGCCGGGCTGCCGGCCCGCCCGTCGCATGCCCGAACAGCAGTGACGGCCCACCGGAAGAACCGTTGGGCCGTCACGACAGATCGAGGTCAGAGGTAGTTGAACAGCGGGGGAAAGACCAGGGCCACGATCCAGGCCCATGCGGCGTAGACCGGGAGGTAACCGGTCTGCCAGCGCTCGAGCGCCGTGAACGGCGTGCGCCGGCGGACGAAGCCCAGGAGCAGCCACGCGGACCAGGCGAGGTTGGCCAGCAGGATGACGTTCTCTCCGAGCGCCGCAGCCTTGTTGGGTGTGGTGCCGTACTCGGTGATGCGTCCGGTGATGGCCAGCAGCACCAGCACGTCGATGACGAGCGCGCTGACCACCAGGGCGAGCTGCACCTTCTCGAACAGGCCCGGAGGAGCCTCCGGATCGCGGGCGGAGAACGAGTAGAGCAGCAGCCCCAGCACCACGACCAGCACGACGTCGAACAGGATCAGCGCCGTCCGCTCGACATCGATACCGGTGCCGGACCAGCCGAAGGCAACGATGAAGGCCAGCAGCACCGCGGTGAACAGCGGAGTGAACAGCCGCGCGAGCACCGGGGCCATGTTCTCGACGACGCTCTGCTTGGCCTCGACGAGCCATCCGGCCACCACTACCGCGGCCACACCGCCGCACGGCACGAGCCACTGCCCGATGAACTCCCCGGGGGCGATCCCGATGGCCTTGAAGGTCCCGGAAATCATCAGGATCAGCACCACGCCGCCGCAGGCGAGGAGGGAGAGGTAGACGAACCATTCGCCGGTGAAGCGGATGAAGTCCATTCGTCGGCGTGACGATCGCACCTCGTCCGCCACATAGGCCAGACCGACCACGAACCACAGAGCGATGGGGACATGGATTCCGGTCAGGACGGCCGACTGGGAGTCGTCCGCAAGCGGATAGGCGTTGGCCGCCACGGCGCCGAGCGCGAACAGCGCCAGTAGCGTCCCGACCAGTATCGGCCCGGCCTGGCGGCGCCAGGCCAGCAGGGCCGCCAGCCACGGCAGCGCGAACAGGCCGAGGTTGCGCAGGTAGAACGCGCCGTCCTCGTAGAGGCTCAAGCCGAACAGGCCGGGCACCTTGACGGATGCTGCCGCGCCCGCAGCACAGACGACCACCGCGAGCAGATCGCGCCGCCGCCGGCCGTCCGCCGACGGGCCGTCGGTCCCGCCGGTCAGCACCAGTTGCTTCCACAGCCGCTCGGAATGCTCCCGGGCGAACTCGCGGGACAACTCGTCCAGCCCGCCCATGCGCTTCACCGCGACCAGAAACGCCTCGTCGGGGCGCAGGCCGACGGCGATGAGCTCGTCGACGGAGCCGCGGAGATGGTCCTCGAGCTCTTCGACGTCGGACTGCCGCAGCTCGGGGCGGCGGCCCACGTAGTGACGCCACTGGGTGAACTGGGCCTCCAGCTCGTCCTGCTCGTCCTGCTCGTTCGACAGCGTCATGCCTCGCCTCCCAAGGGGATCGCCGTAAATGCCCTCAAATCGCCGGGGCCGGGCCAGACCCTCCTGAGCGCCTCCACGACCGTGTCCCACTGGCGGCGCTGCTCGGCAAGCTCGGCCAGGCCGCTGTCGGTGATGCGGTAGTACTTGCGCCGCCGTTCACCCGGGGCCGACTGCCAGCTCGACTCCACGTGTCCGAGACGCTCGAGCCGGTGCAGCAGCGGGTAGAGCAGCCCCTCGGTCCAGTCCAGCTGTCCGCCGGACAGCTCGCCGATCCGTTTGAGGATGGCGTAGCCGTAGCTCTCTCCCTCGGCCAGGATGCCCAGCACGATCGGTGTCGCCGACGCGGCCACGAGATCCTTGGTGACCTTCACCAGCCCCCTCCTCCCCATACCTAGAACTGTGATGCATAGAAGGTCCAGGTATTGTGCCCGTCCGGAGCCGGGTTGTCCACGAGCCGTGCATCGCGGACGGCGGCCCCGTTCCGGTGCGTGACCAGGGCCCGGTGCCCGAGTTCGGCAGGAACAGGAGCCGACCCGTACGTGTGACTCCCCGTGACCACCCGTCGTGGGGCGCCGCGGCGAGCGCAGATGACAGGCCGGACAGGCGGGCGCATGGTGGAGCCAGGGGTGCCGTACGCCGCCACCGGAGGTACCCAGGATGAAGCCCGTGCCGGGGAGCGAATCCCTCCCGCCGCCCGGGGCGATCCGGAGTCAGGTCAGCCCGGCGCTCAAACCGGGCTCCGGCGAGGAGCGCAGCCGGGTGGTGCCGATCGACGACGAGAACCGCAGCCCGGTCCTGGTCGAGGTGGACCTCACCCGGGACCCGGACACCGAGCAGACCCGAACCGCCTTCCTCGGCCTGTACCAGCGGGTCTTCCCCGGCCGGCCGCAGCCGATCCGGGTCGCCGCCAGTTACCTGCGCTGCCTGCTCAGCCCCGACGAGATCGAGCTGCTGCTGCGGCGCGACCAGGAGTCCTCCACCCGGCCGACCGTGTTCCGGGTCTGGCCGGACTACACGATGGACGCGCACATCGACCGCTCGGTCTCCACCATCAAGGCCGACGCCGTCGCCCGCTGCTACGCCTCCTCCGGCCTGGGCATCGTCTGGGCGGTCGTGGACAGCGGCATCGACGAGCACCACCCGCACTTCGCCGACGGCACTCTGCAGGGCCAAGTCGCCGACCTCCACCGGGACTTCACCGGCCTGGTGCCCGGCGGCCCGGCCGACCCGGCGGAGCAGCCGCTCACCGACCCCGGCGGCCACGGCACCCATGTGGCCGGGATCATCGCGGGCGGCCTGCCGTCGGACAGCACCCCGCTGATCACCCACCTGCAGCAGATCGGCGGCTTACCCGTCCGGAAGTCCCGCGAGCTCGCCGAGGGCCGTTCACTGCGCGGCATCGCCCCCCGGGCCCAGCTGGTCAGCCTGAAGGTGCTGGCCCGGCGCGGCGAGTCGCTGGTCACCTCGTCCAGCGCAGTGATCGAGGCGCTGTACTACCTGCGGGAGAAGGTGAACACCGGCGGCCGCCTGCTGGTGGTGCACGGCGTCAACCTCAGCCTCGGCTGTCCCTGGGACGCCGCCGAGTACGCCTGCGGCCAGAGCCCGGTCTGCCGGGAGGTCAATCTGCTGGCGGCCAGCGGCGTGGTGGTCGTGGTGAGCGCGGGCAACGGCGGCTTCGGCACCCGGGTGCCGGGCGAGGGCGGCGCCGACACCCGAGGCGTGCTGGCCTCGATCACCGACCCGGGCAACGCGGACGGCGCGATCACCGTCGGTTCCACCCACCGGGACCGCCCGCACGAGTACGGCGTCACCTACAACTCCTCCAAGGGGCCGACCCTGGACGGCCGGCTGAAGCCGGACCTGCTGGCCCCCGGCGAGCGGATCACCTCCTGCGCCACCGGCGGCCTGCGCGGCGACCTGGCCGCCCTGCTCCCGGCGGGGGTCGACCCGGCGGCCGTGCCGGTCTACACCGAGCAGAGCGGCACCTCGATGGCGGCCCCGCACGTCTCCGGTGCCGTCGCCGCCTTCCTCTCCGTCCGGCCCGAGTTCATCGGCCGACCGCGCGAGATCAAGGAGTTGTTCTGCGCCAACGCCACCTCGCTCGGCCGTGACCGCTACCTGGAGGGCCACGGCCTGCTCGACCTGATGCGCGTGATGTCCAACGTCTAGACCGCAGGAGATGACTCGAACATGGCTGCACCGATCGCCGGACTCCCGCACTGGGAGGTCCGCTTCGACAGGGACGGGCACCTCCTGGACGACGACGGCCTGGTGGCCGCGCTGCCCGGTAGCGGTGTACGGGAGCTGTTCGTCTTCTGCCACGGCTGGAACAACTCGGACGCCGGTGCCCGCGCCCTCTACGGGTACACCTTCGGGGAACTCGCCGGCCAGATCGACTCGTTCGTCCCGTCCTGGCGCGGGAAGGTGGGCGTGGTCGGTGTGTTCTGGCCCTCGATGCTCTTCCCCGAGGACGCCCCCGACACCCCGTCCAGCCCCTCCACTCCGGCCGAACTGGCCACCGCGCTCGCCCCTGCCTTCGCACCGGCGGAGCAGGCCAAACTGGCCGAGATCACCGCGCTTCTCGATCAACAACCGGAGGATGCCGAGCAGTTGACGAACTGCCACCAACTGATCGGCGGCCTGGTCACCTCCCCGCCGCTGGCCGATGAGGACCAGGGGCCGCAGGCGGTGCTGGACAAGCCCACCGGCGAAGTGTTCAGCGCGCTGGCCGGGCTGGCGAGCGAGCAGGGCGACGCCCAGGGCTTCCCCAACCCGTTCAAGGTGCTCTGGCACGGCGCCCGGGAGGCGCTGCGCACCGCCAGCTACTACGAGATGAAGAACCGCGGCGGGGTGGTCGGCAAGGACGGCCTCGGCCCGCTGCTCGGCCGGTGCGCGGGCAACGGCCTGCGGGTGCACCTGATGGGGCACAGCTTCGGCGCCCGGCTGGTCTCGTTCGCCCTGCCCGGCCTGCCGGACGGCATCGGCAGCCCGGTCGCCTCGATGCTGCTGATCCAGGGCGCCTTCTCGCACTTCAGCTTCGCCGCACCGATTCCGGTGGACGACGACCGCAACGGCTTCCTGGCCCCGTACTCCGACCGGGTCGCCGGGCCGCTGCAGTCCATCTTCTCGGTCGGCGACCGGGCAGTCGGCTGGTGGTACCCGGCGGCCTCGATGCTCAACAACGAGGACGACCAGGCCGCCTCCGACCTGACCTACCGCTGGGGCGGGATGGGCCACGACGGCTTCCAGCAGGGCGGCGCCGAGCAGTTCGACCTCAGACCCGCCGGAGAGCCGTACCCGCTCCGGTCCGGGCAGTTCTACCGGCTGCGCGGCGACGAGGTCATCAAGGCGGACCAGTCGCCGTTCGCCGGCGCGCACAGCGACATCAAGCACCCCGAGGTGGTCTGGGCCGCGCTCGCCGGCGCCACCACGGGGGTGGACCTCGCGGCCTGACGGCTCGACACCCCTGACGGTCGGTGGCCGGGGCAGCGGGTGAGCGTGGGCGCGCCGCTCACCCCCGCCCACTGGGGACGGGACACCGCAGTGCTGCTCACCGACGAGGACCCGGCCGTACGCAGGTGCGCCGCGCTCGCCACCGGAACGCCTCCTCCACTCGCCACCTGATCCAGCGACCCGGACCAGGGCCACCCGCCCATCCAAGCAGCCCCCGAACGCCCGATCGAGCCATCGACCTGCGGCGATGGTCCCGACCGGGCGCGGCGGGGAACCGGGCCCGGTCAGTCTGCGGTGATGCGGAGGTTGGCGAGGACGGTGGTGTCGTCGGCGGCGAGGGTGAGGATGCGGCCGCTGCGGTGCCAGTAGGTGGCGGTGGTGGCGTGGCGGCGGACGCCGACCGGGGTGGGGCGGCCGCCGGGGCCGGGGGGTGCGGCGGGGACGTGGAGGGTCAGGAGCGGGCTGTCGGTGGGGCGGCGGGCGGCGTGGACGGTGAGGCCGGCGGTGCCGGGGCCGGGTGCGGGGACGGTGAGCGCCCAGTCGTCGCCGTCGATGTGCGGGGGCGCGACGGGGAGGCCGTCGACGGTGAGCGGGCCCGGGGTGGGGACGCCGAACCAGCGCAGGGTGGTCCGGCCCGCCTCGCGGTCGGCGGTGGTGAGCAGCCGGCCGCCGCCGGCGAGCGCGGCGAGGCCCACGAAGGCGTCGGCCGACCGGAGTTCGTCGTCGGTGAGGGCGACCCGGGCGGTCAGCCGCCAGCCGGGCAGCTCCCATGTCCAGCACTCGGTGAAGCCGGTGCCGAAGCGGGGCCGGGTCAGGACGATGGCCGAGCAGCGGTCCGCGGTGCGGGACGGCGGGCCGGCCGGGCGCTGGTCGCCCTGGGCGTTGCCGCCGCCGAGTTCGCGCCAGACGACGGTGGGCCGGTCCGCCGCGGTGTCGAGCACGACGAGGCCCTGTGCGTCGACGCCGATCAGCTGCCGGCCGTCGTAGGTGCCGAGCGTGGCGGTGGAGCGCAGGGTGGTCCAGGGCCGCAGCGTCCGGGTGGCGAGGTCGAGCCGGGAGACCTCGGTGACCGGGCCGTGGTCGGCGACCACCAGGGCGTTGCCGCCGTGGTCGGCGAGGACCAGGCGGTCGGCGGGGGTGTCCCAGCGCGCCTTGGTCCGCCCGTCGGGCGTGAGCAGCCGCACGCCCGCCTGACCGCAGGCAACCAGCAGGGCACCGGAGTCCAGGTAGGCCGCGTCGAGCACCGGGAGGGTGCCGGGGCGGTCGGCGGCGGTGACCTCCAGCGGCCGTCCGCCGGTCCGGCCGGGCTGGACGGGACGGGGCAGGTCGGCGGCGGCGAGCGGGTCGGCGCGGGCGAGCAGGCGGTCGAAGCGGGCGCGGTCGGTGCCCTGGCCGGCGGGTGCGCCGAAGCCGCCGTCGCGCACGGCGGCGCGGGCGGCGGCGGTGGTCAGTTCGCGGTCCACCACCGGGTCGGCGGCCGGGAGTTCGGACAGGGCGGTGAGCAGGGCGGCCCGTCCGCCGGCACCGGCCCGCTCCGCGCCGTCGATCACGACGCGGGCGAGCTGCACGGTCGCGCCGGGCGCGCCGAGGGCGAGCAGGTGGGCGAGTGCCCGGCCCTGGGCGGGGCCGCCGAGGGCCACCGCGTCGCGCAGGTCGGCGACCACGGAGGTGCGCAGCTCCTCCTCGGGCCAGACCGCCTCGACGGCCCCGATCCGGTCGCCGGCGCTGCGGCAGTGCTCCGCCCAGGCGAGCCGCAGTTCGCGGGCCGCCGCCGGGTCGGTGGCGGTGAGCCGTTCGACGGCGAGCGCGAAGGCGCCGCGCCGGTGGGCGGTCCGGACGGCGCGGTCGCGCTCGCCGGCCCGCCACCAGAGACGGACCACCAGGTCGGGGTCGAGTTCGCGGCCCTCGGCCAGTTCGGCGGCCTGGGCGGTGCGGCCGTACCGGTCGAGCAGGGCGACCGCCTCGCCGGGGTGGTGCAGCAGGTCGGCGAGGACGAACGCGGCCTCGTCGATGCGGCCTTCGCGTTCCAGGGCTTCGGCGGCCGCGCGGTAGAGGCCGGTGAGGTACTGCTGCACGTCGAGGCCGGAGAGCGCGGACGTGCCGCCCGCGACGGCGACGCCCGGGGTGGCGCGCAGTGCGCCGGTGTAGCGCGACGGCAGGCCGAGGCTCAGCCAGGCCTGCCGGTCGCCGCCGCCGGGGGCGCCGAGCTGGATGGCGTCGCGCAGCGCGTCCTCCCAGCGCTTCTCCCGGAACGCCTGGTCGAGGCGCTGCAGGTAGCGGGCGTGGCGGCCGCGGACCAGGCCGGCGGCGGGGCTGCGCAGGGTGAGCCGGGCGAGCAGGCCGCGCAGCAGGGGGCGGCGGGGCCGGCCGCCCGCAGCGCCGCCGGCGGCCGCCCCGGGGGTGCCGGTGCCTGCGGTGCCGCCGGCCGCGATCCTGGCCTGCTGCCGCCGGGCGCGGATCGCCAGGGCGAGGAGCACCAGGAGGACGAGACCGAACAGCGTGGACGGGGATCCGGCGTCGCCCGAGGCGAGCCCGTTCACCATCCGGACCAGGATCAGCACGAGGCCGATCAGCACCAGGGCGGCGCCGACGAGGTTCATGAGGAATCGCAGGGCGGTCCAGGCGCCGCGCAGCGCGGACCGCAGGAGGCGGCCGAGGCCGCGCGGCGACAGCAGCCCGGCCAGGGCGGCGCCGCGGCGCGGGGTCTTCGGCGACGGCCCGCGGCGGATGAAGCGCGGCCCGCCGTCCGTCCGGCGCAGGCGCAGCCGGGGCAGGGTGATCACCGGCAGGCGGTCGAGCAGCCGGGGCCGCCCGGACTCGCCGAGCAGCCGGCCGGCGGCCGCCGAGCGGGCGCCGAGTCCGGCGGCGGCGCGCAGGTCGGGGGCGGCCGGGGGCGGCACGGCGTCGACGACGGGCGCGGGGTCGGGCGGGGTGCCGACGGGGCCGAGGCGGTGGACGGTGAGGCCTCCGGGGTCGAGCCAGTCGGCCGGGTCGACGGCGGGCAGTTCGGCGGTCAGGTGCGCGCCGACGCGGCCGCCGGTGGTGAGCAGCAGGTGCCCGGCGGGGGCGCCGGTGCCGTCGGTGCCGACGGCGACCAGCGCGCCGGCGGTGCGGCGCACGGGCAGGCCGGGGGCCAGGTCGGCGCGGACGGTGACGGGTGCGGCCAGGGTGAGCAGCCAGCGCCCGTCGGGCAGCCGGTGCAGTTCGGCGCCGTCCTGCCAGTGGGCGAGGACCCGGGCGGCGGCCTCGGCCGGCCCGGTGACGGGGGTGTCGAGGACGAAGCCGGCGGCCTCGACGGCGCCGCGGAAGTCCCCGGGCGCGGACGGGCGGGCGGCGGGGGTGCGCGGGTCGGGCCGGTCGGCTGCTGCGGGGGTGCGTGCGGCGGCCCGGTCGGGGGTCGGCCGGGCCGGGCGGGGCGCCTCGGTGGTGCTCACTGGTCGCTCCCGATGACGTGGTGGATCCGCCCGGTGTCAGCCTCGCCGACCAGGATCCGGTCGAGGCCTTTGGGCACGGCGATCAGGGGCAGGGTGGGGTGGAGGGCGGGGCGGCCGCTGCCGCCGGACAGCCGGGCGAGGGTACGCCGACCGTTCGCACGGGCGTGGCGCAGCACGGCGTCCTTGCGGCTGGCGGTGATCAGGGCGGCGCCCTCGGCGCCGTGGACCAGCCCGATCACGTCCGCCTGCTCCCGGAAGGTGACGAGCTGGTGGACGCCGTCGCGGTCGACGAGGTCCCAGGTGTGGCGGTCCTTGCTCCAGGCGACGGCGCCGGCGCCGTGCAGCAGGTGGCGCGCCTGTGCGGCGCCGGCCGGCAGGTCGCCCTCGTACAGGCGGCCGTCACGGGCCCGGTCGTAGGGCAGGTCCGCCGCCTGCCTGCCGACCGGCCCGTCGTCCTGGGCCTCGCCGTCCGCGCCGATCCGCCACCAGCGGCCGGCGACCGGCAGCCGCAGGAACCGGCCGTCGACCAGCAGCGGCAGCACCGGCTCGGCCAGCAGTGCGTCCAGGCCGGCGCGGTCGAGCCCGAGGGCGGCGCTGTCGCGGACCACGTACTCGCCGCGCTCGCAGAACCGGCGCCCGCTCACGTACGGGACGAGCTGGCGGCCCCAGGCGTAGAGCACGATCAGCCGCCGTCCGGTGCGGCCGGCGGCCACGGCGGGGCCGGGCAGGTCGTGACGGCGGGCGCGGACCGCGGTGGCGTGCCGGTCGGAGCCGGGCAGGTGCACGGCGAGCAGGACGTCCGCGTCGCGGCCGCGGGCCAGCAGGGTGCGGGAGTCGGTGGTGAAGACCGGCAGGGCGCCGCCCCTGACGCCGGTCGGCAGCACCGCCTGCACCGGGGCGGCGCGGCGGAACCCGGCGCCGCGCAGCGCCCGGACGGCGATGTCGGGGGCGGGCAGCGGCAGCAGCGCGGTGGTGGGGGCGGCCGCACCGGTGGTGATGCGGACCTCGACGCCGGTGGCGCCGTTCGCGTCCCACTGCACCGGCCGGGCGGTCAGGGCCCGGGTGCCGGTCGGGAGGAGGGCGGCGAGGCGTTCGGAGGTGAGCACCCAGGCGCGGTCGCCGTCCTCCAGCAGCTCGCAGGCGTGCCGGACGTCCTCGGGGGTCGGGTCGCTCCGGCGGCGGGCCTCCAGCCAGGCCGGGAGCAGGTCCTCCAGGTCACCGCCGAGCCAGGTGCCGGAGAGGTCGCCGAGGATGCCGACCCGCAGATCGGTGCCGCGGGCGGCGGCCCTGCGGTGCAGGACGAGCAGGGCGGCGAGCTGGACGAGGCGGGCGGCGCCGGCCTGCTCCGGGCCGGTGTCGGCCAGCACGACGGTCCGGCCGGTCGGCGTGGGGAAGGTGAACTCGGGCGCGAGGTAGAGGAGTTCGCCGTCGACGAGGCGGCGGAGGAACTCGTCGGGGAACTCGTCGGCGAGCAGCCACTCGGAGGGGAGCAGCTGGTCCGGGCGGCCGGTGCGGGCGAGGCCGCCGTGGCCGTCCGGGGTGCCCTGGGCCCGGGCGGCCGGCTCGTGCTCGGAGACCAGGGCGTCCAGGCGGCGCAGCAACGGGCCCAGGGCGGTGGCGAGTTCGGGGGTGAGGGCGGCGAGGGAGGCCGACCAGGGGGCGAGGGCGGAGGGCAGGGCGCTGGTCATGCGGGACGGCTCCCGGTGGGCTGTTCGGCGGATCCGGGGGCGGGGGCGGGTCCAGGGGCGGGGGCGGCGTCGGGCCCCGGCTCGGCGTCGGGCTCGGCCGGGAGGAAGCGGTCCAGCGCTGCGGGGTCGGTGGTGGGCGGCGGCGGGTCGGCGACCAGCGCATGCCCGGGCAGCAGGACGCACACCTGGCCGCGCCGGGCGCCGAGGGCGGCCGGCCACAGGGCGGGCGCGGGCAGCGGGCGCGCCGTGGTGGGGACGAGCAGTTCGCCGTCGCGCCCGAGGTAGCGGGCACCGTCGGCCCAGGGCAGGTCGCCGGCGGCGCCGAGAACGAGCAGGGCGCCCGCGTCCGCGAGCGTGCCGAGCCGTACGCCGGCGAGCAGCCGGGCGCGGGTCGCCGCGGCCAGGGCCGGTACGGCGTCGCCGAGGGCGAGCACCGCCGCGGGCGGCAGGGGCGGTTCGCGCCGCTCCCAGCGCAGCGCGAAAACCGGCTCGGCGGCCGAGCCGGGGGCGGTGACGGGCCCGGGGGCGGTGGCCGAGCCGGGCGTGACCGCCCTGCCGGGGCCGGACGGCTGGGCGGGACCGGACGGCTGGGCGGTGGTCACGTCGGGGAGACCGCCACGACCAGGTCCGCGCGGACGCCCGCGAGCACGGCGGGCAGGTCGTCCGGATCGAAGCCCGCGTCGATCTCGCGCAGCGCGCCCTCCAGCCGCAGCCGCGAGTCCGGGCCGCCCGGGAGCGTGCCGTGCTCGGCGAGCAGCGCGGCGGCGGAGCGCGCGAGCCGCTCGGCCCGGGCGTGGGCGCTGCGCGACATCTCCTCGGCGGCGTGCACCAGGCTGTGGTTGGCGGACTTCTCGATCAGGTCGGCGAGGGTGTCACGGGCGAGCGCCTGGGCGTCGGCGGTGGGGGCGATGAGCGGCAGCACCCACAGGTCGCGGGTGGTGGCGCGGTCCCGTCCGTCGAGGACGGCGGCGGCAGCCACCAGCCGCTGGGAGCGCACGGCCCGGCGGTCGCTGACGGGGACTCCGGCGGCGCGCAGCCGCCGCAGGGCGGTGGCGACCGCCGGGGTGACCTCGGTGAGGTCGCAGGCCCGGGCCGCGGCGGCGAGCCGGTCGAGGGCACCGAGCAGGTCGGCGGGCCGGCCGGGTGCGCCGTGCGGCGCCGCACCGCCGGCCGGCGGCAGCGAGACCGGGGCCGGGCGGCGTCCGGCCTCGAGGAGCTCCTCCAGTCGGGCGTCGGCGACCGGTTCGACGAACAGCCGGGCGAGGAAGCGGTCGGCGAAGGCGGCGAGCCCGGGGTCCTCGGGCAAGTGGTTGGCAGCGCCGACGCAGACCCTCAGCGGGCTGGCCAGCACCGTGCCGCCGCGTCGGAAGACCCGCTCGTTGAGCAGCCCGAGGAGGGTGTTGAGGACGGCGGTGGAACCGAGGAACACCTCGTCCAGGAAGGCGATGTCGGCCTCGGGCAGCATGCCCCCGGTCTCGAACTCGACGCGGCCCTCGCGCAGCCGTCGCAGGTCGACCGGCCCGAACAGCTCGTTGGGCTCGGTGAACCGGCCGAGCAGGTACTCGAAGTAGCGCCCGCCGAGTTGCCCGGCGACCCGCCGCACGGCCTCGGACTTCGCCGTGCCCGGCGCACCGACGACCAGCAGGTGCTCACCGGCGACCGCACACAGCGCCACGACCTCGGCGACGACCTCGCGGTCGACCATGCCCCGGCCCGCGGCGGCGACGGCGGCCGCCACGAGGTCCGCGTCGGCCGTGCCCGCACCGCCGTGCGCAGGCGCACCGCCCTGGCCGGGCGCCGGGGACGGCGCGGTCGACGTGGCCGCCGGGATCGACGGGGACACGGAGGGCTGCGGGGTCGCGGGGTTCGGCGAGGCCGCGGCGGCGGGTATGTCGGTCACGATCACGGGAGTCTACGGTCCGCCGTCACCGCCCCACCAAGGAGTTTCCGCCCGCACGCTCGTCGTGATCGACCCGCAGGCGCACCTGTTTCCCCGCGAGTTGCTCCACCAGGAGCTGGCGGTCGCCGCGGGCGCAGACGGTGGTGACCATCGAGCCCGATCCGGCATCAATACACGCATTCGGCTCGGACCTGAATGACCGGACGGCCTGGGAACCGGCCCACGGGGCGGGTCTTCGTCAAGCCGCCGATACCGAAGAGCAGCTCCGCCTCGCCTGCTGAGACGCTGTGTGCAAATTCTGAATTGGGCCGACAGGCGTGTGCCCTTTTCCGCGGGATCCGGCTTCTCGGGAAGTGGCTGTGGGATGCGGTTTCTTGGTCCGGGCTGTTAGCATCTGTGCGGCCGGACGCCCGCAGACAGGTGGTCCGGGGCGGCAGCTGACGGCCGGTGAGGGTGGGGAGAGAAGATGCGGAGCCAGGATCATGCCGGCCCCTTCGGGGTGCGCCTCGTTATCGAGGAGGAAGGCGAGAAGTGGATGCGGGACCTGGACCTGCCCTTCGCCCCGTTCCCCGGCATGGGTATTCGCGTCGACGCCTACGAGGTGCTGGACGTCGCCACGGTACTGGTCGACGATCCTGACGGCGCCGTGACGTGCATTGTGGCCGGCGATGACGGGCGCGAATTCACCGCGAAGGAGTGCGCGTCGCTCGGGTTCGTGGAATACGGGACCTCTGGTGCGCGCGCGGTGCAGGAAGCTTTTCCGGTTCGGATCAGTCTCATCACCTTTGCAAGTGACCGGCAGTGGAGCAAGGTGTGCAACCTGCCTTTCGCGCCTTTCAGCGGCCTGCATGTCCGGGTGAACGGTGACAAGCTGCTCAAGATATTCACCATCGTGGTGGGAGACGGCCACCGGGGCGAAGTCGAGTGCTACGCCGGCTTCGAAGGCGAGGGGGCGGACACCGTTACCGGGGACGAATGTGAGGCCCTCGGCTTCGAGAGGGATTACAGGTAGGACTCGGGGGTCGCGGTCGGCGCGTCGGCCGCTCGTCCCCGTGCCCGGCGATCACCGTCGGCTCCGCGCCTCGTAGCGGGCGGCCAGGGTCCGTACCGTCTCGGCGATGCGGTCGCGCAGTCCGGCCGGCGCGATGACCTCGATGTCGGTGCCCAGCCGCAGGAATTCTCCGTGGGCGTGGTCGATCGACTCGATGGGCACCAGGGCCTCCGTCCAGCCGTCGCCCGCTCCTGCCACCCCGAGCAGGCGGGCACCCTCCCGGGTGAGCCGAACCAGGGCCTGCCCGGTGTGCAGCCGGGCCTGGAAGTCTTTCAGGTAGCCCGTCCAGTACGTGCCCAGGTCGAACCCGTCCGGTACGGCGAACTCTTCCTCCGGCCCGCGCAGTCCGATGATCTGGTCGATGCGGTACGTGCGGATCCCGGACGGCCCGCCGGCGACCAGGTACCAACGCCCGGCCTTGAGCACCAGCCCGTACGGCTCCACCCGGCGCTCGATCTCCTCCGGTGCCCGCCAGCGCCGGTACCGCAGGACCACCGCCCGCCGCGCCCACACCGCCGCGGCGACGGCGGCGAGGTGCGGGGTGTCGTCCGCATCGCCGTACCAGCCGGGGGCGTCGAGCAGGAAACGTTCCTGGATCCGCCCGGCGTGCTCGCGCAGCTGCGCCGGAAGGGCGGCCTGCAGCTTGAGCCGGGCGGCGGCGAGCGCCTCGCCGAGGCCGAGTTCGGCGGCGGCGCCCGGGAGCGCGGCGAGGAAGGCGGCCTGCGCCTCGTCGGCCGTCAGCCCGGTGAGCCGGGTCCGGTACCCGTCGACCAGCCGGTAGCCGCCCGCGTGCCCGGCGTCGCCGTACAGCGGGATGCCGGCGGCGGCGAGCGCCTGGACGTCCCGGTAGACGGTGCGGACGGAGACCTCCAGCTCCTCGGCCAGTTGCTCGGCCGTCATCCGCCCCCGGTTCTGCAGGAGCAGGAGCAGGGTGACCAGCCGACTCGCACGCATGCCGCTCAGTATCCACTGACAGCAGGTGTCAGGGGAGTGCCCCTAGCCTGCGGCGCATGAACGAATTCGACTTCCTGCACGGCTCCTGGAACGTGGCAAACCGCCGCCTCACCACCCCGCTCCGCGGTGCGGCCACCGGCACCTGGGAGGAGTTCCCCGCCCGTTCGGTGGTCCTGCCGCTGTTCGGAGGCGCCGGGAACATCGACGAGATCACCTTCCCCACCCTCCACCGCCAGGGCGTGACCCTGCGGCTGTTCGACCACGGGACCCGCCAGTGGTCGATCCACTGGTCCGACAGCCGGACCGGCCGCCTCGACCCCCCGGTGGTCGGCGGTTTCACGGGCGACCGCGGCGACTTCCACGGCGAGGACACCTATGACGGCCGCCCGATCGGGGTGCACTTCACCTGGCACCGCCTCGGCCCGGACACCGCCCGCTGGGAGCAGGAGTTCTCCGCCGACGGCGGCCGCACCTGGGAGCTCAACTGGGTCATGGACCTCACCCGCACCGGGCCGGCCGGCGCATGAGCATCGTCGAACTCCGCCGGTACACCCTGCATCCCGGCGCTCGCGAGACCCTGATCGAGCTGTTCGAGCGCGAGTTCGTGACCGGCCAGCAGGCGGTCGGCATCACCGTCGGCGGCCGGTTCCGCGACCTCGACGACCCGGACCGCTTCGTCTGGCTGCGCGCCTTCCCCGACATGGCCCGTCGACGCCGCTCGCTGGAGGCCTTCTACGGCGGCCCGGTCTGGCGGGAGCACCGCGACGCGGCCAACGCCACCATGGTCGACAGCGACGATGTGCTCCTCCTGCGCGGCCCCGGGTTCACCCCCGCACCGGCCGCCCGCAGGGTGCTCGCCACCGTCTGCCACCCCACCGACCCGGCCGCCTTCGACGCCTACGCCGGTCAGCACCTCGGCCCGGCCCACGCGTTGCACCGCACCGAACACGCCGAGAACGACTTCCCCCGCCTGCCCGTCCGCACCGGCGAGGACGTCCGGGTCTGGTTCGGCCCCGCCGAGCCGCCGCCCTGGCCGACTCGGCAGTTGCGGCTGGAACCCGTGACGACGCGGCCGGGGCCCGGATCCGCCGCGTGACCCCGGGCGGGTGGCGATCGCTGCCGCCCCGTGGAGCGGCCCAGGACGGTGAATCCGGCTGCTGGGAGTGCTGTCGGCCGGTGACGGCGCTCCGACGCATGGCCCGGCGCCGGAACGGGCAGTGCGGCCGGGTACCGCAGCAGGTGCGGTACCCGGCCGGAAGCGGGCCTCGGGGCAGATGGAGGTCAGCAGTCGGCGACCCGGCGGTGCGAGCCGCTCTCGTCCTCGGCCTCCCCGCGGTCGCGGCGCACCACGGAGCCGGGGCCCTGTCCGCTCAGGGTGCTCAGACGCGGTCGGCGGCGATCAGGAGGTACTGGAACGAGCCGTCCTTGTAGGAGTTGATGAACGCCTCCTCGATACCGGTGACCAGCGAGGACGTGGCCCGCAGCTCCCAGTAGGGCAGGGTCGCCGAGGTCAGGTCGATGACGGCCTGCGGGACGAGACGGTTGTCGGCCATGGCCTGCAGGTACTCCCGGCGGGAGTGGATGTTGCATTCGAAGTGCGCGTTGATCTGGGAAACCCACTTCGAGGGCTGGCCGTAACGGGGGTTCCAGCAGCCGGTGACGGTCACGTAGCGACCACCCACGCCGAGGATCCGCGAGTGCTCGGCGAAGAGGTCGTGGAGGTCGACGTACATGCTCGACTCGTTGTTCCACGAGGCCGAGACGTGCCCGGTCTCGAAGGGCATGTCGAGCATGTTGCACACGCGGGCGCGGACACGGTCGCCGATGCCCAGTTCACGGGCGCGTCCGTTCGCGAATTCGGCCTGCTTGGCCGACAGGGTGACGCCCTCGACCTTGCATCCGAAGCGCTGGTGGGCCATGACCATCGATCCGCCGCGGCCGCAGCCGGCGTCCACGAGGGTCCCGTCGGTCCCGATGACCCCGAGGTGGTCCAGGAGGACGTCGGTCTGCGCCGACTCCAGGCGGTGCAGCTCGGCGATCAGCTTCTTCTCGTACGTGCTGTCCTCGGTGTCGCCGAGGGCGGCGTGGTCGACGTCACCGATGCCGTAGTGGTGGTGGTAGAGACCGTCGACGTCGCCCAGACGCAGGTTCACGGGCCGGGCCTCGTGATCCCAGTAGCGGGCGATGTCGCCCTGGTAGGGAGTCGCCGGGGCCGGGATCACGGCCGAGGGGGTGGCGGTGGCGAACTGAGTGTTGGTCACAGATGATTCCGTTCTTACCAGAAATCGGGCAGGCTGTAGCGGTAGGTGTTGGTCTGGTGCCAGTAGTGGTTGCCGTCGACCCATGCGGCCACGCCGCGCAGGAAGCGCAACGCGCTGGGGTGGGGAACCTCGGCGGCGAGGTCGGCAGCCGCGGTCTCGAAGGCGTGCATCAGGTCGTTGTGGACCTCGACGGCCTTCAGGTAGGCGTCGCGGACGGAGCAGTCCTCACGCTCGGCGATCACCACCGGCAGGTTCAGGTGCCGGCCGGGGCTGTCGAGTTCCTTGGTGTACGAGTACAGGTCGTTGACGATGGTGGTCGCGTTCCCGGCGAGCGCGATGACCCGCTGCATGGCGGGCAGGGCATGCAGGTCCGCAGGCAGTTCGTAGCCGCCGACGGTGTCGGTGATGGTGGGGCAGGGGCGGAAGTTGTTGAACTGGCGCATCGCCAGGTACTCCCACACCTCCGGTACGTAGTCCGTCTCGGCCCAGGCCGCTTCCGCGAGGTACCCCAGGTGCAGCCGGGCCATGTCGTGGCGGTACCGGTCGGCCTGGGAGTGGCCGGCCTGCTGGACGAAGTACTGCATGGCCGAGCGGTAGGCGCGCCGCGGCGCGTCCGCGTGGAGCGACTCCGCCCAGTCCGGCTGGTACTCGGTCGTCGTGTGGAGGGGGTCGAGCGCGGTGTGGGCCAGCAGCAGGCGGCCGCCGAGGCCGACGGGCGAGCCGCCGTGGTCCTCGCAGTAGCAGTCGTCGAGGGCGTTCTCGGCCGCCATCAGCCGTGTGGCGATCATCAGGTGCTCGACGGTCGGGGCGTCGGGATGGCACGCGACCATGTAGCGGCCCAGGGAGAACCCGTCGAACTGGTCCTCCCAGTCCGGGGGGAACAGCTCGACCTCCTCCACCGCCCACGCCTTGATCCTGCGGCTGACCTCCTCCACCCGGTGGGCGTCGGGCTCCGGGACCGGGTGGTGGTAGAGACCCGGAACCGGCCTGCCCGCCGCCGGTTCCGCCGGCGCGGACGGCACCTCGCGAGGGGACAGGTACAGCCCCGCCGTGCCCAGGCCGCTCGGGCCTCGCAGGATCTGCTGCAGCGTGGGGCTCGGTGTCCGCGCCGGGGCAGCACCCTGCGGCACGGGCTCGCCGGCCGGGTCGCCGCCCGGAGCGGGGACCGTTCCTGAGGCCTGAGGGAGGACCGAAGGCGGTCCGGGCAGGCTGCCGCTCCGGGCGGCGGCGCTGTGGCCGAGGGCGGGGAGCCCGAACCGGGACACGGCGGAGGGCAGGCTCGACTGCCCTGGCGAAGGCTCAGGGACGGGCATCCGTAGCTCCTTGGTGAGGTGTGGGAACGTCTCGGATCCGGGCACGTCGGGCGGGGCCGAGGGGGTGCTGCGATTGCCGGCGGGCAGGCGTCAGGGCCGTCCCGCCCCGGGCCGTGCCGTGCCGGACATGTCAGTCCGGCACCGCACAGCACGCCGGACCGCCGCGACAGTTGCCCAGGTCCGGCGTCCGGCGGCTCCCGCGGTGTGTGCGGTGCACGGCAGCGCGCCGCTCGCCGGGCCGACGTGATCCGGCGAAGCTGATCAAAACCGGCTTGCGGCTCCTGGGCCCTAGCCCTGCCTGCGGCCGATCTGCACGTTCTCCAGTACACCGAGCGCGTCGGGAACCAGGATCGCTGCGGAGTAGTAGGTGCTGACGAGGTAGGAGATGATCGCCCGTTCGTCGATGCCCATGAACCGCACCGACAGGCCCGGTTCGTACTCCTCCGCCAGCCCGGTCTGGTGCAGACCGATGACGCCCTGCTTGTCCTCCCCGGTCCGCATCACGAGGATCGAGGTGGTGTTCTCCTTGCTGATCGGAATCTTGCTGCACGGCAGGATCGGAACCCCGCGCCAGGCCGGAACCTGCTGTCCGCCGAGGTCGACGTGGTCCGGGTAGAGCCCACGGGCGTTGAACTCGCGGCCGATGGCCGCGATCGCCCTGGGGTGGGCGAGGAAGAACCGGGAACCGCGTCGGCGGCAGAGCAGTTCGTCGAGGTCGTCCGGGGTCGGCGCACCGGAGTGGCTCTGGATCCGCTGTTTGAAGGCGGCGTTGTGGAGCAGGCCGAACTCACGGTTGTTGATCAGCTCGTACTCCTGGCGCTCGCGCAGCGCCTCGATGGTGAGCCTGAGCTGCTCCTCGGTCTGGTTCATCGGCTCGTTGTAGAGGTCGGCGACCCTCGTGTGGACCCGCAGTACGGTCTGGGCGACGGACAGCTCGTACTCGCGCGGGTTGAGTTCGTAGTCGACGAACGAACCGGGTACCTCGACCTCGCCGGTGTGGCCGGCCGACATGGCGATCTCGGCCTCGCCGTGCCGGTTCTGCCGCTGGAGCGGAATCGCCGAGAACCGTTCGACGTGCGCCCGGAGGCCCGGTGCCGTTGCCAGCACGGCACGGAAGTCCGCCCGTGCGAGCGTGAGCAGGGTCCCGGCGGTCTCGGCCGTGGCGGTGCAGTCCCACGTCGCACCGTCGTCCAGCAAGGCGTTCTCGCCGAAGTGGTCGCCGTCGGCCAGCACGGCGACGGACACCGTCTCGCCGTACCGGCCTTCGGAGCTCTGGCCGACCCGGCCGTGGGCGATCAGGTGGATCCGCTCGGCAGGAGTGCCGCGCTCCACCAGCACTTCACCCGCACGGAAGTCGCGCTGGACGCAGCGGCCGGCGAGTGCGGTCAGCACGGCCACGTCGTCGAAGCCGCGCAGCACGGCGAGTTCGCCGAGCTCGCGGGGGATCACCCGGACCTGGGCGCCGTCCTGGACGAACTCGATGCGCCCGTCACCGACGGTGTAGGTCAGCCGCCGGTTCACCCGGTAGGTCCCACCCTTGGTCTCCACCCAGGGGAGCATCCGCAGCAGCCAGCGGGAGGTGATCTCCTGCATCTGCGGAGCGGACTTGGTCGTGGTGGCAAGATTCCGGGCAGCAGCCGTGCCCAGGCTGCTCTGTCCAGTCGGCTCCGACTGCGCCGCCTGGCTGGTGTCCACCGTCATCGAGCAGGATCTCCTTCAGTAACAGCGGCGACCGGTACGGTCCATGTCGCACGTGACCGGGGCGAACGGAGCGAACGTCCGCGCAGGCCGCTGGCCTCGAGGAGCAAACTAGCCGTCGGCGCGGCCAGTTGGCGCACCACACCCTGTGCATTGCCCCGAAGTGGTGATCTTTTTCGACAGCATGTTTGTGCTCGGACAGGATGCATACGATGCAGGATTCGGCCGCACCGGGGTCCGTGCCGTCAGCGGTACGTGCGAGCCGGGCCGGCAATGCCGGCGCCTCCCCCGGCTGTGACAGGGCTGTTGCCGTAAGTGTGACTGTCGTCACGGCACCTGACGCCCGGTCATGGTCAGCTCGGCGGGTGCGTCGTTCCCGTACCGCTTCTCCGGTCCTCCTGGCCGCCGGGGCCCTGGTGCTCACCGCGTGCGGCTCGCAAGCCGCCACCGGTTCGCAGGCCCCCGCCCCGCCGGGCGGCACGTCTGCCTGCGGTGTGCCGACGGACCGTTCGGCTTCGGCTTCGGCGCCGGTCGGTGATCCGGCCGAGCGGGAGCTGAACGGTGTCAGGATCACGGGCTCCGGCCCCCTCTGTACCGAGTTCGAGGTCACCAACCGGGGGAGCGAACCCTTCACCTACACGGTCACGTTCACGCACCTGTCACAGGCCGGGCAGGCGATGTCGGTCAGCAGGCAGACGGTGCCGGACGTTGCGCCCGGTCGGACCGTGGCGGGCACCGTCGCGGCCGGTGGACCCTCGTCCGCCCTGCCCGAACAGCACATGGTCGGCGTTGTTCCCACTGGAGCAGGTGCGTCCGCCTCCGCAGGCGGCGGGCGGGTGCGGATCACCAGGGTGCGCAGTGTCCCGAGCAAGGAGGCGTCGGCCGAGCCCGGGGTCTGCCCGCCGTCCGGGACGCGGGTGTACGCCGACGAGGGCGATGCCGCCATGGGGCTGCGCGTACTCGGTCTCCACCTGGAGAACTGCGGGGCGGGAACCGTCGAACTGAACGGTTATCCGGAACTCCAGGTCGTCGACGAGGAGCACAGGCCCGTCGGCAGCGTGCGGATCCTGCACGGCGGCAGCGCCATCTCGACCGGCACCGGCGCCGACGAACCGCCCCGACCGGTCACCCTGGGGCCCGGTGAGCGCGCCTACGCCGGGTTGGTCTGGCGCAACACCGTGGAGGCCGGCACGGCCGACCCGGTGAACGCGCCGTATCTGAGGGTCCGGGCGAAAGCGGGTGCCGATCCGGTGATGGTGATCCCGGAGCTCGACCTGGGCACCACGGGCCGGCTCGGTGTCGGCGCCTGGAAGCAGGACCGGACGCTGCCCGCGTCCGCCACGGGCGTCCCGGGAACCCGGCCCTGACCGGCTGCCGGTGCCGGCGGGATCCCTCGGCTCAGGCGCCCGGTGGATGCGGCGTGAGCGCGTCGAAGTGCAGCCTGAACGCCGGCGGCGTCAGCAGGGGCGCCCGTCGGCGCTGGGTCCACAGCACCGGGCTGCCGTCGGTCGCGCGGGCGAGCATCGCCCGGCGTTCGAGCCGCAGCCCGTCCACCGGGATCGCGGCCGGCTCGACCTGGTGGACGGGATGGGTGGGCGCGACGACCAGCAGGTCGCTGGCCGGCTCCGGCATCAGCACCGGCACAGGACCGGTCAGGTCGGCGGCCCGGGCCTGGACGAACCTGCGCCGGCCGTCGACCGGCTCGATGACGTACGGGTGCCAGCCGGGTGGTGTCCGGGTCGCCGCCTCGTAGGTGTGGCCGAGGCGGCCGGAGGCGTCGACGGTTTCGGGGACCGGCGGGGGAGGGTCCGGCGGACTCCCGACGTCCCGTCCGGTGACGCGGCGCTCGACCGCCCATGCGAGGTTGGCGTCCTCGTCGACGCCGACCGTCACCTCGTCGAGCACCGGCCCGGTGAGCGGTGCGGCCGCGGCGGCCCAGACGACCAGGGACTCCCGGCCGAGGCCCTCGGTCGCGTACAGGCTCCAGCCGTCCGCGGGCGGGGTGAGCTTCCACTTCTCCCCGAAGGAGTCGACCACGGTCACCGAGGTCAGCGTCACGATGTGGCCCGCCAGGGCGTCGACGGGGAAGCCGAACCAGTCGTCCGACTGATTGACGATCAGATCGATCAGTAGCAGCGTGGCGAAGTGCGAGCGGTCCGGCGGGTAGCCGCCGATGTCGACCGCCGAGTCCTCGATCTGCCACCACCTGGGCAGCGGCGCTCCGGGGTAACGCACCCGCCCCGGATACACCTGCCGTCGCTCGCCGCCCCCGGCGGCCGCGGTCCCCGAGGCGTCCGCGCTGTACCAGTCCAGGTCACCGCCGTCGTGCCGGCGGACGGCGAGATCGACGCCGCCGGCGGTGAAGTCGGCGGAGTAGCCGAACTCGGTGGGGTCCCACAGGTCCTCCGGTTCCCGCTCGGGCGGCGCGGCCGGGCCGAACCAGGACGGGTCGAGGCCGAGCTCCTCCCGCCGGGCCCACAGGGCCCGGCCGTCGAAGCCGGTGAACGTGTCGTAGGGCACCGGCAGCCCGGTGAGCAGCAGGGCGCGGTCGTCGGCGGGGATCGCGACGCCCGCCTGCCCGGCCGCGTCGGCCGCCAGGCGGCCCAGCCCGACCCGCCGGCCCGGCGTCCACCAGTCGAAGGGTTCGGATTCCACGATCGCCTCCGCGGGCGTGGTGACCGGGTCGCCGCCGCTCGGCGATTCGACGGGCGTCTGCCGGCACGTGTAGTGCACCCGCACCGGCGAGGAGGCGTCCTCGCCCCGGTGCTCGCCGAGCTGCCACTGGCGCCCGAGCAGCCACGCCGGGTCGGCGACCTCCGCCGCGAACCCCCTGGCGAGGTCGTCCAGGCGGGGCGTGGCCGTGATCCGCCGCACCAGGTCGTAGATGATGGCCATGTCGGACCCTCACTCCCATGTCGTGCCCGCTCCGGTGCCGCGCCGTCACTCGATCGGGGTGTCGGTGCGGCCGGTCGCGGGCAGCAGGACGGTCGGCAGCAGTCCCAGGACGGCCGGGTCGAGGTCGGCCGGCCTGGCCATCCGGGCGTGGGCGAGCTGCCGGGTCTCGACCACGATGTCCAGCACGGTCCGTTCGTCCAGCCCCGTCTTGGGATCGGGCGGTACGGCCAGCAGGATGCCCTGGGGGGCGCGGGCGGCCGGGGCGTCGAAGCCGAACGCCGCCGCCGTCGTCTGCTCCGGGTCGGGGACGACCTCGGTCCACCGGTCCAGTACGGCCGCGGTAACCCGCGGGGCCTCGGTGAGGTCGAGTCCGGTGGGGGCGTAGGCCACGACGAGCCGGCCGGTGTCCGCCGGGTCGCGTTGCCACGGGTCCGCGGGTTTGGTGGACCAGGCGGCGAAGGCCGGCGTCCGGAGCTGTTCGACCTCCAGCCGGGCCAGCGGCGGTCGGACGGCGGCGACGGTCGCGAGCCAGTCCAGGTCGAGGTCGGCAGCCTTGACCGGCGGCGGAGCCGCCGGTGACAGGACGGCGAGCTGCCCGGTCGGGCTGACCAGCCGGGTGATGGCGTCGAGAAGGCCGCCGGTGTCGAGACCGGTCGGGTCGGGGGCCGCCTGCACCCGCTCGGACAGCAGGGCGCGGGCCCGAGCCAGGGCCTCACCGGGCGCCGCCTCCGGGGGCGGGTCGGGGGCGATCCCCCAGGCCCGGCAGGCCACCAGCAGCCGCTCCGCAGTGGCCGGGTCGGCGGCGTCCGCCAGCAGATCGGCGAGGATCTTCGCCGTCCGGCGCAGTTCCTCGTAGCGGGCCCGCAGCCCGGCCTCGACGCCGCTGGGCGGGGTGGGCAGCCCGGGCTCGGTGGTGATCGCGTCGGGGCCTGCCGGCGAGCGGCCGAGCAGGCCGACCAGCCGGGCGGCGTCCTCGTAGCGGCGCGAGCCGTCCGCGGACGCGAGTACGGCGTCCCGTCCGCCCGCCGCGGCGAGCACCAGGCGCTCCAGGTCGGTGAGTGACAGGGCGAGCGCGTCGGCCGGGGCCAGGCCCAGGTCGGCCAGGCTGACCCGGATGTCCCCGGCCTCGCCCGGCACGGTCCAAGTCCAGGCGCTCGCGGGGCCCGTCCGGGCGGTCAGGTAGGCCGCAGCGGACGGGTCGGCCAGTGCGGCCGGTGACAGCAGGGCGTGCTCCGCCGGCTCGTCGGGAATCGCCGGCGCGGCCACGTCGGGCAGCAGGAGCAGCACGCTGGTCGCCACGGCGCGGCCCTGCCGGTGGCTGTTGACCACCTCCAGCTCGGGCGGCCGGGACAGTCCGGCTGCGGCGTCCATCGCCGCGCCCGCCACCGTCGGCCGCCCCTGGGTGACGTGGTGCACGGCCTCGGCGACGAGCAGGTCGCCGTAGGCGTCCACGGCCTGCCGGAGGGCCGCCAGCTCGGCCAGCTGGGCACCCGACATCCCGAGTGACGCGGGGGGTGCGTCCAGGACGGCCAGGCCGTCGCAGACCCGGCGGCCGGCGTGTTCGGTGCGCAGCGGGAACGCGGTGCGCAGGGCGTCGACGAGGTCCGGCGAGCCGGCGATCCGTTCGACGTCGCGGCCGAGCACCTCGCCCAGATGGGCCCCCGCGCGGACGGAGTCGCCCAGCCGCGCCGCGTCGCGGACGGTCCGCGAGGTCAGGTCCATGGCCCAGCGGCCGGCCTGCGGGTCGTTGACCGCGCGGTCCCGCAGCACGGTGGCGGTCAGTGCCTGGGCCTGCGAGGGGGCGTGCAGCAGCCCGGCGGGCGTGGGCCCGGGACTGCCCGGCCGGGGGGCGTCCACCCAGCCGTAGGCGCCGAGCCGCGGGGCGGGCCGGGCGTCGAGCAGGTCCTGGAGCCGGCGGGTCGGCGGGCCGGCCAGCCACGGGTCGAGGCGGTGGGCCGCGGTGTCGAGGTTCGCGCGCAGCATCCGTTCGAGGCGGTCCTCCGCCGTTTCGACGAGGGACGCGAGCCCGCCGGCCACCCGCTGGAAGGCCACCGGGGCCGGGCTCGTGCCGCGCAGCATCTCGGGCGTGGTCCGGCTGATCCAGTGCTCCAGCCGTCCCTGCCGGTTGTCGGGGCGGGCGAGCTGTTCCAGGGCCGGGACAGGGTCTCCGAGTGCCTCCCGGCCGACGTCGCCGATGGCGACCTGGAGCGCTCGGACGACCAGGCGCAGGAGCAGGCTGTCCGGTTCCACCTTCAGGCGCTCCGCCAGGGCCCGGGTGTTGGCGAACAGGGCGGGCGCGCGGGTCGCCGTCTTCAGCAGCAGCGCCAGGAGTTCACCCACGGTGCGGTCGGCCGGCAGACCGTCCGGCACGACCAGGGGCATCCGCAGCGGGCCGGTGCGCCCGCGCGAGCCGTACCGGCGGTGCGGGGCGAGTCCCAGTTCGCCGACGAGCGGGTAGGCCAGCTGCCACTGCCGGTCGAGTTCGTGCCACCCGCCCGCGGTGCCCAGCAGCAGCATCGACTGCCACCACAGCTCCAGCGGGGCCGCCCGGCGGTGCCGGTAGGACGGGGCGCTCGGGACGTGGCCGAGCAGGTCGAGCAGGCCGTCCGTGGAGGTGCCGGCGACGGTCCCGCGCCGTTCGGCAGCGGCCTGCCAGAACTCCCTCAGCCGCAGGAGCGGCGGGAGCAGGCCCGACTCGACGTCCTGCTCGCCGGCCACCCACCGGGTCAGGGCGGTGGCCGGGAGCAGGCCGTAGGGCTGCGGGCCCACCCGGACGGCCGGGAACATCCCCTCGGGGAAGAGCGCATCGGCGGCCCAGGCGGCGGTGTCGGCCGCGCGCGGCAGCGCCCACACGTCCGTCGCGGCGAACCCCCACAGCGCGGGCCACAGGGCGCGGACCATGCCGGTGGAGGCGCTGAAGTGCGGCTCGGTCGGGCCCGGCAGCCGGCCCAGCAGCTGCTCGTCGCCGGTGAGGGCGAGGCTGACCAGTTGTTCGTTCTCACCCGGCGCGCCGTCGAGCAGCTGCCAGCAGCTGTCGGCGTCCGTGGCGAGTCCGGCGGCGGGTTCGCCGTCCACCGTGTTGGTGGCCGTGCCCGGTGCGATCAGGCCGAGCCGGCCCTCGGCGCCCAGCGCGCCGAACAGTGCGCCGGGCGGTGTCTCGCCCAGCCCGGTGACGACGAGCAGGTCGATGTCGTCGGGGTCGCCGGGCAGGGGCACCTCGCCGGCGAGTCCGGCGCCGACGGCCTCGTCCCAGTCCTCCCACCAGCGAGGGGCCGTCGAGTCCAGGGCCACGGCCAGCCGGGTGTGGTCGACGGCGAGGGTCAGCACGTGCTCGGGGTCACCGCCGCCGCGCGCCAGCCAGACGTGCAGCTCCTTCGGCAGGCCCTCGATCCGTTGGAAGACCGGTTCCTCGTTCAGCTCGGCCGGGTCCTCGGTCAGGTACGTGCGGACCAGGAAGGCGGCCCGCGGGGCGCCCACCGCCGAGGCCAGCTCCCGGAACGCGGGCAGGCCCGGGTCCGCGGCGTAGCGCTTGAGCGCGGTGACCTCGGCGGCGCCCGGCCGGGGGTCGTGGCGGGTGAACCAGAGCTCGTCGGGCACCACCCGCAGTCGCAGGGTCGGCCCGGCGAACCGGGTCTCGATCCGCAGCGGGAGCAGCACGCCCAGGTCGGCCGGCATGGGGTCCTCCTCGGGGGGCCGGGGTCGAACGGTCAGGCTGTCGGGGTCACGGTGACAGGGGTCGAGGTGTCGGGGGTCGAGGTGTCGGGGCGTCAGGCCGTCGAGGGGGTCAGGCTGTCGCCGCGGACGAGCACCCGCACCGGGTCGGCGAAGGCCTCGTCGGCGAACCGGGCGCCGTCCCGGCCCGCCGGGCTGACGGCGTCGTTGAAGAACCGGTAGCCGGACGGCGGTTCCTCCAGCACGACCCAGTGCGAGGCGATGCCGCCGGCCGGGAAGTCCTGGAACCCGAAGAAGGTGATGTCCGCGCCGATCCGTCCCTGGAAGGCGGGGAGCACGCGCGGCGCCGCGGAACCGGGGTCGCTGTCGAAGTCGACGCCGTCCCCGAGGACGGCCGACACCAGGTAGAGCAGCGTCTTCGGGTAGCGCAGGAACAGCTGCCCGCGGAACAGCAGGACCAGGTCGCCGCCGGCCGCGCCGCCCGGCCGGTGCTCGGGAGCGCCCAGCGCACTGCCGGGCGGCCAGTTCGCGATGCCGACGATGTCGTCGACGCGGTGACCCGACGCGGTGTCCGCGCGGTCCCAGAAGACCCGCAGCGGCGTGCAGCCGGTGGCGATCGGCAGGTTGCGCCAGCGCAGCTCGCCGATGAGCTGGGTGTTGTAGCCGACCAGGAAGGCGTCGGTGAAGACGGGGTTGGTCTGCACGGCGTTGACCGAGTCGTCCGGCAGGTTGCCGGCGCCCGGCAGCAGCCATTCGGCGAACGCGTCGTTCAGGTCGCGCCACACCGGCCGGTCCAGGCCGACGCAGACCTCGGGCGGGGCCAGCGGCTGGGCCTGGTCGAGTCCGTCGATGCCGGCCAGGACGCGGACCCGCGCCGGCGCGTCCTCGGCGGTGGGGTCGAACAGCGAGGTCACGCTCGCGGCCAGTGCGTCGAGATCCACCGGACGGCACGGCGGTTCCCGGCCGGGGCGTTCCGCCAGGGCGTCGAGCAGGCCGATCAGGTCGCCGGGCAGCTCCGGATCGCTGCCGAACTCCTTCAGCGCCTGTTCCAGCAGCTCACGGGTGCGCGCCAGGGCCCGCTCGTCACGGGGGCCGACCGCGGCGGCCGCGGTCAGGGCCTCGATCGACCGGCCCCAGGCCAGGTCGGTCCGGCCGTCGGAGGCGGTCTGGATCAGTCGGCGGAGCAGGGCCGTGGCCGGTTCCCGGAGCTCCTTGGGGAGCCGCCCGACGTCGAAGCGGCGCAGTCCTTCGACCGCGTTCCGGCTGTCGAGGCGGCCCGAGGCCAGGGCCTCCTTCAGCCGTTCGTCGAAGCGCCTGCCGAGCGGCGGTACGCCGTCCTCGCTCGGACCGGGCGGGCGGGGGCAGCGGTTGGCGGCCCGGAGCACTCCCGCGGGGTCGATCGCACCTCTGAGCAGCGCGGTGCGGGCCGGCCCGGGGCGGACGGCGCGGCGGGCGGCGGTGGAGAAGATCCCCCGGGGCAGTGCCAGGCCCCGCGCCACCGTGAGCTCCGCCAGCGGGCCCTGCGGGGTGACCACCCGCCGCAGGGCGGGGCCGAACAGCCAGAGCCGGTGCAGCGGATCGGTGGGCAGTCGGCGCCGCCAGAGGCTGCCGGAGGCGGCGAGGCCGAGGCTGAGCCGGCCGAGCCACTGGGCGGCGACGGCGAGCGCCCCGGCGTGCTCGCGGGCCTCCTCGACCAGCTCCTCCTGGAGGCGGATGCCCAGTTCGAGGCCGAGTCCGGCGGCTCCCCGGTGGCGCGGGTCGCCGTTGAGGCCGGCGGCCCAGGCGGTGGCTGCCGGCGGCCAGGCCGCTCCGTACACCGGCGGTCCGATCACCGGGCGCCCGCGCGGGTCCGGCGGCGGGACGGTGTGCTGCGGCAGGTCCGCCGCGATCGCGGGATCCAGTTCCGGGTCGGTGGAGCCGATCGGTGCGAGCGCGCCGCGCAGCTCGACGGCCCGGTCCGCGAGGTACGGGTAGCGAACGGGTGCCCGGCCGGTCCCGGGGTCGGCCGCGCCGGGGGTCAGACGGGCCGCCAGCTTGGCGAAGCTGCCGGGCTGGGCCGCGGTCCGGAAGCGCCAGCTGTCGTACACGGGCAGGGTGACCGGGGCGGTGCCCGTCCACCCCGGTACCGCGGGTACCAGCACCGCGGTGTAGTCGGTGTCGGCGGCGAGCGGGCGGGTCGACAGCAGGCGGGCGAGGTGGCGGCCCTCGGCCCGCTGGACGTGCCCGTACGGGTGCGGCGCGGCGAGCGGGTGGGCGTTCTGGACCTCCGTGCCGAGCGAGACGAAGTCGCCGGCGAGGGTCAGTTCGGTGCCCTCGATCCCGACCACCAGCGCCAGCCACGGCCGCAGGGCCCCGGTGCCGGCCGCGGGGTTGGCGGCCGGGGTGTAGCGCCAGGGCAGGGCGGCGTCGGCGAACTCGATGTGCGGGCACTTGTCGGTTTCGGCGTCGACGGCCCCCGGCACCGGGTAGCGGCCGACGACCGCACCCGGGTTCAGGCCCGCCACGTCCTGCGGGCCGGCGAGCAGGAAGCGGACCTGACGCGTCTCGGCGCCCGTGATCGCGCCGTCGGCGGCCCGGCCGGTGAGCGTCACGCCCGTGGACACCCGGGCCCGCCCGCCCTCGGTGCCGGTCACGAGTTCACCGACCCGCTCCCGGGCCCAGCTCACGAACGTCAGTGTGGGGGGCACTGCCGACACCTCCTCGGAAGGGCAGTTCCGCGGGACGGATCTCCGCCTCACGGTTCCTCAGAACGGCACGGACGCGACCTGGTCGGTGGCGGGGACGGCCGCGGCCCCCGCACCGGCGGCGGTGAGCTGGTGGGCCTGGCTCTCGCTGAGCCCGCCGGCCACCACGGCCCCGTCCGCGGCGTGCACCTGCCACTGCTCGTCGTGCACCCCGATCGCACCGGCGACCGCCGCCCGCTCGACCTGCCCGGTACGGGCGCCGACCGCCCCGGCCAGCCAGCCGGGTACGACGAACTCGAACCCCGCCGTCGGCGGGTTCGGCAGCCGGATCTGCTCGACCGTCACGGCATGGGTGCGGGCCGGACCGTCCGCGGTGCCGGGCGTGCCGAGCCGGACCCCGCCGTCGAGGCGTTCGAACGCCCTGCGGTTGAGCGCGTCGCTGTCGGACAGTTCGGCGAACGCGCCGGGCGCGAACCAGTCGACGGCGTCACCCGTGACCGCGGGGCCGGTCGCCGTGACCGTCTCCGGGGTGGCCAGCGGAGTGCCCTCGAAGCGCTGCAGGAACAGGCCGAGCGGTGCCCGGGACTGCGTCCAGGCGATCTGCCCGGCCGGGGAGAGGACCGGCAGCGCGGCGCCCGCCGCCGGTTCGACGACCGCCGAGCGGTCGGCGGCGCCCTCGCCGGACGTGACGTTGCCCGGCCGTTCGAGCTCTGCGGCCAGCTCGTCCACCGCGCTGCCGACCGGAACCGCCGTCGGACGTCCCTGGGAGCCGAGGGTGAACGTGCCCTCGAAGCAGATGTCGAAGAAGAGGATCTCGATGCAGTACTCACCGTGGAAGGTGATCGGGCCGGGTCCCGACAGCTCGCCCGTCACCCGGACGCCGGCCAGCGTCGCGCCTTCGAAGCGGACCCGGAACGAGGCCGAGAAGGCGGTCCGGAAGAAGAACGGGTCGAAGCGGATCAGCGTGTCGAAGCCGAGGAAGCCACGGGCGCTGATGGAGCCCGCGTTGACGGCGGCCTCGACCGTCGCACCCAGCTGGAGGGTGTTGGTGGTGACCGCGAAGTAGCCCTCGAACCGAAGGTACAGCAGGTCGTCGGGGGTGCCCCGGGTCATCGCGATCCTGCTGAGGGACGGCGGCAGCACCAGCGGGGCGGGGGAGTACGCCGGATGGAAGCCGCCCACCGACAGCAGCACGTACGGCTGGTCTCCCCAGCTCAGCCGGAACGCGGCCCCGCCGGAGAGCTCCAGCACCTCCAGCAGTTGGCTGTCGACCAGGACGGCGTCGAACTCCAGCACCCGCTTGGCGAAGTCGAGCAGACCGATGATGTCGAGGCGGAGCTGCAGCAGCGGTCCACCGCCGGCCGGGTTGTCGATCACCGCCCGGGCCGAGCCGAGCAGCACGGTCTTCGTCGGTCCGGGCAGCTCCACGAAGACGCCGAGGTCGAACCGGACGAGCTCGGCCCAGGAGAGCCGGAGGGTCGGTCCCACCACGCTGACGCCGGGGGTGGGCGGGAAGACCGCGGAGAGGTCGGCCAGCAGCACGGGCGCGTTGCGGACCGGGTCCTCGGGGGCGAGGATCCGGCCGACCGCGCCGGAGGCGAACCGGCCGCGCAGCGCGTCCACGTCGATGCGCCGGTTCAGCGCGAGCAGCCCGCCGACCGAGGAGAGTGCGAACCCGAAGCCCAGCTGGATCGGCGGGAACTCGGCGCGCAGCACGACCAGCAGGGCGAAGCCGCCGGCGGCCGGGCCGGTGTCCAGGATGCCGGTCGCGGAGACCCCGACGGCCGCCAGGTCGACCTCGAAGCCGCCGGCGTAGCGGCCGGCCGGCCGGTCGAACAGCAGGAAGCCGCCGCCCTGCACCGGCCCCGCGTCGACGGCCAGCCCGAGCCCCTGCGGGGCCAGGAACCGGAACGACACGTCCACCGGCCCGAGACTGCCCTGCCGGAGGGCGAGGTCGGTGCCCACACCGATGCCCTCGACCGAAGCGGTGAACGGGCCGAGCGCGATCCCGCCGGCCACCCGGGCCTCGGTCCCGATCCCGGCGGCGGTCGGCAGCACCACGACGTCCAGCCGGTCCAGACGGAGCGGACCGAGTTCCACGGTCAGCGGCACCGCGAGCCGAAGGGCCGCGCCGCCGCTGAACGTGACGCCCTCCTGCCCGCTCCAGTGCAGCCCGAGATCGAGATCGAGCTCCAGGGTCCCGGGCAGGAAGGCGGCGAGGAATCCGTCCGCACCGCCGAGGCCGATCACCAGTCGGCCGTCCACGACCTCGGCGTCCACGACCAGGTCCGCCACCACCTCGGTGCCGGCGGCTGCGAACCGCACACCGAACCCGGCCTGCACGGACTCGGCGGTCAGCCGTGAGCCGTCGGCCTGCCCGAACAGCAGGACGGGCCCCGTCCCGGGTGCGGTGCGTCGGAATCCCAGGGTCAGCTCGCCGGACAGTTCCGGCGCCGGGGCGAGCGGGACCAACCTGGCCGGCGGCTCGATCCGCACCCCCGCGCCGACGTCGAGCGCACCGTCCGCCCGCAGGCGCACCTCCCACTGCTCGCTGAGCGGGAGCAGCACGTCCACGCCGGTGAAGTCGACCACGTCGAGGGTGAGTTGCAGCGGCGTCGGCGCCGGAGCGCCGCCGTCGGGCTCCAGCGCGAGCAGGAACGCGCGCAGCCGGGGTACGTCCGGCTCGATCACCGCGGGCAGCCCGATCGCGGTCAGCAGCGCGCACAGGCGGCCCAGCAGCAGCCCGGCGTCCAGGACCTGGGTCGCATCGCCCCAGCGGTAGACGCTGTTCAGGGCCGTCGCGGGATCGTCGAACACCACCGGCAGCCGGTCGAGGCGCAGGCTGCGCCGCTGGTACGCCGCCCGGGTGCCGTCGGCGGGCTCGGTGACCGACTCGATCAGACCGAGCAGCGCGAGCGTGCTTCCGAGCTTCGGGCGGTGCCGTTCCAGGTAGCTGACGATGGTGAAGTGCAGCAGCCGCTCGGGCAGTTGGGCGAGGATCGGGCCGAACTCGGGTGGTGCGCCCTGGAAGGCGTCCTTCACCTGGGTCGCGAGTTGGCCGAGCGAGGTGAACGTGGTCGCGACGGCCGGTACGAGCTCCGCGAAGCCCTGCGCGATCAGCGCCCGGTCGTCCGCCCGGACGGCTGCGGCGAGAGCGGCGGTCCTGGGCGCGAGGCCGCCCAGCGCCGCGGCCGCCGTGGTGGTGGCGGACACCACGGCGGGGGCGTCCCGCACCGAGTCGGGGAGCGGAAGCCCCAACTCGGTGAAGAGCGCGTCGACATCGCCCGCCTGCAGCCGGGTGCGGAGCGGCTCGAGCAGGCGTCCGAGTTCGAGCGCGAGCAGTTCGGCGGTGCCGGCCATCAGTCTGTCCTTCCCGCTGCGGTCCTTTCCGGTGGGGTCCGCCCCGGTGCCCTCGTGGCCGACTCCGGGAACGTCCTGAGCAGCGCGGCCGCCGGCCCGACCAGGCCGTGGCGTACGGCGGCGCGCGCCCAGGGGTGGGCGAGCAGGTAACGCGCGACCGGCGGACTGACCCGGTAGTAGCAGCGGTCGAACCGCGGCCCCAGCCATGCGTCGCGGAAGCGGCGCAGCGTCACCACGTCGGGGTGGTCGGGCGTGCCCATGGTGGCGGTGGCGACCAGGCAGGGCTTCCCGAGCTTGGCGGCGATCGTGCCGAGCGCGATCAGTGCGGCGTGGATCTCCCGCTCGATCTTGGCGTAGTGGCCCGGCGGGCTCGCGTAGTCGGGGTGGAAGCCGGCCTCCTCCTCGTGCCCGGACTCGATGCCGAACGCGAAGACCGGTGCCCTGGCAGGGTCGTCGAACTGCTTGCGGAACGCGTAGTCGTGGGTGGTGCCGGTGACCGGCCCGCCGCCGACCGGGTGGTACAGCACCGCGGCCTGGGCCACCTCGAAGGTGGAGTGGTCGCGCTTGGGGTCGGGTGCCGTGGAGCCGAGCACCACCCCGGCACTGGCCAGGATGGCGTCGCGCATCGAGTCCCCGATGAAGCCCAGGTTCTTCTTGACGAAGTGCGGCGCGGAGTCGCTGACGAACTCCTTGTAGTCGGGGTCGGTGGGCGGGAGGGACAGGCTGCCCGGCCGCAGGCCGTCGCGTTTGCCCGTCCAGGCGGGGGAGGAGAAGGTCATCGTCGGGTCGTCGCCGTTGTCCTCCAGGCCCCAGGGCATCAGGACCTTGCGGCCGAACTGGTGGATGTCGACGAAGAAGGCGGGCTTCTTGGTGTCGACGATCCACTGCACGTTGGCGGTCTCCGGCTCGGAGGCCACCGAGGGGCCGCGGTAGGTCTCCTCGGACTCGTCGACGGCCTCGGCCGGGCCCGTGGGATAGTCCGCACGGTAGAGGGCCATGTCGTAGTAGTCCTCGAACTTCCATGCGATGTCGTGGTTCCGGTTCAGGTCGACACCGATCTTCGCCGGGTCGGGATGCGGCCGCCGGTTCTTGCGCCACCCGCCGGAGGGCGGGGACGGAGGGTGCAACTGGTCGAAGAGCCGCCCGTCCGGATTGATCAGCGGCGCGATGTACAGGTCGACCGTGTCGACGATCTTCTTGACGTCGCTCGCCAGGATCGTGAAGTCGGGGTAGGCCACCGCCGGGCCCGAGGGAAGCGGTTCGCAGGACATGGCGGGGAACGTGATGTCGCTGCTCCCGTCGTGGCTGACCAGGACGGACTGGGCGAAGCGGATCAGCGCGTCCGGCGGCGCGGACTCGCGGGCGTGCACGCCGCCGATCAGCACCACGACCGGCCGGTTGGAGCCGCTTCCGTTCGCGATCTTGATGAAGTGGATGTCCCTGCCCTCGACGCTCTTGTTGGGAAACCTGTCGAGCGTGCACAGGGCCGGGAAGGAGGCCGCGAGGTCCGCCAGCGCCGCCTCGATCTGGGCCGGAGTCTGCGGAACGGTGATCGCGGGGTAGGGCGGGGGCATCGCTCACACCTCCCCGCGGGCGCCACGGCCCTGCTCGATCACCGCCGCCAGCCGGTTCTGCTGCTCGGCGACCGCCTCGGTCGAGACCAGCACCACCACCACGGCGCCGGCCGCGACCGCCGCCTCGACCGCCTGGTCGGACGCGTAGGCGGCGACCCGGAGGCTCCCGTCGTCGAGCGTCACCAGGCTCGCCCGGACGTCCTCGATCTCCGGCATGGCCACCACCGCGCGCAGGACCTCCGCGGAACCCGCGATCTGCACCAGGCTCACAGTGCTCTCCTCGTGCTCAGAGAACGACCGGACCCGGAGGACGAGGCCGCCGCCCGCGCAAGGCCGCCGCCCGCACACCCGACGGTGGCCCCCCGGCGATGTCACCGGCGGATCGGACCCGGTCAAATGGGAAACCCGGCGGCCGAGTTGCGTGCGACAGCCGCCTGAATCCGGGTACTTCCAGCCTGGCACAGCAGGTCCCGGACGCAACCTGCATCGGCGGACGCCGGGGACTGTTGACGCTGTGTGATCCGCCCCGTCCTCACGCTCCGTACACGGTGCCCCGGACGCCTCGCCGCCGACACGGCACAGTGGCCGTGGGCCGAAGACCCCGCGAGCCGGGCCGTTTGAGTGATGGTCCGTCAGATCTTCCGGCCCATCCGCACCCGACAACACCGCACACCATCCTCCGGAGCCCGGCCACTGCGCTGCCCCCGGCACGTCCCGCCGCCGGCAGCCCTTCTCCCGCCCGCGGTCCGGCGCTGCGCCGCGGGGCGCGGCCGTAGTGTTCTCACCGTGACGGCTCACCGGATGCCGGCCGCGGAAGTACCGGTCTCCGTCGAGCTGGTGCGCCGTCTGCTCGACGAGCAGCACCCCGATCTCGCGGATCTGCCGATCGAGGTGCCGGCCAACGGGTGGGACAACCTCGTGTGCCGGCTCGGCGAGGAACTCCTCGTCCGGCTGCCGCGACGTGCCCTGTCCGCCGGGCTCGCGGCGCACGAGCAGCGGTGGTTGCCGGCGCCGGCCGGTCGTCTGCCGCTGCCGGTGCCCGCACCGGCGCGGGTCGGGCGGGCGACGGCCGAGTACCCGTGGCCCTGGAGCGTCGTACCGTTCTTCCCGGGCCGGATCGCGGCGCACGCTGCGGCCGCCCGCAGTCCGCCGGATCAGGCGGCGAAGAACTTCAGCAGCACCGGGGCGAGGACGTCGGCCGCGACCTCGTGGGTCTGGTCCGGGAGCGTCCGGTACTCGGCGCCGGGGACCGCGGCGGCCACCGCACGGGCCGGGGCGCGCAGCAGCTCGGGGCTGGCGCCGCCGTCGAGGGCGAGGACGGGCACGGTGATCCCGGCGAGCGCGTCGACGGGGACGCCCGCCCCGGACGCCGCGCCGAGGACCGCGGCGTCGTACGCCAGGGTGGGCGCCACCGCTTCGAACGCGGGCCACGCGGGCGAGCTGCGCAGCTGCTCGACCACCGGCTCCGGTGCTCCGACGAAGGTCATGAACCGGGCGACCGCGTCCCCGCGCCGCCCGTCGGCGAGGTCCGCCGACAGACCGGCCGCGTAGGCGGTGAATCGTTCGCGCTGCCCGTCCTCGGTGCTGAACGGCGGCTCGTACGCGGCGACACGGCTGATGCCGATGCCGCTCGAGGCGGCGCGCAGGGCGAGTGCCGCACCGGAGGAGATGCCGACCACCGCAGCGCTCCCGCCCGCAGCGGCGATCACGGCGGCCAGGTCCTCGACCTCCCGTTCCGCGGCGTACGGCGCGGTGTCGCCGCTGGTACCGCGGCCGCGCCGGTCGTAGGTGTACACGGTGTGGTGGGCGGCGAGCTGCTCGGCCACCGCCCGGGCGGGCCCGAAGTTCCGGTGGCACAGGGCGCCGTCCACGAAGACGACGGCCGGGCCGTTGCCGGTCGCGGTGCAGGCGATGGTGGTGCCGTCGGCAGAGACGACGCTGGTCATGGGAGAAGTCCTTCCGGACGGGTCAGCGGGTGGTGTTCCCGGTGGCGAGGGTGTGTGCGACCAGGGCGTTGGCGTGGCCGTGGCCCAGGCCGTGTTCGGTCTTCAGCCAGGCGACCAGTTCCATGTGCCGGGTCAGCGGCGAGGAGCGGATCAGCTGCTGCCACTCGGCGATCGGCCGGCCGTACTTCTTCTCGATCGAGGGGAAGTAGCCGGCGGGTCCCTTGGCCGGGGTGGTCATGGTGTTCTCCTCGTCGGTGGGTTACTTGTCGGCCGGGCCGTAGACGGTGTGCAGCACGCCGGTGGTGAAGACGGTGTTGCTCAGGAGCTTCAGCCGGATCGGGCCGGCGGTCTCGTCGAACAGGCGCATGCCCTTGCCGACCGCGATCGGGTGGACGAACAGGTGCAGCTCGTCGATCAGTCCGGCCGCCAGCAGCGCGCGCACCACCGAGATCGAGCCGGACATGCCGATCGGGCCGCCGCTCTCCTGCTTCAGGGCCGTGACGGCCTCGACCAGGTCGCCCTTGAGCTGCTCGGAGTTGCGCCAGGTGAACTCCAGCTCCGAGTTCGAGACGACGATCTTGCGGGCGTCGCCGAGCGCCTTGGCCATCGGGGCGTCCTCGCCGCCCGCGTCTTCCCGGGCCGGCCAGGCGCCGGCGAAGGTGTCGTAGGTGGTGCGGCCGAGCAGTACGGTGTCGGCCGCACCGAGCTGGGCGGTCACGGCCGCGCCCATCTCGTCGTTGAAGTACGGGAAGTGCCACTGCTCCGGGCTCTCCACGACGCCGTCGGCGGCGATGAACAGTCCGGCGGTGATCTTCCTCATGGGGTGCTCCCTGTGCTTCTCGGGTGTCGGTTGCTCTCACCCGGTCAGACGGGGCACCACGCTCGGACTCATCGGTCCCCGGCGGAAGTTTTCAAGATTTTTTGCAGGGGCCCGTGTGCGCCGATGAATCGAGGGCCGGCGGGGAGTCCTCACAGGTGTGGAGAGTCTGCTGTTTCCCGTGCTCCCGGCCGTCCCGGGCGACGGCCCGCCGCTGCCGGAGCGCCTGGCCGGGCTGCTCGCCGAGCGGCCCGCCGTCCGGCTCGTGGTCTGCGAGGTCGCGTCCCTCACGGCGCCCGGCCCCGCCGACCTCGACCGGCTGGCCCGCCTGGGACTCGTTGCCCGGCGGGCCGGCGCCGACCTCGTCCTGCGCGGGGCCGGCCGGCGCCTGCGGCTGCTGTTGGCGCTGACCGGCCTGGCGGAGGTGCTGCGCTGCGAGGACCCGTCAGACGCCGGTGGCGGGGAGCCGCATGGGTAGGCCCCACAGCGGGAACAGCCGCTCGGTGTCCATGTGGTTGGTCATGGTGCTGATCCGCCCGTCGGTGATCTCCAGCACCGTGATGCCCCACGGCGCCCAGCCGTTCTTGTCCTCGGCCGGCCGGTACTGCGCGAAGGCGGGCGAGCCGTTCGCCTCCACCGCCAGCAGCCGCGACCCGCGGCAGCTGCAGCCCGCACCGAGCCACCACTCGCCCAGCTCCACCGCACCCCGCACCCACATCTGGTAGGGTGGCATGTTGAGCACGGCGTCCTCGTGCAGGAGCTTCTTCAACCCCTCGATGTCGAACGCCTCGAACGCCTGCACGTACCGCGCCAGCAGCGCCTGCTGGGTCTCGTCCAGCGGCTTGTACGTGTCGCTCTCAGGGATCCCGCCGCCCTCGGCCAGCGTGGCACGCGCCCGCTGCAGCGCGCTGTTCACCGAGGCGACCGACGTCTCCAGCAGCTCGGCGGTCTCCGCCGCCGACCACGCCAGCACCTCCCGCAACACCAGGATCGCCCGCTGCCTGGCGGGGAGCGTCTGCAGCGCCGTGACGAACGCCAGCCGGATCGTCTCCCGGCCCACCGCCACCTCGGCAGGATCGCCGCCCAGCACCCGCCGGTCGGGGACCGGTCCCACCCAGATGTTCTCCTCCAACTGCGTGAGGTCCGGCGCGGACGCCGCCACCGGCGAGGTCAGGTCCATCGGCCGGGCCCGCCGCTGCGCGGCCGGAGCCATGTCCAGGCACACGTTGGTCGCAATCCGGTAGAGCCACGTCCGCAGCGCCGAACGCCCCTCGAATCCCGCGTACTTCGACCAGGCGCGGACCAGCGTCTCCTGCACCGCGTCCTCGGCCTCGAACGCGGAACCGAGCATCCGGTAGCAGTACGCCGTCAGCTCCCTCCGGAACGGTTCGAGCTGCTCGGCGACGTCATCACGATCCTTGGTCACAGACACGGCCCCACCCTAGCCGCCGAACCCACCCAAGATCATCATTTCTGCTCATCGGACACCTGCGGGCCGCCGGGTGCTGTCCGAACCCGTGAGCATGTCGATTCGCTGCAGGCGGCGACCGGCACGCCAACCGGTTGTCCCCTTTTCGTGAACGAGCCGAGCGGCGTTGCGCCGTCGCCGTCGCCCGGCCGGCCGGGCGTGGTGGCGCGACGGCCGCCCTGCTACGCGCAGGAGCCGGCGTGCGAGGCCCACGTCGGCTGACGAGCCCAGCGGTGCGTTCCGTTCCGGGAGACAGGTCGGCGGCAGGCGCGGGCGCGGGGGAGACGGCAGGGGAGGGCCCTCTGCCGTCGACGTGCTCCCGCCGCTACCCGGCGCAGCACCGCTGCGGGCGACGCCCGTGGGAGCCTGGGACGGCAGGTCCGTTCTTTCCGGGAGCGGCCGACTGGAGGTGGCGATGCGGGTCGTGTTCGTGCACGGGGCGTGCGTGCGGGACGGGTCGTGGTGGTGGCACCGCACCGCCGAGCTGTTGCGGGAGCGGGGGGTGCCGAGCGTGGCCCCGGCGCTGCCGAGCTGCGGCGAGGCGGGCCGGCCCGGTGGCGCCGGTGGTCCGGGGCTGCCCGAGGACGTCGCCGCGGTGCGGCGGGTACTGCAGGCCGGCGACGAGCCCACCGTCGTGGTCGCCCACAGCTACGGCGGCATCGTCACCGCGGAAGCCGCCGCGGGAATCGGGTCGGTGCGCCACCTGCTGCTGGTCGCCGGCTACCTTCCGGAGGTCGGGCAGAGCCTGTCGGAGTTCGGGGACGGCAGCCCCGCCCCGTTCCTCGACGTCGACCCCGACGCCGGTACGTTCGGGGTCCGCCCCGAGCTGCTCGTGGACACGTTCCTGCAGGACTGCGACCCCGAGGTCCAGGTGCAGGCGGCGGACCACCTCGCCCGGCAGAGCGTGCAGGTGACCGGGCAGCCGGTCGGGGCTGCCGCATGGCAGCAGGTGCCCTCGACGTACCTCGTCTGCGCTCAGGACCGTGGCACCCCGCCGCGGCTGCAGCGCGAGTTCGCCCGCCGGGCCGGCAGCGCCGTCGAGCTCGACACCGGCCACCACCCCTTCCTGTCCCGGCCCGCCGCGGTCCGGGACCTGCTGCTGAGCCTGTGACGACAGCCGCGGAGGCGGGTTCTGCTTCAGCCGAACGATCGACGGCGTTCCCGTGATGGCGCGGATCAGCTTCGACAGCCAGACCAAGATCTATTCGGTGGTGTCCGAAGTCGCCCTGGACGGATCGCGGATCAGGTGCTGGCTGTAGGTTTTCTTCCAGTACCGGCGGCGTAACGGGTCGGACGTGACTGTGGGACTTCACGGGACGGGAGACACCGCGACGGCCCGTTGCGGTGTCCCCGTACGTGCGCGGCAGCCCGCTCCGGAAATCTGCGAGCGGGCGCCAATGCTTCGGCCACCACCGCCGACCTGTAGTGCACGGCCTCTCAGGAGACGTCCCGTTGCAGCACGTCACGCAGCTGCAGCAGCTCACGCCGGCGGGATTGCGCCCTGGCCAGGAGCAGCCCCGCGGTGGCGATGAGGACGGTGCCGACCAGGGCGGCGGTCAGGGTCGCGGTCGCGGTGCCGCGTGCTGCGGCCAGAGCTGTTCCGACGATTCCCGTCACCGTGCTCACCGCGAGTGCGAGCCGGGCTCCCAACACTTGATCCCGTGCGTACAACGGCCGGCGCCTGCTCAAGACCCAACCGGCGAAAGCAGCCCAGGCCAGCCCGACGGCGATCAGCCCGGTGAAGACCGCCCGGGTGCGCAGAGGGAGGGGCCGCGGCTCGGTCGCCCACAGCACGGCGACAAGTACCGCTGCGCAGCCTCCCGCAAGACCCACGGCCACGTACCGCATCCGGGAACGCAGTGAGACCTCCGCCGCCAGCGCGCGCTCCAGCTCTGCGGGCACGCTCCGGTGCGCTCCGCGGTCCTGCTCGCTCATGTCTCGTGGCCCCTTTCGGTGAGGATCTCGCGCAGTGTGCGACGCGCACGGTGCAGCCTGCTCTTGACCGTGCCGGGTGGTACGCCGAGTACCTCCGCACAGGCAGCCAGCGGCAGGTCCTGCAGGTGGAAAAGGATCATCACTTCGCGCTCCAGTGGCGGAAGTTCGCCGAGGCCGGCTTCGATCTCCATCGTGGCCAGGAGGCCGCTCAGGGAGTCGTCGGCGGCGACGTCCGTCTCCTCCACCGACGTCTGCGGAGCCTTGTACGCCTCCCGCAGATGGTCGGCCACCGTGCGCCGGGCGATGGTGAACAACCAGGGAGCGAATCGGTCCGGCTCCCGCAGCCGCGGCAGCCCGCGCACCACGGCAACCCATACGTCCTGCGCAAGATCGTCCGCGACGTACGGCGAACCGACCATGCCCCGCACATAACGCCACAGAGCGTCGTGCCACAAACGTGCCAGTTCCCCGAACGCGGCCCGCTCCCCGAGCCGGCAGCGCACCACCAGCAACCCGGAGCGATCATCCTCGCTCACTGCACCTCCCTGTCCCGCGTCCCCCGTCACCGGAACAGTCGGCACCTGCACCGGAAAGGTTCACGGTCTCGAGCCATCCGCCCCGAGGGACTCAGCCCACGGTCACCACCCGGGCCCAGGGCGGTGGCGTGTCCGGGACGTGGTCGGGATCGTCCTCGTCCCAGGACCGCCGGGAGCCCTCGCGGCGGAACAGACCGACCACCGTCCGGCAGGACGGCCGCTCCCGGGGCCACGGCGTCTGACCGTCGGTCAGGACCACCACCACGTCCGGCCGGGGCCTGGACCGCAGGGCCGCGGCGAAACCCGCCCGCAGATCGGTGCCGCCACCGCCGATCAGCCCGAGCCCCTCCTCCCGGCAGAGCGGCAGCACCGCGCCGGCCGCCGCGTCGCAGGACACCACACCGACCAGGTCCCGCCGCCCGCCCACCGCACGGGCGATCGCGGCCACCTCCAGCAGCGCACTGCCCAACTCGGCGTCGCTCACCGACCCGGACGTGTCGACCACCACGCAGACCCGCGGCGGCCTGCGCCGCAGGCTCGGCAGCACCGCACCCGGCACCGAGGCCGACCGCCGGGACGGCCGGCCGTACGTGTAGTCCTCGCCCGCGCCCGAACCGGACGCCGCCGAGCGGACCGCCGCGCCCAGCAACTCCCGCCAGGGCTGCGGCGGATGGAAGGCCTCCTCCGCCCACCGCCGCCACCCGCGCGGGGCACTCCCCGGACGGCCCCTGATGCCCTCCGCCACCCTGAACCGGACCGCGTCCTGCTCGTGCGGCGCGAGGCCGTTCGCGCCGCCCGGCCCGAGGTCCCACGCCCGCTCCAGCCCGTCGGCGCCGCTTCCGCAGTCCAGCCAGGCCAGGTCCTGCGTCAGCGGGCCGAGCCCGAACAACCGCAGGTAGTCCTCCATCAGCCCGCCCTCCGGCAGCCGCAGCGCCGCCGGAAGCACGGCCCCCTCCGGCCGTACCAGCCCGTCGCCGAACACGTCGTCGTTGATCTCGCAGTCCGCCGCGATGTTCATCCGCAGCCGCTCCGCCCGCCCGGACAGCCCGCGCTCCCGCGCGACGCGGTCGCTGCGCCCGTGGTGGTCGCGCAGCAGGTGCGACACCTCGTGCACCCACACCGCGGCGAGCTCCTCCACCGGCGTCCGGTGCACGAACGCCGGCGAGACGTAGCACCGCCAGTGCCGGTCGACCGCCATCGTCGGAACCTGCCGCGACTCCACCGCGTGCAGGGCGAACAGCGCGGTCGCCAGGTAGGGCCGGGCCCGGGCGGCCTGCAGCCGCGCGGCGTACAGCTTGTCGAGGTCCAGATCCCCCGCCGTGCCCTGCCTCATCGGCCGGCCCCCGTACCGGATGCGGGGCGCTCGGCCGCCCGGGCCGCCGCCCGGTCCGCGCGACGGGAGAGCGAGACCGCGCCGGCGAGCCGGTCGATCGACGCGGGCACGTCCCAGTCCTCCCGGCGCAGCGAGGCGAGGGTGGTCGCGGGGACGACCACCAGGTCCGGTGCACCGGTCTCCAGGGCACGGGCCAGCAGGGCCCAGGCCGCGTCCCACCGGGCCCGCTCGGGCCGCCGGCGGACGGCGTCCACCACGGCGTCGAGCGCGGCCTGCCGCAGGTCGCCCCGCTCGGGCAGCACGGCCGCCACCGGATCGGCGAGCAGCGACTCCGGGTCCGGCAGGTCCATCCGGTCCAGGGCCGCCAGCAGCTCCAGGCCGGGGCCGTCGCCGACGGCGCCCCGGACGAGCAGCGAGAGCACCTCCCGCGAGGAGCCGGCCGCGGTGGCGAAGGCCAGCAGACGCAGCGTCATGTCCCAGCTCCGCGGCGACGGCCAGGCGCCGCCGCGGCGGGTCTCGTTGCCGGGCAGCCGGTGCACCAGCGCCGGGCGGGCGGAGAGCAGTCCGCACACCGCGCGGCGGGCGAGGTCCACGGCCTCGGGCAGCCGCCCGGGATCGAGCCGGGGCAGGGTGGCGCGCGGCCAGACACCGCCGAGGCCGCGCACCACCACCTCGTGGTCGTGGGTCCAGTGCAGGTGGACGAAGCGGTTCGCCAGCGGCGGGCTCAGCTCCCAGCCGTCCGCCGCCGAGGAGCGCGGATTGGCGGCGGCCACGATCCGCACCCCGGGCGGCAGTTGCAGGGCGCCGATGCGCCGCTCCAGCACCAGGCGGAGCAGCGCGGCCTGGACGGCGGGCGGCGCGGTCGACAGCTCGTCCAGGAACAGCAGGCCGCGGCCCGCCCGTACCAGCCGCACCGCCCAGTCCGGCGGGGCCATCGGGACGCCGCGCTCGGCCGGGTCGTCGCCCAGCACGGGCAGCCCCGAGAAGTCGGACGGCTCGTGCACGCTGGCGATCACGGTGGTCAGCGGGAGGTCGAGCGCGGTGGCGAGCTGGGTCAGCGCCGCCGTCTTGCCGATCCCCGGCTCGCCCCACAGCAGGACGGGCAGGTCGGCGGCCACGGCCAGGGTCAGCGCCTCCAGTTGGGCGTCCGGGCGCGGCTCGGTGGTGGTCTCGCCGAGCAGCGCCAGCAGCTCGCCGGCCACGTCGAGCCGGGAGCGCTCTGCGAGGTCGGCGACGGCGGCGGTCAGGGTGTCGGTGGGGGCGAAGGACGTGTGTACAGGCATGGGTGATCACCTCAAGGGGTCGGACGATCGGGAAGGGAAGGACGATCGGAAAACAGGTCGGCAGGTCGGCAGGTCGGCAGTTCGGCGGGTCAGCGGCCCTGGCCGTGGCGCGGGTGCCCGCGGCCGGTGTCGCGCCGGACGGGGTGGACGGGGCCCGGCACCGCTCCGGCGAGGCCCGCCCGGAACAGGCCGTGGGTGACCCGCCGGGCGGCGGCCGCTGCGAGTTCGTCCCGCAGCGCACCGGCGCGCAGCAGCGCCTCGGGCCCCAACAGGCCCTCCACCACGGCCAGTGCACCGGCCGTGTCACCGTGGTCGAGGCGTGCCCGGACGTCGTCGAGGACCTCCGGGCGGCGGTGCACCTCGTCGATGACCTGCAGGCAGGGCAGCGGAGTTCCGGTCAGGGCGGCCAGCAGCTCCTCGCGGCGGATCTCCTCCGGGTCGTGGTCGAGCGGCACCAGGACCCCGTCGACCAGGCCGATCCGGTGCCGGGCGCCGCGGCACTCCACGACCCGCGGCCGGCCGCCCGGATCCGGCGCAGCGGAGACTCCGACCGGCGGAAGGTCCGGTGCCAGGGCCGCGGCGACCAGCGGGTGCAGCCGGCCGGCCTCGACCAGGCCGGCGCGGACGAGATCCAGGTCGGGCAGCACCCAGGTCGCGGCGTCGGGCAGCACCGGCAGCGGGATGCCACCGTGGGCCGGCGGCACGTCCGTGACGTGCACGGCCGCCGGCCCGTCCCCGGCCGGGACCGGGCCGAGGTACAGCCGACGCCGGGCCCCGAGGCGTACCTCGACGGGGCCGTCGGGCCGTTCCTCGGCGCGCAGCAGGATCGCCGCCTCGTCCGCCCACCGGTCGACGGCGCAGCGGTACCCGGGCCCGGCGGTGTCCGGCGGTCGGTGGCCCTCGGCGGCGTCGCCGGACAGTACGTCGGCGCCGGACCGCACCCGGAGCTCGTCGGCCCGCAGTGCGTCCCAGAGGTGGCGGTGCAGGTCGAGCCGGAACCGCCGGTGCGGACGCGGGTGGGGATGGAGGCCGGCGCCGGCCGTGGGCCGGGAGGCGTCCCACAGTGCGAGTCCGATCCGCTGGCCGGCGTCCGCCCAGGCCGGCGGCGTCCGGGCGACGAGGTGCACGGGGCCGTCACGGTCGCGCCCGGCACCGCCGTACCGGGCCAGGGTCACGGTCAGACCCGGGCGCAGCAGACCGGTCGGGGCGATCCGCGGCCAGTGCCAGCGCAGCAGGTCGGGAGCGAGCCGGCGCAGGTCGGAACGGACCAGTGCCGCGAGTTCGCGCCCGTGCGTCCGGGCCAGCGCGCGCGGACTGACGTCGACGTCCACGCCGGCGGCGGCGCACGCCCCGGCCCAGTCGCCGACGAGGCGGCGGGCCGTCGCAGTCGCGATCACGGAGGGCGGCACGGCGAACTCGCGCACGCGCAGCCAGAAGGAGAGACGGGAATCCCCGTCCGCGGTCCAAGTGCCCATCAGCACTCACCTTGCGCGGACGGGACCCCCATTCTGTCGGCAGAGTGAGTGGTCATCGCGCAGGAGCGTATCCCGCGACGTCCGGACCGGCCAGCGATTTACTGCCGGCCTGCGCGCGGCGGTCACCAGAAGCGCGGCTGGTGCGGCACGGACCCGAGGACGGTCGAGAGGCAGTGCCGTCCAGTACCAGGCCCGCGCGGCACCCGCTGACAGCCCCCACAGGCCCTGCAGCCCGCAAAGCCCGGTGCGGGAGTTGCGTGCCGCGGCGTCGTGGCCCAGGTGCTCGATGACGAACTCGCCGGGCGGGACGCGGAGCTGTTGGGAGTTCGGAACCGTCCGAGCATCCCGGCCCCCGGCCGCCCCTCCCCGCCCGGACACCGGCCGGCCGCCGCCCGAGGAGCACTGCGAGGCCGCCCGGCGAACCGTCCGGCCGGGGGCGGAAATTCGATGGGAGGCACCCGCTCCGCCCGGCCAGAATGACCGCATGCCGCACGAAGCCGATCAGTTGCTCGCCGACCTCGACCCGCTCTCCTACCCGGACCGCCAACGGCTCGTCGCCCGCAGGGCCCGGGAGCTCGCCGCCGACGGCGACCTCCCCGGGTTGCTGTCCGACCTGGAGCGCTCCGGCGTGTACGGCCGACGGCTGGCCGCGCTCGCCGCGTCGGCCGGCCGCGCCACCGGCTACCTCGCCGAGCGGCTGACCGACCCCGACCCGGTGGTCCGCGGGTACGCCCTGCGCGCCGCCCGCACCCAGGGCATCCCGGACGAGGCGATCGAGGCGGCCTTCACCGGCGCCTCCTGCACCCTGCGCCGGCAGCTGGCCCGGGTCGTCCGGCACGGCCGCCGGCACCGGCTCGCCGAGCGGCTGGTGGGCCGCCTGCGTGCCGAGTGGGGCGACGCCGAGGCCGCCCGGCTGCTCTCCGCCTGCAGCCCCGCGTTCGTCGCCCGGACCTTGCCCGACCTCGCGCACGCCACGCCGCTCGCACCCCTCGCCGCACGCTTCCCGGACGAGGTCCTGGACCACCTGGAGCGGGTGCTCGCCAACCGCCCCGAGACGCTGCGGCTCGGGCAGCGGCCCGAGCTCGCCGACGTCCTCGGCGCAACCGCGCGGGCCCGCCCCGAACGGGTCCTCGACCTGCTGGAGCGGTTCGGCCCGGACCTTCCGCTGCGCCGTGACGTCCTGCCGCCGCTGGCCGCCGCGGACGCCGAACGCGCCGTCCGGCTCCTCGCCGACCCGCGGCGCGGTGCGGCCGGGCCGTACACCATGCCGCCCACGAGCGGCACCCTGCGCCGGCTGGTGCGCGCCGACCCGCCCTCGCTCCCCGCCCTCGGCCGCCACTGGCTGGCCGCGCCCCGCTGCTTCGCCGCCCTGCTGCGCGCCCTCCCGCCGGGCCGGCGCGACGCGTTCCTCGACTCCGTGTACGCCGGTGCTCTCCCGCGGGAGGCCGAACTCTCCCTCCTGCTACCGCTGTTCCCGCACACCCGTCGCCACGCCGAGGCACGGCGGCAGGTGGCCGCACGCCGCGCGGAGGGCCGCCCCTGGGCCCTGATCGCCCCCGCCCTGGCGTGCCTGCCCACCGAGGAGGCCCAGCCGGAGCTGCGCTCCGCCCTCTCCCGCCCGGACGCCGACGACCGGTCCGCCGCCTGGGCGGCAATGCTCGCCAACGCGGCCGCCTCTGCCGACCGGGCCGCCGTCCAGGACGCGCTCGGCCTGTTGCCACGGCTGCGCAACGAGCAGGACCCGGTGCGCTGCGCGGCGATGACCGCGCTCGTCCAGGTGCCCGCCCGGCTGCTGACCCCGGCCGCAGTGCCCGTCCTCGACGCCGTCGTGCAGGACGCGGTCGACGCCCGCGACTGCTCGTACGCCACCCGCGCCGCCCTGCAGCGGCTGGTCGCCGAGGTGCTGCGCGAGCATGCCGTCGCCGGCGGGGCGGAGCTGATCGAGTGGGCGCTGCGGAGCGTGCGGCGGATCGCCGGGCAGACCGGCACGGTCGAACTCGGCCGGCTGGAACACCGGCTGCGGCGGGGCCAGGAGCACGCCGTGTTCGCGACCCTGCGGCCGTGGCTGGACACCATGGCCGACACCGCGGAGTACTGGCTGCTGTTCACCCTGGCCCGGGCGCTCGGCCGACGGGCCCGCGGCATCCCCGAGCTGCAGGAACTCCTCCTGCACGCCCTCCAGTTCGGGTCGGACGGCGCGTTCACGACGGCCGCCGCCCTCTGGCTGGACGATCCGCGCACCCGCGTCACCCGCGTCGCCGAGATCCTCGAACTCGAACCCTCAGCCGCCGTCCTGCCGCCGGTGCGGGACGTGCTGGTCGAGCGGCGCACCGACCTGCTCGACCCGCTGCTCGCCCCCGTGCCGCCGTACGGGCGGTTCCTGAAGCGCCCGCAGCGGGCGACCCTGCCGCCGACCTGGTCCGCGAGCCGCTGGACGCCGCGCCAGTGGCGGGCCGCCGCCGAGCTCGCCGCCGCGGCCGCCGGCGACCCCACCCTGCCGCTGCACGGGCGTGCCGCGGCCGTCCACGCCGCCGCCGCGATCCCCGAGTACGGTGAGGCGGTCGTCCGCGCCCGACTGGACTCCGCCGAGGTGGTGCTCGCCGAAGCGGCGCTCGCCGCGCTGGCCTGGACGGACCGGCCCGCCGACGCGCTGGGCGACCTGCTGGCCCACGCGGGCGGCGACCGCGCCCGGGTCGCGGTGTACGCGGCCACCCGGGCCGCCCGGTTCGCCCCGCCCGGCGAACTCGCCGAGCGGCTCGGCGAGCTGCTGTCCGGGGCACGGGGCAGCAAGGTGACCAGCCGCAAGGAGGCCGTGCGGCTGGCCGCCGAGCACCTGCCGCCGCGAGCCGCCGCCGACCTGCTGGTCGCCGCGTACCGCGTCGAGGGCCAGCACCGCGACGTGCGCGCCGCGGCCGTCGCCTTCGCGACCGGCCTGCTGGACGCCGAACCGGTCTGGGAACTGCTCGCCGAGGCCGCCGGGCAGGCCCCGCCGCCCGTGCGCCGGGCCGTCCTGCGGGCCGACCCGGAGCACCTCCCCGAGACCCACCGGGCCCGCTACGCCCGGCTGGTGGCCTCCGTCGCCGCCGCGGCCGACCCGGAGGTCGCCACGCCGGCCCTCGCCGCGCTGCCGCGGTGGGCCGCCTGGGCCCCGGAGACCGCGGACGTGGCCCGACAGGCCGTCACCGACCTGGCGAACCGCGGCAGCTGGCGGGAGGCCGCGGGCGCCGTCCGCACGCTCGCCGCCTCCGGGCTGCCGCACCCGATCGGCGGCGCCGCCCCCGGCAGCCTGCTGCACCGCACCCTCGCCGAACTCGCCGCCGCCACGCCGACGGACGACCCCGACGCCGGGGACGACCGGGACCTGCCGGCCCGCCGGAGGCTGGCCCACCTCGCCGACCTCCCCGCCGACGACCGCCACCGGCCGCTGCTCGCCGCCGCCGCCGACCTGCTCGCGGCCGAACCCGACCTGGCGGGCGTCAGGGCGGCCGCGCTGCGCCGGCTGGTGGACCCGGCAGCCGGGCCGCAGGCGCTGGCGGCCGCGCTCGGCGCGCTCGCCGACGCCCACCGAGGCCGTCCGGCGGCGGCCGCGCTCACCGCGGTGGCACTGCTGCGGGAGCACGTCTCGGGCCCGCTGCCGCCGCCCGGGACACTCGACGCGCTGGCACGGACCGCCCGCCGGGACGGGGACACCGGCCCGGCCGCCGGGCTGTTCGCGACGGCGCTGACGGAGGTGTTCGGGGATCGCCTCGGCTGGCCCGAGGAGTGGCGGGCCCTGCTGCGCGAGCTGCGCCGCCACCCCTCGGCGGACGTCCGCGAGCGCGCCCTCGCGGCCGTCACACACCGGGAGTGACCTGCGGCCGGGCCGATCGGGGCGGTGTCGTGGGCGCGACGGGCTGCGCCCACCTGACGCGGCGCCGCGGGAATCCCGGGGCTGCATCGACGGCGGTGACGGACAGGGTCCGCTCGTCAGCCTCTCCCGCCCTTCCGAAGGGGGCCCGATGGCCCGCACCACCCCGCCGCGCCGGGCGGACATGGCCGCGGTCTTCCCGGAACTGGCGCCCCTGGCGCGCCAGACGGTGCGCCTGCACCCGCGCCTGGGCACACCGACCGTGCGCGACAGCTCGATCGGCGGCCCACTGCTGTGGCCGGCCGCAGAGCCCTGGCCCGTGTGCAGCGAGCCGCACCCGGAGGACGACCTGCCCGTGTCGCCCGCCGACGTCCGGCTGCGCCGCAGAATCGAGACGGGCCGGGCGGGCGGGAGCCCCACTGCACAGGAGAGGGAGGCCATGGAGGCGACGTACGAGGGGCATCCGTGGAGCCGGGAGCCGAACGCCCTCCTACCGGTGGCCCAGCTCTACGCGCGCGACGTTCCCGGCCTGCCGTGCCCCGACGGGGCGGACCTGCTCCAGGTACTGTGGTGTCCTCTGGAACACGATCCGGAGTGGATGCCGGCCGCTCGTCCGGTGTGGCGATCTTCCTCTGGGGCCGGCGTGTTGCTGACCGTGCAGCCGGAGTCTGCGGACGTGTCGAACCACGGCCAGTACGTGCCCGAGCCGTGCGTCCTGCACCCGGAGGTGGTGACCGAGTACCCGGGGCCGCTGGAACTGCAACCGGGCCTGGCAGACCGGATCGGGGACTGGTGCGAGCAGGAGTTCACCGGCACCGACCCGCGATACCTGTACGCCGAGGAGTTCCGGGCGTACTACCATCCGCACCTGGAAGTCATGCAGTAGAGGCCGACGCGTTCCCGGAGCCCCCGCGCTCCTGTCGGCCGGGCACCCGCGTGGGGAATCAGGGTGAGCGGGCTCTGGCCGACCACCTGGGCAGTGGGTGGGGAAATTCAACGATCCCCGGTGCCACGGTGCAGGGATCGTCTCGCCGAGCCGATATGCCTGGACCGAGTACCCGACCCTGACCGCCTGGCGAACTGTCAGTCGTCGGCCAGCTCCACGATCACCAGCGTCCCATGGCTTCCGCAACGGACCGCGTGCACGGTACCCGCCGCCACCACGTACAGCTCGCCCGCCCGCACCGACACCGGTGTGCCATTCACCTCCAGCTCCAGCCGACCATCGATCACGAGCAGTGCCTCATCGGCACCGTGGCTCTCCTCCTCCACCGGCAGCTCGTCCATGCGCAGTACCTTCACGCAGGCCGCCCCCACCTGGCCCAGCCGGCGAGAACTCCACGCCTGCGGCAGACCAGCTGCGGTCGCCACCAGGTTGACCACACTCACGGCACACCCCTCCCAACGGGCCTGATCGGTCGCGCCGATCGGCCTCGCGCACGAGATCAACGGATGCCTCGGAAGCTATCCGACCAGCAGCACGAAGTGGTCGACCGTTTGGCAAAAACTGCCGTCGGCCGCATTCAGACCGCCACCCCGGCCGAGGCCAGGCACGCATCCGGTTGCCCGAACCAAGATCTGGGACGAGCCACTTGCGCAGACGCTGCACACAGCCGCGGGACCTGTAGCAGCCCCTGCCACTCCCCGGGCCGGAGCCGAGCGAATCGCACAGTGGAGTGCCGGTGCCGAGCCGGACCTTCGCGACCGGAAGCGGCACGGCGATCCGGTGGACCGGGGGTCCAGCCAAGGTCGAGGCGTTCAACGGCCGACGGCGGCCGCCTCACCCGTCACCCCGCCGGGGTGCCGGCTCCTGTCCGGAGCGTCCGACACATCGTGCTCGGCCGGCCTCCGCAAAGGCTCCTCCCGTTCGTACTGCCACCGGCACCTGCGATGATCACCGCACGGCCGGACAGGAGCGGAGCAGGGACGTGACCGAGCAGGTCGAGCGGGGTGTGCAGCGGATCGCCGAGAAGATCACGGCGAGGGCGCCCGCCGGATGGGCAGAGGCGGTGCTCGTCAGCGTTCAGGGCCAGTACGGCCTTCATGTCTCCGGCCGGTACACAGCCGCCGGCGCGCACCCGAAGCTGATGCACGTGCCCGGGACCTTCGCGGATCTGGAGGAGGTGACGGAGGCGGTGGGTGCGGCCCGGGGCTGGGACCGCACCAGGCTGGAGCTCCGGTGCCGGCCGTCCGGGGAGTTCGCCATGGCCGCGTCCCGGGACACGGTCTCCGAGCTGCACGGTGCGCGGGCCGGGTTCCAGGCCGTCCTGGATCGCGGTTACCGGCTGCCCCGGCCGGGCTTCGCCCAGGACGAGGGTACGGCCGCCGCGGCGGGCGACCCGGACCTGGCCGTCGCCCGGCTCCGCGACCACCTGCAGCGGCGTGCCGGAATCCTCGGGCGCGCCGAGACGCTGCCGCCGCCCGCGACCACCGCCGAACTCGACGACGCCGAGCGCCGCATCGGCCGGCCCCTGCCCGCCGACCTGAGGGCGCTGTACCTGGTCGCCGACGGCAGCGGAGACGACGCCCCCGGTCTGTTCGGCAACCTCGGCTGGATGCCGCTGGCCCGCCTGGTCGCCGCCAACGCCGATCTGAGGGAACCGGTCTGGTCCGGCTGGGAGGACTCCTGGGACACGGTCGTCCTCGACGCCGACCCGCCCGACACCGTCCGGCGCTGCCACGGGCACCCGGCCTGGCTGCCCTTCGCCACCGCCGACGACGGCAACTACCTGGCGGTGGACATGTCTCCGGCCCCCGCCGGCCGCCGCGGCCAGGTCATCCAGATCGGCCGGGACTACTTCGACGGACCCGTGTACGTGGCCGACTCGGTCACCTCGCTCCTCGCCCACCACCTGGACCTGCTGGACCGAGGGGCCTATGCCGTGGAGGAGGACGACCCCGACTTCATCGACTTCCTGGAAACCCCTTCGGACCCCTGCCCGGAGTACGAGCTGCTCGCCGACGGGATCCCGCACGACGTCCCGGCCACCCTCCGGGCCGTCCTCATCCAGTTCCGTGCCCCCACCGACCCCATGGACCTCACGCCCCTCACCGCCGCACCCCACCTGCGGCGGCTTGAGCTCAAGCAGCGCCCCACCATCGACCTGGCCCCCCTCCGGGCCCTGCCGGTCGAAGCTCTCGCCGTCACCTTGGACGGCGGCGACCTCGCGCCGCTCGAGGGCCACCGGCACCTCACCTCCCTCGACCTCGCGACCGGCACTCCGGTCGACATCACCCCGCTGCGAACCGTCCCGAACCTGCGGTGCCTGGACCTCTCCCAAGCCGACGTCCGAAACCTGGCCGTGCTCGCCGACCTGCCGGACCTCCGCTACCTGGCCCTCAACGGGCACCAGTGGGCCGCCCTGCTGGACGAGGGCAAGCTCCCGGCCACTCTGGCCGCCGCCAGACTGGCCGGGACGGGGGCCTCCCGCGACGAGGCGCTGATCTGGGCGGAACGGCTCGGTCTGGACGGCGGGGAACCGCTCCACATAACCGGCACCCTCACACCCGGGCACTCGGCTTGACCACTCGCACTCCCGAGGGCTCGACAGGCTCCGACGCCGGACGGGAATATCGCGCGCGAGATCGTCAGCCGTGACCGCCCGGCACTCCGCGGTCGGCCGCGCCGCCCCGGCCCGCCGCGCTGCGCACCGGCGTCCGAGCAGCCGCGGCTGCGGTGCGCAGGACGGCTGCCCTGCGCCGGCCCCCTGCCGGTTGCCCCGAGTCGACACCGTGCAGTGAGATACCGTCAGATCCGAGGCTCCGGCCCGTTGGGCACCCGGGGCACCGAGACCGGGTCCGGGATCGCGCCCTCCCGTCTGCAGGCCGTGGGCGGTGCAGGCCCATGGCCGTTCCGAGCGGGCCCACCCGCCCGCAGTCCCGACCTTGCCGATCGAGGAGCACCCGCAGGATGTCGAAGAACACCACCGGCCATGCCGCCCCCACCCCGGAGGAGGCGTACGCGGACGCCCCCGCGCCGCACGTGGAGACGGCGGCGATGCTCAACCTCGCCCGCGCCAACCACGGCACCCCGTCGATGCACGGCCGGGAGTGGATGCTGCGCCATGCCGCGCTGCTCGACCGCACCGCGATGCCCGCCGGGCCGGCCGGGTGGACGAACCCGGCCGCGACAGGCGTCGCCATGCAGCTCCGGCAGATGGATCGGCACGGCGGCACCGGCCTGGGCCCGCTCGGCCCGGACGCGAGCGAGTGGGACGGCGAGGACGGCGCCGTCGGCTACCTGCGGCAGGAGTACCTGGCATGGCGCAGCGCGCAGCTGCCGGACCTGGCCGAGGTCGGTGCGGCGATGCGGGCGATGGCGGGGGGCACCGATGACGACGTGCGCTCGGGGCAGGCGGCCGGCCGCGATGAGCCCTGGAGCCGGGAGCAGCTCCTCGACCTTGCCCGGCGGCGGCTCGCGGCCTACGTGCGGGCGGTGGACTTCGGGATCGACGCGGTCGCCGGCCAGCAGCGCGCCGAGCAGGAGCTCCGGGAGCTGGAGGCCGCCGGGGGCGACGCCCGCGCATAGGCACCGCCGGCTGATCAGCGTCCGCGAGGAGCCCGCCGCCGGCGTCGACCTGTACGACATCGACATCGAGGACTGGTCCCCGCCCGGGTGCCGGGCGGCCGTCCTGTTGACCGCGTTTCGCAGGCGTACAGTGCTCGGCTCCCGTAGCCCAGGGGTGATCTCCTGGTCGGGCGACGCCGACCGGCACAATGTTCCGGTGGCCCTCTTCACCTGCGCGAACTGCCGGCAGTCTCTCACCGGGGATCTCAAGAAAGCACGGCCCTCGCGGGACACCGAAAAGCGACCCGGACATCGGATCGCCCCTCCGCGGATGGCCCGAGGCACCTATGCGATCAGCCACGACGCCAGTCTCTTCATCCTGCATCCCGACGACGTGCCGGGAACGACTCCGCACCCGGACCGCGGGCGTCGCAACGGCTGCTGCGGACTCGACGGTCGGGACGGCCCCAATCTCGTCTGCGCGGCTTGCGGCACCGATGTCGCCACCGAGCAGTCGGACTGCTGGACCCAGAACCTGGTGGCGCTGATCGCCGCCGCAGTGGTCAGCGGAGCGGAACCTCCAGCCTGAACCGTTGACTTTCGGCGCCGCCTCGCACACGTTCGCCGGAACACGTGCGCTTTGCTGAAGGTCTTGTCCGAGGCGACGACCTCCCCGCTCTCCCTGCGGGGACGCTCCTGCCGCGTCCCGCACACCGGTCCGTCCGCTTCAACCTCCCCGCGTCCGGCCGGTGCCTGCGCAGTGACGGGTGCGGCCCGAGAGCCGTACACACTCCGGGCCGCCCCCGGGCACCTTCCCGGCGACGGCCGGTGCTGTGCCGGTGCCCGCCCCGGTCCTGCTCCTGCTGCCCGCTGAACACGGTGTTCTCGGGCGGGGAGGGCCGGACGGCGCGGCCGTGGACCTCGAGCGACCACTACTGCCGGGCGGTCGCGTGCATCACGCCCTTTGACCTGGATGCGGCCGGTCGGTGGGGTCAGCGGTATTCGCAGAGGTAGGCGGTGTCGCCGTCGACCTTGAGGTGGAAGGTGCTGTTGCCCGGTACGTCGAACCGGGCGCCGGCGGCGAAGGTCTCCCAGTCGTCGGCGCCGGGCAGCTTGACGGTCAGGGCACCGCTGATCACGTGCATGGTCTCCGGGCCGGCGGTGTCGAACCGGTAGTCACCGGGGGCCATGACACCGATGGTCGCCGGCCCGTGCTCCTGCTTGAAAGCGATCGACTTGACCGTGCCGTCGAAGTATTCGTTGACCGTGAACATGGGCATCCCCTCGGGGAACGGGCGGGAACGAGCGGGCTGCTCGCCGCGTGCTGGGTGTCGGCAGGGGAAAGCTACCGGTGACGCCGTCGGGGCCGGTGATCCGTCTCGCCCCGCGAACACGTTCAACGGCAGGCAGACAGTGCCGACCGGCAACACCGGGAGGCCGCCGGGCCGGAACCGGGCGCGGCCGGCGGGGGCCACCAGGTACCCGGCGCCGACTCTTCCGGGGCCGATGTGAGCGCGGCACGCGACTGCGGACTTCCCGGTCGTCGTACCGCTGTGCCCGGCCGACGCCGGACAACTCGGCTGCGACTGTCGGCCCGGCGCGACTAGCCTGGCGGTTTCTACGGACCACAGGGGGGTCACAGTGCTGGTCATGCCCGGGCGGAGGACGTCGACGATGGAGCTGTTGGCCGTCGAGGCAGCGGGTCGTGGGATGACGGTCCGGGCAGCGGAGGAACTCGGCCCGGCGGCGGGCCCGGCGCACTGGTACGGCGGGCCGGTCGCGGGTGCGCGGCTGGCAAGCAGGTTCGGGTTCGCGCTGCTCGAACCGGTGGACGACTGGCTCGCCGAGCTGCCGGAGGAGTTCACCGGCCGGGACGTCCGGTCGGCGACCGTCGCGGACGCGTGGGCGCTGGAGCGGCCGACGTTCGTCAAGCCGCCGCGCGACAAGTCCTTCCCGGCGGACGTCTACGCCGACGGCTCCCGGCTGCCCGCCAGCCTGGACCCGGCAACGCCGGTGCTGCTCTCCGAGGTGGTGACGTTCGCGGCCGAGTACCGGCTGTTCCTGTTGGACGGGCGGATCGCCACGGCGAGCCGGTACGCGGTGTTCGGCCGGCTCGACCCGCGCCCGCTGCGTACGGACGGGACGGACCACGAGGACCGGGCCGTCGCCGCGGAGATCACGGAGTTCGTCGACCGACTGGTCGCCGCAGCCGGGCACACCCTGCCGAGCGCCGTCGTCCTGGACGTCGGCCAGCTGCTCGACCCGTACCGTCCGGGACACCGCTGGGCCGTGGTGGAGGCCAACATGGCGTGGTTCTCGCACGCGTACGCCGCCGACCCGGCGCGGGTGCTGGACGTGGTGCTGCGGGCGGCGGGGCCGCGCGAGCGGGTACGGCCGGGCGATCTGGCGTTCGTGCGGCACTGACTCGAACGAAGGCACCGAACCGCCGCGACCACTGCCGGGCTCCCCTCACCGGGTCCTGGCCGGGCTGTCATGACGGCGTGTCAGAATCCCGCGCATGGTTGAGAACACGGGGACGAACACCTACCAGCGCCTGGCCGTCCGGCTGCACGAGCTCGGAATGATCACCAGCCAGAAGGCGGGCGAGGCGGTCGCGTACACCGCCGACTGGGGCGAGCCCCACCCGAAGCGGCGCACCGAGGAGCTGACCGGGGTGCTCGAGGTCTGCGACGTGGCCCTGCAGGTCCACGGCGAGGACGTCGACTTCGCGGAGGGCGCCTACGCCGACATCCTCGCGGACGCGGAGCGGATGATCGGCGGCGCGGTCACCGTCACCGACGTGGAGCTGGTCGGCGAGATCGGCTCGTCGCGGGATCTCGACTTCAAGGTCAACGGCGAGCCGAAGTCCTGGCGGATCGAGCAGGAGTCCGACGACTACCTCGACCTGGGCGCCGTCGAGGAGGGCATCTGCGACCTCGTCCCGGGCGGCGACGACCCCCGGGTCTTCCACTGCGTCCCCGGCGACGGCGCCTGCGCCGACGACTACTACCTGCTGGCCACCCCCGGGCAGGCCGCGGCGCTGCGCGACGAGTTCGACCTGCGCATCGAGGTACGCGGCCCGGACGGGCTGCCCGTCCACGAGCAGTAGCCCCGCCCCGGGCCGGACCGTCGGCCGCTGTCCCGCCCACCGCGCGGCGCGGGTGGGCCGCCGCCCGAAGTGCGGGCGGCGGCCTTCAGCGCCCTGCCGGAGCCGCGGAGGCGTGCTCGGCCGGGCCGGCGGCACTGCGGGCAAGCGTGCTCGGCCGGTCTGCACGTGCTGGAGGGGTGACCTCGCAGCTGCGCCTTTCGGTGAGGTGTCCGCTCACCATCCGTGGAGGGCGTCGCGCAGGGTGTCGCCGGCGAGTTTGAGGGCGACGTTGTTGGCGGCGGTGTCGCGCAGGCTGTCGAGCATCATGAAGTCGTGGACCATGCCCAGGACGCGGACCGCGGTGACCTGGACCCCGGCGGCGCGCAGTTTCGCGGCGTAGGCCTCGCCCTCGTCGCGGAGCACATCGGCCTCGTCGGTGATGATCAGGGTCGGCGGCATGGCCCGGAGCTGCTGGGCGGAGGCGCGCAGTGGTGAGGCATGGGGGTCGGCGCGCTCGGCGGGGTCGGTGGTGTACTGGTCCCAGAACCACTGCATGCCTTCGCGGGTGAGGAAGTAGCCCTCGGCGAACTGCAGGTAGGAGGGGGTGTCGAAGGCGGCGTCGGTGACCGGGTAGAGCAGCACCTGGCACTTGAGGCGCAGTCCGTCGCGTTCGGCGTTCATCATCGCGAAGACGGTCGACATGTTGCCGCCGACCGAGTCGCCGCAGACCGCCACGGTGCCGGGGTCGAGGTTCTTGGCCGGGCCGTGGTCCCGGAGCCACTGGCCGACGGCGTAGTTCTGTTCGATCTGGGTCGGGTACCTGGCCTCGGGCGCACGGGTGTAGACGGGGAAGACGACGGCGGCGTTCGCGCGGACCGCGAGTTCGCGCACGAGCCGGTCGTGGGTGTTCTCGTCCCCGAAGACCCAGCCCGCGCCGTGGATGTAGAAGATCACCGGCAGGGTGCCCGTGACGCCCGCGGGGCGGATGACGCGGATGCGGACCGTGCCGTACGTGCCGGTGTCGACGTCGAGCCACTCCTCGTCGACGGCGGGCTTGTCGACGCCGGCGCCGGTCTGCAGGCCCGCCAGTGCGTCGCGGCCTTCGTCCGGGGCGAGTTCGTAGATGCGCGGGTGCGGGTCGGTGGCCTTCGCCAGATCGGTGGCGGCCGGTTCCAGGACCGGGGCGTTCGGACGTGAGGTCGTGGCCATGGGGCCTCCGTAGGGTCGTCGGGCGGCCCGGGAGGGCCGCCGCGCGACCATCCTTTCCGCGCCCGGTGCGGGACGCGTGCCGGGCCCGGTGGCAAGGGGCCGAACGGGTGGCCCGTGCGGCGCCCGTCCCGTGCTGTGACGCGGTTGCCCGGGCCGCCGTCGGCCCCCCACCGCGTGCTTCAGCCGTTCACAAGCAGGATCTTGCCGGTGTGCCGGCCGGATTCCATGAGCCGGTGCGCCTCGGCGGCGTCGGCCATGGGCAGCATCCGGTCGATGACCAGCCGCACGGCTTTCTGCTCGATCAGCGGCCAGACCCGGTCGCGCACCTCGGCGATGATGGCGGCCTTCTGCGCCGCGGGGCGGGTGCGCAGGGTGGTGCCGTGGACGGAGGCGCGCTTGAACACCAGCTCGGCGAGGTTGAGCGGGCCCTCGAGGCCGTCCTGCAGGCCGATGACGACCAGGCGCCCGTCGGCGGCGAGGGAGCGGACGTTGCGTTCGAGGTACTGGCCGCCGATGACGTCGAGGATGACGTCGTAGGGGCCGTGCTCGACGAAGTCCTGGGTGCGGTAGTCGATGGCCAGGTCGGCGCCCAGCTGCCGGGCCAGGGCGGTCTTCTCGGGGCCGCCGGCGGTGGTGACCACGCGGGCTCCCAGCGCCTTGGCGATCTGGACGGCCGCGGTGCCGATGCCGCCGGCGCCGCCGTGCACCAGAAGGGTCTCGCCCTCGCGCAGTCCCGCGGTCATGACGAGGTTGGACCACACGGTGGCGACGGCTTCGGGCAGGCCCGCCGCCTCGACGAGGCCGATCCCCTTCGGCACCGGGAGCAGCTGTCCTGCGGGGACGGCGACCTTCTGCGCGTAGCCGCCGCCCGTCAGCAGTGCGCAGACTTCGTCGCCCACCTGCCAGCCGGTCACGTGTTCGCCGAGGGCGCTGATGCGGCCGGAGACCTCCAGTCCCGGGTACGGCGAAGTCCCCGGCGGCAGGGGGTACAGGCCCCACCGCTGCATGATGTCGGCCCGGTTCAGGGCGCTGGCGACCACGTCGACGACGACTTCGCCGGCCGCCGGGGCGGGGTCCTCGACGTCGGTCCACTCCAGGACCTCGGGGCCGCCGTGTTCCTTGATCGTGATTGCTTTCATGGCACTTCCTTCTGCAGGGCTGGGGTGAAGGGCTCCCGGGTCCGTGGGCGGGTGCCGCAGACGGCTCGTGCTCGGCCGTGGGCGTCGGGGTCGGGGTCGGGCGAGACGGTCGGGCCCGACGGGGAGCCGGACGCGGCCGGCCGGATCACCGGAGAGCAGGGGCGGTGCGGGCGCCGTCGGATTCGCGGCCGCGCCCGGGGAGTCGTACGGGCGTCGGCCGGTGGCAGGACTACGCGGTCCGGGCGCCCTGCGACGTGGGCAGCCAGGCGCGGTAGCGGCGCAGTGCCCGTCGCTGCCGGCGCCGCTCGGAGACGAGGGCGAACACCGGGTGGGTGCCGGGCCCCGGGTCGCTTCCGCGGGCGAGGCGGCGCAGCTGGTGGCGGACCTGGGCCATGCCGGCGGCGGAGGCGAGGGCCTTGTCGGACCAGGTCACCGGTCGCAGCTGCCGGTCGGCCTCGCGGCCGGTGCGCCAGCGCTCGGGGAGGTCCGGGGTGACGGCGAGGGCGGTGCCCATGCCGATGAGCGCCACACCGCCGGCGAGGACCTGTTCGGCGGTGTCGCGCCGGGTGATGCCTCCGGTGAGCATCAGCGGGAGGGGGCTGGTGGTGGCGAGGTCCTTCGCCAGGTCGAGGAAGTAGGCCTCGCGGGCCCGGGTCCGCGCGTCCGCGGGGCGGCCGGTCATCGCCGGGCTTTCGTAGCTGCCGCCGGAGAGTTCGACCAGGTCGACGCCGAGCGGTGCGAGCATCGCGATCACCTGTCGTGCGTCGTCGGCATCGAATCCGCCGCGCTGGAAGTCGGCGGAGTTGAGCTTGACCGCGACCGCGAAGGACGGCGAGACGGCGGCGCGGACGGCGTGGACGACGTCCAGCAGCATCCGGGCCCGGTTCTCCAGCGACCCGCCCCAGGCGTCGGTGCGCTTGTTGACCAGGGGGGACAGGAACTGCGACAGCAGGTAGCCGTGTGCGGCGTGGATCTCCACGCCGTCGAACCCCGCCTGCTCGGCACGGCGGGCCGTGACCGCGAACCGGGCCACGGTTGCCTCGATCTGATCGGGGGTCATGGCGGCGGGGCGGCCGAAGCGGCTGCTGTGCCTCCCCAGGTCGACGCCGATCGCCGAGGGGCCCCACACCACGCCTGGCATGTCGGCCTGGATCTGGCGGCCGGGGTGGTTGATCTGCATCCAGATCGCCCCACCGGCGGCCTTGCCGGCCTTGGCCCACTCGGTGAACGGTTCCAGCGGAGCGGCGGCGTCGAGCACGACGCCGGCGGGGCCGGTCAGCGCTTCGGCGTGGACCATGACGTTGCCGGTGATCAGCAGTCCGGTGCCGCCGGTGGCCCAGCGCCGGTACAGCGTGATCAGCCGCCCGTCGGGCAGCTGGCCGGCGCCGGCCATGTTCTCCTCCATGGCCGCCTTGGCGATCCGGTTGCGCAGTACCGCTCCGGAGCGCAGGTGCAGGGGCGAGAACAGCTCGCTGGCCATCCTGGTTCTCCTCTTCGTCGACTAGGATGTGTACATCGCTTACATTAGGCGAGCAATGTATACGGTGCAAACATGAGAGAGGGTGGCCCATGTCACAGGCCGGCTCCTACCACCACGGCGACCTGCGCGCCGCCTGCCTGCGCGCCGCGCGGGAACTGCTGGAAGAGGACGGCAGCGCCGGCCTGTCCCTGCGGGCCGTGGCGCGGCGGGCCGGCGTGTCGGCAACGGCCCCCTACCGCCACTACCCGGACCGTGACGCACTGGTCTCCGCAGTCGCCGCGGAGGGCTACCGTGAACTCGCCGTGTGCCTGGCCGCTGCGCATCCCTCGCCTGCGACGCCCGACGAGCTTTCCGCGGTCGCCGTCGCCTACGTGCGCTTCGCTCTCGACCGTCCGGCGATGTTCAGGGTGATGTTCGCCGAGCCCTGCGATCCCACCAGCGAGGACCGGGTGGCCGCGACCGCTGCCATTTCCGGGTACGTCCGCGACATCGTCCGCGGCGTTTTCCCCGACGCCGATCCGGATGCGTTGGCGACCGCGGTGTGGGCGCTGGTGCACGGCCTGGCGTTCCTGCATCTGGACGGCAAGCTGGACGCCTCCACCCCCGAGGTGGTCGCGGACCAGGTCCGCGCGGCCGTTCATGCGATTCTCGCCGCTTCTCCGTTGGCCACGCCGGCGGCTGTGGCGCGCCCGGTGGGTGAGGGGCGTGACGGGGCGGCATCGTTCTCGACAGCGGTCGCCCGCAGTGCACGGCCGTGGTCGGACCGGTGAGGTGCCGTCAGGGACGCGCCCGTGTCGCCCCCGGCGGCAGGAGGCACCGGGGGCGACGGCGATGAGGTGCCCGGGAACGGCCCGCCGGCCCGTGGCGGCACCGTGCTGGAGGGCCGTGCGGCGATTCGCGTGCCCGTCGGCCGACGGTTCGTCGGGTGCCGGAGGCAGGCACGGGTAGCCACCCGGTTGTTGCGCTTCAGCGAAGGCCGGCTGCTTTGAGGATCCTCAGTGCGCCGGTCAGGAGGGTGGCCCAGGTTTCGGGCGAGACGGAAGCAGGCGGGTAGAACCCCTGGATGCGCTGGTGGGCGACGGTCTGGGGCTCGGTGTACTTGAGGATTCCGTCGGCGCCGTGGCGGCGGCCGAGTCCGGAGTCGCCCATGCCTCCCATCGGTGCGTCGATGCTTCCCCAGGCGGCGGCGAAGGCCTCGTTGACGTTGACGGTGCCGGCGTGCACGCGGGCGGCGACGGCCCGGCCGCGGGCTCCGTCGCGGGACCAGACGCTGGCGTTGAGGCCGTACGGTGTGGCGTTGGCCCGCGCGATCGCCTCCTCGACGTGGCGGAAGGGGTAGACCGAGACGACGGGGCCGAAGGTCTCGTGGTCGTACACGGTCATGTCGGGTGTGACGTCGGTGAGGACGGTCGGTTCGTAGAACAGCGGGCCGAGGTCCGGTCGCGCCCTGCCGCCGGCGAGGACGGTGGCGCCCTTGGCGACGGCGTCGTCGACGTGCGCGGTGACGGTGTCCAGCTGGGACTGGTTGGTGAGGGAGCCGACGTCGATGCTGTAGTCGTAGGCGGCTCCGATCTTGAGCTTCTTCGTGCGCTCGACGAACGCGGCGACGAACCTCTCCCGGACGGCCTCGGCGACGTACAGGCGCTCGATGGAGACGCAGAGCTGGCCGGCGGAGGGGAAGCAGGCGTTGACGGCGCCGTCGGCGGCCTTCTCGATGTCGGCGTCGTCGAGGACGATCATGGCGTTCTTGCCGCCGAGTTCGAGGGACGCGCCGATCAGGCGCATCCCGGCGTCGCGCGCGATCCGGCGTCCGCTGGCGGTGGAGCCGGTGAACATCATGTAGTCGGCGTTGTCCATGAGCTGGTCGCCGATGGAGCTGCCGCGGCCGACCACCATCTGCCACACACCGGTCGGCAGCCCGGCCTCGTGCATCAGGTCGAGCGCCCACAGTGCGGTGAGTGCGGTCTGGGTGTCGGGCTTCTGGACGACGGCGTTGCCGGCCATGAGTGCCGGGACGGCGTCGCCGGCGGCCATGCTGAGGGGGTAGTTCCACGGCGATATGACCGTGACGACGCCCTTGGGGTGGCGCAGCTCGGTCGTGCGGGTCAGCAGCGGGATCGCGCCGCGTCTGCGCTTGGGCCGCAGGAGCCCGGCGGCGTTGCGTGCGTAGTACCGGGCGGTGATGGCGATGTCGGTCACTTCGAGGAACGCATCGCGGCGGGTCTTGCCGTTCTCGGCCTGCATCAGGTCCAGGGCCTCGTCCCGGCGGGCGAGCACGAGGTCGTGGAAGCGCAGCATGATCCTCTTGCGCTCGCCCATCGGCGTGGCCGCCCAGGTGGCCTGAGCGGCGCGGGCGCGGGTGAACGCGTCCTCGACGTCCGCGGGCGTCGAGACCGGCAGGGCGGCCAGCGGGGTACCGGTGTAGGGGGCGTTGGCGGTGACCCGTGCGGCGTCCGCCGCGGCGGTGACTCGTGCGGCAAGCCGGGCGAGCAGGGCCGGGGTCAGGGATGCGGGCAGGCCGGAGGTGCGGGGGGTGGTGTGTGCGGTGGCCATGGCGGGGCTCCTTACTGCTGGCTCCGGCTCCGGACCGAGGTGGGGACGGGCATGTGCAGGGCGAGCTGGCCCTCGGTCACGACGTCGAACTGAACGGTCCTCATCGGCTTGAGCGAGCGCAGGTCGTCGGCCATGCGGCCGTCGCCCACTTCGAGGCCGACGTTGCGCGGCATGCGCGTCGTGCCTGCGGACAGCACGTTGGTCTGGCTCAGGGTGGAGTGCCATGCGCCGTTGATCGAGGTGTACGAGGTGAGGCTCGAGACGCGCTCGCCGCTGGGGTGTGCGGTCTGGGCGGGCGTTGCCGCCCGGAGGGCCAGGTCGGTCCCGTCGGCGTCGTTGGCCACGCGCGCGGTGGTCCGGTCGTCGTCGATGGCGACGTCGAGGCCGGTGACCCACTTGGGGAAGCCGTAGCCGTCGTGGCCGCGCACCTGGGCGATCTCCGTGCTCACGGGCAGGGACAGCACATAGGAGTCGAGGTGTTCGTTCTTGAGGCCGGCGACGAGGTCGAAGAAGCCGAGCCGGCCGTGCCGTGCCGGCTTCACGGCGATCCCGACGGCGGCTTCGGTGTAGAAGTCGATGTCGCACACGTCGTAGCGGAAGAACATGACGGAGACCAGCCCGAGACCGGGGGCGATCTCCAGCGGCGCCAGCTCCCCGGGCAGGCGGGTGCGGATCGCCCGGGAGGGGGCGAGCATCGTCAACCGTGCGGTCGAGATGCGGTAGTAGAAGTTCGGGGTCAGCGTGGGGCCGATCGGGGAGTCGACCTTCGTCTTGGGCAGCCGCCGGAAGAAGTCCACGCCGCTGACCCGGGGATCGCGGGCGACCTCGCCCAGGTCGGTGTTCATTCTGTACCGGTCGTACAGCCCGTCCCTCGGGACGGTGACCGTTCGGCCGCCCAGGTCGACCTTGACCGTTTCCTGCTCGGTCGGTGGCATCGGCGTGCTCCCTCGCATGAATGTAAGCAGTGTTCACATGAGGCTAGCCTTGGATGTAAACACTGTCAACAATCGGTCGGGGGTGGGCGGGTGCCCGCATGTGGCGGCATTCGCTCCGGCGAATGTTGACATTGATTACATCTCCCTTCTACTCTCAAGTAAGCGCTGTAAACATGGCGGCGTCCGGAGGAACGGAACCAGGTCGCCGCGCTGATCACCTCGTCGTAACGTCGGTCCCGTCAGGTCGGCGCCGGAACGAGCCGCACAGGAGGAGAGATGGGAAAGACCAAGGTCCTCTTCGTCGTGTCCGCCGCCGATCGCTGGACGCTGAAGGACGGGAAGGTGCACCCTTCGGGCTTCTGGGGTGAGGAACTGGCGGTGCCGCACAGGGTGTTCACCGAGGCCGGGTGGGAGATCACGATCGCGACCCCGGGCGGGAAGGCCCCGACGCTGGATCGCCTGAGCATGTCCTTCACCGCCGGCCGACCGTCCAAGCTCCGTGAGGTCGCCCGTTACCTCGACTCGATCCAGGCCGAGGTGAACAACCCCGAGGCGCTGGAGGCGACCGACCCGGACGAGTTCGACGTGGTGTTCTACCCGGGCGGCCACGGCCCGATGGAGGACCTGGCGTTCGACCCGGTCTCGGGCGCACTGCTCACCCGCGTGCTGCGTTCCGGAAAGCCGCTGGCGCTGCTGTGCCACGGGCCCGCTGCCGCACTGGCGGCAAAGAACGAGGACGGATCCTGGCCGTTCGCCGGCTACCGGATGACAGCCCTGTCCAACGCCGAGGAGAAGCTCAACAGCTTCGGCTGGAAGGCGGCCTGGCTGCTGGAAGACCGCATGCGGGAGTACGGCGCGGACTACGTCAAGGCACGCCTGCCACTGCTCCCGTTCATGGTGGTCGACCGCAACGTGTACACCGGCCAGAACCCCGCTTCGTCCGAGCGGCTCGCCAATCAGATCGTGGCCGACATGAACCCGGAGATGCAACGGTCGGCGTCGTGAGCGACCACGTCACCGCGTGACCTGCACAGGGGCTGCCACCCCTGCCGTTGAGGCGGGGTCGAGGAAGCCGTCGCTGTACGCAGCGGTGGCGCGGCCGGCGGCTCCGGCATGCCGGGGTGGTGCGGGAGGAGGGCGTGGGCCTGTAGCAGGGTGGGCGACCATGGGCCACCAGGGGAGGCCGCGCCGGCCCATTGACGGGGGCTGTTCCGGCCGGGACGGTGAGAGCCCCCGGTGGACGGGGTCCGTTCCGGGGGCTCGTGCCGGGCTGGGGTCAGATCACACGGATCTGCTCGGCCTGCGGGCCCTTCTGGCCCTGAGTGATCTCGAACTCGACCCGCTGGCCCTCCTGCAACTCGCGGAAGCCCTGGCCGGAGATGTTGGAGAAGTGGGCGAAGACGTCCGGGCCGCCGCCGTCCTGCTCGATGAAGCCGAAGCCCTTCTCGGCGTTGAACCACTTCACAGTGCCCTGAGCCATGCTGCTTCCTGTCCGGGATGGTGCCGGGACCGCCGTGTGCGGCCCGTGCGGAGGTGATCGCCAAGGTCCGGAGGTTGCATGTGCGGGACAGCAAAAACGCCCGCGGGCATGTGACCGCGGGCGAACGACTCGGAACCACGACTGCTCTGGCAAGAACGCTACCGAGCCGTCCGCAGGAGCGCACGCGGACGCGCTGGTCTTCCTCGGCCGAGACAACCGGGACACCCGCTTGCCGCCGACGCCGGACGTGCGCTGGTGCCCGCGTACGGACAGGCGCAGGCTGAGTAGTACACAGGTCACCAGCCTTGGCCGGGCCTGGTCGGACGGCCGCTCCCGGGGCCGGCCGAGCAGGGATCCGCAGCCGTTCACGGTGGTCCGCGCACGCGGCAACCGAGCGGAACGCCCGCGACCTCCTCGGCCCTCGCTGCGCAAAGACCGTGCCGCCCCGCCCGCCGAACCGCCGGAGCTCTCCGATGACCGATACTCCTGCCTCCCGCACGGCCCGCCCGATCGTGGTCGGCACGGACGGGTCGGCCCCGGCCCGACAGGCCGTGATCTTCGCGCTCCAGGAGGCACAGCTGCGCGGTGCCGGCCTACGGGCCGCCTGCGCATTCGAGTACACCCCGACCCAGTACTCGGGCTTCGAGTGGACGGTCGGCTCGGGCCCCGACAGCGGTCCCGTGCCGCAGCAGCGCGATCTCGTCATGCAGTCCGTGGCCGACTCCGTCAAGGAACTGCAACAGCAGCTCGGCGGCCCGCCTGTCGATGTGGAGATCGTCTGCGAACGGGGACGTCCGGCGCAGGTCCTTCTCGAGGCGAGCAGGGACGCCTGCCTTCTCGTCGTCGGTTCCCGAGGATCGGGTGCCTGGGGACGCCTCACCCTCGGGTCCACCAGCACCGAGGTCGTCCACCACGCCCGCCTCCCGGTCGTCGTCGTCCCGGCGGAAGACGACACTGAATCTTCCTGAGCACCGATCCGGCCACGGTGCCGCCTCTGCCACAGCCTCGGCCGCGGTGGCCGGTGGCCGGTGGCCCGTGGCCGGATCACGGTCACCGACCGGCTCGTGTGCAGGCGAGGAGTTCGGCGGCCGGACCGGTCGGGGTGCGGCCGGACGGCCACACCGCGCGCAGGGACCGGCGCATGTTGATGCCTTCCGTCTGCACCTCCACCAGGCGTCCGTCGGCGATGGCCGTACGCACGGCGAGCTCGCTCATGACGGCCGGGCCCGTCCCGGCGATCACGGCGTTGCGGACGGCCGTGGCCGAACCGAGTTCCAGCAGACGCCGGGAGTCACCCGCCCCTGCCCGGCGCAGTGCCTGGTCGAGGGTGTCGCGCGTGCCCGATCCCCGTTCGCGCAGCACCAGGGGAGTGGCGGCGAGTTCGGCGGCGTCCAGTGGCCGGCGCCGCCGGGTCCAGGGGTGGCCGGGGGCGACCACCACCAGCAGCCGGTCGCCGGCCACCTGACGGGTCGAGAGTCCGCTCGGCGCCCGCGGCGCCTCGATGAAGCCGATGCCCGCCGCGCCCGTGCGCACCAGTTCGGGGACGTGCTCGCTGTTGGTGACCTGGAGGCTCACCTGCAGGTCGGGCTGCCGTTGACGCAGCTCGCCGATCCACGCCGGCAGCAGGTACTCGGCGACGGTCATGCTCGCCGCGACCCTGAGCTCGGCGTCGCGCCGGACGCGCAGCGCCTCCGCGCCGGTGACCAGCCGGTCGAGTTCGAGCAGGACGCGCCGGGCCCACTCGACGACCGCTCCGCCGGCGGCGGTGAGCTGGGAGCCGCGACGGGTCCGGTCGAGCAGGACCAGGCCGAGCCGGCGCTCCAGCGCGGAGAGCCGCTTGCTCGCCGAGGGCTGTGCGATGCCGAGGCGCGCCGCCGCGCTGCCGAGACTGCCCGTCTCCCCGACGAGGACGAGCAACCGCAGCGATTCCGGGTCCGGTAGACGGCCGAACGCGGCGGGGTCGGGCGGGCCGCCCCCGATCGCGCCCGTCCCCCGTGCACTCACAGCCGTCGAGAAGACGACCGGCGGACTCATACCCATGGGCTATGACCTCCTCTGGAAGTGGGGGCTACGCGGACGTGCGGGCGGCCGGAACAGTCGCACGCATGAGTGATGCCTTTGATGTCCAGTCCCCGGCACCGACCGCCGCACCGGTCGACCGGCGCACGCCGCAGGACGCGGACGCGCCCCGGCCGTCCCGCCGGAGCGCATGTGCAGCCCGGGTGCCCGGCCTGGCCGCGGCGCTGGCCGTGGCCGTGGCGGGCACCGCCGTCGGCAGGCTCGTGCCGGTCGTCGGCGGTCCCGTGTCCGGGATCCTGCTGGGCGTGCTGGTCGCCGTCCTCGCCAAGCCGGGCCCGCGGCTGAGGTCCGGAATCGACTTCGCCGGCAAGCCGGTGCTGAAGTGCGCGGTCGTCATTCTCGGCTCCCAGTTGTCGCTGGTTCAGATCGCCAGGGTGGGGGCGGGTTCGCTGCCGGTGATGGTCGGCACCCTGGTGGTGTGCCTGGCCGCCGCCTACGGCATCGGCCGGTGGCTCGGCGTGGTCGGCGACCTCCGCACGCTGATCGGTGTGGGGACGGGTGTCTGCGGCGCGTCGGCGATCGCCGCGGTGACCCCGGTCATCGGCGCGGCCGGCGCCGAGGTCGCGTACGCGATCTCCACGGTCTTCCTCTTCAACATCGCCGCGGTCCTCGTGTTTCCGGTGCTCGGGCACCTGCTCGGACTGAGCCAGCACGCCTTCGGGCTGTTCGCCGGGACGGCGGTCAACGACATGTCGTCCGTGGTCGCCGCGGCCGCCACCTATGGCCCGGGCGCGGCCGACTACGGCGTCGTCGTGAAGCTCACCCGCACCCTGATGATCATCCCGATCTGCATGGTGCTGTCGGCGCTGGTCGCCCGGCGGGCCAGGCACGGGGCGGGGACCGCCGTCACCCGGGTGCGGGTGGCCGAGCTGGTGCCGGGATTCCTCCTGGCCTTCCTGGCCGTGGCCGCGGCCAATACCGCGGGGCTCGTTCCCGCCGGGGCCCGTCACGGCCTCAGTGAGCTCTCGGTCTTCCTGATCACCGTGGCGCTGTCGGCGGTCGGGCTCTCCACCGACCTCGGCGGACTGCGCCGCGCCGGGGCCCGGCCCCTGATCCTCGGCGCCTGCCTGTGGATCGTCGTGACGGCCGGCAGCCTGGGGCTGCAGTGGCTGACCGGCGCGCTGTGACCCGGGCCCCGGGTGACCCGGGTGCCCGGGCGGAATCCCCCGGGCCCCGAGGCCTCCGGCGTCAGCGGGCCCGCGGTGGCCGGGCACCGTTCGCGAAGTCCGCGAACCAGGTCAGCATCTCCGGGTTGGTGACGGCCCCCTCGCCGCTCACCTCCGCGACGCTCGCACCCTGGAGGATGCGCTTGACCGGGACCTCCAGCCGCTTCCCCGTCAGGGTGCGCGGCACCGCCGGCACTTCGGCGACGGTGTCCGGCACGTGTCTGGGCGAGAGCTGGTGCCGGATCGCCGCGGTGATCCTGGCGCGCAGCGCGTCGTCGAGGACGGCGCCCTCGGCCAGGACCACGAACAGCGGCATGTGGTAGCCGCCGTCCGGCAGTTCGGCTCCCACGACCAGGCTGTCCGCCACCTCGGGCAGCTGCTCCACCACGGCGTAGATGTCGGCCGACCCCATCCGCACGCCCATCCGGTTGAGCGTCGAGTCGGAGCGTCCGGCGACCACGACGGTGAGGTCGGGGTCGACCGTCACCCAGTCGCCGTGCCGCCACACACCCGGATACATGTCGAAGTAACTCGCCCGGTAGCGCGAGCCGTCCGGATCGCCGACGAAGTGCAGCGGCATCGACGGCAGCGGGGCCGTCACCACCAGTTCGCCCTGCCGGCCGGTCAGCGGCCGGCCGGAGGGGTCCCAGGAGGCGAGTGCGACACCGAGCGCGGGGCACGGTATCCGGCCGACCCGGACGGGCAGCAGGGCACTGGCGCCGGCGAGGACCGAGCAGATGTCGGTGCCGCCGCAGATGGACTGCAGCCGGACGTCCGGGCCGAGGCGGTCGTGGACCCAGCGCCAGGTGCTCGGCGGCAGCGTGGACCCGGTCTGCAGGACGGTCCGCAGCGCGGTGAGGTCGTACCGGTCCGCGGGGCGTGAGTCCGCCTTCTCGGCGGTGGTCAGGTACGCCGCGCCCAGGCCGACCACGGTGGCGCGGGTCCGTTCGGCGACCCGCCAGACGCCGTCGGTGTCGGGATGGGTGGGGCTGCCGTCGTACAGCACGAGGGTGCTGCCGTGCAGCAGGCCGCCGACCATGAAGTTCCACACCATCCAGCCGGTCGAGGTGTGGAAGAAGTACCGGTCCTCGGCCCGCAGGTCGCAGCCGAGGCCGAGGGCCTTGAGCAGTTCGACGACGATGCCGCCGTGGCCCTGCACGATGCCCTTGGGCCTGCCGGTGGTGCCGGACGACCAGAGGATCCACAGCGGGTGGTCGAAGGGCACGTCGGCGAAGTCGAGCCGGGCCTCCCCGGCGGTCAGCGAGGCCCACCGGTGCTGCACCACGTCGCCGCGCGCCGACCACGCGGACGCGGGCGCCGCCGGACGGAGGTGGTCGACCGTGACCAGGTGCCGGAGCGTGGGCAGCCCGGCCGCGATCTCGGCGACGGCCGGGAGCCGGTCGTACTCCTTGCCGCCGTGGCGGTAGCCGTCCACGGCCAGCAGGACGGTCGGTTCGGCCTGCCGGAGCCGGGAGAGCACGCCGGCCGTGCCGAACTCCGGCGAGCAGACGGTCCACACCGCCCCGACGGCCGCCGCCGCCAGCAGACCGGCCACGGCGTGCGGCGTGTTCGGCAGGTAGCCGGCGACCCGGTCGCCCGGCTGCACGCCCATCTCCCGCAGGCCCGCGGCCAGCGCCGCGACCTGGCGCCGGAGTTCCTGCCACGAGGTCTCCACGGGCTCCCCGCCCTCGGTCAGGCTGACGAGGGCGGGGCGCTCGTCGGTGGCACGGGCGAGGCAGCGCTCGGCGAAGTTCAGCCGCGCACCCGGGAACCAGACCGCCCCGGGCATGGCCGCGTCGCCGAGCACCTCGTCGTAGCCGGAGACGGCGTCGAGGCCGTAGTGCTCCCACACCGCAGACCAGAAGCCGGGCAGGTCACCGGTGCTCCACCGCCACAGCTCCGCGTAGTCGGAGAACCGCAGGCCCCGGGTGTGTTCCAGCCGGTTCAGGAAACCGGCCACGTCGGACTTCTCGGCCGAGGCCGGGCTCGGGGACCACAGCAGGTCGGTATCGGTGTTCATCGTCGCCTTCCGGTGGTGCGGGTGGAAAAACGGGGGCGTGTCCGACGGTTCCCGCGCCGGGCGGGAACCGTCGGACACGCCCTGGGGCATTCGTGTCGTCAGCCGAACTCGAGTTCGCGGACCAGCTCCTCCGCCTGCGGCCAAGGACCGTAGCCGGCACCAGGGTTGAGGTGTCCGACCGAGCCGAGCCCGATCAGGCTGCTGCCCCAGGCGGCGGCCATCTCGGAGACCCTCTTCGGGTGGGCGAGCGGGTCGTTGTCGCTCATCGCGACGATGCTGGGAAACGGCAGGGCGGTTCGCGGTGTCGGGGACCAGCCCTTCTGCCGGAGCGCCTCCGGGGTGGGGTAGCCCTCCGGCAGCGGGGTGTCGAAGTCCGGCGGTGTGGCCAGCAGCGCGCCGTGGACCGGGAGGCGGGTCCGCAGTGCCCAGTGGACGGTGGTCATCACTCCGGCGCTGTGGGCGACCAGGATCGGCGGTCCCGGTGCCCGGGACACCGTCTCCTCCAGGGCGGCGACCCGGGCCTCGCAGTCGATCTGATCGTTGTCGCCGGTCAGCGGCGGTACGGTGCGGACGTCCCGGCCGGCGGCGGCGAGGCCGTCGGCGAGGATCGTCTGCCAGTGGTCGGGGACGTGGTGGCGCAGCCCGGGGACGATCACGACCGGGGGAGGGAGGGTGGATCTCATGCGGGTGCCTCCGCTTCGTGGGTGGCCGGGGCGAGGCCGCTCAGGCGGCGCAGATCGGCGGGGTAGCGGCTGCGGCCGATCAGGAAGCAGGCCGAGGCCAGGAGCGCGACCAGCGGGACCAGTTGCAGCGCGCCGAGCAGGCCCGTACGGTCCGCGATCACGCCGGTGATCGCAGCCCCGGGGGCCAGGCCGAGCAGGCTGTTGGCCAGGGTGAGCGTGCCGAAGGCGGTCGCCGGGATGGCATCCGGGGTCAGGTTGGCGACCATGGCGGCCGCCGGGCCGGCCGTCGCACCGGAGAGCAGGGCGCCGGCGCCGAGCAGGACGAGCTGGGGCGCCCCCGTCGGCAGCCGGAACGCGGCTGTCAGGAGGACCAGCGAGCCCAGGCTGCAGGCGATGGCGACCAGCCACTTGCGGGCCGCGTCCGACCGGCTGATCCGGTCGGACGCCATGCCGCCGCCGATCATGCCGATGCCGATGAGGAGGGCGAAGATCCCTGCCGTGCCGCCGGCCTTGGCGGCGGGCATCGCGTAGTAGCGGTTGAAGAAGCTGGGCAGCCAGGCGATCAGCGCTCCCGGTATGAACAACTGGAGCCCGCTGCCGACGTACGCGCTGACCACCGAGACCGAGGAGAACAGCCTGGGCAGGAGGGCGCGCAGCGGTGCCGCCGCCGCCCGCTCCGCCCGGCCGGGGCGCGGCCCGGGGTGGAGCCGCTTCTCGGTGACCACGAGCGCGAAGACCACGGCCAGGACCAGCCCGAAGATCCCCATGGTGCCGAACGCCCAGCGCCAGCCCAGGTGTTGGCCGACGAAGCCGCCGATCGCGACCCCGAGGACCGAGCCGAACGCGCCGCCGGCGATGAACGCACCCGAGAGGGTGGCCCGCATGCCGATCGGGAAGACGCTGAGGACCACGGCGATGCCGACACTGCCGTAGGCGGCCTCGCCGATGCCGACGAAGAGGCGGCCGACGAACATCTGGCCGTAGCCGGCCGCCACCGCGCAGCCGAGGGTCGCCACACTCCACGTGGCTGCGGCGACCACCAGGCTCCGTACCCGGCCCCAGCGGTCCGCGAGCAGGGACATCGGGAAGGCCAGCACGCCGACCGCCAGTGCGACGACGCCGCTGAGCGATCCCAACTGGGCGTCCGTCAGGAGCCATTCGGCCTTCAGCAACGGGAAGACCGCATTCAGCACCTGCCGCGACATGTAGTCCGAGAGGAGCAGTCCGAAACTCAGCGCGAAGACCATCCAGGCATAGCGCCGGGACACGGCCGGCGCCGGGACCTGGGCGGCCGGAGCCACCGCCGGCTCCGCATTGGTGTGAAACGCCATTGTTACCACCTCACCTGTTGCTGGGACGGGCTCAGAAGGGTCTGTCTCCGACGATTCCGGCGCGCTCCATCCGGCGGACGGCGGGCCAGTAGTCCTGCACGGCGTAGTGCTGGGTGGAGCGGTTGTCCCAGATGGCGACGCTGTTCGGCTGCCAGCGCCAGCGCACCTGGTACTCGGGGATCGCCGCCTGGCTGATCAGGTAGGTCAACAGGTTGGCGGCGCCGGGGGCGTAGTCCAGGCCGAAGCGGACGTTCTCCGGGGTGTGGTAGTTGACGAAGTGCGTGGTGAAGCCGTTGACGAAGAGGATCTTCTCGCCGGTCTCGGGGTGGGTGCGCACCACCGGGTGCTCGGCGTCCGGGTACTGGGCCTTCAGCCGGTGGCGCGCCTCGGTCGGCATCACCGCGCCGAAGGTCGCCTCGATGCTGTGCCGTGCCCGCAGGCCCTCGATCTGCGCCTTGACGTGGTCCGGCAGCCGGCGGTGGGCCTCGGCCATGTTGACCCAGAGCGTGTCGCCGCCGACCGGGGGCGATTCGATGCAGCGCAGGACCGCGCCCATGGCCGGGGTCTCCCGCCACGTGCCGTCGGTGTGCAGGGCGTTCTCGTAGTGCTCGGGCGGGCTGTCGAGTTCCTTGTAGATGCGCACCAGCCCGGGGTGGTCGGGGTCGCTGCCGGCCACCGGGTGGTCCTCCAGCGGGCCGAACCGCCGTGCGAAGGCGACGTGTTCGGCCCGGGTGATGTCCTGGTCCCGCAGGAACAGGACCTTGTACTGGAGCAGGAGTTCCCTGATCTCGGCGAACAGGTCGGCGTCGCGCGAGGCGTCGCCGAGGTTCACACCGGACAGCTCGGCGCCGATGGTGCAGGTCAGCGGCTCGACCTTGATCGAGCGGCGGACGGACGGGCGCACCAGGGCCGGCGCAGCCGGGCCGGGGAGGGCGGTCTGGTTCATGTGGTTCCTCCGGGGGAGGCTGTGGGGGTCCGCGCCTGGCGCGGGTCAGAGGACGAAGACGGAGGAGCCGGTGGTCCTGCCGCCTTCCAGGTCGCGGTGCGCCTGTGCGGCGTCCTTGAGCGAGTAGCGCTGGTTGATCTCGATCCTGATGCGGCCGGCGGCGACGTGGCCGAAGAGCTCGCCCGCGAGCTCGGCGCGCTCCGCCGGGTCGGCGATGTAGTCGGCGAGCGCCGGCCTGGTCACGAACGCCGAACCGTGGAGCGCGAGTTGCATGGCGTCGATCGGCGGGACGGGGCCGGAGGCGGTGCCGAAGCACACCAGCAGGCCGCGCCGCGCCAGCGAGCCGAGCGAACCGGCGAAGGTGGTCTTACCGACGCTGTCGAAGACGACCGGCACGCCCTCGCCGCCGGTCAGCTCCCGCACCCGCTCGGCGACGTTCTCCTCGCGGTAGTACACGATGTGGTCGCAGCCGTGGGCGCGGGCGAGCTCGGCCTTCGCGGTGCTGGAGACCGTGCCGATCACGGTGAGGCCGAGGAGCTTCGCCCACTGGCAGACGATCAGGCCGACGCCGCCCGCCGCCGCGTGCAGCAGCACCGTGTCGCCGGCCTTCAGCGGGTGGATCCGGCGCAGCAGGTAGGCGGAGGTGAGGCCGCGCATGGTCATGGCGGCGGCCGTCTCGAAGTCGATCGCGTCGGGCAGCTTGATCAACGAGTCGGTGGGCATGACCCGTTCGGTGCTGTAGGCGCCGAGCGGGCTGCCGGTGTAGGTGACGCGGTCGCCCTCGGCGAAGCCGGTCACACCGGGGCCGACGGCCTCCACCGTGCCGGCTGCTTCCACGCCGAGTCCGGCGGGCAGCGGGGCGGGGTAGAGCCCGGTCCGGAAGTAGGTGTCGGCGAAGTTGAGTCCGACGGCCGCGTGGCGGATCCGGACCTCGCCCGGGCCCGGGGCCCCGACCTCGACCTCCTCCCAGCGCAGGACGTCGGGGCCGCCGGTCTCGTGGAAGCGGATGGCGTGGGCCATGGGGTGCTCCGTTGCTGTGTCTCGGGGCGGGCGGGGTCAGTACTTGACGTCGCGGAGCATGAAGCCGCGCTGGCCGGGGCGGCGGTTCGGCACCATGCCGAGCCGGGCCAGGGTCTCCTCGGTGTCCGTGTAGTACTCGCCGATGTGGTAGATCTCCTTCGCCTCGGCGCCGGTCGCGATGTCGCGGCCGAGGGCGTCGGCGATCTTGACCATCTGCTCGACCTGCTGCACCGAGGTCATCCGCTCGCCCTTGCGGCCCCACAGGTTGTCCTCGTTGCCGACGCGCACGTGGCAGCCGAGGGCGATGCCGACGGCGTTCATCGGGGCGACGGCGCGCATCGAGCTCTCGATGGTGAGCACCGCGCCGTCCGGCACCCGGCGGATGAACTCGATCAGGTCGGCGGGGTGGCGGCCGGCGAAGCCGCCGCCGATGGCCACGTAGTTGAGCACCAGCGGGCCGGTGTACACGCCGGAGCGGATCAGCCGCTCGACGGTCTCCAGCTGGGCGATGGTGGCGAGCTGGAAGTGCGGCTGGATGCCCTTGTCCCGCAGCCGCTCCAGGTGCTCCAGGTAGAACTCCGGCCCGGCCTCCAGGTACATGTCGCGGTACGCGCGGTAGTACTCGGGCTTCGCGATCGAGGTGCCTTCCAGGTCGTCCGCCGTCATGATCTCGACGATGTTCATCTGGCTGGTGTTGATCGCGATGGTGACCTGGTCCGGCTTGGGGTCCAGATCCGCCAGCATGTGACGGGTGTCGTAGGACAGCCACTCGGCGTCCGCGCCCTCGCCCTCGGGGGCGAAGGAGATCGAGCCGCCGATCTGCAGCACCATGTCCGGCACCGCCTGGCGCAGCCGGCCGACCAGCTCGTTGAACATCGACAGCCGCTTGGAGCCCTTGCCGTCCAGCTCCCGCACATGGATGTGCAGGACGGTGGCGCCCGCGTTGTAGCAGTCGACGGCCGCCTGCACGTGCTCGTCCATGGTGAGGGGGAGGTCGGGGGCGTCGCCGGGCAGCCATTCGGGCCCGTAGGGCGCGGCCTGGATGACCAGCTTCTCCTGGTTCTCGGGCAGCAGAGAGTCGTCGAGGAAGTGCACGGTCCGTCTCCTTCGTCGGATGGGTGGGCGCCGGTGGGGCGCGGGGCGCCGCGGTACGGGGCGCCGTGGTGCGAGCCGCTGCAGCGCCGGGCGCTGCGGTGCGGGGCGGTGCGGGTCCGGCCCGGCGGACGGGGCGCGGACGGCGTGGTGCTCCCGGCCGGTGGGGCGGAGGCTGAGGGTGGGCCCCGCCCGGCCCGTCGTTGCGGGGCCGGCCGTCTCTCGCGGTGCAGCAAAGGTAGGGCTCGTCGAGCGGCGGCGCTTGACCGTCGGTGACAGTGGACTTTCCATTTGGGGACATGCGGCCCCGGAAGCCGGCGCGGGTCAGTGTTCCGCGGTCTGCCCCCGGCGCTCCCGCCACTCCCGGGCGGTGCAGCCGAACTGCTCGCGGAACCAGCGGGAGAACGCGCTGGGCGCCGAGAATCCCAGCAGGTCGGCGATCTCGGTGAGCGACCGCCGCCGGTTGGCCACGAACTGCTCGGCGAGCTGCACCCGCGTCGCGTTGAGGAGCGAGGAGAACGTCTCGCCCGACTGTGCGAGATGGCGGTGCACCGTGCGCCGGTCGACGCCCAGGCTGCGGGCGACCTGCTCGATCGAGCAGCGCCCGGTCGGCAGCAGCACCTCGATCAGCTCGCGCACCCGGTCCGGCACGGTGGTGTCCCTGGGGACGGCGATGGCCTCGAAGTACTGCCGGGCGTACGTGCGCAGCTGCGGGTCGGACATCGCGTTGGGCGAGTCGAGGTCGGCGGCGTAGAAGACGATGCCGTCGAACTCCCGGCCGAATTCCACGGTGGAGCCGAAGATCCGCCGGTGGGTGCCGGTGTCCGCCGGGGCGGGATGGGTGAAGCAGACGGACAGCGGGCGCCAGTGGGAGCCGAGGAAGCCCAGCAGGACGCGGTGGAAGGCCCCCACGGCCAGTTCGGTCGCCTGGCGGTGCTCCATGACCTCGCCGAGGTCCAGCCCGACCTTGATCGTCGCCAGGCCGTCGCGCTCGGAGAGCCGGGTGTGCAGCACCTCGTTGTACATGTGCTCGTGCCGGAGCATGAGCCCGAGCGCGCTGCGGACGTCGGGCTCCTCCCGGAGGACGAGGCTGATCGGACCGAGGCTGGAGAACCGGCGGAACTCGGACATGCGCAGGCCGAAGTCCTCGTGCCGGGCGGCGACGGCCGAGAGTTCCAGCAGGTGGACCACGGCCGCGCCGGAGATCCACCGGTCCTGGACGGCGAGGCCGGCGGCATCCAGGCCGACGTGCTTCATCAGCGGCTGCGGGTCGAGGCCGAGCGACCGGCTCAGCTCGACGTAGCCGCTCAGCGCCGCGGTGCGGACCAGTGGCCTCATGGGATCAGCTCCACTCGGAGGATGTCCCCAAGTGGTAAGCCAAGTGTCACGTGAAGTCAAGCGATGCGACGGGCGGGCACCTACCGTTGCACCACCGCCGAGCGGGTCGGCGGGCCGGCCCCGAGCGGCGGCCGGCGGCCTGCCACGGACCGCTCGCATCTCCCTCCGCCCGGCACGGCCGCGTGCGGGGAGCGGCGCGGCGGACGACACGGAAGGAGTCCACGGAATGCTGCAGGAGCCCCTGACCGGGCCGGCCGCCTGGCACGGCCCCGACCTTGCGGGCCGCGACGAGTGGACCGTCCGGCTGTCGCCGGCGCACCTCGCCGAGCTGGACGCCGCGCTGCACACCGCGCGCAGCCGCGGTGTCACCCTGCTGAGGTCGACCGCCGCGGACTTCCCGCTGCCGACCCTCGCCGCCGGACTGGAGCGCATCGCCGAGGAGTTGGAGAACGGCCGGGGCTTCGTCCTGGTGAAGGGCCTGCCGGTCGACCGGTACGGCGCGGCCGCGGCGGGCAGGGCCCTCTGGGGGATCGGCCGGCACCTCGGCGTACCGGTCTCCCAGAACGCCGCCGGGCACCTGCTCGGCCACGTCCGCGACACCGGCCGGACGATGGCCGATCCCGCGACGCGCGGCTACCAGACCCGCACCGGCCTGGGGTTCCACACGGACGGCTCGGACGTCCTCGCACTGCTGTGCCTGCGGCCGGCCGCGGAGGGCGGACGGATCGGCCTGGCGAGCTCCGCCGCCGTCCACAACGCCGTCCTGGCGCGCCGCCCCGACCTGGCGGCCCGCCTCTACCGCCGGTACGCGGTGGACCGCAGGGAGGAGCACGCGCCGGACGAGCGCCCGTACGACACCGTGCCCCTCGCCTGCTGGCACGAGGGCAGGCTCAGCCTGCGCTACAACCGGTGCCACCTGGAGTCCGCGCAGCGCTTCCCGGATGCCCCGCGGCCGGAGCCGGAGGACACCGAACTGTTCGACCTGATCGACGAGTCGGCCTCCTCCCCGGCCTCCCGGCTCGACCTCGACCTGGAGGCCGGCGACCTGCTGCTGGTCAACAACCTCGCCGTCCTGCACTCCCGCTCCGCCTACCGGGACGGCCCGGGACACCGCCGCTACCTGCTGCGGCTCTGGCTGGCCCTGCGGCAGGGCCGACCGCTGCCGCCCGCCCTGTGGACGGACCCGTACCGGGCCGACACCGACACCGGTCGCGGCGGCGTCCCGCCCCGCGACGTGATCACCCCGCCGCACCCGGCGGACCGCACGGTCCGCCTCCCGCACCGCAGCCGCCACCGGCTCGGCCCGAAGGAGACCACGCCATGACCAACCTCGCCTCGCTCCTGGTGTCCTCGGCCCGGGCGCACGGGGAACGGACCGCCGTCCGGCAGGACGGGACCGTCCTGACCTACGCCCGGCTGGAGGACGCCAGCGCCCGGCTGGCCGGGCTGCTGCACGCCGACGGCGTCCGGCCGGGCGACCGGGTGGCCCTGGTGCTGCCCAATGTCGCGCTCTTCCCCGTCGCGTACTACGCCGTGCTGCGCGTCGGCGCCGTCGCGGTGCCGATGAACCCGCTGCTGAAGGCCCGTGAGATGGCCTTCGTCCTGCGGGACTCCGGGGCCCGCACCGTCCTGACGGCTCCGCCGTTCGCGTACGAGGTCGCCGAGGCCGCCGCGGAGTCCGGGGTCGGCAGCCTGGTCGTCGAGGCCTCGGCCTTCGACGCACTGCTCGGCAGCATCCCGCCGCTGCACGGGGTCGCCGAGCGGACCGCCGACGACACCGCGGTGATCCTCTACACCTCGGGCACCACCGGGACGCCGAAGGGCGCCGAGCTCACCCACCACAACCTGCTGAGCAACGCCGTGACCTGCGTCGAGACGCTTTTCGGGCTCGGCCCGGACGACGTCCTGTTCGGCGGCCTGCCGCTGTTCCACGCCTTCGGGCAGACCTGTGCGATGAACGCCGCCGTCGCGGCCGGCGCCGCCCTGACCCTCCTGCCGCGCTTCGATCCGCAGCAGGCCCTGGAGATCCTCCGGCGGGACGGGGTCACCGTGTTCCTGGGCGTGCCCACCATGTACACCGCCCTGCTCAACACCGGCGCCCCGGAGGGCCAGGACCTCCCGCAGGTGCGGCTGGCCGTGTCGGGCGGCGCCGCGCTGCCCGTCGAAGTGCTCCACACCTTCGAGCGCTCGTTCGGCACCGTCGTGCTCGAGGGGTACGGCCTCTCCGAGACGGCCCCGGTGGCCTCGTTCAACCACCCCGACCGGCCGCGCCGGCCCGGTTCGATCGGCCTCCCGGTCCGCGGTGTGGAACTCAGGCTGGTGGCGGCCGACCGCACCCCGGTCGGGCCCGGTGAGGTCGGCGAGATCGCGATCCGCGGCGAGAACGTGATGAAGGGGTACTGGAACCGTCCGGAGGCGACCGCGGAGGCCTTCCAGGACGGCTGGTTCCACAGCGGCGACCTGGCCCGGGTCGACGAGGACGGCTACTACTGCATCGTCGACCGCAAGAAGGACCTGATCATCCGCGGCGGGTACAACGTCTACCCGAGGGAGATCGAGGAGGTGCTGTACGAGCACCCGGCGGTGGCCGAGGCCGCGGTCGTCGGCGTCCCGCACGAGCACCACGGGGAGGAGGTCGCCGCCGTGATCGTCCTCCGGGAGGGCGCACGGGCCACGGCCGACCTGATCCGCGAGCACGTCAGGCAGCGGGTGGCCGCCTACAAGTACCCCCGGATCGTCACCTTCACCGACCAGCTTCCCAAGGGCGCCACCGGCAAGATCCTCAAGCGCGAGATCGTGGTCGAGCAGCCCGCGGCGACCTGACCCGGCCCGGCGACGCCGCAGGAGTGAGGGGGCCGGCCAACGGCCGGCCCCCTCCTTCGTACATCCCGCTCACCCCGGCGGTTCGACGGCGAAGGTGCCCTGAGCGGGCCTCCTCTCGGCCATCGCCTCGCCCGAGGCGGCCAGTCTGGCCCTCGCACGGATGGTGGACCCGGGCGCCGCGTCCGCCAGGAGCCCGCTGGGCACGGCGAGCAGCATGCGCTGCCCGGCGTTCCCCGACAGCAGGTCGGCGTAGCCGGCCACCGGCTCGGCGTCGAGCACGTCCACCTCTGCCCGGTCCCAGCCCGCGAGCCGCGGATGGGGCCCTGCGCTGACCAGCCGCGCGGTCAGGTCAGTGCGGTTGTCGGCTGCCTGCACCATGGCCGGCGCTCATCGCCGGGACGGGCCCTCGTACCGGGGCGTGCTGTGCCCGTTGCCCGCCATGGCCAGGGGCTGCGAGCCGCCCGCCGCGCCCCTGAGCTCGGACCGCAGGTTCTGCGCGAGGGCCGCATCGGCTCCGGCCCAGAGCGCCATGGCCTGCTCCAGGGTGGCGAGCCGCTCCTGAAGGTCGTGGATTGTCTTGGCCAGCCCGGGCGCCTCTTCCATCTCGCGCCTGGCCACGGCAGCGACAGGCGCACGCACGCCGCTCGCCACCGAGACCGACACCGTGGCGGTCATCGTGGCGCCGGACGCCGAGATGTCCGTGATGGAAACACCGGTCGGGGCCCCGGCGTACGACTGGGAGCTGGGCCTGCTCGAGGGGCTGAACGAGCTGTTGCCGCTGCTCCCGGGGTAGACGTCGCCCTCGTCACCGCGGTTGGCCGCCCATTCCAGGTCGTGCTCGTTGTCCGCCTGGACCAGGCCCACCATGTAGTGGTTCTCGTTCGTGTTGTCCGGCTGGCCCTCGTCGACGTGCCAGATCTGCAGACCGTGGCCGGGCAGGGAGCGGTCGTACCCGGTCTGCTGGCGGTTCTCCACCAGGAAGTACTCGTTCCCCGGCAGGCCGTCCGTCCACAGCCGGTGCACCTCGAAGCTGTTCTTGACGTCGGGGATGGACAGTGTCCCGTCGCTCGTGACGTTGACGGGCTTGGCCCAGCCCTGCTGGATCTTGCACCAGGCCGACGGATGCGTCGGGACGTCACCGCCGCCGCCCCACGAACCGGCACCCATCAGACACCAGTTGCCGACCCCCTCCGACGATCCGTCGACGTCGTACAGGTCGGGGAAGCCGAACAGCAGGTGCCCCAGCTCGTGGGCACAGACACCGATCTTGGCGTCCTCGGGAATCGTGAGGTAACCGTAGATCCGGGCGCCGTCGGCGTTGTACGCGCTCGGCAGGACCCACTTGTGCGACCAGATGTCTCCCGGCTTGCCGGTGACTTCGCCCGCCTCGCCGGCGTGCACGACGACGTAGGCGTCGACGAAGCCGTTGCCGTCGTTGTCGTACGGCGCGTAGTTGATGAGCGGGTCGGACTTGACGGCGGCGTCCCGGGCCATGATCTGCGCGCGCGGCTCACCCGTCGGGCGGCCGATGCCGAAGTTGTTGTTGGCGTACCAGGAGAGCTTCTGCGGCAGCCGGACCGGGCCGATGACCTCGCCGACGATGTCCACCAGACCGTGCGTCACTTCGCGGTAGTAGTCCCGGACGCTGCCGTTCGGGAGCTCGTCGACGGAGAAGAACAGCTTCTCGAAGTGCTCCTTGTCCGCGGTCATCGGCTTGTCGGGGAAGTCCGCCAGGACGACGGCGACCCGGACCGTGCCGGTCAGCGGGGTGCGGGCGGCGGCCGCGGTGCGGATGGTCTCGTGCGGGGTGCCCGGCAGGTACTCGTCGGGCGGGATGATGGTGCCGTCGCCGAAGCCGGGCAGGCGGGGGGCGCCACCGGGCCGGAACGCCTGCGCCACGTCCGACGAGGCCCGGACCCTTTCCAGCTCCTGCAGCATCCTGTCGCGCAGTTCCGGACTGGGGGCGATGGCGCAGAACTCCGACCAGACGGCGACCGCGGAGTCTCGTACCGTAGAACGATCAATCATGCGAAATACTCCAATGAGGGATGTTTCGGTTGCTCTTTGCGCATGGCGCTGTTCACGTCGCGGCGCGGCGTTTCGACAGCAGGTCGGGAGGCATCCGGGCCGGATGCTCAGGGGTTGGGGCAGCGTGGCGGCCGATGGGTGGCGATCGGCTCTTTCGGCCAGTGGGTGGCGCCGCCGAAGCCGTGATCAAGCGACTGCACGGCTCGTGAACAAGGCCACGACGCAAGTGATCCACGCATGTGCGGCGCCTGCAACACGATCACCCGGGCCGGTCGCCCGTCGTGGGTGATTGGGTCGATCGGATGAGTGGTACCTGTTCCGCCCGCCGAAGTCCGTCCGCCCGACCGCTCACTCCACTGGGTGGCGATGACATGCGGGCGACCGGGCCGGGCTGCACTCTCAGGGGTGGCACAAAGGTTATCCACCGCAGGGTTGTTGACGCTTCATACGACGTCGAGGACGTTCACCGCGTCACAGGCCCCGGCACTCACCCGATCCGGTCAGGATGCAATCACTTCGCCCGGTGTCAGGCGATGTCCCCGGGTCCGGTGCCAAGGAGAGACATGCCGCACGACCGACCCGACTCGCTGCACCAGATCATGGCGCTGTCGCGCCCGCAGCAGGGCGACCCGCCCGCAGAGCTGAACCATCCGCGCAACTATCTCGTCTTCGGCCGGCTGCCGTCCGCGGCCCAGCTCGACGACCCTGCCAACGCACTCAGCACGGACCAGGACGGGCGCCATTTCGTCAACGATCCCGACACCGTCCTCGGTGTCGTCGTCGGGGCCGTGGAGCCGGTGACCCCGGAGGCCGTCGGGTCCGAGCTCGCCACCATGCGGGCGGCCGACGACAGTGTGGGGAACGACAGCGCGGCGTACATCCCGGACTGGACCGCCCTGTCCGCAACGCCGTCGCTGGCACCCGGCCTCGACCGACCCCGGCTGGTGCGCCGCAACGGGACACAGGTGCGTCCGGAATGGGTGATCGACGTCGACAACCGGTCGCCGTACTACCCCAACACCTTCCCGTTCTCCATCGTCGGCCGGATCTTCGTCTGGGCGGACGCAAACAGCCCGAACTGGAGCTGGTGGGGTACGGCCTCGCTCCTCGGTTCCCGCACGATCATGACCGCCAGCCACGTGGTGCCGTGGGGTTCGTCGAACTGGAAGGCGCTGTTCGTGCCGGCCTACTACGACGGCGCCTCGATCCACGGTGCCTGGGCGGCCTCATGGGTGACCAACGCTCAGGGATACAGCAACCACTCGCAGGGCGACGACATGGCGGTCATGCGCCTGGACGTCCCGCTCGGCAACAACCTCGGCTACTTCGGCTTCAAGACGTACACCAGCGACTGGGAGGACCTGAACGTCTGGACGCTGCCGGGCTACCCGTGGGACAAGGACTCCGGCAACCGGCCCTGGCTGCACCTGAACTACCCGATCATCGACGACGACAACGACGGTGCCGGCGTGGAGCTCGAGTACCAGGCCGACACCGAGGGCGGCCAGAGCGGTGCGCCGGTGTTCGCGTGGTTCGACGGAGCACCCTATGTCGTCGGCACCCACTCCGGAGGGGAGGACAACTTCGGCGAACCGCGTCAGAACGTTGCCGCCGGCGGCAACGCACTGACGAACCTGCTGCACTGGGCGCGCAACAACTGGCCGTGACCGCCGTGGTCGGCACCCCCGCCGCCGACTGACGGGCCCCGCTCCCGCACGGTGCTCCCCGCCTCCACGGACGGAGGCGGGGAGCGCCGTGCGTGCGCCGCGCTTCGAACGCCCGTGCGCCCCGGGGGGTGAAATCCGCCCCGGACTGTCGCCCCCGGGCGCTACTCTCTCGCCAGGAACGTCGACGAGGGGTGGGGCTCATGGCGTACGGCGGGGACGCGCTGCCGGGGAGCGGTGCGCGGAAGGTGCCGGGGGGCGGACTGGTCGCGATCGGGGTGCTGTTGCTGGTGTACCTCGCGCTCTTCGCGGTCGCCGTGGTCATCAGCGTCATCCAGGGCAGCTACAGCTACCTGATCGGGATGGCCGACAAGCACGCCGACCTGCCCGCGCTGGCCATCGCCGGCTACTTCACGCCGCTCGTGGCCACCCTGGTCTCGACGTCGGTGCTCGCCGTCCTGGCGTTCAGGGGAGTGTCCTGGGTGCGGCCCGCCGCGGCGGTGCTCCTCCTGGTGACGACCCTCTCCGCCTCCGGCCAGCAGCTCTTCATGCAGCTGACCAGCCGGCGGTTGGACGGCATTCTCGACCTGCCGTTCGATGCGATGTTCACCATGCTGCAGCCGTTCCTGGCGCTCGGCGTGGCCGTCGCCGTGGCGGCCGTCGCGGTCGCCACCCGCGAGCCCCGGCCGGGCCCCGGCACCGGCGGGCCGTTCGTCCCGCCGCTGTACCCGCCCTACACGCCGCCGGCGCCTCCCGTTCCGCCCGCCCCGCCCGCCGACCGGCCGAGCCCCGCGCCGTAGCCGCCGGCGGCAGCCAACGCCCCCGCAGCGGCAGACGCCGCCCGGTCATTCGGCGGAGAGCGGCGGGTGCTCTTCGGAGGACCCTGGCAGCACCACCTCGTCCGTCTGCCGCGCCGCCGCCAGCTCGGCGGGGAGGAGCCGGCCGGAGCGGACGAGTGTCACGCCGCGTGCGAGCTCCACCTCGTCCCCGGGGCCGAACGGCCGGTCCTGCTCAGGCGGCAGCCGCTCCCAGCCGTCGACCTGCCCGGGGGCGGGGACGGTGCGCATCCTGGTGCCGTTCGTGCTGACGTCGCGGACCGTCAGCGTCCCGCCGGTGAGCACGAGGACGACGTGCTCCCGGCTGATGCTCGCGAACTCCGGTGATTTCACCGTGAACGGCAGGGTGACGCCGGAGTGCGGGCCGCGCCCGACCGGGGTCGTGCCCTCCTCGACGGTGAAGCGGTGCACGCATACGCCGTCCACCATGGTCTTGAGCTGAGCCGTGACCGGCCGTGGGCCTGCGTCGACGAGGGGCGTGTCGTGCACCTCGCAGGTGGGGACGCCGTCGCGCATGCGGGGCAGGGGCCACCTGCCGTTGCGGCCGTCATAGAGCCGGCACCCCTGTGCCGGACAGGTCCAGAGACGGTTCGCCGCATCGTGCAGCTGTCGGCGGGAGGTGGCGGTCTCGGCGTCGAACCGGTCGTGACGTGCAACGTGGACGCCCATGTCCGGTGTGACCAACCGGACGGTGCCGCCCGGGCCCCTGGCGGGGCTCAGGAACCGGCCGGTGTCGCCCTGGACCCACGGGTGCTCGCGTCGGAGGTCGAGGAACCGGTCGCTGCTGATGACTTGCACGTGGAGCACCTCGGCCAGCTCCAGGATGCGCACGTCCGCCCGGGCGACGACCTCCATCAGTCCCCGGTCGGCCCAGCGGCGGAGCACGCGGGCGTCCTCCGGTCCTGCGAGTCTCATCAGGCTCCGGTCGGCGACCAGGTGGACGGCGGGGTGGGGGTCGCCGGTGAGCCGCGCCAGCGCCTCCACCACCAGGCCGAACCGCCGGAGCGAGACGCGTTCGGGCCCGCCGACGGACGTGTTGTGCACGACGTTCGAGAGGTCCACCAGGTAGTCGATCTGCTCCGGTGAACCGGCCAGGCTGCGCTCCATCAGCCGGACCGCTTCGATCGCCTCCAGGTGGCGCTCGCTGGTGGCGGCACCGGCAGCGTCGTTCAGCTCCGTGTACCCGGCCAGGGCGGTGCGGTGATGCTCCTCGGCCCCATCGTCGTCCCCCGCCTCCCGCGCGATCAGGCCCAGGTGGTGGTGGCTGTCGGCGATCCCGGCCGGATGGCGAGCCTGCTCGCTGACGGCCAGGGCCTCGCGGAAGTGCCGCTCCGCGGCCGCGGGGTTGGACCGTTCGAGGGCCAGAGTGCCCAGTCTGAGCGCCAGATCGCAGCGCGCCGCCGGGTCCGCTTCACTGGTCAGGACGGTCACACCGGGACCAGGCTCGATGTCGGATGCCCTCCGCGTACTGATGATCACTCGCACCGAAGGAATCGCCGCCAGCGGCCGTACCACCTCCGCCGCTATACGGCCGGCCTCGTCGGGCGCAGCCTCGTCCAGGCCGTCGAGGAGGACGAGTACCGGCGGTGCGGTGGTGGTGAGGTGGGCGAGGTGGTCGCCGTGGGAGCCGGCGGGGAGCCCGAGCACTGCGGCGAGATCGTCCCACAGGGTGGCGAACCCGAGGTATGCGCGCAGCAGCACGGACTGCATCCCGGCGGGCAGCCAGTGCTCGGCCGGCCGGTCCGCCGGGCTGGAGCCCTGACGGGCCGTGAGGCCGTGAAGGTGGGTCAGCAGCGCGGTCTTCCCGGTTTCGGCGGATCCGAGCAGGTACAGCAGGCGGTGGTCCTCGGCCGGTTGCCGAAGCCACTCGTCCGTCGACTGGAACATCCCGGACCGATCCGCCCACAGCAGCGCCGTGTGGTCCTGCGGGTGGCCCGTCGGCTCCGGCGCCCCGGTGTTCGGGAAGAACGGGAGGGGGGTGCCGCCGAGCGAGCCGGCGGGCCAGGCCAGCGCATGCAGGCCCGGCTGCTCGGACGGGAGCCCGTGGTGGGCCGCGTCGTGGCCCATCCGGGCCTCCAGCCGCGCGGCGAGCTCCACGAGGTTCCCGGGGACCGGGGCCGAGCGGTCCAGCACGTCGGAGATCTCGTCGGTCAGCGCGCGGGCGAACGAGGTGTCGCGGCCGGCTCCGTCCACACCGGTGACGCCCGCCAGCATCCACACCTCCGGCCCGCCCGGATCGAAGGCCGGCGGGAGGGCGTGCGTGGGCACGCAGGTGTCGAGAAGGAGCATCAGCCCGCCGAGACCCCGTCCGAAGGCCCTGTGGATGGTGGTCGGCGCGAGCCCCCGGGCATCTGCGGGCAGCTCCGGGTGACTGTCGGAGAACAGCAGGAGGGCCCGTCCGTCCGGGGCGAGCGCCGAGTGCCCGGCGAAGTGGACCGCCACCATGTCGTCGGGACCGGGCCGGATGTCGCGGACCCAGGCGTCGACGGAGTCCAGCACGGTCCTGGCATCGGGGTCGGCCACCAGGTGCGGCAGGGCGGCCTGGTAGCCCATGGCTTCGAACGCCGATCGGACGCGCGTGACGTCGTGGGCGATGCCCGGAAGGTCCGGCAGGCGGTCGTCCCGGTAGCGGGCGACACCGATGCTGATCAGGAAGCGGCGGCCCCCGCCCCGCACAGCCGCAGGCTGCTCACCGGACCGGTAGCGGGCGGTGGCGGTGGGCGTGCTCCCGCCAGTGAGCGGGCGCGGCACCGGCGCGGACACCTGCGCCGGACCGGCGGCACCCCCGGTGGTCGGCACCGCCGCGCGCCGCCTCCGCCGCTGGACCAGGTCGTGCACCTCCGCCCAGTGCCGGGCACCCGCCGGTACCCGAAGGGCACCCTGCGGGTCGGCCACCGCCGCGGTGAAGCGCGTGCCCGAGGCGCGCGCATTCCGTTCCACGTGGGCCGAGACGAGGGCGACGACCTCGGCGGCCTCGTCCCGGCGCAGCGTGGACAGCAGTCGCTCGCGCACCCCGGGCGCAAACTCGTAGGCGTGGTCCAGGGCGTCGCCGGCCGACCTGCCCGGGACCTTGTGCAGCAGACCGCTGAAGACGATCTCGGCCAGGTCCGAGGGCGGGCTCCCCGGGAGCATCGCCGTCTGCACCAGCCGCATGACGGCGAGGTTCAACGGTGCGGCCGCCAGGTACGCCGCCAACCGGAACACGCCCGGCTGCGCCTGGGCGAGGAACTCCTCGAAGCCGACCGGCCCCCGGTCGTGCCCCGGGATCCGTTCGAGGTCCGCGCCGACCGGGCCGTCCGGCGGCCGGAGCAGGACCGCGGCCGCGTCGAACTCCCCGGTGCCCGCGGTCGCGCGCGCCCACGCCTCCAGCCACGCGGGCTGGATCCCGAGAACCGGTACGGGGACGTCGCCCGCTGCCGGGGCGGGTGCGTCGAGGGTGTACGGGGTGTACCGCAGGCGGTGGTTGGCGCCTCCCGGCTCCGTGCTCCGGAAGCGGCCGGGCTCCGGCGCCAGCGCGGTCCGGCCCCACAGGTGCTCGGGAAGGGGCTGGAGGACGACCGTCGGACCGTTGCGCGTCCACTGCCGCACCGCGTGGCGCAGGGCGGGCCCGCCCCAGGCGGGGTCGACGCCGTCCGTCAGGACGAAGGTGGCGGTTCGCCCGGTCGGGACGCCGACGGCGGCGGGGGAGCGCAGCGACCGGTGCGGGCCGGTGGCGATGGCCGGCGTGCCGTCCTCCCGCGGGCGGAGCCAGTACGTCCGGATGGCACGGAACGCGCCCAACTCCGTCAGGACGTCCGTGAATTCCCTCCTGATCGGATCCCACAGCGTTGATCCGTCGCCGTACGCGTCGACGACCAGTACGGCGTCGAGCCAGCGTTCCCGGGCGGGGAGGAGGACGGGCATCCACCGGGCGTCGTCGGCGAGCCGGTCGGCGGTGGCGTCCTCGTCGAGGACACTCGACGTGGTCGACGGCACCCGGCGCTTGAGCGGGCGCAACGCCCGGGCCAGTGTGCGGCGGCGGGGGAGGGCGGGCGCTGTCGGCAGTCGGACGGACGAGGCGGGGTGGTCCTCGGAGGGTCCGTCGCCCGGCGCGCCGGCCTCCGGGAGGTAGAGGCGGGACGCCCCGTCGTCGGGGGAGTCCTCGCCGTCGGCCGGGGGCGGCGTCCCCGCGGTGGGGCCGTCGTCGGCGGGTGGTTGCAGTGGCGGAGGGGCAGGCGGCGCCGCCTCCGTCCCGGACACCGGGGACGCGGTGAAGGACGTCCCGCGGGGAAGGACGCCGGCGAGCCAGACCAGCTCGGCGACCTCCCGCGGGGTGGGCAGGACGGAGGCGTCCGGCCCGAGTGCGCCGAGCAGTGCGGCGAGCCTCCCGATGCCGCCTTCGTCGCTCATGTCCCGGCCGGTGCCGTCGCGTTGAGGTGCTGGAGGACGAGCCGCACGAGCCGGTCGAGGCCGGGTGCCCCCTCCGGGCTCGTCCGGGTCATCAGGTAGACGGCGTTGAGGAGTTGGTCGGTGGCGAGTTCGCCGGTCGAGGCGTGCGCCATGAACGCGGAGATGACGGCGTCGGCGTCCTCGTCGGCGCCCGGCAGGTGGGCCCGGACGATGGCCCGCAGCCTGTCCTCGTCCTCGACGGCCGACGGCAGCTGGAGCCGGACGCAGCGGCGCAGGAACGCGGGCGGGAACTCGCGCTCGCCGTTGCTGGTGAGGATCACGAGGGGGAAGGCCCGGCACTGCACCGTTCCGCGGACAACGGTGACCGGGGCGCCGCCGTCGGCGGGCCGGACACGGACGGTCTCCTGGTGGTCGGCGGCGCGGGCGAGTTCCGGAATGTCGAACCCGCCCTCCTCGAAGACGTCGAGGAGGTCGTTCGGCAGGTCGATGTCGCTCTTGTCGATCTCGTCGATCAGCAGGACCCGGGGCAGGGCGTAGGGCGCGAGCGCCGTGCCGAGCGGGCCGAGGCTGACGTAGCGGCCGAGGTCGGCCCGCTCCGGCACCTCGTCGGCCGGTGCCGAGTGGCGGGCCACGCCGGCCTCCTCCAGTCGCCCGAGCGAGTCGTACCGGTACAGGCCGTCGCGGAGTGTGGTTCTGCTGTTGATGGACCAGCGCAGCACGGTGCCGAGCCGCAGTTCGCGGGCGACCGCGTCGGCGAGGGTCGACTTGCCGACTCCGGGGTCGCCGGTCACCAGCAGCGGCCTGCGCAGGTAGAGCGCGGTGTTGACCGCCTCGACCGTGCCGTCGTCGGCCCGGTAGGCGGCGCCCAGGGGCAGACGCTGCCGGCCGCGACCGGGACTGTCCCGGTCGAAGGGCGTGACCTCGTCGCGGCCGGCGCCGAAGTCGCGCCACGGAGGCGGCGGAGGAAGCCTCCCGATGCCGTCGTGCGGCTCGTCCGATCCCTGGTAGATGCGCCATTCGTTCATCGATCGGGTCCTTCCTCGGCCGGTCCTGCCGGGGCCAGGTGCGTGCGGGGGATCTGCCGGTCCGGGTCGTCCCAGAGCAGCACGACGCGGTCGCCGACGTGCTCCCCGGGCCCCTCGTCGGTGAGCGCGGCGTTGCGCAGTGCGCAGATCCGCTCGGGCATCGCGTCGCGTCCGGTTCCGGCCAGGGCCTCGCGGGCGAGTGCGAGGAACGCCCCGTCCGGGCAGGAGGCCCGGCCCGGGACGCCGCACACGGCACCGCCGTTCAGCGGGCGCGGCTCGGTGCCGCGCCGCCAGACCATCATCGGTATGCCCGAGGCGATCGCGACCCGGTACGCCTCGGAGACCTGGGCGGAGCGCGGTGACCCGGCCAGGGCGAGGGCGGCCAGGGTGTGGTCGGTGGTGAACGTCGCGTCGAGCGCCGCCTGGTACTGCCGGTCGCGTCCGCAGACGCAGACCAGTGCCTCGCCGACCGCCTTGCCCGCCAGGTGCTGCCAGCGCCGCGTCCACGTGTGGTGGAGGTGCGGCGACTGGTGGCGCTCCACCGGCCGCACCACCAGGTGCTGACGCCGGCCCAGCGTCCACCAGTCGGAGTCGGGCCACAACTGCCAGGCGGCGAAGTCCTCGTCGAGTGCCTCCTGCGGCAGGATCAGTTCGATCAGGCCGGGCCGGGCCGTCGCGTCCATCACGTCGATCTGCTGGGGCAGCAGTTCCTTGAGCCGGGCGAGGGCGTCCGCGAGGGGCAGGGCGGGCGACTCGGGTGCGCCCGGGACGATGTCCTGCCGGGACCGGTAGCGCCAGACCATCACGTGGTACAGGCTGCGGTCCCGTACGGAGTGGCGGATCCGGCCGATCACGGACGGCACGGGTGACGACGGCGCCCGGTCGCCGACGAGCCGCTCCCGCACCGCGCTGCCCAGTCCGAGCCGGCCTGCGCTGATCAGGACCTGGTCGCGCAGGTGCTCCGGCACGCCCGACGCCTCGACCGTGCGCAGCGCCGGCGTGCGGGCGAGGTCGGCGCAGTAGGCGAGTTCGTGCGGGATCCGGTCCGGTCCGGGCGCCATGAGCGCGGCCAGCTCCGTGTAGACGTCCCGACGGGCGAGCAGCGGGTGGACGGGGGCGGGGGTGCCCGGAGGGGCCGCCGCCAGGAACGCGGCCCGGTGCGCTCCGGAGCCGTCCGGGGGCCCGTCGGGCAGCGAGGCGAGCAGGCCGAGGAGCACCCGGTCCATCGCACGCGCACCGGAAACCTCGGCGTGGTGGCCGTCCGCGACCTGGTCGGACAGGGTGTGCCAGCGCGCGTCCACCGCATGGAAGCGGTCGTGCGCCTCGATCATCGTCCGGTACACCGCGGGGTCGAGGAGCCGTAGCGCGTCGACCGGCACGCCGAAGCCGCCCATGGTGCTGTTCTCGAGGCGGGTCGCCTTGACGACGGCGCAGACACCCCCGCCGGCATGGCTGAGTACGGGGCCGCCGGACAGTCCGGGGTTGATCTCGTCGGCGACGAGTTCCAGCAGCGGACGGCCCTGCAAGGCCGTGCGGCCTCCGCTGACCAGGCGGTCCGCCCTGCGTTCGGACGCGGTGTACCGCTCCAGGATGTCGGTGAACCCGACGGCGGTGAGTCCGGTGCCCGCGTCGGGCAGTTCGGTGTCCAGCCACACGCAGGGGTGGTCGGGCCGCTGCCCGACGACCTCCAGGATCGCGAGGTCCGGGTACGGGTACAGCGTGGCGCCCCATTCGGACGTGCCCGGGGAGGCCGCCCGCACGACCGCCTCGTAGTCGGCGCCCGCCCAGTGCAGTTGCACCGGGCCACCGGGACCGTTGCCGACGACGTGGGCGCACGACACCACGAAGCCGGGAGAGACGAAGAAGCCCGTGCCGTCGGTCGAACCCCGGACGAGCACACGGCACTGCTCCAGCAGCGCCTTGAGCGAGGAGAGCGGGTTGTGCCGCCGCATGACGGGATCCGATCCGGTGCCGGTGATCGCGAGGTGGCGGCCCGCCTCACGCCCCGGCGGGGGCGGGGATCAGCTGCGCGTCGGCGGTGTCGGCCGGGTCCGCCGGCGCGGCGGGGGCCGTCGGCGGGTGGGTCCACTTCAGTGCGATCTTGAAGGTGGCCTTGCCGTCGACACCGGCGACGGCCGCGACGATGCCGTGCTTCCCGGCGGCGAGCTCCAGCCCGAACTCGACGCAGACCTCGTCGGGCCGGACGGCCTCCACCGCGTCGCGGACGTTCCCCGCCACGGCCCGCAGGGCCTCCTGGAAACCCTCGACCTTCTCGGCGATCCGGTCGCCGAGCCCCGTGTCGCGCGGGCCGCCCGGCCCCTCCACCGACGCCCAGATCACCTGGCCGTCGGGCATGGCGAGTTGGACGAGCTGCGGCATGGGACCCCCTGTGCGGCGCGCGACGGTCACGCAGTGGCCATCGTAGGGTCCGGCCGCCCCCGTACGGGCGTGATGCGCGGAACTCGTCCCCGACCGCCGACGGGGCCGGGCGCCGGCCGTCCGGCGGGCCGGTGATGGTCCGGCCGGAAGTGGCGACCGCGGCCCGGGAGTCAGGGCAGCAGGACGGCCTTGCCGCGGTTGCGGTGGGCCTCCAGATCGGCGTGCGCCCGGGCGGCCTCGGCGAGCGGGTAGGTGCGCCAGACGGGAACGGTGAGCCGCCCGCCCGCGGCCAGGCGCACCAGCTCCGGCAGCACGTCCTCGCCCTGCTCCGTGGTGCCGGCGCTGAAACGCACGCCGTGCTTCCGGGCGGACATGTCGGCGATGGTGATGACCTTGCCCGGCTCGCCGGTCAGCGCGACGGAGTCGGCCAGCACACCGGCGCCGGAGGCGTCGAACACGTGATCCACGCCGCCCGGGGCGGCGGCGGTCACCCGCTCCACCCAGCCGTCGCCGTAGCGGACCGCGGTGGCACCGAGGGCGGTGACGCGCTCGATGTCGTGCTCGGCGACCGTGCCGACGACGGTGATGCCGCGGGCGGCGGCCAGCTGCACGGCGATGACGCCGACGCTGCCGGCGGCGCCGTGGACGAGCAGGGTCTGCCCCGGCTGCACGCCCAGCTCGCCGAGGACGCGGAACGCCGTCCGGCCGACCGTGACCAGTGAGGCCGCGGCCTCCCACGACAACGCCTCGGGCTTGGCCACCGGCCGCTCCAGCAGGGCGTACTCGGCGTAGCTGCCGCCCGCGGTGGAGCCGAGGACCTCGTCGCCCACGGCCGCACCGGCTCCCTCGCCGACCGCGTCGACGACACCGGCCGCGTCCAGGCCGGGGACCACCGGGAAGCGGGCCGGGGCGACCTCGGCCATCAGGCCGGACCGGATCTTCATGTCGAGCGGGTTCACCGAGGCGGCCCTGACCTTGATCCGGACCTGGCCCGGCCCCGGCTCCGGCGGGGTGACCTCGGACAGCCGCAGCACCTCGGGCGCGCCGTACTCGGAGAAAGTGATCGCAGTGGACATCGGGATCTCCCAGGTAGGAGGGGATGGGGAAGGGGGCCGCACGCGCGGTGACCCACGGTGCGGCTGCGAAGGCGGCCGGCCGGCTGCGCCGTTCAGGCGGTGAGGGCGGGATAGTCGGTGTAGCCGCGGTGGTCGCCGCCGTAGAAGGTGGCCGGGTCGGGGGTGTTGAACGGGCCGCCGGCGGCGAGACGGGCCGGCAGGTCGGGGTTGGCGAGGAACAGCGCGCCGAAGGCGACCATGTCCGCGGTGCCGTCCTCGACCAGGGCCAGCGCCTCGGGCCCGGTGGCGGCGGGGTGGGTGAACGGGTTGAGGACGAAGGTGCCGGGCCACGCCTTGCGCAGCCGTCCGGTCAGATCGCCGTCCGGACCCTCCATCACATGCAGGTAGGCCAGGCCGAGACCGGCCAGCCGCTCCAGCAGCGCCTCGTACACCTCGGCAGGGTTGTCCTCGGCGATGTCGTTGTACGGGTTGCCGGGCGAGATCCGCAGACCCACGCGGTCGCCGCCGACCGCCTCGACGACGGCGGCGGTCACCTCGGCGGCGAAGCGGATCCGGCCCTCGACCGTGCCGCCCCAGGCGTCGGTGCGGCGGTTGGTGTTGGGGGCGAGGAACTGGTGGAGCAGGTAGCCGTTGGCGCCGTGGATCTCCACCCCGTCGAACCCGGCCTCGATCGCGTTGCGGGCCGCGGCGGCGAAGTCGGCGATCGTCGCGCGGATCTGCGCCTCGGTCAGCTCCCTCGGGGTCACGAAGTCCTGCGGCCCCTGGTGAGTGAACACCTGCCCCGCGGCCGCCACCGCCGACGGAGCGACCGGCACCAGGCCGTCCGGCAGCAGGCTCGGGTGGCCGATCCGGCCGGTGTGCATGAGCTGGGCGAAGATCACGCCGCCCTCCCGGTGCACCGCATCGGTCACCCGCCGCCACGCCGCCACCTGGCCGGAGGTGTGCAGGCCCGGGGTGTCGGGGTAGCCCTGGCCGACCGGCGAGGGCTGGATGCCCTCGGTGACGATCAGGCCGGCGCCGGCGCGCTGCGCGTAGTAGGTCGCCATCAGTTCGGTCGGCTCCGCACCGGGCCCGTAGGCGCGGCTGCGGGTCATCGGCGCCATCGCGAGGCGGCTGGCCAGGCGCTTGCCGCCCAGGACGATCGGATCGAAAGCAGTGGTCATGATCTCTTCCTTCGGGTGATGGGCGGTGGCCCGGGCACATCCACCGTAACAGTTACCTGCTCGAACAAGTAAATGCCACGGAACCCTTCCCTGGCCGCTATGTGACGCGCATCACGTGGCATGGCCAGCGATTCTTCGGAATCGAAGGTCGATCGACCCTGCGGGCCGGAAGGTCGAGCGATAGAGTTGGCTGCCCGATCAGGAAAGTGAGGAAGAGATGACGCAGTCCACCCCGAAGACCGGGAAGGATCCCGAGGGGGCGGGGCAGGGGGCGAGTGTCCCGGTGCCGGCCGCCGCCGCCGGAGGGCCGATCAGTCATGCGATCTTCCGCCTCGCCCGGCTGCACCGCATGTTCGCCGGCCAGTTGCTGCGCCGCATCGGCCTGCACCCGGGCCAGGAACTGGTGATGATGCACCTGTGGGAGCTCGGCCCCCAGCGCCAGACCGACCTGGTGCGGCTCCTCGACTCCGACGCCGCCACCATGACCCGCACCGTCCAGCGCCTGGAGCAGGCCGGATTCGTCCGCCGCCGACCGTCGCCCACCGACAGGCGGGCATCGCTCATCGAACCCACCGCGGCCAGTCACGCCCTGCGCCGCGAGGTCGAACAGAGCTGGAGCCGACTCGAGGACCTCGTGACCGCGGGGCTGACCGCCGACGAGTGCACCGCCGCCCTGCGCACCCTGGAACGCCTCGAGCAGAACCTCGTCGAGGCCCCGGCCGACGCCGCAGAGCCGGACGCAGAAGCAGGCGCCGAGCGGTAACGCCTGGGGGCTGCGCCCTGCCGGAGGGCGGCGGGGCGGCGGGGCGTCAGGGTGGGTGGCCGGGACTCATCACTTCGGGTGAACACCGCAGCGGATCGGTGCGCACACGTACGGGATTCCTTGATCATGTGACGCGCGAGCGCCGCTCGCCACGAAACCTGTGAGAGGAAGCAGACCATGAGCGATCCCCAGGACGACTCGACCATCACACCGGTCACCGCGGAGAGGCTGAGGCAGATCGCGGGCTCCGGAATCTGGACGCAGGGGCCGTCGGTCGACCCGGCGGCCGCGGACGTGGGCGAGGCGCTGGTCGCCACGCTGCAGGGCGCCACCGAGCGGCAGGTGCTCACCGCGGACCTGCAGCAGCTGGTCGCCGAGGTGCAGCAGATCGCCACGATCGGCTTTCCGTGGATCACCGCGCACGACGGGGTGCGACTCTCGGCGCACTCCATCAGGCTCAACACGGACGAGCCGCGCCCGGTGGTCATCGTCCCGGCCGGGTGGACGCCGTTCGGCTGGGTGCTGTTCGAGTACACCTACCTGCAGCTGGCCAAGCGCGGCTACCACGTGCTCGCCTACACCCCGCGCGGCATCGGGCTGACCACCCACGTCGGCGGCGGCACCTACATCGACGCCCCGTGGACCTCCAAGGGCACGATCGACGTCGGCGGGCCCAACGACTGGGCGGACGGCTCCACGGTGATCTCCTACGCGCAGGAGACGTTCAACCCGAGCAAGGTCGCGTTCCTGGGCGAGTCCTACGGCTCCGGGATCAGCCAGCTCGTCGCGGCCCACGACCCCGACGCCCGGGTGGACGCGGTGGTGGCGCTGAGCACCTGGGGCAACCTCGCCACCGCGCTGCTGGGCAACGACACCCGGCACCTGGCCGCCGTCAAGGCGCTGACCAGCATCACCGGCGGCCCGGAGGAGCGGAAGTTCGATGCCGCCACCCGGCAGCTCCTGGAGGACTTCCGCAACGGCGAGAACCTCGACGACGTCCGCGTCTGGGCCGAGGAGCACTCGCCGCAGCACTACCTGGCCGAGACCAACGCCCGTAACGTCCCGACCTTCTTCTCCAACACCTGGCACGAGACGCTCTTCCCGGTCAACGAGGTCCTCGACACCTTCAACGCGCTCACCGTCCCCAAGCACCTGAACCTGTGGATCGGCGACCACGCCGCACCCGAGGGCGCCGGGCTGACCATCCCGTTCTCCGGCCCCAACCTCCCCGTGGACGAGGCCTTCGCCTGGCTCGACCACCACATCCTCGGCATCCAGAACGACGTGCCCACCTGGCCCGCGATCCGCAGCCAGGTCATGTTCACCCCCGCCGTGCGCGAGGGCGCGCAGAGCTGGGACGAGGTCACGACCGGCACCGAGAAGCTCTACCTGGGCGCCACCCCGTCCGGCAGCCAGGACGGCACCCTCGGCGCGAACCCGGCGGCCGACTGGACGGTCTCCTTCACCACCGGGAACCTCACCGAGGCCACCGCCGTGGACGCCCTGCTGACCACCGGTCAGGAGGAGTGGAAGGGCAACCCGAAGGCGTACACGACCGGGAAGTTCGACCGCCGCTACCTCGCCACCTGGGTCTCACCTGCCGGCGCCCGCCGGGTGCGGGGCATCCCCCGCGTCCAGCTGACGGTCACCGGCACCGAGGAGACCACGACCCTGGTGGCCTACCTGTTCGACCTCGCCCCCGACGGCACCGCGCGGATCATCACCCACGAGCCGTACACCCTCACCGCGGACGGCCCGGGCAAGGCCGTCACCGCGACCTGGGCCCTCCAGGCGGCTGCCTACGACATCCCCGCAGGCCACAAGGTCATGCTCGTGGTCAACAGCAAGGACCAGCTGTACTCCGACGCCAACCCCGCCTACAGCACCCTGCAGATCGGCTCCGCCGTCGGCGCCGAGTCCTACCTGGACCTGCCCCTCGGCTGACCGCACGCAGACCGCGACAGCCCAGGCGCACCGAACCCGGCTCGACCACCGGCGCGCCTGGGCTGACCGGACCGCGCAACGGGCGCAGCCCCAAGATCGTTGACCCGGGTTCTCCCGGAGGTCGCCCGCACGAGGTCATCCGTTGGTCGACCGCTGTCACCCTCACGGGCAGATCCGCCCCGACGCGAGGAGTGCCATGCGACTCAGACCCCCGTCCCGCCGTACCGCGGCACTCGGCACAGCCGTTGTCGCGGTCGTCGTGGCAGCGCCGGCCGCGCACGCGGCCCCCGGCGCGCCGGGTACCCGGCCCTCGTTCTGCCGGCACGACAACCGCTCCACGCCGTTCGCGCAGTACCTGTGTGCCGAACCCGGTGAGCTGCTCGACGTCCGCATCGGCGACGTGCACCCGACCCAGCCCTCGCTGGGCTACGACGAGGTGTACTACAAGCTCGGCCGCTACACCCTCGGCAAGGACGCGATCAACAAGAAGTTCAGCGACTGGTGCGAGGCCGACGGCCGCATCGACGCGGCGACGGTCCAGCCCGGTGCGCGCCTCGACGACCCGTCCTCCTTCACCTGCCGACTCCCCGTCGGCGCCGAGACGGGGGACAGCACCGAGCCGATGAAGACGGTCGTCATCGGCCCGCACGGCGAGCCGTTCCTCACCGACGGGCACCACACGCTCACCTCCTTCTACGAGACCCCCGACGGCGGCGCCGACCTGCACGTCCGGCTGCGGGTGCTGGCCAACCTCAGCAACCTCACCCGCCAGGCGTTCTGGGACGAGATGCAGGCGCACAAGTGGGTGTACCTGCGCGACCCCGAGGGCAACCCGGTCGCGGTGAACAAGCTGCCGACCAGCGTCGGGCTCGCCGACTTCGGCAACGACGAGTACCGCGGCCTGCTCTACTTCGGCCGCGACATCGGCTACACGCAGAACGACCTGCCGTTCCAGGAGTTCTACTGGGGCAGCTGGGTCCGCGACGCGAACACGGTCGACCTGTCCGACTGGGACCCGAACGACCTCGGCAGCTACCTGGCCACCGTCAAGGGCCTCACCCGGGCGATGACCGAGCTGCCGAAGGACACCGTCGTCGACAGCGGCTTCAACGCCGCCGACCTCGGCGCGCTGGACCAGTGGAACGCGGGCAAGGCCGCCGACAAGGGCGAGTTCGACAAGCTGAGCAAGCCGTACTCCGACCCCAAGCCCGGCATGCTCGCCTACGCACTCGAGTACAAGCGGGTCCACGCACTGGGCTGACCGGGCCCGCCGCGCGCCCCCGATAGCGCGAACACCTTCCGGAGAGGACCGGCCACGCACGGCCGGTCCTCTCCGTGCCCCGGCCGCACGCCGGTGGGCGCGGACGATCGTGGAGTCCACCGGGACCGCCCGGTCCAGGTCCTCGTCCGCGCCGGCGGCAACGGCTCGATCCGTGCCCACTGCGCGTCAGTCAACGGCACACCGGACCGGCGAGCAGATGATCCAGATGAAACTGCCCAGGTGGAGTCAAGCGTTGCCCGTTCGGCGGTTTGACCACCTGTTAGTGTGCGCGGATGGGAGATCTGGGACCCGTGGCTTGGCCGCCTGAGCCGATCGGCACCGAGAGGCTCGTGCTCCGTGAGCCCGAGACCCGGGACCGTGCGGTGTTCATCGAGCTGCTCGCCTCGCCGGAGGTGCACACCTACCTCGGTGGCCCCCGGCCGCGGGACGAGCTCGAGCGCGAGATGTCCGGGGTGCCCGAGCGGTGGCCCGGGAGCTTCGTCGTCGACCTCGACGGGTCGATGATCGGCCAGATCCTGCTCAGGAGAGCAACGGGGCACCGTCGCCCGGCTGCTGTGGGAAAGGCCGATCTCGGCTACCTGTTCCTGCCCCGTGTGTGGGGATTCGGGTACGCCGCCGAGGCGTGCACGGCGGCGCTCGGCTGGCTCGCCGGCGCGCTTCCCGGCGAGCCGGTGGTGCTCACCACCCAGACCGCCAACGTCGGCTCGATGCGTCTCGCAGCGAAGCTGGGGTTCACCGAGGTGGAGCGGTTCGAGGCCTGGGGCGCCGAGCAGTGGCTCGGCATGTGGGCCCCGGTCGCACCGTCCGGTCGAGTTTGCGACGGGACCGCCGGGAAGCACCCGCCCATCCCCGCGCGAGCAGCCTGCAACCGCGACTTGCGCTAGTCCAGGTCGGCCTGCCACAGGTCGGGGCCGAACACCTCGTACTGGATGTCGCGAGGGGCGACGCCGTGGTCGATCAGGCTGCTGCGTACGGCCTGCATGAACGGCAACGGCCCGCACAGGTAGTACAGGGCGTCGGCGGGCAGGTCGACCGTGGTGGGGTCCATCAGCCCGTGGAAGACCCCGTCCACCGGCTCGTGGCTCTGCGCGTTCTTCTCGAACCACAGGTACATCCGGGCGTTCTTCAGGGCCAGGATGTCGCCGACCACCTGACGGCGCAGGGGGAAGGACGCGTCGTCGACGTCGGCGTGGAGCAAGGTGACCGGCAGCCCGGACTCGGCCGCGACCAGGTGCGAGAGCATCCCCGCCATGGGGGCGATCCCGATGCCCGCGCTGGCGAACACCACCGGTCGTCCCGCGTCGTCCAGCACCACGTCGCCGTAGGGGAGTGAGAGCGTCAGGGTGTCGCCGACCTTGACGGAGTCGTGCAGCAGCGTCGACATCTCGCCGTCGGGGTCGTTGCCCTCGCCGCGTACCCGCTTGACCGAGAACTGGCGGTGCTCCCCGTCGTCGGCCCGGGTCAGGCTGTACTGGCGCGGCTGGAGCTTCCCGTCGGACATCCGCATCCGCACGGTGACGTACTGGCCGGGCAGCGAGGTCTTCACCAGGCGGTCGTCGATCCGCTTGACCACGAAGGTCACCACGTCGTCGGTCTCCCGGACCTTCCGGATCACCTCCCAGTCCCGCCAGACCGTCTCCGGCCGGACCCCGCGGGCGCTGTACAGCCCGCGCTCCTGGTTGATCAGGGCGTTGGCCATCAGCCAGTAGACCTCGTCCCAGGCCGCGGCGACCTCCGGGGTGACCGCGTCGCCCAGCACGTCGACGATCGCCCACATCAGGTTGTCGTGCACGACCCCGTACTGGTCGGGGCGGATCCCGAGCGAGGCGTGCTTGTGGGCGATCCGGCGGAGCAGCTGCTCCGGCACCCGCTCCGGCGTCTCCACGAGCGTGGTGGCGAACGAGGCCACCGAGCCGGCCAGCGCCTGCTGCTGGTGGCCGTGGACCTGGTTGCCGCGGTTGAAGACACCGTCCAACAGCTCGGGATGCTCGCCGAACATGTGGGTGTAGAAGCGCTTGGCGATCTCGCCGATGTGGTCGGCGACGACCGGCAGCGTGGCGACGACGACGGGCCGGGACTTGTCCGAGAGCACGGGACACTCCTGCAGGAAACGAGCAGTGGAAGGTGGTCGGTGGACTCCGAACGCGGGACCGGGTGGCTGTTGCCCCCACGCCGGCCCTCCGGCCACGCTGCCCGCGCCCGGCCCAGGAGGCACGCCCGTGCGGCCATCCGGGGGAGGGGCGGGAGGAAGTTCCCCGGGCGGGCCCTTGTCGATGCACGGGTCACGACGTTCGGCCCGCCGCAGGGCGTCGTGTCACGCGTCAGGACCCGGTTCGGCCGGCGGAGTCGGTCCGGTGGGTCCGGTGGGTCCGGTGGGTCCGGGTGGTGCGGTCGGACCACCGGGTGCGGTCGGTGCGGTCGGTGCGGTCGGTCCGGTCGGCGCGGCAGGTCCGGTCGGTGCGGCGCCACCGCGGGTGCCCCGGCGTCGGATGAGGAGGGAGACGGCCACCAGGACCGCGCCGACCACGCCCAGCACGATGGGCAGGACGGTGCCGACGAGCGAGATGGCGTCACGCCCGTCCTTGGCGTCGTTCGCGGCATCCTTCACGGAGTCGGCCGTCTGCCGGTACGAGACGTCCGAGACCGGCAGCAGCGGAAGGAAGGCGCCGTCGCTCGGGGCGACGACCCCGGCCGTGCGCTGCTGGGAGCGCTGAGTGTCGACCACGATGCCGGTCTCGGGCTCGATCCAGAACGTGTCGGCGCTCTGAAGCGTGTAGCTCAGCGGAACCGGATCGGGCAGCGTCGGCAGCAGCACGGCCAGTTTCTGCTTCGCCTCCGCCGAGAGCGTCCCGACCTGGGCGACCAGCGCCAGGGTGCTCTTCGGGACGGCCTGCGGGAGCCCGGCGAGCACCTGGGTGTCGGTGATCCGGGTGGCGGGCAGGCTCGCCTCGTACACGTAGGTACTGACGCCGGACCTGCTCTCGGTGCGCGAGTACGTCAGCGGGGTCGTGCTCCCGGTCTCCGGCCGCCAGCCGGTGTACGTCTGCTTCTTCGCGCCGAGCGGCCAGCTCACCGTCAGGCCCTCGGCGTCGACCACCGTCCAGCTCGCCGGGTGATCGGTGGCCGGTTCGAGGGTCTTGCGGTCGACGGCGTACTGCCAGGTGGTCTTCTCGACCGCGCGGCCTGCGGCGGCCGTCGTCCGGCTGTCGCTGACCAGGGCGGTGTCGTCCGAGGTGTCCAGCACCTTGACGGTCCGTTCGACGGTCAGCGGAACATTCCGCTTGACGGCCGACAGCAGGTTGCCCTTCGCCACCTCCTGGGCGTCGAGCAGGGTTTTGAAGGTGCCGGTGTAGGAGCGCGTGACGTCGGTGTCGTCGGGCAGCCGGGCCACATAGGTGGGCGTGACGAAGAGCGCGAGTACGAACGCGCAGGCGATCAGGACCAGACCGACCACGACACCGACGCCGCGGAGCACCATGTTCGTCCGCATGATCCGCTCTCCCACTGAACTCGATCCGTGCCGCTCCTGTCCGGCCCAGTGTCAGGTCAGCCAGGCACCCGCGCCACAGCGACGACCTCGGACCTTCACCTGCAGCCGACCCGCGAGCCGACGCGCCGTTTTCGACGGTTTCCACCTGCGGGCGTCCCGGCACCGTCTGCAGGCGGTACAGCCGGCTGCCCCGGCTGTACCGCGCCCGGCCCAGGCCGAAGCCGTCGGCCTCATGGGCCGGAGGTGTCGGCCGTACGTGTCGGCAGCCAGGTGGACACGCCGTGGCGGCGGATGCCCACCTGCTGCCGCCCCTCATCGACGACCCCGGTCACGCGGAGTCGGTGTCCCACGGGACGGCGGCGAACACCGGGCCGTCGGCGGCTCTGACCAATCGGTAGGAGCGGAACTCCCGGTCGAAACGTGCCCGGCTGCCGGGTACGGCACCGCGCAGGTCGGCCAGCAGCGCCGTGCCCGGTACCCGGGCGGCCAGTTCGGCGATCACCGGGTCGCCGCCGTCGGCCTGCAGCCGGGCGGCGCAGTGCAGCGGCAGTTCGGGGCCGGACAGGTTCAGGGCGTCCCAGAAGTCGTCCAGCCAGGGCTGGTCGCCGTCCTCGAAACCGGTCTCGTCGACCAGGTCCTCGGCCGTGGTGATCAGGCGGTCCAGCCATGCCGGGAGCGAGTCGGCCTCGACGAAGAGGCCGCCTTCCCGGTACTGCATCAGCACTTGGCCCCAACTGCCGCCGGGGGCGACATCGACCCAGGTCACCCCGCCGCCGCCGTCGTCGGTGACCAGCCAGTGGGGGTGGGGCACCCCGTGGCCGCCCTGCCTCGGGTGCCCGGTCAGCGTGAACTCCCACGGCCCCACCGCGAATCCGCCCATCCGGGTGACCAGTCCGCGGACAGCTGTCGGAACGGGTACCGGCCAGCGGTCCACCTCGTCGGCCGGCACACCGGGCCGGATCGCCAGGTCGAAGGGGACGCGCTCGGCGAGCGCCCGCAACCGGATCAGAAGAGCGTCACCGCAGACCATGCCGGCCACGCTACCGGTACCGACGTTGCCCGCGGGGTTCAGGGCAGCGGGGTGCCGTGGCGCACGGGGACACCGGTCTGGTTTGCGCGGGTGACGACGGCGGGGACGGCGCGTTCGGCGAGGGCGGCGATGGTCAGGGAGGGGTTGACGGTGAGGGAGGTGGGGACGGCTGCGCCGTCGGTGACGAACAGGCCGGGGTGGCCACGGAGTTCGTGCTGGTCGGTGAGGGCGGAGGTGCGGGGGTCGTCGCCGATCCGGCAGGATCCCAGCGGGTGGGCGGTGACCGTGCCGCCGACCTGGTCGGTCCAGGGGTGGACGGTGGCCAGTCGGTCCTTCTCCAGGACGGCACGCAGTTCGGTGTCGGCGGCGTCCCAGCCGGCCCGGGTGTTGGCGGTGGGGGTGTAGGCCATGGTGCCGAGTCCCAGGCCGGGGGCGAGGCGGGTGAAGCCGCCGGTGGCCGGGGGTGGGCCGAAGGTGCCCTCGTTGTCGTCCTCGGTCATGGCGAGCAGGGTCAGCCAGGACCGCCACGAGCGGCGCAGCTCGCGCTTGCCGGTGCCGAACCATCCCGGGGCGAGGGCGGTCCGGGCGAGGGTGTTGGTGACCGGCGGGAAGTAGATCTGCTGGAGCGTGAACCGGCTGAACTCGGGTGCACTGCCGTCGAGGTGGTCGAAGGTGGCGGTGGTGATGGGTTTGCCGATCGGCAGCGCGGCGTACGCGGAGCCGTCCGGGCGGGACAGGCCGAGGAGATCGCGGACCTTGGTCTCGTCCATGAGGGCGACGGAGACCCGGTCGCCGTTGCCGGAGAAGTGGCGGCCGACGGCCGGAGGGATGCCGCCGAGGGCGAGGGCGGAGCGTTGCAGGATGACCGGGGTGCCGACCGCGCCGGCCGCCAGGACCACGATCCTGGCGTGGATGGTGCCGGTTTCGAGGGTGCAGCCGTAGTCGGTGGGATCGAGCACGGTGTAGCGGACGGCGTACCGGTGGCCGTCCAGCCAGGACGGGACGACGGTCTGGACTTCGTGCAGGGGGCGGATGTCGGCGCCGTGGGCCTCGGCGGCGGGCAGGTAGTTCAGCAGCATCGAGCGTTTGGCGTCGAAGCGGCAGCCCGACAGCATCCAGTTGCAGTCGGCGCAACGCTGTAGGTCGACGGCGACCGGCACCGGGTTGCAGGTGCGCCCGGCCCGGTGGCACGCCGCGGCGAGGACGCCGCCGGCGTAGGAGATGCCGTTCCAGTCCAGGCGGGTGGTCGGCAGGGCCTGTTCGGCCCGGTCGTACCAGGGGTCGAGTGCGGCGCGGGTCAGTGCGGCGGGCCAGATGCGGCGCGCGAGGCTTCCCCGGCGTTCGAAGACGAAGGAGGGGGCGCGCAGGGAGGCGGCGAAGTAGACCACGCTGCCGCCGCCGACGCAGTTGCCGGCCACCACCGAGATGCCGTCGCCCTTGATGACGTCCACGGCCCTGGTGTAGGTGCCCAGCCGCAGGTCGTGGACGAAGTCGGCGGCGGTCAGCCGGGGGCCGCGTTCGAGGACGGTGACGCGGGCGCCGCCGGCGGCGAGGTGGTAGGCGGGGATGGCGCCGCCGAAGCCGGAACCGATCACCAGGACGTCGGTGGTCTGCGCGCTCATGCCGGGCTCCCCGAGGCGGTGGTGTTCGGATGCAGGGCGGCCAGGGGCCGGTTGTAGGAGTGGTCGGGGAAGCGCCACAGCCCGTCCGGATTCGGGGCGGGGAAGCCGATCCAGGCCAGTCCCGGATGGTCGGCGGCCAGGGCGTCGGCGGTGTGCCGGTGGGCGGCGGTGTCGAAGGCGAGGCCGACCAGCAGCGCGAGCACCTGCCAGATCGGGCGGTCCGGGTCGTCCGGGTCGAACAGGCCGGTGACGAGGGCGGTGCGGTGGCCGAAGGGCAGGCCGACGAAGGGCGGCCAGCCGGGCGGGAGCCAGAGCAGGTGGGCGGCGGCCCGGGCCAGCGCGCGGGCGTCGAGCAGGCCGGCGATCCCCGGCAGCCACGGGCCGAGCGGCAGGTCCGGTGAGGCGAGGACCTGGACGGCGCCGGCCTGGACCGCGCCGGGGCCGGTCACCACGCCGGCGATCGGCAGATCGCCGGCATGGCGGCGCTGCCCGGGGATCAGGGTGTCGGCGAACGCCTCCAGACTCTGCGTGGTCCAGGCGTTCGGGCCGGCGGCTTCGGCCGAGGCCGTGGTCAGCGGTCCCGCGGCGAGGAGCGTGGCGGTGGCGGCGAGGGACTTGAGCAGGCCGCGGCGGTCCAGCGGGGCAGGGGGCACGGCCGGTTCACCCGGCCAGTGTGCAGCGCAGGTCGAACGGCAGCTCCGTGCTGAAGCCGCTCTCCCCGGAGGCGGTGCCGTAGGCGGCGAGCGCGTCCGCCAGTTCGGGGTACCGCGGCCGCAGGGCGATGACGGCGTCGCCGATGCCGACCGGGACACCGTCGATGCGGAAGCCGGTCAGCCGCACTCCGGCGCGCCGGCCGGCCCTGTCCCACCAGTACTGGCCGTCCCACGTGACCCACGGCACCGCCCCGGTGGTGGACTGCACGCTCCAGTGGTCCTTCTGGTAGTAGCGGCAGGTGAGCAGGGAGGCCGCGATCCGGGCGGGCTCGGCGAGCAGGAAGCGCAGCGCGCCGCCGTTGTCCACGGTGATGTCGCGCTTGCTGTACTCCACGCACAGCGGGTCGGTGAACGCCAGCCACCACGGAGGCTGCTCGCCCTCGCCGTAGTGGTGCCAGGCGCACGTGGCGGCGAAGTCCGGTTCGGCGAACGGCCCCGGAGCGGACGGGGACACGGCGGCGGCCGGGGACACGGCGGCGGCCGGGGTAGCGGCGGTGGCCGGGGTAGGGGCGGTGGTGACCGCCCCCAAGGCCAGGGCGGCGGCGAGCAGGGCGGTACGCAGACGTGGACGGGACACGGGGCCTCCTGGAAACGGAGCAGGACGGGGGTGTCGCGCGAGGAAGCGGCACGCCGCCACAGCCGTGGTGGGCGGGCGGGGCCGGCACGGACGAGGATGCGGCACGACTACCGGCGAGTACAAGAGGTGTGACAGTGACTCATCCACTGAGCCTGTTCCCGACCGGGTGGCGTGCGTGGCCTTTGCAGCACTTCACCGTCGCGCTATTGACGGAGTGTCAGGCCAGTGGTTCAGTGGCTCAGCCACTGACTGTGCGGATCGCAAAGGGGGGCGGGCATGGGATCCCGCGGAACGGCTTTCGCCGAAACGATGCTGGGCACCGTCCGCCTGACCGGGGAGGCCGAGGCGCGCCCCATACGCCTGGACCTCGCGGTGCGCTCGGACGCACCGGTCCTGCCGCACCGCACCACCACGGCCGCGGTGACCGGCCGGGTGCGGATCCGGGGCATCACCGACGATCCGCAGGCCACGGGGGAGTTGGAGATCTCGCCGCTGGCCCGCAGGCGAATCCGGTACCGGCTGGAGTTCACCGCCGACGGCCGCCGCTGCACCCTGGACGGCTGGAAGTCCGTCTCGCTCCGGCGACCCGTGCGGTCGCTGACCCGCCTCCCGTACACCCTGTCCGCGGACGGCCGCGAGATCGGCCGGGGAACCCTGCGGTTCCCCCCGGCCATCGGGCTGCTGCCGTTCCTGACCAGCTGGCGCTTTCCCCGGCACGGGGAAGGAGAGCGGCAATTGGCGCCGCGCTGGGACGGCACACCGGGCCGCACCGAGGTCTGGTACGCCACCCTCACCGACCCCACCGACGGGACCGGCATCTGGCTCCACCACGAAATGGTGGCCCCCACCGACGGCTCGCCCGCACGAGTACACGGCTGGATCGCGCTCTTCCCGCCCGAGGGCCCGGTGGAGCACGCCCGGTTCGGCCCCGCCCCCTGGCCGCCCAGCCCGCCCTTCTCCTCACCGTCCTCACCGCAGACCGGGGAAGGCGTGCGGCAGCTGCGCGGAACCGCCGGCCCGTACACCTGGAACCTGACCGAACACCCCGCGGGCGGGCCGCTCTACACCTTCCCCCGCTGGGCCTGGCGTTACGGGCTCCTGCCGGCGGCACAGATGCTGCCGGCAGCGGGCTCCCGCTACACCGGGACGATCAACCACCCCGGCGGCGTGCTGCACCTGGACGACGCCCCCGGGGCGACCGCCCGGATCTACGGCCACGGCAACGCCCGGCGGTGGGCCTGGCTGCACGCCGACCTCGGCCACGGCGACGTCCTCGAGGCCGTCGCCGCCGTGTCCAGGAAGCCCGGACTCGACCGGCTGCCGCCCCTGGTGTTCCTCCGACTGCGCCACCGCGGACGCACCTGGCCGCGAAGCGCGCTGCGCCCGGCCGTCGGCTGGGCGGGCCTGGGCCGGTTCACGGCGAACATCGGACTGCCGGCCTGGACGCTGACCGGCCGCACCCTGCTGCGCCGCATCCGCGTCACGGTCACCCAGCCGCAGGAGCGCACCCTGGCGCTGGAGTACACCGACCCGGACGGCAGCCGGGCGATGTGCCGCAACAGCGAAGCCGCCGACGCCACGGTCGTACTCGAACGCTGGTGGGGCCGCTGGCGCCCGGAGGCGTCCTGGACCCTGGCCGGGACCGCGCACGCGGAGGTGGGCGACCGATGAACCGCAGCCTGCGGGGCCTGGCCGCGACCCTGCTCGCCGACGACGGCCGCACACCCTGGCCGGCAGGCGTTCCCGCCCGGCTGGACGCCCTCCTCGCGCACCTGCCGCGCCCGGCCCGGGCCTCGTTCCACGGCGCTGCCGCCGCCCTCGACGCCTGCGCTCTGCTGCGCACCGGGGCACGGCTCGACCGGCTCACCCCGGCCGAACGCGAAACCGTCCTGGCCGCACTGGCCGCCCGACCGGCCCTCCTGCCGCTGCTGGACGCACTGAAGGTCCCGGTCGTCCTGGCCGCAGGCACCGAACGCCTCCTCCACGAGGCCGACCTGCCGGCCCCGCCCATGGCGCCCGAGGACCCGCCGCTGGACTGCGTGCCCTCCGCCCGATGGCCCGACCGGGCCACCGCCGACGCCGTGGTGATCGGCTCCGGCGCCGGCGGTGCGATCGCCGCCCGCACCCTGGCCCGCGCCGGGCTGCGCGTCATCGTCGTCGAGGAGGGCCGCCACCACACCACCGCCGACTTCGGGCGGCGCCCGCCACTGGACAGGTTCACCGACCTGTACCGGGACGGCGGCGCCACCGTCACGGCCGGACGGCCACCGATCCTGCTGCCCACCGGCCGCGCCGTCGGCGGCACCACCGTGGTCAACGCCGGCACCTGCTACCGCACCCCCGACCGCGTCCTGCACCGCTGGCACCACCACCACGGGATCGACCTCGCCGAACCGAAGGCCTTCGCCGACCGGCTGGACGAGATCGAACGCACCCTGCGCGTCGCCACCCAACCCCTCGACGTCCTCGGCCGGGGCGGCCTGCTCACCCTCGAAGGCGCCGAGCACCTCGGATGGCAGGCCGGGCCGCTGCGCCGCAACGCCCCCGGCTGCCGGGGATCCACCCAGTGCGTGGTGGGCTGCCCCACCGGCGCCAAGCAGAGCGTCCAGCTCTCCGTGCTGCCCGACGCCTGCGCCGCCGGCGCCCGGATCGTGACCGACGCCCGCGTCACCCGGATCCTCACCGACCCCGACCGCCCCGGCGGCCCGCGCGCCGCCGGCATCACCGCCCTCGAGATCCTCGGCCCCCTGGTCGTCCTCGCCGCAGGGGCCCTGCAGTCCCCGGCACTGCTGCGACGCTCCGGCCTGGGCCGGCACCCGGGTGTCGGCCGAAACCTCGCCGTCCACCCCGCCACCAGCGTCGCCGGCCGCTTCGACCGGCCGGTCACCCAGGGCCCGGCGGTGCTGCAGAGCACCGGCGTGGAGGAACTCCACCACCAGGGGATCCTGATCGAGGCCACCGCCCCACCGCCCGGCATGGGGGCCTTCGTCCTCCCGGGCCTCGGCCGGGAGCTACGGGCCGAGCTCGACGCCGCCGACCACCTGGCCACCCTGGGCGCGATGATCGCCGACCGGCCCGGCGGCCGCGTCGTCGGCCGCACCGGACGACTGGTGCGCTACCGCCTGGACCCGCGCGACGGCCGCACCCTGCTGCGCGCGGTCGCCGCGATGGGCGAGCTGCTGTTCGCCGCCGGCGCGACGGAGGTGCTCACCGGCCTGCCCCGGCACCCGAGAGTGCGTACCCCCGCCGAACTGCACCGCGTGCTCGCCGGCACCACGCCCGCAGGCCTGCACCTGTCCGCCTTCCACCCCACCGGCACCGTCGCCCTGGGACGCGACCCGCAGAGGGCACCGGCCGACGAGCTCGGCCGGCTGCGCGGCATCCACGGCGTCCTGGTAGCCGACGCCTCGGCACTGCCGACCTGCCCGGAAGTGAACCCCCAACTGACCGTCATGGCCCTCGCGCTGGCGGTCTCCGACAACGCCGTCGAGCGCCTGTGAGCCGGACCGGCGACGGCGCGGCACGGCGCAGGACGTCCATTGTGCCGACTCGGCGCCGGCCTTGACGGCCCGTCCGTCACCGGCTTGACTCCGGGGCAGAGGCCGAGCCGTTCGGCCACGGCAATCGAGGAGCAAGGAGACCGACACCGGTGCCCCCCGAGATCATCCCGCGCCAGTCCGTGGTCGACCTGCTGGCCCACCGGCTGCGCCAGGACATCCTGGACGGCACCCACCGGCCCGGCGCACTGCTGCCGCCCGAGCGGGATCTCGCCGCCGGCTACGGGGTCACCCGTACCACCCTCAAGCACGCCCTGTCCCGCCTCGAACAGGCCGGCCTGCTCAGCACGCGGCACGGCATCGGCACCCGGATCCGCGACTTCCTCCACGAGGGCGGCGCCGACCTCCTGCCGATGCTCGCCGCCCACGACCCCGGCTGGCTCACCGAGATCTTCGAGGTCCGCCGCCACATCGGCGCCCTCGTCGCCCGCCGCGCCGCCGCCCGCCGCACCACCCGCCAGGCCCGGCGCCTCGACGAACTCCTGCAGGCGGTCCGGGACGCACCTGACGGGGACGCCGCCCAGCTCGCCGACATCGAAGTGCACCGCGAACTGGCCCGAGCCACCGGCAACCGCGTCTACCTCCTGCTCACCAACACCCTCTTCAACGCCTACCTCCCCGTCCGCGCCGCCCTGCGCGCCCCGTTCGACGACCCGGCCGTCGCCGCCGACCGGCTGGCCCCGATCGTCCGGGCGGTGGCCGACGGTGAGGAGGAGCAGGCCGAGCGGGCCGCCGAGCAGTACCTCCGTGCCACCGAAAAGATCATGCTCGACTCACTCCTGGCGAAGCGGGCCGACTGACCACGCGCCGGGCGCTCCGCATCCGCTCGCGGGCGGGTGCGGTCGGCGGCCCTGTCCGGGCGTCAATCGGCCCCTTGCGGGGGCGGGGGATCGGTGGGGTCGGTTGGCGAGGCGGTGGCAGATGCACCGGGGACCGGCGCCGACGGGGAGGGAGTGAGGCAGTCGACGGCCGTCGGCGGGGTCGGGTCGGCCGCCGGTGCGGGGGTCGTGGGGGTACTGCCGGGGGCGGCGGTGCAGCCGGGCGGGGCCGTGGCGACGGGGGGAGGGGTCGGTGTCGGGGACGGCACCGGCGTGGTGCTCGCCGTCGGGCTCGGGCCGGTGCTGCTCGGGAGCGGGCGCGGGGTGGCTGTGGGGCGGGGCGTCGCAGCAGCGGGCACCGCGGTGGTGACCGGACGGTTCGGGCCGATCGTGGCGGCGGGGGCCGTGACGGGCGTGGTGCCGGTGCGGTAGTGCTGCATCCAGGCTTTGACGGTGCGCAGGTAGTCCGCGGAGTGGTTGTAGCCGAGGATCGCCCGGTCGAGTTGGGCGGGGTCGGCGAGGTCGCGCGGGCCTGCGCAGAGGTAGCGGCCGGCGGCGAGTGCGGAGTCGTGGATGTTGTTCGGGTCGCGTCTGCCGTCGTTGTTGCCGTCGGCGCCCCAGTGCGTCCAGGTGGAGGGGATGAACTGCAGGGGACCGACCGCGCGGTCCCAGCGGGTGTCGCCGTCGTGGATGCCGTGGTCGGTGTCCGGGATGGCGGCGAACCCGTTGCCGTCGAGAGCCGGCCCGAGGATCGGGACGGGGGTGGTGCCGGCGGCGTCGAGCCTGCCGCCGCGCGCCTGCCCGGATTCGACCTGGCCGATCGCGGCGAGCAGCTGCCACGGAAGGTGGCACCCGGGGTCCTCGGCGGCGAGGGTGGCCTCGGCCCTGCGGTAGGCATCGAGGACCGCTGCCGGGAGCACCGTCCCGTGCACGGGGACGGGCTGCTGCACCGCCGACAGCGGTTGGGGCGGGTTGCTCGGCGCCGTGGGCGGGTCCGCGAGAGGCAGGAAGCCCGGACCTCCGCCGTCGGCGGGGGCCTGCGCGGGAGCGGCCGCGGTCGGTGCGGGGGTGCGGTCGGCGGGTGCGCCCGGCGCGGAAGCCGCCCCCACGGCAACGGCCAGCGCGCACAGGCGCAGCAGTATGCGGGCCCTGATCCCCCCGTACATCGTGGCCCGTCCTTCGAAATGTGTGGAGCCGATACGAACCCGATGACCTTACCGCCTCGCCGGGGAAGGTATTCACAGACTCCCCTTTAATGATCTCTGACGGGATTTCAAAAATACCCAGAGTGATTCTTGGGGGGTGGCATTCCCCGTCCGGTCGGCCCGGACGGGAAGGGTGGGCCAGGTGGGCGGGTGCGGAGAGTGATGCTGCCGCTTCCCGGGAGTGGTCCAGTGTGATGGTGGATCAGCAGGTCAGCAAGGGTGGTGTTGTCAGGCTCGGACATATAGGTCTTGGTTCGCTAAACGGACATAGCTTCTCATTTGTCAACTTCCCTCCCCATTCGGCGGGCTGTTGCCGAATCGGTATCCTTGCCTGGTCTTTACGCCTTCATGGGTCTGAGAGATTTATGGCCGGGCAGATCGTGCCCGATTTTTCTGACGACCTGTGAGTTGATCTATGAGACGACGTCTCATGGCCTCGCCTGCCTTTGCAGGCGGGGCCTTTAATGCGCGACGGGTGCGGCGAATAGCCGTCCTTGCCGCACTCGGCCTCCTGGTGGAAACGGGTGTCGCGCTCGACGCGCTGGCACCCGCCCAGGCCACGGCGGCAGATACCAAGGCACCCGCGGCGGCCTCCTCCACGGAGGCGCCGGACCAGACCTCGGCCCTGCTGTCTGCACGGCTGCAGAAGCACCGGGTCGAGGTGACCGGCGCACGCACCGAGAACACGACCCTGTGGGCGAACCCGGACGGGTCGCTGACGCAGGAGATGTCGTCCGGTCCGATCCGGATGCGGGTCGGCGAGGCGTGGGTCCCGGTGGACACCACTCTCGTGGAGACCGCTGACGGGAAGGTTGCTCCGAAGGCGCACCCCGAGGGCCTGGTGTTCGCGGGCGGCGACGCGACGGTGACGGTCGGCGACCCGCTCGCCGGTACCACGCCGACGGCGTCGCCGTCTCCGTCGGCGTCCGCCCCGCCCACGTCCGAGCCGTCGCCCAGCGCCTCGGCCGAGTCCACGCAGTCCGCCTCGCCCTCTGCGCCCGCCGCGCCCTCTGAGTCGGCCTCGGCATCGCCTTCCGCGACGGCTTCGGAGACCGAGCGGGCCGCCAGGTCCGCCGGCCGCGCGACGCTTGCGACGGCGGATCCCGGTACGCCCTCCGAGCAGGAGCTGGTGAAGGTCGGCACCGACGACGGGCAGGTGGAGCTGGGCTGGCTGGGCAAGCTGCCCAAGCCGAAGCTGTCCGGCTCCACCGCCACCTACGTCGACGCCCGCCCGGGTGTCGACCTCGTGCTGGAAGCGACCCGTACCGGCTTCGAGCAGTACCTCGTCGTCAAGGACCGCTCGGCCGTCTCGCAGGCCGGCGCGCTGACCCTGCCGCTGGACACCACCGGCTACAAGGTGGAGCGCCAGGAGGACGGTTCGATCCACCTCACCGACGCCGCCGGCGGCAAGCCCACCGTCCGGATCCCCGCTCCCGTGATGTGGGACGCCGCCGTCGACGAGCACTCCGGCGAGCACCTGCACCGTGCGTCGGTCGCCATGGAGCTGCGCGGCAGCGGCGCCGACGCCGAGCTGCTGTTCACCGCCGACGCGGCCTTCCTCGCGGACGCGGAGACGCAGTTCCCGGTGACCATCGACCCGGTGGTCGACGTCGGCACGAACTTCGACACCTTCGTACAGAGCGACTACACGACGGACCAGTCGTCGGCGACCGAGCTGAAGCTCGGCACGTACAACGGCGGCACGGTCAAGGCCCGATCCTTCCTGCACTTCCCCGGCGGGGGCTTCAACGGCAAGCAGATCCTCGACGCCAAGCTGTACCTGGCCAACTTCCACTCCTACTCCTGCACGGCGAAGGACTGGGAGGTCTGGTCGGCCCAGTACGCGAGCACCAGCAGCCGGTGGACCAACCAGCCCGGCCTGATCTCCAAGTACGCGGTCTCGAACGAGACGCGTGACATTTCGGGCGACGGTGACAGCTACGACTGCTACGGCAGCGGTGGCACCTACTGGGTGAAGGCGGACGTCACCAACCTGGTCAAGGACTGGTCCGGCATGGGCGCGGGCACGTACGCGCTCGGGCTGAAGGCCGCGAACGAGAACGACTCCTACGGCTGGAAGCGGTTCGAGTCGTCCGAAGGCGCCCACTCGCCGTTCCTGTCGATCACCTACAACAGCGTCCCGCCGACGCCGTCGACCGTGGACGTGCTGCCCTCCCAGCAGGGCAACCCGCGCTACACCTCCTCCGGCACCCCCACCTTCCAGGTCCTCGCCAGCGACCCGGACGGCGGCAACGTCGGCGCGGACTTCGACCTGTACCGCAACGGCACCCTCGTCAAGCGCGTCTACAAGGAGGGCCCCAACGGCACCTACCTGCAGGTGAAGGCGACCGACTTCGGCCTCGCCCGCCTGGACGAGGGCGTCAACTACTCCATCGCCGCCCGTCTGTGGGACGGCCAGGTGAACTCCGGCTGGTCGGAGAACGTCACCGTCGTCGCCGACACCGCCAAGCCCGGCACGCCCTTCGTCACCTCCGCCGCCTACCCGGCGGACGGACTGTGGCACGGCGGCGCGGGCCAGGCCGGCTCGTTCACCTTCACCCCGGCCACCGGCGTCACCGACCAGACCGCCTACGTCTACACCCTGGACGGCGCCGCCCCGGTCACCGTGAACGCCACCGGCTCCACCACGGTCAACATCACCCCGCCCACCGACGGCCACCGGGTGCTCAAGGTGCAGTCCAAGGACCGCGCCGGCAACCTCTCGGACGCCAACACCTACGCCTTCTCGGTCGGCACCGCGGGCCTGAGCTCGCCCGTCGACGGCACCCAGGCCGCCAAGCGCGTCAAGCTCGCCGTCGACGCGCAGAGCCAGTACAAGCGCGTCCTGTACCAGTACCGCCGCGGCCCCGGCGCCGCCGAGTACGACGTACCGATATCGAACATGACGAAGGCCGACAACACCCCGGTCACCGACCCCAAGCCGCGCCTCACGGACCTGGGCGGCTGGGCGAACTGGACGGCCGTCGACACGCTCGGCAACATCGGCGGCGTCGTCCAGGTCCGCGCCAAGCTCTTCCCCGAGGACGGCTCCGGCACCGGCTACGCCACCGCCTGGAACACCATGACGGTGGACCGCAACGCCGACGGCGCGGCCTCCACCGAGATCGGCCCCGGCTCGGTCAACCTCCTCACCGGCGACTACTCCACCGACGTCACGGACGCCGACGAGTTCGGCATGTCGGTTACCCGCACCTCGTCCTCGCGCGGCACCGACCGCGGCTGGCAGACCCAGGGCGAGCGCCTGACGCTCAACCAGCGCCAGATCGGCACCGACACCACCGGTTTCACCGCCGGCCAGGCGACGATCTCGCGGTCCACGGCCCGCGGCCACGACAACTCCACCGACTCGCTGCTCGTCGTCCCCGCCTCCACCGGCTGGGACTCCTACGCCGCGCTCGGCACCGAGTACACGATGGCCCAGGGCATGAAGCCCGGCCACATCTACCGGCTGACCGCGTGGGTCTACGTGCCCGCGGCCACCGGCCTCGACACCAGCGCCCTGCCCAACCGGGGCCTGAAGCTCGTCGGCGTCAACCGGACCGGCTCCACGTACAACGAGGTGGCCTCCGCCAAGGTGGGCTTCACCGACGCGTGGCAGCAGCTCACCGTCGACATGGCGGTGCCGGCCAACGCCACGGAGGCCTGGTTCCGGCTCTACAACGGCTTCCCGGGCGGTTCGAACAAGCAGGTCTTCTTCGACGACCTGTCGCTGAAGGAGATCGTGGCGCCGTTCGGCCCGCAGTGGGCCGGCGGCCCGGACGCGGGCACCGGCTCCGAGTACCGCTCTCTGTCGTTCCCGCAGTCGGACGTGGTGGAGATCCGGCACACCGACGACTCCGTGCTCACCTTCGCCAAGGGCACCGACGGGTCGTTCTTCCCCGAGCCCGGCTCGGAGGACCTGACGCTGAAGGCGACTGCCGCGAAGGCGGGTGCGCTGGTCAACAGCTCCGGGCAGTGCCTCGAGGCGCCCGGTGGGACGGTCGGCAACGGCACCGTGCTGCAGGGCGCGGCGTGCACCGGCGCGACCAACCAGCAGTGGACCCGCGGCGACGACCTGACGCTGCGGCTGCTGGGCTACTGCCTGGACAACCCCGCAGGTGTGAATGCCGACAACACCACGCTCACGATGTGGGTCTGCAACGGCGGCACCAACCAGCAGTGGGAGATCCGCACCGACAAGTCGGTGATGAACAGGCAGTCCGGCAAGTGCCTGGACGCCTACCGCGGCGCATCCCTGTGGGTCTGCTGGGGCGGAGTGAACCAGATCTGGGACATCCAGACCTCCGGCACCACCTACACCCTGGGCGATCTGGACGGTTCCAGCACCGTCTTCTCCCGTCAGGCCGGGTCGGACGTCTACCAGGTGGTCAGCGAGACCGGCCCCGATGCCGCCTCGACGACCCGCTACCAGTACGACACCACCGACGGCCGGTCCCTGCCCAAGCGGGTCATCGCGCCCGTCGAGCCGGGCGTGGACGATGCCAACGGCTGCTCGGTCGACCCCATGCCGCGCGGCTGCGAGGTCATGGACTACGACTACGCCACCGCCACCACGGCGGTCGCCGGCACCCCGGGTGACTTCGCCGACCGGGTGCGGGCGGTGAAGGCGTGGTCGTGGAACCCGGCCACCTCCCGGCAGGAGGCGGTCGAGGTCGCCCGCTACCTGTACGACGAGCGCGGCCGCCTGGCGCAGGTCTGGGACCCGCGCGTGGCGAACCCGCTGAAGATCACGTACTCGTACGACGACGCGGGCCGGGTCACCCGGATCGCGCCGGCCGGCGAGCTGCCGTGGGACTTCGACTACGGCAAGGCCGCGTCCGACCAGGACCCGGGACGCCTGCTGAAGGTCCGCCGCGGCACCCTCGCACCGGGCAGCAAGTCCACGGTCACCGGTGAGATCGCCACCAAGGTGGTCTACGAGGTCCCCCTCACCACCGGGGCCGGCGGCCCGTACGACATGGCCGGCGCGGACGTCGCCAAGTGGGCGCAGACCGACGCCCCCACCGACGCGACCGCCGTCTTCGGCCCCGAGGACGACCCCGACACCAACACGGCCAGCTCGTCCAAGCCGGGAACGGGCGGCTACAAGCCGGCGACCGTGCACTACCTCAACGCCTCCGGCAACGAGGTCAACACCGCCACCCCGTCGGTGACGCCCTCCGGTGACATCGACACCAGCGAGTACGACCGGTTCGGCAACGCCATCCGCTCCTTGGACGCCACCAACCGCTCCATCGCGCTGGGCACGCACCCGGACACCGACCGGTTCGTCGCCGAGCTCGGCCTGCCCGCGGACTCCGCCTCGCGCGCCCGCCTGCTGGACTCGCGCACCACGTACACGCCCGACGGCCTGGACGTGACCGAGACCCTCGGGCCGATCTACCGGGCCAGCCTCTCCGAGCCGGTCGCCGCGGGCACCAGCCCGACCACGGTCACCCTCGAGGGCGAGTCCCTGCCCCAGCTCGGCTCCACCGCCCAGGTCGTCATCCAGAACGACGGCGGCTGGGTCGAGGGCGGCTGGTCGCAGAACGCCCACGTCATGCTGGTCGGCAAGAAGGTCGGTGACAGCGCGGACTTCCGCATCACCGTGCCCGAGGACGGCCAGTACCTGCTGTCCGCCCGCATGACCCGGGCCAGGGACTACGGCACCGTCGCCTTCACCATCGACGGCACCCCCGTGTCCGGCACCTTCGACGGCTACAACACCACCGTCACCACCGGTGCCTGGGCCTCCGGGGCCGCGCTCCCGCTCACCCGGGGCGACCACACGCTCCAGCTCAAGGTCACCGGCACCAACCCGAGCGCCGTCTCGCCGTTCTACCAGGCCGGCATCGACCAGCTCACCCTGACCAAGACCACCGTCAACCCGGCGCTCGCCGCCGGCACCCCGGTCCTGGCCCGGGACCACACCACCAACACCTACGACGAAGGGAAGCCCGACGGAGCGGCCTACCACCTGGTCACCACCAGCACCGACGGCGCCCGCCTCGACGGCTACGCCGCCGACGTCGAGCAGCGTGTCACCAAGAGCGGCTACGACACCCCGATCGGCGGCACCTCCGGCTGGACGCTGAAGACCGCCACGTCGGTGACCACCGACGCCGGCCCCGGCGGCGCCAACCTCACTGCACTGATCAAGCACGATGCTTCTGGCCGTGCTCTGGAGTCCCGCAAGCCGGGCTCCGACGGCAGCGACGCGGGCACCGTGAAGACCGTGTTCTACACGGCCGGAGCCAACGCGGACGACGCCTCGTGCGGCAACCGGCCGGAGTGGGCGGGCAGCCCGTGCGCCACCCTGCCGGGCGGCGCGATCACCGGGGCGGACTCCGCCCGGATGCCCACGACGCTGCCGGTGAAGCGGATCACCCGCTACTCGCGGTTCGGCGACGCCGAGGAGACCACGGAGACCAACGCGGGCAAGTCCCGCAAGACGGTCACCACCTACGACGCCGCGGACCGGATCACCTCCACGGAGATCACCTCCGACGAGGGCCTGGCCCTGCCGAAGGTCACCACCGAGTACGACGACGCCACCGGCGACGCGGTGAAGACCACCGCCGGCGGCAAGTCGCTGACCCGTGTGCTGGACGCCCTCGGCCGGTTGATCTCCTACACGGACGCCGACGGAGGCACCACCACCACCGAGTTCGACCAGTACGGCAAGCCGGTCAAGGTCATCGACCCCACCGGCAACACCACGTACACCTACGACCGTGCCAAGGAACCCCGCGGCCTGGTCACCTCCGTCAACGACAGCGTCGCCGGAGAGTTCACCGCCAAGTACGGGCCCGACGGGCAGCTGACCGAGCAGACCTACCCCGGAGGCATCGTCCGCAAGGACACCGCCAACGCGGTCGGCGAGGCCACCAGCCGCGTCTACACCCGTGTCTCGGATGGTGCGGTCGTCTGGTCGCAGAGCACCGACATCTCCACCCAGGGCCAGGTCGCCAAGGACACCAGCTCCACCGCGACTCGGACCTACACCTACGACCGGCTCGGCCAGCTCACCAAGGCCCAGCAGAGCACCACGGTCACCGGCTGCGTCACCCGCCAGTACGCGTTCGATGCCCACTCCAACCGGCTGTCCAAGTCCACGTCGCCCTCCGCGGCCGACGGCACCTGCGGCACCACCGGAGCAGTCGCCGAGAACCACTCCTACGACAGCGCCGACCGTCTGACCGACGTCGGCTTCACCTACGACGCCTTCGGCCGTACCACCAGGACGGCCACCGGCTCCACCAATACCTACTGGGCCAACGACAAAATCGCCGTTCAGGAGAAGGGCGACACCAAGCAGCAGTGGGCCCTGGATGCCGCCCACCGCCTCACCACGTTCACCACCGCCGTCAAGCAGACCGACGGCAGCTGGGCGAACGCCACCTCCAAACTCAACCACTACGGCGACGACTCCGACGAGGTCCGCTGGACCGTCGAGGACACCACCCAGGGCACCCTGACCCGCAACGTGTCCGGCCCCGACGCCGACCTGGTGGCCACCACCTCCGAGACGGGAGACATCCAGCTCCAGCTCACCAACCTGCAGGGCAGCGTCGTCGTCACCACCGACACCGCCCTCACCACCCCCGTCGTCCTCGACTTCGACGAGTTCGGCATCCCGCAGGCCGGCCAGGCAGGCGTCCGCTACGGCTGGCTCGGCGGCAAGCAGCGCTCCGCCGAGGCCCTCGACGGCGACATCCTCATGGGCGTCCGCCTCTACAGCCCGGCACTCGGCCGCTTCCTGCAGATCGACCCGGTCCCGGGCGGCAACGCCAGTGCGTACGACTACTGCACCGGCGACCCCGTCAACTGCACCGACCTCGACGGCAACTGGGGCATGCCCAAGTGGTTGAAGAAGACGGTCAGCGTCGTTGCCAAGGTTGCCGAGGTCGCCGCGTACATTCCCGGTCCCCTTGGGTCCGCTGCCGCGTCGATCTCCGCCGTCTCCTATGCTGCCACCGGCAACTGGCGCAAGGCTGGCGAAATGGCGGCCTTCGCGGCGCTACAGGCTGTCGGTGCTGGGGCAGTAGTGGCTGCTGCCAAGGCCGTGAGAGCTGTCAGGGCCTCGAGTAGAGCCGCGCGCGTTGTGTCGAAGAGCAAGGTTCTCTACAGATATGCGAGGATCAAGAACTACGAGGCGAAGGCGAGGTACGGCTCCTACCTGTCGAAGAAGTACAACGGCGGGCGAAGCCGAGTCACCATACCCGGAAAGAAGGGGCAGCGGCACTACGATCTGTGGGGCAAGTCTCACATCGTCAAGCGCGGCGGAAAGAAAATTTCCATCCCTACCCCGCACCAGGTTTGGCATCCACGCAATCCACAATCCCCCAGCGGATGGGGCAAGCCCCTGAGGAATGACACCGCGGTCATGACTTGGCGTGACCTCCTGCGCGTTCACCGGTTCCTGAGGAAGTAGAGTTGAAGGCAACATTCTCGGGCCTCGAGCCCTGGGCTTTGAATAGCCCGGAATCCGAAATATCCACCCCGCTTGGCACGTTTGACCTGCATGGCGACTGCTCCTTCTTGGGATTTGGAGTCGACGGCCACCCCAAGGCGCGGCTAGCCTTGAGATTTGGCACCCTCGGCCGCGAATTTGCAATCCAATTCGAAGATGTGGGTCAACTCTTTATCGAGCAGGATGCCGTCAGCTCGGACGGCTGGTTTGGCACTCCCGAAACCTCCCCCGAAGGAATCGAAACAATCCTGTATTACGAGTACGGATCTGAACTCCCGCCAGTCTTTGAGATTGTGGCGGCGACGTTCAGGTTCAAGTTCAGGGCCTGGAGGGTTGCTTTCTCGGGGTGATTGGGAAGGTAAGTAACAGCTGACGTATCGGCTCGAAGGCCGACGCCTCCAGGCGTCGGCCTTCGAGCGTTAGAACTGGTGCGACAACAGTCCGGGGCTACTCTCGTGGAGGCCCATGGGGCCATGCAGAGGCATGGGTGCCGTGGAATCCCGGATGCCCGACGCCACCGCTCCGCCGCTCGCTCACCCGCAGTGCGGCAGGAACCCTCCGTGTCCTTCTGCCCGACCTGGGAGCGATCCAGGGCCTGTATCCGTAACCGCTTCCGTGCGGCCCCCGCGTCGGTCAACCCGCCGCCCTGTGCATACCTCACGCCCCAGAACCGCCGGAGCCTCCAGCCGACCGTCAGGCAAACGGCACCGACATCCCAATCAAGTTCAGTATCGCCGGCTTGGTAAACGGAATGGCCGACATCGGCGGGTGTCGGAAGAGCCGGCGGTCGGATGGCGGTGCTGTAGGCCAGCGTGGAAACGGGTGAACGGGGCACGGGGACCGACCGGGCGGTGGCGGCGCGAAGGCGAGCCACTTCCAGCGGGGTCGGCGCCACCGGTATGGCGATGGCCTGCGCGGGCAGGCGCGCCAGGTCGTAGCGTCACATTTCGCGGCGGACCGAGGTGGGGTTGATGGCGGTGGTGGCGAGCGCGCCGAGCAGATGGTCGGGAATGGTGGAGGACGCGCTTGCATACCAGCGGTGTCCCGGCATGTCAACGGATACGCCGAAATGGCTCTGGCGCGAGTTCCGTGAAAGCCGCCCGGGGATCATGATGGTTGGCGATCATGTCGGGTGTCTGTCGCTGATCTTCTGGCCGTCCTGTTCCCCCAGTTCGCGCTCGTGCGCGTCGAGTTGGTCAGATCGGTTGGCCGGTCGGTCCGAGTTCATGCTCGGGGCCGGACGGCCGGCGCGAGCTGCCCGGGCTGCGGGGCCTGGTCCGAGCGGGTCCACAGCGGGTACGAGCGGCGGATCACCGATACCGCGGTCTCCGGGCGGGAACTGGTGCTGCACCTGCGGGTCCGCCGGTTCTTCTACGACAGTGCGGAGTGCGGGAAGCGGACCTTCGCCGAGCAGATCACTGGCCTGACCTTCCGGTACGGGCGGTGCACGGTGCCCCTGCGGAAGCTCCGCGAGGCCGTCGCCCTCGCGCTGGGTGGCCGGGCCGGCGCCCGGCTGACCGAGCATCTGGCGGTCGGGATCGGCCGGGATGCCCTGATACGCCTGGTCCGCGCTCTGCCGGACCCACTCACCAGGCCGGTTCGCGTGCTCGGCGTCGACGACTTCGCCCTGCGCAAGGGCCACCACTACGGCACCGTCCTGATCGACATCGAGGACCGCCGCCCCGTCGACGTCCTGCCCGAGCGGTCCGCCGACGCCCTGGCCCAGTGGCTCACCAACCACCCCGGCGTCGAGGTCATCTGCCGGGACCGGGCCAGCTACTACGCCGATGGCGCCAACCGCGGCGCCGGCACGGCCACGCAGGTCGCCGACAGGTATCACCTCTGGATGAACCTCGGGGATGCCACCGAGCGACTGGTCGCCCGCCTGCGCCCGCAGTGGCTCCCGCCCGCTCTGGAGAGGGAGAAGACGGTGCTGCCCGAAGGACGGCGCGCCTACAGGACCCGCGAGCGTCATGCCGCCGTCCACGCCCTGATGGCCAAAGGCATGGGGCACAGCCAGATCGTCGCCGAACTTCAGCTGGACCCGAAGACGGTGCGCAAGTTCATGCGCGCCGCCACGGCGGACGAGTTGGTCGGGGCGGGGCCCACCGGCGGCCGGCAGACCAGCCTGGACGGCCATGCCGCCTACCTGATCGCCCGGTTCAACGAGGGCTGCCACAGCGCACTGCGGCTCCACCGAGAGCTCGCCGAGCGGGGCCTGACCGTCAGCGAGCGCACCGTGCGCCGCTTCGTGCACCGGTTGCGTGACAACGCCAAGCCGGCCGCCAGTCCGCCGGTCCCCAAGGTTCGCGAGGTGACCAGGCTGATCCTCACCCATCCCGACAACCGCCCCGAGGCCCAGCGAGTGCTGCTGAAGGAACTCCTGCACCGCTGCCAGGAGTTGGACGAAGCTTGCGTGCTCATCGCGCGGTTCGCCTCGATGCTCGTCCACCGCCGAGGCCGCGAGGACCTCGAACAGTGGACCGCGGACGCCGAGGCCGGCCGGCTGCCAGAACTGCGCGGGTTCGCCACCGGCCTGCGCAAGGACTGGGACGCGGTCATGGCCGGCCTCACACTCCGCTGGAACTCCGGTCCGGTCGAGGGTCACGTCAACCGCATCAAGATGATCAAGCGCCAGATGTTCGGCCGAGCCAAGCTCGACCTCCTCCGCAAGCGTGTACTCCTCACATCATGAAGATCACCGGGCGCAGCTTGTCCGAGCGGGCCGGCAAGTCCTTTGACCAGGAGTTTTTCGTCCGTCACCATGCTCCGGTGACAGTTGAGACCACCCTCGTCAAGGTTGACGCCGACCTTCGTGCCGGCCGGATACCCGTCGCTCGTCAACGCCTGCGCGGCCTGGTGTCCTCGTACCCGGCAGACCTCACGGTCAGGCGGAGGCTGGCCGAGGTCTACCGGCTGTACGGCGAGCCGGCCGAAGCGGGACGCTGGGCCTACCTCGACACCGACCGGGTCCCGGCCGAGACGGCGGCTTTCGAGGCCCGCCACCCTGACCCGCTCGACCGGATGGCAGCCATCGCCTGGCGTGGGTCCGAGCGGTCAGCGCAGACCGAGACCGCCCGCGCCCGGCTGGCCGAGCTTCGTGAGGCCGCCTCCGTACACGCCGGTCGCCCGATCCACTGGCACCACGTGCGAGACCGTGCCCAGCACGCCGCCCAGGACGACACGGCCGGGCCGCTGGCCTGCGTTGGTCTTGCCGTCGTCGGTTTGGCTCTCTTGGGCTTCGCGGTCCTCGGCGTCGTCACCTTCGTTCGCTGGTGGCTCTGACCCTTCGCCGCTGGCGTCGCTGTACCGGAGAGCTTTCACGGAACTCGCGCCAGAGCCGCCGAAATCCCTCATCGCGGGCATCTCTGGTCTTTCCGGGCGGACATTTGATCTCCCCGTGCGATGTGATGAGTTGTCACCCGTTTGGGTCGGTGGTTGCTCCGGTGGAGCTTCGACCCGGCTGAGGCAGCCGGGTGGGCTTGTGCTGTGATGGGGGGCCTGATCGGCCAAGGAGGACGTCGTGACCGTCGAGTCGCATGAGGACTGCGGTCCGGTTTATGCCCTCAGTCCGGACGAGCCGGTGTTCGTGTCGAAGCGTGTGCATCGCGGGCAGCCCGTCGTGAGTGTCTGCCTGGACGAGGACGGTGATTGGCAGGCGTTCTCGGCGGTCGAGCCGCGGTGGTGGAAGGGCGGCCCCAGGCTGATCCATGCCGCGCATCTGTTGGAGAGCGATCCGTCGCTGGCGAGCCTGCCGGCGCTTCCGCTCAACCACTGGGCGACTCGTGAGGACGCTTCGTCGACGACGTGGCAGGTCTTCCGGGGCTGACCGGACCTGCGGCGGTCCTGGAGCTATTGCAGCGGTCGGACGCCGCGGCCGGTGATGGCCTGCTGGAGGCGGTGGCTGGTGCCCTCGGTGAGAACGATGTGGGCGTGGTGCAGGAGCCGGTCGACGGCAGCGGTGGCGATGGTCTTGGGCATGATCGAGTCGAGGCCTGACGGGTGGAGGTTCGAGGTGACGATCACCGAGCGGCCTTCGTAGGCAGCGTCGATGACCCGATAGAAGGCTTCGGCGGCGGCCTGGCCGCAGGGCAGCATGCATGCAGGTGCAGCAGGGCCTGGTCGCGGATGGCGTTCGGGAGTTGGCGGAGATCGGAGATGGCGTCGGGGTGCGCAGTGAAGGCGAATCGGGCTCGACTCACATCGACCTCCGGATGACCGGCTGGGAAGTCGGAGCGGCAGCTGAGGTCGGCTTCACGGTGCTGGAGCGGGTCAGGGCGGTATGGGCGCGCCTTGCTTCCGCGCCGAGGTCCTCGGGCGCCAGCGGGGTCGGACAATTCTCCAGCCACTCCTCGGCTGCGTCCGGGCTGAGAAGCACACCCTCGCGAACCGTGTAGGTGCGGTGGTCGGGCTGGATCTCTTCGAGGAAGAGCCGGACGGGCAACTCGGCGACTGCACGGTCCACGGCCATGGTCCACGCTTCTGCGGTGCCATCCATGACCTGGTGATCGAAGACCCTGTACCGGTCGCCGGAACGGCTGATCCGCGCCGTGATGAGGACGGTCAGATCGTCGGCGGGCCGGAAGCCTGCGGGGCTTCCGGCGGCGTCGGTCTGTCCCGGCTGTGGTTCACCGACACGCCGACGGCCGGACACGTTTGTCCGGGCCCGGCGGTCCCAGTGCGGCGCAGCGCCTCGTAGCGGGCTGCGGCGAACTGTTCGAACAAGCTCTCGAGCTCCGGCGGCATCCGTGCCCGGCCCCCTTGTTCCGTCGTCCGTGCCGGGTTGCCCGCGGGACGGTGGTGCCCCGCGTCGACCTCTGCACGGGACGGGTGCCGGAAATGTTGCGCGCCCGGCGGCCGTCCTCGGAGGTGACCGGACGATGGACGCTTTACGCCCCCGGCACGGCTGTCCTGCAGGCCGGAACGGATGTGACGGCCTGCCAAGGGCGGGTCCACCGCACCGATTCGGGGAGAACGTCCCGGCCGGCCGGAGGAGGTCACGGATCCCGCTGTGGGTCGACAACCGAGCCGGGGCTATTGACCATCAGGGCAGCGCTTTCTACATTCTGTGGAAACCGAATCGCGGAACATCAGTTCCGCATCGTGGAGATCCACTCAGGGGTCGGGCCCGTTCGCCGCGGGTGCCGGCAGGTGGGCGACGGCACCGCCGTCCGCCAGGGTCGTCCCGACGTCGCCGGGTCCCGCTCCGGTCGCCGTTCCCGGACCCGAAACCACCTCGGATGTGGAGGGACAGTCCATGGGACGTCGCACAACGCCCCTGAAGCCCGCAACGCCGCAGCACCCCGTCGACGAGATGCTGCCGCCCGGCCGGATGGCGACCGTCGCTCTCCAGCACGTCGCCAGCATGTACGCCGGTGTCGCCGCGCCGCCGCTGATCATCGGCGCTGCAGCCGGGCTGACTCCGGCCCAGCTCACCACACTGCTGGCCGCCAGTCTGTTCATCGCCGGTATCGCCACCCTGCTGCAGACCCTGGGCTTCTGGCGGATCGGCTCGCGGCTGCCGTTCGTGAACGGCGTCTCCTTTGCCACCGTCTCGCCGATCCTCGCGGTGGTCGAGGCGAAGCAGGACGCGGCGCTGCCGCTGATCTTCGGCTCCACACTGGTCGCGGGCCTGTTCTGCTTCCTGCTGGCGCCCGTCTTCTGCCGGCTCGTCGGATTCTTCCCCCCGGTCGTCAGCGGCACGGTGATCACGCTGATCGGCATCTCCCTGCTCCCGGTCGCCGGGAACTGGGCCCAGGGCGGCAACTCCCGGGCGCCGGAGTACGGCTCCCTGACCAACCTGGGCCTGGCAGGGCTCACCCTGGTGTCCGTGCTGCTCTTCCACCGCTTCCTGCGCGGCTTCCTGCAGCGGATCGCGATCCTCCTCGGGCTGCTCGTGGGCACCCTGGCGGCGATCCCGTTCGGCAAGGTGGACGCCCATGCGCTCGGCAGCCTGCCGCTGTTCGAGTTGCCGCACCCGTTCGCCTTCGGCGCGCCGCGGTTCGAGGCCGCGGCGATCATCTCGATGCTGGTGGTGATGGTGGTCTCGATGACCGAGTCCACCGCCGACATGATCGCGCTGGGCGAGGTGGTGGAGAAGCCGGCCGACGACCGCACGATCGCCGGCGGCCTGCGGGCGGACGGGCTTGCGACGGCCTTCGGCGGAGTGTTCAACGGCTTCATCTGCTCGGCCTTCGCCCAGAACATCGGGCTGGTGGCGCTGACCAGGATCCGCAGCCGCTTCGTGGTGGCCCTGGCCGGGATCTTCCTCGTGGTGATGGGCCTGCTGCCGGTCGTCGGCGGGCTGGTCTCGCTGGTGCCGCAGCCGGTGCTCGGGGGAGCGGGCGTGGTCCTGTTCGGGTCGGTGGCGGTGGCGGGCATCCGCACCCTCGGCAAGGCGGACCTGGGCGTGGGCTCGAACGCGATCATCGTCGCGGTCAGCCTCGCCTTCGGCATCTTCCCGATCGCCTACCCGGCCTTCTACCGGGCGTTCCCGGAGCAGGTTGCCACCGTGCTGCACTCGGGCATCTCGGCGGGCTGCCTGCTCGCGGTCACGCTGAACCTGCTCTTCAACCACCTGGGCCGCGGGCGTGAGGTCCTGCCCGCACATGTGCCGGAACCCCGGATCGAGGCCCTGGGCCGGGTGGGGGACCCGGCCTGACTCCTGCTCGACGTGACCGAGTTCTCGACGTGACCGAGGCACACACAGGCCGTCGTGGTGCTCGTGTCCGAGTGGTTCCGGCCGGACACGGGTGCCCGTGAGGGGTACGGCGTCAAGCACGGTCCACCCCAGAAGTCGTGATCGTGCCGGGCGCAGGCCACTGGTGGCCACGCTCCGGACGCCGGGGATCTTCGACGGGTGGGAGGGGCCCACGGGATCCGGCACCGGTGGCCGCCCGGCCCGGTCCGCCTGCTCGGCACCGCGGCGGCGGCCGGCCGCGCTTCTCGCTGCGGCGGCTTGAGGGCGGTCTACGAGCGGCACCGGCGCCGGTCCGCGGACGGCACGTGGGAGCGGACACCACGGAGCCGTCCGGGTGGAGGCGGACGCAGCGGGTCGGCTCGACGTTCCGGGGATTCGCCGGAGGTCTTCCTCTCCCCGCGAGGCGCCCGCACCGCCGCGGAGCTGTCCGAGCGGTACGAGGGCGTCCAGGTGTGCCCCGGCAACCAGGAGGTGGTGGACCGCTCCGAGGTCGTCGTCATCGCCGTGCGCCCGCAGGACCGGTTCGAGGCACTGGCCGGGCTGCGCGTGGACAGTGACAAGGTGGTGGTCAACGTGATGGCCGGCGTCGGCAACGACGAGCTGCGCCGCACTCTCGCCACCGACGCCCCGCTGGTACGTGCCATCCCCCTGCCCGCTGTCCGTGAACGCCGCTCCGTGACGGTGACCTGCCCGTCGCACCCGGTGGTGGATTCCCTCTTCGAGCGCTTGGGCGGGGCGCTCCCGACCGCCGACGAGGAGGCGTTCAACGTCCTCTCGGCGCTGACGGCGACACTGACCTCCCACTACTGGTACCTCGCCACGCTCACGTCGTGGGCCACCGGCCACGGCATCGCCGGCACCGACGCGGACCGCTACGTCCGCGGCCTCTTCGAGGGCGTCGGCCGCTCCCTGAATGACGGGACCCGTTCCCTGCACCGGCTCGCGGCCGACCACGAGACCCCGAACGGCATCAACCACCGCATCCGCACCACCTGGTTCGACCCCGCCAACTCCGAAGCCCTCCGCCGGGCCCTCGACGACCTCCTCACCGATCTGAACCGGCCCGGCGACCAGGCCGGGGACCCGAGGAACACCCAGGGCCCGGGCCTGACATGAGTGGCCTCCGGCCTCGCCGGGGGAGCACGTAGCGGGCACCCGTGTCCGCCGCCGGGCGGTGAAGATCCTGCCCGGATCGGTGCAGTCGGAGCGGCGTCGGCGAGGTCCCGTTCGGCCGCGCTTCGGCGTTGCGCCCGTCCCGGACGAAACCGGGGAAGGCCGGGCACGGGGCCGTGCCGAACCCGGCCACCTGGCCTGCCGGTTGACCGTTTGCCCAGGTGAGGGCCCGCCTTCGGCGCCAGCGGAAGGCGGGCCCTCCTGCATGGTTGCGGCGACTGGCGGCCCGATGCCGGCGACGCCCTCCGGCCGGCGGACCGGCCAGGCCCGCTCCCTGAGCCTCCGAGGTCCAGTGGACCTTCGATAGCAAGGCAATGCCGGAGAAGGGCCAACTAATTGAAAGCGATCAAGCCGATGTGGGTGTAGAATCAGAGACATGAGGGCGGCCTCCAGGACCGGCATCAACGTGATGCCCACAGCTGCCCACCAAGGGGGAGACCACCATGGGCTACCAGCTCGACGCGGCACGCGCGACGATGGACGAGCGGCTGCGTCAGGCCGAGCAGCACCGACTCGCCCGCGCGGCCCAGCGCAAGAACCGCACCACCGCCCAGGCCAAGGCCCGCAAGGCCTGAGCACCCGGCACCCCGTCCCCCGAAGACACTTGTTCCCGAGCTCGCTCGGGAACGGTCCACGAGATCCCGTCCGGCCCACGCGGCCGGGCGGGATCTGTGCTTGTGCGAATCGCCCCCGTGAGCAGCGGCGACCTCGCACGGTTCCAGCTGTGCCTCGGACGCCCGGCAACACAGGCCCGGCCGAGCCCGCGGCCGCGAGGCTGTTCTCTCCCCCCGACGGTGCCCGACCTCGGAGATCGGGCCGGAGACGGTGGGGCGGGTGCGGCCCGCCCGGGTGGTGGGGTGGGGCAAGCTGGGGGTGACCGGCAGGTCGGCCCGTACTGGTGGAGGAGGTTGCGCGATGGCCGGGGAGTGGACGGCGGCGCTGGTGCTGGGTCTGGTGGTGCTGGTCGGTTCGTCGGTGCAGCGGATGGCGGGGATCGGGTTCGCGCTGGTGTCGGCGCCGGTGCTGGTGCTGCTGCTGGCGCCGGCGACCGGGGTAGCGCTGGCGAACTGTGCGGCCGGGGTGATCAGCCTGATCGGGCTGGCCACCGCGTGGCGTGGGGTGCGGCTGGGGGCGATGCTGCCGTTGGTGCTCGCGGCCGCGGTGACGGTGCCGCTGGGGGCGTGGGTGGCGGCCCGGCTGCCGGAGCCGACGCTGCTGGTCGGTATGGGGGCGCTGGTGACCGCGGCGGTGCTGCTGGTGCTGCTGGGTACCCGGGTGCCGGCGCTGGGCGGCCGGGGCGGGGCGTTCGCCGCGGGTGCGGCCAGCGGGTTCATGAATGCCTCGGCGGGTGTGGGTGGTCCGGCGATCTCGCTGTACGCGGTGAACGCCGGCTGGACGGTCCGCGAGTTCGTGCCGAACGCCCAGTTCTACGGGGTGCTGGTGAACGTGTTCTCGGTGAGTGTCAAGGGACTGCCGCAGCTGTCCGGCCCGGCGTGGGCGCTGGCCGGGGCGGGGGTCGTGGCGGGGACGGCGGTCGGGGCGGTGCTGGCCGCGCGGACGCCGGAGCGCCCGGCCCGCCGGATCGTCCTGCTGCTGGCGCTGGCCGGTGGGGTGGTCACGGCCGTGAAGGGCCTGGCCGAGCTGTAGCCGGTGCAGGACGGACGGCGTGGTTCCGCCGAGCGGGGCGCTGATCTCACCCGGCGCCGGGCGCCGTCGAGCGCCCGTGGATGCGGGCGCCGGCGGGCGTGTCCGGCGAACCGGCCATGTGTGGCCGGTGTCCTGGCCTGTTCCGGGACGGCGCGAAACACCACTGTCAGTACTGCTGGCCGTCCTACCAGGACGGCTTCCGGGGGCATCCGTTGCGCCCGTGTTCGCAGCCGTACGACAGATTTGGGGGAAGCATGGCACTGGAGCTGCCGCCGGAGCTCGCCGTGGTGCTCGATCTCCTCGGGCTGGACTGGCCCCGGGCGGACGAGGACGAACTGGTCAGGCTCGCGGACGGACTCAGAGGAGTCGCCTCGGCGATCGATTCGGTCCAGATGGCTGCGGACAAGGCCGTGACCGCGCTGGGGGAGGTCTACCACGGTGCCTCGGCGGACAGGCTGGCCGAGCTGTGGGGAACCGTTTCGAAGTACTCCGGCCTGGTGGTGGAGGCCTGCGGGGTCGCCGCGAACGCGCTCAACGCGGCGGCCCTGGTGATCGAGGGCTGCAAGGGTGCGGCCGTGGTCCAGCTGGTGGCCACCCAGGGTGAACTGGCGGCCTCCGCGCTGATCGGGCCGGAGGGCTCCGCGGCCGTCGTCGCGGTCGGTCGGCAGATCCTGTCCGCTCTCCTGGAGGAGGCGATGTCGGCGCTCGCGCAGGCGCTGGCCCAGCCGGTGGCCGATCTGGTGGAGACCGTGGTCAGGCAGCTGGTGCCCGGCGGCGGGCCGGGGCCGGCGGGCGGTGCCGGTGCCGGGTTCGGGGTGGACCTGGCCCAGCTGGCCTCCTGCGCGCTCGAACTGCGGCGCCACGCCGACGACATCGACTCCCACGGCAGTTCGTTCCGGCAGGTCGTCGAGGGCCTGGACGTGGGCGCTCCCGGGGACGCGTTCGGCAGGCTGGTGATCGCCGCCGCCGAGCAGATCGCCACCACCATCGGCGTGGAGGTGCTCGAGCGGCTGCTCGGCTGGTTCCGGGGCACCGCCGACCGGATGGACCAGGTGGCCCAGAACCTCACCGAGAACGAGGACTCGCACACCCGGCAGATGCACGGCATCCTGTCCGGACAGGAGTCCCCGTCCTCGTCCCGCCCGCTCCAACTCGCGGGCGGGGCAGGCGACACGGCCGCGGGCAGCGCGCACCGTGCGGGCCCTGCCGCGACCGGCGGGGCACACCCCGGGCCACACCACGCCGACGCGGCCGGACTGCTCGTCGGCGGCCGGGCGAGCACGGGCCGGACCCCCGGGCCGTACGCGGCGGACAGGCCCGTGGGGGACAGGCCGGTGGGAGACAGGCCCGTGGGGGACGCCGGTCGCGCCGGTGTTCCGCCGCAGCAGCCGCGGGCCCTGGCGGGCGGCCCGCACCCCGCCGCTCCCCACCACGGCACCGGCCAGGTGCCGCCGAGGAGTGAGGCCGGATCCGGCGCCGGCCACCGGGGAGACGGACCCGGCCCCCTCGACCGCGGGCCGGCCGTGCAGACACCCGGGATGCCCGGCCCGGCCCCGCACGGCCAAGCGGGCGGGGGCCCGCACCAGGGCGGGCCGGGTGGCCAGGGAGCCGCCGGGCAGGTGCGGGACGCGGCGGCACAGCCGAACGGCGCACCCCGCCCCCGCCGGGACGCGCCCGCCGAAGACCCCTTCGAACTCTCCGCGGCACCGCCACCATCACGTGCCGTCACCGGCCGGGACGCCTGAGAGCCCCGCCTCGGTCGATGGTGGCCCCGGGCCCGGGGCACTCGCCCCGATCGCCGTCAGAGCAGGCCGGTGTCGAGAGTGAGGTCGAACGGGGCGGGCAGCCGGACGGGGGTGCCGAAGGGGTGGGGGCCGTCGGCGGTCGCGTAGCCGAGGCGGGTCGGCTCGCTGAAGAGCGTGCATTCGCGGTTCTGCCGGTCCACCAGGAGGTACAGCGGCGCACCGTACTGTCCGTAGCGGCGCCGCTTGGTGACCCGGTCGGTCTCCGCGTTGGACGGGGAGCCGACCTCGACGATCAGCAGGGTCTGGTCCGGCACCAGTGGACCCTCGGTCTTCATCGCGAGTTCCGCGGGCACCACCGCCAGGTCCGGGACGTACCGGTTCTCACTGCCGGGCAGGCCCAGGTTGCCGGAGCCGGACACCAGGTCGAGCTCGGCCAGCCGCACGGTGAGCTGGCGGCGGACCACGTCGGCGGCGGACTCGTGTGCCCAACCCGGCGACACGGGGGTGATGACTCCTTCGACGATCTCGGCCCGGTCGCCGGCGACGTGGCGCAGCGCGTACTTGAGCGCCCGTTCCGGGTCGGCCACGGTGCTGTAGTCCTCGGGGTGCTGCGATGCTGTGCTCACACGTTCTCCTTCCCGTCCCGATTGTCCTCCTCCGCGACTGCCGACCAGTCCTCGACGCGGCAGAGGACCGCCCGGTGGTTCAGCCGGCCAGGATCCGCTGCTCCTTCCCGGCCTCGATGCCGATCGGGACTCCGGTCAGTCCCTGGGTGTAGGTGACCTTGGCCGACCCGCCGTTCCGCAGCCAGGCCCAGGTGTCCCTGGCGGTCTCGGCGACCGGTCGGCAGCGCAGCCCGGCGGCGGCCGCCTTGGAGCTGTCGGCACGCCAGGTTCCCCGCCAGTCCGGGGTGTCCGGGGTCCACAGGGGCAGTTCGGTCCAGGGCTGGACCTCGGCGGCGAGCAGGGTGGCGTCGTCCGTCCAGACCAGTTCGGCGTCCGATCCGGTGGCGCGGACGCAGGCGTCCAGGAACTCGCCGTAGGTGGTCTGGCCGATCGGCGCGGTGGTGACGAACCGTCCGGTCAGGCCCCGGTCGATCAGGTCGAGGCCGAAGGCGGCGAAGTCCCTGGCGTCGATCAGCTGCATCGGCCGGTCCGGGTCGCCGGGGGCGAGCACCCGGCCGCCGCGGGCGATCCGCTCCAGCCACCAGGGCATGCGTCCGATCGGTTCGTACGGGCCGTAGAGCAGCCCGCAGTTGAGGACGGACGAGCGCTCGCCGAACTGTTCGACCAGGGCGCGCTCGCAGCCCGCCTTGAGTGCGTTGGCGAAGGGCTGGTCCTGCGGGACGTCGGCCGGGCAGTCGAGGGTCTCGGAGGTCTCGTCGACGGGCTTGGCGGGCCAGTCGGCGAAGGCGTGGACGGAGGAGACGAAGCTGTAGTGGCCGGCGCGGCCGCGCAGCAGCCGGGCGGTCTGCGCCACGTCGTACGGCTGCTGGCCCGAGGTGTCGACGACGGCGTCCCAGCTCCTTCCGTCGACCAGGCGCTCCAGGTCTTCCAGGCGGGTGCGGTCGCCGTGCACTGTCTCGGTCCGGTCGAGGTCGGCACCGCTGATCCCGCGGTTGAAGGTGGTGACCTGATGGCCACGCGAGAGGGCTTCCGCGACGTAGGCACGCCCGAGGAACTTCGAGCCGCCGAGCATGAGGATCTTCATACCGGACAGCCTCTCCGCGGCGGGTGGCCCGTACACGGCCGTTCACTGCGAGCGGATCCGGCTCGACCTCCTCCCGGACCGCGTGGCCCGTACTGCCGAGCTGCTGCGGTGGTGGCGCACTGCCCGAAGTGCCGTACGGTGTCGCAGGGCTGACTGTCAGTCAAAGTGCCCGTGGCATGCCCCCCGTGATGCCGGTCACGTCTCTTGATGCGGGGTCACCTCTTTGTCGGAGTGGTGGAGGAGGGGCGGGGATGCCGAACTGTGCTTCGCCTGAAGGAACTTGGGGTGGTGTCGGCCGTGCGGGGCGGTGGCTGCAGTGGTTGCCGTGTCCATGCCTTGTGAGATGCGGTTACCGGTGGGGGGCGGTTATGGGCGATTTTTCTCATCCACATCGTGGACATGGGGATGGACTCCGCGGAGGTCTTGTATATGGTGCGTGATGATCGCCGGGCGGAGTTATGCCGGCGGGTCACATCAGCGGCATTTCCGGGGGAGGAATCAGCCATGCCACTTGATGCGTGGATCACTTGTTTCGCGGCTTCGTGGATTTTCTCGCTTTCACCGGGCTCGGGCTCGGTTTTCTCTATGTCGAACGGCCTGAACTACGGATTCAAGCGCGGGTATTTGGGAGCGGTCGGGCTCGTGCTCGGCCTCTGGGCCGTCTTTCTGGTCGTCGTGGTGGGCCTCGGGGTCATCATCCAGGCGTCGCCGATCGCTTTCAACGTGCTGAAGTGGGCCGGAGTGGCGTACCTCTTCTACCTCGGCCTGGCGCAGTGGCTGTCGAAGGGATCGCCGATCACCCTCAGGGAAGGGGACAAGCCGAAGGTCGGGGTTTTCGAGATCATCGGAAAGGGCATTTCGCTCAATCTGATCAACCCCAAGGGCTACATTTTCATGCTGGCGGTCATTCCGCAGTTCATCGTGGCCGGGCACGCCCTTGCCCCGCAGTACGTCGCGGTCGCCCTGACCTTCGCGTTCACCGACCTCGTGGTGATGGCCGGCTACACCGGGCTCGCCGCCCGGGTCGCGCTCCGGCTGAAGACCGAGAAGCAGGTCGGCGTCCTGAACAAGGTGTTCGGATCGCTCTTCATGCTCGCCGCCGTCGTGCTGGCGACGTTCCAGCAGGCCGGCTAGGTCCGCAGCCTGCGTGGCAGTGCCCCGGTGGGGAGCGGTCCGTCGGTGGACCGTTCCACCGGGGGCGCGGCCCCGGGGCGAGTGGGCCCGTGGTGCCCGGCCCTCGCCCGTGAGAGTCCCGTGTCCCGTTCCGTCGGACACCGTGCACCGTTCTTCTCTCTTCCATCTTCTCTTTCCTCCACGCAGTGGCCCCTCTCGGCCGGCCTCGTGCCGGGCCGCGTGCCGGGCACGGGCACGGCCCGTCGGCCCAGGGGCTGCCTTCACCTGTCCTCACATGGAGATATTTGCTGTGCAGGCGGTAGATGATCTTTTGCAGCGGGCGTGCGAGAAATTCGCGGACGCGACCGCTGTCACCACGTCGACCGAGTCGATCAGTTACTCGGAGCTGTTCTTACGGGCCCGGGAGCTGGCCGGGGAGCTGGGTGCGCAGGGCATCGGCCGGGGCGACGCGGTCGCGGTCCTCGGCCGCCGCAGCCCGGCGGTCATCACGGCGGTGTTCGGCGTCTGGCTGGCCGGATCGGTGGTCATGCTGGTCGACGAGGCCCTGCCCCAGGCACGCCGCGAGGCCATGCTGGGCACCGGCCCGGTCCGGGCGGTGGTGGTGTGCGCGGACGGTCTGCACACCGGCCTGCAGATCGCACCGCGGGCGGGTGCCGGGCAGGCCGGCGTCCTCGAGGACGCGGACCACGCCTACATCGCCTTCACCTCCGGCTCGACCGGGAAGCCCAAGGCCATCGTCGGCAGCCACACCGGCCTGTCGCTCTTCCTGCAGTGGCAGAGCGAGGAGTTCGGCGTGGGGCCGGACGACCGGTTCGCGCACCTGACCAACCTGTCCTTCGACGTCTGGTTCCGGGACGCGCTGACGCCGCTGATCTCCGGCGCCACCCTGTGCATCCCGGACGGCCGGCACCTGGACGCCGCCGGAGTGCTGGACTTCCTGCGCGGCCGGGAGATCACCGGCCTGCACCTGGTCCCCTCGCTGGGCAAGGTGTGGACATCGGTGGCGGCCGAGGCCGAGCCGGTGCCGTCGCTGCGGCACGCCTTCTTCGCCGGCGAGCCGCTCGACGCCGAACTGGTGAGCCGCTGGCGGGAGCTGTTCCCGGGCTGCCAGGTGGTGAACCTGTACGGCCCGACCGAGACGACGCTGGCCCAGCACTTCTACCGCGTCCCGCCCGACCCGGGGCACGGGATCCAGCCGGTGGGCCGCAACCTCCCGCACTCCCGCAGCCTGGTGCTGGACGAGGAGCGCAGGCCGTGCGCGCCGGGCACCGTCGGCGAGATCTGCATCGCGGCCGAGCGGCCCTCGTACGGGTATCTGGCGGACGGCGGGATCGTTGCGCCGTTCGTCGAGATCGAGGCCGACGGGGAGCGGATCAGCGTCTACCCGACGGGTGATCTCGGGCGCCGGGGCGCCAGCGGCGACCTGGAGATCCTCGGCCGGGCGGACGAACAGATCAAAATCGCAGGCGTGCGGATCGAACTCCAGGAAGTCCGTTCGGCGATCCAGTCGCACTCGAGTGTCCGCGATGCCTTCGTGTGCGCACTGGACGACCGCTTCACCAAGGTCATCGTGGCGGTCCTCGAAGGCGACACCTCCGCCGAGCCGGAACTCCGCGCACATCTCGGCGAACACCTGATGGGCGTCATGGTGCCATCGGTATTCGTCTACCTTCCGGCACTGCCGAAACTCCCCAACGGAAAGGCCGACCGGACGATACTCAAGGAGATCGCCGGCGAGCGCCTCGCGGAGCGTTCCCGACCGATCGCCGAACCCGCTGATTCCCGTTCGGATTCCCGCCGGGCCTCCCGTCCGGTGGCCGACCGGCTGGCCGGGATCTGGCAATCGGTGACCGGTGCCGGGCGGTTGGCCGACCGCGAGACGACCTTCTTCAACGCCGGCGGCACCTCGCTCACCATCGTCGTCCTCCATGCCGAGATCCAGACCGAATTCGGCATTTCCTTCCCGCTGGTGCGGCTTTTCGAGCACGCCTCTTTCAACGCGCAGCGGAAATTCATCGAAAACCTCCTCGAGGAGCCGGGCGGCAGCACGCCGAACACCGGCGCGGCCGCCACCGGCGCGGCTGCCCGCCGCCGCGTCCTGACGGCCCGGCGCGCCCGCCGCTAGGGCGCAGCCCAGGCCGTGTCCTCGCCGGCCCGCCGGGGCACGCGCACCTTGCGCATCGCCTCCCGCCGGCTCCCTCCTGCACCGTCGCGTTCCCGCGTACCCGCGTTCCCGCGTACCCGCGCACCCCGCCCACCGGACCGGGGCTGCCCCGCGGGCCGGTGTCCCGCGAATCGGTGCCCCCCGTAACGGACTTGGACAAGGATGAACATGCACAGTGATGACGAGCTGGTCGCGATCGTCGCGATGGAGTGCCGACTGCCGCAGGCCGCGGACGTCGACGAGTTCTGGCAGCGCCTGGTCGACGGCCACACCGCGATCACCGATCTGACGGACGATCAGGTCGCCGCCGCCGGTGTACCGACCGCCCAGCGCTCGCGCCCCGACTACGTCAAGAGGGCCGGAGTCCTCGACGGCGTCGCCGAGTTCGACTCCGGGTACTTCGGCTACTCGCAGCGCGAGGCGGACATTCTCGACGTCCAGCAGCGCCTGATGCTGGAGAAGTCCGTGGCGCTGCTGGAGCGCGCCAACATCGATCCGCAGCGCACCGACCAGCGGATCGGCGTCTTCGCCGGCTCGGGCATGAGCACCTACGTGTTCGGCGCGCTCCGCCGCCCCGACCTGGTGGAGTCGCTCGGCGAGATGCTGGTCCGGCACGGGAACGACAAGGACTTCCTGGCCACCCGGATCTCGTACAAGCTGAACCTGCGCGGGCCCAGCCTGAACGTGCAGACCGCCTGCTCGACCGGGCTGGTCGCGGTCCACTCGGCCGTGCAGAGCCTGCTGCTGAACGAGTGCGACGCGGCCGTCGCGGGCGCGGTGTACATCCGCGTCCCCCAGGAGTCCGGCTACCAGTACCAGGTCGGCGGCGTGCTGTCGCCCGACGGCGTCTGCCGGCCGTTCGACGCCGGAGCCAACGGGACGCTGTTCACCAACGGACTGGGCCTGGTGCTGCTGAAGCGGCTCAGTGACGCGATCGCCGACGGCGACCAGGTGTACGCGGTGATCGCCGGCTCCGCGGTCAACAACGACGGTGCGCAGAAGGTGAGTTTCACCGCCCCGAGCGTCTCCGGACAGGTCGCGGTGCTGCGCGAGGCCCTGGATATCTCGGGCGCCGAGCCGGGCGACCTCGACTACCTCGAGGCGCACGGCACCGGCACCGCGCTCGGCGACCCGATCGAGATCGAGGCGATCAAGCAGGCGTTCGGCACCGCGGGTGCTCCCTGCGGCATCGGCTCGCTCAAGGGCAACTTCGGGCACCTCAACATCGCCGCCGGCATCGTCGGCCTGATCAAGGCGGCTCTGGTCCTCAAGCACGGGTACGTGCCGCCGACGGTGAATGTCCGCGAGATCAACCCCGCCCTGGAGCTGGAGGGTTCGCGCTACTACGTGACCACCGAGGGCCGGGAGCTCGACCGGGGCCGCACCAACTGGGTCGGGGTCAGCGCCTTCGGGATGGGCGGCACCAACGGCCATGTCATCCTGCGCAGTTACGAGCCGGAGCCCGCCGAGCCTGCAGAGCCCGCGGGGACTGCCGGGCCGGCCGGGACCGCTGTTGCGGGCGGGGGCCGGCCGAGCATCCTGACCTTCTCGGCCCGTTCCGAGACCGCGCTGCGCGCCCAGGGCGCCGCCCTGGCCAAGCACCTCGCGGCCGACCCGGCCGCCTCGCTGGCCGAGTACGCGCACACCCTGCGCGAGGGCCGCACCCGCCACCCCTACCGCGCCGCGCTGGCCGCCGTGAACCCCGCCGAGGCCGTTGCCCGGCTGAAGGCCGAGCGCTACCACACCGGGGCCGCGGCCGGCGCGGACGGCCTCGCCTTCGTCTTCGCCGGCCAGGGCACCCAGCGCCCGGGCATGGGCGCCGGACTCGCCGCACACAACGAGGACTTCGCCCGCCGGCTCGCCGAGGCGAGTGCCACGGTCGACGCCCGCACCGGCTTCCGCCTGCGCGACCTGCTCGACGCCGGGGAGCAGGGCGGGACCCTCGACAGCACGGACACGGCCGTTGCCCAGCCGCTGCTGTTCGCCGTCGAGTACGCGCTCGCCACCGCCCTGCTCGACGCGGGCGTCACCCCCCGCTACCTGTTCGGCCACAGCCTCGGCGAGATCGTCGCCGCGACCGTCGCCGGCGTCTTCGACCTGCCCTCGGCTGCCGAACTGGTCGCCACCCGGGCCCGGTTGATGGCCCGCTGCACCCCCGGCGCGATGCTCGCCGTCGCCGACCTGGACCCGTTCGCCGAGCTGATCGGCGACGGCACGCTGGTCGTCGCGGCCACCAACTCCCCGCGCCAGCTCGTCCTCTCGGGGAGCCACGTCGGCATCGAGAAGGCGCTCGCCCGGGCGGGCGAGGCCGGCGTCCAGCACCAGCAGCTCGCGACCTCGCACGCCTTCCATTCGCCGCTGATGCAGGACGCCGCCGACGAGTTCCTCGCCTTCCTCAAGACCTGCGAGTTCCGGGCACCGCGCATCCCGGTGGTCTCCAACATCACCGGCCGGCTGCTCACCGAGTACGAGGCCCGCAACCCGCACTACTGGGCGGAGCACCTGGTCCGCGGGGTGGACTTCGCCGGATCGGTGGACACCCTGCGGGAGCTGGGCGTCGGAAGGTTCATCGAGATCGGCGCCGGCCGGTCGATGAGCAACCTGGTGCGCACGAACTTCGCAGCGGCGGGCGCGGCGGCCCCGGCGCTGGCGCAGACCCTGGGCGAGCCGGAGCACGAGGCGGAGTCCTTCGCCGACGCCGTCGCCCTCGGCTGGGCCACCGACCCGGAGGTGTCCGTCGAGGAGTACAGCACCGCCGGGCGGATGACGGCCCTGCCCACGTACGCGTTCGACAGGCTCGTCCACTGGGTGGAGCCGTCGCTGGGCTTCGCGGTGGACGCGGACACCGCCCCGGTCACGGCCCCGGCTCCGAGCGGAGCTGTGCAGCAGCTCGGAGATGCGGCCCCTGCCCCCGCGGCCGCCGGGACCCCCGCGGAGGAGGAGAACGGGGCCGCGGAGGAGATCCGGCAGATCGTCGGCCAGATCTTCGAGAGCTTCCTCGGCGGGTCGGCCGCCTCCGCCGACCTGGGATTCTTCGACCTCGGCGGGAACTCGCTGATGGCCATCCAGCTGATCAACAAGCTTCGCGAAACCTTCCAACTGGACCTGTCCGTCCGGGACTTCTACGAGAACAGCTCGGTCTCCGGAACCGCCGACGTGATCACCGCACTGCTGCTGGAGGAGCCCGCACATGTCTGACGGCACTTTCCTCGACGCCGACCGGCTGGCCGGCCTGAAGGCACGGCTGAAGTCCGGCCCGGCGGCCCCCGCCGCCGCCCCGGCTCCCGCCGCCCCTACCCCTACCCCTGCCTCCGCCCCCGTTCCGGCCCCGCGTGCGGTCCGGCGGTCGTCGGGGCTCCCCGACCTGGGCGTCATCTTCTTCTCCGGTCTGACCGGCGGCAGCGACCCGTACGACCTCCTGCTGGACGTCTCCCGGTACGTCGACCGCGCCGGGTTCACCGCGATCTGGACGCCCGAGCGGCACTTCACCGAGGTCGGCGGCGCCTACCCGAACCCGGCCGTCCTGGGTGCCGCACTGGCGATGATCACCGAGAAGGTGCGGATCCGCGCCGGCAGCGTCAACCTGCCCCTCCACGACGTCCTGCGCGCCGCCGAGGAGTGGGCCCTGGTCGACAACCTCTCGGGCGGGCGGGTCGACCTCGCCCTGGCGCCAGGCTGGCACGCCCGGGACTTCGTCCTCAACCCGCAGGGCTACGAGAACCGCTCCCAGCTGCTCAACCAGGCACGGGAACAGCTGCAGAGCCTGTGGCGCGGCACTGCCCTGCAGCGCAAGGACCCACTGGGGGACACCCACGAGATCGTCACCTTCCCCCGCCCGCTCCAGCCGGAGCTCCCGGTCTGGCTGACCTCGTCCAAGAGCGAGGACGCCTGGCGGTTCGCCGGCGAGAACGGCCTCAACGTGCTCTCCGCACTGATCAACTTCGGCCCTGCCGAGCTGGAGAAGCGGATCGGGATCTACCGCGAGGCGCGGGAGCGGGCCGGACTCGACCCCGAGCAGGGCGTCGTCTCGCTGATGCTGCACACCTACGTCGGCGCCGATGCGGTCTCGGCCGTGGACCGGGTGCGGCCCGCCATGACCGAGTACCTGAGCTCCTTCGTCACCCAGCACGCCACCGCGGGGCAGGCCGAGTCGAAGGACAAGGCCGACACGCTGCACAACCTCGGCGACGACCGGGACGCCTTCGTCGAGATGGTGTTCCAGCGCTACGTCTCCTCCAGCTCGCTCATCGGCGACGCGGCGGGCGCCAGGGCCACCCTGGAGAGGTTCCGGGCCCTGGGCGTCGACGAGATCGCCTGCCTCGTCGACTTCGGACTGCCCAAGGACGAGGTCCTGCAGAGCCTCGCCCGCCTCGCCGCACTCGTCCAGCAGGAGATCTGAGCCATGAAGACGTACAGCTTCCAGGGCATCCAGCCGCGCATCCACCCGAGCGTCTACGCCTTCGACGACGTGGTCGTCATCGGCGACGTCGAGATCGGGGCGGACGTCAGCCTCTGGCCGGGCGTGACCATCCGCGGCGACAAGGGCCCGGTCCGCATCGGCCGCGGCTCGAACGTGCAGGACCACGCCATGCTGCACTCGGACCCCGACTACCCGCTGCTCCTCGGGGCGGACGTCACGGTGGCGCACGGCGCACTGCTGCACGGTTGCACGATCGGCGCCGGAACGGTCGTCGGTATCGGCGCTGTCGTCCTCAACGGCGTGACCGTCGGCGACAGTTCGCGGATCTCCGCCGGTGTGGTGCTCAGTGCGGGCCCGCAGTACAGGTCGCGCAGCCTGATCGCCGGCAGCCCCGCGTCGGTGCTGATGACCCTCAGCGACAGCGACGTCGCCGTCCTGGACGAGACCGCCGCCGAGTACCGCGAGCTGGCCGCCCGCTACCGCACCCAACTGCACCCGGTCACCCTGCCGGGCCGCGAACTGCCGTACACCGGGGCCGGCGCCTGATGGCACAGCAGATCCGGCCGACCGGCAGCCGGCTGCTGCGCCGGTACGAGGGCGGCCACCGGCACGCGGTGGTGTGCTTCCACCACGCCGGCGGTGGGATGTCCGCGTACCGGGGCTGGGTGCAGGCCCTGACGGCGCACGCGGACGTGGTCCTGGTCCAGCTCAAGGGCCGCGAGGACCGGGTGGCGGAACCGCTCACCGACCGCCTGGACGACCTCGCGGTGGAACTCGCCCGGGAGATCTGCGAGTTGCCGTACGAGGACGTGGTGCTGGTCGGGCACAGCATGGGGGCGACCGTCGCCTGGGCGGTGGCCGACGCGATCTGGGCGGTCTACCGCCGCCGGGTGCGGGTGGTGGTGTCGGCCCAGGCACCGCCCCCGTACGCGGGCCGGAGTCTGCCGGGCATCCCCGAGGTGCTCGGTGAACCGGCCGGCGAGTCGGCGGGCGAGTCGGCCGGCACGGGGGCACCGGGCCCGGCCGACGGGCTCCACGCCGAGACCCTCGCCGCCGACCTGGCATGGATGGCCCGGGAATTCCCCACGTTCGTGCCGCGCGCCCTTCCCGTCGACCTGCACTGCGTCTTCGCCGCCCACGACCACCTGCTGGGCCCCGGCGCGGCGGCGGGCTGGGCGGCGCTGACCACCGGGCGCTTCTCCCACCGGACGGTGGACGGCGGACACATGTACCTGCTCACCGATCCCGCACCGCTGCTCGCACTGGCGGGCGCCGTCGCGGGCGAAGGCTCTGCGGCCAAGGAGGTCGGCGTTGACCAGTAGTACGGCACACCACGGTGCGGGCATCCGGATCGGCTTCCAGCGGAACACCCCGCCGTTCTCCTACTCACCGCCCGCAGGACCGTCGGCCGCAGATCCGTCGGCCGCGGAGTTCCGGCCGATCGGTTACTCCGTCGACCTCGCGCGGCTCGTCCTCGCCCGCATCCACGGCGGTGTCCACCTGGTCCCGCCGGTCGAACCGGTGGAGGTCACCTCGACCACCCGCGAGGCCCTGCTCACCGAGGGCCGGATCGACATCGAGTGCGGATCGACCACGATCACCGAAGCCCGGTTGCAGCGCTACGCCTTCAGCCGGCCGATCTTCCGCACCTCGCACCGGATCGCCCTGAAGGGCCGCCCCGGCGTCCCGCCGGCGCCCGGCCTGCGCGTGGTCGGCATCCAGGGCTCGACGAGCCAGGCCGCCCTCGAGGGCCACCCGGACCTCGGGTTCGAGTACACCTTCGTCGGCGTGCCGTCCATCGGCGCGGCACGGGACGCATTCCTCCACGACGACCGGATCGGCGCCCTCGTGGCGGACGAGGTGATCCTGCACTCCCTGCTGCGCGGCGGGGCGCCCGCTGCCGATGTCCACCTGCTGGACGTGCGCCTCGGCGGCGAGGACTACGGCTTCCTGCTGCGCAAGGACGACCGGGAATTCCTCCGCGCGGTCGACACCGCACTGGAGGAGGTTTTCGACTCCGATGCCTACCCGGAACTCATCAGGTCGTGGTTCTGCGAGGAGCTCCCCGGCCTGGGATTCGGCCTGGAAATGGACCCGGAGGGTGATTCGTTCGTGCCGTCCGGGGGCCGCCGGAACTCGGAGCGATTTCCCGCTCCCTGTGGCGGCCGCGCGTCGGGAACGTGAAATTCCACCACCTGGAACGGCAGGCCCCGGAAGTCGGGGCCACAAAGCGATCGATTACGAATTACGGGGGTCCGTCATGGGTATCGGAAAGGCGCCGGCGGCGAACACCGTCGACTGTGCCCTGCAGCGCGAGTTCAAGGAGGTCATGGCCTGCGTGGCCACACCCGTGTCGGTCGTGACGGCGATGGCCGGCGCCGACCTGCCCTCCGGGGCGACGGTCAGCGCCTTCACCTCGCTGTCGATCGATCCGCCGATGGTGATGGTCGCCCTCGACCACAGGTCGAGGACACTCGATGCGATCCGCGAGTGCGGCGCCTTCGGCCTCAACATCCTCGGCGCCGAACAGGCCGACGTGGCACTGTCGTTCGCAGCCAAGGGCGGTGCGGACAAGTTCCACGGCACGGCCTGGAGCATCGACCGGGGCCTGCCGCGGATCGACCGGGCGCCGGCCTGGATCGCCTCGACGGTGGCGGACCTGGTCGACGGCGGCGACCACGTCATCGTCCTCGGCCGGGTCGGGGCCGCGGAGGTGACCGGCAGCCAGCCGCCGCTGGTCTACCACCGCCGCAGCTTCGGCACCCACCTGCCCGACCGCGTCCCGCCGCTGCTCGCACCGGCGCCGCCGCGCTCCGCCTGACCGGCCACCCCACTCGGACACGGATTTGCCGCGTTCGCCGGAATTACCACGACCGGCGAACGCGGCGGCCCGGTCGCAAGCCATTCGTCTCGTACTGTGAGAAGCCGAAGCTATTCCATTCGACAGGCAGCCGGTGACGTGTACGCTGTCCGCCATGGGAAATATTGTCAAAGTCGGTCTGCTCGGGTGTGGAACTGTTGGGGAGGCATTCGCAGAACTGCTCGTCGAGCGTCGCGGCGCCATTGAGGACGTGACGGGAATTTCCCTGGAACTTGTACGAATCGCAGTCCGCGACCCGGGCAAGCCCCGATCCGCGAAACTCGACTCGAAACTGTTCACGGGGGACCCGTACGACATCGTCAAGGCGGATGACGTCGATGTCGTGGTCGAGCTGATCGGCGGCGTCGCACCCGCCGGTGAACTGATCCTCGCGGCACTGAACGCCGGCAAGTCGGTCGTCACCGGCAACAAGGAGCTCGTCGCCAGCTCCGGCCCCGAGCTGTACGCCGCCGCCGACCGCGCAGGCGTCGACTTCTTCTTCGAGGCCGCCGCCGTCGCGGCCGTGCCGATCCTGCGCCCGATCCGGGAATCGCTCGTCGGCGAGGACGTCACCCGGGTCGCCGGCATCGTCAACGGCACCACCAACTACATCCTCACCCGGATGACGACCGACGGCCTCGGCTTCGACGAGGCCCTGGCGAAGGCCCAGGAACTCGGCTACGCCGAACCGGACTCCACCGCCGACATCTCCGGCGCCGACGCTGCCTCCAAGCTCGCCATCCTCTCCTCGCTGGCGTTCAACCGGTCGGTCGTCGCCGACGACGTCGCCCGCGGGGGCATCGTCGGCCTCGACCGCGAGGACTTCGAACTCGCCGCCCAGTTCGGGTACGTGATCAAGCTGCTCGCGGTCGCCGACCGATTCCCCGGTGGCACCGACGCCGACGCGCAGATAGGCGCCCAGGTGTTCCCCGCCCTGGTCGAGCGCGACCACCCGCTGGCGACCGTCCGGGACAGCTTCAACGCCGTGTTCGTCACCACCTCCGCCGCCGGCGAGCTGATGTTCTACGGGCGCGGTGCGGGCCCCCGCCCGTCGGCCTCCTCGATCCTGGGCGACGTCGCCGCCGCCGCGGACCACCTGCGCCGCGGCACGCACCGCCGCGTCCCGGTCGGTGCACCCGCGGCCGTCCGGCCCACCGAGGACCTCGAGTACTCCTTCTACATCCGCACCGAGGTCGACGAGGCCCCCGGCGTCCTGTCCCAGGTCACCGGCGTGTTCGGACGCCACGGCGTCTCCATCCGCAAGGTCGACCAGCACGGCTCCGAATCGCAGGCACGGGTCGTGTTCGTCACCTTCCCGGCCACCGAACGCGCGCTGAACGCCGCACTCGACGAACTGCGCGGCCTGGGACACGTCCGAGGCGTCGGACGAGTCCTGCGGATCTACAAGTAACCACCCGACACCGCATCAACCCCTGCCCGTGGCCGCCGACCACCCGGTCGACGGCCACGGGCACCGCACCACCAGCGGCGCCGACGGCGAAACGGACGAGCGGGCAACGCCCGCACTCCCGGACACGGTCCCGGAGCCTTTCTGCGCCGCGGTGGGTGCTGCTCCCCGCGGCCGGCGCTGTGGGGGCTCCTGCGCGCCGCCGTCGAACCTGCGCGCACCGGAGCCGATCGGCGGAACTGCCGCCCCTACTCGGGTCCGGCGCCCCGGGTTTTCGCGGTATGGCCGCCCGCGACCACCTGCCCGACACCGTCCGAGCCGTCGCCGGACTCTTCCGGGGCCAACAGGCCGTGCGCAAGCACCGGTCGGCGACACTCCCGGCGGGCCGAGCCGCGTGATCGGCAACCCGGCCCTCGGCCGAGCGCGGGCCGCGGCTGACCACGCACGGGTCGTCAGGCGGGCGCCCAGACGCGCTCGGCGTAGTCGACGAAGTTGCGGCCGAGGATCTTCTCGATCCGCTCGGAGCGGTAGCCGCGCCGTTCGAGCAGCCGGGCCAGGTCGCGGAACTGGTCGACGCCGCGCAGGTCCTCGACGAACGGCAGGGTGTCGGCGCGTTCGCCGGCCGCGCCGACGCCGCTCGCGCGGCGCAGTTCGACGTGCTCGGCGAGGGCGGCCCGGTAGGCGTCGAGGTCGTCGATCGGGGTGATCGTGCCGTCGGTGCCGATGCCGACGTGGTCCTCGCCGCAGACGTCGACGGCGTGGACGATGTGCTCGACGACGTCGGCGGCGGTGGCGTGACCGGTCGGGCTGAGGAAGGGCATGAAGTAGATGCCGATGAAGCCGCCGCGGTCGGCGACCAGCCGCAGTTCCTCGTCGGTCTTGTTGCGCGGCAGGTCGACCAGGGCGCGGCAGCCGGTGTGGTTGATCGAGACGGGCTGCCGGGAGGACCGGGCGGCGTCCAGGCAGGTGCGTTCGCCGCTGTGGGAGAGGTCGACCATCAGCCGGCTCTCGTTGAGCGCCTCGACGACCCGGTGGCCGAGCGGGGTGAGTCCGCGGTTCTCCGGTGCCATCGAGCCGTCGCCGAGCCGGTTGGCCTGGTTGTACGTCAGCTGGACGACGCGGACGCCGCGGTCGGCGAAGACCTTGACGCGGCCGGGGTCGTCGCCGACGGCCACCGCGTTCTGGAAGCCGTAGACGATGCCGACCTTCTTCTCCCGGGCGGCCCGGTGGATGTCGGCGGCGGTGCGGACCTTCAGCAGGTCGGCGGGGTTGGCGCTGACGATCCGGTCCCAGACGCCGATCTCCTCCAGGGTGTGCTCGTATGGCGGGAGGTCGCCCATGGTGTAGCCGAGGGTGATGTTGACGGCGGTCAGGCCGGAGGCGCGGGCGTCGGCCAGGGCGCGGGCGTCCACGGTGAGCTGGGAGCTGGAGGGGTTGAGTTCGGCGGCGGCCTCGGCGGACCGGGGCGCGTTGGGGTTGTCCAGCTGACCGAGAGCGTTGACGACCAGGGGGAACGGGGAGAGGGTCATCGGCCCGCCTCGAAGTCGGCGCGGGCGTGGCGGCGGCCGCGCTTGACGGTCAGGTGCACGGTGCGCAGGTGCTTGACGTCCTGCAGCGGGTCCTCGTCGAAGACCGCGAAGTCGGCGAGCCGGCCGGCCTCGACCGTGCCGCGCAGCTGCTCCGCACCGGCGCTGCGGGCGCCGACGGCGGTGGCGGAGCGCAGCGCGTCCTCGGGGGTCAGGCCGCAGCGGTCGACGAGGAAGGCGAGTTCCTCGTAGAGGGCGGGGAAGGGGTCGTCCGGCGGGGTCTCGTAGTCGGTGCCGGTGGCGATCGGGACGCCCGCGCGGTGCGCCTGCGCAGTGAGCGCGGCGGCGAGGTCGCTGTTCTGCCGGGCGCGTCCGGCGGCCTCGGGGCCGTCGCCGGTCATCTCCGCGCTGGCCCAGAGCGCCGCGGTGGCGTCGAGGACGGTGCCGGTGCGGCGCATCAGGGCGAGCAGGTCGGCGATCACCGGGTCGTCGCCGGCGGTGAGGCGGGCGTAGTCGATCGGCGGCTTGTCGCGATAGGTCGTCAGGGGCTGTGCGGCGCAGGCGTGGGCGAGCAGGGTGACGTGCGAGACGGTGTCGACGGCGGCCTCGACCACCTCGCGCGGGCCGGCCGGGAAGACGGCGGCGTGCGCCCAGACGGGGATGCCCTGGCGGTGGGCCTCGGCGGTGACGGCGGCGACCGTGGCGGCGTCGAGATCGGCGTAGACCTTGATCGCCGAGGCGTGGGTGCCGCGGGCGAGGGCGACGGCGAGCGTCAGGTCGGTGGCGGGGGTGACGGCCTGCATCCAGGGGACCTGTCCGGCGGTGGCGCCGCGGGTGACCTGGTGGGTGCGGACGTCGTCGAAGAAGGAGGGGCCCGCCATCAGCGCGGCGTAGTGGATGTCCGGTCCGGGGATCTCGCCGACCAGGGTGGCGCGGGCGAGGTCGCCGATCTGGCGGACGTCGTCGGCCATGTCGCGGATCGCCGTGACGCCGCTGTGCACCAGGCGGTTCAGTACGGCTTCGGCTCTGGGCCGGTCGGGCGGGGTGGCGAGGTGCTGGTGGGCGTCGATCAGGCCGGGGGTGACGTAGCGGCCGTCGAGGTCGACGGTCTCGGCGCCGTCCGGGAGGACGGACGGCAGGTCGGCCTCGTCGACGACGTGCCGGATGCGCTCGCCGTCGACCACGATCGCGGCCGGGCGGGGCGGGCGGTCCGTCCCGTCGAACACGGTGGCCCCGCGGTAGACGGTGACGGCACCGGGCGCGGGCGGTGCGTACGGGGTGGGTGCGCCGTGGGACTCGTCCGGCATCCGTCACCTCTCGCTCATCTGTTGCATCAGGCGCAACATGTGTATTGTCTGCGGAAACACTCGCGTCACTGTATCCCAGTGGCCCCCGGAGGTGGAGAGGTCGGATGTCACAGGCTCCCCGGTCCGCGGTCGACAAGGCCCTCGACCTCGTCGAGGCCGTCGCCCGCGCCGAACGCCCCGCCCGGCTCGCCGACCTCGCACGGTCGGTCGACCTGCACCGGGCGACGGCCTACCGGATCCTGCTCGACCTGGTGCGCCGCGGCTGGGTGCTCCGGGTCGGCGACACCTATCTGCCGGGCGCCGCGGCGCTGCAGGTATCGGCCGCGGCGCTGCACAACTCGCTGACGGCGCTCGCCCGACCGGTCCTGGAGGGGCTCTCCGCGGCCACCGGCCTGATGGTGAACCTGCAGGTGCTGGAGGGCGACCGGGCGCGGGTGGTGGACGTGGTACGGCCGGAGCGGCTGGCCATGATCTCCCACCTGCACGGCGAGGCGCTGCCGGTGCACCGGTTCGCCGGCCCGCTGGCACTGGTCGCGGCGCTGCCCGCCGACGCACGGGCGCCCTATCTGCGGCCCGCCGAGGAGGCGGGCCACCCGCTGGGCGGACCGGACGGCCTGCTCGCGGACCTCGCCCGGGTCGAGCGCACCGGTGTCGCACTGGAGCGCGGGCGCAACGAGAAGCCGGTCGCGTCGATCAGCCGGGCGGTGCGCTCCCAGAACGGCTCACCGGTCTGCGCCCTGACCGCGGTCGGGCTGGACACCGACTTCGACGAGCCGGCACTGGACGGACTGACGGAGCGTCTGCTGGCCGCCGCTGGCGCGCTGGAGGACGTGCTCGCGGGCCGGTCCGGCGCCGCCGGACCGGACACGGACGGGGGCGCGCGGTGAGCGGGGTGCTCGTCCTGGACCGGGCGCAGACCCGCGCAGCCCTCGACCCGGCGGAGGTGACCGCAGCGGTCGCCCGGGCACTGGTCGCCGTCGCCCGTGACGAGGTGTCGGTCCCGCCCCGGATCGCCGCCCGGACGCCGACCGGACTGCTCGGCGCCATGCCCGGGCACGTCCCGGGGCTGGGGCTGGCAGCCAAGCTGGTCTCGGTGTTCGCCGACCCGGCGGCGCCGGGCCGCAGCAGCCACCGCGGGGTGGTGGCCCTCTTCGACGAGCAGGACGGCCGGCCGCTCGCCCTGATGGACGCCGAGCCGCTGACCGCCGTCCGGACGGCCGCCTGCGCGACGCTGAGCATGCAGGCGCTCGCCGCACCGTCGCCCCGGCGGGTCGCGGTGCTCGGCACCGGCACCCAGGCCCGAGCCCAACTCGCCCTGCTGGCCGGACTCGACCCGCGGACCCGGGTGGTGGTCGGCGGCCGGGACCTCGAACGGGCCCGCCGGGCGGCGGAGCTGCTCCCGGGGGCGGCGGCCGGCACGGTCGCGGAGGCGCTGGACGGCGCCGACGTGGTCTTCTGCTGCACGGACGCGTCCGCCCCCGTCCTGCACCGGGCCGCCCCGGCGCCCGGCGCCCACATCAGCTCGGTCGGCGGCTCGCGCGGACCGGAGCTGGACGCCGCCACCGTCCGGGACGCCTCGCTTTTCGTGGAATGGCCGGGCGCCGCCTCTCCTCCGCCCGTCGGCGCGCACGAGCTCCGGGACGTCCCCGCCGGGCGCCTCACCCTGCTCGGCTCCGTCCTCGACGGCACCGCCCCCGGCCGCCGCTCCCGCGACGAGCTGACCGTCTTCAAGTCCACCGGCCACGCCGCCCTGGACGTTGCCGCCGCCTCCGTGGCCTTCCGCACCGCCCGCAGCCGGGGCCTCGGCACGGTGGTGGACCTGTGACCGTGCCCGGCGCCACCGGGCCGGGCCTCAGCCGGGCAGGACGAGGAACTCGGCCGGGCCGAGGGTGAGGACACCGTCACTGAGCGGCGTGCAGCGGACACCGCCCTTGTCCCGCAGGGCCCGCTGGGCGCCGGGGCCGATGACGGCGTCCATCCAGGCGCAGGGGCGGGCGGCACGGCGGACGGCCAGCAGCACGGGCCCGGTGCCGCAGTCGAGCGAGACGGTCCGGCCGAGGTACGCGTCGATGTCGACACCGCGGAGCAGCACATTGCGGCGGGCATGACGCAGGTCCGCATCCGGACGGATGCCGAGCGGGAGGTTCTCTGCGGCCATCAGCGTGACCGCGGCATCCCGGTGGGCCGGACGGGCGTAGTAGCGGTCCCCGACGAGTCCGAGGCCCTCCCGCACCTCGGCGCTGCGGACGAGCTCGCCCGGGTGGGCCGGGGACGGCCCCTCGGACGGGCGCCCGGTGTACCGGTGCGCCGGCGACACCAGGAGCTGCACCACCTCGACCACGGCCATGCGGGCCAGCCTACGCCGCCGCACGGCACCGCCGACGCCGGCCGGGACGGCCGTCCACACCCGGCAGGACCGGCGCGTCGCCGGGAGAGGACCGCTCACGGCATCCCGGCTCACCCGTACACCGGCTTCCACGGCGACACCCGCCGGGTGATGGAGTTCCACCGGAGCCTCTTCGGCAACGACCCGGACCTGAACACCTACGGCCGGGCGATGGTCGTGCGACACCGCCCACCATCTCGAACACGGCCACGTGCCTTTCCGGGAATGCCTGCCGGGACACGGTCACGCAGACGCGGTGGACGGCCTTGCCGCTGCAGGACGGCCGGAGCGCGGACTGGACGCGGGCCCGGATCGGCTGGAGGAGCAGGTTCGCCTGCGGGTGGACGGCGCCGGCGGCTGACCGGGCCGGCAGGCCCGGCCGGGGTCAGTACGCGTTGTGGCGCCGCAGGCGCACCGGCCGGCCGTCCGGGTCGACCAGGAGCCGGTTGAGCGGGCGGGCGACGGCGGTGGTGGTGCGGGAGAGGACCGGCGGCCGGTAGGTCCGCAGCCGTCCGGGTGGCCGCGGGCCGCGGCGGCCGCCGTCGTGCCATGCGTCGAGCGCGGCCGCGGACCGGGCGAAGGCCGCGAAGGCGCCGAGCGGGTCGGACAGCTCGGCCGTGGTGGCGGAGCCGTCGTCGGCATCCAGGTGTTCCCGGGCCAGCCGCAGCCGAAGCTCCCGGGCGAACCGGCGGGCGCCGTCACCCCGCCCTCCCGGGTCGGCGGGCAGCCGCCCGTCGGGCGTGCCGTCCAGGACGGCGCAGTTCAGCTCCGAGTCGTGCGTCCAGGAGCGCAGGTTGATGTTGTCGGAGCCGACCGACACCCACACGTCGTCGACGATGCAGACCTTGGCGTGCACGTAGACCGGGGTGCCCGCGTGGTTCTCGACGCCGTACACGGCGACCCGGTCGCCGCCGGCGCGGCGCAGCTCCTGCAGCGCGCCGATCCGGCCGACGAGGTTCATCGGCAGGGTCAGCCGGCCGTCCTGCTCGGGGACGGACGGGATCACCGCGACCAGGCGCAGCTCCGGGTTGTCGGCCAGCGCGCGGGCGAAGCACTCCACGACCCTCGGCGACCACAGGTACTGGTCCTCCAGGTGGACGAGCGCCCGGGCGTGCCGCAGGGCCTTCAGGTAGCTGCGGGCGACGCTGCGCTCGCCGTCCGGCGCGAACGGGTACCCGCGGAGCAGCCGGTTCGGGTAGGTGCGCAGCACCTGGACGGTGTGCGGGCCGCAGGCGGGCGGGTCGGGCAGCTGCGGTGGCAGCCGTCCGGCGCTCTCGTCCTCGTGGTGGAGCAGGCTGCGCAGCCGGGTGAGCGGGCTGCGGCTGAGCGGTGCCGGGTCGTCCCAGCGTTCCCGGAAGCACGCCTCCAGGTCGCCCACGGCGGGGCCGCGGACGGCGAGCTGGACGTCGTGCCAGGGCGGGTGCGGACCGTAGGCGTCCGCGATCGGCTGGGCGTTCGGGTCGCCGTGGTGGCGGGCGTCGTCACGGCGGTTGCGGCACAGGTCGATGCCGCCGACGAACGCCGTGTCGAGGTCGGTGCGGCCGGGGTGGCGCAGAACGACGAGCTTCTGGTGGTGCGAGCCGCCGGGACGGACCCGCATGTCCAGCAGGCACTCGCCGCCGGCCCGCTCGATCTCCTCGCCGAGGTGGCGGTTCTCGCGTTCGCTGAACTGCAGACGGTCGAGGTGGGAGCGCCAGACCAGACCCTTGACGACGACCCCGCGGCGGGCGGCCGCGGCCAGTACGTCCCCGACCTCCGTGCCGGGGCCGGCCAGCCGCTCGTCCGGGTCGCCGCGCCAGTCGGTGAACAGCAGGAGGTCGTCGGCGTGCTGCCGCCGGACGGCGGAGAGGAGCTCGGCGAAGTACTCGGCGCCGTGCACCAGGGGCCGCACGAGGTTCCCGGTGGACCAGGCGGTTCCGCCGGGCCGACGGCCGTCGAGTGCCGTCGCCGGGTTGCCGCGCTCGCCGGCGGTCAGCAGCCAGTCGCCGGGGTGCACGGCTGCTCCTCACCGCCGCTCTCGTCCGTCCCCACCCTCCCGACGCTACGCCTCGACGGAGCGTGCCACGCGTTCCCGGCGTCCCGGCCGGATGCAAGATCGGCAGGACTTTGGAGCAGCCCTGCCGCCCGTCGGCTCACGATGCGTTCCGGCACCACCCGCACCACGGGTTGCCGAGTTTCTCAGAAATTCCTTCCGGCATCTCCAGGAAGCATTGTCACTCCACTTCATGGCAGCCTCCCGGCAGGTTGTGATGAATTTTCGACGGTTCGGTGGCGAAACGCAGCAGCTCAGTCGGCAGAGGCCCGGAATTCGGTCGGACGGGGTCCATCGAGGTTCGCACCGGCTCTATTGACGTGTCACATTCAGGAAGGGCAGGGTTGCTCCCGCCCGGCCGTCCGGTCGGGAAAACAGCGAGCAGGGAGGTTCTTGTGAAGTCGACTGCTGCACTGAAGAAGACGGCCAAGAAGATCACCGTCCGTCGGACCGGCGATGTGCGCCTGACCTCGGCCGCGTGTCAGTGCCCGTACCACGTCAACGCCTGACGGTGACCCTGTGAGTCCCGCCCGGGCGCGCCGGATCCGTCCGGTGCGCCCGGGTTCGGCCGAATGTCGGGCAGATCGGTTCATTCGAGGTTTTGGAGCGCCGTGAGCGAATCGACCATTTCGCTGTACGAGTTGAGCTTTGTTCCGGAAGGCGACGAGGTGCTGGTCGGCCGACTGGACACCGGCTCGTACGCGGTATTTCCGGCGGACGGCGCGGAGCTGCTCCAACGGCTCACCGAGGGGATGCCCCTGGACCGGGCGGCCGAGTGGTACGAGGAGACTTTCGAGGAACCGGTCGACGTCGAGGATTTCCTCGACACGATCCGTGAATTGGGATTCGTCCGCGAGACCGGGGCCGAGCAGGCCGCCCCTGCGGCGCCCGTCCGGTTCCGGCGGCTGGCCCGCGCGGCGTTCTCGCCGGTGGCGTGGCTCTGCTACCTGGCGGTCGTGGCGCTGTGGCTGCTGGCCCTCGCCGGGCACGGCGACCTGCGCCCCCACCCGTCGCAGATCTTCTTCGTCAAGTCACTGCTGGTGGTCCAACTGGTGATCACCTTCGGGCAGGTTCCGCTGCTGCTCGCCCACGAGGGCTTCCACATCCTGGCCGGCCGCCGGCTGGGGCTGCCGACCAAGCTGCGGCTGAGCAACCGGCTGACCTACATCGTGGCCGAGACGGAGACCAACGGGCTGCTCAGCGTGGAGCGCCGCAAGCGCTACCTGCCGTTCCTGGCCGGCATGCTCTGCGACGTGGTGGTGCTGGCCGTGCTCGGCCTGATCGCCGAGGCCGGCCGCCACGCCGACGGCACCCTCTCGACCACCGGCCGGGTCTGCCTCGCCCTCGGCTTCACGGTGGTGATGCGGTTCTGCTGGCAGTTCCAGCTGTACCTGCGGACCGACCTGTACTACGTCTTCGCCACCGCGCTGCACTGCTACGACCTGCACGACGCCGCCAAGGCCGTGCTGAGGAACCGGATCTGGCGGCTGTTGGGCCGACCGGAGCGGCAGGTCGACGAGAACCAGTGGACCGAGCAGGACCGCCGGGTCGGGGCTTTCTACGGGCCGTTCATCGTGCTCGGGTTCTGCGTCCTGGTGGCGATCACCGTCTTCGCCAGCATCCCGGTCACCCTCGAATACCTGCGGATCGCCGCCCGCGCCCTCGGCTCCGGACGCATCGACGCGCACTTCTGGGACTCGCTGCTGTCCCTGGTCCTGAACGCGGCCCAGGTCGCCGCACTGATCGTCCTCGCCCGCCGCAAGCGCCGCGAACAGCGTCGGACCGCCGTCGCGCCGGCAACCGTTCCCGCGTCCACGGCCGTCGCCGCGACCACCACCGCGTCCGCGACGGTCCCCGCGTCCGCGAGCGTCCCGACTCCGACCGTCCCGATGGAGGGGTGACCCGACATGCCCAGTCACCGCTGGATCGTCAGCGAGCTTCCGCCGGTCCCGCCACGACCGGCCGCCGCCGAAGTCGTCGCCCGCTGCCACCGGCGCCTGCGCGGACCCTACACCGGCGTGGACACCGTGCTGCGCGCCGTGCTGCCCGAGGCGGTCCGCCGGTGGCCCGACCTGGTGGACTTCCACCGGGTGGAACTGCTCTACGGGATGCCGGAGTTGGCGGACCTGATCGGCCCGGCGCCGCAGACCCTGGCAGTGGAGTCCTCGTTCGAGGAGCGCACCCGGTTCTTCGGGTCGGGGATGATCCGGTGCATGAGCCAGGGCGTGGTGTCCTTCCTGGTCGCCCACGCCGCCCGGCTGCGGTCGGCCGGCGAGCCGGCGCCGCATCTCGTCCTCGACCAGGCGGACCAGGCCGAACCGACGACCCAGGAACTGATCGCCCTCCTGCTGCGCCGGGCCGACCCCGCGCAGCTGCGGCTGACCGTCCGCACCGGCACCGGCGACCTGCCCGAGGAGCTGCACCGGGCGCTCGAACGATGCGCGGAACGATGCGCCGAACGCCCGGACGGGGCAGGCGAGGTGAGCGGACACCGGCAGGCGCGTACGGACGAGGAGCTGGCGCAGGCGTACGTCCAGGGCGACTGCGCCTCCGGCGACCCCGCCGAGCTGCGCGCCTACCTGGAAGCACCGCCGGAGCTGCGGGCCCGGCTGCACGACCGGCGTGCCGAGGAACTGGAGGACACCGGACCCGGCCGGAGCGTGCGGGTCGGCGCGCTGACGTACCACCGCGAGCACGGCGGCGACCCGTCCGGGGCGGGCCGGATCGCGCTGCTGGCGGCCCAGCGGTACTGCGTCGAGGTCGGGTTCTCGGCGGCGGTGATCGACCTCGGCCTGCGCGGGCGCGCCGTCACCGACCCGGACGCCCACCCGCACGACTTCTGGGAGTTCACGCACCAGGCGGCGGCGGCCTGCATCCCGCTCGGCCGCCACGAGCAGTCGATGGACCTGTACCTCGACGTCATCCAGCGGTTCACGGACCCCAAGGTCCACATGATGACCAGTTACTCCATCGCGATGCTGCACACCCGGTTCCTGCGGCCCCGCGACCACGACTTGGCGCTGCGCTGGCAGAACAACGCCGCCGCGATCGCGAGCATCCTCCCCGACCCCGCCGAGCGGCTCACCTTCAGCGTCTTCCACGACAACGGCCTCGCCCTGGTGGAGATGCACCGCGGCAACCTGGACCGCGCGCTGGACCTGGTCGAGTCCTGCATCGCCCGGCTCGACGCGAAGCTCACCGACGCGCAGTGGCGGCTGCACCGCTCCCAACTGCTGTACAACCGGGCCCGGCTGTTCACCGCCACCGACCGGCTGGACGAGGCGTTCGCCGACTATTCGACGCTGATCGAGCTCGATCCCTACTACACCGACTACCTCTCCGAGCGGGCCCGGATCCACCGCACCCGCGGCGACTTCGCGGCCGCCCTCGCCGACTACGACCGCGCGGTCGAACTCGCGCCTCCGTTCCCCGAGCTGTACTACAACCGCGGCACGGCCCGGGCCGAGGCCGGCGACACCAAGGGCGCGCTCGCCGACTTCGGATACGTCCTGGAGATGGAACCCGACGACCTCGACACCCGGCTCGCCCGCGCCGAACTCCTGCTCGAACTGGAGGAGTTCGATGCCGCCGCCGACGACGTGACAGCCGGCCTGGCGCTGCACCCGCAGGACCCCCGGCTGCTGTGCATGCGCGGCACCGTCGCCCTGCAGCGCGGCGAACTCGCGCAGGCGCGCGAAGCGCTCGACGCCGCCCTCGTCCTCGACCCCGAGTACCCGGCCGCGCTGCTCAACCGCGCCGTCGTCCACTACGAACAGGGCCGGCACCCGGCCGCGGTGGCCGACCTGACCGCGCTCCTCGACCTGGTCGGCGACGACCCCGACGTGCTGCTCAACCGCGGCATCGCGCACCAGGCCGGTGGCCGCCCCGACCTCGCCCTGGCCGACTACGGGCGCGCCCTCGCGCTGCCCGGCGCGGACCGGCCGGAACTGGAGGCCCGGAGCGCCGAATGCGCCGTCGCCGGCTGACGGCAACCAGGCACGCCGAGCCCGAACCAACGACCAGAAAGCAGGGCAGCCGCCATGACAGGCCCGGTCAGACTCGCCGTGCTGTGCGGCAGCGCGGCCACTCCCTCGTCCACCGAGCGCCTGCTGCGCCGCGCGGCGACGTACGCCGAGTCGCTGGGCGCGCGGGTGGACTTCTTCGCCGGTGAGCGCCTCCGGCTCCCCCTGTACGGGACCCCGGGCGCGGCGTCGGACGGCGCGGCCCTGGACCTGGTCGCGTCCGTCGCCGCGGCCGACGGCCTGCTGGTGGGATCGCCCTGCTACCACGGCTCGGTGTCCGGGCTGTTGAAGAACGCGTTCGACCACCTGGAGGATCTGCGCGACCGCTCCGCCCCGTACCTGGACGGCCGGGCGGTGGGCTGCCTGGTGGTCGGCCAGGGCGCCCAGGGTCCGGCGAACGCCCTGCGGGCGCTGCGCGACATCGTTCACGCGTTGCGCGGCTGGCCCACCCCGCTGGGCGTCACCGTGGACGGCCCCGTACTCCGCGCACCGGCCGACCGCGAGCTGGAGGCCAGGCTGGAGCTCGTCGCGCGCCAGGTGGTCGCCTTCGCCGAGGCCCGCCGGGCCGTCACCACCGACGTCGGGCGCGGCGTCGCGGCGGTGTCCCGCTCGGCGTGACCCGCTCCCCGGGGCCGGGCGACGGCGAACAGGTACCGGCCGGCCACCTGGTCCCGGGTGCGGCCGGCCCGGTGCAGGAACACCTCGTTGGCGTCCCGAACACCGGCTGCGGGGTGAGCAGCGCGACTGCACCCGGCAGGGCCCGGAACACCGCGGCACGGTCGATACCGGCCCCGGCCGCCCGGTCGCCGACGGTTCGTGCTGTCCGGTGGTCCGCGCTCACGGCAACGGCCCTGCCGAACCTCCGGTTCGGCAGGGCCGTTGCTCCGCACGCTTCACACCGCTCCCCGCCCTGTCGCGGACGGGCCGCCCCTCAGGTCATGACCGGTAGCGGTACCGGATACGGCCACGGGTGAGGTCGTAGGGGCTGAGCTCCACGAGCACCCGGTCCTCCGGAAGGATCTTGATGTAGTTCTTGCGGATCTTTCCGCTGATGTGGGCGAGCACCTTGTGCCCGTTCTCCAGCTGCACGGTGAAGGTGGCGTTGCGCAGGCACTCGACGACGGTGCCCTCGACTTCTATGCCCCCTGCTGCTTTGGTCATGGGTCCTCACTTCTGCGTTGGTGATGGTGTGGGCGACGTGCTCGGGCGGTCGCCGGCGCCCTGTGGTGCGGCCGCGGGTCAGCGGCGGACGAGCTCCAGGGTGCTGCCCTGGCGCCGGGCGCCGATGCCCGCGAGGAGCGCGGCGGCGGCCGTGTTGGACGCGTCCACCTCGGTCCGGGCCCAGGCCGTTCCGGCCTCGTGGAGTGCGCCGAGCGCGTGGGCCAGCAGGGCCCGGCCGATGCCGCGGCGCTGCCGGTCCGCCCGGACGGCGATCAGCCCGATCCGCGGCAGCCGCAACGGCGCCACTCGGACGAGGCCCACGTACCGGCCCGCCTCCTGCGCCACCGCGTACTTCGACGGGTCGACCACGGTGTCCCCCACGGGGCGGGGCAGGATCTCGGCCGGCATCCTCCGCCAGCCGAGCGTGGCCTCGACCTCGTCGCGGACGACGCGGTCCAGGGCGCGCAGCGGGCCCTCCTCCGCGGAGCCGGCCGGGAGGATCGTCACGCCCTCCGGGCACCGCACCGGGCCCAGCCCGGTGATCTGCGGATCGGTGGGCACGAGGTGGTCCCACTCGTGGCGGGCCGGTGTGAAGCCGAGTCGCTCCCAGGCGGACGCCGTATCACGATCGGCTTCGTCGACCAGGGTGTGGAGCGGTTCCGGCAGGTCGGCCAGCATGGCGTCGGCGATGCGGTCGAACGCGGAGCCGTGCCACGCGTCGATGCTGACGAACAGCCGTCCGTCGGGCCGGCGCGCCGCGTCGCCGCTGCCGACCGGCAGGTCGTCCGCGACGGCCTGCCACTGCGTCTCGGAGATCCGGGCGACCCGGACCGCACGGTCGTCCCCGGCCGAGGTGGAGTGCAAAGGATTCATCGGTGTTGCCTCTCGGGAGTGCCTTTTGCCAAGCGCTCCCGGCGACACCTCGATCAGTCGCCCGCCGCAACGGAGATGGGGAGCACCCACACGGATACAGCCTTCACGGGTGTCACCTCCTCCGGTCTTCTCACGGCTGAGCAGACGCTACCAGCAGGCCTCGCTGAGCCCAACCGGTTTTTCCGGCTGTCCGGCACGCCCGCGGTGCACCACCCACCGCGCCTCCCGTGCCTCCCGTGCCTCCACAGGTGTCCCCGGCATCCTGCCCGTGAGACGCCACAGGCGGCAGAACCCGGACACCTCCCCGAAGCTCTGCGACCCGGTCCCCGGCAGGCCTCGGCGATCCACCGGTCGAGCCGGCGACTTGTGGTCGTCGTCGTTGGGGTCCACAGCGCGTTCGTCGGGATCACAGCACCCGAGGAGCCGCCGGCGGTCGGGCCGGGGCACGGCACACCCCGTGAACCGGCTCGCTCGTTCCGGCACGCGCCACGTGTGCTTGCCTGCACCCTCGCTTCCTTGCCACCCGCTGCGAGCGCGTGGCAGGAGATGTCCGCCAGGGCCGGGGCGTCAGGCCGTCCAGGCCTTGAGCTGCACGGCGACCTCACGAACCGGCAGCCCTTCCCTGGCCGCGCGCGCCAACGGAAGAACACTTTCGAGCCCCGGGCTCACCGGGAGGCCGCATGCCGCGAGATAGGCGGCGGTCACCGTGGCCGCGTACAGGAGATTGCGGGCCTCCAGGCTCGGGTTGCGGGCGAGCTCGCACAGCAGGGCCGCAGCCTTGTGGTGCGCCTGCGGATACACCTCCTGGCCCAGCAGCTCGGCCCGGTGCCGCGCCTCGGCGGCGATCGGCACCCCGTAGTCCACCACCTGCGGATCCCCCGGGATCTGCTGTGCGACCGCGAGGATCCACGCGAGGTCGATCTTCAGATTCACGCGGCGTTCCGCGAAGCCTCGTCGGCGGCTGCCGGCGGGCCGGGGTAGCGGTCCTCGCCGAACTCCGCCTCGAAGGCGTCCGCGTAGGAGGCGATGAACGCCTGCGCGCCGGCCATGAACGCGGCCCGGGACTCGTTCACGTCCTGCTCGATCAGGTCGGCGAGGTAGCCCTGCAGGCTCAGCCCCCGTCGCTTGGCGCGTTCCTCGGCCGCGGCGCGGATCTCGTCGTCCAGCCGGATGTTCGTCTGCTTCGCCATGCGAAGATGCTAACAGCTGATACCACATACTAGCAGCGGAATCCGAGAGGCCCCGGCGTGAGCCGGGCAGGCTGCTCCGGCGGGGTGCCCCGGGTGGCGTGCGGCAGGAGGGAATCGATCCGCGGCGGGTCGGGGGCGTCGTAGACCTGGCCGCCCCTCTTGGCTGCCGGGGCCGTTCCGTGCCCAGGCGGTTCCTTCGGTCTGCGACCTGCCCGATTCCTCGGTGGACGGTCGGCCGCCCCGCCCGGGAAAGAGGCCTGGAACCGGCGCGCGTGACCGCCGCGCGGTGCGGCTGCCGCTTGCGGATCCCGGACATCGGGGGGAGACCTGTCGGTCGCCGGAGGCCGGCTCGTCGTGGTCCTGCTCCCGGTCGGCTCGGACGGGAGGATCCTCGCCGACCGGGAGGGATCAGCCGCAGCCCGGGCGGTGCCCCGGATCGGGCCGTCCGCCGTTCCCTTTCAGGCCGTGGCGTCTGCCAGCCACAGATCGGGGCCGAACACCTCGTACCGGATGCGGAGGGCGGGTACCCCGGCACGGAGCAGTTGTGCACGGGCCTCGCGCATGAAGGGCAGGGGACCGCACAGGTAGACCCGGGCGTCCTCGGGCAGTTCCGAACCGGTCAGGTCGATCAGACCCGGGTGGGCGTCCGGCTCATCGGCGCCGGGCTGCTCGTACCAGAACTCGGCTCGGCAGTCAGGCAGTTGGCGGACGAGCTGCCGCGTCCGGGTGCGCAGCGCGTGCGCGCCGGGCGAGCGGTCGGCGTGGAGGACCGTGACCGGGCGAGTGGAGTGGGACGCCACGAGGTGCTCGAGCATGCCGACCATCGGCGTGCAGCCGATTCCCGCGGAAACCAGGACCAGCGGGTCGTCCGTGTCGTCGAGGACCACATCGCCGAACGGAGCGGACAGAGTGAGCTCGTCGCCGATGTGCACCGTGTCGTGCAGCAACGCGGACACCTCGCCATCGGGCGCGTCCTGGCCGTCGACACGCTTGACCGTGATCCGACGCAGGTCGTCGCCCGGCGCCGAGGAGAGGCTGTACTGGCGCAACTGGCGTATGCCGTCGGGCATGCGCACGCGTACGCTGACGTACTGGCCCGCCTTGGCGCCCGGCGCGGGAGCGTCGTCGGCGGGACGGAGCAGGAAGGACGCCGTGTCCGGGGTCTCCTGGACGCGTTCGACCACCGTCCACCGACGCCAGGTGTCGCCCGGCTCGACCTGGGCCCCCTGGTACAGGCGCGCCTCCTGGGCGATGAGGGCTCCCGCCATCAGCCAGTAGACCTCGTCCCAGGCGGCTGCGACCTCGGGGGTGACCGCGTCGCCGAGCACGTGGGCTATGGCCGCGAACAGGTACTTGTGGACGATCACGTACTGGTCCTCGGTCACACCCACCGCGACGTGCTTGTGCGCGATACGGTCCAGCACTGCCTGCGGGTAGGTGTCGGGGTGTGCCACGAGAGCGGCGGCGAATGCAGCGATGGAGCCGGCCAGTGCCTGTCGCTGGGCGCCGCTGGCCTGGTTGCCGCGGTTGAACATCCCGTCCAGCAGCTCCGGGTGGTCGCCGAACATCGTGGCGTAGAAGCGGGTGGTGATGTCGCCCAGGGCTGCTCCGACGGCGGGCAGGGTGGCGCGGATCACGACGGCCGAGTCATCGGAAAGCATGAGTCTCCCCCAGGAAGTAGAGGTTTCGAAGGCTTCTGACTGCCTTGTCGCAGGGCAGTCCTTGTCTACCAGGAGGGAATTGTCGGCATGGCGGGCCGAAGGTCCCGATCGGTTCCCCATTCGGCCCCGATCTGTCGGCCGTTCTCTGCGCGAACCGTCGATGCGGCAGGACCCGGCGGTGCCGGGGCGGCCTCATGCCCGATGCCGCGTCACTTGCGGTGTACGGTGCGCAGCGCCTGGACGTGTGGGTCGCGGGGGTCGACGGATCGGCGTCCTCTCCTCCTGAAGGCCTGAGAGGACGTCGAGCTCCTGGTCCTCGGCAACCGCGGTCACAAAGGCCTCGCGGGGGCGCTGCTCGGCTCGGTCGGCCGGCCCTGCGTCCAGTACGCCCCCTGCCCGGTCGCGATCGTCCGCGACACCGACCACGCCCAGGACATCGGCGGGATCTTCGGACCAGGACGGCTCACACCCGACCGACGCCGAATCTCCGGCTCAGGTCACCGGGGCAGGAGGGGACCGCGCCACCGACCATGCATTCAGGCGGGTGGGGCGCCGGTCGCGCAGTCCCTCTCGCGCCCTATCGGTTCCACGATTGCCAGAGGGCCGCGTAGGGGCCGTTGCTGGCGACCAGGTCCTCGTGCGGGCCCACCTCGGTGAGGCGGCCGTTCTCCATCACGGCGACGCGGTCGGCGTCGTGGGCGGTGTGCAGGCGGTGGGCGATCGCGATGACGGTGCGGCCCTTCAGGACGGCGGCCAGGGCGCGTTCGGTCCGGCGGGCGGCCGTCGGGTCGAGCAGCGCGGTGGCCTCGTCCAGGATCACCGTGTGCGGGTCGGCCAGTACCACCCGGGCCAGGGCGAGTTGCTGTGCCCGGGCGCCGTCCAGCCGGTGACCGCCGGCGCCCAGTTCGGTGTCCAGGCCGTTCGGCAGCTCGTGCGACCAGCCGACGGCGGCCAGGGCGGTCAGCAGTTCGGTGTCGCCGGCGTCCGGCGCGGCGATCTGCAGGTTGTCGCGCAGGGTGCCGAGGAAGACGTGGTGCTCCTGGGTGACCAGGACGACCTGGCGCCGCAGCCGGTCCGGGTCGAGGCCGGCGATCGGGACGTCGCCGACGGTCACCGTACCGGTGCGCGGCTCGTCCATGCCGGCCAGCAGCCGACCGAGCGTGGTCTTGCCCGAGCCGGACGGGCCGACCACGGCCAGCCGCTCGCCCGGACGGATCGTCAGGTCGACCCCGTGCAGCACGTCGTCCCGGCCGTCGTAGGCGTAGTGGACCCCGGTCGCCTCGATCCGGTCGTCGACCGGCGCGGCCGAGCGGGCCGTCGGGGTCCGCGGGGCGTCGGCCAGTCCTTCGACCCGGGCGAAGGCGGCGCCGCTGCTCTGCAACTGGTCGATCCAGATCACGATGTTGTCGAGCGGCGGTTCCAGCTGGCGGACGAAGAGCGCGGCGGCGACCGCCGAACCGAGGGTGACCATGCCGTGTGCGTGCAGGAGGCCGCCGGTCAGCAGGACCACCACCACCGGAACGGTGTAGGAGGCGCTGACGATCGGGAAGAAGACGTTGCGCAGGAACAGGGTCCGCTCGCGGGTGCGGCGGCACTCCTCGACGGCGGCCTCGCCTGCCGCGATCCGGCGCTCCTGCAGGCCGAGCGCCTCGACCGTCCGGGCGCCGGAGGCGGTGGCGGCGAGGACCTCGGCCAGTGCGGAGTTGGCGGCGCCCTCGTCGAGGTAGCCGGAGCGGGCCCGGCGCAGGTACCAGCGGGCGCCGGACCAGATCCCGGCCATTCCGATCATCCCGCAGGCGCCGAGCAGCGGCTGGACGGCGATGATCGCGCCGACGACGAAGACGATCTGCACCAGGGCGACGAACACGTCCGGGGCGGCGTCCCGCAGTGCGGTGCCGACGGCGGCGACATCGGTGGTGCCGCGCGTGGTCAGGTCGCCGGTCCCCGCCCGTTCGACGGTCGCCGGTGGCAGGGCCAGGGCGCGGTCGGCGAACTGCTCGCGGACCCGCGCCGAGGTGCGTTCTCCGAACCGGTGGGCGACGTAGCGGGCCTGCCGGGACAGCAGCAGCTGGGCGAGCGCGCCGGCCACAATGGCGAGCGCCAGAAGGTCGACGGTGCGGGTGCCTGCGCCGGCCGAAACCTCGTCGATGATCCGGCCGAGCAGCCACGGGCCGGCCAGCCCGGCGAGGGCGGCCAGCGCGTTGAGGACGAGCAGGGCGGTGAAGCCGCGGACGTCCCGGCGGATCAGCGTCAGGGTGGCCCGGCGGACCGCGGCGGGGCCGGCGACGGGGAGACGGGCGCTCATCGGACGGTCTCCTCGGCGCGGAGGGGAGTCGGTACGGCGGTGTCCTCGGCCTCGGCACGGCGTGGTGCCGACAGGGCGGTGTCCTCGGCCTCGGCACGGGAGACCAGGGCGCGGTACCCGGGGTGGTCGCGGAGCAGGTCGCGGTGGCGGCCGGTGGCGGCGACCCGGCCGTCGACCAGGTACTGCACGATGTCGGCCCGGTCCAGCAGAAGCGGCGAGACGCCGGTGACCAGGGTGGCCCGTCCGGCGCGGGCCAGGCGCAGGCCGGCGGCCATCGCGGCCTCGGTGTGCGCATCGACGGCGGAGGTCGGTTCGACGGCGAGCAGCACCTCGGGGTCGGCGGCCAGTGCCCGGGCCAGCAGCAGGCGCTGCCGCTGGCCGCCGGACAGGTTGCGGCCGTCAGCCTCGATCGGGGAGTCCAGGCCGTCCGGCAGCCCGCGCAGGACGTCGAGGGCGGCGGCGGCCTCCAGGGCGGCCAGTAGTGCCCGGTCGTCGGGCCGGTGGCGGCCGGAGAGCACCTCGCGCAGCGGGCCGGCGAAGAGGGCGGCCTCGTTGTCCGCGACCAGGATCCGGTCCCGGACGGCGGACAGGGCGAGGGAGTCGAGCCGGACGGTGCCCCACTCGGCGGCGGTCGCGGCGAACCGGCCGAGCCGGTCGACCACGGCGGCGGCGTCCTGCGGCCGGGCGCAGGCCAGGACGGTCAGCCGGCCGGGGAGCAGTTCGACACCGGAGTCCGGGTCGCGCAGCACGGCGGGCGAGCCGGGTGCGTCGGCGCCGTCCGGGCGGGTGCCCGGGTCCAGCGCCAGGAAGCGGACCACTCGGGCGGAGGCGACCAGGCCGCGGCTGATGTCCTGCCCGCTCTCGACCAGGAACTGGACGGGGAAGACCAGTACCGCCACGTACCCGTAGACCGCGACCAACTGACCCACCGTGATGTCACCGGTGGCTGCAAGACGGGCGGCCAGCCACGTCACCGCGGCGAGGAACAGCGTGGGCAGGCCGACACCGAAGGACTGCAGCCAGCTGGTCACGGCACCGACCCGGTAGCCGTCGGCGCGCAGCTCCTGCGAATCGCGCCGGTAGCGCTCGGCGTAGGTCTCCTTGCCGCCCAGGCCGTTCAGCACCCGCAGCCCGCCCGCCATGTCCTCGAACCGGGCGGCGAGCCGGCCCTGCCGTTCGCGGTAGCGGGTCTCCGCGCCGCGCAGCCGGCCGAGCAGCGGCCCCACCAGCACCGCCATCAGCGGTACACCGAGCAGCACGACGGCGGCGAGCAGCGGGGAGACGGACAGCAGCAGGACGGCGACCGTGCCGATCGCGATCAGCGAGCCGACACCGGGGCCGACGAAGGTCAGGGTCCGGGCGATCTGGCCGACGTCGCCGATACCGATGGTGACCACCTCGCCGGAGGTGACCAGCCGGGGCAGGGCCGCGCCGAGCCGGACGGACTGCCGGACCACCACCCGGACGGTGCGGAAGGTGGCGTCCATCCGCAGCCTGGTCATGGTCCGGTGGCGCAGCATGCTGATCCCGGCGTTCAGCAGGCCGGCCACCAGGATGGCGGCGGTCCAGCCGACGAGCGCGCGCGGGCGCCCGGCCCGGAGCCCGTCGTCGACGGCGCGGGACAGCAGGTACGGCTGCAGGGTCAGCATGAGCATCCACGCGATGCTCAGCACTGCCCCGGCAGCCACCCGACACTTCTGCCTGGCGGTCAGCCAGCACAGGTAGCGGGCGGCGCTGCGGATGTCCGGCGTCCCCGGATCGTCGTTCAGATCGTGCACCGTCGCACCATACTTGCAGCCCCTCGCGCGGAGCTCGGCGGGAACCGTCGGACAGGGCTCAGCCGAGGACGAGTTCGTGCTCGACGGACGACTCGTCGCCCGGGACCGGGACCGAGCGGCCGCTGCGGGCGAAGCCGATCTTCCGGTAGAAGGCCTCGGCCCGCTGATTGTCCTGGTGCACGTAGAGGCGGACGCGGGAGACCTTGGGCTCCTCGAGTTCGTTGGCGAAGACGATCGCCGCGTCGAACAGGGCGCGGGCCAGGCCGGTGCCACGCTGTTCCGGGCGGACGAACACACCGACCAGGTGGGCCTGGTCGACGTCGATCGGCCCGCCGAAGACGTCCTCGCGGCCGGCCCGCTCGATCAGCACCGTCACCGATCCGTCCCAGCCGCCGTCCGTCCGCTCGGCGACGAACTGCTGGACGATCATGTCGCCGCGGGAGCCGGACGCGCGCTCCTGCCAGAACTCGTCCGGCTTGGCGACGGCGTTGTCGTACGTCTCCAGGAAGGCGATTCCCGCGACCGGGTCCCGCAGCGCGTCCAGACGCAGTTCCTTGACGTGCTGCCAGTCCTCGACGGTTACGGCTCGTATGACGTGACTCATACGCTGATCCTCAACGCGCGCGGAGAGCGGGGCAAGCGGATTTCGGGCTGTCGCACTCCGCCATGACGACCCGGCCGCGGCGAAGGCGCCGGACCTGCTCGGCCGCCACTTCACCGCGACCGAGCCGAACACGAAGTACGTCGGCGGCATCACCTGTCCGAGCACCGGATCGGGGAAGTTCCTCTACCTGGCCACCGTCATCGACCTCGCCTCGCGCCGCCTGGCCGGCGGGCCCTGGCCAGTCACATGCGCGCCGAGCCGGTCCGACGCCTGCCGGCGGGCCGGTGTCGTCCAGTCCATGGGCGCCGTCGGATCCAGCGCTGACAACGCCGCCGCCGAAAGCTTCAACGCCACCCTCAAGAGAGAACTCCTGCAGAGCCGCAAGGGCTTCGGCGACGAGCACGAGACACGCCTGGCGGTCTTCCGCCGGTGCCACCGTTACAACACCGTCCGCCGCTACTCCCGGCTCGGACCCCGCAGCCCCATCGCCCACGGGACCGCGCTCAGCACGACATCAACCACCCTGACCGAAGCCGCACAGCCCGTGTCCGACATCCGGGGTCAAGGCCCGTCGGGGGTGTCAGCCGGTCAGCGCCTGGGTGGCGGCTCGTACCTGGGTTTCCAGGGCGGTTTTGGCGGCGGTCATGGCCTGGGCGTTGTCCTTGATCGCTTGTTCCTGGTAGGCGTAGTCGACCGCGTACCAGACGCCGACCACGTTGTGCTTCGTCCGGCAGGCCGCGTCGGCGGTCGCCACCCGCACCTCGTGCTCGGTGGGCAGTGCTGTCTTGCGCCACTGGGGGTCGCCGACCGCTGCCAGCGGGTCCGGGTAGTCGTATCCGCTGACCTTCATGCACTGCGACCACTGGGCGAACACCGCGCGTGTCCGCGCGTCCTCCTGGGAGTTCTTCAGGGTGGAGAATTTGATGTCGTCGACGGTCTGTGCGTCGCCCACCCGGCCGTTGACCGTGCCGGTCAGCTGTTTCACCGATTCTCCGACGCAGCCGTGCTCCGGCACCGTCTGGCCGTTGATGACCTGTCCGCCGGGGCCGAGTCGCTGTTTGGGGTCGGACACGCCGCGTTCGGCGGCGGCCATTTCCGGGGTGGTCGCCCAGCCGTTCCCGCCCGAGCGGTCGGGGGTGGCGCGGATCCCGCCTTCCGGGTGGTAGCCCCATTTCGCCATCAGCGCGGCGCTCTGGTGTCCGTAGCGTCCGTCCACCCGGGTGGTGGGGGCGTCGCTGTCGCGCTGCTGGTCGGCCGGGGCGGGAGGGGTGTACGTGAACCCGAACCGCTTCATGCAGCGGGACACGAGTTCCTGCTGCGCCTTGGCGACCGTGGATGCCTGCTGCGGGTTCAGCAGGTAGGCGTCCAGCGGCAGCGGTTTGTCGTTCGCCGATTCGAGTGTCGGTGTCGCGGACACCGGCGGCGGCGTGACCGGCATGGTCGCCCGTGTGTCCTCGCCGGGGTCGGAGGCTGCGGCGCTCGTGCAGCCGGCCAGGAGCAGCGGCAGGGCGATCAGGAGGGCGGCGGGGCGGCGGCGGGGGCGACTGGGCACTGCGGTGGGGGCCTTCCGGGTCGGCGAGGCGGGTTGGGCGGGCGGGCCCGTGCCGGGCGGCGGGTGAGCGGGCTCGTGCCGGTCCCCGGCCGGGTGCACCGGGCCGGGGACCGACGTGAACGCTCGAGCGGGGCTGGGTCAGACGACCCGGCCGGACGCGTTGTTGTTCTTCAGCGAGGAGTTGAGGTTCACGCTCGCGTACGGTGCGACGGTCTGGCAGGCGACGCTGCAGTCGTAGCCGCTGTTGTAGTAGACGCGGAAGTTGCTGGCGATCCAGCTGTCCACCGCGGCCGCGTGGTTCTTCACCTCGACGCCGGAGCCGCTGGAGCCGTTCGCGCCGCCGCTGAAGTACTTGCCGGCGTAGTTCGAGACGTCGCCGGTCTGGATGTAGACCGCGCCGTAGCCGTAGCTGCTGGAGTTGTAGTACAGGCAGACCTGGCCATAGGTGCAGTCCTGTGCGGGTGCGGCCATCGCCGGCGCCGCGGTGGCCAGCCCGACGGTGAGAACGCTTCCGGCCACGGCGGCCGCGGCGACGAGCTTCTTGACGCGCATGTCGTTCCTTCCTTTGACGGCGCCGGGATGTCCGGCGTCCGTTTGCTGGGAGGGCCCAACCCTCCTGGGGGTGGCGCATGAACCGGGTGGTGCGTGAACGCGCCCCCGCGGGAATTCCGGGGGCCGTTCGTGTGCCCGATACTTGTCGTGGGCCGTATCGCCGCGGTAGCGGCCCCGTAGCGCGTGGTGATGCGCCGGTTCGCGGGCCCGGCAGGGCGTGAGGCGGCCCCGGAGTGTGGACGCAGGCTGTGGACGCGGGGGTTCGGGCCGCGAGGGAGGGTTCAAAAAGGGGCGGCGACCGCCGGTGGCAGCTGCCCGGGGTCGCCGTCGTGGAGCAACTGCCCGCTGCGGCCGGTCGGGGCTCCTGCCGAGGATGCCGTGCGTGCCGGGGTCGCGGCCCGCCCGGGCGGGACCGGGAGGAGGCAGGTCGGGGCGCCCCCGCGGGCCCCGTGTCCGTTCGGGGTGGTGTACCGGCCGGGGTGGGGGAGCGGTGCCGTGCCGGGTCGGCCCGACTTTCTCGTCCGGGCCTTCCGGCCGGGTGGTGACGCGGTGGCGGGGCGGCAGGTGCTGTCCTCTGTCCCGGGGGCGGTTGTCCGGACGCGGGGCGCGCCTTCCCGCTGTGGGCAGCCGTCGGTCGTATGGTCGTTCAAGCGGGGGGTGTCCGTTTCGCCTCCCCTCGGTGCTCGGCCCGGCCGTCCTCCCCCCTGGCGGCCGGGCCGTGTTGTGTCGGCCGGTTTCGGGGCGGTGGGATCCGGGCCGTGGGCGACCGGTCGTCGTGGTGCTGTGCACGTCCTGCCCCGGGGTGTCCCGCTGCCGGCACAACGGTCTCGGCGGCGGCCCCGCTGCGGCCCGGCCCGCCGCCTGCGGCGGGCCGGCGTCCTTGAGTGTCTTGTCGAAGCCGCGGCCGCGGGGGCTCGCCCAGGTGCGCCGAGGGTGTCCACCGGCAGGGTGTCAGAGGGCGTTGGGTGAGGCTATGTCCGTTTCGTCGTTGCACGTTCGTGTGGGGTCTTCGGGAACCGGTGGCGGTTGAGGCGTCCTCGGTGGTGCGCTGGCGCGGTGAGTGAGCGCAAGGCGTATCCGAGTGACGTGTCCGACGCGCAGTGGTCGCTGATCGAGCCGATCCTGCTGGCCTGGAAGGCCGCGCATCCGTCGAGTTCGGGGCATTCCGGCAGCTACGAGTACCGGGAGATCATGAACGCGATCTTCTACCAGAACCGGACCGGGTGTCAGTGGGCCTATCTGCCTCACGACCTGCCGCCGAGCTCTGCGACGTACTACTACTTCCAGACCTGGCGCAAGGACGGCACCGACCAGGCGATCCATGACATCCTGCGTGCCCAGGTCCGGGCCGCGGCGGGCCGCGCCGAGGATCCGTCGTTGGTGTCGATGGACACCCAGAGCAACCACGCGGCGGTGAACGTCCCGGCCGCCACGACAGGCAAGGATGCGAATAAGAAGGTTCCAGGTCGGAAGCGTGGCCTGGCCGTGGATGTCATAGGGCTGATCATCGCGGTCGTCGTGGTGGCGGCCTGCGTCCACGACAACGCCATCGGCAAGCAGCTGCTGGACAAGGTCGCGCAGGCCGGGACCGTGCAGACCGCCCTGGTCGACCAGGGCTTCAAGTCCAGCGTGGTCGATCACGGCGCCGACCTGGGCATCAAGGTGGAGATCGTCAAACGCAGCCCCGACGACGTCGGGTTCGTCCCGCAGGCTAAACGCTGGGTATCCGAGCAGGTCAACGGCATCCTGATGTTGCACCGTCGCCTGGTCCGCGACTACGAGGCACTGCCGGCCAACGCCGAGTCCCGCGTGTACTGGGCGATAACGGCGAACATGTCCCGCAGGCTGACCAAGGAGTCGACGCCTACCTGGCGCGGAGCGTAGGAGGACCCGCCGATGTCACGCACCGCACTGGAGAGGATCGCCGACCGGGAACAGGCGATCGGCGACATCACCGAGCAGCTGTCCGCCGAGGTCAGCCAGCTCACCGCCCGCCTGGCCGAACTCGACGCGGAACGCGCCGACCTGGCAATCGCCCGCAAAGTCACCCTGTCCCTCGGCGACGACGAGCCCACCGGCGACCGGATGCCGGGCCTGCCCGACAACCCGATCTACCAGCACATCCTCACCGCGCTCATCGACGCCGCAGCCCCGCAACGCTGCCGCGACCTGTGCCGCACCCTGGCCACCGGCACCGAGCCCACGCACATCTCCGGCATGCGCAACAAGCTCAAGCGTCTGACCAGCGCCGGCCTCGTCGTCGAGACCGAGCTCGATACCCCAGTTGGTGGACGCCCACTATCGTGGAATCTGCGCAGGACAGGACGGGCTAGGGGGAACCTTGTATTACAGCGGCTTGGGGCTTGACCGGGTTGGCGGCCGGCGTACCGACTCGGAGTGGGTCGCCGGGCTGTTGACGAGCCCCAGTACCCAGGTGATTCCCTTGTGGCGGGACCACTGTCTGGTCCGCGACGACAGGCCCATCCGGCTGCCGCTGGCCGAGGCGCGGGGCATCCTCGACGCCGCCGACGACCAGGTGTTTCTCGGCCTGGACGGAGAGGCCGCGGTGTTCGCGGCCGACGTGTCCCGCGTCGACCGGTCCAACGCCGTCGAACTGGCCACCGCGGACACGGTGCTGGAGGTGCGAGCCATGGTTCCCACCATCACGCCGGACGAGGCGGGCCTGCTCGCGTATGCCCGTGGAATCCTGCACTGGAACCGGAATCAGCGGTTCTGCGGCGCGTGCGGCGGTCCGGCCGTCCCCAGCAACGGTGGCCACCTGCGGACCTGTCAGGACTGCGGAAAGCTGCTCTTCCCGCGGATCGAACCGGCCGTGATTGTGCTGGTCGAACTACCCGGCACGCCTCGGCGCTGCCTGCTCGGCCGGCACGCGGGATCCGGTCCGGACCGCTTCAGCACGCTGGCTGGGTTCGTCGAGATCGGGGAGAGCCTCGAGGACGCGGTGCGCCGCGAGGTCGCCGAAGAGGCCGGTGTCGAGGTGGGGACGATCACCTATCAGGGATCCCAGTCGTGGCCGTTCCCATCCGGGATGATGATCGGGTTCCGCGCCGAGGCCGTTTCCGACCGGATCGACGTGGACAACGTGGAGGTGGTGGAGGCACGTTGGTTCACGGCGGCCGAACTTCGGTCGCGAATTACGGACTCCGCTGTCGGCGGGCCCTACCGGGTCGACTCGATCGGCAAGGTGCTCATCGACCAGTGGTTGGCCGACGTGGAGTGAGTCAGCTTGCCACACTGTTGGGGGGAATGTGAGCCGAACTCGACGCGGAACGCGCCGACCTGGCAATCGCCCGCAAAGTCATCCTGTCCCTCGGCGACGACGAGCCCACCGGCGACCGGATGCCGGGCCTGCCCGACAACCCGATCTACCAGCACATCCTCACCGCGCTCATCGACGCCGCAGCCCCGCAACGCTGCCGCGACCTGTGCCGCACCCTGGCCACCGGCACCGAGCCCACGCACATCTCCGGCATGCGCAACAAGCTCAAGCGTCTGACCAGCGCCGGCCTCGTCGTCGAGATCGAGCCCGGACTGTTCGCAATCCCCACACCCAGAACAGCCGACTGACCGCGTGACCTGCCCACACACCGTCACAACGACGAAACGGACATAGCCTCACTCAACGCCCTCTCAGGGTCTCGAGCCGTTCGGCGGCGGCGATCTGCCGAGGTCGGGCGGGGGGCGTGGGTGCGGGCGCCCGTTGGCCTGCCAGGTGGCACGGTTGCCGTCACGCCGACTGCGGCCGCCCGCCGGGCCGCACGGCCGGTGCCGGGAGCGGCTCGGCGTCGGTGGTGTCGCCGAGTGCCCGCCACAGTGCGCCGGGCAGGTTCGCCGCCGGCCGGCGGCGCAGGGCTGTACCGAGGCGGTGGTGGAGCCGGGAGAGCAGGCCGCGGGCCGTGGGCCGGATCTGTCCGATCGTCACCCCGGGGCAACGGTGTGCCGTCCGACCCGGTTGCGCCGGTCCTCGGGGCCGGGTCCGGTCGTCCGTGCCGCGCGGGGCCGGCCGGGGGAGGGGCGCCGGCGTGCGGGCCGGTGCGCGGGTCGGCCGCGGCCAGGGCCCGGGCCCGATGGGGCCGGCCGGCCACGGCGCCGGGGCGGCGGTATCTACAGCCGGCGGAAGTTCGGCAGCCACTGCCCGGGGAGTCGGCGCCCCCGCCTGTTCACACCGTGGCCGCTCCGGTTGCCCACGCGGGCCGGTCAGGCCGCCGCTGCCCGGCCGGTCGGTGCGATGTTCTGGTTGAGCCGGAAGACGTTCTCGGGGTCGTAGGCGTCCTTGACGGCGACCAGCCGGTCGTAGTCGGCGCCGTAGGCCGCCCGCACCCTGTCCTCTCCTTCGGCTCCCAGGTAGTTGATGTAGACCCCGCCCGTGGTGAACGGCCGGACCGCGTCCCAGTAGGCGCGTGTCCAGGCGATGTTGGCGTCGGTGTCCGCGGGGTTCGGCCACAGGGAGGTGGCGAGGAAGTTGAAGGACCAGTCCCGGTGGCCGAACGCGGTCGCGTCGGGGGCCACTCGGTTCAGCGCACCGTCACCGTTGTGCTCGACGAGCGCGGTGGTCATGGGCGACGGGGCCGTGGCGAAGCCCTCGACGATCGCGTCGATGGCCTCGTCGCCCAGCCCGGCCAGGAACCCGGACTTCCAGTAGTTCCACAGGCCGCGCGGCCACATCCAGTCCGCCATCGTCTGGGCGGCGCTGTAGGGCATGGGTTGGATGATGTCGGCAACCGGCGGGCCGAACTCGCGCAGCGGCCTCAGGACGCTCTCACCCCTGCCCGGGTCGCCTGCGTAGACCGCGTACACGCCGACGACCGGGGCCCCGCGCGTGGCCTCGGGAATGAACGGGGCGGGCGGCGCGGTGAAGAGCAGGAACCCGTCGGTGAGCTCCTCGGGTGCCTGGGCCGCGTAGTCCCGCCAGAAGCGGAGGACCTCCGGCGCCCGGGCGATGGGATGGACCAGCAGACCGGCGAGCGCGGTACCGACCGGGTGTACCCGGAATTCGAAGGACGTGACCACGCCGAAGTTGCCGCCGCCTCCGCGAAGGGCCCAGAAGAGGTCCTCGTTCTCCTCCCCGCTCGCGGTCAGGAACCGGCCGTCGGCCGTGACCATGTCCGCGGACAGGAGGTTGTCGCAGGCCAGGCCGTGCTTGCGAACCAGCCAGCCGAGGCCGCCGCCGAGTGTCAGGCCGGCCACACCGGTCGTGGAGACGAACCCGCCGGCGGCCGCGAGCCCGAAGTGCTGGAGATCGTGGTTGACCTCGCCCCAGGTCAGCCCCGCCTCGACGCGGACCGTCCGGGCCGAGGGGTCGATCCGAATGCCCCTCATCGCGCCGAGGTCGATGACGATCCCGTCGTTGCAGACCGCGCGCCCGGTGACGTTGTGGCCGCCGGCACGGACGGCGACGGGCAGATCAGCGGCTCGGGCGAACCGGATCGCGTCGATGACATCGCCGACGCCGGCGCACCGGGCGATCAACGCGGGCTTCCGGTCGATCATTGCGTTGTGGACCTGCCGGGCGCTGTCGTACTCGGCATCGCCGGGGCGTATCAGCACCCCCCGGACGCCTTCCTCGAACTCGCGCACGGCGGCTTCATCGATGGTCATGAGGCGGCCCTCCGGCAATACTGCAATTTGCAGTATCATTCTTTCCCCGGTTGTCAAGAGGGTCAAGAGGGGTGCCCGTGAAGCAGCTGACCTCCACGTCCTTCACGGTCCTGGGGCTGCTCTCCGTGCAGCCCTACTCCGCGTACGGCCTGGCCCGCCAGATGAAGCGCAGCCTCCACTACATCTGGCCACGGGCGGAGCGGGCGATCTACGACGAACCGAAGAACCTGGTCGCCCACGGCCTGGCCACGGCCGAACCCGAGATCGCCAGGGGCCGCAGGCGCACCGTCTACACGATCACCGCGGCCGGCCGCCGGGCCCTGCGGGAGTGGCTCGGCGGGCCGTGCGAGCCCCCGATGTTCGAGTCCGAGGCCCTGGTGCGCGCCATGTTCGCCGAGCAGGGCTCCAAGGAGGACCTGCTCGCAGCGGTGCGCAGCCTGCGGGAACACGCCTCGGCCATGCACGACGAGGCGGTGGCCGTCTCCCGCTCGTACGTCGAGGGCCCCAACCCCTTCCCCCAGCGCATGCACATCAACGCGCTCGTCGGCCGCTTCGTCCTCGAGTACATCGGCATGCTCGAGCGGTGGTCCGCCTGGGCCGAAACCGAGGTCCAGCAGTGGCCGAACACGGCCGACCCGTCGGTGTTCCCCGCAGCGCTGGAGGTCTACCGCGACTTCCTCGCCGGCCTGCAGGCCGGCCCCGCCCACCCGGGCGACCCCGGGAAACGGGTCCGCTGACCGGTCCGCCACGGCAGCACCACGCCCCGAGCCGGTCCACCGCGAGGCAGCCGTCAAGCCGCACGTCGTCGTCGGCGGGAGGCGAGGACGGCCGGCGGGAAGTGGGTTGTGGGTCAGGGCCTGCCGGGGGAAGGAACCGGGTGCGGTACCAGGGGGCGGGCGTCGAGGGGCGGGGCGCGGGTGCCGGGAGGGGGACGGGCCCCGGTGCCGAGGATGGTGGACCGGGGCCGGTGTGGCCGATGCCGGGGGAGTTGCCGAGCGCGATCGCGTACGTGGTGCCGTTCGGCCTGCCGCCGGGACCGTCCGGTCGCAGTGGCCGACCACGCCGTCGACGACGGCGATCTGCAGGACCTGCTGGAGCGCGGTGGCCTGTCCCCTCATCAGCTTGAGCCGCTGCGGACCGGGGGTGCCGGCGGACCGGATGACCGAGTACGGCCGGCCGGACGGCGTTGCCGACGGGCTGGGAGAACCTGGCCGCTGCGGCGGCGGGCCGGGGCCGGACTAGGCCGGTGGCCATGGCGTGGCGTGGCGTACGAGAGGGCTGGGAGGAGAGGCGGCCACATCCGGGGGTGGTGGGTGTCTGCACGGCCTGCTCAACGGGCGCACGGCCCACCCGCCGGCGGAGACTTCGTCTCCATGGACCCGGCGTCCCGCGGTGGCGGATGTCCTGGGGCACCGCGCGGCCGCAGGGGGGACACCGATGGGGACTTGCAACCCGAAGGACGCCCTCCCGCGCGGCGCGGGGCGGTGTCGTCGCTGGCCGGCCCGGGGAGCCGGAGAGCGGGGGAGTGTCGGTGACGTCCTGGCCGACAAAGTGCCCGGTCCACCGACAGTCGCCGGCCGGGGCGGGCGGCGGGGCATCCTGCGCCGGGTGCGGGGTGCTGCGACGGGCCCGTCCGGTCCGGGGCAGGGACACCGCACCCCGCCCCCGGCAGCCGGCAGCCGGGGGTGGCTGCGCCGCCCGCGGGCCTGCTCGCCGGCCGGGAACGCCGGTGGGGTGCTAGAAATCCCTGGTGGACGTTCCCCCCGAGCCTTCGACCCTGCGCGTGTTCGTGGCGCTGGCTCCGCCCGACGAGGCCAAGGACGAGCTGGCCCGGGTCCTGCGGCCCGCTTACACCCAGTACCCGCGGCTGCGGTGGAACCGGATCGAGGACTGGCACATCACCCTGGCCTTCCTCGGTGAACTGCCCGCCACCGCAGTGCCGTTGCTGCGGTCGGTGCTGGCCGGCCTGGCGGCGTCGCACCCCGCCCTGCAGCTGGGCCTGCGCGGGGGCGGCCACTTCGACGAGCGGCTGCTGTGGAGCGGGATCGACGGGGACCTGGAGGGACTGCACCTGCTCGCCGCCGACGTCCGGGACGTGGTCAGGTCCTGCGGGATCGAGTTCAGGGATCGCCCGCTGCGCCCCCATCTGACCCTGGCGCGGTCCCGTCGCGACGATCCCACCAGCGTGCCGCGGGCCGCGGCCGGGCTCGCCGGGTTCGCGGGCCGGCCGTGGCGGGCCGAGCGTCTCCACCTGGTCGGCAGCAACATCGGCCGCGGCCCCGGGCCGATCCGTTACCGCGACATCGAGGCGTGGCGATTCGGCACCGCGGTCCGGGCCGGGGGCAGCAGCGCTCCTGCCGAGCCGTAGCCGCCGGGCGAGCGCCTCCCCGCGGGCGGGTCCGTCCGCCGGGCTACATCCCGTTCGACCAGGACGCGGCGAACCTGTTCTTCCAGCTCATCGCGTCCCGCTACGAGCAAGGCTCGATGATGGTGACCTCGAACCTGCCCTTCGGGCGCTGGGGAGAGACCTTCTCCGACGACGTCGTCGCCGCCACGATGATCGACCGGCTCGTCCACCATGCCGAGGTCCTGACCCTCACCGGCGACTCCTACCGGATCGCCAACGACGCGAACTCCTCGCCAAGGAGAACCGCGCACACCGCGACTGATCCAGCCCGGCTACCGAACACCGTTGGTTACAGGGACCACCGGCAATACAGACGCAGGCCGGCAGCCCCAGCGCGCTGGGCCAGGCCCACCAGGGCCTCAAGGACGCCGAGCGCCGTCTCGGAGTCGACCTGGCACTGCTGCAGTTCGGCCGTCATGGACCACGGCTCGGCAGCGCGCGCCAGGTCAGCCTGCGTTGCCGCGGTGAGAGCCTCGGCCAGGGTGTCCGACAGGCTGAACACCAGCGGGGCGTCGTCCTCCGGAGAGGACAGCAGCTGCCCTGACCGCGGGCGCCGACTGGCTTCCTCGTAGCTGCAGTTCGTGAGGATCGCTTCGAGCTGAGCGACGGCGACCACCGGGTCGATGTTCTTGAGGAAGACCACGTCGAGCCCGGCCACGGCCGGCCCTCCGGGCCGCTCGACCACGGCGACGGCGGCCTGGTCGTCGGCGGCGGAGAAGTAGTCACACAGCGTCATGCGCCGAGTCTGACATCCACGGCCGACGGACTCGCCTGCACAGAGGGCCGCTGTCAGCGACCCCTCTCTGTAGCTGGCGGTGCCATCGATGGCGTGCCCGGCTGACCTACGACGGATAACACCGCCAGTGGTCGCCGTCCGGGAGACGGGTGTCTGCCCGTGCTTGCGAGCAGCGGGTCGACAGCGGTCGGGGTCCTCGGGGATGGGAGCGCCGCATCAACGGTGCAAATTCCCTGGTCGGTTGACGGTCAGCGGCCTGCGGAGAGGCGGCCTTCGAAGGTGGTCAGGGCATTGAGAGCCGCCTTCCAACGGGCCGTCCAGTGCTTGCGGCCGGGGCGCAGCCCGGGCACCGCCCCGGTCCGAACGGGCGGCCTGGCGGCCCGGCTCGTGGGCGGGTGCGGCGGTGCGGGCCTGCAGCCGGGCCGGGATGACCGGTGCCGGGTGGTGGTGGCCTGCGGCCCCCAGGCGGGGTAGGGCGGCAGCCCGTTCGGGTTCCGCTCGGGTGTCCCGGGAGGCTTGGACGACGTTTCTTTTGGCTGGGTGCATGGGCATCATGGTCGGCGGTCGCAGGGCAAGGAGAGGACGTGTGCTGCAGGTGTCCGGGATGGGGCAAACCGCGCTGACGGAGCTGTGGCAGCAGCGGTGGGCTGACTGTCTCCCCGTGGCTCACCGGCTCCGCGGCCCGTACCGGGATGTGTGGGTGCGCTTCCACAGCCTTCCGGAGTCGAAGCGGTACGCCGAGGACGAGCACGAGTACGCCATCGTCCTGGATCGCTACAACACCGTCCTCGACGAGCTGTTCGCCGGTACGGACGTGGCGATGGTGGCGAAGGCTGCGAAGTGGGTGCCCTTGCGTTCGTAGCGGCGGATGTCTTGATCACCGACATCCGGCTTCAGCGCATCCACCTTCCCTACGAAGCCGCCGAGCCAGGCAACGGTCCGCTCGATGACCCAGCGGTGCCGGCCGAGGCGGGTCGAGGACTCGATGCCACGGCGGGCAATACGGGCCGTGATCTGCCGTCGTCGCAGGTAGGAGCGGATGAAGCGGTGGTCGTAGGCTTTGTCGCCGTGGAGCTTGCCGGGCCGACGGCGCCGGGGGCCGCGGCGGGAGCGGATCGGCGGGATCGCCTCGACGAGCGGGATCAGGGCCTGGCTGTCGTGCAGGTTCGCGCCGGAGATCGCGAGCGAGACGGGCAGACCGGTGCGTTCGGTGAGCAGGTGGATCTTCGACCCGAACTTGCCCCGATCGACAGGATTCGGACCCGTCAGGTCCCCCTTTTCGTGGCGCGCATGTTCACCGAGTCGACCGCGCACCTCGACCAGTCCAGCTCGCCCCGCGAGCCGAGTTCGTCCAGGACCAGGCGGTAGAGCTTCGCCCACACCCGGGCCGCGGTCCACTCGGCAAACCGCCGGTGCGCGGTCGGCCCGGACGGCCCGAAACACGGCGGCAGCTGGGCCCACGTGCACCCGGAGGTGGCCACGAACACGATCGCGGCCAGCACCTCCCGGTCCCCGTGGCGGCGACGGCCGCCGCCCTGCGGCCGGGTCGGTGACACTCTGACGTCCATCGCGGCCATCCACCCGCTGGAACAACTCCCACAACTCGTCCGGCACCAGCCGCTCTCCCCGGAGGGGGCGGCGGGCGGCGGAAGAACTCAGCAGGCGTAGCCCGTCGAGTTGGCCCAGAACGTCAGGAACGACCAGGTCTGGGCGGCGATGACGCCGTCGACCGTGATGTCGGAACATTTCTGGAACCGCCTCGTCGCAGCATCGGTCACGGGACCGAATTCGCCATCCAGAAGAAGTCCCTCCCCGGTCAGCGAGAAATTGAGGAAGCACTGCGCCTGCTTGACCGCATCCCCCGACGAGCCTTGCTTCAGTGTCGGTCGGGCATTGGTGTAGTTGCAGATCTGGGTCACCGAGCTGTCTGTCATCTTCGAAATTCCTTCATGGTCGCACCCGAACGGGTGGGTCGGCCTGATGGGGCGTTCTCATGGAAACACAGGCCCCCGCGCCCCGCAGTCCGGCGAAGGCGTCGGGGATGACCTCTTGCGACACCCATGGGGCTGCGGAATCGACCACGTATGGATGAATCCCGCCGGCAGCTCCTCCGGTACGGGACGGTGGGAGGCAGTCCTTTGCATACAAGCGGAGTATCATGTCTGAACTCGAGGAATCCGAGCCTCTCGCGGAGTCCACGGAATCCGAGCCGCCCTCGGAATCCCACGGGTCGTCGACGGGCTCTCGGATCGCCAAGTTCTTCGGTGCGGACCGCCGAACGTCCGCGTGGCGCGAGCGCACTGTCGCGCGGGCGCGCTACCTGGCCGTGCAACTGGACCGTGAACGGCTCCGCCACCCGGAGGACCCCGATCGCAACGCCCTCATCGCGGGGATGGACGCGCTCCTGGCAGAGGCTCGGGCAGGAGCACGCGAGCGGCGTTTCACCCCTCCGGGGTCCGGGGCGTCCCTGGAACGGGCGTCCGCGAATCTTCGGGCCGCGGAGTTGATCCTGCTGGAGCTCGTCGCCGACGAGGAGTTGGGCAGCTGGGTCGCGGAGGTGCAGGGGTGCGCCGAATCCAGCCTCAGGAAAACCGATCCGCAGCGCATCGCGCTGGCCGCGGCGATCAAGAAGCACAATGAGCACGGAGGCACGGTTCCTGACCGCAGGCTGCTCATCCGAACGCTCAGCTCGGCGTACACCGAGCTGGACAAGGAGTACACCCGGGTCCGCAGTCTGCGGAACATCCTCATCGCGGCCACAGTCGTGGTGTTCCTCGGCGCGGCCGGGCTCGCCCTCTTCGGCTGGTTCGCTCCGCAAACCCTGAGTCTCTGCTTCGAGCCGAAGGACACCACCACCACGATTGTCTGCCCTTCGATCCAGCGCGATGCCACCCAGACGGTGACCGTGGAGACGTTGGCCAACCGGAAGGACGTCCTGCTGGTCGAGGTGGCGGGGGCGGCCGGGGCCGCCCTGACGGTCGTCGCCTCGCTGCATCGCATCCAGGGCACCAGCACCCCCTACATGCTTCCGCTGGCGGCCGCGCTGCTGAAGGTGCCCACCGGAGCTCTCTCGGCCTTTCTCGGTGTGCTGCTCATTCGCGGCGAGTTCATTCCGGGGCTCAGCAACCTGGACAGCAGCGGGCAGGTCCTGGCGTGGGGCGTGGCTTTCGGCGCCTCACAGTATCTGGTGACGCGGTTCGTCGACACGCGTGCCCAGGAGACGCTCACGAACACGGGAAAGCCGGCGGCCGGCATAGGTGCCGACAAGAGGGAGTGAGGGCGCACCGCCCCCGACAGCGCGGCCGCCGAGGCGTAACGCCCTGGCGGGCCGGGGTCTCGCCGTCCTTCGCCGCCGTCCACACCCTCCCCACCTGCGAAAACTCAGGATGAGGTTCACTCCGGCCTTTACGGCCCCGAACTGTTCCACCCACGCCTCGGCAGCGAGCCCGTGGGTCAGCTCGACGCTGGTCATCCGCGCCCGATGCGGGTAGTCGTCGCTCTCGCCGGCACATGTGTCCAATGGCGCGAGGAACCGTGCGGGACGGAAGACTGCAAGACGTGACCGCCCGTCCCCGCACAGCTCCGTTCTCCCCGCCCGTGGTTCACCCCGCGGCCGGGGGCGCGGTCCTGGCCACCGGCGCCCCGTCGATCGGCCTGCTACTGATCGGCCATACCGTCCTGTCTGCGGTGGCCTTCGCGCTGGCCGGTGCGCTCTGGCTGGTGCTCGCCCTCGACGTCGGCCTCCGACTGGTGCGGGACCGGCCGCGCTGGTTCGCCGAGGCCGACACACCGCCCGCGCTGACCGCGGTCGCCGCCACCGCCCTCCTCGGCACCCGGAGCTCACTCGCCGGGTGGCACCAACTCGCCGCCGCCCTGCTCGCGCTGGCCTTCGTGCTCTGGCCCGGTCTGCTGACCGCCGTCGCCCGGCACTGGCAGCGCCCGATGCCCGGGTCCGTGTTCCTGGTGTGCGTCGCGACGCAGTCCCTCGCCGTCCTCGCCGGCACCCTCGCCCTGGCCGGCGCCGGCGACTGGCTGACGTGGACGGCGCTCGTCCTGTTCTGCCTGGGCCTCGTTCTCTACCTCGAGGCCCTCACCCGCTACGACTTCCGGCAGACCTGGCGCGGTGCCGGAGACCAGTGGATCGCATCCGGCGCGCTCGCGATCTCGGCCCTGGCCGGCTCGAAGCTGGTCCTCTCCCCACTCTGGACCGGGTCCGCCCGCGAAGCGCTCCGCACCACCACCCTGGTCCTGCTCGCCCTCGCCCTCGCCTGGCACGCCGTCCTCCTCACCGCCGAACTGGCCCGCCCCCGCCTGCACTACGACATCCGTCGCTGGTCCACGGTCTTTCCCGTGGGCATTACCGCCGTCGCCACCCTCGCAGCCTCCACCGCCACGGACATCCCCTGGCTCGACACGGTCGGGCGTGCCCTCCTCTGGACCGCCGTCGCAGCCTGGTTCCTGACCCTCGCCGGCCTGCTCCGCTCCTGCGCCCGTTGAGCCTGGATCCACGTGTGCAGGCGGTTCCGGCGACGTGCCCCGGGTGATGGGTGGCTGCGTAGGCGAGAGCCACCCATAGACCGAATCGTGGAGCTGGCCGTCGAGGTGGGTCCGTCGCCGGGCGGCCCCTCCCGCACCCCGCTCCCACCGCGGACCCGTCCGGGTCGACTGGGACGCGGGAACCGCAGACTTCTTCTCCCGGCTGCGCCGCATCCCACGATCCTGAACACCTCCGACACCACCGGTCCAAGCCCCGGCACGGCTCACCAGGCCACCCCAAGGGCTTCCGGCCGCTCGATCTGCTCGCTGGTGAGCTTGTCCCGGCGTGCCCGGGTTGTCGAGCCAGGGGCCCAGCGACAGCCCCTCCACCGTCCTGTGGGTACGTGGGACTTCGCACGGCCCTCCCGCTCCAGGAACGCGGAGAGGGCCAGCCAGGCCCCTGCTGGAACCGGTCCGCCCGGGACGCCTCCGGCTTGGCCGCGGCCGCCGCCCGCGCGGCCACCGACTCCGGGTCCTTCTCGATCCCGATCGCGGTCAGCAGGTCCTGCTGGTCCACCTCCAGGCCGGGCCGGCCGCCGCGCTGCGCCTTGACCGGCGGCCGAGCTGCCCGCCCTCGAACACCGGCTCCTCGGGCAGCTGCGCCCAGTCCACTTGGCCGTCGGCCTCCAGCCACCACAGCCGCGCCACCGCGTACGCGCTGCCAGACGATCGGCCGGCTCGGGCACCAGAGCTCGGCGAGCCACGTGCCGATGGCGTACCCGCCGATCGATGCGCCTGGCCAGCTGCAGCGGCCGTTCGTTCTGCGCAGCGGGTCCGTGGTGAGTTGCGGACTGCGCCGTTCTGGCAGGTGCCGACGGCCGGGGTGCGCAGATCGCTCGTGCGCCGTGCAGTTCGTCCTGTTCCGTCGAGTCCTTTGCCTGCGTGCCGGTTGATGGTGGCGTGCTGCGCACCTTCGGCGGGCGGAGTGCGGTTCAGGGGGAGCTGCAGGGGGTTGATTTCCAGAGGTCGGCGACGGTCCTGCGCCTGAGCGCGGGGGGCGGTGGGTCGGGTTTGCCGGGGATGGCCGTACGCTGGGCGTCCCCATGCACATCCGAGGCGTGGACATCGTGGCCGAGGAGAGCGATCGTGGCACAGGGACGTGGCGGCATCAGGGGTGCGCGGATCGGTTCGGGGCCGATGGGGGAGTCCGAGCGCGGAGATCTCGCCCCTCGTACAGCGGTGTCGTTCTGGTGCGGCAACGGCCACCGGACCCAGATCAGCTTCGCGATCGAGGCGGTCGTCCCGGAGGTGTGGGACTGCCGCAGCTGCGGTCTGCCCGCCGGCCCCGACCCCGACGACGTGCCCGTCGCCCAGGGCAACGCCCCCTACAGGACGCACCTGGGCTACGTCCGGCAACGCCGCACCCAGGAAGACGGCGAGATCCTGCTCAACGAGGCACTGGCCAAGCTGCGCGGGACCGTCTGAGCTCCCGGAACGGCGCCGCGACCGCTGGAGCGCGGTGCCCGCACCCGCCCCGGGGACGGCGGAGCAGGACACGTCGCGGTGGCGCCGACCACTACCTCACCGACGGTCGACGCCCCCGCAACGGCATCAACCCGGACGCCACGGTCGGGCTCACCGAGCTCATCCGCACCCGCCTCGACCAGTCCGGCATGACGCCGCGCATGGTCGCGGACCACACCCACCACGCCCCGGCGACGCTCTCCAAGGCGATGTCCGGCCGCAGGGTGCCGTCCTGGGAGATCGTCAGGTCGGATCCTCTCTCAGCGAGCCCCACGATCGGCGAGCCGGAGGCCGCCAGGGAGCTCTGGGAGTGCGGCACAGCGGGCAGCGCAGGCCGCTCCCGGCCGCGGCGAAATCCGGTGCCGGCCGGCCGGTGCCGGCCGTCGAGCGCCTCGGCGTCCGCGTGCCCGCGCGGATCTCCGTCATGGGCATCACCGTCCCGTCCCCCGCCAAGCGCGACACCGTGGAGTCGCTCGAGGACCTCGTCGTCCCGGCCGCCAAGGCAGCCGGGCCCGACCTGGACGGCCGGCAGCTCGCCGGACCCGAGCGGTTCGGACTCATGCTCTGCACCACTCCGGCCGACTTCACCGGCCTGATGGCGGCCAAGGTCCACCGCGACGGCAGCACCCTCCAGAAGACCAGCCGTAAGACCACCGCCGCCGGCCACGCTGTCCCCGCCTGCCGGCTCCGCCGGATTCTCCAGAACCACGGCCTCCCGACCATCGCCGAGCTGCACGGCTTCCTCGTCGCCTGCGGCGTGCCGGCCAACTTGGTCCCGACCTGGCACCACACCCTCACCCGACTCACCATCGCCGGCCTGAGAGCCCAGCAGCGGACCGACACCGAGGCCGAGCGCAAGCCCGCCGCCAAGCTCATCGCCAAGAAGCTCGTCCGGTTCCTCACCTCCCCGGAAGCCAAGGTGGGGCTCATGGCCGGCGCCGCCACGACCGCCGTCGCGGCGGTCATCGTCCGCTGAACCTGTTGTCGGCATACGGGTCCATCCGCACAGTCAGGTACGCGCGAACGTGCACAAGCGGAGGCAGCTGTCCGAGGGAGGGGGCGCCGGATAGGTTGATCGTTTGTGCCGCTCGGGCGTTCGGGCCCGCCCCGGCGGCTCGAAAAAAGTCGAAGGAATCCGTCGTGCCGGATGTCGAGGACCCGTTCCCGGCTCCGACTGAGGGGTGACAGCGCGCCGAGAGGGTGCGCGGAACCGAGGGGGACACCCGAGATGAAGTACGTTGCGATGATCTACGGCAACCAGGCCAAGTGGGACTCCTTCCCGGCTGAGGCATGGCCCGAGGCCATCGCCAAGCAGGACGCGTTCAACAAGAAGTACCGGGAGACCGGCGAGCTCGTGGGCGCCTACGGCCTGGCGGACGCGGCCCTCGCCCAGCTGGTGCGCCGCAAGGACGCGGCCCCGGCAGTGACCGACGGGCCGTACCTGGAGACCAAGGAGTACATCGCCAGCTTCTACCTGCTCGACTGCGAGAGCCTGGAGCGCGCGCAGCAGATCGCGGCGGACATGCCCTTCGCCGACGTCGACCCGGTGGAGTTGTGGCCCATCCTGCACGACTCCGCGGCGGACGTGTGAGCGTGCGTCACGGCATCGAGGACCTGCTGCGCGAGCTGGCGCCGCAGGTCCTCGGCGCGCTCGTCCGCCGCTACGGGGTCTTCGACACATGTGAGGACGCCGTCCAGGAGGCACTGCTGGCCGCCGCACTCCAGTGGACCGGAGAGGGGGTGCCGGACAACCCGAGGGGCTGGCTGGTCACCGTTGCCTCCCGCAGACTGGTGGACCAGGTTCGCAGTGAGCAGGCGCGCCGGCGCCGCGAGGACCGCATCGCCCTGGCCACCCCGCAGGCGGAGCTGCTCAGCAGGTCCGCCGACGCCGAGCCGGAAGCGGACCGGGACGACTCCCTGGCGCTGCTGTTCCTGTGCTGCCACCCGGCGCTGTCCGAGCCCAGCCGGATCGCACTGACGCTGCGCGCGGTCGGGGGCCTGACCACCGCTCAGATCGCGGCCGCGTTCCTGGTGCCGGAGGCAACCATGGCCCAGCGCATCAGCCGGGCCAAACAGGCCATCAAGACCTCCGGCACGCCGCTGCGCATGCCGGAGGCAGCCGACCACGCGGAACGGCTGGGCGCGGTCCTCCACGTGCTGTATCTGATCTTCAACGAAGGGTATACCACCACGGACGGCGCCGACCTGACCGCGCCGGCGCTGTCGGGCGAGGCGATCCGGCTCAGCCGGCTGCTGCACCGCCTGCTGCCCGACCACGCCGAAGCGGCCGGACTGCTGGCTCTGATGCTGCTCACCGATGCGCGTCGGCCGGCGCGCACCGGGTCGGACGGCGACCTCGTGCCGCTGGCCGAGCAGGACCGCAGCCAATGGGACCGCAGGCTCATTGCGGAGGGAATCGACCTGATCAGCCGGACCCTGCCCAGGGGACAGGTCGGCCCGTACCAGCTGCAGGCGGCCGTAGCCGCCGTCCACGACGAGGCCGAGCACGTCGACGCCACCGACTGGCCGCAGATCCTCGCTCTGTACGGACTCCTGGAGCAGGTCACGCCGAACCCGATGGTCACCCTCAACCGTGCGGTCGCCGTCGCCATGGTGCACGGCCCCGCCGCCGGGCTCGACCTGCTGGCGACGCTGGAATCCGACAAGCGCACGGCACACCACCACCGCCTGCTCGCCACCCGAGCCCACCTCCTGGAACTGCTCGGGGAGCACGATGCCGCGGCGGACGCCTACCGCGAGGCAGCCCGGCGCACCACCAGCACACCGGAGCGGCGCCACCTCACCTCCCGCGCGGCACGCCTCACCCCTGGACGGAGTTGACCGGCAGGGCCAAGCCACCAGTACCAGTACGGCATTCAGGCACCGCCGCCGTGCACGTTCGGCTGTACCCGCCCGTGCACTTTCAGGTGTACGCCGACAGGAGGCCCTGTCCTGTCGGAGTGGGCGTGTCCAGCCGACGGTGTATCTCGTGTGATGTGAGTTATCGGCTGCCGACAACACGTCAGGCATGCCGCACACGAGGGAATCCGCGCAGGTAGGAGCGACGCCTACCTGCTAGATTCCTCGACCGTCCGTCAGTTCGATGAAAGGCAACACTCGTATGCGCATGCGCAACACCGTCGGTGCGATGGCTGTCGCCACCGCCGTCGGCCTCACCACTCTCGTCACCGCGCCGGCCGCTCACGCCGGTGCGTACGGCTGCACCCGGGACGGCGTCGCGGCGAACCTGGTCTATACCAAGACCATCCCGACGATCAGCGGTGGCACCGGCGGTGAGCTGCGCACCTACTGGGACGGGTACGCGAACTGCTCGGTCTTCGTGAAGTCCGCCTACGCGGGCACCAAGACCTACACGATCCTGTACATAACGGACTACAACTACGACGGCGGCGGCAGCAGCAACGGCGGGATGTTCGCCAGCTACGCGGGCCCCGTCTGGGTGCACGCGGTGAACGAGTGCATCAGGGAGCACATCTACATGGAGGACCCGAACGGCAAGCCCGTCGTCGACTACACCACCGGCTGGCACTCCTGCGGCTGACCCGCTCGGCCACCGCACAGGGCGCCCGCCCCGGCGGGCGCCCTGTCCGCGGTTCGGATGCGGTGCCGATGTCCGCTCCCCTTCGGGCCGGCGTGGATGACCCGGCACCCGGCTCTCGGGTCGTTCTCCGTCGCCCGCTCCAGCAGCCGGGACGTTCCAATGCGTCTCGGTCCACCAGCCCGGGTCCTTCAGGCTGGGCCACTCCGTGCGCACCCGTGGAAGGCGGTCCCCGCCGGTACCGCTGCCCGGTCGGCCCGCCTGCCCGCCGACTCCAGCCAGCACAACCGGGCAGGAAATCCTGCGGTCAGATCGGGCCGGAATGGCTTCCGCGCTCGGGGCCGTGACGGAAGACTTCCTGTGCCGTGCGGTGGGTGGACGAGACGCTGCGGCGACGGATCGCCTGGGGATCACCCGAACAGGAACCCCGTCCGGGTGATCGAGCCTGCCGTGCGGCGGGCGGAAGCTTTCACGACCCGATCTCGAACTCGGGTGGCTGGAGACCGGCGAGGCATTCCGTGTTCGGCGTGGTCGGTGTGTCGAAGAACGAGCGGGTGATCGACTGGGCGCACGGCGAGTCGGCGAAGACCACGTGGGCGACGTAGGGCACCGTGACGGCGGTGGACCGGCTCAGCGTGCGGGCGGCGTACGGCCCGCTGCTCGGCGCGGTCTGGGAGTCGAACCCGCCCGACAGGACGAGGGTCGGGATGTCGCTGCGCGTCACGTCCCGGATCGAGGGCGGCGCCGCAGGGACGTCCCAGGCGCGGCAGTCCGCGTGGAGCCAGGTGAGCAGCGGAGCGTTGGCCAGCACCGAGCGGGGGAACGACGGGAACAGGCGCCGCCCTGCCCGGAGCACGTCGGCCTCGCTCTCGTACGGTGTCCACTCGCTGCAGAAGACGCCGTAGGCGAGCCCGTGGGAGAGCCTCCCGACGGCCTGCGGGCTGAGCTTCCCGCCGGCCCACTGTTCGGCGATCCGCTGCGGGTTGCCGTGGGCCAGTTCGTCGATGGAGCGGGGCACTCCGGCCGCCAGGTGGCTGGCGAAGGTCAGCCAGTTCACCAGGACTCCGCCGTCCAGCACGACCTTCACCGGCTCCGGGTGGCCCGGGACGGTGACGGTGGTGGTGACCGGTTCGGCCTCGAGCTCACTGACGAGACGTTCGAAGGTGGCCTTGAGGCCCGGATAACGGGTGTTGCACGCGGGCTGGTCCGCGCAGGCCTTGAAGATGCCGTCGAAGCCTTCTCGTGCGGCGCGCCAGGTCACGGCCCCGCCGGCCAGGGACGGCGGCAGGACGCCGTCGATGCCGACCGACCGGATCCCCTTCGGGTGCAGGCGCATGTACTGGAGCGCCAGGTCGGTGCCGTAGGAGATGCCGAACACGTTCCACTGCCTGATGCCCAGCGCCCTGCGCAGGCCGTCGTAGTCGGCGGAGCTCTCGGTGCCGTTGTAGGCGCTGAGGTCGGCCCCGCGCTGCACCAGGCGGTCGCGGCACTTCCGCGTCTCGGCGACGTGCAGGCGCCCGGTGGACGGCGCGCCGAAGACGAGGTCGAGGGCGTCCGCGTTGAACTCGTCGACGTTCGGGCAGGTGAGCTGCGGGTCGGCCGAGTAGGTCCCCCGCTGGGACATGAAGATCACGTCCCGGTCGCGGTTCAGCCCGCCGGCGATCGCCATCGGGATCTCGGAGACCGCGTCGTCGCCGGGCCCGCCTGCGAACCACACGACCGGGTCGGGTGCCGGCCGGCTGGTGACCGCGGGGATGATTGCGACCCCGAGGGTGATCTTCCGCCCCTTGCGGTGGGAACGATTCTCGGGCACGGCGAGCGTCCCGCAGCGGGCCGTCGCGAGAGCGGGGATCGGGTCCGCCGTTCTCGGGCAGGGGCCCGGCTCGAAGCGGGCGTCGCCCGCCGTCCGGGCGGCCGTGCCGAGCGGCGCTCCGGCGCCGGACTCGGCCCGGGCAGGCAGCGCGGCCAGGCCGACGACGAGGGCGCCGGCCGTCACCCCGGCCAGCGCGGCCGGGAGCCGGCGCGCGGCGCGCCGGTGTCGTGGTGGGCTGAGGGACTTCATCGGGTCTCCAGGTCAGGGGTGATGGTGAACGGTGCCGGGGCGAGTCCCGCCACGCAGCCGGTGTCGGGCGCGGTCGGCCGCGCGAGGAACGAAGCCAGGACGCTCTGCGCACAGGGCGACTGCGGGACCACGAAGTGGCCGATCCCGGGAATTTGCACGGCGGTCGAGCGGGCCAGCGTCCGGCCCGTGTACGGCCCCCAGCGCGCCCCGGTCTTGGCGTCGAAGGTCCCGGAGACGATGAGCGTCGGCACCTTGCTGACGGTGGCCACCCGCTGGATCGCGGTGCGGTCCGGGACGTTCCAGACGCGGCACACGTCGTACTCGAAGGGGAGCTGCGGCGCGTGGGCCAGCACCGTGTCCGGCCAGCCGGGGAAGGCCCGGCGCCCCGCCCTGAGCAGGTCGGACTGCGAGAAGCCCGGCACCCACTCGGCGCAGGCCACCGAGTTCGTCATCCCCTGGGCGAACGGTGCGGTGGCGGGGCTCGCGCCGGCGGCGCGGACCTGCGCGAAGCGCTCCGGGTTGCCGTGGGCGAGTTCGTCGAGCGCCGCGGGGACGTCGGCGGCCGGCAGGGCGCCGCCGTCGGCGACCAGCAGGTTCACCAGCGCGCCGCCGTCGAGGACGACCTTCACCGGGTCACCTCCCCCGGACGGCTCCACCGTCAGTGTCAGGGGGTTCGCCTCCAGCCGCCGGACCTGTTCCGTCAGGACGCGGGGGAGGTCCGGGTAACGGCTCTTGCAGCTCGGCTGCGCCGCGCACGCGTCGAAGATCGCGCCGATCCCCTCCCGGGCGCTGTCCCAGGTCCACGGCAGGCTGGCGATCTGCGGGGGGACGACCGAGTCGATCGCCAACGACCGGATCCCCTGGGGGTGCCGGCGCAGGTAGGTGAGGCCCAGGTCGGTGCCGTAGGAGTAGCCGTAGACGTTCCACCGGTGGATTCCCAGCGCCTTGCGCAGGTCCGCGAAGTCCGCCGCGTTCTCGGTGGTGTTGTAGGCGCTCAGGTCGACGCCGTCGGCGGTCAGACGGTCCTTGCACTGCTTCGTGGCGCGTACCAGGAGCCGCCCGGTCGAGGGCGCGTCGTAGGGCAGCCCCACGGCCTCCTCGTTGAACCGGTCGACCTCGGGGCAGGCGAGGTACGGCTGTGAGTAGGGCCCGCCGCGCTGGGTCATGACGATCAGGTCGCGGTCCCGGTTCACGCCGGAGGCGATCAGGAACGGGATGGCTCCGATGGGGTCGCCGCCGGGACCTCCCTCCATGAACACCACCGGGTCCTCGGCCGGCTTCGCCGCCTCGGCCGGGATGATCGCGACGGCCAGGCGGATGGTCCGCCCGCCGTGCCGTTCACGGTTCTCGGGTACTTCCAGGACCCCGCACCGCCCGGGGATCTGCTCGGGTGCGTTCGGGCAGGGGCCGGGCACGAACCGCGCCGGCCCTCCTGGCCGCGGCTCGCCGGCGGAGGCCGACGCGGCGCTGCTCGGTGTCGGGCCCACCGCGCCCAGGAAGGCCAGAACGCCTGCGACGAGCGTCGCTCCCAGGCGGGTGTCCCGGGAGCGCCGTCGTGCGCACCGGTGGCGCCCCCGCCTTCGTACAGACCTGCCGGTTCCGCGAACGGAAGGCAGGCAACCCGAACTGATGCCCTGTTTCGCCATGTGATCCCGTCTCTCTGCACGTTCTGTGCGTCCCTCGGCCGTCCCGGCCGGGTGACGCCGCGTGGCCCGGCCCGCCCGCGGTGGTTCGGGTGCGCACGCGTACGTCAGCCTGCGCCCGAGGGCAGGGGGCCACCACTCGTGGGCGCCACTCGGAGCAGGACGGCGTCACCCCGAAGCCGTCCCTGCGATGGGTCACATCCCCTGCGAGGGAGGGGTTCCGGTGTGCTGACTGTCTGTCGGACAGGTCGGCGAGGGGCGGGCTGCTGCAGTGACGGCCGGGCGCGCCCGCTCCGGCCTGCTGATCGGGTGACGCTCGGGGGCGGAGTGTGCGTCAGGTCGCCGTGGGTGCGTGGAGAGCTCGTCGGGGCAGCCCCGTTCGTGCCACCCAACCGCCGCCCTGCCCTCCAGCCCCGGGCCGGCCGGGCCGACGGAGGCGGGGCTCGAGGGCCGGGGTGCACGGTTCGGATGGCGGGTGACGGCTCGGCCGTCGGGCTGGGCGCCCGGTTGGGACGTCCCCCGCCGGGGTGGGTTACTGCTCCCCGGGTGGACGTGGCAGACGAGGACATACAGCGCTTCGGTGACCGGCTTACGAGCGACCCACTGCCATGTACGGAACTGCTGCGGCACGTACCTGCCTGCAGGTTCAGCCGGAAGATCGATCCGCAGAATCAGTGGGATCGCGTTGCAGGGCCGGTGGCCCCAGTCAAACTCCCACGCAGGCGGTAGGAGGAAGCAGGTCCCGTCGTTGCGGGCGGTCGGGGAGATGGCGCCTGCGGCGGACACCTGCAGCAGGCGAGTGTGTGTCCGGGTGGCGAGGTCGGTGGCGTACAGGGCCACTTCGTTGTCGGCCCGGCCGGCGGCGAGCATGGTGCGCTTCACCATGCGGTGCAGTGCGACATCTGTGAGAGGAAGGCCTTCGAAGGCCTGGGTGGAACCCGGCCCGATATCGAGGCGCCCGGCATCCCGCCACCGCGGCCAGCACCACGCCCGCCGCGGACGCCGCCAATCCCCATGCGCGCACGCCGCGCACCCCCTGACACACCGTTTCGGTGATCATGCTGGCGCACCCGGCCACGGCCCTACGGTGGGTAGATCCGCGCTGCCGAAGCATGCGGCCACCACCCAGGCCGGGCAGTGCCCTTGTCACGCCAAGTTTTTCGTCAAGATCACTCGTTTGATATGACTGTGCCTCAATTCCTACGAGCACAGCAGGGAAACGACAGTGCGCGCACGCAAGGCGATAGCAGCAGTCTCCGCCGCCGGATTGGCGGTCCTGGGCAGCGTCCTGACGGCGCCGGCAGCACAGGCCGGCAACTACGGATGCGCAGGAAGCCTCTCGTGGTCCTCGACCATCTACGACGTGAACGGCTCAAAGGCCGGCACGATCCATGACTACTTCGACGGCACCACCAACTGCTCGGTGTTCGTCAAGTCGGTGTACGTGGGCGTGAGCACCCACATGGCCATGGACATCTCGAACGCCAAGGGCGCGCAGAGCAAGGTCGACGACGGCCAGTTCACCACCTACGCGGGCCCGGTCAGGGTGGCAGGCACCGGTACCTGCGTCCGCGAATGGGTCTGGATGACCACCCCGGGCGGCAGCGTCCTCGTCAACTACACGACGCCCTGGCACTCCTGCGGCTGACGCCCCGCGCAGGGGGCGGTCGGACGACCCGGGGGACCTCCCCCCGGAGCGGAACCGACCCGACGGACGGCTTGGACCGGGCCCTCGGCCCCGCCGCCCCGGCGACGGGCGCTGCGCCCCGGGACCTGTGCCTGCCCCGGCCTGGACGTCCGCCGCTGCGCCGCGTCCAGCCCACGTGCCGACCGCCGTCCGACAGCGTCGTCGCCTCGTGGAGTTCTCGGAGCGCCGTGCTCCGTACCGGGGGCCGTCAGCACACCGACCCGCCGGCCGGCATCCGCACCTCGCCGACGCCCCACTGCCCCGGGGCGGGCTGGAGCCACCGCCACCGCCGTGTGATCGATCGGCGCCACCACTCCCGACCTGACACCGGGCGCGGTCGGGTCGACGTTCGCCGACCACGAGGGGAGGACCACTCACCGCCTCGGGGACCGATGCGCGACACACCGTGGAGGAGCGGGCATGAGCAGGGTGACCGCCGAGATTTCGATGCCGCTCGACGGGTACGTGACCGCGCCCGGCCCGGACCTGGAGCACGGCCCGACGGGCCGCTCGACGGCCGCCGGGTCATCTCCGGCGATGGGGCTCCGCACGGGGCCTCCCCCGCCTCACCCGCAGCGGGGGAGCGGGACAGCGTGGGACCGGTCTGCTGGGCTGCGGCTGGCCGGCGGCCTTGGGACGAGCCCGTTTCGTGGGCGGCCCGAGGAGGCGGGCTGTGCCGTGGTAACGGTGGCGGTGTGCTGGCATGCCCGGGGACCGTGCCCATCGCTTCGCGCTTTCAGGCGGCGGGGCACCCGTCCGGAGCACCGGGCGGCCGACGGGTGTCCACGTGCCGGCCCGCCGCCCCCGACCGACACTGACACTGGCGGCGGTCGCCCAGCAGTCCAGCAGGCCCTGGCCTCTGTCGAAACGACCGACACGAAACTAACGTGGTGTCATGACGGATACCGTGGACGGCTTCCAAGCCGTCATTGACAACTCGGTCCCCGGACAAGCGGATCTGGTGATCGAGCCGGGAACGGCGACCCGTCGCGCCGCGCTGCACGAGGCGGTTTCCTCGGTGGCGGTGGTGCCGTTCGCCTTCGCCTTCGGCCTCCTCGCCGCCGTCCCGGTAGCGGTGGTCATGCTGTTCGCCGGAACGGGATGGCGCCCAGTGTGGCCGACGGCCCTCGCGATCGGCAGCAGCGCGGCGGTCCTGGCGTGGGCGGCCTCTGCCGTACGCGCCTTCACCTGCGTGCGGCGGGTGCGGTTCGCGCCGGTACCCGGGCCGACCTCGGTCACCATCGTGAAGGGCTCCGGGCGCGCCGTGCCGCAGCCGATCAGCCGGGTGCGCCGGGTCCGGATCGACCACACCGTGGAAGAGCCCTATCCGGGCGACGCGCGCCCGCCCGACGTCACCGCGTCCCTGGCCGTCGTGATGACGAACGGGGTGACCTTCACGTGCTCCCTGCCGTCGGAAGCCGACACCGGGCAGCTGCACCGCACATTGACGGAGGCCCTGGCGCCCACCGTCCCGGTCGACCTGTACGCCCGGCGCAGCACCCGGGCCGAACCTCCTGCAGCTCCTGAGGACCACTCACGTACCTCCTGGTGGGGCGCCCTGGGCCACGGCGGTTCGACGGGCGGCGGAGGCGGGTGCTGACACGGTTCAGGAGTCCGGCAGGATGCCGTCCGGCGGAGGTCGTGCCCGGCCGGGCCTGCGGCACTGCCCGTGCCCGTCCGGCCTCGGGGCTCGTTGTCCTATCGAGCACCGTCGATGCGGTGCGGACGGTCCCCACCCGCTGACTCCCCCCGACAGCCGGTGGCGGGCAGACCGACGCGGTGGCCGGTCCCACAGCCGGCCACCGCAGCCCCGCGCGCGGACTCCCGCACCGGCCGCGGCACCGGAGTGTGGCCGGGCACTGTCCCCGGCCGCGCGTGCCGTCGCCGGCGGACGGGAGCTCTTGCTCGCGCCACAGTCGCCGTGGCGCCGACGCGGATCAGGCACGGCCGCCGTCCCAGATGCTGCTGGGGTCGCTCATCTGCTCCGTGCTGCCTTTCGCGCCGCCCGGGACTTTGATCACCGTCTTCTTGTAGGTCCGGTTTTCCGTGGCGCCGCCGCCAGACGTTCAGCAGCCGCTGGCCGGTGCTCCAGATCGTTGGCGGGACGGATCCGTCCGAGTCCGGCGACACCGGCGGCGGATTCCTCGCCCAGCACGGGGGTCAGCGCGGGAACATGTCGGCGTAGGGGTCCGGTTCGCCAGTCGCAGGGTCGAGTCCTGCCTTCCAGCGGAGTTGCTCCACCCGCCAATGGACGAAGGTCGGTGGTGAGCAGTTCCACAGCTCACCGCCGACGCTGATCGGCCAGGACGACCACCCGTCGTAGTCCTCGTGGACCAACCGACGGAGGAACTCGACCATCCCGAACGGGTGGACCGTGAAGGTCGGGCGTGTGTGTCGTCCGATGACCAAGACCGGCCAGCGGTCGGGGTCGCTGTCCTCGGTCAGCCAGCAGAGGATGTCCGGTCCAGAGGTGATTCCCAGGCAAGGATGTGCCCCGGGTCGACGTCGAGAGCGGCCCTGCCGCCTTCCATCTCCCAGCCGTAGCGGGCGTTCTCGGTCTCCCCTGCCATGCTGCCGGGATCCCATTGGATGCCTTCCGTAGGCACAGGGAGCAGGACGTCGGCCTCGTCGTTGATCGACCCGCCGCCGTAGACAGACATGAAGGCCTTGTAGTCGGTAGGGAACCGAACGTTCCAAGTGGCTTCAGCGACCACCCAGTCGACCTGTTCGTCGGCACCGTGCTCCGGCGACATGATCTGCGTGAGCGCTGCGACGCCCGGGTGTTCCACCATCTGGGTGCCCTCCTCTGTCCGAATCCGACCAGCCTGACGACCAGGTCCGACAGCGGACCCTGCCCGTTCAGTCGGCGTTGCCGAACCACCACTCGGCGTTGTCCACGCCGGAGGCCCAGTTGTTCATGACTCGCTCGATGGCGGGGAATCCGACCACACGGGCAACCGTCCCCACGATGAACCGTCGGTCCGTCGGCGCCTCGGCCAACCCGTTCAGGGCGGCGAGGCCGGCCTCCAGCCCTGCCAGTTCCTCCGGCGAGAAGGGGCCTCCGCGGTAGGCCTGGATACAGACGTTGGCTCCGCGCCCGGTCACCTCGAACGTCCCGTCATCGGCGACCTGCAGCACGTCGCCGGCGGCGCATCCCAGCACCAGGCCAGGGCTGCCGCTCAGCTCGAACGAGTGCTCTCCCAGCATCCGGGCAGGAAGCACCTCGAAGACAGGCCGTCCAGCGCTGTTGCGGCCCGCCAGCAGCCGTATGTGGGTGTCAGCACCGGCGTCGGGCTCATCCGTCATGAGCGTGATCGTGTCACATGGGGGCGGCAACAGTTCTGCCGGCTTGCGTCCTCACGCGGTGGGCAGACCGTCACGGCGGAGGACACGCTGGAGCACCTGATGGACGTCCTCGGCGATAGCGTCCAGGAGCTCGGCACCGAAGACGCAGAGGGAGTGTTCCCAGGGATGTCCGAAGGTGCCGAAGCGGAGGTCGTCGGCGAGGAAGATGTAGTAGTCGCCGTCCGGGTAGGGGCTGAGCGGCCAGCCCTCCCGAGAACGCCCTTCGAGAACCCGGGGAAGGAACATGTCAGTCGCCGGAAGATCCGGACGGAGGCGGTAGCAGGTGTGCTGCCAGTTCAGAATCCAGAGCGGCTTTCCGGGGCTGCTGCACTTGCCGAGCCCGTCCTGCACCAAGTCGACCAGGCGGTCGAGCTTCCGATCTCCGGGATCGTCGCTCAATGCGTCGAGGCTCCACGTAATCGATGGTGAAGGCTCTGTGATGCCGGGGAAGGCGTTGATGCTGGGTCGAAAGTCGAACTTGGCGTCGAAGCGGTCCCAGATATCGGTGCATTCGGAGCTGGTCAGTCGGTGCAGGGCTTCGGCCGTCATGGGGGTGAACCTATCGCCAGGAGCTTCATCCTCAACACGGAGTTTCGGGCTGTCCTCTGTGCGAGGGGGCATCGCAGCGAAGACCAGCAGCATCGCCGCGGCCGCAGCGGCAGTCCTGAAGAAGGGGCACATGGCAGCGGTCTCTTGTCGACCGTCGGGAGCGGGAACACGGAGGGAACCATCCGGCTGTCGGCGGCGGCTGAATTCGGGCCGGTATCGACGGTTCAGTTGTGGGCCAGCCGCGGTCTCGCTGGATGGTGTGTGTCAGTCGTTGTCGTTCATGGGGACGTGCCCGAGTTCCCGCCCCCGCATGCGGTAGGACTCGCCTTTGAGGGAGTGGACCTCGGCGTGGTGGACGAGCCGGTCGATCATGGCCGCGGCGACGGTCTCGTCACCGAAGACCTCTCCCCAGCGCCCGAAGGGCTTGTTCGAGGTGACGATCACGCTCGCCCTCTCGTATCTGTTCGAGATCAGCTGGAAGAACAGGTTCGCGGCCTCCGGTTCGAAGGGGATGTAGCCCACTTCATCGACCACGATCAGTGGGTAACGGCCGAGCTTGACCAGTTCGTCCTGGAGCCGGTCGGCCTGGTGGGCGGCGGCCAGGCGGTCGACCCACTGGGCGGCGGTGGCGAACGCGACCCGGTGGCCGGCCTGGCAGGCCCGGACGGCGAGTCCGGTGGCCAGGTGTGTCTTGCCGGTGCCCGGCGGGCCGAGGAAGACGACGTTCTCGCGGGCGGTTATGAAGTCCAGTGTGCCCAGATGAGCGAGTTGTTGGCGCGTTATGCCCCGCAGGTGGGATGCGTCGATCTCCTCGATGGTCTTGACCGAGGGGAAGCGGGCGGCCCGGATGCGTTGCTCGCCGCCGTGGCTGTCGCGGGCGGAGACCTCGCGTTGCAGACAGGCGACGAGGTATTCGAGGTGGGTCCAGGACTCGGTGCGGGCGCGCTCCGCCAGGCGCTCGGCGGCGTCCAGCAAAGCGGGCGCCTTCATCGCGCGGGAGAGGAAGGCCAGGTCGGCGGTGGTCTGTCGGCCGGTTTGGGCCGCCGGTGTGTCGGTGGCGGTTGTGGCGTTGGGAGCGGAGGTGCGGGCCATCAGGTGTCCTCCTTTCCGGCGCCGCCCTCGATGAGGGTGAAGATGCGGTCGTAGGAGCCGAGCTGGCGTTGTTCGACCTCGATGCCCAGGTCGTCGAGTGCGAGGGCGGTCAGGCCGCGGGCCTGGGCGCGGGAGGCGCGCTGGTGGATTGCCTGGCCGCGAAGGGTTTCGGCCGCGGCGGCGTGCTCGGGGTCGGTGATGGTCTGGTGCCGGGCCCAGCAGCGGGCGTGGCGGGCGACGGTCTCGCCGGTGCGGGTGGTGGCGGTGATCTCCTCGGTGTCAGCCCGGATGGTGATCTGCTGGCCGATGGCGCGGGGGTGGACGGAGTAGTCGCAGGTGTCGACGCGGATGTAGTGGTCACGGCCCAGTCGGGTGCTCTGGGGCCACCAGTGGGGCGGGGCGACCGGTGGCAGGGTGAGCATCGCGCCCCGGTCGGCTTCCCAGCGTTCGGTGGGCCGGCAGCCGATCGTGCGGTGGTGTCGGCGGTTGGCGATCTGCAGCCATGCGGTGAGCTGGGTGTTGAAGTCGCCGGGTCCGGCGAATGTGCGGCCGGGCAGGAAGCTGGTCTCCAGATAGCCGTTCACCCGCTCCACCAGTCCTTTCGCCTCCGGATCGCGGGGCCGGCAGAGGCGGATCCTGATCGCGAGCAGGCCGGCGAACGCCGCGAACTCCGAGGTCAGCTTCCCCCGGAATGCATTTCCCATGCTCAAGCGCGGTGCCGTACAGTCGTGCTCACCGACGCGGGGTGGAGCAGCTCGGTAGCTCGCTGGGCTCATAACCCAGAGGTCGCAGGTTCAAATCCTGTCCCCGCTACCAACCCCGGCAGGCCCGGCACCCCAGGTGCCGGGCCTGCCGCGTTTCCAGGCGCGCGGCCGCCGCCGGCGCCCCGCGTGAGCGCACTCCGTGACTTGCCGTCAATCACGCTCGTTCGCAGCTACGTTAGATTTTATGAGTTGATAAACGGCTCTGATATGCATTACGATTGCATCGTTCGGCTTACCATGTCCTGACTTGGGGAGGGTCTCGTGCTCGCAGTGGACGTCCGGCAGGCACTCAAGGGCGGTGAGACGGTCCTGGAGGCCGCGTCCCGCTGGTGGCGCTTCGGCGAGCAGACCATCGCCGACCACGGCGACTTCCTCCTCGCGTTCGTCGACGGCGGCGTCTGCGTCGGCGCGTTCGAGATCCGCAACGCCGAACCCGACCCGCAGGCCGGCGGCAAGTACACCTTCGACCTCACACCCGCCGAACGCTTCCGCTGGGCCCTCGGCGAGCGCCTGCCCCTGCCGCCCGGCCGCAACCCCGCCCGGATCATGACCGGCGCCGCGCTGCGCACCTTCCTCGACGCCGACCCCGGCCGCGCACCACTGCCGGCCCGCACCGCGGAGAACTGACCGATGACCGACACCCCGGACGCCATCGACGCGCTCCTCGGCGCCGGCCCACGCCGCGCCGTCGCCCTGCCCGAACCGGCCGAACGCGAGTGGCTGCGCACCGAGTACGGGCTGACGAAGGCCGAGACGGCGAAGGCCCTCGGCGTCAGCACCAGCACGTTCACCGCGTGGGAGTCCGGCCAGCGCGACCCGCAGGGTGAGGGCCGTGCCGCCTACGCCAAACTCCTGGACGGCATGGCCGCCCGCCTGCTCCCCCAGGCCCCACCCGCGGCCGCCCCGGCCCCCATGCACGCCCCGGCCCAGTCCCCGGCTCCCGCACATGCCCTGCCCGCCGCCCCGGTACCGCCCGCCGGCCCGGTCGAGATGGACCGCACCCCCTCGGGCGACCTCGTCACCGGCGAGCCGCAGCCCTGCATCTGGTGCGGGCGGCCCAGCATCTTCCGCGCCGCCGGCCGACCGGTGCACGTGGGCGGCGGCTTCTGCGTCCAGGCCCCCGCACCGACCGGCGCCGTCCCCACCCCGGCGCCCACGGCCGTCCACGGCGAGGCCCCCGCGCCTGCCGTGCCCGCTACCGCCCCCGCGGCCCCGCGCCGGTCCGCGCCCCCTGCTGCACCGACCCGGCCGGCCCGCCCGGCCGCCGGTCTGGGCGCCCGCCCGGCGCGGAAGACGCCGGCCCGCGCCGCCGCCCCGGTGGACGACCCCCGGGCCGCGGCGGCCGCAAAGTTCCCGAACGGGCCGCTCGCCGTCGTCGACCCGGCCCCGTCCGGCCGCGGCCTGCTCGCGCACCTGGTCGACGGCCGCGTCCTCGACATGCCCGCCGTCATGACGCTGCCGGAACTCACCGAGTGGACGCTCACCGCGGGTCTCGGCGAGGCGCGGCTGCACAAGCACGGCAAGGACGGCGACCCGCTGATCGTCCTCACCGACGACGCCGCCACCCTGCTCGGCCTGCCCCCGATGGGCACCGAACCCGGCCAGTTCGAGCGCCGCCTCGGCCGCCTCCCCGAGACCCACAGAGTCGTCAAAGCCCTCACCAAAGCAGGCTGGCAGCTCACCCAACGCGGCTTCGGACCCTGGGCCCGCGTCTATCGCACCCCGGACGGCGCGAAGCGCGCCTGCGTGCAGTACTGCATCCCCGCCTGGGCCGCCCTCACCTCCGCCGGCTGGACCATCCCCGACGGTCTCGACGCCCCCGCCCTGGCTGCTCTCCTTGGCGGCTACGCCGAACGCGTCATGACCCCCCGCGGCTCCACCGCCGTCACCGGCCTCTCGCTGATGGAGGCGCTGCGCCCGCCGACCCGCGCGGTGCGCACCGAGTCCGGCTGGACGTCCGGTCCGGTGGAGGGCTCACGCACCTGGGCGTTCGATCCGGCGCCGCCGGAGGCCCCCTCCGAGCACCCGGTCGCCCAGGACCGCGACCCCGGCGATGTGCTGGTCACCGAGGCGTGGGACTGGATCCGCCCCGTCGAGGCGATCGGCGAGGCGGAGCGGGTGCTGCCGCACGTGGTGGGCCTGGACATCAACACCGCGTTCCTCGCCGCGGCCGGCCGGCTGACGATGGCGTTGTCGGAGCCGGTGCACGAGCTCAACCCGGTCTTCGACCCGAAGATCCCCGGCAGCTGGAAGTGCGACTTCTCCACCGCCCAGCTGGACCCGCGGCTGCCGAACCCGTTCACCCCGGACGGCCTGCCGCCGACCGGCCCCGCCTGGTACACCACCGCGAAGGTCGCCTACGCCCGCGAACTCGGCCTCGACGTGGCGCCGACCGAGGGCTGGTTGCGGCACGAGTCCGGCCCGTGGCTCGACCCCTGGCACAAGCACCTGCGCGCCGCCTACCTCACCACCATGGACAGGCTCGGCGTCCCGCTCGACCTGGGGGAGCGGGATCCGGAGGCGTTCCTGGCGGTGATGGCCGGCCTGCAGGAGCACGGCGACCCCGTCGAGCTGGCCATCCTCGCCGCGGTGAAGGCGACCGCGAAGGGCGGCATCGGCAAGCTCCGCGAGCGCCCCCGCGGCGCCTCCTACCGGCCCGGGCAGCGCTGGCCCGCCCTGGAGCGCCCGACCTGGGACCCGCTGAACCGCGCTTTGATCATCGACACCGCCACCGTCAACCAGCACCGCAAGATCCGCCGCTTCGCCGAGGCCACCGGCCGGTTCCCGCTCGCGATCCTCTCGGACTGCACCGTCTACCCGGCCCCCGGCCCGTCCGCCCTGGACCTGCTCCGCGGCCTGGACGGGGAGCTGTCGACGGTGTGGCGGCTGGGGATCTCGCCGGGCCTGTGCAAGCACGAGGGCACCCAGAGCATGGACTGGGCCTTGGAGCTGATCGCGGAGGACACCAACCCGGGCCGGCACGTCAAGGGCGGCGACGCCGTCGCCGAGGGGGAGTGAGCTGAATGGATGCCATCGACCGCGGGCTGGAACGCGCCCTGCAGACCCGGCCCATCCCGAAAACCTTGCAGGGACGGGTCAACTTCCTGGTCCGGCAGCTGAAGGGCACCCGCAACGTGGCCGCCGCGCTCGGCGTCTCGATGCGCTCGGTCGAGCGGTGGCGCAAGGGCGCGGGCATCGGCCCCGACAACGCCCGCAAAGTCGAAGACGCGGTGCGCGAGCGCTGGCAGCCCCGCGTCCGCCAGCGCGTCCGCGAGGCCGCCGAGGCCCGCGGCTTCACCGTCGAGGTCATGGCCTCCTTCGGCTTCAAGTCCGCAGGCCTGTCCACCGACGACCCGCGCGAGCGGATCGTCACCCAGCGGCTGCCCGGCAGCGTCGCCCGCGACCTGTTCGCCGCCCGCGACCGCGGCGCCTCCCAGCAGGAGCAGGAGCAGATCATCGCCGAAGGCCTCGGCCGGGCCTACTTCCAGGACGGCGGCCGCCGCGCCCGCGGCCTCGACGTCACGTTGACTGGCTTGGAGTGGGCCGACTTCTCCGTCTGACCGAACGCCCGCTCGCTGCTGCCGATCCGAGCGGATCGGCAGCGGGACGAATATTAGCTTGTGGGACGGCGGGCGGCCGCGTCCCGTCCATACGTGGCACGCGGTCGGCACCCGATCCAGCTCCGTACGTCGAGCGAGTTCCCCGAGGACAGATGTCGAGCTCACTGCCGCCAATCTGCGAGGAGGCCAAGGCCGACCTTGCAAAGGCCAAACTGGAGACAGCTTCCAGGCTGAAGGAGCTGGACGACGCCGAGCGCAAGCTCCACGAGTTGGAAGTCGCACAGCCCCCGGACACGGTGGCGATCGAGGCCCAGAAGGCCAAGGTCGACCAGGCCCGGGCCAACTGGCTGGCGGCAAAGAAGAAGCAGAAGGAATTGCAGGAAGTGGCGGACGATCTCTGCAATCCGTAGCACGGACGGATGGGGCCGGTCGCGGTTGGGCCGTTTCTTTTGGGTCACCTCGCTGACCAGAGGAAGATGGCGGCGAGGTGGAGTCCTGCGAGGTGGACGGTTGCGGTCTTGTCGTAGCGAGTGGCCAGGCCGCGCCACTGCTTGAGTCTGTTGATGCAGCGCTCGACCGTGTTGCGTTGCTTGTAGGCATCGTGGTCGAAGGGCTGGTGGCCTGCCTCCCCGGCTGCCGCGTCGTTTGCGGTGAGCGGCCTGGTCGTCGGGCTGCGGGATCGCCGCTCGGATTCCGCGCCGGCGGAGATACGAGCGGATGGCGCGGGAACCGGCCGACCACGAGATCACCGACTTCTCGCGCTGGTTCACCCTGCTCTCCCGTGGCTGCCGACGGCGTGCGGCGGGCCGGCGCGGGGAGTTTCCGGTGCCCGCCGCGGGGTCGTCCTGAGCGGCCGTCAAGGCGTGGAAGAAGCCCGGCTGGCTTTGTGTGCGATTTACGGCTTTGTTTCGACGTGAGATCGGGAGTCGCAGGCTCGCACCAATAGGTGATGTTCACGAGAGCGGGAGTCGGCCGTCGCAGGCCTTCCCCCGGGCGTATCCGTCACTGCCCGGTCGAGTTGGTGAGGGGCTCTTGAGGGGCGGTCGGTGGTGCGAATAGTGCCTGGACGGTTTCGGCGGCCAGGTCTCGCAGCCAGGTGTGGGCGCGGTCGTCGTCGTAGCGCTGGTGCCACAGCAGGTACAGAGGGACCTCGGGCAGAGGGAGCGGCGGCGGCAGTGTAGCCAGGCCGAGTTGTTCCCGGGCTGCGCGGGTGACCGCGTCGGGGAGGGCGACGACCAGGTCGGTGTCGAGGGCGAGTTGCAGTGCGAAGGCGGCGGTGGGCCCGGCGGCGACGACGCGTCGTTCGAGGCCGCGGGTGGTCAGGGCGTCGTCGATCGGGTCGCGCAGGCTTCCGCGCCGCGAAACGGTGAGGTGTTCGGCGGCCGCGTAGCGCTCGATGCTCAGCGGACCTTCGGTGAGGGGGTGGCCTGGCCGGACGGCAACGACCAGCCGGTCCCTGCCGACGAGGCGGTGGCGGACGTCGGGGAGCGTCGGAGCGCTGGAGCTCGATTCGAGGTCGACCTCACCCCGGCGCAACTCGGCGTCGTCTGTCCCGGGTTCGGCCGACAGGCGCAGCCGGACACCGGGGGCCTGGCGGTGGACGGCGGTGATCAGGGCGGTGCCGCAGGCGGCGGTCAGGGCGTCGTGCCAGCGCACGGTGAACACCCGGTCCAGAGCTGCCAGGTCGAGTTGCTGCTGCGCGGACAGAAGTTGGTGGGCCTGCTGTACGAGGGCGTGGACCCGGGCGCGCATGGCCAGCGCGCGGGTGGTGGGGACCATGCTGCGGCCGGTGCGGACCAGGATCTGGTCACCGGTGGCCTTGCGGATGCGGCCCAGGGAGCGGCTCATCGCCGGTGCGGTGACGTGGAGGCGTGCTGCGGCGCCGGCGACGCTTCCCTCTTCCAGCAGTGCGTCCAGGGCCGTGAGCAGGTTCAGATCCAGTTGCATGGCAGTAACTCTACAAGTGAATAGCATGCACTTGTTGTTAATGATCGGGAGGCCTACCTTCGAAGTGCGGGCGCGAGACAAGCCGCCCGCACACATCGAATCCAGGGAGCCCCCCATGAGCACAGCCATGCCTTTCGCCGCCGACGCGACGCTCCTGTCCGAGGTGACAGCCGCGGTGAAGACCGCCGGCCTCACCCTGCGCGACCGCCACACCCCGCACGCCCGGGGCGTGAGTCTGGACGAGGTCGTCGCTGAGATCCACGCCAACGACGACGCGGTGCTGGACGTGCTGCGGGAGCCGCTGCTGCGGGCCCGACCCGGATCGCAGTGGGCCGAGGACGAGCTGGCCGGCGGTGCGCTCCCGTCGGGGGAGTGGTGGGTCGTCGACCCCGCCGAGGGCAACATCAACCACGTCCACGGCATGGAGGACTGGGCCGTCACCGCCACCCTGGTCCGCGACAACCAGCCGGTACTCACCGTCGTCCACCTGCCACTGACCGGCGACACCTACACCGCCGTCGCCGGTGGCGGTGCCCGCCTCAACGACCGGCCCCTGAAGGTGTCCGCCAAGACCGACCTGGGCGCCGCGCTCGTCGGCACCGGCCAGGCCAGGCCCGGCGAGGACGAGCGCACCTTCCGGCGGATCGGTGACTCCGTTACCGCCATGCTCGTCAACGGCCTGGTCGTGCGCGTGTCCGTTCCCGCCACGATGCAGCTCATCCACGTCGCCGCCGGACGAATGGACGCGTTCTGGCAGTTCTCCGACGTCCGCTCCGGCCTGGTCGCCGGCGCCCTGCTGGTCTCCGAGGCCGGAGGCACCGTCACCGACCTGGCGGGTGAAGCCTGGCACACGGGCAGCCGCGACTTCCTGGCCGCCGCCCCCGGCATCCACACCGACGCCCTCAAGGTCCTGTCGCCGATCGCCTGACCGGATACCTCCGCTCTACCCACCTCACACCGCAAGGAGCATCACCGCATGACCAGCATCGGCATCCTGGGCGCCGGCCGCGTCGGCACCAACCTCGCCCGCAAGCTAGCCGCAGCCGGACACCATGTCACCCTCGGCAGCCGGAACCCGGAGGAGAACGCAGCGGCCACCGAAGGCACGGGTCCCGGCGTCTCCTTCGCCGACCTGCGCACCACCGCCCGCACCGCGGACATCGTGATCAACGCGACGCCCGGCGACAGCTCCCTGGACCGCCTCACCGACCTGCGCACCGAACTCGCAGGGAAAATCCTCGTCGACGTCTCCAACGCCACCCGCCACGCCGATGACGGCCTGCCCGGCGACCTGTGCTATCCCGGCAGCAGCCTCGCCGAGAAGCTCCAGGCCGCCCTCCCCGACACCCATGTGGTCAAGACCCTCAACACCATGCTGTTCATGGTCATGACCGCTCCCGAAACCCTGGCCGTCCCACCGACCGCCTATCTCTCGGGCGACGACCAGAACGCGAAGAGGACCGTCACCGTCCTGCTCGGCGACCTGGGCTGGCAGCCCGCATGGATCGAGGACCTCGGCGGCATCACCACAGCCCGCGCCACCGAGGCCATGATCCTCGTGGTTCCCCACCTCCTGCGCCGACACGGCTTCAAGCCCTTCGCCGTCTCCCTCGCTTCCTAATGCTGTTGTCAAGCAGGTGTGGTGACAGGGGCGTGACTTGGTAGCACCGTCGGTCACGGATCAGGGCTCAGATGACGTGACACGTCGACGGGCGAGTGCCAGAACGGCCTGGACGTGCTTCGGACCTTGCGGTTGGCCGGCCATTTCGTCAGCCGCGAGGCTCCGGTCCGGCGGATAGCGGCGGGAGTCTGGTAGCCCGTCAGCAGCTTGAGCGGACCGACGTTGGTCATGTCCAATGCCCGTTCGAGCGCCGGGAACATGCTCATCAGGGTGCTGCGCAGGCGGTTGACGACGCGGGTGCGGTCCTCGACCAAGTCCGCCCTTCGCCCGGTCAGCAGCTTGAGCTCGATGGCGGCTTCGTCGCCGGGTCGGATGGTGCGAAGGTCGCGGCGCATCCTGGCCTGGTCGGCGATCGCGTAGGCGTCGTGGGCATCGGTCCTGCCCTCGCCGCGGTAGCCATCGGACGCCCGGTTGACCGGGCGTCCGGGGATGTGGAGGGCCTCCTGGCCGTGGTTGACCAGCAGGGCCGGCAGCAGTGTCGGCTCCCCACCGGTCATATCGACGGCCCAGGTGATCTCCCGGCCGTCGGCAAGGTCGAGAACATCGCCGATCAGCTTCAGGAGTTCGGGCTCGTCGTCGGCTGGACCAACCCGACCACGAAGGTAGAGCCCGCTGACGCGGGTGCGCTTTCGGCGCGGTGGGGGTGGGCAGCTCCTCCCGTGGCTCGTTGGCCGTCTGCAGGACGTCGAGGACCGTGGCCGGCCGGGAGCCGAAGAGTCGTCCAAGACCGGTACCGAAATCCTCATGTCGGAAACGGTCAGGAATCCGGCGGATCCGCCACTGACTGGAGCCCCCCGGCCGCTCATACGGTGATCACATCACACGGCGGCACCACACCGCACCCACCCCACACTTCGAGGAACACACCATGACCAACGCCCTTGTCCCCGGGACCACCCGCATCGGCCTGCTCGCCCGTATCGAGGCCAAGCCGGACCACGTCCGCGACGTCGAGGAACTGCTCACCGGAGCCCTCGTTCTCGCCCGGGAAGAGGCCGGCACCACCCTCTGGTTCGCGCTGCGCCTGGGCCCCACCACGTTCGGCATCTTCGACGCCTTCGGCACCGAGGAGGACCGCACCGCGCACCTGCAGGGCCGGATCGCGTCGGCGCTCATGGAGCACGCCCCCAAGCTGCTCGCCGAGGCCCCCGAGATCCTGCCCGTCGAGGTCCTGGCCGCGAAGCTCCCGTAGCCCGCCCGCACCCGTTAGCACCCGAGGAAGCGCATGAACTTCGTAGCGGGACGGGTGGCGCGGTCACCGGCAGGTGATCGAACGCGATCGCGTGGAATCTCCGGTCCGGCTCGCGGTGGGTACGCCTACCCGCCTTGCGGAAGGGCGTCTGCCGGCTGCGGAACCGGGCGATCGACGGCACCTGGGAGCGGGACTTCACCGCCCTGCCCGCCCGGGCCGACGCCGAGGACGACCTGAACGGGTCGTCGGCGTGAACTCGATCGTCGTCCGTACCCACCAGAACGCCGGCCGGGACCCGCAGGAAGGGGCCCCGGCCGGCGAGCCCGCCCGCCACACCATCGGATGCTCCCGCGGCGGGCTGACCCCAAAGATCCACTTGACCGCGCGGACGGCCGCTGCCGACCGCTGTGCTTCCATCTCACGCCCGGCCAGGCCATGGACGCGCCCGCCTTCGATCGCGTCGTGGCCGCCGTTCGGGCACCCAGGCCCATCGGCCTGCCCCGAACCCGGCCCGCCACGCTCCTCGCCGGCCGGGCGCTCCCGGCCGAACAGTGATCGACTCAGGGACCGTCAGCCCACCACCGCAGTGGCGGATACGGCGCATCCCTTACCGTTTCCGCCATGAAGATCTCAGTACTGGTCGCCGACGGAGCCTTCGACTCCGGCCTCGCCGCAGTGCTCGACGTCCTGCAGACGGCCAACGAACTGCGGGACGAGCTGCCGATGCCCCCGCCGCCCTGGCGGGTGACGTGCATCAACCCGCGCGGCCCAGTCCGCACGGCCGCCGGCCACCTGGTGGAAGCCGTGTCCCCCGCAGCCGCCGGGCCACCCGACGTCCTGGTCGTGCCCGGCGCCGGGCCGAAGCAGGCGGATCCGCTCGTGCAGTGGATGGGCTCGCCCGCCCAGCGGGCCGTACGCGACGTGGTGCGTCAGGCACGCGCCGACGGGGTGCCACTGGCCGCCGCCTGTACGGGCACCTTCGTTCTCGCCGAGAGCGGTGTACTGGACGGGCTGCCCGCCACCACCAGCTGGTGGCTGGCCCCCGCCTTCCGGCAGCGCTACCCCCGGGTGGCCCTGGACGAGAGCCATCTGCTGACCCACGCACCGGGCATCACCACGGCCGGGGCGGCGATGGCCCACCTCGACCTCGCCCTCTCGCTGGTCAGGGACGGCAGCCCTGCACTGGCCGAGCTGACGGCGCGCTACCTGGTGATCGACACCCGCCCGAACCAGGCCGCCTACGCCGTCCCCAGCCATCTCGCCCGCACCGACCCGATGGTCAGCGCCTTCGAACGCTGGGTGCGTGAGCATCTCGACCGGCCCCTGCGGATCGCCGACGCGGCCCGGGCGGTCGGCGCGAGCGAGCGCACCCTGCAGCGTGCCGTCGACCGCGTGCTGGGCATGTCACCGCTGAAGTTCGCCCAGTCCATCCGTCTCGAGCAAGCGGCTCACCTGTTGCGCACCACCGACCTGCCGACGGACGCGGTGGCCCGGCGCGTGGGGTACGAGAACGCCACCACGCTCGCCACCCTGCTGCGCGAACGACTGGGGATGACACCCGGTCAGCTCCGCTGTTAGGCCGCGCCCTGGCGCCGACCGGAGGCGGGCGAACCGACGCATCATTCGGACGTGGGGCCGCAATACACGTCTTTCGGCGCTGGCCGAGCAGCCGGATCGGAAGGCATCGTCGTTTCCAGCGCCCAGCACTCAGCCGGCCCGCAGCCGAGTGCGCCACGGGCAGACGTCCTGCGCGGACTACGGCTGCCCCCGCAATGGTTGCCGCCAGGCGGCCCTGCTGGCCCGCCGGCGCCGCGACAGCGACCGCGTCCCGGCCCTCACCGCCCGCGTCGACCCCACCCTCGCGGCGACCCGGGCCGCCGTCCTCGTCCGCCGCGGCATGTCCGCCCAGGACATCGCCGACACCTCCGGCACCCTCATCCGCCGCCTGCTGCCACATCCGGGCGGCGTCCCGCCCTGATCGCCCGCAGTACCGCCGGGGCCGTCCTCGGCATCCCCTGCCCCGGCGCGACCAGCCGCCGGCCTCCGGCCGGGGCCACCGGCGCAGGGCAGGCGGCTGCAGTCCTCACGGGACTCGCGGCGCAGGGCAGGCCCGCCACCTGTCTCGCCCCGCGCCTGGACACGAGCGCCGCGACCGTCGCTGCCGTTCGCGGCGGCTCCCGCCGCCGGATCTCCGTCGCCCTCGACCTGCGCATCCGACACCTGCGGCCGTGCCTGGCGGGCACGACCCGGCCGCCCAGGGCATCCGGGCTTCGGATGCGGCCTGTACCCGTGCCTGGGCGCTGCGCGGCCGCGCGCCCGGACCGTGGCTGCCTCCCCGCTGCACTTCTGGCCGGCAGTCCGGATAACTGCACCGGGGGAGAGGAGCGCCCGTCACCGGGCCACCGTGGGGGGACGCACCGGTTGTTGCGGCGTGATGGGCGGAGGGTCCGCGGGTGTGGGCAAGCGGTGTGGGGGCCAGGGCTCGTGGGCCAGGTCGTTGCGTAGGGCGTCGAGTCTGGCCAGGCAGGTGTCGATGGTGGCGATGGCGGTGCTGCTCTGTTCCTGGATGCGGCGTTCGATGGCGGCGAGCCGGTTCTCGATGTGCTGCCAGCGTTCTTCGGTGGTGGTGTCAGGTGCGTTGTTGGTCGCTGTCATGGCGGAGGCGGTCGGTGCGGTGGGTGAGGGTGTCGAGGCGGGTGGTGAGGTCGGGGTGGGTGGCGCCGAGGTGGGGGCGCATGTCGGTGAGGGGCGCTATCAGGTCGGCCGGGTCGGGGGCGGCGAGGGCGGCGGTGAGTGCAGTCAGCGCCGGGCGGGCTGTGGGCGGGAGGTCGGGCGCGGCGACGACCTGGGCGGCGAGGACGCGCAGGTCGGCGGCGTTGTCGCGGGCCCAGGCGGTGACGGCGCGGTCGGCGGCCCGGCGGTCGCGTACCGCTTTGACGCGCTCCGCTCCGGTCGCAGCGTTTTCGGGTCTGCTGCCGGTGGGCCTGAGGCGGAGGTAGCGGTTCTCGGCGGCCTGGCGGCTGGCGACGCCCATGGGCTGGGCGAGGTCGGCCCAGGTGGCTCCGCCGGCGCGGGCGGTCTCCACCAGGCCCGCCTCCCAGCCGGCGAGTTCGGTGCGCAGTTCGCGCAGCAGCACCAGCGCCGCCAGGGCCGGTGCCGGGCCCTCGTCCGGTGCACCGGCGCCGGACCGGTTGGTGGGACCGGGGTTCTGGGCGGTGCGGACGGCGTCGTCGATGGCGGCGAGCGCGGCGGCTGCGGCGAGGAAGGACGCCGGTCCCGTGGGTGGGCCGCCGCCTGTGGTGGGCGCGTCGGACCGCTTTCCCATGGTGTCACTCCTTCGGCGACTCGTGGGTTTGTCATCGGATGGATGACATGTTAGAACGGATGCAGGTGAAGCGCACTGGCACCCATCGATCAGTGGAGGTGTTTCGCGATGCTGATGCGCACTGACCCGTTCCGCGAGCTGGACCGTCTGACCCAGCAGTTCCTGGGCACCACGGGCACGTGGTCGCGCCCGACGCCGATGCCGTTGGACGCCTACCGCGCAGGCGACGAGTACGTGATCTGCTTCGACCTGCCCGGCGTCGACCCGGAGGCGATCGACATCGACGTCGAGCGGAACATGCTGACCGTCAAGGCCGAGCGCCGCCCCCGCCGCGAGGGCGAGGACGTGAAGTGGGAGCTGTCCGAGCGCCCGCTCGGCGTGTTCTCCCGCCAGGTCATGCTCTCCGACACCCTCGACCCCGCGGGGATCAGCGCCGACTACGACGCCGGCGTGCTGACGCTGAAGATCCCGGTCGCGGAGAAGGCCAAGCCGCGAAAGATCGCGATCAGCCACAGCGGCAGCCGCAAGCAGATCCAGGCCTGACCCACCAGGCCGCCCCGGACGCCGGTGCACCCGCAAGGTCTCTCCCCCCGCCCACGCGGGGCACCGGCACCCACGGCCCACACCACGCCGGAACCGCCGGGCGCTGCGCAGCCGGTGGAGGTGGACACGCCATGCACGACACCACCCCTGCCATTGTGGCGGCGCGCGGGGACATCGACCTCGCCACCGCCCCGCGGCTGCGCCGCGTCCTGGCGCGGGCGCTGAAGACCCATCGGGACGTCGTGCTCGACCTGTCGGAGGTGACGTTCATCGACTGCGCGGGCCTGGGTGCGCTCGTCGAGGCCCGCAACCTGGCCGGCCGCCGGGGTGGGCGGCTCGTTCTGCGGGGAGCCGGCCCGTGTGTGGTCAGGCTGATCCGCCTCACCGGCCTCGGCGGGTACTTGGCCGTGGAACGCAGGCCCGCCGTCGACGCGGCAGCTTGCTCGGAACAAGGAGAGACCTGTGGTGACTCTTCGATGGGAAGCGTTCCTGGACCGGGTACGGGAGCGCGGTGAGTACGACACTCCCGAGGAGGCCGAGCGGGCGGCCCGTGTCGTGCTGGCCCTGCTCGGCGCACACCTGGTCGGCGATGTGCGCGCGGAGCTGGCCGCACGCCTGCCCGAGACCCTCGCTCTGATCCTGCTCAACCCGCTGCAGGCCGCAGAACCGCTCAGCCCCGACAGGTTCGTTCGGGCCACGGCCGCCTGGATCGAGGGCGCCACCGAACACACCGCGCTGTGGGACATCGGCGCGGTCCTCAGTACCGCGGCCGACGCCGCCGGCGACGACCTCACCGAACGCGTCCTGCTCCAACTGCCACCCGGCTACGACCTCCTGTTCGGCCGCCCCCAGCCCGGCCACCGCCCCTGAACCGCCGTACGCCCGTCGCCCTACCCGCGGCGGCGCCCACTCCCGGAAGGCCACCGCCATGACCCGGCACCGCCGCCTCCTCCAGCAGGTCCGCACCCTCGGCCGCTACAGCGACGACGAGGAGGCCCAGCGCGTCCTCGACACCGTTCTGGCCGTCCTCGGCTCCCAGCTCACCGGCGAGGAGCGCTGCGACCTCGCCGCCACCCTGCCGGACAAGGCCCGCGCCGTCTTCGCCTCGCAGCTCCCGCTGCCCGAGCCGGTCGCCGCCCCGGCCTTCGTCGAAGCCGTCGCCCGCGCCCTGCACACCAGCCTCGCCTGCGCCCGCTGGGACACCTCCTCCGTCCTGACCGCCCTCGCCGACCTGGCCGGCCACGAACTGACCGACCGCCTGCTCGGCCGGCTGCCCCGCGGCTACGCGCTGCTGTTCGGCCGTGCCGACCTCACCATCGCGGCTTGACCCGGGACGGCACTACCGGCGTCGGCCACCCGGTCGCACAGCGTGGCAAGGGGACCGGCGCCGGGCCGCTCTATCCGGCCCACGTCGGCCTCCGCCCGCCGACCGACAGGGACCACTACCGTCCCCGCCGGATACCCGGGTTCGAGCCCGGAGCCACGGTGGTGCGCCGCGACATCCACGCGGGCAAGGTGTGGTCGCCCAGCCCTGCCGGGCGCTCGCAGACACCGGCACCCGTGCTGGAGCTCACCTGCTGGCCGGGCACCCGCTACCTCGCCCCGACCCACCAGGGCGAGCGCGCTGCGCACCGGCCACGACACCGAGGCGCAAGACCGGCCTGAACGTCTGTCGGGCAGATCCGCGAGCATGTTCCGGCAGGGTCACCTCTGCCCGTGGGCGCCGGGTGGGAGGGCGGTGTCAAGGGTGTCGCGCAGGGCGTACAGGTCAGAGATGGTGGCCAGCTCGGCGAAGCGGGTCAGCAGCCGCCGGATGGTGCGGTCGTCACCGTCGCGGACGGCCTCGGTGATCGCCTCGATCAAGGCTGCCTGCCCGTCCCGGACCGTCTCTGGTACCACGGGCGCCGGGTGTTCCACTGCCGCCTCCCTGCGCGGTGTCGCTCGTCACTTCGGGCCCGCGGCGGTGGCCAGGGTGCGCCGCCGCCGCGCAGCGGAAGACTACCTGCCTCTACGGCGCGGCAAAATCTGTTCCCGCCGGAGTAGACATTGCCAGTGGGCGGAGTTAATGTTTCTCTCGTAGGCAGAAGTCGGCGATACCGGCCAGACACGAACTGGCCGGAGTTGTTGGACAGAAGTTCGTACTACGGTCCGGCAGCGGAGTTCCGAAGCCAAGTAAGTACAGGACAGGCGACGGGACTGGCTGCCGGACCCGGCGGCCGCGGGTATCAGGGTCGCCACCAGCGGTACCCAGCAGTACGGAAGTGACAGCCAGTACGGAGGACGAACGGAGGGCACAAACGCCATCAGGATCGCCCGGCGCGAGAACACTCGCCCGGGCGGACACCGCAGACCCCAACGCAAGGACGGTGGTTTCCGGTCACGCATACGCGATCCCCGCACACCCCCATCCCCGGGGCGATGCGGAAGTAAAAGGACCGGCCCAGGCCGGAAGATGGTGATGTTTCCCCTTCGGGGCCCCGGAGCCGACACGGCGCCGGGGCCCCTCGACGCGTTCTCCCAAGAACCAGAGAGGTGCAGTGACGACCACGACCGGCCCCGACATGCCCGACAAACTCGACGACGACGACTACCCCGCCTACACCATGGGCCGCGCCGCCGAGATGACCGGCACCACCCCCGCCTTCCTACGAGCCCTCGGCGAACACCGCCTCATCACCCCACTGCGCTCCGAAGGCGGACACCGCCGCTACTCCCGCTACCAACTGCGCATCGCCATGCGTGCCCGCGACCTCGTCGACCAGGGCACCCCCATCGAAGCCGCCTGCCGCATCATCATCCTCGAAGACCAACTCCAGGAGGCCCTGCGCATCAACGAACAGCTCCGCCGTTCCCAGCCCGGCCAGGAGCCGGCAGCCGACACCTGACCTGCCCGCCCGACCGGCTGACGGGGCGGGTCCGCGGTGAGCGGCACGTGCTCACCGCAGGCCGCCTCGGGAACAGGGACCAGCCCCGGCCGCCGGCCGCCACAGCGTCAGGGAACTCGGCGCCTGCAACTGCGCCGTCTCCGCCCCGGCCCTTCGACGATCCCGCCCGCGCGTGGTGCTCCTGCGCCAGCAGGCGGTCGGAGGCCAGTGCCGTCGTGGTCACCCTGGGGGCCGCATGGCCGGGCGCCTGCTGCACGTCGGCCCCAGGCCCGGCAGGCGGGCTCGTTCCAAGCGGTGCGGACGGCGGTGCACCGGGGCGATGCCCGACCTCGACCGCATCACAAGAACACCCGTTGACTGGGGCGTGCCTCCTACGAGCGGCCCGATCACAGGCGGCTTGGGCGGCCGACCGGCGTTCGGTGTGCAGGGCCGGGCGGCCGGTACCGCGGGTGCCCCTCGTCGGTCGGCCGCTCGATCAGGGCATCTCCCCGCCGTGCGGGTGGCAGCAGCCGAGCAAGGCAGTCCGGGCCCGTCGAAGTCGTCCAGGAGCTGTCAATGCGCATGGCGCTGGCGGCCTGCCGCTCGGCCTCCCGCAGGTGGGCCGTCTCGGCCCGCTGCTCGTCGGTCAGCTCGGCGTCCACCCCGCTGGGCGGGTGCGCAGGTGGTCACAGTGGGCGGCGCGGGCCGCGCGCAGCGCCGCCTCCTCCGCGAGGAGCTCGGGCGGGAATTCGATCGTCTGTTCGTTCTTCGGCGCGATGCCATCGTATGACCCTTCCTTGCTCGGGCCCGCGCCGCCTGCCGGACCCTGTCCGTGAGGGCACAGCACCACCCGGCCGGCGACAGAGGGCTGCCCGGCGCGCTCCAGACCCAAGTCGAGGACCTCTTCGCCGACATCGAGGCCTTCTTCTCGGCCCACGGCGCCCGCTGAGACAGCGCACTGCGCCGGTCCGTAAGCCGGGGGGCGGATGTCGGGCCCCGATACGGTTCGCCGTCCGCCCCGCGGCGGCCTCACCGCCGCCCGGGATGTCAGAATCCGATGGCCTCGCGCAGCAGCAGGACAGTGCCGCGCCCGGGCTGCGGCTCGGCCTTGAGGACGAGCAGACGGTTGACCGCGCTCGGCTGCCCGTAGACCGCCTGGGCGCGCGCGGTTTCCAGCGGGAGGGCGTGCTCCTCGACCCGGCGCAGTGCGGTGCTCAGGTCGGGCACCACCTTCTGCGCCCCGACGATCCAGATCGCCTTTGCGGCGCCGCCTGCGGAGGCGGGCAGCTGGCTGCCGCTGCCCGAGGCGATGACGAGCGCGCCGGTCTCGGTCACGGCCGCGACGCTGGCGACGAAGACGTCCGGGGCGGCCACCAGCCGGCGGATCCGGTCGAACTCGGTGGCGCGGTCCATCTTCAGCACGCGTGGCCGGACGGCCTGGTAGCGGTCGCCCTCCTCGATGTCCTGCGCGATGCCGGAGAGCCGAAGCGTCTCGCTGGCCCCGGTGAACACGCCCGCGCCCTCCGGTATCAGTTCCTTGACGCGGGCGCGGGCCGCCGCGGCGTCGTCGAGCAGTTCGGCGGTGAAGCCGTTCGCCCGCAGCGCCGCGACCGCTCGGTCCAACCGCTCGGCGGACGCCGGTGCGCCGAAGTCGTCGGCCGCACCGGTGGCCGACGCGTCCGCCTCAGCGGCCTCCGAGGCCAGGCCGACGTCCCGGGCCTCACCGGAGCCGTGCGGCTGGGCGTCGGGGACGGGCGCGGAACCCCGCAGCGGGGTCGTGTCGACGTACCTGACCTCGTAGACCCGCTCGGTGAACTTCCAACCCTCCGGCGTCCGCCGGTAGCTGTCGTGGTAGACGGCAAAGTTCAGGCCCGAGCGGCCGTCGAGCACCCGCGCGATCTCCTGCATGTAGGTGCGGCCCGTGGCCGTGTCGCCGTCGAGACGGATCGTGCCCGGGTGGCTGTTCTGCACGAAGAAGTCCCACTGGGCCTGCAGGCGTTCGCCTCCGGTCCGGATCTCCTCGCGGCCGACGAACTCGACCGGGATGTTGGGCATGCGCAGCACGCCGTCGGGGGTGAACAGCGCGGCGAGGCGGGCACGGTCGCGCATCATCGCCGCGTCGGTGAACTCGCCGCGCAGCGCCTCGATCTCGACGCGGTCGGCGATCTCCTGGAAGTCGTTCATGTCCGGCGTCCTGTCCTGTGGCTGGTGTGTTGCTCTTCACCCAGTCCGACAACGCAGCCCCGCCGAATGTGAGGCGAGCCGCCGACCTCACATTCCGCCGCTCTGATTTGTCGTAATGGAGAGGGACCGCGAACGAGGGAGCCGGAGAGAGCATGACCACCCCGTGGGAACAGTCACAGCGGCAGGCGGAGGAGCAACGCGACCCGGGCCTGGGCGCGATCATGGGCGAGCGGCGACAGCTGCTCAATCTCGCCTACCGGCTGCTCGGGTCCCTGGCCGACGCGGAGGACGTCGTCCAGGAGACCTACACCCGTTGGTACGCGATGTCCCGGGCGCAGCAGGAGGCCGTCGAGTCCCCGGGTGCCTGGCTGACGACGGTGGCCAGCCGTATCTGTCTGAACCTGCTCGGCTCGGCGCGCAGCCGACGGGAGACCTACGTCGGGGAGTGGATCCCGGAGCCGCTGCCCGACCCGGCCGAGTGGATAGCCGGGGCGGCGGGCGGCGCCGGCGGGGACCCGGCCGACCGGATCACCCTCGACGAGTCGGTGACCATGGCCTTCCTGGTCGTGTTCGAGTCGTTGACCCCGGCCGAGCGCGTCGCGTTCGTGTTGCACGACATCTTCCGCTACCCGTTCGCCGAGGTGGCCGAGATCATCGGCCGCAGCCCGGCGGCGTGCCGTCAGCTGGCGTCCTCGGCCCGCCGTCGCATCGCCGCGCGGGCGGAGGCGAGCCCGGACGCGGCCCGGCAGGCAAGCGTCGTCCGGCGGTTCAAGGCGGCCTGGGAGGCGCAGGACATCGAGGCCCTGCTCGGCCTCCTCGACCCGGGCGCCACCGCGATCTCCGACGGTGGCGGCCGCGCCATCGCCCACCTGCTGCCGATCGAGGGCGCGGAGCAGATCGCCCGCCTCTATCTCGCGATCGCCCGGCTCGCGCCGCCCCGAACGATCCTCGAGCGCACCGTCAACGGGCTGCCGGGCCTGGTAATCGAGTCGGAGGGCCGGATCGAGACGGTGTTCGCGTTCGAGCTCGCCGAGGACGACCGGATCACGCACATCTGGGCGGTGCGCAACCCGGACAAGCTCCAGCCGTGGCAGCTGTCCTGACCGTCCTCTGCCGCGGGTGCCGCCCCGGCGCCCTCGGAGCCGGCACCCGCACCCGCGCGCCGTCCGCCGGCCGACGGGGGTCTGACGTTCTCCGGCGGCACCCGAACCGGCGCTCTTGGACCACCGGCCGGCCTCACCGACGCCGTGCGCGGACCCCGCCACCCACATTCGGACGACCACGATCGATCCGGCCGACACCTCGCCCGGACCCAGGTGTTGGACCGGGCGGCGACCCGCTCCCGCCACGCCCAGGGACCCATCGTGCGACTGCTGCTCGCCGCCGCCACCAGCAGCCCCGCCGCCGCTGCGCACCGGGCAGCCGGGGAGTCCGTCACCACGACGCTGCACGAGGCGATCTGCCGGGGGCCGACGGGCACCGCACCGGCTACGTGCGCACCACCTTCCGGCACCGGATCGACGCGGACAAGGACGGCTGCGACACCCGCAAAAGGTGCTGATCAGGGAAGCGGGCTGGTCTCGGGGGTGAGCAGGGCCAGGAGCCGGTGGCGGTGCAGGGCCGCGACGGGTTCGAGCAGGTCGGGGTGGCGGAGCAGGGGAGCGGCGTCGGTGTCGCGCTGGGCGGGCAGGGTCAGGCGCCGCGGATCGCCGGCGATTCGGGGATGTTCGGTGGCCGCGAGGGCCTGGTGGGCGCGTGCGGCGAGTGCCGGGTCGGCGAGAAGGCAGGCGGCCCAGCTGACGACGGTTTCGTCGACCCAGGTGCGCCAGTCGGACTGCTCGGCGTGGGCGGGGTCGTCGGTGCCGGTGCCGGTGCCGGTGCCGGTGAGGTGGTCGAGGTGGTGGCTGCCGCCGGGGCCGAGGATGTGGAGGAGTTCGACGTCCAGCGCGGTGGGGTGACACAGCGCGGCGGCGACGGTGGTGGCCTGCCGAGCTTGGGCCTCGGCGGTCGCGCGGGCGAAGGCCCCCGGGGGTGGAGGGTAGGCGGTGAGCAGCCAGCGGGTGGAGGCGGCGATGACGGGGGTGAGGTCGGTGGGCATGCGGTGGTCCTCGGGGGCGTGCCGGCGACGGCCCCGGGGCGGCGCTGCCCCGGTGGTGGCTGGCCAGTGTAGGCAGCCGACCGGCGGGAGCGGCATGGCGCAGGTCACGGGGGGCCGGTCCGGGCGCGTGCCCGGGCGGGGATTCCTCCCGCTCGGGCACGCTGCCCGTCGCGGTTGCGGGTCAGGACTTGCCGCGGCCGGTGACGAAGTCGCGGGCCCGGTCGACGAGGCCGGCGCCGGGGGCGAGGAGTTTGCTGGCGGTGGGGCTGCTGGGCGCGGCGGGGTGGGGCCGGGTGGGGGCCATGGCCTTGGCCCGGCGAATCTTGTCTCCGAGGTCCTCGAGCATCTCCGCCGTACAGGCCTGCTCCATCATCGGGAACAGGTTGTTCTCCTCGTCGCGGACGTGGGCGGTGACCTCGTCCATGAGTTCCTGCAGCAGCGGCCGGAAGGAGGTGTCGCCGGTGTCCATGCCTTCGAGCTGCTTGAGGATCCGCTCGACCCGGCTGTGGTCGTCGATCTCCTTGTCCGCGATCCGGTCCCCGCCCGCGAGATGCTCGCGCACCGCCGGGTAGAGGTACTGCTCCTCGGCGACCGAGTGCCGCACCAGCTCGATCGTGACCTCGTCGACCATGTCCCGCAGCTCCTGGCCGCCGGTGCTCATGGCCTTGATCCGGCCGAACATCTCCTCGACCTCACGGTGGTCGGCCTTCAGTTCCGCGACGACGTTCCCGCCGTGTCCCATCCCGTTCACCTCCTGCGCGTGGGCGGGCCTGTCCCGCCCCCGGCCGACAGACGTTCCCGCTCCGTCCCGCATCCCCTGGCGGCGCGGGCTCTTCCACCCGAACGGCCCGTTCCCCGGCCGACCGCCGGCACCGGAGCGGAGAGTTACGGTGCGGCGAGCAGCGCTCCCGGCAGATGTTCGGAAGTGGGGACAGGTGATGCCCCGGAGCGGCCAGGTTGGAGTGCAACGCGTTGTTGAAGGGGAGCGGTGCCTGGGGATTCGGCTCCCCGGTGGTCCTGCTTCGTCCGGGCGGGAGGGTGTCTCCCCGGGGACCGCCGTCACGGCCTCGGTACGGAACGGGGAGGGGCATGGGGCGTGGCGTTGTGTCGGTCGGGCGTTGTGTCCGGTGGCCATGGGTTCCGGCTGGTGGCGTCGGCCGGCGCGTGGGGGGATGGCGTGTCCGGGGTCGCGCGCGGAGGTGGATCAGTCCGCAAAGTCCGGAGCCAGGGCGCTGGGCCCGCACTGTCGAACGGGTGGAGAATCGAGGAGGGGGCAGCGGTAGCCCATCATCGATCCCTGTTGTTCTCGATGCCGAGGGCCTCCCCGGTTGGTGCCGGGGTGGGCCCTCGGTGTCGGTTGCCCATGAGCCCGTCCCAGGGCCGGGAGTGGATTCAGGAATCAGGTATGGCGAAACCGGAATCCGGGTTCATACTTGTGGTATGCCGGACGAGCGGGAGCCTCGCGCGAGCTGGACGTTCCTGACGCACCACGCCCGCGTCCTGTCGATGATCTGGCGTAACCCGGAGGTGCGCCTGAGGGATCTTGCGGTGATGTGCGGGGTGACGGAGCGGGCCGTGCAGGCGATCGTCACCGATCTGGAGAGCGGCGGCTATCTGACCCGCACCCGGCACGGGCGCCGCAACCACTACCACGTCATCCGAGGCACGTTCTTCCGCCACCCGGCCGAGGCCAACCACGAGATCGCCGGGTTCCTCGACCTGTTCGCGGATCTCCCTCCGGGCTCTGACGGTGACCACACCCCCGGCACTCATCCCGGTGATCATGATGAACGGCACCCTTGACTCCAAACCCGGCTGTTCCCGAGATCTCTGGCACCCCTGGCGGCCGGGCCACTGCTGTCAGGCCGCAGGCGGCCGCGGCACTCCGGCCAGTCCGGCCCCTGTGCTGAGGCGGTGAGTTCGGTGGAAGACCCTCTCAGCTCCGCCCGGTACGACTACCGCGCCGATCACACTCGTGCCGTCCCACGGTTGCCGCAGGTAACCCTCACGACGGTCCCCGGGAGGGCCGTGATCGTCCACATCGAGGGCGAAGTCGACCAGGACACGCGCCGCACGCTGGAGGATGCTCTCGCGCGGGCGATCGGGAACCGCCCGCCAAGACTGGTCGTCGACCTGGCCGGCCTGTCCTTCTGCTACTCCGTCTGCCTCAACACCCTGCTCGCCGCCCGCCTGGACGCGAAGGCCGTCGGAGTGCAGATGGTGCTGGCCGCTGCAACCCCGCAGACCGTGCGGCTGTTGGAAATCACCGGCGCCGATGAGATCTTCACCGTCCGCGGCAGCGTCCGCGAGGCCCTGGCCGACGGCGCCGACAGGCCCATGGGTGAGGTGATCGCCATGGACATCCCCTCGCGCTACGCGGTGACCCTGCCGGGCGTGCCCGGTCGGCACGGCCCACCGGAGGTGGTCGTCGTCCGCGCCACCGGCGAGGTGACGATGCAGGGAGAGCCGGTGTACGCAGATGAGGCCGGCACCTTCCGGGTGGAGATCACCGGGGAGGTGGCCCGGCCGCTCGCGGAGCCGGCCGGGCCAGGTCGGCATACCTGCCTGCACGCCGTGCCGCTGCCCTGACGGCCCCGGACGGGGCTGACGATCCGTGCCACTGCTCGTCCTCGGTGTGTCCTGCGGACCAGGCCTGCGGCGGGGACGAGCAGCTTGTTGGCCGGCGAGGGGGCGGGGGCCGCCAGGTGCTGGACCGGCTTGACGGCCCGTGTCCGCATGGACGCAGGGGTACTGCGTACAAGCGACGGAATCATTCCGGGCTTCGGCCGGCGTCGGACAAGCCGGGGTGGTTCAGACGCCGTCGAGGTAGCGCCGCAGGGCCATGCTGCCCTTGGCCCAGCCGCTGGCCTGGCGGGCGGCGGTGGCGAGGCCGCGGCGCAGTGAGTGCCCGGACCACTGTCCGGTGAGGCCGACGGCGTCGGCCGGGTTGGCGACGATGTCGGCGGCGGCCTCAAAGGTCGGCGGCGGACAGCGATCGGAGCGATGCCAGGACCGTCGGAGCGTGGGGCCCGCTGCGGGTCAAGGCGCCGGTCAGGGTTGAGCGTCGACGGGGTGGACAGGCGCCGGGGGAGTTCGGCGGGGGGCCGGGCTTTGCGAACCGAGGTGATGATCATGACTGAGCGGCATGCGAAGTCGCACCCGTCCATGGAGGAGGGCGAGGCCAGCCGGATGGAGGGCGCCCATCACGGGTGGTCGGGCGATATCGACGAGGAGCACCAGGGGTCGAACGACAGTGCGCGCCGATCGTTCGACCCCGACACCTACGCGCCCGGGCCCGGACCGGGCCAGGAGCACGCCGAGGAGGAGGACCGGCCGGTACCCGGGGACACCGTGGAGAGCGACGGCCGCCGGGGCGAGGACACCGCCGGGAGTCCGGCAGCGTCGAAGCACCAGCACGACAAAGGGCCGCAGGGCCCGTCCGGCCGGCCGAGCGGCGGCCGCGACGCCGGCGCGCACACCGGCGTCGACCCGCAGGAACCCGACAGCCCCACGTCCGGGCACTGAACGCCCGGCCACAACGGCGCCCCGGCGCCGCGGAGTGCTGAGCCGGACATTCCGGTGACCGGCACCGACAGGCGGCGCGGCGCCGTCCGCGGACCGGGTCCGTGGACCGGTCGCGAACGGAAGCAGAAGAGGAAGAGGAGCGGGTCGTGAACGTTTCCCGGATTGTCTACAAGCCGGTGGGCATGATGGTGGGCGCCCTCGGCGGCGTGCTGGCGAGTGCCCTGTTCAAGCGCGTGTGGAGGGCCGCCGGGCACGAGGGCGACACCCCGAACGCGACGGACGAGGACCGTACCTGGCGCGAGGTGCTGCTGGCGGCGGCGCTGCAGGGCGCGGTGTTCGCGCTGGTGAAGGCCGCGCTCGACCGTGCCGGCGCGGTGGCTGTCGGCAAGGCCACGGGACACTGGCCCACCAGCAGCGACAGCTGAGCGGCCGATCGGCGCCGCGTACGAGGCGGCCGGGTCAGGTACCGGCGGCCGGGTCAGGTACCGCTGGAGCCGTCGTCCTCGTCCGGCCAGGTGCGGGTGTCGCGGGGTGCGACGTAGGGCTCCTCGCCGGAGGGCCGGCCGGTGCGGATGGCCTGTTCGCGGGCGAGTTCGGCGTCGAGTTCGAGGCCGAGGAGGATCGCGAGGTTGGTCAGCCACAGCCACACCAGGAAGACGACGACACCGGCCAGGGTGCCGTACGTCTTGTTGTAGGAGCCGAAGTTGGCCACGTAGGCGGCGAAGCCGGCGGACAGGGCGAGCCAGAGGAGTACGGCCAGCAGGCTGCCGGGCGAGGTCCAGCGCAGGCCGCGGCCGCGGACGTTCGGGGCCGCCCAGTACAGCAGGGCGATCATGAGCGCCACGAGGATCACGAGGACCGGCCACTTCGCGATCGCCCAGACCGTGAGCGCGGTGTCGCCCAGGCCGAGCAGGTTTCCGGCGCGCTCGGCGAGCCGGCCGGTGAAGACGACGATGACCGCGCAGGCGACGAGCAGGACCATGGTCAGGAGGGTCAGGCCGATCCGCAGCGGGGTCGTCTTCCACATCGGGCGGCCCTCGCGGATGTCGTAGACGGCATTGGCTGCGCGGATGAACGCGCCGATGTACCCGGACGCCGACCAGAGCGCGCCGGCGAGGCCCAGGACGGCGAGGAAGCCGCCCGCGGCGCGACCGGCCTGCAGTTGGGTGATCGCGCTGTGCAGGATGTCGCGGACGGACCCCGGTGCGAGCGCCTGCAGGTTGTCCAGCACGGTGTCCGTCGCGGAGGTGCCGGCGAGTGCGAGCACGGACACCAGCACCAGCAGGGCAGGGAAGATCGCCAGGATGCCGTAGTAGGTGAGGGCGGCGGCCCGGTCGGGGAGTTCGTCGGAGAGGAACTCGCGGCCGGTGCGTTTGAGGACCTGCCACCAGCCCCGGGCCGGAACCTCCAGCGGACTGTCCGGCCCTCCGTCAGGTGATGCCGAAGCCGCGGTCCGCTGCTCGCGCTCGCTGCGCTTGTCTGCCACGGGCTCGCGTGTTCCCGCTTCACAGGGCCTCAACCCCGTCCCGCCGGCGAGTCGGCAGCGATGCCTCCGGCACGCGCCCAATGGGTCGCCGTTCTGCGACCGCTGCGCACATGCAGGAGAGGCTGGGCGGATGCCGCCACTGCCTCAGCGAAGAGCGGGGGCGGCACCTCAATGCCGCGCTTCAGGAGGGTCGGCAGCGGCTCAATCATTTCAACCGCGGCCGACAGGGTGCCGCGGGCTGGAAGCGGCGGCTGGCCACGGACCGTGCTGCGCGGCTGCAGACAGGGCTGCTGGACGAACGCCGTTTTCGCCCCGGCCGCAGAGGCAGGCGCGGGCCATGGACCAGTCACAGGCGCCCGTGCTCGAGGCCCTCGCGGCCCACCACGCGAACCCGCCGACCGCGTTCACCCCGCCCGGCCACAAGCAGGGCCGCGGGGCCGATCCACGGGTCCTTCAGGCCCTGGGCGCGGACGTGTTCCGGTCGGACGTGCTCGCCGTCAACGGCCTGGACGACCGCACCTCGTCCCGGCGGATACTCGAGCACGCACAGGAGCTGATGGCCGAGGCCGTCGGCGCGGACCACACCTTCTTCTCCACCTGCGGCAGCTCGCTGTCGGTCAAGGCCGCGATGCTCTCCGTCGCCGGCCCGCACGAGGAACTGCTGGTCGGACGCGACGCCCACAAGTCCGTCGTCGCCGGCCTGATCCTCGCCGGCATCCGCCCGGTCTGGGTGGCCCCCGGTGGGACCCGGACCTGCACCTGGCGCACCCCCCGTCGGCGGACGCCTTCGACACCGCGTTCCGCAAGCACCCGGACGCCTGCGGAGCCCTCGTCACCTCCCCCACGCCGTACGGCACCTGCGCCGACCTGGCCGCGGTCGCCGAAACCGCCCACCGGCACGGCCGGCCGCTGATCGTGGACGAGGCCTGGGGCGCCCACCTGCCGTTCCATCCCGGGCTGCCGACCCGGGCCATGGACGCGGGCGCCGACGTGTGCGTCACCTCCGTCCACAAGACGGTCTCCGCCCTCGAGCAGAGCTCCGTCTTCCACCTCCAGGGCGACCTCGTTGACCCGGACGTCCTGAAGCAACGCGAGGACCTGCTCGGCACCACCAGCCCCTCGGTCCTGGTGTACGCCGCCCTCGACGGCTGGCGCCGCCAGATGGTCCAGCACGGGCGCGCCCTGTACGCCGCCGCCCTCGACCTGGCAGCCGGCCTCCGCACCAGCATCGACGCACTCGACGGCCTGCACGTCCACGGCCGCGACGACTTCTGCGCCCCCGGCCGTGCCGCCGACCTCGACCCGCTCCAGCTCGTCGTCGACATCTCCGAACTCGGCACCATCGGCTATGCCGCCGGCGACTGGCTGCGCTCCCACCACCAGGTCGACCTGCACGTGTGCGACCACCGCCGGATCAGCGCCCAGCTCACCCACGCCGACGACACCACCACCGTGCACACCTCCTTTCCGCGCTGACCGAGCTCCCCGCGGTCGCACCCGGTCTGCCGCCCGCCGGGAAGGTCCACGTCCCCGGCCCCGCGCGGCTGCGCCTGGAGCAGGTCCTGCTGCCCCGGGATGCGTTCTTCGGCCCGGTGGAGCGGGTCCCGGTCGAGGACGCCGACGGCCGGATCACCGCCGAGATGCTCACCCCGTACCCGCCGGGCATCCCGGCCGCCCTGCCGGGCGAGCGCCTGAACGGCGACGTCCTGGCCTACCTGCGCACCGGGGTCGAGGCCGGGATGCTCGTGCCCGACGCCGCCGACCCGCGACTGCGGACGGTGCGGGTGGCCGTCGAGGACCGAGCGCCGGAATAGCGCATCCAGCGGCGTCCGCCGCCCGCGAGGCCGGGCCGGACACCACGGACCACGTGCTGGAGGGCGTCGAGGAGCGCCACCGCGACCCGCTCAAGGTCCCCAGCGCGGCCACATGGCCCGACAAGCCGCGCCACACATCGCGCCGAGCCGGCGCCGCGAGACCGCAAGGCACCGCCGAGCGTGACCAGAAGGCCGGACGGCTGACACCGCGCGTGCGTGCGGTGCACGGGCGCCGGAGACTCGGGTCGGCGGCCCGGCCGGGCCGGGACGGTGGCGTACGACGAGGTGAGGAGGACGGCGGATGGTGTCGAGCGACAGTACACGCCGCAGAACCCGGCCGAGCAGTACCCGCGGCCGCCGCTGCCCGAACAGAGCCAGCCGCATCCCGGCAGCGGCGAGCAGATGCGGCCTGAGCCCGACTACGGCGAGACGTCCTACCGCGGGTCCGGGCGCCTGACCGGACGGGTGGCACTGGTCACCGGCGGCGACTCCGGGATCGGCCGTGCCGTCGCCGTCGCCTTCGCGCGCGAGGGCGCGGACGTGGCGTTCTGCCACCTGCCCGAGGAGCAGGACGACGCCGGTGTCACCGCCCGGCTGATCGAGCAGGCCGGGCGACAGGCCATGCCCGTCGGGGGCGACCTGCGCGACGAGGAATTCTGCACCGGCCTGCCCGGCCGGTGCCTCAGCCGCCTCGGCGCGCTCGACATCCTGGTGAACAACGCCGCCCACCAGATGTCGCAGCCCGACGGAATCGCCGCGATCAGCAGCGAGCAGTTCGACCGGGTGATGAGAACCAACCTGTACGGCATGTTCTGGCTCACCAAGGCGGCGCTGCCGCATCTGCGGCCGGGCGCGTCGATCATCAACAGCGCCTCGGTGCAGGCCTACAAGCCGAGCCCGCACCTGCTGGACTACGCGATGACAAAGGCGGGCATCGTCGCGTTCACACAGGGCCTGGCCCAGCAGCTCGCCCCCGAAGGGATCCGGGGGTTGCGGCGCGTCGAGGTGAGGCGCACTTGGCGGGGGAGCGGGTGTGTCGGGCCGGGCGGAGTCCCGCCGGTCGGGATAGTCGGTCGAGCAGGCCTGCGGTGCCGGTCCGACGGATCCGGCCCGCGGGCGCCGAGCCGACGCCGGAGGATCGATGAACGACAAGCCGGGCCCTCTGAAGAACATCGTCGATGCCGTTGTGGAGTCTGTGCGCGACGGCAGCCGCCCACCGGGGAGGGTGCCCGGCGCGCCGGGCAGTGAGCCTCCGCAGGTGGCGGAGCCGGAGGAGCCGAGGGCTCCGCTTCCCCCGAAGCCGGACCAGCAGCCGCCAGCCCCGCTGTCGGCGACCGGCCGCGCCGCCAGCGGCTCTTCGGAGTCACGCTCGCAGAACGGCGGCTATCTGACGACCGCGCAGGGCGTACGACTGCACGACTCGGACCACTCGTTGAAGGCCGGCCCGCGTGGCCCGGTGTTGCTGCAGGACCACCACCTGCGGGAGAAGGTGATGCACTTCGACCACGAGCGGATCCCCGAGCGCGTCGTCCACGCCCGCGGTGCTGCCGCCCACGGCGTCTTCCGCGGCTACGGCACTGCCGCCGCCGTCAGCAAGGCCGCGTTCCTCGCCGCCGGCGTCGAGACGCCGGTGTTCGTGCGGTTCTCCACCGTGCTGGGCTCCCGCGGCTCGGCCGACACGGTGCGTGACACCCGCGGTTTCGCGACGAAGTTCTACACCACCGACGGTGTCTTCGACCTGGTCGGCAACAACATTCCGGTGTTCTTCATCCAGGACGCGACCAAGTTCCCCGACGTCATCCACGCCGGCAAGCCGCACCCGGACCGGGAGATCCCGCAGGCGCAGTCCGCCCACGACACGTTCTGGGACTTCGTCTCCCTGCACACCGAGGCCACCCACCACACCCTGTGGAACATGTCCGACCGGGGAATCCCCCGCTCCTACCGCATGATGGAGGGCTTCGGCGTCCACACCTTCCGCCTCGTCAACGCCGAGGGCACGACCACGCTGGTGAAGTTCCACTGGAAGCCGAAGGCCGGCGTGCACTCCATGGTCTGGGAGGAGGCGCAGCTGCTGGGCGGCATGGACCCCGACTTCCACCGCCGCGACCTCGCGGACGCGATCGAAGCCGGCTGCTTCCCCGAGTGGGAGCTCGGCATCCAGACCTTCCCCGACACACCCGAGCAGACGTTCGCCGGCATCGACCTGCTCGACCCCACGAAGATCGTCCCGGAGGAGCTCGCCCCGGTGCAGCCGGTCGGCCTGCTCACCCTGAACGCCAACCCGACGAACTTCTTCGCCGAGACCGAACAGGTCGCCTTCCACCCCGGGCACCTGGTGCCGGGCATCGACATCACCGACGACGCGCTGCTGGCCGGCCGGCTGTTCTCCTACCTGGACACGCAGATCACCCGCCTCGGCGGCCCGAACTTCGCCCAGATCCCGATCAACCGCCCCCACGCGCCCGTCAACGACATGCTGCGCGACGGCCTCCACCAGGACGCCGTGCACAGCGGGGTGGCCCCCTACAAGCCGAACTCGCTGGACGGCGGCTGCCCGTTCTTCGCCGGGCCGGGCGAGCACGCCTTCATCGAACACCCCGTCCCGATCGCCGCCGCGGCCAAGGTCCGGGAGGCGCCGGCGTCGTTCGCCGACCATTTCAGCCAGCCGCGCCTGTTCTGGCTCAGCCTGAGCCCCGTCGAGCGCGAACACGTCATCGCCGCCTACACCTTCGAACTGTCCAAGGTCTACGAGCAGGCCATCAAGGAACGGGTCCTGACCGTCCTGGCACGGGTCGACGAGGTGCTCTGCCGCGAGGTCGCCCAGGGGATCGGCCTGCCCGCTCCCCAGGCGGCGGCCGGCGCCCTCGTCGAGGTGGCGCCGAGCCCGGCCCTGTCCCAGGTCGGGCAGCGGTGGCCGGCCACCGGCCGGGTACTCGGCATCCTCACCGCCACCACCAGCGACGTGGGCGTGGTGCGGCAGCTGCGGGAAGCCGCACGCGACGCCGGGCTGCTGCCGTTGATCATCGCACCCACCGGGGCGCCGCTGGGGGAGGGCCTCGCCGTGCAGCGGACCTATGCCGCGGCCCGGTCCGTCGAGTTCGACGCACTCCTGGTGGCCGGCGCGCCCACGCGCGGCGCCGACGACCACGGCGCCCGGGACGCCAAGTCCGGCGCCGTCGCCGGCGGCCAACCGGCCCTCGACTCCCGCGCCGTCCTCCTGGTCAACGAGGCCTACCGGCACGCCAAACCTCTCGCCGGCCTTGCGGATGCCCGCGGCCTGTGGGCGGCGGCGGGGGTCGATCCGCAGGCGCCCGGCGTGTTCACCGAGACCGACGCAGCGCAGGCCGTCTCGGCCCTGGTGGAGCAGCTGGGCACACACCGGGTGTGGGAACGCTTCCCGGCAACGGCCCTCTGAGCCCTCGGCCGCTCATGGCCACGCGGGTTCAGGCCTGCGGCCGGGGCCGGAGCCGTCACTCCGGCCCCGGCCGCAGGCCCGTGGCGGTCGGCTCCGGACGCCCGTCCGGACCCTCTGCCGTCGCGGCGGCGGATGTGCCCGTTTCGCGGACTGGGACGTGGAGAGACGCGGGAAGGTGAGATCGGTACGGTCCCGTGAGGAGTGACGATGAAGGCCTTGACGTGGCACGGCAGGCGGGATGTCCGGGTCGACACCGTTCCCGATCCGGCCATCAAGGATCCGACCGATGTGATCATCAAGGTGACCACCAGCGGACTGTGCGGCTCCGACCTCCACCTCTATGAAGTGCTGGGCCCCTTCCTCGACGTCGGCGACATTCTCGGCCACGAACCCATGGGCATCGTCCAGGAGATCGGGCCCGAGGTCACGGCCGTGCGTGTGGGCGACCGGGTGGTGATCCCGTTCAACGTGTCCTGCGGGACCTGCCACACGTGCGAGCAGGGCCTGCACTCGCAGTGCGAGACCACCCAGGTCCGGGAGTACGGCAGCGGGGCCTCGCTGTTCGGCTACACCAAGCTCTACGGGCAGGTCCCCGGCGGGCAGGCGGAGCTGCTGCGCGTCCCGTTCGGGAACAATCTGCCGATCAAGGTGCCGCACGGGCCCGAGGACGACCGCTTCGTCTTCCTCTCCGACGTGCTGCCCACCGCGTGGCAGGCCGTCGAGTACGCCGCCGTGCCCGAGGGCGGCAGCCTCGTCGTCCTGGGCCTGGGACCGATCGGCGACATGAGCTGCCGGATCGCCCTGCACCGCGGCGCAAGGCGAGTGATCGGCGTCGACCTTGTGGGCGAACGCCTCACGCGGGCGCGGCGCCGGGGCGTGCACGTCCTGGACCTGGCCGGACACGGCAAGAACCTCGCCGACGTCATCCGTGACCTCACCGACGGCCGCGGCCCGGACGCGGTCATCGACGCGGTCGGGATGGAAGCCCACGGCTCACCCGGCGCGAAACTCGCCGCCCAGGCCACCAACCTGCTGCCGAGCACCCTCGCCGCCAAGCTGATGGAACACGTCGGCATCGACCGCCTCCACGCCCTGCACCTCGCCATCGACATCGTGCGACGCGGCGGCACCGTCTCCCTCTCCGGCGTCTACGGCGGCCAGACCGACCCCCTGCCGCTGCTCACCATGTTCGACAAGCAGATCCAGCTCCGCATGGGCCAGGCCAACGTGCACCGCTGGGTCGACGACATCCTCCCGCTGCTCACCGACGACGACCCGCTCGGCGTCGACACCTTCGCCACCCACCACGTCCCGCTCACCGAGGCGCCGGGAGCGTACGAGATGTTCCAGAAGAAGCAGGACGGCGCCGTGAAGGTGCTCTTCAAGCCCTGAGCACCCATCACGCCGCCCACTGTCGACAAGAGCCCCGAACCCGGGAGGCCACCGTGACCGCACGACCGCACCGCTTCGCCGGCCGCACCGCCCTGGTCACCGGTTCCTCCCGCGGGCTCGGCCTGCTCATCGCCCGCGAACTGGCCCGCCACGGCACCCGGGTCATGCTCTGCGCCCGCGACGCCGACGCCCTCGGCCGGGCCGAGCGCCAGCTGCGAGCCGACGGAGCCGACACCGCCTCCCTCAGCTGCGACATCACCGACCCCGAGACCCCCCGCCGGCTCCTCGACGCAGTGCACGAGCGGTTCGGCCCGCTCGACATCCTCGTCAACAGCGCCGGAATCATCCAGGTCGGCCCCCTGGAAGCGCTGCGCGAGGAGGACTTCCGCCACGCGATGGAGACCATGTACTTCGCGCCGCTGCGCCTCACCCTGGCCGCGCTTGCCGACCTGCGGGCCAGCAGCGCCGGCACGGTGGTGACGGTCTCGTCGGTCGGCGGCCGGATCCCCGCCCCGCACCTGCTGCCGTATGTGGCAGCCAAGTTCGCCGCCGCGGGCTTCTCCCAGGGACTGCGGGCGGAACTCGCGGGAACGGGGGTGAGCGTCACCACCGTCCTGCCGGGGCTGATGCGCACCGGATCGCACACCGCCGCACGCTTCCACGGCCGCCCCGGAGCCGAGTACGCCTGGTTCGCCGCCGCGGCCTCCATGCCACTGCTCTCGATGAACGCCGAACGCGCCGCCCGCGCGATCGTCCGGGCCGCCGAGCGCCGCCGCCCCGAACTGGTCCTCACCCCCGCGGCCAAGGTCGGCGTCCGGCTGCAGGGCCTCGCGCCCGCCACCACAGCGCGGCTGCTCGGCCTGGTCGCCCGGACCCTGCCCGCCGCCGGTGACCGGCCGCGTCACGACGTCCAGGGGGCCCGCGCGGCGGAGCATTCCGGCCTGCCGGCGTGGGTCACCGCCCTCGGAGACCGGGCGGGCGCGCGGTTCGCGGAACCCCGCCCGAACACCGGGCCCTGAGCGGACCCCGGCACCACACGACCCGGACCCCACCAGACCGATGCGGCCGCTCAGACGAACCTTGGCCGATGCGTCTGAGAACCAGCGACCCGCACGCGCGAGGTCCACGGGAGCGACCTTGACGCGCAGCCATCCGGTCCGGACAGCATCCGCGTGGCCTGGGAGCAGCGGACGTCAGGCGCCGGTGGTCTGATCGATGAGCATCGTCACGAGACCGCCCCGGCCCGCGGTGCGCAGTTGGCGCAGCTGGCGGGCGGCGCCGTTGCCGTCTTGCAGCAGGCGCTCCAGCACGGGGACGATGTGACGCCGGTCCGCCCTCCTGCCGGGCGGCCTCACCGAGGGCCAGGCGCATGCGCAGCAGGTGCCCGCCGACTTCCTCCAGGTCATGGCAGATGGGGGTGGCGACCTCCAGCTGTGCCTGGAGCAGTTCTCGCTGGACCTCGCCGTGCTCCAGGGAAGGTTGGAGGCGGGCGGCCTCACGTACCTGGGCGGCGCGGGCCACCGGGAGGCCGGTGGCCGCATCGAGCAGGAGGTATTCCTCTTCAACGCCGAGGGTCAGCATGCTGAGCAGGTACCCGAGGGTGGGGCGCGCATGCGGCCGGCCGCGACAAGGGGCGGAGATCCGTGGCCGCCGCCTCCGGCCCAGGGCGGCGCACATTGCCTGCACGTTGCCCGGCTGCTCTGACCGCTGAGCTCTGCCGCGCTTGCAGGGGTGGGCCGGACCTCTGCCCGTGCGGCTACGCGCCGCAGCCGGACATCCCGTCGGTTGGACACCACGACTGGAGGCCGGGCTGGGCCGGCGGAATCAGGCAGGCGCGGGGTCAGCGATGTCCGTCAAAGCGGATCAAGCCCAGCCGGTGAGGAGTGGCCGGTGCCGGGCCGAAGGGCGGCTGTGGCGTTCCATCCGTGTTCGAGGAGCTCGAAGGCGGCGTCGACGGCCAGTTCGGGGTTCTCGGAGCGGTGGGCGAGGGCGGAGGTCTCCAGGGCGAAGCGGGCGAGGGCTGCGCTGCGCGGGTCGCCGGGCGGGAGGCCGGCGTCGTGGGTGATGGCGTGGGCGAGGGCGGCCTGGTGGCGCATCCACATGCGGTGGGCGTAGTCGCTGAGGGCGGGGGTGGCGGTGACCAGGTTGAAGAAGTCGGTGTAGCGGGGGTCGCTGTCGGCTGCGCGCAGGCGCACGTGCTTGACGTGCGCGCACAGCGCCTGGGGGATGGTCGTGCCGGGGGAGCGGTCATGGACGGCGGCGACGAGTGCTGCTTCCTGGTCGGCGTCCTCGTCGAAGACGAGGGCCTCCTTGCTGGGGAAGTGCTTGAGGAGGGTGGTGGTGGAGACGTCGGCGGCTTCGGCGATCTCGTGCAGGGTCACCTGGTCGTAGCCGCGGGCGAGGAAGAGGTTCAGGGCGGCGTCGGCGAGGGCCTGGCGGGTGGCGGCCTTCTTGCGTTCGCGCCGCCCGGTCGGGGCGGGGGCCGGGGTCGTCATGTTGCCATCGTACGCAAAGGTGCCCGATTCAAAAAGTTGCATGGTTGTACTTTTTTGGTGGGTGTGTTTTTCTGGAGCGGCGGTAGCGCGGACCACCGCCCCGCCCCTTCACCCTTGTTCCCTCCCTGCCCGAAAGGAGCGGATTCGCCATGTCCGAAACTGCCTTCCTTCCCTCCGCTCCGCCTGCGTGCCCAGTACTTGTGCTGGGTGCTGGGCGTGATGCTCGCGATGCTGCTGTCGATGCTCGACAACATGGTCGTCAGCGCCGCGACGCCCCACGATCGTCGGCGACCTGGGCGGTCTCGACCACATCTCGTGGGCGGTCACCGCCTACACGCTGGTCGCCGCCGTGACGACACCTGTACGGGGCAAGTTCGGCGACCTGTACGGCCGCAAGTGCGATCGGCGCAATCGGCGGCCCGCTGCGGGCGGGTTCGTCACCGGCCACTTCGGCTGGCGTTGGGCCTTCTGCGTCAAGGCGAGGATCGACCGGGCGGGCATTGCCCTGCTGACGCTGTCGATCACCGCGATCGTCCTGGCCGGGATCTGGGCAGGCAGCAGCTACGCCCGGGGCTCCTGACAGATCCTGTCCCTGGGGGCCGCGACCGCGACCGCGGCCGCGCTCGCCGCGTTCGTCGCCGTCGAGCGGCGCGCCGCTGCTGCCGCTGAGCGTCTTCACGGGCCACCGCAACCACCCGCCGGCGATGGTCATGATCCTGGCCGCCGGCGTGGTCATGTTCGGTGCCGGCCTCTACCTGCCGCTGTTCCAGCGGACCGTCCAGGGAACCTCGGCCGCCAACTCCGGCCTACTGATGCCGCCGATGATGATCCCCGTCGTCATCGTCTCCACCGTCGCAGGCAGGATCATGTCCGCCACCGGCCGCTACAAGATCTTCCTCGACCTCGGCGCCGTGTTCCCCACCGCCGGACTCGCCCTGCCGGCCACCATGGACGCCGGCACCTCCTACCTGCTCGCCGGCTCCAGGGCATGCTCCAACGTCTGGCGTATCTCCAGCAGTTGGGCCCGGAGCCGGTTGATCCGGCGGGTCCGGTCGGTGACCAGGCCGGTGCGGCGGGTGGTCAGCGTGCGGACGTCGACGGCGATCTCGTCGTCGGCCGCAGCAGGCCGAGGCCTTGCGCATGCGGGCCCGGTCGGCGATGACGAAAGCGTCCTTCGCTGTGGTTGAGGTCGACCGCCCACAGCGCGTCCTCGCCGAGGGCCAGGACGTCCTGCATCAGCTCCAGCAAGGCCGTCTCGTCGTTCAGGCACCACGCAGTGGTGCTGTTCCTTGCCGATGTCGACTCCGGCCCGGATCCGGGGGCCGGCCGCCTCCGTCAGCTCGTCATGGTCGAACTCCCGGCAGACGACCTCGCCGGCGTTGCCCTGCACAGCGATCGAGTCGCGGATCCCCATTGGGGTCGAGTCGTCGCGGGGCTCTGGACGGCCAGGCTCCTTGAACCATCTCGCGGTTTACACCGTGCCGGCCATCCCAGAGCCCTGGGTGCGCCGATCCCACGAATGATCAGTTCCAACCCGCCAAGAAAGGCAGGGCACCACCATGAACACCACCCGCACCTCCCGCATCGCGATCGTCGGAGCCGGCCCCGCCGGCCTGACCTGCGCCCGCATCCTGCAGCGTCACCACATCCCCGTCACCGTCTACGACGGCGAGGCGAGCCCCGACGCCCGCAACCAGGGCGGCACCCTGGACCTGCACGAGGACAACGGCCAGATCGCCCTGCGCGAGGCCGGACTGTTGGAGGAGTTCTTCCGCCTCTCCCGCCCCGAAGGCCAGGAGATGCGCCAGATGGACCCCCAGGGCACGATCCTGTTCCACCACGTCCCCGAGGAGGGCGAACTCTTCAAGCCCGAGATCGACCGCGGCGACCTGCGCGAACTCCTCCTGAACTCCCTCGCCCCCGGCACCATCCACTGGAACCGCACCCTCACCGCCGTCGACGGCCCCGACCAGGGACCGCGCCGCCTGCACTTCGCCGACGGCACCACCGTCGAGGCCGACCTCGTCGTCGGAGCGGACGGCGCCTGGTCCAGGGTCCGCCGCGCCATATCTCCGGCCCTCCCGCAGTACAGCGGCGTCAGCTTCCTCGAAGCCTGGTTCCACGACGTGGAGAACAGGCACCCCGAGATCGCCGCACTCGTCGGCCAGGGCGCAGCAGCCGCCGCCGACGGCGAGCGCGGCCTGTTCGCCCAGCGCAACAGCGGTGACCACATCCGCGTCTACATCATCCAGCGCGCCCCCGTCGACTGGATCGGCGCCGGCGGCCTGACCATCCGCGACACCGACGCCATCCGCGCCCTCCTCCTGGAGGGCTTCCGCGACTGGTCGCCGGCCCTGCGCCGGATGATCACCGACAACGACGGCCTCTACGTCGACCGGCCCATCAACGCCCTCCCCGTGCCCCACACCTGGGAGCACAACCCCACCGTCACCCTGCTCGGCGACGCCGCCCACCTCATGCCCCCGCTCGGCGTCGGCGTCAACCTCGCCATGCTCGACGCCAGCGAACTCGCCCTCGCCATCGTGGGCAACGACAGCATCGACGCCGCCGTCCGGGCGTACGAGAGCACCATGCTCCCCCGCTCCCACAAGATGCAGGAACTCCTCGACCACGGCGCCGAGGAACTCCTGTCCACCGAACTGCCCGACTTCGCCACCGACCCAGACGCCCACTGATTCCCCGCGCGCCGAGACCGCCCTCCCGCACCGGGACGGCGGTCTTCGCGCACCCGCCGGCCGGTGCCGCCGCGGGCGGCCCGGCCGGATTCGGCCGCCACGGCGCTCACTTCTCCCGGATGGATCGCGATCAGCCCAGTTGCGCGTAGGTCCCGGCCGCAGTGAACGCCTCGTCGATGGGCTTGAGGAGTTCGGCCAGGCGGCGGGCGCCGGTCGCGCCGATCGGTGCCCAGAGCCCGGCGCAGTGTTCGTCGGTCTCGACCTCGATCCGCTCGCGCGCCGCGGTGCCCGCGTCGGTCGCGGTCCCGTCGGCCTCCAGCCAGCCGCGGGTGACGAGGCGTTCGGTGGCCGCAGCCCATTCCCCGTCGTCCCACTGCCGGGTGGCGCGCACGATCGGCGCCGGGAGCCGGCCGGTGGCGGTGTGGATGACGTTGCAGTCGCACGGTCCGAGGCGGTTGTCGGCGAGGACGACGAGGTGCGCGTCTCCGCGCCACTCGCGCAGCACGGTGACCTGCTGCCACAGTGCAGTCAGCGGGTCGGGTGGCAGGGGGACGGATGCGTTGGCCGCGGCCAGCGGTTTGCCGGCGTAGTCGGCCGCGGTGACGACGGGGTCGATCAGCGATCGCGCCTCGGCTATCTGATCGCCCGTCAGGCTCACCCCGGCGCGCCGTAGCGCGTGTTCGGCGGCCGTGTAGCGGGCGGCCTGCCACCGCTCGGGCGGCGCGGCGTCCCACACGCCTGTCATCGACCGCACCGCCCGGGGGCTGAAGTTGTAGAAGGTCGCGAGAGTGACCTGCCACGCGACCGCGCCCATCGGTGCCGAGCGGAACGCGAAGTAGGCCGGTGCGCGGTCGGTCACGCCGAGATCGGCGGCCTGCCGGGCGGATTCCGGGACGAAGTAGATGAACCGGTGGGCCGCGTTGACGGCGAGGCTGATTTCGCGGACAGCGGTGATGTTCATGTGTACGGCTCTCGGCTCGGAGGTTCGGCGGTGGCGGTCGGCACCGCCCGGCCGAGGGTGTGGCCGGACCTCGGGAAGCCCGGGTAGGCCGGTACGGATTCGGCCGGGACGCCGATGCGTTCGAGGTCCAGCGCCCGCACCACGATGAAGTAGCGGTGCGGGCCGTGGCCGGCGGGCGGTGCGGCGCAGAGGAAACGGGCCGCGCGGGCGCCGTTCGGCAGCTGAACGGCGCCTTCGGGAAGGCCCGAACCGGCATCGTCGCCGGCGCCCTCCGGGAGCCCGGTGACTGTGGCGGGGATGTCGGACACGGCCCGATGCCGGAAGCCGGAGCCGATCGGGGTGTCTGGGGTGCGGACGGTCACGGCGAAGCTTCTGGTGCCCTCGGGGCTCCGCTCCAGGGCAGCTGCGGGCATGCGTCCTTACCGCCGGGGAGACGGGCGGACATCTGCCCGGGGTTGCAGGGCCGTTCCCTCGGGCGCGGTCGTGCTGGTGACGGTGAAGTCCGCCGCCCCGGGCAGGCGGGCGAGCGGGTCGTTGACGCTCATCGAGTATTCCCCCTCCACTGGGGCAGGTCCCCCAGATGTTAGATCATAGCGTGAATAATCGATTATTTGGCTTCTGGTTAGACTGTGGCCGTGATGCAGACGACCGATGGCCCCGCCCGGGCGGGCAAGCAGATGCTTTCCGAACGGGTTTACGACCGTCTTCGCAAGGACGTGCTGCACGGGGTGTTCGCTCCTGGAGACCCCCTCAAGCCGCAGGAGTTGGCGAAGCAGCAGGGCGTCAGCCTGGCCGTGATGCGGGAAGTCCTGGTTCGACTGGTCGGGGAGGGACTCGCCACCCGGCTGCCCAACCGCGGCTTCGCCACACCGGCCCCCTCCGACCGCCGCTGGCAGCAGCTCACCGAGGCCCGCTTGACCGTCGAACCGGACATGCTGCGCATGGCGATCGAGCGCGGCGACCTCGAATGGGAGACTCGCGTGCGTGCCGCGCACCACAGGCTGGTGCGAACCCCGGAATTCGACCCCGAACAGGGCGAGTACTACAGCGACGCCTGGGCCGAGGCCCACCGTGGCTTCCACCGCGCGTTGCTGGAAGGCTGCGGAAACTCCGTCCTGCTGGAGACCTTCGACCGGTTGTGGACGGCGAGCGAGGTGGCCCGCCGTCTGGCCAGCCACCACACCCCCGACCGCTCGGCTCCTGACGAACACGGAGACCTGGAGCAGGCCGCCCTCGCCCGCGACCCAGCCGCTGCCACCGACGCGCTGGTCCGGCACCTGAGCCGCACCACAGCGGCCCTGTCTCCGGCCACGGGCACCTCGATCTGACACGCACGGACTCGCCAAGGGGCACAAGCCGACCTCGGACGCCCGATTCATCCGGCTTCCGGGCATCTCGCCGTCCGCCAGGGTGTCCGCGTACTGATCCGAGTGCTCCAGTGCGCACGCCAATCCATCGTGGCCAGCAGCACCACCGTGGTGCTGCCGTGCTGGACGGGGGCCGGTACGGTTCTGCGCGGCCGCCCGTAGACCGCCGTCCGCGAGGTGGCCTGTCCTGACAGTGCGGCAGATCCCGGTACCGCGGCGCGCGGGACTGCTTCAGGGCCTACACCGATGCCGTCGAGAAGACCTCCCCGGTGCCGGAGTGCGCCTTTGCCGTCCCGCATGGTGCTGCCCACCACCCCTGACGCCGTTCAGGCGGAGTACGCGGCCAGGAACAAGGCCCTGTCCGTCGAGATCGAGCGCCGGCATCGGACGATGGAGCGCGCCCTGGCCGAGCTGGAGGAGCTGGCGCAGCGCCCGGGTCTGCCGTCGTGTACGACACCAACATGCTCAACCACTGGGCGCGCAGCCCGGCGACGTGCGCCGGCGTGAGGTCTTCCAGCTCGGCCAGGGCGTGGAGGCGCAACCGGTGCGGTTGGTGGTTCCGCCGCGGGTGATCGACGAACTGGACCGGCAGACGTACGGTGACAGCGCCCTCGCGAAGAAGGCCGCCACCGGGATTTGCTACCTCGAGCGCACCCTGGGCGGCACCGCGCCCGGCACCCGTCGGCCTCCGCCGAGGCGAAGCCACCCTCACCGCAGGCAACTGACGGGCCGACCGGCCGGACCGGGGCACCGCGAATCCGCGTGCCGTCGTGGTCCGTGGTCAAGGTCGTCAGGGTCACGGGTCTGTCCCGGCGGGCGGCGCCGGCGGCGGCAGTGCGCGGCGGCAGGGCGAACGGGCGTCCGGGCAGGTCGGCGGCGGGATGCGGCCCGGGGCGGCGGGCGGCGGGCGGGTGGTTCGCGACCGTACATGTCACAGCACTGTCCTGAGGCCCGTTCGGGCGGAACGGCTCGTCCGGGCGGGCGGTCCTGGTCTTCGGAAACCCGCTCGCACCGAGCACCAGGCACCGCTGCCACTCTCGGAGGAAAACACCATGCGCGTCCGCAAGCTCGCCTTCGCCACCCTGGCCGTCGCCGCCGCCCTCTCGCTCACCGCCTGCCAGGACGACGGGGCGGGCACCGCGCAGGGCGCCCCGACCGCCGCCCCGACCGCGTCCACCGGTGCTTCCCCCAGCGGCGCACCGGCCTCCGGTGCCCCGGCCTCCGGTGCCCCGGGAAAGGGCAGCGCGCCGTCCACCGCCGCACCGGCCGGCTCCACCGGGGCCGGGAAGACCGCCAAGTGCCGGACCGCGGACCTGACCATCACCGCCGCGGACCGGACCATCACCGGTGACACCGACAACACCGTCGTGGTCGAGCTGAAGAACCACAGCGGCAAGGACTGCACGCTCTCCGGGTACGCGGGCGTCGACCTGAAGACCTCCGCGGGCACGCTGTCCGCGAAGCGCTCCGGCGAGCCGGTCGTCGCGGGCGTCGTGAAGAACGGCAAGTCGACGTACTTCGGCATCAGTTACCCGGCCAACACCTCGGGCGGCTCCGGCGTCCGGATCACCGGCCTGGTGGTGACCCCGCCGGACGAGACCCACCCGGTCACCCTGCCCTGGCCGGGCGCCGGCTCGCTGCCCGTCACGGACGGCAGCGGATCCCCGGTGAAGATCGGCCCGATGGGAAGCGCCGGCCAGGGCGAGTGACCACGGGCGCTCCGCCCGGGCCCGGCCCGTCGGCGGCGGCTATGCCGCTTCCTTCGGGCCGTCTTGCTGGCCAGTGGATGTAGCGCATCGCGGTGCGCAGGTGCCGCAGGTGTCGCAGGTGTAGGACGTCGCTGGGGGAGGAGGGCTGTGGCGGCGGCTTGCCCGGGTGCCGAGCGGGAGGGCCTGTCCGCTCTGGTGCCCTCCGCCGGTGCGCCGGCCGGTTACCTCCTCGCCGCTGCTCTGTGGACCAGGCCCCGCGCGCAGGCGTACCTCGCCGACCGCAACAACCGTCTCCTGGCGGGCATCTGCGGGGTACGCTCCTCGGCTGGACCGACCGTCCGCGTCGTACCGGCGGGGCCGACGGGTGTCGCGGGGCGACCGAGCGGGTCGAGCGGCCGGTCGAGCGGCCGGAACGCCGGGGTCCGGTTGTGGCGGCAGCCGGGTCATGGGGCAGGATGGCAGTCCGTTCGGAATGCGTACATCCGCTCCAACGCGGCAGCGCACAACACGACCTGACAGGCGACACGGTGACGACACAGCACATACGACGGCCGGCGGCGGCCCGTTCCCTCACCCTCCACGCTGCGGGGGCGGGACGGTGACCCGGGACCTGGTCCTGCACGACTGGGTGGTGGCCGGCATCGCGCTGGCCTCCGGCTGTGTGGCCGGTCTGGTGCTGCGGGCTCTGATGAAGTGGCTGGGCAAGCACGCGAGCAGGACCAAGTGGAGCGGGGACGACATCATCGTCGACGCGCTGCGCACCATCGTCCCCTGGGCGGCCGTGGTCGCCGGGGCCGCGGTGGCCGCTTCGGCCCTGCCGCTCACCGCGCGGATCGGGGGGCTGGTCGACCGGTCGCTGACGGCCGTGCTCATCGTCATCGCGACGCTCAGCGTTGCCCGGGTGGTGGCCGGGCTGGTGCAGTCGGTGGCCGCGTCCCGGACGGGCGTCGCGGCGTCCGCGACCATCTTCGTCAACATCACCCGCATCGTGGTGCTGTCGATGGGCGTCCTCGTGGCCCTGGAGACCCTCGGGGTGTCCATCGCCCCGCTGGTCACCGCCCTCGGGGTGGGCGGTCTCGCGGTCGCGCTGGCGCTGCAGGACACCCTCGCCAACCTCTTCGCGGGTGTGCACATCCTCGCCTCGAAGACGGTCCAGCCGGGTGACTACATCCGGCTCACCAGCGGGGAGGAGGGGTACGTCGTCGACATCAACTGGCGCAACAGCGTGGTGCGCAACCTGTCGAACAACCTGGTGATCATCCCCAACGGCCGCCTGGCGCGGACGAACATGACGAACTACTCCCAGCCCGAGCAGAAGCTGTCGATCCTGGTCCAGGTCGGGGTCGGCTACGACAGCGACCTGGAGCACGTGGAGAGGGTCACCCTCGACGTCGTCGACAGCGTGATGGCCGACATCAGCGGTGGCGTGCCCGACCACGAGGCCGTCGTCCGTTTCCACACCTTCGCGGACTCCAGGATCAACTTCACGGTGATCCTGGGCGTCGGCGAGTTCAGCGACCAGTACCGGATCAAGCACGAGTTCATCAAGCGCCTGCACCAGCGGTACCGGACGGAGGGCATCTCGATCCCCGCGCCCACGCGCACGGTCTCGCTGCAGCAGGACGGGGCGGGCGCACCGTCGTCCCTCCCGCCGGTTCCGCACCAGTGGGAAGCGCCGTCCGAGGTGCTGGCGGACCGGCGGCGGTAGCCGGCGCGGGGGCTACAGCTGGGGCCTGTGTGGTGCTGGGATCAGTCGGTCGCTCGCGGGAGGTCGTCGATCCAGATCATTGAGGCGCGGAGGTGGAGGCCGGCGAGGTAGCTCTCGGGTGTCTTGCCGCAGCGGGTGGCGATGCCCCGTCAGGCCTTCAGCCTGTTGATCAGGCGTTCGACGGTGTTGCGTTCCTCGTAGAGGTCGGTGTCGTGGCTGACCGGCCGGCCGCCCCTGCCCTTCCTTTTCCTGTCGGCGGCCTGGTTCTTCTTCTCCGGGATGACCGCCTTGATGCGGCGTTTGCGCAGGTAGGCGCGATTGCCGCGGACGAGGAGGCCGTGTCCGCGGCGACCGCGCCGGGCCGGGTGCGGGGACGGCCGACCGGTAGGCGGACGCGTACTTTCGCCAGGACAGGGATGAACTGCGGGCTGTCCGCGGTCTGTCCCGCGGTCGGGACGCGCGCCAGGGGCGGCACCTGCGGTCGGTGGCGAGGTGGATTTTGCTGGTCAGCCAGCCGCGGGAGCGGCCGAGCAGGGCTTTCTTCAGACGGAGCCTGCGCCGGAGTCGGGCGCGCGTTGTCGTTCGTGCTGTCCGTTCCGTTTCTGCGGTTCGCCCCTTTTTGCCGGGGCTCTTCCTGCTCACGCGCGGCCTCCTCCGGGGCCTGCAGGACGTCCTCGCCGACGAGCATCCCGGCGGCGTCGTGGTGGGGCGCGGACGGCCGTGGAGTCGACGCTGACCAGCGACAGGTCCGCCCGGCCCGCGCGGGCGGCCTCGGCGATCAGGCCCTCGAGCAGGGCGATGAAGACGCCGGCGTGCCGCCACACCCGGAAGCGGCCGTAGACGGTTGGTCAGGTGCCGAACTCGGTGGGCATCTCCCGCCACTGGGCACTGGAGCGGAACCGCCAGATCATCCCCTCGAACTGCTCCCACAGCCGCTCGGGATAGGGGCCGAACCTGCCGACCGACAGGTAGGGCTCGACCAACTTCCACTGATCATCCGTGAGTTGCCTACGCGTAACGGACACAGTCGTACCGGGTCCCGCCCCGAAAGAGGGCAGAACCCGAAGACTGATCACAACGCCACACAGGCCTGGCCGCGCATCTGCCGGAGCTTGGTTACATCCGGGTCCGGGTCTTCTGCTTGAGGCGTTCGTGGGGGTCTGGCCGCCGAGGGCGCCGTGTGGGCGGTGGCCATTGCAACGGCGTTGCGCAGCACCCACGGAGCTCGGGCAACGGGGTGTTCTTGTGGGCGTGGGCAAGGTTGAGCACCGCCACGGCGGCACCGTCTGACGCGAGCCCGTGTGCAGTGCCGGCCCCCCGCCCGGTGATCTTCGGAAGCGAAGGTTTCTTGACGACTCAAGGACTCGGGCGGTGCGGCCGAGCTTCCACGACAGGCGGAGTGCAGGCGCCCGGGTGCGGGTTGAGCGGGGTCGAGAAGGAGAGTGCAGGAGCGAAGGGCCTCACGTGCTGGACAGCCGATTCCGGAAGCCGAACAAAATTCCCTTGACCAATGGTCAAGAAGTGTTGACCATTGGGGGCATGCCTACCGATGATCTTCCCGAGACGTTCCACGTCACCACTGACGAGCAGCTACGCGCCGTTTCCAATCTCACGCGTCACCGGATCATGGCCGTGCTCCGCTTCGAGCCCGCGACGATTACGCAGATCGCCGAGCGAGTGGGTCTTGCGAAGGGGAGCTCCAGCTACCACGTACGGCTGCTGGAGCGGGCCGGCCTGGTGAAGGTGGTGCGAACGCGGAAGGTCCGGGGGGTGACCGAGCGGTACTACGCAATGGCCGCGCGGGCGATCGTGCTGCCGGATCCGGGCGAGGGAGGGCCGGATGTGCTGATGCGGCATGCGGTGGCGGACCTGGAGGCGGCGCCGGTGGATGCCGAGCGGCATGTGCGGATGGCGCATCTGCGGCTCACCGAGGAGCAGTTCGCGGAGCTGGGGGCGCGGCTTGAGGCACTGGCGGACGAGTACCGGGAGCTGTCCGATCCGTCGCTGCCGGATGCGTCACTCGTCTTCGCACTGTTCCATCCGGCATCACGCGAGCAGGCCGAAGGGGATGCCAAGTGACTTCAGACGTTCGGAAGCTGCCGGCCGGGTTCGGACGGCTGTGGACCGCACAGACGGTGTCCTCGCTCGGTGACGGGGTGTCGCATGCCGCGCTGCCGCTGCTCGCGTTGACGTTGACGCGGGATCCGATGGCGCTCGCCGTCGTCACGGCCGCCGGAACGCTGCCGTGGCTGCTCTTCGGGGTGCTCGGCGGTGCGCTGGTGGACCGCTGGGACCGCCGGCCCACGATGTGGGTCACGGACGCGGCGCGTGCGGTGCTGCTCGCGATACCGGCGGCAGCGGCCGCGCTCGACGTGCTGAGCATTCCACTGCTCGCGGCCGTCGCCTTCCTGCTCGGCCTCGGCGGACTCTTCTTCGACACGGCCGCCACGGCCTACCTGCCGGATCTGCTCGGCCGCGACCCTGCGCTCCTGGAGCGCGCCAACGCCCGTCTGCGCGGTACCCAGACCGCCGCGTCCGGCTTCGCCGGGCCGCCCGCGGGCAGTGCCCTGCTCGCGCTCGGGCGGGCGGTCCCGCTGCTCGCCGACGCGGTCTCGTTCGCGCTCTCCGCACTGCTCGTACGGTCGCTGCCCGCCGCGCCCCGGCCCGTACCGCAGGCCCGTGAGTCGCTGCTGCGGCAGGCGCGGGCCGGCGCCTCGTACGTATTCCGGGATCAGTTGCTGCTCGGGCTCGCGCTGCGTCCGGCGGTGGGGAACATCGCCTTCCTCGCCGTGGAGACCGTACTCGCCCTCTTCGCGCACGATCGTCTCGGAATCGGCACCTTCGGCTTCGGTCTGCTCCTCACGGCGGAGGCCACCGGCGGTCTGCTCGGCGCGGGCATCGCCTCCTTCCTCGGCCGACGACTCGGCACCGGCGCCGCGCTGACCTGCACGGCCGCAGTCGAGGGACTCGCCATTCTGGGCCTTGCCGCCGCCCCGAACCCGTACGTCGCCGGCCTTGCGCTCGCCGTCTGCGGAGCGGGTATGGGCGCCACGATGGTGCTCGGCCCCTCCCTCCGGCAGGCGATCGTCCCCGCCCACCTGATGGGCCGGGTCGCCTCCACCTCCCGCATGCTCGCCATGTGTGCTGCCCCGTTCGGCGCCTTTCTCGGCGGCTGGCTGGCCACCACCTACGACGTACGCACCCCGCTCTACGCCGCCGCCGGCCTCCTCCTCACCATGACCACCGTCACCGCGACCATGACCAGCAACCGCAGGGTCGAGGCGGCGCTGCGTGCCGCCGCCCCGGCCGATGATCCAGTTCACCCGGAATCCCGGGATTCCGTTCAGGAGCGTGCCATTTAGGCGCGGTGTCTCGGGACCATGGTCACGCGAAGCCCTCGAAGGTGAGCTGCTGCGGGATGTCCGCGAGTGGTTCGGGCGGCTGGTCGAAGACGATCCGGTAATCGCTCCCGGCGGTCCGGCTGATGGGCGGTCGGCCGCCGAGCGCTGCGTGCGGCCGCTCGCGGGTGAGCGTCCCCGTTATACCTCTCCACCTTCCCGTTCGTTCGCGGCGTGTACGGCCTGGTCGGCTTGTGCTTCGTGCCGGTCGCGGCGAGCGCGTCAGCCCAGGTCGTAGACCGGTAGCACGCGCCGTTGTCGGTGAGGCAGCGGCGGATCGGTGTGATGCCGTGGGCGGTGAAGAAGGAAACGGCCCGGTGCCAGAAGGCGACCGCGGTGACGGCCTTCTCATCGTCCAGGGCCTCGGTGCAGGCGAGCCGGGAGTGGTCGTCGAGCGCCGAATGCAGGTACGTGTATCCGACCTTGCCGGTGCCGGGACCGGTGCGTTCGGAGGCGCGGGCGGACTCGGTGCCGACGCCGTGCATCCGCCGGCCGCCGCCGGTCGGGATGCGTCCGAGCTTCTTGATGTCGACGTGGACCAGGTCGCCGACCCGGTCGTGCTCGTAGCGGATGGCCTCGCGCAGCTGCTCGCCGGTCGGTGGATCCAGGTCCCGGAGCCGGTTGAGTCCTCGCCTCACCAGGATGCGGTGCACGGCCGCCGGCGCGAGTGTGACGCCGTGCAGCCGCTTTCCGCGTCGCCGGTAATTCCTGGGCAGCCGAGCTCGTTGGCGTTGCCCGGTGATTCTGGGTCGGTGCCTCCTGCCAGGGCGGTGGCGAGCCGACGTGCTACCGCACATCGCCGGTGGCCCGCTCGCTCCCGCGGCTGGTGCACTTCTGGGTACGGGCACATCGGTGCATACCGCGCCGGTATCGTGGCGCACGGCACGCACAGAATAGGACCCTCTCGTGGACCACTCAGTCAGTCCGCCGACAGGCCGGCAACCGCGTCCATCGCTCAGCGATCTCCTCGAGCGCAGCGCCGATCTGAAATGTGGACTCGTTGACTATGTGCAAGGGCCGCGTTTCGAACGGCAGTTGACCGCGGCCCTACTGGAGGCGGCGGGCGATGATCTCGTACTGGACGAGACAGAGTTCATCGGCGTCGTCGACCACTTCGCGCTGCAGCACCGTCTGCGAGACGGTCGCACCCCGCTTCAACGGTACGTGGCCACTCGCCGGGACCTGTCCGAGGCGGAGCGGGAGATGCTGCTGGGCTGGCAGGACGTGGTCGAGGGCGTGTTCGAGATCCGGGCCAAGGACGGCGATGCGCTGGTACTGCTGAACCTGCTCGACGATCTGGAGTACCGCACCTACTCCAACGCCGGCCGCGCGGCCCTGCGCGGCCTGGCCAAGGGCGGGTTCGTCGTCGGCCGGATCGTGCCCGTCACGCCCTGCCCGGGCAACTGGCTGATCTCCGGGAACCTGGCCTTCTTCCGCAAGTCCGACGGCCCCGAAATCGCCGAAATCGCGCTCCGGGCGGCCGCGGAACACCCGGCCCTGGTCTTCCGCAACCCAGACAAGATCACCCAGGGCTGGGACCAGATGCGCCGAGAACGCGAGGCGTTCATCGCCTACTTCGGCACCGACCAGCTCGTACTGCCCCCCGCCGAAGCCCAAGACAGCGTCAACGCCTTCACCCGCCACCGCTGGGAGACCACCCGAGCCCAGACAGACAGGAACGACCCTGCCGAATCCTTCCCCCGGCAACTGTCCTTCACCCTGCCCGAAGAGATCGCCGACGCGGACACCGTCGGCATCGTCTACGACCAGGTCGAGGGCATGAACTTCTACCGCGACTTCGGCCTGCTGGACGCCCTGTTCACCGACCCCGCCCTCGCCACCAGCCGACGCCACGCATCCCTGCTGCGCAGTTACATGCGGGACTCCTCCATCACCCCGCTGCCGTTCCAGCGCATGGCGGCTGCCCACCCGGACACGGTCGACGCCGTGATCGGCAAAGTACTGCGCAAGCCCGGGTTCACCTGGGCCGAGCACGGCGAAGCATGGCTGCGGGGATGCAAGGCGGACTTTTACGAGCGTGAGCCACGCCCCAGCGTCTCCGTTATCGGCGACCGCCTGGCCGAACTCGTCGCCGCCGGCCGCCGCTGACCGGACACCCCGCACGTGGCCGGCCATCGTACGGGGAGCCGTCGATGGTGCGCTGGCAGCGCGGTACCGAGGAGGCCGGGGGAGGGGCCGGCAAAGTGCGGATCCGGGAGAGGCAGGGGACCGGGAAGGCCTCGAAACTGTCTACCGGCAGGCCGTCGACGCCGACAGGCCTGTCGGCGGAGATCAGGAGCCGGTGGGCGGGGTCGTGGGGGTCGGGGCCGACGGTGTCGGTGGTGGTGGTCATTTCGGTGGCGCTGGCGTGGGCGGCGTGGGCCAGGCACTGGGCGAGGAGGTGGCGGCCCGTGCCGTGGCCGCGGCACGGGCCTCGACGGTCGCGGTGGCGGGGGTGCCGGGGAAGGCGTACCAGGGCCGGTCGGGTCCGAGACGGGCACGCGCCCAGGCGAGCAGGACCGAGACGACAGCGAGGTCTTCGCGGCCGTGCGCCCACAGGACGACGCCGCTGCCGTCTCGGGTTTGCAGGCCGTAGCAGATCACGCCGCACACCCGGCGCCGCTCGACCAGAACGTCGGTGCACACCTGGGTGAGGCCGCCGATCTGAGGCCGCCCGTCGTGGCCGTGGCCGGCCAGGGCGGCCGCGAGCGCATGCGCGCCGGGGCGGGATTGGCCGGGCTTTCGCCGGTCTCGATGGGTTGTCACTTGGCGTTTCTGAGGAGCGATGCGGGGCGGTGTCCGACCCTGCCGAGGCCGAGGGGCTGCGGGCCGTGACCTGGATGCCGCGGCCGGAAGACCCTGTTGTCGGTGTCGGGATGCGCCGTATCCGAGAACGTCACGCAAAGGCCTTCTCCCGGTTACACGGTTTGCCCTTTCCTCGTGCCATGCTCCCCGGTGTCTTAATGTCAACACGCGTAGATCATGGTGTCGTTGAACGGCGTCAGTCTGCTCCCTGCGCGTGTTCTCCTCGGGAAAGGGCATCCCCGTGTCTGTTGCGCAGATAGGTAGACGGAGGACGTCAGTCGCCGCTGTGGTCGCTGTCCTCGTCAGCCTCGCTCTTCCGGCGGTCACCGCGGCCCCCGCGAGCGCCACGACCACCGCATACGACAGCACGTACTACCAAGCCGCGCTCGGCAAGAGCGGCACCGAGCTCAAGGCCACCCTGCACGCGATCATCAGCAGCCAGAGCAAGATCTCCTACGACGCGGTCTGGAACGCGCTGAAAGCCACCGACCAGGACCCGAACAACAGCAGCAACGTCATCCTGCTGTACAGCGGCACCTCACGCAGCAAAAGCCTCAACGGCGGCAATGTGGGCAACTGGAACCGCGAACACGTGTGGGCCCAGTCGCACGGAAACTTCGGCACCGCGGCCGGCCCCGGCACCGACCTGCACCACCTGCGCGCCGCGGACGTCCAGGTCAACAGCACCCGAGGCAACAAGGACTTCGACAAGGGCGGCAGCCCGGTCACCGGCGCACCGGGCAGCTACACGGACTCCGACTCCTTCGAGCCGCGCGACGCGGACAAGGGCGACGTCGCCCGCATGATCCTCTACATGGCCGTCCGCTACGAAGGCGGTGACGGCTGGGCCGACCTGGAGGCCAACGACTCCATCAACGGAAGCGTCCCGTTCCACGGCCGCCTGTCCGTGTTGAAGCAGTGGAACGAGCAGGACCCGCCGAGCGCCTTCGAGGAGCGCCGCAACCAGCTCATCTACGACGTCTACCAGAAGAACCGCAACCCGTTCATTGACCACCCGGAATGGGTCGAGGCGATCTGGTAGTCCTACGGCGCTGCCGGACTTCCAGGGCAGGATCCGGTGCTCCCACGTGCGCCACGGGAAGCAGCGGCCCCCACGACCGTACCCGGTTTTCCCGGCCTGTCCGAGCCGTCCCTGCCACAGCCGGCCGCTCGTCCGAGCACCGGCTCTTTCACCCGGCCCCGCCTGGTGGGCCCTTGTTGTCCGTCGTTCACGGGTCTCGTCATGGGGCCGTCGAACTCCACGAGGCGGACATCTGCCGGGCTGATCGATGACGTCGCGCGCCCCGGCCGTGTTGCCGGGCCGGTGCAACCGGCCCGGCAACGGATGGTGACGTTCGATCGGCTGCTCGGAGCGGGGCGGGGCAGGGCTTCGGCACGGGCTGGTCGTTGGTGCGGCGCCTGGTTACGCTGCCCGCATGATCAAGGCGGTGGTGTGCGACATCGGCGAGACCCTGATCAGCGACACCCGGTACTGGTCTGACTGGGCCCGGTGGCTCGGCGTCCCCGCGCACACCGTGTCCGCTCTGGTCGGCGCGGTTGTCGCCGAGGGCCGTGACAATGCTGACGCGATCAGGATCCTCAAGCCTGGCTGCGACGTCGGCGCGGAATGGCGTGCCCGGCGAGCGGCCGATGCCGACGAGTATCTCGATGAGACCGACCTGTACCCCGACGTCCGCCCTGCCTTTCAGAGGCTGTGCGATCAGGGCCTGTGGGTGGGTATCGCCGGCAATCAGAACCTGCGCGCCGGCGAGTGCCTACGCGCGCTGAACCTTCCCGCGGACGGTATCGCCACCTCAGCCGAATGGGGCGTAACCAAGCCGAACCCCGCCTTCTTTGCCCGGGTCGCCGAGTGGGCACCGGGTGAGCCGCACCGGATCCTCTACGTCGGCGACCACCCCGCGAACGACGTTGTGCCCGCGGCCACGGCCGGCCTGCGGACGGCGCACCTCCGCCGCGGCCCGATCGGCTACCTCACGGCCGGCAGCCCGGAGGCGGCCGTCGCGAACTACCGAGCCACTTCCCTCGAGGATCTGGTCGACCAAATCACTGCGGCCAACTGACGAATCACCTACCCGCGCGTACGGGGCGGGCGATTCGCGCACTCGGATGTGACAGCGCGAGCACCGCGCCAATTTGCCCGGGCACGCCGCCTCAACCCTCGGCCTTCGGGTCGAAACCACATGCTTTGCACGGAAGCTGACGCGCAACCAGATCAACGAACTACCCGGCACCTCCGTCCGCATGATCCGCGCGATTGAGCGCGGCCGGCGCTTATTCAGCGACGACACCCTGACCGCGCCCGCACGGGCTCTCCGGGTAATCCCCGAGGCCCTGCTGGACAGCCCCGGGCGGGCGGACAGCAGGGTGAACGCGGCAACCCCCACCCTGCGAGACGCGATTGCCGATACGGTCTGCCAGAGGACGACCCGGTCCGGTTCCTGCACGAGCTGTCCACAGTGGTCCGGGCCGCAACGAACGACCGAGTGAACAGCCGGTACGCACGGCTCACCGAGCTCAGCCCGGCGCTCCCTGAAGAACTGTTCCGCGCGGTCAACCAAGCCGCCGGGGACGAGATGCGCCGGGCCTCGCAGCTACTCGCACTCGCCGTGCGAGCGGCCGACGCGGTGGCCTGCAAGTACGGGTACCGCGACCTCAGCGCGAGGATGGCGGAGTTGATGTGCTGGGCCGCCGACCAGGCCGAGGGCGAGATGCTCACCGCCGCCACCGGCCGGAACGTTCAGTGTGGGCTGAAAAATCCGTTGGCACCCGGGGCGAGGGCCGGTGAGAATCGGGCCCTTCGACGGCGGGAGGGTGCGGGTTGGCGGTGTTCGGGTGCGAGGGTTGCGGCACGGTACTGACGGCGGCGGTGTCCGAGGTGGCACTGCCGATCCACCTGGGCGGTACCCACTGGGAGAGGCTGCACCCGCCGCTCCTGGCGCCGGGCACATACGCCGTCGACCCGGAGCCGTACGGGCCACCTTGGCGGCTGTGGGAGGACGTCGGCGAACAGGAAGCGGTGGAGCGCGGGTACTTCGTGCCGCGCTACTCGCTCTCCTACGGGCCGTCTGACACCATCCTGCTCGCCCCCGGCGACACTCGTGGCACCGCGCTGATCTCCGGGCGGCTCGACGGCTACTGCATGGGCATCGACGGCAGGGACGGACCCAACCTCAGCTGTGCCGGGTGCGGCCGCGAGGTGGGCTACCGGATCGACGACTGCGGGGCCTGGCAGGTGGTCCGGCTGCTCCCGCAGGCGCTGGTGCGGCTGCCCGGACCGGCGGAGCGCCCGGTGCTCGGGTGGGCGGAGGCGCTGGAGGGCGGTGGGCCGGGGCGTGACCTGAGCGAGTACAGGGACATCCCGGCCGGTGTCGCCCTCGCCCACCTGGTGGCGGCTGCGGGAGGCAGGCCAGTGGATCCGGCGGCCGGGCCGGTCGCCAACCTGTTCGGCCGGGCGCTTGCCGCGCTGCTGCCCTCGAGGGAGGGAGCGCTTCGGGCCGACGTGGCCGGGCCGGGGCTCGGTGGAGGAGGCCTCGGCTTTGCGGCTGTCTCCTGCTTCTGCTCGGAGGCGGGCCAGGGCGATCAAGGCAGAGGTGTCTCCCCACTCCGCCGCTTCCCGGTAGAGGTTTTCGGTAGTCTCCGGGTCGCCGGAGCTCTGGCGTATGTCGGCCAGGGCCTGGAGGGCCATCGTGTCGCCGGCGTGGGCGGCTTGGCGGGCAACGGCCAAGCCGCCGTCCGCGCCGCCGATGGAGTCCAGCAGCTCGGCCATCCAGACGAAGGAGTCGGTGTCGCCGCCGGCGGCCTCGTTGTACAGGGCGAGGGCTCCCGACATGTCCCCTCTGCTCCGGTGGTGCTCGGCGACGTACGCCAGTGCCAGGGTGTTGTCGTCGAAGTCGGCCTGCCGGGCCAAGGCCTCGGCGCCGGTGTGGTCTCCGGCTGCTTCACGGGCCTGCGCCAGTCGATCATTCCTCGTCGAAGCACAGACAGATGAAGTGCTCGATGGGTTCGGACATCGCTCGGACGTTCGCCTGGCGCTGGAACTCCGCCGCGGCGGCTAGGGGATGCCTACCGTGGCTCGGTGAAGAAATCCGCGATGTCGCCAGCGAGCATGTCCGGCACTTCGGCCGCCGCGAAGTGGCCCCCGCGTGGGAAGACCGTCCAGCGCTGCACCTGGTAGAGCCGCTCGTACCAGGAGCGCGGTGGCTCTCCCTCGGGCACGAGCTCGTTGGCGAACACCGCCATCGCGGTCGGTACCCGTACCAGGTCATCGGGCCCGAGTGCCGTGCCGTGCCAGCGGTTGTCGTAGTAGTCGCGCATCGACGAGGTGATGGAGTTCGAAGCCCACCAGATGGTCAACATGGTGAGGAGCGCATCACGGCCGAACGTGGCGTCGAGGTCGCCGCCACTGTCCGACCACGAGCGCCACTTGTCCAGCACCCAGGCGGCGAGGCCTGCGGGAGAGTCGTTCAGCCCGTATCCCAGCGTTTGCGGCCGGGTGGACTGTACTGCGCCGTACCCGCGTTCAGTCTCGTCCCAACGAGCAATGTGGTCGACGTACGCCAGCTCCTCGGGCGACAGTGGCGGCGCACCCGGTCCGGTGTACGGCGACATCTCTGCCGTACTCAAGTGGATGCCGATCATCCGGTCGGGCTGGGACAGCGCCATATGGGTGGAGACCCCGGCGCCGAAGTCGCCGCCGCAGGCGCCGTACCGCTCGTACCCGAGCCCTTGCATGAGCCGATGCCACAGGCCGGCGACGAACTCCCGGTCAACGCCCACGCGGGGCGGGCGCTGCGAGAAGGCGTAGCCGGGCAGTGACGGCGCCACCAGGTCGAACCGGTCGCCGAGGCGGTCGACCAGGCCGAGCATCTCCACGAACGTGCTGGGCCAGCCGTGCGTCAGGACCAGCGGGATCCCGCCGTCGGCTCCGCGTTGATGCACGAAGTGAATGCGTACGCCGTCGACCTCGGCCATGCGGTGCTCGTAGCGGTTGAGTGCGCGCTCTTGTGCCCGCCAGTCGAAACCGTCAGCCCAGTAGGCCAGCAGGTTTTGTAGGTAGTCCCGGTCGACGCCCTGGCTCCAAGGCTCTCCAGGCGCCCCATCCGGCCAACGCGTGCGTAGGATCCGATCGCGCAGATCGTCCAGGACCGCATCGGGCACGACGATGTTGTAGGGCTCAACGTGCATCCACCGATGGTAGGGAGTCGCGAGCCGCCCTCGCGAGCGCTCGTGTCCCGCGCTACCGATCGGGTGATGCGTGGTCAGGCGGCAGCGGTCTCCTCGCGCTCGACGAGGACAACGTTCTCGAACCCGGAGAAAGTGGACTCGATCGGGTTGGTGGTCCGCAGGTGGGTCCAGTGCCCGGCCGGGAAGTCGCAGAACGCCGGCAGTTCCTCGGCGTCGTCGGTGATCTTCGCGACGGCCTTCTGCTGCCCGGCCGTGGGGGTCTGGGTGCAGACCTTCGAATTGCGGTCGTCGATCCGGCTGCGGCTGCGGCCGAGCGCATCGTGGCTGGCAAGCACATAGAAGCCCGCGGCCTGCGCCTTGTCCTGCGCGGACTGAAGCCCCATCCCGACGAAGTCCGGGAGCTCCGCCTGCTTGGACTGCCCGGCCGTAGCACCGGCCGCCGCCGGGGCCGTGGCGGCGGGAACCGCAGCAGGCGCGGACTGCGGAGGCGCAGCAGCAGCTGCCGGAGTGTTCGGGGCGGTGGGTGCAGCCGGGGGCTGGCCGGCGCCACTTGCCAATGCGGCTCCGACGGTGATCACGGCCAGGCCCGCGCCGATGCCAGAGATGCCCTTGTGGGCCTTCACCCAGTCGATGAACGACGGCGACTGCTGCGGCGGCGGGGGAGTGCCCCACTGAGGGCCGGACTGCGGTGTCTTGTTCAGGTGCGGCTGGCTCACGGGTCTTCCTGGCTGTGCGTGCGTTCCGGACACGCTGTCAGGACACGTGAAGGGCCGTGGGGGAGTTGCGGAAGCGTTACGGTGGCTCCCGTGTGACGGTCGGCGCCCCGGCGGCGTGTCCCTGCAGCCGGGCGTACCGCGAGAGGACGTGCGTCACCGGGCGAAGGTGCGCCAGCCGCTGGTGATCGCCTCCTCGACGGCCAGCGGGTTGCTGTGCGTCAGCGCGGACAGCAGTTCGGCACCGTCGGCGAACCGGTCGGGCACATCGATCGCCAGTGCCCGGCGTGCGACGGCGGCCAGAGCCGGATCGAGCCCGTGCAGAGTGGCCAGGGCGTCGGCGTCCGGGCCGGTCTCCACGATCCGGCGGATCACCGCGCCGGTGCCCGCCGCTGCGAACGGGCTGGCGCCGTGGGCCGCACAGATCACGCAGCAGGCCCATGCCCAGACGTCCGCCGCCGGGCCGACCGGGTGGTCACCGAACTGTTCGGGCGCCATGTAGGTGAGGGTGCCGATGCCCATGCCGGTGCGGGTGAGCCGCGTGCCGTCCATGAGCGTGGCGATGCCGAAGTCGAGCAGGCGGGGGCCGGCCGTGGTCAGCATGACGTTGGCGGGCTTGAGGTCACGGTGCACAAGTCCGAGCCGGTGGATGTCCGACAGGGCCACGGCAAGGGCCAGAGCCAGGGAGCGCAGGGCCTCGGGGGAACGGAACGGGCCCTGCTCTCCCAGATGTGCCTCCAGCGTGCGGCCGTCCAGCAGCTCCATCGCCAGGTACGGGCGGCCGTCTGCGATCCCGGAGTCCAGTACCCGGGCGGTGTACGCGCCGGGCACCATGGCGAGCACCTCGGTCTCACGTCCGAAGCGGCGCAGCAGTTCGGGGTCGTCGATCAGGTCCGGGTTGATGGTCTTCAGCGCGACCTGGGTCGCCGATCCCTGGCGTCGGGCCAGGTAGACCGTGCCCATTCCGCCGGCGCCGATGCGGCCGAGAAGCTGGTAGGCGCCAAGGGTGCGGGGCTCGTGGGCGCGCAGTTCCTGATACGGCGGGATGCCGGGGGTGGGGAGGGCGCGGTCGACCTGGGTCGGCACGTAGGGCGTGGCGGCCGGGGCGGGTCGTACGGCGGCTCGCACGGGCGCGACCGCGGGGGCGGGGGTGTCAGGGGTAGCGTCAGCGGAGGTGGAGGGGGTGGCGCCGACGGGTCGGAGGCTGGAGAGCAGGGCGACCAGGTTGAAGATCAGCAGCGTCTCGGCCACCGCGATCGACACCAGGAAGGTGGCGAACACGCCGACGGCGAGGACGCACCAGACGTCGGTGCGGGTTCGCCGGTCGTTCCAGGCTCCGGCGGCCAGACCAACGGTGTGCAGGTTCCGCTGGGTGAAGTACCACGCCGCGAGGCAGGCGATCCAGAGCGGAAGGGTGTACGCAAGGTGACCAGGCAGGTCGGAGACGAGGAACTCGAACTCGGTCGACCGTGCGACCGGGTTGTCCGGCACGACCGGAAACCACAACTCGCCGAAGTAGAACGGGGATTCATCCAGCACTGGCGGACGCAGCGCCAGCGCGACCAGGGCAGCCGTCCGCAGCGCGAGGTCCGCGTACAACGCGCCCCGGGACCCACTTGAGGGGTGCTCTTCGCGCGCGGGGCGCGCCCGGCCGCGGGTGACCGCCTGGGCGCGGCGCAGCAGCGGCCAGGTCGCCAGCCGCAGTGTCAGTGCCCCGACCGCGAGCAGCAGGGCGGACTCGCTCATCAAGGCGTTGCCTACCTGCGCCTCGGCAGCCAGCAGGACTCCAGAACTGATCATGTCCCCACCTCTGGGCAACTGCGGTCTTTGGGAGCCGCCCCTCGTCCCGGGCAGGCGGATTCTACCGTTAAGTGCCCTTCGCCCAGGGGCTGTTCGGCTCAGCTGGACGCTCGTGATCGGGATTCCCAGGACGGCGCCGGATGCCGGCCCGGGTGGTGAGATCTTTCGGAGCGGCCCACCGGTCGGGTGACGGAGCGCGTCGGGGCCGGGGGCTGGGACCGGGGCGGGCGGCGGGACGGAGCGCAGCAGCACGCGACTGCGCTGTGCCGCCTGGAGAAGGTCCGTCCGGGGCCGGGCGGGCAGGGTTGTGCACCATGAGTACTGCGCCGTCGCCCTCACCCGAAGCGCGAGGGCCATCGCCAGCCTGCGTCCCCTGCTGCCGATCGACATAAACGGCATGCTGACGCCGTACGGCTCTGGCAACGACCTTCCCTGCTGCATCACCCGCCGGGTCGCCCCGCAGACCTGGCGGACCTGGGCGGCGTTCATCTACCCGGCCCCCACCTCAACTCCACGGACGCCGTAAGCGGGGTTCAGCCTTCCGGAATCCCGACGCTGCTTCTGCGGCGTCGTCACTGCAACGCGGCCGCCTTGCGCAGCAGCACGTTCCGCTCGGGGGCGTTGCGGCACAGGCGGGCGGCGAGCTCCAGTTCGGCGCGGGCCTCGCCCGCGCGGCCGAGGCGGGCGAGCAGTTCCCCGCGCACGCCGGGAAGCAGGTGGGACCCCGACAGGCGGCCGGAGGCGGCCAGGTCGTCGACGACCGCGAGCGCCTGCTCCGGTTCGCCGGCCATCGCCACGGCCACGGCCCGGTTGAGCTCGACGACGGGTGACGGTGCCACCCGGCCGAGTGCCTCGTAGAGCAGTACGACGCGTTCCCAGTCGGTCTCCCCAACCGACGGCGCCGTCGCGTGACAGGCGGCGATCGCCGCCTGCAGGCCGTACGGTCCCAGGCCGCGCCCGGACGTCGCGATGCGGCCGAGCGCGGCCAGACCACGCCGGATCGCCGTACGGTCCCACAGACGCCGGTCCTGGTCCTCCAGCAGCACCGCCTCCCCGTTCGGACCGGTACGGGCCGGAAATCGAGCCGCGGTGAGTTCGAACAGCGCGAGCAGCCCGTGGGCCTCCGGCTCGGCGGGCAGCAGGGCGACCAGCATCCGGGCCAACCGCAGGGCCTCGTAGGCGAGATCGGGGCGGAGGAGGTCGTCACCGGTCGTCGCTGTCGAGCCCTCCGTGAAGATCACGTACAGCACGCTCAGCACCCCGCCGAGCCGCTCGTGCCGCTCCTCGGCCGGTGGCAGTGCGAACGGGACGCCCGCCGCGGCGAGCGTCTTCTTGGCCCGGGTGATCCGGGCCTGGACGGTCGGCACGGGGATGAGGAACGCCCGGGCGATCTCCTCACTGGACAGACCGCCCACCACGCGCAACGTCAGCGCAACCCGGGCCTCGACCGAGAGCACCGGATGGCAGGCCGTGAACATCAGCGCGAGGACGTCGTCGTCGACCCGGTCGGGATCCCACGGCAGCTCGTCAACCCGGTCCCCACCGACCGCCGCACCTGCGCTGAACTCACCCTCGGCCAACTGTCCCGCCAGCAGGGCGTACCGCTCGTCCAGCGCCGCACGGCGACGGAAGCCGTCGATGGCCCGCCGCCGTGCGGTCGCCAGCAGCCAGCCCACGGGGCTGGCCGGCGCACCGTCGCGCGACCAACTGACGAGCGCCTCCGCCAGCGCCTCCTGCGCGACGTCCTCGGCGAGCGCGAAGTCCCCGGTGTAGCGGGCCAGCGCGCCCACGATCCGCGCCGACTCGATCCGCCACACGGCCTCGACGGCCCGCCGCGCCGCTTCGGCGACCGGCGGACCGTCCCCGGCCCCGGGCGTCAGAGCTGGCCCGTCCGCTCGCGCCATGCCCGCTCCTTGACGACCCACTCGTTGTCCTGCGGGAACTCGTCGATGGCCGGCACACGGCGGATCTCGCACTTCGAGCCCGGGAAGGCCGGGATCCGCCTGGCCCACTCCACCGCCTCCTCCTTCGAGGCGACATCGAGCAGGTAGAACCCGCCGAACAGCTCCTTGGTCTCGCCGTAGGGCCCGTCGGTGACCACCGGGGTCTCCCCGCTGTAGTCCACCACCACCCCCTGCGACGGATCGTCCAGCCCCTCGGCGGCAATCAGCACACCGGCCCGGATCAGCTCCTCGTTGAAGCGGCCCATGGTCTCGAGCATCTCGTCGAACGGCGTCTCCATCATCTTCGCGACGGACTCGTCCGTACCGCGCAGGATCAACATGTACTTCGCCATCGTCGTTCTCCTTGACTTGGAAGGCCTCTTCCCGACCCTCTCTATCCCAGGTCGAACGGCGCAGGCGCAGATCGACACGGCAGACACAGATCGACCTTCATCTTCTCAACAGACGTCTTCGTCCGACGTCAGGGCGAGCGCGGCCCGATCTCCGCGACCTTCCAAGCCGGCCTCGCCATCGGACCCGACGGCACGCCCGCGATCGAAGGCCTGCCCCACCTCCGAGCACAGGTCGGCGATTTCAAGGAGCACCCGTCCGCCCCGGTGCCGCACCGCGGCCCGCGGCCCTACGCCCCGCAGCGTCCTCGGCGGGTGCAGACCCCGGCTGCGGCCTGGCCGTAGCCCTTGCCCGTACCGCCCCCGGTGCCATCGTCGGCGGCTCCGGGTGCCGCCTGTGCCGTCCTGCCGGGCCGGCCGTCCCACTCGGCCGCCGCCGTACCGGTCGGGCCGTCCACCCGTCGGTGCTGCTCTGCGGGCCGGGTGGCCACTCGGCTGATCGCCGTACTGCTGCCTGCGGCTTGGCCCGCGCCGCGCAATCACTGACCTGTCGCGGTGCAGCACCACCGCGTCGTCCGCGGCCGTCCGGCCGCTGTCTGGGCAGTGCTGCCGCGGGTGGCCGGTGTTCCGGGTGCCACCCGTCCCGTTCTGCTGCGCCGGGCGGTCCACCCGGGCCGCCGCCATAGTGCCGGGCCGCCCGCCCGTGGGTGCTGCTCGGCTGGACCGGGCCGTCCGTACGCCAGGCAGCAACCGTCCCGGTGTCATCAGCGGCACCGAGCGGTTCCTCACCATGCTTGCGACCTTCCGCTCCCCAGACCTGGAGTCCTGACCTCGGGCGGGTCCGATCGTTGAGGTAGTCGGGCTGAGGCGGTTTACCCGCGTCGGACAAGCCGCCGCCAGCTGACCTGCGTGCGGCCCGCCACCTCCCCGGGAGCGGGGCCGCACCACTGGCATCCTCAGCTGACCGTGAAGCCTCCACGGACCGCCGTCTCGCGCAGCCACTCGAGCCAGTCACGCCACAGACCGTCGGCCTCCAGCTCGGCACGCACGCCGGCCGGCGCCTCCTCATAGCGGTCCAGAGCCTGCGCGATCTCTGCGGCGCCGACCAGCCACGGACCGTTGCTCAGCAGCTTGAACTCCGGAATCCCCGCCTTCCCCGGGACAGTCTGGGCCGAGGCGGCCCGTTCGGCCGCGTCGAACGCATCCCTCCGGGCCTGGTCGGCCGCCAACCAGTCCTTGATGTCCTTGAACGGCCAGGCGGGGAAGGGCCGGTGTTCGGCCTGATACGTCATACCGGCACGACGCATCCCGTCCCGGCACGCCCCCATTCCGGAGATGTTCAGATGGAACTGAAACGGCTCCGCGAGCGAGAAGTACGACTTCGAGCACTCCGGAACGTGATCACAGGGCAGACCACCGGCGGTGCGTGTGGTGCAGGACTCGTACCGACTCCGTGCTTCCGCCACGGCTTCGGGCAGCTCCACCCACTCCAGGTCATAGCTCATGCGTTCCCCCGTCGAACAGCTCAAGACGGCTCACAGAATGCCACGCCATGACCTGCCGGGACGACCAAGAATCGGCTGCTGCAGCCCGCCACGGCGGCACTGCCGTCGAAACTCGTGAACATCCACTCGTCCAGTGATCACCAGCCGCTGCCCGAACTCGCGAACAAGCGCTGCGAACGGCGGCGGACGCAGAAGGGCGCAAGGGTCGGAGAGGGTGACGACCGGAGGGGGATCACGCCGGAGCAGCAATCCGCCCTGGTGCCCACCCGGCTGGCGTCAGGAGTGCCGCGTTTGACGTCAGCCCGGCACGGGGCTGCACTGGATTCATGGACGCTGCGGCGACTCCGCCCTAGGGAGAGCAGCGATGACAACCATGGACACGTTCAACCTTCTGCAGCCGCACAAGATCGCCGAGGAGACGTTCGTCATCCCGTGGGCCCTTGACGCCCCGCCGGTCGGCCACTTCCCGATGAACTCGATGGTGATCCGGGGAGCCGAACCGGTCCTCGTGGACACCGGGGCGCCCGCGGTCCGCGCCCAGTGGCTGGAGGCCGCCTGGTCCGTCGTGGATCCCCTGGACGTACGGTGGATCTTCCTCACCCACGACGATCGCGACCACGCTGGCAACCTCCTGGCGGTCCTCGCGGAATGCCCTAACGCGACCCTGCTGACGACATGGTTCTCCATCGGCCGCATGGCCGAGGAGTGGGAGACTCCCATCAACCGGTGCCGCTTCATGACCGACGGCGACACGATCGACGCGGGCGATCGCACCCTGGTCGCCAAGCGACCGCCGTTGTACGACAACCCCACAACCCGCGCCCTCTTCGACCCGAAGACCAACGTCCTGTGGTCCGTCGACACCTTCGCCACGAACGTGCCGACCCCCATGCCCGAAACAGCAGCGCTGTCGCCAGACGAATTCCGCGACGGCCAGTTCTTCGGCGGACGTCTGATCTCCCCCTGGGCCACCCTGCTGGACACTCAAAAGTTCGGCACGGTCGTCACCGACTTCCAACACCTGAACGCCGAGGTCATCGCCGGCTGCCACTGCCCGGTCCTTCGCGGCCCCCAGATCCCCGAGGCCTACGACCTCCTCCGCCAGCTCCCCGAAATCCCACCGTGGACAGAGTTCACCCAGGCCGACCTGGACCAGTGGATGGCCGTTGCCGAGAGCTCGGTTCCGCCGGAGCAGCCGCGGCCGTCGGGGACGTGAGCGGCGCTGACCCACGGTGTTGGGATCTGCCGCATTTCGGCGCGCGTACGACCAGAAACCTGCCGTTCGGCTAGTGTCCTGAGTCTCTGATTCGATGAAGAAGTATGCTGCGTCCGTGGCGCGTATGGGACGACCGACGGTTGATGTGATTCTCACGGACGGCGAGCGCGAGACGTTGCAGCGTTGGGCGAGACGCCGGACCTCGTCCCAGGCCCTGGCGTTGCGCTGCCGGATCGTGCTTGCATGCGGGACCGGAGCTTCAAATACGCAGGTGGGGGCGGATCTTGGGGTCCACCCGGTGACGGTGGCCAAGTGGCGCAGGCGCTTTGCGGCCGCCCGCCTGGAGGGGCTGGTCGACGAGACGCGCCCGGGGGCGCTGCGGACCGTGACGGACGAGCGGGTCGAGGAGGTGATCGTCCGGACCCTGGAGTCCGCACCGCCGGGCGCCACGCACTGGTCGACCCGGTCGATGGCCGAGTCGGCCGGCCTGTCGCAGTCGACCGTTTCCCGCATCTGGCGCACGTTCGGTCTCAAGCCGCACCTCGTCGACACCTTCAAGCTGTCCACCGACCCGCAGTTCATCGACAAGGTCCGTGACATCGTCGGCCTCTACCTCGCCCCGCCCGAACACGCCCTGGTGCTGTGCGTGGACGAGAAATCCCAGATCCAGGCCCTCGACCGGTCGGCACCGGTACTGCCGATGATGCCCGGCATGCCCGAGCGCCGCACACACGACTACCTGCGCAACGGCACCACCACGCTGTTCGCCGCCCTGAACGTCTCCACCGGGGAAGTGATCGGGCAGATCCACCGCCGGCACCGCGCCGCGGAGTTCAAAAAGTTCCTTGTACGCATCGACAAGGAGGTGCCCCAGGAACTGGAGGTGCACCTGATCTGCGACAACTACGCCACCCACAAGACCCCGGCGATACAGCGATGGCTGGTGGCACACCCGCGCTTCCACATGCACTTCACCCCCACCTACTCGTCCTGGCTCAACCAGGTCGAGCGCTGGTTCGCCCTGCTGTCGGAACGGCGGATCCGGCGCGGCGTCCACAAGAACGTCCAGGCACTGGAGCGGGACATCCGCAGCTGGATCAAGCACTGGAACGAAGACCCGAAGCCCTTCATCTGGGTGAAGACCGCCGACGAGATCCTCGAACGCCTCGCCGGATATCTGAACCGAGTCAAAGACTCAGGACACGAGCTGTATTGACCATGAGCGTTGTTAACAGTGGGCGGCGGAGACGTGATCAAGGTTGGCGGCGCGTTATGGGCAAGGGGAAGCCGGCCGGAGCCGTGTGGTCGCCCGCTGTCTCATCTCGTGGAGGCTGCTTCATCGCACGATCTCTCCTCGTGAGGTTCAACCTGCACGAGGGCGCTTGACGCGCGATCAGGCGCGCGGAGCGCCGCCGTCCGCCGCCAGGCGCGTGAGCCACTCACGCAGCAGGCGCTGCTCCGCGTCGCTCAGGACATCGGAGTCGTCGGGGAGGGCGGCGCGCAGCGCGCGGGCCGCCGCGGCGGGACCGGACTCCGCGGCGGGAATCGCCGGCTCGGCGCGAGTGACGGCCGCGACCATGGACTCACGCAGGACGGTCAACAGCGCCGGATTGCGGCGGTCCGCGGGCGTGGAGTGCCAGGTGGTGACTGCGCCCTGGCCGGTTGCCCGGATGATCTGGGCGGCCAGCTCCTCGTCGACCCGCAGCCATCCCCCGGCCGCCAGCCGACGCACCCGCCCATGGAGGATCTCCAAGCCCGAGCGGTGTGCTGCGTCCGATCCCCGGCCGGTGGCCCGGTTCATCACCGCGAACAACTCGGGGCGGGAGACCCCGAACTCGACCACCACGTCCCAGCCGCGACGCAGCTCCTCCACCGGGTCCTGCGGGGCGGGGTCGAGCTGCGCGCGTTTTCTCTCCAGGAACTGCGCGTAGCCGTGCTCGGCGACGGCCTCAAGGAGCCCCTCCTTGTCGCCGAAGAGGCGGTAGATCGCCGGCGGCTGCATGCCGGCCGCGGCGGCGACCGCGCGGGTGCTCACCGCGTCGGGGCCGCCGTTCTCCAGCAGCTCGACGGCTGCCTCGACGATGCGGCGCCGAGGGTTGTCGGTTGAGTCGCGTGTAGCCATGAACCGATGGTACCGAAGATCTGTTTCCATCGGAATTTCCAGTGTTACTGTTGGAGTGATTCCACCGGAAGCAGCATCGGGAGAACCCAATGATCATCGTTACCGGAGCCACCGGAAAGCTCGGCCGCCGCACCGTCGAGCGCCTCCTGGAGCGCGTCCCCGCCGACCGCCTCGGCGTCAGCGTCCGCGACCCCCGCAAGGCCCAGGACCTCGCCGACCGCGGCGTCCGCGTCCGGCAGGGCAGTTTCGACGACCCCGACTCGCTCATGCACGCCTTCGAAGGGGCCGAGCAGCTGCTCCTCGTCTCCCTCGACCGCACGGGCGAGGAGTGCGTCAGCGGCCACGGTGCCGCCATCGACGCCGCCGTGAAGGCCAAGGTCGGCCGCATCCTCTACACCAGCCAGATGGGCGCTGCCCACGACTCCCGCTTCCAGGCCTGCCGGGACCACGCCAGGACCGAGGACCTGCTGCGCGCCACCGGCCTGCCCTGGACCGCGCTGCGCAACGGCTTCTACGCGGCCAGCGCCCTGCAGTTCCTGGAGTCCGCCCGCCACACCGGCGATATCGCCCTTCCCGCCGACGGCCCTGTCGCCTGGACCGGCCACGACGACCTCGCCGAGGCCACCACGGCGATCATCCTCGATGAGGGCCGCTTCGACGGGCCCACCCCACCGCTCACCGGCCCGGCGGCGCTCGACTTCGACACCGTCGCCGAGATCGCGTCGCAGACCACCGGACGGCCCTTCACCCGCACCGTCGTCCCCGACGACGCCTTCCGCGAGCAGATCCTGGCGCACGGCGTCCCAGCCCCGATCGCCGACCTGATACTGAGCATCTTCGGCGCGGCGCGAGATGGCGAGTTCACCACGGTCGACTCGACGTTGGCCGAGCTGATCGGACGGGAGCCCGCCACCTTCCGCACCCAGTTGGAGCATGCCTGGGCCGAATAGATCCAGCGGGGCGCGCAGACGGTCCCGGCCTGACTCGCCGCCCACAAAAGCTCGTTCTCTGTCGCCCGAGGCCGTCGATCGCCAGATCGGCGGCCTCGGGCACAAAACCCGGGCTCCGCATCAGATTCCGCACCACCCCAGAGGTTTGCCGTGCCCCACCCCCATGCCCGGCTGGCCATCCACGGCAGACGGCTCCTCGTCGAAACGGGTCCGCGTCGGCAGGGCCATCGCCCACGTTGCCGAAGAAATGGGCATCTCCCGCACCACGCCCACAAATGGGTCCGGTGCTGGCGAGCCGAAGGCGATCCGGGGTTGTATGACCGTTCCAGTCGAGCCCTGACGACACCGCACCGAACCCCTGCCGATGTCGAGAATCGCATCTGCGAGCTACGGCGTGACCGCAAGCTCGACCCTGCACGGATCGCCCCGATCCTGGGCATACCCAGCTCGACGGTCCACCGCGTCCTGACCCGCCACGGCCTGACCCGCCACGGCCTGAACCGCTGCGCTGGACCGACCTCGCCCCGGTACTGGAGGCCTGGTACCGCCGCAGCGCGGCCGCGGCTACCGGCCGGAGGTGATCGACCGGGTGTGGACCATGCTCAAGAACCTCGGCGCCTACGGCTTCGCCAAGGCCCACGCGGTCGCCTTCGCCCTGCCGGTGCTGCAGTCAGCCTGGCTCAAGGCCCACTGGCCGGCCGCCTTCTACGCCGGCCTGCTGGAGCACGACCCCGGCATGTACCCGAATCGCCTGGTGCTGGCCGACGCGCGGCGCCGCGACGTGCCCGTCCTGCCGGTCGACGTCCAGTACTCCGCCGCGACCTACCGCACGGAGCACCTGCCCGACGGTCGGCCGGTCCGTTCGGCGAGCCGGGTTGCGGCGGCACCGGGGCGGACCACAGATTTGGGCAGGGGGTTGAGTCGCCGGAGGGAAGGCCCCGTGAGTTCGCAGCCGCCGTCAGGACCGTCCGAGCCGTCAGGCCCGCCCACCGGCCCGCTATCGGGTCCCGGGGAGGGCGGGCCGCCGCCGTCCGGGCCCAGGCCGCCGTCCGGACCGGGCTCGTACCCGCCCGGGCCGCCGGAGCCGCCGACCACCGTGGGCGGCCGGCCTCCCGGGCCGCCCGAGGAGCCGCCGCGGACGGTGGTCGGCGGCTCCGACGGCGAGCCGGGTCCGCCCTGGTGGCGAAAGCCCCGCTACATCGCGCTGCTGGCCGGGCTCGCGGTGGCGGCCATCGCCATCGGCGTCGTGTTCGCCACCCAGGGGTCGGACGGCAACGTGGAGGTGCCGCCGACGGCCTCGTCCTCGCCGGCCTCCCCCGCGGGGTCCCCCGCCGAGTCCGAGGCCCCGACCCCGGCCCCGAGGCCCACCGGCCACACGACCCCGGCTCCGAAACCCACGGGCTACACGACCCCGACGCCAGCGCCCACCCGCTCCCCCTCACCGAGGACCTCCCCGCCGACCTCGCCGTCGCCCCGGGTGACCACCTCGAATCCCGGCGCCACGCCGAGTTACTGAGAGTGCTGTCCTCGGGGGCAGGTGTGACATCCCAGCCGCCACGGCGGGGAACCACGCGGTGGATGCGCTGTTGGTGGGGCGGCCGGTGTTGCCGCCGCCGGCGGAGCGGCACGGCTGCGGGAGGCTGCGGGAGTGACCCAGGCGGATGAGGCGCGGGCGCTGGAGTCGAGCGTGAAGGCGGTGAGGAACTGGGAGGTGGGGGCGAGTGAGCCCCGGCCGCCGCGTCGGCAGGCCTACCTGCGGTTCCTGGACGGCTGGGCCCGCCAGTACCCGGCGGTCGGTGTGCCTGCCTCGGCAGTTCCGGCTGCTGGTGTGCCTGCTCCCGTGCCTGCTTCCGGGGCTGTTCCTGCGGCGGTCCGCGCGGCTGTGCCCGTGCCTGTGCCCGTGCGCGCCGTGCCTGCTGCGCAGCCGTCTGCTGTGTCGGTGGCGGGGCCGGGTGTTGTCGCTGCGCCGGGTGGCCGGGGCCGCGGCGGTTGTGGATGAGCGGTTCCCGAATGGGCCGCTGGCGGTGCTGGACGGGGACGGGACGGCGTACTGCGTGGGCGGGTGGTGCTGGAGTTCCAGGCGATGTCGGTGCCTCAGATGGTGGAGTGGGCGCTGTGCAAGGAGGCGGGGCTGGGCGCGGCCCGGTTGAACCGCAACGGGCAGGAGCAGGACCCGCTGGTCGTGCTGACCGCGTCCGCGTGCGAGCGCCTGGGGGTGCCGCTGGACCTGGATGCCTTCGATGGCTGGCGGGCCCGCCGGCTGCCGGAGGACCACAAGGTGGTCAAGCAGGTCCTGCGCGCGAAGTGGAAGCTGACCCATGCCGGCTTCAACCCATGGGCGCGGGTCTACCGCCCGGCGCAGGGTTCCTGGCGCAACTGTGTGCAGTTGGCGGTGCTGCCGTGGGAGGCGCTGGACGCCCGCGACCGGGGCAAGGACTTCGCCACCCGGGCCGCGGACGGCGCCGTGGATGCGGCGGAGATCGCCCGTGTGCTCGGGGTGTACGCGGCGCGGGCGATCACCCCGTCCGGCGGGTCCGCGACCTGCGGCATGGCCCTGATGGAGGCGCTGCGCCCGCCGACCTGCGCGGTGCGCGACGAGGTGACGGGGGAGCGGGCGCGGGGCCACAACCCGGGCTCGCTCGGCCGGGAGCGGGTGGATCCGGCGCCGCCGGAGGCGGTCGTCGAGCACCCGGTTGCGCAGGGCTGGACGAAGGGCTTCGTGAACGAGGAGGCCTACTCCTGGGTCCGCGACGCCGCGCTCCTGAGCGACACGGAGTGCCTGCAGCCGTACGCGATCGGCTCGATCTGAACAGCGCGTTCCTCGCGGCGTCGTCGGGGCTTCGGGTCGGTCTTGATGCGCCTGTGCACGTCCTCGGGCCGGTCTTCGACAAGAAGACCCCCGGCTGCCGGCAGGTCGACCTCTCCCACATCGAGCTCGACCCGCGCCTGCCGTCCCCGTTCACCCCGGACGGCACCCGCCCGACCGGGCCCGGCCGGTACGAGATGCCGACCCTCGCCTACGCCGAAGAGCTCGGCCACGAGGTGCGGCCCGTGGAGGCGTTCGTCCACCGCGAGAGCGGTGCGTACCTGGATCCGTAGCACGACCGGCTGAAGGAGGCGATCGCCGCGACGATGGCGGACCTCGGCGCCACTCCCGGCCTGGACGAACACGGCTTCCTCGCGGCGATGGCGGCGGCCAAGCAGCTCGACCCCGCCTGGCCGCGGCGCTGTCGGCCATGAAGGCCACCGTCAAGGGCGGCATCGGCAAGCTCCGCGAACGTTCCCAGGGCCGCCACCACCGCGTCGCCTACCCGAGCCCCGGCCCGTCCTCGCTCGACCTGCTGCCCCGCACTCCGGACGGTGCCCGCTGCCCGGTACGTTCCGCCTCGGCCCCACCCCCGGCCTGGTCAAGCCGGAAGGCGTGCAGTCCATGCCCTGGGCGGTCGACCTCATGGAGCAGAGCCTCAACCCTCGCCCGCTACATCAAGGGCGGCGGCCCGTAGGGCCTCAAAAGCCTTGGCAGAATCTCACGGCAGTTGGCAGATGGATGGCAGAAATGCCACTGCCGTGGGACTTGCAGTTCAGGGCTTCACTCGTTTGGGTGGCTCGGGCGGTAGTCCGGGTCACCCAGGGGGTGTCACCCGCGGAGCACATGGCCCGTGACTCCCGGACGGGCGCTCAGCGCCTCGTCTCGTACCTGGTCAGGATCACGCCGCCGGGAAACGTCCGCGTCTCCACCAGGTTCAGGTTCACCCAGTTGTCCAGCGCGGTGAAGAACGGCGTGCCGCCGCCCACCAGGACCGGCGCGGTGGCCAGCACATACTCGTCAATCAGCCCGGCCCGCATGGCCGCCCCGGCGAGCGTCGCGCCGCCGATGTCCATCGGGCCGCCGTCCTCGGCCTTGAGCCGGGTGATCTCGGCGACCGCGTCGCCGGTGACCAGGCGGGTGTTCCAGTCGACCTTGTCGATCGTCGAGGAGAACACCACCTTCGACATGTCCCGCCAGCGGCGCGCGAACTCGATTTCCGCCGGGGTGGCGTTGGGCTGCTGGTCGCCGGTCGGCCAGTGGGAGCTCATCGTCTGCCACAGCTTGCGCCCGTACAGCGACAGGTCGGTCGCCTGCAACTGGTCGGACCAAAACTGGAACAGCTCGTCGCTCGGCACGCTCCAGCCGATGTCGTCGCCGGGCGCGGCGATGTAGCCGTCCAGGGTCAGGTTCATGCCGTAGATCAGTTTCCGCATGGCGCCAGCCTTCCATGAGTCGGTCTCACGCGTACGGACCGGCGCGGCGCGGGAAACTCATTGGTGCGCGATCTGATCTCACATGTAGTCCTCGTGCTCGGTGGCCCAGCCGCAGACTCATCGTTCCGCCGAGGAAATGGCATCGATCTGAGACTGATCTTGGGTGACATCGCGGTGAGACAACAGAGAACCAGCAGGTCACAGGAGATCGACGGGTCATCGGCGGCGAGACCCTGCAGGCGGCCACGACGCCGCCCGGGACGGCGAGTGACGACCGTGGACCACATCGACGACGCCCTCGCCCGCGCGACCCGGGACCACGTACGCCGGCCGATCCCCCCGACCACCTGCAGCCGCGTCAAGTACTTCCTGGGCCGCGCGGAGGCGGCCGACCGCCGGGCGATCCGCGGCACCGACCAGCACCCCGCCACGGCGGCCGAGCTCGCCCGCCGCGCCGCCGACCGGCTCGGCGTCGCCCCCCGCACCGTCGAGCGCTGGCGCGACAAGAAGACCAAACACCCCAAACCCGCCGCCGCCAAAGCCCTCGAAGACGCGGTGCGCCGCACCTGGCAGCCCGCCGTCCGCGCCCAGATCCGCCGCCGCGCCGCCGACGCCGGCCTGACCATCGAAACCCGCGCCACCTTCGGCTACACCGTCGGCGAGGACACCACCGACCAGGCCCGGCTGCGCCGCCTGACCCTGCAGGTGCCGCCGCAGCACGCCCGCCGCCTCCTCGACGCCCAGAACCGGGGCGCCGGCGAGGCCGAACTCCGACAGATCACCGCCGCACTTTTCCAGGAGCTCCATTTCCAGGACGGCGGACGCCGCGCCCGAGAACTCGAAGTCGAATTCCATGACATCGTCTACATGGACGTCGAGTTCCACATCTGACGGACGCATTCAGTGCCGAAATTCCGGCCGAATACGGCCCGTCCGCTGTGCCCGGCACGCGAGGTCGCCGTCGGTGGAACTTCACCCGAGTACGGTTCGAAGTCTCCCGGTGGTGGCTACCGCGGGTACTGCTCCCGGGAACCGGACACCTCGGGGGCTGGATGGAGAACGTCATGAACGCCGATCAGGGCGGCGGTGAGCCGCTCGTCCCCGATGCCGCCGACGCGCTGCGCGCCCTGGCGCAGGAGGAGCGGGGAAGGGCGGAGCAGCTGGCCGCGTTCCTGGAGGACGTCGCCGCCAACGGCCTGCCCGCCCCGGAGGAGTGCACGCCCTGGGAGTTGTTGCGTGAACGCCGCCTCGCGGAGCTGGCGACCGGGCAGCGTGTCGCCTGATATCCCCCGCCGTGCCGAGTCGCGTTCTCCGGCCTTGCCGCCCGCCAGCTCGAGAAGCTGACCGCCCATCAGGTCCACTGCCTGGACCGTGCCCTGGTCGCACTCTCGGTCCGCCCGACCTCGGCCGCCCCGACCTCGGCTGGCCGGCTGCGCGACTACCGCGACGACGTCGAAGGCGTCCGCGTGATCTACCACCTCACCGCGCTGCACACGATCGTCATCGTCGGCTACGTCGAGGTCTAGCCCGTACCCCGGCCCGGCCTCGGGTCGTTGGCCAGGTCGACCGCACGATCTCGCCGACCCGCAGGAGACCACCCCGTGCCGAGCACTGCCGCCGAGCACCCCTGGACCGACCAAGACCGCGCCGCCTGCCAGAGCGCCCTCGTCCGCGGGGGCTGGACGCGGGTTGTACCGCACGCCACATTCGTCGCCCTGATGTGCGCCGGACTCGCCGAGACGGCGCCGACCCGCGAGGAACTCGGCGCCGCGATCACCACCGAAGGCCTGGCCGGGCCCTGCTGGGATGGCCCCGACGAGGACAACGAGGACGGCGACGAGCAGTACCTGGCCGCCGCCCGCGCGGACGCCGCCCGCTACGCCGCACACTACGGTCTCGGCGCCCCGCAGACCGTGGACGACCTGATCACCCTCCTGGTCGCCGCCGGCGTCCTTGTCGAGAGCCCCGGCCCCGCCGGCCCCGTGCTGCGCCCGGTGCGGCCGATGCCGGGGCCCGGCGACGTCTTCCCGCTCGCCGACGCCGAGCGGCAGGTCCTGGCCGACCTCGAGCGCCGCCGCACCTACAGCTCCGGCGCATCTGCGATCATCGGCCTGTTCGAGCCGCGCGGCGCGCGCATCGTGGAGATCACGACCAGCCTGGACCGCCTCGCCCGCGCCATCGGCCGGGACGCCGAGCACGCCCGCCAGTGCGTCCTGCAACTGCTCGGGGACGGCGACTTCACCGCCACCGCCGACATCGCCGCCGTCGCCGGGCACAACGTCTTCAGGTTGCGCTGCGACTGGGAGGCGTTCGACGCGGGCCGTATCGGCGTCCAGGGCCGTACCGAGGACGGCCGGATCCGCGTCACCCTGCCCGCGGGCTGGTGACCGGGCCCGACGTTCCCGCCGGGACAATGCCCCGAACTTTTCCGCCGCCGCCACCGGTCGTTGCCGCGCGGGTGCGCCGCCCGCCCGCCGCCCGCCGACCGCGGGCCGGGTTCCGGTCGGCCGGGATTTGTCCGGATCGGTGGAGTGCCGGACTGCGGCGTGTGCTGACTGGTAGTCATGGACCCGGCGGCCTGTCCGGCCGCTCCGGGGGGCTGTGCAGGAGGGGTGGGTCAGTTTTGGGTGCACCGGTTCAGGCGCCGTCCAGGCGCAGGCGTCACGCGCGTCTGATCGCGACCGCAACGGAGTTGGTGGGAGAGTGCGCGCAGGCGGCCGCGGCCGTGTACGGGCCGATCGCGGACGCCCCGCCCGAGCAGGAGGGCGTGCGGGTGAGCCTGTGGCCGGTCGCCGCGCTCGCCGCGAGCGCCCCGGTCCGCCTGGATGCCGCGACGATCCGCGACGAGGAACGCTGGCCGACCCGGGCGGCCCGGGAAGGCGAGCAGGGCCGGACCACCTTCCGGCGCCGCTGCGCGCTGGCGGAGGCGGAGAGCGCCGTCCTCGACGCGCAGACCGGCGGGGACACCACGCCGGGGGCGGTGCCGTTGCCGACGGCCGGGCAGGCGGCTGCCATGGGCCTGGTCGGTGCGGGCGCCGAGGTCCTCGAAGCGCTGGAAGACCCCGAGGAGGCGCTTGCCCTGCTGGCCGGGCTGACCGCGACGGGCGAGTACACCGCCGCGGAGGTTCTCGACGAGGCCACCCACACCGCCCTGGTGGCCGCCCTGTCGGTCCTGCAGGACGCTGCCCGCCAGAGGGAGCCGAGTACGGCGGCGGAGCGCTGCCTGCACGCCGCCCGCCGGCTCGCCCTGGTGGTGTCCGTGGCGAGCCTCGATCCCGCGCCGGACCGGTAGCCGAAACCCCGGCAGGTCCCCGGCGGTGCCGCGGGCGTCCCGGGGTGCTGGCCGGGCGGCGCCCCTGCACCCGCCGACAGGGGCGGCGTCCGGCTGCGCCCCGTGTGCACCGCTGGCCCGCTGTACCCCGGGGCCCGCCCGGGCCAGGGGTCGCGCAGCCGCTTGCTCGGGGCGGCCGGCCCCGCATACTCGGCCGCCCGCTGGCGACTGCGGTTGGCCTCTTGCCCGGTGCTCGCCGGGCAGGCACCGCGGGCGCCTGGCGGCTGGCCTGTTCGGGTGGCTCGGGGGTTGGGGGAGAGGGGCGGGTGGGCAGGGGAGTGGGGGTGACGACGACTTCCTCGCACCGGCGCTTCCGCCGGCGCAGGTCCCGTACCGGGCCGCCCCACCCGGCCCCTGCCCGAACCGCCAGCGACCGCGTTGCCGGACCGCACGGCGCCGCGGCCCCATCCCGGGCCTGCCTCCCCGGCCGGCACCGGCACCGGCGGCGGTCACACGGCCGATAGCGGCCTCCGCTCCGGCCGGGTCTGCGACGCGGCCCGGGTGCTGCCGGGCGTGGATCAGCCGGCAGACGCCGCCCGGCGGCATGGTGGTCCGCACGGCCTGGCATCAGGCCGACTGCAGGGTGTTCTCCCCGCGCTGAGCCTCCGTCCGCCTGGGCGAGATGGGGGCGCGTCGGCGCCTTTCCTGAGCGGGTGGGGGTTAGCGTCGTTGGTGTCGGTCGCTGGCGCGGCTTCGACCCCTGTGGCGCCGCGTTCCGGCCGCTCCCCCTGCGGCCGGAGCGCGGCGCGTCGGCACCCTACCGGCCCGACCTGGGACCGGGCCGGCCCCGACACCTCGCCCGCGCGGTGCCGCCCGGACGGCAGGGCCCGCGACACCCTGCCCCGTCCCCGGTAGACGCCGCTGGCGGTGCCCGGCCGTCCCGGCGGCGTCCCCGTCCCACCTGGCGCAGGCTGGATCGAAAGCACCCGGCACAGGCAGGCGGGAGGTGAGCGTAGATGCCCTCTGGCCATGAGCCCGCCCCGCCCGGCACGGCACCGGCATCCGAACCGCTCGGCGTGCGGACCCTGGCCGAGGGGGCCCTGTCGCTTCGGCTCGCGGCCGGCCGCCGGGTGACGCTCCTGGTGGTGTCCGGCACCCTGGACGCGCGCTGCGCCCCGGAGCTGCCGGACGCGTTGCTGGCGACGGCCCGGGCCTGCTCGGACGGCCTGGCACTCGACCTGCGCGGCGTCGAGGTGTGCGACGCGGCGGGGGTGGCCGCGCTCGGGAGGGCCTGCGAGCACGCCCGCCGGGCGGGTCGTCCGATCGGACTGGCGGCCTCCACCCCGGACCTGGACCGGCTGATGGTCCTCACCGACAGCCTCCACCTGGTGGCCGACCACCTCGACGCCGGGCCCGACCCAGCCGAGCGGCCCACTTGACCCCGGACCCGGCACCGACCGGGAGGGACACACGGGGCCCGGCCGCCGGGTCGCCCCACGACAGCCCCCGCCGGTCTGCCACAGGGCAAGAGCAGTGCCTGTGCTGCGCCTGCCCGCGTCCGGCGCTGACAGGGCGTTGGAGAAATGAGAGTGGCCCCCGGGCAGGCAATGGCATGAACCCGGGGGCCGTGCCGGTCTTCTCATCCCGGGCCCGTCCTCGCCTTTCCTGAGGCGGCCGTCCGCCCAGTCGGCGGCTGCGCGGCGGCAGACCGAGCGTGCTTCTGCAGGGCGGTCAGATGGGTGGTTCGAGGGCGGGGTCGCGGTGAGCGGCTTCGCTGCGCCGTTGTGCCTTTTTGCGCTGGGCGGACACGGTGGGGAAGACGGCGACGGCTTCGGCGGGCCGGCCGTGCTCGATCAGGAGTTCCGCGAGCTCCGAGGTTGCCCTGAGGGCGGGGGAGGAGCGGAGCAGGTCGACGGCGTCGTCCACGCGGCCGGTTTGGGCCAGTAGAAAGGCGATCGGGATGTCCCAGTCGCCGGGTTCTCCCGGCAGCGCTGCGGCCTCCGCGAGGGCCTCTTGGCAGCGTCCGGCCTCGCCCAGCAGCCACAGCCGTGTGGGCCGGACCCACCACGCGTGCTCCCGGACGTACTCCTCGCTGCACCCCTCCAGGAGTTCCAGCGCCCGCTCGGGCCGTTCGTCCTCGACGAGCAGGCGCACGATCCAGTCCAGGTGGTTCCCGCAGTCGTAGTACTCGAACGTGGGCCGTCCCACCTCGACGGCCTCGTCGATCCGGCCCTGTCGGCCCAGAAGGCCGATGAGGGTGGCGCGGTGGCCGCCGTGGCCGGTGGTGTCGATGAACCCGCGCAGTACGGCCTCGGCCTCCTGCGCCCGCCCGCGCTCCTCGAGCGCCTTGGCGTAGTGCTCCAGGGCAACGGCAGCCTGGTCGCCGGTGCCCAGGGCCCGCAGTTCCTCGATCCGCCCGTGCCGGGCGAGGAGTTCCGCGTAGAAGGCCACCGTGTTCTGCACCAGGTGCCGGTCCGCGGCCACGTCGGCGCCGAGGATCCGGATCGCCTCCTCAGCGCGTCCGGCGCGCTCCAGGACCTGGGCCTGGAGGTCCAGCGCCTTCCACAGATCGCTGCACTGCCAACGGCGTTCGCCCGTGGCCTGCCTGACCCGCTCGGCCAGCGGGGTGATCAGTCCCAGGACGCGTTCGTCGCGCCCCTGCCCCTCGGTCATCTCGACCAGGGTCTCCAGCAGCCACCAGTCCTCGAGATGGGGTGTGAGCACCTCGATCGCCTCGTCCACCCGTCCGGCCTCGGCCAGCATCAGGGCGTAGTCCCGCCAGTCGCGGCCCTCCCGGGCCGCCTCGCCCGGGTGGAGCAGTGCCAACGCCTCCTCGGTCCGTCCCTGCCGGAGGAGGATCTCGGCGGCCACCCGCACCGCGGGCCGCCAACCGGTCGCGGCGAACGGCTCGATGAGGGCCCACGCCCGCTCGAGCTCCCCGGCCCCGCACAGCGCGCGTACCGCCGCCTCGGCACAGAACCACTCCTCGCGCTCGGCCGCCGCCCTTATTACGAGATCCAGCCGCCCGAGACCGACAAGACGGTCCACCAGCCGCGGTGGGATCCCGCCGTAGTGCGTCACCTGCCACACAAGATCATCAACGTTCACGTCCGGAGCAGTCTATCGGCCGTGGGTGACCGAGCCGGGCCTGTGGCTGCAGTACGACTTCGGTGACGGGCCGGTGATCAAGGGCAGGAAGACCACGCTGTGGTGCGCGTGGCTGGCCTGGTCGCGGTTCCGGGTGGTCATCCCCATCTGGGACAAGACGCTGCCGACGGTCACCGCATGTCTGGACGCGACGTTACGCAGGATCGGCGGGGTCCCGGCGTTCGTGCTGACCGACAACGAGAAGACGGTCACCACCGGCCACATCGCCGGGATCGCGGTCCGCAATCCGGAGATCGTCGAGGTTGCCCGGCACTACGGCACCACGATCCGCACCTGCGTCCCGGCGGACCCGGAGAGCAAGGGCGGCTCCGAGGCGACGGTGCGGATCGCCAAGGCCGACCTGGTGCCCAGGGAGGTGAACCTGCGCGAGGAGTACCGCACCTTCGGCGAGCTGGAGGCGGCCTGCCGGGCGTTCTGCGAGGAGGTCAACTCCCGCCCTCACCGGGAGACCCGGCGCAAACCGGCCGAGCGTCTCGCGGAGGAACGCGAGCGGCTGCACCCGCTGCCCAGGCAGCCGTTCACCGCGGCGTTCGGCACCACCCGCCGGGTCAACTGGGACGCCACGATCTCGGTCGAGGCGGTGCGCTACTCGGTCCCGCACGAGCTGATCGACACCCGGGTCTGGGCCCGCTTCCACGGCGAGGAACTGATCGTCACCGCCGTCGACGAGCACGGATCGGCCCGCGAGGTCGCCCGCCACCGCACCGGCACCCCCGGCTCGCCGGTCCTCGACGACGCGCACTACCCACCGCGCGAGGACAAGAACGGCGACCGCACCCCGAAGGCCACCACCGCCGAAGAGGCCGCCTTCCTGATGCTCGGCCCGGGCGCCGCGGCCTGGCTGGTGGAGGCCGCCACCGCCGGCACCCGCCGGATCAAGACCAAGATGGCCGAGGCCGTCGCCCTGGCCAAGCTCTACTCCGCGGCCGAGGTCGACCGGGCGCTCGGCACCGCCGCGGTCACCGGCCGGTTCTCCGACAAGGACCTGCTGTCCATCCTCGACTACCAGGTCGGCCTCACCAGCACCGAGCCCGTCCGTCGCGGCGAGGAGCACTCCCTGCAGCCCGGCACCTCCGCCTGGTCCTCCTTCGGCCTGCCCGCCCAACACACTCCCGACCTGCACGACCATGACGAAAGCGACCCGATCTGATGGCCACCCCGCTCCGCACCGTTCCCGGATCCAACGGCGACCCGCTTGCCGAGGCCCTCGAGCTGACGCGTCGGCTCAAGCTGCCGCACATCCGCCGGTCGTTGACCGACATCATTCCCACCGCCAAGGCTCAACGCTGGGACCCCGCCGAGGTGGTGAGGGTTCTCCTGGCCGAGGAGGCGGCCGGCCGAGACCGGGCGAACCTGCACACCCGCCGCAAACGGGCCGGTTTCCCGACCGGCAAGACCTTCGGTGACTGGGACGAGACCGCCTCCGCGATCCCGCGCCCGACGCAGGACGCGCTGAAGTCCCTGGAATGGGTCGGGCGGCCGGAGAACCTCTGTCTGCGGGCCGTCCGGCACGGGCAAGAGCCACTTCACCGAGGCCCTCGGCCAGGCCGCGGTCGAGTCCGGCATGACGGTCGCCTGGTTCACCATCGAGGACCTCGGCGCCCTGGTCCGCCGGCACCGCGCGGACGACTCGATCGCCCGGGCCCTGGCGAGGATCGTCCGCTCGGACCTGATCATCGTCGATGACATCGGCCTGCTGCCGGTCTCGCCGGACGCCGCCGAGGGCTTCTACCGGCTGGTCGACGCCGCCTACGAACGCCGCTCGGTTGCCGTCTCCAGCAACCTCCACCCCTCCGGGTTCGACGAGATCATGCCCAAGACCCTGGCCACCGCGACCGTCGACCGGCTCATGCACCACGCCCACATCGTCGTCACCCAGGGTGACTCGTGCCCGTCACCAACGACGGCAGCGGCATGTTCGCGCTTCCCGACCGGCTCACCCGCGCTCTCGCCACCGTCGGCGCCGACGAACTCGACGACCTCGCCGCGCAGTGGGCGGAGCGGCTGCGTCGCGAGGACGGCGACGAGATGACCGACGACGACCTTCCCGCCCTCCTCCACGCGGTCGCCCGGCTCGCCACGACCGCTCAGGAGACGGGCGGGAGCGTCTACTGCTGGTTCTACTGACCGGCACCGGACCGGCACCGGACCGGCATCGGACCGGCATCGGACCAGGACGGCACCGGGGCGGCACCGGGGGCGGCTGCCGCCGGCCGGAGTGTTCCCGGGCGGGGCGGCGGCCTGTTCTGACATACCGTGAAGGGGGTCCGGGGAGCTTCCCGGGCCGGGGGGAAGGGATGAGTTCGTGCTGGAGACCGAGCTGCGCCCGGGGGCGGCGCGCGAGTGTGCCGTGCCGGGGCCGGGGAAAGACGGCCGCTCCGAGGCCAGGGAGTTGCCGAAGGCGGTGGGGCAGATGCTGGCCCTGGTCGGCTGGGTCGGCGGGGGCCGGCAGGTGACCACGACCGGGCAGCTGCTGCGCGCGGATGCGCGGGAGCTGGTCGATCTGCTGGGCACCGGTGGTGCCGAGGCGGGTGCCGGGTCGGCTGCGCCGCTGCGCGGGGTGCAGGTGTTGTTGGCGTGGGCGCACCTTGCCGGCCTGGTGCGCACGGATGGTCCGTGGCTCGGGCCGGGCCGGGCTGCCGCGCGGATGCGGGAGGATCCCGGCGCGCTGCGGGATGTGCTGTTCGCGGCGGTGCCGCGGCTCGAGGACTCCCGCTGCGGCTGGCAGTCCGTGCGCCTCCACCTGGAGGGCTCGGTGGACTTCAGCGCGGGCCTTGTCCCCCTGTGGCGGCGCCTCGGCGCGGGTCCGTCGACCGAAGAGGAGGCTGCCCGGGTGGTCTGGGACGAGCTGACGGGCCGCCACCACGTCGAGGAGCGCCAGCCGGCAGGCCTGACCTCCTGGAAGGTCGTGGTGGCCCGGGACGTGGCCAGGGCGCTCGCCCAGTACGAGGCCGTGGGTGCGGTCCGGGTCGAGGACGGCCGCATCGCTCTGACCGGTTACGGGCGTGAACGGCAGCACGGTGGCGCGCCACAGGTGAGCCGACAGGACGTCAGGGCAGGCGGAGGGTCTATCCCGGGAGGATGAGGTCGAGGTCGCCGCCGATGGTTTCCTGGTTGGCCTCGTAGAGGGCGGGCCGGCCGCCGGCTGCGCTCGGTACTCGCGGCCGGCGTGGCCGCCCTGACCGTACTCGGCCTGGCTGCCGTGCCCGCAGGCACGGCGCACGCCCAGGAGAAACGGCTGAAGGCCTGGGGCAACAACCGTGCCGGCCAGCTCGGCGACGGCACCTGGACCGACTTCCGCACGACGGCCACCACCGTGCTCGGGCTGACCAGCGCCGAGGTGGTGAAGATCGCCGCCGGGGGAGGCGGGCCGGCCACCGGCCACGGACTGGCCTTGCTGACCGACCGTACGGTGCAGTCCTGGGGCGCCAACGGGTCGGGCAGCTCGGCGACGGCATCACCGATTACCGGGATCACCCCCGTTCCCGTCCAGGGTCTGAACGGCATCCAGCTGGTGGCAGGCGGCCGGGAGCACACCGTGGTCCTGCTCGGCGACAACACGGTCCGCTCCTGGGGCAACAACGGCTCCGGCCGGCTCGGTAACGGCACCACCACCGACAGCAGCAGCCCGGTGACCACGCTCACCGCACTGACCGGCGTCGACGAGATCGCCGACCCGGTGGGCGGTGACTTCAGTCTGGCCAACTGAGCCAGGGTTCGACGGGCCGGCGGCCCGGCCCGGCAGATCGCAACCGGCGGCCGCCTACCCGTGCCGCAGGGCCGCCGTCGCAAGGAAGGCCGAAGGCGCCCGTACTCTGGGTGCTGGAGTACAAAGCCGAGCACGCCAACCTCTGGCCGAGAGGCCCTGGGCCGGGCCAGGACACCTTGGTGTTCACCGGCGGCCCCGACACCGGCTTCCACTACCGTGACACCGACCAGCCCAGGCACAGGCAGATCGCCAGCGCCGGTCGGTTGCAGACCGCGTTCCTGGACGAGACGGGCCACGACTGGAAGAAGCGCCAGGTCACCGCCGGCCAGAACCTGGACATCACCTGGGCCTTCTCGGCGCCGCACAAAACCCGCAGCTTCAACTCGACCGGTGTTCTCGCCGGGTGCTGTTCCTCGGGCCGTGGCCCCGATGCGTGGTTTGCGCGGTGCGACGCCGTCTCCGGTCGGGTCGGCTGTCCGGCGCTGGGTGGCGTCCCACGGCTCCGACAGGAGGTGCCGGCCGTTGGCAGTCGGCATCCCCGCAGTGCACCCCCCACAGGCCCTCGCCGGGGCCGTTCACGCCCACCTCGACGACGGCCGCGAGGCCGTTCAGGTCGAGGGCCTCAGCGTTGAGGCCGCCCACATCGTGGGCCTCGCGCGGTTCATCAGGAAGAGCGGCATCTACCACCTCGACCTGCCGCAGGCCGTTGAGGGCTTCCTGCAGATCTTCAACGGGATGGCACACTGGTGGGCCCAACTGGCCTACCAATCAAGGAAGATGGTCTGATGAACGCCACTCCTGGCCTCCGGGTCCGCACTGGCGGCTGCCTGTGCGGGAAGCTCCGGTTCACCGCCGCCGGCGAACCGGACTACCCGCACACCTGCAGCTGCCTCCACTGCCAGAAACTCGGCGGCGGGCCGATGATGTCGTGGGTGTCCTTCCCGCTGGACGGACTCGCCTGGAGCGACGACGTCGAGCCGGTCTGGTTCGACACCTTCCCGGGCGAGACCAAGCGCGGGCGCTGCCCTGAGTGCGGCAGCCAGGTGTGCGCCCTGGACTACGGCGGCGACTCCATCGCCGTCAACCTCAGCGCCCTGGACCAGGCGGAAGACCTCGTTCCCGTCAACCAGTCCTTCCGCCAGGACGCGGTTGCCTGGCTGCCCCAGGTCCCGGACACCCGACACAGCGCCACCGCGGGCTGACCACACGCGGGCCGGGCGCACCGGCCGCCACCCGGTCCCACTTCCTGGTCCGTGCTGGAGCCGTCTCCACCCGCACACCACGATTCACAGCTCGGGCCTGCAGCTCCTGGTGGCGGGCGAGTGCCTCCCTCCTGATCCTGCGACGTCATGGCAATGTCCCGGAGTTGCCGAGGAAAGCCGTTGGGCTGTTCGACCTGCTTCAGGCATGATCGACTCGTGGACACCTACCTGGAGACCGAGCGCCTGGCCCTGCGCCGCTTCACTGCCGATGACGCAGACCTGCTGATCGAGCTGGACAGCGACCCGGTGGTGATGCGCTACCTGACCGGCGGCAATCCGACCGCGCCGGAGCTCGTCCGCGAGCGCCACCTGCCGAACATCCTCGCCGGCTACGAGAGGTGGGGCGGCGACCTCGGACTGTTCGCCGCGCACGAGAAGGACGGCGGCGCGTTCATCGGCTGGTTCATCCTGCGTCCCGAGCCGGAGGGTCCGCTGGACGAAGTCGAACTCGGCTACCGGCTGCGGCAGGCGGCTTGGGGCAAGGGTTATGCCACCGAGGGCTCGCGGGCCTTGCTGGGCAAGGCGTTCACGGAGCTCGGTGTGCGTATGGTCTGGGCCGAGACGATGTCCGTGAACCACGGTTCGCGCAACATCATGGAGAAGCTCGACATGACGCTCGCGGACACCATCCCCACTCCCTCCGACATGGAGATGATCGAGGGCTCCGAGCACGGAGGCGTACGGTACGAGATCACCAAGGAGCAGTGGAAGCAGCAGTAGCCACGGTGCGAACGACCGCTCTGCATCCACGCCCACCGGAACCGCTAGGTGGACGGCAGGAGTCGTACCAGGTTGAACCCGGGGCCCGCCACGGACTGTTGGTTACCGTCAACGACACCCCTTGCTGGGCGACCAGCGATTGGGCCGGCAACGGTAGCGGCGGCGTCGGCGCGCCGGCCCTACCCTGGCAGCAGCCTCGCTCTGCCACCAGGACACCCGGACCGGTCTCGCCACAATCCTGCTCTGGGGTCAACCCCCGAAGTTGTTCGAGCATTGACCCCTACGGCCTGCCCGTGGCTCCATCGCCTACGAGATCGCGCTCAACACGACATCAACTACCCTGGCCGAAGCCGCATAGCCCTTGTCCAACATCCGGGTCAAGGCCCGCCCGTGCCGAGGCATGGGCTCGGCACGGGCAACTCGGTCTCTAGGTGTGTCGTCGTGCGGTGATGAGGCGCTGGAGCACGATGAAGAGGAACAGCAGGGCGCCGATGACGATCCTGGTCCACCAGGAGCTGAGGGTGCCCTGGAAACTGATGACCGTTTGGATGAGTCCGAGGACGGCGACGCCGAGGACGGTGCCGACGAGGTAGCCGGAGCCGCCGGTAAGGAGGGTGCCGCCGATGACGACGGCGGCGATGGCGTCCAGCTCCAGGCCGACGGCGTGCAGGCCGTAGCCGGAGAGCATGTAGAACGTCAGCAGGACGCCGCCGAGGGCGGAGCAGAAGCCGCTGATCGCGTAGACGGTGATCCTGGTGCGGGCCACCGGCAGGCCCATCAGCAGTGCGGACTGCTCACTGCCGCCCAGCGCGTACACGTTGCGGCCGAACCGGGTGTGATGCAGGACCAGGAAGGCCGCGGCGGCGACCAGCACGGCGATGACGGCGCTGGGGGAGAGGAACGTGCCGCCGGGCAACGGGATGCGGGTCTGCGCCATCGCGGTGTACGACGGGTCGGTGATGGAGACGGACTCGACGCTGATCGTGTAGCACAGGCCGCGGGCCAGGAACATGCCGGCGAGCGTGACGATGAACGGCTGGATCTCGAAGGTGTGGACGACCCAGCCCATGGCCCATCCCAGCCCCGTGCCGATGGCCAGCACCAGCGGAATGACGACCAGGATCGGCCAGTGGTGCTTCTCCACCAGCCAGGCCGAGACCATGGTGGAGAGGGCGACGACCGCGCCGACCGACAGGTCGATGCCGCCGGTGAGGATCACGAAGGTCATGCCGACGGCGACGACCAGCAGGAAGGCGTTGTCGATCAGCAGGTTGAGCAGGACCTGGCCGGAGAAGAAGCCTTCGTACTGCACCGAGCCGACACTGAACATCGCGACGAGCAGGACAGAGGTGACCAGCAGCGGGACCTGTCCGCGCAGTTTGGCGGTGAGAGTGGTGTTCGTGCGCCCACCTTCAAATCGGCAGATGCAGGCTTCGGCTGCTGACCGCCCGGAGCAGTGGTGCGCCGGCGGGTGGCCTTGGCGCGGAACTGAGGCGACTGGATCAGGCACACGGTGATCACCACGGCGGCCTTGAAGACGAGGGTGGTCTCCGGCGGGATGCCGATGGTGTAGATGGTGGTGGACAGGGTCTGGATGACCAGTGCGCCGAGCACGGTGCCGCCGATCGAGAACCGTCCGCCGTTGAGCGAGGTGCCGCCGATGACGACGGCCAGGATGGCGTCGAGTTCGATCCACAGGCCGGCGTTGTTGCCGTCGGCGGCGGAGACGTTGGAGCTGATCATCAGGCCGGCGACGGCTGCGCACACGGCGCTGGCCACGTAGACCAGGGTGGTCAGGCGGTGGGCGCGGATGCCGACCAGGCGGCTGGCGACCGGGTTGCCGCCGACCGACTCCAGCAGCAGGCCCAGGGCGGTGGAGCGGGTGAGCAGCAGGGTGAGGCCCACCACCGCGCCGGCCAGCAGGACGGAGAACGGGACGGTGAGCCAGTAGCCGCCGCCGATGAGCCGGTAGGGGTCGCTGGTGATGGTGATGATCTGGCCGTCGGTGATCAGCTGGGCGACGCCGCGGCCGGCGACCATGAGGATGAGTGTGGCGACGATCGGTTGCACGCCGATGCGGGAGACCAACAGGCCGTTGACCGCACCGAGGACGAGCGCGACGGCCAGGGCCAGTGCCACGGCGACCAGGACGGTGGAGACGCTGCCCGGGTCGGATGCCTCGCTGATGTACAGACACGCCAGAGCGCCGGCAATCGCAACGGTGGAGCCGACCGACAGGTCGATGCCGCCGGTGGCGATGACCAGCGTCATGCCCAGGGAGACGAGGATCAGCGGCGCGCCGAAATGCAGGATGTCGATCAGGCTGCCGTAGAGGTGTCCCTCCTTCGTGTGGACGGCGAAGAAGTCCGGGGTGAAGAGCAGGTTGGCCAGCAGCATGGCGACGAGGACCGCCGCGGGCCAGAAGAGCCGGTGCTTGGTCATCGCCGGGCTCCGCTCGCGATGGTTTCCATGAGGTGCTCCGGGGTGAGCGAGCCGTCGTTGGCCAGCTGCGCGACCACACGGTGGTCGCGCAGCACGCCGATCTTGTGGCTGAGGCGCAGGACCTCCTCCAGTTCGGCGGAGATGAACAGCACGGACATGCCCTTCTCTGCGAGGCCGGCGACCAGCTTCTGGATCTCGGCCTTCGCGCCGATGTCGATCCCGCGGGTCGGCTCGTCGAGGATGAGCAGCTTGGGGTCGGTGATCAGCCACCGGGCGAGCAGCACCTTCTGCTGGTTGCCCCCGGAGAGGTTGCGCACCAGGGCCTCGGGGTCGCCGGGCCGGATGTCCAGTGCCCGGATCCAGCGCAGGGCGAAGTCGTCCTGGGCGGTGCGCGACAGGGGGCGGAGCCAACCGCGGGACGCCTGGAGGGCGAGGACGATGTTCTCGCGGACGGTGAGCTCACCGACGAGGCCCTCGGCCTTGCGGTTCTCCGAACAGAAGGCGATCCCGTGACCGATGGCCGCGCGCGGCCCGCGCAGCGCAGTGGCGTGGCCATTGACTCGCACGGTGCCGCTGTCGGCCTGGTCGGCGCCGAACAGCAGCCGCGCGGCCTCGGTACGGCCGGAGCCGAGCAGCCCCGCCAGGCCCACGACCTCGCCGGGCCGCACGGTCAGGTCGTAGGGCTCGATTGCGCCGCGGCGGCCGAGCTTCTCGGCGACCAGGAAGGGGGAACTGTATTCCGGTTCGGCCGTCTCGCGGTGGCTCTCGGCCGCCAGGCTCGTGAGCTCGGCGAGTTCCGAGCCGATCATGCGAGAGACCAGCTGGACCTGGCTGAGGTCCCGGGTGAGGTACTCGCCCTCGAGCCGGCCGTTGCGCAGGATCGTCATGCGGTCGCAGATCTCGTAGACCTGGTCGAGGAAGTGCGAGACGAACAGGATCGCAACGCCCCGTTCGCGCAGCCTGCGCATGACGGTGAACAGCTGGACGACCTCGTCGCGGTCGAGGCTGGAGGTCGGCTCGTCCAGGACGAGCACCTTGGCCTCGACATCGACCGCCCGGGCGATGGCCACCAGCTGCTGAATGGCGATGGAGAAGCTGTCCAGCCGGGCGGTGACGTCGATGTCCAGGTCGAGTCCGGCGACCGAGGCCTCGGCGCGACGGCGCAGCTCGGACCAGTGGATCAGGCCGCGTCGGCGGGGCTCACGGCCGATGAAGAGGTTCTCGGCCACCGACAGGTTGGGGCAGAGGTTGACCTCCTGATAGACCGTCGAGATGCCGGCCTGCTGCGCCTGGAGGGGGCCGGTGATCCGCAGTGGCCGGCCGGCCATGGTGACCTGTCCGCCGTCCGCCGGGTGCACGCCGGTGAGGACCTTGATGAGGGTGGACTTGCCTGCGCCGTTCTCACCCATCAGCGCGTGCACTTCTCCCGGGAAGAGCCGGAAGTCGACGCCGTCGAGCGCCAGCACGCCGGGGAACTCCTTGCGGAGTCCGCGTACTTCCAGGACCGGTTGCTGCATCGGTCCTCCTTTCGTGGTCGGTCGGGACCGGGGCGCCCGCGCCGTCGGGGGATCCGGTGGTGCGGGCGCCCGGTGCTCCGGCCGGATCAGTACTGGCGGGTCGGCAGCGCGGCGGTGGCCTGCTCGGGGGTGAAGGTGCCCTCGACGGTCTTGATCCGGTGCTCGACGCTCTCGCCGTTCTTGACCTTCTTCGCCAGCTCCATCAGCTGATCGCCGAGGAGGGGGTTGCACTCCACATCGAAGTTGATCTTGCCTTGGGACATGGCGGTGAAGGCGTCCTTGACGCCGTCGACGGAGACGATCTTGATGTCGGTGCCGGGCTTCTTGCCGGCCTCCTCGATCGCCTGGATCGCGCCGAGGGCCATGTCGTCGTTGTGGGCGTAGAGGACGTCGATCTTCGGCTGGGCCTTCAGGAAGGCCTGCATGACCTCCTTGCCCCTGGCCCGGGTGAAGTCGCCGGTCTGCGAGGCGACGACCTTGAACTTCGGGTCGCCCTTGATCGCGTCGGCGAAGCCGGACTTGCGGTCGTTGGCCGGGGCGGAGCCGGTGGTGCCCTCCAGCTGGACGACGTTCACCTCTCCCGGCTTGGCCTGGTACTCCTTGACCAGCCAGTCGCCGGCCTTCTTGCCCTCCTCGACGAAGTCCGAGCCGAGGAAGGTGGCGTAGAGGGAGGTGTCCTCGGAGTCGATCGCGCGGTCGGTGAGGATCACCGGGATGTGCGCGGCCTTCGCCTCCTTCAGGACGGTGTCCCAGCCGGACTCGACCACCGGGGAGAAGGCGATGACGTCGACCTTCTGCTGGATGAACGAGCGGATCGCCTTGATCTGGTTCTCCTGCTTCTGCTGGGCGTCGGAGAACTTGAGGGTGATGCCGGCCTTCTTCGCCGCCTCCTGGACGGACTTGGTGTTCGCGGTGCGCCACCCGCTCTCGGCGCCGACCTGGGCGAAGCCGAGGACGAGCTTGCCGTCCGACTTCTTGCCGTCCGACGAGCCGCCGGCGGAGGAACAGGCGGACAGGCCGACGATCATGGCGCCGGCGAGGACGGCGGCAGCGGCTCTCTTGGACATCGGGGTCTTCCTCTCGGTGTTTCTCCCGGCCCTGACGCCGCAGGGCGGCCGGTGCATGCCGGGAGGTGGGGTGCGCCGGGTGGCCTGGTGGGCCGGCCACAGGTAGATCTGATGAATCGTCAGAAGGGTGGAAGATCAATGGGCTTGCTGCAGGCAGCCGGTGGTGTCCCGTGGTGAGGCGTTGACGCCGCGCCTCTGCCCGACAAGATTGTTAGCGCTAACAAGTGGCTCGTGCAAGAGCAGTGCACTGCTTTATTTGAATCTTGACCGCCAGCGGTTCCGGATCGCGGGAGGGGGGAGCCGGTCCGGCGGGTGCGTCGGTCTTGGCGGGCAGTTCTGTCGGGCGCCCCGGCCTGGCCGGCTTGGGCTGCCCGCAGTCGGCGGGCTGTGCGAGCGGCCGTGGAGCCCGGAGGGCCCGGCGGTAGAGCCCCTTCCCGGCCGGCCGGGCGGGTGTGCGAACCGGCTCCGTGGTGGCCCACCGTGAGGCGGTGCGGAGCTGCTGAGAACGTGCGACGGGGCCACTGGACTCGGCTGCCCCGGCACGGCCTGGAGGGGGATGAGCCGCCTTTGGGATCGCGCTGATCGGTGCACTCCGGGAGTGCGGACGATGCTGGGCGCTGAGCGCGTGAGCGGTGGGTCGGGCCGCCCGTGCCGCGTGCGGGCACAGTCGGGCCCGGGGCGCGACGCGGACCGCTGCGGCCTCGGGGCCGGGTGTGTTGCATGACGGGCTGTAGGACCGGAACGCGCTGCCGGTGGGCGTTGCAAGCCAAAAGAGCCCCTTGTGGGGCTGGACCCGGCCCGGTGGGCCGGGCTTGCTGCACCCCTGCTCTTCCGGCCGGGGCAGCAAGGCATGATCGAAGGGCGTTATCTCCGTACGGCGGAAGCCTTCGGCCAGGTGGTCCGTCCGATTGCGGCCGCATCCCGCGCTGGTGCAGGACCTGACGAGCTGCGAACCACCAGGTCGGGCGCGATCAGGACCTGATGGCCGCTGTGGGCCACCCCGGACAGTTCTTCCACCAGCAACCCCAGGGCCCGACGTCCGAGGGTCTCGAAATCCTGCCGGACGGTGGTGAGCGGCGGAACGAGATAGGCCGATTCCGGGATGTGGTCGAATCCGACCACGCTGATGTCGGCCGGAACCGATCGGCCGCCCTCGTGGAGGGCGCGGAGCACTCCGAGGGCCATGTGATCGTTCGCGCAGAAGGCCGCTGTCACGCGAGGATCGGCGGCGATCCGCAGCCCGGCTTCGTATCCGGAGCGGGCGCTCCAGTCCCCGCTGAACGTCTGCGCCGCTTCCGCTTGCGCTTCCGACAACGCGCGACGCCAGCCCTGCTCCCGTTCCTGGCTCTCCAGCCACCCCTTGGGGCCGGCGACGTGGTGGACGGTGCGATGACCGAGACCGAGCAGATAACGGGTGGCTTCCAAGGCTCCTGACACGTTGTCGACCGCCACCCGGGGGACCGCCGAGGGGGTGCCGGTGCCCACCATAACCACAGGAACGGGGCTGACGACATTGGCCACCCCACCTGCGGAAGAGGTCTGCGGCGCAATGATGGCGACACCGTCGACGCCCTGGTCCCGAAGTCGGTCGACAGCCTCCTGCACCGAACGCGGATCCAGTGATCGCAGGGAGGCCACGCTGACGAAGTAGCCCGCGCTGCGGGCGGCCTGCTCGAGCCCGTCCAACATGGAGGCCGGCCCGTAGAGGGTGCTGGCGAAGCTGACCACACCAAGGGTCTGGGAGCGCCGCGTCACCAGGGCGCGGGCCATCGAGTTGGGCCGGTAGTCCAGCTTGCGGATCGCGGCGATGACTTTCGCCCGAGTGGCCTGCGTGACGTTCGGCGAACCGTTCAGCACGCGGGAGACGGTCTGGTGCGACACTCCCGCAAGTCTGGCCACATCGGCCATCACCGGCTGACGGGGACCCGACTTCGGCATGCCAGCTCCAATCGCGGCATTCCGCCGGGTGTTCGGGTGAGGCCGCAAGGAATTCGTAGGGACGCGTAGAAATAATTGTGCACGTTAACATGCTGAGGTTGCCCCAGCCCGCTCTCGGTCCTGACTCCGTGCCCTAGCCGGCCGCGGTTCGCGCAGGGGCGCCTTCCCGCGGTTCCGGGAGCTCGCCGACAGCCTTCGGAGGCTACACGTGTTGAGGTCTTTGCGGCTGCAGCGCACTGGAGTTGACGGCAGTGAACGTACCGGTACATGCGCAGCAGTGCCGGCCCCGCCACGCGGCCGTGCCGGCCGACATCCGCCGGGAGTGGTCGTCCGGCACCGCCTGACCGCCTTGATGCGTCAGATGTACTGACATGTAACTGTGAGCGCTAATGCTCAGTTGAGATCGCGGCCGGCCGCCGTCCATGCGGGGTTGCCCGAGCACCCCCGGGGCGAGCCGCCGCAGATCAGCAATGCGAGCCATTCGCCGGCCCGGCGTACTGCCAGGCCCGTCGAACGCGCGGCGGCGGCATCCACCCGGTTCGGCCACATCGTGGAGGACATCGACCACTTGGTCGAGGGCGGGCTCAGCGCCAACATGGTGCGCGCAACAGCACGGTGAAGGAGGGCAACGCCGACCCGCCCTTCTCCTGGTCCCTGGTCGCTTCCGGCGGCACCGGCGGCACCGCCACCGACACCACGAACCCGCTGAACTCCGCCAACCCGCCTCGCTGCGACCGGACATCGCCGCCAACGGGACGGGCCGGCGCGTGAGCGTCGCCAACGCCGGCTTTACGGCATGGGGATCAAGCCGAACACCAGCTGCCCCGTCGAGTTCCGGGCCAGGGCCACCGCCGGCTACAGCGGCCCCTGACCGTAACGCTCGAGAGCACCACCGGCACGATCCACGCCACCGCATCGGCCACGGGCCTGACCACCGGCTGGAAGAAGTACACCACCACCCTCACCGCCGGTGCGTCGGCCCCGTGTCCGCCGCGAACCGGCTCGTCGTCTCCGCGAACGGGACCGGATCCGGCCAGTCGGTCCGGCTCTCCGTGGTGCGATGCCTTGCGCCGACGTTCGCGGAAAGCGGCGGCATCAGGAAGGATCCGGAGCAGCTGCTCGCCGACACCGAACCGGGATTCTTCCGGGTCCCCGGCGGCAACTACCTCGAAGGCAGCGTGCCCGCCAACCCGACGGCGACCACGACCGGTGTGTCCAGCCAGGTGGACAGACCCGCTTGGCTGCGCCACGTGCACCCGGTGTCGAGTGAAGTGGGGAACCCCGGCCGGCGTGCGGCTGGGGTTCCCCCGAGGTGGTGGGTGTCGGTCAGCGGGCGGAGTGGCCCGTGCCGTGAACCGCTCGTTCACGTGCCGGCATGGCGCACCCGATCGTGATCACCGTGGGTGGGGCGGGTCAGCGCTGCAGGGTGAGGACGCCCGGCCGCCACGGCAGTTGGTCGTAGGGGCCGCTCGCGGTGGGGGACTTGCCCTGGTAGAGGAACTGCAGGTTGCAGGGGTCGATGGTCATGGTCTGGTCGGGGTTGCTGCGGACCAGGTCGCCGTGGCTGATGTCGTTGGTCCAGGTGGCACCGCTGTTGGCCTTGCCAGCGAAGGGGTTGCTCTCGCTGGCGGCCTGCGGGGTCCAGGAGCCGTTCAGGCTGGTGGCGGTGAAGGAGCGGAAGTAGCGCCCGTTCGCACCCTGCGCCTCAACGATCATGAGGTACTGGTTCTGGTCCTTGACCTTGTAGACCTGCGGCGCTTCGAACAGGTTGTTCGTCGTGTCGCTCATGACCGTCGTGTAGGACGAGCCGAAGCTGCCCGGGAAGTTCCCGATCGGCATGCTGGCCCGGTAGATCTTGCCGTTGTCACCGGCGAAGAACAGGTACATGTTCTGGCCGTCGGCGATCAGGGTCTGGTCGATCGGGCCGGTGCTGGACTTCGGGATGCTGCCGGTGAACAGCGGCTGGGGTGCGGACCAGCCGTTGGGGTTGGTGGGGTCGCTGGAGGTGCGGTAGATGAACGGCCACTGACCCCACTGGTACGCCAGCACCCAGATGTTCTTGGGCGCGAAGTAGAACAGCGTGGGCGCCACCGCGGCCTGGTTCATCCCGCTCTGCCCGGCCGACGCCATGTCCGACCAGTTCGTGAACGGGCTGAACATCATCGACCCGTACGACGATCCCGACACGTTCGACGCGTAGACCACGTGCTTGCCGTTGTACACCACGTTGGTGAAGTCCTTCACCGAAGCCCACCCGTTCGCCGGCTGGGCCAGCGCACCGGTGGAGGACCACCGGTAGGTCGACGGAAGGGCGCACGTGCCGCCCGTCGGCGGGGGCGTCGACGGGCTCGACGACAGGCCGGTCCACTGCTGGTTGCTGCGGCCGTTGCACGTCCAGATCTCCACGGCCGTGCCGTTGGCCGTGCCGGCGCCCGTGACGTCCAGGCACAGCCCGGACTCGACGCCGACGATCGTGCCGTCGGAGTTCACCCGCCACTGCTGGTTTGCCGCGCCGCTGCAGGTCCAGATCTGCACCCGGGTGCCGGCCGTGGTGGCGTGGCCCGGAACATCCAGGCACTTGTTGCCGTACACGGTCAGCTGGTTGCCGGACGTCAACGTCCACAGCTGGTTGGCGCCGCCCGAGCAGTCATAGATCTGCAGGGCCGCGCCGTCGCTCTGGCTGGCGTTCTGTACATCGAGACACCGACTGGAACCGACGCCGCGCAAGGCTGCGCTGGTGGCCGCCTGAGCCGGGTTGGCGGACAGCAGCGCCGCCAACGCCGCCACGGCCGCGACCACGGCGGTGAGCATCACGGACAGATGTCTGCGCATGGGGAACCTCCTTTGTGAACGGATGGACTGTCAAACAGCGTCTTTGGCGTTAACACTCGTGCGCTGCCATCGGCGCGCGCTCGGTGGCTCGGCTCACCGGAAGTTCCAGTGCTGGCGGCGTCGCCGTCGGAGTCCCGGATCTGGACGGGTGTGCCGTTGCCGTTTCTGTCCGGCGGGCTCGTCGAGAACGCGTCCGACGGCCGCGTCGGAGAGCATGTGAACGGTGCCGGAGGCGATGCCGCCGCCAAGGTGCCGTCGCTGTTGCCGCCCGGGGCGGTGAGCGCCGCGCTGTAGGCGGGCTTCTTGTTGCCGCTGAGTAGCGGCTGCTCCAGGCTGCTGCCGCACCCGGCGTGGTCACCCCGGCGGCATGGCCGCGGGGCCCTCGGTGACGGCCGTGGCCGAGCTGACGACCATGCGTGCGGCCGCCGTCAGGGCCTCGCGGAGACGAGGCTTCCTTTTGGCCTACGGCATGACGGATCGTTCTCCTTGTGGGTGGGGGATGCCAGGCCGGGCGCGTTCTGTTAGCGCTAACAATTTACCGCGCCCGCCGGGCAGTGGGGGGAGAGAATTTCAGGGATTGCCGCGTGGAACCGGACGCCTACGGGCTCAGCTCGCGCTGCAGGAGAGCGTCGGCCAAGTGGTGCTGCCGTTCTTCATGATGGTCATGCCCCAGTTGTTGCCCGCGCCGTTGGGGGTGGCGACCAGCGTCTGGGCGTCGGGGTAGGACGCGTTGATGTTCCAGGTCGCGCTGATCTTCTCCGGGGAGGGGATCTTCACGATCACCTTCCAGGTGTTTGATCCGGTGACCGAGACGTTCAGGTTGTAGCGGTCGCTCCACGAGGCGCCGGCGGAGAGCGTCGTGGTGCAGCTGCCACCTCCACCGCCGGTGCCGCCGCCGGTGGAGGAGCCCAGCGTGATGTTGGAGCTGCCGCTGCTCTGGTAGCCCTCGGTGGCCATGATCTCGTAGTTCATGGTGCCGAGGTTCATGCCGTACCTGGCCCACGCGTCGAAGTGGTTTCCGACGGTGATGGTCCCGCCGGTCCGCTTGGTCTGCCGGACGCTCCAGTACTGGTTGAAGGTCTTGATTCCCTCGATGGAAGGGGCGTTGTACCGCGTCGTCTCATAGATGTCGTAGGTGCCGCCGTCACTGGTGACGGTGCCCTTGTACGTGCCGGCGGGCTTGTAGGAACCGTAGTTCTCGACGATGTAGTACTCGACGAGCGGGTTGGTGCTCCAGCCGTAGAGCGACAGGTAGGCGTTGCCGTTGGTGCTCCAAGTACCCGAGTAGCTCACCGGGTTGCGGGACCCGGTGCTCCAGCCCTTGCCGGCGACGAAGTTGCCGGCGTTGGTCCACGAGGTGCTGTAGTTGCCGCCGCCGTTCAGGGACATCGAGGCCGCGCCGGTGCCCTCGGTCCAGAACGAGTAGAAGTATCCGCCGTCGGTGCCGGTCCGGTTCGTGGTGACGGTCGCGGCATCGGCGGTGCCGGGCAGGATCAGGACGGTCGAGAAGGCCAGTGCGAGGACGCGCGCCTTGTCGACGAGTCGCCAGGGGCGACCGGCCTTGCGGCTCTTGGGGTGGGGGAGGTCCACGAGAGTGATCCGTCCTGCTGGTGGGTGGGTGGTGGGTGCAGCCCTGAGCCACCGACGACTGCGAGGGGTGGGACGGCGTCGCGCGGCGGTGTACAGAGTCGATCTGACAGCAGCATCGCTGTGTCCGAAGCCAGTTGGCGAATGCAGCCCGGATCCAGGGCCGTTCGGACTTGTCGACGGCGACAGTGTTGGCCTGTACCCGACAGGATGTCAACACTTTCGACCAAGAGAGCGATAGATTCGCTCCCGCCTCAAGTCCACCATCCTCAGAAAGAGACTGGCCAGACGTGTGACGGCCGACGCGTGCCTGAAAAACTCGACCTGCCCCTCGCTCGATTTCCCCGCGATCTTCTCGGGCTTGCCGAAATCTGCAGCAACAAGTGTTCGAAAGTTTCGCCCACTGCACCGGCGGCCGCTCGCGGTGCTGCCGGCAGTCCACCCGGCTGCTGCCCGGCGCCTGCGGCCGGGCGACAGCCGGTGGGTGAAATGGGATCCCGCGGAGACAGGCGGTCAGGCCAGTCTGCCCCGGCGGATCACCTGCGAGTACCAGCAGGCGCTGGACTTGGGCGTGCGGACCAGCGTGTCGTAGTCCACGTGCACCATGCCGAAGCGCTTGCCGTAGCCGTAGGCCCACTCGAAGTTGTCCATCAGTGACCACAGGTAGTAGCCGCGGACGTCGGCGCCGGCGTCGATCGCGTCGGCGATCGCGCTCAGGTGCCCCTCGATGTACCGGATCCGCTCCGGGTCGTGGACGCTGCCGTCGGCGCCGACCACGTCCTCGAACGCGGCGCCGTTCTCGGTGACCAGCAGCGGCAGGCCGAACTCGCGGTGGAGGGCGGTCAGCGAGTCGGACAGCCCGGTCGGGTCGATCGGCCACCCCATCGCGGTGAGGTCCTCGTTGGCGTGGTGGAAGGCGACGTCCTCGGCGCCCGGCCAGGGGCTGTGCGGGCTGTCGCCGTGGCCGTCGTGCCGGGGGAGGTCCTTGGCGTTCTCGGCGGAGGAGACCACGGTGGGGTTGTAGTAGTTGAGGCCGAGCAGGTCGATCGGGCGGGAGATTTCGGCGAGGTCGCCGTCGTGGACGAGTTCGTCCCACTTGACGATGTGCGCGGTGTCGCCGAGGAGGTCGTCGTCGTAGCGGCCCTTGAACATCGGGCCGGTGAAGATCCGGTTGCCGACGGCCTCGATCCGGCGGGCGGCCTCGAGGTCGTCGGGGTGCTGGCTGAGCGGGCGGATCGCGTGCAGGTTGAGCGAGACGGCCAGCTGGGCAGAGGCGGGCAGCGCGGCGCGCAGCGCGCCGACGGCCAGGCCGTGGCCGAGGTTGAGGTGGTGGGCGGCCTTGAGCGCGTCGGCGGGGTCGGTGCGGCCGGGGGCGTGCACGCCGGAGCCGTAGCCGAGGAAGGCGCTGCACCAGGGCTCGTTGAGGGTGGTCCAGGTGCCGACACGGTCGCCGAGCGCCTCGGCCGCCAGCGCGGCGTACTCGGCGAAGCGGTACGCGGTGTCGCGGTGGGGCCAGCCGCCGGCGGACTCCAGCTCCTGGGGGAGGTCCCAGTGGTAGAGGGTGGCGACGGGGGTGATGCCGTGGGCGAGCAGTTCGTCGACCAGATCGCGGTAGAAGTCCAGGCCGCGCTCGACGGCGGGACCGCACCCGGTGGGCTGGATCCGCGGCCAGGCGAGCGAGAAGCGGTAGGAGGTGAGGCCGAGCTCGCCCATCATCCGGACGTCCTCGCGGAACCGGTGGTAGTGATCGACCGCGATGTCGCCGGTGTCACCGCCGACCACCTTGCCGGGGGTGTGGCTGAAGGTGTCCCAGATCGAGGCGGTGCGGCCGTGCTCGGTGACGGCGCCCTCGATCTGGTACGCGGCGGTGGCCGCGCCGAACGCGAAGTCCGCAGGGAACGCGCGGTGGGCGGAACGGTTGGGCGGGGATGCCATGGTCATGGCGTTCGTGCTCCAAAAGGTGTGGTGAGGTGTGCGGGGCAGGACTGGCGGTCGGTCAGCCCTTCAGCGCGCCCTGGGTGATGCCGCCGACGATCTGCCGGCCGAAGACGGTGAACACCAGCAGCAGGGGCAGAGTGCCGACGAGCGCACCGGCGGTGATGACCGACCAGTCGGTGGACCAGCCGGTGCCCAGTCCGGCCAGAGCGACCTGAACGGTGGGGTTGGTGGCGCCGTTCATCGCGATGATCGGCCACAGGAAGTCGTTCCAGGACTGTACGAAGGCGAGCATCCCCAGCACCGCCATCGCGGGCCGGGCGACCGGGACGACGACGTGCCAGACGACCCGCAGCGAGTTCGCGCCGTCGACCCGGGCGGCTTCCAGCAGTTCGGTGGGCAGGGCCTGGGTGAGGTACTGGCGCATGAAGAACACGCCGAAGGCGGTCACCAGGGTGGGCAGGATCAGGGCGCCGAGCTGGTTGCCCAGTCCCAGGTGCTTCATCAGGATGAACAGCGGGACGATGCTGACCTGGGCGGGCACCGCCATGGTGGCGACCACCAGGGCGAGCAGCGCGCCGCGGCCGGGGAAGCGGAGCTTGGCGAACGCGAACCCGGCCAGCACGGAGAATGCCACGGTGCTGAGCGCGACGGTGCCGGCGACCAGTGTCGAGTTGAGCAGCGCGACGCCCATGCCGCGCGCCCCGGCGTTGTGCCAGACGTAGCCGACGTTGTGGAACAGGTTCCCGCCGGGCAGCAGCGGCGGCGGCGTGGAGATCACCCGGTGGCTGTCGGTGGAGGCCGCCACCAGCGTCCAGTACAGCGGGAACAGCGAGGCGAGTGCGACCAGCACCAGCGTCGCCAGCGCGAGCGGTCCGGCCCGGTGCTGGCCGCCCGCGCCCGGCGCGCGCAGCCGAAGCCGGCGCCCGGCGCGGAGGCGGTGGGCGGGGGAGTCGGGGGCGGGGACGGTGGTCATGTGCATTCCTTCCCGCTCACTTGGCGGAGCGCAGGCGGCGGGCGATCAGGGTGTTGGCCAGGCCGACCAGCAGGAGCAGGCCGAACATGATCCAGGCGATGGCGGAGGCGCGGCCGAGCATGCTGCTGTGGAAGCCCTGGTCGTACATGAGGATGCCGAGGGTCTCGTACTGGTGGTCCGCGCCGCCCTGATGACCGCTCTGGCCGCCGAACAGGTAGGGCTCGCCGAAGAGTTGGGTGGCCCCGATGGAGGAGACCACGACGGTGAACAGGATGGTGGGGCGCAGTTCGGGGATGGTGACGTTGCGGAACTGCTGCCAACGACCGGCGCCGTCGATGGCGGCGGCCTCGTACAGTTCGCGGGGGATCGCCTGCATCGCGGCGAGGTAGATCAGCGCGTTGTAGCCGGTCCACCGCCAGATGACGATCACCGAGACGGCGATCTGCGAGCTCCACGGGCCGGCCTCCCAGCGGACCGGGCCCGCCCCCACCAGGCCGAGCAGCCAGTTGGCCATGCCGCCCTCGGGGCTGAAGATCAGCGCGAACACCAGGGTCGCGGCGGCCACCGAGGTCGCGTACGGCGCGAGCAGCGCGGTGCGGAAGAAACCGCGCACCGGGAGCTCGTAGTTGAGCAGGTGCGCGAGGCCGAGTGCGGCCAGCAGCTGCGGGACGGTGGACAGCACGCCGAGGGTGACGGTGTTGCCCAGGGCGTTCCAGAAGAAGTGGCTCGGCGGGCCGAACAGCAGGTCCGAGTAGTTCTGCAGCCCCACCCAGTCTGCCCGGTCCACGTTGTAGAGGCTGACCCGGTGCAGTGACAGCCAGCCGGTGTAGAGCAGCGGGAAGAGGCCGAAGGCGGCGAACACCAGGAAGAAGGGCGCGACGAAAAGGTAGGGCGAGACGAGGTGGTCCCAGCGGTGGAGCCGGCTGCGCAGGCTCGTCGGCTCCCGGCGGCGGGCCTGCGGGGTGGTGGGCGGTGGACCGGCCGGGTCGCTCCGGTTCGTGCGGGTGGGGGTGGCCACAGGGTTCCTCCGTGCCGTGTCGACCGCTGGGTGGGTCGACGCGTCGTTCGTGAAAGGGGCGTGGGGCGGGCAGCCGGTCCGGGCTGCTCACGGCGGCGCCCCGCCGTACGGGCCTCGGGCGGGCGGGGCCCGTACGGCGCGGCGCGCTCTCGGCTACTGGACGGTGCTCGCCACCTGCTTGAGGGTGGCGGCCCAGGCCTCGTCGGCGCTCTTGTGGTTCTGCTCCATCAACAGCACGCCGTTGCTGAAGGCCCCGTGCAGGTCGCCGTGGTGCGGGCCGGTCTCGGCCGGCGTGATGGCCTTCGCGGCGGTGGAGAAGATCTGGCCGGTGGGGGCCTTCGGGCCGATGTAGGGGTTGGTGAAGTCGGTGACGCCGGGCAGCGTGTACGCCTTCTGGTTGGCCGGGATGTTGCCGACCTTCCGGAAGACCTTGGCCTGCTGCTCGGGTGCGGTCAGCCAGACGGCCAGCGCCTGGGCCTGCGAGACGTGCTTGCCGGAGGCCGGCACCGCGAGGAAGGAGCCGCCCCAGTTGCCGGCGGCGGGGGCCTGCGCGATGTTCCACTTGCCGGCGTTGCCGGGGCCGGAGAACTTCTCGATGTTGGCCTGCTGCCAGGACGGGCAGACGGTGGTGGCGAACGTGGAGTTGGAGAAGGCCGTCTGCCAGGGGGTGTCGAACTCCTTGAGGCCCTGGGTGATCCCGGCCCGGACCGTCTCGGCGGCCAGCTCCCAGCCCTTCCGGACACCGGCGGAGTCCTGGTAGGCGATCTTGCCCTTCCGGTAGTACTGCTCGGGGCTGGAGGAGACCACGCCGTTGTACAGGCCGGAGGCGGTGTCCATGAAGAAGGTGCCCTTGGGCGCCTTGGCCTGGTACTGGCGGCCCGCCTCCACGTACTTCGCCCAGTCGCCCGCCCACAGGGCGCTGACCTGGGCGGGGTCGGTGGGCAGGCCGGCGGCGGCGAAGAGGTCCTGGCGGTAGCAGATCGCCATCGGGCCGACGTCCGTGCCGAGGCCGATGGTCCTGCCATCGGAGGTGGTCGCCTGCTGCCACTTCCACGGCAGGTAGGCGTCCTTGTCGACACCCGCGGCCTTCGACATGTCGCTGAACGCGCTGCTGAGCTGGTCGGAGGTGGCCAGGGCGATCCGGCTCACCTCCAGCGCCTGGATGTCGTCGAGCCCGCCGCCCGACAGCCGGGTCTGCAGGGCGGTCCAGTAGTCGCCCTCCTGGGTGGTGGTGTTCTCCGTGATGGTGACGTTCGGGTGGGCCTTCATGTACTCGTCGAAGAGCCCGGCCTCCTTGTAGCCGAAGGTGCCGAAGTCGCCCACGCTGAGCGTGATCTTCGCGTTCGGGTCGTCCGAGCCGGACCCGGTGGAGGAGCAGCCGGTCGCCAGCAGTGCGGTGACGGCGGCGGCGGAGACGAGGGCGGCGGTTCTGCGGGAACGGCGGTGCGGGGACATGGATCCTCCGGGTTGGTGGGGTGGGAAGTGCGCGGGGCACGAGGGGAGGGGCCGCCCGGAGGGACGTAGCCGGGAAGGGCTGCGGAGCGCGACGGATGGGAGCGCTCCCAGGCGGTGGAGTGAACCCTGCTCCGGCGGTGGGCGGCTGTCAAGAGGCGATCTTGGCGGATCGTCGGTGGCGTTCCGCCAGGTCGGGGGCAGGGCTGACCGCCGCGCCGCAGGCCGGTGCGGGCGCGGTCGACGGGCCGGCGGTCGGTCAGGTGGAGTCGCGTTGGACCAGCGTGGTGGGCAGGATCAGCGGACTCGGCCGCTCGCCCGCCATCAGTGCGAGCAGCATGCGGGTCATCTCCCGGCCGATGTTCCGTATCGGCTGGTGGACCGTGGTCAGCGGCGGCTCGGTGATCTCGGACACCGCCAGGCCGTCGAAGCCGATCACGGCGACGTCCGCGGGAACGGCCCGGCCCGCGCGGCTGAGCACCCGCAGCGCTCCGGCCGCCATGTTGTCGTTGGCGGCGAACACCGCGTCCAGGTCCGGATGGCGGGCCAGCAGCGCCTCCATCGCGGCCATCCCGCTGCGCTCGGTGAAGTCGCCGGCCTCCTCGGCCCGGTATGGAAGGCCCGCCAGGGTCAGCGCCTCCAGGTAGCCGCGCCGACGGGCCCGGCCGACGTCGGTGTCCAGCGGTCCGGTGAGGGTGGCGATCCGGGTGCGTCCGCGGGACATCAGGTGCTCCGTCGCCTGCCGGGCGCCGAGCACGTTGTCCACGTCCACGTAGTACGGGACCTGCCCGTGCAGCGGCTTTCCGCCGAACACGGCGGGCACGCCGGCGGCCAGGGCCAGCGAGGTGAGCGGATCGTCCCCGCGCAGGGACATCAGCATCACCCCGTCCACCGCGCGCGTCCGCAGCAGCTGCTTGACCCGGATCTGCCCCCGGGCGGAGGTGGCCAGACACAGCACCAGGTGCAGGTCGGTCTCCTCCAGCACGGTCGAGGCGCCCGCGATGACCTGCCCGTAGAACGGGTCGGCCAGCACCGCCGGATCCTCTCCGGAGATGATCAGGGCCACCGCTCCGGCCTGCTGCGTCGCCAGCGCGCGGGCCGTCGGATTCGGGACGTACCCGAGCTCCTTGATCGCGCGCAGCACGGCCTCGCGTTTGTCGCGGCTCACGTTCGGGGCGTTGTTGAGCGCCCTGGACGCCGCCGTGCGGGACACGCCGGCGCGCTCGGCGACCTCGTCCAGGGTCGGCCTTCGGCGCGTCGGTTGCTCCGTCATGGGTGGTTCACCTCGGTTGTGATGCCGGTGCACAGCGTACCGCGCCACCCATCCGAAACGGACTGGAAGCGCTTCCAGTTTGGGGACTGTACAGCGGTCGGGCGCCAGTGGAAAGTCAGGCCAAAGTCTTGACATGGCATCGAGAGGCCCTCAATCATCTGGCAACTGGAAGCGCTTCCACTCCCGCCCCCACCCACAGCGAAGGAAGCCACATGCGCCGCTCGCGCCGCAGCACGGCCCTGCTCATCGCACCAGCGCTGACCGCCCTCCTGTCCGCGGTCAACCCGGGGACCGCGTACGCCGCCGACCCCACCGGCATGACCAGCGGCTTCTACGTCGACCCCAACTCCAGCGCCCAGCAGTGGGTCAACTCCCACCGCGGGGACGGCCGGGCCCCCGCCATCCAGGCGTCGATCGCCAACGTGCCGGCGGCCCGCTGGTTCGGGAACTGGAGCGGCACCATCGGCACCGCGACCGGCGCGTACGTCGGCGCGGCCGCGGTCGGCGGGAAGCTGCCGATCCTGGTGGCGTACAACATCCCCAACCGGGACATCTGCGCCGGACAGTCCGGCGGCGGAGCGGGCTCCGCCGCCGACTACAACGCCTGGATCGCCGCCTTCGCCAGCGGCATCGGCAACCGGCCCGCCCTGGTCGTCCTCGAACCGGACGCGCTCGGGCACGAGAGCTGCATGACGCCGGCCCAGATCTCCGAGCGCAACACCATGCTGCGCAACGCCATCGCCCAGTTCACCGCCAAGGCCCCGAACACCTGGGTCTACCTGGACGCCGGAAACCCCGGCTGGCTGAGCGCCACCACCATGGCCAAGCTCCTGGCCGATGCGGGAGTGGGCGGAGCCCACGGGTTCTCGCTGAACGTGTCGAACTTCTACACCACCGGCCAGAACACCACCTACGGCAACGCCGTCAACGCGGCGCTGAAGTCCTCGTACGGGTACACCAAGTCGTACGTGGTCGACACCAGCCGCAACGGCAACGGGTCCGACGGCACCTGGTGCAACCCGCCGGGGCGCCGGATCGGCACGCCCACCACCCGCACCGGCGGCGGCCCCGAGATGCTGCTGTGGGTGAAGTCGCCAGGCGAGTCCGACGGCAACTGCGGCACCGGCGCCGGATCGACCGCCGGGCAGTTCCTGCCCGAGGTCGCCTACAAGCTGATCTACGGCTACTGACGCCGGACCAACACTCCGCACCCGCTCGGGGTCGGGCCGCCGTGCCGGCCCGAGCGGCCCAGAAGAGGAAACCGATGAGACCCCGCATCCCCCGCCCGTTGGTCCCGGTCGCGCTGGCCGCACTGTTGACCGGGCTCGCCGTACCGGGCCAGGCCCAGGCGCAGGACCGGCCCGCCACCGGCCACACGCTGCCCGCCGACACCCGCTTCTACGTCGACCCCGACAGCGACGCCGCCAAGCAGGCCGTCCGCTACATGCTGGAGCACGACCTCGCGGGCGCCACCGCCATGGCCAAGCTCGCCAGCTGGCCGGAAGCCGACTGGTTCACCGGCGGCACCCCCGCCGAGGTGGAGGTCCGGGCCCGCACCCTGGTCCGCCACGCGGCCCGCACCAGCACCGTCCCGGTCATCGTCGCCTACAACGTCCCGCTGCGGGACTGCTCGCAGTACTCCAGCGGAGGAGCACAGTCCGACGCCGAGTACCGGGCCTGGATCTCGGCACTGGCCCGCGGCATCGGCAAGAACAAGGCCGTGATCGTCCTCGAACCGGACGCCCTCGCCAACCTGCCCTCCGACTGCTCCCCGGACACCGACCCCACCGGCGCGCTCACGGCCGGGCGGATCGCCGACCTGCGCCACGGAATCGACGCACTGGAGCAGCAGCCCAACACCGTCGTCTACCTCGACGCCGGCAACAGCCACTGGCAGAGCGTCGGCAACGCCGCGAAACGCCTGCTCGACGCGGGCGTCGAGCAGGCCCAGGGCTTCTCGCTGAACGTCTCCAACTTCTTCGCCACCGGCCCGTCCGACCGTTACGGCACCTGGGTGTCCAACTGCCTGTGGTTCGCAACCAAGGGCCCGGAGTACGCGCGCGGCCACACCGACTGGTGCGCGAGCCAGTACTACTCCCCGGCCGCCCCCAACGACGGGCAACCGGGGAACTCGGTCAACGCCGACGACCCCGGCACCTGGCACTGGACCGACCAGTGGTTCCAGCAGAACGTCGGCACCCCGCCGACGAACGAGCTCACTCACTTCGTCGTCGACACCGGCCGCAACGGGCAGGGCGCCTGGACCCCGCCGCCCGGCAAGTACGCCGGCGACCCGCAGACCTGGTGCAACCCGCCCGGGCGCGGCATCGGTGACCGACCGACCGCCGCCACCGGCACCCCGCTGGTCGACGCCTACCTGTGGATCAAGACCGTCGGCCAGTCCGACGGCGAGTGCAACCGCAACATCCCCGGCGGCACCGTCGATCCGGAGTACGGCATCGTCGATCCGGCGGCCGGCGCCTGGTGGCCCGAGCAGGCCATGACCCTGGTACGCAACGCCAACCCCCCGCTGACCTTCGGCCCGTTCGCCCGACCGCGCGGCTGACCGGGGACCGGGCTCCGAGGTTTCGTCGGCCGTCGGCGGCGACCTTTCGGGACCGGGTGGAGGGGCCGGCCTGTCCGGCGCACGCTGGAACCGTGGGCACGAACTGCTCACCGCGTCGCTCTGCGCCACGTCGGCGAACATGCCGCCGAGCTGGGCCGCGACTGATGCGCCTTCAGGAGACAGCCGATGCCCTGGTGCTGGTGCTGGTGCTGCGGCAGACGGGGCGCTTTCGCGCTCTGCCGGCAGGCCGCGTCCGGGAAGCCTCTCCTGGGTGGTGACCGGTTTGGTCATCAACCGCGTTGTTGCCGGCATGGCCCAGGGCTCGAACGGGTATGTCAAAGGTCGGGCCCGGCCGGCACTCCCCCACGGAATACACAGCCGGGCCCAGGCGAGGCACCAGGGCCGCCCCGATGCTCCCCCCACGGAGGCAGAGGCGGCCTTCGTCTTGCCCATCGCCGCTACGCACAGTACATGACAAGTCTACTCATCGCTACCGTGCAACCGGCTGGACGTTCGGGGCGCCCCTCACCCGCTCTCTCTGGTCGGCATCGGCTTCTGACCGGCCGGCGCAGAGGGCCCGCTCCGGTACCAGCCGGGTGGGCCCTCGGCATCGGGAACAACGGGGTGTCGATGATGGGCTACTACCGCGCTCTCTTCGATTCTCCGCCTGTCCGGCGCCGCGGGCCCGGCAGCGGCACGGCGTGCAGACACGTGTGCCGGCCCTGCCCGGCCGGCACTGCCGACAGTCGGGCCACCTCTCCGGTGATCTCCACCCGGAAGGTACCGGCTGCGTCCGCGTACACCGGCGCTCCCTTCCCCGTCACCTCGCCGGTGGCGTGGACGATGACCACTTCCGGCGGGTGTGCCGGCCGGGTGTGCCGGCCGGGTGTGCCGGCAGGGTCACCGCGTGGCGCGAGGGGATGTCCATGGTGATCGCCTCACGCCGTGGGCCGGGCGCCGCCGCCCAGGGTGTTGAGGCCGAGCGCCATGGCTTCCAACAGCTCCTGCCGCGCCGCCCGGTAGGACGCCAGGACGCTCAACAGCCCGGGCGCAGCGGCGCCGTTCGGAACGGGACGGGGGTCGTCGGCGGTCACCCGGCCACGATGGCGCACCCGGCCGCGCCTGGCCGGTGGCACCCGGGCCTGGCCGGGCAACTTCACCGGCTCCCCGCCACGGCTCGAGATCACGCCGCAGCGCCGGAGCCCCGGTGCGAAGGTTGCCCGGCCTGTGGTCGGCACTGTCCCGTGTCAGGTGATCTTGACCGTTTACCAAACGATTTTGACTGGAGCTTCCGCGTTGCTGGCTGGGCGAGGGACCCGGCCGTCAGGACAGCGGACGGGCCAGCAGCTGGGCGGCCAAGTCGTGCAGTTCGGCCACCAGCTCCTTCGTCAGCCCGCCGCAGTGCTCCTGTTGGTCCTCCGCGAGATACAGCCATCCGCGGACCGGCCACAGCGGGGAGCCGGGGTCGTCGGCGGGGCACAGCTCGAAGCCGATCCGCTCGGCCGCCACCAACGGATCGAGGCGGCCGTCCAGCAGGTCCCGCAGGCAGTACCGGGCCAGCTCCCAGTCACGGGCCTCGGGGGTGGCGGGCAGCCGTAGTGCCGGCCAGAGTTCCTGCTCCAGCTCGGCCAGCAGTCGGCGCGCCTCCAGAGCGTCCCACTCGGGCAGCACGCCGAGCTCCCACAGGCTCGGGGTGTCCGCCCCGCCGGCCAGTGCCGTCCGGGCAGCCTCCACCGCCGCGGCGACCGTCTCCGGATAGCCGCCGGTCCCGCGCTCCAGCAGCACCCGGCGCAGCGGTTCCAGTGCCTGGTCCAGCTCCATGGCGCGAGCGTAGCCGCCTACTCCGGCCTGGAGCGACGCGTTTTGATCCGGCGGCAGCCGGCTCACTCCGCCAGCACGGCATCGCCGCTGCGCCGACCCCGCTCGCGGACCAGGCGGTGTCTGCGGCGTTCGCCGCGCCCGCGACGCCCGGCGCTTTCACCCCTGCCGACGTGGTGGCGGGTACGCGCCCTGCCGCGCCGCTGCGCCCGCGTCCGGCTGCGCCCGCGCCCGGCTGCGCCCGCGCCCGTCCGTTCGTCGTCGCGGCGTCCGGCCCGCCGGGCGGCGCCGGCGGCGGTGGACCCGCGGTTCCCGAACGGGCCGCTGGCGGTCCTGGACGGCGACGGGACGGCGTACTGCGCGGGCGGGGTGGTTTTGCAGTGCCCGGCGGCGACGGTGCCGGAGCTGGTCGAGTGGGCGCTGCGCGAGGCGGGCCTGGGCGCCCCCGGCTGATTCGTAAGTCGATGGCGTCCAAGGTCAACAAAGCTCTACCGCCATCGATTTACAAGATCACTGGGTGTCGCCGGCAGGCGACCGGACTACTGAACCGCAACGGGCAGGAGCAGGACCTGCTGGTCGCGCTGACCACCTCGGCGTGCGAGCGCCTCGGCCGGGCGGCGGAGCCTCGTTTCGCTGCCGCGCACCGCGTCGGAGGAGGCTGCCGGAACACGTGCGCGCCTTCCCGGCCCGGGCGGCGGTCGGTCGTATGGTCGTTCGGGCGAGGCGGTGTCCGCCCCGTCCCCGTGGTGCCCGGCCCGGCCGTCCTCCCCCCTGGCGGCCGGGCCGTGTCGTGGCCGCCGTCCCGGGCCGGCGCGACTCTCTACGCTGTTCGAGTGCGCTACCTGACTGAATCCTCCGCCGTCGGCGCCCTGTACCGAGGTCGGTCCATCGAACAGTTCCTCGGTCCCGCAGGTGAGCCCGATGCCCCTGGCATCCGCTGGGTCGAGGTCACACCGACCCCATCCGGCTGCAAGGTCGTCCTCCACACCTCCGCAGACATCGGCGGCGAACACTTCTACGACCTCGTGGAGTTCCCACCGCTCGGCCCCGAGGACGAGGACCACGAGTTCGGCCAGGAGATCACGACCTCCGCGGACGCACTGGACGCGCTGACCATCGCCGAGGCCCGCACCGGGGCCGTCCGTGACCGCTGGGTCAACTGCGGCGTCGCCCAGGACGAATACCGCGACTTCGTGCGAGCCGGCCGACCACCATATGTGTCACCTGACCAGCACAGCTGACATGAGTCGATGGCCTGGATCGTTCTCCACCCTGTGTTACCCGGTCGACCTTCTGAGATGAGCCACTAGCGGTGGGCGGGCCCGGGCCGGGGCGCGGCTCAGTCCTCGGGGATGCCTCCCCTGCCGTTGTCGTTGCGGTATCCGTTGAACTCGCCGGTGACCCAGTCGATGGAGGTCGGGCGTTCGCCGGTGCCGCCGAGGCAATACTCGTGGACCGCCGCAGTGATCAACGAGATGGGCAGGACGCTGGAGGGGTCGTAGCGGGCGCCTGTGCAGAAGTCCGAGACCAACGCGGGTTCGGTGCCCGATGGGTGGGGGTTGTCGGAGAGCCAGCCCCAGTCGTAGATCCCGCCCTTGTGGCCGATGTTCATCCACAGCAGGGCTCCGTAGTCGGCGGCTTCGTCGACCGTCGCACGGAGGTAGGCGCTGTGATGCCCGGCCCCCGGTTCGTAGAAGCAGAACACTGCCTGGCTCCCAGCTGCGGCGCGGAGGGCTTTGGCAACCATGGCCTCGATGTCCTCCGTGTCGGCAGGGAACCTGGCCTCTCCGCCGGACCAGATCTCCAGAATCATGACCGGCCACTCCTTCCGGAGGCCCCAGGAAAGCACCGCGCGACGGCGGACGTGCTGACGTGCACTTGAACATCCGTTCCAGCGAGCCCGGCACCGCCGATGGCGGGGCGGGGTGTGATGAGGTGTCGGGTCGCTGGCGATTCTTGCGCGGCCCACCGACAAGCACCTGGCAGGCGCGTTTTCGCGGATCCCCATCAGCACAGATCCCGGCAGCGCGAAAACGGGAGTTCGACAGCGGGCTGCCGTGGCTGGACTCGGCCGGCACCAGCCGCCAGACCGAGACCGAGACGAGACAGCACCGTTGCGGGCGAGGGCGGTGTGCGAGGCGATGGACGTAGAGATCGCGCCCAACAACGCCAACAACGTCCGTCTGAAGCTCAAGCGGCTGGTCGAGCGCGGGATCCTGGCCGAGACCGAGCAGGGGTTGTTCACCCGGCCCCGGCCGTAGTCGCCCCGCGAGCCCGCGAACAGGCTGCTCGCCCCAACCGAAAGGGCAAAACGGGCGTCACCTCACGCACCGCCCTCTGAAGCGCGGGGTTGACTTGGAGGAGTCTCGCGGGCCGTTCGGCCGTACGGGGCGGAGGTTGCTCGGGTGTCGTCGGGCCGTGAAGTCGTTACTCGTCGTCGAGCTGTGCGAGTTGTACGAGCGTGAGACAGGTCTGCGGGTTCGGTGTGACGTGTGCTGATCGGACGGCGTAGTGCCCGGCCGGGATGTCGATGGCCAGCCGGTCGTCATGGTCGGATTCGGTGCCGGGCCGGGGGGTGCCGGGACGGCCGGAGTCGAACAGGACCAGTGGTCCCTGGATCCTCCAGACCGTCTCTGCTTCCCATGTGGCGGTGCGGAGTGCCAGTTCGATGGTGTCGAGGACGGCGTCCTCCGATTCGCCGCTGTGCCAGCGGACGAAGACGCCGTACTCGGGCAGGTACGTCGTCAGGTCAGGGTCGCGCAGCACCAGGGCGCCCGCCGGCCCCACGGGGATGACACCCACGTGATCGTCGACCTCGCAAGCCCTACCGTAGTCGTCGTCCGTGGATGTGCTTTCGAAGTCACACCCGTGCCAAGACTGCAGGACGGCCTGCGGCATCGCGATGAGCGGCCCGCCGCCTGAGGAAACCCACTCGAACATTCCGGGATCGGCAATTCTGACCATGCGCGCAACCTACCGGCACCCGGTGACAGCAACTCCGCGCCCCCACCGCCACCGCCGGCATCGACGACGAGGACGGCCCCCAGCGGTCAGCGAGCTTCGAGGTATGGGCCGACGCCCGCTTCACCTGCTGCGGTTCCACAGCAGCGGGATAGATGGCCGGAGGCGACCGTACGTCACCTCCGGCCATCTGCCGGCCAACCCACTATTCGGGCTGATAACCGTAGTTGACGATCAGTAGCAGGTCGTCGATGTCGGCCACCTCAGGCCGGCTGGCAGGGACAGCACCTCGATGGTCCACAGTCCGCTGACGCTCTTGCCTTTTACTTTCACGGTGCCCGGCTTGGTACCGGCAACCACCCGGTCCCGCGCCTGCCGGCGCAGCAGGTCGTGGATGGTCTGGTCGGTGCCGTCGTCGCGCCACTTGCAGAAGTAGTACTTCACCGCGCCGACGGGCGGCAGGTCGTGGGGGAGGTAGCCCCACCGACAGCCGGTGCGGGACCGGTACAGCAGGGCGTTGGCGATCTCCCGCATGTCGTAGCTGCCCTGGTGGCCGCTGACCGAGCGGTGCCGAGCCTTCCAGGCGGTGACCACGGGCTCGATCAGGGCCCAGCGTTCGTCGGATAAGGGAGCTAACAGAAAGGCTTACGGAGGCCATGCCTCTGCGCCTGGTGGCTCGTTGTGCCGTTCGTGGGGAAGGTGAAGGGTCCGCCGGGGCTGGTGTCGGATGACCTGTGGGGGCGTATCGAGCCGCTGCTGCCGGTGCGGGTGCGGCGTGCGCTTCATCGTCCACGACGACGGCCACGACGGCCCCCACCACCAGGCGGCCTGACCCCGTCCATCCTGCCTCGGTCGGGCGACGGGCGAGACGTGCCAGCGGCTGGTTCCGACGGACTCAGCCGGTGTGCTTCTGCCGCGGACGGGCGGGCGCAGTGTGGCGGGGGCAGGGGTGTGTCGCGAGCGTCGCTGGGTTACGGGCGGACCTGGGTGTTCACTGTGGGCTGCGGGTCACCGGTGTCCGTGCCCAGGCCTGCGAGAAGGCGCAGCCCGTCCTCGGTGGGGCTGCCTGGGGCCGCGGACAGCACGAGCAGCTCCGTGCCCGATTCGTCCGGCAGCGCGAAGTTCTCATGGTGCAGTTCCAGCAGTCCGACCAGCGGGTGCCGGTACGCCTTGCGTCCGTGGGTGCGGGCGCGTACGTCCGCGCGGGCCCAGAGGCGGCGGAAGCGCTCGCTGCCCATCGCCAACTCGCCGACGAGCGAGGCCAGTCGGGGGTCCTCGGGGTACTTGCCGGCGGCCAGGCGCAGGTGCCCGACCACGTCGAGGGTGCACGTCTCCCAGTCCGCGTAGAGGCCGCCCTCGGCCTCCTCGAGGAAGATGTGCCGGGCGATGTTCAGACCCGGCATCGGTCGGCCGAAAAGGAGCCCGGCGAGGCGGTTCCCGGCGAGCACGTCCATGCGGTGATTCATGATCAGCGCGGGTGCGCCGGCGACCAGGCCGAGGACGCGCAGCAGCTCCGGCCGGACCCGCCCGCCCGGCGTTTTCGTACGGCCGCGGCGCTGCCGGGCGAGCCGGTGCAGGTGCCCGCGTTCGGTCTCGTCGAGGCCGAGGACGCCGGCGAGCGCGTCGAGGACCTGCTCGGAGGGCTGGGTCGCACGGCCCTGCTCCAGACGTACGTAGTAGTCGACGCTGACTCCGGACAGGTGCGCGACCTCTTCGCGGCGCAGCCCTTCGACCCGGCGGCGGCTGTCGACGGGGATACCGGCGGCCGCCGGGTCGACCCGGGAACGCCGGGTCCGCAGGAAGCCTGCAAGATCGTCCATGCCCCTCAGTATGGACTCGGCGCCGGCCGTGGAGGGTGGTCCTGCCGTTACCAGGAAGTCCCGTCCGACGGAAGAGGAGCCCCTGAACGCCGCGCGCCGCGGCGTCCAGGATCGAAGGCATCCGATCCGAAGGAGTTCCCGTGAAGACGCTGATCGTCTATGCCCACCCGGAGCCGAAGTCGCTCAACGGCTCGCTGAAGGACCTCGCGGTGTCCACGTTGGAGACCGCCGGGCACGAGGTGCGGGTGAGCGATCTGTACACGATGAACTGGAAGGCGGTCGTGGACGCCGCGGACTACGGCCCCGGCGCCTCGAGCCCGCTGAAGGTCGCCCTCGACTCGGGCAGGGCCTTCGATGCCGGGACGCTCACCCCGGACGTCCTCGCCGAGCAGAAGAAGCTGCTGTGGGCCGACACGATCATCTTCCAGTTCCCGCTGTGGTGGTACACGATGCCCGCGATCCTCAAGGGCTGGGTGGACCGGGTGTTCACCTACCGCTTCGCGTACGGCGTCGGCGAGCACAGCGACACCAAGTACGGCGAGCGTTTCGGCGAAGGCACCCTCGCAGGCAGGAGGGCCCTGCTGTCGGTGACCGCCGGCGGACCCGAGTCGCATTACGCCGCCCGCGGGATCAACGGTCCCATCGACGATCTGCTGTTCCCGATCCACCACGGCATCCTGTACTACCCAGGCATCGAGGTGCTGCCGCCGTTCGTGGTGTACGGCACCGACCGGATAACCGACGAGGACTACCCGGAGGTCGCCAAGGCCTGGCAGCAGCGCCTGCTCACCCTGGAGTCGACCGAGCCGATCGCCTTCCGGCGGCAGAACTTCGGCGACTACGAGATCCCCTCGCTGCACCTGAAGGAGGGACTGGAGCCCGCAGGCCGCACGGGATTCGGACTGCACGTGCGCGACTGACCGCCGACGAAGGACGGGACGGGGTGCTGACCCGAGGGCCGTGGCCGACGTCTATGACGCCAACACCGACCCGGACGACAACGCCAAGGACGGCCCCGTCACCAGCCGGCAGATCTGACCCCCGCCCCCAGGAAGCGGACTACCAGCCCCCAGCCGCCGCACCGGCCGGGGCCGGCACGCGCAAACGGCTGACAACAACAACCCGCCGCGCACCCTTCCACCTCCCGGCACTGTGCAAGCCGTACCGTCACGACCGTGGGACGACATGCTGCCGCTCCCGCTCCTTGGATGCCGGCCCGGCCGCCCCGCCCCTACTCGGGCGCGGCCGGGCCGCGCTGCGCCGCCGGGTGAACCGCGCGGCGTGGTGGGGTTGAGAGGGGCGGGCGGGTTGCACCCATGGCATGACGAAGCACCAAGGACTTCGAAACGGCGACCGGCGGGGGCGTCGGCTTGCAGGGTGAGGTGGCGCAGGCCTTCGAGGAGTTGGAAGTGGGCGCCTCGGCGCCCGATCGGCAGGCCCAGGCCTGGCGCAGCAGCCTGACCGGCTACCTGTGGGCGCTCGGCCGCTCGCAGACCGCTTCGGCCTGGCTGCTGGGGCTGGTCAGTTCGGTGCAGTGGCGCCGCCGCCATGCTCGACGGCGTCGTCGTACTGGATCTCGAGGGCGGCTTGGCCGTCCTGCTGGGTGGTGCGCAGGGTCGCCGGTGATGACCCCGACTTTCTCGGTCATGCCGCCGCCGGGCCCGGCCGGGATGCCCTTGGTGACGAGCGGCCCCTCGGCCTCGGCGGTGCCGCCGGTGTCCGTGTTGTTGTTCTTGCCGGTGGTCATCGGGGTGCCTCCGTGATGCAGGTGTCGAGCATCTGGTTCAGGGCTGTCTTCTCGTCGGTGGTGGCGGTGAGCCGGTAGGCGGTTTTCACGTCGGTCCAGGCGCGGGCGTAGGCGTACCAGATCTGCCGGCTCGGGGGCTCCCAGGCTTCGGGGCCCTGGTCGCCCTTGGGCCGGTTGGAGGAGGCGGAGACGGCGAGCAGCTGGGGGTGGGTGAGGTCGTTGGCGAAGGCCTTGCGCTGTTCGGTGGTCCACCGGCCGGCGCCGGAGCGCCAGGCGTTGGCGAGCGGGACGAGGCGGTCGGCGTCCGCCTTGGCGGAGCCGGTGATGGTGGCGTTGTCGTAGACGCTGAACCAGGTGCCGGCCGCCGCCCGGCATCCGGTGTCGGCGCGCACGCCCACGCCGTCGCGGGCGAGGACCTTCTCTCGGGTGTCGCAGGAGTTGCCCTGGGAGGCCCAGTGGGGGAACTTCTCCCGGCTGTAGCCGGCCATCGAGCCCGCCGCGCCACCGGCAGGGCGGCGAGTTCGCTGCGGGCGAGGGCGGCGGGGGAGGGCTGCGGGCCCGGCCAGGCGCCGCCGGCCCGCGCCGGGCCGGACGCCGTGGCGGGGACGGACGGATTGACGTTGCCGGCCGTCACCCCACCCGGAGCTGGAGAGACGGTGCCGGCGCAGGCTCTGCCCGCCACGGAGAGTACGGCGAGCGCCGCGAGCCGGGCGGTCCGGGGCGCGGTACGGGAGGCTGCCAGGCGCCACTGATACCCGCCCTGGGCCCGATCATCGGCGGCGCAACGCCGGGAGCGGACCGGACAAATGGCCTGGACCGGGTGTAGAACCAGGCCAGGCCCGTGGCGGTGGTCGCTTCGACGGATCAGTCGGCAGGTGCGCGGCTGATTCTGCCGGAGACCAAGAGCCGCCTGACTATGCGGAGAAGGCGGTCAGCCTGTTTCGCAGGCCACTCCGTCGCCGTCGCGGTCCAGATGGGGCGCGTAGCCGGGATCGCCCAGGTGGAGGGGGACGACGCCCGCGGCGCGTGCTTCGGAGCAGTTCTTGTAGTACACCGCAGGGCCGGTCGTTTCCGGCACGGGTGTGGTCGCCTGCGGCTGACCACCGGAGGGCTGAGGTTGTCCAGCGGCGGTCGGGGCCTCGGTCACGGTCACCGTGGCAGTGACCGTCGCCGTGGTGGATAAGGCAGAGGAGGTCGCTGTCACGGTGGCGGTCGCCTGCGAAGAGGAAGGACTGGTCGGGCTGCTTGCCCCGCTGTCTTTGCCCGAAAGGCCGATGCCCATACCGAGCAGCAAAATCGCTGTGCCACCCACGACCTCGGCCACTGTCCGGCGCCGGTTCCTGCCTCCGTCGGGGCGCGTAGCAGCTGGTGACTGCCATGCCGGCCTCGGGTTTTGAGCCATGACGCCTCCCGGGAGACACGTTCCACCCAAGGGCTGGGACTTCACTTCCCAGGATGCTTCTCCCCGCGCCATCTCACCTGGCACTCGCTGCTGCGGCCGGGCCCGCGACCCCGAGCCCCAGGCAAGCCGCCGCGCGTGCCCGGGTCGGCCTGGGTTGCTCCGTCCGGGTGTCGGCGGGTTCGGCGAAGTACCGGGGTGGGCAGAGCTGCGGCATGACGACACCCTCGACCAAGCGCCGACACCGTCGCCGCCACCCGTTCGCACCTGCCGCGTCCACGACCACGACCGCTGCTCCGGTCGGCGCCGAGCCGCCGCCGGCCGTCGGGCCGGGTGACGGCGGCGGGTGCTGTCGGACCTGGTCGAGCGAGCGCATCTCCCGCGGCATGGTCGTCCAGACCATCTGGCACGAGCCTGCCTGCCGGGGCTGGAGCCGGCCGTGACCGCGGTACGGGCCGCGGGCGGCGGTTGAGCCCGGCGCCACGGTAGTGACGCACTTTGCCCGGGGCCGGTACGCGTTCGCGGTGAGGGGGGCTGTCGTAGACCGGGGGTATGGCGAGGAGAAGACGTCGTGGCATCCCGGCGAGATCGTTCCGGCGAGCGGGATCTATGCGTGCGACTGCGGTGCGGGGCACCACTGGGGCGCGGATGTGAAGGGGCACCGTTTTCCGCCGTTTTCGGCCTGCTGCGAGGGCGGGACTTGGTCGTTGGGGACCGAGGCACACCCGGATTCCTGACTCTGCACGCCGGTCCGGAGGGTGCCAGGATCGGCGTGTGTGTCTGCGGGGTCGGCTCGTCGGTCAGGGGTGACGGCAGTGGGTGAGGAGCCGGTGCTGTGGGCGTTGGTGGTGCGGGAGACGGACGACGGCGGCATGGTGGCGGAGATCGTCGTCGAGGTCGACGCCGGCCACTGGGGCGGGCTTGCGACGGATGCGTGGGAGAGCGGGTTCATGGCCGTGGGCGGGGCGCCGGTTTCGACGGGGACGGTGCAGGTCCGTGGCGGCCGGTTCGTGCGGCTGGTGCTGGTCGGCGGCCGGGAGGTGTGGGAGCCGAGGCCTGCGATGGAGGTACCGGGGGCGTGGTTGTCGGCCGCGGCAAGGTCCGGTGGTGTGCTGGTGACCGTGGTGGCACCCGGCACGTGGCCGCCCGATCTCGCCGGTGTGGCACCCGGCCGCCGGGCCCAGGAGTTCGCTGAGTGGTTGGACGAGGTGCGGGCGAGCGGGGCGGTGCTGCAGGGCGTGGCGGATCTCGACCTGGAGTGAGCCTCGAAAACGGTGCCGCCTCGGCCGGCAGGCCCTCGCACGACCCGGAACCGGGCGCGGCTCGGCTTGCGTAGGCGGGCGGATCCGGGCGTCAGGGGAGTCGGAGGGTCTGTCCGGCCAGGATGAGGTCGGGGTTGTCGCCGATGGTGTCCTGGTTGGCGGCGTAGAGGGCGGGCCAGCCGCCGGGGACCTGCAGGGTCTGGGCGATGGCGTCGAGGGTGTCGCCGTCCTGCACCACGACGGTGGCGGCGTCCGCGGGGTCGGGGGCCGTGTTTGGTTCGGTGGTGGCCGTGGCCTCGCCCGCGGTCGGCTTCGGGGCGGCGGGATGCTCAGTGGCGGGCCTGGGCGCGGGGACGGTGTGGTGGCCGGTGCGGGCTCCGCAGGCGGGCCACGGGGCAAGTCCCCGGCGGGCGGCGAGGTGTTGGGCGACGGCGATCTGCTGCTCGCGGCTGGCGAGGTCGGCGCGCGGGGCGTAGGCGGTGCCGCCGTTGGCGCGCCACGTTCGCTGGTCGAACTGCAGGCCGCCGTAGTAGCCGTTGCCGGTGTCGGCGTGCCAGCGGCCGCCGCTCTCGCACGCCGCGACCCTGTCCCAGTCGATGCCCTGCCCGGCGGCCGGCGCCGCGTTCGCCGCGCTCGCAGCGGCGGCGACGGCGACAGCCCGCTCCGGGGCGGCGCTTGCGGGGGCGGTGGCGGCGGCCCACAGGCCGGCGGCGCAGACGAGGGCGAGGAGTAGCTGCAGGATCCGGTGGGCGATGGACACGGCGGAACACTCCCCGAGAGGGTCGGCGATCGGGCGGCCGGCGCCCCGGGGCACCGCCCTTCCACCGTTGACACACCCCACTGCGCCAGCCCGGTCGACATCCCGCAGGGGTCACCCGCCCGGCCGCGCCCGGCCACCCGGCTGCACCATGCCCGTTCATGGCCGCCGCCCGCGTCTGCCGCAGCGCCGCTCACACCACTGCAACCGCCGAACCCCTGCCGGCCGCAGCCCGCCCGCCGTCCGACGCTGCGCCCCGGGCCTGCGGCACAGATGCGACCTCGTCGGTTGGTCGGTGCGAGTGTGCAGCGGCTCGGCGCGCTGGCGGGGCAGCCGGTGTGACGATGCGGGAGACGCGAGCGCATGGTGCGATGCAGGGGAGCACGATCCCCGGCCGCGCATGGCGGCCCGCCCTTGGCCGCCGCAGACGCCGGCCTTCGCATCGGGGGTGGGCGGGATGACACGCGGGCCGCCCCCGTGGGGGAGCGGCCCGCGGCCGGGTGGTGCGGTGGTGTCTGCGTTCAGCCCAGTTGCTGGGCGTTCAGGCTGGTGAGGTGTTCCTGGGCGGGGCTTTCCTTCGCGTAGAGGACCTGGATGTCGATGGCGAGGTCGGTGCCGGGGTCGATGGTGTGTCCGCCGCCCGCGGGGGAGCCGACCAGGACGCTGCCCTCGGTGCCGTCGCGCAGGATCTGGCCCCAGAAGACGTCGGTGAACCCCTTATAGAGGGAGGTCTCGTCGGGCAGGTCGCCGAAGCCGAGCGCCCATTTCACGACGCGTGTCTCGGCGGCGCGCACCGTGATCCGGTAGGAGTAGATCCACTTCTGGGTCTCCCAGTCCTGCCACTTGCTCAGGAAGGCCTGCTCGACGATCAGGTTCCCCAGGAAGGGGGCTGCCAGCGCGGAGCGGGCCTGGTCGTTCCAGCTGCCGTTCGGACTGTCGGCCATGGCGATCCGCGCGAGGTTCGCGATCGAGGACCTGCGGTCCACGGGCAGCGAATGCCCCTGCTGGTCGGCGGCCGAGAAGAGCGCGTTGTCCTTGTCGGTGCGGTTGACGACGCTGCTCACCCCGTCGGCGCTGTGGTCGAAGCCGTACACGGAGAAGTCGTTGACGGACGTGCCCACCGGGATGGCCAGGATCTTGTCGCCGGCCCCCGGGGTCTGGCCGATGTTGAAGTTGACGGCGCGGTAGAGGCAGAAGCTTCCTTCCGGGCACGCTTCCTCGCCCTGGCCGTAGATCAGCTGCGCTTGCTCGTTGCTCACCGTGTCTGCCTTCCTGTTGACGACGTGAGGGGCCCGGGAGGGAGGCGGCGTCCCGCTGAAGTCCCGCGGGCCGTGGAGTGTCGGTCGCCGGCCGGGCCGGTGCCTGGCGGCCCGAGGCGCGGCCGCGGAGACCTTTGGATACGCTGAGTGATGTTAGCACTACCATTCGCAGTCGAACGGTTTGGCTCGCGTGCCTTCACCGGGGAGTCTCGCGGCAGGCCCGCGGCTGGACGTCACCGGCCGGGATGTCGAACAGCTCAAAGGCGCGCGGGCCCTCCACGCGAAGCTCCAGCCGGCGCGGGACCGCCACCAGGCGTTACCTGCTGCGCTCCGCGGGGCGCTGGCCACCGAGCCACCGACCGGGGTGCTCCTGCACCTCCTGGCGCTGCCGGCCCCGCGGCTGCCGTGCCCCGTGTTCCGGCAACTGCCCGGCATACTGCCGTCCTGACCCATCGAGGAGGGTGAGGTGTGGGTGGTGACGGTCGGCCAGGACCGGGACCAGGCCTCGGATGTGCAACCGTCGCGCCGTCCGCTGCGCAGCCGGGTGCGCCACGGGCAGGCGTCGTGCGCGGACTACGGCTGCACCCGAGCCACATGCCGCCAGGCGGCGCTGCGCGCCCGCCGCCGCCGCGACACGGACCGCGCCCAGGGCCTGGCGGCCCGCGTCGACGCCGCCCCGGCCGCGCTGCGGGCCGCTGTCCTGGTGCGCCGCGGCATGTCGGCCCAGGACATCGCGGATGCCGCCGGGATCGCTGTCACCCTGGTGCGCCGCCTGCTGCGCCCTCCCGGGCGGCGTCCGGTCCGGATCGCGCGCAGCACCGCGGAGGCGGTCCTCGGCATCCCGCTGCCACGGCAGGGCCAACCCCCGGGCCCCGGCCGGGGCCTGACCGGCGCCCACCGCGCGGCTGCGGTGCTGGCGGAGCTGGCAGAGCTGGCGGCCGAGGCTGGACCGCAGATCTACCTCGCCGCCTGCCTGGACACGAGCACCGCGACCGTCGCCGCCGTCCGCGGCGGCGTGCGCCGCCGCATCTCGATCGCCCTCGACCAGCGCATCCACCACCTGCAGCGGCACCTGGCGGACACCACCCCCACTGCCCAGGGCATCCGGGCCTCGGACGCGGCCGCACCCGCGCCTGGGCACGACGCGGATAGGGCAAGGCCCCCGCGGGCGGGCCCGGTCGGCGTCCGGGACTTCGCCCCGGCCGACCTGCCGTGCTGCCCCGTCCGGGTGGGGCCGGGGTTGGGCGGCCGCGGCGTGTGGGACACGCGGGAGATGACGAGCCCTTCCGCGGAGCGCCCACGGCGCCGCCGACCAACCACACGCACCGCTGCGCCCGACTCCCCGGCCCCGGCAGCACAGGCGTCCGGTCCGCCGACGGCCGTGTTCTGCTGCCGGACCTGGAGCACGGAGCGCCTGCTGCCGGGCGGGGCCGTGGTGGCCACGACCTGGCACGAACCGGCGTGCCCGGCCGCCAGGAGGCGCCGGTGACCGGCCACGCCCCGGCCGGGGCCGACGACGCCGGTACCTGGGCGGCGGCACCCACCCGCCGTCTGCCCGGCGACATCACGGCCAGGATCCGGGCGGCCCGGGAAGCCGGGGTCTAGGAACGCCACATCCGCCTGATCCTCGCCGAGGCCTTCACCACACCCGCCACCGCCAGGGCCGGGGTGACAAGGGCCGGACGGACGCGTGAAAGCCCCCGCGCCGGCCACACCGACACCCCTCCGCAGCGCCACTCGCCGCTGCCCGCCGCTGCGCCCTGCCGGGATGCGGGCGGCGCCGGCCGACGAGCCCGCACAACGGCCTGGTGGGCCGGGCGGTGCCGGTTTGCAGCAGCGCGGCATGCCGGGGGCGGGCGGCTGGTGTGACGATGCGGGAGATGCGGACGGGTCGTGCCGGGGCAGGGAGAAGGGACCGGATGGTGGGAGTGGCGGGTGTCCTGGAGCACTCCCGGTCGTTGGACGGGGCGACAAACGTCCCCGACCCCCTGCGGGGACGCTCCGGCTGCGCCCCGCGCCCCGGTCCGGCCGCATCCCCCCGGTGTCCGCCGGCCCGGTGCGCCGCGCAGCCGCGGCGGGTGGCCCGGGGGACCGCACACACCCCGGGCCGCCCCCGACCCTCGTCCCTCGAGCCGCCGCAGCCCGGCGCGGTCGGGGGTTGCGCCGCCGTCCGCGGCCTGCCGGTCGCGGGGCCCGAATCTGCTGCGCCCCTCACCCTGTCAGCGGTCGACCGGGACTGTCTGGTTGTCGTCGCCGAACGGGATCCCGACCTGCCGCCTGGTGCCGCTGAACGGCGGGTTCGTGTTCGGCGCGAGCCCCACCATGCCGTCCGCGGTGCGCCCGTCCAGGAACCGGTTGCCCGGCACGTCGCCCTGGCAGACCAGCGTCACGACACCCTCCGGGCCGCCGTGCATCTCCCAGCGGGTCCCGCTGAACGGTTCACCGGTGTGCGGCGCGAGACCGACCGTCCCGTTCCCCCGTCCGCCCGTCCAGCAGGCGCGGACCGGAGACCGTCCCGAGGCAGGGGAGCACGACATCCATGGCCAACTCCTCCCTTCACCACCACCTGGTGGCATCTGCACCAAGGGGGCACGGCAGGAGAGGCAGCATGCCCCTACTCCCAATCTGAGCACGCCAGTTGAGACGGGCAAACGCGCTGACAGACAGCAGCCACCGGCGGTTACCAGGCGCTGCCCCGGGCAGGACCACCTCACACGGCACAGCGCTCACATCGCTGAGGACGCCCACTGTCGGCCGAGCCGCTGATGCCGGGGTTCTCCTGGCAGCCAGGACGTCCGGCCCGGCTCGGCAGCTCGGGCAGCGCTTCGCTCTCCGAACATCCGGAGCCCGTACCATCCGTCCGGATCGCGTGGACCGGTATGACAGCGGCTCACCCGCGCCGCGGCGCAGGGGCCCGGGACACGACCGCTGTGGCCGGGAGGCCGTCGCGCAGAGCGACCTCGTTCACCAACGACCAGGGCTTCTGCGGATCGGCGGTGAGGACCGCGTGGGTGCCTCGGCGGGCCCAGACTCGGTGAGTCGGCGAGTTGCTCGGTGGTACGCCTGGCTCGGCGGCTCTGGAGACGCCTTCGGGGATCTTGTCGACGTCCTGGTGCGCTCCCGGTTACCGGGACAGTGCGCTGACGCGATGGGCGGGGGCGTTTCAGTGGAGGAGGTGGTAGCCGATCCAGCCGTTCTGCTGGATGCCGGTCCTCACTCCGGGGGCGAGTTGTATGGGATCGAGCAGAGCTGCGCCTGCGGCTGGGAAGTGTTCCTCGCAGAGGTAGTGGGGGATGCCGCCACGCTCCGGTGCGGTTCCCAGTGCGGTTCCCCGCGCGGCGCGCGTGGTGAAGTACCGGCGGTCCACGATGTCGTGAGAGGAGTGGCTGCTGATGCCCGTGCTCAACCCGCTCCAGACGGTGCCGTCCTCCCTGAGGGCCCAGCCTTGGAGGGAGTCGAACATCTTCCATTCCTCGCCCCAGGGTGCCGCTGCGATGTACCTCTCGCCGGTTCGCTGGTACCTGTATGTGGAGGGTTGATCGCCGAACTCTAGCTCGATGTATCGGTGTAGGAGCGGGGCGCCATGGCGGCGGGCGAAGGCGAAGAACTCCCGCCCTCGGAGGAGGAATCGCTCGTTCTCTCGCGCCGTGTTCTGTGCGGCTTCGGCTTCCTGTGTCGCATGTTCCCGCTGTCGGCGGGCGTACTCCGCGGCTGCTTTCTCCAGGTCCGACATGATCTCCCACCCCCACGCTAGCTCTGGTGAACGCCGGATACCTACCCCTGAGTTAGCCGCGGAAGTCGATCACTGCATCAACGGGGGCCCTAGGGGCCGCCAGGAAGCCTCAGCTAGACCTGTCCGTCACCGTTCCTCGAACACGATGGACGCAGGGGGGCCAAGGCGGCCTGGAGCGCTTCCCGGCTGGGATCGGGCCCTCGGACCGCCGCCGCGGCTGCGCAAGGCTCCCGGGCTGCTTGCGCACCGGCCTGCGCACCCCGGTCGGCCGGCTGCGCACCTGCGCATCTGGTTCCGTGCGCATGCGCGGCCGTCTCCGTGCCGGACGCGCACGCGCATGGGGTGGTTGCGCATGCGCATCGGGCCGGTGGGCGGCGTGCGCACTGGTGGTTCTTCGGGCCTGGCTGGGTGGTGTCCGGGGCGCCGGTTACTCTCCCCGGTCATGGACGAGAGTTTCGACGCGCGGGGCATCAAGGCCGCTGCTGGATTCGACGCGCGAGGGATCAAGGCCCCTCCCGTACCCGGCCTGAACCGCAGCGGAGGCGTGGCCCGGCTGGGCCACGCCTCCGCCGTACTCCCGTTCATTTCTCGCAGACGAGGGGGCGGGTTACCGGAGGGTCGTCCACTTCTGGTTGTTCTGGCCGTTGCAGGTCCACAGGATGACCGGGGTGCCGTTGGCGGTCCCCGCGTGGTCGGCGTCCAGACACAGCCCGGCGTGGACGTTGCGGATCGACCCGTCGGCCTGCACGGTCCACTTCTGGTTGTTCTGACCGTTGCAGGGCCAGATGATGACCTGCGTGCCGTCGGTGCTGCCCTGGCCGGAAGCGTCCAGGCACTTGTCGCCGTAGACGCGGATCTCGCCTCCTGCCCAGGTGGTCCACAGCTGGTTGGCGGCGCTGTGGCAGTCCCAGATCAGCGTCGCCGTCCCGGCCGTCGTGGCGGCCCGGTCCACATCCAGGCAGCGGCCGGACCCGGTGCCGCGAAGCCGTGCGGTGGTGGAGGCCAGCGGGCTGCCGCCGGACACCCTGTATACGGCGACGCCGTGCGCCGGGACGCTGGCCGAGATCTGGCCGGACGTGCTCGACGTGTCGCCGGTCCACAGGTCGGTGAGAGTGAACGGCCCTCCGGTGAGGCCGACCTGCGCGGCCGTGACGGAGACGGTCGCGGTGCCGCTTCCGCGGTTGAACAGGCCGACGGCGACCGAGCCGTCGGACAGGGGCTTGGCGAACACCTCGGTGTCGCCGTCGTCGCGCACTCGGCGCCCGCCCGCGCCGAGCGCGTCCTGGTTCACCGCCAGCAGACGGGGGTTGCGCAGGATCGCGCTCACGTCGCCGGACATGGTCCGGATGTCGTTGCCCGCGATGAGGGGTGCCGAGAGCAGCGACCAGAGGGCGAAGTGGGACCGGGACTCGGTCAGCGACAGGCCGGGGCGGCCGACCACGAGCATGTCGGGGTCGTTCCAGTGGCCGGGGCCCGACTGGGCGGCCAGCGGCGCGTCGATGTCGAGGACGTTGCCCACGCCCATCGGGTAGCTGTTGGTGTTGCCGTTCTGCCAGATGTCGAGCAGGTCCTCGGTCGTCCGCCACAGGTCCGCGACCTCACCCCAGTTGTACGAGGAGCCGGTGATGGCGTGCAGGCTGTTGGGGTTGATGCTGTAGACGATGGGACGGCCGGTGGCGCGGAGGGCGTCGCGCATGAGGGTGAACTGCGCGACCTGCTGGTCCAGCGTGCCGATGGAAGAGCACCAGTCGTACTTGAGGTAGTCCACGCCCCACGAGGCGAAGGTGGTGGCGTCCTGGGCTTCGTGGCCCTTGCTGCCGGTGGAGCCGGAGTAGGAACCTACGGCCTGGGCGCAGGTGCGCTCGTTGGGTGCCTCGTAGAGGCCGAACTTCAGGCCCTTGTTGTGGATGTAGTCCCCGAGCGCCTTCATGCCGCCGGGGAACTTGGTCGGGTTGGCCCGGAGGTTGCCCGCGCCGTCGCGCTGCGGGTCGAACCAGCAGTCGTCGACGATGACGTACCGGTAGCCGGCGTCCTTCATGCCGGAGGACACCATCGCGTCGGCGGCCTGGCGGACCTTCGACTCGTCGACACCGCACCCGAAGCTGTTCCAGCTGTTCCAGCCCAGTGGCGGGGTGGGCGCAGGGCTGCCCGGCGCGGCCTCGGCGGTCGTGGCGGTGGATGCGGTGACGCAGGCGGTGAGCATCAGTGCGGCGGCTGCGAGGAGACGCAGCCGCCGCCCGTGGGACCGTGGGGGGACCATGAAGGGCTTCCTTCCTGGGAGGCGGATTCGACGTGACAGGGAGCCGGCCGATGCCCTCGACCGGCTCCCTGCACCGGCCCGGCCACGGGCCGGGCCTGCGGCCGGGCCGGGCCGGCGAGCTTGCTGAGACGGCGGTGCGGGTCAGCCCAGCGGCTGGGTGACCAGCCAGCTGGTGTCGGCGGCCCAACTGGTGCTGCTGTCCCAGGTGTTGGAGCCGCCGTTACTGGCGATGTAGGCCGTGTAGTTGTAGTGGCGGAGGTACTTCGTCGGGAAGTTGGCGGACCGGAAGGAGGTGCCGGTCCCGCTGTTGCCCGCGGTGGGGCAGAAGGTGGCGTCCTGGGCGAACGCGCCGGCGCCGTTGTCGGTGTTCAGGTTGAGCTGGTAGTTGTAGTGGCGCAGGAACTGGCCGGGGCTGTTGGCGGACTCGAAGGACACGCAGGAGGTGTTGGCCAGGCCGGTGCGGACGATCCAGGTGGCGTCGGCCTTGTCGGTGGCTGGGCTGGAGGAGTTCGTGGCGGAGATGACGACCTTGGTGTCGGCGTCGTCGTGGCGGAGGTAGTGCGAGGTGCAGCAGGGCGCGGTGGTGGCCCGGAGGGAGATCCGGGAGCCGGGGGTCAGTGTGCCGGTGCCGGTCGAGCCGCTGTTGTAGCCGGCGGCGGTGATGTTGGCCTGGACGGCGTTCTCGGTGGCGTCCGTGGGGTAGCCCGAGGTCATGACGCCTTCGTAGAAGGTGCCTTGGGCCCACTTGCTGTTGTCGCCGCCGATGCCGAGGATGATCGCGCCTTCCTTGTGCATCGGGTTGTAACCCGTGGCATTGGGGCGCACGCCGTTGTAGAAGGTGGACAGGCCGCCCGACCGGGCGTCGCCGCCGCGGAGGGCCCACTGGTTCGGGCCGCCCTTGAGCATGGCGGTCAGGAACCGGTTGTTGACGCTGGGGTCGCCGGCGTTGAATCCGCGGTTGACCCCGGAGAACAGGCCGTTCTCCAGGTCGGCCATGACCCAGGGGCCGTTGCCGCTGCCCGAACCCCAGGCCTTGTTGTTGCCGAAGTAGAGGGCCTCCATGTGGCCGTTGCCGGTGTCCAGGCTGTTGGTCTCGGCGTTGCCGTAGTCGAAGCAGCAGCCGTCGTTGAAGTGCGTGCCGTCGAAGATGGCGTACATGCCCTCGGGCTGGTCGCCGGTGGCGATGCCGTTGGTGTTGTTGTTCCGGTAGCCGGTCCCGGGGGCCACGTAGACGCCGTACGCCTTGTGTCCGGCGACGGTGACCGGCGCCTCGAAGGCGTTGGCGAGGTTGTCCGGCCCGCCGGCCGCGCCGCCGGCGGGCGCCTGGGTGAGGTGGTTGCCCTTGCCGGACTGGTCGTAGATGACGGTGATGACGCAGCTGGTGCCGGCGCAGAAGTCGTCCTGCGCGGCGGCGTTGGCGTATCCGCCGGCGCTCAGCAGGCCGATGTCCCTGGTCGCGTTGTCGGAGGCGCGCTTGACCTGGTAGAGCGAGCCGTTGTACGCCCCGTACAGGGCGCGCGTGGTGCTGTGCGCGGCGACGCAGGGGGTGCCGCCGGCGGCGTAGATGTCGCAGGGCCCCTGGGTGGCCGCCTGCGAGGTCGCGGCCGTGGCGGTGAGCATGCCGACGGCGAGTGCGGCGGTCGCGCCCGTCGCGAGGAGAGCTCGCCCGAGCCTACGGATCGACAGTTTGACCATGAAGATCTCCTTCACAGGGTGGGGGTGGGGTGGGCATCCACGAACCTGCCCGGCTGTGCGGACGGCGTGGGCCGCGCTGACGCCTCCGGGTGCCTTCCGGTGTGCGCCGTCTTCGACAGCCGGCCGGCACGGGCCGCTCGTCAGCCCCAGGGGGAGACGGCGAGCCAGCTGGAGTCCTGGGTCCATGACGACGGGTCGTCCCAGGTATTGGCGCCGCCGTTGCTCGCGATGTAGCCGACGAGGCGGTAGTGGCGGAGATACTTGGCCGGGTAGTTGAGGGACTGAAGGGAGTAGCCCGTGCCGCTGTTTCCCGGCTTGGCGCAGAAGGTGGCGTCCGCGGCGAACTGGCCGGTGCCGGCGGCGGGCTGGAGGTGGAGCTGGAAGGCGTAGTGCCTGAGGTAACTACCAGGGGTGTTGGCCGACTCGAAGGAGACACAGGTGCTGTTGGCCAGGCCGGTGCGGACGATCCAGGTGGCGTTGCCCTTGTCGAGGGCGGAACTGCCAGGGGTCACCGGCGCGATCCCCACCTTGTTGTCGCCCGTGTCGTGCCGCAGGTAGTCGCCGGTGCAGCAGGAGGTGGTGGCCCGCAGCGACACCTTCGCGCCCGGGACGAAGGGGTTCGTGGTGTCGGTGCTGTAGCCGGCCGCGGCGATGTTGGCCTGGACTGCGGCGTCGGTGGCGTCGGAGGGGTAGCCCTTGACCATCGCGCCCTCGTAGAAGGTGCCGGCGCTCGCGTTGCGGTTGGTCTGGCAGCAGTCGCCGCCGCTGCCGAGGATGACAGCGCCCTGCTTGTGCATCGGGTTCCATCCGCTGGGCAGCGTGCCGCTGTAGAGCTGGGTCAGGCTCCCGGACTGGGCGTTGGCGCCCTTGAGCGCCATCTGGGTGGTGCCGTTGTTCTTGAGCATCGCGGTGACGAAGCGGCTGGTCTGGGAGACCTGGTTGGGGTTCCACGTCTTGCTGCCGCCGGAGAACAGGCCGTTCTCCAGGTCCGCCTGCACCCACGGCCCGGTGCCGCTGCAACCGCCGAACCAGCATTCGGTGCCGAAGTTGATCGCGTCCATGGCGCCGTTGCCGTCGGCCTTGTGGTCGATCTCCGTGTTGCCGTAGTCGAAGCAGCAGCCGTTGTTGACGTGGGTGCCGCTGGTGACCATGTACTCGCCCTCGGGCGACGTGCCGGTGGGCACGCCCCCGGCAGAGCTGTAGGCGAAGTAGCTGTTGCCGGGCTTGATGTAGAGCGCGTAGGCCTTCTGGCCGTTCACGGTGACCGCTTCGGTGGTCGCGGTGGCCGCCGTGTCGGCGCCGCCGGTCCCGCCGGGTCCTTGGTAGACCAGGGTGTTGCCGCCGCCTGTCTGGTCGTAGAGGCGGGTGATGCTGCACTCGGCGCCCGCGCAGAAGGAGTCCTGCGCGGCGGCGTCGGCGACGCCGCCGGCGGACAGGACCCCGATGTTCTGCAACATGCCGTCGGAGGCCCGCCGCACCTGGTACAGCGGGCCGCTGTAGGAGGCGAAGAGCGCACGGGTGGTGCTGTGGGCCGCGACGCACGGTGTTCCGCCCGCCGCGTAGATGTCGCACGGGCCCTCGGTGGCGGCCCGGGCGGTACCCGCTCCGGTGAGCAGACCGACGACGAGCACGGCCGTCGTTCCGGCCGCCGTCAGCGCCCGCCGGGCGTGGCTCGGCCACGATCGCATGGTCATGAACGAACTCCTTCGCGGGTGGGGAAGGAAGAAGGCGCGGCCAAATTGTTAGCGTTAACAATTTTGCTGGGGAAGGGGTGCACTGCAAGACAGGTCGGACACCCTGGTGGTGCTGCGCCGACCATCACTATGGCTACACGTTGATGTACCGTCAAGGCATTGGACTGTTAACGCGCACATAAGCCAGGGCAGTTCGCTCCGCCGGCCCGATGATCGTCATGGAGCCCTGACGGTGTGGCACGACGAGGACGGCGACGTGATGTACGGCGACACCTACTGGTCGCCGACACCGGAGGAGCCGCTCATCTCGGTGACGATCGACGAGTGGCAGGACGTCTGGGGTAACTACGCCGAGGCCCTCGACTACGCGGTGCGGATCGCGATCCTCGGCCGCAAGGTCGGCATCAGGCTCCGTCTGGTCACCCACCTGCCCACTCTCGACTCCCTCGGCACGCCGAAGCTCCGCCAGCCGCTCACCGCGGGCAACAACGTGGCGTTCCGCACCACCGAGCGCTCCGCCGGGTACGTCATCAACCTGCCTGCCGACCCGAACGACATCCCGTCCACGTGGCCGGACGAGCCTGGCGTGCCGACGTCCGGCATGGGCTACCTCAAGGGCGTCGAGGAGCGCGCGGCGATGTTCCGGGGCTGGGCGCCGGAGCGGGCCGGGATCGCCACCCGCTGGGCCAAGCGCGGCACCCCCGCCGTCATCTCGCAGGAGGCCGCCGAGCACATCGGCCCCGTCTACACCGAGTGGCGCGAGCGACTCGCGGCCCGCCGCCGAGGCGAGATGCCGCCGGTGCCCGGCGTCACCGACGACGCCGACACCACCACCGAGGCTACCGAGGCCGCCCCGGCCACGGGCAGGCCGCAGAAGAAGGGCAGCGGCACGGTCGTCCCGGCGCAGGTGTCCTTCGGCAAGGTCCGGGTCCAAGCCGGGCCGGGTTTCGAGCAGCAGCTCACCACCACCGCCACCGCGGGCGGCACCCCGGCCCGAGGCGACAAGAAGCGGTCGATCCTCGCGTTCCTCGAGACCGAGGGTCAGGCCACCACCGGCATCATCGCCGCCCGGCTCGGCATGCCGCTGTCCACCGTCTCCTCCACCCTCAAGCGCGCCGCCGACAAGGGCGAGGTCGTCGACCTCGGCCACGGCGCCTGGGCCTCCCTCACTGCCGTCGCTGCCTGAACCGCCGTCACCACCACCGTGCCCGCCGCCCCGCACACCCGGGGCGGCGGGCACACCCATCCCTTCCGCATCAGAAAGAAGGCACCCGTGACCACCCACCTGATCGTCGGCCGCCCCGGCTCCGGCAAGACCCAGACCCTCGAGCAGCTCATCGCCGCCGAGAAACTCGCCGCCGGCAACGCCGTCACCGTCTGGGGCATCGAGCCGACCGGCCCCGGCCGCCTCACCGGCACGGACCGCACCGTCGGCGCCGACCAGGCCGCCGACCTGCTCACCGACGCGCTCACCGTCGCCGCCGAACGCACCGCCCGCGGCCGCGACCACGAGCCCACCACAGCCGAGCCGCGCATCACCATCGTCATCGACGGCGCCGAGCCCGTCCTGCGGAGCCCCGCGACGGCCCGACCTCTTGATCCGCCTGGCCGCCACCGGCCGCACCGCCGCCGTCCAGACCATCGTCGCGGTCTCCGACATGACCCTCACCACCTGGGCCCGCCGGCCTGCGCCGCCACTACACCGCCGGACAGGTCACCAACTGCGACCGCCACCCCCGCACCGAGAACTGACCAGGCCTCACACACCCAGCTCCCGGCCTCTCCCAGGGCCGCCGGACCTGCCCCGCCACCGGGTGGGCCCGGCGGCCCAGAAGGCGCCCGGCGCCCTGCAGAACCCCGTTCCCGCCCGCCCTGCCATCCCGAAGGAGGCTGCCGTGAGCAGCATCGACCACACCCCCGCCACGGCCGCCGACCACGCGGCCGACCCGCAGATCAGCCTCCTGGAAACCGGCTACACCCCCGTCATCCTCGACGGCCGGCTCGTCGCCGTCCCGCTGCGCCCGACCGCCGCAACGGAGGCCTTCGTCCCGGCGATCGTTGACGGCCAGGTCGCCGCCGTTCCCGTGCACAACCCGCTCACCACGGCCGTGCCACCGCAGGCCGAGTCCGCCACCGGGGCGCAGCCGACCGGCCCGGCGCAGCCTGTCGCCGATCCGGGTCTGCCGCTGGCGGTGCGGCAGTACGTCCTCTACGGCTCCGTCGCCTCGCTGGCGGCGAGCGGTGCGGTGTGGATGCTCGGCGCGGCCGTGGGCGAGGTCGCCCCGCACGCCGACGACCTCGGCCACGTCCTCAAGTGGGCCGCGATCCTCGTCGGCCTGGTCGTCCTCGGCGTCTGTGGCCTGCTCGGCAAGCTCCGCTCCGTCGCCGCCGGTACCGGGGCCGGGGCGGGCGCGACCGCCAGCGGCGACGGCGCGTCCGCGACCGGCACCGTCCTGGCCCTGGTCCACCGCACCCACCAGACCAACATCGGCCGTCAGACCGCCGGATGGCGCGGCTCCATCACCAACAACAACGGCTGACCGGTCCACCGCTCTCGCCCCCGGCCCGATCCGCCCGCCCCGCCGAACGCCGGCCGGGCGGGCGGGCCGCATCCGGGGACGGGACCGGCCGACCGGCCGACCCGACACAGACAGGAGACCTCGTCCCGTGCGCGCACCCGACCTGGACCCCACCGGCGAGCACCACGGCGGCCTGCCGACCTGGCCCTGGCGCTGGTCCCCCGACTCTTCGGGATCAGCGAGGTCACCGCAGTGAGATACGTCCGTGCCGCCCACCCCGAGCGCACCGGGAAGCCGTTGCGCTGAGCAGCGACCCGGTGTTGCCGCGGTCAGGTGGTCAGTCCCAGTCGGACGCTGGCTGGTCGACGTTGCCGCCCGTGTGCGGGAACTGCACGTAGCCCTCGGCTCCTTGGGGAAGGGCGTCTACGCAGGTCGCCGAACAGGCGTTGACCAGGAGGGGCAGGACATCGGTGGCTACTCTCCGAGAGATCCACACTTGGTGGAGGCCATGCTGCTTGATCGACCGGTCGCAGACGCTGCAACTGCGGATGGCCGCTGTCCCCCAGCGGCCGGCATCGAGCGCCGTCAGGTCAAGGTCCGCGGCAGAGTCCTGAGGCGGCTGGAGACGGGGGAAGGGGGGACGGAGCTTGTAGTTCCCGAACAGCGCGCGTGTGCTCACTGTGCTTCGGGCCAGCTTGGAGCACCTGGTGATCTCGTAGGGGAACCAGTGCAGCCGGTATGAGGTGTACGGGGTGAACTCCTCCAGGCTGGTCATCGCCCCGATCTCGGGCGGGATCCGGACCAGGTTGCTGCCGTAGAGCACGAAACGCTTGACCGCGGTCAGCTTGGCGATGCTCGGTGGCAAGGTCACGATCTGCCGCCGTTCTACTGGGCTGAGCCCAACCAGGGGACGGAACTCCTCCCGTCCGTTGGCCGCGGCCTCGTCAACCAGCTCCAGCAGTCGCTGCCACCCAGGGGCCGAAGTGTCCTGAGACTCGGCGTGGAACCCGACGCGCGCTCGCGAATGCGGCCTGGCCTGGTCGAAGCATTTGCACTCATCCCGATAGGACTGGCCACCAACCGACGCCGGATCCGATGTGTCGCCCCACCGGTTCACAAAGAGTCTCGGTTCTCCCTCATTCGCCATGGGGCCAAGATACGGATCTTCATCGGAGCGACCTAATGTCTTGCGCCGCAAATCACGAGGGTAAGTTGCCACCCTTTTCGGGTGTCACATCCTGGGCCTTCTGCCGTGTCGATCACGTTGTCCGAGGACGAGCGTGCCGAGTTGGTGCGTCGGGCGGCGGCGTGGGACCGGAGAGCTGCCGGGTCACGTCCGCCGGAGTGGTGTATCGACGGCCACTCGGTGATCCGGTTTCAGGCTAGGCGGTAAGGGCTGTCGTGATGGTCTCGTCGGGGGTTTCTCCCTCGATCGGGTGGAGGCGGCAGCGGCCGAGGATCTCGGATCCGATGTAGCGGCGCTGTTCGGCCCATTCGTCGCTCTGCTCGGCCAGGACCGCGCCGATCAGGCGGACGATGGCGGCGCGGTCGGGGAAGATCCCGACGACGTCGGTGCGGCGCCGGATCTCCTTGTTCAGGCGCTCCTGCGGGTTGTTCGACCAGATCGACTTCCAGACCGTTCGGGGGAAGGCGGCGAAGGCGAGCAGGTCCTCGCGGGCGCTCTCCAAGTGCTCTGCGGCTTTGGGGAATCGCTCGTCGAGGGCTGCGATGACGGTGGCCATCTGCTGGCGCACGGCCTTCGCGTCGGGCTGTTCGAAGACGGTCCGCAGCAGGGTGGCGACCCAGGGCTGGGCGGACTTCGGAACCTGCGAGAGCAGGCTCCTGGCGTAATGCGTTCGACAGCGCTGCCAGGACGCGCCGGGCAGGGTGGCGCCGATCGCGTTGACGAGACCGGCGTGGGCGTCGGAGACCACCAGCTTGACCCCGCTCAGGCCGCGGGCGACCAGGGATCGGAGGAAGGCGAGCCAGCCGGCGCCGTCCTCGCTGGAGGCGACGTCCAGGCCCAGCACCTCGCGCTGGCCCTCGTTGTTGACGCCGACCGCGACCAGGCAGTGGACGTTGACGACCCTCCCGCCCTCGCGGACCTTCTGGGTCAGGGCGTCGACCCAGACGAACGTGTAGGGGCCCTGGTCGAGCGGGCGGCCTCGGAACTCGGCCACCCGCTCGTCCAAATGCTTTGCCATGTCGCTCACTTGTGACTTCGACAGCTGGGTGACGCCCATGGTCTCGGCGAGCTTCTCCACCCGCCGCGTCGAGACGCCGAGCAGGTAGCAGGTCGCGACCACGCTGATCAGCGCCTGCTCGGCCCGGCGCCGGCGCTCCAGCAGCCAGCTGGGGAAGTACGAGCCCGAGCGGACACGCGGGATCGCCAGATCGATGGTGCCGACTCGGGTGTCCCAGTCCCGATGCCGGTAGCCGTTGCGGGAGTTGACGCGCTCCTCGCTCGGCCGTCCGTACTCGCCGCCGCAGGCGCGGTCGACGTCGGCGGACATCATCGCCTCGGCGAACGTCTTCACCATCGCCCGCAACAGATCGGGACTCGCCGAGGCGAGGTTCTCCTCCAGCAGGGCGGCGAAGGGCACACTGTCAGGTGCGGTCATCGTGCTGTTCTCCTTCAAGAGCTTGGTCGTTCTCGAAGGATCAGCCGGTGGCCGTCTTACGTTCTCAGGCGACACCCGCTACCGGGACGAAACCCCCGGAACGGGTGGAACCCGTACACCACTTCCCTGGACGCAACCAGCTGCCGAGCGGGCCCGGATCATCCTGGCGTGTGCTGACGGCATGTCGAATGCCGCTGTTGCAGGCCATGTCGGTGTCCAGGCCAAGACGGTGGGCAAGTGGCGTCGCAAGTTCGCGGCCGAGGGGCTGGCCGGCCTGCAGGACGCGGGCCGGACCGGCCGGCCGAAGGCCGATCTGGTTCTGAGCCGAGTATGGAGGCGTACGGTACGAGATCACCAAGGAGCGGTGGAAGCAGCAGTAGTCACGGTGCGAACGACCGTTCTGCATCCACGCCCACTGGAATCGGTAGGTGGACGGCAGGAGTCGTACCAGGGTGAACCCGGGTCCCGCCACGGACTGTTGGGTACCGTCAGCGGCACCCCATCATGGGCGATCGACTGGGCCGACAGCAGTAGCGGCGGCGCCGGCACGGCGGCCCTACCCTGGCGGCAGTCTCGCTCTGCAACCAAGACACCCGGACCGGTCTCGCCACAATCGTGCTCCGGGGTCAACCCCCGAAGTTGTTCGAGCATTGACCACTACCGTAACGGCCTGCCCCGCGATGAGTAATTGTCAAGACCTGTGGACGGCAGTTGCCTCGCAAGGCTTCAGCACGTGAGCGAAAACGAGGTGCGCGCAATCTCTGTTGGTTGACAAGCTGTGCTGGTGAACCGTGAAGAGATGTCCCAGATCGCTCATGCTGAGCACCCGATCAAGTCTCCGCTCGACGACGACTCGGTCGGTCGGCTGCTGGAACGTGGGCTCCCGAGGGGCGACGAGCGTGTGCTCGACCTCGGGTGCGGCGGAGGGGAATGGCTCCTGCGTGCCCTGGCCACACGACCGCACCTGCACGCCGAGGGCGTGGACATCTCCGAGGATGCCCTGGCCCAGGCCGCCGCCTCCGCGATCGACCTCGGCGTCCAGGAGCGTCTCGTCCTTCATCACCAGAAGGCCGAAGACTTCGTATCCGCGGAGCCGTTCGACGTGGTCCTCAGCTTCGGAGCCACGCATGCCTTCGGTGGCCTGCTCCCCACCCTCGCCGCGGCCCGCAGGCACCTGGCTCCCGGCGGCCGTGTCCTTCTCGGTGAGGGATTCTGGGAGCGCCCCCCGGCGCAGGAGGCCATCGAGATGCTCGGGAACTTCACCGACCTGGCAACCACCGTGGAACGTGTCGTCGCCGACGGATGGACTCCTGTCGATGGGCACGTCAGTACACGTCGTGAGTTGGACGACTACGAGTGGGCCTGCTGGGGTTCGCTGGCTGCCTGGGCCCTGGACCACCCTGCCGATCCGGACAGCTCGCACGTGCTCGAGACAGCCACGACCCGTCGCCGGGAATGGCTGAGCGTCTACCGGGACACCTGGGGCTTCGTCTCCCTGGTGCTACGCCAGATGCCCGTCCGCGCCTGAACCAACCTTCTGCCCGCACCGGCCGGCCTTGCACGACACCCGACAGCGTCAGCGCCGACAAGGGCTACAGCAACCGTCGCACCCGCGCCTACCCGCGTGGACACGGGACGGTGTGGACGGTCACGCAGCTTCCCCGGTGGCAGCACCAGGCCGTCCGGCTCGTCGTTCGCGCCGAGCATCGTCGGCAGCTGCTCCAGCAGCCAGTCCGCACCCGGTTCCCCCGCCGTTGCGGCGATGGCACCGTCGGTCGGCCGCGCCCGATCCGCAGCGCCCCCAGCCCTCCCGGGGTGCGCGAGGCCCGCCAGACCGTCCCGCCTCCCGCGGCGCGGCGACGCGATGACCGCAGCCGGATCGAGCGCGTGCGGCGGGCACCAGATCCGCGCTCGTGCGCTGTTCACTGCTCTCACCGCCGTGCCCGTGCTGTCCGCTGCCTCCGCAGTCCGGCGGCACCGGCGCACCCAACGCGACCGGCCTGACGGTGGCCGCCGTCCCGTTCCATCACCGGTCGGAAGGAACTCGGAGGCGCGGAAGCGTGGCCGGCCACCTGGAGGGGCGCGTGCCGCAGGACACGCGTGGCTGCCCTGTGTCATCGAAGCTTGATCGGCATGCTGGTGGCCGCGCCCGGCGAGCGGTTGCCGCCGGCGTCACGCCGACCGAGGGTGCTGCAGTCCGTCCAGGAGCAGTTCGATCAGGCGCCGGGGGTCGTACTGCGGGTCGCCGCCTCCGATGCACAGGTTGCCGATGCCGCGCATCAGTTCGTAGGGCCGGATGCCCGCCCTGATCTCACCTGCCTCGACCGAGGCGTCGAGCAACTGTGCGCAGACCGGCAGCAGGCGGTCGAGGAAGTAGCCGTGCAGCGCGGCGAAGCCGCTGCTGTCCGACTGCATCGCGTCGGCCAGCCCGTGCTTGGTGACCAGGAAGTCGACGAAGAGGTCGATCCACTGGCGCAGTGCGGCGAACGGGGAGTCGGCGCCGGCCAGCAGATTCGGGCCCGCCTCCGCGCACTCCTCGATCTGGTGGCGGTAGACGGCCGTGATGAGATCGGCCCGGGTCGGGAAGTGCCGGTAGATCGTTCCCGTCCCGACACCCGCCTTGGCCGCGATCTGGCGGATCGGCGCGTCGACGCCGGAGGTCACGAACACCTCGGCTGCGGCGGCGAGCAGCACCTGCTGATTGCGCAGCGCATCGGACCGCTTGCTCCGGGTCGACACCTTCCCCGTGAGGCTCTCGCTGGACACGACTCTCCTCCGGTACCTGTTGACAAAGCGGAACAACGTTCCGGATAGTAAATGGGACAGTGTTCCGCTTCAGGTTAGCCGAAGCGGGACGCCCCCGACCATTGCCTGCCGCCGGCCCGGCCGGGGCCGGCCGCGGCACCCACTGCAGAAGGAGAACCGCTCATGAGCGCATCCATCCACACCGCACCTGCCCCCGTCCTGTCGTACAGCCCGGTGGTCCTGCCCGTGCCCGGACGGCCGGTGGACCTCCAGGTGCGCGTCTCCGCACCCGGGACCGGAAGCGGCCTTCCCGTCATCCTGCTGTCCCACGGCCACGGCCCCTCGAACAACCTGTCCTCGCTGAACGGCTACGCGCCGCTCGCCAACTCCTGGGCCGCACACGGATTCGTCGTCATCCAGCCCACCCACCTCACCTCTCGAACGCTGAGTCACCTGGTCGCCGACGCCCCCGGCGCACCGGACTTCTGGCGCTCCCGCGCCGAGGACATGACCCACATCCTCGACCGGCTCGACGTGGTCGAGCGCACCGTGCCGCAGCTCGCGGGACGGATCGACCGGACCAAGGTCGCCCTCGCCGGACACTCGCTCGGCGGCTTCACCGCCGCCCTCCTGCTGGGCGCCGGACTCAACGACCCCGACACCGGGAACGTGGTGCACCTGGTCGAGCCACGGATCAAGGCGGGCGTGCTGCTCGCCGCGCCCGGCAGGGGTGGTGACGCCTTCAACGGGCCCATGGCCGAGCAGTGGCCGATCATCGGGGCCGTCGACTTCTCCACCATGACCGCTCCCGCGCTGGTCGTCGCAGGCGACAAGGACGACCCCCGGCACTTCACCGACATGGGGCCGGACTGGCACGCCGACCCCTACACTCTTGCCCCCGGCCCCAAGTCCCTTCTCACCCTGTTCGACGCGGAGCACGGACTCGGCGGTATCGCCGGATACGACGCCGCCGAGACCACCGACGAGAACCCCGAACGGGTCGCCGCCGTCGGGCGACTCACCGCCGCCTACCTCCACAGCCGGCTCCACCGCGGCAACACGGCCTGGCAGACCGCATGTGAGGCGCTGTCAACCGACCCCGACCCGGTCGGACGAGTCGAAGCCAAGTAGACCCTCCAGGCACACGGCATCGAAGGGTCACACCGAACGGCGGTCGACCGCTTCGGCACGCATGAACAAGCATGAATGCGTAGGCATCGAACTCTGCCGCTCCCCGGCGCCGACACCCGGCGCTCGGCAGCGGCGGGGCGGGGGAGTGGCGGGTGCGGACCCCCGCACGGGGCGGTGCGTTCGTCGACGAGTACGCGCCGATGACGTTCCGCCGAGTGGTTCAGCAGCGATCTTGAAGTAGGCCCTGGTCGGCGGCCGGTCGGCTGCCGACCGACCGGCCGGCCGCCGCCGAGACGCACGGCCGAGGGGCTGTTCTCCCGCCGCTGCCTGCACCGAAGAGGGCGGCGGTCCCGCTCCGCGAACCCGCGGCCCAAGAACCGTGCTCCGACGGAACGTCAGCACACGGCGATTCCACCACCACATGGGACGCAACCGAGTAGTACCGCTCGTCAGCCGATGTCGAGAGCGAGCACGGTGCCCACAGGGCAGCCCTCCACGAGCTCCGCGGGGCGGTATTGCATCCTGTTTCGCGCCCCGGGGGTATCCGATGCGAGCCGCTAGTCAGAAGCTGCTTCGAACCGGGCCAGTGCAGTCCAGTCCAACGGTCGTACGATCTCGGCCAACCGGCCGAAGGGGTCCTCGCCGGCCTGTTGGAACCACACCACGGACAGCTCGCTGTGGCCGGGTTCGGTCACCCCGTCGGGGCACCAGGGCGCGCTCAGCCGGGCCTGCACCCTGGCCCGTGGCAGCCAGGTGTCCACCCGCGCGGCGGCATCGGCCCGGATGCCGTCCAGGTCATGGACATACATACCCTGCGTACCTGTGAGCTGCTTCTCCAACTGCATGATCCTGAACCGACGATGCAGGTACGGTGTGCCCTCGATCATCCCTTCGAGGTCGTCCCACATGTGCAGCCGGCGCAACTCGGCGTGGATCTCGCCCACCTGAAACGTACGCAGCTCAAGATTCCCCGTCACAGCGCGCAGCCTAACGACGGCGCCAGCTGCCGGCGAACGCAATTCGCTTGGTGGCCGTGGGTGGACTGTCGTCGGGCGCTTCGTGCGCGGCAAGGTCTATCCGGATCCGGCCACCACTGCGTGGCTCGAATCCGCGCGGCAGACCGTGCCGCATGCTGCTTTCGACGAGGAGCAGCGCGACCGGGCGCTCGGGATCGTCTTGGACGGTGCCGAACCAAGAGCTGAGCCCCCGGAGTTCCCGCCGGGGTCCGCCCCATGGTCGTCGTAGAAGTCCGTTCCGCGGGGGGCCCCGCACCGTCAGTCGGTGCGGGGCCTCGGCGTTCGTCCCCGGATCTGCTCAGCCGCCCGCCGCGCCGACCCGGGCGGTGACCTCGGCGAGGAGGTCCAGGGCCGGGCGCAGGCCGGGCTCCTGCGCCACCGCGCGGTGCAGCAGCACCAGGGCGGCCGTGTCCTCCCCGGCGCGAACGCGTTCCAGCGCCTCGTTGTAGTCGATCCGTCCCGCGTACCGCAGCCGGACCAGCGCCGCGAGGTCCTCCCGGCAGGACGGGCAGCGCAGGCTCTCCGCGTCCGCGGGCACCGCGCACTGCGGGCACGGCACCTCGATCGGCGGTACGGCCGTCATCGGGGATCGACCTCCTCCGGGCGGACCGGCCCGACCTGCTCCGGCACGCTGTCGTTGCCCATCTCGCGCTGCGCCTGCGCGTACAGGCCCAGCAGTGCCGAGTTGTGGCGGTTCGCCGCCTCCATGTTGGCCGACTCCACGGCGGAGTCCAGCCCGCGCAGTTCCGCCAGGATCCGCTGGCCCAGCGCCGGCGAGACCATGTTCTGGTTGACGTAGATGTTGCACATCGTCAGCATCCGGAAGGTGTGGCCCAGCGAGTCGCACAGTTCGTCCGCGGCGGCGGCCGCCGCCATCGCACCCTCCCAGTCCGCGGCTTCGCGCCGCTGCCGCAGCTCGGCCGCCACCATCTGCAGTCGGGCCAGGTCGCCCTTGTCCAGGTGCTTCTCGCAGTACAGGATGAACAGGCCCAGGTACGCCTCGGTGCTGCGCACCCAGCGCTGCGCGTTCAGCAGGAACTGCGCCCGCTCCAGCGCCGCGTCCACCGACTCCCCGCCCGTCCGGCCGCCGGCCATGTCGTCGAGGGTCTCCATCAGCCGCTGGGTCTCGCGCAGCTCGGCCTCGGTCAGCTCGTTCGCCCAGCGGTCGGTGAAGCTCTCGATCTGCCGCTGCTGCTCTTCGACCTGCACCTTGAGTTCCGGGTCGAGCGAGGCCCGGCCGAGCTTGACCGTCCGCTGCTCGCCGCCCTGGATCCGCACCGACAAGGTGATCGTGCGGTCCTGGTCGAGGCCGAACGACACCTCGACCGGGATCCTGCCGCCGAGCCCGGCGGGCAGCCGCAGGGTGAGGTGACCCATCAGCTCGTTCTGCTGGGCGATCGGCTGCTCGCCCTCGTACACGGCCACCTCGAGGCGCTGCTGTCCGCCGCCGGAGACGACGAACTCCCGGCTGACCGGGGTGCTCGTGGGGTAGCCGGTGCCCTTCGGGATGATCACCGCCAGGCGGCCGTCGTTGAGTTCGATGCCCAGGTCCTTCGGCGTGATGTCGAAGGGGTTGGTCACCTGCATCAGCTGGCCGCACGACGGGCAGATCTCGGTGCCGGGCGGGTTCACCGCCGTGCAGCCGCCGCAACGCAGGCCGATGTCCTGCACGGCCGTGGCCGCCGTGCCGCCCTCGGCGCCGGCCAGCGCCTCCCCGCACAGGCTGCAGGCGGTGGCCCCGGCCGCCGCCGGGGTGCCGCAGCGCGCGCAGTCGCGGGTCTGGGTGACGGCCGCCGCGACGGGCTCGGCCGCCTCGGCCTCCAACTGCTGCCCGCACTTGGGGCAGGCGTCGGCCGTGGCGTCCACCGGCAGGTGACACCCGGTGCAGGTCACCCGGGCGCCGCCCAGCAGCGAGGTCGAGCACTGTGCGCACGAGGCCGCGGACAGCTCGGCAGGCGTCCGGCACTCCGGGCACTCCACCTCGGCCACCAGGGCCGACTGCACCGCCGCGCCCAGCGCCACGCACTGCATCGGGTTGACGCCGCGCCGGATCCGCTTGGGTCCGAAGACCTCGCCCAACCGCCGCGCCACCAGCGGGATCGACGTCGAGCCGCCGACCAGCAGCACCTCGTCGATGTCCCCGACGGTCAGGTTGGCCTGCATGATCGCCTTGTGGGTCAGCTCGATGGTCCGCTCGATCCGGGCCTCGATCAGCTCCTCGAGCCGGGGCCGCTCGAACACCGTCTCCAGCACCAGCTGGCCCGCCCCGAGGCCTGCCAGGACGACGTCCGACGCCTCCTGGTTGGACAGCTCGATCTTGACCACCTCGGCGGCCGAGGCGATCCGCGGCCGGTCCCGCCGGTCCGGCTGGTAGTCCGAGCCGTACTCGTCCCGGATGTCCTCCAGCAGCGCCGTCGTGATGGCGCGGTCGAAGTCGTCCCCGCCGAGCAGGTTGTCGCCCTCGATGCCGAGCACCGACACCGAGCCGGGCACCAGCAGCAGGATCGAGATGTCGAAGGTGCCGCCGCCCAGGTCGTAGACCAGGACGGTCCGCCCCTCGTCGCCGGCCTCGGCCGTCATCCCGTAGGCGAGGGCGGCGGCGGTCGGCTCGTTGATCACCCGCAGCACGTGCAGACCCGCCATCCGGCCGGCCTCCCGGGTCGCCGCGACCTGGCGCTCGCCGAAGTACGCGGGCACCGTGATGACGGCCCGGTGCAGCGGCTCGCCGAGGCGCTGTTCGGCGTCCTCCTTGAGCCGGTGCAGGATGATCGCGGAGATCTCGATCGGCGTGTACGAGCGGCCGTCGAACCAGACGTTCACGTCGCCGTCGGTGCCCGCGGTCACCTTGTAGTCGACCTCGTAGAGTGCCGCCTGCACCTGCGGGTCACGGAACTTGCGGCCCATGAAGCGCTTGACCGACCGGATCACGTTCTCACCGTCGAGGGCGAGCCGGCTCCGCGCGGTCGACCCGACCAGCAGCTCCCCCCGCCGGCCCCGGCCGACCACCGAGGGCGTGCCCTCCTGGTTCTGCCGGTTGAAGACGATCTCCGGCTCGCCCCGGCGCAGCTGGGCCACCACGGAGTTGGTGGTGCCCAGGTCGATACCGAGAGTGCGGTACATGTCGTTCCCCTCTTGTCCCCTGTGTGTCTAGCGCTTGCGTCGTCGCTTGGGCCGCGCGGACCTCGACCAGCCCTTCCGGGCCTTGCCCCCCGTGCCGGCCTTGCCCGTGCCTGTGGGAGCGTTCGGGGCCTGTCCGGTTGTCGTCCGGTGGACGTTCCCGGCGGCCTCGGAGCTCTCGGCGGTCCCGAGACCCTCGGCGGTCCCGAGGCTCTCGGAGTTCTCGAAACCCTCGTCGTTCTCGGCGCTTCCGGCGCTTCCGGCGCTTCCGGCGCTTCCGGCGCTTCCGGCGCTTCCGCCGCTTCCGGCGCTTCCGGCGGTTGCGGTGGTTGCGGTGGGCTCGGGCTGCTCCGCGGACGGCGGCGGGGGAGCCATGGCGACCACCACCTGCGCCCGGCGCAGCACCTCGTCGTTCCAGAAGAAGCCGGTGACCACGCTCTGGACGACCGTTTCCGGCTCCAGTCCCGTGCGGGCCTCGGTGCCGACGATCTCGGACAGGCCCGGATCGGCGGCCATCCCCTCCAGCCGCATCGGGCGCACCCCGGCCTTGGCCAGCTTGCCGAGCAGCCGGCGCCGGGTCGCCTCGATGCCGGAGCTGCGGCCCAGCCGCACCAGCTCCGGGTCCAGGCTCAGCGCCGCCAGGGCGTCGTCCACGTCGACCAGCAGGCCCAGCAGGTCACGCTGCGCGGCGCGGGCGGCGCGAGCCTCGTCGTCCCGCAGCCGCTGCAGCAGCGACGCCCGGAAGAGCAGCTGGCTGAACGCCTGGGCCAGATCGATGTCGAGGGCCCGCTGCGGCACCTCCAGAGGCGCGGCGGTCGGCACCGGTGTGCCGGGTTCCTGGGTCGTCATGGCGTTCACTCCGGGATGTCGATCGGCGGCAGCACCGACAGGTCGGCGGCGAACTGCGCCGGTACGGGCGGTTCGGCGGTGGAGGCGGGGGCGGGCTCCGCGAAGTCGGCGGCGAGCTCCTCGCGGCGGACGACCAGCAGGGCTGCCGGTGACACCGGCGGCCGTTCCACGACCAGCAGCGGCTCCTCCAGCACCGGGTGGAGCAACTCGGCCACCCCGTCGACCGGTTCGGGCGGCAGCAGCTGCTGGATGTCCAGCTCCAGGCGGCGGTCGGGGTTGCGCAGCAGCGCCGCGGCGTCCTGGATCTGCTGGCGGGTGTGGCGGCCCTGCCGCATGGCCGGGCCCACCGCGAGGTTGATCTCGCGCACGCCCGCGGTGGGCGGGAGGCCCAGGACCTCGTACGGTGACGGTTCGTGCAGGGGCATGGCGGCGGTCTCTTCTCCTCCGGCTGCAGACGGCTGCAGGGACGGCTTCGGGGCGGCTTCGGGACATCGTCGGGAGGCCGTCGGGACTCGGGCGGGGACGGTGGTCCGGGGCGGCCGGATCCGTCAGCGCAGGCGGTCGATCCGGTACTTGAGGCTGCGCAGTCCGGAGTCGTTCGGGTCGCGCGCGACGGCCTTGCCGATCAGCGTCCGGGCTTCCCCGAACCGGCGGGCGTTGGCACTGCGTACGGCGTGGGCGCCGTAGACGACGCCCAGCTCCTTGCGGATGTTGGCCTTGACGTCCGCCGGCCCCGCCATCTGCAGGGCCTGCTCCAGCAGCAGCGCGGCGTCGGCGAACCGGTCGGCCTCGAAGTTGCTCGCGGCCTCGCCGCGCCACACGTTGACGATCACCGTCCGCATGTCGGCGGAGTCGTCGTACGTCTGGGCACGGCGCAGCAGGGAGGCGCGCTCGTCGAACGGCCGGTCCTGGTACTTCTCCAGTACGTAGTTGGCCAGCACCACCGAGACCCGGCGCGGGGCCTCGGCGTCCGGGTCGCCGTCGAAGTCCTCGTCGGCCGCCATGGCCTCCGCCATCCGGGCGACGGCCTCGGCGCGCCGGTCGGCGAGGGCGGCGGTGAGCGAGCGGAGCTGGAGCACGTACACCAGGCCCGACCGGTGGTCGGGGTCGTCGTCGAGTTCGGTGAGTTCCTGCCACAGCTCGGTGGCCTCGACCAGGTCGCCGCCGGGGCCGAGGACGCTGACCTCGTTGGCCCGGTTGAGCAGCGCGGCCTCCAGGAAGTGGCGGGCCGTCGGGTCGTCCGGGGCCAGCGCGAGCGCCTTGCGCAGCAGTACCAGCGCCTGTCGGTAGTCCTTTGTCTCGTTGTTGACCTTGCGGGCGTGCTGGGCGTACGCGGCGCCGAGGTTCTCCCGGACCTCGCGGTGGCCGGGGGACAATGCGAGTGCCTGCTCCAGCAGTTCGGCCGCGCCGGCCTGGTCGTCGTCGTGCTCCTTGAGCAGGGCGCGGGCGGCGCGCAGGCCGGCGTCGGCGCCCAGGGCGGCGAGTTCTGCGGTGAGTTCGGGCCCGGGCAGGGTCCGGGCCCGGGTCAGGCACTCCAGAGCCTCACGCCATTCCTGGTGGCGGTGGTGTTCGGCGGCCTGGCTGGTGAGGGCCTCGCGCAGCAGCAGCTGCCGGGTCTCGTCGGTCTCCGCGCCGTCCGGGGCCTCCAGTGCGGAGACCGCCGCGGCGTGCCGCCCCTGGAGCAGCAGGTAGCGCTGCGGCCCGAGTTCGTCGAACAGGCCGAGGGCGTGCGTCAGCGAGTGGACCCCGTACGGTCCGGGCTTGCGCCAGGGGAGTACCGCGTACTCGAACGCGCCCTGCCAGGAGGAGAGTTCGCCGCTGGGCGGGGAGGTCCGCAGCAGCCGTTCGAGGGCCGGGCCGACGACGAGCCGGTGGCTGGTGCCGTCGGGGCGGCCGATCACGACCTCGTCCTCGGCGAAGGCCTCGGCGCAGCGGACCTCCATCCCGAGCCGGACCGCCCAGGCGTCGACCTCGTCGCCGCTCCGGCCGTGGGTCTGGTCGAGTGTCCGCAGGTCGCTGCGGAGCCGGTCGATGAGGGCGGCACGGGCGGCAGCCATCCGCGGCGGTTCGGTGTCCCGGCCGGTGACGTGGGCGGCTGCGTCCCACACGTCGGTCAGGTGCAGGGAGGGGACGAGGCAGCCGATGGCCCAGTGCCACAGATCGGCCCGGTCAGGACGGTCGGCCCGGCCCGAGGCCGTGGGGCCCGCCTGCGCCGCCTCACGAGAGGCCTCCTGCGCCGGTGCCTCCTGCGGCGGTATGCCCTGGGCGGGGACGGCGGCCGCGAGGCGGTAGCTCACCAGGCCGAGCGCGTGCAGCAGCCGCGGGTGCGACGGGTCCTTGAGCAGCAGCGCGTGGTAGCAGTCCCAGGCCTCCTGGTACCGGCCCTCGGCGGCGTGGCGGGCCGCCTCGTGCTCGGCGAGCACCCCGAGGGCCTCGGTCGCGAGGGCATGCCCGGGGGTCAGCCGGACGGCCTCCCGCAGGTCGCCGGCCGCGTCCCCGAACCGCCCTGCCCCGACAGCGCGGGCGGCGCGCCGGACCAGCACCTTGGTGCGGGCCCGGTGCGCGGCGGCGGGGAGGCCGGCAAGGGCGGCATCCAGGTCGCCGTCGTCGGCCCGCAGCAGGCACAGACCCGCGCGGACCGCGACGCCGGCCGGGCTGTCACCCAGGACGGCGGCCCACGCCGCCAGCGTCTGCTCGGCCTCCTGCGGCAGGCCCGCCTGCAGAGCGCAGTCCAGCACTGCGAGCAGGGCCCGCTCCGCGCAGCGGCCGCAGCGCACCGAGCCGTCGCCCGCCGGTCGGTACAGGTGCGCGGCGCAGCCCTCCCGGCCGCAGCCGCCGCAGGCGTCGTCGGCGGCCCGGTCGCAGGGGGTGTCGGCGGCGGCCGCGCAGCATGCGCCGCCGGCCGGTGCCGGTGCCGGGCCGGCGGGGTTCGCAAGGTGGCGCCGGTACCAGTCGAGGGCACCGGTCCAGTTGCCGGCCCGTTCGGCGAGCAGCGCCCGCAGCCGGGCCAGGGCCGGGTCGCCCGCGGGCTCGGGCTCGAGCGGCGCGAGCATGGCGACCGTGCGGACCGGACGGCCGGTCAGCAGGCCCGCCGCGGCCCGGTGGTAGAGATCCCGCGGGCTGTCCGCGTCGGCGGGCAGCGCGTCCGGCCCGGTTGCGGAGCCCCGGGCGAGGGCCAGCGCGGCCCGCAGCCGGCCCTCCCGGGCGGAGGCGGCCGGGCCGTCCTTGCCGGGGGCGGGGGAGCCCGCCAGGGCGAGGGCGTTGGCGGCGGCGTCCAGTGCCTGCGGGTCGTCGCGGCGGGTGAGCAGCAGGTGGGCGGCCTCACGCAGGGCGGCCTCGCGCAGACAGAGGCGCAGGCCCGGATCGTCCGGGGTGTCGAGGACGGCCTGCTGCCACAGGGCGCGGGCCGCGCCGGGGTCGGTGTCCAGCAGGCGGCGGGCGAGCAGGTCGCGCTGTGCGGCCAGCAGGGTCGGCAGGGCCGGCAGGTCGGGGCCGCGCAGCGGCTCCCAGCGGTCCACCGCGCCCTTCGGGTCGCCGCTGCGGGCCAGGGCCAGGCCGTGGTGGAAGGCGGCGGCCGGACTCCAGGGGTGGCCGGCCTCGGCCTCCGCGTGCAGCAGCGGTGCGGCCTCCTCGGCGCGGCCGGCGGCGAGCAGGGCGGCGCCGAGCCGGACCTTGGCGGGCTGCCAGTGCGGGGCCGACTCGAGGGCCGTCCGGTAGTCGGCGGCGGCCTCGGCGGGGCGGCCGGCCCGTTCGTGGAGCAGGGCGAGGCCGAGCCGGGACGGGGTGTGGCCGGGCTGCGCGGCCAGGGCCGCGGTGAAGTGGCCGTGCGCCTCGTCGTCCCGGTCGAGCAGCAGGGCGAGCCGCCCCAGTGCGTAGTGGGTGCGGGGGTCGGCGGGAGCCGCCGCCGCGGCGTTTGCGAGGTCGGTGCCGGCGCCGGGGTGGTCGCCGAGGAACTGCCGGGCCAGGCCGCGGAAGAGCAGGGCCTCGGCGCGCAGCGACGCCCCGCGGGCCCACGGCGAGGGCTCGCCGGTGCCGCGCTCGACGGCGTGGCCGAAGGCCTCGACGGCTTCGGCGTTGCGCCCGGCGGCGTGCAGGTGGGCGCCGTGGCGGAACCAGAGTTCGCCGCTGCCGCCGGGTGCGGCGGCGACCAGGACGGCCTCGGCCTCGCCCGGTCGGCCGCTGTCGCGCAGGAACGCCGACCTGGCCAGCACCGGCCAGTCCCGCCCGGGGAGTGCCTTCAGGGCGGCGGCGGTGGCGCTGTCGCGGTCGGCGGCGGAGGCGTCCCGGCAGCGGTGCTGCAGCCAGTCGAGGACGCGCGTGGCGGACTCCGCTTCCTCGCCGGCCTCCGGGCCGTGGTCGGTGGCGCGCAGGAAGGCGAGGACGGGAGCGAGGTCGGGCCGGCCGGACCGGATCTCCGCCTCCGCGAGCCGCCGCAGGCCCCAGCGGGGGATCTGCGTGTCCGGCGTGCGCACCAGCGGGAAGGCCTCGCGGCAGAATCCGAGGGCGGCCGCCCGGTCGCCGAGCGTCTCGGTGGCCTCGGCCAGGCCGATCAGGGCGGTGCCGCGCTGGGGCTGCAGGGGCGGGGGTGCCAGGGCGAGCCGCTCGGTGAGCCGGGCGTACCGGCGCCGGGCCTGCTCGGGTTGCCCGGCGGCGAGCCGGGCGGCCGCCGCGGCCAGCGCCTTGGCCACCGAGGCGGCGTCGAGTGCACGTCTGCGGCGGACGAGGACGAAGCCCCCCAGGCCGGCGAGTGCCACCGCGATCAGCAGCAGCGCGAACAGCGCCATGCAGTCTCCCCCTGCGGTCCGTTCGGCCGGATCCATGAGCAACTGAGCATGGAATCGACCGTCTTGACGTACTGTCAACCGATGTTCGGGCGAGATCAGGATAGGCGGCCTCCGGGACGTCCGGGCAGGAAAAAGCACTATCGTGGGGGTTCGGGAGGGCAGGGCCGACCGGTCAGGCGGGGGGCGGAGTGTCAGAGTCACGCTGGGTGCCCGGGCTGCGGTTCGGGCCGGAGTTCGATCCCGAGCAGTACGAACTGCTGGAGTTCCACCACCGCGGCGGCGAGGCCGAGGTGTGGCGCGCGGTGCGCACCGGCCGCAGCGGGCTCAAGGAGCTCGTGGCAGCGAAGATCATGCTGGAGCGCGACCCGTCCGAGGTGCGCCGCTGGCTCGGCCGCTGGGACGACGTCTCGCACAACGCCCACCGCCTGGCCGTCACCGACCTGGTGGTGCCGAGCTTCCTGCTCGGCCCCTCGCCGCACCGGCCGGGCAGCCCGCCCGGTGACGGGGTGATGGGTTACCAGATCTCCCCGTGGGTGGAGGGCGTGCCGCTGCACCGGTGGGCGCGGGCCAACCGGGGCGGCCTGCCGGCGGTGGCCGAGGTACTGGTCCGGCTCTGCCGGATCGTCGACGAACTCCACCGCAAGCGCTGGGTGCACCGCGACATCTCGCCCGCCAACGTGCTGGTGGAGCCGGAAGGCCGGGTCAAGCTGATCGACCTGACCTTCCTCGCCCCGCTGGACCGGACGCTGACGGTGGCGGTCTTCACCCCCGGGCACGTGCCGCCGGAGGCCGAGCAGGTCGGCGGCTTCCCGGCCACCGCCAAGGACCTGTTCGCGGTGGGCACGCTGGCCCGCAGCCTGCTGCTGCCCGAGCACGGCCGGCTGGACCAGCGGACGGCCGCCGAGCAGGCCCGCCGCGAACTGGTGGCGGCCGGCTTCAGCGAGGACCTGGCCGCCTGGGCCGCCGAACCGCTGCACCACGACCCGGACCGCCGCCCCGCCCCGCTCGGCCCCTGGGCCGCTCGCGGACGCGAACTCCTGCGCGCACACCGGCCACTGCCGCGCACCTCCTGCCTGGCCGTACTGCCGGACACCGCGGGCCGGCCGCTGGTGGTCTCCGGCGGTTCGGACGGCGTCGGCCACACCGGCCCCGGGCTTTCACCGGCGGAGCTTCCGGACATCCGCACCGACCAGGGCCCGCCGACGGTGCGGGAGATCGTGGCCGGGCGGGCCGGCCGGGCGGCGGAGCTCGCCGTCTTCGCGGAGGACGGCGCGGGTGTGCTCTGGATGGGCAACCGTTCCGGCTGGTGGGAGGTGACGCGTGGTGTCGCCGGTGCGGCCGGTTCGGTCAACGCCTCCGGAGAGCTGGTCGTCTGGACGGCCCGGGCCGGCGTCCTGCAGTCCTTCCGCTGGTCGCCGGGGGTCACCGTCACCGGGCAGGAGCTGCCCGGCTGCCCGGCCGACCGGGTGCTTGCGGCCGCCGAGGAACGCGTCGGGACATGGTCCGTTCTGGTGGAGCACCACGGCCGGGTGCTCTGCTGGCAGGTGGGCTCCGACAGCCGGCCCGAGCGGATCGCCGCACCGGCCCGGGCCCGCGGCGCCGCGCTGGCCCGGTCCTCCGCCGGGCCGCAGGCCGTGATCCTCGGCCCGAACGGCACCGCCTGGCTGTACCCGCTCGGCGGCGGCGCGGCGCCGGTCGAGATCAGCGAGTCCGAACCCGCCCTCGGGGTGGCGATGGCCGGCCACCGCGGCGGCCCGACGATCGCGCTGGCCGGCACCGGAGGCGTCCGGCTGCGCCTGCCGGCCTCCGGCGGGGCGCGGCGGCCCCGCTGGTGGCGGCCCACGCTGCGGCCGGCCACCCGGGTCGCGCTGTCGGTCGGCGACGACTGGCGGCTGTGCCTGGCTGCGGTCGTGGAGGACGAGCTGCAGTGCTGGCAGGAGGACGCCACCTACCGCTGGCAGCCCGTCCGGCTGGACAGCTGAGGCGTCGCGGAGGCGCGCCGTCACGTCGGTCGACCGGGTGGGACGATCTTCGGGTTGCTGGTGCCCGGACGAGGTCTCCATCAGGGTCAACGGCAGGATCAAGTATCTGCGGCGCGCCGTCGCCCAGGACGGCAACGTGCCCGGCATCCTGGTCCGGAACTGCCGGGACAGGGCCGCGGCCGGGTGTTTCCTCCGTCGGCTTCTCGAGCGGACCGGGTCCGTGCCGAGGGTGATCGTCACCGACAAGCTCCGCTCCTACGGCGCCGCCCACCGCGTGCTGATGCGCTCGGTCGAGCACCGCTCCCACAAAGGGCCGAACAACCGCGCCGAGAACAGCCACCGGCCACCCGGCAACGCGAACGCGCGACGAAGGGCTTCCGCAGCATCGGCGGGGCCCGGAGATTCCCGGTCGCCTTCAGCGGCATCTCACCCCACTTCCGCCCCCACGCCACCTCATGACCGCCGGCCGCCACCGCGCAGAAAAGATCATCCGCTTCGCGTCCGGGGGCCGGATCACCGGCGCCGTCGGGGTGCCCACCGCCGCCCGACCGAGGACCGACAGCCGGCCCCGCCATGTCCTGACGCACCGCCACACGCCCACGTCCCCACAACGTGACAACGCCCGGGGCCGACCTCCCCGGCACCAGATGCGGCGCCCTCTCGGCACGAAGAAGGGCCGGAAGATCCGCTACCGCCGCCTCCTTGTCGGGGCACTCGACTTCGAGCGGGTTCCTGCTCCACTCCACGACCTGCTCGCACACCTGTGACCGAAGCGCTGATCGCGGTACGGCCGCATGGCATCGCGCCGGCACAGCCGGACCCGGGCGCGCGGTCGGTTGCAGGGGGCCGGGCCGGGCGAGGGGCGTGCCGGCTGCCGAGGAAGCCCGGCGAGTTGGCCGCCACCCTCACGCAGCGTGTCGGATAGTGGACGGGCCGGAGTCGCTCGCGGGATGGGACGCTGATGGATCGTTATCCGCCGATCGCCGATCACGGACTGGTGGGCGACCTGCAGACCGCCGCCCTGGTCTCCTCGCAGGGCGTGGTGAACTGGTTCTGCTCGCCGAGGTTCGACTCGCCGAGCGTGTTCGCCTCGCTGCTCGACCACGACCGCGGCGGGTACTTCCGGCTGGCACCGGAGCACTCGGACGTGACGTGCAAACAGCTCTACTATCCGGACACCGGTGTGCTGGTCACGCGGTTCATGTCGCCGGACGGCGTCGGCGAGGTCGTCGACTGGATGCCGGCGAACGTCAGCCGCACCCCCACCGACCGCCACAGCCTGATCCGGGTGGTCCGCGCGGTGCGCGGCACCGTGCGCTTCGTCCTGGAGTGCCGGCCGCGGTTCGACTACGGCCGGGCCGGCCATGAGCTCGATCTGCGGCCGCAGGAGGCGGTCTTCCGCGCGCCCCGCATCGCAGGCCACCTGCAGGCCAGTTTTCCGCTGGAGCGGGACGGGCAGGACGTCCGCGGCACGGTCACTCTTGGCGTCGGGGAGTCGGCCGCAGCCGTGTTCACCACCTGCGATGCCGGCGGTGAGGCGCCGCCTCCCCTCACGCGCGAGGATGTGACGGCGCGGCTCTGGCAGGAGGTGGACTTCTGGCAGAAGTGGCTGCACACCTCCCACTACCGGGGCCGCTGGGCGGAGATGGTGAACCGCTCCGCCATCACGATCAAGCTCCTCACCTACCACCCGACGGGGGCACCGGTCGCCGCGGCCACCATGGGCCTGCCGGAACAGGTCGGCGGCGAACGCAACTGGGACTACCGGTACTCGTGGGTCAGAGACGGTGCTCTCTCGGTCCGCGCGCTGCTCGACCTGGGTTTCATGGAGGAGGCGTCGGCCTTCACCAGGTGGCTGGGCGACCGGATGCGGGACAGGGCGGACCTGCCCGGCGAGCGGCTTCAGATCATGTACCGGGTCGACGGCGACCCGCACCTGACCGAGGAGATCCTCGACCACTGGGAGGGCTACCGGGGGTCGCGTCCGGTCCGGGTCGGCAACGCCGCTGCCGACCAGCTTCAGCTGGACATCTACGGCGAGGCCCTCTACGCGATGGCGGAGGGCATGGAGGCCGGCCGGGAGGTCGGCATGGAGCTGGGCTACCACGGGTGGAAGGGCCTGGCCAGGATGCTGGACTGGCTGTCCGACAACTGGGACCGCCCGGACGAGGGCATCTGGGAGACGCGCGGCGGGCGCAACGACTTCACCTACAGCCGGGTGATGTGCTGGGTGGCGTTCGACCGGGGCATGCGGCTGGCGACCGAGCTCAGCCGGCCCGCCGACATCCCGCGGTGGCGGGCCGCCCGCGACAGCATTCTCGACCAGGTGATGGAGAAGGGCTGGAGCCGGAGCGAACAGGCCCTGGTGCAGCACTACGGCGGCGACGTCCTGGACGCCTCCCTGCTGTTGATCCCGCGGGTGGGGTTCCTCGCCGCGAGGAGCCCGGGCTGGCTCTCCACCCTGGACGCGATGGAGCGCAAGCTCGTCTCGGACAGCCTCGTCTACCGCTACGACCCCGCCGCCTCGCCGGACGGCCTGCGCGGCTCGGAAGGCACCTTCAGCCTGTGCACCTACCTCTACGTCGACGCCCTCGCGCGTGCCGGGCGCGTCCGTCCGGCGCGCTACACCTTCGAGAAGATGCACACCTACGCCAACCACGTCGGCCTGTTCGCCGAGGAGATCGGTCCGAGCGGTGAGCAGCTCGGGAACTTCCCGCAGGCGTTCACCCACCTGTCGCTCATCATGGCGGCGTCGACCCTGGACGAGGCCATTGACCGGCAGCGGCGCTGAACCCGCGCCCGGCGGGCCGGCCGCGGACGCACAGAGCCCCGCCGAGTTCCGCCGCCTGTACGCACGCCTGCGGGCGCAGGCGGCAGAGGCCGTGAAGGCGGCCGGCGCGTCCGGTGCGGTGGCCTCCCCGGACGCCGCACCGGTGGACGCGCGGGGGCTCCGGCGGCCATCACGTCGGACCCGGTCCGGCACGCGGCGGCGGAGGTCTGCTCGGGCCCGACGGTGTCACCGACCCAGCGGAGTACGGGGGGCGGGCGGCCGGACCGAACGGCGCCCCGGCCGGGCGCTGGGGCGGCCGCCGGCGCTTCGCCGGGTGAACCCCGGTCAGGGATGCGGCCCGTCGGCCGCGGGCGGTGGTGGCACATGTGGGACCTGGCTCTTCTGGCAGAAGACCGGGATTTCACCCAGGTCGGGGAGTGTCTGATCAACGGGTCTGTTCCGTAGTCGGTGGTGACGGAGGGTGTGGTCAGCCCAGGAGGATGCGGTGGCGGAGGAGGGGGAAGCTCGCGCGGCCGTACATCTGGCGCTTGATCAGCTTGGTCTTGTTGTTGACTCCTTCGGTGCCGCCGTTGTGGTGCGGCAGGGTGAGGGCGGCGTCGACTGCGGCGCGGTCCTTCTCGAGGCCACGGGTGAAGGCATGCAGGTGGGGCAGGTCCTCGGCCTGGGACGAGGTGATCCAGGTGCTCAGCAGGGCGGCATTGCCGTCGGCGGGATCCAGTAGCGCGGCGAAGCCGTGGATGAGGCCGGCCAGAGCGGTCATCTCGTGGCAGGCGGCTCGAGCGGCCTCGATACGTTCCCGCTGGTGGTTCTTGAGGTGGTCGGGGCGGGTGAGGAGGTAGCGGGCCAGGCGCCGGGGCGAGAGCGCGGGCCGGTCGGCCTCGACGCGGCTCCGGTTGATGTAGCGGACCAGTAGGTTCGAGCTGCCGGTGTAGCCCAGTTCCCTGATCTCCTGGAGGAGATGGGTGACGGGGACGGCCGGATTCTCCAGCCGGCGCCGGCGCAGGTGATCGCGGTAGGGATCCACGAGGGTGGGCCGGTACTTGGGGGCGCGGATCAGGCGCTCGGGCTCGGCGACGCGGTCGTAGCGCTTGACCGTGTTGAGAGCCGGGTTCAGGCGCCGTGCGCACTCCAGCAGGCCGATGCCGCGCTCGCGCAGGGCGTGGACCTGCTGCCGGCGCTCGCGGGTGGTGGCGGCCTGTCTCCCCTCGGTCGGGGGCGGGCCGACTTTCGCCCAGCAGGTGCTGTGCGCGGCGACTTCTTTGCGGACGGCCTCGGCGAGGTTGTGCCACAGGTGTCGGCGGTCGCTGATCTGGACCGTGTCAGGCAGGGCGCGGCGGATCGCCTCGGCGTAGGTGGCCGATCCGTCCCGGCGCACGGCCTCGATGCCCGGATGCTCGCGCAGCCAGGCTTCCAGAGTGGCGGCCTCGCGGCCGGGCAGTACCTCGATCCGCTGGCTGGTCTCGGCGTCGATGATGATCGTGGCGTAGGTGTGTCGGCGCCGCAGCGCGAAGTCGTCGACCCCGATCACCCGCGGGATCCGTACCACGGGCACGGGCACGCGCCGCAGCAGCCGCAGGGCGGTGGCGTACGAGAGGGCACGGCCGGCGGCCGGGCGAGCCGGGCTGAGGCCCGGCCGCACAACTCCTTGACGACCTCGGAGAGCTGGCCGGTCAGACGTGTGGTGCGGCGCTGATGGCGTTCCAGGAGCCCGGGGACCTGCCCTCGGAACGTCTGCCGCCTGCAGCCCAGGACCGGACAGACCAGCCGTCGTATCCTCACCCGGAGCACGACCTGTCGGCCGTCGACCGGTACATCCCGCACCGTCCGGTCGTGATACCCGTGGACCCTTTCCGTCACCATCCCGCACACCGGACAGGGCACGGGAACATCCCGGGTCCGAGCCGAAACCCGGACTGTCTCGCCACCGTCCGCCACATCCTCGATGGCCAAGGCCGACAACCCCGAAAACACCGTTCCCACCAGCGTGTTCGCATCATGCACGCCCGATGATCACAGGCGAGGACTCACCGTCACCACCGACTACGGAACAGACCCGATGACCGTACAGACCCGACCGCTGCGTGCATCGCCGAAAACCGGTTGGTACAGGGCCAGGCACTGCTGATGATGGACCAGTGATCAACAAGGATCAGGCGGTGAGCCTGGTGGAGCTGTGGCTCGAACGCGAGCGCGTCCTGGAGCTGCAGGCCTTCCGCTGGGCGCACGACGTCGAGGTGTTCACGGTTGACGAGCGCGAGTTCGGTTGGCTGGTCGTCTGCCAGAGCCGCGAGTACGTCCGCACCCGCGACCCGCGCCATGCCCTGGCCGGCCTGGGTCCCTTCCTGGTGGACGGCCTGGACGGCAGCCTGCACCACATCCCTGTCTCCACCTACCTCGACGACTGGGAACACCTCTATCGCCACGACGTACGCGGCCTGCCGCGCCCCGATCCGGTGGCCGAGCGCATCCGCGAGGTCCTGGCGGCTCGCGGGCGCGTGGCGGCGATGCGCGAGCTGCGCCGTGACGCGCCCGGCCTGGTGCTGGCTGAGGCACGTGCCTATGTGGATGCCCTGCAAGCCGGCGCAGCCCCCGACCCGAAGCTGGCCGCCCGGACCGCGGCACCGGATCCCTGCCCGCAGGTGCCGATCGAGACACTGACCGGCCCCAACGGGCCCGCCCCGCACTCGACCCCGCCACCACGTGCCTTGTACGGCCTCCACCCCAAGCGGCCGCTGGGCCACTACCGCGAACTGTTCCCCGACGACCCGCACGCCCGGTCACGTCCGCCGGAGTGGTGTATCGACGGCCACTCGGTGATCCGGTTTCAGGCTAGGCGGTAAGGGCTGTCGTGATGGTCTCGTCGGGGGTTTCTCCCTCGATCGGGTGGAGGCGGCAGCGGCCGAGGATCTCGGATCCGATGTAGCGGCGCTGTTCGGCCCATTCGTCGCTCTGCTCGGCCAGGACCGCGCCGATCAGGCGGACGATGGCGGCGCGGTCGGGGAAGATCCCGACGACGTCGGTGCGGCGCCGGATCTCCTTGTTCAGCCGTTCCTGCGGGTTGTTCGACCAGATCGACTTCCAGACCGTCCGGGGGAAGACGGCGAAGGCCAGCAGGTCTTCACGGGCGCTCTCCAAGTGCTCTGCGGCCTTGGGGAATCGCTCGTCGAGCGTGGCGATGACGGTGGCCATCTGCTTGCGGACCGCGCCCGCATCGGGCTGTTCGAACACGGTTCGCAGCAGGGTGGCGACCCAGGGCTGGGCGTTCTTCGGGACCTGCGAGAGCAGATTGCGCGCGTAGTGCGTTCGACACCGTTGCCAGGACGCGCCCGGCGGGGTCGCGCCGATCGCGTCCACCAGGCCGGCGTGGGCATCCGACACGATGAGCTTGACACCGCCCAGGCCGCGGGCGACCAGCGACGGGAGGAAGGCGAGCCAGCCGGCGCCGTCCTCACTGGTGGCGACGTCCAGGCCCAGCACCTCGCGTTGGCTTTCGTTGTTGACCCCGACCGCAACCAGGCAGTGGACGTTGACGACACGGCTGCCTCGCGGACCTTCTGCGTCAGGGCGTCCACCCAGACGAAGGTGTAGGGGCCCTGGTCGAGCGGTCGGTTGCGGAACTCGGCGACCCGGTCGTCCAGGTGCTTGGCCATGTCGCTCACCTGCGACTTGGAGAGCTGGGTGACGCCGAGGCTCTCGGCGAGCTTCTCCACCCGCCGGGTCGAGACGCCGAGCAGGTAGCACGTCGCAACGACGCTGATCAGAGCCTGCTCGGCCCGGTGCCGGCGCTCCAGCAGCCAGCTCGGGAAGTACGAACCCGAGCGGATCCTGGGAATGGCCAGGTCGATCGTGCCGACCCTGGTGTCCCAGTCCCGATTCCGGTATCCATTGCGGGAGTTGATCCGGTCCTCGCTCGGCCGGCCGTACTCGCCGCCGCAGGCCCGGTCGACGTCGGAGGACATCATCGCCTCTGCGAAGGTCTTCACCATCGCCCGCAACAAGTCGGGACTCGCCGAGGCCGGGTTCTCCTCCAGCAGGGCGGCAAAGGGCAGACTGTCGGGTGCGGTCATCGTGCTGTGACTCCTTCAAGAGCTTGGTCGTTCTCGAAGAATCAGCCGGTGGCCGTCTTACGTTCTCAGGCGACACCCATCACCGGGACGAAACCCCCGGAACGGGTGGAACCCGTACACCACTTCCCTGGACGCAACCTCGACACCCACCAGTGCACGGTCAGCCAGCCCCCGCCGCGCAGCTCTTGACCGCCGCCAACCACCACCTACGGTGCAACCAACGCCCAGGGGCGCGGTGACCTTCTGCGCCGATGGCCCCTTCCGGACGCCGACAGGCGGCACCGACGAGTCCGCGGCCGCAGGCGTCGGCGCACGCGGGGCTGTGCTCAGGCGGGTACACGTGAACGTGTCGGGTGGCCGTGTCGGCAATGGGTGACAGGTCTCGGCCCGGTGGGCATGATCGGTCGGTTGTTCCGTCACGTCCGACTTCCGGGGGTACGCCGCGTCCATCCACCGCGAACGAGCTCGAGACCTGCCATGGTCCGCCGCCGACCCAAACCGGAACGCTTTCGACTGGGACGACGACGAGGCGGCACGGTTGACGGCCCTGGTCGTCCCGATGGTGCCCTCCGAGGCCGACCGGGCGGCTGATCCCGACCGAATGGCGGGCTGGCGATTCACCGACCGGGTCACCGTGCTCCTGGTGTCCCGTTACGGCCGGTGGGCCTGCGGCTGGGACCATTCGACCCACCACGGAGGTCCCGTCGAAACCTGGTGCTGCGTTTTGGACTCGGTCGGAGAGGCGGAGGAGACCGCCGAACGCGTCGTGACCTGCCTGCTGGAGTGGCGTGACTGGCTGGAGGACATAGCCGAGCGGTTCGAGCAGATCGCACCGCTTCCCGACGCGGACGCCGAGGACCGCAGCTGGCATCTGGAACGCGCAGTGACCCGCCTGGTCACCACGGTCGTCGATAGCACCCATGCCGAATCATCCTGGTACGGGCTCTGCGAGACGACACTGACCTGGTTCCTCACCTCCACCGGCCTGGCACCGGACGAGGCGCGGAAGGCGGTGGAAGCCGCCATCGGCGGCCGCTTCAAGAGCCGCGTCGCCCCCGCCACGACCCTGGTCGACACGGTAGGAGAGGACCTGGCGATCAGCCTGACCGGCCGCGGGTTCTACCGTGAACGATGACGCGTTGGCCGCATGGTGCAAGGTCAGGGAACAGGTCGACTGGTCCTCTGCCGCGAGCGTGAGCCCGACCTCGGTGCGCCCGGCCGTGGACGGACTCACCGCATGGTTCGACGGTCCGGTTCGCCGCCGCGACCCGGACCGCGCCGATCGGTTGCTCGCCGCGATGCGCCTGTCCCGCACCGCGGCCTCCCGGGGAGAGCCGCTCACCCCGGCCCTTCTCGCCGGTTGGCAGAAGCTGGTCCTCGGCGTGAACGAGGTGCACCTGCGTCAGAGCGACGCCTTCGCCAAGGGCGGCCGGGAACGATACGGGCTCACGCCTCACACCTGGCAGGACTTCGCGGCCTGCCTGCACCAGGCCACCGACCCGTCGGTCCCCCTGCCCGCCCGCGCGGCCCGGGCGTACCTCGACATCGCCTTCTTCCATCCTTACCCGGACGGCAACGCTCGCCTGGCACTGCTGGTCCTCACCCATGTCCTGGAGAGCGAAGGAGTACGCCTGGACGAAGTGGGACCGCTGCAGACCACCCGCTACGCAGACGACCCGGACGGCGCCCTCGACCTGGCAGCTCTGGTCACCGTACTGATCCGCGCCACGCACCGCAGGGCTACCAGTGAGAGAGGGATCCTGCCAAAGCTGACAGGTGAGCATGTTTAGCAGTACGCGGTTGAGCACTTATCCGTGTACGCCGACACAAGGGGAGTGCGAGCCGCGCCCTGCAGCATGAAGCGGGCCCCACGCCATCGTCGGCGCGGAGCCCGCTTCATACGAGGTCGCGGCTGGCCGCGACCCTCCCATGATCGCCCGGCTCGTGCGGGCGGAGGAGGACACGGGCCAGACCGGTCCGCGGTTCAGCGCGGACCGGTCGGCTCCGGCACGTCGAACGTACGGTCGGCTGCCGTTGTCGTCACCCACTTCGGGAACTGCGCTATTGCTATGGCCGGGGTGGCGGGGAAGTGCGGGCCGAGCGCTCCCTTCGGGAGGAACGTCACCCGGCACCGTCGGCACAGCCAGGCCGCCTGCCAAATCCGGTGGCACCGCTCCCAGATCGCGTGCCACGCTCTGGCGCCGTCCTCGGCCACCTGGACCCGCCGCCGCTTCGTCGCCAGTTGCACGATCAGCCCGGCCAGCGCCAGGGGCACGATGAGGATCAGCGGGCCGAGGAGATAGCCCATGATGTAGGCAGTGTCGGCGTCCTCCAGGTCCGGGACGCCGCGGCTCACGTTCATCAGCCACAGGGCGGTGATCACGCCCGCCACAGTGTAGAGCGCGGCGGCGGGCTTGCTGCGCTCGACCGTTGCTGGCGCCTGCGGCGGTGGCGGCAGGAGCAGGCCGCGCTCCGCCGCCCCGAGCGGGTGGCCGGTGTCGGTCAAGGCATGCGGCACACCCACGGTCCGGTCGGACTTGGCACAGCGGGGACATTCAGCGTTCATCGGCCGGTACTGCTCCTGGTTCTGAGGTTGCACTCGTAGGTGGTGCGTGGACGGCGTGACAGCGCATTGGAGCACAGGTGTCCGACCATGCGTCACATCATTTCGGGACGCGGACCCGACCGGGGTATCGGCACCCACACCGCTGTCGCTCCGCTGCGGTCCGCGGTGGAATCTGAGTCCACAACGGGGATCTCGAGCCGCTCCCCTGCAGCATGAAGCGGGCCCGCGCCGACGGTGGCGCGGGGCCCGCTTCATGCTGTTCGGCAGAACCACGCCGGGCGGTGGCCTAGCCTCCGCGTTTCGGTTGGGGTGGTTGAGCTGGGTTGATCTTCCGGGTCGGTCGTGATGAGGCTGCTGTCGAGGAACGGGCATGCTGAGGGCCCGGCGCGATGGCCGGGTGCTCCTGTGGGTCTTCGGGTCGTGGGTGGTCAGTGGCGGTTTCGTCTGTCAGGTGGCCGGTCGGGGCAGTGCGATCAGGCGGCTGAACGCTGCGGTCAGTTCGTGTCGCCAGGGCCAGGTGGCGGCGATCCGCAGGCGTAGGCGGCGGGCTCCGCGGGTGATGCGGGCGGCGTGCAGGAGGCGGTAGCGGAGCTTCTTGGGCTCGGCGGTGGCCAACTCGCCGTCCAGCAGCAGGGTTCGGGTCCAGGCGAGCAGGTCGATGGCGGTCAGGGACAGCTCCAGCCAGGCCTGGTTGATCGCGAAGTGGCGGGAGGGGAAGCGGCCGAAGCCGGAGCTCTTGCCGCAGCGGATGTGGTCCTCGACCCGGGCGTGGGCGCGGTGGCGGACCTCCAGATGCTGCAGTGAACCTTCGCCGGCGGGCGTGTCGGTGAGGAAGACCTGGTGGCGCATGCCCTCGTCCTGGTCGAACAGGGACAGCTGGGCCCCAGGGTGGGGCCGCTCACGGCGGACGATGATGCGGGTGCCGTCCGGGTGTCCGGTGAGGTCGACCAGGCCGGTCAGCTCGGCGACCTCGGCCCCGGCACGGAGGGAACCGTCCTGTTCCAGCGCTGGGTGCCAGACCTGTTCGGGCAGTGCGCGAATGGCTCTGCGGACCTGGTCGGTGACGGCGTGCCCGACCGAGAACGTGGTCCGGATCCCGCGTTGCCGCAGGGCTCGCAGGTGGGCGAGGAAGGCCTTGGCGCCGCCCGCGCTGTCGGCGCGGACGAGGACCGGGGTGCCGTGGCGGTGGGCATCGGGGATCTGGGCGAGGGCCTGGTCGAGGACGGTGATGTGGTCGGCGGCGGTGTTCGCGCCGGCGTTGCCCGGTCGCAGGAGACCTGCCAGGGCCTCGCCGGTGTTGTCCAGGAAGCACAGCATCGGGTGGTACTCAGGTTGAACTCGCGATGTCGGTGATCGAGATCAGGCGAGGGGCGGCTGTGGCATGCTCGTCCGCGTGATCGATGCGCCGAACGATGACTGGTCGTTTGCAACAGCGCGGGAGCCGGCCCGCTTCGGTGCCTGCGAGGTGAACGGCGTTCCCGGTGTCGAGCATGCGGCGGGCGGGCGCGGGACGCTGTGCGGCATCTCAGCCCGGCATACCACCCGGTATCTGCATCTTTTCGTTCCCGGCGCCCTGCAGTCGTGCCGGCGGTGTGGCCAGGAGGCTGACGCGTCCCCGACGCAGCCGTGTATCCAGGAGCGCCTTCACGACCGGGTCCTAGAATCGGCCAAGGGCGCGATGCGTGACGAGTTGCTCGCCGCGCTTCGCAAGGGGGCGAACGTCCGATTGTGGCTCAACGGCCGCTCCACAGATCTGGAGAAGTTCTATGCAAGGCTCGATGAGCTGACGGACGGTGCCGGGCCTGCTGCCGAGGCTTTCGCGTCCGCGGCGACAATCGGATTGGCGAACGTCGAGTACGACCTCTGGCGGTTCCTCGTCGTCCTGCCGCAGGACGGTGGCTCGCCGATCATCGCTCGCGGACCACGTGGCGTTCGCTGATCCGTTCAAGACCTGCCGGGGTTGGACGCGATCACGGCAAAGCAGTGGTCAGCCCGGTCGCGGTCAGGCAGCCGTCGATGAGCTGCGGCCGATACTGGATCTTCCGTAAGCCGCGTCTGACCGTCTGCACGAGGTGGTCGGGATCGGCGAAGGCGACGTTGGCCAGGAAGCCGCGTCGCAGCAGCGACCAGATGCCCTCGACCGGGTTGAGGTCGGGCGCGTACGGGGGCAGCTGGTAGACGGTGAGCCAGTCCTGGGCGGCGATGAACTCCTTCATGCCGACGGCCAGGTGAGTATTCAGGTTGTCCCAGATCAGCACGATCGGCCCGCCGAGCTGAGTGTGCGCCGCGATGATCAAGTCGCGATAGTCGGTCCAGGCGAAGCTCTTGCGACCCTTGCTCTTGCCCTGGCCGTCGTCCAGCCGGGGCCGGTAGATCAGTCGGGACCGCTCTCCGGGCTTGTAGCAGGTCAGGGCGGCGATCGAGATGCGCCGGCGGGAGCGGCCGCGCACCCGGACGACGGGCGTTCGGCCGCGGCGTCCCCAGGTGCGGGCCCGCGCCGGCGTCATCGAGACCCCGGCCTCGTCCTCGAACACCAGCCAGGCCCCGAGCGCCGCCACTAGGCTTTTACCTGCGGCCACACCTGCTTCTTCCACACCTCGACCGCCCCCTCGTCACGCTCGATCGCCCGGCGGACCGGCTGCTGGCACGACCACCCGTTGCGCCGCAGGAGCTTCCACACGCCCTGGACGGTGTAGGAGACGTGGAACCGGCGGCCGATCAGAGTCTTGATCCGCGCCAGCGTCCACCGCTGGTCCTCCCAGCCGTGAGCGAGCGGCCCTTTCTCCAGCTCCCGCTCCAGCTGGGTGAACTGCCGCTCACCGAGCCGGGGCACGGACTGCGGCCCCTTCGACTCCAAGCCGGCCGAACCGCCCTGCCGCCAGGCCTGACGCCACCGCTCCACCGACCGCACGGTGACCCGCAGGTCGACCGCGATCACCCGGTTGCCGTCGCCCCGTTCGAACCGCTCGGCGGCCTCCAGCCGCACCCGCTCCCGACGCTGTTGCTCCTGGGCGGTGAACCCGCCCCCCTGCGCGTATCGCACTCCGATGTCGTACCGCAGGGATCAAGGTCCGTCAGCGCCTACGACAAGACGAGTTCAACCTGAGTAACCGAAGCCGCGTTTGTATGTGGCGGCGGCCTGTTCCTTCTCGGAGTGGCAGGTGACCAGGGTGGCGTCGATGTCCAGCACCAGACCCGGCAGTTCACGTCCTCCGGCATGCGATGCGGGTATCGGGCGTCCGGTCTCGCCGGCCTGCAGCCAGGCGACCTCGCGGGCCCTGGCCCGCGCTGCCCGTAGGGCGTTCAGGGCTGCCGCGTCGATGCCGGCCAGCACGCGCCAGGCGGTCGGGGTGGAGGCGACGGGGCCGAACACCTCGTGCTGGTCGCGCAGTACGGCGAGGTCACAAATCGCCTCGCCGCCGTCGGCGAGCATCACCGCCAGGTCCACCGCGACACGGCCGGGATCGTGCCCGGTCCCGCGTGGTCGCAGCCGGTGCAGGGCATCGGAGAAGGCACTGGTCAGCGTGGTGGCATCAGCCAGATCCGCGAGCAGACGCGAGCCGGCGTGGCTGACCACCCCGTGCCCGTCGGCGCTGACGACAAGCTTGGGACGTGAGCGGGTAGGGTGCACGCAGAAAGTGCCTTCCTGCTGGAACGACTGGGACCTTAGACAAGCCTCATCGTTGCAGCTCAGAAGGCACTTTCTCTTTTTCGATCATGATCCGGACGCAACCCCAGATGAAACGCGCAGGCTAGGGATGTTTCGTGAGGTCGCGCACCCGTTCGGCAAGCTGCGCGGGGGCGTCTTGGCCCGAGAGCTGAGCTATGCGCGGATTGTGGAGATCGATCCCGGCATTGATCACGATGAAACGAGTGCCGGAGGCAGCGTTGAGGAGATCGGGAACAGCGGTTGCGAACGCGGGGCCGACGGTGACGATCAGTGTGCAGTGCTGAGCGATGAGGCCCGCCAGATAGGGAGAGGCCTCTTGACGGGCGGCGGCCTGGACGGTCAGCTGCTGAACATTGACGCGCAGCCCCTTGGCGGCATTCTGCATGCTGAGCCACGCGTTCCGTGCGTCGGGTTGGGCGTCCTTGTCATCGCTGGAGGCGAGGCAGGCTGATGGACGGCCAGAGTAATCGGAGGCCGGGACCAGCGGGGGTGCGCTGTCGTGAGCCCAAGGCTTCCATAGGAAGAGGGCGATCAGGCTTGCGAGTATGGAGCCAACACCTATCACGACGGCGCGGGTACGTAGAGGGGCAAAGGTGATCGTCATGCGCGCTTACGTCCCTTCGGCGTGGCTGTGGCTCGTGGCCTGTGCGAGGCGTTGTGGGTGTGGACTGGCCCGCCCCTCGGATGGCCTGCCGGGGCGTGAGTCCGGCGCCGCCGGCGAATGATGGTGATCAGGCCCAGGCCCGCCGCGACAAGAGCTGCGAAAGCGGCGACGGTGCTGACCAGGACCTGCGTCATCGGGCTGCTTGCCTCGGCGGGAATCGCCTTGCTGGCCAGCAGCGGGTTTCGGGTGTTGTGAGGAAGCGGGGCGGTGTCGGTCAGCGCCTGGAGGGGGTTCACAACTCCATAGCCAAATTTTGGGTCTGGCTTTTGGTGATGCTGTGACGTAGTGTCAATAATTCGTTGGATTGCTTGGTGTCCCGTCAACTCTGGGTAGCGCTCCAGTAGTAGGGCGGCAGTGGCGGCTACGTATGCTGCCGAGTAGCTTGTGCCTGCGACTGTCCTGGGGGAGCCCTGACTGTCTGTGGACGATATATCGGCTGCGGGCGCAGCGAGAGTCACCCAGTTCCCCGACTCGCTGGGGGGCCAGAACTCGCCGCTGCTGTTGACGCCGGTGACCGCCACCACGCCAGGGAAGGCTGCCGGATATTGGGCGGGATTACCCTGCTCCCCTAGGTTTCCGGCGGCGGCAACCACAATGACGTTCTTTGCAATCGCGTATTCGACCGACTTTCGGAGCATCGGATCTGGCTGATCCGATCCCATGGAAACATTGATTACGCGGGCTCCGTGATCGACCGCCCACGCGATGCCGTGTGCCACGTTCTGGGGAGTGGCTGCACCGCTGGCAGTGACACGAACGGGAAGGATTCTACTGTCCTTCGCGAGTCCCGGCGCGCCTGAGCCGGCGTTAGCGGTCGATGAGGCGATGACCGCTGCGACACTCGTCCCGTGAGAGTCGGGCGAAGTGTCAGAGAGTCCGTTGCTCTGATCTCCCAACACACTGCTACCGGGCAGGAGCTGGTGATCTAGCCCGGGGTGAGACGCGGCCACGCCACTGTCGACGACTGCCACCGTCACCCCCTTGCCTGTGCTGAGCTGCCATACCTTTCCCGCGTTGAGGTGCTGCTCGTCCAAGGGCCACGAAGTTGTGGGAGTCGCTGGCTCGGCTTCGGCACTTCCTGGAAGGGCTAGCAGGGCAAGAGCGGTCCAAGCGCAGATCATCAGTGCCGTGGCGTTGTTTGATCGCGTCAGGAGCATGGCTGAAGGTGATCCTCTTGGACTAGGTGAGGGCAGAGGCTTCTCTCTGACCCGTCGCGCGAGCCCGTGATGCTATCGCCAGTGGGCGGAGTTGACAGTCGCGGGGCCCTCGCCGCGGACCGCGATGGCCGCATGCGACGGGGAAGAATCAGGCCGGTGCGGTCGAAAGGTCATTTGGCACCGATGCTGGACGATATCTGCCGTGTCAACCCCTGCGTGAGGGGCGGCTCCCTTGATCACGTCGGTGCTGAGATTTGGCAACGAATCGGGCTCCGACTGTCACCCTATGTCTGAGTTGATCATAAATCGCCGCGGACGGAGTGGTTCCTGACCTGCTATGAAGTCCCGTCATACGGGCCCGGGTCGAGTGGTCCGTCCGCTCGCTCATCAGGGGGACGGCTGTGCGCCGGTTGCGGTTCCGCGCTTCTGACGGCGGCCGTGTGAAGCTCCTGGTGGGCGGCCAGTTGAGTCCGGGCTGATGGCCACGAGAATTCCTGGTGGATGGCCAAGCCGAGTGTTCCTGATCACGCCTGTACGAGTGCGGCCCCTCCGGTCCGTTTTGCTGATGTTTCCACGCATTAGCAACCGACCGGAGAGGCCCGTGACCAAGTCTGACAGAGAGATCATGGAAATCCTTGCGGCGTACGACCTCACCCGGACGTTCTGGTCCGCGGCCGAGCTCGCCCGGTGCGACCCGAAGACCGTCAAGCGGTATGTCGAGGCTCGGGACGTGGGTCAGAACCCGTTCGAGCGGGCCCCGCGACCGAAGCTCATCGACCCGTTCCTGGAGAAGATCCAGGAGTGGGTCGACCAGTCGAAGGCGAAGATCCGCGCCGATGTCGCCCACGAGAGGCTTCTGACCTTGGGCTATGCGGGCAGCGCCCGCTCGACGAGGCGGGCGGTGCACGCGGCGAAGACCGCTTGGCGGGCGGGCAAGCGCCGCACCTACCGGCCCTGGATCCCCGAGCCCGGGATGTGGTTGCAGTTCGACTGGGGCGAGGGCCCCAAGATCAACGGCCGGCGGACCTGGCTGTTCTGCGCATGGCTGGCCTGGTCCCGCTTCCGGGTGGTGATCCCGGTCTGGGACTGCACGCTCGGCACTTTGGTGTCCTGCCTGGACACCACGCTCCGCCGGCTCGGCGGGGCGCCGACCTACCTGCTGACCGACAACGCCAAGACGGTCACCGTCGAGCACGTCGCCGGCATTGCCGTCCGCCACCCGCAGATCGTCGCGGCGGGCCGCCACTACGGTTGCCAGGTGGAGACGTGCGTCCCCTACGACCCCGAGTCGAAGGGCGGCGCGGAAGCCACCGTCCGCATCGCGAAGGCCGACCTGGTCCCCACGCAGGCTAATCTGCGAGGCCAGTACGACAGCTTCACCGAGCTCGCCCAGGCCTGCGACCACTGGTGCGAGCAGGTCAACAACCGGCGCCACCGCTCGACCGGACAGATACCCGCCGACCGGCTGCACGTCGAGCGCCGCCGGCTGCACCGGCTCCCGGACGAGCCGTTCGCGCTCGCGCTCGGCGAGGAGCGACTGGTCAACGACGACCAGACGATCAGCTTCGGCTCGGTGCGCTACTCGACCCCGCCCGGCCACGTCGGGACCAAGATCTGGTGTCGGATCGTCGGCGAGGAACTCGTGGTGACCGCCCGCCGAGGCACCGATCTGGTCGAGATCGCCCGGCACAGGGTCTCCACCCCGGGCGCCCCGCGGATCCTGGACGAGCACTACCCCGGCCACCCGTCCGGCCGCAGCGTGCACCGCCCCGTCCCGAAACCCCGCACCGAGGCCGAAATCGCCTTCCTCGCCATCGGCCCGGGCGCCGAACGCTGGCTGATCGAGGCCGGCCCCGCTGGAGTCGTCCGCATCCGCGCGAAGATGGCCCGCGCGGTCGAGCTCGCCGCCCTGGTCGGCACCGAGCTGGTCGACCAGGCCCTCGGACTCGCGGCCATGCATGGCCGGTTCGCCGACGACGACCTGCCCGCGATCATCGACCACCTGGACGCGGCAGCCCAGGTCGGCATCACCGTCCGCGCGGACGAGGCCCACTCCGTCCAGCCCGGAACCAGCGGCTGGCAGGCCCTCGGCCAGTGACCCGGCCAACGCCGGCCATCCCTTCACCAACTCGTCCCCACCGACAAGGATTCGGCACACCCATGACCTATCCCAGCCCGCCCGCGATCCCCGACGAACTCGACCGGCTCCTACGACGGATGCGCCTGCCCTACCTACGAAAAGCCGCCCCGGACGTGCTGGCCACCGCCCGCGCACAACGCTGGGACCCTGCCGAGCTCCTCCGCGTCCTGATCAACGAGGAGGTCGTCGGCCGTGACGCGGCCACCCGACGCCTGCGCAGGTCATCGGCGAACTTCCCGACCGGCAAGACCCTGGGCTCCTGGCGGCCGGAGGACTCCACCATCCCCGAGGCCACCCAGAACGCCCTGTCCACCCTCGAGTGGATCGGCCGGGCGGAGAATCTCGTGATCGCCGGCCCGTCCGGCACGGGCAAGAGCCACTTCACCGAGGGCCTGGCCCACGCCGCGATCGAAAAGGACCTGAAAGTCGCCTGGTTCACTCTCGAGACACTGACCGCCACGGTCAACAAGGCCAAGGTCGACGGCTCCACCGCCCGCACCGTCGCCAAAATCTGCCGATGTGACCTGATCGTGGTCGACGACATCGGCATGCTCCCGGCCGGCGAGGACGCCGCCGAGGCGTTCTATCGGATCGTGGATGCCGCCTACGAACGCCGCTCCATCGCGGTGACCAGCAACATCCACCCTTCCGGGTTCGACACGATCATGCCCAAGACCCTCGCCACCGCGACCGTCGACCGGCTCCTGCACCACGCTCACCTGGTCCTGACCAAGGGCGACTCCCACCGTCTCGCGCAAGCCCTCGCCGGCAAGGGCGTCGTCCCCCTGGGCTGACCGCCCACCCGGAACACCACGGCCGTCAGCCTGGAATTCTGATGGCCATCAGTCCGGACAACCGCTGACCACCCAGCTGGGCAACTACATGGCCGTTGACAGCTTCTTCATCGTTGGTTGCGAATGCCTGGCGTGTGCACACCGCCAAAGCTGCACACGGGCCGACGGGGCGGCACCAGGTGCGCTCCCGGCGCCGCATGCCGTACGTGCGTGTGCTTGTCACCAGCTTTGCGCTGCTCATCGCGGTGGCGACCCAGGATGCGCTTGCGTTCGCTGCCACGCACGCGCCGCAGAGCTTCTCCGCACCGCGCAGTCCCCAGCAGCGGGCGGGCGATGCCTCCGGGCGTGCCCACCAGGTGCCTACTTCGGCCACCGACAAGTCTCAAGGAGGGAAGTCTGCCGCGCACTTGCCAGGGGCTGGCGAGCTTGCGGAGGTCAGCCCCGACGAGCATGCGGGAGCGTCACATGTGGCGGGAGGCGTCCGCGGGACACAGCCCGTGCGTACCACCGAGCCACCTGACTGGATGCGCCGACGACCCAAGGCCGGCCCTCAGCCCAGACAGGCCCAGCCCACTGCGAAGGCGAGCGCGCCTGCCTCTGCCAGCAGAGAGCCGTCGACGGCAGGGGGAATCACGACTCCCGATCCCGAGGGTGACACAGGCATCGAGGACGTGGCCGCGCGCACGGAGAACACCTCGGTCTTCCGCAACTACGACGGCACCAAGACCACGCGTGTCTACTCCCGCCCCGTGCACTACAGGAAGCCAGACGGGACGTTCGCCCAGATCGACACGGCACTGTCCCTCGGCCGTGACAACCGGTGGCACGAGACGGCCAGCAACCAGAACCTGAGCTTCGCGACATCCGCGGACGCCCGGTCGCTGGTGACTATGACTATCGACGCCGACCACGTGCTGTCGTACGGCCTCCAGGGTGCGACCAAGGTGGGCGGCAAGGTCAGCGGCAACACCGTCACCTACCCCGGGGCGGCGCCGAAAACCGACCTGGTCTACAACGCACTGGCCGCAGGGGTGAAGGAGACAGTTGTCCTCCACGATGCCACGGCGCCCACAAGCTGGACCTTCCCCCTGAACCTGACCGGCCTCACTCCCTCTATCGGCAGCGAGGGCGAGATGGCTTTCAAGGACGACAGCGGCACTGTCCGGGCCGTCATTCCCACGGGCTCCATGGAGGATTCCGCTAAGGACTCCCGCTCCGGTGTCGGTGCGATGAGCGACGGCGTGAAGTACTCCCTGGTCCGCGACGGCGGCACCCCCGCCCTGCGGATGGATCTGGACGCCGCATGGCTCCACGATCCCAAGCGGGTCTTCCCCGTACAGGTTGACCCCACGAGCTCTGCCCAGATCGGCGCGGGCAAGTCGACGTACGTATACAGCGGGTTCTCGGCTAACAACTCCACCGCCGGTGAACTGCGCGTGGGCACCTACGACGGCGGCGGGCACGTCGCGAACACCTACCTGACCTTCCCCGGCGTTGCCAACATCGGCGCCAACTTCGTACTCGCCGTCGACCTCAAGATCGCCAACACCCACTCCTGGTCATGCGACCGCCGGTCGGTGAACGTCCACGAGATCACCAGCCCGTGGAACCCTGACACCATCCGCAACTACCCCGGCCTGAACATCGGCCAGTGGCTGGGAAGTGAGTCCTTCGCCGGCGGTGACACCTGCGGCGGCATCCAGTGGGCGACAATCCACCTGGGATCCGACCAGACCAGCCCCGGCTCTGTGCTGGCGAACTACTGGACGCACGGCGGCGCGAACTACGGGCTCGCGCTGACCGCTGACCCATGGGACAACTACGCGTTCAAGAAGTTCGACAGCACCAACACGGGCTACCCGCCCTACCTCGCGATCACCTACACGGACTGGGCCGCAACCTACAACTCCGTCAGCAACTACATCCCGCCGACTGCCCTCCAGGCAGGATCGGCCCAGGTAACGCTGCGGAACGAGGCCGCGAACTGGTGGAACTCCTCCAGCATGCAGGTCCGGGCCCGCGTCTTCGACGCGAACTGGAACGAGGTCGCGGTCAACGCACCGCTCACCGGTGTTTCCGGACTGGTCAAGACCGGAGAATTGGCGGCCGTGACCGTCCCGATCCCGCCGCTGCCAGTTGGCCCCCAGTACCAGGTCTGCTGGGACGGCTACGTCTATGGCAGCGCGTCACTCCACGACTCGTACGGTGTGAAGTACGGAAACTGCATCTGGGTCTCCTCGCAGAACGTCCCGCCGCAGCTCGACACCGTGGAACCCCTTGGCAACACCGTTGTCGGAGTACTCTCCCCGCAGCTCTACGCGACGGGCCACGACCCGGATAACAACCCCGGCACCGGCCTTGACTACCAGTTCCTGGTGTACACCAACCCGAAGTCCGGCAGCCCCGAGGTCATTGCTGACTCTGGGTGGCAACCGAACTCGTCCTGGACGGTACCGGCCGGGAAACTCTCCTGGAACCAGACCTACCTGTGGCGCGTGAAGATCGGCGACCACCAGGGCGAGAGCCTGCTGACCGACTACACGCCCTTCACCACGGCCGTCCAGCAACCCGTCATCACCTCACGCCTGGGTGGGACGGCCGGTAACGGCACCACGCGGACCTTCGACGCGCAGGCGGGCAACTACACCACCTCCGCCACCGACGCCGCCGTGAAGGCCGTCGGCCCCGCCCTCGGCGTCTCACGCACCTACAACTCCCTCGATCCGCGGACCACCACTCTCTTCGGCTCAGGCTGGTCCTCCGCCTACGACATGAGCGTCGTCCCGGACGCCGACGGCACCGGATCGGTCGTACTGACCACCGGCAGCGGTCGAAGCGAACGATTCGGCCGCAACGATTTCCAACTCACCCAGCTGGCCGGCATCGGCGACCAGACCGGCGACGGTGTCGACGACGCCGTGACCGTCGACTTCAGCACCGGAAAGCTTTGGCTCTACCCCGGTCCCGACTTCTCTCAGGCCAAGCGCAGGTGGCTCGGCGAGGGGTGGAACGGCATCTCGCAGCTCACCGGCGGCGACGTCACGGGCGACGGCATCGGCGACGCCATCGGCGTGGTGAGCTGGAACGGTTCCCTGCGGTTGTTCCCGGGCAAGTCCGGCGGCGGCTTCCTCGATCCGATCACCATCGGGGACTCCGGCTGGAACGACATGGCGTTTCTCACGGTGACTGCGCCACTCACCGGTGACGGCCGAAAGGTCCTCCTCGCGGTCGAGAAGTCGAGCGGCAACCTCTACGCCTACCCGGTCAACACGGACGGCTCCCTCGGCGCGCGTGCCTCCCTCGGCGGGGGCTGGAACTCCATGGCCGAACTGGTCGGCGGGGACTTCAACCACGACGGCCGCGGCGACGTCATGGGAATCGAGACCAGCACCGCCAAGCTCTGGCTCTACCCAGGCACCGGCGCCGCGACGCTCGGCACCTCCACCCTCGGCACGCGCACCCAGATCGGCACCGGCTGGAACACCATGCGCGACCTGGCCCCCGTCAACGGTCTCCCCGGCGACCCCGGCACCGACATTCTGTCGATCAAGAAGGCGGACGGCCTCCAGTACCTGTACCACAGCGCAGGGCAGTGGACCGGCACGACCCGGACCACCACCGGCATGCCGCTGTACACCTCACCCTCGGGCGAGTTCGAGACCCTCGCCGCCAACGCGGGTGGGGGCTGGATCCTCGCGGACAAGTCCGGGACGGTCTACACCTTCAGCCAGAAGTCCGGTTCGGGATACCTGCTGTCGCGTATCACCGACCGGGAGCAGCACAGCCAGGCTCTGCACTACACCTCCGGGAAACTCGACACCGTCACGGACGAGGTCTCGGGCCGGGCGCTCCACTTCACCTGGACGGCCGACGGCCGCCATATAGCCCAGGTGGCGACCGACCCCGCCACGGGCGCCGACGCCTCCACGGCCCTGGTGTGGACGTACGCCTACGACGCCGCGAACGCCGACCAGCTGGCGCAGGTGTGCACCCCGCCCGCCGGTAGCAACAGCGCCAGGCCCTGCACCACGTACTCCTACACGCCCGGCTCCCACCTCCGCTCGGCGGTACTGGACACCGCCCCGTCGTCATACTGGCGACTGGGTGAGGCGTCCGGCACCACGGCGAACAGCGAGGTGATCGCTAACCAGGGCAGCGACAAGGCGACCTACACCAACGTCGCCCTCGGCTCGGCCCCCGGCCCGCTGTCGGGCGCCGCCACGACCACGGCGACCTTCGACGGCACCGGTTCCTCGGTCACACTGCCGAACGCATCGCTGCGCAACAACTACCTGGCGCTCGGCCTGTGGTTCAAGACGACCTCGCCCGGTGTCCTCGTGGGTTACCAGAACACCCCGCTGGCCGGCACGCCCTCCCACGCCTCGTCGCCGTTGTACATCGGTACCGACGGCAAGCTGAGGGCCGAGTTCTACGGGCCGGCGATCGGTTTCAACCCGCTCACCTCCTCCGGCACGGTGACCGACGGCGTGTGGCACTTCGCGGTGCTCTCGGGCAGCGGCGACAGCCAGACGCTCTACCTCGACGGTGCCGCGGTCGGAACCCGGACCGGTGCCATCGACCCCCTGGACACGGACTACACCTATCTCGGTGCCGGCTACACCCAGGGCATCCCCTGGCCCGCGGCACCGGCTGCAGGAGCGGACGGCAACAACCACTTCTCCGGCCAGATCGCCGAGGTCGCGCTGTACCCGCAGGCACTCGGCGATGGAACCGTCAAGTCGCAGTGGGCGGCCGGCCGGACCGCATCGTCCCAGCTGACCACACTGAAACTGCCATCGGGCAAAACCAAGCTCGACGTGGTGTACGACGCCGTGCAGGACCGGGCAACGCAGGTGACCGACGCCAACGGCGGCGTGTGGAAACTGAACACGCCCTCGGTGTCGGGCTCCGAGCAGGAGTACCGGAGCGCAGTGATGGGCTCGCATCCGGCCGGGTACTGGCGGCTCGCCGAGAGCTCCGCTAGCCAGGCCGCCAACATGATCTACTCACCAAGGCCGACGCCCAACAACGGCACCTACTCCAACGTTGCGCTCGGCGGCGTAGGCCCGATGACGGGATCAGCCGGAGCCGCGACCTTCGACGGCACGACGTCCTGGGCCGAAATCCCGGCGGCCTACGCCCCGACCTCCGGCCCGGGCGCCCTCGGCGTGTGGTTCAAGACCACCTCTCCGGGCGTCCTCATCAGTTACCAGTCCTTCCCCATTGGCGGGCAGGCGGCGTCAGGCGACCAATGGAACCCTGCGCTGTACGTCGGTACTGACGGCAAGCTGCACGGGCAGTTCTGGACCGGAGCCGCATCGAACACCCTGGCGTCCTCCGCGTCAGTCACCGACGGCGCGTGGCACTTTGCCCTCTTGTCGGCCGACAACCCCTCCTCGCAGACTCTCTACCTCGACGGTGCCGCCGTGGCGGGACCACTGAACGCCACTATCAAGGCCAACGGGGACAACAACGTCTACGTTGGTGCAGGCAACGTCAGCTCCGGCTGGCCGGGCGCGCCGACGGACAAGACCGGCCACTTCAAGGGCCAGATCGCCAACGTCACCGCGTTCGACCACGGCCTGCTCTACGGTGACAAGGTCCGCGATATGTTCCAGGCCGCCGCGAACGGAGCAGCCGCCTACGACAGCGCGGTGATCGACGCAAGGCCCACCGGCTACTGGCGCCTTTCGGACCAGGCCGGCAATCAGGCCAGCGAGGTGCTCTCCTCAGCGGCGCTTGCCCAGAACCAGGGCGCCTACAACAACGTCACCTTGGGCACGGCGGGCCCGTACGCCACCGGCGGTACCACCGCTGCATCCTTCAACGGCACGGACTCCCACGTGCAGCTTCCCGCGACCGCCGTACCCCGGACTGGTGGCACCGCCACCGTGGAGATCTGGTTCAAGACGGCAGAGCCCGGCGTGCTCTACGGCTACCAGTCCTTCCCCCTCGGTGCCAGCACGACCGGTGGCAAGTGGACCCCGGCCCTGTACGTCGGCACCGACGGCAAGCTCTACGGCCAGCTGTGGAATGGCAGTTCCGCCAACACCGCCGTGTCCGCCGCGACCGTCAGCGATGACAAGTGGCACATGGCCACCCTCGTCGCCACCAGCACCGACGGCGTGATGAGCCAGCAGCTGTATATCGACGGTGCCGCCAGCGGCACGCCCGTTACCGGCACGAGTAAGTACAACGGCGACACCTACGCCTACCTCGGAGCAGGAACGGTCAAGAACTGGCCCTCCGCTCCCGCGGACGCCAGCGGTCACTTCAAGGGAGCACTCGCCGACTTCTCCTACTACCCCTACGCCCTGTCGACGAGCACCGTCGCGCGTCATTACGCGACAGCCACCACGCAGCCCGGCCAAGCCGTCACGCACTCCGCCAACTACCGCGCTGCCGTCGTACTCGCCAACCCGTCGGCGTACTGGCGCCTCAATGAACCCATGGGCACCACCACCGCCCAGGATCAGCTTGGCACCGCACTCCCCAACCAGGACCACGGCACCTACACCAACACCACCCTCGGCACAGCGGGACCCTCCGGTACGTCGGACGGCACGGCCGCGACGTTCAACGGCACCACGTCGGTGCTGCAGCTGCCCGCGTCCGCAGCCGTGGTCAAGGGCCCCAACACCGTCGAGTTGTGGTTCAAGACCACCACCGCAGGCACCCTGTACAGCTTCCAGTCCTTCCCCCTCGGCACAGCCCACACCCCAGCAGTCGACCAGTGGAATCCCGCGCTGTACGTCGGCACTGACGGCAAGCTGTACGGCGCACTGTGGACCGGGGACGGTGTGAACGCCCTGGCCTCCTCCCGCACCGTCAACGACGGTGCCTGGCACCACGCTGCCCTTGCCGGCGACGATAGTGGCCAGACCCTCTACTTGGACGGCGCCGAGAGCGCCACCAGCAGTACCCCGCGCCAGATCTACTACAACGGTTCCGCGTTCGTTTACGTCGGTGCAGGTACCGCGGACGGCGGGTGGCCGAACCATCCCACCAGCCCCGACGGCCGCTTCACCGGCTCCATTGCCCAGGTCGCGGTCTACCGCACACGCCTCGACACCGAAGCAGTCAGCTCCCACTTCAAGGCCATGGGAAGCGCCGCCAGCCCGACAAAGATCACATACGTATCAGTCAAGGACCCTGACGACCACACCCTCAGCTGGCGGTGGGACACCCGCACAGGCAAACTCGCGGCTACGGTCGACCCGACCACCGGCATCACCCGCTACACCTACGACACCCACGGCTACCTCTACAGCGTGACCGACCCCAACGGGCACACCGTCACCACCGGACACGACGAGCGCGGCAACACCGTTTCGACCACCACCTGTACCACCGCAGCCGAATGCCACACGGCATACGCCACCTACTCCATCGACACGGTCAACCCCTTCAACCCCACCAACGACCACCAGACCACCTACAGCGACGCCCGGTCCAAGGACGCCTCCGACGACACCTACACCACCAGCTACACCTACAACAGCGCCGGCGAGAGCAATGCTCAGAACCTGTGGATCGGGCCCGAGGAGGTACTTTCTCGGTGATCGATCGGTAGGTCCTCGAGCGAGACCGGTTGTCGTTGTGCCGGTCGGGAAGGCACGTTCGTGCTCACCGTTGTGAATGACGGAACCACCGGTGGTGGGGCATCGTTGCTGGACGAGATCGTCCGGGAGGGCGCGCGCAGGATGCTGGCCGCCGCGCTGGAGGCCGAGGTCAACGCCTATATAGCCGAGCTGGCCGATCACCGGGACGAGAGCGGTCGCCGCCTGGTCGTCCGCAACGGCTACCACCAGCCAAGGAAGGTCACCACCGCGGCCGGATCGGTCAAGGTGCGGGCCCCGCGAGTCAACGACAGGCGCGTCGATGCGGCCACCGGTGAGCGCAGGCGGTTCTCCTCGGCGATCCTGCCGCCCTGGGTCAGGAAGTCCCCGAAGATCGCTGATGTGCTGCCGCTGCTCTACCTGCACGGCCTGTCCTCGGGTGACTTCGTGCCCGCGCTGGAGCAGTTCCTCGGTTCTTCCGCCGGCCTGTCCCCGGCCACCGTCACCCGGCTGACCACCCAGTGGCAGGCCGACCATGCGCTGTTCCAGAAGCGCGACTTGTCCGGCGCCGACTACGTGTACGTCTGGGCCGACGGCATCCACCTGCGGATCCGACTGGAGGAGGCCCGGGCAGCTGTTCTGGTCGTGATCGGGGTGCGCGCGGACGGCACCAAGGAGCTGGTCGCCATGGCCGATGGCTACCGGGAATCGTCCGAGGCCTGGGCCGACCTGCTGCGCGACTGCGCCCGCCGCGGCATGCGCGCCCCGGTCCTGGCGGTCGGCGACGGTGCGCTCGGCTTCTGGAAGGCTCTGCGCGAGGTCTTCCCGGCCACCCGCGAGCAGAGGTGCTGGGTCCACAAAACGGCGAACGTCATGGACGCGCTACCGAAGTCCGCACAGCCGGCAGCGAAGAAGGCCCTGCAGGAGATCTACAACGCCGAGGACCGCGAGCACGCCGAGCAGGCCATCGAGCTGTTCGCGAAGCTCTACGGGGCGAAGTTCCCCAAGGCCGTCGCGAAGATCACCGACGACCGGGAGGAGCTGCTGGCGTTCTACGACTTCCCACTCGAGCACTGGATCCACCTGCGGACCACCAACCCGATCGAGTCGACCTTCGCCACCGTCCGGTTACGGACCAAGGTCACCAAGGGCGCCGGCTCCCGGGCCGCCGGGCTCGCCATGGTCTTCAAACTCGTCGAGTCCGCCCAGTCCCGGTGGCGGGCGGTCAACGGCGCCCACCTCGTCCCGCTGGTCCGGGCCGGGGCCCGCTCGGCCGCTGGTCCGGGCCGGGGCCCGCTTCGAGGCGGGGCTTCTGGTCGAGCGTGACGGGCCGCGAGAAGAGCAGCTGCCGGCCGCTGCCTGACGGCGGTCCCCGGCCGCACACCATCGAGCCAACAGGGGTGCGCGGATGTGACAGGCTTGCGGGTATGCCGAAGAGCCGTGGCCGCCGCAAGTCCTCCGGTGGCAAGAAGCAGCACAAGCCGGTCCGTCGTTCACCGCTGCCGCTGAGGCTGTCGGACCAGGTGATGCGCGATGCCCGGCGGCAATTCGGCGGCAGCGGCGAGCTGCTGACGGCGGAGGCGTGGGCCAGCAGCTGGCTCGGCCAGGCGTGGCTGGACGCCCCGATCACCGAGCGGGAGCCCGAGCAGCGGCTGTGTCTGGAGGTGGTGGGCCGGGCCTCGACCACGCCGTCCCCGGCCGGCCTTGCCGCCGTGGCGGCGCTGGAACGGGTGGCGCCCGTCGACAGCAGGCCGATGCTGACCGGCACCGTGGCCATCCTCGCCGAGACCCAGCCGCTGCCCGCCTGGCACGCCGCATCAGGCCATCACCCGGTGCGGGCCTGGCGCGCGGTGGACGTCTGGGACAGCGAACGTGTGCTGTTCATCGCCTACGACGGCCCCACCCCGCACACCCTGATGGCCCAGATCATCGAGACCGGCGGCACCATGGTCGACAAGCTCGGCCTCCTCACCCCGGACGCGGCCACCGCCTGGTCGGACATGCGGGACGACGACGATATCCCCATGCCCCTGACCGTCCATGACGTGTCCGCGGCCCTGACCGATCTCGCCGCGGCCCTGCGGACCACGGACATGACCTGGCCCCGCCACGACGACGAGGACTTCGTCGAGCTGCGGGCGCTGGCCTGGACCCGATGCCGCGACCACCTTCCCGACTGGCCCGACCACCAGCCGCTGCCCGACACCGAACGCACCCGTCTCCTGGACACGTTCACCGCAACCGCCGCGCGCGGCACCGGGCCGGAAACCGCCGACACCATCCGGTCGCTGGCCGAACTGTTCCTCGACTACGGCGAGAACTACATCACCACCGGCCCCCTGGCCTGGAGCCCCGGCCAGGCAGCCCTCTTCCTCGCCGACTGGCTGCCCCGCAAGGCCGTCCTCGATCCCGACCAGCGCACCCTCCTGCCCGACGTCCTCAAGCAATGGGTGCACTTCGCCCTCACCGAACGCGGCGTCGAACCGCGCTGGATCGCCCCCGTCATCGACGCCGTCGACCTCCACCTGCACGACTTCCAGGACGCCTTCGACGACCACACCGCCTGGGGCCCCGCGAAACAGATCACCGCCCTCCTCACCAGCCGCGGCATCGGCCCCACCGATCAGGACGCCGTCGACGCTGCCCTCCGCACCCTCAACGCCGAACGACTCGCCCGGCAACTCATCCAGCACCCTCCCATCCACAACTCTTGACAATTCCTCCCACCACCGAGCTGGTCCGCCGCACCGGAGCACCCACCGACTCCTACACCACCACCTACAGCTACGACGACGCCGGCAACCAGTCCAGCGCCACCACCCCCACCGGCGCCACGATCAGGCGCGCCTTCAACGCGGCCAGCGAGCAGACCAGCATCACCGACCCGCTGCTGCGCACGACTATGACCACCTACAACCTCGCAGGCCAACCCACCAAGCTGACCCTGCCCGGAGATGCGGCAGGCACGAACGGTCCCTCGATCGTCCTGGCCTACGACCAGGCCGGCCACCCCACTCGGACCGAGCAGCGATCCAGCGCCGGCAGCACACTCGCGGCCACCACCACCGCCTACGACGCTTTCGGCAACCTCGTCGCCAGTACGGACGCCGATGGCCACACCACCACCATGACCTACGACGCGCTCGGTCGTCCCAAGCAGCACACCGAGCCCGTCGCCACCGGTCAAAGCATCACTACCGACTTCGCCTACGACCTCGCTGGGCACCGCACTGCCTACACCGACGGCAACCGCAACACCACCTACTACACCTTCAACACCCTCGGCCTGCCCGAATCCACCATCGAACCGGCCACGTCCGCCTACCCCAACCTCTCCGATCGCACCTATACCACCGCATACGACGCACTCAGCCGCCCCACCACGCTGACCGAACCCGGCGGCGTCACCATCACCAGCAGCTACGACGCCGCAGACCACATCACCAACCAGAGCGGCACCGGCAGCGATGTCCCCACCCCCACCCGCACCCTCGGCTACGACCTCGACGGCCGCCTCACCTCGAACTCCAGCCCCAGCGGCACCCAGACCTACACCTACGACGACCGTGGCCTGCCCGCCACTTCCGCCGGCCCCACCGGCAACGCCAGCTACACCTACGACGCCAACGGCCAGCTGACCACCTTCACCAACCCCACAGGCATCACTACCTACACCTACGACACAGCCGGCCAGCTCAAGACCCTTGCCGACCCGCTCACCGGAAACACCCTCACTTACAGCTACACCAACCGCGGGCAGGTCAACACCGTCCAATACGGCACCGGCGACACACGCACCTACACCTACGACGACCAGGGCAACACCACCAGCGACACCCTCAAGACCCCCTCCGGGACGACCGTCGCTTCCCTGGCCTACACCTACTACCCCTCGGGTCGTCTCAAGACGAAGGCCACTGCAGGCGTCGCAGGGGCAACCAGCCATACCTACACCTACGACCAGGCCGGCCGCCTCGGTACCTGGAACAACGGCACCTCCACCACCACCTATGGCTACGACGGCAACGGCAACCTCACCGCCAACGGTGTGAATACAGCCACCTACAACGAGCGCAACCAACTCACCACCACCGGTACCAGCACCTACACTTACACGCCCCGAGGTACCCGCTCCACCGTCACTGCTGGCAGCAACACCACCATCAGCGCCTACGACGCCTTCGACCGCCTCGTTGGCCAAGGCGGTCAGACCTACGCCTACGACGGACTCGGCCGCCTCATCCAGAGTCCCGGCCACACCTTCACCTACGACGGAGCCACCAGCACCCTCACCTCCGACGGCACCGAGAACTACACCCGTGCCCCGGGCGGAGCTCTCACCGCCCTCGGCACCGCTGCGACCGCCGCCTTCGCCTACACGGACCGCCACGGCGACCTCATCGGAACTTTCACCGCCACCAGCACCACTCCCGCCGGATCTGCGGCGTACGACCCCTGGGGCAAGCCCACCAACGCCGCCGGCACCAGCCACAACGTTGGCTACCAGGGCGGCTGGACCGACGCCACCACCAACCAGGTAAACACCACCAGCCGCTGGTACGACCCTGCAACGGCAGGATTCACCAGCCGTGACACCGCCAACCTCGCACCAGAGAGCGCCACAGCTGGGAATCGGTACGCCTATGCCAACGCCGATCCGCTGACCTTTGCGGATACCAGCGGACACAGCCCGTGTATATCCGTTCCCCCCTACCTGAGGGGCGGCGGCGGGAACGGAGGCAACGGCCCTGGCTATAGCCTGGTCGAATTGGACCCGAGGAGATACACCACACCCACACGGCACCGAGATGACCCGGATGACTTCAGGCGGGCTGCGTCGACAGCCCTGGATATTCAGTCGGCCCTGGCGAATGCGTATCAGTATCAGATCACTCACGGCTCTAGCGGCAGTTACGACTACCTGAATACCATGAGCACGTATGGCGGACTGGGCGGTGCAGGCGTCGGTGCGGTCGGCGCAGGATACGGATTTTTCGGCGCGGTGGGGGCAGGTATCAGCTCTCTGGGGTCGGGATTTAGCTTGGTCGGCTTTGCCGCGCTGAGCCCGCTTTCCTATGACTCGTGCGAATCCCCCTCGAAGCCAAAGCGGCTGGACCGAACCGAGATAGAGCCAGGTTCCGGTCACCTGAACAGCGACAACACGCCCGCTCAATCCAGCCTCAATGGCCAGGAAGTCGGAGCCACTAATTCCATCACTCCCTCTGCGATTAACCCCGGGGCAGTGGCGCAACCCTTCCAGGTCGCACAGGCTGCCGAGGCTCAGGGTCGTGGATCGTCAAATCGACGAGACGAGGATGACGGGCTGACTTGCCTGGATGCCCGGCGCGAGGGAGCCGAGGACAACGGATCAGGGTGGATTTACTATGCGCCACTGGACGCCACCACCAAACGTTCGCAAGGCGCAGTCGCATGTTTGACTCCAGATCACGGGGTAGGTACATCCGCGCAGGGGAACATTGCGGGATGGGAAGAAGCAAATAAGAAGGCTCTACAGAGCTTTCCGGACGGAAAGAATCTGGTGGATCGCTGCCACCTCATTCCGGCAGAGCATGGAGGGCGGGGAGTGGCGAGGAATCTTGCACCATGCTGGTCTTACCCAACAAATAAGGGCATAGGCAGTCAGTATGACATCCAGTTGGAGGTCAACGGCCAGCTTTCCCAAAACAGGATTGTCGAGTTTTCCGTTCTCAATCGCCACAAGTATCCCAAGAGCACCATTCCCGAATCGTTTGAATATGAAATCGTCGCCTGGGATCCAGATGGCACGCAGAGATATTTCCGCAATAATATATTTGTGGTTAATAGGAAGGGATTTGTTGATCTCTCCAACTAGAGGTAGCGTGTTCAAGAAGAGCGTGAACGCCCAAGTCTCCGGGTGACGGAAAAGGGGCGTACTGAGCCGATGGGCAATCGCAGCAGCCTCTGGGACTGCAGCCGCGCCTAAAACATGCATTGCGGGCTCCGCCCCACAGCCCACGGCTGTAGGGCGGAGCCTGTCTTGCGGCTCCTCGGACGGTACGCTCCGCGCCGCCTTGAACGCATTCCAGACCGTACGCGGTGACACGCCAGCGGCACGGACAGACTCGGCGATCCGGCCCGAGGAGGGCCGGATCGCCGCCGCGTGGCCGCGCAAAGGTCGCCGATCTGCACCGCAAGGTCCGCGGGCAGTGTCTCGACCACGCCCACAAGACCGCCCTCGGTCTGGTCCGCGCACACGACTTCATCGCCCACGAAGACCTCAGAAGCCGTTGCTTTTCCGAGAGTGACGGGCGCGTTTTCGCTGGTCAGGCGTAGGACCGGTGGTTCGGCGGGAGAGACGGGGTGTCGTGTCGTCTCTTCGGTGGAGGTGCCGGGATGCCGTCGGTGATGGGGTTGCTGGAGGAGCGCGAACGCGCCGCGCGGCAGCGGGTAGAGGCCCTTCAGGCCGAGCTTCGAGAGGCGGAGGCCGCGTGGGAGCGGTTCGTGATCGCCCGCGAGACGGTGTTCGAGGTCCTTGCGCAACCACGCAGAAGCGGGGAGGCGCCGCCTGCCGTGGTGGCCGACGAGCGGCCGACGCGGGCCGCGGCGGCGGTGCCCGGTTCGGTGGTGCCGCACTGGCGGAACGGGCTTGCTCCCACGGTCCTGGCGCCCGACTACCAGCGGATCATGGACGTCTGTGAGTTCTCGGTCTGACGCTGTATTGATCAGAAACTCAATTGGTTCTCGTCGAGGGTGTAGCGCACGTGCGGGGCGTGGAAGTAGCCGCGGACGATGTGGGGCTGGCGCTGGCGGCGACGGAAGAAGCGTCGTGCTTCGGCCGCGAGCTCGGCCTGGTTGCGGGCCCGGTGGCTCATGGGCAGGCTGCGCTTGAGGTCGGAGTTGACCAACTCGTCGGGGTTCAGTTCGGGCGAGTACGACGGTAGGAAGTGCAGCTCGACCTGGTCGGCGTGGTCGGCCAGCCAGGCGCGGACCTTCCGGGAGCGGTGGGCCGAGTGGCGGTCCACGACGAGGTGGACCTTGCGGTCGAAGTGGCCGACGAGCCGGCCGAGGAAGCGGCACATGACCTGCGCGTTGAAGGTGCCGGTGAAGACCATGAAGTGCATGCGGCCCTTGGTGCTGATCGCGGACATGGCGTTGACCGAGAACCGGTTGCCGGTCCGGCGCACGATCGGGGTCCGGCCCTTCTCTCCCCAGGTGCGGCCGGTGACCTGGTCGGACCGGATGCCGACCTGGTCGGCGAAGAGCACCTCGGCGCCCTCGGCCTTCGCCTTCGCGCGGATCGCCGGCCAGGTTTCCTCCAGCCAGCCGCGCACCGCCTCGGGGTCCTGCTCGACGGCCCGTTTGTCCGGACGCTGGAACGACAACCCCCAGCGCCGCAGGTACTTGCCCACCCCCTGCTCGGTCAGCCGGACCCGATACAGCTTCGCGATCAGCGCACCCACCTGGGAGCGCGTCCACAGCTGACCGGCAAGCCCCAGGTCACAGGGCTGGTGGTCGAGCACGGCCTGCCGCACCGCCGCCTGCTCGGCCTCGGACAGCACCTGATGTTCCCCGATACGCCGCCCGCGCGGGCGCCCGATCAGCGCCTCACGACCGCCGTCCAGCCACTTCGCCCACCAGCCGTCCACCGTCTTCAACGAGACCTTGAACACCGCCGCGACCTCTTCTCGGTCCCGGCCCTCCAACAGCGCGGCCACCGCCCTGAATCGCAACGCCTCCTGCGCCGACGGTGACAAGTGCCGCGCGTCTCCCACCAGTTCACTCACGCGGTGTTCAACGAACCGGAACCCCAACCGTTTCGGATCAATAACAACGTCGTCCCGCGCTGTCGTCTGGTTCGGTGTTTCCGATCGTCCAGAACACCGGGAACAGTACAGGCGGTCATGTGGCTGCTGCGGACCGAGATGCCTTCGCAGAGCAGAGGGATCAGGTGGGAGGTCACCGGTCGGTCCTCGAAAGCGGCGTTGCACTGTGCCGGAGGCGGCATCTTCAGGCGGGGGTGGTTTGTGGGTTTTCGACCTATCAGAATGGATTTATGTGTGTGATAATTTTCACTTACTTGCCTGCAGGTTTCCCTTTTCGTTGCCCTCCTGGATAGAAGTCTGCGGATATTCAGATCCGTTGTGGGGGCAAGGTGTTGACGTTCCGTCGCTCGGTGGCATTGCTGACGTGCATCAGCCTGGCCGTGCTCGGCGCTGCAGACGGCGCGGCCGCTGCTTCGCATCGGCCTGACCGTGCCGTGGTCGATCCCGGCGTTCGCCCGCATCAAGCGGCAGGGAATGCGGACGGGCGTGCCCACGGGGCTTCGGGTGACAGCACGGAGGCGGAAACTTCCGGCGGGAGGTCCGACCATGCCCCGGCCGGCGGCGAACTCCCCGAAGAAGCCTCGCCGAACTCGGACCAGCCTGCGGTCGGACTCCGAGCACCACTGGCCATTCCGCAGACGAAGGAAGTCCCCAACGCCGAGCTTCCTGCCCGACCGGACTCGTTCGACCCGGCCCGGAGCACCGGACTGCCCGGCGAGTGGAACGCACAGCAGCAGACCTACCAGAACCAGGACGGCACCCGAACCACCCGCTATTACCCGGTCCCTGTCAATTTCCGCGGTGCTGACGGAACCTGGCACCCCATCGACACCACGCTCGTCCCCACGAGCGGATCCTCACTGGGAAGGTCGGCACCGGGCCAGAGCGGCTGGACCACGACCTCTGGTGAATACGAGCTGAACCTTGCGCAGAACGCGGCCGCGGACCCGCTGGTGCGCCTGCAGCTTGCGCCGGGTGCATCGGTGGCCTACTCGCTGCAGGGGGCTTCCCCGGTGGACGGCACCGCATCCGGCAGCGCTGTCACCTACAAGGACGTCAGGCCCCAGGCCGACCTGGAGATCATCGCAGGCAGCGACTCGTTCAAGGAGACGCTCCTGCTCCGGGACGCCACTGCGCCCACCGAGTGGCTCTTCCCCCTTTCCCTGAACGGTGTCAAGGCGTCTTTGAACGCGCAGGGCGATGTCCTCTTCACCGACTGGGCGGGCACGGTGCTCGGCCGCATGCCCAAGGGGTGGATGCAGGACTCCGCGTTCGCCCCGAACACCGAGGAGGGCGCGAACTCCAGCGGTGTCACCTACGAGCTCCTGGGATCCGGGGCGGACCAGGTGCTGAAAGTGAAGCTGGACGCCGACTGGCTCCACGCGCCTGAGCGGGTCTTCCCGGTCCGGGTCGACCCGTCCGTCATCTCCGTGAAGTCGACGGAGAGCACGTACGTCCAGAGCGGCTACACCAACGACTATTCGACCGACACCATTCTCAAGGCCGGCACCTACGACGGCGGCAGCCACAAGGCGATCTCCTTCATCAAGTTCCCCGGCGTCGAGAACACCCTGAAGAACGCCACCGTCGTCAGCGCCCGGCTGGCGCTGTACAACTCCTGGTCCTACTCCTGCAACGCCCGGCCCGTCACGATCCACCCGATCACCTCGGGATGGTCCGCGAGCTCCGTCCGCTCCTGGCCCGGCCCCTCGATCGGCAACGCCCTCGTCTCACCGAGCTTCGCACACGGCTACCGCCCCACCGGCACCACCAACTGGAGCTGCGCCCCGGCGTGGGAATCGATCAGCCTCGGCAACGACGGCAAGAACCTCGTCAACGCGTGGACGCACGGGTGGGCCGCGAACAACGGCCTTGCCGTCAAGGCTGACGACCGGGATTCCTACGGCTGGAAGAACTTCGGCAGCAAGAACTACCCGAACGGCGTGCCGAGCCTGGACATCACCTGGTCCAAGTACGGGGCGGACTACGAACTGCAGGGCTGGCAGCAGCCTGTCACCGCGACGCAGGAGGGCATCTACCGCATCCGGGTGTGGAACCGCGGCCAGGAGACCTGGACCCCGACCAACTCCTACAAGATGTCGTACCTGCTCTACGACCAGGCAGGAAACAACATCACCAACTACGGTACGAACATTGCCTGGACGGCGATGCCCAACGACGTACCGCCGGGCGGCAGTGCTGTCGTCGACGCCCGCATCCGCACCCTCCCGCAGGGCACGTACACGCTCGCGTGGACGATGGACGACTACCAGCACAGCAACTTCGCGGCGGACACGGGCATCGCTCCGAAGACCATCCAGTTCTCTTCGGTCAACATGCTGCCGTACCTGACCGCCCTGGCCCCGGCCTCGAACTCGATTACGTCGCTGCTGCAGCCCACCCTCACCGCCGACGCCGCAGACCCGGACCGCTTGCCCAACCCGGTCCTGGACTACCGGTTCGAGGTCTGCCGCGTGGCGGGCCAGGACGCCCGCGTGGACTGCAAGCAGAGCGCCTGGCTCAAGGGGCAGCGCACCTTCGTCGTCCCGGACGGCTGGATGACCTGGAACCAGCAGTACGCCTGGTACGTGGAAGCCGGCGACGGCGCCGGTGCCAGCCCCAAGTCGCAGCCCTCCTACCTGCGCCCCACCGTGCCCCAGCCCACCCAGTACACCGGCCCCGCCGACAAGGGCCGTGACTTCAGCGCCTCGGTGGGCAACTACGCGACCGCTGCCACCGACGCCGCGCTGCCCACGGTCGGCCCCGAGCTGTCCGTGACCCGCAGCTACAACTCGCTTGACCCGCGTACGAGCGGGGCGTTCGGCGCAGGCTGGACCAGCCGCTGGGACATGCGCATCGAGGTCGAGTCCAGCACGTGGCTGTCGCTGCCCGGCAACGTGGTCGTCACGTCCGACAACGGCACCCGCACCCGCTTCGCCTGGGACGCCGCCAAGAGCACCTATATCTCGGGAGGGGGCGTCACCGCCGACCTGCGCAAGGCCAGCGGCGGAGGCTGGACCCTCACCGACCGCAACGCCACCGTGCACGTCTTCGACGCCGCCGGCCGACTCGTCAAGATCACCGACGGGGCCGGACGCATCCAGGAGATCACCTACGCCAACGGCCGCATCGCGCAGGCCAAGGACACCCTTTCCGGCCGCTACCTGGACTTCACCTGGAACGGAGCCCACGTCGCCTCCGTGACCGCCTCGGGCGCCACCGGCGCCTGGAACTACCTCTACGACGGCGACCGTCTGACCAAGGTGTGCCCGCCCGGCGTCGCCACGACCGCGTCCACCGGATGCACGGTGTACGAGTACGGCACGGGATCGCGCTACCGCACGGCCGTGCAGGACGCGGGCCCGGTCGCCTACTGGCGGCTCGGTGACACCGAGGGCTCCGCCACCGTGGCCAACGACGCCCGCGTCGACCGGACCCCCGGCAAGGCCTACGACGTCACCTGGAACAGCTCCGGCGCCACGACGGGCAGCGGAAGCGGCAGCGCCGTCTTCGACGGCACCGCCACCTCCTACATCGAACTGCCCGCGCGCACCATCAGCTCCTCCCCCTCCCGCTCGGTCGAGCTCTGGTTCAAAACTGCAGGCCCCGGCGTGATCCTCTCCCACCAGAACACCGCCATCACCCAGGACCCCTGGCTCTACACCCCCAACCTCTACGTCGCGGCGGACGGCAAGCTGCGCGGCGAGTTCTGGCAGGGCGCAGGCACCCCCATCACCTCGGCGACCCCCGTCAACGACAACACCTGGCACCACGTGGTGCTCTCCGCCGCCGTCAACACCCAGGCGCTGTTCCTGGACGGCGTCCAGGTCGGCACCCTCACCGGCACCGTGGACCACCTCGGCGAGGACTTCACCTACCTCGGCGCCGGCAAGGTCACCGGCTGGCCCGCCGCCGCCGGCACCCCCAACCGTTTCACCGGCCAGATCGACGAGGTGGCGGTCTACGACTACCCCCTCACCGAGAAGACCGCCGCCGAGCACTATGCCCTGCGTACCGGCACCACCCAACTCGCCAAGGTCACCCTCCCCTCGGGACGCACCAGCGCCCAGGTCGGCTACAACCCCGTGACCGAGCGCATCACCACCGTCACCGACGCCGCCGGCCAGCCCTGGAAGCTCTCCGAGCCGAGCTACACCGGCGGATCGTTCCTCTACCGCAACGCCGTCCTCGCCAATTCCCCGGCCGCGTACTGGCGCCTGGGCGAACAGGACGGTGCGGTCGCCGCGAGCGAGGCCGGCACCGGCACGGCCGCAGGCTACGGCGAGACCGCTCTGCTGCGTGCTCCCGGCGTCTTTGCGCCGACCGACGACACCGCGGTCCAGCTTGCCGGGACGTCGCAGGTCGAGCTCCCGGACGAGGTCCTGCACGCATCGCCGGACGTCGCGGTGGAGCTGTGGTTCTCGACGACCAAGCCCGGCGTGCTCCTCGGTGACCAGGAGCGGGCGATCGACGACGCGGCCGGGGTCGGCGGCGCCTACGCGCCGGTGCTGTACGTGGGTGCCGACGGCAAGCTGCGCGGCCACTTCTACACCGGCTCCGGTTCGGGCACGGCTGCCGGTCCCGTGTCAGCCGCCGCGGTGACCGACGCCGCCTGGCACCACGTGGTCCTCTCCGTCCAGGGGGCCACCCAGACGCTGTACCTGGACGGCGCGGCCATCGGCACCTTCCCGGGGGCCCCGAACTACCAGGGCGCCGTCCACACCTATCTCGGTGCCGGTTTCGCCAAGAACTGGACGCAGGCCCCGGCCGACCTCAGCCGCTTCACCGGCACCATTGACGAGGCCGCCGTCTACCAGCACCCGCTGTCCGCGGGCGATGTTCTCGCGCATTACCGGGCCCGCAGCGCGCAGGTCGCCGGGCAGGGCATCGGCTACCGCGGCTCCGTGGTCGCCGACTCCCCAGCCGCCTTCTGGCGCCTGGACGAGACCACCGGTGCCACGGTGTTCAGTGAGGTCGCCGCCAACAACGGCAACGGCACCTACGCAAACGGCGCCCAGCGCGGGGCACCGGGCGTGTTCGGCGCCGGGGACGGCCAGGCCGCCGCCTTCACCGGCGCCACCGACTCCCTGGCGGAGGTGCCGGAAGGGATTCTGCACGCCTCCAAGGACCTCGCGGTGGAGCTCTGGTTCAAGAGCACCAAGCCCGGGGTGATCCTCGGTGACCAGAGCCTGAAGATCGACGACCCGGCCGGCCCGGGCGGTACCTGGACCCCCGTCCTGTACGTCGGCAGCGACAACAAGCTGTGGGGCCGGTACTGGGGCGCCGCGGGCAGCATCAGCTCGCCCGCCGCGGTGACCGACGGCGCCTGGCACCACGTGGTGCTCTCCGCCGCGGGAACCCAGCAGACGCTGTACCTCGACGGTGCACTCGTCGGCACCCAGACCGGCGCGGTGAACCACGCCTCCAACGTCCACACCTATTTTGGCGCCGGCTTCGCCAAGGGCTGGCCCTCTGCCCCCGCGGACGTCAGCCGCTTCACCGGCAGCATCGACGAGGTCGCCTTCTACCAGCACCCGCTGGGCGCCGACCGCGTCGCCGCGCACTTCCAGGCCCGCTCCGTGTCCTCGGCGACCATGCTCGCATCGCGCGTCACCGTCACCGACCCCTCCGGCACCACCTCCACCGACGTCCACGACGCCACCCGCGGCATGCGCCTGATCTCCCGCACCAACCCCGCCGGCGGCACCACCACCTACTCCTACGACACCGGCGGCTTCGTCCACACGGTCACCGACCCCAACGGCCACAGCACCGTCACCGGCCAGGACGCCCGCGGCAACACCATCTCCACGACCACCTGCCGCGACTCCAACTCCTGCTGGACGAGCTACACCGGCTACTACCTCGACCCCAACAACCCGACCGACCCCAGGAACGACAAGCCGACCGAGCTGCGCGACTCTCGCTCCAGCGGCCCCGGCGACAACCGGTACCGCACCACCATCGCGTACAACACCAGGGGCCAGGTGGAGAGCACGACCCTGCCCGACGGCCGGGTCACCCGCACCACCTACACCGCCGGCACTGAACCCGCCGCTGGCGGCGGCACCACCCCGGCCGGTCTGGTCGCCACCCACACCACCCCTGGTGGCGTTGTCACCTCGTACAGCTACCGGGCCTCCGGCGACACCGCGCAGACCACCGCGCCGTCCGGCCTCAGGACCGTCTACGACTACGACCCGATGGGCCGCAAGATCTCCGAAACGCAGTACGCGGACACCCAGCCGGCCGGAGTCAAGACCACCTTCGCCTACGACGCCCTCTCCCGGCCCACCGAGGAGACCGGACCCCGGATCACCGACGTGGTGTCAGGGGCATCCCACCAGGCGAAAATCACGCGGCAGTACGACGAGGACGGACGCCTGCTCAGCACGGCCACGGCCGACATCGCCGGCACCGACACGACCCGGACCGCCACCAGCGCCTACGACTCCGCGGGACGCCTGGAGACCACCACCGACGCCGAGGGCGGCCAGATCCGCTACGGATACGACGCGCTCTCCCGCACCAGCTCCGTCACCGACGAACTCGGCCGCATCACCCGCTTCACCTACACCCCGCTCGGCCAGCCGGCCACGACCGTCGTCGAGGGCTGGGACGGCGACGGCCAGGCGCCCCGCGACCTGACCGTCGAATCCAGGGCCTACGACCCGGCCGGTCGCCTCGCGTCCGTCACCGACGCCATGGGCGCGACCACCGCCTACCGCTACTACGACGACGGTCTCCTCGCCTCCACCACCGCCCAGGCCGTCACCCAGGCCGACGGCAGCACCCACCCCGTCGTCCTCACCTCGAGCGAGTACGACGGAGCCGGGCACCTCACCAAGCAGATCACCGGCGGCGGACGCACCACCACCGCCTTCACCGTCGACACGACCGGGCGCACGACCGCCACCGTGCTCGACCCCGGAGGCCTGAACCGGACCTCCACACTCGGCTACGACGCGGACGATCGCATCACCAGCACCACCCTGAAGGTCAGCGACACCGAGAACAGCGTCCAGACCGCCACCTACGACACGGCCGGCAACATCACCCGCAGCGAGACCTCCTCCTCCAAGGGAGGACCCACCGCGGTCGCCACCTTCCGCTACGACCAGCGCGGCCTGATGACCGAAGCGACCTCGCCCAACGGCAACGCCCAGGGCGCCGACCCTGCCGCCCACACCACGACCTACACCTACGACGAGCTCGGCCACCTCACCGCCACGAGCGCCCCCCAGGTCGCCACCGAGGCCAACGGCCAGCCCGCCCAGAACATCCACCCCGTCACGGCCGCCGGCTACAACACCTTCGGAGAACTGGTTACCGCCCGCGACGCCAACGGCGCCGTGACCACGCGCACTCTCAACCGCCTCGGGCGCGTCACCGAAGTCAAACTCCCCGACTACACCCCGCCCGGCGCAGCCACCCCGCTCACCGCGGTTGCCCGCACCGAATACGACAAGCGCTCCCGCACCACTGCCCTCTTCGATGCCGCCGGCCGTAAGACGACCTTCGGCTACGACCGTCTCGACCACCAGACCACCCGGACCGACCCCAACACCCTCGGCTACCTCCAGCCTCCCGTCTACGACAGCGCCTCCGTCTGGTCCTCCACCTGGACCCCGACCGGCCTCCAGCTGTCCGCCACCGACCCCACCGGAGCCCGCACCGAAGCCACCTACGACCAACTCGGCCGCCCCCTGACCGACACTGTCGTCGAACGCAAGCCCTCTCTGCAGAACCTCACCACCCGCCACACCTGGGACGACGCCGGAAACCAGACCGCGGCCACCACCCCTGTGGGTTCCACCAGCAGCGCCACCTTCAACGCCGCCGGCCAGCCCGTCACCACCACAGACCCCGCTGGCCGCGTCACCCGGATCGACTACGACGGCCTCGGCCGCCCCACAAAGACCACCGAGCCCCTCGGCGAAGCCGCCACCATCGCCTACGACGCACTGGGCAACCCCGCCAGCACCAGCGACCTCGACCCGGCCGGAACCGTACTGCGCACCGTCTCCGCGACATTCGACCTGGAGGGCCACCAGCTCACCGGCACCAGCGCATCCGGCAACGTGACGTCCACCGCCTACAACGCTCTCGGGCAGATAGTCCGGCTCGTCGAGCCCGTCGCCGCCGGCACTTCGATCACCACTTCCTTCGGCTACGACACCCTCGGACACCGGACCCGCCTGACCGACGGGAAGGGCAACACCACCACCTACACCTTCACGCCCTGGGGCCTGCCCGAGTCCACGATCGAGCCCGCCACTGCGGCGCACCCATTGGCCGCCGACCGTACCTGGACCACCACCTACGACGTGACTGGCCAGGCCGTGAAGGTCACCGAGCCCGGCAACGTCGTCCGCACCAGCAGCTACGACCCCATGGGCCGCCTCACCAAGGAGACCGGCACCGGAGCCGAAGCCAGCACGCAGGACCGCACCCTGCGCTACGACAAGGCCGGCCGGATCACCTCGGCCAACGGCGCCGGCGTCAGCAGCCAGGACTTCACCTACAACGATCGCGGTCTGCCCATCGGCGCCACCGTCTCCGGCGTGCCCCAGGAATGGGCGTACGACAAGGAGGGCCGGATGATCGACCGTTGGGACAGCGTCACCGGCTGGGCCTCGTACGGCTACAAGGCCGACGGGCAGCTCGACTGGTCTGAGGACCAACTGACCGGTTCCCAGTTCTGGTACGGCTACGACGGCAACGGCCGACTCAAGACGCAGTACTACGTCAGCGCCGACGCTGCCACCCCCGACGGCTGGAAGGTCACCTCCGGCCGCTACCTCGCCTACGACGCCCTCGGCCGCCTCAACAGTGACCGGGTCGTCAAGGAGGACACCGAAGGCACCCCCGTCACCGGCACCGCCTACGAGTACGACCTCGACGACCGCCTCACCCGCAAGACCATCACCGGCAAGCCCGGCGACCCGACCACCGATAACCGCTACACCTACGACCAGGCCAACCGCCTGACCTCCTGGACCATCGGCACCGCCACCACAACCTATGAGTGGGACGCGGCCGGCAACCGCACCAAGAACGGCACCGCCGTCGCCACCTACGACCAGCGCAACCGCCTGCTCTCCGACGGCACCAGCACCTACCGCTACACCCCTCGCGGCACCCTCGCCGGCACCACGACCGGCGGCACCGAGCAGACCGAACAGTTCGACGCCTTCGGCCGACTCGTCAACGACGGCTCGACCACCTACACCTACGACGGCCTCGACCGCCTCATCCTGCGCGGCAGCACCAGCCTCTCCTACGACGGAGGCACCAACAACGTCATCTCCGACGGCACCTGGCGCTACGCCCGGGACGCCTCCGGCACGGTCACCGGCGCGGCCGACGCGAATGGCGCCAAGCGAGTGCGCACCGACCGGCACACCGACGTGACGGCCACCCTCAACACGGCCGGCACGGCCGTGGGTTCGAGCACCACCTACGACCCCTTCGGCAAGCCGGTCGCCAGCACCGGCAGCAGCACCAGCCTCGGCTACCAGAGCGGCTGGACCGACCCCGCCACGGGCCAGGTCAACATGCACGCCCGCTGGTACCAGCCCGGCACCGGCGCCTTCACCAGCCGCGACAGCTGGCAGCTCGACCCCGACCCGTCCATCCAGGCCAACCGCTACACCTACGGCAACGGCGACCCGATGGACGGCGTCGACCCGACCGGGCACGCTGTCCTCGCACCCGAGAGGTATCAGGCAAAGCCCGCGAACATGACCCCCGCCATCCGGGGCGTCAGCTTCGGCCTCCGCTGGGGAAAGAGACTGAACCCGCTCTTCGGAGCTCTCGACATCGGCACTGACTACGCTGCCGACTACTTCATTCCCAACCTGAACACCACCCGCGCGTTCAACAAGGTCTACCCGACGATCGAATTCAATGGCCGGCCGACCGGCAAGAACATGTACTACGGCTACGTTCACCAGGGTTCCGGCCTCGGTACGGCCATGGCACCCGAAGACAGCCCGCAAACCGCGACCACCCCGGGCGGGGGCAGGGGCGGCGGGTCCGGCGGTGGCGGGGGCAGGAGCGGCGGCTCCACGAAGCCTCCGAAGCCAATCATCCCGCAGAACCCGAACAGGGGCCCGAAGCCTGTCCCGGCGCCGGATCGCCCCGTTCCCCTGCCGGACTGGCTCGGTCCTTGGAGCTGGGCGCTTGACGGCCCGATCGACGCTCTGTACGGATCGGCGGAACTTCAGTCCATGCTGGCGGCAGGCCAGAATGTCACCCCGGATCAGGCACAGATCCCCCAGACCCACGGTGCGCCCGGAGCGAACCCTGGAAGCAGTACTAAATCGGGTCAGCCGCGTAGCTGCCTCGATAGGCGTCCGGCAACGGCCGAAGACGATTCCAAGGATGGGACCATGGGGTCGGGATGGATCGATTACTGGAACATGGAGAATGTTGCAGGAAGCCCTGGGGTCCAGCGCCCGACTGGTGCAGAAGCTTGCCTGACCGGCAAGCCGTCGGCGAAGCGTGGTACGGGTGCCCAGGGAGACATCACAGGCTGGGCAGAAGCCGAGACGTTGGCCAGAAACGCAGGAGCTACGATCAGCGGCAGCGTTACTCCACTGGCGCGTTGCCATTTCATTGCGAGAGAGTTTGGGGGTCGCGGAAAGGCTGAGAACCTGGCACCCTGCTTCCAGGTTGGTGTCAATACCACAAAGGAGGCCATGCGGGGATTTGAGGTGATTGTCGGGAAGGCCATGAATAACAATCAGATTGTGGACTATTCCGTCATTCCGATTTACAAAAATCCCGCTAGCAAGATTCCGCTAGGGTTCTCGATGATGGCCTATGGGCAGTACCCTGACGGCTCGCCTGGGCTGATGGCTTTCAGGTATGTTCCGAACGAGAAGGTCATCGGCGGTACGCTAGTTAAACTGGGTCAGTGAGAGGTGCTGAAATTGCGTTCCATGGATCGTCTTCGGGAAATTATGGGAGAGTCGGGTAGGCCTTGCGTCCGGGTGAGGTGGGAGCTGGCTCCCCAGCAAGTGGGTGTTCAGTTTCCGTCCGATTTTCGAGACTTTATTGAAGCCTATGGGTCGGTGGAATTCTCTGGCGGTTTGGTTGTGGTGGCGCCGCAGCTCGGAGAGAAGGCAATCGATGCCTATATTGACGACAATAAAGCGGTCGGTGAATCGCTAGAGCAGTGGTATGGTTTGCTGCCTGAAAATGGGCGGCCATATGAGCCGTTTCCGGCGCCTGGGGGGCTGCTGCTCTGGGGGAACGACCTATCAGCAAACTATTTCTTCTGGGACACTTCGGATTCTGATCCGGAGCGCTGGCCGGTAGTTATCTGGTACTACGGATCTGAGCCATTGGAGACATTCAACGGGGGCGTATCCGATTTCTTGACTTCACTGTTGACTGGTGCTCACCCGGAGTCCGACGAACTGATTGATCAATCTCCTGGCGCGCCGCTGTGGCGTCATCGAGTCTGACAGTAGTCGTGTCGCAGCTGGGCTGTATTGACCCGAAATGGCAGGGTCTGGGTCGTTGAACACCGCGTGAGTGGACTGGTGGGAGATGCGTGGCACTTGTCGCCGCCGGTGCAGGAAGCGGTTACGGCCAACGCGGTGCACGGGAAGACGGTGCCGACGGCGGAGCCTGGCAAGCGCGGGCGCCGGTTGAAGTACTGTTCGACGGCGTGCAAGTCCAAGGCGGCCCGGAACAAGGTCAAGGCCGACGCTGTCCGGTCGGTCGAGGGTGTGCGGGCGGAGGTTCTGCGGTGCGCGGAGGCGTCCGTGGACGCTGCCCGCGTGTTCCTGGACGCGGTGGCCGCCGATCCGGTGGCCGCGTACGAGGAGTTCCGCCGTCAGCACGGGCGCTGAGCGTCCGGGCGGTGGAGGCCGCGGAGGACGCGCGGGACGAGGTTCGCTGGCCCGGCCTGACAGGACCGGAACGCGAGCTGCGTAGGGCCGAGGAGATGCTGAGACGACCGGACGTCCTGGCCCGGGTCGGAGCCAAGGCCCGGGCCGAGCAGCCTGCTGCCCCGGCTGTTCAGATCGGTCCGAAAAGGCACCCGACCCGGCCGGGGCGGCGGCACCGGCTGATTCGAACCGGTCCGAGTTTCGGGCGCCTGCGCGGGTGTTGGCACCCGCCGTTGCGGCCGAGTAGCGGGCGGAGGACTTCGAGGCGCTGCGCCGCGCCGCGTGCACCGCCCCGACCGTCCGGTTCGGCGAGCCGGACCGCTTGGACGACCTGAGCGTGACGTTCGGTGAGGGCTGGCTGGTGGCTTCCTGGGACGACCCGCGGGCCGAGACGTTCACCAGCTGCTCCACCGGGGCCCGGCCGGTCGGTTGGACCGCGCCGCTGCCGGACGGATCGTGGGGCCAGGCCGGGCACATCGCTGCCGAGCACCCGGGAGAGCAGGGCGCCGGCATCCTGACCGACAGCGCCAGTGGGGGCCCGCACCCACCGCACCGTCCCGCGGGCGTGCTCGTCTGCGGCTTGGGAGTGCTGGTGCCCGTCCGTGTGCCGGCGTGTGTGACCCGGCGGTCTGCCCCGTCCCTGGGTCTCGGGCCGGCGCCGGCTACGGCCTCACCGGTGTCGGTGCCGTGCGGCCGGACGATGCGTCACAGGCAGACGATGACGAGGGCGGTGTCGTCGGTGACGCCGCCTGCGGGCAGCAGGTCGGCGAGGACGGCGTCGGCGAGGTGGTCGGGGTCGAGTGTGTCGGGCGTGGAGGCCGCGTGGTGGCGTGCGAGGGAGTCGGTGAGGGTGGTCAGGCCGGTGTCGATGTCCTGGCCGCGGCGTTCGATCAGGCCGTCGGTGTAGAGGGCGAGGACGTCGCCCGGGTTGAAGGCCACGGTGGCTTGGGGGCGTGGGGTGGGTTCGGGGTGGGCGTCCAGCGGCGGGTCCGTCGCCGCATCGAGCAGCACCGCGGTGCCGTCGGCGTGGAGGAGGACCGGGGGCGGGTGGCCGGCGCTGGAGTAGGTGATCGTGCGCTCGTCCCAGTCGAGGAAGCAGGTGACGGCGGTGGTGGATTCGGCGCCGTCGAGGAAGTGCGCGTAGCGGCCGAGGGCGTCCAGCGCCCGGGCGGGACCGGTGGCCACGAGGGAGGCGGCCGAGAGGGCGCTGCGGAGCTGGCCCATGACGGCGGCTGCGGCCAGGCCGTGGCCGACGACGTCGCCGACGGTGACCGCGATCCGGTCGCCGCCGGGCAGGGGGATGAGGTCGTACCAGTCGCCGCACACGTTCAGGGCGGCGGTGGCGGGCCGGTAGCGCACGGCGGTGCGGTGGGCGCGGATCGGCCGGGCCGGGGGGAGCATGGCACTCTGCAGGGCGAGGGCGACCTCGCGTTCGCGGGCGTGGGCCCGGCGCAGGCGCTGGTTGACTTCTTCGAGTTCGCGCAGCCGGCTGTACAGCTCGGCCTCCACGCGCAGCTCGGCACCCGGCCCGCCCACGGCGCGGATCAGCGCGGTGACCTCCTCCACCCGGTGGATCACCAGCACCACCCGCCCGTCCGGGGCGAACACCGGGGCGTTCACCGGGCTCCAGTACCGCTCCTCCCACCGGCCCGGGGCGGCCTCGACGTCGTAGCGCTGCACCGCCATCACGTCGCTCTCCCCGCCGGCCAGCACCCGGCGCAGCGACGCCTCCAGATCCCGCATGCGGGAATCGTCGGCGTCGTGAGGCTGGCGGGGGAACGCGTCGAACAGGTACCGGCCGACCACCTGATCGCGGCTGCGCCCGGCCTGGCGCAGGAACTTCTCGTTGGCCTCGGCGAACACCAGCTGCGGGGTGAGCAGCGCGACGGCGCCGGGCAGCGCCTGGAACACCGCCGCGAAATCGACGTCCGCCTCCGCCATAGGTGCTGCTGCCTCCGCCGTGGGTTGCTGCTGTCCGGCTCCGGCACAAGCGCGCGGGGGCGGTCGCCTTCGCCGATGCTTCGGGAGTTCCCGAGGTCGTCGGCCTGGAACCCGTCCGGCAGCGACTTTCCCGCCACCCCAACGCTGCCCCGCCGGTCGGCCCGGAGGCGAGCCGCTGGGTGTCAGGGCAGACGGAGGGTTTGGCCTGCGAGGATGAGGTCGGGGTCGTCGCCGATGGTGTCCTGGTTGGCCTCGTAGAGGGCGGGCCAGCCGCCGACCACCTGCAGGCTCTGGGCGAGGCCGTCGAGGGTGTCGCCGTCCTGGACCACGATCGTGCCGTCGTCCCCGGGCTCGGTGGCCGTGTCCGGCTGGGCAGCCGTGATGCTGCCGACGGCGGGCTCCTGGGCGGCGGCCGGCTGCTGGGCGGCTGGCCGCTTTGCCGGGCGCGGCGCGGGGACGGTGGTGTGGTGACCGGTGGTTCGGCCGGCGCGGGCACCGCAGGCGGGCCAGGGGGCAAGTCCCCGGCGGGCAGCGAGGTGTTCGGCGACGGCGATCTGCTGTTCGCGGCTGGCGAGGTCGGCGCGCGGGGCGTAGGCGGTGCCGCCGTTGGCGCGCCAGGTGGACTGGTTGAACTGGAGGCCGCCGTAGTAGCCGTTGCCGGTGTTCAGGTGCCAGCGGCGGCCGCTCTCGCAGGCCGCGATCCTGTCCCAGTCGATCCCTGCCCGGCGGCCGGTACGGCTTCGGGCGCCGCGTTCGCCGCGGTGGCGGTCGTCGTGTGCGCGGGGGCGGCCTGTGCGGGGGCGGCGAAGGCTGTCCACAGGCCCGCGGCGCAGGCGAGGGCGAGGAGGAACTGCAGGATCCGGTGTGCGAGGGACACGACGGGCATGGCGGAGCACTCCCCGAGAGGTCGGCGATCGGGCGGCCGGCGCCCCGGGGCACCGCGCTTCCACCGTTGGCACACCCCGCAGCCGGTGCCCGGCCGACATTCCGCACGGGTCACCCGCCCGGCCGCGTGCGGCCACCCGCCCGCACCACCCCGCCCCGGGCAATCGCTCCCGGCTGCCCGCATCCGGGCCCGGGCCGGGATGCGCCCCGCGGCCCGTCCACCGGGACCTGCGCGTGTTGTCCGCTCGGCCGCGCCGGTCCGCCGGTCCGCCGCGGGGCGGTCAGGGGAGAGGTTCGGCGTGCAGCGGGCCGTGGTGGAGCGGGGTTGGGGTGAGGAGCCGGGCGGTGCCGTGTCCGGTGATCTCCACGCGCAGGCGGCCGGTTTCGTCGGTGTAGACGGGGTGGCCGCCGGGGCCGGTGCGGCCGGTGGCGGTGACGACCGTGCCGGTCTGCGGGGCGTGGCAGCCCGGCCGGCCGGGGAGAACGATCAGGTAGCGGTGCACGAGCGCCATCTCGACGCTCCCTTCCACGTCTGGCTGCGCCGCACATGGGGGCGGTGTCCAGACACTACGCCCGGGCAGGCCGTCGGCGGATGCCGTGCCGGTACGGCCTTACGCGTCGTGCGGCGGGTCCAGGGAAGGGTGGTGCGCCACGGGACGGGACCGGTTCCCCGCCCTGCGGGGCGGGCAGTGCGCCGGTCGGTCCACGAAACCGGCCGGGCGCCCGGCCCTATGCCTGGTCGGCCCGTGTGTGCGGGGCGGGCCGTAGGCGGCGCCAGGCCCGGTGCACCGTGGCGACGTCGTGCCCCAGCTCGCGTGCGATCTTCCGGAGCGGCTCGGGTGGTGTCAGCGTGCGGCGCCGGAGGATCTGGGCCTCGTCGTCCGCCGAGAGCACCGTCCAGCCGCCTGTCACCGCCCGCCGGGCCGGGGGCTCGGTGACGTGCCGACAGGTCATCCCCAGGACCGCCTGGCGGACCGTGCTCTCGGAGACTTGGTGCTGTCGGGCCAGTCGGCCCAGTGTCGTGTGCCCGGCGCGGTAGGTGCGGCGCATCCGCGCCACGGTGGCCTCGTCCAGCCGCGCGTACGCAGGCGCGAGGTTCTTCACCGCCAAGGGCGGCGCCACGGGGGCGGGGGCGGTCACCGAGCGCCACGTCCAGCCGTAGGCGGCGCCGGCCACCGTGGTCCAGCTCACCGACAGATCCGCCGCCCACCGGGCCACCGCGGCATGGTCGCGGGCCACGTCACGGCGGATTTGCGCGACAAGGGAACGGCTCAGCTTCGTGGGACGGGCCGCATCGGGGGAGGAGGTCATCAGCATCTCCAGCACAAAAGACAAAGGCTGCGGGCGCCGCACCGCTCAGGGCGCCGCTGCGCCGGCCGGCGCGAGCCCTCCGGGGCTGATGACCCGATCACGGTAGCGCGCACAGACCCGGCCCGGGGACGGTCGAGCGAATCGCCCCGGCCCGCCGCGCCGCCGCCCCGGCGCACCGCCTGCCCTTGCGCTGCCGCCCGGGCCGTGTCCGGGCAGCCCGGCATACTGCCGTCCTGACCATCGAAGGAAGCGAGGAGCGGGTAGTGGCGGGCCAGGACCAGGTGGCGGGGGCGCGGCCGTCTCGCCGGCCGGCCCCGCAGCCGGGTCCGCCACGGGCAGGCCTCCTGCGCGGACTACGGCTGCCTGCGCGCCGGCTGCCGCCAGGCGGCGCTGCGGGCCCGCCGCCGCCGCGAGATGGACCGCGCCCAGGGCCTGGCCGCCCGCGTCGACCCAACACCAGCGGCGCTGCGGGCCGCTGTCCTGGTCCGCCGCGGCATGTCCGCCCAGGACATCGCGGATGCCTCCGGCATCTCCGTCACCCTGGTGCGCCGCCTGCTGCGCCCGGCCGGGCGGCGTCCGGCCCGGATCGCCCACAGCACCGCGGAGGCCGTCCTCGGTATCCCGCTGCCCCGCCGCGACCAGCCGCCCGGACCCGGCCGCGGCCTGACCGGCGCAGGCCCGGCGGCCGAGGCCCTGGCCCAGCTCGCGGCCCGCGGCTGGCCCGCCACCTACCTCGCCGCCCGGCTGGACACCAGCACCGCCACCGTCGCCGCCGTCCGCGACGGCTCCCGCCGCCGCATCTCCGTCGCCCTCGACCAGCGCATCCACCACCTGCAGCGGCACCTGGCCGACACCACCCCCACCGCCCAGGGCATCCGGGCCTCCGATGCGGCCCGCACCCGCGCCTGGGCGCTGCGCAGGTAAGGCACCTGATCCCGTCCCGCAGACAGCCGCCTGGCGGCGGTCTTGTCCCATCAGCGGGGGAGGGCATGCCCGCGGGCAGGATCGCTTCCGCGGGGAGGCCGCCGCGCAGTGCGTTCTCGTTCACCAGCGACCAGGGCTGCTGCGGATCCGTGGTGAGGACGGCGTGGGTGCCGCGGCGGGCCTGCTCGCCGCGCCGGTAGTCGGCCGCCAGCGGGATCCCGAGATACAGAGCCGCATAGCCGTCCGGGAGTGAGGGGTCGGCGACCGCGCCGTCGCGCAGGCACCAGGCATGGTCGAAGACCGGCCACTGCGTCAGGCCGGGCACCAGGACGAAGCCCTCGACGTAGACCGCGCCGGTGGCCTCCGCATACGCGGTGGCGGCCGCGAAGCACCGGCTGGGCGCCCACTGCTTGCGGTCCCCGGGCCACGGCGCGGGCTGCTGCAGGACGCCGAGCTCGCGCACGGCCTGCGCGAACGACCGGTAACGCCAGCCGTCCTCGCCGACCCGCAGCTGGGCGTAGGTGGCCACCCAGCGCAGCAGGGTGCCCTCGACGTCCGCTTCCTGTGCCATGTCCGTCCCTCCCTAGACGTGAACTGACCTGCTCGGGGCCAGCCACCGGCCCGGACCTCCGGGCGGCTCGTCCACCATGGCAGCGGCAGGAAGCCGGTCAAGCCCCTGACCACGGCGTCCTTCGGACCGCCACTCCGGCCTTGGCTGCGCCCTGTCGGCTGCTCGGTGCAGGGGCGCTCGAGGCACGTCGGTCGGGCAGGAGGGCCGGCCAGGTTCCGGACCGCCCGTCGCCGGCACCCGGGTGTGTCAGCCGCAGATCTGGTGTTCCACCCGGTGACGCAGGTACTCGTCCGGGTGGGAGCGGGCGATCGCGACCGCCTCGTCCACCAGGGGGTGCAGCTCGGCCGGGTAGGCGGCCGCCCACAGGGGCAGGCCGGGCAGGATGCAGCGGCGCACGTCCAGGTGCTCGTTGTCGACGAACTCCCGCAGCGCCGCCTCGTTCCACTCCCGCACCGCGACCGCGGCGTCGTCACCACCATCGCGGTCCCCGGCCGCCCCGGCTGCTGCGGCTGCTCTGATTCGGGGGTGGTTGAGCGGTAGGGCCGTCCAGTACCAGGCCCGGGCGGCGCCCGCCCGCTCCGCATCCGTGCCCGCCTGCAGGTAGCCGATCAGCCGGGCGCGCACCCGCCTGCGGCCGAACGCGTTCAGGGCCGCCTCGACGAACCACCGGTTGAAGCTCGGATTCCGGTCGTACACGGCCGCGCGCAGCAGCACCTCGAACGACTCCCCGGGGAACGCCGTGCCGCGCTTACAGGCCTCGCGCAGGGCCGCCCGGACGTACTGGCCCCACCTGCGCTCGTCGACACCCGGCTCCTCTACGACGTCGAGGCCGAGGACCCGGACCACGTCCTCCAGGCACCGGCGGAAGGGATCGCCGTCCGTCGCCTCCGGCGCCGGCAGCGCCGTGAAGACGCGCACACCGCCGCCCTCGCCCGTCTTGCGCGTCGTCCCGTCCTCGCCCATGACCGTCCCCTCATTACCTTCTTGGTGGCCCCGAACCTGACCGCCTGCCAGCGTAGTCGCGGCCGTGCTGGTGCCTTCTGCGTCTCCGCAGGCCGGCGGACGGGGCCCGGCGCCCGTGATGGGAAGAGACCGGCGCGCGGGGCGACTGGTCAGGGAGTTCTAGCCACCGCCGGGGCCGACTCGCCACCCAGCACACCCCGATCCCCGCAGCCGCGTACCGCTCGGTGCGCGCCCGTATCTCGTCCTCGGTGATCGCCGACAGCTGCGCCTCCCACGCAATGCGGCGGGCCCCGTTGGGGGAGGAGGCCATCACGTCGGCGCGCCAGGTGCCGTCCGGTGCGCGGACCTCCAGCTCGGCGAGCCAGCCGGCTGCCCGGATCTCGCCGGCGAGCTGCAGCTTGAGCAGGTGGTGTTCCATCGACTCCCCGGCCAGCGTGCACTGCGGCGCCCCGGCGTCGTGGGCGAAGAACCGCATCCGGGCGGGGGAGAGCTTGGCGTGCACGCCGTGCCCGCACTCCGGGCAGGTCAACGGCACGCGCGGACGCGCCCGGTGGACGGCCGCCCAGGCCCAGCCGCACCCGAGATCGTCCCGGCTGGCATCCAGCCGCCCCCGCTCCGCGTGCATCGCGGTGAACGCCACACCCTCCCCCTTCCCGGACGGCGCCGTGGCGCCCCCGGCCCCTCCCGATTCCGAGCCCCGCACCCAGGCCCTTCCCCTGCCCGCGCCCGGTCCACCCCACCAGGTACGGCACCGCGTGCCCGGCTGCCGAGGTCCTGCGGTCACGCCCGGCGCCGGCCCGCCGCGGTGCGGCCTCGCGCACCGGTCGGCCTGCAGGTGGGAGGGTGGTGCGCCACTGGACGGAATCGATCACAGCCGTTCCCGGTTGGCACCCCCGCCGACGGGCTCACGGCAGCGACCCGACCCGCACGAGGCATCCCCTGACGAGGAGAAGGCACCGACCTTGGCAACCGACTACGACGCCCCCCGCGACACCGGCGACGGCGGCAGCAACGACGACAGCGTCGAGGCGCTGAAGGGGCGGCGCGACGACAAGCAGAGCGGCGCGGTCGACGCCGACGTAGAGGCCGTCGAGGGGCTGGAGCTTCCGGGCGCCGACCTGTCCGGCGAGGAACTCACCGTCCAGGTCGTGCCCCTCCAGGCCGACGAGTTCACCTGCATGACCTGCTTCCTCGTCCACCACCGCACCCAACTGGCCGGCCAGGACAAGAACGGCCAGCCGATCTGCCGCGACTGCGCGTCCTGACGCCGCCCGTTCCTCCACTACGGCGGGCGGCCGGGAAGGACGCCACGGGCGAGTGAGCGGGCCGCCCGGGTGGCCCGGGGCTACCGGATCTCGACGACCTTCCGCTGCTTGTCCTCCGGCAGGTCGTGGAGGAACCGGGCATCCCCGTAGGCGGCCTGTTTGGCTTCGAGGTCTGCTCCTCCGCCAAGGGCGAGCTGGGCATCGGAGAGTTCACGGGCCTGTAAAGCCCACGCTTCGGCTGTAGCGGTTCGAATCCGCCCTCGCCCACCTGCTGCCGCACCCCGCGGCACCATGGACGCAACCCACACCGCGCAGCGCCGACTGCTTACGACTCGGCGTCGGCCCGCGGCCACTGCGGCGGCTCGCCGACTCCCGCGACATTCAGGTGTCCCGTCTCGTGGTCGAAAGCGTTAACGCGGAAGTCTCCACGGACGCTGCCGGCGACGATCAGAGTGCCGTGGCCGGCATGGCTGACGGGCTCGAGTGACGGGCCGTCGGCCACCGGATCGATATGGGCGCCCCACCCGGGAGTGAAGCCGGGCCTGCTCATGTCGTAGATCACGGCGGTGGCGGGCAGCACCGTGCCGTCGGCCAGGGCGACGGCGACAGTTCCCCTGGGGCGGTACGGCTTCGTGTCGGGGGTCTCGTCCATGGATCCACTGTCCTCCGGGCTTCTGCTGTCAGCGTGTGCGACACGAACTGCCATGGGGGTCCCGGGCGGAGCCTGGCCGCCGTCCTCATACAAGAGCCGATGGTCAGGCGCTGCGCCGCCCGGCCGCAGATCACGACCGGACCCGGACTGCTCAACTTCGCGCTCCCGCCCCCACCACCCCACTGCGCCCCGGACACTGGCCAGGTGCCCGCTCACAAGGAGACCAACATCCGGCTGCCGTACTGCGCCCTCGAGGCGCTGGCCGCCATCAGGACACGGTGGGGGACCTCGCGGGACGAGGCGGTGCGTCGACTGCTCGCGGACCACGTCGAAGCCCAGGAACAGCTCGAGTCCGAGGACCGGCTCACCCACATCTCCACCGTGCTGCGCTACCCGCCGCCGCCGCGCTGGCGACGCGATCCGAGACAGGACCTGCCCCTGCGGCTGCGCGCCCCTGCCGATCTGTTGGAACGGGCCCGCGCCGTGTCCCTCATGCTGCCCGGCCAGTACCAGCGGGCCTACCGCGACTACCAAGGCCGGGCACTGACCGACGCGGTGACGACCGCGATCTGGCACGCCGAGCCCTTCACGGACGAGTTCCTGGACGGCCTGCTCCCGGTGCTGCGCCACGGCTCCGCGCTCGGGCTGTGGCGACTGATCACGGTCACCACCGGAACCAAGCCGGAGAAGGAGCTGCTCCGCGAGGCCGAGACCATCCGGGCCCGCAGAAAGCACCAGACCCAAGCACTCCCCGATGACGAGGCCGTCGACGAGCGGTATCTGCTCCTGGCCGCGGAGGCCCTGGAGCGGGACGTGGGCTGGCACTCCCCGGCCCGCTTCCAGGCCGCCGCCAACCTCGCCCGCCACGTGCTCACCGGCCCGCGTGCCAAGGCCAACGAACAAGCGCTCTACGATCAGGACCGGCCCTGGTCCTCCGCGTACCGGCAAGCACTCCTGGCCACCAACCCGCCGCCGCGTGCGTGGGGAGCGTCATCGACGTACGACTGGTCGGGACGCGGCGGCACGGCGGTGTGGCGGGCCTACCGCAAGACCGAACTGCAGGACTTCGAGGAGTGGCTGGTCGACCGCGAGGAAACGGACCCCGCCGAACGCGACATGACCCCGCCCGGCTGGCTGATCCGCACACCCGCCACCTGGCGAGCCCACGCCCCCGCCTCCACGGCCCAGCAGCTGCCCGAGCCATACGCGACCTGGGCGGCCGCCGGCAGGGTGCTCGCCTTCCCCTACAAGAGCAGGCAGGCCATCTGGCCGCTGCAGGGCTGCCCGGGCGGCTGGGAGCCCGTGCCCGGCATCGAGCCGCTGACCGCCGCGGCCGCAGGTCTGCGACCCGACCGGATCAGCGGCTTCATCGAGGCCGTCCTCGTCGAGTGGAACCACGAGTTCGCCGAGGAGCCTCCGATCCGCATTGCCCTGTTCCTCCCGGCCGACAAAGCGTGCGCCTTCGGCCTCATCACCGTCGAGGAACAGCACGAGGCCATGGCCCAGGCCCGCGCTGCGACCCGCAGACGCATGGACGCCGTCATCGACGCCTTCAAGGACGGCGGGCTCGAGGAGCACCGGCTTCGGCAACTCCAAGAGGCCCGAAGCAGCGGCCGCCTGTTCCGGCGCCTCGCCGTGCAGTTCGGCAGGCAGCTCCCGGGGCGGCGACCGGGCGGCATGTACATCGGATCGGACTTCTACGTGAGCCGGGCCGCCTGGCAGTGGCCCGGCCGGTCGATGGCCGGCGAACTCCTCGCCGGCACTCCTGGCCACCTGGTGGAGGGGCTCGCCACCGCCGCGCACGGGCAGTGCGGTCTGATCCTGGAGCAGTCGATGCAGATCGCGTGGCAGCGAGCCTTCGACCGGTACGGGCGCCGGGTGTGACACCCACCGATACGCCGCGAGGGGCGGCTTCGCTTCTTCTTCCTGAAAGGTGGGGGATGCAGATCCGCGCACGACAGCCGGATCCCCGACATCCCGCGCACCACCTCGGTGCGCCCACCCGGAGGGGGAATCCCCGCATGCAGCCCGCACACCGACCTCTGATCACCTCCGTCGCCGCCGGCATCGGCGGGACGGCGCTGGCCCTGGCCGGAGCGCCGTGGTGGCTGACCGCCAGCGCCTTCGGCTGCTTCGCCCTCGGCCTGGTCGTTGTCGCCCTCCAGACCGTCATCCCACAGGACTCCGCGCACCGGCTGGCCTGGTGACGCGCCTACTGGCGCCACCGGCAGCTGCGCCGCCAGACCCCGTCCGGCGGCCGCCCGGCCCAGGCCCGCAACGAGGACCACGCGCCTGGGCCGGGCGGCCGCACCGGGTGACGGGGCCGCCCACGAAGTGACCCGTCCCGACTGCTGAGGCCGGCACTGCGGAGGCCGGGTTCGGCGCCGCCATGTGTGTCCCCCGTCGACCTTCGATGAACCCAGCTGCCTGTTGCCGGCCATCGGGCCCGGGCCCTCCGGACGGCTGGTCCATCGTTGCGGCGACCGGGAACCGTTCAAGCCGTTTCGACCAGGCATCCCCCCGGAGCGGGGGAACCACAACCTCACCCGCACAGGAGAGCTTGGCGTCGGCCTCGCGCACGGACCACCGGCCGGAGGCCGAGCGGGGACCTCTGTCGTGCTTCCGGGCGCCCCCTGTGGCCCGGCATGGGCCGCGGCCCGTACGGAGAGAGCTGTCGGAGGCTGTCCGGCCCAACCGCGAGGAGATCCTGATGAGCCGTCCGTAGCACCCGCTGCCCACCCCGGTCCAGTTCCTGATCGCGCCACGCATGATGCGCCGGATGGGCCTGTGGATGGGCGACCACGGTCTGACCTTCGAGGAGGCCCGGCGCTGGCACGTGGCCTGGACGATGCTGCGCCACCATCTGGCGACCACCTACGGACGCAGGTGGCGCCGCACCGCGCCCGCGGAGCTCCGGGTCCACGCGAACCCCGTCTACTTCGACCCCCGGAAGCTGCCCGAGGGCACGCCCTGTGAACGGTCAGCGATTTCCCCCACTTCTGAGGCTTTGTGGTCACGGAATTGGCCAGGGTCGTGGTCACGAGTCCCCAAGGGGAACTTGACCATGGGGAAGCCTCGAGTACCCCAGATCAGGTGGTTTGACCTGCGAGTGATCGTTCCATCCGAATCGTTCAGGTTCCCCCTGGGCATCCCCGAGCCGGGTTGAGGGTCCTGACCGTCTCGGAGTCGTTGCCGTCCCTCGACCGACAGGCCGAGAGGTCGACGGACACTCTGGATGGCAAGGAGAACGTTCACCGTGGTCGACATCGTCGAGATCTACGTCCACTGGTACGCGGGCCGGTCGAAGAACCAGCTCGCGGCCTCGTTGGGGGTGGACCGCAAGACCATCAGGAAGTATCTGGCGCCGGCGGAGGCGTCCGGGATGACCCCGGGCGGGCCGCCCATGAGCGAGGCGGACTGGGGAAAGCTGATCAAGAACTGGTTCCCGGAGCTGGCCCGGCGCCGACTGAACCAGGTCACGTGGGCGGAGATCGAGCCGCACCGCGACCTGGTCAAGGGGCTGCTGGAGACGACCACGGTGACCACGATCCATCAACGCCTCAGGGATGAGGGGAAGTTGGCGGTGTCGTTGTCGACGTTCCGCCGGTGGGTGACCGAGAACCTCCCGGACGAGTCGGCCCGGTCGAAGGTGACGGTGCTGCGGGACGACGTCGAGCCGGGCTCGGAGGCCCAGATCGACTACGGCTTCCTGGGACAGTGGATCAACCCGTCGACCGGCAAGAGGCACCGGATCTGGGCGTTCGTGATGGTGCTGCCCTGCTCGCGGCACATGTTCGTCCGACCGGTGGTCCACATGGACCAGCACGCCTGGACCCAGGCCCACGTCGAAGCGTTCCGGTTCTTCGGCGGTGTCCCGCGGCGGTTGGTGCCGGACAACCTGCGCACGGCGGTGGACCGGCCGGACCTCTACGATCCGAAGATCAACAAGTCGTATGCCGAGCTCGCGACCTACTACGGCGCCCTGGTCGACCCGGCCCGGGCGGCGAAGCCGAAGGACAAGCCGCGGGTCGAGCGGCCGATGCCGTATGTCCGCGACTCGTTCTGGAGCGGGCGGGAGTTCACCTCGGTCGAGCAGATGCAGGCCGAGGCCCTGACGTGGTCGACCGGCACCGCCGGCCGCAGGCAGTGCCGCCCGCTGGGCGGTGCGAGTCCGCTGTCGGTGTTCGAGGCGGTGGAGGCCAAGGCCCTGCTGTCGTTGCCGGACAAGCCGTTCGTGCTGGCCCGCTGGTCCACCGCCGCAGTCGGCCCGGACATTCACATCAAGGTCGGCCGCACCCTCTACTCGGTCCCCTGGAAGCTGATCGGCCGCAAGGTCGACGTGCGCTCCACCGCCACCATGGTCCAGGTCTTCCACGAGGGCGAGCTGGTCAAGACCCACGCCGCACTCGACCAGGGCAAGCGCACCGACAGAGGCGACTACCCGCCGGAGAAGATCGCCTTCCAGATGAAGACGCCGATCTGGTGCCGCAGTCAGTCCTCCGAGGTCGGCGACGCCTGCCGGGAGGTGATCGACCAGCTGCTGGAGGTCAACGCGCTCTACCGGCTCCGCGCTGCCCAGGGGATCCTCGGGCTGCGGAAGAAGTACGGCGACCAGCGGCTGGAGGCGGCCTGCACCAAGGCCATCGCGGTCGGCGACCCCTCCTACCGCACCATCAAGGGCATCCTGATCGCCGGCACCGAGACCGACCCCGAGCCGGAGACCGGCGACGCCGGGGCCGCGGCCTTCCTCCACGGCCCCGAGGGCCTGTTTGCCACGAGCATCCCCTCCCAGACCTCCGGCGAGCCCGAGGGCACCCAGGGCCACGCTGACGCCGACGACGCCGAGGAGGCTGCTCGATGAGCGTGATGGACACCGCCCTGCGCGAGTCGCTCAAGGCCCTTCGCCTCTCCGGGATGCTGGAAACCCTGGATGCGCGGCTGATCCAGGCCCACGGCGGTGAACTCGGCCACCTGGACTTCCTGCAGGTCCTCTGCCAGGACGAGATCACCCGCCGCGAGACCGTTGCCTTCCAACGGCGCTTGCAGAAGGCGAAGTTCGAGCAGCAGGTCACTCTGGAGGAGTTCGACTTCGCTGCTTCCCCGAAGCTGCCCGCGGCCCAGATCCGCGACCTGGCCGCCCTGCGCTGGCTCCATGCCGGCGAGTCGGTGATCTTGTTCGGACCCGTGGGCGTCGGCAAGACACACGTCGCCCAGGCCCTCGGTCACCTCGCCGTCCGCCAGGGCGCGAACGTCCGCTTCACGAAGACCAGCCGGGTCCTGGCCGAGCTCGCCGGCGGCCACGCGGACCGCACCTGGGACAAGCGGATGCGCGAGCTGATCCGACCCGATGTCCTGATCCTGGACGACTTCGCCATGCGGCAGCTGAGCGCAGGTCAGGCCGACGACCTCTACGAGCTGGTCTCCGAGCGGCAGGGGCGCTCGCTGATCATCACCAGCAACCGGGCTCCCAGCGACTGGTATCCCCTCTTCCCCAACCCTGTCGTCGCCGAGTCGCTGCTGGACCGGCTGATCAACACCAGCCACCAGGTGATCATGAACGGCCCCAGCTACCGGCCGAACAAGCGGCCCAAGAACCCGACCGACAAGTGACCCGTCCCACCGGGCCTGGCCGGTCTGATCAGCTTGATCAGCAGTACTGATCAGGCTGGCCGGGTTGCTTCACTCGTAGACGCGGGCCGCACCGAGCTGCCACGCCACGGACGCCCAGGTCACCGGCTCGATCGGTGGGACGCCCGGGAACGCCGGTGGCCTGCCGAGCCCGGGCTCAAGCCACGACTCCCACGACTCCAGGAATTGGGCAATCGAGCCGCTCGCCCAGCCACCCCCGTCACCGGCCCACAGCCCTCGGGCCAGCCTGTCTGCCCTCCAAGCGCGGTCCCGGGCAAAGTCGGCGGCCAGGGCCAGCAGCAGGACTCGTAGCTCTCCGGGAGAAGCGACCGGCGGCTCGTCTCCGAGGGGCGCGGGCTCGGCGAGCCCGGCCGGCGGCGCGTCCAGCGCACCGAGCAGCTGGTCGGCCAGGCCCTGCCAGCCGGGCTCCGGACCCTCGTCAGGCAGGGCGCCGACCCAGCGGAGCAGGATGTCGTCGATCTGCGGCGCATCGGCGCCGAGGCCCTCGAAGCGCCGGCTGAGACACCGAAGCAGAGCACGGAAGTCCTCGCCAGTCTCCACGTTGTTCGTCACCGCGCGAGAGTAGGGCAACGGGCTCCGGCCCGTCGACCGGATATCAGGGCGGTCAGGCATTGCCGCGGCGCACCTTCCGCCTGCGGCCCGAGGCATCGAGCCGGTGGGGAATTATCTGGCGTTTGACCTGGGAATTCGCTGACCGTCGACACGGGTGGATCTGGGTGAGCAGGCCGCGCAGGCGGTTGGCGATCCTGGTGGCCTCGCCGGCCAGGTCGTCGTCGAAGCCGACGATCATCTCCAGCTCGGCGATGGTCTCGTTGGTGAGCTCGATGCCGCGCAGGGTGTGGGGCATGGTGCGGGCGGCATCCGCGATGACCGCCGCGTCGCGGGCGTCGGTCTTGGCCTCGCCGGGGTAGGGGTCGGCGAGGCGGCGCATCGTCAGGCCGGGCAGGTAGGCGACGCGGCAGCCGGCGTCCCGGGCGACCGCCAGGGGCAGGGCGCCGATGGAGGCGGGTTGGTCGACGACGACCAGGACCGTGCCGTGCTTGGCGGTGAGCTTGTCCAGCACGGCCCGCATCTTGGGCTCGCTGTTCGGCAGCCGCTTGTCGAAGACCCGCTTGCCGGCCCGGGTCACCGCGGTTCCGTGGTGTTCGCCCTTGCCGACGTCCAGGCCGAGGAAGACGTCCACATCACCGGTGTCGATCACACTGGTCCCTTACGAGGTCGTGCTGTCCCGGCCTCGTTGGCGTGGCACCAGTCGCCGGCATCCACGTTACGAAGAGCCTCCCAGCACGCTGGTGGTCCTGCCTCTATCAGCGGTCTACCGATGCCTCCGGCCCGGTGACACCACCCCCCGGATCATGCGAACTACAGGGGGGAACAGTCATGCCGGACCGGAGGCCGGGAGCCCCGTTGCGGGGCCACCAAGAAGGTAACGGGGGGGGTAGGCGCCGCGGCTCGCCCCCGACGCCCGCCTCCCACCCGGCCCACAGACCGCGGCCGCTCACCCGAGCCGCGGTGCAGTGGCCCGGGGCAGGAACGCTGCTGGCGGGAGGCCGTCGCGCAGGGCATCCTCGTTCATCAGGGACCAGGAGTTCTGCGGATCGGTGGTGAGTACGGCACGGGCGCCGCGGCGGGCCTGTTCGCTGCGCCGGTAGTCGGCGGCCAGCGGGATGCCCAGGTACAGGGCCGCGTGGCCGTCGGGAAATGACGGATCCGCCACCGCACCGTCGCGCAGGTACCACGCGTGATCGAAGACCAGCCACGCCGCCAGGCCGGGTACCAGGACGAAGCCCTCGACATATGTCGCCCCGGTGGCCTCCGCGTAATCGATGGCGGCCGCGAAGCACCGACCGGGCGCCCACTGCTCCCGGTCTCCCGGCCACAGCGCGGGCGGCTGCACCGTGCCGAGCTCGCGAACGGCCTGCGCGAACGACCGGAACCGCCAGCCCTCCTCACCCACCTTCAGTTGCGCGAAGGTGTCCACCGGCGGGGCGGGGGGCCGGTTCATGCGGCTGGCCCTGGCCGGCGAACGGCAGATGTGGCAGCCGCATCCGGCCGGCCCGGCCGACGGGAACCGTACGCCCGCCCACCGGCCGCGGAGGTCGAACGCCCGACAGGATGTGTTCTATTTGCCAGTGCAGGTATCCGGGAACCCGGGAACGACGAACCGCCCCGGCCTCCAGGGAAGAGCGGGGCGGTTCGACGGCGGCTGTCAGGGGGCGGCGTACCGGGTCACGTCGATCACCCGGCAGGAGAGTTGGCCCTTGGCCTCGGTTGCGCCCTGGGCCTTCTGCATACTTTTCTGGTTCGGGGCGAGGCCGTTGGTCGCGGCGATGCCCTCGCCGATGCGCGTGCCGCTCGCGTCCAGGAACTCGACCTGCACCATGTAGTTGCTGGCCTTGCTGCTGTGGTTGGTGATGGTGAGCTCGGCGGACGGCCAGTGCAGGACGGGATCGGCCGAGCACTTGGTGATCTCGACGTCCTTCGTCTTGTCACCGTCGCCGGCCGGTGCGGGCGCAGCGGCATCGCCGGCGGGCGCGCCGGCGGACGGGGCACCGGCGGCGGGCTGGGCGGGGACGGCCGCTGCGGTGGACTTCTGGGTGGGGCTGGCCGGGGGTTCACAGGCGACGGCACCGGCGAGCAGGCAGGCGGCAGCCACGGTGAGGGTAATGGGGCGCATGGGGTCCTCTGTGGGATCAGTGGTGAGGGCCCGAACGTATCGACGTACCCTACGGTAGGTCGGGGGTTGCCGTTCCGTGACCGCTGCGCGACCACACGGTGACGCACCGTCAGGCGGGGGAGGATGCGTCGGCCCCTGCCGCGAGGCCGCACGGCAGGAGCCAGTGCAGCCCTCGAGAGCCTCTACTCCGCGCTGGTTCAGTGGGGCGCGGTGGCGCCGCCGCCCTTCCTGACGGCTTCGAGCATGGCCTGGTGAACGGCCTGCAGGTCCTTACCCGAGGAGATGGCAGCGGGGCTGTCTTGGACGGTGTACCACTCGTCGGCGTCGTCGTACTGGATCTCCAGGGCGGCCCGGTGGGGGCCTCAGTGACTGGTGTATCTCGTGTTGTGTGAGTTACCGGCGGCCGACGGAGAGTCGGCCGTCGAAGGCGATGTCGAAGGCCTGGAGCGCGGGCTTCCAGCGCATGGTCCAGCGCTTGCGGCCGGTGCCGGTGGGGTCCAGGCTCATGACGGCCATGTAGACGCACTTGAGCGCGGCGGCCTCGTTCGGGAAGTGTCCCCGGGCGCGGACGGCCTTGCGTATGCGGGCGTTCACGCTCTCGATCGCGTTGGTCGTGCAGACGACCCGGCGGATTTCCGCGTCGAACTGCAGGAACGGCACGAACTCGGCCCAGGCGTTCGACCAGAGCCGAACGATCGCCGGATACTTGGCGCCCCATTCCTCCTGGAACTCCAGGAAGCGTTCCTCGGCGGCGTCGGCGGTCGGCGCGGTGTAGATCGGCTTGAGCGCGCGGGAGATCTTGTCCCAGTCCTGGCGGGCCGCGTATCGAAACGATGCCCGCATGAGGTGGACCACGCAGGTCTGGGTGATGGCCTGCGGCCAGACCGTCGAGATGGCGTCCGGCAGTCCCTTGAGGCCGTCGCAAACGACCATGCACACGTCTTCGACGCCGCGGTTCTTGATCTCGGTCAGGACCTGGAGCCAGTACTTGGCGCCCTCGCCGCCGTCGCCGGCCCACAGGCCGAGGATGTCGCGGGTGCCGTCCACGGTCACCGCGAGGGCGACGTAGACCGGCCGGCTGGCGACCTGCCCGTCGCGGACCTTCACGTGGATGCAGTCAATGAAGATCACCGGGTAGATCGCGTCGAGCGGGCGGTTCTGCCATTCGGCCATCCTGTCCATGACCTTGTCGGTAATGGTCGAGATAGTCGACTTGGACACGCTCGCCCCGTAGACCTCGGCCAGGTGCGCGGAGATGTCACCGTGCGTCAGACCCCGTGCGGACAGGGACAACACCATCTCGTCCACACCCGTCTGTCGCCGCTGGCGCTTCCTGACGATCTGCGGCTCGAAGCTGCCGCCGCGATCTCGGGGCACGTCGATCTCGACCGGTCCGACGTCGGTCAGCACAGTCTTGGACCGGACACCGTTGCGGGAGTTCCCGCTGCCCGCGCCGGCCGGATCGTGCTTCTCGTATCCGAGGTGGTCGGTGATCTCGCCTTCCAGGGCGGACTCCAGCACGCGCTTGGTCAGCTGCTGCAGCAGTCCGCCCTCGCCGGTCAACTGCAGACCCTTCGCTCGGGCCCGGTCGACCAGCTGCCCGATCAACTGGTCGTCCAGCAGGTCCGCCGACAGCTCGACCCGCCGGACCTCTTCAACCGCCTCAACCGAGGCGATCACGTCGCTCATCAGGTGCTCTTCCTTGATCGGGAGATACACCGGTCACCGTACAGACCCCCTGCCGACGCGCTGGAAATTCCTGCGCCGTCCGGCGTTGCACTGCCCCCGTCAACCTGTTCTGCCCCACCACAGAACAGCTGGCCCGAGTCGGCCGCGCCCTCACCGCCCGACACGGCCCCCAGTCCAGCCCAGCCCGGCCCGCCCGCCCAGCGAGGACAGGGCTACGGCGACAGGCGACGCGATACCAGCAAACCCCAAGGACCTTCAGCCGCCGGACCTGGTCCCGGCTGCCACCCCCCGGACGCTGGTAAAGCCTGGAGACCGCCGGATTGTTGGTGTGCCGATCAGGCCTGGCCGACTTGCCTGAGCGGCCATCAGGTTCGCTGATCGCCGGTACACCCGTGTGAGGTCGGGTCGGCCCGTCCGCGGGGGATGAGTGATGCCGACGGGGAGGAGAGGTGTTGTCGGCCACGGCCGGCACCATGGCGGCGCCGAGTGGTGTCGGCGGGGGCTTCTAGGCTGCCCATGTGGACATGGACGATCTTTGGCGACGCGTACAGGATGGGGAGGGAATTCCCCCGCAGAAGGTGGGGACCCTTCTCGAACTGGGCCATGTGGACCTAGTGGTGCAGATGGCACACGAGCGGGGGGACTGGTTCTGCGCCCAGGCGGCGGTGCGCGGCCTGTGCGAGGCCGGTGAGTTCGAGTGGGCCTGGACCGCCCTGGCACCGTTCGTCGAGGCGGGACCGCCTGCTGCCCTCCGGGAGGCTACCGAGGTTCTGCTCCGGTGGAGGCGGACGGAGGAAGCGCTGGCGCTGATCCGTCCGAACGAGTCGGACGAGACCATGCGGGAACTGCGCCGGATCTGCCGGGATTTCGCCCAGCGGCTGGTGAGAACGGGACGGGTGGAGGAGGTGGTCGAGTTGCTCGAATCCTCCGGGGAGAAGTCCGCACTGTTGTCGTCGCCAACCACGTCGATTGCGGGACAGAGCGACATCGAGCGGATCTTGAAACTGCTCGTTCCACCAGCAGCCACGGCAGAACAGGGCACCAACCGGAGTTCCGGATCGTGGCGGGGCGGCGGGGGTGTTCCCCACGTACTGGACGAGGGCGGGGCCGAATTCCACGCGGGCACGGACCAGGACGTTCGCGCAATCGTGGCTGCCCTGCCCGCCGCCGCCAAGGACGGCTTCCGCTACGATGCGGTGCCCTTCGACCTCTTCGACCACAACTGCGGGTCCGGCTCCGAAGTACCAGGCCTGTTGGAAGAACTGCGTACCGGCGACATGCAGACCGCGGACCGGGCCCTCGGGGCATTGTGGGGCAGTGTCTGGCACCAGGGCACCAGCTCCGCGGCCGGCGCGCTGGCCGTCCCGTTCCTGATCCGCATCGCCGCCACACACCCCCACCACCGCGCGGACGTCCTGCTGCTGATCGCCGCAGTCGCGCGCCGACAGCATTTCGGCGACGGCACCCGGACCGGCCTGCTGCGCGCCGCTCACCCCACCGAAACCATGTCCATCGAGCCGAGCGGCTATCTGGCGAACTGGTCCGTGCAAGCGGCCCGCGAGGCGGTGGCGGCGGACGCCAACCTGCTGCTGACCCTGCTGGACGACCCCGAACCCGTCGTCCGGAGCAGTACCGCCTACGCACTGGCCGCAGCCCCGGCCGCGCCGCCCGCCGTCCCGGCCGCGCTCAACATCCGCCTCGCCGCCGAGGACAACCCGGTGGTGCGGGCCTGCCTGGTCCTGGCAGCCGGCCAGCTCGCCTTCGAGAATCGCGATCCGGCAACCACCGAGCTGATGCACGCCCGCTGGCAGGACACCGCCCGGCCGGTCGACGTCCGCATGAGCGCCGCCCTCGCCTGGCTCTGCCTGACAAACGACCCCATCCCTGCCGACCTGGACGCCTTCCTCGACGAAGCAGCCACCGACGATCTCAACACCCTCCTCGCACCGGTCCCGTGGCTGCGCGACGTCGACGACGACGCCGGACTGCACCTCTGCCTCAAGCAGATGCGCAACCCCGCCGACTACCCCTGGCTGACTGAGCTCCGGCACTGAACCACCCCACCGCAGGCATCCGACAGCCGACCGGCACCCGCCCGCATCACCCCGCCACCCACCAACCGGTCACCGCAGCAGCCCGTGAAGAGCGGCAGGACGGCCACCAGCAGCCGAGCCGAGGGCCGAGACAGCCACCACCGTAAGAACCGGCGGCGCCCTCATCGGGAACCGAGCACACGAAGACCAGGCGGCGGTCGGGCCGAGGACCCAAGGGTAGTCATTGTTGTACGAGGTGGCTTCCGCCCCGGGCTCGTTCCCGGGTGGCATCCCAGGGCTCGGGAGGAGGTGCCTTCTGGTTGTTCAGCCACGCGCCGAGGCCGACATGGACGACCTCGGTGCTCTCCTGGCCGCCGGGGCCGATCACCGCCACCTCCAGCGGCTCCTTGTGTGGGCGCGGGACCCGGACGTGGCCTTCCCGCTTGACGACGCGGCGAGGGCGGCCAGGCCTCTGCTGGAAGCGGTCCGTACAGGACGTCTTCGGCCACGCCTCGGCGGCCTGCCACGCCGCGGCCAGCTCGGCGTCCGGCTCGACGCCGATCGCGATGAGCAGGTCCTGCTGATCCGCCTCCAGACCGGGCCAGCCGGCCCGCTGCACGCTCTCCCAGAACGGGTGCGCCCACACGACCAGCGAGGCCTCCTGCTCGGCCGCCAGCAGCCGATGGCTCTCCCGGCGCTGCTCCTCGTCCCAGCCGGGTTCGGCCGGGACGACAGTGCCGTCCGGCAGGATCCGCTCGGCGACGGGCTCCACCCACTTCGGGGCGGAGGCGAGGAATGCGAAGCGCGCAGCCTGCGCGACTTCCAGCGTGCGCTGCGCATCCTGCAGGTCGTCGGGATAATCGAAGGTCGTCTGCTTGCCTACGGCCGGAATCGTACTGACGTTCGACGATCCTGCGGTGCGTGGCCCGCCGGAGAGCCCGGAACGCTGCTCAGCGTCCCGCTCGCCGGAGCTCGCCAGGCGGCGGCCGGGCCGGGTGATCACCCGGCCCGGCTCAAGCGTGATCTTCGTAGGCCTACGGAGATCACGACGAGGCCCGCAGCCCAGTGGCGCCCGGAGGCGGACTACGACCCGGCCTGCCGACTGCATCTACTGTCAGTGGATCTGCAGGCGGGCTGCGACGAAGCCCACGACTGCCACTAGGGCGACGGTCCCGATGCTTCCGCCCTGCACCCGGCCGCCGCGCAGTACGCGGCTCGCGCCATCGACCCGGGGCAGCCTTCGGGTGAATGGCTGGCGGTGGTCGGCCGTCCGGCGGGGAGAGGGCTCTCATTGTTCGGCCATAGATGTTGTCAGTTGGTGGGCTGTGCGGTGGTGGTCGGGCCGAGGGCTTGGTGGATCTTGTCAACGGCTTGCCTGTAGTAGGCAGAGGCCAGTTGAGAGGAGCCGCTGCCAACCTGGAAGTAGGCGAAGGTGAGCGCCACAGGTCCGAGTCGTTCGATGGCGAGGTATCCGTTGACCTGCACGCCGCGGTAGGTGGCGTCCATACGCGCTGCCGTCGAGCCGGGGCCGCCGAAGTTGATGGGGCTCAGGGTGAACACCAGGGGCTCGGCAGCGGTCGGAAAGATCAGGGTGCGACAGGAGGCGAGGGCCCCACGAGCCTGGGCGTAGTCGGAGGTCAGAGCTTCTGGGCTCTCGGTGAGAAGCGATTCCGCGACGAAGGGTCCGGTGTCGCCGGCGGTGAGAAGCACGTTCTGGTGAACCTGCTGGGTGGTGCTCGGAGCACCGTTCAGCATGCCTGCCAGCGGTTCGCAGCCCGCGACGGCTTCGCTTCTGCTGTCTGCTGTGGCGACTGGACTGCTGGAGACCGTGAACGCCGGCCCCAGCTCGGCCGCCGTGAGCAGGGCAGCTTGCAACTGCGATGCGGTCAGCAGTGCAGCCGATGCCGTGGCTTGAGCCGACGAGGCGACGGAACTTGCCACGGTGACGCCCGAACCGGCCCCGGCCGGGGTTCTCGAACCGGTACCGCAACCCGCTGCGCCCCCGAGCAGGACCAGTGCCGCCGCCGGAACGAGCACGTCCCGGCTGATGTGCAGGCGGTGAACTCGCGCAGTGTGAGCCATGAAGGTCTCCTCAGTGCCAGTGAGGACCGCTCCAGTCTTCATTCTTCTCCCGCTTGGCGCGCTGCGCCCGCAGCGCTGAGCTATGCACGCCAGTAGGACTTCCCGAGGATGTCACTGCGCCAAGCAGCTGCGGATCGGTCGAGTTTCGCTGTCTACGCACGACGAGAAGGTGCGCTGGCCGGTGGCCGGGGGCGCGCCCGTGTCGATGCACGGGGCGCCGCTCCTGGCCTGCTGCTGGGTGGCGTCCCACGGGTGGCCGCGGTGGCCGTACGCTGGGCGTCCCCATGCACATCCGAGGCGTGGACATCATGGCCGAGGAGAGCGATCGTGGCACAGGGACGTGGCGGCATCAGGGGTGCGCGGATCGGATCGGGGCCGATGGGGGAGTCCGAGCGCGGCGATCTCGCCCCTCGTACAGCGGTGTCGTTCTGGTGCGGCAACGGCCACCGGACCCAGATCAGCTTCGCGATCGAGGCGGTCGTCCCGCAGGTGTGGGACTGCCGCAGCTGCGGTCTGCCCGCCGGCCCCGACCCCGACGACGTGCCCGTCGCCCAGGGCCACGCCCCCTATAGGACGCACCTGGGCTACGTCCGGCAGCGCCGCAGCCAGGAAGACGGCGAGATCCTGCTCAACGAGGCACTGGCCAAGCTGCGCGGGGGCGCTTTTTCTGACCAGGGTGGGGTGAGCTGGGCTGATCGGTTCCGGGTGCCGATCGTTTCGGGGCGCCGTTTTGGCTGCGGCACCGGTGGGTGGCTCGGTCGTCTTCCGGGATGCCCGTTCGACCTGGTGGTTTGTTGGGTTGCGGGCGCGCTGATCGGGTCCGGTCAGGTTGTTTGAGCGGTGGTCAGGTTCGCTGATCGTCGGTAGGTCGTGGCTGGGGGCGGGTCTCCGGACCGGGACGGGGCCGGGCGGTGCGCCGGACGGGTCGCCCGGCGCGCCGGGCCGTACCGACCACCAGGAGGCAGAGGGCTGTTCGGTTCGGGCGGGGGACCCGCCCCGGCAGCGGGGCAGCGGACGCCCGCGTCCTGCAGCGGCCGGCCGTGCAGCACGTCGGACGTCGCTGGCCGCACACGCGGCGTCCCTCGGAGTCCCGGTCAGCCCCGGGCCGTACCAAGACCCGGCCGACCCGGCCTGGCGCGGCCTGGCGCAGGCGGACCGCTGCGGCCGGTGTCGTCCACCACCCGCTCAACGGTGGGTCAGGACCGCGATGTCCGAGCCGAAACCGACCACCAGCCGCCCGTCCGGGGCCACCGCCATTGCGCCGATCGCGGCGGGGAACGCGTACGTGCCGATCTGCCGCCCTGTGGTGGCGTGCCACACGCGCACGGTTCCGTCGCCGCTTCCGGCGGCGACGATGAGGCGACCGTCCAGCATCCCCGCCGCGCCGGCCGACACCGTGCCGGTGTGCCCCGTCATGGGCGGCCCTGTCTGTTCACCCGTGGCCATGTCCCACAGCTGGACCGTTTCCGTCCTGTGTCCGGTCAGGATGACGTTGCGGCCTTCGAGCGTTTCCAGGGCCAGGGCGCCGCCTTGCTTCGGCTGCACTCCGATCCATGCACCCGCGGCAAGGTCCCACACGCGTCCTTCCGAGGTCACGGCGACGAAGCGACCCTCCACTGCCGCGAAGGACCGGATGAACGGGCTCGTGTACTCGCTCGTCGACCGTCCGTGCAGCTGTTCCCGGGTGGCCAGGTCCCAGACGTGCACCGTCTCGTGCCGGTCGCGCGTGAGGAGGGTGGGCCGCCCCTCCACCGTGCCCACCGTCAGCAGGTCCACGGCGGCGGTGTGGCCGGTCAGGGGCGCACCGAGCTGTGCCCCACCGTCGAGGTCCCAGATCCGCACCTTCGTGTCCGAGCCGCCGGTGACGATGACGCAGCGGCCGTCCACGACTGCCGCGGTGACCTTCTGCACGGGCCCCGCATGACCGGCCGGCCGGCTGTCCGCCTCCTTTTCACCGTCGAGGTCCCAGATGCGAACCGATCGGTCGTCGCCGCCGGTGACTGCGAGGTGGCACCCCTGCACTACGGCCGTCGCCGCTCCCCGCACGGTCCCTTCGTGGCCGGTCAGCGGCCGGTGCAGGTGCCTGCGGGCGGACAGGTCCCACACCGCGACCGGCCCGCGCAGGGCGAACCCGACGAGGGCGGTGGGGCGGCCGTGGAGCACCGTCAGGGCCGCCGCCTGCGCGAACCCCGGACCGGGCTCACCCACCTGCTCGCCCGTGGCCAGGTTCCGGACGTACGTCGCGTAGGTGTTGGCGCCGATCGCCACCGGGCACTCGAACGCCGGGTCCGTTGCCAGGAGGTGCGTCATGGCGTTGATCTCCGGGGTGACGCAGCGGCGCATCCCGTCGCCACCGCCGTTGCCTCCGCCGGCGGCCGTCGGGCGGTCGGACGCCGGATCGGTGACGGGGCGGGAATCCCCGGCGTCGTCGCCCCGGGTGCGCAACTCCCGTCCCGTGATCAGGTCCCACCTGCGGATGGCTCCTTCGGCGTGGCCGGTGACGGCGACGGGCCGGCCGTCCACCACCGCCGTCGCAAGAGCCTGCACGTTGCCGGTGTGGATGGTCAGGAGCTCACCGCTGCGGGTGAGGGCGGCCAGGTCCCACACCCGCAGCATGCCGTCGGTGCTGCCGGCGACCACGACGGGCCGGCCCTCGACCGGTGCGGTGGCGAGCGAGACGATTCGGCCGCCGTCGTCGGCGCGGACCTCGCCGACCGGTTCTCCCTCCGCGAGGTCCCATACCCGGACCGTCCCGTTGGAGCCGCCGGTCACGGCGACGGGCCGGCCGTCCAGCACCGCCGTCGCCAGATCACGCACGCCGCCGGTGTGATCGGTTGCGGCCCGGCCGAGCTTTTCGCCCGTGGCCGGATCCCACCAGTGCAGCGTGCCGTCCTCGCAGCCGGCGACAGCGAGTCCACGGCCCTCCACGACCACGGTCGCCACCGCAGTCACCTCGGCCGGCGCAGACAACGCATACCGCAGCCGGGAGTCCAGGCCGGTACCGGTCGCCCACTGCACGGCCCAGGAATCGTCCTCCTCCTGACGGAGCGGCACCTCGGTGAGGCCTCTCACCAGCTCCCGGTTCCCGTACCGTGCGGCGTCCAGCGCCAGCAGCTGCCGCCGCACCTGTGCACCGGCGTCGCGGTGCACATGCCCCGACGCCCGGTACACGGCAGCCGCCGCCACCTCCTTCGGCCCGACAGCGCCCTCCAACGCCGCCATGACCTGCTCCGGGTCGCCTTTCACAAGCCATCCCGGATCGGTCAACCGCCCGCGCACCGACGCAACTCCACGGACCGGAACATCGCTTCGGAAATCACCGGACATGACCGGCACCCTAGTGCCCGTTGATGAACGCGAGGTCCACCGCGGACGCCGGCTCGAGCGCGCCGTCGAGCGGAGGGCACGCACGAAACGGAGCCCGCCCGGGAGCCCTCCTGCCGACGCCGGTGTCTTGACACCGCCGTGCCGCAACCTCCATGATCGCCCCGTGAACCTGTCAGACAGCCAGACAGGTGGTGCGGTCCCGCGGCGCGTCAGCGCGATGGAAGCGGTCTTCGGCCACCTGCGCAGCGCCATCGAGCGCGGTGAGTACGCCGTGGGGGACAAGCTCCCGTCCGAAGCCGAGCTGTGCCGGACCCTCGAGGTCAGCCGGCCGGTGCTGCGGGAGGCACTCCGGGCCCTGCAGACGATGGGCCTGACCGTCTCCAGGACCGGCAAGGGAACCTTCGTCGTGGCGAACACGGTCGAGGACCCCACCTTCGGCGACTACGCCGCGAGCGACCTGCTCGAGGTACGCCGCCACGTCGAGATCCCGGTCGCCGGCTACGCGGCGCTGCGCCGCACCCCGGAAGACCTGGACCACCTGGCCCACCTGCTCGACCGGATGGAGCGGGAGGCCGACACCACCGCATGGGTCGCGCTGGACACCGTCTTCCACCTGGCGGTGGCCGAGGCTTCCCGCAATCCGGTCTTCCGCCGGGTCATCGAGGAGATCCGGGACGCACTGGCGCGTCAGTCGACCTTCCTCAACGAGCTGGGCGGTCGGCGTGAGCAGTCCAACTGCGAGCACCGGGCGATCGTCGAGGCGCTGATCGACGGTTCCGAACACGACGCGGTCGAGGCCATGTCCCACCACCTCCACCGGGTCGAGACCACCCTCACCGACATCGTGCGCCCCAAACGCACGGAGTCCCCCACGGAAGGCATACCCGAGGCGTGAGCGAGCAGTTCCTCAAGGACGAGAAGCGCCCCACGACCCGTCACGTCGACGCCGGGGACACCGGCTACAGCAAGTCCCTGAAACCCCGGCACGTCAACATGATCGCCATCGGCGGAGCGATCGGCACCGGCCTCTTCCTCGGTGCGGGCGGACGCCTCGCCGACGCCGGGCCCTCCCTGTTCGTCGCGTACGCCGTCTGCGGCCTCTTCGCGTTCCTCGTCGTGCGCGCGCTCGGCGAGCTCGTCCTGTACCGGCCCTCTTCCGGCGCCTTCGTGTCGTACGCCCGGGAGTTCCTGGGGGAGAAGGGCGCGTACACGGCGGGGTGGATGTACTTCCTGAACTGGGCCACCACCGGCATCGCCGACATCACCGCGGTGGCCACGTACACCCACTACTGGCACCTGTTCTCCGACGTCCCGCAGTGGGTGATCGCGCTCGTCGCCCTGGCCGTGGTGCTCACCGTGAACCTCATCTCGGTGCGGATCTTCGGTGAGCTGGAGTTCTGGTTCGCCGTCGTGAAGGTGGGCGCGCTGCTGGTCTTCATGGGCATCGCGATCTTCCTGCTGGTCACCCGGCACCCGGTCGACGGTGCCGTACCCGGCCCGTCCCTGATCACCGACAACGGCGGCGTCTTCCCCCACGGCCTGATGCCGATGCTGCTGATCATCCAGGGCGTCGTCTTCGCCTACGCCTCGGTGGAACTCGTCGGCGTCACGGCCGGGGAGACCGAGAACCCCGAGAAGATCATGCCGAAGGCGATCAACTCGATCATGTGGCGCGTGGGCCTGTTCTACGTCGGCTCGGTCGTCCTCTTGTCGATGCTGCTGCCGTGGAACAGGTACGGCGCCGGCCAGAGCCCGTTCGTGACCGTGCTCTCCCACATCGGCGTCCCGGCGGCGGGCGGCGTGATGAACCTGGTCGTCCTCACCGCCGCCATGTCCTCGCTCAACTCGGGCCTCTACTCCACCGGCCGCATCCTGCGCTCCATGGCCGTCAACGGCTCCGCCCCGCGGTTCACCGCCCGTATGAGCCGCAGTCAGGTGCCGTACGGCGGCATTCTGCTCACCAGCGGCATCTGCGTTCTCGGCGTCGGCCTCAACTTCGTGGTCCCGGCCGATGCGTTCGAGATCGTGCTGAACTTCGCGGCGATCGGCATCCTCTCCACCTGGGGCATGATCATGGTCTGCCACCTCCTGTTCTGGTGCAAGACCCGCGACGGCGAACTGACCCGCCCCGGCTACCGCCTGCCCGGCTCCCCGTGGACCGAACTCGTGACCCTGGCCTTCCTCGCCTCGGTCCTGGTCCTCATGTACGCCGACGGCGGGGCCGCGCGCACCACCGTGCTGTGCGTGCCGCTGATCGCCGCAGCGCTGGTCGCCGGCTGGTACGCGATCCGCGGCCGCCTCGCGCGCGCCGCCGCCGCCGCGACCGACGGCTGAGCCGGCGAGGCCGGGCACGACCGATCCGGCCGGGCACCCCTTCGGCGAGGCCGTCGCGTGCCCCGCACCGCGGCCGGCAGCAACCAACCACCGAACGAGGCAGTGATGCGCAGCAGTTTCCCCGCGGACGCGCCCGCGATCCGTGAACCCCTGCACGCACCCGTCGCCCACGTCACCCGGGGCGGTGTGGTCGAGGGCATCCACTACGGCTCCGTCGTCGTCCTCGGTGACGACGGCGAGGTCGGGTTCCGCATCGGCGACATCGAGGCGGCCTGCTACCCGCGGTCGGCCCTCAAGCCCGTGCAGGCCGTCGCCATGGTGCGGGCCGGGCTTTTGCTCGACGGCGACCTGCTGGCCCTCGCGATGGGCAGCCACTCCGGTGAGGACCGCCACCTCGCCGGCACCCGGCGGATCCTCGAGCTGGCCGGCGTCACCGAGGACGACCTGCGCAACGTCCCGGACCTGCCGTACGGTCAGGCCGCCCGCGACGCCTGGGTGCGCGAGGGCCGCCCGCCGTCCCGGCTCGCCCAGAACTGCTCCGGCAAGCATGCCGCGATGCTGTACCTCTGCACGCTCAAAGGCTGGCCGCCAAAGACCTACCTCGACCCGGCCCACCCGCTCCAGAAGGCGATCGCCGAGGTCGTCGAGGAGCTCACCGGGCAGCGCATCGCGAACGTCACCGTCGACGGCTGCGGCTCCCCGCTGTTCTCGGTGTCCCTGCACGGCCTCGCCCGCGCCGCCGCCCGGATCGCCGCGGCGCCGCCGGGCACGGCCGAGCGCCGGGTGGCGGATGCGCTGCGCGGCCACCCGGAGATGGCCTCCGGTGCAGGGCGGGACGGGGCCGGGCTGATGCGCGCGGTGCCCGGGCTGCTCGCCAAGGACGGCTTCGAGGGCGTCCAGATCGCCGCACTGCCGGACGGCCGCGCTGTCGCCGTGAAGATTGCCGACGGGGCGGACCGGGCGCGCGTTCCGGTGGCGGCCGCCGCCCTGGCGCGGGCGGGGGTCGACCCGCGGCTGCTGGCCGATTTCGCCGGCGAGCCGATGACCGGCGGCGGCCGGCCCGTCGGCGGAATCCGGCCGGTGGCGGCGCTGGACCCGCACACCGTGTTCACCCCCGCCCGACCCGAACCACGCCACGACCCCGCTCACCCGGCCCAGGAAGAGGACCCGCACGCCATGACCGCCGCCACCCGCAGCGAACACGACCTGCTCGGGGACCGGGACGTCCCCGCCGACGCCTACTGGGGCGTCCACACCCTGCGCGCCACCGAGAACTTCCCCATCACGGGCACGCCGATCTCCGCCTACCCGCACCTGATCGACGCCCTGGCCGCCGTGAAGGAGGCCGCCGCCCTCGCCAACGAGGAACTCGGCCTGCTGGAGCCCGAGAAGGCCGCGGCGATCGTCGCCGCCTGCCGCGAGATCCGCGGCGGCAAGCTGCACGACCAGTTCGTCGTCGACGTCATCCAGGGCGGCGCCGGCACCTCGACCAACATGAACGCCAACGAGGTGGTGGCCAACCGGGCGCTGGAGCTGCTGGGCCACGCCAGGGGCGAGTACCGGCACCTGCACCCCAACGAGGACGTCAACCTCGGCCAGTCCACCAACGACGTCTACCCGACCGCCGTCCGGATCGCGACCGTCTACGCGGTACGCGGCCTGCTCGAGGCGATGGCCGTCCTCCAGCACGCCTTCGCCCGCAAGTCCGTCGAGTTCCGCGACGTGCTGAAGATGGGCCGCACCCAGCTGCAGGACGCCGTACCGATGACGCTCGGGCAGGAGTTCTCCGCCTTCGCCGTCATGCTCGACGAGGACCGCAGCAGGCTGGCCGAGGCCGTCGAGCTGATCCACGAGATCAACCTCGGCGCGACGGCGATCGGCACGGGCCTCAACGCCCCCACCGGATATGCCGAGTCCGCCCGCCGCCACCTCGCCGACATCACCGGGCTGCCCCTGGTCACGGCGGCCAACCTGGTCGAAGCCACCCAGGACTGCGGCGCGTTCGTCCAGATGTCCGGGGTGCTCAAGCGCATCGCCGTCAAGCTGTCCAAGACCTGCAACGACCTGCGCCTGCTGTCCTCCGGCCCCCGGGCGGGCCTCGGCGAGATCAACCTGCCGGCGGTGCAGGCCGGTTCGAGCATCATGCCCGGCAAGGTCAACCCGGTGATCCCCGAGGTCGTCAACCAGGTCGCCTTCGAGGTGATCGGCAACGACGTCGCCGTCACCATGGCCGCCGAGGCCGGCCAACTCCAGCTCAACGCCTTCGAGCCGATCATCCTGCACTCGCTGTCGAAGTCCGTCACGCACCTGAGCGCGGCCTGCCTCACCCTCGCCGAGCGCTGCGTGGTCGGCATCACCGCCAACACCGAGACCCTGCGCGCGACCGTCGAGAACTCCATCGGCCTGGTGACCGCCCTGAACCCGCACATCGGGTACACAGCCGCCACCGACATCGCCAAGGAGGCCCTCGCCAGCGGCCGGGGCGTGGCCGAACTCGTCCTGGAGAAGGGCCTGCTCCCGGCCCAGACGCTCTCCGCCCTGCTGCGGCCCGAGGTGATCGCGGGAACCGGCGCAGCCCTGGCCTGACGACGGGGCCGCCGCAGGGCACCGCCCACAAACCGGGGGCGGAGACCGCAGGCGACCGCCCCGGAGCATTGGTGCGGCAACCTGCGGCTTTCCGGCGGCTCCGGACTCCGCCGTCGCCGGGAAGGGGCCCGGTCGCCGCCCGACCCGGTGATGCGTGAGCGGCGTCCGGGCGGTACGGCAGGCCGGAATCCCGAGCTGTTGCGGGCGCCTGCTCATCCGAGCTGATGCCTTCGCCGAGTCCGCACAGGGGGACCGCCGGCCCGCCCGCGCGGCCCGGCGGCCGGCGGTACGGTCAATGCCGGGCGAACTGGACTTTGGCCGGCTGGGCGACGTCCGGCCGCAACGCGATCCCGTCGACGGTCAGCCGTTCCCCGTAGATGTCGGTGACCCTGATCGGTCCGCCGCACCCGCTGCCGTCCGGGGAGAGGAAGTAGTTGTACTCGGTGCGGGACAAGTGCCGCCAGCCGCCGCCGGCCCGGACCTCCAGCGCCGCCACCGGGTTCCGGTGGCCAATCACCTGGATCCCGCACCACCACCGGGTGGACCCGCTCTTGTACCGGATCGACATCGCCTCCGGCGCGCCGGGGCTCAGCAGCGTCCAGGTGACCGGGAGGCGGCCCACCGACAAGTCGGCGATCTCGGCGAACGCCTCGCGGCTGAGGTCGAGCTGCCCGGGCGCGCAGGGCAGCGGGCACTCGTTGACGATCCGCACCGTGATGCTCGCCCCGCCGGCGGCGCGGACGAGCACGTACGCCCCGCACGCCCTGGACGACTCGTAGTCGGTGTGGTTCATCGCCGCGATCATGAGATCGCCGGACGGGCCGTACAGGCAGGCGCCGTCGCCGTCGGCCGCGTGCGACGCCCCGGTAGTTCGTCCCGGGCTTGATCCGCCCCGGCAGGGGCGCCGCGGTGGACGCCGAACGCACGCTTCGGGCCGCGGAGGGCGACGGAGTATCCGCGGCCGGTGCCGGCAGGGGGCTCGTGACCGACGGCCGGGCCGCTGACGCCGTGGCACCGGCAGGGGTGCCGGCGGTGGGCGGCGCGCTTGTCGGGGTGGCTCCGACGGATGCTGCGGCCGGCCGGCGGGAGCCGCCTCCGCTCCCCGGCAAGAGCACGACGGCCAGCCACACCAGCACCCCCATCGCTACCAGCGCCGACGCAATGCCCATGCCCAGCCCCCGCCCGCGCCCCGCCCCCCGCCCGCGGGACGGCGTGCTTCGTTGCCCTCATGTCCGTCCGATCCGGTAGGTCGAGTCGACGTTGCACCACTCAGTGGCCGCAGAGGACGGAAAGGTTGCCGTTTCGGCCACGACTTTCCTGCACCCCTGCGCGGCCGGCCCGAGGGCGCAACGGCACAGTCCCCCCGCACCGCCCGCGGGCCACCACGGTCAGGACCGGTCGCCGTACACCACGCCGCAGCCGTGGCCGCCCAGGCACACCCGGTCGTACACGTCGAGGCCGCCGGCGATGACGGGGACGGCGCTGCCGCCGAACCGGTGCCGGCCGTCGTCGATCCGGACCCGACTCGAGCCGCCTGCCGGTCCTGCGGAAACCCCGTCGAACGGTGCTACCGCACCGACCACCGCCCCCTGCCCCCTGCACCCCGCCGAACTCCCCACCCCCACGTCCCCGCCGACGCCTGCTGGAACACCGCCGCCGGCCTCGCCCACCCCACCGCCGGCTGCCAGCCCCGCATCTGCCCCGCCCAACCAGTCGACCCCAACCGGCCCACCACCCGCGAGCTCGACGCCCTGCGCCGCCAACTCGCCGCGCTCACCCACCCCCTGACGGACCGGCAGGACCCTGGGCACTCGAGCAACTCGCCCCCGCGCCCGTCACCCCGGACGTCCAGGCCGCCGCCGACGCGCCCCCGCCACTGGACAAGCCAAGATCATCGGACTCGCCGACCTCCCCGGCGCCCGCATCGTCCTCGCAGTGCGAGCCGGCCGCTGCGAAGCGCAGCTGCTCCCGGCGGCAACCGCCCCGGCGGCAGGCACCGGACCAACCAGTTTCGGCGCCCCCGGGCCCACCGGCGAAATATCCCCGACGACCGACCGCAAGGAATTCCCAGGAGGAATTTTCGAAGCCCCCTATTGACCCGAAACGGTAAATTTCCGGCACCTCGGTGATGTCAGGGCTGTTGCAAGGTCGATGTGATCTTGCAAAGCGCCTGGTCATCGGGGGTGTGACCGGAAAGACCGAAGCTCCGTTGGTGTGAGTGACCTCTCAAGTCGCTTACTACCAACGGAGCTTCGGTGTTCTGTGAGTCTTCCATGCCCGCGGCCGTGCTGTCGTGCGTTGTCACCGGTGCGGGTGACGGGCCCGAGGCGTGGGACCCGCGGGATCGGCGCGGACGGCGGTATCCACTGCTCGCACTGGTCCGCGCGGCGGCCTGCGCGGTGGTGGCCGGGGCCCGTTCGTACGCGGCGATTGGTCAGTGGCTACGGCGCGCCCCGCAGCACACGCTGGAGAGGCTGGGCTTCCCGCCGCGCGGCGCGCTGGGCGTGCGGCCGGCGGCGTCGATGGACACTGTGCGCCGTGTGGTCGAGAAGCTGAACCCGGCCGGGCTCGCTGTCCTGCTGCAGCCGGTCGGCGAGCCGGGTCCCCGGCCACGCCGGCTCGCGGCGGACGGCAAGAGCGCGAGGGGCTCACGCACCCGAGACCGGCAGGCCGCCCACCTGCTCTCGGTCGTCGACCAGGACGACCGTCTGCTGGCTCAGCTGCGGGTGCCGGACGGGACGAACGAGATCCCGTGCCTGCGGGACCTGCTGGCGGCGCTGGACATCTCCGGTACGGTCGTCACCGCCGACGCCCTGCACACCCAGGTCGAGACCGCCCGGTTCCTGGTCGAGGACAAGAAGGCCCACTTCGTCCTGACGGTGAAGGCCAACCAGCCGACCCTGCACGCCAGCTGCCGGGCCTTGCCCTGGAAGCAGGCCACCGCCAAGTACTACGACCGCAGCCGGGGCCACGGTCGCACCGAGACCCGGGTCGTCCAGGTCCTCACCGTCTCCCACTTCGCGTTCCCGCACGTCAGGCAGGTCGCCCGGATCACTCGTCACCGCACCGAACAGGCCACCGGCAAGCGGACCCGCGAGACCGTCTACGTGGTCACCGACCTGCCCTCGTCGCGGGCGAAGCCCGAGAACCTCGCCCAGGCCGTCCGCGGGCACTGGGGCATCGAGAACAAGATCCACTACGTTCGTGACACCCTCTGGGACGAGGACCGTTCCCAGGTCCGCACCGGTCACGGCCCGGAGAACATGGCCGGCTTGCGCAACACCGCGCTCAACCACCTGCGCGCCGACGGCGCCACCAACATCGCCGCGGCCGTCCGCGACCTGTCCTACGAACCCTTCACCAAGCCCCTCGACCTCCTCGGCATCCCCCGTTGACCAGCGCGAATGCCAGAGAAATCAGACCTTGCAAGAGCCCTGTCGGTGATGTAGCGGACGTGCGGGCCGTGGAAGTAGCCGCGGACGATGTGCGGCTGCTTCTGTCGGCGGCGGAAGAAGCGGCGGACCTCGTCGGCGAGCTGGTCGGCGTTGCGGGCTCGGGAGGCCGGCAGCAGGGTCCGTTTGAGGTCGGCGTTGACCAGCTCGTCCGGGTTGGTCTCGGGCGCGTACGCGGGCAGCAGGTGCAGGGTGATGCGGCCGGGGTGATCGGCGAGCCAGGCACGGACCTTCTTGCTGCGATGGACGGAGTGCCGGTCGACGACGAGGTGGACCGGGCGGTCGAACTGCCTGTTCAGGCGGTCGAGGAAGTCGCAGAACACCTCGGCGGTGAACGATCCCCGGTAGACCGTGAACCACATCCGGCCCCGCGGGCTGATCGCGGACATCGCGTTGACCGAGAAGCGGTTGCCGGTCCGGCGCATAGTCGGCGTCTGGCCGCGCAGGGCCCAGGTCCGGCCGGACACCTGGTCGGAGCGGACGCCGGTCTGGTCGGCGAACAGCACCTCGGCGCCTTCCTCCCGGGCCTTCGCGCGGATCGCGGGCCAGGTCTCCTCGCGCCAGGCGCGGACTGCTTCCGGGTCCTGCTCGATCGCGCGCTTGTCCGGGCGCTGGAACGACAGCCCCCAGCGCTTGAGGTACTTGCCCACGCCCTGCTCGGTCAGTCGCACCCGGTAGAGCAGGACGATGAGGTCGCACACGATCGCGCGGGTCCACAACTGCCCACCCAGGCCGAGGTCTTCGGGGCGGTGGTCGATCAGGGCCTGTCGGACGCACTGCTGCCGGTCCGGATCGAGCACCTGGTGTTCGCCCACCCGCCGGCCACGGGTCCTGGACACCAGCGCCTCCCGGCCGCCGGCCTGCCAGGCGGCCCACCAGTCGGTCACCGACTCCACGGTCACGCCGAGGAGTTCGTTGTCGCGCGTCAGACTTTGTGGCAGGGCTCGTTTCTTGCGGGTCCTGCTGTGTGAAGGAGTCTGATCGATCATGGTGAGACCACCGGCGCTGCCGCCGGAGGAGAAGGTCCGGATCGTGCTGTCGATCCTGGCTGGTGAGATGACCGTCGCTGAGGCCGCACGGCGGGCGAAGGTGTCCGAGCAGTCGGTCGGGACCTGGAAGCGCCAGTTCCTGGAGTCCGGCCGGGCCGGGCTCGCGGGCAAGTCGGGACCCAGCACCCGGGAACAGCAACTGGAAGCTCAGGTAGCCGATTTGACCCAGGCACTGGGTGAGGCGGCAGTCGAGCTACGCGTGTGGAAGAAGTCCGCGGAGGGCCGGCTGGGCCCTTCGAGGACCTCGAGGTGATCCGCACCGAGGCGGGCATGCCGACCGCGAGGTTCTGCCGGCTGATCGGCGTGCCCGAGCGGACCTGGCGCCGCCACCAGGCCCGCGCCCGCCAGGGCGCCGGGCCGCGGGGGCCGTGGCCGCGCCCGGCCCGCGAGAGCGTCCGGGAGGCCGCCCGCCGGCACGCGCTCGCGCATCCGGCCTGGGGGCACCGGAAGGTCTGGGCGATGTGTCGCCACGATGGCCACCGCGTCTCGCAGGCCACCGTGCTGCGGCTGCTGCGGGACGAGGGCCTGCTGCTGGAGGCGAACTACCAGCGGGAACGGCGCCAGCTCGCGGCCCGCCGCAAGGCCGCGTTCGCGACCGAGCCCACCGGCCCGAACCAGGTCTGGCAGCTCGACTTCTCCGAGTTCGAGACCGCCGCGGGCGGGACCTGGCGGCTGGCTGGCTGCCGGGACTACTGGTCGAAGTACGAGCTCGGCTGGCACGTGTCGCCCACCGCGAACCAGCACGACGCCGTCGCCGCCATCGAGCTCGCCCTTCAAGAGGCCGAGCGGCTGGCTGGCTCCCGTCTGGTCGACCTGGCGCCGCGCGACGCCGACGGCGCGATCCGGCCGCTGGTCACGATCGTCACCGACAATGGAGGACCGTTCCGCTCCTTCCGCTTCGAGGCGTTCATCGCCACCCGCCCGGAGCTGCGGCACGTCCGCACCCGGGTCCGCACCCCCCGGGCAGAACGGGTCACGCGAGCGCGGCTTCGGCTCGCTCAAGTACGAGAAGCTGTTCCTCGAGGAGATCCCCGACGCCCTCGACCTCGTCAGGCACGCCGAGGACTACCGGCGCGACTACAACACCGTCCGACCCCACGAGGCCCTCGCCTGGAACCGGCCCCACGACGTCCACACCGGCGCCGCAGACCCGCTCATCCCCAACTTCCCCGAACCCGAAAACCTGCCAACTGCTTGACGCGGGACATCCACCCCGGCACGGGCGAGCCGTGGCGCCCACCCGACCGCGAGGCGAGGGTGGTGCCGCTGGACAGCGGAGTCTGGGCGTACCTCGCCAGCCCCGGGGAGGAGACCTCGCCGACGCCCGCCACCGGGGTGCTCCCGGCGGGTGTCCTGCGCGACGACTACCCACTGCCATCGCGCCCCTGGTATCCCCTGGAACCACACGACGGAGCCTTCAGGAACACCCTGGTCGGGCTGCCCGCGATCCGCGGCCCCAGGCTGCGCAGGTATCACGCCGCCGCGTACCGATCGTGAGCGCCTGATGGACGCTGGGGGCCACTTCGAGTTGTCCCAGCGTCCGTGACAGTCCCCGGGTTGCGGGTGCGGGATCGGCGTTCGAGTCAAGGAGCCGTTGTCGACTGGCCGTCGGCCTGCGGGAGGAGTTGAACCACGCTGATCCAGGGGGAGTCGCCGGTCTTGTGGAACGCGCGGACTCTCCAGCGTCCTGCGGGCAGGGGGACGGGGGCCTGGTCCGGCTCGCCGCTGCCGTCCGGGTAGGGCATGCCGAGGTTCTTGCCCGCCTCGGCCGAGTCCATGAGGATCGCCGGTCCGTCGGTCTCCCAGAGGCCGCATTCCTCCCATGGCGTCGCCGGGTCGTTTACTGACCTTGGCGCTTCAAGGTGATGGCGGTGGGAGGTCGAGAGAGAGTCCGGTCCCGGTGAGGAAGCCATCGAGGATGTCGGAGCGGTATTGCAGTCGCTTGAGGCGGTTCCGGACGAGGGCTTCGAGTCGGTCGAGGGCAACGCTGGTGAGGTTCGCCAGGCTTCGTTTGACGTGGGCCCACAGGTACTCGACCGCGTTCAGCTCGGGTGCGTATGCGGGTAGGACGAACACCGTCAGCCAGTCCCGTGCGCCGATCAGGTCGCGCATGGCATGGGAGACGTGGGTGTTCAGCCGGTCCCACACCAGCACGATCGGTGCCCTGACCAGCTGGTGCACCCCGTCGATCAGGCTGATGTAGTCGTGCTCGGACAGGCTGCGGCGCTCGCCCTTGCGACCGCTGTGTCGCAGGACGCGGTGGCACAGCCGGGTTCGCGAGCCCGGTCGCATCGCGAGCAGCCCGGCGACCGAGATCCGCCCGGAGCCGCGGCCGCAGACCTTCACTACCGGAGTGCTGCCACGTCGTCCCCATGTACGTGCTGTGGGCGGTCTGCGGGTGAACCCGGCTTCGTCCTCGAAGCAGAGCCATCCGTCGCAGGCCGCCCGGGCGCTTTTACCTCTGCCCACGTCGCCTCCCTCCACGCGGCCACGGCCTGCTCGTCGCGTTCCGCGGCCCGCCGCACGGGGACCTGCGGAGTGAAGCCGAGCCGGCGCATCAGACGGGTGGCCCCCGAGACGCTGTAGGAGACATGGAACTTGCGGCCGATCAGCGTCGCCACCCGCGCACCGGTCCACATCTGGTCCTGGTCCCAGCCGTGAACGGCCGGCCCCTGCTCAAGGTATTCGGCCAGCTTCTCCTGACACCGCGCCGACAGCTTGCACCGCTGCCCACCCGGCCCCCGTGAAGCCAGCGCCCCGGCCCCGTCCTCCCGCCAGGCCTGGTGCCACTGGTAGACCGATTTCGCGGTCACCCGCAGCCTGCGAGCCACCTCCCTCGGCGGGACCCCGTCTTCGAACAACCCGGCGGCCTCCAGCCGCACCGACTCGCGGTACTGACGTGCCTTCGCCGTCAGACCGCCCCCATCCGCATAGCGCATACCAACGGCATAGCGCGCAGATGACCGCCGGTCAGCTACGCAAACAGGCCAATCACCTTGAAGCGCCAAGGTCAGTATGTGGCTGGTCGGCCTGCTGCTCACCGACCCGAAGCACTTCTTTCGCTCTTTCACCGCACACGAGTTAGGACGACTCATGGCCTCCCGTCCCGCCGACCTCGCCACCGCCAAGCGCGCCCGCGACATGCCGATCTACAAGCGGTACTACGACCTCATCGCGAACGGCACCAAGACGATCGAGGTCCGCGTCGCCTACACCTCCATGCAGCGCATCAAGCCCGGCGACCACATCCGCTTCACCTGCCGCAACGAGGCCACCCTCACCCGCGTCAAGCGCGTCGCCCGCTACCACGACTTCGACGACATGTTCGCCCACGAGAACCCCGCGGCGATCAACCCCACCGCCACCCCCACCGAACAGCTCCGCGCGATCCGCGAGATCTTCCCGCCCGAGAAGGAGGCCCTCGGATGCCTCGCCATCGAGATCGAGAAGGTCTGACCGCCATGGACGACACCCGAACCGGGCGGCCGCGGCGGATCCTGACGGTCTGCAAGGGCGGCCACTGCCGAGCCCCGCTCGCCGCCGCCGTCCTCGCCCGCCACGGCGGCGCCGCCGTGGAGACCCGAGCCGCCGCGATCCGCAACTGGCACATCGGCGAAGCCGCCCACCCCACCATGGTGGAGGCCGCCGCCCGGTGCGGCTACGACCTCACCGGCCACCGAGGCATCCAGGTCAGCCCCGAACTGCTCGACTGGGCCGACACCGTCCTCGCCATGGACCACACCGTCCACGACGCCCTCACCACGCAGATCACCGACCCGTCGACCGCCGCCAAGGTCCGGCTCTACCTCGACGGCCAGGACGTCCCCGACCCGTGGGAGCAGCCCGACGAGGCGTTCACCGCCTGCGTCACCGTCGTCGAGGCCGGCGCCGACCGCCACCTCGAACCCGCCACCACCTGACCCCAGCCACCACAGCAGCGTGCCGGGCACCGTCGTACGGTGCCCGGCACGCCCGTGTGCGAGAGGAACTCTCCCCGCCGGGCGACGCGGAAGGCCCGCCGGGCAAGGTGTGCGTCTCGTCCCGGCGGGCCCGCAGAAAAACCTATCCGGTCCACCGACAACCGGCGGGCCGTGCCGCGGCGTCCTCCAGCACACCAGGGGCGGACGCGGATTCCGGCCCGTCGCGGACACCGATCCCGGGCGGCCCAAGACAATACGGCACCGCCGGGCCGCGGCGTGAGGGCCGTCAGGCAAGCAGCTGGGCGAGTACGCCGGTGACGGCGGCAGCGAAGGTGAGGACGGCGGCGAAGGCCACCGCGGCGCGGCCGAGGGCGGCCGGATAGGTGGCGCCGTCGAGACGGGCGAGCATGCCCGCGGCAGCGGCCGCCAAGACCGCGAACACGACGATCAGGGCGGCGGTGAGCAGGACGACGGCAACGCGGTTCACAGGGATCTCCCAGGAGAAGTCGAGGTGTTGGCGTCTCGACTTTCCTGGAACGGGTGTTGAGCAAGGTTGATCTGGACAAAGCTGGACACCGTTGGGCACCCGACGGTGGAGGACAGTTGAGCACGGAGGACCTTGGGCCTGAGGCGGCGCTCGTCGAGCTGCGCCGCCGGTTGGACGCCCAACGGGCTGCGATGCGCCTGACCAAGACCCAGCTTGCCGCCAGGGCGGGACTGAGCCGCGGTACCGTCCAGGGAGCCTTCACAGGAGGGGTTGTTCCCACGGCGGATACGGTCGCGGTGCTGGCCCGAGCGCTGCGGTTGCTGGATGTTCAGGACGAACTGCTGGAGCTGCAGCGCATTGCTGCCGGGAAGGCCGGCCAGGCGGCGGTGCCGCGCCCCGCGCAGGCAGACCGATCGCCACCGGTGCAGCAGAGGTGCTGGAGCCGCGCCTTGGCAAGCCGATTGCCGAGTGGGATCCGCACGATCTGGAGGTCCACCCTGCCGGTACCGGCTTGGTCGGGTCGGGGCGGCTGCCCCGCTACGTACCGCGCGCCCACGACCGGGCCCTCAACAACGCCGTACGAGAAGCGGCGGGGGGCTGCAGTCGGATGCTGGTCCTGGTGGGCTCGTCCTCGACCGGCAAGACCCGGGCGTGCTGGGAGGCCGTGCAGCCGCTCGCCGCCGACGGGTGGCGGCTGTGGCATCCGTTCGATCCGACCCGGGCCGAGGCCGCACTCGCCGACCTCGAACGCATCACGGCGCGCACGGTGGTGTGGCTGAACGAGGCCCAGCACTACCTTGGTGATTTGCAGGCAGGCGAGCGCATCGCCGCGGCCCTTCATGCCCTGCTCACCGATTCCGGCCGCGCCCCGGTTCTGGTGCTGGGCACTTTGTGGCCCGAGTACGCCGACCAGTACACGGCGCTGCCGCGCCCCGGCAAACGGGACCCGCACAGCCGGGCCCGCGAACTGCTGGCCGCACGCACCCTCAGCGTCCCCGAGACCTTCGACCGGGACGCGCTGGCCTGCGCCGAAGCCCTCGCCACGGGCGGGGACCGGTTCCTGGCCGACGCCCTCAGCCGCGCCGATAGCCATGGCCGTCTCGCCCAGGACCTGGCCGGCGCCCCGGAACTCCTACGCCGCTACGAGCACGGCAGCCCGGCAGTCCGGGCACTCCTGGAGACGGCGATGGACGCCCGCCGCCTCGGAGTCGGACTGTACCTCCCGCAGGCCTTCCTGACCGACGCAGCCGCCGACTACCTCTCCGACCAGGACTGGGACCAGCTCGGCGACGACTGGGCCGAAGCCGCCTACGCCGACCTCGCCCGCCCCGTCCACGGCAAACAGGCCCCCCTGCGCCGCAGCAACCCCAGACCGGCCCGCCGGCCCCCCGGCCAGCCGACGCCCGTTGTGGGGGCGGGGACATCGGAGGCAGCGTCAGCAGGTCCGGTGTTCCTGCTCGCCGACTACCTCGAACAGCACGGCCGCACCACCCGCCGCAGGCTCTGCCCTCCCGCCTCGTTCTGGCATGCTGCCCACGCCCACCTCGCTCGCCCCGACGACCTCAACCGGCTTGCCGATGCCGCCGAACGCAGGCACCGCCTGCAGTGGGCCCACCATTTCCGGCAGCGGGCTGCAGACGCCGGCCACCCTGGAGCCCTGTTCGAGCTGGCGCGGGTGCGGGCGGGGGCGGGGGACTGGGAGGGGACGGAGGTCTACGCTCGGCGGGCCGCCGACGCTGGCCGGCCTGATGCCCTGGTCGAGCTGGCGTGGATGCGGGAGCGGGCAGGGGACTGGGAGGGAGCGGAGGCCTACGCCCGGCCGGCCGCCGACACCGGCCACCCCTACGCCCTGGCCGTGCTGGCACGGGTGCGGGCGGAGATGGGGGACTGGGAGGGAGCGGAGGTCTACGCATGGCGGGCCGTTGACGCAGACCACCCCAACGCCCTGGCCGATCTGGCTGAGATGCGGGAGAAGGCAGGGGACCGGGAGGGTGCGGAAGCCTACGCCCGGCAGGCCACCGAAGCCGGCTACTTTGGAACCCTGTCCGAGCTGGCAGGGATGCGGGAGTGGGCGGGGGGCTGGGAGGGTGCCGAGGCCTACGCCCGGCGGGCCGCCGACGCCGCCGGCCCCGGAGTCCTGGTCGAGCTGGCGTGGATGCGGGAGCGGGCGGGGGACTGGGAGGGCGCCGAGACATACGCCCGGCAGGCCGCCGACGCCGGCGACCTCGGAGCCCTAGCCATGTTGGCGCGGGTACGGGCGAGGACGGGGGACTGGGAGGGTGCCGAGGCCCTCGCTCAGCGGGCCGCCGACGCCGGCAACCGCGGAGCCCTGTCCGAGCTGGCACGGATGCGGGAGCAGGCGGGGGACTGGGAAGGCGCCGAGACATACGCCCGGCAGGCCGCCGACGCCGGCGACCTCGGAGCCCTGGCTGAGCTGGCGCGGATGCGGGCGAAGGTGGGGGACTGGGAGGCTGCCGAGGCCCTCGCCCGGCAGGCCGCCGACGCTGACCACCCTGGAGCCCTGTTCGAGCTGGCACGGATGCGGGAGCAGGCGGGGGACTGGGAAGGCGCCGAGACATACGCCCGGCAGGCCGCCGACGCCGGCACCACCAGTGCCCTGGCTGAGCTGGCGCAGATGCGGGCGAAGGCGGGGGACCGAAAGGGTGCCGAGGCCCTCGCCCGGCAGGCCGCCGACGCGGGAGGAAGCCTGCCCTATCTGTCGACCAACTGGCCGTACGGGCTGGACCCGGACGGGTCCCCCACTTCCCCTTGGAGCACAAACACCCTGGACAAGCGGCACCTGAGCCCGGCGCCGAAGCCATGACCTGACACACCATCTGGCCCCGCCACCCAACGACGCGCCGACTCTGCACCAGGCGCTGCCTTTGCCGCCGATCCGGCGCGTCGTCGGGTGGCAGAAAGATGTCGAGCCCGAGGATGGTGAGGATCTCTGAAATCGGCCAGGTGGCGTTAACGGTTTGGTATGGCCCCACCTTTCCGGTCTGAACTGGCCCCGGCTTGCTGCGAGGGGTCCTTGTGTTCCGGCCCGGAGTGGCCCCGCTTCCGGTCTGTAGTGGCCCCGCTTCGAAGGGGCGGTGTCAGTCGTCGCTGGGCGTCATGTCGTATTCGCCGACATCCAGATCTGCGCCGGTTGCTGCGAGGAAGTCCACCACCGCGCGGTCCAGGTGCCAGCCGAAGAGGTTCGTGTCGTCCGGCGAGCCGCAGGGCTGCTCGTCATGCCGCTTGAAGTAGCGGTGGACCTGCAGAATCGCGCCCCCGGGGCCCTCCTCGGTTGCGAGACGGGTTGTCAGATTGGTGAGCGCCTCCATGTGGGGTCGGAGTCTGCCGATGACCTGGTCGATCTGCTCATCGACTGGCAGGCCGGGCTCGCGGCAGACAACCTTCCAGCAGTGACAGAACGGGATGGTGTGAGGTGAGGTTGTCAGACTCCCCCGCACCGTGACCTCGTCCGGTTCCACGCCAAGCAGCTGGGTGATCTCGTCGGCAGTGGTGCCCACGCTGGCGATCGCAAAGTAGACGTACTGAGTCAACGACACCCGCGGAGACTACCGACGCAGCCGCACGGCCGCCTGACTATTTCCTCGTCTGCTGCCTGGCTTTGGTCTGCGCGAGGCGGTAGGACTCGGTGCCGGTCTCGATGATGGTGCCGTTGAAGGTGAGGCGGTCGACGATGGCCGCGCAGAGCCGGGGGTCGGTGAAGGTCTTGGTCCAGCCTCCGAACGATTCGTTCGAGGCGATCGCAACACTGTTCTTCTCCTCCCTTTCCGTCAGAACCTGGAACAGCATCTCGGCGCCGCGGCGGTCCAGTTCGAGGTAGCCCAGTTCATCGATGCAGAGGAGATCGACGCGGCCGTAGCGGGCGATGGTCTTGGTCAGCTGCTTCTCGTCGGCCGCTTCGACGAGCTCGTTGACCAGGCGGGCCGCGAGCGCGTAGCGGACCCGGAAGCCGGCCATTGCCGCGGCGGAGCCGAGGCCGATCAGCAGGTGGGTTTTGCCGGTGCCGGAGTCGCCGATCAGGCAGAGCGGCTCGCCCCTCTTGACCCACTCGCAGGTGGCGAGGTTGTTGACCAGGGCGGGTGTGACATTGGGGTTGGCCGAGTAGTCGAAGTCCGACAGCCACTTCGAACGCGGGAAGCCGGCCGCGCGGATGCGCCGCTCGGACCGGCGGCGGTCGCGCTCCTCGCACTCGGCCATCAGCAGTTCGGCGAGGAAGCCGCGGTAGGAAAGGTGCTCGCGCTCGGCCCGGTTGACGGTGTCGGCGAACTGGGCCCGCATCGTCGGCAGCCGCAGGACGCGGCAGGCGGTGTCGATGGCGGCGTCGGAGGCGGGCTCGGTCAGGGTGTGGTGCGGGCCGGTCATCGAGGGTCCCTTCCGGGTCGGTCGTGCAGGAGCTGGTCCCAGCGCTCAAGCGCTGGCAGGGGACGCTGGTCGGGTGGCAGGCGGGCGGTTCTTCGTTCGGTCAGGCTCGGCAGCGGCAGTTCGGGTGGGGCAACCGGTTCGGGCAGCGGGACGGTGACGGTGACCGTCGGGGACCGGCCCTCGGTCTCGGCGGCCTTGCGCGCCTCCAGCGCGACGACGTCCGCGGTGCAGGCTCCGGCCGCGAAAGCGGCGGTGATGCCGGCGACGACGTCGCGGTGCTGCAGGTGCCGGTGCAGCAGCAGGACGTGGACCAGGGCCTTCGTGCCGTCGCTCTCCCCGAAGGCGTGCTTGGCCGCGGACCAGAACGCCTCGTGGGCGGGGGGGAAGGTGCCCGCGCGGCGGGCCTGGTCGAGTGCCTCGGAGCCGGCCAGGGCTCCCGGCTTGGCCAGCAGGACCTCCAGGAAGTGGTCCAGCACCAGCCGCTCGGCACCCTTCGTGGTCAGGCGCGGGTGGCGGGCGATCTCGGTGCGGCCGTGGAAGACGACGACCTCGTTCGAGCGGAGCAGGACGTGGACGGTGCGGCCGATGTAGCGGACCGGGACCGAGTAGCGGCAGACGCGGACGGCGACCATGCCATAGCGGTCGACGCGCGGGGTGAAGGCGAGCCCGGTCTCGAAGGCCTCGCTGGGGAGGGGCAGCAGGAGTGGGCCCTCGTGGGCGAAGTCCTGGCCGATGGTGCGGATCCGCATCCCGATCCGCCGGTTCTCTTCGGCCTGTTCGAACGCGGCGAAGGCGTCGTTGAGCTCGTCCAGGGAGTCGACGCGTGGGACGGGAGTGAGGTAGTTGCGCCGCCAGTAGCCAACCTGGCCTTCGACTCCGCCCTTCTCGTGGGCGCCGCGAAGTCCCGGCTCGCAGTAGAACGGGGTGATCGAGTAGTGCTGGCGGAAGTCGTGCCAGCGCGGATGCTCCTCCCGCGACCTGCTCTTGCGGATCACCCTGGTCACGGCGGGTGAGAGGTTGTCATACCGTATCTGGCCTGCGGGTATGCCGCCCAGGGTGCGGAACGCGTGGACGTGGCCGTCGAGGAAGGCCTCCTGCCCGCACGAGGCGGTGATCCGGTGGACGGCTTTGCCGGAGTAGGCGAGCCGGAACGCGAACAGGTAGCACTTGGTGCGCTCGCCGGCCAGGTCGACCCAGGCCTCGCCGAAGTCGACCTCCGCGTCCATGCCGGGCTGATTGTGGCGGATCACGAACCCCGCTGAGGGTGCGGCCCGGCGGCCTCGGCGATCGCCTGCCGGCGCCGGTGGACGTAGTCCCACACGGTCGAGTAGGCGATCTCCGCCCCGAGCTCCTGCTGAAGCCGGGCCAGGATCCGCTGGACGGTGTGCCGCTGCTTCGGCGGAGCCTCCAGATCGTCCAGCAGCCACTGGTCGATCGTTTTCTTGAAGGGCTCCAGCCTCGGAGAATGCCTCCTCGGTGTCCGCCGTGGCGGCGGCACTGCCGAGCACAAGGCCTCGCGCACCAGCCGCCGGTGGACGCCGTACTTCCGCGCGAGGGCGCGGACCGACAACCCCTCCCGCCACGAGTCACGGCGGATTAGCAGGAACAGCTCTTCCTTCGAGGACACCACTCGGTATCGCCCCCTCACGGAGACCTACACCGAGCGTTCCAGCCGCACGTCGAGGGTGGGGCCAACTCAAGCCGGAACAACCCCCGAACGCTCCCACGCGCCCCGCAGGTGGGGCCAACTCGGGCCGGAAAAGTGGGGCCAAATCAGAGGTTCAGGCACGGATTTCGTGAAGTCGATCGTGCTTCTGTGCGCGGGGTGACGCTCCGTCACTTCTAGGTGAATGCTGGTCCCGTGTGAGGAGATGTTCCTTCTGCTTCCGCATCTCGCAGGGGTACGGGTCGAGTGCATGGACCGAGCCGTATCCGTCGGGGAAGTTCCTCGATCGGCTCCGCGACACCCATGCCGCGGTCCGGGCCCAGGTCGAGCAGGGCCTGAGCCTGCGCGAGATCGCCCGTCGCCTCGGGCTGGGGCGCAACACGGTCCGCAAGTACGCTCGCGCAGCCAGCCCCGAGGCGATGCTGCATGGCCAGCGGCAGAACCGGACCAGCAAACTCGACCCCTTCAAGCCCTTCCTCGAGCAACGCATCGCCGAGGGCTGCACCAACCTGTCCCTGCTCCACCGTGAGCTGCAAGAACGCGGGGCACGCTGCAGTTACAGCACTCTGCGCGACTACCTTCGGCCGCTGCGGCCCGACCGCCGGGACGCCGGGACCACGCCGCCGATCGCCAGACCTCCCTCACCCCGCGAGGCCACCCGGTGGATCACCAGCCGTCCCGATCACCTGCGCGAGGACGACCAGCGGCAGCTCAAGGCGCTACTGGCCCGCTCACCCGAACTCGCGGCCGCCGCCGGCCACGTCCGCACCTTCGCGGCCATCATGACCAACCGCGAGGGAGACCAGCTGCCGCATTGGATCGCGGACGTGTGCGCCGACGAGCAGTGCGGCCTGGCCGGTTTCGCCGCCGGACTGATCCCCGACCTCGACGCCGTCGTCTACGGCATGAGCACCGACTGGTCATCCGGCCCGGTCGAGGGCCGCGTCAACGACCTGAAGGCGCTCAAGCGCAGCATGTTCGGCCGAGCGAAGGCACCTTTGCTCCGTAAGCGGCTCCTGCTGATCGCGGCCAGCCGACGGGTTCGATGCGCATCGCCATCTTGCAACCACCGGCCTGGTGGCGGGAGACGCCAAGCGATTCGCTGGCTCGGGCCCTGGCAGTGCCGCGCATCAACTTCAGCAATCTCATACGCGCTCACCTCCGCCAGGGCACCGACCTGGGGATCCGGTCCGCGGAGATCATGAACTCCGGCAGGCCGCTCCCGGACGAGATCATCAATGCGATCGTCCGCGACCACCTTTGCCAGGCAGCCCCCACGGCTTTCCTCCTCGACCGGCACCCGCTCAATGCCGCCCAGGCGCTTGCTCTGGACGAGTTGCTCCACGAACTCGGCACGCCCCTGGACAGCGTGTTGCGCCTGCACCTTCCCGAGCAGGAGGTGGAGGGCCGCGTACGCCACCAGTCCGCCCGTCGCCTCTGCCGTAACGACTCGGCCCACGTCTACGAGCCGGCGGTGGACACCCTCGACGTCGATGGCGCCTGCAACGTCTGCGGCGGTGAGCTCTATCAGCGTGAGGATGACAAAGAGAAGAGCATCCGCGGTCGGTTCAGCAGCTACGAAGCGATAGTGGAGCCCATCACCCAGCACTACGAAAGGCAAGGGCTCCTCGTCACGGTCGACGCAGCTGGCACACCCGACGAGATAGCCAGTAACGCGCTCACCGCGCTCCGACAGCATCAGGCATCCACCTGAATATGACTGAGCGTCACCGTACGCACAGAAGCACGATCGACTTCACGAAATCCGTGCCTGAACCAAATCAGACCGTTATTGATCAGAAACTCAATTGGTTCTCGTCGAGGGTGTAGCGCACGTGCGGGGCGTGGAAGTAGCCGCGGACGATGTGGGGCTGGCGCTGGCGGCGACGGAAGAAGCGTCGTGCTTCGGCCGCGAGCTCGGCCTGGTTGCGGGCCCGGTGGCTCATGGGCAGGCTGCGCTTGAGGTCGGAGTTGACCAACTCGTCGGGGTTCAGTTCGGGCGAGTACGACGGTAGGAAGTGCAGCTCGACCTGGTCGGCGTGGTCGGCCAGCCAGGCGCGGACCTTCCGGGAGCGGTGGGCCGAGTGGCGGTCCACGACGAGGTGGACCTTGCGGTCGAAGTGTCCGGCGAGCCGGCCGAGGAAGCGGCACATGACCTGCGCGTTGAAGGTGCCGGTGAAGACCATGAAGTGCATGCGGCCCTTGGTGCTGATCGCGGACATGGCGTTGACCGAGAACCGGTTGCCGGTCCGGCGCACGATCGGGGTCCGGCCCTTCTCTCCCCAGGTGCGGCCGGTGACCTGGTCGGACCGGATGCCGACCTGGTCGGCGAAGAGCACCTCGGCGCCCTCGGCCTTCGCCTTCGCGCGGATCGCCGGCCAGGTTTCCTCCAGCCAGCCGCGCACCGCCTCGGGGTCCTGCTCGACGGCCCGTTTGTCCGGACGCTGGAACGACAACCCCCAGCGCCGCAGGTACTTGCCCACCCCCTGCTCGGTCAGCCGGACCCGATACAGCTTCGCGATCAGCGCACCCACCTGGGAGCGCGTCCACAGCTGACCGGCAAGCCCCAGGTCACAGGGCTGGTGGTCGAGCACGGCCTGCCGCACCGCCGCCTGCTCGGCCTCGGACAGCACCTGATGTTCCCCGATACGCCGCCCGCGCGGGCGCCCGATCAGCGCCTCACGACCGCCGTCCAGCCACTTCGCCCACCAGCCGTCCACCGTCTTCAACGAGACCTTGAACACCGCCGCGACCTCTTCTCGGTCCCGGCCCTCCAACAGCGCGGCCACCGCCCTGAATCGCAACGCCTCCTGCGCCGACGGTGACAAGTGCCGCGCGTCTCCCACCAGTTCACTCACGCGGTGTTCAACGAACCGGAACCCCAACCGTTTCGGATCAATAACGCCACAGGCCTTCCAGGCATACCGAGACCACGTGGTTGGCGGAGGCTGATCAGGGCCTGGACCGGCTCGCAGGGCAGCCTGTCGGAGACATATAGGGCGAAGAGCACGGGCCTGGATCCACTGGACATTCGTTCGGAGACATCACTCGCTCGCACCACCGGCAGGCCAATTCGGCTCGGGCGCCGCGTTCGTTGAGGCGCATCGCTGCTTGTTCTGCCCTTTCGAACCACGTCTCAGTGATGAGAGTGGTCGGGGCTGCTTCGAGCAGTTGTTTGCTCCGCCAGGCGCTCAGTCCGGTCACGGATCGGACCGCCTGAACCAAGTCCCGCCCGCAGTCTCCGCCCGCCGTCAACAGCACGCCGAACGGTGGCTCCTCCATCGTTCCTCCAAACAGGTGAATCGTGACTCCGGCAGCCCGGAGCGAGGGGCAGGTTCTCAGACCACTGAAGCGCGCCTGGGATCCGTGGGCTCGATCTCGTGCTGCTCGAAGAGTTGCTCCAGCGCTTCATGGCCGTGTTCGCGGCGATACGCGAGTTCAGCGGCTGTCACCGGGAGAGCCCAGAGGATGCGGGCATGCCCGCTCGGAAGCGGGCAGATCTCCAGGTCGGGGTCGTGGAGGTAAGGCAGGCTGATGAGCAGGTGGTCGCAAGACGAACCAGGCATCCACGGCTCACCGATGGGCATGCTGTGCTCAAGATCGAGATGGTGGCCCGCGTGGTAGTAGGCGATCTTCGCGAGCAGGTCGATGAAGCTCAAGTCGCCGGCCGGAGCGGTCAGGGCGAACTCAATTCCGTGGCCGTGCTTCTCGACCGCGGACCAGCACCCGGCGGTGACGTATGTCCAGGCGCTGCAGCGGGGGCCCGGGCTGGCCGCGATGATGCGCAGCCCGGGGACGGCTTCCCGACGGCCGGGCCCGAGGTCGTAGTCGTGGGCTTGAACCTGTTCGTGACCTGCAAAGAAGTCACGGACGTGCGACTCGACGCCCGCGATGGCCTGCTGTCTGCGCTTCGCTACGAACATGGCCGGGATGATCTCAGGCGCGGTCGCAAGTGCTGACACTGGCCCCTCAGCAGCCAGGCCCAGCGGCAGAGGACACCGTGGATCAGTAGTTCAGAGAAGGCTTCGCCCGCGCGCACGCGGTCGCCTTCGCCCTACCGGTGCTGCAGTCAGCCTGGCTGAAGGCCCACTGGCCGGCGCCGTTCTACGCCGGCCTGCTGGAGCACGACCCGGGGATGTACCCGAAGCGCCTGGTGCTCGCGGACGCCCGGCGCCGCGGCGTGCCCGTCCTGCCGGTCGACGTCCAGCATTCCGCCGCCACCTACCGCACCGAGCAACTGCCCGACGGCCGGCTGGGACTGCGGATCTCCCTCGCAGACGTGCACGGCATCACCGGTGAGATCGCCGAGCGGATCGCTACCGGCAGCCCCTACACGGACGTCGCCGACTTCTGGGACCGCGCCCGCCCCTCCCGGCCGATCGCCGAACGCCTCGCCCGCATCGGCGCGCTCGATGCCCTTACCCCCGGCGCGCACCGCCGCGAGCTCCTGCTGCAGATCGACGAACTCCACCACCGACACCGCACTGCCGCCTCCCCGGACCAGCTCGTTCTCGCCCATCCCACCGCCCCGGCGCCAGGTACGACGGGCCTGCCGGTGATGAGCCCGGCCGAGGAGACACAGGCCGAACTCGAGGTTCTCGGCATGGACGCCTCCCGGCACCTCATGGAGCCCTTCCACCCGCTGCTCGCCGAGCTCGGCGTCACCCCCGCCCACCGGCTGAAGGAGCACCGGGACGGGGAGACCGTCCTGGTCGCGGGCGCGAAGGTCGCCATCCAGACCCCGCCGATGAGAAGCGGCCGCCGCACGATCTTCGTCTCCCTCGACGACGGCTCCCAAGGGAGCACCGGGCAGATCGACCTCACCTTCTTCGACGACACCCACGCCCACGCCGCCCACCCGCTGTTTCACCACTTCCTGATCCTCGCCCGCGGCACCGTCTCCCGCCGCGGCAAGAGCGTGACCGTGATCGGCTCCTGTGCCTGGAACCTCCAGGAGGTTGCCGACGCCCACGTCGCCGGCGGCACCGCCGCCGTCCGCGACTACCTCGCCCGCACCACCGGCGTCGGCAGCGCCGAGGCCGACCGGGACGCGCACCGCAGCACCAGTCTGAACAGTCCGGACGGTCCGGACGACCAGCCGGCGTCCGGAGGCGGCGCCGGACGGCTGTGGCACGCAAGTCCCGGTTCTCCAGGCTGAGACATGTCTCATGAGCGAGGCGGAGCGAATCTCGAGCGACAGGACGACGGGCTTCCTGGACGATGGCGGGCGGTGGTGAACGGGGTGATGTGCTGGTGGAGGGGATCACGATGACGGGAATGTCGCTGGAAGCGCTGGACGCTGTGGTGTGGGACGGGCTTGAGACGGGCCACCCTCTGAAGTCGGTCGAGGACGTGGCCCGGGCGCTCCGGAAGCTCGCCCGGGCGGGCGCTCAGGCGACGGAGGAGGACTGCTACCCGCTGTACTCTCTCGTCACGAGAGACGGGTGTGAGACACCGTCCGCGGCCGCTGTCGCCCTGCCGTTCGTCATCGCTCTCGCCGCAGACCCCGCCATGGGCGCGCGGATCCCCCTCGTCGGCTGACCTCTCGTCTTTCGCGGTTTTCATGATCGAAAGAGGGGGCTTGTGTCGTAGACGTGCGGAAGCATCGACGGGTCTGTTCCACCTCTGTCGAGGGGCCGTCGATGCTTCCACCGGGGACCGTACCCCCTTCGCTGTTACTCGTGCTGGCGGTCTTCCGGGATTGCTTCACCGCGCCGTCGTTCGAGACGCTCGCGGCGCTGGTCACGGGGACGGTGACACGTACTGGGCGGCGGACGGTGACCGGGATGCTGACCGGCGCCGGACTGTCGGCCCGGTGGCCGCACGACCGGGCCCACCGGTTCTTCGCCGCCGGGGTGTGGGACCTGGACCGGGTCGGCCTCGTGCTGGCCCGTCTGATCGTGGAGCGGCTGCTGCCCGCGGGGGCTGCGCTGCAGGTCGCCGTCGACGACACGCTGTTCAAGCGCACGGGGCGCAAGGTCTTCGGTGCCGCGTGGCAGTACGACGGTGCGGCCACCGGACCGAAGCCCATCGGGCGGGGGACCTGCTTCGTGGTGGTCGCCCTGGTGGTGCGCCTGCCTTTCCTCACCCGCCCGATCGCGTTGCCCATCCTGGCCCGGCTGTGGCGCCCCAAACAGGGGAAGACGAAAGTCGATCTCGCCCTCGACCTGGTCGCGCTGCTGGCCCGCGCGTTCACCGACCGGCGGATCGACGTGGTGGCCGACGGCGCCTACCACGGCCGCGCCCTGCGCGAGCTGCCCGGCACGGTGACGTGGACGTGCCGGCTGCCGGTCAACGCCGCCCTGTACGAACTCGCCCCGCCGCCGACCGGCCGCCGTGGCCGGCCGTGCCTGAAGGGCGCCAAGATCGGCACCCCGAAGAGCTGGGCCGAGCAGGCAGTCTTCACCGCGCACACCGTCACCCGGTACAACCGGCCGCCCGCGACCGTGCACATCGCCGAGCTCGTCTGCCTGTGGTACGGCAGCTTCCACACCCGCACCATCCGCGTCCTGCTCGTCCGCGACCCGGGCTCGACCAAGCCCTTCGACCTGGCCCTGGTCACCACCGACCTGACCACCCCCGCCGCCGAGCTGGTGGAACGCTACGCCGGCCGCTGGTCGATCGAGACCACCTTCGAGGAAGTCCGCGAACACCTGGACGTCGGCCAGGCCCAGAACAGGGTCCGGGCGGCGGTCGAGCGCACCGTGCCGTTCGGCCTGTACGTCTACAGCCTCACCGTCATCTGGTACGCCCTTCACGGCCACCACCCCGCCGACGTCGCCGAGCACCGGGCCCGCGCCCCCTGGTACACCACCAAGACCACCCCGTCCTTCCAGGACATGGTCGTCAAGCTCCGGCGCACCGTCATTGCGGCCAGGAATATGCCCGAACACGCAGGTCAGCCCACCGACCACGAAATCGCCGCCGTCCACCGGGCCTGGGCCGCCGCAGCCGCGTAGCCCACAAGACGATCAAGAAAACCGCGAAAGACGAGGATGATCCTCCGCGACGAGGACCTGCGCGGTCTCATCGAACAGGCCCTCGCGTGTGGGGGCCCAGGCTCGGGCGAGACATGCTGAAACGTCTGGTGAATCCCGGGAGCGCAGGCTGATGACGAGCCGCTCGATCCTCCACGTCCGCCTGCACGAGGTGCCGTTCGCGATCTACGGCGAGGCCCTCGCCGCGCTCGGCGACATCACCCCCGTCGTCCAGGCCCTGCCACCGGACTCCGCGCTGCTCGACGTCACCGGCGCCCTCGGCTACTTCCGCCGCACCCCCGAAGGCCTCGCCGACCTGATCGCCACCCGCCTGCTCGCCCGCTTCGGCCTCCACGCCGCGATCGGCGGCGGCCACACCCCGCTCCTCGCCCACCTTGCCGCCGACACCTGCACCCCCGGCCGCATCCGCATCTTCGACCCCCACACTCCCGACACCGCACGGTTCCTGCGCTCCCGCCCCGTCCAGGCCCTGCCCGACGTCGGACCGAAACTCGCCCGCACCCTCGCCCGCTACGACATCACCACCACCGGCCACCTCGCCGACCTGCCCCTGCCCACTCTCCAGCGGATCGCCGGCACCAGCACCGCCCGTCTCCTCCACGACCGCGCGCATGGCCGCGACCCCTGCACCGTCGCCCCCTCCGGGCCGCCCGCGAGCATCACCGCCACCCGCCGCTTCCCCACCGATGTCCTCGACCCCCACCACGTGCGCCGCTCACTGCCGTAGCGATGACGGCGGCTCGCTCTCCTCTGGCGGATGGCGGCCTGACGTTCTCCGGCAGTGCACGAATCCGGCGCTCCCGGACCACCGGCTACCCGCGGAGACCGTATGCGGCTCGCGTTACTGACCTCGGCGCTTCAAGGTGATTGGCCTGTTTGTGTAGCTGACTGACGGTCTTTTGCGCGCTATGCCGTTGGTATGCGCTATGCGGATGGGGGCGGGCTGACGGCGAAGGCACGTCAGCGCCGCGAGGCGGTGCGGTTGGAGGCCGCCGCGTTGTTCGACGAAGGTGTCCCGCCGAGGGAGGTTGCCCACAGGCTGCGGGTGACCGCGAAATCGGCCTACCAGTGGCATCAGGCCTGGCGGGAGGACGGGGTCGGGGCGCTGGCCTCACGGGGACCGGGTGGGCAGCGGTGCAAGCTGTCGGCGCGGTGCCGGGAGAAGCTGGCCGGGTACCTCGAGCAGGGGCCGGCCGCTCACGGTTGGGACGAGGACCAGGTGTGGACCGGCGCGCGGGTGGCGACGCTGATCGGGCGGAAGTTCCACGTGTCCTACAGCGTCTCGGGGGCCACCCGGCTGATGCACCGGCTCGGCTTCACCCCGCAGATCCCCGCGCGCCGGGCCGCGGAACGCGACGAGCGGGTCGTGGCAGCGTGGAGGGAGGCGACCTGGGCGGAGGTAAAAGCGCCCGGGCGGCCTGCGACGGATGGCTCTGCTTCGAGGACGAAGCCGGTTTCACCCGCAGACCGCCCAGAGGACGCACCTGGGGACGCCGCGGCATCACCCCGATCGTGAAGGTGAGCGGCAGCCGCTCGGGAAGGATCTCCGTCGCCGGACTGATAGCGATGCGCCCGGGCTCACGAACCCGCCTGTGCCACCGGCTGCGACGCCACACCGGACGCGAGGGTGAGCGCCGCAGCCTGTCCGAACACGACTACATCGGGCTGATAGACGGGATACACCGGCTGGTCAGAGCGCCCATCGTGCTCGTGTGGGACCGGCTGAACACCCACGTCTCCCATACGATGCGCGACCTGATCGACGCGCGGGACTGGCTGACGGTGTTCGTGCTGCCCTCATACGCACCCGAACTGAACGCGGTCGAGTACCTGTGGGCCCACGTCAAACGCAGTCTGGCGAACCTCGCCAGCGTCGCCCTCGACCGGCTCGAAGCCGTCGTCCGCAACCGCCTCAAACGACTGCAGTACCGCCCCGACCTCCTCGACGGCTTCCTCACCGGAACCGGACTCTCCCTCGACCTCCCACCGCCATCACCTTGAAACGCCGAGGTCAGTACCCGCATTCGGATGGCCATGATCGATCCGGCCGACACCGCGGTCGGACCCAGGCATTGGACCGGGCGACGCCTTGCCCCCGCCATGCCGCCCCAAGACCCATCGTGCGATTCGACACCGCCCTCGCCGTCGCCACCCTGCTGCTCGCCGTCCACGCCCACACCACCACCTCCATCGCTGCTGCGCACCGCGCGGGACGCTATCCAGCGGGTCCGGATCGGCAGAACCTCAGAACGGCGGACCGTCGTGCCACGGGCCGTAAGCCAGGGCGATGGGTGTCCGGGGGCGGGGTCGCTGAAGGACGGCCAGGGCGTCGTCGATACGGTCGAGGTCGATGAGGTAGCCGGCCAGGGAGTGGCTGTCGGTGTGGCCTTGTTGCCGGAGGACGGTGACAGCCTCCTCGGTGCGCCCGGCGTCGGCGAGCAGTCGGGCGATGGCGTAGGAGTCGGCACCTTCGGGGTGGTTCCGGGCCTGGGCGATTGCTTCGTCGACGCCGTCGCGGGCGGCGATCAGCGGCAGCCGTATCCGGTAGAGGTCCCACTCCTCCTCGCCCCCGCGGGCGGCGGCGAGGGCGTCGAGGTGTGCCAGGCCGTCTGCGGGTCGGTTTTGGTCGAGGCACAGGTCGGCCAGGGTGTGGAGGATCCAGTCCTCGCCGTTGCGGGCGTCGGCCAGGGTGCGCATCACGTCGATCGCCTCGTCGCCCCGGCCGTGCCGGGCCAGGAGCTGCGCGAGCCCGAAGGCCGAGTTCGGGTCGTCGGCCACGGGCCCGCCGGCCAGTTGGTATGCCGCGATCGCCCCCTCCACGTCGCCGTGCTCCTCCAGCCATCTTGCGAGCTGTTGTACGGCGTACCCCGAGTCGTCGCTCGCCGCAGTTGCCCGCAGCTCGTCGATCCGGCCGTGCCGTGCCAGCAGCGCGGCCAGTTGCTCACGGTTGTTGAGCAGCGTGGTGCTGCCGGTGCGCAGTAGGGCGATGGCCTCGTCGGTGCGGCCCTGGCGCCCGCGGATGGTGGCGATCAGGCCGATCGCCGTGTCGCGATCGAGGCCTTTGCAGCACCACGGGAAGTCGGAACACCGGTGTTCGGCCCGGGCGGCGAGTAGCTCGGCGGCTTCCTCGTGGCGGCCGGCGGCGGCCGCGACGTCGACCAGTGCCCGGGCGAGGGACAGCTCGCCGATGTGCGGGCGCAGCAGGGTGAAGGCCTCCTCGGCTCGGCCGTGTCGAGCGAGCAGGCGCGTGTAGGACTCCAGTGCCATCGGGTGCCCGGCCTCCATGCGGACCCGGGTGGTCTCGATTGCCTCGTCGACGCGGCCCCAGCCCTCCAGCAGCTCGGCCGTGGCCTCGACAGCCGTCCACCAGCCGGTTGCCAGGTACGGGGCGAGCACCTCCAACGCGTCGGCCTGCCGGCCCTGCTCGCCCAGCAACCGCGCCCACGCCAGCGCGCAGAACCACTCCCCGTGTCCGGCCTGCAGCTCCACCACAGCGGCGTGGCCGCGTTCGAGCAGCCGCGAGACCAGCTCCGGCGGGATGCAGCCGGACCGCGTCCGGGCCCGATAGTCAAGATCAGCAGCGTCCACGGCCACGCACCGTAGCGCTCGCCCCTGACACCTTGCCGATTCCACGGCAGTTGCGAATACGGCACGGTTGGAATGACGCTCCCTGCCAACTGGGGCCTCGAACTGGGGCGCGAAGGAGCGGGGGGCCTACGCCAACGACCTGGACGAGCCCCGCGCGCTGATCGCGGTCTCCGCCCGCTCCAACCGCTCCAAGGCGGACAAGGACGTCACCGACTGGCTCCCGCCCGCGGCCGCCTACCGCTGCACCTACCTTGCCGACTGGACCGTGATCAAGACCCGCTGGGGCCTCACGGTCGGCCAGGCCGAGCCGACACCCTGCACCGGCTCGCCGCCGACTGCTCGAACGAACCGCTCGGCGTCACTCTCGCCCGCTGACACCACCCGGCCTACCGACTCGGCGAGGACTCCCGCACCGAAGCCGCTGCGCCACGGGCGGCTCGCGAGGCGGTGCGTGAGGGCTGAGGCGGGGTGTCAGTACGTGTCGGCGATCCAGGCGTAGTCGTCGGGGTTGCGCATCTGGGTGAGGGCGGTGCGCAGCCCTTCCTTCTCGGCGAGGTCTTGGAGCCAGGGGACGGGGGTGAGGAGGGTGGCGAGGTGGTCGGTGGCTTCGGTGTCGAGGAAGGTGTCGAGGTCTGCGGGGATGGGGTCGTCGACGAGGCAGAGCCAGGCGAGGGCCGCGCTCATCCGGATCTCGGCGGGGCGGGTGGGGTCCTGCCACCATGCGCGGGTGTGTGCGGTCGTGGCGGTGTCGCGTTCTTCCCAGGCCAGTTCGCCGATCGCCAGGACCAGGCTCGCGCGGGTTACCGGGTCGTTTTCGGCGTCGAGGCGTGCGTGCAGGGCGGCCGTGATCCGGTCGCGCGCCGGGGAGGCTGCGGCCGAGAGGGCGTAGGCGGTGGCGGTTCGGACTGCTGGGGTGGTGTGGTCGAGCAGGGGCAGCAGCAGATCTGCGTCTGCGGTGAGGGCCTGCCGGGCAGCTTGGACAGACCAGGTGCCCACGTAGCCGCTGGGCTCGAAGGTGAGGCTGCCTGGAGGGGTGCTGGTGCGCAGGAGCCCGGTGCGGGTGCCGTCCCCGAGGTGGGGACGGCGGGCGAGGGCTCCGACCAGGCGAAGGGCGCGTGGGTGGGGGCGGGTGAGGGCGATGCGGATCAGGAAGGGGACAGCGAGCGCCCCGGCGGCACTGGGGCTGCCCTGGTGACAGACGGTGTCCCACAGGAGTTCCAGCTCGTCGTCGGCCCTCCTCGCGTCGCTGTGCCGGATCCGGGTCAGGATTCCGGGCAGGTCGCTGCCGGGGCCGAAGGCGTGGTGGAACCTCTCCCACGGCACCGCGTCGTAGTTCAGGCCGTCCTTGACCTCGGAGGTCATCGCGGCCACGACTACCCGCACGTCCTCCGGCGTGCCCGCGTGGAACTCCAGCCCGCCTTCCTCCCATATCGCCGGGACACCGTCCACGCCCCGCCAACTCACAACAGCTCCCTTTCCCGAGCGCCGTCTATCTGCGTCCCGCCCTGCCGGTCAAGATCATCAGTGTCCATGGCGGCACACCGTAGCGCTGGCCTCCGACACTCCATCGGCACCGGCAGCAGAGGTCGAATACAGCACGGTTGGAATGACACTCCCCGCCAGTCGGTGCCTCGAACTGGAGCACGAAGGAGCGGGAGGCCTGCGCCAACGACCTGGACGAGGCCCGCCTGCTGATCGCGGTCTCTCCCTGCTCCAACCGCTCCAAGGCGGACAAGGACGTCCCCGAGTGGCTCCCGCCCGCGGCCGAGTACCGGTGCACCTACCTCGCCGACTGGGCCGCGATCAAGACCCGCTGGGGCCTGACCGTCGACCAGGCCGAGGCTGACACCCTGCACCGGCTCGCCGCCGACTGCTTCAATGAGCCGCTCACCGTCACCCTCGCCCGCTGAAGCCGGGAAGACTGTCTGCGGTGCAAGGGTGCTCGGCAGGAGGCGGCGGCTTCCGCGTCAGGACCCGGAAGCCGGACGCCTTACGTCGCCGGGCGAGAGGTCACTCGGGCAGGGCGGTGTGGGTGAGCGCGGTGCGGTGGTTGATCCGTGCCGGGCCCGCCAGGGTCGCCCAATAACCATCGGTGCGCATCGCGTCCGCCGCCTGCCGCTCGGCCTCCCGCAGCCGGGCCGTCTCGGCCCGCTGCTCGTCGGTCAGCTCGACGTCCACCCCGCTGGGCAGGGCGTGCAGGTAGTTCCAGTGAGCAGTGCGGGCCGCGCGCGGCGCCGCCTCCTTCGCGAGGAGCTCGGACGGGAATTCGATCGCCTGTTCGTTCTTCGGCGCGGCGCCATCGTATGGCCCTACCCTGCCCGGACCGTGGCCGCCCCGCCGGACTTGCCTGCAGGACAGCACGGCGCCACCTAGCCGGCCGACAAGGACAGGCCGGTCGCGCCGCAGGGGAGGGCCTGTCCCCGCGCCTTCGGCTGCAGCGCGCGACCCGGATGCCGATGACCGCGATTCGTTGGCAGGGCCGGACACCCGGCCGCCACGGGTGCGTCTGCCAGTCGCTGGAGCTCCTCGGTCTTCCCGCGTGACCGAACCTGTCGGAGCGGTCGGGTAGAGTTTTGGGCTTCGACGATCATGGGGGTGTCGAAGCGGGTGAACGCGGGGTTGGTGCACCAGGTGCGAATGGTCCGCGCGGGTGCGGGGGATCCGGGCTCGATGCTGGCGGTGTTCCGCTCGAGTGCGGTGCTGGTGCCGCAGACCGCGGACGGGCTGGTGTGGTCGGGGGACGGGGGCGGGATCCGCTGGATCTACGCGTTCAGCAGTGAGCCGGAGCTGGCCGCGTTCCTGACCGCCCGTGCCGAGGGGCCGGGCGAGGTGCGGTATCTGACGGTGTTCGGGGCGCGGCTGCTGGACGTGGCGGTGCCGGCGGCCGGCGTGCCGTGCGGGGTGGCGCTGGACGTGGCGGGTGCGCAGCCGATGCTGTTCCCGCCGGTGGTGGGGATCGTGCCGGATGCGGCCGCGGTCGACGCGGACCATGGCCGCACCAGTGTCGTCGGCGGGGGAGGGGTGGTCTGATGGTGGACTTCCGGGTGGATCCGGAGGCGCTGCGGCTGACGGCGAAGGGCATCAACGATGCGATCGCCGAGCTGGAGGGTGTCGGGGGTGCGTCCGGTGCCGGGGTCGGGCGGGGTTTCGACGGCCTGGAGCTGACGCATGCACAGATCGGGGCGCCGAACTGCAAGGCGGCGTTCGACGAGTTCTGCGAGCGCTGGCAGTGGATGGTCCGCGGCCTGGTGCAGACCGGCAACGAGATCGCCGACAAGCTGGACCTGTCGGCGGGGATCTACCACGAGCAGGAGCAGTACCTCTCCGGCACCATGAAGGACGTCGTCACGGCGGCGATGGGCAACCCGAACCTGACGCAGGAGCAGGTCGAGGGCCGTTCCTGGCGGCAGACCCTCGCCGACAACCCGGCGAGCCAGATCGCGGGCGCCGACTACTCCGCCCAGTCGTTCGAGCAGGCCGCGCAGCACTCCTACGGCACCTGGAAGGGTGTGGAGGCGGACTACCTGGAGTCCAACCCGATGCTGAACCAGCTCGGCGACCAGGAGCACAACCGGCAGGAGGCGGCGAAGGCGAAGGCGGTCTCCGAGGGCCTCGAGCAGCAGTGGGCCGCCCGCCAGGCAGGGGGCGGCCACTGATGGCGGGCATCATCGGCGGGCTCAAGGAGGGCTTCGGCCAGCTCGTCGACGCGCACGCGCACGCGGCCGGCAACGTGCTGGATTTCGTCGGCCTGGACGGCGCCGCGAAGGCCGTGGACGACTGGGGCGACGACATCGCCGCCGACCTCGGCACGGCGGTGGGGGAGAAGAACCTCGGCGAGAGCGACGACCCGAAGGACCTGGTCCACGGCGACACCGAGGCGATCGCGCAGAGTGCCGCGCACCTGCGGAAGTTCGCCGCGGCGTTCGAGTCGACCGCGGCCGGGCTGTCGCGGATGGACTCCGACCACTGGCAGGGCAAGGCCGCGGACGCGTTCCGGGCGAAGTTCGGGCCGCAGCCGGTTGCGTGGCGGGTGACGGCGGATGCCTGCGAGGCGGCGGCCGGGGCCCTGGAGTCGCTGGCGGGGACGATCCAGTGGGCACAGGGGCAGGCCCGGCAGGCGATCGAGGAGTACCGGCGGGCGCAGCAGGCGAGCAAGGACGCCGCCGACGCCTACAACCGGCAGATCGCGGACTACAACCGGTCCGTCGACGCCTACAACCGCGCCGCCGAGGCCGGGCAGAGCCCCACCGCACCCACGAAGCCCGGCGCGTTCCACGACCCGGGCGCCGACGGCCGCCGGCACGCCGCCGAGCTCCTGCTCGCCGCCCGCAAACAGCGGGTCAGCGCCGCCGACGACGCCGAGCGGGCGATCCGCGCCGCCACCACCGCCGCACCCAAGGAACCCGGCCTCCTCGACCGGGCCGGCATGGCGCTGGTCGACGCCCCGAAGCAGGCGGCGGTTGGGCTGCTGCACTTCGAGGGCGGCCTGGTCAAGGGCGCCGTGGACATCGTGAAGTTCGGCCGCGGCCTGAACCCGATGGACCCCTACAACCTCACCCATCCCGCGGTGTACCTCGACCACGTCAACTCCACGGTCGCCGGGCTGGTGCGCACTGGCAATCATCCGATGGACCTGGTCACGGGGCTGGTCGGCTCCGGCTGGGGCAAGGACCCGGCCGAGGCCGGCGGCAAGCTGGTCTTCAACATCGTCTCCGGCATCGCCACCGGCGGCGGCAGCGAGGCCGCAGTCGTCGCCGAACGCGCCGCGATCGCCGCGGCCGAGAAGGCCGCCGCCAGGACGGCGGCGGAGAACGCCGCGGTCCGCGGCGGGGAGAAGGCGGCCGCCGACGCCGCCGAACACGGCGCCGAGAGCGCAGCCAAGGCGGCCGACGACGCCGCGAACGCCGCCGGCCACACACCGAAGGCCCCCGACGACCCGCTCGCCGTCGCCACCGACCGCACCGTCGACATCGACAGCATCAGCCCCCACCCCGTGTGGCGGGAGGGCAACGAACCCCTCTACCGCTTCGACAACCGCTCACCCGACAAGGTCTTCAGCGAGGGCTTCGAACCCCTCGACCCGACCAACACCGACCTCAAGGGCTACGTCGACGGCGGCGTCGAGTCCGCGTTCGTCGGCACCACCCGCCGCGAGGACCTCGACTTCCCCCGCATGTACCGCTACGACGTCGACGCACCCGGCGGCATCGACGTCAACGCCTCCATGCCCGGCCACCGCCGCTCCCACGAACACGAAGTCGCCTTCCCCGGCGGCATCCGCACCGAAAACATCAAGGGCGCCTGGGAACTCGCCCCCGACGGCACCAGAACCTGGCACCCCAACCCGAACTACAACCCCCACACCCCCACCACACCGACCGCACCGGCCGCACCCGAGCCAGCACCGCCGCCCGCCCCGACCATGGAGGAGCAACCGCCAGATGCCGAACACCACCACCGGCCCGGCCGCCCCGACGCCGGGGGAGGCCTACGCGGACGCCCCCGAGCCGCACGTGGAGACGGCAGCGATCCTCAACCTCGCCCGCGCCAACCACGGCACCCTGCAGATGCACAACCGGGAGTGGGTGCTGCGCCACGCCGCGCTGCTCGACCGCGCCGCGCTGCCCGCGGTTGCCCCGGCGGGCGCCGGCAGCGGTGCTGTTGCCGGGCCGGGCGGCCTGCCGAACCCGGCTGCCGTCGGCACCGCGATGCAGTTGCGGCAGCTGGATCGGCACGGCGGCACCGGCCGCGGTGCGCTCGGCCCGGACGCGGCCGAGTGGGACGGCCTCGACGGTGCTCTCGGCTACCTGCGCCAGGAGTACTTGGCGTGGCGGAGCGGACAGCTGTCGGACCTGGCCGCGGTGGGTGCGGCGATGCGCGCCATGGCGGAGGTGACGGACGACAACGTGCGCTCCGGGCAGGCGGCAGGCCGCGGCGAGCCCTGGCCCCGCGAGCAGCTGATCGACCTGGCCCGGCGCCGGGTCGCCGCGTATGTGCGGGCGGTGGACTACGGGATCGACGCGGTCGCCGACCAGCAGCGCGCCGAGCAGGAACTGCGGGAGCTGGAGGCCGCCGACGGCAGCGCCCGCCCGTAGGCGCCAGCGCGGCGGTGCGGGGGCCACCGGCATCGCCTCCTGATCTGCCGCCGTTGTCCCGACCCTACGTCGGTGCGGGGCCGGGGTGGCGGGAGGCACGGGTGTCGGTTTCAGTGCAGGGGTTGGGCGTGCACGGGGCATCCGGCTTTGGGCGCCGAGGTCCTGCTCTCGTCCGCCCGGCACGTACACCTCCGACGGCGCCGTGCCGGCAGGACAACGCCTGCTAGGGCGGCCGGCCGTAAACACCGGCCGCCCCAACCAACGACGCGACAGGCCGGCATCCCGCATCGGTGGCAGCAGCCCACAAGCCGGGCACAGCAGCACAGAGCGCGGTGCGGGGGCAGGCGCCGACGCCGATCGGTCACCCGGAGCCAGCGGCGAACCCGGCATCCGTGCCGGACACGCTCGCCGAGACCAGCGGCGACCTGCTCGCGGTCGTCCGAAATGCCGCGGTGAACGCGAGGCGGGCCCGCCACATCCAGCCCGGGGTCCGGCGCAGCCTCTGACTCGGCGCCCCGCTGCTCACCGGCTGCAGCATCCCGGCGAGGCCGGGTGTCCTCGACCGGGTGCCGCTCGTTGAACCGGGCGCCGCCCCGCCACCCCCACGGGCGACATCCGGCTGCGCCCCGCGGCTCGGCGTCCGGCCCGCGCCCGGGCGCTCGAACCCTCCGCGGGTCCGCGCGGCCGAATCCTCGGGGGCGGCCAGCTGCAGAGTCCGGCCGCCCCCTGCTGCGCCGCGTGCTGCACCGGGCCCGGCCGTCTGCGCTCGGCTGTGCGGGGAAGCGTGCTGATGGTGCGTCGGGGCCGCGGACGAGGGTGGCTTCCGGGCAGGCAATGGAAACCCCGGGAGCTGAGCCGATCCTCTCATCCTCGTGCCGGGCCCAGGGGTCGGGGCCGACCGGACAGGGTGAGCGTGGGGCCGGTTACCGCGGCCGCAGGCAGGCCACCAAGTACCTTGCCCAGCCTCGCCCCCGGGCCGCGGTTGTCGGGGGTGCTGGCTAGCCTCGCGCGCAAGATCACCGGCGGATGCGGCCGGGTGGGCGAGCTGAGGGGGTTGTGGTGGGCTGGTGGATGAAGGAGCCGGGGGAGCGGCTGCAGTGGGTACTCGATCCGCTGGTGGGGGTGGGGCCGTTGCGGTTCGGGATGAGTGCCTCCGAGGTTGAGGACGCGCTGGGGAGGGAACGGCCGGACGTTTCGGCAGGGTACGGCTGGGGTGAACCCGTTGTTCGCATGGGCTGGCAGGACTACCTGGAGGAGGGCGTGGCCGCGTTCTACGGGCAGGACGGGCGGCTGGTGGCGGTGGCGGTGGCGGTCGGGGGCCTGGGCGGACTGCAGGTGCGCATCGGGGACGTGGAGCTGATCGGCCGGGTGCCGTCCGAGGTCCGTGCGGACCTCCTTCGCCTCGCCAGCGGGCAGCGGGTGGCGGTGCGGACGAACGGGGACGGTGATCCGGAGGTTACGGCATGGGCGTGTTCCTGGGCGCGACACTGGAGTGGGGCCGCTCACCCGAGGGATGGCGCAGCGCCGGGACCGCGTGGTCACCGACGCGCTGCTGGTTGCCGCGGAGCTGGCGGAGGATCCCTGGGCCGCCGAGCCGGTCGTCCGGCGGCGGAACGTCCGGGACGAGGACCGCAATCCGGGGGTGTGGCCGGTGGTGCCGGACTTCGAGCGGCCGATCTGGGAGTGGACGCCGCTGGAGGGCGTCGGGCCGCTCAGGTTCGGGATGGGACCGGAGCAGGTGGCGGCCGCACTGGGCGGCGAGGTGCCGGCCGCGCGGCGCGGCCGCCTGCCCTGGACGGTGAGCCGCGGGCCCCGGCAATGGTGCCTGGAGGAGGACCGCTTCGACCACACTGGGGTGAGCGCCCACTACTGGGGCGATGTCCCCACCCTCGCTGCGGTGACCGTGCACGGGCGCACCGGGCCGTAGGTCGCCTTCCACGGCATCGACCTCATCGGCCGACGGGTCTCCGCCATCGACGCGGCCCTGGAGCAGCTGGCGGAGAACGACGAGATCGGCCTGCGCCTCAACTGTGCGGGCGACCTGGGACCGGACGAACTCAACATGTATGTGCGTGCCACCCGGGCCAGCGACGCCGTGATCAGCGAGGCCAGGTTCTGTACAGCCGGCTGAGGAGAACACGGCTGACAGCAACTCACCCGGGCCACCTCATTCCCGACCTTCTTCGCCATCTTGAGGTTGCTGGTCAGCAACTCAGCGCGCCTTCGGTGTGCGCTGGGGGCGGGTAAATCCGGTGCGCGTGCTGGCCGTGCCTCGGAGCGCTCTCGGCAGTTGGTCGCGTGACTGGGAATCCGGGAGGGCTGTCACGCAACCACCCTCACCAGCAACTTTAAGATGGCGATCGCTCTATGGTTGACCATCTCCGCCTCCTGCCAGACCTGTCCACGCGAAACCGGGGATTCTCAGTGCGGCGGCAGGGATTTCTCAGTCCGGCTGCAGGGTACCTTCCGCTGGTCCCGGCGCCGCTGTCCGTGGAACCCCTTCAGCGGAAGGCCGGCCCAGCCAAGGGAGATCACAGCGATGAGCACCAGATTTCGTACGGTTTCAGCGGCGGTGTGCCTCGGCATGCTGCTCGCCGGCTGCGGTAGCGCCGGCGGCTCGCCGCCCTCCGGGGAAGTCATGACCAGCGGTGGCTCCAGCCCGGTCACGACCACCCCGGCAGCCACTCCCTGCTACATCGGGGAGTGGCACATCCATGATCAGACTTATCCGGTCAATTTCACCGACGGCAGCAGTGTGACGGTGCACTACGTCTCGGGCGACGAGACCCTGACCCTGCTGGACAGCGGCACCGGCTACGTACGCGACGTGGCCGAGACTTTCCGCGGCACGGATGCTGGGCACGTGTTCACCGAGGTCAGCGATGGACAGGCCAACTTCGCCTACACGGTCTTTGGAAACACCATCACCTTCTCGGGCACCCAAGGCACGGGCACCCTGACCAGTGGCTGGGACGGAAGAGCCGAAACAAGGCCCCAGCCCATCTGGGACAACGGCCCCATGTCCCTGGACTGTGCGGACGGCATACTGCAGCTCAGCCGCATGGGCTCGAAGCTGTCCTACCAGCACGGGCTCACGAATCTGTCACCGTCCAGCATCCCGGCCGCATCGCCGACGTCCGCAGCCCCGACCTCGGCGGTTCCCCCGGTCCTGGTCGGAAGCTGGCACAACCAGTACAGCGGGGGTGAAGACATGACAATCAACGCGGATGGATCATACTCCCAGCACGTATTTCTGGGAATCGGTGGCAAGAGCCCGTGCACCGACCGCGGCAAGCTGGCGTTCCCCGCCGATCACGTGGTGACCTTCATCACCGACGGCACTGCCTCAGGATGCCAGGTGCACTTCACCTACACCTGGAGTACCGACTCCTCGGGGCAGAACCTGCTACTCATCAACAACGGCTACCCGACCGGGTGGACGCGAACCGGCTGACTGGTACTGCTCCCAAAGTCATCCGCATGCCTACATCTGGCGAGGCCGCCGGGCGCATGTGGGACGCGGGCGCTATTACTGACTTCAGCGTTTTGAGGTAACGGACTTGCCGTCCGGCTGACGGGTGGCCGATGGTGGCGGTAGACCGTTGGGCATGCGATATGCGGATGGGGGCGGGCTGACGGCGAAAGCGCGTCGTCGCCGCGAGATGGTGCGGCTGGAGGCCGCTGGGTTGTTCGCCGAGGGGGCCGGGCCGCCCGAGGTCGCCCGCAGATTGCGGGTGAGCCGGAAATCCGCGTGGCAATGGCATCGGGTGTGGCAGGAGAGCGGGACGGGGGCGCTGCCTCGCGCGGGCCGGGCGGGCAGCGGTGCAAACTCTCACCGCGCTGCCAGGAGAAGCTCGCCGAATACCTCGACCAGGGTCCGGCCGCGCACGGCTGGACGGAGGACCAGGTGTGGACCGGTGCGCGGGTGGCCACGCTGATCGGGAGGAAGTTCCACGTTTCCTACAGCGTCTCGGGTGCCACCCGACTGATGCACCGGCTCGGCTTCACCCCGCAAGTCCCGGTGCGGCGGGTGGCCGAGCGTGACGAGCAGGCCGTCGCGGCGTGGAAGGAGACGACGTGGGCGGAGGTAAAAGAGCCCGGGCGGCCTGCAACGGCTTCATCTGCTTCGAGGACGAGGCCGGCTTCACCCGCAGACCGCCCCGCGGACGCACCTGGGGACGACGAGGCACCACCCCGATCGTGAAGACCTCGGGTCGCCGCTCGGGCAGGGTCTCCGTCGCCGGCCTGATCGCGATGAGGCCCGGCTCCCGGACCAGGCTGTCCCATCGCATCTGTCGGCACACCGGCCGCAAGGGTGAGCGCCGCAGCCTGTCCGAGCGCGACTACATCGGCCTGATCGACGGCATCCACCACCTGGTGAAGGCGCCGATCGTGCTGGTCTGGGACCGGCTGAACACCCATGTCTCCCGCACGATGCGCGCGCTGATCGATGCCCGCACCTGGCTGACCGTGTACATCCTGCCCGCCTACGCGCCCGACCTGAACCCGGTGGAATGGCTCTGGGCCCACGTCAAAACGCAGCCTGGCCAACCTCGCCTCGGTCGCCCTCGACCAACTCGAGACACTCGTCCGTAACCGGCTCAAGCGACTGCAGTACCGCGCCAAGACCCTCGACGGCTTCATCGCCGGAACCGGATGTGCTTCCCCTCGTAGCGTGGAGCCCTGAGCCGATAAGGAGTTGAGGGTGGGGAAGCGACGTAGTTACGACGCCGAGTTCCGTGAGGGGGCGGTGCGGATCGTGCTGGAGACCGGGAAGCCGGCCGCGGAGGTGGCGCGGGACCTGGGTGTACACGAGGGCACGCTGCAGACCTGGGTGAGCCGGGCCCGCGGGGCGGTGGCGGCGGGCACGGGGCCGCTGGAGGAGTCCGAGCGGGAAGAACTGCTGCGGCTGCGCGCGGAGAACCAACGGTTGCGCAAGGACAACGTCGAGCTCGGGATGGAGCGTGATGTCCTCAAGCGATGCATGGCCTTGTGGGTGAAGTAGCCGAGGCGGACCCGGCGGTGCTCGTCGGGGTGATCGGCGACTGCAAGGCCGAGGACGACATCCCGCACACCGTGGCCTGCCGCGTGCTGGGCGTTTCGACGGCCTGGTACTACAAGTGGCGAGGCAGGCCCGACAAGCCGACGAAGTGCGAGGTCAGGAGGGCTGCACTGGCCGAGCGGATCAAGTACTTCTTCGCCCGCTCCGGCGGCACGTACGGCTCGCCCAGGATCACGCTCGACCTGTGGGCCGAGGGCTGGCGGGTGTCCGTGAACACCGTCGCCGGGATCATGGCCGAGCAGGGCTGGTACGGCCGCGAGCCGAAGAAGAAGCGCAAGAGCCTGACCCGGCAGGGCAAGCGGAAGGCCGCCCGTGACCTGGTCCACCGGCACTTCGACGCGGTGTCGCCGAACGTGCTGTGGTGTGGTGACATGACCGAGATCGACACCGGCGAGGGCAAGCTGTACCTGGCGACCGTGATCGACCTGTTCTCCCGCCGCTGCCTGGGCTACGCGATGGGCGAGCGGCACGACGCGGCCCTGGTCGGCGCGTCGTTGCGGATGGCGGCCGCCACTCGCGGCGGCCACGTGGACGGAGTGATCTTCCACAGCGACAGGGGCAGCGAGTACACGTCCGCGGCGTACAACGACCTGTGCGACAGGCTGGGCGTGGTGCAGTCCATGGGCCGCGTCGGGTCGTGCTTCGACAACGCCCCGGCCGAGGCGTTCAACTCCACGGTCAAGGTCGAGTACATCCACCGGCACCGCTTCGCCACCCGCGCCCAGGCCCGCCTCAAGATCGCCACCTGGATCGCCGACTTCTACAACACCAGGCGCCGGCACAGCCGGGCCGGCGGACTCCCACCCGTAGAGTTCGAGCAGATGATCAACCAGCAACGCGCCCAGGCCCGCCAGAGGGCCGAGGCCGCATAGAGAGGACTCTACGATTCCAGGGGATTGACAGCCGTCGGGCATGTGAGTGGCTCCCGGGCAGGCAATGAGGAAGCCCGGGAGCCGGACCGATCTTCTCATCCCCGCGCCGGCCGGGAACGCGGGGCCGACCGGACAGGGTGAGCGCGAGGCTGAGCGCCGCGGCCGGGCACTGCCTGCACGGCGGGTGTCAGAGGCAGACGATGACGAGGGCGGTGTCGTCGGTGACGCCGCCGGTGGGCAGCAGGTCGGCGAGGACGGCGTCGGCGAGGTGGTCGGGGTCGAGTGTGTCGGGCGTGGAGGCCGCGTGGTGGTGTGCGAGGGAGTCGGTGAGGGCCATCAGGCCGGTGTCGATGTCCTGGCCGCGGCGTTCGATCAGGCCGTCGGTGTAGAGGGCGAGGACGTCGCCCGGGTTGAAGGCCACGGTGGCTTGGGGGCGTGGGGTGGGTTCGGGGTGGGCGTCCAGCGGCGGGTCGGTCGCCTGGTCGAGCAGCACGGCGGTGCCGTCGGCGTGCAGCAGGACGGGCGGGGGGTGGCCGGCGCTGGAGTAGGTGATCGTGCGCTCGTCCCAGTCGAGGAAGCAGGTGACGGCGGTGGTGGATTCGGCGCCGTCGAGGAAGTGCGCGTAGCGGCCGAGGGCGTCCAGGGCCCGGGCGGGGCCGTCGGCGACGAGGGACGCGGCTGACAGGGCGCTGCGGAGCTGGCCCATGACGGCGGCTGCGGCCAGGCCGTGGCCGACGACGTCGCCGACGGTGACCGCGATCCGGTCGCCGCCGGGCAGGGGGATGAGGTCGTACCAGTCGCCGCACACGTTCAGGGCGGCGGTGGCGGGCCGGTAGCGCACGGCGGTGCGGTGGGCGCGGATGGGCCGGGCCGGGGGGAGCATGGCGCTCTGCAGTGCGAGGCCGACCTCCCGCTCGCGGGCGTTCGCCACACGCAGCCGCTGGTTGACCTCCTCCAGTTCCCGCAGCCGGCTGTACAGCTCGGCCTCCACGCGCAGCTCGGCGCCCGGCCCGCCCACGGCGCGGATCAGCGCGGTGACCTCCTCCACCCGGTGGATCACCAGCACCACCCGCCCGTCCGGGGCGAACACCGGGGCGTTCACCGGGCTCCAATACCGCTCCTCCCACCGGCCCGGAGCGGTTTCGACGTCGTAGCGCTGCACCGCCATCACGTCGCTCTCCCCGTCGGCCAGCACCCGGCGCAGCGACGCCTCCAGGCTCCGCATGCGGGAATCGTCGGCGTCGTGAGGCTGGCGGGGGAACGCGTCGAACAGGTACCGGCCGACCACCTGATCGCGGCTGCGCCCGGCCTGGCGCAGGAACTTCTCGTTGGCCTCGGCGAACACCAGCTGCGGGGTGAGGAGCGCGACCGCGCCGGGCAGCGCCCGGAACACCGCCGCGAAATCGACGTCCGCCTCCGCCATAGGTGCTGCTGCCTCCGGCCCCGGTTGGTGCTGTCCGGCCAGGATAGGAGCGCCCGCCCCGGGCGCCGGGCAGGACGGGGCCCGGGCGCGGCATGCCGGGCGGCCAGACGCCCGTTTCGGTGCCGGTGCGCAGGACGACCCGCGCTACCCGCCGGGCCAGGCTCCCGCTGTTGCGCTCCGGCGGTCTCAGCCCGGGGTCTGGGCGGGGCGGACGGGGCCAGCGGCTTGGGTGGCGGCCGCGGTGAGCCGGTCGAGGGGCGTGTGGTCGCCGAGCTCGATGGCGAGCAGGGCCCGCACGAACACCCTCGGTGCGATCGTGCCGAGGGGGAACTCGTAGCCGAGGTAGGGGCTGCCGGGGGAGAACCGGGCAGGGTGCCGGTGGCCGGCGAGCAGGCAGTGGGCCTCGGCGGCGAGGGCGAGCTGCTTGAATGCCTCGTGCTTGGCTTCGGTGGTCTGCGCGTCGCAGCCCAGGTGGTCCAGGGTGATCCGGTGGTGCCCGGCGTCCTCCTCGACGGTCAGCCGGCCGCCGCCCGGCGTGACGGACCGCCCCGGGGTGATGTCGCCGTACGGGTGGGCCAGCGACAGGCCCCTCTCGCGGGTGTGCAGCGGCGGCAGGTGGTCGTAGGCGGTGTACGGGCCAAGGGCCCCGCGGTCGGTATCCATCCCAGCTCTCTTCCCCGAAGACGGTCGGGCAAGGCCTGACAGGATCTCAGGCACCCGCCCCGGCACACGAGACACCGCCCCGGCCGCCCGGCCCCGGCAGGTGGCCGCGGCGGTGGGCCGGCGGCTGGGCCGGGGCGGCGCCGGGCTACGTGCGCAGGCCGGCGTCGACCTCCTCCCAGACCTCCTCGAGCGGGCAGTCGAGCACGCGGGCGGCGAGCACCGACGCCTGGGCGGTGAAGTCCGCGAGCTCCAGCACCAGGCCGAGGAACGCGACCTGGTCCGTGCCCATGATCTCCGCCAGGACCGCGGCCGACCCCGTCAGCGAGTCCAGCTGCTCCACCACCCTGACCACGTCCGGGTTGCCGCCGCTCGCCCGCAGCTCGCCGACCAGCTGCGCCAGCACCTCCTCGGGCTGCCGCGCCTGGGCCTGCGCCATCGCCGGCAGCATGTAGGAGAGGGTGAACGTCAGACTGGTCGCGAGGTTCACCAGCCCCTCCGTGCCACCCGCGGCCGCATCGCTGCGCGCGACCTGCGAAACGATCCGCCCCGCCGGGGAATCGCCCGGCCGCTCGGCCCGCTTCGATGCAGGGTCTAAGGCTGCCTTCAGTAGCGGGACCACCTGGTCCAGGGCCGCCGCCCGCGCACCGGACGGCTGCGCGCTGTTCGTATCGATCATGCACGCCAGCATGGCCGCCCCGCGCCCGCCCGGTGGAGTGATCCGGCCGATTCGCGGCTCCGGCTACGGGTGCGAGGCACTGCACCGGCGTGCGCCGCCCTGCCGACCGGCAGGCGTGCACTGTTGCCGACCACAGGGGGAGCTGGACCGGGACGTCAGGGCAGCCGCAGGGCCTGGCCGGGGAGGATGAGGTCGGGGTTGTCGCCGATGGTGTCCAGGTTGGCCTGGTAGAGGGCGGGCCAGCCGCCGGTCACCTGCTGCGCCTGGGCGATGCCGTCGAGGGTGTCGCCGTCCTGGACCACGACGGCGCCGTCCTTTGCCGGCCCAAAGTCCGCAGCCGCGACTGTGTCCGGTTCGGCGGTGGCCGCGGGCCGGTCGACAGTCGGCTGCTGGGCGGCGGGCCGCTGCGCCGGGCGCGGGGCGGGAACGGTGTGGTGGGTGCCGGGGCGGCGGGCGCGGGCGCCGCAGGTGGGCCAGGGCGCCAGTCCCCGGCGGGCGGTGAGGTGTTCGGCGACGGCGATCTGCTGCTCGCGGGTGGCGAGATCGGCGCGTGGCGCGTAGGCGGTGCCGCCGTTGGCCTTCCAGGTCGCCCGGTCGAACTGCAGGCCGCCGTAGTAGCCGTTGCCGGTGTTGGCGTTCCAGCGGCCGCCGCTCTCGCAGGCCGCGACCTTGTCCCAGTCGACGCCCTGCCCGGCGGCCGGTGCGGCTTCGCCGGCCGCATTCGCCGCGGTGGCGACCGTGCCCGCCGCGGCGGACGCGGCGTGCGCGGGGCCGGTGAAGGCGGTCCACAGGCCCGCGGCGCAGGCGAGAGCGAGGAGAAACTGCAGGATCCGATGGGCGATGGACACGGCGGAACACTCCCCGAGAGGTCGGCGGTCGGGCGGCCGGCGCCCCGGGGCACCGCGCTTCCACCGTTGGCACACCCCACCGCCCGGGCCCCGCCGACATCCCGCACAAGTCACCCGCCCGGCCGCGCCCGGCCACCCGGCCGTACCACGCCAGGGCCGGGCCTGTCGGTGGGGCAAGATACGGTCCCCTGCACGATGTGGGAAGCGTGGCCCCGCCCCGGCGAGCAGGGGGTGAGGTACGGGTGGTGACGATGGACCAGGACCAGGCCGCGGGTGTGCGGCCATCGCGCCGGCCTGCCCGCAGCCGGGTACGTCACGGGCAGGCGTCGTGTGCGGACTACGGCTGTCCGCGCGCCACGTGCCGCCAGGCCGCGCTGCGGGCCCGCCCGCCTGCGGCAGCCCCGCCCCCGGATGAGTACGATCATCGCCACATCGGGCGCGGGGTGAGGGAGTGGGCATGTTCGCGGCATTGCGGAACCGGGCGCAGCGGCGGGACCTCGAACTCTCCAACCGGTTGTACGACGAAGGTGGTCGGCTCGGGGCGCAGGAACGGTGGGCCGAAGCCGAAAGCACCCTCCGGCAGGCCGTCGAGCTGTGCACCCGGCGGTTCGGGGCAAAGGACGGGTGGACGCTCGTCATCCGCACCGGCCGGGCGGCCGTCCTGCGGCAACTCGACCGCGACGACGAGGCCCTGGCCGAGCTGCAGGAGCTGCTGGCGCACTGCCCGGCCGTCCTGGGCGAGGCCCATGCTGCCACCGCAGAGGTGCGGATCGAGCTTGCCAACATGCTGATCGTCCGGGGCCGGCCCGCGGAGGCCGAGGGGCTCCTGGCGACTGTGCGGCGTCATCGATCCGCCCCGGACTGGCGTGCCCTGGACGCCGGGGACGCCGGCCTGCGGGCGCACGCCGCCCAGGGCCGGCACCGCGAAGCCGTCGACGGGTCCCGGGTGCTGCAGGAAGAGACCGCCCGGGTCTATGGCGCGAACGACATCCGCACGCTGAAGGTCGCCTCCGACCGCGTGCAGAACCTGGTCTACCTCGGTGAGTACGAGCAGGTCGAACGCGAGTGCCGCGACCTGATCGAGCGGCACGGCACGCCCAGCCTGCTCTGGCTGTCCGTCATGAACGCCCTCGTCTTGGCACTCAACGGGCTCGGGCGCCACGACGAGGCGGAGGACACCGCACGCCGCGCACTGGGGCGGCAGCGGGAGGTCACGCAGTCCAGTAGCGACATGCGGATCGCCCTGAGCCTCGGGCTGGCCCGCAGCCTCAGCGGCGGCGGCCGCCACGAGGAGGCCCTACACATCGCCACCCGGGCCGAGGCGGAGTTCCGGAAGGACCCCAGCAACCCCGTCGCCCTCGCGGCACCGGTTGCCACCGTCACCGCCCAGGCCCTGCTGGGCCTGGGACGAGCCGACGAAGCCGAAGCCGCGAGCCGGAGGGCCGTCGAACTCTCCGAACCCCTCGGCCCCACCCACCACAGCACCCTGGAAGCCGCCACCACCCTCGGCACGGCACTCGCCGCCCAGCACCGTCACACCGAGGCCCGCGACCACCTCACCCGCTGCACCACCGCCTGGCGCGACCACTTCGGCCCCGAGCACCCCCGCACCCTCGCCGCCGAGATGGCACTGGCCGCACTCCCGTCCGCCTGACCGATTCCGCCCGGACGCCGGGTCTACCAGTCGAGTGGCGGGCCGAGGTAGTCGTCGCCGTACACGTCCCCGGCACGCTCGTCGGGATCGAAGCGGCCGAACACCCGCGGCCGGTCGGTCCGGGGCATGCCCGCGTCGATGCAGGGGCCACGACGCACGGCCCGCTGCTGGGTGGCGTCCCACGGCTCGGGCAGGAGGTGCCCGCCGTGGCAACCCACGCCCCCGCAGCGCACGCCCGCCAAGCCCTCCCCGGGGCCGTTCACGCCCACTCCACGCCGTGCTCGACGAGCTGCGCCAGCTGGCCCGCGGTGAGCTTGGCGCGCCGTGCCTTCTGGTTGTTCAACCACGCACCCAGCCCCACGTGGACGACCTCGGTGCTCTCTTGGCCGCCGGGGCCGGCCACCGCGACCTCCAGGGGCTCCTTGTGCGGCCGCGGGACGCGGACGTGGCCCTCCCGTTCCACGAGCCGCGCCAGGGCGGCCAGGCCCCGGGCGAAGCGGTCCACACGGGACACCTCCGGCTTCGCCTCCGCCGCGACCAGCTCCTCGTCGGCCTCGATGCCGATCGCGGTCAGCAGGTCCTGCTGATCGGGCTCCAGGCCGGCCCAGCCAGCCCGCTGCGCCTTCATCCAGCGGCCGAGCTGCTCGCCGTCGAACACCGTCTCCTCCGGCAGCGCGGCCCAGTCGACCCGGCCGTCGGCCTCCAGCCACCACTGCCGCGCGGTGGCGTACGCCCGCTGCCAAGTGATCGGCCAAGTCGGGCACCAGATGGATCGATCTCCTCCAATGCCCGCCGCCGCTCGGGTGCCAGCGCTGTAGCCGCCTACCCATTCTGATCGGAAGGGTGGGTGCCAGCTGCGGGTGTCGCAGGTAGAGCGAGTGCTGGCTGCGGGCAATGCGCAGATCGTCCGTGGATGGTGCGTCTGATCCGGCCGCGGGTTCCCCGCCTGGGCTTCGGCTGACCGCGCCGTGGGCTGCGTACCTTCAGCGAGCGAAGTGCAGTTCAGGCCCGTGGCTATAGCCAGGTACTGCGAGCTGCCCGGATTACCTGCGCCAGCGGTAGTGGTCCGGGAAGACTTACCCCTGTACATAGTCAGACCAGGAGGGGTGCCTGTGAACTCGACGTTGGCCAAGGGCGAGAACACTTCACTGACGTCCGGCCCTGTCGCTCTCACGGTGACGCTCGCAGGGCCCGCGATCGACGTCTCGGCGCTCCTTCTTGGACCGGGCGGCAAGGTCCGCAGCGACAAGGACCTCGTGTTCTACAACCACCCCGCCCACGACGGTGTGAGCATCTCCGACCGCACCGTCACCGCGGACCTGCCCCGGATCCCTGCCGACGTCGCCGCCGTCGTGCTGGTTGCCAGCATCGACCCGCTGCAGCCCGGCGCCGTCTTCACCACCGCGCCCGGTCTCGCCATCGTGCAGCCCGGCTCGCCGCCGATTAGCTTCACTGCACCCGCCTTCGCAGGCAAGGAGACCGTGATTGTCTTGGCGGAGCTCTACCGCCGAGGGGAGGGCTGGAAGGTCCGCGCGGTCGGCCAGGGCTACGCTTCCGGGCTCGCCGGCCTAGCCACCGACTATGGCGTCGACGTCGACGACGAGCCCGCCGCGCAGCCCGCAGCAGCCATTCCAGCGTCTGTCCCCGCCCAGGCCGGCCCTGCCACGCAGACGGTCGGGGTCGATCTGGCCAAGGTGCAACATCAAGCCCCGGGCCTGCTGGAGCCAGCCCGGCAGGCCGGACAGGCTCTCGTGCACACCGGTATTGCCGGACGTAGGGCGGCCGTCTACCTGATTCTCGACCACGACTGGCACATGGAGGAGATGTACGAGTCCTTCGCGGTGCAGGCGTTCGCCGAGCGCGTCCTTGCACTCTCGGCCAACCTCGACGACGACGGCACGGTTCCCGTGATCTTCTCCAGTGGCCGGGAGCCGTTCCTCGAAGAGATCCGGCTCGACAACTACCGCGGCCGCATCGGTCAGCTTCACACCCAGGTCGACTGGGGATGGGGCAACGTGGCGGACGCCATGCGCAAGGCGGTTGGCCACTACCAGGAAGCCGGTGCCACCGATCCAGCTTTCGTGATCGTCCAGGTCGGCGACGAGCCCTGGGACAAAGCAGAGGTGCGAGCCCTACTGCAGAACAGCGCATCACTCGGCGTGTTCTGGCTGTTCGTCGGCTTCGGCCGCGGCAAGCTGGCCTTCTACAAGAACCTCAACGCCTCCGTCTCGGCGACCTTCACCAACGTCGCCTTCTACGATGCGAGCAAGAACCCAGGATCGGTACCCGGAGACAGGTTCTACACAGGCCTGGTCCATGCCTTCGGCACCTGGATGAAGCAGTAGCACCCCTCAGGACCACTTTGGCCACCCGAAAAGCGCTTCTGACACGTGCCGCGACCACCGTCGCCGTCAGCCGCGGAGTCTCGTGACTGTGCGGGGAGATCGAACTGGCCGTTGACAGTCTCGCCCCATCTCGCCGTGATGCGGCGACAGAACACCGTCGGCCGAACCCGAGACCTCCCGGGATCGACCGGCGGCACCCGCCGGAGGCGGTGCACCAAGCTGCCTACGCCCACTCCACGCCGTGCTCGGCGAGCTGCGCCAGCTGTCCCGGCGACAGCTTGGCGCGCCTCGCCTTCTGGTTGTTCAACCACGCACCCAGGCCCACGTGGACGACCTCGGTGCTCCTCTCGCCGCCGGGGCCGGCCACCGTGACCTCCAGCGGCTCCTTGTGCGGGTGTGGGACCCGGACGTGGCCCTCCCGACCGACGAACGCAGCGAGGGCCGCCAAGCCCTGGGCGAAGCGGTCTGCGCGGGAGGTCTTCGGCTTCGCCTCCGCCGCGGCCTTCGCCGCCACCAGCTCCGGATCCGCCTTGATGCCGATCGCGGTCAGCAGGTCCTGCTGGTTCGCCTCCAGGCCAGCCAGCCGCCGCGCTGTGCCCGCACCCAGCGGCCGAGCTGCTCGTCCTCGAACACCGTCTCCTCCGGCAGCTGCGCCCCAGTCGGCGAGATCATCACGCTCTGAAAAGAATCTTTTCGATCCGGGGCAACCTTTCCGGGGGCGGTGACAACTGGGGGATGTCCGGACAGGCGGTCCGGCCAGAGGCCCCGGCTGAAAGAGAGCAGACATGTCCCTCGCGCCAAGTCGCAGGAAGCGGCGCCTGTACCAGCGCCGGAGTTTCTGGGCGGCCGTCGGCCTGGCGGTCCTGGGCGGCTCGGTGGCCGTGGTCAGCACGGCCTCGGCGGGAACCGTGGACACCGACACCTGGTACACGCTGGTCAACCGCAGCACCGGCCAGTCGCTGGACGCCCTCGAGTACGCCACGTACGACGGCTCTCCGCTGGGGCAGTGGAGCCGCACCGGCGGGACCAACCAGCAGTGGAAGTTCATCGACTCCGGTGACGGGAACTACCGGCTGCAGAACCGGAACTCCGGCAAGGTGCTGGACGACTACGGCTGGTCGAAGACCGAAGGCTCCGGGCTGGTGCAGTGGCGCGACCTGAACGGCGCCAACCAGCAGTTCCACCTGGAGAAGTCGTCGGACGGCTACGTGCGTCTGATCAACCGCTTCAGCAATATGGCCGTCGAGGTCCCTGGTGGCTCCAAGACCAGCGGGGCCCATCTCGCCCAGTACCACGACTGGAACGGCCCCCAGCAGCAGTGGCAGCTCGTCCCGGTCGGCGGCGGCAACACGGGCGGCTCCGGCAGCACCGCCACGCCCACCAAGCCGGCTGGCAGCGCTCCGGCGAGCCAGGCCCCCAGCACCCGCCCGGCCTCGCCGCCGCCGGCGCCCCCGACCACCGGAGGCGGCAGCTCGGCGAAGACCCTCATGGGCAGCACCACGATGCTCATCGGCGGCGCGATGGAGGACTCCTCGGCGAGCGCCGCGCCGTTCGACGTGCGGTACGCCTACGTGCACAGCCAGCCCGCGCCCTCGTCGGACTACTACACGGCGGCCCGCTGCAATGCCGCGTGGTCGGGCTGGTGGGGCTGCTGGACCGGCAGCACTACGGCGCCCGGCACGTTCATCACCTACAAGGACGCCAATGCGACCAAGATGACCTACCAGGGCAAGTCGCGCCCGCAGAAGCAGCTCTGGACCTGGTACTCGCTGCGCGACCTCGGCGACGCGGCGGGCCAGGGCGACGGTCCGGGCGAGGTCCAGGCCATCAATCGGGCCGACCTGCTCACCCGCTACCTGAACGACTACCGCTTCTTCCTTCAGAAGATCGGCACCTCGCACGACATGATCGACCTCGAGCCCGACTTCTGGGGCTACGTCCGGTCGCTCGGCAACCCGCACCAGGTCGCCGCGCAGGTCAAGGCCGCGAATCCGACGGACTGCGGATCGCAGGAGAACAGCGCCGCCGGCCTGGCCCAATGCCTGATCTCGATGGGCCACAAGTACGCGCCGAACACCGGCATCGGCCTGCACCTCACCTGCTGGGACTGGCAGCAGAACACGCCGCAGTGCGTCAAGGACTACGCGGACCTCGGGGCGAAGAACGCCGACTTCCTGGTCACCGACGTCACCGACCGCGATGCGGGCTGGTACGCGCTGCCCGCCCACGGCAGCAAGAACACCTACTGGAACGACCAGAAGGGCTTCGCCGCGCTCGCCTTCTACAAGACGATGACCGAGTCCGTGGGCAAGCCGGTGGTCCTGTGGCAGGTCCCCCTGGGCAACATGGCGCAGAACAACACGCCCAACCACTACAAGGACGACAAGGTCGACTGGTTCTTCTCGCACCTGAGCCAGGCGGCGGACGCACACGTTGGCGGCATCCTGTTCGGCGCCGGCTGGCAGGAACAGACCACGCCCGAGACCGACGGCGGGAACCTGATCAACAAGACGATCGCCTACCGCAACGCGGGCGGCACGCCGCTCAAGTAGCCGGCAAGCGCACAAGCGCGAAAGCCCCAGGCCGCCGGCCTGGGGCTTTCGCCCGTCCCTGGGCCTTCGCCAGGCCCGGAGTCCTCCGTCAGTGGCCGCGACTTGGAGCAGGATTGTGGGTCGCCAGGGGCCGCCGGTTGGAGATGACCGGCGGTCCCGTACTACCGATTGACGAACACCAGGCCCCGCACTGCAGCGCCCCTGCGTCCACGACCCCAAGAAGCCGCCACCCGTGCGTTGGGTGGCGGCTTCCGGTGCTTTCTCAGGGCTGCAGCAGCCTATCGCCGGCCAGCCAGCCGGGCCGGGACGCCTCGCCTACCAGTCGAGTGGCGGGCCGAGGTAGTCGTCGCCGTACGCGTCGGCGGCGCGCTCGTCGGGCTCGGTAGACTGCAGGCACATGGACGGTGATCAGCAGCGGGACGAATGGCGGGCCACTCTGGCCCAGCAGGTCATCACCGACTGCCTTGGCCAATGGCTACGGTCGGCCAATGAGGCGGCGGTGGCCGCGGTCGGTTCTGAGCACGCCGCCGAGAGTTCGCGGCGGGCCCTGCAGGCCAGCGAACGGTTGACTCGCTGGCGTGAGCACGGCGACCTCGGCGGCGACACGGCCGCCCGGATCGCCGACGCGGTGGTGCAAAGGATGAAGGATGACGAGAGGGGCGTTCGGGCCGCGGAGAAGGCCGACGACTCATTTCCGTCCTTCGACAGCAGTTACCGGGCCGCGGCAACCTGCCAGTGGCTCCGCGACCAGGGCTATGAGATTCCCGTCTATCCCGAGGAGCCGGGTATGTGACCTGAATCCAGGTCGGTGGCCTGTTCGTGGACGCGCGGTCAGAGCGCCCGGAACGATCACCAGGACAGGGATTCCGTGCACGGCCCCGCTACCCGTCATGAGCACAGCCGGCGCCGCCGATCGCCGGTCCGCCTGACGGCGATGCCGAGGAACCAGGCTGAGCCGTCGGCCGTCACCGGAAGGAGTTCCGAACAAAATCGAGCAGTATGCGCCGGAAATGTGGAACCGGGGCTTTCCGGAGAATCGCATTCGCTGGAGCGGAACCCCGACCGCCACGGTCCACCTTCCGGTGGATGTAAACGGCGGTGCGCGGTGCAGCCGGCCCGTCCCGGGCTGCCGGGGCGACCGTCCCCGCCGACTGGCGGCCGCCCGCTGCGCGCCGCTCTGCGCCGGGCGCCTGTCCCCCCGGCTCGGTCTGATCCTGCGGCCATGCTGGGCAACTACCCTGGCGCGAATGCCTGTTGGCGGCTGTGGCGCCGCAGTGGTGCCGTCTTGCGGGCGGCGCCGACACGACCGGGGCGGAATATTCCACCGCCGCGCACTCGAGCCTGCTAGGCTCGTCGATAGTTGCAGTAGTGGTTCCCATGAACTTTGTGTGCGCCTGCTGATGTATCGCAGGCGCATTTTTGTTTCCCGGCTCTTCCCCGGGTGGGTGCTCATCGCGGCGACTCGAAGCCCGCGCGGTGCGTGCTTCGGACAGCCCCTTGAAGGAGATTTCTTTATGGCTAATGGCACTGTGAAGTGGTTCAACGCGGAAAAGGGCTTCGGCTTCATCGAGCAGGAGGGTGGCGGCCCCGACGTCTTCGCCCACTACTCGAACATCAACGCCAACGGCTTCCGCGAGCTGCTCGAGGGCCAGAAGGTCGAGTTCGACGTTACGCAGGGCCAGAAGGGCCCGCAGGCCGAGAACATTCGTCCGCTGTAGTTTTTCTGCCACGGCACCCGCCTAGCAGCGAGGGGCCCGCACCGCGTACATGATGCCCGGTGCGGGCCCCTCGACATTGCGCCACGACGCATTCCCCGGTCGTTCAGGCTCTCTGGCTCCGCCACCGGCGGCCATCCCCACGCGAGGCGCACAGCGCCGCGTGCGGATCGGCGCCCTACCGTGACATCTCACGGTTCGAGGTTCTTCGCTCCCGCCCTGTTCGGTGAGTGCCGACCGTAGGTGACGTGCCGCACGGTTCTACCGTCCACGCTCCACCCGTCGCATCTCTCGGCCCGTTCCCTTGCGGTCTCCGCCGGCGCCCCGCGTCACGGAGCCTTCCTCGTGACGTGCCGCCTAGGAAGGTTTCCCGCATGAACCGCTCCAGTCGCTCCTCGTACCAGAACGCCAACTCCCGCTCCGCCGGCGCCTACGGATCCCGCTCCGGCGGCAGCTCCTTCTACGGCGGCCGGCGAACCTCCGATCGCAACGCCCGTCAGGGCTCCTCCCCGCAGGGCGAGTTCGCGATGCCGGTGAGCACCACCCCGGCACTGCCGGCCGTCAAGTCCTTCGACGAACTGGACATTCCGAAGGTCCTGCTGTCGGAGCTGACCCGCCAAGGCGTCACCGAGCCGTTCCCGATCCAGGCCGCGACGCTGCCGAACTTGCTGGCCGGCCGCGACGTCCTCGGACGAGGCCGCACCGGCTCCGGCAAGACCATCGCGTTCGGCCTCGCCGCGCTGGCCCGCACCGCCGGACACCGCGCCGAGCCCCGCCGCCCGCTCGCCCTGGTGCTGGTCCCCACCCGTGAGCTCGCGCAGCAGGTCACCCAGGCTCTCACCCCCTACGCCCACGCGGTACGACTCCGCCTTGCGACCGTGGTGGGCGGGATGTCGATCGGCCGGCAGGCACAGGCGCTGAACCGCGGCGCGGAGGTCGTGGTAGCCACCCCCGGCCGACTCAAAGATCTGATCCAGCGCGGCGACTGCCAGCTGGACGGGGTCGCCGTCACGGTGCTCGACGAGGCCGACCAGATGGCCGACATGGGTTTCCTGCCGCAGGTCACCGAACTCCTGGAGCAGGTCGCCGAAGGCTGCCAGACGATGCTGTTCTCCGCCACCCTGGACCGCAACGTCGACCGCCTGGTGCGGCGCTTCCTCAAGGACCCGGTCACGCACTCGGTGGACCCGTCCACGGCGGCGGTCAGCACCATGGAGCACCACGTGCTGCACGTACAGAACTTCGACAAGAACGCCACGATCGCCCACATCGCGTCCCGCGACGGCAGGGTCATCATGTTCATCGACACCAAGCACGGCGCGGACCGCCTGGTGGAGGAACTGCTCGCCAACGGGGTCAAGGCCGCGGCCCTGCACGGCGGCAAGTCACAGCCCCAGCGCACCCGCACCCTGGAACAGTTCCGCACCGGCCAGGTCACGGCCCTGATCGCGACCAACGTCGCCGCCCGCGGCATTCACGTCGACGGGCTCGACCTGGTCGTCAACCTGGACCCGCCGAACGACCACAAGGACTACCTCCACCGGGGTGGACGCACCGCCCGGGCCGGCGAGTCCGGCACCGTCGTCACCCTCGTCCTGCCCAATCAGCGCCGCGAGATGGCCCGCATGATGACCACGGCCGCCATCACCCCCGTCACCACCAGGGTCAGCGCCGGCGATGAGAACCTGGCCCGCATCACCGGCGCCCGCGTACCCGCCGGCATCCCCACCGTGATCGCCGACCCCGTCGTCGAGCGGCCGCGCCGCAGCCCGTCCACGCGCCGCGGCCGCCGCGCCTATGCCGGCCGTAACCCGCAAACCGCCAACGGCTCCCGCAGCACGGCCCCCGGGCGCCTCGCCGCCGCATAGCACTCTCCGTGTAGCAGCTGCCGGGCCCGGCTCGCCGTGCGGACCGGGCCCGCGCGGTTCGCCGGCCGGCGACACCGGCTGCCCGCGACGGCCGCACGCGGAGTCCGTCAGCAGTGCCGCGGCCCGCTCCGGCGGACCACACCTGCCGTTCCCACCGTTACTGACCTTGGCGCTTCAAGGTGATGGCGGTGGGAGGTCGAGAGAGAGTCCGGTCCCGGTGAGGAAGCCATCGAGGATGTCGGAGCGGTATTGCAGTCGCTTGAGGCGGTTCCGGACGAGGGCTTCGAGTCGGTCGAGGGCAACGCTGGTGAGGTTCGCCAGGCTTCGTTTGACGTGGGCCCACAGGTACTCGACCGCGTTCAGCTCGGGTGCGTATGCGGGTAGGACGAACACCGTCAGCCAGTCCCGTGCGCCGATCAGGTCGCGCATGGCATGGGAGACGTGGGTGTTCAGCCGGTCCCACACCAGCACGATCGGTGCCCTGACCAGCTGGTGCACCCCGTCGATCAGGCTGATGTAGTCGTGCTCGGACAGGCTGCGGCGCTCGCCCTTGCGACCGCTGTGTCGCAGGACGCGGTGGCACAGCCGGGTTCGCGAGCCCGGTCGCATCGCGAGCAGCCCGGCGACCGAGATCCGCCCGGAGCCGCGGCCGCAGACCTTCACTACCGGAGTGCTGCCACGTCGTCCCCATGTACGTGCTGTGGGCGGTCTGCGGGTGAACCCGGCTTCGTCCTCGAAGCAGAGCCATCCGTCGCAGGCCGCCCGGGCGCTTTTACCTCTGCCCACGTCGCCTCCCTCCACGCGGCCACGGCCTGCTCGTCGCGTTCCGCGGCCCGCCGCACGGGGACCTGCGGAGTGAAGCCGAGCCGGCGCATCAGACGGGTGGCCCCCGAGACGCTGTAGGAGACATGGAACTTGCGGCCGATCAGCGTCGCCACCCGCGCACCGGTCCACATCTGGTCCTGGTCCCAGCCGTGAACGGCCGGCCCCTGCTCAAGGTATTCGGCCAGCTTCTCCTGACACCGCGCCGACAGCTTGCACCGCTGCCCACCCGGCCCCCGTGAAGCCAGCGCCCCGGCCCCGTCCTCCCGCCAGGCCTGGTGCCACTGGTAGACCGATTTCGCGGTCACCCGCAGCCTGCGAGCCACCTCCCTCGGCGGGACCCCGTCTTCGAACAACCCGGCGGCCTCCAGCCGCACCGACTCGCGGTACTGACGTGCCTTCGCCGTCAGACCGCCCCCATCCGCATAGCGCATACCAACGGCATAGCGCGCAGATGACCGCCGGTCAGCTACGCAAACAGGCCAATCACCTTGAAGCGCCAAGGTCAGTAGCGCCCGGGCTTCGGCCACCATGTGGTGGAAGGACAGCACCCGGCTCAGGTCCCACTTGGCGCAGGCGGTCAGCAGCGCGGTCTGCAGGGCCGCCAGCCGGGCCCCGCGGTACTCCACCGACTCTCGTGCGCACCACGCTGCTCCAGGCCCTGGAGGACGGGATCGGAGACGTCCACGCACACGATCCGGTACGGGGCAATCACCCCGTCCGAAATCGCGGTCCCCAGCGGGTAGTCGTGGGCGACCGGGCCGAACAGCGCCTCGTCGTCCATGGACGCGATCAGCTCGGCCGACTCGATCCCGACCGTCTGCGCCCGCAGCCGATCCGTCTCCTTCACCGCCCACAGCCGCGGCGTGGCCGTCATGAACAACCGCCGGTCACACGGAATCCGCGCGTTGTCCAGGATCGCCGCCCACGGCCGCCCAGCCTGACCACTGACCCGGTGCGCCTCGTCCACCACCGCCAGCGACCACGCCGGAAGGCCGGCCTCGTGCGCCCGCTCCAGGTGCCCCAGGCCCAGCGAGGCGTAGGTGGCGAACACCGTCACCCGCCCCGGCCCGGCCGTCCACTCCACCAGCTCCGCCGGATCGGTGGTGCACCGAAGGCCCACCGGCTGCTCGTTGCCAGCCAGGGAGCACAGCCCGACCATCTGGCCGCCGCGCCCCTCCCGCTGCCAGACCTCGACCGTCTGCTCCAGCAGCGGCAGCGAGGGCACGATCACCAGCGTCCGCTCCGCATGGAGCCGGGAGGCGACGTGCACGGCCGTCAGCGACTTGCCCGAACCCGTCGCCGCCCGGATCTGGCACCGCAGCCCCTCCGGCGCCACCAGACCCGACGCGGGCAGCGTCAGAAGTCGTACGGCCGAATCGCACGCCTCTTCCTGGTGCGGACGAAGCTTTTTCATCATGACGGCGATTTCCCTTCCCCGGAAATTATGCGACGCAGAGACGAACCAAAACCGAGCCTCTTTGAACAGACCCAGCTATTCGGTGAACCCCAGGACGTGATCCCACTGGAGCCTGGCCTGGCGTAGATCAGTCCACGCCGCGCCCCAGTGTCGGGAGCCCCGCCCCTGGGTGCGGATCAACAGCATCAAGGCCACTATCCTGGCCTCCAGTACGTTCAGCTCCTGTGAAGGTGCACCTATCTGTCGTGGGGTTGCGGCGGTTTTTTGTCGTGAGGGTGTGGGGGTGTTTTTGCTGGTCAGTGGTGGTGTCCCGGCTGGCGGTGCGTCAGTTTGATGCGGTTTTTGGCGTCATCGAGATGAAGTTCCTGCTGGTCGGGTTCGTGCGGTTTCCCATGCCCTGCCCACCGCCTGCGCCCGCAAGAAGGCCGCCAAGCACGGCCCACTGGTCGTCCAGTCATTCGCAGGTGGTACGGGGAGAGTCGGACTCAGCGGTCCTGCGCCCATGTCAGAGCCATCTTGGCGCTTCCGCCCACCTGCATCCTCCCGGACTGACCGGCTACTCGTCTGTCTTCTCCAGCGCCTTCACCGCTTCGTTTTCGGCGCCGGCCCTGCGGTACGCCGCAGCCGACGCCTCACGCACACCCCGCACCTCGCCCGCCGGGCGGCCGGCCGCGAGCAACGAGTCGGCAAGCTCGTCCGACGCCTCCCCCAACCGGTACTGGTCACCCAGCCCCTCGAACAGGGCCACAGCCCGCTCACCGGCCTCGACCGCCGCCTCGACCTCACCCCGCCCCCACAGCGCTGCGCCGAGGTTGGTCCAGGCGGAGGCTTCGCGGTGCTGGTCGCCGAGGTTCCGGAATTGGGTGAGGGCGGTGCGGTGGGCGTGTTCGGCCTCCTGGTAGCGCCGCAGCGCCTGCAGCGCGAGGCCGAGGTTGTCCCAGGCGATGGCTTCGCGGTGCTGGTTGCCGAGGTTCTGGTAGAGGCGAAGGGCGGTGCGGTGGGCGTGTTCGGCTTCCTCGAAGCGCTGCAGCTGCCACAGCGCTGCGCCGAGGTTGTCCCAGGCGATGGCTTCGCGGTGCTGGTCGCCGAGGTTCCGGAATTGGGTGAGGGCGGTGCGGTGGGCGTGTTCGGCTTCCTCGAAGCGCTGCAGCTGCCACAGCGCGAGGCCGAGGTTGTCCCAGGCGATGGCTTCGCGGTGGGCGTGTTCGGCTTCCACGAAGCGCCACAGCGCCCGCAGCGTGCCGCCGAGGTTGTTCCAGGCGTTGGCCTCGCCGGCCGGGTTGTGGGTGTCGCGTGCCGCGCTGAGGGCGGTCTGGGCGACGTCCAGGTGGTCCTCGAGGCGGCGGCGCAGGCCGAGGTAGTGGCCGAGGTAGGCGGGGAGGGCTTGGGCGATGTCGTGGTGGTCGGCGGTGTGGGCGGCGTGGACGGCGGCGACGAGGTTGGGGTGTTCCGCGTCCAGCCAGGCCAGCGCGTCCGTTCGGCTCGCGAACCGCCGCCCCAGCCCGGCCTTGGCATCGGCCGGGTTCAGGTGCGCGTCCGCGTCCCGTGCGGTGAGGGTGTAGTGCTCCAGGAGCCGGCGCAGGGCGGTGGCGGTGTGGGCGGAGTGCTGGGCGGCTTGTTCGGTGGCGTAGGCGCGGACGAGGTCGTGCATGCGCCAGCGTCCGGTATCGGGGTCCTGGCGGATGAGGCTGGCCCTGGACAGGGCGACGAGCCGGGCGCGGACGTCTTTGAGCTTGCCGACGGCGGTGAACGCGGTGGCGGTGTCGGTGGACAGGTCGGGGCCGGGGTTGACGGCCAGGAGGCGGAACAGCTCGGCGTGGATGGGGGCCAGCCGCCGGTAGGAGCGCTCCAGGACGGCCCGCACCGCCCGGTCACCGTCTTCTAGCAGGTCGAGCCGTGCGCCGAGGTCCTGCAGGTCCTCGGCGAGCCGGCCGGGCTTGAGGGCGCGGTCGGCGGTGAGCTGGGCGGTGGCGATCCGCAGGGCGAGGGGCAGGTGCCCGCACAGGTCGGCGACTTTGGCCGCCCCGTCGGGGTCGGCGGCGATCCGCTCGTCCTTGGGGAGGGTCAGGCGCAGCGCGGTGTCCATGAGGGTGACGGCGCGCTTGGGGGTGAGGACGTCGAGGTCAACCAGGCGGGCGCCGAGGGTGGTGGCGAAGTCGTCGCGGGAGGTGATCAGCAGCCGGTGCGGGCCGCCGGCGGGGGTCAGGTGCTGGACCTGTGCGGCGGTGGAGGCGTTGTCGGCGAGGACCAGGACGCGCTCGCCGGCCCGGGTGCGGGCGGCGAGCTGGGCGCGGTAGAGGGCTGCGCGCTGGTCGAGGTCGGTCGGGATCTGCTCGGGATTCGTGCCGAGGTGACTGTGACTGACCATTGGATCGGTGGTGGGTGTTGGTTCTGGTCTGGGGTGTTGTGGTTGGGATGGGGCGTTGTCGGGGTTGTTCGGGTCGGTGTCTCGCGGTTCCTTGATCGTTTTCTGTGGGGTGTGGCCGTGTTGCGGGCTTCTGGGCTGGGGGTCTTGGTGATGGGCCGGGAATCGCGGGTTGTGTGAGATGTTCTGGGACTTCTCGCTGGTCTACCGGGAGCCCGATAGGTGGGTTGGGGCGTCGGCGTGGGCTGCCGGGGTGTTTGCCGTTGCAGCTGTTTCAGTCTGTGGTGGGGGTGTGGTGGATCCAGGTCCACAGGAGGTCGCGGGGTGGGGGTGTGAGGCGGGCGATGCCGAGGCGGTGGGCGGTGTGGCGGCAGAACGCAGTGATCGCGGGATGCGGTGCGGGTGCGGTGCCTTGCCGGGCCTGCCGGGGGAGGCGTGCGGTGGCCAGGGCGCGGGCGAGGACGATCGTTTCGGGGTAGGTGACGAGGCTGCGCGCGTGCAGGGCCCAGGACTTTCCGGCCGGTGTCGCGTGGGGGTTGGTGTCCGCCAGGCGTTGGAGGCGGTGTTGCCAGCGGGTGGCCAGGACGCTCTGCTGGTCGTACCAGCGGGTGGTGATGGCCATGGCCCAGCTGGTGGCGTTGGCGGCGTCCGGGTGGCGCAGCAGGTACTGGTGGTCGCGTTGGGCCTGGCGGAGTTCGGGCAGGGCGGCGGTGGTCAGGTGGTTGTCCGCATCCAGGCTCCAGTGCCGGTGGCGCGGGCACAGGGCCTGGTGGGCGGGCGGGTGGATGTGGGCGCGGCTGGTGGCTCCTCGGGTGTGGCGCAGGGTGCAGGCGGGACATGCCAGGACGGGCTGTTCGCCGGGCTCGAGCAGTTGCCAGGCGCCGGCGGGTGACGGTGGCGCGTCGGGTGCTGCCGCGCTGCGAGCGCTGGTGCCGGTGTGGTGGGAGAGGGGCCGGGTACGGTCGTCGGCCAGGTGCGGGAGGGCCCGGCCGAGGTCCCTGAGCGGGGTGCGGGCGAAGACCGCCAGACGCTGCTGCGCCGCGGTGTCGAGGCGGAGCTCGGCGGTGCCGGCACCGCCGCGGCTGCTTCGAGGGTGGGTGAGAGTGATGCCGAGGCCGTCCAGGAGGTGGGCAGTGGTGGTCCGGTAGGCGTGGGCGAGGCGGTCCAGGTAGGAAGCGGTGCTCTCGTGAGGGATCGGCCGCACCCGCACAGCTCCGGCCGTCGGCGGGTGGACTGGGCAGAGTGGCCGCGGTGTACGGGGCCCTGCCGGGACCGGCCGAGGACTGGTGGTCGCGGTGCTGCCGCCGGGGTGCGCGGATGCTGCGAGAGCTTCCAGAAACAGGGCACCGGGCCCGGGCGGCCTGACGGGGCGGGCCATCCGACGGGGCATCATCAGGTACGCCGGGCGGGCGTGGTGGCGCGTGGGCTCCGGCGGACTGGGGTGCGGGGCCGGTAGTGCTCTTCGGCGAGGTGGTCCAGGGCGATGGCGTCCAAGCTGGCGCGGGTGATTTTCTCGCTTTGGTCGAGGATGGCGGTGATCGCGGCCCGCCGCAGGAGGCGGGAGAGGCTGCCGATGCGTCCGGCGGTGCGCTCGTGCAGGTAGGGGGCCAGACGCACGAGGCTGCCGGGGCGGTGGTGCTGCAGGTCGAGGGCGTTCTCCATCGCGGCGACCGTCTCGCGAAAGGGCCGGATCAGCACCGTGCTCCTCCCGCCCCCGCCCTCGTCGGCGCTGTGGCTGCTGTCGGCACCATCTGAGCTGCTCCCGCCTCGTCCCCGCCGGGTGCCGCCCTCGCCGCCCGCCGGCCCCTCGCTGTCGCCACTTCGACCAGCACCGGGGCTGCCGCCGTCGCTGCTTCGGCCCCGTGCCGTGGCGCCGACACCGGGCCCCGTGACGCTGGTGCCCGCTGCGACGATGCTGGCGCGGGCCACCACGGGCAGGGGGTCGCAGTCGATCAGCCCCGCGCGGCCGGCGAGTTGGGCACCGGCCGTCCCAGTGAACAGCGCGGTGGCGGTCACGTCGATACCCGCGTACACGAACGTCGCCGAGATCCGCTCCGTGAGGTCCTTGAGGAAGTCGGCCGCCTCCGCCCCCGTGCTGGTGCGCGGGTTGAGGCGGTGGATCTCGTCGATCATCACCAGCCGCACCCCAGCGGTGTTGTACGTGTGGCATACGGATGCGGCGATCTGGGCCTGGGTCATGCGGGCGGAGACGGGGATGCCGAGGTAGCGGGCGAACTCCAGCGCCAGGGCTTTGGCGCTGGCCCCGGGCGGCACCAACAGATAGGCGACGGGAACCCGGCTCACGCCATGGCCGGCCCGCGCCTGCTCGGCCAGGTGACAGGTGCGCCCGACCTCCAGCAGCGTGGTGGTCTTGCCCGTGGTCGGCGGCCCGGTGACGATCAGCGAGGGCCTCGCGGTCGCCTGCTGGTAGCGCCCGAGCGCCATCAGGGTCCGCACCTCCAGCAGCGTCCTGACGACGGCGGGGGTGCGCACGGTCACGAACCGGGAGTGGTAGGCCAGGCGCTCCTCCACGCTGCGCGGCGGATCACCGGGCACGGGCGGCACCAAGGGCGGGTCGTCGGCGAAGCGACGGAACAGCTCCCACGTGGTCGGGGAAGCATCCCGGTCCTGCCCAGCCTGCTCGGCAGGATTGTCGTTCACCACAGCTCTGCCTCCTTGCGGGCGTCGTACAGGGCGAACCCGCCCTCTTCCTCGTCGGCCCAGGCCGCGTCACCGCCCAGGTCCTCGTCGTCCCCGTCCTCGTCGAGGTCGTCCAGGCTCTCCTCACCCGGCCAGCCCGCCCACGCCGAGCCGACGGTGCTGTCGGGGCCGCGCGAGCCCGACGGCGACACGGCCCGCGCCCCTGCAGGCCTCGGCCGCCCGCCCAGCGGCACCTCCGCGGCCTGCTCGCAGTCGCCGCTCCTCTCACCAGGAGCCGCAGGAGGCGGCCCGGCAGGGCAGCCGCCGGCAGCTGATCGCTCGACCAGGTCCGCGTCGCCGCGCTGCGCCCCAGAGCCCAGAGAAGGCTGCCCGGTACCGGCGTCGTCAGGCCAGGGCATTCCACCCGGGGCACCAGGCCGCGCGCTCTGATTCGGGCCGCCGTCGGCACCGCTATCGGCCTCGGGCCTCAGCCGTTGCCCCGGGGCGCCGTGCTGCGTCCCGGAGCCTGGGTAGGACTGCCCGCTGGACCTGCTGGACCCGCTGGAGGCGGTGTCCTCTTCGGTCCGGCCCTGGCGCAGACCCCGTTCCTCGCTGCGGGTTCCTTCCAGACCCGGCGCCGCACCCAGACCTTGGTGCACAGCCGGGCCCGGGGCCGAGGCTGGGTCCGCATCGGGGTCGTGGGGGAGTGCCAGGGGTGCTTGGCGGGAGGCGAGGTACCGCTCGCGGGTACTGGCCTGACCGGTGCGGACCCTGAAGAGCAGATCGTCGAGGGCTTGGGCGAGATCGGCCTCGTGCCGCTCCCGGCTGCCCCGGCGCTCCACCGTCTCCTTCAGGTGCTGCCACAGGTCATCGCCCAGCGGGCGGCGGATGTACTCGCCGTGGATCCACGGCACCGCCGTGAACTGCCCATCCGGTAGACGGACCCAGACCTGCCGCAGGTCGTGCGGGTTGTGATGGACCTCCCACCGCCCCCGCTGCGCACTCACACCGGAAAACTGGCCCCGGAGCGGGTTCAAGCAGTGGTGGTCGTAGGTGCGGTGGTCGATACGGATACCCCGCTCAGTGATCGACTTCCACACCACCGGCAGCAGTTCCACGTAGTCGGTCCCGCTCAGCGGCACCGGGACGTGGCCGCAGGTGCCCAGCAGCGCGCCCCACATCTCGTTCGGGGACAGCGCGACGGCCGGCATCGACGGATGCCGTAGTCCCTCGTGCGGCCGGTTCTGCCACTCGGTGGTGATCCACTCATCCAGCAGGTCCTGCAGCTGCGCCACGCTCCACAGGGCCTCGCTCTCGGCGCGAGCTCCGCGCCGGGCCGGGCTGGCGCCGGTGTGGCCGGCGACGTGCTGGCAGAACAGGCTGTTGACCGACCCGAAGGTGCGCTCGACGGGGCCCTTAGCGGCGGGCTGGCGCGGGGGAGCGGGCTGCACGCTGATACCCAGCGTCTGGGCGGCGGCCAAGAACGCCTCGGAGACGAACACCCGCCCGCGGTCGACGACCACCGTCTCGGGCACCGCCACCGGCCGCGCCGCCACGTCCCGCAGCCGTTCGTCGGCGTCGACCAAAAGGTCGTAGGGCACCGGCGCCCTCGACATCTCCAGCACCCGCGGCCAGGCCGGCCGCACCGGGTGCGGGGCAGCCATCTCGGCCAGCAGCAGCGCGGCGTCCACGCCCTTGGTGCTGGCCGGGCGCAGGACGGCGGCCAGGATCGAGCGGGACGCGACGTCGAGGGCGATCGTCAGCTCGGGCCGGCCGGTGGTCCCGTTGTCGAAGACCGCGAAGACGTCCAGGCGGGTGGTGTCGAGCATGACCTGTTCCCCGGGCCGCAGGACCCGGGTCGGACGGAAGGGGCGGGCGGGTCTGCTGGCGGTGCGGGCCGGGCTGCCGGACCGCTCACCCGGATCGGCCAGCACGCTCACCAGCCGGTAGAACGTCGCCATCGGCGGCACACGCACGCTGCCGGGCCCGTGCCGTTCCTCCAACACCTGCGCGGTCAGCTGCCGCAGCCCCTTGACGGTGCCCTTGGAGCGGCCACGCTGGCGCCGCATCGCCTCCAGGACCGCCGCCACCACCCGCTCGTCCGCGCGCCCGGTCGGGCTGTAGGTACGGGTGGAGCGGTGGTCGACCAGCCCCCACAGGCCCTTCTTGCGGTACTCCAGGCGCATGCGCTGCACCGTGGTGCGTGAGATCCTCCCGAACCCGACCGCGGTCAGCTCCTGTGCCTTGGCCAGCTCGCGCTGGGCCAGGGTGCGGGTGGCCGGGTCGTACTCCGGCCTCGGCTCCCGCCCGAGCTCGCCTGCCACCTCGAGCCGCCCGGTCTCCACCTCCCGGATGTGGCGCTGCCAGGCCAGGGCCCGCTCCTGCTCGCGCAGCGGCACCGTCGCGAACAGCCCCCACTGCGGCACCATCGCAGGAGTCTCGCCGACCAGGGCGAAGTCGTCGGCGGCGAACAGGTAGTTCGCCAGCAGCGTCGCCGCGCATCCCTGTTCATCGATCAGCCGTACCTGCTGCCCGAGCACGCCGACGACCTGCCAGGTCCGTCCCTCGAAGACCACGTGCGCGCCCACCGCCAGCACCGGCCGACTCCCCGCCGCCCGGCTCACCACCCCACCCCCGCACCCGCGTTCACGCCACCGCCGCTGCCACCGGCCTTGCCACTGCCGGCCTGGCCGTCGTCGACAGCCCCAGCCTCGAAACCAACCCCGACACCAGCAGCAGACCCCGGCGCGGGAGCAGCCCAGGCCGGGCCCGGGCTGACGAGCGTCCCGCCGTGCAGCGGCCGGTCCAGCGCCGCCCGCAGCCGGTGCGCCCACAACGCGTGATAGACCACCGGCAGCACCACCAGCGGATTGCCCACCGCCCGCACCCCCTCCACCAGCGGCCGCGGACACGAGAACGCCTCCAACACCGCCTCCTCCACCGACGCTGCGCCGCGAAAGCGCGGATGCCGGTACCCGGCCAGTGTCGGCGGCGGCTGAATTCGGGCCGGTATCGACGGTTCAGTTGTGGGCCAGCCGCGGTCTCGCTGGATGGTGTGTGTCAGTCGTTGTCGTTCATGGGGACGTGCCCGAGTTCCCGCCCCCGCATGCGGTAGGACTCGCCTTTGAGGGAGTGGACCTCGGCGTGGTGGACGAGCCGGTCGATCATGGCCGCGGCGACGGTCTCGTCACCGAAGACCTCTCCCCAGCGCCCGAAGGGCTTGTTCGAGGTGACGATCACGCTCGCCCTCTCGTATCTGTTCGAGATCAGCTGGAAGAACAGGTTCGCGGCCTCCGGTTCGAAGGGGATGTAGCCCACTTCATCGACCACGATCAGTGGGTAACGGCCGAGCTTGACCAGTTCGTCCTGGAGCCGGTCGGCCTGGTGGGCGGCGGCCAGGCGGTCGACCCACTGGGCGGCGGTGGCGAACGCGACCCGGTGGCCGGCCTGGCAGGCCCGGACGGCGAGTCCGGTGGCCAGGTGTGTCTTGCCGGTGCCCGGCGGGCCGAGGAAGACGACGTTCTCGCGGGCGGTTATGAAGTCCAGTGTGCCCAGATGAGCGAGTTGTTGGCGCGTTATGCCCCGCAGGTGGGATGCGTCGATCTCCTCGATGGTCTTGACCGAGGGGAAGCGGGCGGCCCGGATGCGTTGCTCGCCGCCGTGGCTGTCGCGGGCGGAGACCTCGCGTTGCAGACAGGCGACGAGGTATTCGAGGTGGGTCCAGGACTCGGTGCGGGCGCGCTCCGCCAGGCGCTCGGCGGCGTCCAGCAAAGCGGGCGCCTTCATCGCGCGGGAGAGGAAGGCCAGGTCGGCGGTGGTCTGTCGGCCGGTTTGGGCCGCCGGTGTGTCGGTGGCGGTTGTGGCGTTGGGAGCGGAGGTGCGGGCCATCAGGTGTCCTCCTTTCCGGCGCCGCCCTCGATGAGGGTGAAGATGCGGTCGTAGGAGCCGAGCTGGCGTTGTTCGACCTCGATGCCCAGGTCGTCGAGTGCGAGGGCGGTCAGGCCGCGGGCCTGGGCGCGGGAGGCGCGCTGGTGGATTGCCTGGCCGCGAAGGGTTTCGGCCGCGGCGGCGTGCTCGGGGTCGGTGATGGTCTGGTGCCGGGCCCAGCAGCGGCCGTGGCGGGCGACGACCTCGCCGGTGCGGGTGGTCGCGACGATCTCCTCGGTGTCGGCCCGGACGGTGATCTGCTTCCCGATCGCGCAGGGATGGACGGAGTAGTCGCAGGTGTCGACACGGATGTAGTGGTCGCGGCCGAGCCGAGTGGTCTGGGGCCACCAGTTGGGCGGGGCGACCGGTGGCAGGGTGAGCATCGCGGACCGGTCGGCCTCCCAGCGTTCGGCGGGGCGGCAGCCGATCATGCGGTGGTGCCGGCGGTTGGCGACTTGCAGCCAGGCGGTGAGCTGAGTGTTGAAGTCGTGGCAGGGTGAGCATCGCGGACCGGTCGGCCTCCCAGCGTTCGGCGGGGCGGCAGCCGATCATGCGGTGGTGCCGGCGGTTGGCGACTTGCAGCCAGGCGGTGAGCTGAGTGTTGAAGTCCCCTGGCCCGGCGAACGTGCGGCCGGGCAGGAAACTGGTCTCCAGGTAGCCGTTCACCCGCTCCACCAGGCCTTTCGCCTCCGGGTCGCGGGGGCGGCAGAGGTGGATGCGGATCGCGAGCAGGCCCGCGAATGCGGCGAACTCCGACGTCAACTTGCCCCGGCCGACGCCGCTCTCGTTGTCCCAAACGAGGGTCTTGGGGACGGCGCCCCAACCGGTCAGCAGCCGCCAGTGCCCGTCGATCAGGTCGGTCGGCAGTGGTCCGGGACGGCAGCATCCGTGCGGTGATCACCCTGGAGTAGCCGGACACGATCACGAGCACCGGCGGGCGTCCCGTCTGCCCGTAGCCCAGCGGGATGTCGGCCGGCGGGAACCACAGATCGCACTGGGCGAGCTCACCTGGCTGGTAGACCGTCCGCGAGACGGGATCCACGGGAAGGTAGCCGGGCCGCAGTTCGCGCACGCGTTCCTTGAGGATGGTCAGCCCGCGTGTCCAGCCGATCCGCTCGGCGATCACCGTGGCCGGCATCGTCGGCGTCTGCTTCAGCAGCTCGCGGATGGCCGGCTCGAAGACGTCGACCGCCGATCCCTTCAGCGGGCGCTGGTAGACCGGCGGCCGGTCCGAGGCCGGCCCGTGCCACGGTGCCCCGGGAGATCCCCAACTGCCGGGCCACGGCCCGCGCCGACAGACCCTCGGCCCGGTGCAGCCGACGGATCTCAGCCCAGTCCTCCACCCCGATCACCTCTTTCCTCCTGACTCCCGTACCAGTGAAGTCAGGATGATCAAGAGATCACGCAGTGACCCGCTTTTGATCCGCCGTCCGTGGTCCTCGTTTCACCCGTCGCCGACAGCCAGCCACCGCACATTGCCCACCACCACCGGATCCGGCGCCCGCAGCCGCCGGTACACCCACCCCACCCGCGCACACGCCTGCCCCACCGCCGAAGCCGCCCGCTGAGCCGCCACCCCGCCAGCCTCTGCAGAACCGGGGCAGTCGGCCAGCAACGCCGTCCCGTCCGCGTACCGGGCGAACACCTGCGGCACCCAGGAGCGCACCCGGCCGTCCCCTTCGCGCCACAGCACCCGCACCGGCCGCCCGGCCAGCCCCACCACCTGCAGGTCACGGTCCAGCAGCATCAACTGCACGACCATGGCCGCCGATCCGTGCGCCACATGCCCACCGGTCGTGGCCGACCACCACCAGCCCGGCCCCCACCGCTTCCCAGGAACCAGCGGAAACCCGGATACCGGCCGCAGCTCCTCGAACCGCACCCGCGCCGCCGCCCGCTCCCACCGCTCCTGCTCAAGACCCCCGCCGACGGCGAAGACCGCCTCGAAGCTCCCAGCCGCAACAGCCGGCCCGGGCACACTCATATCCGCCATGACGGCCAGTCAAGTACGTGAGAACGCCGCAGATAGAGCGGGACAGCCACCACCCCACCCGCACGGGCGACGCCCCGCCGAAACCACCCCGCCAAGCCCCGCCACCGTGCTACCGCCGCCCTCAGCCGTACCGCTCCTCCAAGCCCGCCCGGTGCCGCACGACACCCCGCGAGAGCTCTTCCGCGGACGTGCCCGCCCACGCGCTCAAGCTGTCCAGCGGAACACCCGCGTGGTGCGCCGCGCTCGCGACCGCGACGACGGCCTCATCGAGAGCGGCGACACTCTGCCGCAGTCCGCCGATAAGCTCCCGGGCTGCGACAGCCAGGGCCGCAGTGTCGTGCACGTCCAGCCGGCCCACCAGATCGGCGGCCTCACGGACCTTCTCGCCGATCCACGCGCGCTCCTCCCGGGGCACGCTGGCACGCCAGCCGATGCTGCCGTCCGCGCGCTGCGCCATGGTCCTCAACTGTGCAGCCACGGAGACCGGCTGCTCCTCGCGCGGGAGCCACCACGGATCCACGCCCCGCTCGCCGACCTGCCCGACGCCCCGGTGCCGGCGCACCACCGCGCCCCGCCACCTGACCAGAGCACCACTGTCGGCAACCGCGTCCACCTCGCCCAGCCACGGTCGGCCGAGCCTGCGCCCCAGCTCCCGGGCGAACTCACCGTCCCCCGGGAAGGGACGCACGCGCTCGCCGCCGCTGTCACGCCACACCGCCTCCGTAACCACCGGATCGACCAAGGCCTCGGCCAAGGCGACGACCTCAGGGAAGAGCACCGCCTCACGCGCCACCACCCGCCACCACCAAAACCCCTCGCCCGATCCCGCGTCCCCGCCGGCCAGCACGTGAAGACGAGCCGGCCACAACCGCTCCGGCTCCCACCCGAGCGCCAGCTCCCACCACTGGCACACCACCGCCCACGCCACCGAGAACACCGCCGACGGCTCCACCCCAACCGCCATCGCCCGCCCAGCCACCACCGGCCACCGCCGCTGCGCCACCGCGATCTCCGGACAGTCCGCGATGTCGAGGTGCTCCAGGCCATGGCCGTCACCCGCGCCCAACAGCCACCGCCCATGCCGCGGGCAGACCCGCTGCCACCTCTCGCGGTACCGCGCGGCCGCCACGTCCTGACCAGTTCGCCCAGCCGTGCACAGCCGGCACGCGTACGCGACCGGACCATGGACTGCCCCACCCAGTTGCCACCGAGCCTGAGGCCGCCCGCCTGGCGACACATGAGCGAAGGCTCCTGGCCCGGCCGACCAGGCAGGCAGCGCCTGCTCCAGGCTGCGTCGGTCAGCGCGGCACACCGCGACCAGCAGGTCTTGGCCGGCGGGGTCCAGGAGGACCTCGGCGTCGGGGCGAACCCCACTGACCCCGGGAGAGCGCGGCGGCTGGTTCTTCCACTCCCACGATGCCCGCAGCTCAGCCACCGGCACGCCGTACCGCTCAGCGACCCGTCCCATCAACGACCAGACCGTCTCACCGGCCAGCGGAGCCACACCGAAGATCCCAGAACCCATGACCCCAGCCTTCCGAACAACAGCCACCGTCAAGGGTGAAGCGGGCCGACCACCGCCCATCCGTGTCGCCTACACCCCCTCCACCGCCCACTCGACGCCGAGCGCAGCGAGCTGCGCGAGCTGCTCCGTACTCAGCTTGGCCCGCCGCGCCTTGGTGTTGTTCGTCCAAGCGCCCAGTGACAGGCCATCAGGGCTCTTGTAGGTGCGAGCGGGCCGGGCGTGGCCATGCTCCCGGACGAACTCCGCCAAGGCGGCCAAGTGGAGCTGGAACCGGTCGGAGCGGGAGACCTTCGGCTTCGTGTCGGCGGCGGCCTTCGCGGCCACCAGCTCCAGGTCCGCTTCGATGCCGATCGCGGCCAGCAGCTCCTGCTGCTCGCCTTCCAGACCGGGCAGGCCGGCCCGCTGCGCCACCACCCACCTGCCGAGCTGCTCGCCCTCGAACACCGTCGACTCCGGCAGCCGCGCCCAGTCGACCTGGCCGTCGGACTCCAGCCACCACTGCCGCGCCACGCCGTAGGCGCGCTGCCAAGTGATCGGCCAGGTGGGGCACCACCACGGGTCGACCTCCTCCAGGGAACGGCGCCGCTCCGGCGCCAGAGCGCCCGGCTCGCCCACCGGGACCTGCGCCGCGGCCCGCAGCTCCGCCAGCCAGGTCCCGATCGCATACCCGCCAACGGAGGCCCGCGCCGGCGCCGCGAGCGACCCGCCGTGGTCCTTCGCCCACACCTTCGCCCAGTCCAGGCCAGCCTCGAACCGCGCGTCCGAGACGGACCAGATCATCCCGAACCCATCCAGCTGCGCCACCCGCCATGACGCCAGTTCACCGGCCGCATTCTCCACCCGCCGGTCCGACAACCACCGCCCCAACGGGTAATTCTGGTTCTCTCCAACGAGCGCCGAATAAGGGACGTCGAGATGCCCGTGCTCCTTGTACCAATTCCGCACGTGGCCGATCGCCTCACGCCACAACTGCGTCTCGCTCGTCAGGACGCGGGAGGCGATGAACAGGGCCAGCACGTCGTCCCCGGGGTCACTCTCGAACCTCACCGGCAGCGTGAACGCCCCCGCACCCCCGGAACCCCCATCAGCACCCTGACCAGGAGCGTAGACCGCCTCCGCGCTGCGCCCGGTGGTGCGCTTGCCCCCCTTCTGCGGCACCGCCAGGGCCTCGACCATGCGGGTGTCGTGCGAGCGTAGCGCGGTCAGGATCTTGACGAGCCCGCCGTAGCTGTCCGACTCCAGAATGTCCCCTGGATTCTCCACTGGCTTGAGAAATACCGGCACGATGAGGCTCGCCATCTTCTTCTCACCGGGCTTCAACCTCAAGGCCCGGCCGACGGCCTGAACGATATCCACCATGCTGCCCCGGCCGAGAATCAGAATCGAGTCTGCATTCGGAATATCGACACCCTCGGCAGCGATCTTGCACTGGGACAGCACCCGATACGAAAGGCCGTCATCTTCCTCGGTCAGCCCGAACTCCCCGATGACCCCCTCCCGAAAATCCAGCGAATGCTCACCAGAGAGCCACTGAGACCAGACCTCCTCCGCGTATTTCCCCGGATCCTGGAGATGAAGTCGCTCCACCGCCTGATTCAGCGTCTCCGAGAAATACCGGGCCTCGATCGTGCGGTTGTGAAAGGTGATAGTGCGCTTGAGCCCCCGTTCGGCGGCGACCTTGAGCAGCCCGGCCTGCATCGCGGCCAGCTGCTCGGCCGGCACCTCATCCTCGCTCCCATCCACCGCCTCACCCACCCCAGCACCCCACGGCACCGGCTGCGCCCTGGCGGCGTCGCGATCGATGCGGGGGTCACGGAGTTCCAGCACCACCACCTCGAACGGCGCCAGCAACTCCTTCTCGATCGACTCCGCCAGGCCCAGGGAGTACACGTGCGGCCCGAAGACCCGCGTGTCGTCCATCGACACCGCCAGCTCCTCCGGCAGCGGCTGGTGCGCGTCCTGACGGGGCTTGAGCACCCGGCTCGGCGGCGCCCAGATCCGCGGCGTGGCGGTCATATAGCAGCGGCGCGCGGCCGGGATCTCCACCTGGTCGTGCACCACCGTCCAGGACTTCTCCACGCTGCCGGAGGACCGGTGTGCCTCATCGCAGACCATCAGGTCCAGCTCAGGCAGCACCTCGCCCTTGGTTCGGGCCCAGTAGAAGTAGGCCTCGGCCACCGCACCCACCGAGGCGTAGGTAGCAAACAGCGTCAACGGCCGCCGGCCAGAAGACGCCTTCGCGATCCAGCTCCCGATCACCAGGCCATTGGTCGAGGCCATCACCCCGGAGGGGAGCTCGTCCTGCACCAGGGAGCAGATGGCCTGCATGTCCCCGGCCCGCCCGGCCGCCCGCCACGACCCGATCATTTGGGTCAAGAGGTTCAACGTTGGCACCACCACCAGGACCACGCCGCGGGGCACCAGCCGCTGCGCGGCGAAGGCGCCCACGTAGCTCTTCCCGGTGCCCGTGGCCATCTGCACCGTCACCCGCAGACCGCTCGGGGCCGACTGCCCCGGACGCAGCGTCAGGCCCCGCACGATGGCCGCCACGGCCTCCTCCTGGTGCCCCCGCAGCGCGATGCCCTTGGAGGCCTCCACGGCCAGCAGACCCGGCTTTACAGCACCCACGGACTTTCTCCCCTCACCTGAACTCACGAACCCGCACACCGCACCGAACGGGATTCCCTGGCACCGCGATCCTGATACATTCACCAGCCGGAGACCCGAGAGTCCAAGGCCGGGTAATCCAATTTACTTTCACGCCCGAATATCAGCCGAATACCCGAACCGTCAGAAAGGCTCACTAGGGCGGACTTGGAGGGGCGTCACGGCAGGATCAGGTGACAGGCTATCTCTGATACACTCTGGCTCGCTACTCACCCAGCCAAGGTAGCGCACCCTGATGCTCCATGGGGTTGAAGAATTGAAGTAGACCGCGGTCTAGACCAATCTGACGAGAGTGAAGCCGACCCGCACGCGCCCCGGGAGCCCGTTCCTCCCCCTAGCCAGCCCCACCCCACCTCAGCCGATAGCCCTGCTCAACGGCTTGAGCAGGGCTCAGCCACACAGGCCGCCGAAGCGAAGCGGAGCGGCCCGGGAGGGGAGCGAAGCGGACCGACCAGGCCCGGCGGAGCCGGGCCGGCCTGACCGAAGGTCAGGCCGCGGACACGCGGAGCGGGTCCGCCGATCGCCCGAAGGGCGATCGCGAACGGAGGGCCGA